>NZ_RJJE01000017.1:0-608625 GCF_003721565.1 Rufibacter immobilis | reverse complement strand
TTCCGGTTGTACCTGTAGTTCCAGTTGTTCCGGTTGTACCTGTAGTTCCGGTTGTACCAGTTGTACCTGTAGTTCCGGTTGTACCTGTGGTTCCAGTTGTACCGGTTGTACCCGTTGTACCTGTAGTACCGGTTGTACCTGTAGTACCGGTTGTACCTGTAGTACCGGTTGTACCTGTGGTTCCGGTTGTACCTGTAGTACCGGTTGTACCTGTGGTTCCGGTTGTACCTGTGGTTCCGGTTGTTCCAGTTGTACCTGTAGTTCCGGTTGTACCCGTAGTTCCGGTTGTGCCAGTAGTACCCGTTGTGCCAGTAGTACCCGTTGTGCCAGTAGTACCAGTAGTTCCTGATGGTCTTGCAGTTGCGTCGTCGTCATCATCACAAGATGCCAATGATAAACTAGCCACAAATACTGGGGCCATCATGAGTGATATCCATTTCTTTTTCATAGTCTTTTAAAAATAATATTTTAAAAAGTAGTAACATTGGAGTTATACGTGCCTAATAAATTAAGTAACAGCATTCTATTAAATTTTTATAATGATTTTTACGTATTTACCCCTTTAATTTTATCATTAAAATCCAATACTTATATACTCAGTAAAATAAATATTTTAATATCTTTATATTAAGAAAGAGCTGTAGATCAAGTTCTAAAGGCTTAACCTCTAAAGAATATAGAGTTGTCTCTTACCCTCTAGGTAAATCTCGTAGATGCCTAAAACAAGAAGGCGCCCTTTGCTGGAGCGCCTTCTTGTAATGTTCTTAAGGAAATAGATGTATCTAAAAATTAGCCTCCACTCCTGGTAAATCTATCAGAATAAAAGAGCTGTCGGCGGTGGCTTTAATGCGTAAGGCATCTACATCGGCAGTTCGTACCTGGTCATTTTTCTGCACCTGCATTCCATTGACGAACAACTCCCCGGACGTAACGTACAGGAGGCTCTTCCGGATAGGGAAAGTCTTGAAATCAATCTCTTTGCCATCTCTGAGGTTGGCATGGTACACCGTAGAGTTTGAATTCATATACAGAACATCCTCCAGTACTCTCTGCCCCGTTACCAACGGAATCAACTCATTTTTCTCCCCGGTGTAATCAATGGCTTTCTGCTCATAACTGGGCGCTAATCCTTTTTTATTACTCAGAAACCACAATTGGTATAAATGCAGGTCTTTGTCTGAATGGTTGTGCTCTGAGTGCCTGATTCCCGTACCAGCGGTCATGCGCTGCACTTCTCCTGCCTTGATCACGGTGTTGTTGCCCAGGCTGTCAGTGTGGGTTACCTCTCCTTCCAACACAATGGTGACTATCTCCATTTCACTGTGCGCATGCTCTGGGAACCCGCTGTTGCCCTGGATGTAGTCGTCATTAAAAACCCGCAGGGGTCCCCACTGCACATTGTTTAAATCATAATAATCTGCGAAGGAAAACAGAAAGTAAGAGTCTAACCAGCCATGGGCGGAATGGTGGCGGTCTGAGGCAGGAATCACTTTGATCATGGAGATAGCGTTATATTTAGGAATAAATACGCACCCCTGCTTGCTGGGTTATTCTTCTGCTGCTGATCTAAAAACAGTTCTGCCGTTTAGGGGCTGTTTTTGAAAAAACGGCCCCGAAACGGCAGCATGACGAAGAAGTCTATTATCTAGAAGTCTTCAATTTCTTCACTTCCTGCTGAAGATCCAAAACCAATGAAGTAAGTTTATCCAGAGAAATTTCAGCCATAGGGAATGTAGTACTAATATAAGCTTTGGCTTCCCACAGCTCCACTACATCTTCCAAAGGCACTTCATATGGTTCATAGATTGGGTTGTCTGAATGCAGGCGCAAAGCGGTCTGCTTCTGTTGGTGATAGATGCGCTTGAAGACAATCCCTTCCTGCAGGCTCACCACAATACACGGAGTACCGTCTTTGATTTCCTGCCAATTCTCCACATACCGCCCTACAATGACAGTACCTGACGGGATGGGCAGCATGGAATCACCCTTGATCTCAAAGGCGCGGTAGGTGCCGGGGCTCTGAATCATGGGTAACCTGAATTTAGGCAACTCTTCCATGAACTCAGGATCGGCGTAGCCATTCAGGTAACCGGCACTGGCCTTATAAGGGACTAGTTCAATATTCTCACGGTTCTGGCTATCTACGGTAATAGAGAGCACCTTTACGTTAGGCTGACGGCTGGTTCCTGCTGCTTTGGAAAGGTTGGGAAGATCTGGGTTGATCAACTCATCCACAGACAGTTTGAACACCTGCGCCATTTTCATAAGTGTAGCCAGTTTAGGCTCCGCCCGCCCCTCTTCATAGGCACCAATCAAAGATCTCTTTATCTCCAGCTTCTCAGCCAGTTGTACCTGGGTTAGATTGGATTGCTTTCTTAGATATTTCAGATTAGTGCTCAGCATAAAATTATCTGTTGATTTTTTGACTTAGTAAAAGTACTAATTCTTTAGCAAACCACTAATTATTTTGGCAATGATATTTTCTTTTTTTGCTTGAAAAGGCATAAAAGCTAATACTACTCTCAAATCTGAAGTGTTTTATCAATCTTGTACTTGAACATTATCTTACTTATACATTTATATAGTTCTATATAACGGGTTTCATATCAAGCAATTATTTTATCCATCAGCTTGCTAGTTTTTTGTATTATTCATTACATTTGGCTTATGCAGCGGCAACACAGACACCTGCTGGAATCCAATTGCATTGATCCTATGAATGAATTTTTACTAACCAATAAAATCTGGACTATGAAATCCAACAACTTCAAAAAAGCGGTCTCCTTCTTCGCCCTGGCCTCCGTGTTCTCCATGGCGGGCTGCCAGAAAGACGAGCTCCTGGAGGAGACGGCCACCGCGCCCATGGCGCCCGCCGCCGTGTCCAACGCCGTTGACGGCAAGTACATCGTGGTGATGAAGGACGGCAACCTGAGTTCTACCCAGGAGCGCCGGGAGCGGCTTATGCAGAGATTAGGCATCAGCCGGAGCCGGGTAAGCGAACTGTTCAACGGCAATAGCGCCAGCGGCTTCACCGGAAACCTTTCCAAAGACGAGGTCCAGCAGCTGAGACAAGACGAAAGCGTGGCCTACGTGGAGCCTGAGCAGGCTGTCCTGCTGGGGAAAGCCACACCGTCTTCTACCTCCGCGACCAGCACGACCAGCTCCACGCAGGAGATCCCGTGGGGCGTGGCGCGGGTGGGCTACGGCGACGGCACGGGCAAGACGGTGTGGGTGATCGACTCGGGCGTGCAGTCCTCCCACCCCGACCTGAACGTGGACAAGGCGCGCAGCAAGTCCTTCATCTCCGGGGTTAGCTCCTGGGAGGACGGCTACGGCCACGGCACCGGCGTGGCCGGGGTGATCGGGGCCAAGGACAACGGCCTGGGCGTGGTGGGCGTGGCGGCCAACGCCACCATCGTGGCTCTCAGGGTATTCGACGACAAGGGCGCCGGCACGCTCACCCGCATCTACTCGGCCCTCAACTACGCCTACCAGAACGGCAAGGCGGGCGACGTGGTCAACATGAGCCTCAGGGTGGACGGCTCCACCATGCTCGACGACCTGGTGAAGAAGACCGCCGCCAAGGGCATGTTCGTGGTGGTGGCCGCCGGCAACTCCTACGTGGACTGCAAGGCCGACTCCCCCGCCCGCGTGGTGGCCCCCAACGTGTACGTGGTCTCCAACATGGACAGCAACGGCAAGTTCAGCCCCACCTCCAACTTCGGGGCCTCCGTGCGCTACGCCGCCCCCGGAACGAACGTGAGGACCACCTGGAAGGGCTCGGGCTACGCCACCGGCAGCGGCACCTCCTACGCCGCCCCGCACGTGGCCGGCCTGCTCGCCCTCTCCGGGGGCAACCTCCGCTCCCAGGGAACCGTCACCGCAGACCCGGACGGAAAGCCAGACCCAATCGCGCTCAAGTAGATAGACAGTATAGATTAGGAATAAGAAGAGCCCCTAAGCGCCTAGTTTCACAACTCTGGGCGTTTAGGGGCTCTTTTTCTGGAAATTAGCCTTAACTATAGCAGCATAAAACGTCAGCTCCCCTGGCTGTTCTCTTTGTTAAAACGCCCAATACCTAACCTGATTTTAAGGTAATCTATTTCACCCTCCAGATACTCAAAAATAGGTTTGAGCGCCGCAGTCTGGTTTGTTTTAAGAATTCCTTCGCGTACGCGGCTGTACTCCCAGTCAGACAGGTACGGCTTCAGCTCCACATCATACCCTTGCTGATACAAGGTGGCAAGGTGGGAGTAGACAGTATTCAGTTGCACTTGCCTTTGCTCCGAAATCTCTTCCAGCGTTTTTCCCTGCCGGATCATTTCATAGGTGACTAAGTGGGTGGTACCTTTCAGGCGGGCCTGCTGCTGTTCAGCTTGCTGGGCCAGAAAACTCAGGATGGCGTTGATGAAAATCTCTCCGTACTGTTCATACTTAGCCTGTGCCACCCCAGAAATTGCCAGAAAAGCCGGACGGTTAGTGGGCCGCTGCTCTACAATCTCCTGTAGCGTATTGTCTGTGAAAACCACATAAGGCGGAAGGTTCCGCTCCGTAGCCAGTTGCTTCCTCAATTGCCGCAGGTGTTCAAACAAAGCGGTCTCTACCCCGCTTCTGGATTTCTTCTGCCGCTTTTCTTTTTCTTCCTTTGCTACCGGCGGTTGGAATTTAACCAACTCCACCTTTCGCCCTTTAAACAGCACCTCTTGGCTCGCATTCGTTAATTTGAGTGCACCATGTTCATCATACGCCACTTCCAAGATACCTTGGTTGATCAACTGATGGATGTACCGTTGCCACTCCATGGCAGGCACGTCCCGTCCAGCCCCGAAAGTTTTCAATTGGTCATATCCCTTGGCCAGGCTCTGTTGGTTGCGGGAGCCCCGCAGTATGTCCACTACCTGGGCAGAAGGGATGGTTTCTTTGGTACGAGCCACCGCCGACAGGATTTTCTGGGCATACTCTGTGCCATTAAACGAGGTGGGTGGGTTGTCGCAGATGTCGCAGTGGCCGCAGTCCTTGTTGTACTCCTCACCAAAGTAGTGCATCAGGGTCTTGCGGCGGCAACTGGTGCTCTCCGCAAACTGCTGCATACGGTCCAACTTGGCAATGGAAAGTGCCTGCTCTTTGCTGTTCTCCCCCTGCATGATGATGTCGCGCAAGGTCATGACATCAGCGAGGCTATAGAAGAGTAAAGCTTCCGCAGAGGCCCCATCGCGCCCTCCCCTTCCAATCTCCTGGTAGTAGCTCTCCAGGTTTTTAGGTAGGTTGTAATGAATCACCCAACGCACATTGGACTTGTCAATCCCCATCCCAAACGCGATGGTGGCACACATGATCTGGATATTGTCCTGCAGGAACTTTTCCTGCACCTGTTCACGCGCAGCAGCTGAAAGACCGGCATGGTAATAATCGGCGTTATAGCCTTTTTCTTTCAGTTTGGCAGCAAGAGACTCGGTGGCTTTTCGGCTTAAACAGTAAATAATACCCGGCTGGAAAGGCCGATCTTCCAAAAAATCAAGAATGGCTTCCATCCGTTTCTGCCCCGGTTGCACCTGTAAGTGGATGTTAGGCCGGTCAAAAGAAGAGATGAACACCTTAGGGTCCTGCAGATACAGCTGCGTCAGGATATCGCGCTGGGTCAGGCGGTCTGCCGTAGCGGTAAGCGCAATAATGGGTACCTCTGGGAACTGTAACTTGAGGTTCTTGAGCTGTAAATACTCCGGGCGGAAGTCATGTCCCCACGCCGAGATACAGTGTGCCTCGTCTATGGCGAAGAGATTGATCTGCAACCGCTTCAGAAAGGAAAAGAAACCCGCCGACAGCAGTTTCTCAGGAGACACGTACAACATTTTAAGTCTGCCATCTAAACACTGTTGCTCAATCAACTGCTGTTCTTTGGTAGACTGTGAGCTGTTTAAGTAGCCCGCGTTTACCCCATTTGCCAGCAATGCTTCCACCTGATCCTTCATCAAGGCAATAAGCGGCGATACCACTACCGTAAGCCCCGGCATCACTAAACCAGGTACTTGATAGCAGACAGATTTCCCGCCTCCGGTCGGCATCAGGACAACTGTGTCCCGCTTAGACAATACATTCTGAATGATATCCTCCTGCCCCGGCCTGAACTGGTCATACCCGAAATAAAGTTTCAGAACCTCCCGTGCTTCCCTTACTTCCATTTAAGTGCTCTTTTTACAAAAATACGGTAAAAACGCATCTTATCCTTTTGCCTGCTGCCTATAAACAAGAATAGCCCGGAAAAGCTTCCGGGCTATTGAAAGTAAGAATTAAACGAAGGTTTATCCTACAATCTTGTCTATAATATAAGTGGCAACCGCAAGCGCCAGGCTATAAAGCACTGCCGTAATGAAACCACTCACTTCCACTCCATCCAGAATATAATCTGCCAGGTAAAGAATAATGGCATTAATGACCAACAGGAACAACCCCAAGGTGAAAAAGGTGATAGGCACCGTCAGGAAAACCAGAATAGGACGGACAACCGCGTTCAGCAACGCCAGTACCAACGCCAGCAAGATACCGCTGACAACGCCGTCTATAGTAACGCCCGGGAAGAACTTGGTCAGGATAATAGCTACTATACCTGTGATGATGATCTTAAGGATAAAACCCATATTTGATCTATGAATAAGTGGTTAGTTTGCTGCTTCAAGTCTTTTTTGGGAGACGGCCATCCAGTTGCAAAGCTTGTACAGGAGCCGAGCCCCAACGTTACCATTCCACTCACTGTCTCCGGGTGCTACCTCACAAAGGTCAAAACCAATGATCTCCCGGCCAGATTTCACCAACGCTTTAATCAGGTAAACGGCTTCCTCAAACTCAAATCCTCCTGGTACCGGAGTACCGGTGCCGGGGCACAATTTAGGATCTAGTCCGTCAATGTCAAAGCTGATGTAAACTTTCTGCGGAAGCTGAGCAATAATCTTCTTGCACTGCTTGCGCCAGGAATTCCCTTCATACAGCTTGGTTTTGATCTTGCTGTCATAGAACGTAGTGATACGGCCATTGGACTGGTCCACCAACTCCGCCTCTGCCTGGCAAAGATCTCTAATGCCTACCTGCACTAGTTTCTTTACCTGTGGAAGTTTGAGGGCATTGAACATAATGGAGGCATGGGAATAGGTAAAGCCTTCATAGGCATCACGCAAATCAGCGTGCGCGTCTACCTGTAAAATACCGTATTCTTCATGCTTCTCGGCTAAAGCGTGCATAAAGCCTAGCGGTGTGCTGTGGTCACCACCCAACACCCCTACTAATTTACCTTTCTCCAGAAGAGCAAGAGTTTCCTGTTTAGACCATTGCAGCAGCTCCTCTCCTTTTTTGTTCACCTCGGCCAAAGTAGCATCAAATTGATTGCCTTCTCCCTGGCAGCCGCCTTCCAGCCACTCAATGTATGCTTCTGTTTTCTCCCGAAGCCGTTCGCTTTCATGGGCCCAGTTTTTCGGAACGGTAGGCATATGAATGCCCAAGTGCCAGGCGTTAGGGAGTTCCGGGTCAAAAAGGTCTAGTTGGGGAGACGCATCCCGCACCGCGGCAGGTCCCTGGGCTGTACCAGCATTGTAAGACACCGTCACTTCCCACGGAATAGGGAAAATGACTACTTCAGATTCTTCCTCTGTAAACGGAAGGCCAAACAAACCGCTTCCTACCTCTCCTACACCGTTCTGGTCAAAAGAAGCAATTTTAGCATGTTTAGAGTCACACATGGTAGGCATGTTTATACTCATAAAATTAAGCTTTAGAGGAAAGTAAGTCTTTTACGAAGTTAGGTAAAGCAAAGGCGGCCACATGAATGTCTTCATTGTAGTATCTGAGTCCCTGGGTACGGGAGAAGGCGGCGGCGGCTTCTGCGTTAAATTGTTTTGGAAGCACATTTCCTTTGGAGCAGAAAGAGAAACTCCAGGTACCGGTAGGATAAGTTGGAATAGCGGCTAAATAGCAATGCACTTTCTCCTGCCCGAAGATTCCTTTGTAGGTATCAAAAATTTCTACGAATACCTTGGTGTTGAATCTAGGCGACTCACTCTGCGTGATCATAACCCCTTCCGGCGTCAGGCAGCGGTACACCTGGGAATAAAACTCAGCCGTGAACAGCCCCTCACCCGGACCAACCGGATCTGCAGAGTCCACAATGATCAGATCAAAGGCTGCATCTGCGCATTCCTGAATGTACTTGATCCCGTCTTCTATGAGGAGCTTTAATCTTGGGTGGTCAAAAGCGCTGGCGGTTTCAGGTAAATGCGCTTTGCAGGCTTCTATCACTAACTCGTCAATCTCTACCAATACTACCTCCTCAATCCCCTCATGTCTCAGCAACTCACGCACGGTACCGCCGTCGCCGCCGCCAATGACCAATGCACGCTTCACGTTTCCGTGGCTGAATACTGGCACGTGGGTAATCATTTCATGGTAGACGTACTCATCTTTCTGGGTACACATGACCATACCGTCTAAGGTAAGCATGTTGCCATACGCCAAGGTCTCAAATACCTCCACCTTTTGGTAAGGCGACTGTTTTTTGTACAGTTGATTACCAGTATGCTTTAAAGAAAGTGCAATGTTCTCATCACGCTCTGTGAACCACACATCGCGGGTAATGCGCGGAATAGGCGTTATAGCCTGACCTGAATCGCGGGCTTCTACCGTGAAGTCGGTGCGCTGCAGGAGACTTTGCTGCCCACGCAGACACTCCATTGAGGAACCGTGGCTGGCCTCAAATGCTTCTTTTAAGTAATTATAGGAAATCCAAGGATCTACGGAGTCACCGCAGGTGAACAGGTCAACGGCCGCATACCCAAATTCTGGCCAGGTATGGATAGCTAGATGGCTCTCCTGGATCACAACCACCCCAGACACACCATAGGGAGAAAAGTGGTGGAAAGTACTGTTGATGACCGTGGCCCCAGCCGTTTCAGCGGCCGCTACCATGCTGTTCTCAATGTGTACCACATCATTCATCAACTCAGGTGAACAATTGTAAAACTCCACCAGAATATGTCTCCCTAAAGCGTCCATAGGCTAATCTTTAATCTTTTTTTAATTCAGACGCGCAAAACAACAAAAAAGATACTGGAATGGAAAGCCAGAGGCCATTATTGCGTTTAGGGGCTGTTTTTTCAAAAACAGCCCCTAAACGCAATAATGGCCTCTAATCCAAGCAAAAACGATTTGAAACACCTTTCTTTTGCCTGTAAAGAAAGTATAAACTATTTGGTGAGGAAGTTATAGGAGCGGATAATTTCCAAAATTTTAATAAACGTGGAGGTGTCAAAGAACAAGAGCAAAGGCAATTCCACCATTTTAGAGTTATTGGTAAATTGGGTGATGACCGTAAAAACTAAAGGCTGAAACAGCGGGTGGTCCGTGAAGATGTCTTTCAAAGACTCGGCAATGTCATGCTTAGGGGCAACGGGCGGAGAACCGTAGATGCTGGACTTCAGAATATTGGCCAATTGCGTGACTAAGGCCCCGGTAATGATGTTGCTAACCTCCAACAGCAGTGACTCCTGCATTTCAGTCAAAGGCTCGTTTCCTTTCACAGACATGCCAAGGCAAACGGAAGAAAGTTGCTCCACGTGCCTCTCTGAGAAAAGCATGAGGGTGGAGCCGTTCAATTCACCTTTGATATCTGACTGGATGATAGTATGGGAATTCTCGTAAGCTCTTACAATTTTAAGAAGCTCCTCCGCCTCCATCAACTGCAGGTCTGGCACTTTCAAAAGTACACGGTCTTTGGCAATGGCAGCAAAAGAGTCAGCCGCCCTGGCCAATCCTATATTCAGGATTTCTTTGATGATATCCCGCTCTAGTTCATTTACTTGAAGCTCCATGAATCAGGCTTTATACAATGTCTTTGTTCCGTCAGGATTTACCTTCTGGCAATAAAATAGCGGGTAATGGCGGCCACATCCAGTACCAGACAGACTTTGCCTGACCCCAAGAGGGTTACCCCCGCGTAAATTTCTATCGTGTTCACCGGTCTGCTCAGGGCCTTGATCACAATATCCTGCTGGCGCAGGAGCTTGTCTACAATCAGGCCTAGTTTCCGGTTGTTGTAGGTCACAATGATGATGTTCTGCACATCACTTTCCAAATCATTCTTCCTTACGCTGTACTCACTAATGTCTGTGTTAAACAGCTCTTTTAGCGAGACAATGGTAATGGTTTCACTGTTGATGTCAGCCACCAGCAAATCGCCGACCTCATGTAGTTCAGCAGTAGGCAAAGCAACCACTGAATCTGTGTGCATGAGCGGAATTGCGTAAAAATTTTCCTCAACCTGGCAGAGCAAAGCTCCTTTTACGGCGATGGACGTTGGCAGGAAGAGCGTAAATGTGGTTCCCTCTCCTTTCTTAGAATCCACCCGTATGCGTCCGCCTATAGAGTCTATGGCATTCTTCACTACATCTAGCCCTACCCCTCGTCCAGAGACTTCGGTCACTTCCTTGGCTAGGGAAAAACCCGGTTCAAACAGGTAAGACAGCACCTCGGTTTCCCTTAGGTCATTCACGGCATCGGCAGAAAGGAAGCCCCGTTGCACAATGGCGCGCTTCACCTCTTGCTGGTCTATTCCTTTTCCGTCATCAATCAAACGCAGAATTACCGTATCACGGTCATTCTGCGCAGACAGAGTGATGTTTCCTTGCGGCGACTTTTTCGCTTTCTTCCGAACATCGGCTTTCTCAATACCATGGGAGATGGCATTACGCATGAGGTGTAACAGAGAGTCTGTGATGATCTGCAGGATATTCCGGTCTATTTGAATGTCTTGCCCAATGATGTCAAGGTTGATCTCCTTACTCTCCGCCACTGCTATGTCCCGCACTATACGCGGAAACTTATTAAACAGCGAACCCACGTTTACCAATCGGGCATCCATGACACTATACTGCAGCTCCTCAGTGATGCGGTATAGGTGGGCACTTACGTTCTTGAGATCGTCATTGTCCAGTTCCTTACTAATAGAGAAGATGCGGTCACGGTCAATAATCAACTCTCCCACCAGATTCAACAGGTGGTCCAGCTTCTTGATCTGAATGTAAATCAGATCAGAGAGCGACAGGTTTTTGGAGTTATAGTATTTCTGAACCTTTGACAGTTCAGCAGAATTATCTGAGAGTGAGTTAATAATGATGTCCAGATTCCGGAGCAACGCGGGGCTGGGTTCTACTTCTTTAGGACTGTCAATGCTGGTGATAAGCTCACCCAACATGTCTATCCCATCAAAGAGAACGGTTACCACTTCATCACTGAAGTTCAGCTCCTTGTTCCGAATCATGCCAAAAGCCGTTTCCAGCTTATGTGACACATCCGCAATCGTTATAAAACCAATGGCTTTGGCGTTTGCTTTCAGGTTGTGCAAAAGCCTGAAAATTTCTGCCAATACCTGCTCATCCTGAGGGGCTTTCTCCAGATCACTGATATGCCGGCTAAGGGCATCATAGTACTCTAGCGCTTCAGCTATGAATATTTCTCTGTATTCCTGCTCTCTTCCCTTCATCCTATAGCTTTGCGTTGGAGCATGTGGTTCCTGCTACGGTTTGCTGCAAACCGGTTTATGATAGAATTGATCTGGCCTAAAGCAAGCACTCCATGTACGTAGCCATTTTCAATGGCAGATTTCGCCATCCCAAAAATGGTGGATGTCTCTTCATTCTGGGCAATCACTATGCCTCCTCTTTTCTTTATTTCCTGTGCGCCTACTGTCCCATCTGTTCCCATACCGGTCAAGATTATTCCAAGTACCTGTTCGTGGGCACATTGGGCGGCAGACAACATTAAGACATCTACAGAAGGCGTATCCATGTCGTTAGAGCGCTCAAGTTTCACACTAAGCTGATTAGGGAACAAAGGGCTGTTACACACCCGCATGTTCTGCCCTCCGGGAGCAATGACAACGGTATAAGGAGCAAGCTTCATGCCTTCATATCCTTCTTCTACCCGCCATGAGGTTAATTTCTGTAATCTCCTTGCCAAGCGTTTGGTGAATTTCTCAGGCATGTGTACCGCTACTAATAACACGGTAGGTTGCTGAACATTGATTTCCTTGACCAGGTATTCTATAGCCGTGGAACCACCCGTGGAAGCGCCTACAACCACCACGTTGAGCGGTACCTCTGCTCTTGCAACGGCTGTAGACCAAAGATGATGATAATGCAGTTTCCCCTCACCGGTAGTCAGAACTTCCTTTTTTTTCCTGGTAGAAGCTTTGACGACAGAATACTTGATCAGGAAATCTTTGAGAGAAGACATGAGTCTTGCTTTGACAGAATCTCCAGCAATCCTATAAGAGTTTTGACCTATAGGCCTACGTACTGCAACCGCTTTCTTTGGAAAAGAAGAAGTTTCCACAGCCATCTCCTGTGAAACCATGAGTAACATAGAAGAATCTCCTCCATTAACGGTTTCAAACAGTGGCAATGAACCACTCACAGTAAGTTCATAATGGGCCACAATAAGATCTGGTTTGGCAGAAAATGCTTTATCCAGCAGTTCTTCCTTAGACTTGGCGGTGTCTATCACTTCCAAGTGAGGCTCGGCATCAATCATGCCTGAAAGCACCAGCCGGGAGCGTACAGACGTATCCCCAATCAGCACCCTGATCTTATCTCTCTGCGTTTGCTGCACGTGTATAGGAGTGGCGTAGTACTACTTAAATTATTCTTCTTCCTTGAAAGCGTTGCTCAACGCCTCCAACACTTTGTCTTCAGAGAAAGGTTTGATGATATAATGCAACGCTCCATATTCGGCAGCTTCTGTCATGATGACCTCCTGTCCAACAGCGCTCACAATCACAACTTTCATATCTGGATTGTCTTGCTTGATGCCTTTCAATACATCTAAACCAGTGTTGTCTGGCAAAATCACATCAAGTGTTACCAGATCTGGCACTTTCTCCCTGGCCATCTGCAAAGCGGTTTTGCCGTCTGGAGCTTCCCCCACCACGTCATAACCTGCATCTAGAAGCATGTTCTTCAACATAGTGCGCATGTAGAAGGAGTCATCTACAATGAGAATTCTTTTTTTATCGGTGATTTCCATAGGTCTTAAAATCAAAAATTGGGCACTATGACTTCAACTGCGAAATTTCATCTGAGGTAAGAATTTTATAGATGTCCAGCACAATAATGAGCCGGTCATCATATTTGCCTATTCCCTCAATGAAATTTTCGTTAATATTTATATCCTGGATAAAAGAAGGAGCTTTATCAATGCTGGATACCGGCAGAGTAAGAGACTGCGGAACTTCCCGGACAATAAAACCCATCGTGAATTCCTTTGCCTCCATCACCAGGGTATAGGTATGTTGGGCATGCCATCCGGAAGGACGCTCAATTTTAAAGCGTTCTTCCAGATCCATGATCGCAATAATATCTCCTCTGATATTAGAAACCCCTTTGATAAAAGAAGGTGTTTTGGGCATACGGGTTATTTCAGGGGTAATGGTTACTTCCTTTACCTGATCTATCCGTACGCCGTATTCTTCATTGCCTAGTTTAAAAACAATGAGATGCACCTTTTCCTCAACGGCAACGTCCTTTTTATCTCTGATGTTCTGAGGCTCCATTATTCCTGTCCTCTACTTTTATTCACTTTTTTACTGGTTGATTTCTTAGCTAGCTCCTCATCAGTGAAGTCCTCTCCTAGATAGGAGCGTTTACGGGCAGGAGGCACAGCCGTCAGTTTACGGGCATTGCGGTTAGGGAATACAATATTCCCATTCACAAGCTTAAAGGCCGAAATACTTACCTGCAGATCATCCGCAATGTCATTCAGACGCTGGCTGGAGGACGTGAGTTCTTGCATGGAGGCCGACAGTTGCTTCGCCGTTCCAGCCACCTGTTGAGTACCGGAAGCAGTCTGTTCAGCAATAGCTACCACTTCTTCCACATATTTTACCACGTCTCCAATGGAGGTTTTCTGCACCTCCGTAGAAACCAGAATATCTTGGGCACTGCGGAGCGTTTCACCGCTGGAAGTTGCAATATTTTTGAAGGCACCGGATGCTTCAAACGTAGCATTCTTTCCTTTCAATACGCGTCCTTCCATGGTGGCAATCGCGGCGGCGGCAGAGGAAGTATCTTTCTTCACATCGTCTACCAGAGTGGCAATCTCACTCGCTGACTTACGTGAACCTTCCGCCAATTTCCTGATTTCCTCGGCTACTACCGCAAAACCACGACCTGCTTCTCCGGCCCGGGCTGCCTCAATGGCCGCGTTCAAGGCCAGCAAGTTAGTTTGGGCTGCAATGTCTGTGATCACCCCAAGTGACTTAGAGATTTCTTGGCTACGGGTACTTAAAACTTCAATGGTTTTGGCAGTGAGCGCGGCAGAAGAAGAAATCTCTTCCATGTTACGCACCACCTCGGCTACTGTTTTAAGACCTAACTGAGAAGTTTCCTCCCCCATTACCGCAGAACGGTTTACCACGTCGGCCTTGTTTGCCGTCTCTTTGGTGGCCTTCATGATTTCCTCAATCAGTTTAAAGGCCTGGTCTGTTTTCAAGGCTTGGTTTTGCGCACCTTCCGCCATCTGCTGCATGGCCAAGGCCACATCTACTGTAACGCGGCTCATCTCCAATCCTTTGGCCGCCATTTCCTCAGAAGAGCTACCCACAATCAAAGACGAGTCATTGATTTCACCCAATAGGGCATTCAAGTTATCTACCGCCAGGTTCAAGGCATTAGACATAGCTAGAATATCACCAGCAGTGTGTATCTCTACTTTTTGGGTTAAATCACCTTCAGAGATAGAACGTACTACGCGTGATACTTCCAGAACCGGCGTCACGATAGACTCTAATAGGTCATTCAAAGTATCTACCAATTCTTTCCAGCTTCCGCTCACACCATGTACTGTGGCGCGTTCCGTCAGTTTTCCTTCCACCCCTGCAACTCTAGCTACCCGGCTTACCTCACCCGCCAAGCGGTTCAGGTCTTCAACCATGCTGTTGATGGTGTCAGCCAGGTCAGCTAATTCACCTTTGGCTTGCAGTGTCAGTTTCTGCGTTAAGTCACCTTTAGATACAGCGGTTACTACTTTCACAATACCACGTACCTGTGTGGTAAGGTTAGAGGCCATTACGTTTACATTATCCGTAAGGTCTTTCCAAACACCCGCCACATTAGGCACTTTGGCCTGGCCGCCCAGTCTACCCTCGGTACCCACCTCAAGCGCCACGCGGGTCACCTCGCCGGCGAAGATGTTCAGGGAGTCCACCATCTGGTTCAGGTTGTCCTTCAGCTCAGCCAACTCGCCGCGCACGTTCACCGTGATCTTCTGGGTAAGGTCCCCTTTCGCCACCGCGGTCGCCACGTTGGCGATGTCCCGCACCTGCAGTGTCAGGTTGGACGCCATGGTATTTACATTGTCAGTCAATGCTTTCCATACCCCACCTACATTTGGTACAGAAGCCTGACCACCTAATTTTCCTTCGGTACCCACTTCCAGGGCCACTCTGGTTACCTCGCCGGCAAAGATGTTCAGCGAGTCCACCATCTGGTTCAATATATCTTTCAGTTGAAGGATTTCACCCTTCACATTTACGGTCATTTTCTGGCTCAAATCACCCTTCGCCACGGCAGTTGCCACATTGGCAATGTCACGCACTTGAGAGGTTAAGTTCGACGCCATAGAGTTCACGTTGTCAGTGAGCGCCTTCCAGGTACCGGCCACGTTCGGCACGGATGCCTGGCCACCCAGTTTCCCTTCGGTACCTACTTCCAAGGCCACTCTGGTTACCTCGCCGGCGAAGATGTTCAGGGAGTCCACCATCTGGTTCAGGATGTTTTTCAGCTCCAGGAGCTCTCCTTTTACATCCACCGTGATCTTCTGAGTTAAATCACCTTTCGCCACCGCGGTCGCCACGTTGGCGATGTCGCGCACCTGCAGTGTCAGGTTGGACGCCATGGAGTTCACGTTGTCGGTCAACTCTTTCCAGGTTCCACGTACTTTTGGTACTGATGCCTGACCGCCAAGCTTACCCTCGGTTCCCACTTCACGAGCAACTCTTGTTACTTCATCAGCGAAGATGTTGAGCGAGTCCACCATCTGGTTCAGGTTATTCTTCAGCTCGGCCAACTCGCCTTTTACATCAACGGTTATTTTCTGGCTCAGGTCCCCACGGGCAACGGCGGTCGCCACATTGGCAATGTCCCGTACCTGTGAAGTAAGGTTACCGGCCATGTAGTTCACGTTCTCTGTAAGGTCTTTCCAAACCCCGCCCACGTTAGGTACATTCGCCTGTCCGCCCAAGATACCCTCGGTACCCACCTCACGGGCCACGCGGGTCACCTCCCCGGCAAAGATGTTCAGCGAGTCCACCATCTGATTGATGTTGTCCTTCAACTGGAGGAGTTCACCTTTTACATCAACGGTGATCTTCTGGCTCAGGTCTCCACGGGCAACGGCAGTCGCCACGTTGGCGATGTCGCGTACTTGCAGCGTCAGGTTGGAGGCCATGGAGTTCACGTTGTCGGTGAGCGCCTTCCAGGTACCGGCCACATTCGGCACGGAGGCCTGGCCGCCCAGCTTCCCTTCGGTTCCTACCTCTTTCGCCACACGGGTTACCTCGCCGGCGAAGATGTTGAGCGAGTCCACCATCTGGTTGAGGTTGTCCTTCAGTTGGAGGAGCTCACCATTTACATTCACTGTGATTTTCTGGCTCAGGTCACCTCTTGCCACCGCAGTCGCCACGTTGGCGATGTCGCGTACCTGCAACGTCAGGTTGGAGGCCATGGAGTTCACGTTGTCGGTGAGCGCCTTCCAGGTACCGGCCACGTTAGGCACACTAGCCTGTCCGCCTAATCTACCCTCAGTTCCTACCTCCAAGGCCACTCTAGTTACCTCACCGGCGAAGATGTTGAGCGAGTCCACCATCTGGTTCAAGTTGTCCTTCAGCTCAGCTAATTCGCCGCGCACGTTCACCGTGATCTTCTGGGTCAAATCACCCTTCGCAACTGCGGTCGCCACGTTGGCAATGTCGCGCACCTGCAACGTCAAATTAGATGCCATGTAGTTCACGTTGTCGGTGAGGTCTTTCCATACCCCGCCCACGTTAGGTACACTAGCCTGTCCGCCCAGTTTTCCTTCGGTACCCACTTCACGGGCCACCCGGGTCACCTCACCGGCGAAGATATTGAGGGAGTCCACCATCTGGTTCAGGTTGTCCTTCAGTTCGGCCAACTCGCCTTTAACTCCAACGGTGATTTTCTGGCTCAGGTCGCCACGGGCAACGGCCGTAGCAACATTTGCAATATCTCTTACTTGCAGCGTCAAATTAGACGCCATGTAGTTTACATTATCAGTGAGGTCTTTCCAAACCCCGCCTACATTCGGCACAGAGGCCTGACCGCCTAGTTTACCCTCAGTACCAACTTCCAGCGCCACACGCGTTACCTCACCGGCGAAGATATTCAGGGAGTCCACCATCTGGTTTAAGCTATCCTTCAACTGAAGCAGCTCACCGTTTACGTTCACTGTAATCTTTTGACTTAGATCGCCACGGGCAACGGCGGTTGCCACGTTGGCAATGTCTCTTACTTGCAGCGTCAGGTTGGAGGCCATGGAGTTCACGTTGTCGGTCAGCTCTTTCCAGATACCGGCTACTTTAGGCACATTCGCCTGTCCGCCCAGAATACCTTCCGTTCCTACTTCACGGCTTACACGGGTCACCTCATCAGCGAAGATGTTGAGCGAGTCCACCATCTGGTTCAGGTTGTCCTTCAGCTCGGCCAACTCACCCTTCACATTTACAGTAATTTTCTGCGTGAGGTCACCTTTCGCTACCGCGGTCGCCACGTTGGCGATGTCGCGCAGCTGAGAGGTAAGGTTGCTGGCCATGGTGTTCACGTTGTCGGTGAGGTCTTTCCATACCCCGCCTACGTTCGGCACTTTGGCCTGTCCGCCCAGTTTCCCTTCGGTACCCACTTCACGGGCCACCCGGGTTACCTCATCCCCGAAAATATTGAGGGAGTCCACCATCTGGTTAATATTCTCCTTCATCTGGAGCATTTCCCCTTTCAGGTCAACGGTTACTTTCTGGTCCAGATTTCCCTGGGCTACCGCCGTGGTTACCTTGGCAATGTCCCGTACCTGAGAAGTCAGGTTGGAGGCCATCGCATTTACGTTATCGGTTAGTTCTTTCCAGATACCGGCCACGTTCGGCACGGAGGCCTGTCCGCCCAGTTTCCCTTCGGTACCCACTTCAAGGGCCACGCGGGTTACCTCACCGGCAAACAGGTTCAGGTTGTCAATGGTACGGTTAATGGTTTCGGCCATGACTTTGAAGTCACCGGATACCGGAATCTGAAACGTCTCATCCAGATTACCCCGGGAGATGTTCTTCAATACCTTGCCTACCTCCAATACCGGAACGGCGATGGAGTCTACCAGGCCGTTGATGTTGTTGATCATATCCTTCCAGAAACCGGAGGCGCTCTCAGCAGAAGCACGGGCTTTCAGGTTTCCCTCTACCCCGGCTACTTTAGAGATACGGGACACTTCGCCCCCTACGCCACCAATCATCTCCACCATGGAGTTATAGGCTTCGGCTATCTCTGAGAAGATGTCATTGTTCTGCTTGGTAAGCCGCACAGATACGTCACCTTTTTTAAAGGCATCTAATGCGTAGAGCACACGGTTCAGCTGCTCATTGATGTAATCAGAGTCTTGGGTCACATTTGCCAGACGTGGCGCATTGCTCTTCCGTGAATGGTTCACGGTTACCTCGTTGTCCATTGGGCTTATTTTGCTCGCCTGGGATCGGGCACTTTTTTCCATATCTTTTCCTTCTGCACGGGCTTTTTTGGGAGATACCGGAGCGTCTTCCAAAGAAATCTCAACTACAGGTTCCTGATTCTCCGAAGGCTGTTCCGCAGTGGGTTGCTCAACGGCCGGTTCCTCAGCCGGAAGAGCCTCTGCTGCCGGGGGCGCAGCAGCAGCCGCAGCTGCGGGTTGCTCAGCAGGCGCTTCCGCCTCTGTCTTCCCAATCAGTTTGTCTTTGTTGAGTTTTAAGTTCTTACCTAAAGCCATCTTATCTATGATTGAAGAGCGTTTTTCGTATTCTTAAAGCAAAAAACTTTGCTAAATCTTTTATCTTTTGTGTCTGGCGGACCAGGAAACTATGCAAGTTACTACAAAAAAGAATTGTATGGTAGCGCCAATGCTAACCAAGTGATACAAATTCCTTAGCCAATCCCAAGTAATCCTTTGCGCCATAAGAAGAAGCGTCATAATCCAGCACGCTCTGGCCAAATGAAGGCGCTTCCGCCAGTTTCACGTTTAACCGGATGCGCTGTTGGAAGATGTACTCATCCATGTTCTCCTTCAGGTACTCCTCTATCTCAGAACTAAGTTTCCTACGCTTGTCATACATGACCACCACTATTCCTTTCACCCGCAACTTTGGGTTCAGCGCTGTCTTGATCTGTTGCACCGTGTTCAGAATCTGGCCCAGCCCCTGCAGCGTGAGCACCTCCATCTGCAACGGAATCAGCACCTCGTCTGAGGCAGCCAACGCGTTCACCGTAAGCAGAGACAGAGAGGGCGGGCAGTCAATAAGGATATAGTCATACTCAACCACTTCCTCCAGCATGTGCTGCAAGAAACGTTCCCGCTCCGGCTGGGTCACCAGAGAAATCTCAATATCAACTAATTCATTGGAGCCGGGGGCCACATACAACCCGTTCCTTTCCTGAAGGCAGTCCTGTAGCTTGGCCTGGCCGGTGAATACATCGGCCAGGGTGCAGGAGGGCTCTGTGATGCCCAGAGAATAAGAGAGGTTAGCTTGTGGATCCAGATCGATTAACAACACGCGTTTGCCCAGTTTCTGCAGGGCGCTTCCCAGGTTAATGGTAGTGGTGGTTTTACCAGTACCCCCTTTTTGGTTGATGACCGATACGATAGTTGCTGCCATAGGTTACAGAAATGGATAAATATTTTTCTTGGGTGCTTGATGGGGCGCTAAACTACAAATTAATCAGGAGCAGCCGCCTGTTTTGGGGCTGTTTTAAGAAAAACGGCCGCTAAACGGCAACCGCTACTTCTGGTATAGAAAATGAAGTTTGCAGGTACCCGCCCGCAGGTTTTCCCAAGAGTAGCCCATGAACTGCAGGTGCGCGATGGTAGCAGGGTTGAAAGATACTTCCTCATGGGCTAACGCCGATGCGAAAAAGGAAATGGTAGGGTTATGCCCCAGCAACAGCAGCGTGTCTACGCTATCGTCCACGCCGTGCAGCAGCTCCAGAAGTTCCGCCTCGGCACCATAATAGATGGAGCGTTCCAGTTGCACGGGTACCTTTTGGTTTATCTGCTCTAACATGCTGTCCAAAGTCATGCGGGTGCGCACCGCAGAGCTGCAAAGCACCAGCTCAGGCACCAACGACTGGCTTTTCAACCACAGGCCTGCCTCGCCGGCCTTGCGTTGGCCAAAAAGGGTAATCTCACGTTCAAAGTCTGTCTGTCCAAAAGTTTTCTCCGCCGCTGTGGCGTGCCGCATCAATAAAAGATTCTTCATGCTTAAGTATACTAAAAAAAACCTTTTTACCACCCTAAGGTATATTCTTTTACCCCATTGAAGCAACGTGTATAAAGATAGTGGTTGGATTCTCTCAGAAAATTACTACATCTTTGAATAAAATTTGGGCAAAGCCCCCCCCTATTCCTGTATGATAAAAAACTTAGTAATTGTGGAGTCGCCGGCTAAGGCAAAGACCATTGAAGGGTACCTGGGCAAAGATTTCATTGTGAAATCAAGCTTCGGGCACGTGCGCGATCTCCCCAAAGACAACAATGCCATAGACATCAAGAACGGCTTTAAGCCCACCTATGTGGTGAGCCCAGATAAGCGGGAGGTGATCTCACAACTGAAAAAATTAGCCAAGGAAGCCGAAGTGGTTTGGTTGGCATCGGATGAGGACCGCGAGGGGGAAGCCATTTCCTGGCACTTGTCTGAGACCCTGAACCTGAATGAGGCCAAAACCCGCCGCATCGTGTTCCGGGAAATCACCAAGAACGCCATCCTGAACGCCATTGAGAATCCGCGCAGCATTGACACCAATTTAGTCAATGCGCAACAGGCCCGCCGCGTGCTGGACCGCCTGGTGGGGTTTGAGCTGTCGCCGGTGCTCTGGAAGAAGATTAAGACCGGTCTGTCTGCCGGACGCGTGCAGTCTGTGGCCGTGCGGGTGGTTGTGGAGCGTGAACGCGAGATTGAGCGGCATAAAGCGGTGTCTACCTATAAAGTGGTGGCTCAGTTTGACGCCGGCGGCAAACGCATGGAGGCCGAACTGAACACCCGTTTCAAAACCCAGGCCGAGGCCGAAGACTTTCTGCAGCGCTGCATTGGTGCCGCTTACGCCATTGAAAGCCTGGAGAAGAAGCCCACCAAACGCAGCCCGGCCCCGCCCTTCACCACCTCAACCCTACAGCAGGAAGCCAGCCGCAAACTGTCTTTCTCGGTGGCGCAGACCATGACCGTGGCCCAGCGTCTGTACGAGGCCGGTAAGATCTCCTACATGCGTACCGACTCCGTGAACCTCTCCCAAGAGGCCATGACAGCCGCCGCCGCCGAGATTGCCCGGTCTTTCGGTGACAACTACGTAAAGACGCGTAACTATAAGACTAAATCCAAGCAGGCGCAGGAAGCACACGAATCCATCAGGCCCACCGATTTTTCGGCGGTACAAGTAAGCGCGGACCGCAACGAGCAGCGCCTGTATGACCTGATCCGGAAAAGAGCCATCGCTTCCCAAATGGCCGATGCCGAGATTGAGAAAACCACCGCTACCATCAACATCAGCGGCCAACCCGAGAAATTGGTGGCCACCGGTGAAGTGATCCGGTTTGAAGGCTTCCTGAAAGTCTACACCGAGTCTACAGATGACGAGGAAATCGCCGATGACGACGTGAAAGGAATGCTGCCCCCGCTACAGGAAGGCCAGACCCTGAACCTGCAGCGCCTGCAGGCCACCGAGCGCTTCAGCAGACCTGCCCCACGCTACACAGAAGCCAGTTTGGTGAAGAAACTGGAGGAAATGGGTATTGGCCGTCCGTCTACCTATGCGCCTACCATCTCCACTATCCAGAAACGCGGCTACGTGGAAAAAGACAATAGAGAAGGCAAGGAAAGAGCCTATAATGTCCTAACCCTGGAGAACGGCCAGATCGCGACCCAAAAGAAAACGGAGATGGCCGGGGCCGAGAAAGCCAAACTTTTCCCCACCGACATCGCCATGGTGGTGACCGATTTTCTGGTGGCTCACTTTGAAAGTGTGATTGACTATTCCTTCACCGCCCGGGTAGAGGAAGAATTTGATGAGATAGCCGCCGGTAAAAAGCAGTGGGACAAGATGCTGGATAAGTTCTACTCAAGCTTCCATCAAACCATTGAAACCAGTGCCAATGTAGAGCGCTCCTCCGTAAGCGGCGCGCGGGAACTGGGTGTAGACCCTATCTCAGGCCAGAAAGTGATTGCTAAATTGGGTCGTTTCGGGCCGTATGTGCAGTTGGGCGAAGAGGTAGAAGGGACCGATGCCAAACCCGCCTACGCCAGCCTGCGCAAAGGTCAGTTCCTGGAGTCTATCACCCTGGAGCAAGCCTTGGAATTATTCAAATTACCTCGGGTAGTGGGTGAGTACGAAGGCAAGGACATGAAGGCCGCCATCGGGCGGTTTGGTCCGTACATCCAGCACAACAGCAAGTTCTACTCGCTCCCGAAACACCTGGACCCGCTGCTGGTAACGGAGGCCGAAGCCGTGGAGCTGATTGAAGCCAAACGCAAAGCCGATGCCGAGAAACTGATCAAGTCCTTCCCCGAAAACCCAGAGGTGACGGTGTTGAACGGACGCTTCGGGCCTTACATTGTGGTGGGCAAGAAGAACGTGAAAATCCCGAAAGGCCAGGAGCCTTCTGAACTGACGCTGGAGCAGTGCCTGGAACTAGCCGAGCAAACACCGGACAAACCAGCCCGGGGCGGGTTCAAGAAAAAAGCAGCCCCGGCAGATGCTCCGGCCGCTAAGAAAGCCCCGGCCAAAAAGGCAGCCGCCAAGAAAGAAACCGGAACCAAAAAAGCGGCTACAGCTAAGAAAACAACGGCCACCAAAAAGAAGGCCAGCTAAACCGCTCCTTCTCCTCTACTTCTGCGCTCCGTTTAGGGGCTGTTTTTGGAAAAACAGCCCCTAAACGGAGCGCAGCATTTACGGGCAACCCTACGTAAGCAGCATCAGAAACAATTGGCAGCTATGAAACAGAAAATAGTCGTATTGACCGGTGCCGGCATTAGCGCCGAAAGCGGACTGGCCACGTTTAGGGACGCCAACGGCCTTTGGGAAGGGCATGATGTGATGGAGGTGGCTTCGCCGGAAGGCTGGCGCAAAAACCCTGCCCTGGTGCTGGAGTTCTACAACCAGCGCCGTAAAAGCGCCCAAGGGGTAGAACCCAACGCAGCCCACAAAGCGCTGATGGAACTGGAGCAGAAGTTTGACGTGCGCATCATCACCCAGAACGTAGACAACCTGCACGAGCGGGCCGGCTCCTCGCACATTCTGCACCTGCACGGTAAACTGTTTGAGAGCCGTAGCACCCAGGATGAGAATTTGGTTTATCCCATGGAAGGCTGGGAACTGAAACTGGGCGACCTCTGCGAGAAAGGCTCACAATTGCGGCCCAACATTGTCTGGTTCGGGGAAGCGGTTCCGCTTATTGAGCAGGCCGCCGAGGAAACCATGACCGCCGATTATCTGCTGGTGATTGGCACCTCTTTACAGGTGTACCCCGCGGCCGGGCTGCTCTCCTACGCGCCCCATGACACGCCCATCTACCTCATTGACCCCAACACTCCAGCCCTGACCCATCACCGCAACCTCACCATCATACAGGAGAAAGCCACCGTAGGCGTTCCGGCGCTGGTACGGCAACTGCTGGCCACGTAAAGTGCGTTTAGGGGCTCTTTTTCGAAAAACAGCCCCTAAACGCACTAATTAGTTTGGTAACTCCCAGGTCTCTTGCGGGTTGTACCAAAGCTCTTCGCCCCGTATCTCCAGCGGCGAATTCAGGTTGTTGTGGTACAGCTGGCCGGTTCCCAAGCCCTGGGGAAGCGGATTTCCTGAATCGGCGGCAAACTGAGCGATGGCGTTTAGCCCAATGTTTGATTCCAGCGCCGAAGTGAGCCACCAGTCAATCCCCAACGATTCGGCCACCTGAATCCAATCGCGGCTACTGATCAATCCACCCACCAGCGTAGGCTTGATGATGATATAGGCGGGCCTGATCTTATCCAGCAGCATCCACTTGGCTTCTTTGCCCGTCACTCCTATTAATTCCTCATCTAGGGCGATGGGAATGGGTGAAACGCCGCACAGCGTCTGCATGGCCTCTAACTGACCTGCTTTGATGGGTTGCTCCAACGAATGGATATGGAATTTGGCCAGGTGACGGAGCTTTTCCTCGGCATCCTGCACTGAGAATGCCCCGTTAGCGTCTAGGCGCAACTCCAGCGCCTCTGGCCCCGCCACGCTCCTTATCTCCTTCAGGATTTTGAGTTCCTGGGTAAAATCCAGACCGCCAATCTTGAGTTTGATGCACGTAAAGCCCTGCTCCAGTTTCTTTTCAATCTGCTCCCGCATGAAGGCCAGATCTCCCATCCAGATGAGGCCGTTGATCCTGATGCCTTTCTGCCCGCTGGAGAACGCAGAAGGGTACAGGGAACGTTTGCCGCCCCGCATCAAATCCACCAGCGCGGTTTCCCAGGCAAATTGCAGGGAAGGCCAGCTTTGGTAGTTTCGCCAGAAGCATTCCCACTCCTCCTGCTGGTGCCGCTGAAGTTGTAGCGCGTTGAATTCCGCGCAGATACGCTGTATCTGCTCCTTGTAATCAGTAGTAAATTCAGGACTTAGGCCGGGCAAAGGCGAAGCTTCCCCCCAACCACAGACGGCGGGTTTTAGAGTGTCATTTAACCGCAGGAAATGTGCCTGGTGTGTTTGCATGGCGCCGCGCGAGGTGCGGGCGTCAAACTTGAACATCAGTTCCCGGTGGTATGGAGTCAAAACAAGGGCCATAGAATGCGCGCTAGAGGGTTTGAAGGTACAACCTTTCCTCTTAAATCAAGTTTAGAAGGTATAAATACGTAAAACACATGCTTTCTGCCACTCCAGACCGCAAAACCTCTCTGCTTTCCCGTTACCAGCATATCCGGCACCAGACCGAGAAGCTTTGCGCCCCCCTTACCCCCGAAGACACTGTCATGCAGCCTATGGTAGACGTGAGTCCGCCCAAGTGGCACCTGGGGCACACCACCTGGTTCTTTGAAACCTTCCTGCTTTTGCCCCATTTGCCGGGCTACAGCGTCTTTCACCCGCAGTACGCGTTCCTCTTCAACTCCTACTACAACAGCATGGGCAGCCGCGTGGCCCGGTCTGAACGGGGAACACTTTCCCGTCCGCCGCTGGAAGACATTCTGGCGTACCGCCGCCACGTAGACGCCCACATGGAAGAAGCCTTGCAACGGGACGAACTGCTGGCGAACCCCACCGTGGCTGCTATTCTGGAACTGGGCCTGCAACACGAACAACAGCACCAGGAACTTCTGCTCACCGACATTAAGTACATCCTGAGCTGTAATCCGCTGCTGCCCGCGTACCTGCCGGAAGCGCCTTCCGTTTCGGGGCAGATTTCAGAAAAAGAGCCCCTAAACGAGTGGCTGCACGTACCGGCCGGTCTTTACACCATTGGGCACCAGGGCAGCGGCTTCTGCTTTGACAATGAACAGCAGCCGCACCAGGTCTACCTGGCCCAGTTTGAAGCCTGCCAAAGAACCGTGACCAACGCCGAATATCTGGCCTTCATGGAGGCGGGCGGTTACGCTAACTTCACGTATTGGCTGGAGGAAGGCTGGCAACTGGCCCAGCAGCAGCAATGGCAGGCTCCCCTGTATTGGGTAAAGCAAGACGGCTCTTGGTGGCACTTCACGCTGCACGGCCTCCAGCCTGTAGACCCGCAGGCTCCGGTCACGCATATCAGTTTCTATGAAGCGCAGGCCTATGCCAATTGGTCTGGGCACCGGTTGCTCACGGAGTTTGAGTGGGAGGCGCTGGCCCAGCGGCACGCCAATTCCTTAGAGCAAGGTAATTTTCTGGAAAGCGAGCAGTACCAATCAGTGCCGGCCAACGGTGGATCGGCGGCCGCGCAGTTGCTGGGCAACACCTGGGAATGGACCTACAGCGGGTATTTTCCGTATCCAGGGTTTGAGACAGCGCCGGGCGCCATTGGCGAGTACAACGGTAAATTCATGGTGAACCAGATGGTACTGCGGGGCGGCTCCTGCGCCACTCCCCAAAGCCACATCAGGCCCACCTACCGTAATTTCTTCCACCCAGACAAGCGCTGGCAGTTCACCGGCATCAGGCTGGCGAAAAGATAACGCAAGCAAGATTCTATGACCCAACCTACTACGAACAAGTCACTGGTAAACCTATTGCCCCAGCTCGTATCCACCGACAATGGGTTGGCGCAGGATGTAAGGCAAGGCTTGAGCCAAAACCCCAAAAAGCTCTCATCCAGATTCTTTTATGACGCCAAAGGGAGCCAGCTGTTTCAGCAGATCATGGAGTTGCCCGAGTATTACCTCACCAAACTGGAGCACCAGATTCTCTCGCGGCAGCGCAAGGAAATCCTGTACGCCATAGACACCGCCACGCCCTTCCAACTGGTGGATCTGGGAGCCGGCGATGCGTACAAGACCAAGCTTCTGCTCTCAGAACTGGTGGCCTCTAAGGTAGATTTCTCCTACGTGCCGCTGGACATTTCCGAAGACCAGCTCAACCTGCTGCTGGAGGACTTGCACCACCGCTGGCCCCAGCTCCCGGTTACGGCGCTGGCCGCCGAGTACTTCCAGGGGCTGGCCTGGCTGAACCAGGAGAAACCCCAGCGCAAGGTGGTCCTGTTTCTGGGCTCCAACATCGGGAACTTCCATTTGCAGGAGGCCCAGGAATTTCTGTGTACCCTCAGAAAGAGCCTGAATCCCCACGACTCCCTGCTGCTGGGCCTGGACCTGAGAAAGGACCCCGAAAAAATGCGACGCGCTTACGCCGATGCCGCCGGGGTCACCTCGGCCTTCAACCTCAACCTCCTGCACCGCATCAACAAAGAACTGCACGCCGATTTTGACCTGGACCAGTTTCAGCACTTCGCGGAGTACGACCCGCTGGAGGGCACCATGCGCAGTTTCCTCATCAGCCGGAAAGCCCAGCAGGTGCACATTGGCGCGCTGAATGAAACCTTTGAGTTTGAAGCCTGGGAAGCCATCCATACCGAGAACTCCTATAAATTTTCACTCCGGCAGGTGGAGGAAATGGCGCAGGCCTGCGGCTACCGCGTGCAGGATGTGTACACAGATGCCAGCCACGGCTTCGCCGATGTTCTGCTGCGGCCGGTGGAGTCTTGAACCTGGTTTTGGCCTGTTTTCAGAAAAAGAGCCGCTAAACGCATCACCCAACCCGTACAGGATTACTATCTTGGGTAGAGGAAACGAACTTCAAGAACATGAATCTAGACATTATACCGCTGCACCTGGGCCTTAGTCACTTCCACACCCCGTCTGTAGCCATAGAGGCCATGCAGGAGGCGGTGGCCCAGCACCAGACCTTCTACGGGCCCAACGAAGGCTTGCCGGAACTGCGGTATGCCCTGGCGCAGCGGTACCTGGAAGATGACGGCGTTCCTATTCCCGCTGAGCAAATTTTGATCACGCACGGCACCAAACACGCCCTGCACCTGTACCTGCACAGCCTGCTGCAGCCCGGCGACGAGGTGGTGGCCCCGGCCCCCTATTGGTTCGCATTTCCGGAACTTGTTCGGCAGAGCGGTGGGAAGCTGGTTCCAGTGCCGGCCAACCCCGAGGAAGAATACCGTCTGAACGTGGAAGAGCTGCGGAGCAGAATTACTCCGGCCACTAAATTGCTCCTGCTCACCAACCCCGGCAACCCTACCGGAAAGGTATATTCATGGGCGGAATTACAGCAAGTGGCTGCCCTGCTGGAGGAGTTTCCCAACCTTCACCTACTCTCAGATGAGATCTATGACGGCCTGGGATACAAAGGCCCGCTCCCCTCCTTTTTACGATTTGAAAGTCTGCGCGATAGGGTAGCTGTAGTGAATGGTTTCTCTAAGTCTTTCGCCATGTCTGGCTGGCGGATTGGCTACCTCATTGCACCCTTCCCCATTCTGGAAAAAGCGGTAGAGCTGCAACAGAAATGGATCTCTGGGGTGTCACCGTTTCTGCAGGCGGGAGCCGTAGAAGCCATCCGCCAGCGGCACCGCATTTGGCAGCAGTTCAGAACAGAGCTGGAAGCCAAGCGCGAGCGGGTAACCACGGTTCTCCAAAAGATGCCCAAGCTCCAGTTCACGGTGCCAGACGCGGGCTATTACGTGACGTTGCAAGTAGACCGTTGCCTGCGGCCACAAGACCCTGCCTCACCGTTTCAGCTGGTGGAAGAATGGGCCGCCGCGCTCAAAGACCAGGTGGGGCTGGAAGTACTTCCCGCCACCAACATGGGCATGCCCGGCGCCGTCCGGATGTCGTTCGCGCTGCCAGATGACGTGCTGGAGAACGCTCTCCTTCGGCTTCAAGCATTTGTCTCATGATCATTTCCTTTGCGTTTAGGGGCTGTTTTTGAAAAAACAGCCCCTAAACGCAAAGGAGTGCGCAACACTGTACTACCGGGGCAGACATTTGTCCGTACTTGATTAGGGAAAATAGCCGTAGCTTTGCGGCCTCCTAAAATTTTCAAGCCTGTGATTTTCTCCGCCCTTTACCGCGAACATTATAAAAACACCTTCTGGCTGGCCTATCCGGTGGTCCTGAGTCAACTGGGGCACATTCTTGTGAGCGTGGCAGACAGCGTCATGGCCGGCCGTATTGGAACCCTGCAATTGGCTGCGGCTTCCCTGGGCAACAGCATCTTCACCATAACGCTGGTGTTTGGGTTGGGCATCTCGTTCAGCATCACGCCGCTGGTGGCCCGGGCCGATGGCCGCAAAAACCACACGCGCATTGCCCTGGTCCTGCTCAACGGGCTTTTCCTGAACACCATCATGGGAGTTCTGCTGTTTCTGGCGTTCTGGGGGCTTTCGCCGCTCATCGCCTACCTGAACCAGCCCGAGGAGGTGGTGCGCCTGGCTATTCCGTACGTGAACATCCTGTTTCTGTCTATGGTGCCGCTCATGGTGTTTCAGGCGTTCAAGCAGTTTGCCGAAGGACTTTCGCTTACCAAGCAATCTATGTACATCTCCATCTTCGCGAATGTGCTTAACGTGGGGCTGAACTACGTGCTCATCTACGGGAAATTGGGAATGCCCGCTTTGGGACTTAACGGCGCCGCCTGGGCCACGCTTATCTCCAGGGTCATTATGGCCATCATGATGGGGATGTTTGTGTTCATGGCCCCACGTTTTGCCCGTTACCGCCATTACTTGCGTTTTCAGAGCATCTCCTGGACCCACATCGTCCGTATGCTCAAAATCGGGTTCCCTATCTCGCTGCAGATGATCTTTGAGATGGGAGCCTTCAGTTTCTCGGCGGTCATGATTGGTTGGGTGGGCGCCATGGAACTGGCGGCGCACCAGATCGCGCTCAACATAGCTTCCGTTACCTACATGATGGCCAGCGGTATTTCGGCGGCGGCCACCATACGGGTGGGCAAACTACGCGGCTCCGGCGATCTGGAAGGCACTAAAACGGCCGGCTACAGTAGCCTCATCATGGGTGTTGTATTCATGGCCACCAGCGCCACGCTCATCATCCTGTGCAAAGACCTGATTCCACACCTCTACGTGAAAGACGAGATGGTGCATGCCCTGGCGGCCCAGCTGCTGATCATTGCGGCTGTTTTCCAGCTGTCTGACGGGGTGCAGGTGGTGGGTCTGGGCGCTTTGCGTGGGCTGGAAGACGTGAAAGTACCCAGCATGATTTCCTTGTTCTCCTATTGGCTCATTGCCTTGCCGGTAGGGTACGCATTGGGTTTTTGGCTGGACATGGGCGCCATAGGCATCTGGCTGGGCTTGTTCACCGGATTAACCATAGCGGCGGTGCTGCTATTTTTTAGATTCCGCTCGTTTAGCCCCAGATAATATTGTAACTTAGGTGACGTTAGGAAACTACTTTCAGGAACAATTGCGTTACGGAAGCAGCTATGTCATTTTCATTTTTACCCCTCTGGATAAGCGCGCTGTTGATTGCCCCTTTTCTGGAAAACAAACCTAAACCGACAACCCTCTCCGCCGAAATTCCCTGGACGGTGCAAAAGCGCCTCACCTGGGATGATTTTGGCGGCACGCCTGCACCCGACAACCAGCACCATGCCCTTACCTCCACCAACATGGAGATGAAGGTGAAGTGCGAGAACAATAAACTCAAGTTCAAGGTAGAAGCGGTTTTCAACCCCAAGGAATCCTGGAGCCGGAACAAGTCCTCTGTGATGTTGCTGGCCCATGAGCAGCTACACTTTGACTTAACTGAACTGCACGCCCGTATGCTGCGGAAACGTCTGGCGGAGTTACCCAACGCCTGCAACCGCGGCGCCGCCGATCTGAACAAATACGCCTCTGAGGCCTTCAACAACTGGCATAAGGAACAGGATCTCTATGACGCCCAAAGCCGCCACGGCCTGGACAAAGAACAGCAGCTGGAATGGATAGCTTCTGTGGAAGTAAGGCTCAAGCAACTGGAGGCGTACAAATAATTACAGCGGCTGCATCACTTCAACTAAAACTGAACACACCGCACACTTTTAGTTGATTCTTAGCACTATATCATTAAAAAGCACGAGGCCGTTTAGGGGCTGTTTTTAGAAAAACAGCCCCTAAACGGCCTCGTGCATCTATCACTAGTTCTGCTACAATTTCTCCAGGTCTTTAAGGGCGGGGCCAGCCACTACTTTGCCGTAGGGGTCAAAGCGGGAACCGTGGCAGGGACAATCCCAGGAGTTCTCCAGATTGTTCCAGTGTACTACGCAGCCTAAATGGGTGCAGACTGCAGAGCATTCATGGCGTATGCCCTGGGCATCACAGTACACGGCTACCTTGCCAACTCCTTTCTGTACAATGGCTCCTGTACCGGGGGCAATCTCCTCCTCTTTCTCGGCGGGTTTTACCCAGTCCAGGTATTGACCGGCTACATTCAGATTTTCCTTCAGGAACTCTTTAGCGGAGTCTGCGGAGAGCGTAATGCGGCCCGGGTCATAGAGTTTCTCCCAAGGGTTCACCCTACCGCAGATTAAATCTGTAATGAGTATACCGGCAATGGTACCATGGGTCATGCCGTGGCCCGAGTCGCCGGTGGCGATGTAGACATTCTTTTCATCGCCGGGGTTACGGCCTATGAATCCCATGTAGTCCACGGGTTCCATCACCTGTCCAGACCAGCGGAACACCATTTCCTGCACCATAGGGTATTTCTTCCGGGTCCATTCTTCCAGACAATCAAAACGTTCATGTTCATCGCCGTTGCTCTGGCCGGTTTTATGGTCTTCGCCGCCTACAATCAGTATCTCAGAATCAAGGTTCTCTTCGCCGGCAATAGAACCCAGACGTACGTAATGGTAAGGATCAGAATCATCCCAGTAGAGAGCGGTGGGGATACTTCCTTTGGGAATGCGGGCCCCTATCACGTATGTTCTATAAGGCGCCTGTTTGGTGTGCATGGTTACCTGGTCGTTAACTGGGGTATTGGTACATACCACCAGATGGTTGGCCGTGACCGCGAAACCAGATTCAGTGACCACCCGGTGCACCGCCCCCGTGTCAAACTCTTTCACGCGGCTGTTGGTATAAATCTCGCCGCCGTGGTCTAAAATGTACCGGCTTAACACCGACAGGTATTTCACGGGGTGGAACTGGGCCTGATTGGGGAAGAGCAGGCAGGGTCCGCTGCTTAGGGTAGGGATTGGACACTCTTTCAGTTTCACCACATCAGTGATTCCCAGTTCCTGACACGCCGCCAACTCCTGGTCCAGCTGGCCTTCTGTATCCGTTGCGCCTAAAAACAGGTAACCCGGCAGCCATTCAAAATCGCACTGAATCTTCTCGTCCCGCACAATCTGCTCAATTCTTTGGATGGCCTCGCGGTGGCTTTGGTAAGCCAGCAAGGCCTGCGGCTTCCCGAATACCTTGATCAGTTGGGAATAGCGGTCGTCCAAGGCCCAGGAAAGGTGGGCCGTGGTGCGGCTGGTTTCACCGCCGCAGATTTCACCGGCTTCCAGCACCACTACTTTCTTGCCTTCCTTGGCCAGCAGATACGCGGTGGTAAGACCAGAGATACCGGCGCCTACTACGCAGACATCGGTTGTGATATTGGTTTGCAGAGGCTGAGTAATAGGCATTTCTACGCCCGGCTGCCACACAGACAGAGTTGTACCCGTATTGTTTTTCATAGCTTGGAGAGGTATAGCACAAGGCAGTACCCACACAGGCACCGCCTTTTTGGGTACGCACACCTGCCCCAGAGGTTTCTACGGAGTCTCCTCCGTATTTGTCCTTTCAAAAGCCGTAGCTTATCTTTCCCGCAAAAAAGACAAATGGAAAATACAATTACCTGGCAACAGTTTACGGCCGTCGATCTACGGGTGGGCACCATTGTACAGGCAGAGCCATTCCCCGAAGCCCGCAAACCCGCTTATAAACTATGGATTGATTTAGGAGAACTGGGCATAAAAAAATCAAGCGCACAGATAACAAAACGATATACGGTTGAATCCCTGCTTGGGCAACAAGTGATCTGTGTGACCAATTTCCCACCTAAGCAGGTTGGCCCCTTAATGTCTGAGGTGCTGGTAACCGGTTTTGAAGACGAAGACGGTAATATTGTGCTATCCCAGCCCCAGGCAAAGGTGCCCAACGGGAAAAGGCTAATCTAGCCATTCCGCCTGGCTTACTCCACTGCGGCGGTATCTACTGTGAGAGTTCTGGCTCCTTTGGAACCTTGAGAAGTGAGTTTGGCTTCCCGCAGGCTTAAGCTGTCTAGTACCACCTCATAGATTTTATCCATTTGGTCTGGGTGGGCCAAATAGTAGTCATAACTGTGCTTGAACGCACTATCTGAGATGGCGTGACGTTTTAAGATTTGTTTGTGCGCCTGCTTGTACGCGGCCCGCGAAGTGTCATAATGGTGGATGGTGCGGCCGATTACGGCTTCCTGCAAATGAATGTCTACCAAGATGTTGGCCATCTTCTCCCCCGCAATCAGGTCTGCGGGTTTCGCTTTATCCTCTGCGCAGGAAAACAGGATGGAAAGGGGCAGCAAAAGAAGGCACAAACGTTTTTTCACGCGGTTGTTTGTAAGTTTTGGTAATTTTAGACGCTGCACAAACCTTTAGCAGGTATGAATGACTTGGTCAGGAAGCTACGAAAGTACGAGATACAGATAAGAAAGGCAATTGATGCCCAAATGCAGGGCGACTTCAAATCTGTGTTCAAAAGCTCTGGCCTGGAGTTTGACGATGTGCGCGCCTACCAGTACGGCGATGACGTACGGGCCATAGACTGGAACGTGACCGCCAAAGGCCACGGCACGTTTGTGAAGACGTACCGCGAGGAGAAAGAGCAGAACGTGTTCCTGCTGTTGGACGTGAGCGGTTCGCATGCCTTGGGTGCTCCGGGTGCCCAAAAGATGGATATTGGCAAAGAGATTGGCGGTATTCTGGCACTGTCAGCGTTGAAGCAGGGCAGCCAGCTGGGCATGATCTGCTTTTCTGACGGCAAAGAGCGCTACCTCAAACCCGGCAAAGGCAATGAGCACGCCTACAGCCTCATTAAAACCCTGGCACAACTTCAGCCCCAGTCCTTGAAGACCAATATTGGGGCAGGCATCAAGCTTTGCCTTAACGTGGTCAAGCGCAAGAGCATCATCATCCTCATTTCAGACTTCATAGACCTCAACTATGAGCGGGAACTGGTGATGCTGGCCAAGAAACATGACCTCATTGTGCTGCAGCTCATGGACAAGCGGGAGATTGATTTCCCTAGACTGGGTATTGTGCCGCTGCTGGACAAAGAGACCGGCAAAACCATCTGGATCAATACGTCTTCCAAGGATTTCCGGCAGAAGTACCTGTTGCCTTACGCCCAGAACCAGGAGCGGCTCAGTAAAATCTGCCGCCAGTACCAGGCAGACTTTTTGCCTATTTACGTGGAGCAGGATTATGTGCCGCAGTTGGTTAACCTGTTCAGGGCCAGGAACAAGATATTCAAGCGCAGCGCCTGAGTTTGCGTTTATGAGCTCTTTTTCTAAAAACAGCCCCTAAACGCAAACCTGAGGTAGCTACGTTCACAACATGCACTGCCGCTGCAACGGTGGTCAATAACCCAATTTGAATTTGTCTTCAACCCATAAACTAAGCGTTTGGCTCATGCTCTGGCTTCTGCCCTTCCTGGCGGGGGCGCAGCAGATTCCGCCTGTGCAGGTGGAAGGATTTTTCCTGAAAGACTCTGTGGAGCTTGGCCAATCTGTGAAATACGTGCTGTTGTCCCGGCACTCCCCTACCGCGGAGGTGGTGTTCCCAGATACCGCCGTACAATTCTCAAGCTTTGAGTTGGTACGAAAGGAGTTTTACCCTACCCGCACCAGCAAAGGCATCAGCACAGACAGCACCATTTACACCCTGCGCACCTTCCAGCTGCAACCCGTGCAGACTTTGCAGCTTTCGGCGCAGCTGTTTTATAACGGAGACACCTTGCAGCTGCAAACCCAACCCGACTCTGTGTACTTGATCCAGCACGTGGTTGCCATACCCGAGGACGAATTGCCCCTACGGGCCACTACCAAGCTATTACCCGTGGCCGAGCAGTTCAACTACCTCTACTGGGGAATGGGCGCCATCGCCGCTGCCATTCTGGTTGGCGGTATCTGGGTGCTGTTCGGGCAATCCATTAACACCCGGTACAAACTGTATGTGCTCCAGAAAGACCAAGCTCAATTCCAGTACCGCTTCCAGATCTCTAAGGAGCGCTTCCGAAGACTTAAAACGCTGGATCACTTGGAGCGGGCTACTACTCTCTGGAAGAACTACTTAACCCGACTGGAAGACACCGAGATCAATTCCTTCACCACCAAGGAAATCACCACTTACTATGAAGAAGATGAACGGGTAAGTAACTCCCTCAAGGTGTGTGACCGGGCCATCTACGGCAACATTATCTCTGATGATGAAACCGAAGTAACCGACTCCCTCAGCCAGCTAGCCGACTTTGCGGCCTACAGATACATTCTAATTAGAGACTCCCTGCGCAATGTGGCAAGCCCCCGCTGATTTTTCCTGGCTCAACCTAAGCTGGTTCTCCTGGCGCACCTGGCAATCTTTTGACTGGGCCAACCCAGGTTTTCTGTACGCGCTGCTAGGCGTGCCGCTGCTGTTCCTGCTGCGCTGGCTTCTGCACGTGCGCCTGCGCAAGAAACTGGACGTGGCTCTTTTTGAGGGCAACGCCACCTGGCACTGGACCAGCGTTTTACGCTACGTGCCAGACATTGTGTTTGGGCTATTCCTGATGTTAGTGCTGGTGGCGCTGGCCCGGCCCCAGAAAACAGATGAAACCGTGGAGCTCTCCTCTGAGGGCATAGACATTGTTCTGGTCATGGACGTGTCTGGCTCCATGGAACTCACTGATTTTAAACCCAACCGCCTGGAGGCCGCCAAAGAGGTGGCGCTGCAATTTGTGAATGGCCGGGTGCAGGACCGCATTGGCTTGGTGGTGTTTGCCGGCCACGCCTACTCCCTCACCCCGCTCACCACTGATTATGAGCTGGTGCGGGAAAGCATCAAAAGCATTAGGCTGAACATGATCTCTGAGGACGGTACCGCCATTGGCAGCGCCCTGGCCGTGGCCATTAACCGCCTGCGCGAGTCCAAAGCCAAATCCAAAGTCTGCATCCTGATCAGCGACGGGGAAAATACCGCCGGTAGTCTGGCCCCGGAACTGGCGGCACAACTGGCCCATGCTTTCCAGCTCAAGCTGTACACCATTGGCATTGGGCAGGAAGGCACCGTACAGATGCCCACTGACTCGGCGGGTAAAACGGTGACCGTACAAACGGGCCTGGAAGAGAAAACGCTTCGGCAGCTGGCTTCTCTCTCTGAGGGGCAATTTTTCCGGGCGCAGGACGCATCTGCCTTGCAGGAAATCTTCCAGCGCATCAACGGCCTGGAGAAAACCGAGATAAAAGAAACCCGCTACCGCGACACCCGTGACTATTACCAGATATATTTGCGCTGGGCAATTGTCCTGCTGTTGCTGTGGCTCTTGCTCAAAAACACCTTTTTCACCAACGCGCTAGAAGATTGATGATGTCTATAGAGGAAAATATTCAGGATTTCCGGCAACGGCTGCAGGGTACCAACTGCCAGCTTATTGCCGTTTCCAAAACCCACCCGGTGGAGCTGATTCAGGAAGCCTATGATGCCGGCCAGCGGGCCTTCGGGGAGAACAAAGCCCAGGAAATGATGCTCAAACAGCCCCAGTTGCCGGCAGATGTGGAGTGGCACATGATTGGGCACTTGCAGACGAATAAGGTAAAGTACATCGCTCCGTTCGTGCACCTGATCCAGTCAGTGGACAGTTTGCGTTTAGCGCAGGAAATTGACAAACAAGGCCAAAAACACAGCCGCGTCATCAACTGCCTGCTGCAATTCTACATAGCCGATGAAGAAACCAAATTCGGGCTGGATCTGGAAGAAGCAAGGCAGCTGCTCCGCTCAGACGCATTCCGGCAGATGCAAAACATGCGCATCTGCGGCGTGATGGGCGTGGCCACTAACACCCAGGACGAAGTGCACCTGCAAAAGGAATTCTCCCGCCTGCGGCACATTTTTGAAGCCTTAAAACAGGAATTCTTCTCAGAAGCGCCGTATTTCAAGGAGATTTCCATGGGCATGAGCTCAGATTACGGGTTGGCCATCGCCGAGGGCAGCACCATGATCAGAGTGGGCAGCGCCATCTTCGGCTACCGGAACTACCAGCAACAGTAGCTGCTCCAGACAGCCCCTTTATTTCCATTCAAAGTAAAAAATAGACACAACATGAGCGTTAAGACAATTCTGATTTTAGGTGCCCTGCTGAGTGGGTTGGGCGTGATGATAGGTGCTTTTGGGGCGCATGGCCTGGCCAAGATGCTGACGGAAAGCGGTAGAACCGATACCTTTGAGACGGCCGTGAAATACCAGATGTACCACGCCTTGGGCTTGCTGCTGGTGGGTATTCTCATGACGCAGTTCCCCGGTGCCACCGGTATGCGAATCTCGGGCCTCTGCTTCCTTATTGGCATCCTCATCTTCTCCGGCTCCTTGTACATCCTCTGCCTCACCGGCATCAAGTGGATGGGAGCCATCACGCCAGTGGGCGGTCTGTTCCTGATTGGCGGCTGGCTGAACCTGGTGTGGGCGCTGGCGAAGAACCTTCCATAAGCTATCTATCCCATCCATCAAGAACCCAAAACGCCTCTCCTGCGCAAAGCAAGAGAGGCGTTTTGGCGTAAATTCTGGAAAAAGAGCCGCTAAACGCTACTGCGCCGCCGCAATGTTAGTGGCAATAATCACTTGAGTAGAACCTTGCACCGCGTTAGACTCTACGGTAATGACTTTGTTCTGCTTGCCTCTTTTGCCGGCACTGTTGAAGCGGGCGGTAATGGAAGCAGTTGCGCCGGGCATGACGGGTGCTTTGGGGTAATCTGTGGCCGTACAGCCGCAGGTGGTGCGCACGTTGGAGATGATCAGGGGCTGAGTACCATTGTTGGTAAACTGAAACGTATGCTCCACCACATCACCGGGCTTGATATCCCCGAAGTCAAACTTCTGCTCCGCGAATTGAATGGAAGGTCCGGCTACGGGCGGCGCCACGGCCTCTACCGGAGCTACCTGTCCGGCTGAATCCTGAGCCACCGCAGTGGTCTGGCCCATGGCCGAAGCGGCTCCGAAAAACAGAAACAAACCTCCAAATACTATTTTCTTCATCTTTTGATGGGTTAACTCTACCGCTAAGCTATAAAATACTTTTCAATTACCCTTCTTCTACCCGCTCCGGGGCGTTCTCCAGCAGTTTCTCGTTGAAGTTCACCAGGAACAGCTGCTCAGAGGCCCGGGTGGCGGCGGTGTACAGCCAACGTGCGAATTCCTGCGTCACCAGGTCTTCCTTCAGGAAGCCGTGGTCCACGAATACCGCCTGCCACTGCCCGCCCTGGGCTTTGTGGCACGTGAGGGCGTAGGCGAATTTCACCTGCAAAGCGTTCAGGTACTTGTCTTGCCGCATCTCCTGCGCCCGTTGCCGCTTGTTAGTGATGTGCTGGTAATCCAGGAGCACCTGTTGGTAGAGCTCTTTATTCTTGTCAGTGGGCAAGGCGGGGGCCTCTGAGTAGAGCGTGTCCAGCATGATCTTGGTGTCCAGTTCTTCCTCGTTGGGGTAATCTACAAACCTGATGCGCACATCCGCGAAGCGCAAGCCGTACATTTCCTCATAGCGGATGATCTTGGTGATCTCCACGAAGTCGCCGTTGGCCATGAACCCGATGCTGGAGTCTTTGGGCAGCCAGGTGTAGTTGTTGCGCACAATCATGAGGTAATCTCCTACCCCTATCTCATCTTCAGAAAAGAAAATCTGCCGCCTGATGTGCTGGTTGTACAGATTAGCGGTTTTGTTGGATCTACAGATAACGGTGGTGTTGTCAATCCCGAACTTGTCATAGGCGTAGCGCAGGCCGTCTTCCAGCTTATCGCCGCGCATGGAGAAGATATCGCGGTAGCCGCGGGTTTTAAAGGCCAGCTCAGGTGCTTCTTTCAGCAGTTCGTTGCGCAGACGGGTGGCATTCATGAGAATACCAGATTCTTCGGCTTGCCGCATGACCTGCCGCATCTCCATCTCGTGCACGTGGCAGTTGAAATTGCTCTGCAGATACGCCGCATTCAGAGACGGACTAATGGTCTGGTTCACGGGCGGCAGCTGCGCGGTGTCGCCAATGAGCAGCAGCTTGTTGCTGGGTTTCTCAAACACATAGCCCAGCAAATCCTGGAGCAGGCCATTATCGCCGAAGGCTTTGTCATCTGAGATCATGGAGGCCTCGTCCACAATGTAGAGAACCTGCTCGCTCTTGTTGGGCTGCCGCGCAAACGCCAGTCCGTCTGAATACGGGTTGGCGGTCTGCTTGTAGATTTTCTTATGGATGGTTGAGGCCGGCTTCTCTGAATAGGTAGACATGACTTTGGCCGCCCGGCCCGTGGGCGCCAGCAGCACATATTTGTACCCAAACTTGTTCAGGATTTTCACCAGCGCGCTCACCACCGTGGTTTTACCGGTACCGGCGTAGCCTTTGAGCAGGAACACCTCCTTGAGGCCCGTGCGGCGCATGATGAACTGGTCCAGCTTCTGGAAAAGCTGGGCCTGGTCCTGGGTGGGTTCAAACGGGAAGTTCTTGCGGAGCGCTTCTGCTGGGGTCATATCAGTTCTGGGATTGGCGGCTTAAGGGGCTAAGGTAGCCATGGTAGCCGAGGCTTTGGCAATGAGTTTTCTCTCGCCCTGCCCATCTATACTAAAAATTTCGGCCTCACAAAAGTTCAACTTTCTGCCCTGTTTCAGGACCCAGCCTCTGGCGAAAAGGGCGGTGCCCACGCCGGGGTTCAGGAAGGAAATCTTCAAATCGGCGGTGACCACGTGCTGGTCGGCGGGCACCAGGGTGACCACGGCAAAACCCATCACAATATCGGCCAGGGTGGCAATAACGCCGCCGTGGGCGAAGCCTTTGTTCTGTTTATGCTTCTCTTCCAGCGTTAATTGCCCCTCTACCAGCCCAATTTCTACGGTTTCTATTTCAAAACCCAGCAAATGCATGTAAAATTGCCGCTGAAGTTTTTCTTTCACCGTATCTTTAAATTCTGGGTTGTACGTTTTTAGCATGAACAAAAGTACACCCTCCGGTCCTTAGCCACAACCTATGGAGAACATTCATCCGTTTGCAGAATCCTATTCCAACAAAACCAGAACCCGAGTCTGCGGTTTGTTGGTGCAGGAAGACAAGTTATTGCTGGCCCGCCACAAAGCGGCGTTTGGGGATGGTTACTTCTGGGTGCCGCCGGGCGGGGGCCTTGACTACGGCGAAAAGGTGAAGGATTGCCTGCGGCGCGAGTTTCTGGAGGAGACCGGGCTGGAGGTGGAGGTAGGTCGGTTCCTTTACCTGAATGAGTTTCTGCGTCCGCCGCTGCACGCCATTGAGCTTTTCTTTGAGGTGAAACTGGTGCGCGGCAACCTGGCCCTGGGCACTGACCCCGAACTGGCTCCCCACGCCCAATTGCTGGAGGAGGTCCAGTTCCTCAGCATCAGGGATTTGTACCAGCTGAAACGGGAAGAACTCCATCCTATTTTGCATGCGCTGGTGAATCTGGATGATTTGTATATTCCAAGGCAGCAGTTTTTAGATTAACTGCGCGTATGCGTTTAGCGCCTGTTTTTGGAAAAAGAGCCCCTAAACGCAAAGTCTGTTTCTTTTTTGTCTGCTGAAGGATTGCCCGCTGCGTTCCACATTTACTAAAGAGTTTATTCCAAGATAACTGCTTCTCGCGTGCAGAGTCCCCCTTTGAAGGGGGTAGGGGGATGTTTACACCTGTCGGTCTCTATTCTGCTGAACTGTCGGCAAGGGCAACTACCTTTCACTCCCGTTCCTGCCGAACCTCCTGCTCCTTTCGCCGTTGTTGGTGTTCTCACCGACAACCAGGACTGCCGCTCCGGTTAGCTATCCGTCTTTGCTCTTTACGCCTTTTCTTACCAAGCCTCTTGGCGGCTGATGCGCTCTGCCTGCGTTTGTCACTTTTCTCCTTGATGAGAAAAGTAACCAAAAGAATCAAGAAGAAAAGAAACTCGCTGACGCTCAAACAGTCTTTTCTTCACTTGAGGTACCACCGGGCAACTGTCCTCTGTTCCATCGGGAGCGTAGGCCGTTGCAGGCTTTCACCGTCTAGGCGTGCTCCCGCTAAGCGCCTCGGGGCATATTGCCCCTGCGTTGCCCGCTCCCGCAGGAAGCCTACTGCCAGAGGGACCGCCGCCATGCCTTTTACATGCCTTCCTCGTCCTGTGGATGCGGTTGGAGTGCTGGGCGCATGAGTTAAGGCATTGCATCTTGATCCTTGACTGCGAGACTCCCCTCCTGGGAGGGGTAGGGGTGGGTAAAGTGCGTTTAGCGGCTCTTTTTTTTGGAATTGCGTCAAAACTAGGCAAGCGTCTCTACCATCAGTTTAGATTCAAATGACCTGCCTCCTGTAAAAAAACCACTTTGCGTTTAGGGGCTCTTTTTGGAAAAAGAGCCCCTAAACGCAAAGTGGTTTCTGAAATACTTCAATCAGTCTTGAATTAATAAGCACTTGCCTCATCCAGCGCCGCGATATCTTCCTGACTCAGTTCTAGGTGGGCGGCTTTGGTCAGGTCTTCTAGTTGGGCGAGGCTGGTGGCGCTGGCAATGGGAGCCGTAATGCTGGGGCGAGCCATCAGCCAGGCTAGGGAAACCTGGGCGGGGTTAGCGTTATGCTTGGCAGCCACTAGGTCTAGCGCGGAAAGGATGCGGTAGCCACGTTCGTTCAGGAAGCGCTTTACGCCGCCGCCTCTCTGGCTCTTGTTCAGGTCATCCTCAGAACGGTATTTACCGGTTAAGAAACCGCTGGCCAATGAATAATAGCAGATCACTCCAATGCCTTCCTCCAGACACAGCGGTTCCAGCTCCTTTTCAAAGTCCTGGCGGCTGTAGAGGTTGTACTCGGGTTGCAGGCTTTGGTAGGTGGGCAGTTGATGCTGCTGGCTTGTTTCCAGCGCCTGTTTCAATCGGCTTGCCGAAATATTGGAGGCCCCAATGGCCCGCACTTTGCCGGCTTTGATGAGTTGGTCATAGGCTTCCAGCGTTTCCTCAAACGGGGTGCTGGCGTCATCCACGTGTGATTGGTACAGGTCTATATAATCGGTCTGGAGGCGGCGCAGAGACTCCTCTACCCTGCTCATGATGTAGTCTTTTTTGAGCCCTTTCTGGTTAGGGCCAATCTCCCAGCCCACTTTGGTGGCGATGACTACTTGGTCGCGGTTGCCGCGTGATTTAAGCCAGTTGCCGATTATTGTCTCCGATTCGCCACCGGTGTTGCCGGGTACCCACACCGAGTAACCGTCGGCGGTGTCAATTAAATTGAAGCCGGCATCTGTAAAGGCGTCCAGCAGTTGGAAGGAGGTTTTCTCGTCAATGGTCCAGCCGAAGACGTTTCCGCCAAAGGCCAAAGGAGCCACTTCTATCCCGGATTTCCCAAGGGTATGTTTTTTCATAGGATTACAGGTGTTGGGTTCTACATCTGGTGTGCGGGAGAACCCGCCTTGCTTCCTGTCTCAGTGTGCAGCGGGTTCTCTCTATCTGTTATTCTCTTTTAAACGGGTTTGGTTACGCCACCGTCACAAAAAATTCAGAAGACGGGCGCCGCACTTTCTTGGCATTGGCCAGGGGGTCTTTGGCTTCATCGCGGTAGCCCAGGGCTAGCAGGGCCACACTGCGCAGGCCTTTCTCCTTCAGGCCCAACAGTTCATCCAGGGCGGCGGGGTTAAATCCTTCCATGGGCGTGGCGTCTATCCGTTCTGTGGCGGCGGCGGCCAAACCGGTACCCAAGGCGATGTACGCCTGGCGGGCAGTCCACTGGAAGTTCTCTTCTGGCGTGCGGCTGGAGATCAGGTTATTGATGCTGCTGGCAAAACCGGCCAATGTTTCCAGCGCCACCCCTCTTTCCTGGGCAATCTGCTGCATATAAGCTTCTACCTGTGCGGGCGTGAGCGTGTCCCAGGCGGCGAAGATGAGCAGGTGCGACGCTTCTGCCACCTGAGGTTGGTTGGCCGCTTTGGCCTGAATCTCTTTCCTGCGTTCCAGGTTTTCTACCACCACCACGTTGTACGGCTGAAAGCCCATAGACGAGGCAGACAGCCGAATGGCTTCCAGAATGATGTCCAGTTTCTCCTGCGGAATTTTCTGGCCGTTCATGCGTTTGGTGGCGTACCGCCAGTTCAGGTCCTGTAGTAAATTCATTGTTTTAAAGAAAATATATGTTGCTACGATAGTTGTATAAACAAATTTACGTACATTTGGTTTCTGATTGATACTGGTTTACGTTTGTATACTAGTATCCTGTACGAAAGCAAAACATCATGGAAGCTGTTATCAAACAAGAACGCAATTTGTGCATCACCCACATCCTACCTATTAGAGATGCACTGGATATTTTAAGCGGTAAATGGAAAATCCCGATTATTGTGGCCCTTTGCGTACACAAAAGACGCTTCAAAGAACTGCACCGCGACGTGCAGGGCATTACCGCCAAAATGCTCTCCAAGGAACTGAAAGAGCTGGAACTGAACAAACTGGTGAAACGCACCGTGCATGACACCTCCCCGGTCACTGTGGAATACTCCATCACAGAATACGGCCACAGCCTCACCCCGGTCATCAACGAACTACGCGACTGGGGCATGAAGCACCGTGATAAAATCATCTACCACCCAGAGGAGGCATAATACGTTTAGGGGCCGTTTTTGGAAAAACGGCCCCTAAACGCACTTTATCCTATCAGCTTTTTAGCCTGCTCCAGATCAATCTCTTTCTCCCAGCGGGCCACAAAGAGCGTTGCCACGGCATTGCCTATTAAATTGGTGAGCGCCCGTGCCTCGCTCATGAACCGGTCTATGCCTAAAATGAGCGCCAGACCAGCCACCGGAATATTACCCACTACCGGCAGGGTAGCCGCCAGCGTGATAAACCCGCTTCCGGTCACCCCGGCCGCGCCTTTGGAGGTGAGCAATAATACCAGCAGTAGCGTGAGCTGGTGCCCCAGATCCAGCGGAGTATCTGTGGCCTGCGCCACAAACACAGCGGCCATGGTGAGATAAATGGAAGTTCCGTCCAGGTTGAAAGAATAGCCGGTAGGCACCACCAGCCCCACCACTGGTTTGGAGCAGCCCAACCGCTCCAGCTTTTCAATAAGACTTGGCAAAGCGGCCTCTGAGGAGGAAGTGCCCAGCACAATCAGTAATTCTTCCCTAATGAAACGCAGTAGCTTGAAAATACTGAAGCCTATCAGTTTCATGACCAGCCCCAATACCAGCACCACAAAAAGGATGCAGGTAAGGTAGAACCCTCCCATCAGTTGCCCTAGCGCCCCCAGCGAAGCCAAGCCGTATTTCCCAATGGTGTAGGCCATAGCCCCCAGTGCGCCCAGCGGAGCCACTTTCATGATGATGTGGATGACCGCGAACAGCGCATTGGCAATAGACTGAATAGCCGTATACACCGGTTTGCCTTTTTCCCCAATCTTAGACAAGCCAAACCCGAACAGCACCGAGAAAAACAGGATCTGCAGCAAATCGCCTTTGGCCAGGGCATCAATGATGTTGTTGGGGATGAGGTGCATGAAAAAGCTCATTGCGCCATCGTGCTCAGCCTGATTGGCGGCGCTGGTCATGGCAGAAAGGGCGTCTGTGTCTAAACTGGCGGCGTTCACGTGCATGCCAACCCCGGGCTTCAGCACATTGACCACCACTAAGCCTAAAATCAAAGCCACGGTGGTGAGCACCTCAAAATAAAGCAAGGCTTTCACGCCTACCCGGCCCACCTGCTTCATGTCTTGCATGCCGGCAATACCGGTGACAATGGTACAGAACACCACCGGCCCAATCATCATCTTCACCAGTTTGATAAAGGCATCGCCGAGCGGTTTGAGCTGTACCGCCAGATCTGGCACAAAATGGCCCAAAGCAATACCGATAGCAATAGCTGAGATTACCTGAAAGTAGAGGCTCTCATAGATAGGCTTCTTCCTGATCATATACTGGTGAAGTTAAATCAAGCTATAAGGATAACCAGATTTACCTGAAGCTGCAAATAAAGGAACGCTTTCAGTACATTCCTCATAAGACTTGCACCAGTCTTTAGTAGTTATAACTTGCTGATTATAAGAATGTATACCTTCTCCTACTGAGAAACCTATTTTATTAAATTTTTTTAATAAGTTAAATTAATTAAATAAAACATTTACAAAGCCTTAAAATAACCTCCTCTATAAATTGGATTGCTCTTGGAAACTAGAAGTCTATAGAAGCGGAAAACAAACTTATTTATGACAAGTGTCGTTAATTTAAAGACAATTGTTACCTTTGATTTAAATTTTACCGCTATGGCTGCAGCACTCAACCTTGAAACCAATCTCTCCAATACTTCTGTAGACGACCGCGACATATTGTTGCTGGTACAGACCGTGCGGCAGGGAATTAAGTACCCGCTTTTTGTGAAGATTGCGAGCCAAAGCCCGTTCAACCTAAGCGAATGGTCGGTGTTTCTGCATTTGTCTGAGCGCACCATTCAACGGTACAAGAAGGAGAAAAAGACCTTTGACCCCATTCACTCTGAGAAGATATTGGAGGTAACCCTGCTGTACAAACGCGGCACTGAGGTTTTTGGCAGCGCGGAGAGTTTCAATGCCTGGCTGGAGGCGAAGAACGTGGCCCTGGGCGGCATCACTCCTAAGAGCCTGTTGGACACCACCTTCGGCATCAGCCTGTTAAAAGACGAACTCACGCGTATTGAACACGGGGTGCTGGCATGATCGTGTACCGCCTGAGCAAAGGCCTCTATAAAAATGACCTGTCGGGCCGCGGGGCAGAGTTGGTGGGCGGACGCTGGAACAGCAGAGGCACTGCTCTGCTCTACACCTGCGAATCACGCGCGCTCTGCACCACCGAGATAGCCGTACATACCCCCCTGGGGATAGTGCCTGTGGATTATTGGCTCATCCGGCTGGAAGTGCCAGACGAACTCTTGCTGAGTGAGGTGTTGGTAGAAGACCTGCCTGAGGACTGGAGATCTTTCCCCCACCCCAACGCCACTCAGTTGATAGGCGACGCCTTCGTGCGCGATGGCCGGTTCGTGGGCATGAAGGTTCCCTCAGCGGTAGTGCACGGCGACTACAACTTCCTGTTCAACCCTCGCCACCCAGACTTCCACCAAGTAAAATTACTGGATTCTGAACCTTTCCCATTTGACGTGCGGCTCTTTATAAGATAAAATTGTCGGAAGGTGGTATATTATAGCTTGAATGGATTCAATATAGATATATTTAAAATAACATCACCAGTGATGTTATCTAAGTGTTATGGCGCATTTTAAATAAGAAAGAATTGAGGCTCTACATCAAACAGAAGGGACACAGTTACCAATTCTTTGTGAATGATGACAAGGAAGAAGCTTTTACTGGCTTTTGGGACAGGAAGAGGAAAGTAGGCCTGTTCGGTAAAATCCTGTCCAGCGAGAAAGAAGAATTAGTATCAGTAAACTTATCCAACTCACCTTTTTTCTGGAACCTGAACAAAACGGAATATAAAATACTCCTCCATAGAGAAAGCACAGAGATAACGCTTAAAGCGGTAAACGCCTACAAAGGACACTGGACTTTCCTTTACGGCACGGACAGCTACGACTTCTATTTCCATCAAGGACACAAAAAGTCTCTGTTCAGGAACGGGAATCAGGTTGCAAAGCATGATAAAGGGAAGGTAAACTTCTGGGATTATGATTCTGGCTTTATAGTCGCAGACAACGAAGAGAACAAGTTGCTACTCCTCGCACTATTCCTAACCTTTGATATGGGAGAGTCAATGGACGGTGACATAAACATAGATTTAGGCAACTTGATGGCAGGTGTCAAAAGCTATGACTCCAACTGGTATCCAAAATAAAAAACGCGCCATAACATTGTGTAAAAGTCATGCCACGGCCGACGGCCTTGCACGTCTTTTACACGAGGCCGTTGTATGGTATTTTAAATATGAAAAGCTTAGGCATCTTAATTATTTCAATCATAATAGTTCTTGCAGTCGTCTTTTTGGTTGCTGTAAGTAATTTAGCTGACTCTATGGGGCCGACTTACTCGCAGGTAGAATTGGTATATGAAAAAAGCAACTCCAAATTATATTTAAAGTCAAAGAATTGGGGAGTGACTGGCGACAGCCAGCTTACTGTCATCTCAACGGATAATGAACCTGAATTTGAAGCGGATTCAACAGCAGATATTATTTTCCATGGATTATCGCCATTCCTGTATCAAGTAAGAAAAGATTCACTAATCTTGTTTGTAAGGAAGAAGGCTGAAATCCCGAATGGCTTTAAGACTAATTGGACAATCATCCAAAATGAAATAAATAATCCAGAAATGATGGAATACAGAACAAGTCCCGCTTATAGAAGAATGTAAAAAAAACACCATACAACACTGTATAAACGCCAGCTTCGGCCGACGGCCTCGCAGCCGTTTATACTAGCCCGTTAGCTGTAACATAATTAAAAATCAATGAGATTTAAATTACTATTCATTCTATTATTCATTGCCTTGAATTCTTATGGGCAACAGATTGAACAAGCAGATAAATATTTTTTATATTTTAAAACTTGGAATTTTATCAAATATTATCACCCGAATCTAGCCTTAGGAAGAATAGACGCGGATAGTTTATTTTTTAACTATCTAACTGAAATTGAATCTACGAAAGATAAAAAGACTTTAAATAAAAGCTTGAGTAAACTTTTAAAACAGTTTCCTGCATCACATAACACAGATATAGAAGTAAATAATGCTAGTGAAGTATTAATCAATAACCTTGACTTTAACTGGTTTCTTAAAAATCCTCAGATAACTAATAGAAACAAGAAAGCTTATCTAGAGATACTTGAAAACCGCTATACCCAGCCAGTACATCATTATGTCCCTAAACTCAGATATGAGTCAGAAGTACCTAATGAAAGAGTTTATGATTTCGCTGATAAAGAAACTATCCCGTTAGAATTCAGATTATTAGCTTTAGCTAAAATGCAAGGCGCGGTAGATTATTTATACCCCCACAAGTACCTGATGGAGCAAAGCTTTGACAGCGTGTTGAAGCCAGCAATAACTTCAATGGTGAAATGTAAGAGTATGTTGGAATATGAGCTACTTCTTCTGAAACTTGTAGCTTCCCTGCAAGACACTCATTCTTTTGGCTTTTTCAAACAACTGAAGCACAGAAGAGACATTTTCAAAAATTCATTTTATCCTCCTTTTGCTTACCAAATATTTGAAGATGGAATACTGGTGACCGATATCATTGTCCCAGAAACATGCCGAATATCTGATATCCAAAAGGGCGACTTTATCACAGCTATAGACCGGCGAAGTGTGGAACATCGTATCGGAGACTTATCTTCTCTGCTATCTGCTTCAAATCATCAGGCGCTTCTCCACCGGCTTTCTTACTATGCAGAAAACCTAATCTGGAATTTGGATAATAAGCAAGTAGATGTGGAGATTGTAAGAGATAGTATCAAAACCTCTAAGTCGGTTCCCTTTATAGAGATAGGAGATAGCGATGCTTTGAAACCTGTTAATGCCTACCTTGCATCTACTCAAAAAAAGAAATCAAGTAGCGATGACTTGACTATTTTGAATAACGACATAGCTTATTTTAAGATTAGTGACACTTTTAGGTTCATTGAAAATGTGGCCGATGAGAAAGTTGAGACTCACATGGATTCCATATTTGCGCAAGCGAGACAGCAAAAAGGCATTATTTTCGATATGCGTGGATATCCTGACTGGGGAGGCTTTGCGTACACATACCTCATCAAAAACTTTGGTTCTACTCCACACCTCTACGCGAAGTATTATGAGCTAAACAAGGAAAAAATTGGCACTTATGTCCATAATCAAGATATAAACACCTATTACAATGCTGATATAAATATAAAGAATACTCCTTATAATGGTAAAGTGGTCATTATTGTTAACTCTGAAACATTAAGCCAAAGCGAATGGAATACCATGAACTTGCAGCATTTATTTCCTAATGCAATCAGAATGGGGGAACAGAGCGCAGGGGCTGACGGGGATTTAAAAATATTGAATCTTCCTGGAAAATATCAGCTGAATTTTACAGGGAACGCTATTTTCTACAATGATGGCTCGGAAGCTCAAAGAGCAGGCGTAAAAATTGATATTCCTTTAATGACTCCCAAAGAATATATCATAAATAAACAAGACTACATGCTCAAAAAAGCTATAGAGGCAATTGAGGAATAAAATGCTACAGCTAACATCGTATTAACGTCAGCCTCGGCCGACTGCCTCCCCCACCGTTTAGCCCAGCCGTTAGAAGCAATCTACAGCCTCAGCCACTACCTCATCAAGTATCTAGGGCAAATCGCGAACTTACCCAATCCATTTTTAGGAGGAACATGAACGTAAAGACCTTTATTGTAGACGCGTTTACGCGGGAGTCCTTCAAAGGGAATCCGGCTGGCGTTTGCCTCTTGGACCAGTCGCTCGCAGAACCGCAGATGCAGGCCATCGCCGCTGAACTCAACCTTTCAGAGACTGCTTTTCTGGTGCCTATGCAGCACCAAGACGCCACTTATTCCATCCGGTATTTCACTCCCACCGTGGAAATTGCTTTCTGCGGCCACGCCACGCTGGCATCCAGTAAAGTAGTGCTGGAGAAACAGGGCCTTCCGCAGGTCACGTTTGTTACGCAGGAGCAGTTGGTGTTAAGCGCTTTTAGAGAGGAAGACGCCATTCTCATGCATTTCCCGCTGTACCCCTACGCAGCACTGGCTCCCCTCCCCATGCTCTTGGAAGCCTTAGGTTTGGCGGGTACGTATCCGTTGTACTTCTCAGAAGCCATTCAAATGCTGGTGCTGGAAGTACCCGACAAAGAGACGCTGCTCCAGATTAAGCCCGACTTTGCCCGCTTGCTCCAGTTACCCATCTCCGTAAACGGGCTGGCGGTGACGGCCAAGTCCACAGACCCCGGCTTCGATTTTTACTCTCGCTGCTTCTGGCCCAGGGTAGGCATCAATGAAGACCCGGTCACTGGTTCCGCCCACAGCGTACTAGCCAAGTACTGGTCCGACCAACTGGCAAAAACTGAATTAGTGGCCGCCCAGCTTTCGGCGCGGGGTGGGCAGATGCAGCTTACTATTACCGGACCAAACTCCCTGGAGGTGCGCAGTCAGGCCCAGATTGTGCTGGAGGGTTTGCTCACCCTTTCCTGATGCCGTAATGTTGCCCCCAAAAAACATGGTCTCATTTTCTAGAGGGCGCTGGTTTAGGCAAGATTTCAGAAAAAGAGCCGCTAAACACCAAGGTAATGCCAAGGGTTACCCGCAGTATTCAACGGTTTGCGTTTAGCGGCTCTTTTTCCAGAATTAGCCCTAAAACATCCACAACGTTGTTTCTCCCGTATCCGTCTCAAATAATTCACGAACTTTAACCGTTCGGACCGTAAAGAAGACACACATGCCCAAGATTCTGATCATTGATGACGAGCGTAGCATCCGCTACACCCTCAAAGAAATTCTGGAATACGAAAACTATACCGTAGACGAGGCCGAGGACGGCGAGCGCGGCATTGATCTGCTGCAGAAAAGTAAATACGACGTGGTGCTCTGTGACATCAAAATGCCTAAAATGGACGGCATGGAAGTACTGGAACGCGCCACTGTTCTGGCTCCAGACACCCCTTTTATCATGATTTCGGCCCACGGCACCATTGACACCGCCGTAGAGGCCACCAAGAAAGGCGCCTATGACTTCCTGGTGAAACCACCGGACCTGAACCGGCTCCTCGTGTCGGTGCGCAATGCTTTGGACAAGGCCACGCTGGTCACTGAGACTAAGACGCTGAAGAAAAAGATCTCCAAGACCTATGAGATGGTAGGTACCTCTGGAGCGTTAGGCAAAGTAAAATCGGCGGTTGCCAAAGTAGCCCCCACAGATGCCCGCGTGCTCATCACGGGCCCCAATGGCGCCGGGAAAGAGCTGGTGGCCCGCTCGCTGCACGAGCAAAGCAACCGCGCCAGCGGCCCGTTGGTGGAAGTGAACTGCGCCGCCATTCCCAGTGAATTGATTGAAAGCGAATTGTTCGGCCACGAGAAAGGTTCTTTCACCTCGGCGGTAAAGCAGCGCATAGGCAAATTTGAGCAGGCCAACGGTGGTACCCTGTTTCTGGACGAGATTGGCGACATGAGCCTTTCGGCGCAGGCCAAGGTGCTTCGGGCGCTGCAAGAGCATAAAATCACCCGCGTGGGCGGCGACAAAGACATTACGGTGGATGTGCGTGTGGTAGCGGCTACCAATAAAAACCTGCTGGAGGAAATTGAGGCCAAGAACTTCCGGGAAGACTTGTACCACCGCCTGAGCGTGATCCTCATCCACGTGCCCCCACTGAACGAACGCCGCGAAGACATTCCTGATCTGGTGAACAAGTTCCTGCAAGACGTAGCCCGCGACTATGGCAATAAGCCCAAGAAAATATCGCCGGAAGCGCTTACCTACCTTCAAGGCCTGGATTGGCGCGGCAACGTGCGCGAGCTCAGAAACGTGGTAGAACGCTTGGTCATTATGAGCGAAGACACTATCACAGAAGAAGATGCCCGCGCCTACGCCAAGTAGAACTACTTCCTTTTTTTTAAACGGAATCGGCTCCCAATTGATCATTAGGAGCCGATTCCGTTTTAAGGCAAATTCTGAAAAAAGAGCCGCTAAACGCTACCCCACCAGCAAGTTGCAGCCCCTGATGTCGGCGTTGTCAAACCGACCCAAAATCTCAAAGGAGCCATCGGGGTAAAGTTTGCCCAGGTCCTTGGTTTCAATAAAGGCGCAGGAATCTACATTGGCCAAGTCAATCACGTTTACCCCTCCGGAGCCCGCCTCACTGCTCACGGAGAAAGGATCATTGACTTCCCGCACCAGCACCCGCAGCGTGCGGGACGGCGTAAAAATACCCTCGCCGGTAGAATAGGCCTGGGAAAGTAGCTCAGTCATGCCGTATTCAGAATGGATGGCATCCACCCCAAAAGCGGCTTTCAAAGCGTGGTGCAGTTCTTCGCGCACCATTTCCTTGCGTCGGCCTTTCATACCACCGGTCTCAAAGATAGTGACGCCAGAAAATTCATTTGGGGTTACCTCCTCCGCCAGGTCCAGCAATGCATACGTTACCCCAAACAGATACACCTTTTGTCCGTTAGTTTTGGCTTCCTGCACTGCCTGCCGCAGATCTGCGTGGTTTCTGAGATAAAAGCCTTCCTGGGTTTGTCCGGTGGCCTGTATAAAATGGTCTACCATCATGACCAGAGAAGAATCTCCCTGCTCCAGGTAAGATGGCAGCAGCGCCAGCACCACACATTCCTTCAGCACACCATAAGTTTCCTCAAATAGGGCCTGTGCGTGTTTTTTGTAGAACTCGGCATCAGCTACCATATGTTGGCTCCGTTGCTGTAAGGTGGTTCCGCTGCTTTTAAAAATTACCTGCGGCTCAAAAGCATGAGACTGCACTGTATGCGTCTTAAAGAATTCAATTGGCAGGAAAGGAATTTGATGCAGGTGCCGCACCTCCGCTGGGTTTATCTTCAGGAAATGGAGGTATTCTTTGTAAACAGCATTATGGTTAGCTTGGTACTGGAACAGATCAAGAGCGGCGGCATGGAAATCCTGCGGACCTTTCTGAAGGATATCTTTCTTATATTCTTGGGCAAATCCCATGGGAGTTGATAGTAAAATTTACAACAAAGTAAGTAAGTGCGCGTTAGGATTTGTACCTTAGAAGCACATAATTATGCTATGAAGAAACATAGACTCTTTTTAGGTTTAGCTTTTGTGTTTGGTTCTCTGGGCTTAAGCAGCTGCTATGACGAGCCTGAGTTTGACCTAGCCCCTACCCTTACCTTTAGAGATATAGAGCAGCGCACGTTGCGGAATCCGCAGAATGTGATCTACGATTCGCTTATTCTGGTAGTTCGGTTTCAGGACGGCGATGGAGATTTAGGTTTATCTGAAACCATATTCCCAAAAGATATACAACCGCCTTTTTCCAGCAGAGATCCCTACTTCAACAATATTTTTTGCAATATCTACAAGAAAGTGAATGGGCAGTATGAGCGGGTACTTTATCCGGGGACTACACCGCTAGTCTTCCATAGCCGCTTCCCAAGAGTCTCAACCATTGAGCGGCAGGAGCCTCTGGAGGGCGATATCAGATACAGCTTAAATATTTTTGACAACCCCAGAGATTCTTTCTACCCTTTAAGAGCCGGAGACACCATCCGCTTTGATGTAAAAATCTTGGACAGAAGCCACAATGAAAGTCCTACGGTTACTACCTCAGAAGTGATTCTTTTCTCTAAACAATAGGTTAACTATCTGTCTTTCGCATAAAAGCCGGGGGCTGCTTTATTGAAAGCAGCCCCCGGCTTTTATGCGAAAGACAGTGAATTAGTATAAAGAAGGAAACGCAGCCGGATCTGCTTCGTGCAGGATGGCATAAGCGGTTTCAAACACATCTTCTATGCTTGGTTTAGAGAAGTAGTCTCCGTCTGTAGAGTAAGAAGGTCTGTGGTCCTGCGCCGCGAGCGCCACCGGCTTAGAATCTAACCAGCGCCAGGCTTCCTGCTCATCAACTACCTTCTGCATCATGAAACCGGTGGCTCCGCCAGAAACGTCTTCATCGGTAAACAATACACGGTTGGTTTTCCGGATAGAGTCTGTGATGGTATGCTCCAAGTCAAACGGAAGCAGCGTCTGAACGTCAATCACTTCGGCAGAGATGCCTACAGACTGAAGTTGTTCAGCGGCTTCCATTACTACACGACACATTGAACCATAGGTTACAATAGTGATATCGGTTCCTTTTCTCAGGATCTCGGGCTGGCCCAGTGGCACAGTGAATTCACCAATATTGACGGGGATTCTTTCTTTTAAACGATAGCCATTGAGGCATTCCACCACCAGGGCCGGCTCATCTGACTTCAGGAGCAGGTTGTAGAAACCAGCGGCCTGGGTCATGTTGCGGGGCACCAACACGTGCATGCCGCGCAGGCTGTGCAGAATCATGCCCATGGGAGAACCAGAGTGCCAAACCCCTTCCAGACGGTGCCCGCGGGTTCTGATAATCAGCGGCGCTTTCTGCCCACCCTTGGTGCGATACTGGAGACTAGCCACATCATCGCTCAGAATCTGGATGGCGTAGAGCAGGTAATCCAGGTACTGGATTTCGGCAATAGGACGTAAACCACGCAGAGCCGCGCCAATCCCCTGTCCTACAATGGTACACTCCCTAATACCTGTGTCAGTGACACGAAGCTCACCGTACTTTTCCTGCAAACCGGCAAATGCTTGGTTCACATCCCCAATCTTCCCAACGTCCTCACCAATGGCGAACAGACGGGGCTCACGGGCCAGAGCGGCATCAAAACAGGCTTGTAATACCTCGCGGGCATCTACCAAGGGGCTGTTCTCTGTGTATTCCGGCTTAATTTCCTCCACCAACAGGGCAGACTCATCTGACTGGCTGTAGAGGTAAGAATTATAACGTTCCGCGTTTTCTCCCTGTACCGCTTCCAACCACTTCACCAGGTCGCGCTTGGCCGCCGTTTTCACAGTACGGGCAATGCGTAAGGCCCGACGGGCTGTTCTGATTGCATCTGAGCGCAGGGGATTGACAGTTTTGTGCAGTTCATCGCGCAGAGAAGCTATTTCAGAGGCATTCTGTTCCATGCTTGCCGACAGCTGCTCCAGCAAGTGCAGACATTGCTGATGGTCTTCCTGAATAGCGGCATTGAAAGAATTCCAGGCATTGGCGCGGGCAATTTTCACGGCCTCTTTCGCCTCAGCTTCAATCTGGTTTAATTCTGCATGGTCTGCGTAGCCGTTGGAGATAAGCCAGTTGCGCATCTGCTTAATACAGTCGTACTCTTCTTCCCAAGCCAAGCGCTCTTTAGACTTATAGCGCTCGTGCGAGCCTGAGGTAGAGTGCCCCTGCGGTTGCGTTACCTCTTCCACGTGGATAAGCACAGGTACGTGCTGCTCACGGCAAACTTGCGTAGCTTTATGGTATACTTCGCAGAGCCCAGCGTAATCCCAGCCTTTTACCTTGAAGATCTCATAGCCTTGTTCCCCCGGGGCTTCGCGTTGAAAGCCAGCCAAGATCTCAGAAATGCTGCTTTTGGTGGTTTGATATTGGGCTGGCACCGAAATACCATAGCCATCATCCCACACAGAAACTAACATGGGCACCTGCAAGACACCACCGGCATTGATGGCTTCAAAGAAAACTCCTTCAGAAGTAGAGGCGTTCCCTATGGTCCCGAAGGCAATTTCATTCCCGTTAATGGAGAAATCAGTGAATTGGTGCAACTCAGGGTTCTCTCTATATAATTTGGAAGCATAAGCCAGCCCTACCAAACGAGGCATCTGCGCTCCGGTGGGAGAAATATCTGCTGAGGAATTTTTGGAGGTAGTCTGAGGCTTCCATTTTCCCTCCTCGTCTAGCAGCCGGGTACCGAAATGGCCCGTCATGCTGCGGCCCGCCGTGGAAGGCTCCTGCTCCACATCTGTGTGGGCGTATAGCTGCGCGAAAAACTGCTGGACGGTCAGTTCCCCAATGGCAAACATAAAGGTTTGGTCACGGTAATATCCTGAGCGGAAATCGCCGGGACGGAAAAATTTGGCCATGGCCAATTGAGCTACTTCCTTCCCGTCTCCGAAAATCCCAAACTTGGCTTTGCCCATGAACACTTCCTTTCGGCCGGTTAAACTGGCCTGCCGACTCTCGCAGGCGATGCGATAGTCCTGCAACATCTCTTCTCTGGTAAGGGAAAGGTGATTGATCCGTTCAACGGTTTGCATGCGTTCTTTTATAAGGTCCTAAAAGGATTTTTAAAGCCAAAACTAACTAAGTTTTCAGCCATTTTCAAATTTAACTAACATACGTTAGCAAGCAATACACAATATTTGTAGCTATCCGAACTTATTTTTTCTATTTTTGTTTTGCCTGTAGCTAGGCAGCAAAACCGAAGCAAATCATCTAAAAATTATGAAAAAAATTTATCTTTTTCTGGCATTGGCACTGGTAGTGCTCTCTCAAGGAATGGTCTCAGCACAAGGCGTGCTGACTTTTGAGAAAGACTTACATGATTTTGGCAACGTAACTGAAGGGGTACAAGCCATTTACGAATTCAAATTCAAGAATACCGGTAACCAACCGGTAACTATTTCACACGTGCAGGCTTCCTGCGGCTGTACTACCCCAGAGTGGCCCAAAGAAGCCATTCTGCCAGGTAAAACCGGCGTAGTGAAAGCGGGCTATAACAGTGCAGGTCGCCCAGGGGCCTTTAACAAAACTTTAACGGTCACTTCTAACGGTCAGCCAGAGTCTATTTCTCTGTTTATCAAAGGTACAGTAGTGCAGAAATCTGCCGCTGTTGCCCCCGCCCCGGCTGCGTCTGCAGAAGAAATCGCCAACTCCCCTAAAGTGGATTTTACCAGCACCACCTTTGATTTCGGTAAATTAGAAAAAGGCCAGAAAGCCACTGCCAAATTCACTGTGAAAAACACAGGGAAGTCTGATCTAAACATTACAGGTATACAAGCCGCCTGCAACTGTATTGCTTACAAAATGAGCCCATCTGTGGTAAAAGCAGGTCAGTCTGCAAAATTGGAACTTATCTACAGCCCGCAGGTGTTACAGGACAGAATTGAGACAGTAACCTTAGTTTCTAACGACATCACAGGTACTGCCGCCACCCTTACTCTTAAGGCCAAAGTGGTAGAAAGCTTAGCAAAGCAAAGCAGCGTAAAGATCAATAAGGCGTCTGTGCCTTTTAAATAGTTTTTTCATAGTTTTATTTTGTACTAATGGCAGTGGCACAGCTACTGCCTTTTTTTATTTATAAATACTGATAATCAATAGATTATACAGCCGATAAATTTAAACTTAGAACGACACTAGTAAAACTATTACTTCAGTCTTAAGAAACGCCCTGCTACAAAGCAGGGCGTTTCTATTTTAGCTTATTAGTAAAATAGAAACAGCACTAGTAGAGGAAGCCCTATCAGTGTTACTCCAAGACAGCAGCATAAACAAGGTAGCTCCTACACATTTCATAAGAGGAACAAATCTGATGATATTTGCTAAAAAGGTGCCTAAAACGGCTATCTCCTAACAAACGTTAATTTAATTAGCCTCAAAAGTTGCTATATTGATAGGAGCTTGGTGTATATTTACGCACTTTTTCACCACTCTATAAAAATCTGCAAAATGATTATTGGTCTTCCAAAGGAGATAAAAAACAACGAAAACCGCGTGGCCCTTACCCCCGGAGGCGTGGCGGAATTTGTAAAGAACGGGCACACGGTCTATGTACAGGCTACCGCCGGTGAAGGCAGTGGCTTCCAGGACGAGGAGTACCGTTCTGCCGGCGCTACCGTTCTTCCTACCATTGAAGAAGTGTACGGCATCGCCGACATGATCGTAAAAGTAAAAGAGCCGATTGAGCAGGAATATAGCCTTATCAAGGAAGGCCAATTATTATTCACCTATTTCCACTTTGCTTCTTATGAGCCGCTTACTCGCGCTATGATTGAACGCAAAGCCACTTGCCTTGCCTATGAAACCGTTGAGCTGAAAGACCGCTCTCTGCCTTTGCTGGTTCCTATGAGTGAAGTAGCAGGCCGTATGGCTCCGCAGGAAGGTGCCAAGTATCTGGAGAAACCCTTGAAAGGACGCGGAATTCTGTTAGGTGGCGTACCAGGCGTACAACCAGCCAATGTATTAATCTTAGGTGGTGGTATTGTGGGTACCCAAGCAGCTAAAATCGCGGCTGGTTTCGGGGCCAATGTGACCATCATGGACATCAGCCTGAAGCGTCTGCGCGAGTTGGATGATATCATGCCAGCCAACGTGACTACGGTCATGTCTAACCACTACAATATCAAGGCGGCCATTAAAACCGCTGATCTTATTATTGGTGCGGTACTGATACCAGGTGCCAAAGCTCCTCACCTCATCACCCGCGACATGTTGAAAGACATGAAGGCAGGTACGGTGTTGGTAGACGTTGCCGTTGACCAAGGCGGTTGCATTGAAACCTGTAAACCAACCACGCACGAGAACCCAACGTTCATCATTGATGATGTGGTACACTACTGCGTAGCCAACATGCCAGGTGCGGTACCTTACACCTCTACCCTTGCGCTGACTAATGCCACATTGCCTTACGCTCTATTACTGGCCAACAAAGGCTGGAAACAAGCCTGCATTGAGCGCGACGAGCTGAAGCTTGGCTTGAACGTGGTAGACGGCAAAGTGGTGTATCCAGGTGTTGCTGAAGCCTTCAACCTTCCATTGACAGACGTAGCGGAAGTATTAGCTTAGTTTGCCCTATAAAAAGAAAGGCCTCCTGTTCCAGTAACAGGAGGCCTTTCTTTTTATAGCACATTCTACAAAAACCGTTCAGCTATGAGTTCTTTGAACAACATTAATTTGCGTTTAGAGGCTAATTTCTGAAAAAGAAGGCAAAACTGAGATAGGAGTTATCTGCTTACTCTGCGGGTTCACGTGCCAACAGTAATGTTGCAGGCCATTGCTTACCATTAAATAAGGTGCGGCAACCGTTTGGTTGTACACGGCAACCTGCCGTACGGTAGCATCCGTAATAGGCACGTGGGCGGCCTTGCACTCCACCAACAGAAGCGGAGACCCGGCGGTGGTATAGATTCTAAGGTCGGTGCGTTTCTGCAGCGCGTTGTACTTGGTGCCCCTTTCCACACTCATGAGCGAAAGCGGATAACCTAGGTACTGGTGTAGAAAATGGATCACATGCTGCCGCACCCATTCCTCTGGGGTTAACACTACATATTTGCGCCTTACCTGGTCCAGAATAAATGTTTTCCCTTCAGAATCCTTAAGTTTGTGGGAATATGCGGGCAGAGAAAGTTGTTCCATTGCCCAAAAATAGCGGTTTGGTGGCAGCAATGCTGTTTAGCGGCCGTTTTTCTGAAATTTGATCAAAAGTAAAATTATGAAAACCAAAAAGGAGATTGTAGAGAACTGGCTCCCTCGCTACACGGGCCGTCCTCTAAATGAATTTGGGGAGTACATCCTGCTCACCAACTTCATCAACTACGTGGTCATGTTCGCCGATCACTTCGGGGTAGAGATCAAAGGCACCGACAAGCCCATGCAAACCGCTACCGCAGAGAACATCACCATCATCAACTTCGGGATGGGGAGCGCCATGGCCGCCACGGTGATGGACCTGCTTTCTGCCGTGAAACCCAAAGCTGCTTTGTTCCTGGGCAAATGCGGTGGCCTGAAGAAATCAAAGCTGGGTGATCTCATTCTTCCCATTGCCGCCATCAGAGGGGAAGGAACCTCAGACGATTACCTTCCACCGGAAATTCCGGCCCTGCCTTCTTTCCGCCTGCAGCGGGCGGTCTCTTCCATGATCAAGAAACACGAAATGGATTACTGGACCGGTACCGTGTACACCACCAACCGCCGCGTTTGGGAACATGACGAGGATTTTAAGGAATATTTGCGCTCCATCAGAGCCCTGGGAGTAGACATGGAAACCGCCACCATCTTTGTGGTAGGTTTTATGAATGATATCCCGCACGGTGCGCTCTTGCTGGTTTCTGACAACCCCATGACCCCAGACGGCGTGAAAACCGCCGAAAGTGACCTCCGCATCACCGCAGATTTCGTGACCAAGCATTTACAGATAGGCATTGACGCCTTGCTGGAACTGCGTGACTCCGGTGAATCTGTAAAACACCTGCGCTATGACTAAAAAGTGGGGTTCTCTGGGGCTGTCGGCGCTGGTGTCTCTGTCGCTCCTCTCCTCCTGTAGCCAGGGCACAAAAGCAGATCTGTTGGTATACAACGCTACTGTTTACACGGTTAATCCTCAGTTTGAGAAAGCCGAGGCCTTTGCGGTGGCAGACGGAAAAATCCTGGAAGTGGGCACCTCTGAGGCACTCCGGAAGAAATACAAAGCCGCCCAGAAAGTAGATGCCCAAGGCAAACCCGTTTACCCGGGCCTCATTGATGCCCATGCGCACTTCTACGGGTATGCTACCGGCCTGCGGGAAGCCAATCTGGTGGGCACTAATTCCTTTGCCGAGGTAGTGCAGCGCCTGCAAACGCACCGCCAGAAGCACCCAGAAGTGACGTGGCTGGTTGGCCGGGGCTGGGACCAGAACGACTGGCAGGTAAAGCAGTTCCCCACGAAAGACACCTTGGACCAACTCTTTCCAGACACCCCGGTGGTGATTGAACGGGTAGACGGCCATGCCTATCTCGTGAACCAGAAAGCCCTTGACCTGTCAGGCATCACGGCCCAAACCAAGGTGAACGGTGGCCTGGTGGAAGTGAAAAACGGTCAGCCCACCGGCATTCTGGTAGACAAAGCGGGTGATCAGGTATTCAGTAAGATCCCGGCACCTTCGGCGAAAGAAATGACCGAAGCGCTGAAACAGGCAGAGCAAAACCTGTTCGCGGTGGGGATTACCACCGTGGTAGACGCCGGTTTGCCCAAAAGCTCGGTGAACCTGCTGGACTCCCTGCAGAAAAAGGAGGAGTTGCGCGTGCGTGTGTACGCCATGCTCAGCCCTACACCTGAGAACAAGAGCCATTACTTCAAGAACGGTCCTTATACCACTGATCGGCTAAACATTAGATCCTTCAAAGTGTATGGCGATGGTGCCTTGGGCTCAAGGGGCGCGTGCCTGCTTCACCCCTACTCAGACCGGCCAAATGAAACGGGTTTCCTGCTGGAGACGGTGCAGGAGTACAAAGACCTGGCCGCGGAGTTGTATGAGCATAACTTCCAGATGAACACCCATGCCATTGGAGACTCTGCCAACCGAGTGATTCTCCAGATCTACGGCAACCTGCTCAAAGGCAAAAATGACCGGCGCTGGCGCATAGAACACGCCCAGGTGGTGAACCCGCAGGATGTGCCGCTGTTCGGGAAGTACAGCATTTTGCCATCGGTGCAGCCTACCCACGCCACCTCAGACATGTACTGGGCCAGCGAACGCCTGGGGCTTGACCGGGTAAAACATGCGTATGCTTTCAAAGCACTGTTACAGCAGAATAACATGATTCCGTTGGGCTCAGATTTCCCGGTGGAGCACATCAATCCGCTCTACGGTTTCCATGCGGCTATTGCCCGCCAGGATGCCAAGAACTATCCTGATGGGGGATTCCAGATGGAGAACGCCCTCACCCGCGAAGAAGCTTTACGCGGCACCACTATCTGGGCGGCCTACGCCAATTTTGAGGAAAAGCAGAAAGGCAGCATTGAACCCGGTAAAATGGCTGATTTTGTGATCCTGGAGCAGGACATCATGATCATAAAGCCTGAAGCCATCAGAGACGTGAAAGTAGTAAGCACGTACCTGAACGGAGAGAAAGTCTACGTCGCCAAATAGCATTTAGGGGCTGTTTTTCTGAAATTAGGCCTAAAACAGCGGGGGCATCCATTAATTTGGATGCCCCCGCTGTTTTTATAAAAATTGTACCTAAGCCACCGGCTCAACCGGGGCCAGTTTGCGGGTCCTGATGGTGAAAAGGAAGACCAACCCAATCACGAAGAAGACCAGTAGCGCTAGAATGCTGTTCCGCATTGACCCGAAGAACTGTTCGGTTGCCCCAAACGCCAGCGTGCCAAGGGCCAAGCCAACTTTGTCACAGATGTCATAAAAGCTGAAGAAGGAAGCATGGTCCGTGGTTTCGGGTAGCAGTTTGCTGTAGGTAGAACGGGAAAGCGACTGCACCCCGCCCATCACCGCTCCCACCACAAAAGCCAGCACATAATACTGGTTTCCGGTAGTCACAAAATACGCGCCTACGGTAATGCCTACCCACACCAGCACCGCCCACACCAAGGCCATGGTGTTTCCAACTTTTCCGGAGAGCCAGGCAAAGAAGTATGCCCCGCCTATGGCTACCCCCTGGATAATCAGTAGCACCGTAATCAAAGCAGTCTCCGGGAGGTTTAATTCCTTAGACCCGAACAGTGAGGCCATGTACATCACCGTCTGTACGCCCATGTTATAGAAGAAAAAAGCCAGCAGAAAGCGCTTGAGCAGCGGAAGCCCCTTCAGCATCCGGAAAACCCTCCCCAACTCCTTGAAACCATTCAGGAGATAGCTTTTGTCTTCCTTCCCTTCGGCGGTGCCGTTTGCATTGTCTGGTAAATACGCAAAAGAATACTGGGAGAAACCAAACCACCACAGCCCCGTCATGAGGAAAGAGATACGCGCGGGGAGGCCTTTGTCCTCAATGCCCACCACCTCAGGAAACAACACCAGACACAATGAGAGAATGAGCAGGATCATGCTGCCAATGTAGCCTAAGGAGAAACCGCGGGCGCTCAGCCGGTCAAATTGGTCCTCGGTGGCTATCTCCGGTAGATAGGCATTGTAGAAGACGATACTCCCACTAAAGCCGATGGCAGCCACCATGAACAGCAGCACAGAAATGGAAAAAGTCTGCTCCGTGAAGAAGAAGAGCCCCATACACGCCGAAGAACCCATGTAACAGAAGAAACGCATAAACGTCTTTTTGTTGCCCCCGTAATCGGCGATGGCCGTGAGCAAGGGACTCAGAAAAGCAATGGTTAGGAAAGCTCCCGTCAATGCATAACTGTACAGCACAGAGGCGGTAATATTCAGCCCAAAAAAGCTCACGATGCCCCCGTTCTCCCCTTTGGTGAGGGCATCATAATAGATGGGGAAAATGGCGGTGGTAATTACAAGGGAATAAACAGAATTGGCCCAGTCATAAAAGCACCAGGCTCTCATCACTTTAGGGTCATTTTTAGGAAAATGTTGGGTCATAGGAACGTCTGTCCTTTTCAAAGGGATATTTGGGTTCTAGTTAATCAAAATTAAGTAATTAAGCCCTACCTCAGCTTTGATTTTAGGCCGAAATATAGGATGCCATTCAGCTTCTTCTATCTTTGCATTACACTTAATTTTACGATAATGGGTACACCTTTACTTACCCAAGACCAGGAATTGCATTCCCTGCTCAAAACGAACGAGTCCCTTTTTATGGAAACGTTGTTTAAGCAGTACTACGCTCTTCTGTGCCGAACGGCTGTGCGTTTTACCAAAGACACGGAAGCCGCCGAAGATTTGGTACAGGAAGTTTTCTGCAAAATCTGGCAAAACCGGGAAGTATTGGAAATTAGTACTTCCTATAAAGCCTACTTAGTCCGTTCGGTCACCAACCAAGCCCTTAACTACCTTGAGAAGCAGAAGCGGTTGGTACTGGCAGAAGACACCACTGCTTTTGAATCTTCCCTCTCAGCCAACACCACTATGGAACTGCTGGCAGGCACAGAGATGGAGGCTAGAATTCAACAGGCCTTGGCGGCGTTACCACCCCAGTGCCGACTTATTTTTGAGATGAGCCGTTTTGAGGAACTCACCTACAAAGAAATAGCAGATACGCTTCAACTTTCTCCTAAAACGGTTGAAAACCAAATGGGAAAGGCTCTCAAGATCTTACGGGAACACTTACTGTTACTGTGCTTAACTTCCTCATTCTTACTGCATTTATCAGAGGCCAGCCAAATATTAACATTACTTTAACATTTTCTTGAGGCAGACATAGGGGTAATAACCTTATTATTTGTCACTTATATACCACGACACCAACAAACATGACAAAACCGATACTTGAAACCCATGAGGGCCCAGAATGGGTTTTAATGGCGAAGGCACTTCGGGGGGAACTTTCAGATTCAGAGCAGCAGACTTTTACCGCCTGGTTAAATGAGAATGACTCCCACTCCCAGCAATGGGCCAACGCACTAGAGGTTTGGGACGAGGTAGGCGAGGAACAGAACCATACCTTTGAACCCAATGTAGAGGCTGCCTGGAGCAAGTTCTGCGCCAAAGCAGAGATTACCCCAACCAGCAAAGTGATTCCTATCCATCAGGCTAATACAGCCGCCACAGAACCAGCCCCGCAAGAAGCTTCACACTTCCCGTGGAATACCCTATACAAGTACGCCGCAGCCTTTGTGTTGGCCGCTGGTTTGGCTTGGCTAGGGTATTTGCAGTTTAACTCCTCCCCTGCCTGGACCCAGATTGCCACCGCTGCCGGTGAGCGTCATTTGATTTACCTCCCAGACAGCAGCCAGGTGACCTTAAATGAAAACTCCACCCTCAGATACCAGACCGCCTTTAGAGGCTCTGAAAGAAAAGTGGAACTGATAGGCGAAGGATTTTTTGAAGTGCGCAAGAATCCAGCCCAGCCTTTCGTGATCAAGAGCGGCAATGCCCAAACCACCGTCCTGGGAACATCTTTTAACGTGAAGGCTCCCAAAGGTACCTCAGACGTATCTGTGGCTGTAGTGACGGGCAAGGTTGCTTTCGCCTCCTTACAGAACCAGAAACAGGTAATTCTTACTCCTGGTTTTACGGGCGTGTTGGCAGCAGATGGTTCACTGGGCAAAGAACAAACCCAGAGAACAGCACAGCCAGATTGGCAAGCACTGGTTTTCCAGAACACTTCCATTTCAGAGGTGGCCAAGCAACTGGGGGAGTACTTCAACGTGTCCATCCAAGTTCCTAATAAGGGGGTACAGCAATGTACGTTCACGGGTACCTTCGCCAATCCGGAACTCAAAGAGATCTTGTCCATTCTGGAAATATCCTCAGACCTAAAAGTGAAAGCCGAAGCTGGCTCGTACACCCTGGAGGGTACAGGCTGCAACTAGTACCGCTGGTCTTTGATAGGCCATATTCTAAAAACATGCACCTTAAAGCCACGCTTAATTATCTCTCGCTTTTCTGCTTAACAGGGTTTCTCCTCTCTTGTGATATTTTAGGTTCTGGCCCTTGCCTGGAGGGCAGCGGCTCTATTAAAAAAGAAGTCCGGAACGTAGTTGCTTTCAAGGGAGTAGACATGCGCATTGCCGGCAACGTGGTCATCACCGAAGGGAAAGCCCCCGAAGTAAGCCTAGAAAGTTACTCAAACCTGCTGAAGGAGATTAAGACTGAGGTGGTGAACCAAACACTGGTGATTCGTTCCGAGTCCTGCTTAGAGTACTCCAACGAGGAAGCCACGGTTTACATCACCATGCCCGATATTGAGCATGTGGAACTAAAGAGTTCTGGCCATGTACGTGTACAGGCAGTGCCTTCTTCACAGAAACTGCGGGTGGGTTTATCTGGTTCTGGTACTATCCACTATTTGGGCAGCATAGCAAGAATTAACTTACTGCACTCAGGTTCGGGTCAAATCACCTTAGAAGGCTTTGCCAATCATCTGGAGACCACGCTTAGTGGCTCTGGCAAAATTGAAGGCTATTTCATGAACGCAGATACGGCAAAGGTACTTTCCAGCGGGTCTGGCATACAGCAGATTTGGGTGAACGGTACCTTTGATGCCACCGTCACGGGCAGCGGCAATATCTACTACAGGGGCAATCCGGCTTCCATCTCCACCTACGTCACAGGTTCGGGCAAAGTAGTAAACGGTAATTGAAACCCTCCGCTGTACTTTTAATTTTCATTTTTGACTGACAAGCGTTTAGGGGCTGTTTCTGGAAAAACAGCCCCTAAACGCTTGTCATTGCTCTAGTCATTGCTCTATATCAAATTCAGTAGAGACAGAGAACTCTAGCTAAAACAATAAAAGAACCGGCAAGTCTTTAACAATGAAGGGAAGCGGTACTATAACTTTAATCAACACCGCTGAATTACGTTTAGAGCTTCTTTTCCCAAAATCAGGGCAAAACTATTCTTTTGGCGTTTTGTCCTACTTGAGCCATAGGAAAGTCTTGTCAACATTCAGAAGTAGATAAAAAGACTGTATTCCAGCTATTTTAATGCTATGATTTTGTAGATATACCCGAAATATGGAAATTAGCAATCTACTTCACCCTATTTACCAAAATAGCTTTCCTCAATTTAAGGGCTTTGCCAAAACAGGTTGTCATATTTCTTTGCGCCATCGTTTGGCTTCTCTCTTGGCAGAAGGCTGGGGCGCAGGATGTGCCACTAAGTACACCTGTTTCGTTCCGTTACGAGAAAACCCCACTGGAGCAGGTGCTCCAAGACCTGGAGAAGCGGTACCAGCTCCGTTTTTCCTATAGTAACAGTCAGCTGCCCCTGAACGCACCGGTTTCCTGTATGGCCACCGCTCTTTCCCTGGTTAATGCATTAGCCGAACTTTGTGAATGCGCGGAACTCTCCTACCGCATCATTGGGGAACAGATTGTTCTTACGCCCAAAGACCCCGATGCTTCCTCAGCTCTAAAAAACTACACCCAAACCCTTCGTGGCACAGTAATAGATGCGGGCTTAAAAACGCCATTGATTGGAGCTACCGTGCAACTGATTTCAGTGGAGCCTAACCGCGCCGTTAGTACTGGAATTGACGGTTCTTTCGCCTTGGACCGGCTCCCCATCGGTCGGCACTCCCTTAAGGTCACGTACTTGGGGTATAAAGAAAGCCAGATTTCCAATATCATGGTCGTGTCTGGAAAAGAAACGGTAGTCTCCGTCCAACTAGCCGAAAGCTACATCCAGGAAGCTGAAGTATTGGTGGTGGCAGAACGAGATAAGACACTGCCTCAGAACTTATTAATTTCCTCCAGCGTGCATACGCTCAGAACAGAAGAAATTAACCGTTTTGCCGGGTCACGCCAAGACCCCAGCCGCATGGCCGCCAATTATGCCGGCGTCTCCAGTGCCTCAGACCAACGCAACGACCTCATTGTGCGGGGTAACTCTCCCCTGGGAGTTCTGTGGCGGTTAGAGGGAGTTGAAATCCCTAACCCAAACCACTTTACCTTCACCCCTAATACCGGCGGTGCCTTTAGCTTGCTGAACAACAACTTACTCGACAATTCAGACTTTTTGACGGGTGCTTTTCCGGCAGAATATGGCAACCGGATTGGAGCGGTCATGGATGTGAAACTGCGGGAAGGCAACAATAAGAAAGTAGAAAACACGCTCCAGTTGGGCCTCAACGGAATGGAAGTGGTCACGGAAGGACCATTGGTGAAAAAGTGGGGGGGCTCTTTTTTGGGCAGTATGCGCCTGTTCACTTTCCGACCTTTAGAAAAATTGGGTGTGGACATTGGATACGAAGGTTTACCCCGCTACCAAGACGGTTCTTTCAAGGCCGTTATTCCCACGCCCAAAGCCGGTAAATTTTCGGCTTGGGGTATTGCCGGCAGCAGCAACGTCACTATCTATGACATTGACGAAGACACCACCACCTGGGGAAAGCTCAGGTACCGCTTGGAGCCTACCCTCAACAACCAGATGTACGCGTTTGGCCTGCAGCACACCTATACCCACATCCCCAAAACGGTTACTGAACTGATCGTATCCACCTCTGGGAGCCAAGTGGAAGCCACCAGCATTGCCACCTATCGTAACCTAAGCAACCGGCTGTTCTACTACCTCCGGAATTTTGAGAAACAGCTCATCACCCGCTTCAACATCACCCATAAACCCAATGCCCGGCTGTTGGTTAAAAGCGGATTGACCTGGCAGAAAATGTACTACAACAACCAGGAGATCATGTACCAGGACCAGCAGGATGTCTATGAAATTCCGCTCGATGCCCAAGGGTCTGCCTCGCTGTGGCAGGGGTACCTGCTCACTAAGTTCTCCGTCTCTCCCCGCCTTGATGTCCAGACAGGTGTTTATGCCCAACGCTTTTCAATAGGCAAACGATTGGCTATTGAACCCCGGTTATCCATTGATTACTACCTCACCGATGCGCAGAAACTGAACTTTTCAGCCGGTTTCCATAGCCAAACCCAGCCATTGGTGTATTATGAATATCGCTTTTTTTCCCAGGAACGTCCAGAATTCAACCAGCCCTATAACAAGTTAGATTTCACCAGAAGCCGACAGGCCGTACTTAGCTATAACTACAACCTGAGCCCTACGTGGCGTCTGAAAGCCGAAGGATATTACCAGTACCACTTTAAGGTGCCCGTGAGCAAACGAGCTGGCGAGGAAGCGTTCTCCATGCTCAACCTGGGTACCGACTACAGTTTTGTGACCGTAGACAGTGTGGTCAGCAAAGGAACCGGCAGGAACTATGGGTTGGAACTTACCGCTGAACGATTTCTAAAGAAAGGTTTCTATGCGCTGGCCAACCTCTCCCTGCTACGGTCAACTTTTACCGGCGGCGATGGCCAACGAAGGCCAACCACCTTCAGCATTGGCTACATCTCCAATTTCCTAATTGGAAAGGAGATTGATCTGGATCCTAATAAGCGCCACCACCTCTCCCTTGATTTAAGAGTAAACTACTCTGGCGGCAGAAGAATTATTCCCATTGACGAAGAAAAAACCTTGAATGAATCCACCGACAAGATTTATTATGACGTTTCCAACGCCTACCGGCCTCAGCTAAGGAATTACTTCAGAACAGATATTCGGGTGTCTTACCAGCTCAACACAAAAAAAACAACCCACTGGATCTTTGCAGCAGCTGACAATGTGCTGAACAAGAAAAATGAGCTTTATTACGGCTGGGATTTAGAGGAAAACAGGGCCAAAATTTACTATCAGCTAGGAATTTATCCGTATTTGGGATATAGAATTCAGTTTTAAAACCAAAAGATCTTCGCGCTTCCTTCCTGAATTGATAATGATTTACAGTGTTAGAATTAGCACTTCCGTTTAGTGGCTTTTTAGGAAAAATGGCCGCTAAACGAAAGTGCTTTATGGTTCCATTCTCTTTATTTTAATAGAATGAGAGATTAGTTGACCCTTTTCAAGCGTTCCAGAATAAGCTCCCATAGATGCTCGTACGGAATAATCTCTATTTCGGCATAGGCGTCACCGGGAGTTGGGGTACGCTGCAGTTTGGTGTAGAGGTATTGCCCTTTCTTCTGAGTCACCAGTGGATCAAAGTTTGAACGAACCAATACAGCCAGTAATTTGAAGAACGTCCTACTCCGTTCGCTAAAGCTGTCTTTAAAGTGGTTTTGCGCATATTTCTTCAAAGACTCCACTCTATATTCCAAAGCTTCAAAATCCACTATTTCCAAATAATACATCACCTGCAAGATCAAGATGGCCACATTGAAGCCCTCTTTGTCTTTACTGTAATTTTGGGCATTTTGAAGCAAAGTAATCCATTTAGTAGGTTGTTCAGATTGAGGAGCTACAAAGTGCAGATAGGCCTCAAAAATCACCCATCTCTCCTGTGCCAGTTTGTTTATTTTTTTAATGAAAGGATTCGTCTGTACTTGGTGCAACAGTAAATGAGCCACATCATATTTTTTAGCATGTATGGCTAGAAGAATATAATTCTCCATGTACGCGAACCAGTTGTTACTGCTCTGATCAAATGAGGAGTAGTAAGTATTCGCAAGCGCTAACCCCTCCTCCAGTCTTTTACATCTTAGGTAAGCATATACCTGAATAAATTGATTGAACTTAATGTCAAACCGCTTGGCGAAGGCATCATTATCGGCTGTAAGCTCATTGAATTGATTTGTTAGCGTGATGATGTCTTCAAAATTACCCTGCAATTCATGTAACCAGACAGACAATCTGTAGTAATTATTAAAGGCCTTGAACGTACGAGCTTCCGTCCAGATAGTCAATAGCCTCTCAATCACTGGCTTTACTTTTGTTAAGTAATTTTTTCTGGCGGAAACAGAATAACTTAGCTCAACCTTAGCCTCCATAAATAGAATCTCTGACTCTTGATCAGCTTCTAAACGGGGGGCAATCTTCTCTAATTGTTCTTTTACTTTATAAAACTTGCTTCTTTCGTTTAAGTTCATGTAGACTTGCAGCAAGGTCCTTGTACAAAGTGATACAATGTAATTGAAATCAAATTCTTTAGCTTTTTTTATTACTTGATGTAATATTGGAGCAGCAAGATCATTAGCTCCTGAATCTACCAAAACCTTCGCCTGGTAATATTTAGTTAAACAAGATTGCTCTATCGCTGCACCTATATCATCATTATCTTCGTCTAAGAAAAAAAGCTGATTCATCAGCTTCTTTCTCAGACGTGACTTAATCATTTTTAAACCCTTGCCGTCTTGTCCACTCTTATATAAAATTGAATATCCTGTATGGTCATCGGTAATTTTTCCGTTAACAATTTCATCATACAGACGTTCTTCTTTAGACTTGTATATAAATATATGATTTGGCTTACCAGCTCTTTTTTCAACAATTTGTATTAATTTTCTCAATTCTTCCATAAAGCACACATACTGCTGTAAATATTTAGATTTACTATTAACTTTATTTAATCCCTAAACAATACTCATGCAAAGATCTATAGAATCGTTACGCTTATAAAAAATAGCTCTCAAAAATATTTAAATTTAAACCATATTATAAAAATAACACAATTATATATTATAAAAATATAATAAATCCTTTAAATATTCATAGTTACAATATAACTAAATGTTTCCTTTCCGCAGATGGCTAATTGTAGGAAATTTGTCATATAAACTTAAATCTAATAAAAGCCATGGCAGAATTACTTCTCTCCCTCCTTCTTCAACTTTTAGTTGCTACAGGTATTTCTACAGATAAAAAAGATGTAAATGCAACTTCAGCCAGTAGCGCTACATCTGTTCAAACAACCTCTACTTCACAGTCAAATGAAGGTGGTGACAATAACACTGATCTTGGCTATGGTGGTTCAGGCACTTGGGAAACAAGAGACTAATTAATAAAAATACTATATCAGCAATTAAGGGAAGATAATATTCCTTTAAGTTACTGCATCAAGGGCCAAGGCTAATTGTGTCAAGTTTCGTAATATTGAGCAGGGTATGCCCCTACTTGTCTTGCTCAATATGAAAAACTTCTGTGCAAAGAGCCTTGGCTTCTTTTTTTTATGGTTTTTTTCTTGCTCAACGCCAGCTTCTGATCCAGCTGTTAGAATAAGAATACCTCAGGATCCAGAGTCTTTACATCCATTAAGTTATGGCAATGCAATTGCCTTACAACTGCTCAACTTGGTTCATCAAAGTCTCTTAACTGTTGACTTCAAAGATAAAACGATAAAACCTCTTTTGGCAGTTGACTTGCCAAGCGTTCGGGTGCAAGATTCATTGTCTTTCTATACCTATACGATAAGGCCAGAAGCAAAGTGGGACAATGGTTCTCCCATTACAGCCGCAGATGTAGCATTCACCCTTAAGTTGCTGCATAGTCCTTTGCTGGAAAATGAGCGTTGGCGTGCGCAATATGGTTTTATGAAAGACATAGAGTACTCCACTGCTTCTCCCACTACATTTACCATTACCTGCACTGGATATTCTCCAGAAATGAAATTGATGACCGGAGATTTCTTTGTTCTACCGGCCTATCAATTAGATCCTGAAGGTTTACTTTCCTCCATACCTTACCGTCTGGTGCGGCAGAAACATGATTCTCTAGCCCTAACTCAAAACTTCAAGAAGTTTGCAGCTTTCTTAAGCAGTGCCGCAATAGCCAGAGACACTTCTTTTGTGAAAGGTAGTGGCCCATATAAACTAACTTCCTGGAGTTCTGGAAGAGCTTTGCTATTAGAGAAAAAGAAAAACTGGTGGGCTAAGAATCTATCCTCCCAAAAATCTGGTCTGCACGCTAATCCTGAGAAAATAGTATATCAAGTCGTTCCCGACAACGCTGCTGCCTTACTGGCCTTAAAAAGCCAGCAGGTTGATGTAATGGACAATATTCCCTTAGTGTCGTTTCAGGAGATGCAGAGAGATCCTAAATACAGGCAACTATTCAATTTTTACACACCAAGTTCCTATGATCTTATTTTTATGGGAATGAATGGTGAAGATCCGCTGCTAAAGGATAAGGCCACCCGGCAGGCGCTCGCCCATCTGATCAACGTTCCTCTCGTCGTTTCCTCCCTGCACGGTGGATTGGCCACTCCTACCGTAGGGCTTGTCCATCCGCAGGAAAAGACATTCTATAATTCAGAATTGCAGCCGCTGAAATTTGACTCTCAGAAATCTATACAATTATTAACTGCATCTGGCTGGAGAAAATCCTCCTCTGGATGGGAGAAAAAGATAAACGGTCAAACCCGCTCTTTAAAACTTAACTTATTATATAGGGCAGGCAACACAGATTTCGAGAACATGGCGCTTCTATTTCAGCAGAATGCCAGCAAAGTTGGAATTCCAATCTCATTGCAAGCAATGGAGAGTAGTCAGATCAACGAGAAGCTCTTGAGCCGTGATTTTGATCTCTATTTCAGAACCTTAGTAGGCAATCCGTTTTCCTATAATCTGGTTCCCTTGCTGCATACCTCTAATGCTAAAGTAGGTGGCGCAAACGTAACGGGTTTCGGCAATAGACAGACCGATCTCTTACTTGAACGAATTGCGAAAGAGGAGCGCACTACTGAAAAAGCAATTCTATTGAAAGAGCTGCAGCAGAAGATGCAGGAAGAAAGCAATATGGTTTTTCTTTATTTTCAACAAAGCAAGATTGTTGTAAGTAAAAAGATCGATTCTGTGGTAGTATCAGCCTTGAAGCCAGGGTATGATGTCTTAAGGTTTATAAAAAAATAGTGAATTGAATGAATTTCAGAAGCGTATCTCTTTCACTGCTGAAGTTCCTTTTCACACTTTGGCTCACCGTATCGTGTGTATTTCTTTTGAGCCGCCTATTGCCGGCTATCAATGCCCCTAAAGGCATGCAAGAGGCAGATACCGTCATTTATGGAGCCGCCAATGCGGCTACACTGGCAAAAGTAAAAAGTGATTATTTAAAGAGAAACGGCTTACTTGATCCTCTATTTTACATAGATATTTCCCTCAAAGGAAAGGTACTGGCTGCACAGCTGAAACCTGATGAACTTGACAAGGTTTGGGTAGAAAAAGCAGTGCTAAGGCATGGGTTCAATCAAGTTGCCAAATTCTATGGGGTCTGGAATGATTGGAAGAAATTAGTCCCCGATACTGTTCACAGCACCCTTACCCATCATTTGCTCCTATGGACTAATGATAACGCTCCTATTGCAAGAGCTGCTCCTTATCAGGAAATAACCAAACTGCTGAAAGCTCAACCTAGTTTAGAATCTGCTCAACTGCTCTCACACTGGCAGAACCTACAAAATCAACGCGCCCCCTTATACTATCATCTACCGGCAGTACAGTGGCAAGGAACGAATAATGCATATCACCACTGGTTGATGAACCTCTTACAGGGCAATTTAGGCACTTCCACCCAGGATTATCAGCAGGTTTCAGCCAGAATTTCCCATGCAATTGGAACAACAGTAATCATTGGATTGCTTGGTCTCATTATGGCAACTGCCGTCGCTTATTTTGTTGGCTTCTATTTCGCGCACCACAGCAGAGGAATAGCCACCCGCTTAGCCCTGAAGGTACTTTATCTTCTGGATAGTATTCCGGCCTTCCTCATTGCCCTACTAGTACTAACCATTTATGTGGTGGCTGGCGGTTCTATGCTGCCTATCTTTCCGCAGGAAGGTTCTTTTATCGCTCATACCGCATCGTTGCTTTCCAATCCTTCAGTGGTCTTAGGAAGTGTCTGTATCGCATTACTGGTGACACCCCACCTTACACTGCAGCTTCATAGAAGTTTAGAAGAGCAATTGGGGCAACTATACTACCGCACGGCACGGGCAAAAGGGCTTTCCCAAAAAGAAACGCTAAAAAAACATATCATGCCCAATGCCTTGCTACCTTCCCTTACACTTTTAAGCGAAGTTACCATTGGTATTATGGCAGGTGCTTTGGTTATAGAAATTACCTTCTCTTTACCAGGCTTAGGAAATTTGCTTGCGCAATCTATTTTGACCGCCGACTATCCGGTGATTGTTGGGATAACGCTTCTCTTGTTAATCTTCAGGCAAGTGGTGGTAAGTTTGACCCATTTTGCCTTTGTTCTACTTGATCCTCGCCTCAGAAACGGATAGCGGTTCTATGGGGAAAAAGGTGTTATTCAAATCCTTCACATTAGCAGGAAAAATTAGCCTGCTCTGGCTATTGCTGTTTACGATGGCGGCCATTTTTGCCCACTGGGCAATACTGCAGGGAAGAGAGATGGAGGCAACTCCAGAACTGGCTTATCTACCTCCATTTACCAACCCAGCTCATCTATTAGGAACAGATCAATTGGGCCGTGATGTTTTACTCTATTTATTTTTGAGTTGCCGTACCGCTTGGCTTTTGTCTTTTCCGCCGCTTGTGCTTACTACCATTCTTGGAGTTGCAGGGGGGACCGGAGCGGCAATTTTAGGTAATACAGGCATGAGAATAAACAGAGTAAACTTTTATGTCAGTCTTTTTCTCCTGCTTGTCTTTCTTTACCTCTCTCCAGTTTTAGATGGCTTAGTTCCCATCCGTTACATCCCGCTGGCCAGAACAGCCTATTGGTTAACCTGCATGGGGCTGCTGCTTTACCTTTTAATATTCCGAGGCTCATCGTCTAAAGTGAGCAAACACATTACTATTCCGGTAGATGAAGTTCTGGAAAAAAGCATCAACATTTGGTCTGCTTTGCCTAAGTTACTTCTCCTGCTTCTTCTAAGTGCTTTTGGTACATTCTCACTCTATAGCCTAATGGGGTGGATCTGTCTTGGGTATTGGGTCCTTCCTGCCAGGGTAGCCCGTACAACAGTGCTGCAGATAAAACAAGAGCCTTACTATGAAACTGCTAAAGCACTAGGTATTCCTTTCCAAACTAAATTCTTGAATTTTATCTGGCCCGCATTGCAAGGTCCTATTCTTACCAATTTCTGCTTTGCGGCCTCTGGTTTATTAGGAATTGGATCCACCCTTGCCTATGTGGGAATTGGCGTTCCGGCAGATATTCCTTCTTGGGGAAAAATGCTGGCGAATGCCCGGTTTTCTGTGGAAGCCTGGTGGCTTATTGCCTTTCCTGCGGCTTTACTCCTTGTTAGTATCTTGAGCTTGCAGACAATTGGGCAACAATTTCAAAAGCCTCTAGACAGAAAACGTTATAGATAAACCATTTTCTATCTATCCTTTAATAAACGCCCCTTGTATTTTTATTTACATCACATCTAAGCTTAATATTTTATATAAATAACACAATTAAATATACTATAAATTAAAGTTACCAACTACCTTATCGTTTCCTATATCTTAATCATGGAAGGCTTTAATATTGTATCATATTAAAGAGCAAAAAGAGAAATGGAAGCTAAAGGTTATACATTAAAAGGTGCCATCAACGAGCGAGCTTACACGCATGTTAGCATCTCTGTACCTAAAAAACCGGGCGGACAAACCTCAAAACTGCTCTTCGGTCACTTGAAAGGCAATTCCACTATCACTTTGAGTAATAACCTGGAGTTCAAGGCCGGTTCGTCTTCAGAAGGAATCGTTGTGGACGGTTTTTTTCTGGGAACTTTTGAATTTGATTCATTAACCGGTCATCCGGGTATCAGATATTAGGATTTTGAGTTGTCTTCCGTAGCCCCCCATGCGGAAGTTAGTTTCTTGTTTTAGTTTTTTTTGTTGTTTGTCTGTTTGCCTGCCGACTTGTCACCGGCAGGCATTTTTTTGCCCCATCAGCAGCACCCTAAGTTACAAAAGTTTAATTAGAAACATCATCTTCAAAGGTTTACTTACACACCTCTTCTTCAGCACCAGAGAATAATAACTACCAGATAAAGGCAAACTGTAATGGCGTTTAGAGGCTCTTTTTCTGAAATTGGGGGTAAACCAGTTCCTTGAGAGAAGGAGCAAATCGCCATTCTTCAGGATGCTGGAAGCTTTTGGAAAGGGAATCACCGCATGTACAAATAAAAAAGCCGCAGACATTACATCTGCGGCTTTTTTATTTGCGGAGAGGGAGGGATTCGAACCCTCGATACCGTTACCAGTATACACACTTTCCAGGCGTGCTCGTTCGACCACTCTGACACCTCTCCGTGGCCCTCTTATAATTAGGAATGCAAAGAAAGTGAGAAGCAATTGCTTTTGCAACCCCTTTCCCGCTTTTTTAGCTAAATTCTGCTGGACATCTCCCCTCTCAGATCGGTGGTTAAAGCCGTGGCAATTTCTTCGCGGGTAAGGTCTTGGGCTAACACAAACATCAACTTGGTGACGGCTGCTTCGGTACTCAGATCTGAGCCGCCAACTACACCCATGTCTTTCAAGTACTTACTGGTTTCGTACTGCCCTTGGTGCACTTCCCCTTCCTCACACTGCGAGACATTCAGGATAGTAATGCCTCGTTCAATAGCCTCGCGCAACAGCGTCAGGAACCAGGGATAGGTTGGTGCGTTTCCGGCCCCAAAAGTTTCCAACACCACTCCTTTTAAACCTTCGGCTTCCAGAATGGCTTTCACCACGGAGGGATTAATGCCTGGGAAAAGCTTCAGGACGGCTACCTGGCTTTCTAAATCCTGAAAAATGCGGAGCGGAGCAGACGGCGGTGGCAGAATGGCCGTTTCGTCATATTCAATATCAATTCCGGCCTTGGCCAGTTCTGGGTATTTACCTGAGTGGAAAGCGTTGAAGTGGCGGCTCTCTACCTTGGTGGAACGGTTGCCGCGCAGTAAAACCGTATTGAAGAAAATACAAACCTCTGGCACCAGCGGCTTGCCCACTTTGTAGGCAGAGGCAATTTCCATGGCCGTGATGAGGTTACGCCGGGCATCGGTGCGCATGCGGCCAATAGGCACCTGCGCGCCGGTGAAAATTACGGGTTTGCTTAAGTTCTCTAGCAAAAAGCTCAACGCCGATGCGCTATAGGCCATGGTATCGGTGCCATGCAGGATCACAAAACCATCGTACTCATGGTAATTCACCTGAATCACCTGGGCCAGCTTGACCCAGTGCTCCACTCCCACATTGGAAGAGTCAATGGGCGGGTCAAGGCTGAGCACCGTCAGCATCACCTTGAACTGACGCATCTCCGGCACGCGGTGAATGACCTCGCTGAAATCAAAAGGCACCAGGTGCTGGTCTTCTTTGTCTGAGACCATGCCAATGGTACCGCCGGTGTAAATAAGCAAGATGGAAGCCTCGGGATCCCGGGGGGCTGCCGTATTGATATTTACCTTTAAAAACTTCATATACTATCTGGAAAAGAGATTTCTGGCATTGGCCGTGGTGACCGCCGCAACCTCATTTAAGGAAATTGATTTGGTATCGGCTAATTTCTGCGCCACATAGGGGAGGTACGCAGGCTCATTCCGCTTGCCGCGCTTAGGAACAGGCGCAAGATACGGACTGTCGGTTTCCAAAACTAAGTGTTGCAGATCGATTTGTTCCAGCACCGGCCCCAACCCTCCATTTTTAAAGGTACTCACGCCGCCAATCCCCAGCAGGAAGTTTTGGTCAATGACCGCCTGCGCCTCTTCTACCGTACCAGAAAAACAGTGGAAGATCCCGCGCAGGTTACCGTCCTGCTGTTCTTTGATGATCTCCAGCGTGTCTGCAAACGCCTCACGGGTGTGGAGTACAATAGGAATCTGATGGGTTTTAGCCCAACCGCACTGGATGCGCAACGCCTCTTTCTGCTCCGCCACAAAGGTTTTATCCCAGTAATAATCCAGGCCCGCCTCCCCTACACCTTTAAAGGAACGCTTCTCAAACCACAGCTCCATCTCCTGCAACACCTGCCGGAAATCCTGAAACACGTGGCACGGGTGCAGCCCCAGCAGCGAATGGCACCAAGGGTGACGCTGCTCCAGTTGGAACATTGGTTCCAGCGAGGCCAGATCAATATTGGGCATGTAGATTTCGGCTACCTGCGCCTCTTGGGCCCGTTGTAGCATTTCCTCCAGATCAGGGTTGAACTCGGGGGAAAAGACGTGGGCGTGTGAATCTATAAAAAACATGTGCGTATTCTGAATGGATGCGTTTAGGGGCTCTTTTTCCAAAAACAGCCTCTAAACGCCAAAGTTACGGTTTTCCTGCGCCATTTGAGTCAATAGAGCCGCCCTTTCCACCGGATCTTAACCGGCAGAAAAAAGTAAATGATCAGGATGAAGCCCGACACCAACAGATATATTTCCAGCAGAAAAAGGTCTGGCCAGTTGGTCTTTCGGCCCACGCGCCTCAGGCACAGATGCACAAACAAACCCTGCACCACCACCTTCGCGCAAAAAATGCCAAGCCAAATCTCCACCGAGGTATGCAGGAAAAACGGCAGCCACACCGGGTAATACGCTGAATGAAGTACAAAAAGCAGCAGCATGTACCAAGGCAGATGCACCGAGCCGCGCATCCAGCGGCGGCGCTGGTGCAGCAGCGTCATTACATTGGGTGCCGGGAGCGACAACGCCAGCACCTGAGCTGAATAGACGTTAGCCGTTTTGTATCCTTTCTGAAGCACCTGCTTGAAGAGTTGCACGTCTTCGGTCACGGAGAATGGAATGGATTCAAATCCTCCCACGGCCTCGTAAGCCTCCCGGGCCACCAGCATGTTGTTACCCATGGTAGAAACCGCTACGCCTCTGTCTGCCACCACTTGCATGAGCCCCAGGTTATAGAGCCAATCCAGAGTTTGCAGGCGGTTAAAGAGGCCGGAGCCTTTGGTGGTGGTAATTCCAGTCACAATACCCGTTCTATCTGTTACCTGGCGGAGCAGCGTTTCCACCCACAGCGGCGACACTTCAATGTCGGCATCGGTGATGAAGAAGAAGTTAGAGGTGGCCAGCCGGGCAAGTTGGGCCAGCACGTTGGCTTTTCCTTTGGTGCCGGGTACATCATAGGTGATGGCATGGCAGCGTACATACGGAAACTGCTGCTGATACGCTTCCACCAATGCCCGGGTACGGTCGGTGGAACGGTCATCGCCTACCAGCACCTCCAGCTTCTCCTTGGGGTAGTGCAGCCGGTCAATGGCTTGCAGGCAGGTGATAATGTGCTCTTCCTCGTTCCGGGCAGCTATCAAAATACTGACGCTTGGGAATTCAGCCAGAGGCGGAATTGGCCTTTCCTCCCTGAACCACCACAGCCCCAGCAACAGCACAAACAAAACGAAATACAGAACCAGAAAGCCAAGGGAAAAAAGCATCCGCTACAGGGTTTTGAAAGCGTAACCGAGGCCAGAGAAATGGTGCAGCAGCCGGGGCAGCACAAACCGCAGATTTCGCTCCGCCTTCAGACTGTCGTGCAGGACCACCACCGCACCTGGTTTGATAATTTCCAAGGCTTTGGCCAAGCATTTCTCCGGCGACAGCGTGGCGTCAAAGTCATAGGTGAGCGCGCTCCACATCACAATCTGGTACTCTGGTGAAAGGATACGCACATGCTGCCGCGTCAGTTGGCCGTGTGGGGGACGAAAAAGCTTTTTGTCCGATAAGTTTCTTCCAACCTTTTCCAGCTCAGCCTGGCATTGATGAACCTGTTGCAGATACGCCTGGGGTGAAGTCTTCCAAGCTTTCACGTGTTGGTGGGTGTGGTTGGCAAGCAAATGCCCCTGCGCCAACACCTGCCGGGCAATCTCTGGGTGGCGCACCAGGTTTTCACCCACGCAAAAGAACGTTGCCTTCGCCTGATGCTGCGCTAGCTGCTGCAAGACGAACGGAGTCACCTCAGGGATGGGACCGTCATCAAACGTGAGGAAGATGGTTTTGTCTTGCACCGGCCTTCTCCACCAAACCTTGGGGAAGAGCCAGGGCAAAACAGGCGGGGTTCTGTGGAAGCGCAGCACAGGCAAAGGTTTTATGGTTACATCTCTACAAGAATACACCCTTCCCTAAGAAGGTTAACTACCAGAATCCGTTTTTGCGTTTAGGGGCTGTTTTTGGAAAAACAGCCCCTAAACGCAAAAACACAAAATAAAACGGTGCTATTTAAACCTACAAGACAGCAGCGTAATGTCATCACTGAAGGTAGTACCGCTGTTATAGGTATTGATTTCATGCAGCAAATGACGGTGCACGTTTTTAGAGCTTACGTACCGGCAGCTCTGCAAGACCCTAATGGTGTTCTCAATCCCGAACTCGTCTTCCTCTTGGTTGAACACTTCGGTGAGTCCATCGGTGTAACAGAAAACAAAGGAATTGTGCGGCACGTGTACCTTGGTCACGTTCAGGAACGGTAGCTCATCAAAGATGCCCAACATGGTACAACCATCTTCCAACAGTTGGTATGTGTTGTTCTCATAGAGCAGAATGGAGGCATTGTGCCCGGCATTGACGTAGCTGAGCTCGCGGGTGGTGCAATTGTAGATGCCCAGAAAGCAGGTGATGAACTTCTCGGCAATCGCGTTGCGGTAAATGAGGTCGTTGAGCTCGCTTACAATGGTGCTCAGGTTGGTGGTTTGCCGCAGGATGGTGCGCAGGCCCGCCTGAAAGTTTGACATAAGCAAAGACGCCGGCACCCCTTTCCCAGAAACATCGGCTACGCAGAACAGGAACTGGTCTTTGTCTATGGCGATGTAATCATAATAGTCGCCGCCAATGGAGGAATGTGGGATGTACGTGGCATGGATGGCCACGTCTTTGTTATTGGGCAATGATTTGGGGAAGAGCATGTTCTGCACCTCGCGGGCAATTTCAATCTCTTTGCGCATGGCTTCCTGCGTGAGCCTGTGGCGCTCCAGCCGCCGGTTTTCCATGGCCACCAGAATGATGTTGCTCAGGGTCTGCACAAAGCTCAGGGCGCCCAGCGTAGTGTAGTAGGCGTTCACGTTCCCAATCATGACAAAGGCCAGAATGCGGTTGTTGTGCATGATGGGAATGACCGTTTCAAAGTCATGCCAGCGGCGGTCAATGTTGAGCGTGGCCAGCGAGGTGATTTCCCGCAGCTCGGTAATGGCCGGCGGTAACTCTATCTCCCTGAAATTATGCTCCGTCCCGAAAGATACTTTACACTCCCACTGCTCATCAATGAGAAAGAGAGACAGCCGGCGGATGTTCAATTGGGCCAGCAGCGTGAAGTGGTATATTTTGTACAGCGCTTCTTCGGGCAGGTTGTTATTGATGGCTTTGGTAATTTCCAACAGGGCAGCCAACTCCAACTTTTTCAGGTTCAATTCCTGCTCAACTGTAGGAAACTTCAAATCTGACATTTATGATCGCTCTTTACTTTTCTAGGTTCTTACCAGTACCAGCCCCTATCCTGCGTGAGGTTTGGCGGGCACTTCGGTTAATTGTAAGAATAGGCAAATGTAATGAATAACCTACTCCCTTTATGTTAAATCTACGTCTGCCGCCCCATCTGTTTTGGCCCTAATTCTGAAAAAAGAGCCGCTAAACGCCTTTTTCTAAGCCTTATCTGGAGTTATGGGAAAGCAGCCCTTCTTTAGAGGCCAGAAAATAGTACGCATGCCCTTCCCGCTCAAAGTGTTCGGGGTCAAAGGGTACTTCGGTATCCTGGTCGGGGTAAAGGCATTTGATATAATTCATGCTGATGAGGCCCCTGAGCGCCTCCCGTAACTCGGGCTCCGGTAGCCCCAGTTTGGACTGTAGTTCCGCATAGGAAACCACAAAATACAGCTCGTCTAAGATATCGAACTCCTGATCGGTCATGTTGTTTTCAGTTGTCGGCCTTTCCAGGCGTAGGTTCCTTTTAACCCTAAAATGGCCGTAAGTACTATATACGGTACGTACACAAGTTGTAGCAACCAGAGTAACGAAAGTAGCCGCTTTTTCTCAAAAAAAAGCAGAATCTGGCGTAAAAGAACCGCATCTGCCCCCAGTTTGAGGAAGATAACGGTGGCAAAGGAATACCAGGGCCAAATACCGCTTAAACAACCCAGGCAAATGGCCAAAACCGCCACGTTCGCCCCCAGCACCAACAGCGCCAACAGGCTGGATGCCCAGGATTGGTAATGTCGCCACTTGCTGGCCCATCGCACCCGCTGGTGCAGAAACTGACGTACTTTCTCTGCCGCCGGAGTCTGCACTATGGCTGCTTTGGATTTAAGAAAAGCTACTTTCCCCGGATACCGGCTGTGGATTTTATGCAGCAGGAATTCATCATCGCCGGAAGGGATTTGTTCATTGCCAGCAAAACCGTTCACTTCCTCAAAAGCCGCTTTCTCATAGGCCAGATTGGCGCCGTTGCACATAGTGGGTTTCTGCAGGGCAATGGACGCGGCCCCTACCCCAATCAATGCCGAAAACTCTAAGGCTTGCAGCCGCTGCCACAATGTGTCTATGGGTGCGTACACCACAGGGCCGCTGATCATTTTGGGCTGCTGCGCGTGGATCATCTGGTTATACGCCTGAAGCCAACCTTGAGGAAGCCGGCAGTCGCCGTCGGTGCAGACAATCCAGGAGCCGGAGGCATGTTGGATCCCTATTTCCACGGCTGCCTTTTTCTGCCGCTTCCCCGGGAAGTGGTGCAACTCTATCAATCGGATTAATACAGAACTCTGGGCCTTATATTGAGCGACTAACGCTGGGGTGGCATCCTGGGAGTGATCATCTACCACCAATACTTCAAATGAATCTACCGGGTACCGCTGCTGCTCCAGGTCTTGCAGCAGCCGGAGAATATTGGATGCTTCGTTGCGCACAGGAATGATGACGGTGAAGAACACCGGCGGCACTTCCGCTTGCTGGGTTAATTCCGATAGTTTTCTCCAGGCGTACCAGCAGCGCAGTACCACCACTGCATACAGAAAAACTAACAGAAGCAGCGGCAGCAGAATCAACGGGAACTGGAGAGTTTAAGAGGCAACACAAAAAGAAGGCCCACCGCACTGGGCAAGGCAATGTTCAAGGTCCAGAGCGTGAGGCTGGCACCTAACACCAAGAGCGGGTCTTGCCCCATCAACCCGAAGAAATGCATGGCCGACAACTCGCGCATGCCAATATCTGCCAACGCGTTGATGGATGGTACCGCAGACTTAATCAGGAAAGTACCCGCCACGCCCCAAATGTACTCCGGCAAAGTGAGTTCTACCCCAAACGCCCAGAGCAGCAGGATGAATTGCGCCGCAAACACCATGTACCGCAGCCCGGAAATGAGCAGCACCTCCCGCAGTTCTTTGCCGGAGTAACTCCCAATCACGGAAACATAATGGCCCCATTTTCGGAAGTACTTCACGCGTTCCAGCAGGACCACCGCCCATTTGAAGCTGAACAGCAACGCCAAAGCCCATACGTTCACTAAGAGCAGCGCCCCCCCTATGGACACGCCCACCGGCGAAGCCAAAGGCACATAATACCTATATATAAAGTATGCCACCGCGGCAGAGCCTATCAGCACCGTTGCGTATAACTGACAGAGCCTGCCCAGCAGAATGGCGCCTATGGCATCGGCGCGGTCTTTCTGGTGCAGGGTCAGTACGCGTCCGGCGTAATCCCCCACCCGGTTTGGGGTCACAAAGCCCAAGGTCAGTCCTACTAAAACCGCCCGATAGGCTTCTAAAAAAGTGATGTGCTCAATTTTTCTGGACAGGTACTGCCACTTAAGCGCTTCCACCCCCCAGTTTACAGGCAATAGAAACGCTGCCAGGCATAAGGCTACTCCTCTATCGGCCCAGACTTTCCAGAAAGTAGCCAGGGAGAAAACGCTGTGGGTGCTGGCTTCCAGAATGGCCTGCCGCAGGTAATAAAGTGTCAGGCAGAAAACAACCAGCTTGCCAAGGCCCACCAAAAAGCGCCTGGATAACAGCAGTCTGCCGGAATGTTTGTAATTTTGCACTTTATGATTCATTCAACCGCAGTTCTTCCCAATAATAAGTTAATCTTAGGTGTAGACCCTGGCACCAATGTGATGGGCTACGGCCTCATAGAGGTGAACGGGTCCAAGATCACCGTGCTTCAGTACGGGGTGCTCCAGCTTAAAAGCTACAGCAACCATGCGGTAAAGCTCAAAAAGATCTACGACAGCATCCTTCGGCTCATCACCGAGTATCTCCCCGATGAGATGGCCATTGAAGCTCCGTTCTACGGCACTAACGTACAGTCTATGCTTAAGTTGGGTCGGGCGCAGGGAGTGGCCATTGCCGCCGCCCTCTCCCGCGACATTCCCTTCGTGGAATACGCCCCAAAGAAAGTAAAACAATCTGTGACCGGCAACGGAAACGCTTCTAAAGAACAGGTAGCCGCCATGTTGCTGCAAATCCTGAAAATAAAGGAAGCGCCCAAGTTTTTGGATGCCACAGACGCCTTGGCCGTGGCGCTCTGCCACCACTACCAGCAAGGTAACAACCAGAAAGCCGGAGGAAAATCCTGGAAAGCCTTTCTCACTGAAAATCCTGACCGCATTTCTGGCTAACTGTTACATCAATTCAGGAGCAGATATCAAAGGCCAATCCGTTTGCAAGATTGAGAACAAGGTAGCATAATGCTTAAAAGCGCGTTTCCCGTTTAGGGGCTGTTTTTGGAAAAACAGCCCCTAAACGGGAAACGCGCTTTTTGTATCTCTTGGGTTAGATAGCCTTCCGGATCTGCTCCGCGATGGCCTCCATTTCTGAGGCTTCCAGCTTTTGCTTCGGGTTGCTGAAGTTCATGTCTGCCACCTGGTTCATGGGAATCAGGTGCACATGGGCATGCGGCACTTCCAGCCCAATCACGGCCACCCCCACTTTTTTGCAAGGGATTGCCTTTTTAACGCCGGCGGCTACTTTCTGGGAAAACTTGTGCAGGTCGGCCAAGGCTTCGGGGTCCATGTCAAAAATATAGTCTACCGGCTCTTTGGGAATGACCAGAGTGTGCCCCTTCACCAGCGGGAACACATCCAGAAAAGCCAAAAAGCGGTCGTCTTCCAGCACCTTGTAGGCCTGAATCTCGCCGCTGATGATTTTAGAGAAAATGGTTTCCATGTGGCTGCGGCTTACCGTGAAATTTCTAGAATCTCAAACCGAAGTTTACCGGCCGGTACCGTGATCTCCGCGATCTCGCCTACTGATTTCCCCAGCAGACCTTTGCCAATGGGTGACTTCACAGAGATTTTACCGGCGGCAAGGTTAGCCTCTTCCTCGGCTACCAGAGTATAGAGCATCTCCATGTTATTGCCCAGGTTCTTGAGCTTTACTTTGGAGAGAATGAGTGCTTTGGTAAGATCCAGGTTAGACTCATCTATAAGACGAGCGTTACCGATTACTTCCTCCAGTTTGGATATTTTCAGTTCCAGGTGCCCTTGGGCATCTTTGGCAGCATCATACTCAGCGTTTTCACTCAGGTCACCTTTGTCGCGGGCTTCCGCTAACTGACGGGCCACTTCGGCACGGCCTTTTGTCTTCAGTTCATGTAACTCTTCCTTGAGCTTCTGCAATCCCTCTGGAGTGTAATAAGATACTGATGCCATATCTGTAATGGGTTAGTACAATGATTAAAAAAAGAAGAACGGCCTTCCGTGCTGGAGACCGTTCTTATGCTAAGGTATTACATTTTTTCTAAACTCCACAAATTCCCGCCAATATTTTGCGTTTACACGGTGCCGTTGCAGCCGCTGCCTGGCTCTGCCGGTATGCTTTTCACGTAAGCATTTTTTTACCTGTTTTGCGCTTGCCTGGCTAAAAAGTAGCGGGTATTTGTAATTATTTAGCGCATTTGGTTATAGTTTTACAAACGTATGTCAGAAGCAACCCAACCCCTTCTTAAACTGGCCGCCATAGACATAGGATCTAACGCGGTTAGATGCCAGATCTCCAACATCTTCAGGTTTGAAGACCACACCCTCTTCAAACGCGTGGAATACATCCGGTACCCCATGCGCCTGGGCGAAGATGTTTTTGCCACCGGTTTGATCTCCCGGCCTAAGGCCGAAAAATTCATGAAGCTGCTGCACGCCCTCCATCTCCTGATGCAGGTGCATGAGGTAGATGATTTTATGATCTGCGCCACTTCGGCCATGCGTTCGGCTACCAATGCACCGGAACTCCTGGACGAAATCCACCAGAAACTGGGCCTCCAGATACAGGTGATTGACGGCACCACCGAGGCAGATTTGATTAACCTGGTCATTAGGCAGCAGCTGGACAGCCAAAACTACCTGCACATTGACGTAGGCGGCGGCAGCACGGAGTTCAACATCTATGTAAACCGCATGAAGGTGGCGTCCCAGTCGTTTGAGCAGGGCTCCATCCGGCACATGCAGGGCGAGGACTCTATGGAGATATGGCAGGCCATGCAGAACTGGGTTACCGAAAAAGCGCGGCTGTACCATGTGTCTCAGGCAATAGGCACGGGCGGTAACATCAACAAGATCTATGAAATGGCCGGCAAAATGGGCGGTAAACCTATCTATAGGGATCAGATTGAGGAAGTAGTGAACCGTATTGCCTGTGTTTCTATGGAAGAACGGGTAAAAGTGCTCCTGCTCAACGCCGACCGCGCCGATGTGATTGTTCCCGCCGCCGAAATCTATCTCTCAGCCATGAAATGGGCACAGGTAGACACCATGCAGGTGCCGCAGGTAGGACTAAAAGACGGAATTTTGCAGTCTCTGTATGAACGCCACCAAGGCGCGACCCAACACCACTTTAAGCTCGATTTCTAAAAAAGAGCCCCTAAACGCACTCTCCTTCAAAGGTAGCTCAACTTAGCTACCTTTTCTTTTGCCTTAAACAAAACTGATCTGTGTTAGACTTACAGATGATCATCTCTGTGAATATAGAATGCCCGGCATGGAGAATCTGTAAGATCTCACCTTACCGGGCATTATATTTAGGTTTGCTGATTAGCGGCTCTTTTTCTGAAATTAGCCTTAAAACAGGCAGCTTTCCACCTCCATCTCAGTGCTGAGGTGGTAGAACTCGCGGTGCATGTTAAAGGTCGCTTCCCCCTCGGCGGGTTGGCGTTTAATGTAGGAGCCGTCTTCGCGCATGAGGTAAGAGTTCTGGTTGTCCATGAGGTTGTAACGCAGGATGTTGATGGCCTGCCGCTTCAGATCTTCATGCACAATGTAGAACAGGGCCTCAATGCGCCGCTCAAAACTGCGCACCATAATATCGGCGCTGCCGCCCAGCACCAGCGGGGCTCCGTTGTTATGGAAGTAGAACAGACGCGCATGTTCCAAATACTGCCCCACAATGGAGCTTACCTGAATGTTTTCGCTCAGGCCTTCGCGGCCGGGTCTCAGGCAGCAGATCCCGCGTACAATCAGCTTTATCTGTACCCCCGCCTGCGACGCGGCATAGAACTCATCAATCACATCCTTGTCTTCCAGCGAGTTGATCTTGATCACAATACCCGATGGTAAGCCGTTCTCTGCGTTGCGTCTCTCCTGCCGGATGAGCTCAATGAGCTGCTGCCGCATGTCTTTGGGGGCGGTGATCAGGTACTCATAGTTCTCCGGGAAGGAGTGGCCCGTAATTACGTTGAAAAACTCAGACACGTCATGCGCATACACGTCATCGGTGGTGAGCAGGCTGATGTCGGTGTACTGGCGGCTGGTTTGCTCGTTGTAGTTTCCGCTGCCAATGTGCACGTACCGGGTCACCTTCTCCCCTTCCTTCCGGATGATCATCATCATCTTGGTGTGGGTTTTGTACTTGCTGATGCCGTAAATGACAAAGCAGCCGGCTTTCTCCAGCTTCTCCCCTTCTTTGATGTTCCGTTCCTCGTCAAAGCGGGCTTTCACCTCAAACAGCGCCGATACGTGTTTCCCGTTTTCGGCGGCTTTGAGCAAAGCGGCCGTCACCCGTGAATTATCCGCCAGCCGGTAGATGGTCTGCTTAATTCCCAGCACGTACGGGTCCTCGGCGGCTTTCTCCAGCAGGGCCACCACCGGGTCAATGCTGTTGTACGGGTGGTGCAGCAGCACATCATGCTCCTTGAGGTACTCAAAGATATTGTCCATGGCCCCGGGCGGTAAGCTGGGCGCGGGAACCGGCGCGGGCGGACGCTGGATTTTATTGGCGAAGTGCGGGTGCTTGATGATCTGCCAAAGCGCCTTCAGGTCAATGAGCCGGTCAATGGTGAAAATGTTGCCATTGTCAATATTCCAGCGCTCCTTCAGCATTTTCAAGATATACGGCGATGGCGCTTTCTCAGACTCCAGGCGCACCACTCTCCCCTTCTTCCTGTTCTTGAGCTTCTGCTTCACCTCATACACAAAGTCCTGGTCCATGTCATCGCTTTCCTCCAGCGTGAAGTCGCCGTTGCGCGTAATCCGGAACAGGTTCACTGACTCAATCTCCACATTGCGGAACAGTTTGTGCATGTTCCAGCGGATGATCTCCTCAATGGGCACAAAAATGATCTTGTTCTTGCGCGAGATCTCAAAGAAACGGTTCAGATTAGCCGGAATCTGCACAAATGTGGTCCGGCTCTGCGGTTTGGCCTCCTCCGCGTTGCGGGTGATCACCCCAAAGATGAGCAACTGGTTCATCATGAGCGGGAAGCCGTGGTAGCTGTCATACACCATGGGCGTAAGCAGCGGAAATATGGTGTTCTTGAAGTAAGAAGCCGCTTTGTGCTGCTCAGACTCCGTGAGGTCCTCTACTTTGCAGATGTTGAAACCGAATTTCTCAAACTCGGGTCTCAGGTCATCATACGCCTGGCACTGGTCCCCCACAAAGCGGTGGGCCAGGTCCAGCAACTTCTTCCGGAACGGCAACTCCCGCAACCCGGAGTAGTCAATGCGCTCCTTGCCGTAGTCTATGTAATTGTACAGACTACCCACCCTGATCATGAAGAACTCGTCCAGGTTGGAGGCAGTAATGGCCAGAAATTTAAGCCGGTCAAAAAGCGGCATGTCTGGGTTGCGCGCCAGATCCAGCACCCGGTAATTGAATCGCAACCAGCTAAGGTCACGGCTAATGTAGTTACTTCTCCGGATTTGCTCCGATGCCTTGATAGAGTTCATAAGCAGGTGGTCAACTTCGCTTTTTCGGTTCCTCTGTGAGTAGTGTCTCTTTACTTGCTAAGTAATACTTTTTTAAGGCCAACCGCAACAGAAAAGCCTGCTTGCGGCAGGCTTTTCTGTTGCGGTGACTGGTAGTTAAACGTCTACGCGGGCGTATTTCGCATTCCGTTCAATAAAGTCTCTGCGCGGGGCCACTTCATCCCCCATCAGCATGGAGAACAGGTGGTCAGCCTCAGCCGCCGACTCTATGGAAACCTGCTTAAGGCTGCGGGTGTCTGGGCGCATGGTGGTTTCCCAAAGCTGCTCAGGGTTCATCTCCCCAAGACCTTTGTAGCGCTGCACGCCAACGCTGTCTTCCTTGCCTTTGCCAAGCTCCGCAATGGCTTCAATGCGGTCTTGCTCTGTCCAGCAGTAGCGCTCTTCCTTGCCTTTCTTCACCAGGTAAAGCGGCGGAAGCGCAATGTAGATATAGCCTTTGTCAATGAGATCACGCATGTAGCGGAAGAAGAACGTCAGGATCAGGGTTCTGATGTGGGAACCGTCCACGTCCGCATCGGTCATGATGATAACTTTGTGGTAACGCAGTTTAGAGATGTTCAGCGCTTTATCGTCTTCCGGCGTCCCGAAGCTCACGCCCAAGGCGGTGATCATGTTCTTGATCTCGTCGCTCTCGTAGATGCGGTGCTCCTGGGCTTTCTCCACGTTCAGGATTTTACCGCGCAACGGTAGAATAGCCTGGAACTTACGGTCGCGGCCCTGTTTGGCAGAACCACCCGCAGAGTCACCCTCCACCAAGTAGAGTTCGCAGTTCACGGGATCGTTGTCAGAACAGTCGGCCAGTTTGCCCGGTAAACCGGAGCCGCCCATCACGTTCTTACGCTGCACCATCTCCCGGGCCTTACGGGCCGCCAGACGCGCCTGCGCCGCCAGAATCACTTTCTGGATGATGATTTTGGCTTCTTTGGGATTTTCCTCCAGGAACTGGTTCAGGATCTCGCCTACCACCTGGTCCACGGCCCCCATCACGTCTGAGTTGCCCAGCTTGGTTTTGGTCTGGCCCTCAAATTGCGGCTCCTGCACTTTCACGGAGATCACGGCCGTTAACCCCTCGCGGAAGTCATCGCCCTGAATCTCCACTTTAGCTTTCTCCAGCATTCCGGAACGCTCAGCATACGCTTTTAACGTACGCGTTAAGGCCCTACGGAAACCGGCCACGTGGGTACCTCCCTCGTGGGTATTGATGTTGTTTACGTAAGAGAAAATATTCTCTGTGTAAGAGGTGTTATAGTTAAGGGCAATCTCCACGGGAATACCACCTTTCTCGCTCTCCACGTAGATGGGCTCCGGAATCAGGTTCACCCGGGTTTCCTCCAGGTAAGACACAAACTCGCGCAGACCGCCCTCTGAGTAGAAAGACTCGCTCAGGTATTCACCGGGGGCGGTTTCCTCGCGCAGGTCAGTGAGGTTGATTCTGATGCCTTTGTTTAGGAAGGCCAACTCCCGCAGACGGCTGGCCACAGTTTCATACTTATATTCGGTAACGGTGAAGATGCTGGCGTCTGGCTGAAAGTGCACCGTAGTGCCGGTAATGTCTGTGGTACCAATTTCGCGCACCGGATAGGCTGGTACGCCTATATTATAGTGCTGCTCATACACCTTCCCGTTGCGGTGAACGGTTACGTGCAGGTCAGTGGAGAGGGCGTTCACGCAGGAAACCCCCACGCCGTGCAAACCGCCAGATACCTTATAAGAATCCTTGTCAAACTTACCGCCGGCGTGTAGTACGGTCATGACCACCTCCAGGGCGGAACGGCCCTCTTTCTGGTGGAAATCTACCGGAATACCGCGGCCATTGTCAGACACGGAAACAGAATTGTCTGTGTGGATGGTGACGTTGATCTCATCACAGTGTCCGGCAAGGGCTTCATCTATAGAGTTGTCTACCACTTCCCAAACCAGGTGGTGGAGACCTTTTATGCCGATATCGCCGATGTACATGGCGGGCCGTTTACGCACCGCCTCCAAGCCTTCAAGCACCTGGATACTGTCTGCGGAATAGGCGGTCATGTTATTTTGTTCGATGTCACTCATTGAGATTTCGGTGGGTTATTAACATGCAAAAATACGCATTTTTATCGGGTTTCACCAGCATAAATTGGCTAAATATAGCACTTGCTTAATTATTTAGGAGTACAAAAAAACAGGTGTGTACCGGAGCGGGGACAGCCCATGCTCAATCTGCAGGAAAGGCTCGCCGCGGCACGTCCCGCCCCAAAGAGGCTTTTACTGTTTTAGGGTTAATTCCCAAAAAAGAGCCGCTAAACGGAAATATTGACCAGATTTCTAGGGCCAGCAATATTTTTACAGTTCCTATGGGCCGGTGAGGGGGATAATTTGGCAAAATGCAGGTTTCTTCTTAAGTTTCCGTCTGAAAAAAATAGTAACCGCACGAATACCCATTGTACCTCGTGCCTTTACCCGCACCAATCTCTACAAACTCTCATGAAGGACGTAATTTTAGGCATTGACATCGGTGGCACGAACACCAAATTCGGGTTCATTGACCGTGATGGCATCATTCTAACCCAAGGCGAAATCCCAACCACTGAAGGGGAAACCGTACATGATTTTCTGCGCTTCCTCTACCAGGAGGTGCAAACCAAATACAAAAAAATTGAAGACGAGGCCAAAGTGATTGGTGTGGGCGTGGGCGCTCCTAATGGCAACTTCTACACCGGTACCATTGAGAATGCCCCTAACCTGAAATGGCATGGTTCCGTGGCGTTGGTAGAACTGCTGCAGGCTTACTTCAAGCTTCCGGTGTACCTCACCAATGACGCCAACGCGGCCGCCATTGGCGAGATGATCTACGGTGGTGCCAAAAACATGAAGAACTTTGTGGTGGTAACCCTGGGTACCGGCCTTGGCAGCGGTATTGTAGTGAACGGCGAACTGGTGTATGGCCATGACGGTAACGCCGGCGAACTGGGCCACACCCTGGTGAACGTGAAAGGCAGCGGCCGCGTGTGCGGTTGCGGACGCCGCGGCTGTCTGGAAACGTATGTGTCTGCCACCGGTATCAAGCGTACTGTGTACAAGTTCCTGGCCGACTATACCGATTACAGCGAGCTGCGTGGCGTGAGCTTCAACGACCTTACCGCTGAAATGATTACCCAAGCCGCCAAACGCGGCGACAAAATCGCGATTGACTGCTTTGAGTATACCGGCAAAGTGCTGGGCATGAAACTGGCCGACACCGTGGCGCACCTGAGCCCTGAGGCTATCTTCCTGTTTGGGGGACTGGTACGTGCCGAGGAGTTCCTCTTTGACCCTGTGCGTTACCACATGGAGAAAAACCTGCTGAGCATCTTCAAAGGCAAAGTAAAAATCCTTCCTTCTGGCCTAGGTCTAAACAATACCGCTGTTATGGGCGCCGCCGCCCTGGCTTGGAAAGAATTAGAGCGTGTGTCTGTGGCATAAGTCTACTTTTTTATAAAATTGCTGAAAAAGAAGCGCCTGTGGAGGAATCCGCAGGCGCTTCTTTTTTATACCTAATAGAAGTATAACTGTGTGGTTAATTTTTTACCTTAAAGGTATAAACGCAAAGATTGCTTCATAAGATTAGCTGTTCAAATATTATAGATTACTATTTCATATATAAAAAAGGTATAAATATAGCCGTTCAAAATAATTATAAAAAATACCATTACATGAAATTTATATTCTTAGTCCTTGCATTACTGGTCACTTCATCAGGCTACAGCCAAAACCATATATGGTTGATTGGAACAGTCCATCAAGAGAAAAACTATATAAATACAGATAGCTTAACGGCTGCCTTAAGCAGAATAAAACCTGATTTAATATTAATGGAACTTGAAGACAAGCATTTCACAAAAGACTTTAAGTTCAATACAGAAAAGTACCCATTGGAAGACTTTCTTGTAGGCATTGAGAATATTGCTATTTATAAATACCAACAACAATATGGCACTCAGCTCCGGCCATTTGACATAAATGGAAGACATGAATTCTACCAGAAAGAAAACTACCAAGAACGGGAGAACAAGATGTTCAGCGAAATGCTGAACATCTACAAAAACAACAAGTTATCTGAAAGCTGTAAAGTTGATTTTGAAATCTTGCTTTCTGCCTTGAGCAGTTACTCTGAACTCCATTTCAGTTCTTTGAGAGAATCAAATTCTGATGTGGCAACTAAATTCCTTGCGCTAAAGAATAAAATCAATTTTGAGCTCATGCTTTCAATTATCAAGAGAACCGAAGGATTGAAAAATTGGCTAAATTTTGCTGAACTCAGAATGGAGTACTGGAACAGAAGAAACCGCGCCATGGCCAATAATATAATTAAATACGCTAACGAGTTTAAAGGGAAGAGTATAGTAGTGCTAGTTGGCAACGATCATAAATATGCACTACTTGAATTGCTTAAAAACCATAATCTTGAAGTAAAAAACTATTATGATTAAAAAGAGACCATGGATTAACGGAGCAGTATAATTTATTTTAAAACCTACAGCAATAAATTAATGAGCAATAGTTTGTGGTAGTCATAAGGAATTTACCGTTATGACACCATTATCCATTACCACAGAACTGGGAGCATTTGAATAGCCTACCGACTCTATAGATTGAGCTGAGCAATTCACAAAGAATCAAGTATATGATACTGCACATGGGGAAACTAATGGATGAAGATAGTGAACACATTCAAAAGAATACTATTACACCTAAACCAATAATTAGGCAATAAACTATGACCATGAGCACACACGGAAACGAGGAAAAAAACCAAACCACTCCCCTCCACCCAGGTTCTGAGCGGTATTTCCATGGCACCAAAGCCAACCTTAAGCCGGGCGACTTGATCACTCCAGGGTTTCACTCAAACTACGGACAGAGGAAGAAGGCAGCTTTTGTCTACTTCGCCGCTACTCTGGACGCAGCCATTTGGGGAGCCGAACTGGCTCTCGGTGATACTCCCGGCAGAATCTATCTGGTAGAACCCACCGGCCCTTTTGAAGACGATCCCAACCTGACAGACAAGAAATTCCCGGGCAATCCCACCAAGTCTTACCGCACCCGAGACGCACTGCGGGTGGCGGGAGAAGTTACCGACTGGCAGGGGCACTCTCCAGAGCAACTCAAGACCATGAAGGACAACCTGGAGCGCCTGAAGGAGCGTGGCATTGAGGCGATTGAGGATTGACGGTCCCCTCACTCCACTCTTCCATAGAAGACGCCTACGCGTCTGGCCTTTCGGAGATAGGCACTTCCCTACCCTTGCCCAAGATTTCCGTACAAATAAAAAAGGCTTCCGCTTAAAAGAGGCCCAGCACCATCCTAACCAAAACAACTATGAAAAAGAATTGCATTGCAATATGGGCAGCCGCAGCTATGCTTACCAGCTCCCTGGCCGCCTGCGGAGACAGCAAACCCGCTGAAACGACCGGCACCACTAACACCGAAGACATGGTAGACGGCGCTGACGGCGGCTTAGACTCCCTGGATCTCCCCGCCGACACTACCTCCGGAACCTCCCCCGACTCGGCCAACAGCGTGACCTTATAGGAATAATTTACCTCTAAGCTCTGCTGGTCCCGTAGAAACGCGCAAGCATCTTCCAGGGACCGCTCTCTTATAATTGGCTTTCATAAGCCTTCTTTCTGCATCTACCCGAAGCGTGCGTTTAGCGCCTGTTTTTGAAAAACAGGTGCTAAACGCACGCTTCAGTTTACAGCAACACATTAGCCAGCTACATCTACTGTCATTGCCTGGTCTTGTACTGTGGTGTATAAACCTTAAATCTCTCCACTGCCTATACAGGCTGCGGCACGTAACTCAACAGCCGCCCGCGGTGGTCAATCTTCTATTATTTAAGGTATAAAAGGCTTAGTAAGGACATTTCCCCTGAAGTCAATTCGTAATTTGGCATTTTCAAAAGAAGGAAATCGATTTCTTAATTAAAAATGCTTAGATTTACCACCGTCAAATTACCATATTAACAATTGACGCGGTGGAGACGCTAAGACAGACACGGGCGCAGGAAGAATCACTCTCTCTGAGACATAATCTCAGCGGCACCATGCTGTCCTGGAGTTGCTGGGTATCAGGCAAAACCGCTTCCACAGCGCCGAACATCGATTTCCTAACGTCTCCGGCCCCAGGAAAACCCAAATCGGTACTTAGAACTTACAGACGAGACAATACCAAGGTGGGGATGACGGCAATGGGCAAGCGCTGTGTTTGGCGTTTAGCGACCTTTTTTCCAGAATCTGGCTTAAACCAGCTCAATGTAGTTTTGGCAATCGATACAGCGCTCCGTCTTCATCTGAACTAGAAAATTAAACGCAATGAGGAAAAGACATATCCAAAGACTTGTCTCTAATTTATTCCTTCTCCTGGTGTTGGTGCTGCTGGCCTTCACGGGGCGGGCCCAGCAGAAAGCCGCCATCACCCGCGTAGATCCAACCTTCTGGTGGGTGGGCATGAAAGACCAGAACCTGCAACTATTGGTGTACGGTCCCAACGCCGGCACCTTTACCTATACCATTGACTACGCGGGCGTGACGCTGGTGAAGACGCATACAGTGGAGAACCCCAACTATGCATTTCTGGACCTCACCCTCGCGCCCCAGACTAAACCCGGTTCTTTCACCCTCACGGGCCGCAAGGGCAAGCAGAAACTCACCCGCCAGTACCAGCTCAAAGCCCGTACCCCTGAGCCCAAAGCACAAGGTGTCACCGCTGCTGATTTCATCTACCTGGTACTGCCCGACCGCTTCGCGAACGCCGACCCCAAGAATGATGCTTTCAAGAACATGGCCGACACCCAGGCTGACCGCAGCAATCCGTTCCTACGCCACGGCGGCGACCTGAAGGGCATTCAGAACCACTTGGGCTATTTTGAGGAACTGGGCGCCACAGCGCTCTGGCTGAACCCCATCATTGAAAATGACCAACCGCTCACGGAGGAAGGCGGCACCCAGCGCAGTGCCTACCACGGCTACGCCTTCACCGACCATTACCAGGTGGACCGCCGCCTGGGCGGAAATGACGCGTATAAAAAACTCATCCATGCGGCGCACGCCCGCGGCATGAAAGTGGTGCAGGATGCGGTGTACAACCACGTGGGCAGCAACCACTGGTTTATCAAAGACCTGCCTTCTAAAGACTGGCTGAACCAATGGCCCGCCTACACCAACACCTCGCATAAATTTCAGCCTACCATAGACCCGCACGCCGCCCAGGCAGACTATGAAGTGCTCCGGAAAGGTTGGTTTGTGCCGCACATGCCAGATCTGAACCAAAACAACCCCTTCGTGGCCAACTATCTCATTCAGCACGCGTTGTGGACGGTGGAGCACTTTGGGGTAGATGCTTGGCGCATTGACACGTACCTTTACAATGAAGACGCGTTCATGAACCGCTGCAACCAGGCGCTGCTCAACGAGTACCCTAACCTGCACATCTTCGGGGAGTCTTGGGTGAACAACGTGGTGGCGCAGGCGCGCTTTGTGCAGAATACCATCAACTTCCCGTTCAAGAGCAACCAGCCCGGCACCTTAGACTTTGTTTTGTTCAATGCCATCAATGACGCGCTCAATCAGAACTTCGGGTGGGACGAAGGCGTGAGCAAAATTCACCAGACCCTGGCGCAGGACGCCGTGTACCAAGACCCCATGAAGCTGGTCACGTTCCTGGACAACCATGACATGAACCGCTATTTCTCGGTCATCGGTGAGGACCTGAACAAGTACAAAATGGGTATGACCTGGCTCCTCACGCAGCGCGGAATCCCCTCACTCTACTACGGCACCGAGATTCTGATGAAGAACTTCAAAGACCCGTCAGACGCCGAGGTGCGCAAAGATTTCCCCGGCGGTTTTGCCGGTGACAAGCAAAACAAATTCACCGCCGCCGGCCGTACCGAGCGCGAGAACGAGGCCTTCAACTTTGTAAAGAAACTGGCCCAGTACCGCAAGAACACCCCCGCCCTGCACAGCGGCAAGCTCACGCAGTTTGTGCCGCAGGAGGGTATCTACGTCTATTTCCGCCATGATGAAAAGAAAACCGTGATGGTGGCCACCAACAGCACAGACAAAGAAGCCGAACTGAAAACCGAACGTTATAAGGAGCGCCTGCAAGGGTTCAGCAAAGCCAGAAACGTACTTACAGACCAGAACCTGAACACCCTGACCACCATTAAAATACCCGCCAAAACGGCGCTGGTGCTGGAGCTTCAGCCGTAGGCGGCTTATGAAAAACAGAGCAACCTGGTTTGGCGCCGATTCCGGAAAAAGAGCCGCTAAACGGAAATTCGAACCAGCATAGCCCAGAGAGAATTAGAACGAACGGGTTTAGAGGCTCTTTTTCAGAAAAAAGCCCTAAACCAGAAAAGAAGAAAGCCCTTGAGCGGGCGAAGACATAAAACAAAATACAATGCGTACCATTAAAGCCTGCCTTTTTGATTTAGACGGAGTGCTGGTAGACACGGCGGTTTACCATTTTAAAGCCTGGCGCCGCCTGGCCCAGACCCTGGGGATTGACTTCACCGAACACGACAACGAGCGCCTCAAGGGCGTGAGCCGCGTGCGTTCCCTGGAAATCATTCTGGAGATTGGCGGCCAAACGCTGCCGCAGGAACAGATGCTGGCCCTCTGCGAACAGAAAAACACCGAGTACCTGCTGGATGTAGCCCAAATGACCCCGGAGGAGATTCTGCCCGGCGTGGTGGGCTTCCTCAAAGCCCTCAAAACCGAAGGCATCAAAATCGCCCTGGGTTCGGCCAGCAAAAACGCCCAACTCATTCTGGAGCGCACCCAGCTCCTGCCCTACTTTGACGCCATCATTGACGGCCGACACGTGACCAACGGCAAACCAGACCCGGAGGTGTTTCTCAAAGGCGCCGAAGCCCTGGGAGTTACACCCCAGGAATGCGTTGTATTTGAAGATGCCGTAGCCGGGGTAGAAGCCGCCAAAAACGGAGACATGCTGTGCGTGGGCGTAGGCCAACCAGAAGTACTCATCCAGGCAGATGTGGTGGTAAAGGATCTGACCGAAATGTCGGTGGCGCGCCTGAGAGAACTAGAGCAAAAAGCATAAAGCGTTTTTGGCCCGTTTTTCCGAAAACAAGCCAAAAACGGAAAGAGAAACGTTCCGGCAGGTCCGTCCCCCTTTGAAGGGGGTTGGGGGATGACCAAGCCAGACGAAGAACCGAATGCCTTAGCTAAGGGCAGAACCGAGTGATTCTCGGGAATGCTACACTCTGCACGAGTAATCATCCCCCTACCCCCTTCAAAGGGGGACGAAAAAGCAAAACCGCGTTTAGCGCCTGTTTTTCCAAAAACAGACCAAAAACAAAAATATAGATTAAAACCATCTTGATACGTGTGTCCTTGATACTTGATACCAACCTATGAAACAATACCTGACCGTTGATGAGTGGTCTATCATTGAAGAAGGCTTCCATCCTGACTATAACCAGATTACCGAGAGCGTTTTCAGCCTGGGCAACGGCCGTATGGGCCAGCGCGCCAATTTTGAGGAGACTTTCTCCGGCGAAACCCTGCAGGGCAATTACGTGGCGGGCGTATATTACCCAGACAAAACCCGCGTGGGCTGGTGGAAAAACGGCTACCCAGAATACTTCGCCAAGGTCTTAAACGCCGCCAACTGGATAGGCATTGACGTGCAGCTGGACGGGGAAACCTTAGACCTGAACCTGTGCGAAGTCTCCGATTTCCGGCGGGAGCTGAACATGCGCGAAGGCTGGCTGGAGCGCCGCTTCACCGCCACCCTGCCCAGCGGCAAACAAGTGCGCGTGGAAGCCAAACGGTTCACCAGCATCGTGGACGATGAAGTGGGTGCCATCAAGTACAGTGTGACCCCGCTCAATTTCAGCGGCACGCTCACCCTCACCCCTTACGTGGACGCCGACATCATGAACGCCGACTCCAACTATGACGAGAAGTTCTGGACCGAGGTCTTGCAGGAAGCCCAGCCCACCGAAGGCTACGTAATTGCCGAGACAAAGAAGACCTTCTTCCACGTGTGCACCGGCCAGAAGTTTGTGGTCACACAGAACGGGCAGGAAATAGCCGTGAACGCCAGCCCAACGGAGCGCACCAAATACATCGCCTCCCGCTTTGAGGTGGCCGTGCAGCAAGGCCAGGAGACCGTGCTGTACAAGTACGCCGCCAACCTTTCCTCAGAAAACCACCCCAAAGAAGACTTGCTCACCAACACCAAGAAAGTGATTTCGGCGGCGGCCGAAAAAGGGTTTGAGCAGCTCTTGCGGGAACAAGCCGCTGCCTGGGCCGCCAAATGGGAAGAAAGCGACATCATGATTGAGGGCGATGCGGCGGCGCAGCAGGGCATTCGGTTCAATATTTTCCAACTGAACCAGACCTACACCGGCGAAGACGAGCGCCTGAACATCGGCCCGAAGGGCTTTACCGGCGAGAAATACGGCGGCACGACTTATTGGGACACCGAAGCCTACTGCCTGCCCTTCTACCTGGCCACCGCCGATCCGCAGGTAGCCCGTAACCTTTTGATTTACCGTTACAAGCACCTGCCAAAAGCCATTGAGAACGCTGAGAAACTTGGCTTTACCGGTGGCGCAGCGCTGTACCCCATGGTGACCATCAACGGCGAGGAGTGCCACAACGAGTGGGAAATCACGTTTGAGGAAATCCACCGCAACGGCGCCATCGCGCACGCCATCCATGACTACATCCGCTACACCGGCGATGATTCTTATCTAGCGGAATACGGTGTAGAGGTTTTAGTGGGCATTTCCCGGTTCTGGGCGCAGCGCGTGAACTGGTCATCGGCTAAAAACCAGTACGTGATGCTGGGCGTGACCGGCCCCAACGAGTACGAGAACAACGTCAACAACAACTGGTACACTTCCACCATTGCCACCTGGACGCTGGAATACACTCTAAAAGCCCTCCAGCACGTGCAGGAAACTGAGCCCGCCCGCTACGCGGAACTGGTTTCCAAACTGAACCTGAACGAGGAAAAAGAACCCGCACAGTGGCAGCACGTGATTGACCACATGTACTACCCCGTGGATGAAGAACTAGGAATTTTTCTACAGCAAGACGGTTTCCTGGACAAAGAACAGACCCTGGTAAAAGACCTGCCAGCATCTGACCGACCCTTGAACCAGAAATGGTCTTGGGACCGCATCTTACGCTCGGTGTTCATCAAGCAGGCCGATGTGCTGCAAGGCATCTACCTCTTCGAGGACCGCTATGACCTGGAGACCATCCGGCGGAATTATGACTTCTATGAGCCGCGTACGGTGCATGAGTCGTCGCTGTCGCCGTGCGTGCACGCCATTCTGGCCGCCAAGCTAGGCGATGAGGAACGTGCCTACGAGTTCTACCTGCGCACCGCCCGCCTGGACCTGGACGACTATAACAACGACACCGAAGACGGATGCCACATCACCAGCATGGCCGGCACCTGGATGAGCGTGGTGCAGGGCTTCGGGGGCATGCGCGTGCGCGATAACCAACTGCATTTCAATCCGTTCATCCCCGCCGGTTGGAGTTCATATTCCTTCAAGATTCGGTTCAGAGGTCACTTGCTCAACATCAAAGTAACCAAAGACAACGTGCAGATTGAGAACCAATCGGCGCAGCCGCTGACCTTGCAGGTGTTTGACCAGGCCCAGACCATTGACGCCCACAGCAAAGCGGAAATTGCGCACCAATTAGCGTAAACCTCTGCTTTAGGCGGTAAATCCTGGTTTCCTTTTTTGGCCTGTTTTTCAGAAAACAGGCCAAAAAAGGAAACCAGAAAATGGTTACTTTTCCCTCTATGGCGGGAAAGTAACTTCCATGACTAAAGATGGACTGTATATGAAAGTCACGGAAGTAACTTCCGTGCCATAGTTCTGTTTTTGGGCTACTTTCAGGAAAACAGGCCAAAAACAGAAGTTTAATCTGGCGCGAGACTAAAGTCTCGTGACAAGGGGTGATGCGAGTCTCTAGACTCGCCGGGAACCACCAGTTGAAACCAAGGAGTCTGGAGACTCCATTCATCCCAAGGCACGAGTCATGAGACTCGCGCCAGTAGAAAAGGAAATCTGCTACCGATACCAACAATGACTCAGACCAACCGTTCTTTTCTGTCTTTCCTGCTGCTGGCGGCGCTGGCGGGTGCGTGTAAAACCACGGCACCCACGGCCACCAAGGCACCGGAAAATAAAACCTCGGCCCCCGTTATGGAAACACCCACCCCGCCCGTTGACCCCAACACCACCCAGGAGGAAGTGCAGGACCACAAGCTGGTCATTTTCCAGATCATGACGCGCCTGTTCGGGAATAAGAAGACGCTGAACAAAACTTATGGCACGGTGCAGGAAAACGGCGTGGGCAAGTTCAATGACATCACCGAGGTGGCCCTGCAGGAAATCAAAAAGCTGGGCGCCACGCACGTGTGGTACACCGGCGTGCTGGAACACGCCCTCATGACCGACTATACCAAGCACGGCATTCCGTTAGACGATGCCGATGTGGTGAAAGGACGCGCGGGCTCGCCATACGCCATCAAAGACTACTATGACGTGAACCCAGACCTGGCCGTGAATGTGGATAAGCGCCGGCAGGAATTTGAAGCTTTAGTAGAACGCACCCACCATAACGGTCTGAAAGTCATCATTGACTTCGTCCCCAACCACGTGGCCAGAAAGTACAGTTCAGACGCTAAACCGGCCGGGGTGGAAGATTTCGGGGCGAAGGATGACACCACGGTTCCGTTCAAACCCGGCAATAACTTCTATTACCTGCCGGGCCAGCCATTGCAGATTCCGGCGGCGTACAACCCCTTGAGCGCGGCTTTCAAAGGTCCGCAGGAAGACGGTAAGTTTAATGAGAATCCGGCCAAGGCCTCGGGCAACGATGTGTTCAGCGCCAGCCCCAGTGTGGACGATTGGTTTGAGACCGTGAAACTGAACTACGGAGTAGATTACCAGAACAACCGCAGCAAACACTTCTCGCCTACTCCAAACACCTGGCTCAAAATGCGCGACATTCTGCTCTTCTGGGCAGGCAAAGGCGTGGACGGTTTCCGGTGCGACATGGCCGAGATGGTGCCCGTGGAGTTCTGGGCCTGGGTCATTCCGCAGGTGAAGGCCCAACACCCAGACCTCAAGTTCATCGCTGAAATTTACAACCCTAAGGAGTACCGCAATTACCTAACCACCGGCGGCTTTGACTACCTCTATGACAAAGTAGGCCTCTATGACGGCGTGCGCCGATTGATGGAGAACCGTGGTCAGGGCAACACTGCTGACATCACCAAAGTATGGCGCGAAGAAAGCCGGGGCATCTCTAACCACATGCTGCGCTTCCTGGAGAACCATGATGAGCAGCGCATTGCCTCTGAGCAGTTTGCCGGTACGCCGTGGGCCGCCGTGCCTGCTATGACCGTGAGCACCACCCTGGGCAGCGGCCCCGTGATGGTGTATTTTGGGCAGGAAGTAGGCGAACCCGGTAAAGGCCACGAAGGCTTTCAGGGCGAAGACGGCCGCACCACCATCTTTGACTATTGGGGCGTTCCCGCCCACCAGGCTTGGATGAACGGCGGCAAATTTGACGGCGGCAAACTCACCGAAGACCAACTGCGCCTCCGCGAGTTCTACACCAAACTCCTGAACCTAAGCACCAACCGCGAAGCCATCCGGAAAGGCAAATTTTATGCCCTTACTGCAGAAGCGGGTACAGCACCGGCTGGAGTCTATGCGTATCTTCGGCATACAGAAAAGGAACAAGTGCTGGTGCTGGTCAACTTTAACCGCGAAGCCGCCAACTACGGGCTTTCCTTACCGGCATCGGCGCTGGCCGCCGTGGGCGCCGATGCTAAAGGCTCGTTCATTCTACAGGATTTACTCTTTGACACGCCGCCGTTGTTCTTGCAGCCTGGCGTGAAGACCAGCATCACGTTGGCACCAATGAGTGCGCATATTTTCCTGTTGCAGAAGAAATAATACAAGAGCAGAATCAAGCAGAAAAGCGTAATTTCACTTACTACCCATTTCCGTTTAGGGGCCGTTTTTCGGAAAAGAGCTCCTAAACGGAAACCAAAATAAAACCTACACCCAAACAAATTGCCCATGGCACAAACAATACAGGCGCAAGCCAAACCACGCCTGAGTTTCTGGCAGATCTGGAACATGAACTTCGGGTTTCTGGGGATTCAGTTCGGGTTTGCGCTGCAGAACGCCAACGTGAGCCGCATTTTTGAAACACTTGGCGGAACCGAAATCGCGCTTTACTGGCTGGCCGCCCCCGCCACCGGCTTGCTGGTGCAACCCATCATCGGATATTTATCTGACCGCACTTGGTCCCCTACTTTTGGCCGCAGAAAGCCTTATTTCATGATCGGGGCCATCCTCGCCTCTATCTCCCTGCTCATCATGCCCAACTCCTCGGTGCTCTGGATGGCGGTAGGTATGCTCTGGATCATGGACTCTTCCATCAACGTTTCCATGGAGCCTTTCCGGGCGCTGGTAGGTGATCTGTTACCGTCAAGCCAACGCACTGCGGGTTTTGCGTTCCAGACCTTCTTCATTGGCATTGGCGCAGTGGTGGCCTCGGCCCTGCCCTGGATCTTGAACAACTGGTTTGGCGTGGCCAACACGGCTCCGGCGGGCGAGATTCCGCCTTCGGTGAAGTGGGCGTTTTACTGCGGCGGTCTGGTTTTCTTTTTGGCCGTGCTCTGGACCGTGCTCAAGACGAAGGAATATCCGCCGGAGGATATGGCCGCTTTTGAAGCCGAGAAAAACCAGACCACGTTCCTGACTGGCGTGAAAGAAACGTTCTTCGGGATTTTCCAGATGCCGAAGACCATGTTACAACTGGCGGCCGTGCAGTTCTTCACCTGGTTTGCGCTCTACGCCATGTGGATTTTCACCACCCCTGCCCTCACCAGTCACGTGTACGGCACCTCAGACACCACCTCCAAACTCTACAACGAGGGCGCCGACTGGGTAGGCATCTGTTTTGCCGTTTACAACGGGGTGTCTGCCATCTTCGCGTTGCTGCTCCCCAAAATTGCGAAGGCCACCAGCCGCCGCATGACGCACCTGATCTGCTTGGTGATTGGCGGCTTGGGCCTGATTTCGATTTACTTTATCCAGGACCCCAAGATGCTGCTGGTCTCCATGGTGGGCGTAGGAATTGCCTGGGCCAGTATCTTGTCCATGCCTTACGCTATTCTGGCGGGTTCGCTTCCTGCCAACAAAATGGGCTACTACATGGGCGTGTTCAATTTCTTCATCGTGATTCCGCAGCTCATTGCCGGGGGCGTTCTGGATAGCATCAACAAACACTTCTTCAACGGTGAGTCTATCTACACCCTGGTTCTGGCGGGTTGTTCCCTCTTGCTGGCGGGTTTCTTAACGCTGGTGGTAAGGGACGTGGATGAGCAGGAAGCGTAACCTTAGATCATTCTGAAAACAGCAACGCCCGAGGGAGTCCCTCGGGCGTTGCTGTTTAGGAGCCGTTTTTGGAAAAAGAGGCCCTAAACAGAAAGGTACATTTGCACGCATTCCGTCCCCCTTTGAAGGGGGTAGGGGGATGACAAAGGCAGTAGAAGAAACGTGAGATTTCATTAAACGAAATGAAAAGTAGATTCTCGGGAATGCGTAATTCTGCAAAAAGTTAACTCAGCACGCGTAATCATCCCCCTACCCCCTTCAAAGGGGGACGGAATGCGTAAAGAGGTCACATTCTGCAGCGCACATCTGTAACAAAAAAGCCCCGCCGCATTTCTGCGACGGGGCTTTTTTGTTACTGGATTAAATGAAAGCTACAGTTTAGGTAAGCCTTTGGTTTTGTCTTTGGTGGCTAGCTCAAAGCTGATGGCGTATCCGCCGCCCGGGGCTACGAACTGAGACAGTTTGGACTTATTGGTTACTACTACCTTCTTAATGGTATAAGCCTGCGAATTGGTTTTATAATGCGCATCCTTGGCATCTGCGTAAATGGTGGCGATGTAGGTTTTGCCTTTGTCCAGAAAATCGAGCTTGATGTTGGAGGTGCGGGCGTTGTCTCCGCCTACGCTGCCCAGGAACCACTGGCCGGTGCCTTTGGCTTTGCGGGCTACGGTCACATATTCGCCGGGTTCGGCCTCCAGGTACTTGCTGTCGTCCCAATCTACGGCTACGTCTTTGATGAACTGGAACGCATCCATGAATCGCTCATAGTTCTCTGGCAAATCGGCGGCCATTTGCAGCGGGCTGTACAGGGTCAGGTACAGGGCCAATTGGTTAGCCAGCGTGCTGTTCACGTGAGAGCCGTTGTCGGGGTTCAGCTTGCTCAGATCCATCTCGAAGATACCGGGCGTATAGTCCATCGGGCCACCAATCAGGCGGGTGAAGGGCAACACCGTCACGTGGTTCGGCTTAGAACCCCCGAATGACTGATACTCCGTGCCGCGCGCAGATTCGTTCCCGATGAGGTTAGGATACGTGCGGGCGATACCGGTCGGGCGAACGGCTTCGTGGGCATTGACCATGATCTTGTATTCGGCGGCTTTCTCCAGGGCGTACTGGTAGTGGTTCACAATCCACTGGCTGTAGTGGTTCTCGCCGCGCGGCAGAATGTCGCCCACGTAGCCACTTTTCACGGCGTCATAGCCGTTGTCTTTCATGAACTGATAGGCTTTGTCCAGGTGGCGCTCATAATTGCGCACCGAGCTGGAGGTCTCATGATGCATGATCATTTTCACGCCTTTGGACTTGGCGTAGTCTCTGATCTCCTGCACATTGAAATCTGGGTACGGCGTCACGAAATCAAACACGTAATCTTTGGAGTTCCCGAACCAGTCTTCCCAGCCCTGGTTCCAACCTTCCACCAGCACCCCGTCAAAACCGTGCTTAGCCGCAAAATCAATGTAGCGCTTCACGTTGGCGTTGTTGGCCCCGTGCTTGCCGTGCGGCTTGGCCTTGGTGTAATCTGTGATGCCCAGCTGAATGGTGGGATAATCATTGGTATAAGACCAGGTGCTCTTGCCGGTGATCATTTCCCACCAGACGCCCACGTATTTGGTAGGCTTAATCCAGGAGGCGGCGTCTTTGATCTTGTTGGGTTCGTTGAGGTTGTAAGTCATCTTAGAGGCCAGAATGTCGCGGGCGTCATCGCTCACCAGCACGGTGCGCCAGGGCGTGGTACACGGCGCTTGCATGTAGCCTTTGTCGCCCACGGCATCGGGCGTGAGCCAGGACTCAAACACCATGTTCTTGTCGTCCAGGTTCAGGTGCATGACCGGGTAATTGATGAGCGCCGCCTCGTGCAGGTTAATGTACAGGCCGTCTTTGGATTTCATCATGAGCGAGGTCTGCACGCCGGTGGGCGAAAAAGGTGTCTGGGAGATGTTGGCGGTCACCGCTTTGGCCATGATGCCTCTGATCTCCGACAGTTTGGACGTGGTGTAATCGTATTCCTGCGTGTCATAGTCGCCCGCAATCCAGTAGGCGGTGTGGTCACCGGCCATGGCAAATTGCGTCCGCTCCTCCTTGATCACGAAGTAGGTCAGGTTCTTCTGGGTAGGGAACTCGTAGCGGAAGCCCAGGCCATCGTCAAACAGCCGGAAACGGATCACCATCTGGCGGTTGGTCTGTTGCTGGTTCAGGGTCACTGCCAGTTCATTGTAGTGGTTCCGGATAGTTTTCACTTCGCCCCAAACGGGAGCCCAGGTCTCATCATAATTGGTAGTCTGGTTGCTGACCAAGGTAAAATTACTGTGCAGGGAACCTTGCAGGTTCACGTTCTTCTGCTCCATGTTGGCGTCTGAGCCACCGGAAGCTTCATCGCGCGGCTTGGTCTTCAGATCGAAACCCATCTTGCTGGGCTTGATCACCGGCTTGCCTTTGTAGGTGAGGCTGTAGCTGGGGGAGCCGTCCTGGAGCAGCGTAAATTTCATGACCAACTTTCCGTTCGGCGATTTTAAATCTTGGGCCTTGGCAAACCCCAGGCAACAGAGCAGCACGCCCGTCAACAATAAAATTTTCTTCATGGGTACTAGGTAAGGGTAAAGAATTTTATTTGGATTGGCAGCCATACCTGCGGCTCTACCGCTGCTGCCCTTGCTCCTGTTTAGGGGCTCTTTTTCCAAAAACAGCCTCTAAACAGGAAGAGATTTAAATAACACTCACTTATGGCGATTTGCGTTTTGGGCTCGATTTTGAAAAAACAGGCTCTAAACGGCAGCACACACACTTGCGCTTCTGGGTTTACTTCTTCAGGATCACGGTGCTGTAGCCCGGAATAGAAACAGCGCTTTTACTCACCTTGGCTCCTTTGTTCTTGAAGTAAATGTCATCATAGCCAGCCAGGTTCTGGGGCAGGTTCACCGTAAGAGTTTCTTTAGACAAGTTGTGCAGCACCAGCAGCGACTGTTGCTCATTTGCGCGCACAAACGCCGAGAGGCCTTTGGTATTCAGGTTCAGTGGCTCCAGTTCACCGTAGGTTAGGGCCTGGCTGTTGTTGCGCAGCTGCAGGAACGTCTTGTAGTGATGGTACATAGAGTTCTTGTCCTTCATCTGCGCAGCCAATGGCTTTACCATGCCCTCGGCGTTGTATTTAGGCTGCATCCAAGTGGTGCGGTTCTTGTCTTTGGCTTTGGCATCCCACAGAAACGGCTCCCGGATGTTCTCATCGGGTTTCATACCTTTCATGCCTATTTCCTCCCCGTAATACAGATACGGCGAACCAGGTAAAGTCAAGAGCAGGGCCGTGGCCATTTTGGCTTTGTTCACGTCACCGTTCACGGCACTCATGATGCGGTTCTGGTCATGGTTGGTGAGGAAGGTAGCGTCTACGTACTCAGGGTTTACGTTCTGGTAGAAGTCTCTGATCTTTTTGTGGTTGGCCACCAGATCTCCGGCTTCTTCCTCATTCACGGCTTTGGTGATGGCGTAGCCCATGTCAAAGTTGAAGAGCGCAGGCAAGCCCTTCAGGTACGGGCCCACCACTTCGGCGGGAGCCCACACTTCCCCTACCAGATAAACGTCTTTGTTGACCTTCTTCATCTCATTGCGGAAGTACACCCACCAGTTGTGGTTATCCGTTGGCCGCTCATCGGGGAAAATGTGGCGGGCGGCATCTAACCGGAAACCGTCTACCCCCACTTCTGAAAACCAGAAACGTCCAATCTTGAAGACCTCCTCGCGCAGCTTAGGGCTGTCAAAGTTGAGGTCAGGCATGCCGCCGTAGAAGTAGCCGTAATACAGCCAATCACTGCCTTCTAACTTATGCCAATGCTGGGTATTGTCTGAATCAGCGCCCGTAGGTCTGCCCTCTTTTTGGGTCTGAGGATCGTTCTTGTGGGTCCAGACATAGTAGTCACGGTAAGGGCTGTTCTCATTTTTGGCGGCATCCAGGAACCAAGGGTGTTTGCTAGACGAGTGGTTGATCACCATGTCCATCACCACTTTGATGTTCCGCTTATGGGCCTCTTTAATGAATGCTTTAAAGTCCTCCAAAGTGCCGTAATCTGGGTGGATGCCGTAGTAATCGGTAACGTCATACTTATGGTAAGACGGCGAAGGGTTCATAGGCATTAGCCACACTGCCTCCACACCCAGGTTCTTGAGGTAATCCAACTTGGAGGTCATGCCTTTGATATCGCCAATCCCGTCCCCGTTTGAATCGGCGAAGGACTGAACAAAGATCTCATAGGTAACTCCCCGGGGCCATTGGCTGGCTTGGACAGATTGGGCTTGAACGTTGGGGATGGTTGCACCAGACAACAGGAGAAGAGCTCCTGCCATGATAGAGCGGAATGAATTGGGCTTTTTCATGAATTGTACTGTTGTTGAAGAAAATTACTTGGCCTTAAGGAGCCAAGGAGGATATTAAAAATAAACCCGGCACCAGAAGCACCGGGTTTATGTAAATGAATGATCGTGCTTCCTCTTTCAATGAACTCTCTTGTAGGAGGGAATCTTAAGAAACAGTTCTATTAGTTCTGAGGAATGAAGACGTAATCTAGAGTTAGGTCATTGAATACCAGCAAATATTTGCCAGGGGTTATCTTGAAATTAGGTCCACCTGCCTGGCCTTGGCCATAAAGTTTTTCCTGATTTCCTTCTTTCGCTCCCCAGTTGGTGCCCCAGCTGTTGTTTACTCTAATTTTTAACTCTGATTTGGCATTTGCATCGGCTTTCGCTGGTATGGTAACCGTAGTTCTCCAGATATGCGGGTTTACGGAGGTAGTGGTCATCAACTGGTCATTGTTTGGTGTGGCATCCCAGCCGTTGAACTCCCCTAACACTCCCATGACCGTATAAGATGGTTTTCCTGTAGCATCATATGGGGCAACGGTCAAGCTATTCTTTCTAATATCTAAGGTGATGGTATAATAACCCGCTGCTGGAATCAAGCCAGAGAAATTGGGAACATCTGCATCTCCTTCTGTTGGACGGAACCTGATGTTTACGCTCTTGTCAGTGTTCACCGTACCCATGCCCCATGCTGGTCCCCATTTGCCCAACTGGCCCAGAACCTTAAAGTCTGCTGACTTCAGATATCCGGTATAGGTGAATAGGAAGGCATCATCTGCACTACGGAACATTGGAGTAGCTTTGTTATTATCCCAGTCTCCTTCAGTAGCAGCGCCAACCAGATATAAAGTAGCGTAAGGAGGCTCTGCCAAATACGGAGTAACCGTGATACTAATAGGATCTGAATACACTGGTGCGGCGGCAGCTCCTACAGAAGCCATAACCCTTACCTGCATCTCCCCGGCCTTTTCACCTTCCATTTCAAGTGAGTTGGCAATATCATTCAACTCTCCAACTTTCACCGTTCTGAACTGAGCATTTTCTACTTCCACTTTTACTGGTGCCGTAAAGTCACCGCCCGCTTTGTCAAATTGGAGCGTATAACTTACCGCAGCGTTGTACCCAAACTCTGCTTTGGGCCAGTTGAACGTAACCGCGTCTTTGGCCTTGTCTGCCTCTAACAGTACCAGATTAGATTGGGTAGAGGAAAGAATAGGCGCCACCCCCTCCTGCATGATGATCCTGTCTTCGTCCTTATCACAAGACCAAAGCGTAAGTGATAAGCAGCAAAGCATTAACAGCTTGTTGTAAATTGCTTTCATAAAATTCTTTTTATGGCTTTTAGTTAGACCCTCGTCGGCAGCCAAATGTTGCCGACGAGGGTACCTTACATATTAATAACCTGGATTCTGCTTTAGATTAGGGTTGGCCGCTAAATCTGAGGCTGGAATTGGATACAACCTGCGGTAATCTGCCACTGCTCTTCCTGCTTCAACGCCCCCTTTCCAGGCCCAGAGGTAACTGGCAGATGTAAACCTCCCAAACCGGATTAGATCAGTACGACGGTGTCCTTCCCAATGAAGTTCTCTGGCTCTTTCATCCAGAATAAAATCTAAAGTAAGCTGAGCATCTGTAATGTTGCCGTTCACATTTCCGAAAGCTCTTTCTCTTAGCTGATTTACATATCCCAAAGCCATGGCTCTGTCTCCACCTGCACCATCTCTCAGAACAGCTTCAGCATACATCAGGTAAGCGTCTGCCAAACGGAAAAGCGGGTAATCAGTATCTGGGAAATTAAGCCCTGGGTCAGAACCAGGTTTACCGTCAGAGGTAACATTCGTGTATTTGTTCAAAGGATAGCCATTGGCGAAATTACTGATGGATTCGATCTCTTTGGTATGGCCTGCTGTATGGTAAATGGCACGGCTGTCAGCGGTAGAGAAAAGATCTATGATTTCTGGCGTAGTACGCAAACCACCCCAGCCGCCGTTCATACCATAATCTGCTGCATTATGCTCCGGTCCTAAAGAACCATGGATCAGGAATGTGGTACCTCCGTAAGATCTGGTTCTGTTCCCATCAAAAACCACTGGTAAGATTATTTCCTGAGGTGAAGCACCTTGTCTGGCAAACCTGTCATTATCTGCTTGAAATAAATTCTTGTATTGCGGCGCTAAAGAGAACCCGGCATCAATGACTTTCTTAGAATAAGTAACGGCATCTGTATTTCTATCCTGCCCAACGTAGACCTGAGCGTTTAGGTACAATTTTGCAAGAACCATCCAGGCAGCGGCCTTATCTGCGCGGGCGTATTCATTCTGCCGTGGGGCTACTAATTCAGCTTCCACCGCTTTCAACTCAGATTCAACAAAATTGAACAGCTCAGTGCGCGAAATCTGAGTTGGGTTGAAAAAGCCGACCTGATCTGCTTCTGTCACAAAAGGAACGTTACCATACAGATCAAGTGCATGCCAATAGGACATGGCTCTCAAGAAACGAACTTCAGCTCTGTATTTCTTCGCTTCCTCCAGGTTATTACCGGTAATCCCGTTTTCAGCCAGTTGAGCATCAGTAGTATTTCTTAAGAACTCATTGCACAGGGCGATTTGATAAAAAATACGATCATACATCATGCGCACCGCCTCAGTACCTGAATTCCAGTTCATATTATGTACTGGAAAAACATCACTCCAAGCAATGACCGCTTCATCTGTAGACAGTTCCTGAAGTGTCCAAAAGGCCCGAATGTAGTTTGATTTACCTTCATCAAAACCAGACAAGTCTGGAGCCCCGTCAGATTTCAATCCAGTTAAGGAATACCCGCCGTAAACCTTTGCCAATACTGGCTTATAGTTAGCGAAGTCTTTGTACAAACTGGCTGAAGTAACCTCATATTTTGGGGTAAGCTCCAGATCATCTGTACAGGAGGTAACCGCAAATGCGATTACTCCTGCCAGCACCATTTTCTTTAAAATATTTGTAGTCATTGGTTTCTTGTTAGATGTTAGAAATCAAGGTTAGCTCCTAAAGAGAACACACGCGATCTAGGATATAGATTATTATCAATACCACCGCCTACCTCTGGGTCTAACCCTTTGTAGTTAGTAATCACAAACACATTTTGCACGGTGGCAGATAAGCGAAGATTCACTTTTTCTCTGGCCACTTTCCCGAAGTTATACCCTAAGGAAATGTTATCCATGCGCAGGAAAGAGGCGTTCTGCACGTAGTAATCAGATAACAAACGTTGTTGTTCAGCACTTGAGCCTGTGAAGTTACTTTCTAACACATTTCTAGACATGTTGGTCAAGAAGTCTGTGCGGTTAATGTTTTGGTACGTGCCATTGTTTGAGAATACGTTATTGTAAACGTAGTTCCCTAGATTAGCACGTAAAACAAAGTTCAGATTGAAGTTCTTATAAGTAAGGTCATTGCTGAAGCCCAGGTAAACCGGAGCCATTGGCGATTTGTAACGGTACAGGTCATTCTGGTTGATGATTCCATCATTGTTCAAATCGGCGTACACTCCTTCAACCGGATTGCCTTGCTCATTGTACACCTGCTTGTATACATAGAAAGCGTATGGCGTATACCCCACGGTATGTACCTGAGCCGTGTTACCCGTTCCTCCAGAAATACCGCCTTGTGGGCTGCCTACGCTGTTCTCACTGTCTACGTTGGTTAAGCGGGTAATGGTAACATCTGTGTAAGTACCGTTCACCCCGAAATTCCAGTTAAGGTTCTCAGTTGAGATAGGATTGAAATTCAAGGTTACTTCCACCCCTTCAGATTCAAGGCTTCCCACGTTAGTGAAAAGGCTGTTAGATAAGTTAGAACCTGCTGCCGGTATAACAGTGCCTAACAGGTCTTCTGTTTCCTTTTTGTAATATTCTACTGTACCAGAGAATTTACCGTTGAAGAAACCAAAGTCTAAACCTAGGTTGTATTGTTTCGTCTCTTCCCATTTAATATCGCTAGCATAACCAGCTGGTCGTAAGGAATTATAAAATTGATCTCCAAACGGGTACATGGCAGTGTTCTCACTGAACGTATAACGGGCTAGGTAAGGATAATAAGAACCAATGTCCTGCTGGCCAGTAACACCATACCCTACTCTAAGTTTCAGGTCACTGATAGCTGAAACATTTTTCAGGAAACCTTCCTCATTGATTCTCCAGGCAAAAGCCAAAGCCGGGAAAGTACCCCATCTTGCATCTGGTGCGAATCTGGAAGACCCGTCTCTCCTAATGTTAGCCGTCAAAACATACTTGTCATTGAAAGTGTAGTTGATACGGCCGAAGAAACCAATCAAAGCATTTTCAACCTCATTAGGGAAAGGAGCAGGTTCAGATAATTGCACGTCACCTGCCTCATTGAAGGTGGCAAACGTAGGGCTATAGGTTCTGAATGACTGGTAAGAATAACCTGCCGTTACATCTACCCTGCTTTTTAGAGCCGTAATGTCTTTGGCGTAATTCAGGTAGAAATCTAACAGTTTGTTGTCTCTCTCCTGCTCATATTGGCTACGGCTACCACCGGTGGAATAGCCAGATGCCAAGGTTGGGGCAACCACAGTTCCTCCTTCACTTCTGGAAATATCATAACCAACGTTAAGGTTAGCGCGCAGTTCTGGGAGAAAATGGAATCGGTAATCTAATTGCAGGTTACCAATGCTTCGTTTAGCCTCTCCCTCATCACGTCTTTGCTCCAACATACTTAATGGGTTTCTGGGCGCTAACAGTTTTGGGCCATTTCCATCTGCCCATTCAAAATAACCGCCAAAACGAGTGTCATCAGAATAAACCGGCTGTGTGGGATCAAACGCTACGGCTGAACCAATGGCACCCTGGTCTGCAAAACGACTTTTAGAAAGGGAACCTCTCACGTTTAGATTAACCCGCAAGTGATCATCTAAAAAGCTTGGGTTAAGGTTTAAAGCGACAGAGCTTCTTTTAAGGTTACCTGTTTTGAGGGTTCCTTGCTGGTCTAAGTAACCAAGAGATACTCTGTAAGGTAAATCTTTAACAGATCCACTGAAAACCAAGTTATTATCAACACCAAAGGCTGTTCTGTAAATCTGATCCTGCCAATCCGTATCGGCGTTTCCTAAGAGAGCTTGTTGATCAGAACCTTTTTCTCTCATTACCGCGTCACGGAATTCACCAGCGGAAAGGACATCAACCTTATCTGTGATTTTGTAGATAGAACCCAGGGTGCTGAAATTAACTTTAAAACGCTCCCCTGCCTGACCTTTCTTTGTGGTGATAATGATTACCCCGTTAGAGGCACGTGAACCATAGATAGCGGCCGCCGAAGCATCTTTCAAAATGTTGAAAGACTCAATGTCATTGGGGTTAATAAGACTCAAAGGATTGGGTGAACCAGCAATAGTGCCGTTTTCTACAGGCACTCCATCAATCACAATAAGAGGATCATTGCTGGCCCCCAAAGAAGCTCCGCCCCTGATTCTGATGGTGCTTCCGGAACCAGGTGCCCCGCCATTATTCGTGATCTGCACCCCGGCCACTCTACCAGTCAGGTATTGCTCTGGGGTTGTTACCTGACCTCTGTTGAAGTTTTCCTCAGAGATGGTCGCTACAGACCCGGTTACGTCTTCGCGGCGCTGGGTACCATACCCCACTACCACTACTTCTTCCAAAGCCTTCGCATCTGTCTGCAGGTTAACGTTCACCGTTGACTGGCTCCCTACAGGTACCTCTTGGGTCACGTAACCAATATAGGAAACCACCAGGGTAGCGGCATTACCGGTGACAGGTAATGAGAAGCCACCGTTTGCATCTGTGGCTGTGGCGGTAGAGGTTCCTTTGAGCAAGACGGTTACCCCAATTAGAGGTGAACCGCCCTCGCCGGTTACTGTACCGGTCACGGTTCTTTGCTGCGCATAAGCGAAGCTGCTACCCAGGTACAGGAAGGCCAGTACCAGCGCCACGAACGTAGTAAGCTTCCTGTGTAGCCACTTGTCCTGCAGCTTGTCTACCGGCGGCAAATTAGTTAGTACTAAATCTGACATAAAGTGAGAATTAAGGTTGTTTGTTGATTCTACAGAAACCCGATTTTGAGCTAAATCACTGAGAGTCATTGCTAGAATGTCAAAAACCAGTCATTAGGAAATCGATTTCCTTAGCGATTTAGGAATTTTAAACCATATCTCAAAGGATTAAGGCGTACTTAAGGGTAAGTTTTTTTTCGAATTCATAAAAAAAGACTCCCTGCATTAGTTTCCCCTGAAAAAAAGACGGACAAAAGACCGGTTTATTAAGAGATGTTTAATTAGATTTGCTTTTGTAGCTATTATTTACCCCCATTACCTGCAAGCGGCGATCATCCCTTTCAGGAAATCGATGTTCCTCCATGTCTAGAACTACTATCCACGACATAGCCAAAGAGCTTAACACAAGCCCTTCCACTGTCTCGAAAGCCTTGAACGATCATCCCTCCATTAGTGCTGCCACGAAAGAGCTGATCAAGACCACCGCCCAAAACCTGAACTACCGCCAGAACCGCCTGGCATCCTCGCTCAGGTCTGGGCGCACCAATATCATAGGCATTCTTATTCCCAGCTCAGACATTGGTTTCTTTGGGGCGGTGGTGCACGGGATTGAGAAAATTGCCCGTAGCAGCGGCTACAACATTCTGCTGTTCCAGTCTAACGTAACCGGCGAATATGAAGTGGAAGGAGTGGAAACGCTGCTGCAAACCAGTGTTGACGGTATCATTGCCTCCATTGCCAAAGACACGCCCAACCTGGAGCACTTCATTGATGTGAAGAAGCGCAAGGTGCCGCTGGTACTTTTTGACCGGATCAAGGAAGAGCTCAACGCCCCCTCCGTGGTGGTAGACGACTATAAAGGTGCCTTTATGGCCACCGAGCACTTAATCCAGCAGGGATACTCCCGCATTGCCCACATCTCCGGCCCTCAGCACATCAAAATCTTCAATGACCGCCTCAGAGGGTATGTAGATGCCCTCAAAATGAACAACCTGCCTATTGATGAAGACCTGATTCAGTATGGCCGCAACTCCATTGAGTCTGGGAAGTTCAGCGCGGAGCGTCTCCTAGGCAGAACCAAGCATGTGGATGCCATCTTTGCGGTAGAGGATTTCACCGCGCTGGGCGCCTTGCAATATTTGAAGCAGATCGGGATCAGGATGCCCGGTCAGATTGGGATGATCGGGTTCGGGAATGAATCTTTCAGCCCTTATGTAACGCCCAGCCTCTCCACCATTGACCAGCAACCGGCGCGCATGGGCGAAGAAGCCTTCACCCTGTTTCTGGAAGCCATGGCCGAAAAAACGAATGGAGCAGCTTCTCCGGAGCTTAATGCTGAACCTAAAAAAATCGTACTGGACCCGGTGCTGGTGGTCAGGGAATCATCCGTTAGAACGCCGCAGGCATAAGTCAACAATTCATATAGCAGTGGTCCCGTTTAGGGGCCGTTTTTAGAAAAACGGCCCCTAAACGGGACCACTGCTTTTAAGACTACTGCGGGTCAACTATAACAGAAAATGCTCTAGCGCTTCCGTGGTAATGATATGCGTTTAGCGGCTCTTTTTTGAAAAACAGGCGCTAAACACCATGGGAAGGGCAACAGACAAGGAGAGACGTCATCCATTGGTAAGAAATTTTTGCATGCGTACATACATAAGCCCGTTTTTCTGGAAGGGCTCTCCCACTACTTCCATTCCTGCATTCTGATAGAAACTCTGCGCGGTTATGCGGGCATGGCACCACACTGAAGAAACGTGGTGGGTTGCTGCATAAGTAAATACATGCTGGAGCAACCGTTGCCCTATTCCCTGTCTCTGAAAAGCCGGCCTTGTGGCAAATTTCCTGAATTGCGCCTGCTCCCCTTCCAGAAACAGAGAAATAACAGAGATTAGCTCCTCCCCCACGAAAGCCCCGAAATGCACGCCTGATTCATCTTCGGGGAGCTGTACAAAGGCCAGCGGTTCATTGGGCCACATGCTTTCCTGGCGGATGGGCCAGGTCTGGGCGGCGGTAATTTCTTCTATTCTGAGTTTAGCGGGCATATTTCCGTTTGCGCAACCAGAACTTAGTTACCCCAAAGAGAAGCAACAGGACCAGCGGAATGCCCAAATTGATAGCTTGCCACTTTGTGCGTTCTTCGCGCAGTTTAGCTTTGTCCAGCGGCCGAAGTTTGATTTCCTTTCCGCGCAATTCAATCAGCCCTTTCTCGTCCAGCAGGTAATCGGCTACGTTCTTGAGCAGCTCCTTGTTGGCGAAGCGGGAGCGGGTGAAGCGGTCAAAGCCTAACTCCAACGGACGGCCGTTGCGGGGATCCACATCATTAGCCCCTAAGTCTCCGTCAGAGAAAATCACGATCTGGGATGCCTTTCCCTCCGCTTGGAACGGAATGTTGGAACCTGCGGGCACCGGCCGGTTCTTGAACACCGACTGGAATTTTCCTTCCAGCAAGTACCCCACCGGAATGGCGTTTTGGCTAAATAGTCTGGGGTCACGGTCTACGCGCGGGTCGTTGAGGGAAATGGAAACCGGCGATTCGCGCTTGCGGGAGTATTGGGAGGTCCAGAGCAAAGGCGATTTCCTGATGCCCACGGCTTTCACAGTGTCCAGGGAACTCACAAATCTTGTCTGCACCGCGTCCAGATTGCGGGTGAGTGGCAAAGAGCTGAAGTTGGAGATAAGCGGGTAATAGCGCCACGGCACCAGCTGGGTCTGCGGCTGATTGCCCATATAGCCCGTTACCATAGGAATGAAGCTGGCGTTGAGGTCCTGCACCAGATCTGGATTCACGCGCACGCCGTAGCGGAACAGCATGTCCTGCAGGTTCAGTTCATACGGAAAAGCCACGGCCCCCTGCTCACTAATGCTGTCCAGAGAAGCCCGCACGCCGTCCAGTAGGAGCAGCATTTTCCCGCCCCTGATCAGGAACTGGTCCATTTTGTATTTGTCCAGCTCAGAGAAAGGCTGCGTGGGCTTCATGAGCACCACCAGATTGAAATTGTTCAGGTCAGGCACCTGCGAAAGGTCTACCCGGTTCACGGTGTAGTATTCAGAGAGCGTACCCAGAAAATCGGCGGCCTGCGGCAACCACAGTTCGCCGTGGCCCTGCAACACCCCAATTCTTCCGGCGCTGGTGGAGGCTACATTCCTGATGGACGAGGCCAATTCATATTCCAGCCCTTCAATAGACTGGTTCAGGCGTTCTTCGGGCGCGGCGGCCTGGCTTCCTTTAAGCAAAGTAGCGGCCGTTTCCTTATTGCCCGCCGAGATAAGCGCTCCCGGAAACACAATTTTCTCCACCTTCTTGTCGCCTTCCTGGGCAAATAAGTTGGTGGGCTGCAGTCCTTTCTGGGCCAGTTGGGTGTAAAATTGGTTACGCGCCTGCTCATTGGTATTTGCACTGGGGTCTACAAATTGGTACTGCACCCGACCGTCTGAGTACAGCCTGAATTCCTCCAGCATCTCGCGGGTGCTGTTCTGGAGCCGCCGGAACCCGGCCGGGAACTCCCCTTCCAGGTACACCGTCACCTGAACCGGTTCCTGCAGGTTGCCCAGCAGGTTCTTGGTCTGTTCTGAGATGGTGTAGCGCTTGTCCTCGGTGAGGTCTAGGCGGAAGAAATAGCGGCTGGCCACGAAGTTGAGGACCAGCAGCAGCCCCACAGCCACCAAAAAGAAAGTCCAATCCTGCCGGCGACGGCTTTCTACCACCGGTTTCTGGTTTTGTGTCTGCTCTACCATTTTCTGCTCTCCAACACCAGTTTAGTACCCAATAACATCACAGTGATTACGCTCAGGAAATACAGCACATCACGGGAGTCAATCAACCCTTTGCTGATGGAGCTGTAGTGATAGGAAATGCCCAGCTGCGCAATGTAGTAGGAAGCGGTGCCCCAGGCGTCAATAGAGGCCAGCAGATCAAAGCCCGTGTACACCAGGTAACACAGGAAAACGGCCAGGATAAACGCCACAATCTGGTTCTCAGTGAGCGAGGAGGCGAAAATTCCCATAGCCACGAATACCGCCGCCAGAAACACCAGCCCCAGGTAAGAACCGGCCACCGCGGCAGAATCGATATTGCCCACCGGGTCGCCTAATTGGTACACGCTCACGTAGTACAGCAAGGACGGCAGCAGCGCGAACAGCGCCAGCAACAGACACGCGAAGTACTTACCCAGCAGCAATTGCGTGTCTGAAAGCGGTTTGGTGAGCAGCAGTTCCATGGTGCCGCCTTTACGCTCCTCGGCGAAGGCCCGCATGGTGATGGCCGGAATCAGAAACAGGAACAGCCAGGGCGCCAGCAGAAACACAGATTGCAGATCGGCGTAGCCGTAGTCCAGCACGCTGCTGTCTGGGAACACCCACATGAACAGGCCCGTAGCCACCAGAAACACCCCTATGACAATGTAGCCAATGAGGGAGTTGAGGTAGGAATTAAATTCTTTTGAGAGAATTGCCAACATATAAATTGGATACAAGCATCAAGACACAAGTATCAAGATTTTTGGTTTGGTGATGTATTCCCGTTTAGGGGCTGTTTTCGGGAAAACAGCCCCTAAACGAATGGTTAAACGTGAGCTACTTTCGCATACACTCAAGCTTTTGCTAGTAAATTGTTGAGCGTACGAAGAAGACTCCATACGTTTAGGAGCTTTTTTTGAAAAAAGAGCCCCTAAACGCATCATTACTTAAGTGCTTTGGTCAGTTCCTGGAACAGTTTCTCCAGAGAGTTTTCTTCCTGCTGCAGCCCCACCAACGGCCAGCCCTGTTCCCCGGCCAGCCTGAAAATAGCCGAACGCAGGTCTGTTTTAGCCGAGGCGATGATTCTGTACTTGAGCGGCCCCGCGGGCTCCACCCGCTGCACCCCCGGCAAAGACAGCAGCAGGTCAGTATTGATATCGGCTTCAAATTCAGCCAGGATTCTGGTGTCCTGCCGGCCCATGGTTTTCAGTTCGGCCACGGGGCTGTCGGCTACCAGTTTGCCTTGGTTGATGATGAGCACGCGGTCACAGAGGGCGCTTACTTCCTGCATGATGTGGGTGGAGAAGAGCACGGTTTTGGCCTGCCCCACTTCCTTGATTAGCTGACGGATCTCCACTATCTGGTTAGGGTCCAGACCGGTGGTGGGCTCGTCCAGGATGAGCACCTGCGGATCATGGATAAGGGCCTGCGCCAACCCTACCCGCTGCCGGTACCCTTTAGACAGAGCCCCGATTTTCTTGTGCCGCTCCCGGGTGAGTCCGCAGAGGGAAATCATCTCCTCGGTGCGGGCTTTCACCTGGCTGCTGCCCAGGCCGTGCAGTTTACCCACGAAGTGCAGGTACTCGCGCACGTACATGTCCAGGTACAGCGGATTATGCTCGGGTAAATAACCCACCTGACGGCGGACTTCCTTGGGCTCCTCCAGCACGTCATGCCCGTTCACCAACACTGTTCCGCTGCTGGGCGGCAGGTAACAGGTGGCAATTTTCATGGTAGTGGATTTGCCCGCGCCGTTAGGCCCCAGAAAGCCCACAATCTCGCCGGTATTCACCGTAAACGACACGTGGTCTACGGCAGCCTGCGGCCCGTATACTTTGGTAAGGTCTCTTATTTCAATTCCCATGGAAGGGCTTAGGCTTTTTTAGTAGGCATTGGACCTTTGGGCATGAGCGGCCGTACCTCAATGTTTACCTGGTGGTAATTAGGCGGCGACTGCAGGGCATGCACAATGGTGGAGGCAATGTCTTCGGGCTGCATCATGTACTCTTTGTTCGTGATTCCGTCAAAGTTGTCAAAGAAGCTGGTGTCTGTGGAGCCCGGGTAGATACAGGTCACTTTCACGCCGTAGTTGCGCACTTCCTTGTACAGGGCCTCAGACAGACCACGCACGGCAAACTTAGAGGCGCAGTAACCGGTCAGGTTCTCGCTGCCCATTAAACCGGCAATGGAAGATATGTTGATGATGTGGCCTTCGCGCAGGCGTTTCATGGCGGGCAACACCAAGCGGGTACAGTAGAAAATGCCGTTCACGTTGGTGTCCATCATGGTGTGCCAATCTTTGGGACTCATGGTATCCAATGCGCCCTGGATGCCCAGTCCCGCGTTGTTGATGAGCACGCTGATGTTCTGGCGCAAACGCTCCTCGGTCTGCTCATACGCCGCCCAAACCGAATGCTCATGGCGCACGTCACACTCAAAAAAATAGAAATCTGGGTGGGAAATCTTGGGCCGCGAGCGGCTCCAGCTCACTACCGTGGCGCCAAGCTCTAACAACATTTTGGCGGCAGCCAGACCAATCCCGCTGCTGGCCCCGGTAATGACTACTACTTTTCCTTCTAGTTCCATATTTTAGAATTTGCTCAAATTTAATGAAAAGAGTGAATATTAAGCTGAAACTATCCTTGCTCCGGCACTAATCCCTCTGCTTTAGGGTATCTGGTTTTTACTCTTTTTCAAGACAATCTGTTTTAGCCTCTATTTCAGAAAAAGAGCCGCTAAACGGATTCTTCAATTACACCTTCACTCCACTTACCTTCACCCGAGTTAACTTGTTCGTTTCATCAACTTACATGTAAATCTCTTACGCTATTTGCTTAACAGAATTCGCTATTTAAAACTAAATATCACCTAACTGCGGCCTCAGCAACAACTCCTCCACTACCGAGTTTTTAGAGAGACAATGGGCGCTCCAGATGGCCTGGGCAACGTCTTCGGGTTTCATGAAACGGTCTTTGGGGAGGTCAACGCCTTCCCAGCTGGCGGTGTAGGTGGCACCGGGTAACACGGCCGTGACGCGTATGTTGTGTGGTTTCAGTTCTTCGCGCAGCACGCGGGTCATGCCGTAGAGGGCGTGTTTGGCAATGCAGTAGGAGCCGCCGTTGGTGTAGGCGGTAATGCTGGCCGTGGAGCAGATGGTGAAAATGTGGCCGTCGCGGCGTTTGATCATGTCGCCCACCAGGCCTTTGGTGAGGTCATAGGCGCTGTAGAGGTTGGTATTGATCATCTCGCGCAGCACGGTGTCGCTTTCGTCATGGATGGTGCCCGGGATGAAGAAACCGGCGTTGTTCACCAGCACATCTACCTTCACTTTGAGCGAGTGGATGTACTCCAGAAACCGCTTCACCTCGCCGTCCTGGCTTACGTCGGTGGCCAGGTAGAAGACTTTGGAGAAGGTGTAATCCCGCTCAATGTCCAGCTTGAGTTTAGCCAGGTCCTGCTCCTGCCGGGCGCAGGTGATGATATGGAAGCCCTCGGCCGCGAAACGGTCAATGATGGCCCGTCCAATGCCCTTGGTGCCACCCGTTACCACTATATATTTTTGCATGGCAATGATGTTTTTTCTTTTTTCAACGTAATATAGGCATTTGAAATAAGAATGGCCCCACAACACCTATAGCGGCCTTTCTGCCTGACATTCCTTTTACCTACTGCATGAAAACGTTTGGTGCATTTTTGCTCTTTCTGTCTAGCCTTGTCAAGCGAGGTGAGTCTCCCCGGATTTTATTCAAAAGAACCATAGACGAAGCCATCCTGATAGGCATTGACTCCATCTTTATCGTGGGTGTGGTGTCTACCTTCATTGGGGCCGTAACTTGCGTACAGATCTCCTATAACCTCACAAACGCACTTATCCCCAGATCTACCATTGGGTTTATGGTGCGCGAAATGACCATTTTGGAATTGGCTCCTACCATCACGTCCATTGTGCTGGCCGGGAAAGTGGGCTCCAACATTGCCGGCGGGCTGGGCACCATGCGCATCACGGAGCAGGTAGACGCCCTGGAGGTGATGGGGATTAACGCTTCCTCCTATCTGGTGTCGCCAAAGATATTGGCATCGTTGCTGGTGTTTCCCATGCTGGTGATTTTGGCCATGTTCCTTTCCATACTGGGCGGTTATTTGGCAGGGAGCTTGTCTGGCGCGCTTTCCGGCCAGGAGTACATCACCGGTTTGCGGTCTGATTTTATCCCCTACAACATTACGTTTGCGTTGATTAAATCAGTGGTATTCGCATTCCTCATTTCTTCCATCTCTTCTTACCAAGGCTACTTTACCTCTGGCGGGGCCCTGGAGGTAGGGAAAGCCAGTACCAACGCCGTGACCAACAGTGTCATTGCCATCTTAATTGCAGACTTTGTCTGCGCACAGATATTGCTCTAAGGCTTCTAAAAAGAGCCAAAGGCGGAACTTAGGTTGAATTCCCATGATCGAAATCCATAACATCCATAAAACCTTTAACGGCAACAAGGTGCTGGACGGCATAGACGGCGTGTTTGAGTCTGGCAAGATGAACATGCTGCTGGGCGCCAGCGGTACCGGTAAAAGTGTGCTCCTCAAGTGCATTGTGGGGCTGGTGAAGCCAGACATTGGCAGCATCACCTATGACGGCCGAATCTTCACCAACAACAAGCTGGACATAAAGCAGGAAATAAGGCGGAAGATTGGGATGCTCTTCCAGGGTAGCGCCCTCTTTGACTCCATGAACGTGTACGAGAACGTGGAATTTCCCCTCCGGATGCTCACCGACATGAACCGCGCCGAGCGCGCTGAGCGGGTGGAGTTCTGTCTCAAACGTGTAGGGCTGGAGAATGCCGGCAAGAAAATGCCCTCTGAGCTTAGCGGCGGGATGAAGAAACGCGTGGGCATTGCCCGCGCCATTGCCCCACACTGCACCTACCTGTTCTGTGATGAGCCTAACTCAGGCCTGGACCCGCTCACCGCCATCAAAATTGACGAACTTATCAAGGAGATCACCATGGAGTATGACATCACTACCATTGTGGTGACCCATGACATGAACTCAGTGCTGGAGTACGGAGACAATGTCATGTTCCTCTACAAGGGCAAAAAACTCTGGGAAGGCCACAGCAGCACCATTATGGACACCAACGTACGCGAACTCAATGACTTCATCTTCTCTAACCGCCTCATGCGCGATGCGAAGAAAATTGAACAGATTGAGGAAGAGGAACAACGGCAGGAAGACGAACAGAACGCCAAAAAGTAAATAGCACCCTATTTTATCCTCTTCAAGATTCAGCGCTGCGTTTAGGGGCTGTTTTTCCAAAAACGGCTCCTAAACGCAATGAAGGTTATTTTTTGTGATAACCCCAGACATGAAATAGGATCAATCCACCAGATAAAACTTGTATAAAAGCGCGGCTCCCGTTTAGGGGCTCTTTTTGGAAAAAGAGCCCCTAAACGGGAGCCGCGCTTTTGGCTATCTCAAGCCTTACAATTCAAAGAGGATACCGGCTATGGTTGCGGTCATCATACAGGCAATAGACGCCCCCAGCAGCGCCCGTAGCCCCAGTTTGGAAAGATTTCCCTGCTGCGCCGGAGCCATCCCCCCAATCCCGCCAATCTGGATGGCAATAGAGCTGAAATTGGAGAAACCGCACAAGGCGTAGGTTGCCAGAATCACAGACTTGGGAGAGAGAGTGCCCTGGGTTTTCATGTTGGCAAGATCCATGTACGCCACAAACTCATTCACCGCCGTTTTCTGCCCCAAGAGACTACCCACCTGCAGTGTGTCTTGCCACGGGCTCCCCATCAGGAACGCGAACACTCTAAAGATTTGGCCTAGGATGTACTGGAAGTTGAGCCCCTCAAACCGCCCGCCGGTGCTGCTCACAATGATTTCATTCAGGCCTGAGAAAGTACCCAGCCACAGCAGGATAGAATTTAACAGGGCAATGACCGCAATAAAGGCTAAGAGCATCCCCCCTACGTTCAGGGCCAGCTTTAGTCCATCGGCGGCGCCGGTAGACATGGCATCAATTACGTTCACGCCCAAAGATTCTTTGCTTACTTCCAGCGTGGTGTTGATTTTGTCTGCTTCCGTCTCCGGAACCAGGATTTTGGCCATCACAATACCCGCCGGGGCATTCATGATGGAGGCCGTAAGCAAGTGCGCGGCAAAGATAGCCTGTTGCGCCGGGTCATCGCCGCCCAGGAACGCCACGTAAGCGGCCAGTACCCCACCCGCCAAGGTAGCCATCCCGCCCGTCATCAAGCACATCAGCTCAGAGCGGGTCATGTTCTGGATGAACGGACGTACCAGCAAAGGTGCCTCTGTCTGGCCCAGGAAGATGTTCCCCGCCGCAGAGAGGCTCTCGGCTCCGGAGAGACGCATGCCTTTAGACATAACCCAGGCAATTCCGTACACAATTTTCTGCAACACGCCCAGGTAATACAAACCAGCCGTTACCGTGGAGAAGAAGATGATGGTGGGTAGTACCTTAAAGGCGAAGATATAGCCGGTTCCGGCCGGAGAATCTGGTTTGGCCAGCTCCCCGAAGAGAAATTCGGCGCCGGCATCGGCGAAGCTGAGGAGTTTCACAAAGCCTTCGCTCACAATCTCAAAGCCCCGCTTCACAAATTCAACCTCTGTTACCAGCGTACCGAAAATGATCTGGATTAGAATCCCAACCCCAACCAGTTTCCAGCTGATGGCTTTGCGGTTAGTGGAGAAGAGAAAGGCAATTCCTATGAGGATGAAGTAGCCAATGAGGCCCTGAAAGACAGATAACATAGAAGAGAAATATCCTCAAAATTAAACCAAATTCTCCTGAAAAAGAAAAAGTCTTGGGTAGGGCCCAAGACTTTCTTCTTATGCGTGTGAATTAAGCTTAATTCCGTTTGTTCAGCTCGTCGCGAATTTTGGCGGCGCGTTCATAGTCTTCCTTTTCCAGGGCTTCGTTGAGCATGTTGTTGAGCTCCTCCACAGAAACTTCTGTGATGTTGCTTTTCGCGCTGCTGCCCGAGGAAGAGGAACCGGCGGCCGAAGAAGTAGGGATTTCATCGGTTTCCTCGTCTTCGTCCTCTTCTTCCATATCACTCAAGATGATACCAGCTTCTGACAGAACCGATTCTACCGTGTAAATAGGCACCCCAAACCGCAGGCCAATGGCAATGGCGTCTGACGGGCGGGCATCCAGCTCAAACTCCTTCTCGCCGTCTGTGCAGACAATCTTGGAGAAGAACACCCCTTCTTTTAAATCCGAAATCATAATTTCCTGCACGCTCACGGCCATTTGTTGGGCAAAAGACTTGAACAAGTCATGCGTAAGTGGGCGGGTAGGATTAATCTTTTCAATCTGGATGGCAATGGACTGCGCCTCAAACATGCCAATAATGATAGGCAAACGACGAGTTCCCTCCTTTTCACCCAACACTAAGGCGAAGGATCCAGATTGCGACTGGCTTGAGGACAAACCCAGAATCTCTAGCTCAATTTTCTTCACAGTTTCTCTTCTATTTGTCTAAAGCTTTGGCGGCTTCTATCAATTTAGGGACAACCTCAGTTGCATCCCCCACAATACCGTAATCTGCGGCTTTGAAGAACGGTGCCTCCGGATCTTTATTGATAACGACAATTACTTTAGAAGAGTTAACCCCCGCCAGGTGCTGGATGGCTCCGGAGATACCCACGGCAATGTACAGGTTAGGGCTTACGGTGATGCCCGTTTGGCCAACGTGCTCATGGTGAGGTCTCCAGCCCACATCTGCCACTGGTTTAGAGCAGGCCGTGGCCGCCCCCAGGGCTTTGGCTAAATCTTCAATTAAATGCCAGTTTTCTGGCCCTTTCAAGCCTCTGCCGCCAGAAACAACCAGATCTGCCTCGGTCAAAAGAATATCGCCAGACTGTTTGATGGTTTCTTTAGGCGCCGTGGCGAAGTCTGCGTCTGACAAATCTGCGGAGAAATTCTCTACTGTGGCAGTGGCCTCGGCAGCGGTCTCAATATCCAACGCATTTTTCTTAACGGCAATGATTTTTTTGTCTGAAGACAATTCCACGTCTGAGAAAGCCTTGCCGGAGAATACCCCGCGGCGCACCGTGAACGAAGAACCGTTGATCTGCGGCAGCGCCACTACGTTAGTAGCCAGGCTGGCACCTAATTTCACCGCCAGGCGTGACCCTATGGCCGCCCCAATATTGGAATTGGAAAGCACAATTACGCTAGAGTTCTCAGACTCTGCCACTTTGGAAATCACTTTCACATAGGCCGCTCCCACAAAGTTATGCAGGCGGCTGTCATTGTCTAACAATACTTTGGTAATGCCTTGCTCTCCCAAACGGGTAAGGGCATCTGCCTGCACATCGCCAATGGCGACGGCGGTGGCTGAGGTACCCAGCGCGGCCGCTACTTTGCTCCCGTACGAAGCTGCTTCCAGAGAAGACTTCTTCACTTCGCCGTTCGCGCATTCTATCACTACTAATACTGACATGCTTATAGAACTTTAGCTTCGTTACGCAATAATTTAATCAACTCACCGGCATTCTCAGCGTCAATCATTTTCACGCCAGATTTAGCGGGTGGTAACTCATAGGCCTGTACGCTGGTTTTGGCTTCCTGCCCTACCGGCTCCACCACTTGGAGGGGCTTAGTACGGGCGGTCATGATGCCGCGCATGTTAGGGATGCGTGGCTCGGTCATGGGCTGCTGGGCGCTGGCTACAATAGGCAGGGCAACCTCAATGATCTCTTTTCCGCCTTCAATCTCGCGCTCCAGCGTGGCGGTAGAACCGTTTACGTCCAGCTTAATGGCCGGCGCAATGGTTGGGATGCCTAACAACTCGCCTACCATGCCGTGCACCTGGAAACCGTTGTAGTCAATAGACTCACGGCCCATCAAAATCAGGTCATAGCCGCCTTCTTTGGCGTAGTGGGCAATCTGCTGGGCTACCAGGAAAGCATCTGTGGGTTTCAAATTAACTCTGATGGCGTCGTCCGCGCCAATGGCCAGGGCCTTGCGGATGTTTGGTTCCGTTTCAGCCTCACCTACGTTCAGCACGGTTACCGTTCCGCCCTGCGCTTCTTTGAGCTCAATGGCACGGGTGAGCGCGTACTCATCATATGGATTGATCACGAACTGTACCCCAGCCGTGTTAAACGCTTTGCCATCAGGGGTAAACGTTATTTTGGTGGTGGTATCAGGTACGTTGCTAATACAAACTAAGATCTTCATTTAACTTAGGGTTAGCGGATTTAAGTTAATTTTGTGGGCAATTTAAGAATATTTCACCAAATGGAAACGACTAACAGCAGATTGACGCAACTCCTGGCCTTCTATGAGGACGATCCCCATGATCCGTTCACCATGTACGCCATCGCGACGGAATACCGCCCCACAGACACCGCAAAGGCGCGCTTTTTCTACGAGAAACTGTTAGCCGAACATCCCGAGTATGTAGGTACTTACTACCACGCCGCCAGCCTCTACCTGCAGTTAGAGGAACCGGAACTCGCGAAACAGGCCTACCAGAAAGGCATGCAGATCAGCCGACAGCTGGGCCAGCTCCACGCGTTCTCTGAGTTGCAGCAAGCCTACAACAAGATGATGGGTTTAGATTACGAAGATGATTAAAAAATAGTTGGCATGCATACTATTTTTACGTTTTTCCTAAATTTTTATCCCTTAGCGCTGGTTTTGCCCCATTTGCCGCTAGGCCAGCTCAGCTAAGAATAGATACAAAATCTTGAGAAGCAAGGCCAAAGGAAGCTCTTATTGGCCTTGCTTCTCTGCTGCCCAACCAAACGGTGAGGTGCACGTTTCCTGTAGGGTTCTAAGATGACACTACCTCTGCCATGAAACTACGCCTCCTCCTGTTGGCCGCGCTGCTGCCTGCTCTAAGCTACGCCCAATCCGGCCCCGACAACCTCAAGACCTCTCCCCCCATTGATACAGACCGCCCTAACCAGACGGAATCGGCTAAAGTGGTACCCGTGGGTACGCTGCAACTGGAAAGCGGGCTACTCCGGCAAACGGATCTACAGGATGGGGAAAGAACCACAGATTTTTATTACCCGGCGGTTCTGCTGCGGGTGGGCGTATGGGAGCGCCTGGAACTGCGCCTCAAAACCGATTACCACCGGCAGAGACTCACCTCTCCGCAAGGCTCCAATGAGGCCAAAGGTCTGGACGCGATCACGGTGGGTACAAAAATCAAAGTATCTGAAGAGAAAGGTTTACTACCAGCTATTGCTTTCCTGGGGCACCTTACCCTGCCCTCGGGTTCCTCGGTCTTCAGGCCTGCCACCTTTGCCCCAGATTTCAGGCTCTCCCTCTCCCACTCCCTTTCCCAACGCTTGGAGCTGGGGTACAATATGGGCTATGAATGGAACGGCGACAACTCCCACGGTTCCGGCATTTACACCCTCTCGCTGGGCGCTGATCTCCCGCACCACTTTGGGGCTTTTGTAGAACTGTACGGCGATAAACCCCACCACGGACACTGGCGCCACGCCGCCGACGGTGGCTTTACCTTCATGCCCCGCCACAACATGCAGCTAGACCTCTCCGCCGAGGTGAGTTTAAACCATCTTGCCCCTGACTACTTTCTAAGTGCCGGTCTCAGTCTGCGCATGCCGCGTTAATTCCCTCCCGTTTAGGGGCTCTTTTTGGAAAAAGAGCCCCTAAACGGGAGGTGCTTCTATAAGTGGTAGCGATCTAGTATATTGGGTAGCGCTTCTCCGGTTAACGGCTGATTCTGGAGGACAACCGGATGTTTGACCATAGCTATAGCGCTGATAACCGGAATAGAGCCAATAAACGGAGTAAGGTACTCAGGTTATCCAGTAGTTATCAGCCATTAAAGACGACCACACGATCCGGCAGTTCTAAAGTCTGCGGAGAACCGTCCGCTGACTGTTTGCTATTCGGCTGACACTACCGAAATTCAACAGACAAACATCTATCATCTACATTTGGACTGGACAGCTCTTCGCTGATTTTAGAAAAAAATTATCACGGACGGGCTACCACCTATCACCACCGTCACGGTTAGCCAACATACTCAACACCCCATTTATACAGCTCGTTGATAATTGGCTCTAATTTTCTTCCTTTTGTTGTTAAGGTGTATTCAACTGTTGGTGGCACGGTTGCAAAAACTTCTCTGACAACTATTCCATTGGCTTCCATATTCTTCAGTTCCTTGACCAACATTCTGGTATTTATATTTGGCACCATCCGTTCTAACTCGCTAAAACGCTTTTTACCTGTAAATAAGGCATAGATAATTGACATTGACCATTTTCCGCCGATTACACCTAAGATTTCCTGAAGGGCACATTTTTCTTTGGAGCTGCTGCACTTTTTTTTGTCCATATAGACTTGATTCTGTTCAATGCTTTACTTTTTGGTATTACTGTACATTCATGTAACCACTTTCAAAAGTAAAGTATTGTCTATTGCTTTGCAACTCATTTTAAAAGCTATATGGAAACTCTATCAAAAGGACAAGTTGCCTTAATAACAGGCGGAACAAAAGGCATTGGCAAAGCTATAGCCGATAAATTAAGCAATGCAGGAATGCAGGTGGTGGTAACGGCACGAACTGCGCCAAAAGAAAACACCACCGGACAGTATTTCATTTCCGCGGACCTTGCCTACCCCGACAGTGCAGAAAGAGTTGCAAAAGAGATTCTGGAGAAATATGGCAGGATAGACATTATCATCAATAACGCAGGTGCTAATTTAAGTCCGGCCGGTGGTTTCAGCGCTCTTTCTGATGAACATTGGAACAATAATTGGCAACTCAATTTTATGTCAGCTGTTCGTGTTAACAAAGCGTTGTTGCCAACAATGATTGAGCAAAAAAGCGGTGTAATCATCAACATTTCTACCGGTGCCGCAAAACAACCCATTTGGGAAATGACAATGTCTTACTCTTCTGCAAAAGCAGCGCTGAATGTTTACAGTAAAGCATTGGCAAACGAATTGGGCGCCAAAGGAATACGGGTAAATGTTGTTTCACCGGGAGTGGTAGAAACACCGTTGATGTTGGAGTTCATTGAAAATATGGCAAAATCTTCAGGCATCACATCAGATGAGGCGTTTAAAGCAGTAATGGACAAAGTAGGTGTTCCAATGGGTAGAATGGCAGAACCCGAAGAAGTGGCTAACCTGGTAGCATTCCTTGTTTCTTCGGAAGCTAAATATATCACAGGCACCAATTATTCAGTTGATGGCGGTGCATCACCCACTACCTAAACAACCGAAAGAAATACGGCTGGTAACAAGGTATTGCCGAATGCGGGGCTGAGCGGTTTCAATTAGGCCTATATCCAAAGCTCTCCTTTAGTTCTCTGATTAAACATTTGGGCTAAAAATCCCCCGCCTTCGGCAATACCTATCCCGTTGGGCATCATATTAAAAAGAAAATGTTCTTTCAAAAGAAACATAACAAACCTGTAATCGACTCAAAAGGACTTGATCTATTAGAACTACATTCCGACAAAAGTGTGAATGAATGTTTTGGGAACGTACAGAATATTTCTAAAAATAATACTGTAGAATTATCGATTGAAGTAGAGGACAATTCACCTCCCTCGCATGAACAGGTAGAATTATTAAAGCGATTCTCCAAAGAAATTGAAAGCACAGAGCGGGTAATTTATAAATACATTCAAGATTGTTTTGAAGGGCAAAGTGGCAAAGCGCTGAACAGGACTTGAAAAAAATGTATTTTCTATCTACTATTACACTGAAGAGTAAAAATGTTGATATATGGTTTACTCTTGAGCCACAGATAGACACCCCAACGATTTTTAACTTTCTTCCACGGCTCACCATGAGAAACAATTAAATAGTTTGGAGCAACCTCAAATAAATATGTAGCCCAACATTATATAAAAAGCACGCATATATGTAGAATAACAACTAAATATATAGATATTTAAACATCGGTATTATTTACCTCATGTACTAGTCGTAGTAAGTCATGAGATATTTATAAATAAACATATAAGAAAATTTAATTTTTTTATTCCATGAAAAGAAATATTGAACTGGTTGTTTTAGTTATTCTATATATGCTATTGGGCACCTTTATCATAAATAAGACTGATGAAAGGTCTATATTCATGTTGCTCTATAGTTCTTGCTTATATATAAGTATGGGAGCCATATTCTTCGCAAACCTTTACTTTCTATTTTCTTTATTTCAAAAAGGGCAATTAAAAAGGTATCTGCTGCTAAATCTTTTCCTTCTGGCCATAACTTATTTCACCTCGGCTTTTTTATATGCTTCTTGGATGGCCGACGTTTTCAAAAATAAATTTTTAGTTTCCCATTTATTCCACCCCACCATTGTACAGGATAGTTTACCGTTACTAGTCTTTGTTTTATTCTTTAGCTTTATCTACGCTGGTATTAAACATTTGATACTAGCCCGGAAATTCATCTTGTTAAAAAAGATTACCTTTTATTCTATCGCTGTTATTTTTATTATTGGTGCCGTTTTTTTTATCAATATGCAAATGGACCTGAAATACAAGGGAGACCAGCAGACCATGTTTATTGAACATCAATACCAAAGCTTAGATGAAGTGCTACAGCTACCGCAGTTCCGGAGTAAGGTGGTATATATTGATTTATGGTATAGTTCCTGCTCGCCCTGTATTCAAGAATTTCAGCACTTAGTTAGCCTAAAAGAGCAGTTGAAAGGGAAAGAAATAGCATACCTGTATTTAGCCCGTGAGACCAGCCATCCCAATAGTCGCCAACGCTGGATAAACGCCGTAAAAAAGTATAACCTTCAAGGTTGGCATATTTATATGAGTAAGCCACTGGAACAACAAGTTTGGAAAACTATTTTAGGAAATCAGCAGGATAGCACTACGGCTGCTTATCCACGATATTTGCTTTCTGATAAGAATGGGAATCTTGTTTCGTATGATGCTAAAAGACCTAGTACCGGTAAAGTAGTTATTGCACAGATCAAAGCTTTATTATAATCACTGCAGATAACTTCTTAGAGAATTACGCCGCGCAACAACACCTAAAAACCATTGAAACGCTTTTAGTCAAACCGATAAGCGTATTACATAAAAAATATGAGTCCACTAAGAATTTTGTATTTAATTTATTGTGGAACCTGTGTTGTCGCTACTTTAGTATTGTTCGCACGCCTCAAGCTTGTATTAGTTAGCAGTCATTGAACCGGTCACTTTTTACCTAATGGTAAACGCATTAAATTTTATCTTGCCTACCTTTCATCTATGAAAGAATTAATTGAATACATTTTGCAGTTTGGCAACCTGAACGGACAACAAATTAATCTGATCCAGAAAAAGGCGACAGAAATACAACTTCATAAAGATTCCTACTTTTCTGAAGCAGGTAAAACTCCCTCACAAGTTGGTTTCATTATAGAAGGGGTAATCCGGGGCTGCTATTACAACAACAAAGGAGAGGAAATTACACGTTGCTTTGTTAGTGAGAACAGCTTAGTAGTTGATTATGTTAATTTTGAGGCAAACACTTCCTCTTCTGAATACTTACAGGCCTGTACTGATTGCAAACTCATTGTTTTTTCTAAACAAAACTGGGAAGAGCTTTCCCATACCATTGTGGGTTGGGATGCTATAAAAAACAAGATGGTTCAAAGTTGTATGTACCAAAAATCCAGAAAGGGACCAGTCGTTTCGCAGGATGCCACTACCCGTTATCTAGCATTTTTAGAGAATTACCCATCGCTCTCTAATCGTGTTCTGTTGGCTCACGTTGCATCATATCTGGGGGTTACGCAACAATCCTTGAGTAGAATAAGAAACAATATTCGCTAAACGTCTTTTTATCAATTGGTAAATGATTTCATTTTTGAACGTGGCACTTTTGCTTAGTCATCATAAAAAATGAAAAAATGAAATCAGCATTAATTACCGGAGCCAACAAAGGCATTGGCTTGGAAACAGCAAAGCAACTTTTAAAACAAGGCCTGTTTGTCTATGTAGGAAGCCGTGATCTTGAGAAAGGAAAAGCAATTATAAATAAATTATTGAATGATGGCTTTTCAAACGTGCAGGCGATTGAACTAGACGTAACTAAACCCGACACCATTTTAACTGCTAAGAATATTATTGAAAAAGAGCAGGGGCATTTAGATGTGCTGATTAACAATGCCGGTATTAGTGGCATTGTTCCGCAAAATGCACTTGAAACAACCACAGACCATTATAAAGAAGTGTTTGAGGTCAATTTATATGGCGTTATAAATGTGACTCAAGCTTTTATGGATCTATTGCGCAAATCGCCGGAACCAAGAATTGTGAACGTGAGTACCAGTGTGGGCTCTCTTTCCCTGCAAAGCAATCCTAACTGGCCAGCCTATCATTACGCAAAATATGCGGTTTATGCTGCTTCCAAAGCGGCTATGAATATGTATACGGTTCACTTGGCTTACGAACTGCGTGATACAGCTTTCAAGGTTAATGCGGTTTGCCCTGGATATACCAAAACAGATTTCACTAATTATCTGGGAGGCGAAGTGGAAGAAGCAGGGAAGCGCATTGTTAAATACGCCTTAATTAACCAAGATGGGCCATCTGGCCAATTCTTTAGCGAAGAAAGCAATCCTGAAACGGGTGAAATACCCTGGTAGTTATAAATAGTAAAAACATGAAGCAAACAAACAATCTCTAATGAGGTCTTGTTTTGGAGACGAAGTGTAAACTTCACCCTATTTTTAAATTAACTAAGGTGAAATCTCAGTCTTACCAGAACAAAAAATAGTGCCAGCCGCAAAGAAGCAGTGGTCATCTAACGCTATGACACCGTCCTCTTACCTCAATTTACTACTACCTCACTTGCCGCAAAGCACCCCTGATTTTGGCAGAATTGCACCGCCTCCGCTGGGTATCAAGTCTGTACTTTTGCCTTATCACTATTTAACCAGAAAAGGCCATGGCTACTAAAATTTTCGTAAACCTGCCCGTTAAAGACCTCAATAAATCCATTGCGTTCTTTACCCAGATGGGCTACCAGTTCAACCCTCAGTTCACGGATGAAAACGCCACCTGCATGGTCATCAGTGAAGACATTTACGTGATGCTGCTGGTGGAAAAGTTTTTCCAGACCTTCACCAAGAAACAAATCTGCGATGCGGCCACCCACGTGGAGGCCATGATTGCCCTGTCTGCCGAAAGTCGGGAGGAAGTGGATGCCCTGCTGGATAAAGCCTTGGCTGCCGGGGGTACCTCGCCTGCCCCGCCGCAGGACCACGGCTGGATGTACGGCCGCACCTTCTATGATCTGGACGGCCACCACTGGGAAGTTATGTACATGGACCCCAGCGCCGTTCAGCAAGCGTAATCCATTATAACTACCTCTAAAAGCAGGAAGGGCTTGCCACATAAGTAAGCCCTTCCTGCTTTTAGAACAAAGTGTTGGAGGTGCTGCGTGTTTTACCGCATAATGGGTTCTGCCACTGCCTTGTGGTATTTATTGCGGTATTCCAGCGGCGATATGCCGGTTATTTTCTTAAAAGTGGCTCTAAAGGCCTTGGTATCTGAGTAGCCCACAGAGTACATCACCTCGTTCACATTGTCTTGTGAGGTTTCCAGGCTCAGTTTGGCGGCTTCCACTTTTACCCGTTGCAGGTACTCCATCACTGTATTGGAAGTGGCTTTCTTGAACCGGCGCTCAAAGTTACGGCGGCTCAGGAAAGCCATTTCGGCGAGTTCCTCCACCGTCATCTTGTGTTGGAAATTCTGCTCAATGTACTCCTGCACCTTTTTGATGGCCTCATCATGGTGTTCTTTCTGCCCCTGGAAAATAATGAACGGCGACTGGCTGTGGCGGTCAATGTCAATTTCAAAGATCTTGGAAGCCCGAATGGCCATGTTTCTGCCAGCGTACTTCTCCACCAGGTACAGAATCAGGTTGAGAGACGAGTAAGCTCCACCGCTGGTGTAGATGCCGCCTTCATCGGTGATGATCTTGTAGGGCAGCAGGTGCACGTCTGGGAACATCTTCCTGAACTCATCGGCGGCTAGCCAGTGGGTGGTGCAGCTGCGGCCACTGAGCAGGCCGGTAGAGGCCAGAATAAACGCTCCAATGCACAAAGACACCACATCGGCCCCCTGCCGGTGCTGGTGCACTATCCAAGGCCCAAAATCACGGTTGGCGGCAATGACCTGCGGCATGTCGCCGTGCACGGCCGGGATAATAATTACATTGGTTTTGGAGACCTCCCGCACCACCCGTTCGGGCTGTATGCTGAACAGGCCGTTCGTGATTCTTGCGTCTTGGGTAAGCCCCACCAGTTGCACCTGGAACAGCGGTTCCTGCCCGGTGCGTTGCAGCGCCTCGTTCACTTTGGTGAACATCTTGTAGGTAGCCTCAAGGTTGCTGAAACTAACGTCGCCCTCCGGAATAAGTAGTGAGATGTGCTTCATAGATTAAATCTAACAAGGATTCCTGACGCAAACAACCCCTGCATTTGCCGCAATCGTCCGCCTCTTTCCAAGGTAAATGGCTGTAAATTTGAAACATAGAGAAACACCTCCGGCGGCTAATGTCTGTTTAGGGGCTCTTTTTCTGAAAACAGGGCCAAAGCAGCCACCGCGGCGCATAAAGCACAGCACCCAGTCTTCAAATTATTTCATCACTAAAAAAAATAGCCATGGAAACCGAAAACCTCACCATCCAAAAGTCGCTGGCCATTCAGGCCCCCAAAGAAAAAGTATGGGATGTACTGCTGCAAGACCGCTACACCCGCCTCTGGTACACTGCCTTCTGCGAAGGAATCTATGTTGAAACCACCTGGGCCGAGGGCAGCAAAGCGCTGTTCCTGGACCCTAGCAACAATGGCATGCTCAGTACGGTAGTCACCCACAAACCCCAGGAAGAGCTCACCCTCCTTTACGAAGGCCTGATTGCGAACGGACGCGAAGACCTGGAAAGCGAAGAAGCCCAAGCCATGAAAGGCGGACGCGAAGGCTACTACCTCACTCCCACCCACAGCGGTACCCAACTCTCTATTGAAGCCGATCTGTCACCGGCCTATTTTGAGGAAATGTCTGCCATGTGGGACAAAGCCCTGCTCAAAATCAAAGAATTGGCGGAAGCATCTTAATCTAGCGGGGCTGCAACTTAGACAGCACCAGTTCTGATAGCGGCTACCCATGTGCAGCACAGATTTAAGTCCTAAGGCACGTGCAAGTGGCCCTGAAGATAAACGTCTGTTCCCTTGGAATCTCCCTCTGAATTTCTGAAATTAAACCAAAGATTCAGTCGCTTCCCCTTTCCGTTTAGGGGCTGTTTTTGGAAAAACAGCCCCTAAACGGAAAATACCTCGGCTCCCTGCCGGTGAGCAAATTCTCCCTACAGTAGTCACCTTCACTTAAAGACAATACCATGGAAAATCAAACCCACGCTCCCGCCACCGCCGAAGAACAAGACTTCGTGATTACCCGCGTTTTTGACGCTCCCCGCGAACAGGTGTTCAAGGCCTGGACCCAGGAAGACAGCCTGAAGCAGTGGTATGGCCCCAAAGGCTACACGTTAGGCATCTCTGAATTCAACCTGCAACCGGGCGGCGCCCTCCACTACAGTATTCGGATGGGCAGTGGGCCCAAGATGTGGGGCAAGTTTGTGTACCGCGAAATCAATTCCCCAGAGCAATTGGTGTATGTGAACACCTTTGCAGACGAGGACGGCAATATTACCCGCGCGCCCTTCAGCGCCACCTGGCCGCTGGAAATGCTCAACTTCCTTACCCTTACTGAGCCAGACGGCCAAACCACCCTCACCCTCAGGGGCCGGCCCCTCAACGCCACCCAGGAAGAACGGCAGACCTATGCGCAGGGGCATACTTCCATGCATCAGGCTTTTAGCGGCACCATGGACCAACTGGCTGCGTATCTGGCAAAAGTAAACTAGGGTTTAGCCCGCCACTTACCGTAATAGGTAACTGGTAGAATCTCTAAAGAGATCGCCCTGCGTTTAGGGGCCGTTTTTGGGAAAACGGCCCCTAAACGCAGGGCGATCCTGCTATCAAACAAAAAGCGGTCCTTAGTTACCGATGAGCTTATAGCCGATGCTCAGGATCACCTGTTTGTTTCTGAAGTCTACGCTGTTGTCTGCGTTGGTGTAGGAACGTTTCAGGCGCTCATAACGCACATCGGCGGTGAAACGGGAGATGTCTACCCCGGCGCCCACCTGGTACCCCCAGTCGGCGGAGTTCAGGGACTCTTTCACCTCGTCTAGGTCAGAATCGCTGTCAATGAGCACAGAGGCCACTGGCCCCGCGTAAGCCCGCAGGAAGGATAATTTATACCCCACCAGAATAGGCACATCCAGGTTGGTGAACCCTATTTCCTCAATGGTGGTGTTGCCTAAATCATCGGGCCGGTTGAATTTACCGCCCGAGGAAGACAGCACCGCCTCCGGTTGCAGCATGAACCCAAGAATGTTGAAGCGCGTGAACACCCCGGCATGGAAGCCCGTGATGTTGTCATCGTCTTTGAACTGGGTAAAATTCCCCTTGGGGTTTTTCAGGTCTACGCTGGAGGAACTGATCCCCCCTTTAATCCCGAGGGTGAAGATTTGCGCCTGCGCGGCCAGCCCCGTGGTGAGCAGCAAGGACAATACAAAAACAATCTTTTTCATAACATGAGGATAAATTGATTCTAAAATTATGGTTAAACTAAATAAAATGGTTGGTCTTGTATTTACAAGTATGTTCATTCTCTTTTAGGTGCGCTACCTGGTTATCGGCTGTATTAGCCAATACAGCCGATAACCAGGTGCAAAAGCCCAGGTTAACTTCTGCGATTTCTTTCACTTTACGCTTTCCCCAATTAAGCCAACGGCTGAGACCGCAATGGCAGCTTTCTCTACAGATATTGACATATAAACTTTGTCTCGTTTTAAAAACGGAGACAAATAAGCGTAGGCATTGTTCTTGCCGCAAACCATAGAGGGCTAGTTTTGCACCAAAACAATCGCCTTAATACAAGTCTAGCATCAATAGGTGCAAGAATCAGCTTTGGCCAGCAAGTACGCAGGGGCCTACGTCCTATCATTTTTGCCATACAGGATACCATTACTCTATTTACAATACACCCGACTTATTACGGTCTTTACATTGAATCATGCGACAAAAACTACCTCCCACCCATTTCCGCACAGCCAACTTTCTGCAATGCCTATTCATCTTTGCCTTTTTACTTCTACTGGCAGAACAAAGTTCGGCACAGACTATCCGGTATGTGAAGGCTGGAGGTACGGGCAATGGCAGTTCTTGGCAGAATGCCTCAGGTGCGCTGCAGAACATGATTAACGCCTCCGCGGCCGGTGACCAGGTCTGGGTGGCCGCCGGGGAATATCAGCCAGGGAGTGGTTTCTTCTATATGAAAGAAGGTGTGAAGATCTACGGTGGGTTCAACGGCAATGAACAACATCTGACAGAAAGAAATCATAGAGAAAACCTTACTGTTTTAAAAGGAATTGGCTACAGGGTAATACAAAATGACAGAAACGGTCTTTCCTCCCAGGCCGTGCTGGACGGCTTCACCATTACAGGGGGGAAATCAGAAAGAGGGGCTGGGGTTTATAATTACAACGTTTCACCTACCCTTGCCAACCTCATCATTAAAGGTAACAAGTCAAATGGGCTGGGCGGGGGCATTGCACTTCTTGGTTCTAACTCTACCCTAACCAACGTCACCATCTCAGGCAATGAGGCAAGCTCAGGAGCAGGACTTGAATTAACTCTAGCATCGCCTAAGCTAATCAATGTACTCATAAGCGGTAACCTTTCTACCAGCGGCGGCGGGGGGATTTATTCCAATGATTCCAACCCTATCTTGATCAACACCACCATTGCGGGGAACAAAGCCACTTATGAGGGAGGAGGTATCTATCAATCTGGAGGCAAGCTTACCGTCTACAATACCGTTATCCATGGCAACAGCAGCGTCTATTATGCTAACGAAAGCGGCTTGTATATTAGTATTAGCTATGCCCCCACCTTAGTGATATCGCATAGCTTAATACAAGGCAGAACGGATACCGAGAATGGCAATATCAGTGGCTCCTCAAATCCGCTCTTCAGGAATGCTATTTCGCCAGGCTTGAGCACAGCCGGAGATTACTCACTGCTCTCAAACAGCCCAGCCGTGGACGCAGGCAACGACACGTATTTGCCCCAGGGCCTAATCACTGACTTAGCCGGTAACCCCCGCACCGCCTACGCCGCAGTGGACATGGGAGCATATGAAAACCAGGAAACGAGCTGCCAGGTTCTTCCTCAATCTTTAACCATATTGCCCCAGAGCATTACCATTTCGGGTGCAGAGGCTCTCTGGCTGGCCCCTGCGGAAGGAGTGGCAAACGGTTACCAATATGGCCTCAGTACCTCATCTGCACTTCCGCCGGCGGTAAGCACACTCACCTATACAGAGAACACAACAGCTACTCTCACTGGTCTTTCCCCCAGCACCACTTACTATCTGTGGGTACGTGGCCTCTGTTCCAACACCAACCCAGGAGCGTGGCTGGTGTCAGCTCCCTTCACTACCCTCCCCTACAACGGTCCCCGCTATGTGAAGGCGGGCGGCACGGGCGAGGGCATCTCCTGGGAAAGCGCCTCTGGCGACCTACAGGCCATGATCAACATCTCTAATACAGGAGGCGAAGTATTGGTGGCTAAGGGCACATATTACCCTACACAAACCCAGAGTGGCACTACCCGTACACAGGCCTTCCTTTTGAATAAAGCCATTAAGATCATGGGCGGCTATGATGCAGTTACCGGCCTGCGCGACCCTGTCTCGAACCCCACCGTGCTGAGCGGCAACATTGGCAATCCTGACTTAGAGACCGACAACAGCTTTACTGTGCTTCATATTTCTTCTAATGTTGAGCTTGACGGCTTCACCATCCGAGACGGCTACGCCAGCGGCCCCAGTACGGTGATTGAACGTACCGGGGCTGGCGTTTATAACACAGCCAGCCCAATTGTGCGTAACTGTATTTTCACCGCCAACAAAGCCATTGGCAATGGAGGCAATGGCATTGGTGCCGGCTGGTTCAACTATGACAGCTATGCTAACCCGCAGTTGGTCAACTGCCTCTTTTATGGTAACTATGCCTCCTCAAACGGTGGGGCGCTCACAGCAGATACAGGCCACCCGGTAATCATCAACAGCACTTTCTACGGTAACACAACTGCTAACACCGCCAAGGGCACGCTCAACTTCCTCAATAACAGCATCACCCTGTTCAATAGCATTGTCTATGGCAACACGGGCAAAGGCATTCACTGTGACGGCAGCGGGCAATTCAACATTGCTCACAGCTTAGTGCAGGATGCAACATTACCGTCTGGAAGCCAAGATCTGGGAGGAAATTTACTGGCCCAAGACCCCCTGTTCACCGATCCTGTTAACAACAATTTTGTACCTATCGTTGGCAGCCCCGTACTAAACGCAGGCTCTAATGAACACCTGCCCAAAGGCCTAACCACTGATCTGGCAGGCAATCAACGCCTCCTTAACGGCACCGTGGACATGGGTGCCTATGAGTGGCAGAATAATAACCCGCTTCCGGTAACCTTAATTCATTTTACGGCAAAGCTCCAGGGGAATCAGACAAAACTTACCTGGCAGACCGCTTCTGAGCAGAACAGCAAGGAGTTTATAGTATATCGTGCCACCAATATCCATCACTTCACAGAGATAGCCAGAATACCAGCAGCAGGGTTTTCTTCCATCCGGCAAGATTACACTTTCTGGGATGAGGCACCTGCCCTTGGGACTAACTACTATAGGCTGGGGCAGGAAGACATAGACGGAAGCCAGGAGCAGTTCAACGTCAGAGCGGTTTATTTTTCTCAGGACGAAGACCGTCTTACTCTCTTCCCTAATCCAGCCAGTGAGAAGGACAAGGTAAGGGCACGCTTCAAGGCAGGAAAATACAATCGCGCTGAGCTATTGAACCTGCACGGAAGTGTGCTACAAAGCATTCCTATCAATATGGATACCGCAAGTTTAGAATTGGAGATAGGCCATTATGCCACCGGCACCTATATTCTGAGGCTTTACAGTGAGAAAGGCGCTATCACTGGAAAACTTCTGAAATGGTAAAAGTCTCCCAAAGCCCTCTCAAGTAAGCAGCAGGGCTTTGGGAGACTTTTATTCAGCAACTTTTTTTGCAGAAAGATATGCCTTTGGACTGATGCCCTCGTCTTTGTTGAAGGCTTTGTAAAATCCATTCCTGAATGCGAAAAGCCAGCTTTAAGGGCAAGCCCCTCCAATGTAAGGTTCTGGAGCGATTCCTCCTTTTCCAGCTGTTCTTTCAGGTAAGAGATACTGGTTCACTAAATCAGTAAAAGCAGCAGACCAACAAAATATCTCCTAAGTAGTGCCCTTCTACTTGGCCTGACTAATTGCTTTAGCCCTTGTCACATTGTCAACATTCCGCAGGCAGAAGCCTCTTATTACTGCACTACCACTTGCAACGTTCTCGCGGTACTACCGGTGAGCAATTTGCAGTAGTAAATCCCCGCAGACAAACGTCTTTTACCTTGGGTAGTAAGGCTTTGCGTAATGGTATGGCTGCCTGCCGTTTGTCTGCCCAGCGAGCGGCTAGAAACCAGACGCCCCAGCTGATCATAGAGCTGCACGGTCACCTCAGAAGGAGCTACCAATTGGTACCTCACCTGCACCTCTCCGGTACCGGAAGGGTTAGGGTACAGCACCACATTCTTCGCCAACGATTTCTCTTCTTCCTTAGAGGCTAACAGAATGCTTTGGGTTGTGAGTCGTTTGGTGGTGTACACGCGGTATTCGCCGGGTTTAAGAGCCAGGCTCTGGTTCACATTGGTCACGTTGAGAGACTCGCCGGTGACAAAATCATACCAGGTACCCGTGCGCTGGAACTTAGGATCAATAGTGCCCGCGGTCACGCCAAAGTTACCCAGAACGGCCACGTCCATGTCCTGGTGCTGGATGTGGATGGTTTTCATTTCTCCGCCCAGGTTCAGCGTGTAGGTGCCAGATTCAAACGCAGGTTCCTTGATCTTCAGATTAATGAGGGCCGCGTATACGTTGTAGAGTTTCTTCCGCTCTGCGTTCTCATAGTAGTTCCAGTAAATGGGTTTAGTGCCGGTGCGGCCATTCTGCTCAATGGAAACATCATAGCCCAGCTCTCCAAACTGCCAGATCATCTTAGGACCCGGAATGGTAAAAAAGAATGCTGCCGCTAACTGCATGCGCTGCAAAGCCGTGTTCAGGTCTTTCACCCGGTACGTGCCGGAGGAATTTCCGTAGTTCAGGGCTTCATACATGAGGCGTTCCTCATCGTGGCTTTCCATGTAACCCACCACATGCGGATCGTTCCAGTCGCGCTGTTTGTAGGAGATCCAGTTGAAGTTAGACTCTGAGGTGTACCCCATGGCCGCCTGCTTGTAATTGTGGTGCAGGTTGCCCCAGAGCATCATGCCATAATTGGCCAGCACTTTCTCCTCGCTGTTATCTGCCAGGTGCTCCAGAATGATGTAGGCCTCCTGGTCTACCGTCCAGATGTGGTCGGCCATGCGCTTGAGCAGCTCAATACGGCTTTCGTCGTACTGGTTCCAATCGCTCACGCTGCCGATGGTTTTCTTCTGGGTAAAGCCTTTGGAGAGGTCAAAACGGTAACCATCCACGTTGTATTCCTGCAGCCAAAACTCCGTGACTCTGTCCACAAAGTACTTGGTGGCTGCGCTCTCATGGTTAAAGTCATGGCCCACGTTGTAGTCATGGGTGGGGTCTGGGTTAAACCAGGGGCTCTCCGGAGTGGTTTTGCCGGTAGCGTTGTTGTAATACAGCTGCACCATAGGCGATTGCCCGAAGGAGTGGTTCAACACCATGTCCAGAATGACCGCCATGCCACGCTTGTGGGCTTCGTCAATGAACTGTTTAAGGGCTTCTTTGGGACCGTAGTATTTGTCTGGCGCGAAATAATAGGCCGAGTTATAGCCCCAGCTCAAGTTACCCTCAAACTCCTGGATGGGCATCAATTCAATAGCGTTCACGCCCAGGCGGCTGAGGTAATCCAGGGTGTCGGTGAGGGTTTTGTAGTCATGGTTCTGGATAAAATCACGCACCAGCAACTCGTAAATAACTAAATCTGTTTTCTTGGGTCTGGCAAAGTTGGTCACCTTCCAGGTGTAAGGCGTCTGGTTTGTCTGGAGAATGGACACCATGCCGGTGGCTTTGCCGGTAGGGTAAGGTTTCAGGTTAGGGTAAGTCTCCGGGGCAATGAAACGGTCTTCGTTAGGGTCCAGCGTTTTCTGGGTGTAAGGGTCCCCAACTCTCAGGTTCTCGTCTACCAGGTACTGGTACGCGTATTCCTGTCCGGGTTTGAGGTTATCTAGCTGCACCCAGAAGTTCTTCCCGTCAGCGGTGCGGTGCAGGGGCGTGGCTCCTACTTCCCAATTGTTGAAATCGCCTACCACATAGACACTTTTTTTGCCTGGAGCATACAGATTTAACAAGGCACTGGTGGTACTTAGGTAGGTGGCTCCGTCTTTGGCATTGGCTGGCAAGGCCTGGGTTTGGGCAGCGGTGCGCACTACATAGTTAAAAGAATCAACGGCGGTGGTACTTCCATTCTGCGCAATCAATTTGACTTTGTTGGCCCCCGGCTTCTCCGCTTTCAGATTGGTTTCCAACGTAGTGGCGGCCGACACTTCCTTCACCTTCTCCCCGTTCAGGAACAAGGAAATGGTGGAGCTCACAGACGCGCTTCCTTTCACCTGAATGGTCTGGTCCTGGTCTACAAACAAGCCGTTGATGCCCACCGTGGGCTGCGTGAACGACACATTCACCGCTCCGGCGGCATACAGGTTCACCTTGATGTCTTTCCCACCGGTGTCTTTGCCTTCTTTGCTCCCGTCACTGTTCCGGAACACGAACATCAAAGCTGTGATCTGCTCAGCCGCTGCTACATTATAATACGTGCGGGGCGTGAGGGTAATGCGGTACAGGTTATTCCCCAAGGACTCCATCTTGGCCGCCGGAGTGTTCGTCTTCCAGTCGGCTTTCACGTATTTCCAGTCAGAATCAGAGGTACTCAGGTTGGTGAGCACCCCGGTATGGGCGTAGACATCGCCGGTTGCGTTAGCCAAACCGCCGGATCCTTTGGTGGCATCAAAGGTGATGGTAACAGGTTCATTCTGGACAGGAAAGGCGGGCGAAACCGTCACTACCTGTGCCTGTACCGCTTGCACTATGATCAACAATAGCAACAAGCCAAGCAAACGTAACGTAGTTTTCATGCAATAGGCATTGGTTATTTAGAAATGAAGGACAATCTCAATCTTAGGAAATCGATTTCTTTGCGAATCTATCAAATTTTACCGGCAGTAGCATTTATTTTTTAACAAGTTTTCAGCCGCTTATCCAATTCAACTTGAACAGTTGCTCCTTAGAACAAGGAAGCGTAACTTAACCCACATCCAATCCTGCATCTATGCCCAAAGCAACCCCCACTCTCCCGTTGATTCAGTTAGACAGTTGGCTGGCGCCCTATGCCCCACAGCTTCTTCAGCGGAAGGCTCGTTTGGAAAAGACGCAGCAGGCTATTGCCCAAGATTATGGCTCCTTGCCAGACTATGCGGTTTGGCACCAGCAGATGGGGCTCCATTATGAGCCGCAGAACAAGGGCTGGCGCTACCGTGAATGGGCTCCGGCCGCGCAGTCGCTCTCCCTCATAGGTGATTTCAATTTCTGGGACCGGGCTGCCCATCCCTTAAAGAAACAAGAGAACGGTATCTGGGAAGTTTTTCTTCCGGAAGACCAAGTGCAGGTCCAACACGGGCACCGCTACAAAGTACACGTGATTGGCGCCACCGGCGAAGGCCGCGACCGGGTTCCGCCCTTCACCACCCGTGCCGTTCAGGACCCCGAAACGTATGATTTCTCGGCCCAGTACTGGGCACCGGAGGAGCCTTACGCCTGGTCAGATGCTTCATTTGACCTTCGCCAGCTGAACCAGCCCCTAATTTATGAATGCCATGTTGGCATGGCCCTGGAGAAGCACGGCGTGGGCACGTACCGCGAGTTTGCCGATGAGATACTGCCCCGCATTGCTGCCACCGGCTACAACTGCCTGCAGTTGATGGCTCTGGCAGAGCACCCTTATTATGGTTCTTTTGGTTACCATGTCTCCAGTTTCTTTGCCCCCACCTCAAGATTTGGCACCCCCGAAGATTTAAAATACCTGGTGGACCGTGCCCATCAGCTTGGGTTGGCCGTGATCATGGACCTCATCCACGCCCATGCCGTGAAAAACGTAGCGGAGGGGCTAGCTGATTTTGATGGTTCCGGCGGACAGTATTTCCATACCGGCAGAAGAGGTCATCACCCCGGCTGGGATTCCAAATTATTCAATTATGGAGTGCCTGAGGTGCGTCGTTTCCTGTTGTCTAACGTGCGGTACTGGCTGGAGGAATTCCATATTGACGGCTTCCGGTTCGATGGAGTCACGTCTATGCTCTACCACCACCACGGCGAGGGCGTGGCCTTCGGGCACTATGACCGTTATTTTGACCAGGGTGTAGACGAAGACGCCATTCTCTATCTGCAACTGGCCACCCACCTTAGCCATACTTTGAAAGCGGGTTCCGTTCTCATTGCCGAAGACATGAGCGGTATGCCGGGCCTCTGCCGCCCGCTGGAAGACGGAGGCATTGGCTTTGACTACCGCCTGGGCATGGGCATACCAGATTACTGGATTAAAACGCTCAAACATAAACGGGACGAAGACTGGAATCTGGACGAAATCTGGCACGAACTCACCAACCGCCGCTCTGGCGAGAAAACGGTGGCCTACGCCGAGTCCCATGACCAGTCGCTGGTGGGTGACAAGACCATTGCCTTCTGGCTCATGGACAAAGACATGTATTTCAGCATGCGCACCATAGACCAGAACCCGGTCATTGACCGAGGCATTGCGCTGCACAAACTCATCAGGCTGCTCACCATGTCCTTAGGCGGCGAAGCTTACCTTACCTTCATGGGCAATGAATTTGGGCATCCGGAATGGGTAGATTTTCCGAGGCTGGGTAACAACTGGAGTTACCAGTATGCCCGCCGCCAATGGTCGCTGGTAGATAACAAAGACCTTCGCTACCGGCACATGTGGCAGTTTGAGAAAGACATGCTTACTATGGCGCAACAATACCAGATATTAGCGCCCGGTCCCGTGCACAAGCTCCACCAGGACAACCACAACAACGTCATCATTTACCAAAGGGCAGGCCTGATTTTCCTGTTTAACTTCCACCCCAAGAACTCGGTGCCAGACTATCTGTTTCCGGTGGAAGAGGCCGGTAGTTACTCAGTAGTCTTGTCTTCAGACACGCCGGAGACCGGAGGCCATGATAGGGTAGACACTACTCTTCGCTACTTCACTCAGCCTACCCAATATGGTCCAAGGTTAAGCATTTATCTGCCCAACCGTACGGCCTTAGTACTGAAAAAGGTAGATTGAAATAGTTTGCGTTTAGGGGCTGTTTTTGGAAAAAGAGCCCCTAAACGCAAACTCCTACTCTGGCAAAAAAACCAAAGAAAAGGCCGCTGCGGTATTATCGCAGCGGCCTTTTCTTTGGGGGTAAGCCTTTTAAGAAGAAAAATTCTTGCTAGTCTTTACTCAAGACCTGGCAAAGAGAGATTTTATAGTTTTAGTTCTGTTCCTGTAGCAGCAGCACATGGTGCAGGCTTTCCATGATTTGATCGGCGGTAGATTCCCAGGTTAGTTTCTGAACGGCACGCTGGTTGGCTTCTACCTGCTTCTTGCGAAGGGTTTTATCCTGCAACAGTTGAAGAATGTGCTCGGCCAGACCTTCGGTATCGTTACAGTCGGCCACGCTGGCTTCAGGTAGTACCTCGGCAGCACCGGTCTGGTGCGTGATGACCACCGGCAGACCGGCTTGCGTCGCTTCCAAGGCGGCCAACCCGAAAGGCTCAGACAAGGCAGGCAAACAGAAAACGCTGGAGTTTTTGAGCAAGGCTTCGGCCTGGGCGGGCGGTAAGAAACCTGTAAAGGTAACCGCGTCTTCAATGCCCAAACGGCGCATCATCTGCTGGGCTTCCTCATACTGCGGACCGTGCCCGGCCACCACAAAGCGTACCTCAGGGTCTTTCTTGAGCACCTGTTTGGCTACCTTCAGGAACTGTAACGGACCTTTCTGCGCCACCAAACGTCCCAGGAACGTCACCTGCTTGCGCTTGGTAGACGTTACCGCAGAAGGGGCTACGCGGTCGGCACCGTTGTAAATGACTTTTATTTTCTTGGCAGACACGCCGTACCGCTTAGAGATCATGCGGGCGGTTCTTTCGCTCACGGTCAGGATCATGTCGGCTTCATGCAGGGCTTTGTTCTCCAGTTCATACACCCACCCTAAAGGCTCGCCCACCTGGCGGTCAAAGGAAAGACTGTGCACGTGTACCACCAAAGGCACTTTGAGCTGGGTCTTGATCTCCATGCCGGCCAAAAAAGTCATCCAGTCATGGGCGTAGACTACGTCAATCTGTTTATGGGAAGCCAAACGGGCGGCGTAGCGGGCAAACTGAATCACCTCAAAGTTCATGGTTCCTTTGGCGCCGCTCACAATCTTAATCTCAGGTTTCCCGTCTGAAAACGTTGTCTCTGCCGCCTTAGGCGCTTCAGTTGGAGCAGCTGTATTTTCCAAGCTTGAAACAGTTTCTTCGTCCAGTTCTACCTCTTCTTCCTGGGCACCGCCGGTATAGTACACGTTAGGGTCTTCATAGGGGAACAAAGCAGCCGGTACGCGGTGGGTGGTGGCAAAACGTTCAAAAGTTTTGGCAATGGGGGCCTGTTTTACTTCAGTAAGGTCCAGAGAATTCAAGCCTACCACTTCTGCATGCTGGTCTAGAGCAATATGGTCGGCCTGGGGCACTATCATAGTAAGCTCCACTTGTTTGGCCATTGCTTCGGCTAAATGAAAACAGGCTTTGCCTACTCCTCCATTTAAAATAGGCTGATCTTCCCAGCCTAGCATTAGTACTCGCAATTTTTTCATTTTACTCTTTTCATCTTTATGATGCACGGGGAGAGGTATCTTGTAAAGATAGGTAAGCATTCCTCTTGTTCAAGAAACCCCACATGAATTTTTTACTACTTTATTCTATAAAAGCAGGATTTGGGAAATATTCCGTAATTATTCATTTAATTTTGTGAATTAATACGAATCATACAGTCCCATTTTTTTCTTCTCTCTGTTATTTTTTCATGGACAATAGTATTCAGGACACTAATTATATGATCAACGATCTGGGGGCCAGACGCGAGGAATTCTTCGCCGGGACCGTTACCCAGATAGATACCTCAGAACGCAGCCTCATTCTTCTCTGCGACAACCGCGTAGGGCTGAAAGTGGAGGTACTCTCGCCGCGCATTCTGCGGTTCAAGTTCACCACAGACGGCACCTTCTCCCGGGAATTCTCTTACGCCATTGCCCCGGGCCAGGCGCAGGCACCTACCCGTTTCAAAGTAAAGACTCTTTCTGACCATATCAGGCTTACTACTAAGGAGCTCATCTGTACGATCTCCAAAGTGGGATTGGTTACACGTATTCTGGACAAGTCAGGCAATGTACTCAATGAAGACGAAAAGGGTTTCCACTGGGAAGAGCACAAAGAGTACGGCGGCGACATTGTGAAGATGAGCAAGACGGTGCAAGCCCAGGAATACTTCTATGGTTTAGGCGATAAAGCCGCCAACATGAACCTGCGGGGCAAGCGCTTTGAGAACTGGGGATCAGACACCTACGGTTACACCAAAGGCACTGACCCCTTGTATAAGAACATCAACTTCTACATGGGGCTGCACCGCCGCCAGGCCTACGGAATATTTTTTGACAATACCTTTAGAACCTTCTTTGATTTTGGCAGCGAGCGCCAGGAAGTGAGCAGTTTCTGGGCTCAGGGCGGCACCATGGATTATTATTTTATCTACGGCCCATCCCTCACCCAGGTAACGCAGCAATACACTACCCTTACCGGCACCCCAGAACTGCCGCCCCTGTGGGCATTGGGGTACCACCAGTGCAAGTGGAGCTATTACCCCGAAACGGTAGTGAAAGACCTGGCCAAAGGCTTCCGCGACCGCAAAATTCCCTGCGATGCCCTCTACCTGGACATTGACTATATGGAAGGTTTCCGGTGCTTTACCTGGAGCAAAAGCTACTTCCCGGAACCCAAGCGCATGGTGCAGGAACTGAAGGAAGACGGTTTCAAAACGGTAGTGATCATAGACCCCGGCATTAAGATTGACCATGACTATTGGGTGTACCAGGAAGGCGTGGAAAATGATTACTTCTGCCGTCGCGCCGATGGCCCGCTCTACAAAGGAACCGTTTGGCCCGGCCTCTGCCACTTCCCAGATTTTACCCGCGAAGACGTACGCACGTGGTGGTCTGGTCTGTTCAAAGGCCTCATTGCCGAGACCGGGGTGAAAGGAGTCTGGAATGACATGAACGAACCCGCGGTATTTGAGATTGGCACCTTCCCCAATGACGTACGCCACCACTTTGACGGAGAACCCGGCAGTCACCGCAAAGCCCACAACATTTACGGCATGCAAATGGCGCGGGCCACGTATGAGGGCGTAAAGAACTTCGCCTACCCAGACCGCCCGTTCACTATTACCCGCTCAGGCTACGCCGGGGTGCAGCGCTTCGCCTCGGGCTGGACCGGCGACAATATTGCCTCCTGGGATCATCTGTGGCTCGCCAACATTCAGTGCCAGCGCCTGAGCATCTCGGGTATGTCCTTTGTGGGGTCAGACATTGGCGGGTTCATTGAAACACCGGACGGCGAGCTGTACATCCGGTGGCTGCAACTAGGCATTTTCCACCCGTTCTGCCGCACCCACTCTTCCGGTGACCACGGCGACCAGGAGCCCTGGTCGTTTGGGGAGCCTTATACTTCATTGGCGCGCAAGTTCATTGAGTTAAGGTACCAACTGCTGCCGTACCTGTACACCACGTTCTGGCAGTATGCCACCCAAGGTACGCCTATGCTGCGGCCCCTGGCGTTCATAGACCAAACAGACCCAGAGTGCTTCCACCGCATGGCGGAATTTGCCTTAGGCGACAATGTGCTGGTCTGCCCCATCACGCAGCCAGACGTAGAAGGCCGCATCCTGTACCTGCCGCAAGGCCAGTGGTATAACTTCTGGACCGATGCGCTGGTAGATGGCAAGCGTGAAGTCTGGGCAGACGCGCCGCTGGACAAAATCCCTATGTTCATCAAAGCCGGTGCGGTGCTTCCTTTTTACCCGGTGCAACAGTATGTAGGCGAGCTGGAAAAACCAGAGGTAACCTTGCATGTCTACTACCACAGCAACCCAGATGCCTGCGTGAGCGAACTCTATGAAGACGGTGGTGAAGGATATGGCTACGCCGAAGGCAATTACCTGCACAAGACCTTCCAGACCACGGCCGCCCCAGACGCGTTTACCCTTACTCAGGAACGGGAGGGCAACGGCCAGGATGCTTATTCCCAGTACAAAATTGTGCTGCATGGTTTCATGGCCGCGCCTGTTTCTGTAACGGTAGATGGCCAGGAAGTCACTTTGGAAGCTTCTTCTGAAGAAACCGTGCCCACCCTTAGAGTACCGGCAGCGTTTAAAACACTACAACTTCAGTTAAGCACGAAAGCATAATCAAGAAAGCAGATTGAAGTGCTCAGTAAAAGAGGAGTTTGCGTTTAGGGGCTGTTTTTGGAAAAACAGCCCCTAAACGCAAACTCCTCTTTTAGTTTATGGTCCCTCTCGCTTAGGTAAAGAAGAGTGAAGTTCTTTATTCTTGGCTGGTACTGAGCGCCAGTTGATAGGCCCGCTCATAATGCACCAGCAGTTTCTTCCAGTCAAACATCTCAGAAAGGCCTTCCACACGGTTACGTTGGGAAATACGCTCCCGGCGGTTCATTTCCACGTAATCCAGCAGGTGGTCGGCGAGCTGCTCCGCAGATTCATCAAAGCCCCGCTCATGGCGGTCAATCACGTAGATGCCTTTGTCGCTGTATTTCTTGATGTGCTTCTTCACGTAATCCCCGAAACCAGACAGATCACTGGTCACTGCCGGTATACCGCTGGCCACGCATTCCAGCGGCGTATAGCCCCACGGCTCATAGTAGCTCGGGAAAATACCCAGATGGCAACCCCGCACAAACTGTCCGTACTCCATCCCGAACAGCGGGTTGGTGGGCGAGATAAAGTCTGGGTGATACACTATTTTCACCCGGTCATCGGCGTTGTTCACCAGGTTGGAACTCCGCAGAAAATGCAGGATTTCGTCTGACTGATCGTTGACCAGGTTATGCGTGACCACCGGCGGTAACTGGTGCGTTTTCCAGGACTGGATGGTACGGCGGTAACGCAGTTTCCAGTAATCGTCCACGAAATCGTTGATCTGGGGCAGCTTGTGGTCTGAACTGGTGGCCGCGTCATAGAACAGCCGCTCCCCTATCTGGTCTTTGATGGCCTCGCAGGTCTCCTGAATCTCCTCCATGAGCGCCTTGGAGTGCAACACCCCCGGGTTGATGGAATAGAAAGGCTGCTTGGTCACGAAGAACATCACCACCGTCATGTCGCTCTTGGCTTGCTTCATGCGGTAGTTCAGGCGGGCCAGGGCTTCCAGGGTAAGGTCAAAGCCTTTGTTCCGGTACTCAAACCGGCCCGAGGTGAAGAAGTAAACCGTCTTCTCCAGATCAAAGGGGAAACTCTGGAAGAAGTGCCCCATCACAAACCGATGGATGCGTTTCTTGTACGTTAAGTGCAGGTTCTGGAACTCGTGCATGGCCGTGAACCGCCGGATGTTGAGGCCGTTGGGCAATACCGTGTCCGGAATCCGGTCCAGCAGGTAGATACATTCCCGCACCGTTACCTCGCTCACCGTGGTGAACACGTGGGCTCCGTGGGCCGCCGCCCGCTCTATGGAAACCGCCGGTTCAATATTGAAATGCCTCGCCTCTTTCTGCCAGTCTACGGAGGTGAGCTGGTCATAGAAGTTGGGGTCGTTCATGGCCAGGTAGCGGCCCAGCAAGGTGGCGTGGGTAGTGAACACAATCTTCACGGGCACCTGTTCGCGCCGCAGATCAGGGATGGGTGAGCCCACCATCCACTCGTGGAAGTGCGCCACCACCTGCGCCTTTTGGGCTAAGATGGAGATGAACCGCTTCACCTGCTGCCCAAACGCCAGCACCTGGTTTAAAAGGTCTTCGTTGGAAGTAGGAATCCGGTGGTTCTCCCACAGGAAATACTTGATCTCCCCCAATTGGTTAAACGCACTGAACGGATTGATAAGCACAATGCGCGGCCGCCCCGTCACCAACCAGGTGCCGTAATAGCACTCCACGCCCTGGGCCCGCAGCTCCAGCACCGCCTGCCCGTATACATCTGAATAATCATCTGTAGGCTCAAACTCATTGGCGGCCTGCTGGGGGAAGTAAGGCCCAACAAGACAGTACTGGTCTCCCCAGTATTCAATCATGGCGGGTACTTTGGAGCGGATCACCGTGTAGATACCACCTACTTGGTTACACGCTTCCCAGGCTATTTCCAGAAGATGCGGCGAGGCAGAAGACTTATATTGCATGGGAGGTCATTTTTGAGGTATTTTACTCAAATTAGGTTAAAACGGATATAGAAAAAGCCATTTATTTACTTTTTTTCCTCTTGAAAGTTTCAGGGGCTAAAGCCGTTGTTGCTAATCGCTTTTAAATCAGACAAAAAACTCAATGGCGGGCGCTGTCTTGGCTGCTACCGGCAGGGGTACAAGTGCTTCACATTCGGCCAAAGCCGCCTTTGTTCCCTTGTGCCCGGCAGTCTCCCCTTTTCTCTACCCGCCGCTCCATGCAACCCCTTGGCCGGCTTGGCCGCTAAAAGGGATTTTCTCACGTACTACCGTTTGCCGTATCTTTGATTACGCGTGTTGTCTGTACTTCTTAGTCTGTACTTCTTATTTGGTACGGCCAGCACCCATCACTTAAGACCTACAACTATGAGCATTGTTTATGAAGGGCACGTCATTTGGGCACAGGTAGATGCCAACATGCACCTGCGCCATTCGGCTTACGCCGATTTCGCGGCCCAGGCCCGTATTTCCATGTTAGACAGCCTGGGGCTGGATGTGAAGGCGTTCCAGAAGCTGCACCTGGGGCCCATCCTGTTCCGGGAAGAATTGCAATACCTGCGCGAAGTGGGCATCAATGACACCGTCAAAATCCACTCGGTGCTGAGCAAGTCCCGGCCCGACGGCTCCCGCTGGTCCATCAGGCATGAACTCTACCGCGGCGACGGCGTGAAGGCGGCCATCATTCACGTAGACGGCGCCTGGATTGACCTGTTCAAGCGCAAGCTGGGGGCGCTGCCCGAAGACCTGGCCCAGAAATTCATGACCTTACCCCGCGCAGAGGATTTCGTGCTGGAAGAATAAGCCTTTGCGTTTAGGGGCTCTTTTTCCAAAAACAGCCCCTAAACGCAAAACTCCCCCTTTAATTTGGGCCCTTTGGTTTCAATGTTTCATAGCTTTCCTAATTTAGGGGCATGAAAAGTTTACTACACCCTCCCCGACTGGCGAACAAACGAACGCCAAAGCTCCTGTTGCTGTCCCTCCTCTTCTCAGCGCAGGTGGGCCTTGCCCAAACCAAAGACCCCATAGTGGAAGCCATTGTGAAGGAAGCCACTCAAAATTCCCAACTGGAAAGCCTGGGCCACGAGCTTATGGACCAGATTGGTCCGCGCCTGGTAGGTAGCCCGCAGATGCAGCAGGCCAATGACTGGGCCGTGGCCAAGTACCAAGGCTGGGGCATCAGCGCCCGCAACGAGAAGTGGGGCGAGTGGCGCGGCTGGCAGAGAGGCATCTCCCACATTGACCTGGTGCACCCGCGCCTACGTTCTCTGGAAGGCATGCAACTGGCCTGGAGCCCCAGCACCAAAGGCAAAGGCGTGACCGCCGAAACCATTATTCTAGCCGATGTGGCCGATTCTGTGGCCTTCCAGAAGTGGCTGCCTACGGTGAAAGGCAAACTGGTGCTCATCTCCATGCCCCAGCCCACCGGCCGCCCCGACTACAACTGGCAGGAATTTGCCACCGCGGCCTCTTTTGAGAAAATGAAGGCCGAGCGCACCGCCCAGACCGAAGCCTGGCGCCAACGCATGAGCAAAACCGGCTATACCGCCCGCACCCTTCCGGTTGCCCTGGAAAAAGCCGGTGCCGCCGGTATTGTGATGTCTAACTGGTCGGCGGGTTTTGGCGTGAACAAGATTTTCAGCGCCTACACCAAAAAGATTCCTACCGTTGACCTTTCCCTGGAAGATTACGGCTTGGTGTATCGCCTCACCGCCTCGGGCCAGAAACCCAAACTCGCCATCCAGGCCGAGTCTAAGGAGCGCGGCGTAGTTCCTACCTACAATACCATCGCGGAGATCAAAGGCACCCAGAAACCGGATGAGTACGTGATCCTTTCGGCACACTTCGATTCCTGGGACGGAGCCACCGGTGCCACCGACAACGGAACCGGCACGCTGGTGATGATGGAAGCTATGCGCATCCTGAAGAAAATCTACCCTAACCCGAAGCGTACCATTCTGGTGGGCCACTGGGGCAGCGAAGAGCAAGGCTTGAACGGTTCCCGCGCGTTTGTGGAAGACCACCCCGAGATTGTGCAGAAAATTCAGGCAGTATTTAACCAGGACAACGGTACCGGTCGCGTGGTGAATTTATCCGGCTCCGGCTTCCTGCATTCCTATGAATACCTCAACCGTTGGTTGGCCAAGGTGCCCGCCGAGATCAGAAACCAGATCCAGACCAACTTCCCGGGCATGCCGGGCGGCGGCGGGTCTGACCATGCTTCGTTTGTGGCCGCAGGTGCTCCTGCGTTTTCGCTCAGTTCCCTGGGCTGGTCTTACGGCAACTACACCTGGCACACCAACCGCGACACGTATGACAAGATCGCATTTGACGATGTGCGCAGCAACGCCATCTTAACCGCCATCCTTGCCTACATGGCCAGCGAAGACCCCACCACCACCTCACGCGAGAAAAGCGTGTTGCCGGTGAACGGCAGAACTGGCCAACCCGGCACCTGGCCCAGCCAGAACAAGCCCACCCGCAGAGGCGGTTTAGACTAAAGTACTGTACTGAACTTCGCTAATTAGGCGATAACTATAAAAGCGATTAGGGGCTGTTTTTGGAAAAACAGCCCCTAATCGCTTTTTCTTTTTGGGTTTTGATGGGCTCGTTTTTATGAACAGATAATTGTCTATCTGGTCATAAAACTACAACAGCATATTATTTGTATAGAACCTTACCCTAGCACAAAGACCAGACAAATAAACTTAATCGATCTTCCCGCCGTGCTTGTCTATTGTATAGAGCAATCGGGCCAACTCAAACTTCACGTAGTCATCTATTCCATTCTCCTTGCGTGCCTGTGCGTCACTCATACCGCTGCGTAGGTCGTTAAGATAGGTATAGTAATGGTTTCTTACATGATGGAAGAGGCCATGTAGTTCTCCTTTGGCTTGTTGAACCTCTTGTTGGTCATGTTTGGCTTTCTCAAGCACTTCCTCCACTATGTAAAATTCCTCTTCCATAGGGAGAGCATTGCCTTCCCGGTCCAGCGACTCAGATTTGTATATCTTGAAGTAGTGTTGGTCCAAGCATAATTCCTTTCCTAATTTATCTTTCAGGTTCAAAATAACAGGCTCATCTCCGGCTACTTGTTGGCGGTTCTTGTTAAAATAGAGCAGCACATCTTGCCCATCTGCCCGATAAACCTGAATGACTTCCAGCAACTGATCAAACTCAAAGCCCAGCATCAGGCGGGTGGGCCGGTAGTATTGCGCTAAATGACCGGAGACGGTTACCCCTGAATCTCGGCTGAACATGATTTCTTCTATGACTACAGAGTCGGTGAGTACGGTGTACTTTGGGTTCCAAGCCGCGGGGGCTTTTGCCGGTGCTGGCTCATCAAAGAGACTGGCTGGGCCGCTGTCATAGGGTTTCGCCATGTCTTCTTTATAAGTCAGACCTTCAGCTATATCCAGCACCTCCTCCTCTACCCAATCCTCTATAAACACAGGCTCATCTGGGTTATAGCGCACATATTGGTCTATGAACTTGAGGTAAGGCTTTAGTTGCTTGTAGAGCTTGGTGCGCTTAAAGGATTTGGGGTGCTTGCTTTTTAGCTGATACAACTCTCCGTAGCAGTCTAATCGCTTAAGGGCGTAGAACTCATCCAGAATAGCCTGCGGATGAACAAAATTCAGAGCCACCTCCATCAAGAAGATCGGGTACGTGTGGGTGATGATCCCTAGTTCCGGCAGAATGTCATAGGGGCTGAGTTCTTCTTCTTTGGCTTTCTGCAGGAGTTCCAGGTCGGTGAGGACCGGACCTGACAGATGGGCCTCAGCGGCTTTCTGTAGGGCGGCTATGGTTTTCTGAAGAACTGCAACGGTTACAGATTTCCGGTTAGCCAGTTTGTGCAGGAGCTTGAGGTGCTTCAGAGCAGGCGGTAAGCCAAACGATTGCAGGATCTCTTCTTCTTTGGCAAGGACTTCTTCAAATAGATCTCCGTCCTGTTCAGGACCTCCCTTTTCTTCTAAGAGTTTGTATTGTCTGAAATATTCTAGCAGGTCTGCTTCTTGTTGATGAGACATGGTAATTTGTAATTGAAATTAAATTGCGTTTAGAGCCTGTTTTCTGAAAAACAGGCTCTAAACGCACGGCAACTACCGTTTTACTGGTTAATGGTAAATCCTGCTTCTAGGAGGCAGGCATTGAGTAAAATCAGAAACTGGTCAAAGTCTGCGGGGTAATGGTTAGACCCGTAGCTTTTGAGTTTTTGCTGCGGGGTTTGCCAGTTCAGCTCCCATTGGGTGCCATCACAGATCATCTCAACATACTTCTTCTTCCAGCGGCAGTTCTCCAGAAAGACCACCAAATTTTGCCAGACGGGTCGGTCTGTGATGGAGACAGTTTTCTCCTGCTCTACGTAAGGCCCCATGCCTTCTGCGCAATGCAAGTAACCATCTTGCAGGCGCACCCAAAAGTTGCTTCGGCCGTAGCCACCCAAAAAGAATTCAAATGCCATCATAAAAGGTTGCTCAGTTCTCTGCGCACAGAGAAATCTCAGGGGCGTTTTGGGCCTGTTTTTCAGAAAACTAGCCCAAAACAGAAAAGAGGTTAATGGGATGAAGGTTTAAAACAAGGCCAGCTGGTTCTTGAGTAACTCTTTCTCTTTTTTGAGCTTCTTGCCCTGCGGGGTTTCAACGGTGGCCTGGCCGTCTTGTACGCTGAGTACGGTTAAAACTGCGTAGGAAGAATGGATGACCAACCCTGTCTCAGAGAGTTTTCTTTTTACTTCTAAGCGGCAGTCTATGCGGCTACCGCTTCTGAAGGAGACGGCCTTCTGGATGATGTCTCTTTTGAAGTCCTCGTCTTTCATGTAGAAATCTATGGGTTCACCGGTGGCGGCGTAAAAGCCTTTCCATTTGTAGGGCCCGGTGCTGAGCACGGGCGAGATGATTTCAATCTGGGCCTGCTCATCCAGTACCGAGGGCAATTCATCTGTATCTAAAATAAACTGACCGAAGTCTTTCTTCTGGAGCACCTTTGGCTGGCCTATTTCCTCATCCTGCTCATTCAGTCTGGTAAAGGAGACGTGGGTTACTTTTGAATAGTGCTGTAAGGTCTTGTAGAAATTAGATTTATGCTTGACAATTTTATAGCTGTAGTTACTGAGGGTCTCTGCCGCTTTGGCCACTTCTAGCGTGGCATGGGCCCGGTTAAACTCATTCACCTCCTGTTCCAGTTTCTTTATTTCAAGCCGCAGCTTCTGCTTTTGCAGTTCGTCTAGATCAGTGTCTGAATTGAGTTGGTGAGACACCACCGCGGTAATAACCCCACCTATAATGGAGGCCAGAATACCAGACAGAAACCGGTTTTTGGTAATGATTCTGAACTTCTCCTTTAAGCCGCCCTCTCTATAAGGCTCAGTTTCCAGCTTTATTTTGATGCCCAGAATGGCGGCTATCTCACTGGCTACGGCTAATAATTCTGCCTCGCACTTGTTCCGGACAGCGGCATCCATGGTGTGGGAGTTATCTGTGAAGAAATAATGCAGCTCTAGTTTGTGAAACAGTGAAAGCGGTGCCATGTACGGGAACTTTGAAATAAAGGATTTACGGGTATTGAAGATAGCGAGATGGTAGAAAACCGCCTGAAAGAAGGAAACGATGCCGGGGAAATATTTCCGTTTTGGGCCTGATTTCTGAAAAACAGGCCCAAAACGGAAAAGGCATGGGTAAACTAAAACCAAAGAAAAGTTTACGCCTCCAAGACCGGTTCTTCCTGCGGTTGCAAGGCGGCGTGCACCACGGCCTGCATCAGGGCCTCAGACTGCTGGTTAGACTGCTTTAGCTGGTTCTCCAGTGCCTCACACATCTGCATAAGCTGGTCTACTTTGGCCACGATGGCTTCTTGTTCTGCGAGCGGGGGCAAAGGGAATAAAATAAATTTTAAGTTACCAGCAGAAAGCTGTTGTTGGGCACTTCCTGAAGATTTATCTATTAATAACTCGCTGAATAAAGAAGAAGTTAAATATGTCATACAATATGACACTATCTCACTTAAATAGTTTCTTATAATAATTATTTGAGCATTAATAAAGCCTTTTTTATACTGTTCATTTGCTTTAAATAAACCGACTTTCCCTACTGAACCTCTTAAAACAAAAAGGATATCATTATCTTGAGCTTTTCCACTTCTAAGTGATTCAAACTTTGCTGGCGTAATAAAATCAAGATTAGAAAAATTCACTAACTTATTCTTGATGTTTTTAGTACTAAAAAATGGAATACCCTCAGCTTTGATGTCTACACCACTAGGGTAATTACTACTTCTATCACCATTTTCAAATTGTGAAATATCATTCATTCTACACCAAACCCAACCTTCCGGCAGTACATAGGGCACTTCGGATTCTGCGATGGGTTCTAGCGGTTTCTCTTTCTTGATTTTCTTCTCCTTCACCAGTTGCGCTTTCTGGGCCTGAATCTGTTGCAGGAGTTGGGCGGCGGGTTGCACGGTGGGGTTTTGCTGGCGCCACGCCGATGTAAGTTTGCCTTGCACCGCCAGTTGCAGAATGGCTTCGCGGAGCTTTTTCACGTTGGCCTCTTGGGTGAAGAGAAGATGGAAATGCTCCTTCAGGAAAAGCCATTGCTGCTCCAGTTCGTCTGCCGGGGCGGTAGTAAGCGCCTGTAACGCGGCCTCGCCGAGGCTTTTTTGCAGCTGTATTCTTTCAAGGGCACCTTTTTCCAGTTCCTCAATTTTCTGCATCAGCTCTTCTACCCGCGCCACAATGGCCTCCTGCTCTGCTAACGGCGGAAGAGGAACGGGATAACATTTTACAAATTCGGTTGGTACTCTTTTCTGACCAGCCGCCCCACGCATATTTAGCTTTCCATCCTCCAAAAACTTCGGACTTTTAAAGAGAATGTAAATGTACTCGGGCAAGACTTCCTTTGAAATCGACCTAAAAACATGAAGTTCAGTTGTAGCGGCCCCAAAGCCATTAATGAGTCCTTTGAAAACCCCAGCTTTAGAATTTTCAAAACAGGGAGTTATTTTGGCTAACGCGACATCATTTTCAGCTACATGTGTAAATCCACTTTTTACTTCTTTCCAACTTCGTTCCTCAAAAACAGGTGTTATTCCATACTTTTCTGAGACTAAAGTCATAGGAATAAATGATACCCGAGTGTCATCATCTACTTGATTTCGTGGATTTACAATTCCTAGTTCATCCAACATACAAGAAGCCCAAGAAGTAGGCATATTGTACTTCTCGTCTTCAACTGAAATAGAAATTGAGTTGGTGGTTTTAAATTTCTTCCCTTTGACCAACTTAGCTTTTTCAGCCAAAACACGTTTCAGAAGTTCTGAGGCGGGTTCTACGTTTGGGTGTTGGTTTCGCCAGGCTTCGGTGAGTTTGCCTTGCACGGCCAATTGCAGCACCAGCTCTTTGAGTTTGGCGGCGTTCTTGGGGTGCCCGGTGAGTTGTTCAAATTGCTCCAGTAGTACCATGCGGGCTTAGGCGAGTAAAGATTCTTCCAATGCGTGCACAATGTCGGCCTGAAGCGCCTTTACGCGCTGCGCCGTGGCCTGTAGTTTTTCCAGCAAATCGGCGGGGTCGCCCAGGTCATGCTCCGGCGCGTGCGGGTTCTTGATGTCCAGGTTGTAGTTTCGGGCGGCAATGTCCTCTACAGACACGCGCCAGGCGTGGGCATTCTCCTCGCGGTGGTGCCACCAGGCTTTCTCCAGGTCAAACTCTTTGATGTTGATGGGCTTGCCTTTGTTGTAGCTTTTCTGCCCCGCCGGGTACGGGTGCTCAAAATACCACACCTCTTTGGTAGGCTGGCCCTTGGTGAAGAACAGCAGGTTGGTTTTAATGCTGGTATACGGGTTGAACACGCCGTTGGGCAGGCGCACAATGGTATGCAGGTTGCACTTGCTCAGCAGCTCTTCCTTGATGCGGGTTTTCACACCCTCCCCGAACAGCGTACCGTCTGGCAACACCACCGCCGCGCGGCCGTTGGACTTGAGCAACCGCATGATGAGGGCCATGAACAGATCGGCGGTTTCTTTGGTCTTGAACTTAGGCGGAAAATTGGCATCGGTGCCGTCTTCCTCGGTGCCTCCAAACGGTGGATTGCTCAGGATAATGTCCACCTGGTCTTTGCCGGTCCAGCTGTCATAGGGGCGCACCAACAGGTTGTCATGCCGAATCACGGGCACATCCATGCCATGCAGCATGAGGTTGGTGGTGGCCAGCATGTGCGGCAGCGGCTTTTTCTCTACCCCCTGAAAGCTGCTTTGCAAGGTCTGGATGTCACTGGGGTTGCTCAGTTGCGCGCGCACGTGCTCAATGGCGCAGGTGAGAAAACCACCCGTTCCGCAGGCAGGGTCCAGCACGGTTTCGCCCATCTGCGGCGCGGTCATGTCTACCATAAACTGCGTGACCGCCCTGGGCGTGTAATACTCCCCAGATGAGCCCGCGCTTTGCAGTTCCTTGAGCATGTTCTCATAAATGTCATTGAACAAATGCCGGTCACTGGACGAGTTGAAGTCTATCTGATTGATTTTGTTGATGACCTGCCTGATGAGCGTGCCGCTTTTCATGTAGTTGTAGGTGTCTTCAAACACCTGCTTCACAATCCAGCCCTGCGGGTCTGCCTTGGGCGATACCTCCAGGTTCTTGAGCGTCTCAAACAGCTCATTGTTCACAAACTGCAACAGCTCCTCGCCGGTCATGCCTTCTTCATTGGCCGCCCACTGGCTCCACTGCAAATGCGCCGGAATAGGTGATTTATAGTTCTCTATGGTCAGTTCCCATTCTTCTTCTTTGTCACTGAACACTTTTAAGAAAAGCATCCAGACCATCTGCGAAATCCGCTGCGCGTCTCCGTCCACGCCCGCATCCTGGCGCATGATGTCTCTGATGGATTTGATAACACCGGAAAGGTTACTCATTGGTAAAGTTTGGTAAGCGTACTTATTTATTTTCTACTTGTTGTTTGAGGGCGATTAACTCGTCTTTGTGGGCAAGTAATATTTCTTCAACTGCATCTATTGTAGGTTTCAGTTTCTGTAAAAGGGACTTAATATCTCTTTCTACACTAAGTCTATCTAATTTAGTGTCTTTATAATTTATAACTTCTCTTTGTTCAAATAATACATAATACCCTTCCCATGGATATTTTTTACCTGATAGCGCAGGAAGTAATAACTCTTTGACTTTGGCTTTGAAGGGTTCAATACTTGGTGAGGCTGTGAGCTTTAAAAGTACATCTCTATCTCTAAAATGTATTTCAAAAAGTAGGCCTTCTGCGTTAGTCCAACCATTAGGTTTAGAGTATTTAGGTATAAATTCACTTATTGATGCTGGTAAGAATCTGACAAAGTTGGGTTGTTCAGAGCCTAATAAAAATCCTTCAGCTTTAACTACCTCATTAGCGACTTCTGCATATTCCTCGGCAGCATTGGGTCTATTTGCAAAAATATAATCTATCAACTTCTTGTGGTTCCGATAAATATCCCTTGCCATTTCATTGGCTTTATCATTGCCCATAATATTTCGTTTTAAAGATTTTATGTAGTCGTTAATGTAAATCTTTGCTTGTGTCGAAATCAAATCTTGGTATATATTTAATATTCTATCTAGAATAGTAATAATATTTCTATAGGTGATAAATGAATAAATGTCTGTTTCATGTGAACTTGTTTCTCCATAAGGTGTGAGGTAAAGGTATACCTGCCTATAAGTTGGTTCAGGAAACGCTGCTTGTATGATATTTTTGTATTCCGTAAGCTGTTTACCATTGTCCTTTGACCAGACCTTATTTTCAAGACAGATGACAAGGTTTGGGAAAGAAATTAAAAGGTCAATATGATGCCATTCCCTTCTAATTTCTACCTTCCGGTAATCTAACATTTCAGCATCCAGCGGAGTTACATTTTTAATTTTCTTGTCAAAAAAGATTTCTCGCAAGAATCTCTTTAAGAAAAGGTCATTCAAGCCATGGCTTTCTTTTGGATTTAAGAGCCACGCTAAAAAGTTGGAGTGCCTTATTTCCATGTTGTCTATGGCCAAAATAGAGAATATATTTGGCTCATTCAGCTCAAGTTCCAATCTGTCTAAATTGGTGTCTTTCATTAAAGCCAAATATTGCTTCTGCAGGTCATGTTCGGTTATTTCTGCCATTGCTATGCTGTTTTATACAACTCCTGCTCCAATTCCTGCACCGCTTTCTCAAAGTCTGCCTTCTTCCCGAACCGTTTTACAATCTCCATGGGCGTGCCCAGTTGATTGAGTGGCTTCACGTTAAGCACCGCCGTGGTTTCAATAGAACTGATGCCTTCATCGGCGTATTTCTCCAACAGCGTCTGCAGTACTTCTTTGGCACCTGCGCCGTACTTCTCAAAGTAGTTGCGTTTCTTCACTTCTTCAGCGCGTTCTTTGCGGGTGAGAGGCGGTTTATCAAAGGCAATATGGACAATCAAGTCAAAGGCGTCCAAGTCTTTGCCTATCTCCTGTTGCAGTTCCTCAAACAATACGCCTTTCTCGGTTAATTCATTGATAATGGCTTCTTTGCGCTCGCTTTCATTCCACTTCTGCAGAAAATCATCTAGAGAAGCATATTCAAGCAATAGCTTATTGCGTGAGTAGTCTTTTAGAGACTCTGTGATTAATTTGCCGTCTGCGCCGTAATACTGCACCCGTTCATTAGCCACCGTCACGGCTACATCATTGAGGTAGTATTTTCTAGGTTTGCCTGTACCTGGGTCAATGGTGGGTGGCGTCAGAGGAGGGACATCTGTTCCATCTTCGTCTTCTCCGGGTATAGGTTTCCCACCCGTAAATTCATCATCTTCTCCTCCTTCTGGCGGGTTAGGTGGTACAATGGGTTCGTCATCTTTGGGTTCATAAATTACCACGGGGTCGCCGTCAAAGTCAGGGTCGGCAAATAGGTTAGTTACCTTCCGGAAGTCCATGATAGTGAAATACACCTTTCCGTCGTCTTCCCGTAGGCGGGTACCCCGGCCAATAATCTGCTTGAACTCTGTCATGGATTGAATACCTGCCTCCAGAGCAATCACTTTCACCATTTTGGTGTCAACGCCAGTGGTGAGCAACTTAGAGGTGGTGGCAATCACGGGCTGCTCCTCTACCACTGAGGAAAAGTTATACAGCTCTTTCTTGCCTATGTCGTCATCGCCGGTAATGCGTACCACGTAGTTGGGGTACTGCTTCAGCATGTCACTGTTCTCGTTCACCAAGGCTTGCCGCATGCGCTCGGCATGTTCGGTGTCCACGCAAAACACAATGGTTTTGGCCATACGGTTGGTGAGTTTGAGGTACTCAGAAATCTTTCTGGCGGCTACCTTGGTACGCTCATCTATGACCAAGGTGCGGTCAAAGTCTTTGGTGTTGTAGATGCGGTCTTCTACCTCGTGGCCGTACTTGTCTACTTTTCCTTTCTCGGGACGGTAGCCGTCATCTACGTTCAGGCTTAGGCGCACTACTTTGTAAGGAGCCAAGAAGCCGTCTTCAATGCCTTGCTTTAAAGAGTAGGTATAAATGGGTTCCCCGAAGTACGTGATGTTGGAGGTATCCTTCGTTTCCTTGGGCGTGGCCGTCATGCCCAAATGGACCGCCGAATCAAAATACGTCAACACCTCACGCCAGGCAGACTCTTCCTTGGCACTGCCACGGTGGCACTCATCAACTACCACCAGGTCAAAGAAGTCACGGGAGAATTGCTTGAATACATTTTTCTCTTCCTCTGAGCCTGTGAGCCCTTGGTACAGTGCAAAGTAAATCTGGTAAGACTTATCCACCTCGCGGTTCTGGATCTTGGTCATAATGTCTGACCCAAACGGCCGGAAGTCGCCAGTCTTGGTCTGGTCCACCAGAATATTGCGGTCAGCCAGGTACAAAACCCGCTTTACGGTCTTAGCTTTCCAGAGCCGCCAGATAATTTGAAAAGCTGTATAGGTTTTGCCCGTGCCAGTGGCCATCACCAACAAGAGGCGTTTCTCTCCTCGGGCCACGGCTTCAATGGTGCGGTTAATGGCTATCTGCTGATAGTAGCGCGGGGCTAGGCCCGTTTCGTCTTTATGGTTTTCTTCTTTAACAATCTCTTGCTGCGGCTGGCTTAATCCTTTAAAGGCCGCATACCGCTGCCAGAGTTCTTCCGGTGACGGAAAGCCACTCAAAGGAATCTCTGTCTCTACCTGCCCTTCTTCTTTTGTGGAGTCAAATTCCAGAAAGGCATCACCATTGGAGCTATAGACAAACGGAATATCCAGAATAGCCGCATAGTCTTTGGCTTGCTGCATGCCCGCGCCCACAGAATGGTTATTCTCCTTTGCCTCAATGATGGCCAGCAGCGTAGATTTATAAATGAGCACATAGTCGGCCCGTTTCTGTTTGCCTCTGGTGTACTTCTGGCCCCTTACAATGATTCGGCCATCGGTGAACGACCATTCTTCCCGTACCTGTTTCTGAATATCCCACCCGGCGGCTACTAAGGCTGGGGTAATGAATTTGGTACAAATGTCTCTTTCTGAGAGAGATTGCTTATTAAACATAGGATTTTACCTGGAGAAAGGCTATTTGTCCTCCAAGTTAAATATTTGATTCGAGAGTCTTAGGGAGATTTTTATTAATCCAAGAAGATATACACCCAACTGAGTAGTTGTTAGAATGATCGCTCCAAACTTGATCAATCTTTGAATTGGCTATCTGCTATGAAATGGAAAGCTAGGTACTACAATCAAGACCTATAACTTGTCTCAATAAAAAAGCGCCTGTAAATCAATGATTTACAGGCGCTTCTAAACAATTTTGTGATCCCGTTTGGATTTACATCATATTCAAAACCCCGTTTTTTAGCGTTTAAACGATGATTTCTCAAATTTTTGGCGTAAGCTCCTAGGCATTTTGGCGTAAGGTTTTTACCTTTGTGGAGTAAGAATTCCACAAGCTAACTATTTAACTATGAACAAGAAATACACCGTCAAGGCGATCATCCAGAAGGTGAACAAGGCGGGTGTCGCTCCCGTGTCCGTCTGCTACACCTATGACGGTCTAAAACAACTCTTCGCAATCGGTTACTCAGTACCAGCCGACGATTGGGATAAGAAAAACGAGGAGGTGATCAGCAACCGCCCGAATGCCTCGGCGGTGAACGCGAAAATTCGCAAAATTCAGGATCTAGTCCACCAAGCCGCCGACTGCTTCAAGACACCCACCCGCGAGCTGGTGAAGGAAAAATACCATCAGCTTGTTGAGGAGGAAAAAGAGAAAAGGGAGAACGAAGCAAAAATAAAAGAACTTAACAGGGTCGGAACAAAGGGTCTGGAGATGCTATCCAAGATTGAGTTCTTCGACGCGGTGGAGAAGAAGCAAGAGTTGACCAAATCCCTAGCCGAAGTCGATGCCGAGCTGAACCGCCTGAAGTCCGAAGGACTCGTCGACATCAGTGAGGAGGAGATGTTGTTCAGGAAGCACCTAGAGTCATACCATATCAAGTTCACCACGAACGGGTCGACACAGGTGAACCAGATCAAGACGTGGTCGAAGACTCTTCTGGAGTTCTCAACAGATACGAAGACCCCGCTCCTCTTCAGCCAAATGAACAACAACTTCTACATCGCCTACGGCGACTACTTATTGAACACGAAGGACTACTATAATGGCACGTTCGGCACCGCCGTAAAGCGGCTGAAGACCTTCCTACGTCACATTCGTGACGAATATAAAGTCGATGTTAACCCCGCCTTCAAAAAGTGGAAGATCCTAGAGGACGAGCCGCCAGTGGTGTACCTAACTGACGAGGAGATTGACAAGCTCTACTATGAGTACCGTCCTCTGTTGACTGAGGCGAAGCAGCGGCTGATCGACCACATCGTGTTCCAGAATCTATGCGGCTTCCGCTTTAGTGATATGAAGGCTTCCGCTTGGAAAGAGATCGATGGTGTGCTGGTCGGTCAACCAAAAAAACAGGACAAGCGAGTCGCCGAGAAAAAGAAAAAGAAATATCAGATTCCTTTCTTTATAGACAAGCAGGGTCGGATCAAGAAAATATTAAAGGAATACGAGGGCAAGATGAACTACTTCGTGGCACAGGATTACAACAGAGATATGAAGGAGCTGCTGAAGCGGTTCTTCGCCCACTACGAGATTGTGAAACCTGACGTGACCTTTAACCGCTATAAATTCTCGAAGGCATACGAAACAACTAAACCGTACTTCAAGTGCTTCTCCAGCCACTCAAGTCGCCGTGGCTTCGTGAACCGATACGCGGGGAAGTTGGAGGACAATCTGATTCTCGGTATGCTAGGCAGCTCCAGTCTACGCGAGCTTCAGCGGTACAAGGATAAGTCACCAGAGAAGCTTCTGTCCTCTCTCCAGCACCACTTTGAAAAAGAATAGCAAAAAAGGCTACCCGCTTAAGGTAGCCTTTTTTAGTACTTGAACAGATTGCGGGGAATCGTGCTCAAAAGATAGTTCGCGCACCTCACAGTATAACGCACATACGCCTTCCCGATCCTTGTTTTCCTTCATAAACGAACCTATGCCATACCAGCATCACTAATCTCTCCCATTATATTTAATACGGTGGGTTGATGCCAGCAGTATTGGACAGGATTAGGTTTCCCCGACCCTTCCTTGTTTGTGTTTACCTTTCCATTTTTCAGTATTTTCCACGATACTACGACAGCTAAATGTCGTACACTTGGGATATGGCTTTTTTATTGGAATATTTCAGGGAGATTGACATCAGCAGGTTGACACACCAAGAGGCTAAGCAGTGCCTTTACTACTTGAACTTAATACAGCTCTCAAACCAAGCTTACGAAGCCGAGGGCGCACCGATTCGGGAAAAGGTGATCGAACGGCTGAAAGAGCTGGAGAATCAGCAACAGAAAAGCTAGACTTGCATAACCACCTGTGGGTATGGTTCCCCCTCTGGAGCCGCGTCAGTTCCACTTGCGAAGCACTCTTGTGTAATTTAATGATCGGCAAAGTGCGTTCATGCCTTCAGTCACGCTGCTTGGTTGCACAGCACCTGAAATATAGGAGAGGTTTCCTCCGCCCGAGTAACGATGTTTTCGTTTGAAGGGCTTTGATATGCCGTAGGTACAGCAGCAGACTCAAGGCTATTCAACCTTTGAGGTATACCTTGAATTCAGACCCTACTCCGACGGTGCTCTCCACTTGGATCTGGCCTTCCATCTCTTCCACCAAGTTTCTTACGATGTACAACCCAACCCCTGAACCCTCCACGTCATCCTGCAATCTGGTGTAGCGGTCGAAGATCATGGACTTCTTGTCTTCCTCGATCCCCCTGCCGTTATCCCTTACCGAGAGCAGGATGGAATCCCCCACCCGCTCCGTGCTGATGAGCACCTCAGGTGGCCTGTCTGGCGACCTGTACTTGATGGCGTTGCTGAGCAGGTTGTAGACGATGCTCCTTGCGTTCTTTCTGGACAGGTTCACCTCTGATTGGTTTACCTCTTTCCTGATCCTTGCGCCTGATGCCTGTATCATGTCCTTGAGGGCAAGCATGGCATCCTCTATCAGATTCTCGAAGTTCACCCTCGTGGCGGCGGTGCCGAAGTCATGGTCGTTTTCACCTATCTCCGTGAGTTCCTTCACCGTTTTTTGGAGGTGCTCCACAGACCTAGCCAACAGACCCAATACCTCCTGTGTGTCTTCCTCACTGGCGGGCTTTTCTACCAACATGTTGATCAGGTTGCCCATATTGGCGAGCGGCCCCCTCACGTCGTGCGCAATGGTATAGATGGCCGTCCTGTAGCTCTTGTTAAGGCTCTCATACCCTTGCAGGGTAAGGATACGGTCATTGATGTCCACGAAGGTGATGATGACACCGTTCGTCCTGTTCTCCTTCCTGACGAGGTAAGGCAGGATGTTCATCTGGTACCATACCTTGTCCGCGGTCTGGATCTCCTTCTCCAGACTTTGCTGGGTGCCGATCACCTCATGAATGTTCTCTATGATGGTAGGGAAACGGATGTTGTTGGAGACATCGGCTATATGCCTGCCGATGTCACTTTCCCTGAGGCTGAACTGCCTCATGGCGGCAGGGGTGTACTTGCGCAGGATCAGGTCGGCGTCCACGAAAAGCTGGGGGATGATGGTGTTGTTGAAATAGTTCTCCAGCTCCTCGTTCAGCTCGGACAGCCTCTTGTTCTCCGCCGCTTGCCTTTTAAATTCTCCCATTAGCCTTGTAAATGAATGACCCGCTTATCTTCCGCAATATACCTGTTATCTATGATGTGAAACAGACCTTTTATGAAAATTGATTTCCAATTCGACGTATCCACAAGGCAAAGTGTAGGTGAACCTACGCTGCCTTTTCGAGCCAAGCGTATCATCTCCCCATAAAAATGGCATTCCCGTTGGGTGAATGCAAAAAGGTTCTCGGAAAAGGTGGCAATGGCTCTGGGTCTTCGAGCCGAGGTCGCCTAAGCTGTAATCACGTCCAGAATAAAGTCTACACGTAAATGGAGACACTGACGCTTCCGAAGGGATCTTGGCGCGCCGCTTTGCTTAACCCAGGACGGCAAGCAGTTTCTCCCTCGTCAGGGGCTTGGGGATGAACGCCGTCACCCCATGGCTTTTGGCCCTCTCAATCTCCCTTGGGTCTTCCGTGCTGCTGAGCATGACGATCCTTGTGCCGCTCATGTCGTAGAAGCCCAGCTTCCCCAGCTCCTGTAAGAACCCGAACCCATCCATCACGGGCATGTTGATGTCCAGCAGGATCAGATCGGGGATAAGCTGGTCGGCTTCCTTTCCAATCAACTCCAGCCCCTTCTTCCCGTTGCCCGCGTAATGGACTTGCTCAGCCAAACCCAGCCCTTTCAGGATGCGTTTGGTCAGGAAGATACTTGCCTCGTCGTCGTCAATGATCAATACCTCTCCCATCAGGCAACATTTTGAAAGCCAGCATTGTGCGTTACTGCTATACCCCAATAATATACGGCAGGGAACCGCTTTGGATTAAGTTATCAGGTGTTAATACTCATGGCGGAATGGTGAAAATACGATGCCTTGGCTCCAATCCCTTGGTTCTTCTTTAGCTATTTAGAAACTAGACAACCAAACGGCCACTGAAACGAGCATCCAAAACCTGATTCACTGCTCCATTTCCGTGCTGCTGAAGCGGTACTCGGAGAGCAAAAATGATTACAGCACATGGGTGCGGTTACTGGAGAAAGCGGGGATCGGCCTTACGGTAACGAGCTGTCAAGATCGGTGCCCCCTAGAACAATAGCGACAAATTGACGATCAGCCACTGCATAGTTAAATTTATATTGCTGGTGCTGCGACTCAATCATGGGAGGATTCCTCCAGATACTCCTTCAAATCATAAATATACTTGCAGTATGGAATGAATACTTGAAGGTTGGCAAAAAGCGTATCCTTGTCGATCTGTTTACCAGTGGGGTGCCCTGCGGAGTTGCGGTTCCTTCGGATCATCTCGAACACTCCCAACAAAGTATTGGTGTAGCCATCCCTCAGTTCATATGGTAACTGGCCGAGGTGACGCTTGAAATCCTTGTCAAACTCCTCATATTGGGTTTTGATGAATTTCCCCTCAACTCTTTTCCCGAACCGCTGGCCTGCTTGCCCGTTCCTGAAAGTTTCCGCGTAGGTATCGATCAGAAGCAACAACGCCTTCTCGGAGGCGCACCCCAGTGTTATGGTCGAAGAGAGAAGCTGGTTGATGCTGTAAGTCCTAATACTCTCCGACAGGTAGGTTTCGATGATACCGTCAAGTTCGGGCACTTCTCTTTTCAGCCGATCCATATAACCTGAAGGATCGTGTGGTGTTGGCTGCAAAGACCCGATAACGGTTTTACCGTAGTCGGTCAGGCTGAGCCACGGCCATGAGTCATTGTGGTAGTCTCCGATCGTGACTACCCGCTCGACGATTAGGTTCCAGATTATCTCGCGGACAAGATTCTCATCCTCTCTTTGCAAAGGGAAATAAAAGGTTTGGTAATGGGTGGGATGGGGGTTTGATACCAACCCTTTCTGAACCGCTGTCGCCCCGATCATATTGCATAAGTTCTTGAACTCAAAAGAGCCTTCAAACCGTTCAAGAGTGTCCAAAACAATCGATTTCAACTGCTCGAAGGGAATATTGATGCGCGGCACTTGGTTCATGTTCCTTTATTTTGTTTCAAATCCCAGCGTGAGTATTTCACGGAGCATTATCAACCTGCTGGTTGCCTTTATTTGTAATCACCGATCCATGGCGATTCCACGTTCAGGAATGCGGTTGTTATTTTTACTGTGCGCTTTTCATTGTAAGCGAAGTTTCCGAAGCTGCTGATGTTACACATATGTTCATGCGCGGCGGCGGATTCTTCGGCAAGAAGATACCCAAATGGCTGGAAGTTGATCTCTGACCATTTCTGCACACCATGTTCTGGAGTGTAAACAGCAGAGTATCCCATCATTCTCTTTATTGGTGACAGGGTGGAATACAGGAAAACCTTATACCTCTCGGGAAGTGCCTTGCTATCCCTATCAAGGATGAAACTAACCAGATCCTTCTGGGATCGTAGGTGACCACCCTTGTCCGCTGACATGAACATAGTGAGTATCTGCTTGATGACGTTAAGTGGTTTGATGTGGTACGTGCCGCGGATTGTGTACTGAAGCCTTTCATAGCTTTTTATGATTGCCATCCCCTGTTGGGCAAAATCCGCGAAATCCCTTGCGTACCAATCCCCAGTGTTGTTATTACACTGCACGCAGAGGGTATACCCCCCAAATCCCTTTGGGCTTTTCTTTTTCTTACCGTACAGATAGCTCTTATCGTCAAATAAGTGCTCGTGGCTCTGCATCAGGATGGGCTTGTCGTTGAACGCAGATTGAGGAGGAACGTGCTCAAAAGACAGCTTCCTGACCTCACCGCATAGCGCACATTGGCCTTCCTGTTCCTTGCTTTTCTTCATTTGTAAACCAGCATCACTTATCTCTCCAAATATATGGAAAGCGCGTGGTACTTGCCAGCAAGCCCAAGGAAGCACTATTACTCCGTGATTGGTGCGGCCATCGAAAGTGCGCGGAGTACTATTTGTTGATCATGTCCATGAGATTCTTTTGTTCTGCACGGTATTAAACGGCCTCACCCTTCGATTTGTTCGTTGCCGATTGGAAGTATTTTTTAGATAACAAATATGATATAAATGCTTGTTATTAAATAAATATGAGAGAATTTGCAAAGGCATTTTCTATTAAAATCTGCAAATAGTTGCCATATTTTCTTAATTATATTGAATTCACAATTGACGAACGATTCGTTCCTTGATGGTCTTTATATAACCTAATAGCTCTAGCACATCGTTTTCCCGCACGACGATCCTTTGCCCTTCCCGATAGGTGTTGTCACCCGTCTTGGAGATATACTTCTCGTCCACCATACCTTCGGTATGCTGTAAGAGGTGCCTCCTTTGGAAGAACACGGTAAGCCTCTCAATCTCATGCTCCTCTAACCAATCCGAGTACGAGGTGCCGAACACCTCTCTCCACAGATCCCCGCCCACGTCCAGCTTCTGGAAAGCGTTGAAAGGAGCCTTCTTTGCATTAGATAACCCAGCGTACGTCACCTCGCAGAATCTCTGCATGGTGACCACGCAGTCTGACAGCCCTTTCTCCAGCAGGGAGCGGCAGGTGTTCTCGGCCTCGTCGGTGCTCACGGCTGACACCGCCTCTTTTATGATCGAAAGATTCCTTACCATACCAACGATATTGGCGAGGGAGTTATCGAACGTCTCTTCCGCGGAATTGTGCCCACAGCAAGGGCAGAAGAATGCGCTGCCCACGACAGCGTAACTGGTGGCACACTCGGTGCGGGCTATCACTTGCTGCATCTCTTCCATTGCTGGGATGGGCAGCAGGAAAGTCGCAGATGGCCCTCGGACAGAAATGGACATTTTAACAAAGGGGTTGTTGTATTGCCTCCTGTTGAAATCAGCGGCTGCCCCCGCTAGGGATTGCCTAACCATGCTGGCAAGGCGTTGCATGGCCCTATCTCTGATCTCCTCTACCTGCTCGGTGGTGAACCAGTTCCCGTAAGCTGAAGTATGGCCGCACTGTGGGCAGTGTACTTCCTGATCCTTCAGCTTTCCTGTCCAATCTGCAAGTAGCACCTTAAATTTGAAGCCGCATTCGGCGGATGGGCATTCCCGATCAAGGTATCCCTTACCGTCGGCCATGATCTGGAGATCTAGGTTTTCCATTTATCAGTATTATTTTCTTACGGTGTAAATGATAGCTATTTATGGTTAGACAATCATTATTGTTCAGGATTATCTATTCCTTAGTCCGATACTGTGATTTGCTCTTTTATTTTTACACGTGAGAAAATACATTTTATGAAATCTTTTCAACTTTCAATTTTGTTATAAAATGATATATTTGGAACTTGTTGGAAAAATTTATGTTTTTGAAATACTCAATAGCATTTGATCACATAAAGAGATAGAGTAGGTTGTAGGGAGGTGTATGTATAAGCATACCTAATCCTTAAACAGATGAAGCTGAAAATTGAGTTCTCTCTGAAGGTGGATAGGCAGTTTATGGTTGTAGTATCACAAATACTACTGACTATTTTAAAACTGCTTCCCCTGTTAGTAGGCTACTTGGGCAACTAAGTAGATTTATGGTGAGTAAGTCGGTAGCGGGGTAATACCCGCTACCGACTTACTCACCATAAATAACTCGATAGGTATAGGTCATTGATGTCAAGTTAATTACTCGACATGATCTATATCTGAGAGGCACTTCCCCGCCTATTTTTATAGCCATACTGGGTCACACTGGTATGGCTATTCTTTTTTTGCGCTTTTAGTAAAAGCCCATAATTAAGAATATACCCTAATTCTATTTATATAGTCATGTGATCATATAGTATATTGGGATCCACAAGCATTTAAGTATGGAGGCTCCATTACAGATGAACAGAAAAGTATTTATCTCCTACAGTTGGACGACGCCAGCGCATGAGCAATGGGTATTGGCCCTGGCGGAGAGACTAATGGCTGACGGTATTGAGGTCGTGATTGATAAGTGGGATTTGAAGGAAGGACATGACCTCTATGATTTCATGGAGTCGATGGTTAAATCGGAGGGCATCCATAAAGTATTAATCATACTTGACAAGAAATACTCTGAGAAGGCAGACGCTAGAAGTGGAGGGGTCGGTACCGAGACACAGATAATAAGCCCTAAGATCTATAAGGATACCTCACAAGAGAAATTTATCCCGATCGTAGTCGAGCGGGATAATCTAGGCAACGCCTTCCTGCCAACGTTTTTGGAAGGAAGGGTATACATAGATATGTCTAACAATGATCAATTCGAGAAGAACTACGAATCCCTGATCAGGAACATCTACGACCGCCCATTGTACAGTAAGCCAAAGGTGGGTGCCGCGCCGAAGTATCTCTTCGAGGAGACACCGATGAACTTCAAGACGTCCTTCCTTCTGAGGAGCTTCGACAGCCATTACGACAGGCACCCCAACCGCCTCAACTCAATGATCAGAGAATTCCTAGACGAGTTCTACATTAACCTGAAGGCGTTCGGCATAACGTTTGAGACCCACGATCACATTGGAGTAGGAAAAGCAATTTGCGACAGCGTCAACCAATACACGCCCCTGCGGGATGACTATATTACCTTTGTCGACAAATTGACCAAGCTTGGGGTAGAATTCGATTTTGACGTGATGGTGAGGTTTTTTGAGAACCTTACTTTATTAACTGCCCCTGGCGACGGAAGGGGCAGTTGGACGAACCACGAGTTTGACAACTTTAGGCTTTTCATCCGCGAGCTATTTCTGTACACCGTCGCAGTGGCCATGAAGAACGAGTGTTACTGGCTCGTGGAGAATGCCCTTCACTCGGGATATTTCACAAAAGACAGCAGGAACTACAGAAATGACGCTAAGAGCTTTGACGCGTTCAATTACCATGTTGACGTGATTGATAAGTATTATAAAGATACATTCTCCCAGAACTTCTTCAGTCCAATGGCAGACTTGATGATAAAAAGGCTACCAGAGACTGTTTCCAAGAGCCAACTAGTCCAAGCCGACTTGCTTTGCCACTATGTCGCAGAACTCAAAGATGTTTATTGGTTCCCTATGACCTACATCTATGATTCTTCTGGCAAATCTGAGATCTTCTATAAGTTGGTGTCAAAAAGGCATTTCGAGAAGGTGAAGGGTGTTTTTGGCTTTGATACGGTTGAAGAATTCAAGGCGAAGCTCATTAAAATGAAAGCCGAAGAGTCCAGCTCAAACCGTATCCGTTATTCAGGTTCTTTTGATTCCGTATCACCGTTGTATTCAGTTGTAGAAATCGAAAGCTTAGCAACTGTCAGATAAAGAAAGCTTGATTTAAAGGTATACTCTTCCGTGTGCATTCAAACAAGAGGAAAAGTGGGCGAAAACTTTGGATTCATTAAATATTATGCACAAATTTAAAGTAACAGGATAACCATCTTAAAAATATGCACAAGACTTGCCTTTATTGTAGAACTTCAAGCATTGATCAGAAGACAGACCGCCAACGGGTAAACGAGAAGGATTATGACTTGGTAATAGAAGACAAAGTAAGTGGTGCGGTGCCCTTCTTCGATCGTGAGGGTGGTAAGGAGATACAAAAGTTTGTTGACAACAATATAATAGGAAGTCTACATGTGTGGACGATTGACCGTCTCGGCAGGAACCTCCGCGACATCCTCAACACCATCCACTATTTCTCCGAGCGCGGCATTGCAATACACTTCGTGAATCAAGGGCTTGTGACACTGGACGGAAACGGTAAAGAGAATCCTATTGCTCAGTTGATTATCTCTGTATTAGGGATAGTAGCGGAAATGGAGCGTACCCAGTCGAAGGAACGCCAGATGGAAGGGATACACCTCGCAAAACTCAAGGGTATCTATAAAGGCCGAAAGCTTAACAGTAGTGAAGACACGCTGAAGTTCTTGAGCAAAGAGAAAAACAAGAAGGCTCTCGATTACTTGAAGAAAGGGTACAAGGCGAGCGAAATTGAGAAGATATTGGGTCTGCACCGTAACACCATTACAAAGGTGAAGAAGCTTGGGATGCCAAATGCAGCCAGCGTGTAACCAGTATTTCTCACTGGTTACACGCTGGCTGTACCGATTGAGATCAAAGGTTTTGAAAAACACCCCTGCGGGATAGATCATCTATCATATCCCTGAATTCAATTTTCCGCTGATCTGCCGTAGTTGGCTCAATCTGTGCCACGGGAGCAGGATAAACCTCTTCACCCCTATAAGCCATCGTCACTTTCGCATAGGTCATCAAGTTACCACCCATGTCAACTCGTGCATAGAAGGTGCGGTCACATGGATTGAGGTCTGGAAAAATGTATAGGTTTATCATGTTCCGCAAATTGTCAAGGTCGGTGGCAAAGGCGATCGGATGCTCCTCCATATTATTACTCAAGAATTGAACATGCACTGAATACCGATTTATATACAAGTCCTGCGCGTCTTCGTTTAGCATAGCGACTTTACCGTCCAATTGGTAACGGTGGCGCGCGGGCGGAAAGTCGTTGTAACGGCAGATGTGACTCTTCTCCGACATTGCTTGACTGGGTTCTATGAAATCATAGAAAGGGTTACCACCTTTTTTACGGGAAGGTTCCGCCAACATGATGGTGACGACATAGGTGCAGATATAGATCTTTTGGCTCCCTGGCACCGTGGCCTTCCCAAGAACGTCAAAGGATATAGGGTTGCCTGAGACTGGCTCTTGGAGCGAATCTATCACCTTTTGGGTCAGCATCTTGATCTCCTCGACGTTGGCTACATAGTCATAAGACCCTCTGTATCCTGTTTTTACTACTATTGTGACATTGAAAGTCGCGTCGCCGCTGCTGTTCGTGAAAAGTTGAATTTTAGGGCTGTTATTTAACGTCATCTTCCTTCTTTATTTTCTCAAGGTGTGACTTGCAGCCTTTCAATATAAGGTTGATGCCCAAGTCCAAGCATTCACTCTTAGTAAGGCGGTAGCCCATGCAACGCATAAAATCTCTGACATAATCCAACTTGCACCACGTCCTTTTGTACGCCTTAATTGATTTGAATTCATTCCTCATGTGGTATTTGTATTTATACTATATATCAGTATCCAACAATGGAAAATTTCTACCGCGGTTCTACAGATTGATCAATCTGGAAGCTTTGATATCAGTAATATATAAGGAAAACAAATAGAGGATATGGTAATGATTTTAGACAAGCAGGTTCTCCATGCCAGAGGTGGAACGGAAGTATACCAGACATATGATACAGAGACAGAGCTGTTCGGCATGTGCCGTGTTGATGGAAATGGCACAGAATTCCTGCCTGCGATCTTCCGCTACACTTTCAGCTTCGACCACTGCGGCACATGCGTGGTAGTTACGCAGAGTGATGAGTTCAAGCGGGTGAACCTGAAATGGGAGACGATCGCAATGGCAGCGGCAGACGAAAGGGAGCATCGTCTCTACATACTGAAGTACAGCCTGTGTGTCTGCGCAGGAAAGGGGGAATTAAATGGAGGCTGTACTGCATGTGGCGGAATCGGAAAAATAAGAACTCGATACGTCTGCCAGCACAACAGGAGAATTTTTAATTTTTAAAACAGGGTGACCATTTAAGCAAGCTAGTATGCCATTGAAGAGCCTTGGAAATGGCACTATGACATCCCCTACTTATACTGGTGCGTTCCGTTGCGTTATTCCTTCTCGGCACCAAGCAGTAGTTGCTTCAGTGGCCCGCCTAGGGCATTGAAGATCTCCCGTTTCTCCACAGGCACATCATCCTCGTCTATAGAGAAAAACAGCAGATAGGAGGTGGGGATCCCCAACTCCTCACAGATCCTTTTGATGGTGGACTTCTGGGGGAAGGAGGCGTTCGTCTCGATCTGGCAGAGTGCATTCACAGAAATGCCGCATTTCTCAGCGAACTCTTTCTGTGAATGCCCTCTCTGCTTTCTGAGAATCTTTACCGCGGTGCCTAAATTCATATTCTGGGTTTTAGTTTTGCCTTCACAGGTCGTCCAAGCCGAACAGCTTTGTTACGTCCTTGCCTATTGAGAGCAACCTTATGATTTTTTCAACTAACTTGCCGTAATCGAAATCTTCGCCTTCGATCAGGCGGATAAGTACCTCCTTATCCTCTTCCGACAGGTTGCATGATCTGACCCTGTCTATAAATATCTTTTTGTCTTCCATGTTGGAGTCTTGTTTTAAAACCAGTAAAGTTTGAACAAGCCTCTCTATGTTGTCTGTAGTTGAAAATAGAGAAGCCATTTGAGTTGATTGCTGCTCTACTTTCATCCTCTTCACCCGAGAAGACATGGAAAAGTTGGGGTGTTATTATTCTCTGGATCCTCTGTCTATTATCAAGGTCGGGTCGTTTGTCGCTATGGTCGACACATCTCTTACCCAAAGCTAAGGCTTTGATATATCGCTTCACCGAACCAAACCCGTAGCATTCCGCCTTGACTATTTCTGCGGTAAGACGCTGTACATGCTCTTCACTGAAAAACAGATCCTTATATACACTTTTTGAAGAGTCAGATTTCCATTTATACAATTCTTTGTAGCCTTCAAGGCTGGGATAAGCAAAAGCACTTTTTTTACTTGGGAGGTTTTGTATAAGGGAAATTATGGTGCTCTGGGCTATACCTGATTTCGGCTTAAAGCACTTCACTGACTCAGCAAAGTCAGAGGTAAGGATATCGGAACTGAAAAGATCCTGCGGAGTTATTTTTGGAGTACGTAAGCCTTCATAAGCCAATCGCAGTGCCTGAATAAGAGAATCAAGGTTTAATTCACAATTCAGGGGCTTTTGTCTCCCCTTGAATTTAATGTTACCTATAACCTTTATTCCAGTGACTGGCTCTACCTGCTGTCTTACTTTTTGGGCTGCTCGGTTTGCCGCCAATGCAAGCTCATCGGCCAGCATGTCAAACTGCTCCGTGGTTATGAGGCTGGTGGGTTTATTCTCTACCTCAATACCTTTGGAGACAAAGAACTCAACAATCGTGGAAACGCTTATGTTGAGTGATGTGGCGACATGCTTGAGTCTGAGCTTTTTCATAGAATCATATCTTCAAGACAAAGGTAGGGATAATAATGAAAAATACAAGCATAACATGTATTTTGTATTCAATTATCAATTCTATGCCATTATTTATGTTACGTGACACGGTCATCAATTGTTCATGTAAAGTGATATGCGATACCGTCAATATCATTGCACAAATTCATGAGAGTCTGCGTGACATGTAATGTTTCTGTGCTATATGAAAGAAGTTTCCCATATTGGTGCCATCAGGGATAACAGACAAATGCAGTATTTACTAGGTTACCTCGTGTGTCTGTCGATCATCTGTGACAGGATGGAGTGTGTCTCCCTGCTCACCCAGTTGTTGTTAACAGCCCAGCCATTTGGTATGCTGCCCTCCTCCAGTGCCCTTTTGATGATGACCTTGCGGAGCGGCGCAAAACGATCTGTCTGATTAGTCCTCTTGAAATGGTCTTCCACGATGCGGTCTATAGTGCGTTGCTTTAAGGTTTGTGGTGACATATATGATATTCTTTTATGTATATATCAACCGCACCAGCTTCTTTCGGTACTCCACAAATCCTTTGCAACTCAGTACCGCGACCCTTTCCGTAACCGCACCTGAGAACAGAATCAAGTCTCCTGCCTGAAAATTATGCCACATAATGATATACCTACATTATCACTACTGGCACCGAAATCGAACAATAAGATCTCTATGGTTTTATTATCCTCTTTGGAAAGCTACCTGCCGCTCCGCTTGGAGGTAACTGTAACCTCGCTCCCGCTCGGCTTTATAAATGTGAAATCTTGTGAAAATTCTTGCATCTCTGATGTTGTTCAAAATCAGCGATTCCAGTGAGTATTGCCACTTTTTCATATAAATTATCTTCATACCTGTGAATCATAAGAGAGAAGAACAAATGATAAATGAATGGTATAGATGTTATAATGATTTTGGCCTTTTTGAAATAAATCCTTTATACACATAAAGATCTACTGCATGGTAAGCTACATCCATTACTCTTTCACCCTCCCGAGCGGCAGCGGAGGAGGGTGATCAGTATTCCAGAAAAATAAATATGGTTATGGTTTAAAACTTTTTGGATTTCCATGATACAACAGTCGACGAAGGGCTTCAGCCCTGATAGATAGTGTAAAGGAAAACCAAAAAATGAAGACAAAAGACAGAGAGAAACGACTCTACATACCATCCAAAGTAAACCTTCCAGAGCTGATCCTAGCCCATCGCAGCGAAAGGTACCGTGACGACCACCAAGACAAATACGCGTACGTGCTCTCCAAGATAATTGAGCAGAAGATCTTCACCACCCAGAAAGTTAACGGGTTGGTTCCGCTCCATGCTGGTACGCTCAAGAAGGTAATTAACAATATTTACAAACAGGTACTGGACGACCTGCTGGCTTGGGGGGTTATCGTCACAGACAACCATTACATCACCTCCGCCGATGACAGCGAAAACGCGGTAAGCAAGGGCTACGGCATCGCCTCACCATTCCAGTCCAAGGCGATTGAGATCATGATACTGAAAGAGGATTTTGCCAAAAAAATCCACAGGAAACAGGTGGAGAAAGGCAATAAGCCAGCTTACTACATCCTCTCCCAACTGAAGAACATCCTTATCCGCGATATCGATGCCATGACCTATATAGACGCCAAATACGCTTCCACCATTGGACTGATCGATTCCCTGCCCTCGGACAACCTGTATGAGCGGTATACGCAGGCTATAGGGCAGATGCCAGACAAAATGGTCTATACAATCAAGAATGAGGATGATTATGAGCGCACCTTTCTCAATGACCCTGTGACTCTCAAGGGCATCATGATCGATAAATATAATGCCGACTTCTACTCCATCCAGAACATCGTGAACCGCAACTATAGCTGGGATGTGGATAAAATATCTGGGCGGGTTTACTCCTTCGTCACTAACCTGAGCAGGGATCTGAGACAGTTCCTATACCACCGCAACTATCCTGACACACCGCTGGTAAACGTGGACATCCGCAATTCCCAGCCCTTTATCTTTTGTTCTCTGTTGCAGGACTATTACCAGCACCAGTTGCCGTTGGACGCGAGAGAGTACATAATGCTTTGCTCTACTGGTAAGCTATATGACATGCTTATGGATGAGATGGGCTACAAAGGCAGCAGGAAAGAGTTTAAGCAACTCCTCTTCTCGACCCTGTTCTACTGCAAGAACTACACCTCAAACAAGAGCATACACTCCGAATATTTCAGGGAGAGATTCCCGTCCGTGTACAGATGCATCAGCCACTTTAAGAAGGGTAATTATAAAAGACTATCCCATATGATGCAGAAGGCAGAGGCAGACTTGATGATTCAGAAAGTAGTGAAAAGCCTGATGCGCACTTCAGTATTCCTAACTACGGTACATGATTCTATCATTGCGCTAGAAAGCGACGTTGATCTGGTAAGGGATACTATAATCAAATATTTCCAGAAAGAGCACAGTCTTAGACCTAGTCTTGACGACGAATATTTGAGAAAAGTGAATGTGGAGGCGATAAAACAGGCGGCATGAATGAACTATCCCTGTTTGCCTATTAGCTGTATGCTCCTTTTGATTAGCAAGTACACCACCGATGAGGGTGTCTCAAATATCTGAGCGTCTTCATCGGCGGTGCTTTGTTCGAGTTGAAGTACGACTCAGCACCTGCACAGCTCTCAGGAGACGCTCATCGATGATGATAATGAGTTCAGGATCAGGCTTAACGTAGTCCTGAACTACGAATTAGTCTCTACAATTCTTAGATTTGGAAATGGTGTAATAGTAGAAAGACCTGAACTCCTTAAACAAAAAATAAAAGATATTCATGAAGAATGCCTTAGACACTACGTGTAGATCTAATCGATTATTTATGTTTCGATAACCTTTGTCTTAAAACCAATACATTCACTGCTTGGAGCTATACCCAAAGCCAAGGCAATGATCTCTACCTTTCCAATTCTGTACACCTTCACATCTGATAGGCTCTTGAGCATGAAGTCCTGTAGCGTCTGAAACCGAAAGGCCGTCTCTCTTTGCTTAGGATCCGTTTCTGGTGGTACCTTAACCATGTTGCGCAGGAAATAGGTCAACTCCACAACCTCCACACTAGCGTCGGCAGCCTGTCCAGCAATGCTACGCAACTCCTCATATGAAAGGTCACCTGATTTATCGACAGCGACGGTGATAGGTTCTAAAGGATAGTCGCTTTCACTAATAAAATACAGATCCTTAGTAAGTTCTTCAAGTTTTACCATTATTTGTTCTTTGTCAGCATTGGGAGTATCCATATAACTTTCTATATTTTCAATCACTATAAAAAAATGCTTAGCGGGTAGGACCATTATCTACCTTTGCCTCTAAAACCCTCTGCAACTGCTCAGGTAGTGCCGAAAGCAGATCGTAACCCGTGGCCTGCTCGATTTCGTCAACCGTTGTCCTGTACCCTCCCCAATCTGTGTTAACGGTATTGATATTCGGGGTGTTGACGGCAATTACACGCGTGGACTCGTTGATCCGAGTGATGTCATTTTCGCCCTGAGGCAGTACCACCACAACCTTCCATATGTTCCTCGGTACCGTCACCCTACCATTGTCAATCGTATTCGTCGGTCCATTTGAGCCAGTGCCCCCAACACCATAGGATCCCATAATCACATATGCCTCCATTCCTACTCTAACCAGATCACGGGTGTAGTCCTCCAGACTGGCCCAAGTCTGGCGGTTATGGTTGGGTGCCTGTGGAATCATGTTCGTCATCAGGAAAGTGGAGGAGTTATCCTCGACTGTCTTCGTCCTGTCTGCGCTTGGTAGGTTGTGGCCACGATCGAACCCAGACCCAGTATAGCTAGTGGCACTTACCTTATACCACCCACTTGGCAAACTCATATCAGCTCTGAAGTCATCTTGACGATCTGCGCTGCCTAGCCAGTCAGGACTTACGTGCCAGCTCACCCAGTTCGGAATACCCCTGTCTCTGCTATAGGATAGCGCGTACTGCGGCTTTAGCAACAAATAATTATTGATGTCCGTGATGTTGTCTGTCGCCCCACTGGGGTTTCCTAAAGTAAGGTGCTCGCTAAGCGGAAGGTCAGCAGACTTCTGTGGTGTGACTTCCGTTTCCTTACAGCCGAATATGACTATGCTGAATAAAATAAAGTAATAATGTATCCTATTCCCCATAGTCTTCAGTTTCATTAAGCAAGAAATATCATTTGTTCTTGAAATGATCTTGGGTGCTTCCACGGTACGGAGGCAGTAAAATTTATAACCTTGTACAACATTACTTGTACAGGTGTTACATTATTTAGTAATGAGATTTAGGATTGTTACTATACACCAAATTTCACACACAAACCAAAAAATAAACTTTAATTTTACTGTCTAACCCTCTAGTCGGGTACCAGCCAATTTCAACAATTGACTTAACAAGAATGCTTATACTCCACTCATTAGACGAATTTACCTATGACCTTTTCTCTGTGGACCAAAAATCTGGGAGCAAGGTGGAAGATCTAATCGGCATCATGTCTGAGTTCTATACCGTCGGCCCATATAAACCTAAAGTAACGGTGAGAAACGGATTCATAGAGGTCGAGATCGATGCCGATTTAATTGAAGGACAGCAAAAGACATTCCAAGAAGTTTTAAACTTGAGCGAGAAAGGCAGGTTCGAACAGGCCAAAAATAAACTCCTGCCACTGATTCAGAAGGCCCCGCATGTCTCTGAATACCACAGGGTACTAGGACAAATATACTCTGAGCTTGGCGATCAGGAAGAGGCGGTGAACTCCCTTATTGACGCGCTCAAGTGGGACAGGAAAAACGGATGGGCACTCCTCATGATGGGAAATATCTTCGCCCGTCATCACAACGACGTGGAAACCGCCCTGCGCTATTACGACGAGGCAGCTAAGGCTAACCCTGACGATAATATCACCTTAAACAACATCGGGGCCATCATGATGCAGGTGGGTAGGAAGGAGGAGGCACTGCGCTATTTCCTCCAAGCGAAGGAAATAAATCCAGACTATCCAAACACCTACCAAGCCTTGGCCATTGTGGAGGAGAGCATGGGAAATCTTTCAACTGCGTTCCACTACGCCATAGAGTCAATCAAGAAAAACGCAAACAGGGACAGGCTCTACACTGAGAGCGTCAGCTTTTCCCGCGTACTGGCCCAAAAGCTGGTCGGAGAAGGCAAAGGTAAAGTGCTCATGGAAAGATTCACCCAAAGGTTGGAGAGGCGTACGGGAACTACGATCGAGACTATCGCAGATGATTCTATTGATACTGCCGCCAAAATGGAGTTCGCAGAGAATTACAACAGGGACAAGCATATCATCCGCTACAAGACCTCCTACCCTGCCGTGGAGCACTTGGTTATGCACGAACTGATGCACCTTTCATTAGTCGATGAGGCGAGGCAGACACAGAGCAACCAGCTTTTCACCTACAACCAAAGCCACAGGAAAGCATTCGAGTCCGCCTTGGGTGAAGACATGAAAAGGCTCAGAAAAAACGGTGTGCCTGAGGAATCCATCTCAAAATTTGTTTCCGCCATTTTCAACGGTATTAACCTTCAGGCATACAATACCCCGATCGACCTTTTCATAGAGGATTACCTCCACAGCACCTATGACGCCTTGAGGCCCTACCAGTTCATTTCCCTCATGAGGTTGGTGCAGGAGGGTATTACAGCCACCACCGACAAAGCGATCGTCTCCAACGCCCCAAGGGCGGTTCTCTTCGCCTCCAAGGTATATAACCTAGTGCATGCCATGCTGCTGAAAGACCTTTACGGCGTAGACTACATTCCCGACTTCAAGGCCACCCCCAAAGAAATCAAGCTGGCCCAGACCTTCATGGAGGAGTTCGGGGAGTACCGCTTGGACAGGGAGCCAGCGGAGGAGTATGAGTTGGTCCAGAACTGGGCAGACGACCTTGGGCTGTCAGATTATTTCGAGTTGGTGCAAGAATCCGAGCACAGAAAAGAAAGAACCCCAGAGGACCTGATCGCCGAGATCGAAGAAAACGGCATTACTTCAGGCGAGCCTGATTCCTATGAGGAGAGGCAGATGAGGATTTTCCAAGAGCAGCACAGGGACAAAGGTTTGAATATGGCGGTGGTTATGTTCATGGTCGAGGCCCTGCAATTCTTCAAGGGAATGTCAACCAAACAGGTGCGGGTAATCGGCACGGAGATCGCCATGAAAGGCATGAGTGGAATATCCCCAGAAAAACAGGATTACAGGCTGATGAATATCCCGAACAAGGTTTTCACAGGCTACCATCTGTTGGCTTATTACTACGTAAGTTGGGCGATCGCAGACAAAGAGTTCTTACATGACCTACAGCTCCCGTTCGACAAAGAATACGCGGTGGCTAAGCAGTTTGAGAAAAAAGATTGACCATGAGCGAGATAAAAGAGATAACGGAGGCTTTGCTGAAGTTCAGGGACGCGCGTGATTGGCGGCAGTTCCACAATTCCAAGGACTTGGCTGTAGCGGTAAGCATCGAGGCGTCAGAACTGCTGGAGCTTTTCCTCTGGAAAGGAAACGAGGAAGTGAGCGTGGACCGACTAAAAGAAGAACTGGCCGACATCCTATCCTATTGCCTTCTGCTGGCCGAAAAACACGGGTTGGACGTGCGGCAAATCATCATGGATAAAATCGACCAGAACGCCGCCAAATACCCAATAGATAAATCTAAGGGAAACGCCACGAAATACACCGACTATGATCGTATACAATAAATCAAAAGGTGAGTTTCTGACTGACATCGATGATTTCATAATAGAGGACATCATCCACAAGTCTGTGCAGGAAAAGCTGAACCGAAAGGTCGGGGATAGCGAGTACCTTTCTTGGAAGAATTCTTTGCTGTACATGGCCAACGTCTTGAGGACGGATTCCATACCTCCAGATGCAGGCGTGGCCATCGAATACAACATACCCCGTACCAGTAATAGAATCGACTTTATCGTCTCTGGCCAGAATGGGGAAGGCAAGGAGCATGCAGTACTAGTGGAGCTTAAGCAGTGGTCCAAGATCGAGCTAACGGGGAAGGACGCCATGGTGCGTACCCGTTTCCAGCATGGGATGAGCGAGGAGTTGCACCCTAGCTATCAGGCTTGGTCCTATTCCGCTCTGTTGTACGGGTTCAATGAAACTGTTTACGAGGAGGACATACAACTGAAGCCGTGCGCGTACCTGCACAACTACGTCGATGACGGGTTGATCACCAACAGCTTTTATAAGGATTACATCACCAAGGCTCCAGTTTTCTGCAAGGATGACAAAATCAAGCTTAGGGAATTCATAAGCGGCTTCATAAAGCACGGGGATAGGAACAACCTCATACTAAGAATCGAGAATGGCAAAATAAAGCCCTCTAAGGGGTTGGCGGATAGCATGGCTTCCATGATCAAAGGCAATCAGGAATTTATCATGGTGGACGCCCAGAAGATCGTTTTCGAGAATGCCCTCGCTCTCGCCCAGAAGTCAACGGTGACCGACAAAAACGTTATGGTGGTTCATGGCGGACCTGGCACGGGTAAGTCAGTTGTCGCCATAAACCTGTTAGTGGCATTGACTAAAAAAGGACTGTTGGCCCAATACGTCACCAAGAACTCAGCCCCAAGGACTGTCTATGAAACCAAGTTGACGGGTACTCTAAAAAGGACTGAGATCTCAAATTTCTTCTCAGGCTCAGGTGCCTTCACCAGCACCCGCCCTAACGTGTACGATGCCCTAATAGTTGATGAAGCCCACCGTCTGAACCTGAAGTCAGGCATGTTCCAGAACATGGGGGAAAACCAAATAAAGGAAATTATCGGAGCCTCCAAGTTCTCAGTGTTCTTCATCGATGAGAACCAGAAGGTTACCTTGAGCGATATCGGAGAGGAGGAGGAAATTGAAAAGTGGGCATTACATCATGGGGCCACCGTACATAAATACGAACTGACCTCCCAGTTCAGGTGCGGAGGATCAGATGGATACCTCGCTTGGCTGGACGACGTGCTACAGGTACGAGAAACCGCAAACACCATCCTTGACAACAGTGACGGGTATGATTTCAGAATTTTTAGCGACCCTAACGCCCTCAGGGATGCCATTTACGAGAGAAACAGGGAGGCGAACAAAGCACGGTTAGTTGCAGGCTACTGCTGGGACTGGACCAGCAAGAAGTACCCGCAAGAGATGGACATTGTCATGCCTGAATTTGGTTTTGCAATGAGGTGGAATTTAGGAAGCGACGGTATGCTGTGGATAGTCAAACCTGAGTCTGTCAGCGAGGTTGGCTGTATCCACACCTGCCAAGGGCTTGAAGTCGATTATGTCGGGGTAATAATAGGTTCTGATCTTATTTACCGTAATGGCGACGTACTGGTTGACCCAGCAAAAAGATCTAGCATGGACAAGTCCGTGCATGGTTACAAAAAGCGATTGAAGGAGAAGCCAGAGGAGACGAAGGAACTACTTAGAGCCATAATCAAAAACACATATAGAACCCTTATGTCGAGGGGCATGAAAGGGTGCTATGTTTATTTTACTGATAAGGAAACAGAAATGTACTTCAGATCGAGAATAGCAGAGTAATTTTCTATAGAATCTAAAGATTCATTTAAATTTATTTACGCCAAATCATCAGTAGCTTACGCCAAATATTTGGCGTAAGCTACAACAAAAAAGCCTCTTAGAGTTATCTAAGAGGCTTTTTGCAATTCATGATGGTGATCCCGTTTGGATTCGAACCAAAGCAAAAAACCCCCATACAGAGCTGAATAAGGGATATTTTTTTAATTATGGGACACATATTGGGACACATCATGGATAATTTCCGTACCTTAGCTTCAAGCAATTACGGCCCGTTGGAACTATGAAAAAACCTATGATTGAGGCACACCCTCGAGAGAACAAAGATAAAACAGTCGGGTACCTAAATATTCTCTACAGGTATGACTATAAACACTACTTCTCGTTGGGAATCAAAATCCAGATGAAGCACTGGGATAGCAAGAAAAAAAAGCTGAATCCCAAAGTTAAGGGTAGCGCAGAAATCAATGACAAGATCAACGAAGCAATAAGGACTATCGAATTCAGAAGCAACAGTCTTATGGAAAAGGGAGAGGAACCAACCGTTGCTTTAGTGAAGGAGTATTGGGATTACTGCCAAGCGGGGGACAAATGGCATAAGGAAAGAGACGAAGCAAACAAACCCATGTTTGAGCGAATTGCGTCCACAAGGCCTTTAGAAATTGAGGAGCTTGAAGCATTGCTTGCAAAGAAAAAAAGAGAGCTTGACAGAGCCTTATTCAAACTAGGGCGTGAAACCCCAGACGAGGTCACCACTCCTTCTGCGCCCCTCATGCTCGAAATGCTATACAAGTATATCAGGAAGAGAACGGGGGTCCCGTTGGAGGTTACGCAGAAAAACAACGGGGATAAGTTCTCTGGGGTGGAGAGGCAGTGGCGTAGTTGGGCTAACACACTTATTGAGTTTACAAAAAGCAAACATGCTAAGAGCGCGGAATTAACATTCGATCTCCAAAACCTAAACGGTGATTTCTATGACGCATACGCCGCGTTCTTAATGAATCCCGAGACATACGACCTATTCAACAACACGTTTGGTGCCCATGTCAAAAAGCTGAAGACTTTTCTAAGGTGGTGCGACACCGACCAAAACAAGGCCGTAGATAGAAGATATAAGGATTTTAAAATTCTGGAAGAAAAGAAAACGATTGTATGCTTCACAATTGAGGAGATCGATTTGCTTTGGAATTGGAAACCCACCCTAAAAAGAGCACATAAGGACGCTATAGATATCCAAAAGTACATAGACTTTACGGTGTTTTCATTTCTAACAGGATTTAGGATTTCAGATGTTCTTCAAGTCCAAGACATGAGAATAGATGGGGAATTCCTAAAGGGCACCACAATAAAAACCAACAACCACTTCAAAGTTCCGCTCCTAATAGACGATAGAATTCTGGAAATTCTTAATAAGTACAATTTTAACCTTCGGCTCTTTTCTGATACTGAGTACAACAGATCGATAAAAGGTATACTTAAGGAATTCTGCAAAGAACATGATCTACGGCAAGATACGGTCCCGATAAAGAGATTCAAGCTAAAAAAGGGCTACCCGACAGAAGTATATTTTTGGGACGAGTACTCCAGCCACTGCAACCGCCGTGGTTTTGTCTCCTACGCTTATGACATGGGCTATGACATCAAAGAAATAAAGGAAATTATTGGCACTTCTTCAGATCGTGAAATTGAAAAGTATCTGAAGAAAAAAGAAAACCACTTAACTGAGAAATTAAGAAAAATAAGAAGGTTTCAAGAACTTGAAGAACTTGAAGCAAAAAGGTTGGGAAACACGGTTTAACCTAATTCAGTTGGGTCGTGTTAACCATTTTGCAGTAGTTCAGTATATTTGCATTGTGAGGCTCTTTTCGATCATATTGGTATTATTGGTTATAACGCTGTCGGTGTCCCCGTGCTGCGCAACCGATAACTGCGCCAAGGAGATTGCCAAAACCCAGCAAACGGATAACTCAAAGGAGGAAATGGGCCTTTGCTCCCCCTTCTTTAGTTGTTCAGTTTGCACGGGCTTCACACTGCCCGATCTAATTTTCGGGGATCACTTACTAATTCCACAATTTCACGAATACTCTGCCTTCTACAAGCAGAGCATGTTTCCCCAGTTTTTCCATTCAATCTGGCAGCCTCCAAAATAGGTTAATGCTTCTGATGTGACCTTCACTCCGTCACACCATAACGGTGTGTACCCTTGTCACTCCTATACAGTAATCTGCATTAACTTATTTTCCATGAAATATATACTCGTGCTGCTCATGTTGGTGAGTGGCCCGTTGGCGCATGGCCAACACCTATTGAAGGCTGTCATTATGGACAGCGAGACCAAGGCACCACTGATCGGGGCCACTGCCCTACTAGAAGGAACAACCATTGGGGCCAGTTCTGATGCAAATGGCCAACTTGAGCTTACAGGCATCCCAGACGGCCCACAAATCATCAAATTCAGCTACATAGGTTTTGAGGACAGACGAGACACCCTAACGTTTCCTCTTACATCTTCTGGGCCTATTTCTGTTCTGCTAAATCGCAGCGGCGAAAAGTTGGAAGAGGTCGTGGTTACCTCCACCCGAAGCAGCCGCACCATTGAGGACGCACCGACCCGCATAGAGGCCATTACAGGGGAAGAGTTGGGCGAGAAAGCCAACATGAAGCCTAGTGATATTCGCATGCTTCTGACTGAAAGTACGGGTATCCAGACCCAGCAGACCTCCGCCACGAGTGCCAATGCGGGCATCAGGATACAAGGTCTGGAGGGCCGTTACACGCAGCTTTTGCAAGACGGCTTCCCGCTCTACTCGGGCTTCGCCAGCGGCCTCAGCATCATGCAGATTCCTCCACTTAACTTGTATCAGGTGGAGGTAATCAAGGGGTCGTCCTCTACCCTGTACGGCGGCGGGGCAATCGCAGGGCTTATCAACCTAATCACCAAGAAACCCACGGAGGCTGGGGAACTCAGCTTCATGGGGAACGTTACCAGCGCAAAAGGGCTTGACCTAAGTGCATACTACGGAAAAAGGTTCGGAAAGCTGGGCGTGACGGTGTTCGCAGCGCGTAACACAACCAAGGCGTACGACCCAGCGGACATCGGTTTTTCGGCGATCCCTGAACTGGAGCGGTATACACTTAATCCAATGCTGTACCTCTATCCAACCGACCGCACTCGGATTTCACTGGGCCTGAACGCCACCGTGGAAGACCGTCTGGGCGGCGACATGCGGTATATTGACGGCGAGACGGAAAAAGGCTTTTATTTCGAGCGGAACGATACCCGCCGCTACTCCACCCTCTTCAACGCCGAGCACAGGCTGACGGATAAGGGTATGCTTACGGTGAAGAACAGCGTGAGCCTCTTCGACAGGGAGATCACTATACCGACCTTCAGGTTCCAAGGCAATCAGGTATCCAGCTTCACGGAGGTCTCCTATAGTCTCCGCGGCGAAAAACACGAGTGGGCCTTGGGTGCCAACCTGTGGACGGATCGGTTCCGCGAGGAGACCGCTGGCACCACAGGTGCCAGGGATTTCGAATTCACGACGATGGGGGCATTCGCCCAGAACACCTTCACACCCGTTGAGTGGTTCTCCGTGGAGACTGGCCTGAGGACTGACTACGTAACCCCTTCTCCTGCAAATAAATCCAAGGGGTTATTCGTGCTGCCGCGCGTCTCTGCCCTGTTCAAGATCACTGACAAGCTTTCCTCCCGTATCGGCGGCGGCATGGGCTACAAAACGCCTACCATCTTCACCGAAGAGGCGGAGAGAGTCACCTTCCGCAACATCCTACCGCTGAACATCGGTCAGACGCAGGCGGAGACATCCATAGGCGGTAATGCGGATTTAAACTTCGCTACAAATATCACCGAAGAGTTTACCTTCAGCGTAAACCATATGTTCTTCTACACCTACCTGAACAACCCCTTGATCCTGATGCTGCGGCCCGACAACCTGTATGAGTTCAGGAACGCCGACGGCCATATCGATACTAAGGGCGTGGAGACGAACATGAAGTTCGGCTACGGAATTGCCAAGCTCTTCCTTGGGTATACCTATACCAACGCCAAGCAACACTTCGGTGGGTCTCTGGTAGACATGCCTCTCACGCCCAAACACAGGGTCAACACGGTGCTCATGCTGGAGAAGGAGGACAACTTTAGGATCGGATTGGAGGCGTACTACTTCAGCCCGCAGCAATTGTCAGACGGGGGCCGAGGCCAAGCCTATTGGGTCAACGGGCTGATGGTGGAGAAGATGTTCGAAAAACTCTCCCTGTTCATCAATTTTGAAAATCTTTTCGATACGCGCCAGACCCGCTTCGGCAGCATCTACTCAGGCTCCATCACCGATCCAGTGTTCAATGAGATTTACGCGCCCACGGATGGCAGGATCATCAACGGCGGCATCAAGCTCAACCTGCTATAGACACTTTCTGGAATAACGCCGCGGTGACCCGCCATGTCACCTCGAAATTACCTCGGTGAGACCGCGGCAACAAATCTCCCATCTACCTCTTATGGACAAATCAACTTTCAAAATACAGCACATGGACTGCGCGGCGGAAGAGAGCCTCGTACGCATGAAACTCGACAGCGTGGGGTCGGTGAAAGCCTTGGAGTTCGACCTCCAGAACCGCCAACTCACTGTAATCCACGACGGCGAACTGGATACCATCTCCTCCTCCATCGGCGAACTCGGCTTGGGGTCATCGCTCCTTTCCACCGAGACTTACGGGCAGGAACTGTTCGAGGAGGACGCACAGGGCCAGAGAAAACTCCTATGGACAGTGTTGATGATCAATTTCGGATTTTTCGTCGTTGAGATGACCGCGGGGATCATCTCCTCTTCCATGGGGCTAATTGCCGACTCCCTTGATATGCTGGCCGATGCGTTGGTGTACGGCCTAAGCTTGTTCGCTGTAGGCAGTACCGTATCAAGGAAAAAGAGCGTGGCAAGGCTGAGCGGTTACTTTCAACTCACGTTGGCGATAGTCGGTTTCGTAGAAGTTGTTCGTAGGGTCATCGGGGATGAGCCTACCCCAGATTTCCGCACCATGATCGTTGTTTCGGTTCTAGCCTTGGTAGCCAATGCGGTTTGCCTGTATCTACTCCAGAAAAGCAAGAGCAAGGAGGCGCATATGCAAGCCACCATGATCTTCACCTCCAACGACATCATCATTAACGGAGGCGTGATCTTCGCGGGCCTACTGGTGCTTTTTACAGGTTCCGCCATTCCTGACTTGGTTATCGGGGCAATTGTCTTCGTGATCGTAATTAGGGGTGCTATCAGAATACTTCGGTTAGCAAAATAATTGGCTCTTGTATGCAAAAAAGGGTTGTGGCAATAAACCCCATTGATGGAGAATAGAGGTACTTTTTAAAAGGGTCACCTTGTGTTCAAATAAGGTATAGGTTTCTTGCTATATATAGGATGTTTATATTATATTTGTTTAAACAAAGCAAAACTCCTTACCCATGAGAAAAGCAGCCCTCCTTGTACGAGTTTCAACACAAGACCAACAACACGACAGACAACTCACCGAGCTTTCGGAGTATGCAGAGTCCATGGGCCTGAAGGTTGTTGAGACGATCGTGGAAACGGTTTCGGGTGCCAAACGCAATGAGGAACGCCAAGCAATCCTAAGACTTATAAAACTTGCGCAAACGGGTAAGATCAACAAGGTCTTGGTTCATGAGGTTACCCGTCTGGGCAGGAACACCTCACAGGTACTGGCCACCCTTGAGGAACTGCACAAGCACAAGGTCAGCGTGGTTGTTAAGAGCTATAACATCGAAACCTTAAACCCCGATGGCTCCCTCAACTCCATGGCCCAGTTTCTGTTCACCCTTCTTACTGACATCGGGAGAATGGAGAGGGACACGCTCATCACGCGAGTGAAGTCTGGTATGGCGGAGGCAAAACGCAAGGGCATACACGTTGGAAGACCCAAGGATAGCACTAAGGGGAAGGAAGCCATGCTGAAGGAATACAAGGCTGTGGTGAAGTACATAAAAGCCGATTACACCATACGCGAAACAGCAACCCTGACAGGGGTTAGCGTCTCTACCGTACAACGCGTCAAGAAGCTGCTTTAAGGGTCTGCACGGCTTGCTCCTAATGAGAGTAATTAGACATGGATTTCCCTCAGACGGGTGTCAGGAACTACCGCGAGGGCCGTCTACTTTTTCGTGGCTTGCAAAAAACCGTTAGAACTAAAAAGGGCAACAATCCTTCAATGGATGTCACCCTGTTTAGAAACTTGCTGTTTGGAGCTATTCAAAATTTGCTTCTACCTCTGTGCTGCCTTCTTTTTGATTTTCCGTCGAATGGTAGCCCCTCTCCCTGTTGAGAGTATTAAAAGCCATGTACAGATCGTACGGTACCGCCCCCTGCTCCACCCAACGTTGCACGGTATTCAACGCCACGTTGAGGAAGTTGCCCAAATAGGCCATGCGCTCATCGCTGCCCCTCACACCCTTCTCATCCTTCGCCTTTCCCCTGTTCAGAAACAACGACTTCTCGTCATAGATATACCTCCGCAGTTTTTCGTTCTCTTTACCGCTAGGGAGGTGCCTCCTCAATACTGCCATCATGGTATAGTAAAGCTTATGAGAGGCGTCTGGGTCTGCGGTGTCATTCAGGTTGGCTATGTCGAAGGAGGTATCCAAGTCCTCCTCGCCCAGATCAGCCCCGTCGAAGAGTCCTGTCTGAACCCCTGTGACTTCCTTTGCCCTATCAGACAACTTCTTCATGTCTGCCAGAAATTCCTCCTCTGAAAGTTCCCCAGACTTTTTGGTGTTTTTCTCCATGTTAAGTGGTTATTGAACGACGAATGATTTCTTGATTTTTTCGATCTCCTCCAGAAGAGAGTCCTTGTTCCATGGCTGGCACTTCACGTACTGCAGGGCTTTCTCCGAACTGCCGAACATGGGTCGGTAGAAGCCGAACTCGTTCTTACTGTCCTCGCTCAACCTTTCCTCACAATAGCTGGCGTAGATAATCCCATGGTGCACCATGTTCTCCTTGGCATAAGCGTGGACGTAAGCCTCAGACTTGATCATGTGCTTGATGTATTTGCGCTTTTCCTTAGGGAAAAGCATCTCCCAGCCGAACATGTCCGCGTAATCCTCCCTGAACAGGTACAGGTCACTCTGGGCCTCACCTGTCAGGTGGTACTTCAAAGACTTGAGCTGTTCAAAGTCATAGTAGACATGGTACAGCTCGTGCATGAGTGCAAACCAAAGATGGGGGTAGGACTTATTGAAATCGGTAATTACAATGCAGGGTTTCCCCTTTACCACAAAAGTTCCGCCCCTCACCTGAGTCTTGGCAAGATAGCTCTGCACGATGACGGTGACCCCTATGTTGTATAGGGCCTGAATCACATGGTGGAACCCCTTCTCTACATAGCGGGTGTAGGGAGCCATCTTAGGGATCAGGGAGAGCAGGGTGTCAGGGTTATATTCGTTGGGGTTATCTATTTTCTCGAATTGGAAAATGGCAGACCGTACCCAGAACTCTCGCATCTTGTCGTGGGAGGTGCTTTTCGTCCTGCTGAATGCAACGGCCCCAACCTCTGTTCCATAGTGGAAAATAGAGCTGAGACCAAAAAATTTGAGTATCCTTTCCTCGATCCTTTCGAAATCGGTGGCTGTATCAATGAAGCCCTGATCCTTCAAGCCTTTTACATCGAAGTTACTCATGATGTAGTTGGCCTTACGAGCCATCTCAAGCTCTTTGATGTTGTCAGGAGGTAGAGAGGCGACAAATAACTTGGACGCATCTTCAATTCTGATACCTAAGAATTGGCAGAGCTTGAGGATCAAGAAAAAATCCACGCTGTTCACGTTGCCGTTACCCAACTTCTCCATCTGCCTGTTTAGAGTGGATTTATCCACCCCCAAAATCTTCGCCATCTGAAAGTTGTTGAGGCCCATCGCGTCCCGCCTGTCCTCGAGGATGCGATGCAGGCTGAGGGGCGATGGGTTGTTCAACAGCTGGTAAATCTCCAGCATCATGTCGTCTTCTCTCATATTTGAACCCTTTAATTAGACAAATATAGCAAAAAAAAGACATTTTTTCTCATTTATGAGAATTTTATTTCAACTTTCTAATCTTAGTAGGGATAGAACTTCATGGTAGGTTTGCTTAAGGCCCATGTGCCTTTCCTTCTCCGTCGCTGCAAGTATGGATGTTAGCCTTTTCATGGTTCTAGCTTTGTTGGTTACACTTGCCGCCTGTTGAAGGTAATGGAACGATCTCTCCACGCAAAAGTCATTTTTGTATAGGGCGTGGTAATAACCTAGGTCCGTAATGCTCTTTAAGTCTGGAGACTTGGTTTCTAACCTGAGTGCCTGACCATAGATGTTTTCCACCATGTTCCCGTTCACATTAACCTCTGAGTATAGTATGTCCTTAAGCCTTGGTACATGCTTGTCAGGGAGGCAGAAATGCTTTCTAACCATGCGCCTACTGGAGAGTTTCGTCTCGAAACGCACGATGTCCTTCCCTTCCTCCTTTAGTCTCTCCCTCTCCTGTACGCTGAGGGTCTCTAAGAAGTCCCTGTTACCCTTCTTGCTTTTATTAAAGAGTTCGGCTAGCTTCTTGTATATTGATAGATAATCCACGTTCTCAGGATCGTTGTTGTCCCTTTTAAGTCCGAAAGAGGAAGGAAGCCCTCCTGACTTGTAAAGCTTGGCGCTTCTCTTGTATTTAGTTTGCATAGCGGAAAGGGCGTAAAGCGCCGAGATGGCCGCTTCCTTGTTCTTGATCCGTATATCGGTGCTTGGGTCCACCTTGCACACTACGCTTTCAAGCAACTCGTCCATGCTTATGTCGGTGTACATGGAAAGCGTTTGCTGCACCTTTCCAATACTCTCCTTGGAGATCATGCTTAGGTAGTCCCGTCCAAGGACTTTGCTGGAGAGAGTGATCTTTGTTTGTTTCTGAATGGGGTAGACGGAGATCGTCATACCATGCGTACTGTACTTTATGAGGGAAATGTCCCCGTCGGGACTAGCTGTTACTGTTGTTAGGACATGGCTATGGAATTGGTATTCTTTTGCTATTACAATAGTTACACTGTCCACTTTTTGTGTGGTCATTATGTTTGGTGATTTCAAAGAAATTATGCTTACACGACAAATGTGTCGCGTTTAAGCCTATAATTATAAAAGCCTCAGGTACCATGGTCTTCTCAATTTAGGTTAAACCAATTATATTTCTTTTTTGCGACAAACAGAATAGGACGAATAAGAATACTGAAATTATTTTTCCATTTGAGAACCAGCGACGGCGGGTAGCTGGAAATTCGCGATATTACAAATACCTGATTATCAACTAATGGAAAAAAGTCGAACCATCTTATACCCGACTATATAAAAAGACAAAAAATAGCACCCATAGAGATTGCCCATGAGAATATGGCCCAAAGGCTCCTGAATCCTAAGCGGAGCAAGATCGTGGATATTGGAGTGGAACGGCAAGAAGGCCCGAATTCTCAAACAAAAAAATTCACAAGTGATATAAACAAGGTGACACAGATTTTGAGGGGGTACCCCTATTTTCCATGCTGGAACAGGATACGGCATCCGTGGATTAACGTCTGGGGTGTATACGGGGGGGGGGCACCAACGGGATGGAGGGGGGGTTAGGTCCCTTCTTCTGTCCAAAAAGGCAGTTATGGTACCGTTAAACCTAGTTACGGTACATATAAATTATTGAAGAGACGAGCCATGAACGCGTGTCCCTAAAATAACCTCTTGTCGCGATATCGTGTCCCCAAAAAATGGGACAGACCAACAAAAAACCCCTCCTACGCGCTGTAAGAGGGGTTTCCAGTACTTAAATTGTGATCCCGTTTGGATTCGAACCAAAGACCTACTGCTTAGAAGGCAGTTGCTCTATCCAGCTGAGCTACGAGACCATCGAAACAAAAATGAGTAATGGAGAATGTCTTTGTAGTCATCCAACATTACTCATCTTTTTTCGTCGGGGTGGCAGGATTCGAACCTACGACCTCCACATCCCAAATGTGGCGCGATACCGGGCTACGCTACACCCCGAGTCCTGCAATTACCAGTTTTCCAACTTAACCAAACCCTAACCTTCTGGTGAATTGCGGTGCAAAGATATAAAATGAAATTTAACTGTCAAAATTTATTTTCAGAAAAATTTCGCGGAGAGAGGGGGATTCGAACCCCCGGTACCCTTTAGAGGTACGGCAGTTTAGCAAACTGCTGGTTTCAGCCACTCACCCATCTCTCCGGGCTAGCTCTTTCGGTTAAAGAGTGTGCAAATATAGCCTAACAAAAATGAGATTACCAAAGCCCCACCAAAAAAAATTACTGCTCCCGCACCCGTTTACGGACATTTACTTATTTCCCAACACCTTACAGACGCACATTTTTTTCAAAATATTTTGGGCCGCTTTCCGTTTTGGCTCCTGGAGCCGGTAATTAAGCCAAAGCCTCTCCCCTCGTGTAGCGGCAATTGGCTCCTGCGCTTTATTAGCCCGGCTTAAAGTTTTAACTTGCCAGCCTTAACCCAGCCAGCTCCTTTGCCGCAGCAGTGGTAAGAGAACCTGGATGTTCACCGTTTCGTCTTCACTTTAACGTAAAAAATGACCTGGTACCTGCCTTTCACGTTCATGGAGTCTTTTTTCTTTCTCCTGTTTGTGGTGCTTTATGGGGGGTATCTGTTCAGGATAAAACGGCTGGCGCACCAGTTCTCCCAGAAAGCGAACGCCATCTGGGTAAAAGCAATCATCAGAAGCCTGTATATGGCCTTGCTGGTAGTGGCACTGCTGGGGCCTTCCTTTGGGGCTATGACTAAAGAAATAAGGACCAACGGCAAAGATGTGTACCTGGCCGTTGACCTGTCCCAATCCATGCACGCGGTAGACGTGCCTCCCTCCCGTCTGGAAAAGGTAAAGCTGGAGCTACTGGACTTCATCAAGAATTCCAACGCCGACCGCATCGGTCTGATCGGGTTTTCCTCGGAGGCTTTCGTCATCAGCCCGCTTACCTATGACCATAGCGCCCTGGAGCTCTATATCCAGTCGCTCCGTACCAGTCTGGCTCCGCCCGATGCCGCCCAACTTAGCCCGGTACTGGAACTGGCCCTGCAGAAATTTAGGGGCAGCGGAGACAACCGAGACACGGAACGCTCCAAAATACTAGTGGTTTTCTCAGACGGCGAGACCTTCGGGGAAAATCTGAGGGGCCCAACTTTGGCGCTGCAGAACCAGGGGGTCCATATTTACAGCATGGGCGTGGGCTCATACGCCGGGGGTAAAATTCCGGAAGGCCGCCGATACAAGCAGGACCGCGACGGAAAAACGGTCATTACCCGGCTGGAGCCCGATGGCCTGAAGCAGATTGCCCGGCGCACCTCCGGCGATTACTTTGAGATAAACCCCAACCTGAGCGAGATGCCCCGCCTGCTCAGCGCCGTAAACGCCGTTAAAAGTGAGTTCAGGCAGACCAAAGTGGTGGAAGTAGCCGCCAACAAATACCTGTACCCCCTGCTGGTAGCCCTCTTCCTCATTGCCCTGGATGTTTTATGGACCCTACAGGTATTGCGCATATGAGGTATTGGTTATTAGCTTTCCTGTTAGCTTTGTCGCCTTTTGACGGGCTGCAGCGCATTGCGCGCCGGAACCTGTACGTGCAGCAGGCCCAGGAAGCCTATGCGCGGAAACAGTACCAGCAAGCGGCGGTTCTGTATGAGCGGGTGCGGCAGGCCGAAGATGAAACGCCCGCCCATTCGGTGTTGCTGAACCTGGCGCACTCCTATTTCCATCTGCATGAATATAGCCGCGCCTCACCGCTGTACCGCGCCCTCCTGGACACCAAAGACCGAGGCTTGCTCTCCATAGTGACCACTCAACTATCAGTGATTGAAGCCGAAGAAGGCAACTTCACCAAGGCCATCGCTTTCAGCAAACAGGCCCTTAAAGCTGATGAGACGAATAAAGCCGCCCGCTACAACTACGAGCTGCTCCAGAAATACCTGTTGTTGCACCCTGAGCTCCAGCAGACACCTCCCCCACCCCAACGGCGCAACCAACGCCAAAGCGGGTCGGGCAGAACGCAGAGAGACAAGGCCGCCGGTACGCCAACTGGAAACGGAGCAGAGCAGGCGTCATCGGCGGGGGGCGCCAACAATGCCACGGGGGGCGGTGCCGAAAACAAAACCAGTGGAGGTGCATCTGAACGGCAGCAGAACTTCGGGAACAATGCCGGCCAAAACCAGGGCCTCAGCAACCGTGGCGACCAAGACAGCAACGAAGCCGCCGGTAATCAACGCAGCAACCAGCTTGGGCAAGAACAGGACCTGCTGCTCCAGACCCGGGCGGAGCGCCTGAAGCAATTGCAACTGAGCCCCGAGAAAGCCCGCCAGCTTCTGGACGCCATGCGCCAGGAAGAGGCCCAATACCTGCAGCAACTGCCCCGCCGCAGCTCGCGCCAGAAAAACAAAGACCTACCAGACTGGTAGTCACTCTGCGTTTAGGGGCTCTTTTTTGAAAAACAGCCCCTAAACGCAGAGTGCGCTTGGGAGTACTCTTCTGTTTTAAACCAGTTTTCGGAAAAAGAGCCCCTAAACGCAATTTCGGCCTGACCTTGTCCTTGATTCTCTCTCCCGAAACAGTCATAAGGCTCCATCCGTAACGGGACCATTCTTTAGTCTGACAAGGCTACGTTTGAATATTTTTCTATTTCTTCAGCTTTTACGTAATTACCGGGCAACGGAACCAAACCTAACAAGCGTTTGGTTTTTATTTCCGAAAGCTATACCTTCAACCCAATAACAGATAAACTCAATATTGCCATGCAGATAAAAGAAGTATATGTGATCTCAGCGGTTCGTACTCCCATTGGTAGCTTTGGCGGCGCTTTGGCTAGCCTTACTGCCCCGCAACTGGGGGCCATTGCCATCAAGGGCGCTGTTGAGAAAGCAGGAATAGACAAAAGCCTGGTGCAGGAAGTCATCATGGGCAACGTGCTGTCGGCCAACGTGGGGCAGGCTCCGGCCCGTCAGGCCGCCATTGGCGCCGGTTTAGGATATGAGGTGGAGTGCACCACCATCAACAAAGTGTGCGCCTCGGGCACCAAAGCCATCATGTTCGCGGCGCAGGCCATCATGCTGGGCCACAAAGACATTATTGTAGCGGGCGGCATGGAAAGCATGTCCAATGTGCCTTACTATTTAGATAAAGCCCGTTTCGGGGCGAAGATGGGCCACGGCCAGATGATTGACGGCTTGGTGAAAGACGGTCTTTGGGATGTCTACAATGACTACCACATGGGCAGCGCCGCCGAAAACACCGCCCGTGAACTGGGCATTACCCGCGAAATGCAGGACGAGTACGCCATCAACTCTTACCGCAAAGCCGCTGAGGCCGCCAAAGCCGGTTTCCTGAAAGACGAGATTGTACCCGTAGAGATTCCGCAGCGCGGCAAAGACCCTATTCTGGTTACCGAAGACGAGGAATACAGCAAGGTGAACTTCGAGAAGATCCCGGGTCTGCGTCCGGTGTTTGACAAGGAAGGAACCGTGACCGCCGCCAACGCCTCCACCCTCAATGACGGGGCCGCCGCCATTCTGCTCATGAGCAAAGAGAAAGCCGAGGAACTGGGCGTAACCCCAATTGCCAAAATCAGAGGCTTCGCCGATGCCGAACAGGAACCGAAATGGTTTACCACCACCCCGGCCCTGGCCATCCCCAAAGCCTTGAAAGTAGCCGGCGTAGAAGCTTCTGAGGTAGATTTCTATGAGATCAACGAGGCGTTCTCCGTGGTTTCGCTGGCCAACAACCAGAAACTAGGCTTAGAGGGCGGCAACGTGAACGTGTACGGGGGTGCCGTTTCCCTGGGTCACCCACTGGGGGCTTCCGGGGCGCGTATCGTGACCACGCTCATCAACGTGCTGCACAAAAACAACGGTAAGATTGGCGTGACCGGCATCTGCAACGGCGGAGGCGGGGCCTCTGCGCTAGTACTGGAGCGCCTGTAACCCATTGAACTATACTAATAGTAAAAAGCCTTACGTTACATGTAAGGCTTTTTTTATTGTTTTGCACCCATGATGAAAAGGATTCTGTTTTCCTTCGCGCCGCTGCTTTTCGTTCTCCTTTCCTTCCAGGAGGCCCATGCCCAGACGCGCGTGGTTACGTATTATGACTCGCTGCAGTCGGCCATCAAGGAGGTGTACTACATCAAAGCCGGTCCAGACACCGTCATGCACGGCTATTACCGCAAGTACTACCCCACCGGTGAGCTGCTGGCGCTGGTGAAGGTGCAGGAAGGCAAACGCGACAGTTTGTACACTGAGTTTTTCCCTAACGGTAAACCCAAGCTCACGGTCCCATACAAAGACGGCAAAAAGAACGGTCCTTTTCTGGCGGTGTACGCCAACGGAAATAAAATGCAGGAAGGCCAGTACGCCAATGACCTGCAGACCGGCCCCTTCCGGACTTATTATGAAAGCGGGCAACTGAAACAGGAAACTACCTTTCTGGAGGGATTTCCGGAGGGCACCATCAAAGAATATTTCCCAGACGGCAAGCCGAGGTCTGAGATCACCTACGCCCGCAAAGTGCAGAGCGGGGTGGCCCGCACCTTCCACCCCAACGGCGAGAAGGAATCTGAGGCCACTTACCGCAACGGCATGATTGAGGGCGACTACCGCACCTATTATGACAACGGCCAGCTGGAAACCGAAACCCTGAGCCAAGGCCCCACCAAACCCGCCCGCTTCAAAACCTACTACCGCTCCGGCAAACTCATGACCGAAGGCAGCGTGGTGGCGGGCAAGCCCGATGGACCGTCCGTAGCCTACTATGAGAACGGGAACAAACGTACCACCCTCACCTACAGCAAAGGCGCGCGCGTGGGCCTGGCCCAGTCCTTTGACCAGAATGGTAAACTGCAGCAGGAGATTAGGTACAGCAACAACGAGCGCGACCGTAAAATCACCAGCTACTACCCGTCTGGGGCCATTGCCGCCCAGCAGGAATTCAAAGAAAACAAACCCATTGGCACCTGGCAGGAGTTCTATGAAAGCAAGCAGCCTAAAACCACGGAGCCCTATAAGAACGGCAAGATCAACGGCGAGCGTCTCACCTACCATGACAACGGCCAGGTTGCCTCCAAAGCAAACTACGTGAACGGCAAAATTATCAGCACGCTGGTGACCTATTATCCATCGGGCAAGGTGAAGTCTGAGACCTTCTACAAAGACGGCCTGCGCTACGGCACCTTCAAACAGCTCTACGAGAACGGCAAAACCGAAATGGCCGGCACCTTCCGCAACAACCGCGAGACCGGCACCTGGACCTACTTTGATGAAAACGGGAAACCGCTCAAAAAAGTGGAGTATCGCAACGGTCAGGTAGTGGTGGCAGACAAAAAATAAGTCGGTGAACAGATAAAGCATTTGCGTTTAGGGGCTGTTTTTCCAAAAACAGCCCCTAAACGCAAATGCTTTATCTTAGTCAAACCCAGCAGCCCCGCCCTCCTCAACCCCAGCGGTTCAGCCAAACGCCTACCCATATTCCTAATAGAATCAACCTCTTCTAAGAGGAATCTATCCTGTTGCCAAGGGTCATATTTGTGGGTGCATCACTCCTTTGTTTGCATTTAGCGGCTGATTTTCAGAAAACAAGCTTAAAACGTGCTAACAGTAGTTAGGAAGCCGCGCAAAAAATTTCGCCTATTCCGTTTTCCGCCGTACTTTAGCCGCCTAAACCAGACAAAACAGACTATGACGGACGCACAGAACACCGCCCCTCTCCGCACGGATTGGTCCATGGATGAAATTCGCGCCATCTACTATAAACCAGTGCTGGAACTCATTGTAGAAGCCAGCCAGGTACACCAACAATATCAGGCTACCGGTGAGGTACAGGTCTGCACGCTGCTAAGTGTGAAAACCGGCGGCTGCCCCGAAGACTGCGCATACTGCCCGCAGGCTGCCCGATACCACACCGATGTGCCGGTACACAAACTGCTCAGCAATGACGTAGTGCTGGACGCGGCCCGTCAGGCCAAAGAAGGCGGCTCCACCCGTTTCTGCATGGGCGCCGCCTGGCGCGAAGTACGCGACAATCGAGACTTTGACCGCGTACTGGAAATGGTGGAAGGCGTGAACGAAATGGGTCTGGAGGTGTGCTGCACCCTGGGCATGGTGAACGAATACCAGGCCGAACGCCTCAAGCAGGCCGGTCTCTACGCCTACAACCACAACCTGGACACCTCAGAGGAAAACTACAGCAACATCATTACCACCCGCACCTACGGCGACCGCCTCAACACCATTGAAAACGTGCGCAAAGCCGGTATCTCCGTGTGCAGCGGCGGCATCATTGGCCTAGGCGAGACCGATGATGACCGCATTGCCATGCTCCACGTACTGGCCAACCTGCCGCAGCACCCAGAAAGTGTGCCGGTGAATGCCTTGGTACCCGTGGAAGGCACTCCGCTGGCCGAGCAGCCGCGCGTGAGCGTGTGGGAAATGGTGCGCATGATTGCCACCGCCCGTATTCTCATGCCGCAAACCATGGTCCGGTTATCAGCGGGGCGGCAGGAAATGCCGGTGAGCGAGCAGGCCCTTTGCTTTTTGGCGGGCGCCAACTCCATCTTCTCCGGTGACAAACTCCTGACCACGCCTAACCCCGGCTTCGCCGATGACAAAGCCATGTTTGAGCTGCTGGGCCTCACGCCCCGCAAATCATTCAAAGCCGAAACGCCCTGCGGTGGAACCGTAGACGCACCGGCCACCGCCCAAACCCCGGCCCTGGCCGAATAAACTGCTGCCATGAAGGTGCCGGAACGTCTGCTGCGCCAACTGGAAACCAGGAGCCAGAAAGGCATTCTCCGGAAACTCACGCCACCCGCCCCAGGTCTTGTTGACTTCAGCTCAAATGATTACCTGGGGCTGGCGGCTTCTGAACTGCTAGCGCAACAGATTCTGGCAGAAATTGGATCTGTTCCCGCGCACGGCTCCGGCGGCTCCCGTTTACTGAGCGGAAACTCGCGGTACGCGCAGGAACTGGAAGAGGAGATTGCGGCATTTCATGGAACGGAGGCGGCGCTTCTGTTTACCTCCGGCTACGCGGCCAACTGCGGCTTCTTCTCCTCAGCACCCCAGCGCGGCGACACCATTTTCTATGACGAGGCCAGCCACGCCTCCATGAAAGAGGGAATCAGGCTCAGTTTCGCGCAGAGCTTCCCGTTTCGGCACAATGATCTGGGAGACCTGCGACTAAAGCTGAAGCGCGCCCAGGGCGATGTATACGTAGCCGTGGAATCGCTCTACTCCATGGACGGGGACTTTGCCCCGCTACAGGAACTGGCCGCGCTGTGTCAGGAACAGGGTTTGTTTCTGGTGGTAGATGAAGCGCATTCCAACGGTCTGTACGGCCCCAAGGGCGAAGGCTTGGTTTCTGCGTTGCATCTGGAAGAACAGGTATTTGCCCGCGTCATGACCTTCGGGAAAGCGCTGGGCTGCCATGGGGCCGCTGTGGTGGGTCCGGCTGCGCTCCAGCAGTTTCTCCTCAACTTCAGCCGACCGTTTGTGTACACCACCGCCCTGCCGCTGGCTTCGCTCGTGGCCATTAGGCAAGCCTATAAACTACTTCCCCAGCTACACCCGGAACGGGAAAAGGTGCAGAAACTGGCCCAATACTACCAATCCCTCACCCAAGATATTGCTGGTTTAGGCCCGTTTTCAGAAAAAGAGCCCCTAAACGGAAGCCCCATTCAGGCTTGGCAGTTGCCAGACCCCGGACAGCTCAGAAAGCTGGCTTTGGCGTTGCAGCTAGAGGGTTTTGACGTGCGCCCCGTGTTCAGCCCCACCGTTCCGGAGGGAAAGGAGCGGCTTAGGCTGGTGCTGCATGCTTATAATACCACTGCCCAATTAGAACAGTTATGTCATTCGCTTACCCAACACACCCCAAAAGATATTTCGTGACCGGCATTAGTACCGACGTGGGCAAAACCGTAGCCGCCGCCGTCCTCACCCAAGCCCTGCAAGCCGATTACTGGAAGCCCGTGCAAGCGGGCGGCCTGGACCACACCGACACCCATACCGTACAGCGGCTGGTGTCTAACCCCAGATCAGTGTTTCATCCGGAGGCGTACCGTTTGCAGATGCCCGCCTCCCCGCACACCGCGGCGGCCGCGGAAGGCGTACGACTGTCTCTGGAGCAGATTGTCCTTCCCTCCACCCAGAACCATTTGATAGTGGAAGGAGCCGGCGGACTGATGGTGCCCCTCAACGAGCAGGAACTGGTGCTGGACCTTATCCAGAACCTGAACCTGGAAGTGGTGCTGGTTTCGCGCAATTACCTGGGCAGCATTAACCATACGCTCACCTCTGCGGAAGTGCTCAGGTACCGTAACATTCCGGTGGCCGGCATCTTGTTCAACGGTGAGCCCAATCCTTCTACAGAAGAATTCATCCTGAACTACACCAAACTCCCGGCCCTCCCCCGTTTGTTGGAAGAAACCGATTTAAACCAGGAAACCGTACAGCGGTACGCCCAAACCTTCCGCACCTATTTTACCGCCCATGACCTCCAATAGTAGCCTTTCCACCCGTGACCAGTTGGTGAACTGGCACCCTTATACCCAGATGCAGACGGCTCCCCCACCCATTGGGATTGTTCGGGGCGAAGGCGCAGTTTTGTATGCCGAAGATGGCAAAGAGTACATAGATGCGGTTTCCTCCTGGTGGGTTAACATTCACGGGCACGCCCATCCGCACATCGCGGAGCGGGTAAGCCAGCAGTTACGCACGCTGGAGCACGTAATCTTCGCGGGGTTTACCCATGCCCCGGCCGTAGAACTTTCTGAAAGGCTGCTCAGACTGTTACCCGCCAACCAAACCCGCGTCTTTTACACCGACAACGGCTCTACCGCCGTAGAAGTGGCCCTGAAAATGGCGCTCCAGTATTGGTATAACCAGGGCATCCAAAAGACCAAGATCATCGCGTTTGAAGGCAGCTACCATGGCGATACGTTCGGGGCGATGTCGGTGAGCGAGCGGTCGGTGTTCACGCGGCCTTTCCAGCAATACCTCTTTGACGTGGAGTTTTTGCCCGTTCCGGTACCCGGACAAGAAGCTGCCACGCTTGTTAAACTGAAGCAGATCCTTGCGCAGAATGACATTGCGGCCTTCGTGTTTGAGCCACTGGTGCTAGGAACCGCGGGTATGGTCATGTACTCTCCGGAGGTGCTGGACCAGCTGCTGCAACTTTGCCAGGAACACCACGTGATCACCATCGCCGATGAAGTCATGACCGGCTTTGGCCGTACCGGCAAACGCTTCGCCTGTGATTACCTGACGCGGCAGCCAGACCTGATGTGTTTCTCCAAAGGACTTACCGGCGGCACCATGGCCTTGGGCGTGACCACCTGCTCCCAACAGGTGTATGACATATTCTTGAGCGATGACAAAACTAAAGCTCTTTTCCACGGCCACTCCTATACTGCTAACCCTGTGGCCTGCGCTGCCGGTTTGGCCAGTTTGGATCTGGTGGAAGCTGCTTCTTTCCAGCAGAACCTAGACCGAATCAGTGCAGCACACACGGCCTATGCCGAAAGCTTAACCGGTAAACCTGGCATTAAGGCTTGTCGGCAAACGGGTACCATTCTGGCCATAGAGTTTGAAGTTGGGGAGACTTCCTATTTCAACTGTTTGAGAGATCAGCTTTATGCGCTGGGTCTTGAAAACGGAGTACTTTTGCGCCCCTTAGGCAATATCATCTACGTTTTATCTCCCTACTGCATTACGCAGGAACAACTAACGCGAGTGTACGAAACGATTGACCAGATGCGCCTGCTGGTGCTGCAATCGTTTTCAGCCTGATTTAGAAAAAAGAGCCGCTAAACGGAAATGGAAAGCAGAAAGGAAAAGGAGTGGATCGTGATCAGAGGAGCAGGCTCAGTGTCTGGCTTGGGAGGTATCTTAGAGGAGGTGCGTCATTCAATGGTTACCGGAAAAAACTGTTTCAGCTATTTGCCTTCCCTGGGGTCAGACACGCCGGTGGCCCCTCTTTCTTCCGCTGCTGAAACCCTGCTCCAGGAATTATTACTGGAAACACCCGCCTATGCTTCTGTAGACCGTTCGGTTCAACTGGCTATTTTAGCGGCCAGGCAAGCGGTAGCCCAAGCTGGTTGGTCTACTGACGAAGAGGCCATAGGTATCAATATAGGTTCTTCCCGTGGAGCCACCGGCTTGTTTGAACAGTATTACCGCGAGTTTCTGGAGCAACCCGAACAACGGCTCCCGCCCAGCGCCTCCCCCAGCACTACCTTGGGCAATATAGCCAGCTGGGTGGCCAATGATTTGGGGGCGTCCGGACCTCTTATCAGTCACTCGGTTACCTGCAGTACGGCCTTACAAGCTTTCGCGAATGGGGTGGCCTGGCTCAAAGCGGGCATGGCCAAACGTTTTCTGGTAGGAGGCTCCGAAGCACCGCTCACCCCCTTCACCCTTGCCCAGATGAAAGGTGTTGGCATTTACTCTAAGCTTGCTGCACAGGACACTCCTTGCCGTCCGTTCAACCAGCAAGGGCTCAATACTTTTGTATTGGGGGAAGGCGCGGCTATTTTTGCCTTGGAGAGAATGACTTTAACGGAATTGCGGGGCTTAGACTTGCATGAAGCAGTGGTAGTGGAAGCTGTGGGGCTGGGTTTTGAGCGGAGCCCTTCCAAAACAGGCATCACTAAAGATGGTCAGCATTTCCAGAAGGCTATGAAAGATGCACTCGCTCATTCTTCTATTACGCCATCAGGCATTGATGCGATTGTGGCACATGCACCGGGTACCCGTGCCGGTGACGTGGCTGAGATGGCAGCGCTTGAAACTGTGTTTGAAAATAATTTACCGCCTCTTTTCTCCAACAAATGGCTGCTTGGGCACACCCTAGGGGCTTCAGGGGCATTAAGCGCTATTACAGCCCTTCATTTACTAAGTAGCCCCTCCTCCGCCTCCCCTGAGTATGCCTCTGCCTTAGTTGGCAACGAAGTACCTGCTTCAATGCGAACTATCATGATCAATGCCGCCGGTTTTGGAGGCAATGCAGCCAGCCTCCTGATCAGAAAAATCTTGGCTTAACCTTTTTAATCCGCTAATCCACAGAATCATAGCTCCGTCTGAATGCAAAAAAGTTTGTACATCCTAATCTTGGTATTGACTTGCTACTCCATAGAAACCTAACAACTGCCTCTAAAATCTGCTTCTATCCTGTTTCTGCCTCTCTTGCTAAACCTTTCGCAACTAGTACTATTTTGAAAGATGGCGCCAATAAATAAGTTTCAAACTCAAAGTGTCTATTGATATAAATCCAAAAAAATAAAACAAGGTTTATATAAAAAGTTAATATTAAATTATTGAATAAAAAGACTCTATAGTAGAATAGTACAATAGCAAATCAAATATAAAATTTTTACAAGTATACATTGTATTATCCAAGCAAATTTCACTTTAAAAGCTATTTACTCTGCTACTTAGATTAGAACATGATTATATTATCTCAATACGTGCTTAAAACTAATAGACAGCAGGTATATGCACAACTAAAAAACAAAAGGATTTTTTTTATAAATGATACAAAATCAATACATACTATGCATCCCACATCTTGCACTTGACTTTTAGCTATTTGGAAACAATAACATTCAACTGAAATAATACAATATACAGCTTTCTTCTAATACTCCTATCAATTCAACTTACTGTATCATAATATTAGCATTGCAAATACATATTATCCTACTAACCACAATTAATCTGTAGGCTTATATAAAATTATAACGATTTGTATTGCATTATACAGAATCATATTTAAATTTGTCACGTTAGAAAAAATCAACCTTAAACGCACCCCTACCATTTAAGGTTTCATTGCTGAAGTTTATTTTGAAAAAATAATTGTAAAAAGAATAATCATCCTTTGTTTACTGCTAAGGAAGTATTTGGGATCCCCCTCCCTCATTATTGTTAAAGCGTCTTAGAGAATATAATTAATCATCTACAAAAATGGACATGATAAAAATGGCCCTGGGAGAGGTACGCCCAAAAAAGTTTTTTCTACTTACATTCATTATTCAGTTGGTAGCATCACTCCATGCTTATTCACAGAGTTGCGCTACTCCAGGGCAAGACGGTGTTTTAAGTGGTGCCACTTCTGTTGTAAACACTTATTATCCCGGTCTCGCAGATGCCACTGCCAACACAGGAGGTACTAGAGCTATCTCCGTAGGTCCATCTACTGGCAATACCACCCAGGTTGCAACAGGAGATCTGGTACTTATTATTCAAATGCAAGATGCTACTATTACAACCGGCAATGACAGCGGTTATGGTGCATTGTCTGCGGTTACAGCGGGAACATATGAATATGCTATTGTAACTGCTGTCACTACCCTATCAGGAGGCAATAAGACGATCACTGTTTCAAGGTTATTTAAAACATATAACTACTCCACTAGCACCTCTGCAGTAGAGAAATTCCAGGTAATTAGAGTGCCTCAATATTCTTCCGCAACTTTAAACACTACTATCACTGCACCAGCCTGGAACGGATCTACTGGTGGTGTAGTCGTTTTAGATATAGCAGGCATTTTAAACTTCAATAACCAAACAATTGATGTAAGCGGCAAAGGATTTAGAGGGGGGGCTGGTCGTCAACTACAAGGTGGAGCTGGCGCTAACACAGATTATAGAACTTTAAGCTCTGTAAATAATAATGCTCAGAAAGGGGAAGGTGTAGCAGGAACTCCAGCTTATGTTTATACAGCCGGCAGTACTACACCAACCACCACAGGATTTGAATATGCCAATGGAAGTAGTGGCCGTGGGGCTCCAGGAAACGCAGGCGGCGGCGGTACAGACGGTAGCCCTAATAATAACACCATGAACTCTGGCGGCGGCGGCGGTGGAAACGCAGGTACCGGTGGACGAGGAGGCAACAGCTGGTCAAACAATTTAGCTATTGGGGGAATTGCGGGACGTTCTATTTCTCCCGCAGTTTCTAAATTAATTTTAGGTGGTGGAGGCGGTGCCGGTACCTCTAATGACGGTACAGGAGACCTAGCCAGCGGCTTATCCAGCAGTGGGGCAGCCGGAGGAGGTATTGCTATCATCAGAGCTGGTTCAGTAACAGGTATTGGAACAATAAATGCAGATGGAGCAGATGCATTAACAGTAACCAATGATGGCGCTGGCGGCGGCGGCGCTGGAGGAAGTATTCTAATAAGTGTTAATACAGGAGATTTAAATACCGTTAGAACTTCAGCTGCAGGCGGTAATGGAGGCTCTAATACAGGTGCAGATTCTCCGCATGGTCCTGGCGGCGGCGGCGGCGGCGGCATCATCTACTCAAATGCGGCTCTCGCAAGCACTTCAGTCGCCCCCGGTGTGTCAGGAAATGCTCAAGGCGGTACTACCTATAATGCCACCAATGGCACGATTGGGACTGTCAATCAAGCAATCACCAGACCTGTATTGATTGCATATACATCTAACTGTGCCCCATCTTCATTAGCCGTAAGCAATTCTAGCCTGAGCAGTTCAGCCGCTGCTACACCTATCAATCCTTTGACAGGATATGACACAGACGGAACTATTGCAACTTATCATTTTGTGTCTCTTCCTACTGCTGCACAGGGCGTTCTGCAGATCAATGGCACAAACGTTGCAACAGAAACTGGGTACACGGCTGCTCAAATAGATCAGCTTACGTTTGACCCTAATCCTGCTTATGCAGGAACAGTTACGTTTAGCTTCATGGTAAGAGATAATGACGGTGCTTATTCATCTAACTCAACCTATACGCTTACGGTAACAAACACAGCTCCAGCAGCACCAACAGACAATAACTCTGCGGCAAACAATGTTCCTGAAAATTCTGCCACAGGTACATTAGTGGGTATTACTGCTATGTCAACGGATGTTGATCCAAACACCACCATCATCTATAGTCTTATCAATGATGCAGAAGGCAGGTTTACGATCAATGCTACGACGGGTGTTGTCAGTGTAGCCAATGGAGCATTACTAAACTTTGAGGCTGCAACTAGCCACATCATCACTGTAAGTGCGTCAGATGGTTACTTAACTTCATCTACCACTACGTTCACTATCAATGTAACCAACGTAAACGAGGCACCAGTGATCACCTCAAACGGAGGAGGAGCCGCGGCCACTATATCTTTCCCTGAGAACTCTACCGCTGCTGTCACTACCGTGACAGCTACAGATGTAGATGCGGGATCTGCCCTCATTTACAGCATATTATCTTCTGGTGATGCGGACAAATTCAATTTAAATGCCACAACAGGCCTCCTTACTTTCAAAATAGCTCCCAACTTTGAAGCTCCTACAGACACAGACCGCAATAACACCTATGTAGTAACGGTAAGGGTAACTGATAATGGCGCTCCTACAGGCACTAGGGACCAGGTACTCACCGTAAACGTCACTAACGTGAACGAGGCTCCTACCGCCCCTACAGATATCAATTCAGCCACAAACACGGTAGCAGAGAATGCCGCAAATGGGACACAAGTGGGCATTACAGCCTCTTCTACTGATGTAGACGCGAATACCACCCTCACGTATAGCCTTACCAATAATGCAAATGGCCTATTCACTATTAGCCCTTCCACTGGTGTGGTTTCCGTGGCTAATGCATCATTGTTAGATTATGAAACAGCCACATCTCACAGTATTACTGTAAGGGCTTATGATGGAGCGCTTTATTCCTCAACTTCAAACTTTACTATTACTGTAACCAATGTAAATGAAGCTCCCGTGATCACTTCAAATGGTGCAGGGGCCACAGCTTCTATCTCTATAGCAGAGAACACAACGTCGGTAACTACGGTAACCTCTATAGATCCTGAAAATAGTACCCGTACGTATAGTATCTCAGGGGGAGCAGACGTAGATAAATTCAGTATCAATGCAGCAACAGGAGTTTTAATATTCACTTCCGCTCCAGACTTTGAAACACCCACAGATGAAGATGGCAATAATTCCTACCTGGTAACTGTAAGGGTAACAGACAGTGGTTCTTTGTTTGATGAGCAAATAATAACCGTAAGCGTGACGAATGTAAATGAAGCACCTGTCGCTTTTAATCAGACAAACTCAGCTACACTTCTGAATACGGCTACAGCAACACCTCTGGACGCCATCAACGGAACTGATGATCTTGCTGTCTCCACCTTCAGATTAACTACTCTTCCTGCCTCTGGAACGCTCACTATCAACGGAGTTACAGCTAATACCACCACAGATTATTTGTGGTCTAGCAGAAACCAAATCATTTTTGCGCCTGCCGTGACAAGTACTGCTGATGCAACCTTCAGCTATACAGTAAAAGACGGCGCCGGTCTTACTAATGCCACTCCGGCTACTTTTACCATTCCCATTAATGGAGAACCAGTAGCGAATAATCAAGCCAATAGCGCAACCCTTCTTACCACTGCCGATGCCACTCTGCTGGATGCCCTGAACGCTACAGATGATGTCTCTATTGTTACATTCCGCCTGAATGCATTACCTGCCAGTGGAGCACTCACCATTAATGGGGCTGCAGCCAATACAACCACAGACTATGCTTGGTCTTTGAGAGACAAGATCAGCTTTGATCCTGCGGCAGGCTATACAACAGATGTTACCTTCAGTTATACCGTCAAGGATGGAGAAGGCGCGGCTGATGCAACACCAGCTATATTTACTATCCCTCTGAATGCTGCTCCTGTAGCTTTGAATATCAGAACCCAAACATTACTTAACACAGCTGCGGCTTCCACCCTCACGATCAGTGCCTATCCCACAGATGACAATGATGTAATGCTGCTCAAGTTCAAGTTTGCCTCATTGCCAAACTCGAACCAAGGCAATCTTACCATTGGTGGTATAGGTGTAGTGGCAGGCAGAATGTACTCAGCGACTGAAGCAATGTCTTTAAGATTTGACCCCGCCCCTACTAATCTTGCAGATGTACAATTAATATTTAGCGTAATTGATGCAGAAGGAGCAGAAAGCAATAATGCAACGTTCACTATTCCAATCAACGGTGAACCTGTGACCCAAAATGTGACAAATGCTACTTTCTTAACCAATACCGCACCAGCAACCCTTTTGTCTCCGTTAGAAGGCAATGATGGTGAGAATCCAGCGGGCAACCCTTCCTACTTTCAAATTACCACCGCACCAACAAGCGGCACTTTATTTATTGATGGGAATGCAGTGGCATTGAACACCAATTACCCATGGTCATCAAGAACTAAGATCAGTTTCAAACCTTCTGTTGATTACACCGGTACCGTCACTTTCAGTTATACCGTTATAGACGCAGAAAATGCGAAAGACGCTACTCCTGCCACTTTCTCCATTCCAATCGTATTAGATACAGATGGAGATACCGTGGCAGATGCAAATGACTTAGACAATGATAATGATGGCATCTCAGATTTATTAGAATCTAATGGTATCAATCCGTTCGCAGATGCAGACAATGATGGTGTCTTGAATTACAGAGATAGCAAGTTTGGTATATTAAACAGCAAGGGAGTAGTTGCCAGTTTAGACAAAGACGGTGATGGTATTATCAATGCACTTGACCTTGATTCTGATAATGACGGCATCCCTGACGCCCTTGAACAGACAGGCGGCATTCTTCCCGCCAACTATGACCGCCTGACCGGCCGCTTGACTAGTGTAGGTTCTTCCGGTACACCTCAGAACTCCTTCACCACCCTGGAAGACATGGACAATGATGGCATTCCTAATTTCTTAGACATAGACGCCGACGGTGACGGTATACCAGACTTTATTGAAGCACAGGCAGAGGGTAATACTTTGAAAACGTCAGGAGTAGACGCCAACCAAGATGGAATTGATGACGCCTACAGATCTACAGGTAACATAGCTCTGGTACCCATTGACCACGATGGTGACACCATGCCTGACTTTTTAGACTTAGACAGCGATAATGATACAATTCATGATTTCATTGAAGCCTTTGATTTTAACAAGAACGGTGTTTCCAGTGATGACTTGGCTAAATTAGGTGCGGAGTTCACCTCAAGAGCTCAGGGGACATCAGCTAAGGATTTTTACCCTAGCTCCATAGCGCCGGGTAGCAAAGTGCAGGATTGGTTGAAATTTGCAACTGATACTCGCTTCTTGTTCCTAAACACCAAAAGCATCTTCTACAAAGACAGCGACAATGATGGTTTAGTAGACCTTCTGGATGTTAATTCCTATGGCTCTGAAACTACTCCTGAAATGGTAAACTATGGTTTCAGATCTTCTTCTACTGTGGTAACACTTCCGGTTGAACTGATTAGCTTTACAGCCAAGGCCAAAGGAGCAAATGTGCAGTTGCACTGGTCTACAGCTACGGAGAAGAACAATGACTACTTCCAGGTTGAGCGTAGTACCGATGGCAAAAGTTTTACAGCTATTGGCAAAGTAACTGGCAACGGTAACAGCAACATCCTTCAGAACTATGGTTTCTTAGATACCTCTGCCCCGCAGGGTACCAGCTACTACCGCTTAAAGCAAGTAGACTTTGACGGGCAGCATGAGTACACCAAAACTGTGGTGGTTAATAAGGCAGTGATGACCGAAGGCTTGGCGCAGGTAGGAGTATCCCCCAACCCATTCAGCCAGAAGTTATCCTTCACCGTAAACAGCACCCAGGCCCGCACCCTCACCGTTGAGCTGCATGACCTAAACGGGAAGTTGATCTTGCACGAAAACGTACAGGTTCCGGTGGGTGAATCTATGCTAACCAGAGATCTTCAAACTGTAGCGGTAGGCGTTTATATCCTTAGGGTGAAAGGACCTTCCATCAATGAGACGATTAGAGTTGTGAAAACAAACTAAGCTACTTTAGGTATAGAGTTTACCTTAAGTCCCCACTCCCGCTTTAATTTAAAAATAGCGGGGGTGGGGACTTTCCTTTTCAGGTATCTACACATTGTTTTAGTAAATTGGCATGTTTTATTTAACATCTATGAAAATCATGAAATTTGGGGGCACCTCCGTAGGCTCTGCGGAGCGTATGGGTGCCGTCTCACAGTTACTTCCTTCCCAGGAGCCCGTGATTGTAGTGCTGTCGGCCATGTCCGGCACCACCAACTACCTGGTGCAGATTGGGGAGCAGCTGGCCCAAGCTAACGTAGCCGGGGCAGAATCTCTCACAAACCAATTGGAGCAACGCTATAAACAGGTAGTTGCCGAACTATATAAACAGGACTCCTCCAAGGAGAAGGCGCACAAGGTACTGGAAGTAGTTTTCAACGACATCCGCGCCTGCTTGGGCCGCAACTTCTCCCCCGTGGAGGAGAAAATCATTTTAGCGCAGGGCGAGCTGTTGTCTACCCAACTCTTCCAGATTTTCCAGGAAGAGAAAGGAACTACGTCTGTGTTGCTGCCGGCCCTGGAGTTCATGAAGATAACGCCGGAGGAAGAGCCAGACCATGCCTACATCAGAGAGCACCTGCAACAGCAATTAGCCCAATATCCAGGAAACCAGTTGTTCATAACGCAGGGTTATATCTGCCGCAACGCCAAGAATGAGATAGATAACCTGAAACGCGGGGGCAGCGACTACACCGCCTCCATTATTGGAGCGGCGGTGAAAGCCTCAGAGATTCAGATATGGACCGACATTGACGGCATGCACAACAATGACCCGCGCGTGGTGAAGAACACCTACCCTATTGCCGAGCTTTCTTTTGACGAGGCGGCGGAGTTGGCGTATTTCGGGGCGAAGATTTTGCACCCGTCCAGCATTCTGCCGGCCCAGCAGCAGAACATCCCGGTACGGTTGCTGAACACCATGCAGCCCGAAGCTCAGGGAACTACCATTTCCTCAAAGAAATCGGGCAGCGAGATCAAGGCGGTGGCGGCTAAAGACGGCATCATCGCCATCAAGATCAAATCCAGCCGCATGTTGCTAGCCTACGGTTTCCTGCGTAGCGTGTTTGAGGTGTTTGAGCGGTTCAAGACACCTATTGACATGATCACCACGTCTGAGGTAGCCGTGTCGCTCACCATTGACAACCCTACGTACCTGCCGCAAATCACGGAGGCCTTGCAACGCTTCGGCACTGTAGAGATTGACACAGACCTGACCATTATCTGCGTGGTGGGCGATTTCATGGAAGACAAACCGGGTGCTTCTCTGCGCGTGGTGCAGTCTCTGCGCAACATCCCGCTCAGAATGATTTCCTACGGCGGAAGCAAGAACAACATCAGTGTGTTGGTGAATACGGAACACAAAGTGGAGGCCTTGGTTTCCATCAATGAAGGTGTGTTTCAGGAAAGAGAGGAAAACCATGCTTAAAGAACACCTCAACACGTTCTCGCAGCACCAAACTCCTTTTTACGCCTATGACCTACGGTTGCTACGGCAGATTTTGGACACTGCCAAGGCCGAGGCAGGCAAATACGGCTACCATGTGCACTATGCGCTGAAAGCCAATGCCAACGCCCCCATTCTGGCTGAGGTGCTGCAAAGAGGCTTCGGGGCCGATTGCGTGAGCGGCAATGAAGTGAAATGCGCGCTGGAAGCCGGTTTTCCTGCCGAACAGGTAGTGTTTGCCGGGGTGGGCAAGTCTGACGCCGAGATTAACTTCGCCCTGGATGCCAATATTTTCTGCTTCAATGTTGAGTCTGTGCAGGAACTGGAGGTAATTCAGGAGTTGGCCGCCGCCAAAGGAAAAGTGGCCCAGGTGGCCTTGCGTATCAACCCCAACGTGGACGCCTACACGCACAAGCACATCACCACCGGGCTGGAGGAAAACAAGTTCGGGATCAATACCTGGGAGTTGGAGGGGTTGGTGGAAAGATTTCCATCATGGCCCAACCTCAAACTGATTGGGCTGCACTTCCACATCGGGTCGCAGATCACAGACCTGCGGGCCTTTGAAAATCTGTGCCTGCGCGTGAACGAGATCCAAAACTGGTTTGAAGCCCGCGGCCTGGTGTTCCCGCACCTGAACGTAGGTGGCGGACTGGGCGTGGATTACCGCTCACCGGATGAGAAGCCGGTCGCTGATTTTGCGGCCTACTTCGCCATCTTTGACCGTCTGCTGGAGAAGCGCCCCGCACAGGTGGTCCATTTTGAACTTGGTCGGGCGCTGGTGGCTCCGTGCGGTAACCTGATCAGCAAAGTCCTGTATCTGAAACACGGACAGAAAACCAATTTTGTGATTCTGGACGCGGGCATGACCGAGCTGATGCGCCCCGCCCTCTACCAGGCTTACCACCACATTGAGAACCTCACCAGTACACTTCCGGTGAAAACCTATGACGTGGTGGGCCCCATCTGCGAGTCAACCGACTGCTTCTCCAAAGACCTGGAGCTGCCGGAAACCAAACGCGGCGACTTGGTGGCCCTCAGAACCGCCGGTGCCTACGGCGAAGTGATGGCCTCGGCCTACAACCTCCGTGACAGGGTGCAAGCCATTTATCTTTTTTAATCTATTAAAGTCAGCCTTCCGCTGCTTTCTCTTTTACTTCCGTTTAGGGGCTCTTTTTCTAAAAAGAGCCCCTAAACGGAAGTTTTTTATTTAAGTATTTGCCAGAAAGCTGTTCCTTCCTCTTTCACGTTTTAGCTTTAATTTTAGAAAAACAGCCCCTAAACGCCCTTCACAGATTCCCCGTCTAAACCCCTTTTGCATATCCTGCTTTCCTATCGCTCCTAAACAAAGCGCAGAGAAATACTAGTAAGTCCGAAAGCAAAATTTTGATTTCTTCGTCCCCCACTCTGCCCTTGCGTTTAGCGCCTCTTTTTCTAAAAACATCCCCTAAACGAAAACACCTGACTAAGTGCCAGGTGTCTGCGCAAACGAAACGAACTAAACAAGCTACTTTCTAAACGGCAAATGCTGCCGGGAATTTTAGGGTTACTGGAGTGGGGACATGGTTCAGCTTAGGAAAGCGCTACGGTCTCTTTCGCTTGCTTCGCCTTCTCCCCCACAAAGTCTGAGGATAGAGCCATTACGTAAGCCCCCGCTTTTCTGATCTCTTCCTGCGCTTTGATCAGGTTCCCCAGAGAAACTGTCCCAATTACGCTGAAGGAATCGGTGCCGCGTTGCACGTTCTGGAGATTGGTCAAGCCCAGGGAAGCCACCAGCTCCGGTTCGCTGCTGCGTAGGTAAACTTCCAGCTCGTAATCCAGTGCCAGGGCAGGGGCGTTCGTGGTCTTGGCTAATTTTTTATACCCGTAGGCGTACCCCTTGCTGATGGAAATAATGTCTGACAACACCGCCGCTCCGGTGGGGTGCCCTCCGGCGCCTTTGCCCTTGAACAACTGCGGACCGGCATAAGCTCCCTGCACTACCACGCCGTTGAACTCCTGCTCCACCCCGTATAAATCATCTGAGGCATCTACCAGACTGGGCAACACCACCGGCACCAGTTCCCCGTCTGAGGTTAAGTGCGTAGAGGCTACCAGTTTGATCACCGCGTTGTGCTGCTTGGCGTACTCCCAGTCCTGCTGCCCCAGAAAATCTATCCCGAAGAAAGCCACTTCCTCCGGCGCCAGGGTGCGGCCAAAGGCGTGGGCGGTTAAGATGCACAGTTTGTGTCTAGAATCGGCACCGGCCACATCCAACCACGGGTCCAGCTCCGCGAAGCCTTTGTCCTGGGCTTCCTTCAGGGCCTCATCGTAGGCCTTTTGCTGCTTGAAGATCTGGCTCAGAATGTAATTGGAGGAACCGTTCAGGATGCCGTGCACCCGCTCCAGGGGTTCATTGGCGAAATATTCTTCTACCGTTCTAATAATTGGAATTCCGCCGGCTACGGCTGCCTCGTACAGAAGCACCCCGCCAAACTCCTGCTGCAACGCCAGGAGCTGAGGCAAATGATAAGCCACCAGCTTTTTGTTGGCGGTGACCACTTTCTTGCCGCGGCGCAGTGCCTCAGAAACGATGGTATAGGCTTCATCAGCGTCGCTGATGGCTTCCACCAAGATATCCAGGCGGTCATCAGAGAGCACTTCCTGCCAGTCATAGGTAAAACTCTCTGGCGAGAGCGGGCGCAGTTTCTGCGGGTCTTTCACGCAGATGCGCTCTACTTTGTAAGGAAGTGATTCTTCGCGGGAGAGGATGTCATACAAGCCCTGCCCTACGCAGCCAAAGCCAAATAAACCAATTTTTAGAAGACGGTGGGGATCCATGTTTTTCTGTATTGTTTGTTCTGTAAAAAAGTATCTAAGTGGTGCGCCAACTGTACGGTTTCCAGTAAGAAACCATCATGCCCAGCCTCAGAGTGGATGACCTGCAGCTGCGCCTTGGGGATATAGTTGGCCACAAACTTCTGTTCGTTCAAGGGGAAAAGCAGGTCAGTGTCTACGCCAATCACCAAGGTTTCGGCCTGTACCTGCCGTAACGCCTGCTCCAGGCCGCCCCGGTTCCGCCCCACGTGGTGGCTGTCCATCATTTTGGTGAGCTGCCAGTAGGTGAACGCGTTGAAGCGCTTGGCCAGCTTCTCTCCCTGGTGCTGCTGATAAGAAGCGGCTTTATAGGTACGCTTCAGCTCCGGACCATGCTCCCGCTGGCTTTGGTTGTAGGCGTGGTAATTGCGGTAAGAAAGCAGGGCCATAGAACGGGCGGTACGCATTCCGTTGAGGCCGGCATCATCGGTAGCCAACTGCCAGGTCACATCCTGCTCAATGGCCATCCGCTGACTTTCATTCAGGGCAATGGCCCACGGCGACTGCCGGGCATTGGACGCAACCTGCACCAGCTTTTTGGTTACCTGCGGGTTCTCAATGGCCCATTCCAGCGCCTGTTGTCCGCCCAATGAACCTCCAATGAGTACATTGATCTGCTCAATTCCCAAATGCTGGCGCAGCGCATCAAAAGACCGCACCACATCTAGGTTGGTGAGCGTGGGGAAACTGTGGTAATAAGGTTTACCGGTATCTGGGTTAATACTCAAGGGTCCGGTGGAGCCGTAGCAACCGCCTAAGGTGTTGGCGCAGACAATAAAATGCTTGGCTGGGTCAAACGTCTTCCCTTCGCCAAAAAGCCCCTCCCACCAATCTTTCACGAAGGCATTGCCCGTGAAGGCGTGGCACACCCACACCACATTGCTGCGGTCTTCATTGAGCGTGCCCCAGGTGGTGTAAAAGAGTTGGAAACCGGGCAAAAGTTGCCCAGACTCCAAGGTGAATTCTTCTGTGTGGTTATAAACGCGTCCCTTCAACATGATTTCTACTCACTTAAAAATGCCTCCAACTTCGGTTCTCTCACTTTCACTTTGGCAAACGCCTGCTCAAAATCTGCTTTGATGTCTTCCAGATGCTCAATGCCCACGGAAACCCGCAGCAGCGTGGGGTTCACGCCCGCCGACAGTTGCTCTTCTTCATTGAGTTGCTGGTGGGTGGTGGAAGCAGGGTGAATGATCAGGGTCTTGGCATCGCCTACATTGGCCAGGTGGCTCACCAGTTCCAGGCTGTTCACAAACACTTCGGCTTCTTCTTTGCCGCCTTTGAGGTTAAAGCTGAACACTCCCCCAAAACCGCGTTTGAGGTATTTCTTGGCCAGCGCGTGGTACGGGCTGGACGGTAAACCAGGGTAATTCACGCTCTCCACCAGTGGGTGCTGCTCCAGCCATTCGGCCAGCGCCAAGGCGTTCTGCACCGTGCGGTCTACCCGCAGGGAAAGCGTCTCCAGCCCCTGAATGAGTTGGAAAGAGTTAAACGGACTCAAGGCCGGACCGAAATCGCGCAGTCCCTCTACCCTGGCCCTGATGGCAAAGGCGATATTTCCGAAAGGCCCGTCGGCTCCGAATACTTCCCAGAAATTAAGGCCATGATAGCCTTCAGAGGGCTCGCTGAACTGCGGGAATTTTCCGTTGCCCCAGTTGAAGTTACCGCCGTCTACAATAACGCCGCCCACGCTGGTGCCGTGGCCGCCAATCCATTTGGTGGCGGAGGCAACCACCACATTAGCGCCGTGCTCCAGTGGCCGGAACAGGTAACCGCCTGCCCCAAAGGTGTTGTCTACCACCAACGGGATCTGGTGCCCTTGGGCCACGGCGGCAATAGACTCAAAATCTGGGATATTGAACCTGGGGTTCCCAATGGTCTCTATATACAGGGCTTTGGTGTTCTCGTCAATAAGAGAGGCGTAAGTGGCCGGTTCATCATTTTTAGCGAACCTTACCTCAATGCCCAGGCGCTTAAAAGCAACTTTAAACTGATTATAGGAGCCGCCATACAGGTTACTGGACGCCACAAAATTGTCGCCGACCTGCAGGATGTTGTTTAGGGCAATGAACTGCGCCGCCTGACCGGAACCCACGGCCACCGCTGCCACGCCCCCTTCCAGGGCGGCAATGCGTTTCTCAAACACATCGGTGGTGGGGTTCATGATGCGGGTATAGATGTTCCCGAATTGCTTCAGTGCGAACAGGTTAGCTCCGTGCTCAGCATTCTCAAACACATAGGAAGTAGTTTGGTAGATAGGCACCGCTCTGGAGCGGGTGGTAGGATCTATTTCTTGGCCAGCGTGGAGCTGAAGAGTTTCAAAACGGAATGAATTAGACATGACAATAGCCGGTTACAATTGAAAAATTGAACAAAAACAAGAGCCTTGAAAACGGACAGACAACAGGATTCCCCCTGCCGCTATGCGTCAGGCCCTAGAGAAAAAATTGAAATGGTAGGAATTAACGGCAACAGCAACAGATGCCCGTTGTGGACATGGTGCACATTCGCGTTGTTGTGGGAATAATAGAAAGAAGGGTACTACCTTTTGCCGCCATGGTCAGGCGCGGCGCTGCATTGTCAGAAGTGGCGTTGGTTTGTTTTTCCATCTTCGTATCAATTTATATTCCCCAGGTGGCAATATGTCCCCTGGGATCAGGAATTAGCACCTTACACGGCTGGTAGGTTGCTAGAGCTTCTCAGAGCCTGTCTCTCCACTCTTCTTTATAAATCAACTACCGGAATAATTGACTTGATGCTGCAAATCTATCAACGAAAACTTTACCTGCAAACAATTTTCAAAAAATTTTTGAATTTTCTTTTAAATACCAACAAATGTTAGTAAATGGAGAACAGGAAAGACCATCAAAGGAACCTTGCATTTTTTCTTGCCCCGTCTGTATCCTTTCCTAACTTTGCCGCTGTTAGTCATCTGCTATGCAAGCTTTAAAAGAAACCAACTTCCACTTCCCAGAACAAACCGGCTTCTACCGGGGCAAGGTCCGCGACGTCTATTATTTCAAAGATAAACTGGCGCTGGTGGCCACAGACCGTATCTCTGCGTTTGACGTAGTGTTGCCACGTGCCATCCCCTATAAAGGACAGGTCCTGAACCAGATTGCCGCCACTTTCTTAGAGGCCACGGCCCATGTAGTGCCTAATTGGGTGCTGAGCCAACCGGCCCCTAACGTAACCATTGGGCGGCAGTGTGAAACCTTTAAAGTGGAGATGGTCATCAGGGGGTATCTGGCCGGGCACGCCTGGCGGGAATACAGCGCCGGGAAACGCACGTTGTGCGGAGTAACTCTCCCAGATGGCCTGCGCGAGAATGATCCTTTCCCAGAACCCATCATTACCCCTACCACCAAAGCCTCTGAAGGCCACGATGAAGACATCTCACGCGAAGAGATTCTGCGGCAGGGAATTGTCTCTGAACAGGATTATTTACAATTGGAGGCTTACACCAGAGCCCTCTTCCAAAAAGGAACCGAACTGGCCGCCGAGCGGGGTTTGATTCTGGTAGACACTAAATATGAATTTGGGAAGGCAGATGGCCAGATTTACGTCATTGACGAAATCCACACCCCTGATTCCTCAAGATTCTTTTACTCAGAAGGTTACGAAGAGAGACAGGCAAATGGGCAACCGCAACGGCAACTTTCAAAGGAGTTTGTACGTCAATGGCTCATTGAGAATGGTTTTCAGGGCAAAGACGGACAGCAGGTCCCCGAAATGACGGATGCCAAAATCACCGAAATCTCTCAGCGGTACATTGAATTGTATGAACAACTGTTAGGAAAGCAGTTTGTTCCGCAAGACTATGCCAGCCAGCCAGATACGCTGCAGGAAAGCATTGCCGCGAACATTTTTTAGCTTACTTTGTTACAGATATTCCACCAAAAATTGGTAGATTCGCACTCTAAACCTTTTTGCTGTTACTTATGAAGTACACAATTGATAAAAAAGAGAATTACACCATCATCACCATAGATGAAAAGAAACTAGACACCACAATCGCGCCTGATTTGAAGTCTGAGTTTGTGAAGTTGAATGCAGAAGGTATAACTAACCTGATCCTGGATCTTACCAACGTAAAATATACTGATTCTTCCGGACTGTCCTCTATATTGATTGCCAACCGCCTTTGCAACTCCTCTGGGGGCGTTCTGATTTTGACTGGCTTACAGGAGCACGTGACCAAACTGATCACCATCTCTAAGCTGGAGTCTGTGCTGAACATCCTGCCTACCGTGGAAGAGGGCATTGACCGTGTGTTCCTGCACGAGATTGAAAGCGACCTCACCAAAAAGGAAGAATAGTTTCTAAGCGGGCTGCAGTTTGGATTTTGAGCTGAAAATACTTGGGAGCTCCTCTGCCACCCCTACTTTTGAACGACATCATACCGCACAGGTCTTAACGGTTGGCAACCAGATCAACCTCATAGACTGCGGAGAAGGTACACAAATGCAGCTGATGCGATACAAAGTAAAGCATCAGCGCATTTGTAATATCTTTATCAGTCACCTCCACGGGGACCATTACTTTGGGTTAGCGGGCCTGCTCTCCACCATGCACCTGCAGCAGCGAACCTCCTCCCTCAATCTCTTCGGCCCCAAGGGACTCGCTGAGATCCTTACCCTGCAATTCAAGTACGGCGGCACCCAACTCCCCTACCGCATCAATTTTGTGGAAGTGGACACCTCCGTCTGCAAAAAGATCTTTGAGGATAAATACCTCACCGTGCACACCTTGCCCATGCAGCACCGCGTGCCCTGCTGCGGCTATCTCTTCAAAGAAAAACCCAAACCCCGTCATCTACTCAAAGGCAAGCTCCCTTCGTTTCTCACGCCGCCGCAATTGGTGCGCTTGAAATGGGGCGAAGACATCAGAAATGAGCAGGGTGAAATTCTGGTACGGAACCAGGACGTCACGTCAGATCCCAAACATAGCCGCAGCTACGCCTACTGCGCAGACACCAAGTACAAGGAAGACATCTTGCCCTACGTGAAAGGCGTAGACCTCCTCTACCATGAATCCACGTTCCTGAGCGACATGGAACACCGGGCTACCCACACCTTCCACAGCACCGCCGCCCAAGCCGCCACCCTGGCCCAGAAAGCCCAGGTAAAGCGCCTGCTCATAGGCCACTTCTCCGCCAGGTACAAAGACCTACACCCGCTGCTGGAAGAAGCCCAGGCCATTTTCCCCAACACCAATCTGGCGGTGGAAGGTAAAACGGTGAGTATCCTGGAATAGCTCCTTTCCCGTTTAGCGGCTCTTTTTCTGAAAAAGCGCCCAAAACAGCTGTATACAGTTCCCTCCCCTACTTGTATTGAGTTGCTGCCGAATGTGGCATTCGTATAATTATAGGAAAGCTTATCAGCTTTTCCTTTGGAAGCATAAGCCCTTTTCCTAAGTCTGTTCACTATATTGAAGAATAGGCGATTCCCTGAAAGATAGCCAAGCTTCATCCAAACCTGGAATGCGTTTAGAGCCTGTTTTTCCCAAAAGAGCCCCTAAATGCAAAGATGAAACTGCCCCTCCAGGGCTGCCGCTTTTTAAATTAGAGCAGTTTATTCCATCTTTACAGGAACAACGCCCGGTTAACTTCCTTCTCCGCTATGCAATCTTCCTCCACCATCGCCCCGCAACTAGGCGCCCGCAAACGGCAGCTGTACATGGTTCTCTGTGGCATCTTCCTGACCAACGCGCTGCTGGCCGAGCTGATTGGGGTGAAGATTTTCTCCGGCGAGGGCGTATTTGGCCTACCAGGCGCGCAGATTCCGGTCTTGGGCACCAAGTTTGATTTTAACCTGACAACAGGCGTCATCATCTGGCCCGTGGTGTTCATCACGACAGACATCATCAATGAGTACTTCGGGAAGGACGGCGTGCGGCGCATCAGTTTCCTAACGGCAGGGCTCATTGCCTATGCGTTTGTGGTCATTCTGGCGGCCACGGCTTTACCCCCGGCGCAGTTCTGGCAGGAAGTGAACAGCCAAGGCCCCAACGGCACCGCATTTGACATGGACTTTGCTTACAACAAGGTTTTCAGCCAGGGCTTGGGCATCATCATCGGGTCTCTGGTGGCATTTCTGGTGGGGCAGTTGCTGGACGCGCACGTGTTCCATTGGCTCAAGCGCCTGACGGGCAGCAAAAAAATCTGGCTCCGGGCCACCGGCTCCACGCTGGTCTCGCAGTTGGTAGACACGGTGGTGGTGCTGTTTATTGCGTTCTATCTCTTCGGGGACTGGACTTTGACCATGGTGCTCTCCGTGTCGGTGATCAATTACCTGTACAAGTTTACCGTGGCCGTGGTGCTTACTCCCGTGCTTTACCTGGCCCACCACCTGATTGACCGCTACCTGGCCGCCGACAGAGAAGTACCCTTTGACACTTTCATCGCCAAAGAATAGACGTTGCGTTTAGGGGCTCTTTTTCAGAAATAAGCCGCTAAACGTAAAACCAGAAGCCAGTTGTCCGTTAGGAATCTGCCCGAAAAGTATGTAGACTTCGGCATGAATTTCCCGCCTTTGTACCTGTTCAGTGGCTTGGGCGCTGATGAACGCATGTTCCAGTTCCTCCGGCTACGGCACCCTGCGCCGGTGGTGGTGCAATGGGTTTCGCCTGAGCCCGGTGCCACCCTGGCCCACTATGCCCGGCAACTACTTCCGCAGCTACAGGCTGCCACGGAACCGCCCGTGCTGGTGGGCCTCAGTTTTGGCGGCATGGTGGCGCAGGAGATAGCCAAACTGATACCGGTGCGTAAGGTGATCCTGCTCTCCAGCCTCGCCAACACAGAAGAACTGCCCTGGCATTACCGCGTGGGTGGTTTTCTGCGGCTCCAGAAGTGGCTTCCGTTCGGGCTGGCCCAATACTGCCCCGCCCCCGGCGAGTGGCTCTTCGGGGCCAGAACGGCGCAGGAAAAACAGGTGTTCCGGGCCATCCTCCGGGAAACCGACATTGACTTTCTTCGCTGGTCGCTCAGGGCTATTCTGGAATGGCGGCACCGCGCCGAGGTCTCTGAAAAGCTGGTGATCATCCACGGCGACCGCGACAAAATCTTACCCGTGCCCCACTACCCCCATGTGCAGCTCATCAAAGGCGGGGAACACCTGATGGTGATGCGCCGGGCGGCGGAAGTGAGCAGCCTGATCAACGCCCACTTAACCTGATGCGTTTAGCGGCTCTTTTTCCAAAAACGGCCCCAAAACAGGAGAAACTTTCTGGTTTGGCTCCCAATCGCTTACTTTGCAGCTGTATTATTCAGAACAGACATGGCACGTATTCTTACCGGTATCCAGAGCAGTGGACGCCCGCACCTGGGCAACCTGCTGGGAGCCATTCTCCCCGCGATTGAGCTTTCCAAGAAAGCCGAAAACGAATCGCTCTACTTCATTGCTGATTTGCATTCGCTCACCACTATTCGGGATGCCGAAGAGCGCCGGGCGAATACGTACGCGGTAGCGGCCTCGTGGCTCGCCTTCGGGCTGGACACCGACAAGCATATTTTCTACCGCCAGAGTGATGTGCCGGAGGTAACGGAACTGACCTGGTACCTGAGCTGCTTCGCGCCTTACCCCATGCTGGCCAACGCGCACTCATTCAAAGACAAATCGGCACGCCGCCAGCTGTCTGACGTGAACTCGGGCCTGTTCACCTACCCCGTGCTCATGGCCGCCGACATTCTGCTGTACGACGCTGAGTTTGTACCCGTAGGCAAAGACCAGGTGCAGCACCTGGAAATCACCCGCGACCTGGCCAGCTCCTTTAACCACCTCTACGGCGATACTTTTGTTGTCCCCGAGGCCAAAGTAGACGAGACTGTGATGACCGTGCCGGGCCTTAACGGCGAGAAGATGAGTAAGTCTTACGGCAACACCATTGATATTTTCCTGCCCGAGAAGGAACTGCGCAAGCGCATCATGAGCATTGTCTCTGACAGCAAAGCCCTGGAAGATCCCAAAGACCCGGAAACCGACAATACCTTTAAACTGTATTCGCTGCTGGGCACGCCGGAGCAGGTAGAGGACATGCGCCAGAAATACCTGGCGGGAGGTTTTGGATACGGCCACGCCAAGCAGGCGCTGTATGAGCTGATCCTGGAGAAATACGCCCAGCCCAGGGAACGCTTCAACTACTACATGAACAATCTACCGGAACTGGACGCCAAACTCGCCGAAGGTGCCGCCAAAGCCCGCGCCATTGGCGCCCCCATTCTGAAACGGGTGCGGGAGAAGCTGGGATTTTAGAAGCGTATCAAGTAGCGTGTAGCACGTATCAAGATAGATAAAAAAGAGAAAGCCGAGGCAGTTTGCTTCGGCTTTCTCTTTTTATGCCCGTGCCATTTTCATGAGAATTTGGACGAAAGTGATTCTTGCCACTCACTTGAGCTAAAGCCGTTTCCGTTTAGGGGCTATTTTTCCAAAAACAGCCCCTAAACGGAAACGGCTCCAAGCGTAGGCAGTACCTATGCTTAGAGCCGTTTTAGTGATTACTGTTTGTTACCTGTTTCTTAACCTAGGTTTGGCGTTTAGGCGTTCCACACCTCTTCGCGCACGGTTTTGCCTACGCTCAGGATGAGGCGGGTGGGGTTGGGCACCAGCACCAGGCGGGCTTCTTTGTTAGGGTAAGCATCGGCTTCCACCCAAACGCCTTGCTTGCCGCTCAGGTCGGCCTGGCCTTCTGCGTTGAGGGTTTCCGGCAGGTAAGCGGTGGGCAGGAGAACATCGGTATCGGGGCAGATCTTCTGGTGCACATCGCCTAAGACATCCTCCAGGTACTCCCCGTAGTTGTCGTTGAACTCGTCTTCTAAATCATGCAGCTCTTCCTCCACGTCATCGTAGCGGTCATCGTTATAGGAGAGTTTACTTAATTCCTGCTTTTTCTGGATAAGGGTCACCAGCGCGGTATTCAGTTCCTGGATGTTCATTCGTTCTTATTTTTTACAAATTTTATAACATCTGCGGCTAATTCCAAGAAGATGGCTAAAATCAGTGCGTCAAATTCTGTTTTCTTTCCTGCGCAATTCTCTTATTTTTACCAGTAGTTGATGAATCCCCTAACCTAATCCTTATCTGATCATCTATGGCAGAAGCAACCGATTTTCTCCCGCTCAACGGTACAGATTTCATTGAGTTCTATGTAGGCAACGCCAAGCAGAGCGCCTATTACTACCAAAGCGCCTTCGGGTATGAACTGGTAGCCTATGCCGGACCTGAGACAGGCGTGCGTGACCGGGCCTCTTACGTGTTGCAGCAAGGCAAAATAAGGTTGGTACTCACTACCTCTCTGCTGCCAGATTCGCCTATCTCTGAGCACGTGCGCCTGCACGGCGACGGGGTAAAAGTAATGGCCCTGTGGGTGGATGACGCCTATAAATCCTATGAGGAAACGGTGAAAAGAGGAGCCAGACCGGCGGCCGAGCCGCAGACGCTCACAGATGAGTTCGGGGAGGTGAAGATAGCCTCCATTTACACCTACGGCGAGACCATCCATACGTTTGTGGAGCGCAAAAACTACACCGGCGCCTTCATGCCCGGTTACGTGGCCCGCAAGAGCCCGGTGCCGGTAACGCCGGTGGGCCTCAAACACGTAGACCACTGCGTGGGCAACGTAGGCTGGGGCGAGATGAACACCTGGGTAGACTTCTACGCCAAGGTAATGGGCTTCCAATTGCTGCTCACCTTTGACGATGAGGACATTTCCACGGAGTATTCGGCGCTCATGAGCAAGGTGATGAGCAATGGCAACGGGTACGTGAAGTTCCCCATCAACGAGCCGGCCGAGGGCAAGAAGAAATCCCAGATTGAAGAGTACCTGGACTATTACCACAGCCCCGGGGTACAGCACATCGCCATTGCCACAGATGACATTGTGCATACCGTAGGCGAGTTGCGCCGGCGCGGGGTGGAGTTCCTGAGTGTGCCCAGCTCCTACTATGAAGATCTGCTGGACCGCGTGGGCAGCATTGAAGAAGACCTGAAACCGCTGCAAGACCTGAACATTCTGGTAGACCGAGACAACGAGGGCTACCTGCTCCAGATCTTCACCAAGCCTGTGGAAGACCGGCCCACCGTGTTCTATGAGATCATCCAGCGCAAAGGCGCCAAGTCCTTCGGGAAAGGGAATTTCAAAGCGCTGTTTGAATCAATTGAGCGCGAGCAGGCCCTGAGAGGCAACCTATAATTTTCTGAGCCGTTTTAGGCGTGTTTTCTGATAAACGTGCCTAAAACGGCTGCTTTCCTGCTTTACCTGTAATTACTTGACTTCTAAAGACATATTACTACCAAAAGGGAAGAAGTTGCTCTGATAGCGGTGGAGAAAAAACAACCGCAGAAACTGAATTGGCGGCAGAACATAAAAAGAAAGCAATTTTTTTCTTGAATAATACTTACGTTTAGAGCCTGTTTTCGTAAAAACGTGCGCTAAACGCATTCTCTTTTTCTACATAACTATGGAAAATAATCTATCGCTGGAGCCAGCTGTGTTAACCAAGGTCAACAGTTGGTTGGAAGGTGCCTATGACCAAGACACTAAAACGGAGTTGCAACGCCTCCTGGACAGCCAAGACACCGACACCCTCACCGATTCTTTCTACAAAGACCTGGAGTTTGGCACCGGCGGCCTCCGCGGCATTATGGGCGTGGGCAGCAACCGCATGAACCGCTACACGGTAGGCATGGCCACCCAGGGCCTCAGCAACTATCTGCTCAAGTCCTTCCCTGAGCAGCAAATAAGTGTGGCCATTGCCCATGACAGCCGCAACAACAGCCCCTATTTTGCCGGAGTGGTAGCCGATGTGTTCAGCGCCAACGGTATCAAAGTTTATTTCTTTAAGGAGCTTCGGCCTACGCCGGAATTGTCTTTCGCCATCCGTCACCTGGGCTGCCAGAGCGGGGTGGTGCTCACGGCTTCGCACAACCCCAAAGAATACAACGGCTACAAAGCCTATTGGAACGACGGTGGCCAGGTAACGGCCCCGCATGACAAAAATATCATTGCCGAGGTAAACAAAATCCAGTCTCTTGACCAGGTGAAGTTTGAGCGCAATGAGGCCAACATAGAATACATCCTGGACGAGGTAGACCAAGCCTACCTGGACAAAGTGGCCACCCTCTCCGTGGACCCTGAAATGATCAAGCGTCAGCAGGATTTGAGCATCGTCTTTACGCCTATTCACGGAACGGGCATTACGCTGGTGCCCCGCGCGCTGGAGCGTTTCGGGTTTACCAATGTGCACGTGTTGGAGGCGCAGGCCACGCCAGACGGAAACTTCCCTACGGTGGTGTACCCTAACCCCGAGGAGAAAGACGCCATGAACCTAGCCATGGAGAAAGCCAAGGAACTGAACGCTGAGTTAGTGCTGGCCACTGACCCAGACGCTGACCGCGTGGGCATTGCCGTGCGTGACCTCAACGGTCAGTTTGTGCTCCTCAACGGAAACCAGACCGCCGCCCTGCTTACCTACTACATTTTACAGGCCTGGAAGAAAGCGGGCAAACTCACCGGCAAAGAGTATGTGGTGAATACCATTGTGACCACCGACCTCATCAACCGCGTGGCCGAAGGCTTTGGCGTGGACTGCTACGAGACCCTGACCGGCTTCAAATACATTGCCACCATCATGCGCGAGAAAGAAGGCCAGGCGCAGTACATCTGCGGCGGCGAGGAAAGCTACGGCTTTCTGGTAGGTGATTTCGTGCGCGACAAAGACGCCGTTTCCTCCTGCGCCATGATCGCGGAAATGACAGCGGCGGCCAAAGACCAGGGCAAGAGCCTTTACGAACTCATGATCCAGATGTACCAGGAGTTTGGGTTCTACAAAGAAGACCTGATCTCGCTCACCAAAAAAGGCCACCGCGGGGCCCAGGAAATCCAGGAGATGATGCAGGAACTGCGCGAGAACCCACCTAAAACCATTGCCGGTTCTGAGGTGGTGGAGCTCATTGACTATAAAACCGGGTTCAGAAGAAACCTGCGCACCAATGAGGAAAGTGCCACCGGTCTGGAAAGCTCCAACGTGCTCCAGTTCCTCACCGAGGACGGCACCAAAGTTTCGGCGCGTCCGTCTGGAACGGAGCCCAAGATCAAGTTCTACTTCAGCGTACGGGAGCCACTGGCCTCTGCACAGGAATTTGATCAGGTTGGCAAAGCTCTGGATGAGAAAATCCAGCGCATCATCACTGACCTGAAACTGAAGTAATCTATTCCTTCCTATAACAGAAAAGCTCCTTGGCAAATAAGCGAGGGAGCTTTTCCTGTTTAGGGGCTGTTTTTCTAAAAACAGCCCCTAAACAGGAAATATATTATGCCCTTATTTAGGAAAATCTGCTGCTCTTTCCGCTCCCCAGTAAAGGTTACTGAATCAGAAGCACTTACTTCTGTACTTAGCCAAGAATATATTTATCACTTTCACCTTCTGTATCCTAAACTTTTATTTGATTATAACAGTTTGTAACTTTTGTTAGCAGGATTAAGATATAGGTGGTGCAGCGGCCAAACGTTTCTTTGTTACCTGTTCAACTATATTATTAGCTTTCTTTAACAAACGGGAGTATGAGAAGGCCTCAGTGCAGGTTTTATGCCTTTCCATTGTACATCTAAAGTTTATCCTGTATTTTTAGCTAAGAACAACTTAGTTTTTATTCATAATTACTTGTTGAACATGTCATTAGCCATGAATTTTTTCTACTGAAATTATTAGCGGCATTGGCATACTAAAACCGCTGTTTTTACGATTAATAACAAGAGGTTCATACACTTAAGAAGAAACTAAGAATTTGATATAACTGATACTACTCCTCCCCTCCATCTGGACCAATATTAGAAAGTACCCAGCTCCTGGATAGGCCAACGGTATAGTTGTACGCGGTATTCTGTTTCTTCTGCAAGCTTACCTTTTTGGTATTGTTTACTTTTTCCAGAAAACTAAATGCATTCCTTCAAAAGCTATCTGCTGCTCTTAGCGCTGTATCTCTATAGCTCTTCCTTCTTCCTGTACGGGCAGACGCAGGCATCTTGCAATGCCGCCATTACGCCGCCCCCGTCTGGAACTTTATGCTACGGCACTCCTCTCACGGCTACCACTGGGGCTACCGGCAATGTATTCTACCGGTGGCAAAAAGATGGGGAAGACATTTTTGGGGCAAACCAGAAAACCTATAGTCTCACCAGTTCGGGTAGTTACCGGGTGATTGTTCAAAGTACTTCCTGCGCTACTGACACCTCTGATGCCGTAACAGTAACCGTGAGTGAGCAAGAGGCCAGTTTCACGGCAGACCAGAAGGAGAGAATCCAACCCCAAAGCGCTGACACGTGCGGTATACCGGTTAGAGTGGAGCTCAAAAACGAATCTAAGCCCGAAGGTAGCGGCTCAGGCCTGACCTACACCTGGGAAGTGACCCGGCAAGACGGCAAGACTCCCCTGTTTAAGTTTCTGGACGGCACCAATGCCAATTCGTTTGAACCTGTTCTGCAGTTCAATGAAAAGGGACAGTACACGGTCAAACTTAAAATTCAGGGACCTTGCAACCCCAACGGCGAAGAAGGACCGGATGATCCCGCCGACCCTGAGAATCCAGACACGCAGAAAGATGGCCGTTACGTGCACGAAGAACAAGTACTCATTGTGTATCCTCAGGTCACGCCAAACAACATTGAAGAATGCGAAGATCTCACCGCGCCTCCTTACACCGTGAGAGGAAGCAGCTTAGCTACCTTTGACGCCAACTTAGGCACCATTGATCCTACCTCCATCATCTGGACAGTTCCGCCGGGAGTTACCATTTCAGACATACAGGCCGAAGATCCTGAGATCACGTTCCCTACCAGAAGCGGTTCCTATGAGATTAAGGTCACCTTCAGAAATGAATGTGAGTCTGTGTTGGAGCCTGGCGTAATAACGGTCAATTTTAACCCGAGACCTCCTACCCCTGTGCTTCCCAAAGCCGAGGAGTTTGTATGCTCCGGCATTACGTATACCATTTCGCCAAGCCCAAGCAGCTCTACCAAGCTGTACAACTTCTACAGAACGCCCACGGGGGGCACCGCGCTGAACACCGGCGGTCCGGCTCCCATCTATACGGTAGGCCCACTTTCCTCCAGAAGTGTGTATTACATTGCCGCGTTTGAAAATGGCTGCGAAAGCCTGGAGCGGGCCATGTTCACCCTCAATATCATTCAGGAGGACCTGGAAAACACCATTGCCGCCGATCAGACTATCTGCGCCGATACTAAACCGGCCTCCTTAAGTGGTTCCAATGCCAGGGTGGGCAACAGCAATCCTTCTTACCTGTGGGTGAGCCGCACAGACAGCAGTCCTATTTACGCAGCAGCGTCTACCCAAGCAGGTAGAAATGATCAGCAGACGTACTCACCTCCGGTATTGACTGAAACCACTTATTTTAGAAGGTTGGTTATTTTCCCTAACTGTCCTAATCCAGACTCCAGTAATATTGTGACGGTAGAGGTACTTCCCATCATTGACCCAAGCACCAATGTAATAGAAGCAGATAAACCAGTGGTCTGCAAGGGAGAAGTACCCACCTTAACGGGCAACCTGTTGAGCGGCGACATTGAGTACCTATGGGAAAGCAGCACCACTAGTGCCACCGCAGGCTTTATTCCGGCGGTTCCGGCGGAGGGTTCAGATAACACCAACGGGGCCTCCTTTACGCCAAGATTTATTACCCAAACCACCTGGTACCGCAGAACGGCCAAGTATAGAAACACCAATTGCGCACCGGTTCCATCGGCGGAAGCCATTGAGATTACCATTGACGAGTTACCGCCCGTTCCAATTGTGAAAGCCGCAGCCGTGACTACCTGTGAGAACAGTTCAGCGGTGCTGGAAGTGGTGCCCGTAACCGGTGGTACCGCCACGCTTACCTATGTCTGGTACACAGAGGCAACCGGCGGCGATCCAATTGGCTCAGGCTCTCCTTTCAACACGCCTCCATTAACTTCTGACGCTACTTTCTACGTGGAGGCACAGAATGAGAACGAATGCATAAGCACCCGCCGTACCGCTGTGCGAGTAACGGTATCTCCTATCTCGGCCAATGCCGGTAATGACACTACCATTATCCAGGGGCAGTCGGTCACCCTGAGAGGTAGCGGCGGCGGAGCCAATGCCACGTTTACCTGGTCTCCGGCCGACGGATTGAGTAATCCTAACATTGCCAACCCGGTGGCTACGCCTGCCGGTAACACCACTGCCACCACTACCGTCACTTATACCCTAACCGTTTCCAATGGCGCAGAATGCGAAGCCATAGATGAGGTTACCATCACGGTTATTCCAAGGATTACGGTGTTTAACACATTCAGCCCTAACCGGGACGGCATCAATGAAACTTGGGAAATCCCGAACATACAGAACTACCCAGAGGCCACGGTGGAGATCTTTAACCGCTACGGAGCCCCAGTGTATAAATCGTCTGGCTATTCCCAACCGTGGGATGGTACCCACAACGGAAACCCGTTGCCGCTGGCTACCTACTACTACATTATTAGGTTAAACAAAAACGAAAAGCCTTTCACGGGTAGCGTTACCCTTATAAGATAATCCCCATGACGAAATATTTAGGTGCTTTTGTGGCCTTGCTGCTTCTCTCTGCCCCGGTATGGGCGCAGCAACGGCCGCAGTATAGCCAGTATATGATCAACAGTTATCTGCTCAACCCTGCTATTACCGGTATAGAAGATTACACCGATGTGAAGATTGGTACCCGCCAGCAGTGGGTGGGGCTGGAGGGAGCGCCCAAAACCTACACCGTGAGCGCCCACACCCCCATCAACAAACAAGTAGCCAGCATCCGGAACGTGGGCAAAGGCATTACCAGCACCCGCAGTGTAAATCAGAACCGCTTTGCGCGGGCGTATCCGCACCACGGGGTGGGCATCCAGGCCATCAGTGACCGGACCGGGGTGTTGCGGCGCACCAACGTGAACTTGACCTACGCTTACCACCTGCCCATTACCAGAACCATCACCATCTCCATGGGAGCCAGTGCCGGAATTTTGCGCAATAGCATCAACAGCAGTGAGGCCACGTACTCTTCTGACATTCCAGACCCGGCTATTTCAGGCAACTACGTGAACCGGAACTACTTTGACCTGGGCGTGGGCACCTGGATCTATGCGCAGAACTTCTTCGTGGGCTTGTCTGGGCAACAGCTCCTGAAAAGCCGCCGTGACCTGAACTCCGCCGAAACCTCCGTGACCAGTGAAGTGCTGCAGAAACACTTCATCGCCACGGCCGGTTATAAGTATAGCCTCACCCCAGAGCTCACGCTTATTCCTTCGGTGCTGGTGAAGCTGAGCACTCCCAGCCCTACTACCGTTGATTTCAACCTGCGGGCACTGTACGCCGAGCGGGTTTGGGCAGGCGTTTCCTACCGGAACCAGGATGCCTTCGCGGCCATGGCCGGCGTGAACATCAGCCACATCATGGACGTGAGTTACTCCTATGACTACAACACCTCAGAGCTGAACGTGTCCAATACCGGTACCCATGAGGTGGTGCTGGGGCTCAAGCTCTTCAACAAAGGCAAAGTGATCTGCCCCCGGTGGATGCACTAATCCTAAGCCGTTATCACACCACATGAAAAAAGCCCCTCTGGAACATCTCCGGAGGGGCTTTTCTTATGGCTGTATTCTGCTGCTACCACAGTGCGTTTAGGGGCTCTTTTTCCAAAAACAGCCCCTAAACGCATGTTACATTATGTTGACTCAGGCAGTGGGTTCTTCAATCGCTTTTGCCTCAGAAGCGAAGTTCCCTTAAATGCACCGGCCCCACCTCCGTTGCCAGAGGTGGGGCCGGTTAAACCACTAGAACTGTTTAATTAAGACTTCAAAGGGTTGATGGTTTGGATAGTACCATCTGGGTTGTGGGTCAGCTCAGTTACTTTGATGTTACGCAGGTAAGTTTTGTTAGAGAGCTGCGTGTCATGGTAGAACAGATACCACTTGCCGTTAGACTCCACAATGGAATGGTGGTTGGTCCAGCCTTGTACCGGTTTCAGGATCACGCCCTGGTAGGTGAACGGACCGGCCGGAGAATCGCCGATGGCGTAGGCAATGTTATGGGTATCGCCGGTGGAATAAGAGAAGTAATACTTGCCGTTATATTTGTGTACCCAGGCCGCTTCAAAGAAACGTCTCTCATGGTCAGAGGCCGGGAACGGTTTGCCGTTCTTGTCCAGCAACTGCACATCTTTCACCGGACCGTCAAAGCCTAACATATCGGCGCGCATTTTGGCCATTTTAGGTAGGAGCGCGTTGCCGGTGGTAGGCTCAGGAGCGGCAGTGGAATCGTATTTTCCGGTAGCCCAGCGTTGCAGCTGTCCGCCCCAGATACCGCCAAAATACATGTAAGAAGTACCGTCTTCATCGGTGTACACGGCGGGGTCAATGCTGTAGCTTCCGGCAATAGGCGTAGGCTCAGGTTTGAACGGGCCCGTTGGCGAGGTGGAGGTGGCTACCCCAATTCTGAACACGTTCTGAGGATCTTTGGCCGGGAAATAGAAGTAGTACTTGCCGTTTTTATAGGCCGCGTCTGGCGCCCACATCTGCCGGGCCGCCCATTTCACGTCTTTCACGTCTAAGGCCACGCCATGGTCAGTTACTTTGCCATTGACGCTGTCCATGGAGAAGACGTGGTAATCGCGCATGTCAAAGTGGTCGCCGTTGTCGTTCTCCGGGGTGCCGGCGTCAATGTCATGCGAAGGGTATATGTAAATTTTGCCGTTGAACACGTGCGCAGACGGATCGGCGGTGTACATGTCTCTCACCAGGGGCTGGGACAGATATTTAGCGTCTGCTGAATCTGCGGACGCAGACGTATTCTGTTCTGCGGTGGTGGCCGTCTCAGATCCGCCCTGCTTGTTACACGCACTGGTGAAGGCAGAAGCCGCAAGAAATACCATTGGCAGGTATTTAGCTTGTTTGATTCTCGTCATCTTATGGTTGTGTTTATTAGGTTGTATGGGTGAAGATAGACAAAAGCCCCCAAAAATTGCAACCGATTTCAATAAAATTTACCTTCCTCCCCTTCTTCTGTCTCAGCCTGTTAAGAAACCTCCGCACCTGAGCGAATAAGAGGTTTCCCTCTGCTCATTAACTATATTCTGCGGGAGTTTAGCGGCCGTTTTTTGAAAATATCAGCAAAACTGCCAGAAAGTATACTTCTCTGTTTTAGCCCTGATTCAGGAAAAAGAGCCCCTAAACGCACATTTACTTTTTGTGACGGATGTACTGCATGAAAGGCAGAATTCGTGGCTCCGGCAGTAAGGCAGATATTCATTTGGCCAGAACCCAACCCTCCTGGAAAAAATCTTCGTTAAAGACAGGAAACATAGACGCCACGCAAAAACATCATCATACTATGAGTTCTACACATCCTAACCTGAGCGTTACAGAGAGTTTTGAGGAATCTACCGCGGTCAAAAAAATCCAGGAGCCCAGAGAGGTGGAGGCAGACGGCGGCGCCGGTTCCCCCAGAAGCACAGAGAACCCCCTGCCCCGGGTGGTACTTAGGCCCAACACTTATTCCCTGCTGGACGGCGAGTGGAAGTTCTCCCTGGACCAGGACGACCGAGGCCTACGCGAAGCCTGGTATCTGGGCTACAAGTATCCGCACACTGCCAACTGGCCCGGCTCCGTGGAAGAACACATGGCCCAAAACAAAGACGAGCTGCAAACACCGGCCTGGCAAGACAAAGTGATTGCCTGGTATGAGCGTGAGTTCACCCGCCCAGAAAAACTGGAAAGCGGCGGCAAACGCATCTACCAAATCACGTTTGGCGCCTGCGGTTATGAAACCCGCGTGTGGCTCAACGGCCGCCTCCTCACCGATATTGAAGGCGGCGAGGTGCATTACGGCGAGTATAACTCTTTCTCCTTTGAGATAAACGAAGACCACCTGCTGCCGGTCAATTGGCTCACGGTGCGCATCTCGCACAGCATGGATGCCGAGGTACCCCGCGGCAAGCAGGAATCGCATGTGTATAAACGGGGCGGCATCTGGTACCAAACTTACGCCGGGGCAGTGCGCAGCGTCTGGCTGGAAACGGTGGAGCGTAACCGTCTGCGTTCCCGGGTGGGCGTGCAGGGGCTCATTGAAGACTCGCTGGTTCGGTTCAACTTCACCACCAGAATTCAGGACCCCGGCCAATACACCCTCCGGCTGAACATCTACGAGCGTGACGGCGGCGACAATGCCGTGCCTCTGGCCACTTCAGACTATCCGTTGAAACTGGAAGCAGGGCAGAAATCGCAGTACGTGGTCATAGAAGTGCCCAACGCCGAACTCTGGTGCCCGGAAAATCCGCACCTGTACCGGTTTGTGGCACAGCTCATAGATGCCAGCGGCTACTCCGCCGAGATTGAAGGGCACTTCGGGTTGCGCAAAATTGAAGCCCGGGGCCGCCATCTTTATCTCAATAACCAGGAGATCTACCTGGACGGTATTCTGTACCAGCCCGGCACCGCCACCTATGACGAGATGAAGCGCCACATGTACGCCATGAAAGAACTGGGCTGCAATCTGGTGCGCGTACACATTGCCGGTATTGACCCCCGCATTTATAACCTGGCCGATGAGATGGGGCTGCTGCTGTGGGTGGAAGTGCCCAGCCCCCACTCCTCCACCAAACGCAGCCGCGAAAACCACCGCCTGGAGCTCATGCGCATGCTGGCGCTCATTGAAACGAATCCTTCGGTCATCATCTGGAGTCTGTACAACGAAGACTGGGGTGCCCAGGATATTGCCACTAACCCGGAAACCCGCGCCTACATCATGGAGGTGTTCCATTTCATGAAGATCAGGTATCCGCAGTTCCTGGTGGTGGACAATGACGGCTGGCAGCACATTTCCTATGAGGGCAAACTCAAGTCAGACATGCTCACGGCCCACTTGTACACGCCTGAACTGGACCAGTGGAAAATCCTGCTGGACAAACTCACCGCCGGCGAGATGGAGGGCGTGGCCGTGCTGCCGCTCGTGATTGGTGACCAGTACTTCTACCGCGGGCAAACGCCGGTCATTGTGAGCGAGTGGGGAGGCTTTGGGTTCTCTGACTATGGCGGGCCCAAAAGCTCTGAAGAGCGCACGGAGCAGATCAGGGCGTTCAAGAAAGAGCTCCGCAAGCGCCGCATTGCCGGCGATGTGTACACCCAGGCCACCAATATTGAGGAAGAGAAAAACGGCCTCATTGACTTCCACACCGGCGAGCTGTCTGTTCCGCCCGGCTTGCTCAGCACCAGAGACTTTGTGGAAAGAAACGACGATCAAAAGAACGGCTAACGCACCCGGAGGAAAGTTTGCGTTTAGGGGCTGTTTTTGGAAAAACGGCCCCTAAACGCAAACTTTCCTCCGGAGGGTTAGTCATTAATTCTCCCTTCAGTAAAACAATTGTTCCGCCTTCTTGTCTTACCTTCATCAGCACCAAACCTAATTGTCATCTATGAAAAAACTTTTGCTCTTTCTTTTATGCCTGGGCACGTACGCGGCCGGGGCACAGACTTTAGCCACCCCAGACCAAGTAAAAACCGACAAAGGTGATCTAACCATCCAGCCCATTACGCACGGTTCTGTGGTTCTGAAATGGAACAACAAGACCATTTGGGTAGACCCTTACGGCGGCGCGGCGCTGTACACGAATCAGTCGACCCCGGATCTGATCCTGATCACCGACATCCACGGCGATCACCTGGACCTTAAAACGCTGCAAGCCCTGCCCGTAAGCAACGCCACCATTGTAGCCCCGCAGGCGGTGGTAGACCAACTGCCCCCATCCATGAAACCCAAGGCAATAGTGCTCACCAATGGGTCAAAAACGAAACAGCACGAAATTGAAATCACAGCCATTCCCATGTACAACCTGCCCGAAACCGCCGACAGCCGCCATCCCAAAGGCCGGGGAAACGGGTATGTCCTGAATCTGGGCAACAAGCACCTCTACCTGTCCGGAGACACTGAAGATATTCCGGAAATGCGTGCCCTCAAGAACATTGACGTGGCCTTTGTCTGCATGAACCTGCCCTACACCATGGACATTGACCAGGCCGCCTCTGCCGTGCTCGCTTTCAAACCCAAAGTGGTGTACCCTTACCATTACCGGGGTCAGAACGGCCTCAGTGACGTGAACGCTTTCAAAACCAAGGTAGAAGCCGGTAAGAAAAAGATAGATGTGCGCCTCCGGCAGTGGTACCCCACTGAGTAATATGATTAAGACTATTAAAATAAAAAGGGTTGCTGTACACACAGCAACCCTTTTTGTTACGGAGAACCTTGCGCTCTCTTGGTTCTTTCTTTATAAGCGGTTATAATCGGTTTCCTCTTCATCGGTGTCTTTGCTGTCCAGCGGCTGGTCGTGCATGCGTACACCGTCGGCGCTGCCGCCCATGGCCTGATAACTACCCTCGTACTCAAAACCGGGCCCTTGAGTATCAGATTCCTTGCTGTTAGGGTCGTTAGCGCCGTAACCGGTGATCTCGTTCCCGCCAATGTGCAGGTTCTCCAGGCGGTCTTTCTGGTCGTTGCGTTCGGTGTCGCCCCCCAGGCCAATATTGCGCTTCGCCGATGGGTCTGGGCTGTTGCCCGGCGCGTTCCGCTGGTGGTAATCGTCGTTTATATTGCCCGTGGATTTTGAACCCAGTTGCTCTTCGTCTTTGGTTGCCATAGTCTTGCTGTTTAGTTCTGTACCTGTTTACGCAAGCGAGCAAAGCGGGTTAGACCCCGTTATCTTTTGCTATTGGCGAAACGGCTTGTACAGCGCCAGAAACTCACCAAGGGGCAGCTGTTTAGGGGCTGTTTTTCCAAAAAGAGCCCCTAAACGGAAATCATAACAAGCCTCAGGACCGAAGCTGGTACTTAGTGTTTCTTTCCTTTGCCCTTCTTCCGGCCTTTGTGCCCGTTGCCGGGATGATCATCTGCCTTGTATAGTTTCTTCTGCTGCCCGGGGGCAAAAGCCTTGGCCGACTGCTCACCGTAGATTTTCTTGGCCTGGCCCGGAGGCAGGTTGCGCACAGAGGAAACCCGCTTCACTGATGAAGTTCTGGAAGTACTGGTAGTGGTTCTGGAACTGGAGCAACTGGCGGCACTTACCAGCAGTACCAGCATCAGCAGTATGGGAGCAAACTGTCTTTTCATATACGCATTGGTTACATCTGCAAAAGAGGCTGCAAGTATAGAGCCAAATCTTTTCCGGCACCTGTTATCCTGTGTATATTTAAAGAGAAACCCAGAAACGTTCTGTATCTGCTTCTTGTTGAGGTAATGTTCCTACTTCCTATTTAAAGACCCGCATGCCCAGGCTGCTTTTCCTTTTTTTCTTCCTGCCCCTTGTTCTGCAGGCACAGGCGCAGAGCGTTCCGGCCAAGGCTACGCCGGTGGTTTCTGCGTTGGCAATTCCCTCGGCCCAGACTAAAACCACGCAGGCTTTGGCTACCTACCTGAACAGCCACCTCGAGACCGAGGAAGATAAGGTACACGCCATCTTCTTCTGGCTAGTCTCCAACATTGCCTATGACGTAAAAACCTTCACCAACGCCCCCCTCTATTATGAGCGCGAGGCTCTGATCAGGCAGACAATGGCTACGCGAAAAGCCCTCTGCCAAGGCTACGCCGAAGTCTTTCTGGATCTCTGCACCAAAACCGACATTCAGGCTCACTTGATCACGGGATTTATCCTGCCCAAAGGCACGGCCAAACCCATGACCCACGCCTGGTGCGCAGCGCAGGTAAACGGCCAATGGTATCTGTTTGATCCTACCTGGGGCGCTGGTTTTGTGGAGAATGGCGTTTTTGTAAAGAAGCTTAATCCCCGCCACTTCAAGGTTTCCCCTGCGGAGATGATCAAGACGCACATGCCTTTTGACCCGCTGTGGCAGCTTTTGGAACAACCCGTTTCCTATCAGCAGTTTTTATCGTCCTCGCCAACCACCTTAAAGCCGAAAACTGTTTTCGCCTATAAAGACACGCTTAAGGCTTATGCGTCTGCGGCAGAGAAAGCAAGATTGGTGGGAGCCATCAGGAGAATGGAAAGCCAGAAAGTTATCCCGCCAGTGGTGTTGGAGCAACTGAACCAGTCTAAGAAAAACCTGGCTGTATTCCGGAAGAATGAGGCGGTAGATCTATTCAACACTGCCGTGAGCGCTTATAATAAAGGCATTGACGGATTAAATGGGTTCATCCGGCTTAAAAACAATCAGTTTAAAACCGCTAAGAGAGAGCAGGACATACGGCAGCAGATCACCGGTCATAAAAAATATTTCTCTGAAGCCCGAGAACTGCTCCAGCGCCTGCACCCGCTGGACAATACTTCTCTGCTCCTGTCGGTGCAGAGCCTACACCAGAAAGTGGCCGAGGGTTTACAGGAGATAGAAAAGCAGGAAAAGTTTCTGGAGGTGTATTTCAGCACTGCGCCCGCCAGGCGGCACACGCTGTTCTACCGGCAAGCCATTGCCGAGCGCCAATAACATTTGGTTCTAAGGTTGCAGGTAACCGTGGTTAAGGCTTCCTGTATTTGTGTTTAGGGGCCGTTTTTGGAAAAAGAGCCCCTAAACGCAAATACAGGAAGTTTTGTATCTTAGCCCCTCTATTCTCTCACCAAACCTGCAAACATGTATAAATCAGTTATTTCCAACCGTTCAAGGCTGGCGGTCTGGTTGCTGGCCCTTTCCCTTTCTGGTCCGGCGGTCATGGCACAGGGTGCCAAAGACCTCAACCTCCCCTACCAGCGTCCCGCTGAATCCATTGCCAATCTCATTGAAGCCCCGGCTACTCCTTCTGTGACGTTTGACTCCAAAGGCGAGTGGATGCTGCTGATGGAGCGTCCCGGCTATCCGTCTATTGAGGAAGTGGCCGCCCCCGAGGCCCGGATTGGTGGCTTGCGCATTAACCCTGCCGTAAACGGAACCAGCCGTGGTTCTTCCTTCAACAACCTGAAGTTCAAGAAAGTGAAAGGTGGCCAGGAATTCAGCATCCAGGGCTTGCCGGCCAATGCCAAGATCTCTGATGTAACCTGGTCACCGGATGAAAAGCAGATCGCCTTCCTCAACACCATCAACAACGGCATTGAGCTGTGGGTGGTGAACGTGCAGGAGCGCTCGGCCCGCAAACTCACGGCGGCCACCGTGAACGATGCCTGGGGCAACGCCTTCGGGTGGGCCCCGGACAGTAAATCACTGCTGGTGAAACTGGTGAACACTGCGCGCGGTGAGGCGCCTAAAACCAACACCACTCCCGTAGGACCCGTGATCCAGGAGAACCTGGGCCGCACCGCCCCTTCCCGCACCTACCAGGATCTGCTCAAGAACCGCCAGGACGAGGCCCTCTTTGACTATTACCTCACGAGCCAACTGGTACAGGTTACCTTGGACGGGCAACAGACTAAGGTGGGTGCGCAGGGCATCATCCGGTCGTTTAACGTATCGCCAGACGGGCAGTATGTACTGGTGTCTACCACTCACCGGCCGTACTCTTACCTGGTGCCGTCTTACCTGTTTCCTTACGCCGTAGAGGTGTGGGACCGCCAGGGCAAAATGGTGAAACAGATCGCTGACATTCCGCTGGGAGAAAACATTCCGGTTGGGTTTAATGCCGTGGCCGCCGGCCCCCGCAACGTTGCCTGGCGCGCAGACCAACCCGCCACCTTGTACTGGGTAGAAGCCCAGGACGGCGGCGATGACAAGAAAGACGTTCCCGTGAGAGACATTGTCTATTTGCAGGCTGCCCCTTTCAATCAGAAACCGGTGGCGTTGGTAGGCACCAAACTGCGCTACAGCGGCATCACCTGGGGGAACAATGACCTGGCGCTGGTGACCGAGCGCTGGTGGAAAACCCGCCAGGAGCGCCAACTGCGCATTAAACCCAGCCAGCCGGGCGCTGAACCGGTGGTATTGGTAGAACGTTCCTATGAAGACCTCTATACTGATCCAGGATCTCCGGTGATGACCAAAAACCAGTTCGGGCGCAGCGTGCTCCTCACCGATAAAGCTGGCCAGCACCTTTACATGATCAGTGAGGGTGGCTCGCCGCAGGGCAACCGGCCGTACCTGAGCAAATTCAACCTGGCCACTAAGAAAGCAGACATTCTCTGGCGGTCAGAGGCTCCCTATTATGAGCGACCCGTTGATTTGCTGGACGCGGAGAAAGGCGTTTTCATTACCCGCCGCGAGTCTGAGAACACTCCGCCTAACTACTTCCTGCGCCAGGTGGGCTCCAAAAAGCTCACGGCGGTGACTAAGTTCCCACACCCCTCACCAGAGTTGATTGGCGTGCAGAAACAGTTGCTCACCTACAAGCGCAATGACGGCGTTACGCTCACGGCTACCCTCTACACCCCAAAAGGCTACAAGAAAGAGCAGGGTCGCCTGCCCATGCTTCTGTGGGCCTACCCACGCGAATTCAAAGATGCCGCCTCGGCCGGCCAGGTGAAAACCTCACCGTATGAATTTACCCGCGTAAGCTACGGCTCTCCGCTGTTCTGGGTAACCAGAGGCTACGCCGTACTAGACCGCACCGACATTCCGATTGTGGGCGAAGGCGATGCTGAACCCAATGACACGTACGTAGAGCAATTGGTAGCCAGCGCGAAAGCCGCCATTGACGAGGTTGCCAAGATGGGCATTGCAGATCCAACCCGTGTAGGGGTGGGCGGTCACTCATACGGCGCCTTCATGACCGCGAACCTGCTGGCGCACTCAGACTTGTTTGCTGCGGGTATTGCCCGCAGTGGCGCGTACAACCGGACGTTAACTCCCTTCGGGTTCCAGGCCGAGGAACGGACGTTCTGGCAAGCGCCTGAGGTGTACGCCAAGATGTCGCCGTTCAACTACGCCAACAAGATCAAGACGCCTATCCTGCTCATCCACGGTGAGGCAGATAACAACTCCGGCACCTTCCCTATCCAGAGTGAGCGGTTCTACAATGCCCTCAAAGGACACGGCGCCACCACCCGCTACGTGGTGCTGCCCGCTGAGAGCCACGGCTATGGCGCCAAGGAGTCTATCATGCACATGCTTTGGGAAATGGACCAGTGGCTGGAGAAATACGTAAAAAACAAACCTCAGCCCCAAACCATGAAATAATAGACTGATTTCAGAAAAAAAAGAGCCCTTTGCCATAACATTGGGCTCTTTTTTTAGTTTTACGATAAAAACAGACAAGTTTTAGACAAAAGACTAAAAGTACCATCAGTGGCAAGACGGGTAGTGTGGTGCTGCTGATGCTCATAACTTATGACAAAAGCTGAATTGAAAAAGCCGAACGGGGACGTGTTTCTGGTGGCGGAGCGGGCGGCAGACAATAGCTATATCCATGCCCAGTGGGTTGGGATCCAGAGCTTGGACACCGTGATGGAGGGAGGCACCTTTTACATTGAGATGCTGAAACAGCAGCCTTGTCCCCGGCTGCTGAACGACCACAAAGAACTAATTGGCCCCTGGGATATCGCCAATGATTGGATTGTACAGTTCTGGACCCCGAAGGTGATGGAACTGGGTCTGCAATACATGGCCCAGGTGCTGGCCCCGGGCATTTACGGCAAAATGTCTTTCCACCAGTTGCACCAGCGCATCAGTGATCAATTCCAGATCAAGATGTTTGAAGACGTGCCTACGGCAATGGACTGGCTCCTGCGCGTAGACAAGGAGAACACTTCCAAAGATTCTCCGCAGAAAACAAATCCTCAGCAGTAACAGGAAAGGCAGCCTCAACCAGGGCTGCCTTTTTCGTGTTTGGGTTTAGCGGCCGTTTTTCTGAAAACAGGGCCAAAACGATTGTTTCTACCGCACCTCCAGTTTCACGTCCCCTCCTACCGGGTATCCTACACACGTCAGCGTCAGGCCGCGGGCTAGGTCCCGGTCGGTGAGTACTTCGTTATAAGACATCCAGACGTTGCCCTCCAGACAGGTGGCCGCGCAGTTCCCGCAGCGGCCCGCCTCACAGCTGTAGGGCAACATAAGCCCCGCGTTTCGGGCGGCTTGCAGAATGGTGTCTGGATACTGCACCTGCAACGGGTACACCTGCCCCTGGTACAGGATTTCCACCGAATGGGGAGCTGTGTCTGGCGGCGTAATTTTGGAGACTACTTTGGTGGTACTGAAGGTTTCCTGCCGGATGTTATCAGCGGGCACCCCTACCTCCCGAAGCCCATACAAGCACAACCGGCGGTAGTTCTCGGGGCCGCATACATAACATAATATTTCATCTGGAGACACAACAGCATACTGCCGGACCAAATCTTCCAGCAACTGCCTGTGCAAACGAGCCTCAGCTAATCTAGGCGTCACGCTGTCAATAAACCTGACCTGGAGTTGCGCCGGGTATTGCATGGCCAACTGGATCAATTCCTGCCGGTAGATGGTGGTCTGGGGCGAGTGGTTGCTATATACCAGCACCATGGGCAGATTGGGCTGGGTGTGCAACAGCGTTTTGATAAGGGAGTAAATAGGTGTAATGCCACTGCCCGCCGCCCAGAAAAAGATCTGACCGTAAGCAGAGAGATCTTCTGGTAAGGTAAAGAAACCGGCGGCCCCTATGGTCTGCACCGTATCGCCTACCCGGGCGTGGTCAATCAGCTGTCTGGAAAGGAAGCCGTTCTCTATCCGTTTCACGCCAATGGAGAGCAGTTCTCCGGCCGCGGGGGCAGACGTGATGGAATAAGACCTTCTCACTTCGCCGTGGGCATCATGGGCTACCAACGTGAGGTATTGCCCCGGTTGATACCGGATGGCTTGGGCATCTGCCCCCCCAAACACAAAGGTCTTCACCTCCGGAATCTCTTCAATAATCTGGGTAATGGTTAAAGACAGGTAAGGTGTATTCATGTACAATACTTAGTGCTGGAGTTCTTCTACGTAAAAGAGGCGGCGGCAAGTTGAGGTACTGTTGCTAGCGTGGCAACGGGAAATAATGTGCCGATGCCGTTGCTTTTCACGTTATACCAATATGCAGTTTACAGAACCAGAATACTCCTTTTATTCCACGGAAACTTCAGCCGTTCGTCCGCAGCTGGTGACCCTGGCCATGGGCTGTTTCTGGAAACCAGACGCTCTGTTTGGCGGTCAGGAGGGCGTTCTACAGACAGCCGTGGGGTATGCGGGCGGTGATTCAGACGCGCCCACCTATTGGAATCTGGGTCAGCACCTGGAAACCGTACAGTTAGTAACCGATCCGGCAACTATTAGTTTTGAACAACTGCTGGACCTGTTCTTCTCCAACCATAGCCCCGGCAAACTCCCCTGGAAGCGGCAGTACACTTCCGCCATCTTCTGCCATTCTGAGGAACAGGAAGCCGCAGCCCGGCAACGCATTGCCACGGAGGAACAGAAACGCAACCAGCCCCTACACACGCTGGTACTGCCCTTCCAACATTTTTACTTCGCCGAAGCGCGGCACCAGAAATGGTACCTGCAACGCCACCATGCCTTGCGCCAGGAACTGGAACTAACTCATCCAAATTTGCCCCGATTCTACCAAACTACCACTGCTGCCCGTTTAAACGCCTATCTGGCCGGATTTTGGCCAAGGGAAAAGTTGGAACAACTGCTTCCCAACCTGACCCTTACGGCAGAAGCAATCCAATTGCTACTCTCTAGTACCCCAGCTAAAACACAGATATATTGTTCCTGACCAAGAGGTAGCCGACAATACAGAATCCGTTTAGCGGCTCTTTTTTGAAATTTACGCCTAAACCAGGCAAACACACTGCTGCCCAATAAAGCCCAGTACAGGAACAAAATAGCTACGATAGCCGAAGGAAGATAGGAAAAGCCGTGCGTTTAGGGGCCGTTTTCAGAAAAAGCGCCCCTAAACGCACGGTAGCTTGCATAGGTAATGGCTGTTCACTCTCCTAAGTTAAATGGACATACCCTCGAATTAGGCTTAAGCCGGATTGGTATAAATCACTACTTCTCCCCTTCCTCCGGTTGGCTTGGGTTGAACCGGATAGACTCGGCGTTGATGCAGTAGCGTACTTGGGTGGGTGTTCTCTCGTCCTGGAACAGGTGGCCCAGGTGCAGGCCGCAATTGTGGCAAAGGAGCTGGATTCTGTCACGGCCGTAGGTGCTGAGCAGATGCTGCTGTACATGATCACCCAAGTGCGACCAGAAACTGGGGAAGCCGGTTTTGGAATCGAACTTCTGATGGGCCCCGAACAAGGGGGTGCCGCAGCGGCTACAGATGTACTCGCCCTGGGGCTGTTGCCGGGCGTTCTGCTCCCAATCTATGTGGCGGTTCTCAAACATGATCTTGCCCTTGGGTCCATTCCTCCACCAAAAAGCCATCGCCGTGCAGGCGCACGCTGAAGATCTGGTCAAACCCTTCGTCAAAAGACGGGGGCTGCAACTTCTTGCGCACATCATACAAAGCAATGGCTTTTACTTTTTCTTTTCCTTCGCGGGCGTTGTTGCGGGCCAGGGCGTCTGGCAGCGAGGTCTGGAAATAGTAGCCTACTACCTTATACCGCCGCTTTTTACAAGGCTCCAGGTAGCGGGCCCGGTCTTCTCTGGTAGGATTTGTGTTGTCTACCACAAGCTTGGCACTGGTTTGCAGGCACACGTTCAGGAACTGCCGCTCCCGGTTGCGGGTACGTAGCAGATCTAAGCTGATGCGCACGTGGGAGTTGAAAAAACGCTGTCTGTAAAATGTAGACTTCCCAGATGCCTGCAGCCCTATGAAGAGAACCGCTTCCAACCTATGGCTTAGGCTTTGTCTGTGGCGGGCACAAACGCCATGGAAATGGAATTCACGCAGTGGCGGGTGTTTTTGGACGTGAAGCGCTCACCCAGGAACACGTGGCCCAGGTGACCGCCGCAGTTAGAGCAGATGATCTCGGTGCGTCTTCCGTCTGCGTCCGGTACGCGGGTCACGGCACCCGGAATCTCATCATCGAAGCTGGGCCAGCCGCAGTGCGATTCGAACTTGTCCTCGGAGCGGTAAAGGGGCGCATTGCAGCGGCGGCAGATATAGGTACCGGCTTCTTTTACGGTGTACAATTTACCGGTGAAGGGCCGCTCAGTGCCTTTGTGCAGGATCACGTATTCTTCTTCGGGGGTGAGGTCGTTATATTTTTTCTCTTGGTTTTCCATGGGTATAAGAGTTATGGGTACTTGTACTGGTTTTAGGCCAGGCACGTTGCTACGGAGTGAACACCACAAAAGTAGGGAGAATTCCGCTTTGCGTTTTGGCGTTCATTTGGGAAAAAGAGCCGCTAAACGCAACTGCCACTCCTTTGGGGAAGTGGCGGTTCTAAAAACAATGGCGCGGCAGGGGGCTAGCTACCGTAATACATGCAGGGCCAGCACTTTCTGCACCTCATATACGTCTACTGACTTGTTGAACTTCTTCCGGATGCTGGGCTCCAGCTCACTGGAAACCCAGATCTTGAGTTCGGCATCCAGGTCAAAAGTGCCCGCCGTTTCCACGCTGAACCGGGAAATGCTCTTGTAAGACACCGACAGGTATTCGGTTTTGTTGCCGGTGAGGCCCTGCCGCTCAATGAGGATGAGGCGTTTGGAGGTGAACATGAACGTATCCCTGATCAGTTTAAAGCCTAGCTCAATCTCTTCGCCCTGGGCTAAGAGTTTGCCGTAGTCTTTCAATAAAGTTTCCTGGCTTACTGCACCCGCATTCCCCAGAATGGCTGAAAAGAATCCCATAGATGAATATGTTTAAGAGGTGGATACTCTGATACGTATAAACTCTGGTGTTAAGGTAGCCGCCTGGGGTGAACGCGGAAGCTTTCACAACGCACCTTCGTACTCCATGTGATACAGGTCAAACCCCGGTGACCAATAATCTCTGGTTATCTGCCTGAGTTGAAACCCATGCTTCTCATAAAACAGATACACCAACTGCGAGGTCCTGACGGTGATCTGCTTTACCTGGGGCTGCTCCCGTAAATTCTTGATCCTGTACAAAAGCAGCAGACTCCCCAACCCTTTCCCCTGATGTTCTGGATGCAGTATATCCCAACTTATTTTCCCTATTGTGCGGTTCTGGTCATAGTTGACGCCTCCGCACCCAATCACTTCCCCATCACACTCCAATACATAATATTCCTCTACTTCGTGCGCTAAGTAATAAAGCAGGTCCTTTTCCTCTTCGGGGGCAAAATAAGTGGGGGTGTTCAACCGCAGCAAATGCAGCACCAGGGGCTTATCTACTACATTATACACTCTAATACCTACATTCTGCATGTTATTGCCTTTGGAAACCGCAGGGATTCTTTACCGGTAGATCTGCTTCCGGTATTTCTCGTATTCCTGCTTGGTAAGTCTATAGCTGCTCTTGGAGTTTTCTGGGTGCAATTGCTCCAGCATAAACTGGTTTACCTGCTCATAATTGGCGAAGAGGCTCCAGACAACGCCAAACAACAGGCGCTCATCGTCGTCTAGGTGTTTCAGGAAAATCTCCTTCACCATCTCATGGTCCAGCTTTACCAGCGCCAGAAAAGCAGAACACCGTACCCCCGCTTTCTCGCTGTCGGTCATGGAGATCAACGTTTTGGTGTATAGTTTCTCCAAACCCTTCTTGCGTTTCACGCTGTCTTCCGGAGCCGCGTAAATCTGCACCAAAGCCTGTTGATCTAATTTCTTCCACTGCTGTAGCTCTTGCGCTGGTGGTACTGCCGGGCCCGCCGATGGGAAAGCGAAAAGTAAAATTGTTAAAAGGGTATTCATTGGTATCACTAAAACGCGCAGGAACCATTATTCCGCGACAGAAGACGGCCCATGGACAGTAATTTGGCCCGCCACAGGAGCATGAAGCGTTAATCTAGTGCATTTTACTGAAAACTAGCCTCCCACACAAGCTTTGTTTTAGCCGCCGTGCCAGAAATCACTCTTAAGTAGTTTCAGGACGACCCAAAAAGAGCTTGGGGGTGCGAAGTTTCTAAATAGTTGCTTGGCTGTGATTTAAAGGTCTTATAACATTGCGAAAAGGGCGTTACAGCAAAATGTTGGGGTATTCACCTCACGTATCCTTACATGCGTAGGAGTTACGTTACCTTTTTGTAGTATGGCTTTGTACCCTTGGGCAAAACTTACCTCACGTACAGTATAGCCTTTTTTGGCTCCTTACTAAGAATAGTTATGCCTATGGAATTTAAAAAAGGAGGAGTTTTTTCACTAAATAATAGAAGACTTCTTCATCGCTTCCATGCCTCTGCATTAATTTTCTCCATGACTTGTTACTGAATTCCAAGTTGTTGCCACTACTATCTTTATAACTCCATTTATTGAATATATCTTTCCTTAGAGAAGCTTGTTCTTTCTCTGAATTGAATTCTAAATTACCGGAAAGGTCTCTTTTGATAGATAACTTTGAATTATTTCTATTCTCTTCATAGGTAAAATTCCCGAAGATATCTTCTCCAATTTCTACCCGGTTGTTCTTATTGTCTTCAACAATGACTTTATCAAAAATATCTACATCATATTTGGCTTTGTAGTCTCTCCCTGAGCTATATCTGTTAATAAAGTACCCAAAGAAACTTAATTTAGCTTCTTCATCGGTTATTAACCCTTTGTGATTCAGATCAAGATATTTCTTTGTATAGGTGATTTCATTGTTGTTATTATCAGAAAATATCAGGTTATCGAAGATGTCTTTCTTTAAAGTTGCCTTATACTTTTGCCCCTTAGACTCATACTGAAGATCATTGAAGATGTCAGTTTGGATACGCTGCCCATGTACTTGTAAACTAACTATGGTTATTAACAGTATAAATAAATAGTTCTTCATATAAAATTGATTTATAAAGGGTATACTTTCATTTATTTGAAGATGAGCATTATATATCAGTAACACCAGAGGAAGACACAAGGCAAAGCGTTCAATCCTGAACCCATCCTCCCTTCTGCTAGCTTATTCTGCCAGTAATATTACTGAGCAGAATTCTCCCAAAAAGTAAAGCAAATGCAAATAGAGAAATATTGGTAAAAGGAGAACAGCAATTACCATTCCAAATAAGTACAGTTATTTGGAACTAATCGTTCTTAGGAATATCAGGTAGGGTACAGGCCTAGTTATTTTACTTTTAAGGCCTCCTATAACCAACAGTAAAGATCACCTAAGCTATGGGCATGGTTAGGTGCAATGTTCCCTTCTATGCTTCTTTTGGCTGATTCTTCCTTTCCAGCCAATCTTCTCTTGTCATTTCAAACTTGATTTCACGATCACCGTGCAATCCTGTTTCTGTCCAGCCCATCTTTCTGTAGAATTTCTCTGCCCGGGTACCTGGTGATGTGCCCAGCCAAACCTTTTCCTTCCCTTGAGAAAAATACCAATCCAGCATTAGCTCGTGCAACTGACGACCAATACCTTTCCCTTCAACTTCGGGCTTCAAAAACAGAGCCCAAATATTGTTGTCCTTTAAATCTGCAATTGCAAATCCTACTATCAAACTATCTATTTCACAAACCCAACCTTTTCCTCGCTGGGTCAAAAACTCTTTGCAGTGATCATCTGTCACCAGGTCTGGATTTGATAGAATATTCTCCTTTACTGAATGCCTAACAAGTTGTATTTGCTGTATGTCATTGATGTTAGCTTCTCTGTATTTCATTTGCTTTGCGGTATAGGTAACGGTTAGTATAAACAATTAAACGTCGGCCGTAGCTGACGTTTAGTTGTTGTTAGGCAAAATGTTTTAATGATATACTTTTTTAGAATAACATCCCTGATTTTCCCATTGCCCATTTTCTGCTTTTTTGCATACTTATATGCACGACCAACCACATAGATTGCCGCAATAGAAGTCGGTTTTCATTATTGCGTAATTTTTGTCTTTGCTGAACAAAGGGAAAGAATAAATGAAGTACTCGTCCTTGCTATGCTCTGGCTTTTTCGTTTTCATAATTTCTTTTACCGTTTGCCATTCCTTACCCTGTAATCCAGCAATCTGCTCTTTAATGAACTCAAAGTCGGTTTTATTTAGGAAGTCATTAAGTAGTGGTGCCACACCGTAAGTAAAAGAATTAATCCGTTTTTCACTAGGTGTCGAGTTTTTCCTAGGCTTTAGTTTTTCCAATACGGAGTCGGGCTGGTACACCTCCTCCAATTTCCAACTATTTATCTTTTGACTATAACTTCCTTTAGCTTGGCTGTTGATAAAGTTTATTACTTCTATATCAGAAACTTTTGTGGAATAGGTTTGACCAAATATTGGCAGACATGTTAAAAAGGGAATAAAGTGAACTAATATCAGACTTTTCCTTATCTTCATTTTTACCTAACGGCCTCGTGTAAACAACGTGCTAGGCCGTCGGCCGAGGCTGACGTTTAGCTGTTGTTGTATGATGTTTCTATTTTATTTGTAGTGACTTTATCACATTTTCAACTTGCCTCAACTCTTCAGGGTGTGACTCTGTTGCCTCTATTTCTTTCTTGGTGGCGTATGATACCAGAAAAACGGTGTTACTGCTTCCTAATGTCCATTTGTACATTAACACCTCTCCTGATGTTTCTTGAACGTATTCTTTATAGAAAACACAGTCAAAGTCACCAATTTTAACCATTTTAGCTCCCTTAGAAGCTTTATCCTTAAGTTGTCTTGCCAGCAAATCAGTAACCGTGTCTTTTACTTTCCTACTGTCTAATCTTATGGGTGTTATCCTGAAGGTCCCTTTCCAGTTTTCTTCATCATAGAAAATGTAAGTCCCTTCATTATCTTTAGTCTCACTCCAGTTGTCAGGCAGTTGAATTGTGAACCAATCCTGCTCAGAGGTAAATTCTTTATAACCCGTTTCATTGTTGCAACTAAAGCAGCAGACAATTATTGCTAAAAATATAATGGTTCTCTTCATCATTGATATGACATACAACTACTAGATAAACGGAACTGTCCGGTTATTGGCACTTTGGATGGAGTGCTGGAACATACTGAATCCGGTTTTACTTGCTGAAGGTAATAAAAAGCCTCTACTAAACGAAAATACCCGAGCAACCTAATGTCGCTCCAGAGCGCCACTCGGGTATAACATAGAATTAATGAACGACAAGAACGGGCTATAAGCTGTCTCCGTTCACACAGCCGTAATTAACCGTAACTATCCGAATAGATTAGGGCTAAGCCAGAAAGATTTTACTTCACAGCTTTTTGTGTTACCTTCTCAGAGACAACTATAAAATAGAAGTAGTCTTTCCCAATGGTTTACTTCTTCGCTTCCGCCTTCTTCTCTTCTTGGCTGTTGATGAGGTCTACGGCTTTTTGCAGGAGTTCGTCCTGCTTGGCTAAGGTGCCTTTCACGGTGGGTTGGACTTGTTCATTCAGGCGTATTCCCACGCGTTGGGTGGCGGCATTGTTGGGGTAATAGACCGCGTTGCCGGAGAGGGAGACTACATAGTTACCCGGTAAGACCATCTTTTTCACGTCACCGTCGGCCCCGGCGGTTTGCTGGCCCAGGGTAATGCTGCCCGGGAAGAGGCGTTGCAGGCTCATGGTGTGCCACTCGGCAATGCTTTGGGTGGTGCCGTTTACCAGAATCACTACCTTGCCCTTGTATTCGGTTTCATCGGGAGTGAGGTCGGTGGGGTAATAGACCTCGGGGTGGGTGAGCAGGCGGTACGTGCCGGGCTGATACGGGTTCAGCTGGTAATACCGCGCGAAATGGTGGTTCTTCTTCCCGAACTTCTTGTACAGGTAATAAAACACGAAATCGCTGTTGTCTGGCTCGCCGCGCATGTCAAAGATGATTCCCTTCGCTTTGATGGCCCGGTTTAACAGGGAATCCATGAGCCGGAGGTCTTCTTCAGAGGATTCGTCTTTGATCAGCCTGAACGTGTCATCAATCTTGAAATGCACAATGCCCCGGGCGGCGTAGGCCAGGGCTTTGCTCTTCTTGGCCGGTGCCGTCTGCTTTTTCTTAAAATAGGCATCAATCAGCTTGGCCTTGGCCGTCTGGCTGGGGTCCATAAGCCTGAGCGTGGTACTGATCTGCTCCTCAGCGCGCGTGAGGCGCACCTGCATTACCGGGTCTTCGGAACGGAACAGCAGGTTGTCGCCCCACTCACCAACCCGCGCCCACAGCGCCGAGGAATTAGACACCGACAGCAGTGCGTTGAGCGCCCCTACCCACTCCCCTACGGCCACGCTGTCCAGGGCTTCAATCACATCGCCTCGGCGAATGTTGGATCGCTTGCAGAGGGCTTCGTCTATGATGGCGGTTACTATAATCTTCTGTTCGGCCACCTGGTAATCAAACGGCGGGTAATAATGGTTTTTGAACAGCTGCTCACGGTAATGCAACTGCCGGAAAAAGGGATAAGCCTGGGTATCATCCAGACGGGCGTTCACGGCCAGCAGCAGCCGCTCATACTCCTGCCGGGTAGGACACTGGGCGAACAGCGGCAGGTATTGGCTTATCACCTGGTCCCAGGGTTGGTCCATGAGGTATTTGTAGGGATACAGGTAGTCTACAAAGGCTTTGAACTTGGCAAGCGCCAGCATGCGCAGGGCGTACGGCAGGTTCTCCCTGGGTTCTGCGGCGTAGGAGGGCTCATGGGGCATGGTGCCACCGTAAGGATTGTTTCGAATGTAGGTGTAGTAGTGGCGGTCGCCGGTGTAGCGGCGCTCAAAGAGCTGATCCAGCAGTTTGCGGTTTTCAGAGTTCAGGAACTTGCTCTTGGTGCGCCAGGTATCGTCTACGTTTTGGAGCAGGAATGCGCCTTTGGGATCATCCTTCTGCGGCTTCATTTTCTCGCTGGCCGGCACCCCCACGTTTTTAAGTAAATCGCGGAACACCGCATTCGCCTGCTTCTGATTCTTGGCCGAGTCTACCTTGGGCAAATGCGTCAAGAACAGAGAATCGGCGTTGAGTTTGCCCATGGCCGAGGCCGGATGGAAGTATTTCACCTGTCCCCAGATCCGGAAGAAGTACAGCTGCTTCTCGGTGTCAAAGGAATCCTGCGCCGCCGCGCCGCCCAGGTGCAGAAGGCATAGGCTCAGCAACAGTAATCCTGCGCCCCAGCGTTGACAGGTGGTGGAAAGGAGGCGGTAACAATTAACGAGTGCTCTCATGTATTTAAAACGTGGGCGGTGGCTCCAAAGTCTTTTCCTGCTCCTTAGGCGTAGCCTTCAGTGGCCGATTGCGCTAAGGTAAGGTAAAAAAATCCCTGGGTGCTCGCAACGCTCCCGATTTGGTAGATTCAGACGCTTGTACGCAAGAACCGGCCTGCACAGTTTAGGAACCGGAATTACTTCGGCTGAAACAGATTTTAGGGTATGTTGCGTTTAGGGGCTCTTTTTGGAAAAACGGCCGCTAAACCCAACCTCAGCTCACGGGCAAGTTATATTTAGTCCTACGGCTCAGTCCACAATCTTCACGCCATGACCGGCCAAAGACTGGGTGAAGTGCAGATCGTCCAGGTGCAGGAACTCCAGGGTACGGCGGCGGTTGTTCTTGAGGAAAAGCGTGATGAGCGGGGTATCATCGGCGGCTCGGACTTGTTTCTGGGCCTTGAGGATGTGCTGCACCGGTATCTCATCGGGCCCCGGGCTAAGGCCGCGGGTATAGCCCACATAACTCCAGAATAAAACAATGAGGGCGGCCAGCGCCGCGAAAAAGAGCTGCGACGCGCCCTGGGTAAGCAGGTACATTTTGTAGTGCTTGAGGGCCTGCAGCATGAAAAAAACCATCCAGCCCACCGCCAGCAGCAAGTACAGCAGTTTGGTGCCGCCGGCCTGGTCACCGCTAATGAAAATACGGTCTCCCTCAATCCTCAAAATGCCTCTTTTCAATCTAAACGTATTCATGGAGCGTAACTAAGCCAACAATGCACGAACATACCACAACCATCGCAAATTTGGAAATGGCAGCGGTCCGGTAGTAGTACGAAATAAGGAAAGCTTGTTGCAGAAAAAGTAGTGGGAGCGGCAGAATAATTCCAGCGCTTCTCCCCTGTCTGCCGGTTTAGGCCAAATTCCGGAAAAACGGCTCCTAAACGCAACTCCTACTCCTCCCGAACACTCACCGCCTTCCGCCGTTATAGTAGAAATACGATCTACCAACGCATGCAACACTACCTGCCCATAGAAAAGTACGGACTCATTGGCAACCTGCACACGGTGGCCTTAGTCTCTAAATATGGTTCCCTGGATTATCTGCCTTTCCCGCGGTATGACGCGCCCACCATTTTCGCCAGTCTGCTGGACCATAAGAAAGGCGGCCATTGGTCCATAGTGCCTACCTCCAAAGATTACCGTACCCGGCAGCAGTACATCCCAGACACGGCCATTCTGCATACCCGCTTCTTCACGCAGGAAGGCATGGCCGAACTCACCGATTTTATGCCGCTCAAGGGCGAGGAGGAAAACGGCACGGTGGTGCGCATGCTCAAGATCATCAAAGGGCACATGACGTTTAAGATGGAGTTCCAACCCCGGTTTAACTACGCCCGCGCCTCGCATACCATCAGCAAAAAAGACGCCCATACGTACCAGTTGCAAAGCGACGGCCCAGACAAAACGGTGCTCACTTTCACTACAGACCAACCCTGCCGCATCAGCAAAGGCAACCTGCACGGCACCTGGACGCTCCACAAAAACGACACCGTCTGCTTTGTGCTGGAGGGCGGCACCTCGGCCCCCACTAAACCGCAGGAAACGCTCCAGCAGTACTATGAGCGTACGCTGGGCCGCACTTACCGCTTCTGGCACAAATGGGTGGCGGGCACTACGTACCACGGTTACTGGCGCGAAATGGTGATGCGGTCTGCCATTACGCTCAAGCTGCTTACCTCCTGCACTTACGGTTCCACGGTGGCGGCTGCCACGTTCAGCCTGCCCGAAGACATTGGCGGCCCCCGCAACTGGGATTACCGCTTCACCTGGATCAGGGATGCCGCTTTCACGGTATATGCCTTTATTAGATTAGGCTTTATGGAAGAAGCCCGGCGGTTCTGCCTCTGGGTTATTGAGCGCTGCCGCGAAATGCCCAAAGCCTCAGATTTGCAGCTCATGTACGCCGTAGACGGCTCCACCGATCTGCACGAAACCATCCTGGACCATCTGGAGGGCTACAAGAAAACCGGCCCGGTGCGCATTGGCAACAAAGCGGCCCAGCAGTTCCAGCTGGACATTTACGGCGAACTCATTGACACCATTTACCTCTACAACAAGTACGGCGGCCCCATCACCTACGCCTTCTGGAAAGACCTTACCTGCCTCATAGATTTCGTGGCCGATAACTGGCAACGCCCTGACCACGGCATCTGGGAAGTGCGCAGTGAGCAGAAGGAATTCACCTACTCCAGAATCATGGCCTGGGTTGCCCTGGACCGCGGCATCCGGATTGCCCAGCACCGGTCCTTCCCCGCTCCGCTGGAGAAATGGCTCAAGGTGCGCGATACTATTTATGAAGAGGTTTATGAGAAGCACTGGAGCGAGGAAAAACAGGCGTTTGTGCAGTACAAAGGCGCCAACACCCTAGATGCCGCGGTGCTCCTCATGCCCCTGGTGCGCATGATCAGTCCGGTAGACCCTAAGTGGCTCTCCACGCTCAAAGCCATTGAAGACGAACTCATGGCGGGCTCCATGGTGTACCGCTACAACCTCAAAGACGGCGCCACCGACGGCATCACCGGCGATGAAGGCACGTTCAGCATGTGTTCTTTCTGGTACGCCGAAAACCTTTCCAAAGCCGGCCAGCACGACAAAGCCCGTCTCCATTTTGAAACCATGCTGGTGTACGCCAACCACCTGGGCCTGTATTCAGAGCAGATTGGCCAGCAGGGCGAGCAACTGGGTAATTTCCCCCAGGCCTTCACCCATCTGGCCCTCATCAGCGCCGCTTACCAGCTCAACCGCCAGATCAACGGCGACAACAAAGGAAGCTTCCATGACTTTTTTGTGTGAGGGCACACGTTCTCCTTCCATCTTTTGTGTTTAGGGGCTCTTTTTCCAAAAACAGCCCCTAAACGCAAAACTAGGCGCTTAAAGGAGTCTGTACCTCACGTGGCCGTACCATCTGGTTAACATCAATCCGTTTGCTCATGTCAATGGGGTAGTTCTTTCTCACCCTTTTGTAGGAATAAAAGGAATTCATGAAGAAGGATAGCAGAAAGGCTCCTAATCTTAACGTGAAGATGCCCCGCAAAATCCGTTTGAACGAATACAGCGGCGAGAAAGACTTTTTCCACAAGGCCCGGTGCGCCTGCAACAGTTGGGTTTCGCTTAGCTTTTTAGGCTTGAAGGCCACGTTGTAGCCATTGTAAAAATTCCAGTTCCGTTCAGGGAGCATACGTCCTTCCAGCTCTAGTTTGGTATAAATGGGGGTTCCTCTGAAAGGCGTCATGATACTGAGGAAAGGAACATCTATGCCTATCTCCATGAGTTGGTCGGCCATCTGGAGGATGCTCTGTTCATCATCATGGTCAAATCCGGCAATGAAGCCGGCCATCACGGCAATCCCGCGTTTTCTGATCGCGTTCACCGCTTCTTTGTAATGCGTGATCTTGTTTTGCCTTTTATTGGCATCGGCTAAGGAATCTGCGCCAAAGGATTCTATCCCCAGAAAAACTCCTATACAGCCGGAAGCCTTCATGAGATCCAGCAACTCTGCATCTTTCGCGATGTCCATGCTGGCTTGGGTAAGCCACCACTTTTTCAGGGGGATCATTTGGGTGAGAAGCTGTTTGATGTAAGGTCTCCTGATGGTGAGGTTGTCGTCCCAGAACCAGACTATTTTTCTCTGCCACCAATGCCGGAAATGATCATAAGAGGCATCTCGCAGGACATCTTCCACCGGCCGCAACCGGAAACCCGGGTTAAGGGAGGGAACTGTGCAGAACGAACAGGAAAACGGGCATCCTCTGGTAGCCTGAATCACTTTTTTGATGAAAAATCTGTCGGGCAAAAGGTCATACCTGGGGGTGGGTAAACCGGTCATGTCGCAGGGAGTACCGGAATAGATGGTTTGCAACCGGCCGAGCTGAATGTCTTGCAACAAGGTGGGCCATACATTTTCTGCCTCTCCCGTCACGATGGCATCAAAGTAAGTCAGAGCCTCTTCCTGGCAGTAGGTAACATGCGGACCACCCGCTACTACTGTTTTGCCTCTATCCTTGAATTCTACCGCTAGCCTATAGGCTGCCATGGCAAACCCACTGAAAAAGGAGATGGCGATTACCTCCGCATCGGAATTGAAGTCTATTTTGTCGATCTGCTGATGGATTACCCTTACCTCATGCTCAGGGGGCGTGATGGCGGCCAAATGGATGCCGGTGATGGGCGGCACGAAATCCCGTTCATGTCCAAACTCATATCTTTGAACATAGGCGATGATGATGTCTATTTTCATACCGAATATTTCTAGTTAAATGACTGGTCCCTCCTGCGGGTAATTCTAATGTTGTGAGCTATTGGGTTATTGTAGTCAAGGGGCATTATTTAGAAGAGATACTTCCCGCGCATCTGCCCTCACTAACTTACCTGGGCGAGGTAATACAATGGTAACCTCATCATTTTTGATAGATAGTTTTACCTGATAGCATCGAGCACACTTTAAAAGCACTTTGCATTACAAAGTTGAGAAGCAAAAAAAGAGACAATCCTCAGAATACCGCAAGAGAAAAGGGAAATGAAAGACATTAAATTAGGCTGTACAACTGCTGTGCTTCCGGTTCTTTTATCACCTAATTGAGGTAGAAGAACTTTAATGTATTCTTTTGAAATCAGACCCTTTTACTTGAAACTGAACACCAACGGAAAGAGAAACACGACTACTATTGTCCAGATGAAATAAATGGGTAAGTAAAAAGTAATTGCCCTGCCTACCTGGGTAAGCGCTGTCTTTCTGGTGACAGTTTTTAGCAGCATCATTGTAACCAGCAGCAGATGTACCAACATCAGAACATTGCTCCCCAGTATGGCTACCCGATTAGGCGTAATCCCCCATTCAGAGATTCTAAAAGAAATAGCAGAAAGGGCAATCCCATTCACTATCACGGTGACAATAGACAATAGAAGCAGCACCCATACCCCCGAGGTTGAGGTTGATTTGATAGAATTCTCGGCCACGGAGAAAAAGATTAACGCCATTACCCCTACTAACAGCACGTTAAAAAGTAAGAGGAACTCCCGGTCGTTATAAGGGTCTTTTCCTGAGAAGATGATGGCTCCCAGGTAAATCACCAGCATCACCAATACCAACGGGCTGAAAATTCTGGCAATTACCGGCGACACTTTGTTTACCAGTTGCGGATTGGTTTGGGTAAGGTAAGAGGCCATGATTGGAACTGCCGGTAAAGCAAATGCTACAATGTACTCGGCATAAAACTGCTCTATCTTATACCCGATGAGGGAGAACAATCCAATAGTAATAGCTGTCATAATTCCACCAGCAATTAGCAGCAGGGCCGTCATCACGGCCAAGTCACCGTTGAAGCGCAGGAATTCAAGTTGCTTCTTGTAATTGTTCAGTTCATGACCGACAAACGTCACCCCTAGAATCACCCATAGCAGCAGCGGCAAATGAAGGCAAGCCAGAATTAGGGTATCACTTTTCAGATTATTTGGTAGCAGATTGACATACACCAAACACATGACAATAGCACCCGCCAGATAAAGTATCTTACTTACTCCTAATCCGTTTTTCCAGGCAAAGTAGGCAGACAGAAAGGGGAACACCAAAAAACCTATATTTCTAGGATAAAAGTATTCTTCAGGAATGGCGAAGAGGGCAGGCAACTTGGCCATAGTACCAGCAATTAGCGCAGCGATGAGTACAAACAGGAATTCATTTCTGGAACCCCATGAGATTTCCTCTGATTCATAATGCAGCCGCTCATTCCAGTAATCTGCCACTATGTTGCCTTTCATTTGAGGATACAGTTGGTTGAACTCACGCTTGAAAGGTGTTTTGTTCCCCCTGTAAAGCTTCTCAAGCTGTTTAGGGTTATGCAGGTTAGATAGTATTTCTTCACGCATGGTCTTATTGGTCATTGATGTAAAAACGCTTTCAGAAGATGACGTTTACTAATCCCACATGGTAGAATCTAGCCCCGCCACAATGCCCAGCCACAAGCCAATGACGTAGACGATCAGGCTAAGAAGAATTGCCAGTGTTCGGTTAAAGCCCCGTGAGCTCTGGTACACCATGAACGCATAGAAAGCCCCTCCCATAGCACCGGCCAAAGGAGTTACAATGAGTGGTCTTGCCCTCCAATACTTTCCCCAGTCCGGATGCGGTGCATCTACTCCAAAAACAAAGAAGGAGATCACCAGTAGCGCAATTCCCGCCCCTATTATCATGGGTTTGACAAATGATCCCATGGAAAGTGCAGGATTGGTTAATTCTTTTTGCTGTGTCATGGCTTTTAATTTTAGTTATGTTTATGGTTTATTTTAAAAGTACTTTGCTTTTCAAAGTTATGGTTCAAAAAAATTTATTCGTTCTGCCGATTGCTCAGAATCAGCTGTTCTAAAGCATCTAAATGATTCTTAAATGCCTCGCGGCCCGCCTCCGTGGCTTGATACGTAGTCTGAGGTTTACGTCCTACAAACTGCTTTTCCACGCGCAGGTATTCAGCGTCTTCCAAAGCGCGCAAGTGGCTTGCCAGGTTGCCATCGGTGAGCTGCAAGGTTTCTTTGAGGGTATTGAAATCAACCCTGTCTTCCACCATCAACACCGACATAATGCCCAACCGTGCCCTGCTTTCAAAGGCTTTGTTTATATTCTCAAGATACTTTTTCACAATAGATTAACGCTCGTACTTAAAATACACCAACGCTCCGTAAACAATGTGCAACATCCCAAAGCCTACGGTCCAGAGCATTAGTCCGTACCCCACAAATATACTCGCGATTAATCCAAGCATAATCTCTATGATACCTAAGTAACGAATGTCGCTTAAGGTATACTTACTGCCGTTCAGCAGCGCCAGGCCATAAAAAATGAGCATTGCCGGTGCCACCAAGTATAAAATGTTATGGTAGATTAAAATGCCACAGAAGGCGCCTCCAGAAGCCAATGGAATGGCCAGGTTCAACAGCAACCGTTTTGACTGGTTGTCCCAAATGCGTTGGTTCTTTTTGCGGGCATTACGAACCGTAAAATACGTAGCCGTACAAAATCCAAGAACCAGCACCCCCGCCGCTACCCCCAACAGAAAGACAATGTCTTCTGCGGTGAAAGAGCGGCCCGCATCATAGTAATAATTAACGTTACGTTGGCTAAAGTACCACTTCACCACTGCCGCCCCAACCAATGCAGAGAGACCGGCAAACACCCCCGATAATCCGCTTAGTGAGATGAAGCGGGAAGAACGATCCATGATGCTGCGGATCTCGTGCAGGGCTTCTAGTTGTTCATGCTGTGGATTCATATTAAAGTACTTTGCGTTTCAAAGTTACTAATTGTACCAGAAGAAGCAAGTGTTGGTGATGAATTTTTCTATTAGTAATATTGGAAACGCTTTACCTAACGGAATATGAGTTAATATGCCCTTCCTGAATAGAGTGGCAAAGGCCTTTTGTAGATAACAAGACGAGAGACGATAATAGTCTTGTGTTAACTTAAATCCTTGTGTTAACTTAAATCACTGATGGGCTTTTATTCTTGCCTGCCTGTCGTGCTTACGCTAATTCACTTTTATTTGAGGATTGATCAGCAGCTTAATTTCATCAAAATATTACATCACCTTCCCTTCTGCTTCTGAGTGCCAGACTACTTCTGTTGCAAAAAGCTCCTTCCTTAACTGCCGGTACAAGACTACAGAATGTTCCAGACTATTCAACAGGGAGGTTCTGGAATAGGTTGGTAAAGTTTCCTTCAATTGCTCAAAATCTTCAATAGGAAGTTGAGTTTCCACTTTACGGACACCTCTAGGCAGGTTTCCATTTTTGATGTGCAGCAAAGGGCCAAACACTACCATTCGTAAAAAGCCAAAGAAGTCAAAGGCTTCTATCAATTCTCCCCTTCCTATCTTGAGCAGGGCATAATGGATCCAGGTCCAGAAGCGGTCTTCTATCCATTGATAATCCGGGTACGGAAAATGTGGCTCAGTTTCTTCCAGTACCCTCTGCAACTGCCCTTCTTTGTCCAATAAGAGTATCGGTGTTTCAATTCGGTGCCTAAACTCTTCAAGGGTCACGAATTTAAGGTCAACGTGCAAAAGCGGTTGATCATAAAGACAGATCAAAACTCTGGGTTCACCCACATGTTCACCGGTAAAACCAGAAAGAAAATACGGAAGACGTTTGGCATATTCTACCATCTTGTCCTTATGGCCACCAATCTTTTCTCTTGTCACCAGTACAAGGTCAAGATCTGAAAACTCGTCTATTTCGTTTGTCAGCCAAGAGCCGGCTACCGCCAAACCAAGTACATTCTCATCGTCTTTCAACACCTGAACGGTGTTGTTTGCAAATATTTGCTGAATCTTCATATATAATTAGCTTGCTGCTAACACGCTTGTGCCAACCGTGAGGATTTGCTGAGTAGTAGGTATATCTATTGAATTTTTATGCTTCCTATCTATATAATAGCATAAAAATTCAATAGATATACCTACATAAGCTTCTCCAATTGGCAAAGAATGCATGTATATTGTGTCTGATGAACCTGATCCCGCTGCGGGCCTACTCTCCTTCTGTTTTGATGACAAATGCTTTCAATTCCGCCATTTTCCCGTCACTGAACCGCCACACATCACAGTAAGAGTAATCAGCAACCTTTCCAGATTCATCCTTCAAGCTGATTTTACCCAATGCGGTCACAAAATCACCCCCAGAGATTAATTTTTCCACCATGAACGTTGGGGGCTCCAGGTAAGCGGAGGCCATCCATTTTCTAACGGCTTCTTTTCCTTTTAGCGTGATGTCCCCCACAAATGTCCATTCCGTATCGTCGGTACAGTAAGCCAGAAAACCCTCATAGTTACCTTCCGTGATAGCCGCATTTGCTTTTTCCAATATTTCAATATTCGTCTCACTCATAGTCGGATTTAATTTTGGTTTATGTAAATAGATTAACTGAAAAGAACTGCTTCAGCAATTTATGGTAGAATGGCCCACCTCCGTCTTGCCTAAAAACATATCTATGCATTTGGGATGATAGTGGCTACCAGATAGCTTAGACAATGTTAATTTTTATCATTTATTTACTTTCCCAGAAATCAACACTTTGAATGATGGGCAAGGTCTAGTTCATGAGGCATGCTACGGCCGTCGGGCGAAGCATGGCTTCTGCTCCATGTTGTACGCGGGCTTTTTATTCGTTGTAGCCCTCCAAATATCTCAACAGATTTGGATAGAAATCTGCAAAGGTTTTAAACTCATTTCTGTTGGACGTGTAGGTGTCAAAGAAGGCATACATAGGCTTGGCCAGCCTAAAGTGGCGTGACTGGTTTTCTATCTCTTTACTCCCTTTCTCCTTGCCAAATTTCTGCTCCAGGATCTTCGCAGTACACACCCTCACGATCAGCTCGTCAGCTTCATTCTCCCATTGGGACTCTTTAAGCGTTTCTCCTTTGCTTGTCGTTAAAAACAGGTTCCTTATTGTGAATAGCTCCTGCCGGTAAGACGGGATAAAGCTTTGGAGGAAAAGATGGCTGATCTCCTGGGTGATGATATTGAGCTGGGGTGTAAAAGCCACAGCGTCATCATTGGTCAGGCTCTTGGCTTTGTCATTCAGATAGGCCAGGCGGAACATTCTCTTCCCCTTGAATTTCTTGCTGTCTGAGGGGATGGCATTATTCCCCATGTTGTTCAGTAGATCCAGGTAGACCGCAAATTCACCAGGGGATGTTTTCCCGTAGAAAGCCTGGATATCACCTAAGATTCCCGATGTGTCAATGGTTCCCTTTGCGCTCTCGCAGATAGATCTGTATAGGTCCCCGTGCCTTCTGATGAACTCTCCTACTTTACATTCTTTGTAGAAATTGTTGAAGTGGTACAGGAACGTATCCACTGGGGAACTTACGATATAGTGTCCCTCCGGCTGTACCTTTACCTTGAGAGGGTGCCGGTCCGATAGGAAAAGTCCCAGGGAGGCGATATCATAGCCATCCCAGGATTTCAGGTTCCTATACCAATTCAGGGACCTGTGATCCTTGAACGGCGCGAAATATTCTTGCAGGTCTTTGTAATAAGTTGATGGGGTAGGTTTGATGTCAAAAGTATCAGCCGTCGCCAATGTGTAGAAGATACTCAACGCTTCCATCCTATGGTCAATTTCCACGGTTAAACCATTCTTAGCATGCAAGGCGTTGGATGCTACCATAAAAAATAGCCCAAACAAGAAAGATTTAATCCTCATAATTATGTTTTATTAATCCCAACGTACTTGTGTAAACGACGGAGAGGCCGTCGGCCGAAGCATGTTTTTTATACTGTGTTAGCTCCAGTTATTTCTTTTTTGCTTTACTCTTAATTGCAAGTAATTTATTCTCTGCAATAGAAGCTAAATAAGGAGCACTGTAAGTATATTCTAATATAGCTAAACAGAGAGCTTTTACAATTGGAATCTCTTTTTCGCTTAATTCGCCAATCCCTGCATGAGCCCCAATATTTCCAAAGTCTTTTAAACCGCTAGCTACTCTTACTAACTTTTCAGGAATCTCTTTCTTGTCGGCCAAATCTTTTAACATTAAAGCTAATGATGTACCGGTTGCGCTTCTATCTATACAAACTAGTTCTAAAAGTCTTCTAAGTAGAATTACATATGCATTAACGTCTATTGTTTTATTTTTTTCGGCGGCTTTTAAAGTGCTTAGAATATTTTCTGGGAGCCCAACTGGGTAGCGGGTACTTTGGGGAGAAAGAACTTTATAGACAATATCATCGTGGTCCATTGCCTCTTCCCATTCATAACTTACTATATTTACTTTTTTACAAGCAGGGCACTCTAAAACACTATAAGTTATTCCATATTCTCCCATTGGCCCATAGTCCGGTTCAATTTCTGTTTTGTTGTCAACTACATTGCCAATAATTTTCATGTGTGATAAGTTTGAACAATGTCCACACGAAATTGCTTTAGAAAGATTTTTTGACATTTTGTATTTTATAATTGGAGCTAACCTTTAGATTAGCGCAGTTTCATTCTCCCGATATCGTCTAGTGTAAGCGGCGGCGGAGGCCGTCGGCCGTAGCATGGCTTATGCACCTTATTGTGCGACGTTTTTCTTTCTTTTTCTAAAATTTATTATTTTCTGAGCTACAACATAGATTGTAATCGATATCCCTATTACAAATGGACTCCATTCGTAATAGTCCGTTCTTGACTTTTTATAAAGCCATTCAAGGTGTTCTATTTGCCACAAGATTGCTGTCTCTCCAGATATACATAGGATTAATAATCCAATCAAGGCACTTCCTTTGTCTTTACTATTGAATTTTTTAATGGAATCTATTACAAATAAAAAAATAAAGCCAATTGTCAAAAAGAACGGCAAAAGGTAATTTAAGAAAGTTAGTTCTTTGTCGAAAGCAGTTGAATCAGTTTGGGTTGTGTAACCTTGGTTAAGGTAACCAAAATAGAAGCACATTAATGTTAAAGAAAGAGTTACATAAATCGCCAGCGGTAGGAACAGTCCGATTGCGATAATTACATTTTTTCTCTCTTTCATGTTTTTATAAATACTACACAACGGTTAGGCTAAACGGCGGCTGGACAATTACTTGTAAAATATTATCGCCAGTGAAAACGGTAATAGAAAGCAAGGAAACGTCAGCCGAGAGATAACCCAGCTGACGTTTAGGTGTTGTTAGGGGTTGGTTTTTTATTCTTTCTTTAAGATGTAAGAAAAGAATTGTACTTCCTTAACGCAGAAGAATAGTTTTGAAGGGTTTTTCTCGAGTAATGAATCATTTGATGGTGTTCATTCATTTCACTAATCACCTGTTCAATACCTTGAGGTAGTCTTGTATCAATGTTCAATCCGAGCCGTTCCTCAACTTTATTTAAATATTTGATATAACTCGTAATGGAGTTGCCATTCACTCTTGAATTTATGTTAGTGATTAACCAATGCTCAAACTCTTGACTTCTCATGCTTTTACCTTTACTTTTTGCTCTACTTCTTCTTTTCTAAAATATTCTTTTAAAAATTTCCACAAGATGAAACCGGCCACTCCTGTAAATATTACTCCTGACACAATCCATACCCAACCAGCCGGCCCGTCATCTTTATTGGGTTGTACGAATAGGGAAATAAAGAAGGTCGCCACTAAGTAAAGAAATCCTGTTATAAGTAAACCGTCACTGTATTTAAGAAGAGAAGCTTGGATAGGGCGGTTTTGCGCCTCTAATTCAGCAACTCTAATTTTCTTTAATCGCTGTTTTTCTTTTTCTTCTTCACGTCTTTCACGCTCCTCTTCTTTTTCAAGTAATTCCTTTTCAAGTTTCAAGTACTCAAGTTTTTCAGCTTTAGCACTATCAATTTGTCTACTTACATGTTTTTGCTCTTTTTTTGATTCTTTTTGTGATTTTTCATGTTCAATAAACTTGTTTTTGCAACCGACTGAACAAAAAGGGCCAGTAACCATAATCATATGACGAATCATCACCCGATTTCTTACAATGTTTCCGCATTGTATACATGTTTCCATAAATTGTTTGTTTAAATTGTTTAATAATGATTTTTTAACTTGCCCCTAACGGCTAGTATAAACGGCGGCGGAGGCCGTCGGCCGATGCTGACGTTTATACTAGCCGTTAGGGGCAAAGTTGTTTTTACTCACTCTTGCCGAACCTATCTTCTTGCTCTTTAATCCAGTTGTCTCTGTTTCTCGTGGTTGTTTCAGGAAGCTCTGCTATTTCTCCAGCTTTAACAGAATTTAAAAGCTCGTCGATTAACTTTTCTGGTACTTTTAGAGAGTCATTTGGATTTACATACTCAAGTCCGATTAATGCTGTCCAAAGGTTGACTCTGTATTGTCCTTCCATTTGAAAGTACAAGAAACTATGAAGACCTTTTTCTTCTATTATACTTTTTCCTAATGTTAATGCTTTTTGGTAGTCATCCGATGTAGTTTTCTCAAAGTCGAATGGATGTATCTTTTTAAAGTAAAGCTCTCTGCAGGTAATCAAGAATTCAGTTTCCAATCCTTTGATTTTTAATTTTATCAATTTTGCCCAACGGCCTCGTGTAAAAGACGTGCAAGGCCGTCGGCCGTAGCATGACTTTTACACAATGTTGGGTGAAGTTATTTTTTTTATGTTATGAGACTTAGATGCGGTTAAGCGCGTGCTTTTCTATAGGCATTAATTTTGTTCACAACCTCTTGCATTTTATTTGAATCATTTAACTGCTTGTATATCTGCCATTCAAGAATTGAAACCTCTTCAAGGTCGTAACTAAATGTTTCAATATCTGTTTCTAGAAATGATTTATTTAAATTTATTTGATGAAGAGCTTCATTAAATTGTCCTTTAATGATATATACTTCAGCAAGCAAAGTCCGGAAAGGAACAGTGTCAAACTCATCAAATCCTAATGTTAAGCTATATTCAGTAATAAATTTAGCATCTTCAATAAAGACCTTAGTGACATTGGGATTATCTTTCGGCGGGTGAAGTATCATGCTAGCAAGAGTCGATAAATTTATCTGAATATCTTCTGAATCCCAGTTTTGTATTCTCTCAAACCCATACCATTCTTTAAATCTAGGAGATAAATTGTTTTGTAGTTTTTCAATAATTAATCTTTTTTCAAGGGTTGCCATAATTTAACTGAAAATTTTAATGCTCTGTAAACTAGTTTAAATTGTTTTAATTATACCTGTTAATGAATTTATCAAGAAAGAACCTTGCTAGTTTTCTAAATGATGTAGTAGTACCTAAATATTTTACAAGAATAGGTGAGAACTGATAATACAATCTAATTAAATGCTTACCACCAGTTTTTGTTGAGAGAACATTGTCCCTAAATGACCTTAGCACCATGACCTCTTTTGAATTATAGTTGCCATATACACAAGTAGCAATATAACAGCCGCCGGATTTTTTATTTACTCTCTTTTCAGCTTCATTAAGTTGGTTTAGATTTTGATTTATTGTTTGCCTAGCTCTAGGTGTTAAATCCAAATTTGAAATGATACTCATAAGCCGAGTTGCTTCCGCTAGCTCTGATTTCATTTTTTGAACATTGGTGCTATCTGAATGAAATCCACTTGTGTTAGCTAACATACTGATTGAACTGACTGGCATTTTAATTATACCAGATGTCATTACAGCTAATGTGTCTGACAATTGAAGATATATTTCATCATTTGAGCTTACTCTGCTTTTTATGAATGCTAAATCTGGCAAGCATCTATCAAGTAAACCTTTTGCTATCTTTAATCCAGTTTCATTGAATGAGCCCATCATGCCACCTGCTGCTACTGGTGCTCCTGTCTTTTCAATGGTGTCGAGAATTGTGTTTGCTCTTCTATTCAGTTCGTAATCGTCGTAAATTTCTTCCATTTTTTATTTTTTAATTTCACCCAACGTCTAAGTAAATGCACCGGTGCATTTATTTTCAATATATCTATGGTAAAACATCCATTTATCCACTAAAATTGGCAGATAACATAAATCGCACTACCGAATATACTATATAGCAACCACTTAATGAAACACCTCCCGTTTAGCGGCTCTTTTTCCAAAAACAGGCTCTAAACAGAAGAGCCGCCTCTGGTGCAGAGGCGGCTCTTTAAAATGTTGGATAGAGTACTGGTTTCTAGAACGGAGGAGCATCATCAAAGGAGGAAGCCGGGAAGCCGCCGCCGTCGTTCATCTTGCTGCCTAGCCTAATGGTGCTGGGGCCACCGCCTGCGGCCGGGCCGTCAAAATCAGAGACTGGGAAACCGCCGCCGCCGTCAAAGCCGGGGGCGCCGCCAAAACCATCTTCCAGGTTCCCGAACTTGGTGTACTTACCAATGAATTTCAGGGCCACGCTACCCACCTCACCGTTCCGGTGCTTGGCAATGATCACCTCACCCACCCCTAAGGTTGGGTTACCCATTTCGTCTTCGGTGATGCCGTAGTATTCCGGACGGTACAGGAAGATAACCATGTCGGCGTCCTGCTCAATGGAACCAGATTCACGTAAGTCAGAGAGCATTGGTTTCTTGTCGCCGCCCCGGGTTTCCACGGCCCGGCTCAACTGCGAGAGCGCAATCACGGGCACGTTCAGTTCCTTGGCCAGTTGCTTGAGCGCCCTTGAGATAGAGGCGATTTCCTGCTCCCGGTTCCCGCCGCCCTTGCTGCCCTCGGCGTTGCCGCTCATGAGCTGCAGGTAGTCAATGATGACCATCTGGATGTCATGCTGCGCCTTCAGACGGCGGCACTTGGTACGCAATTCCCTGATGGAAAGCCCCGGCGTATCATCAATAAAGATAGGGGCCTGGCTCAGGCGGGTAATCTTGTGGTTCAGCTGCGTCCACTCGTAATCGGCCAGGTTTCCTTTCTTGATTTTCTCAGAATCCAACTCGGCCTCGGCCGAAATAAGACGGTTTACCAACTGTATGGACGACATCTCCAGCGAGAAGATAGCCACTCCCTTGTTGAAATCCACGGCGGCGTTGCGCATGGCAGACACCACAAACGCCGTCTTACCCATGGCGGGGCGGGCGGCCAGAATGATTAAGTCTGACGGTTGCCAGCCAGAGGTAACTCTGTCCAACGCCGTAAAGCCGCTGGGCACCCCGGTTAAGCCTTCTTTCTGGCTTTTCTTGGCTTCCAGTTCCTTGATGGCCTTGTGCATCAAAGACTGCATGTCATCAAAGTTCTTCCGGATGTTGCTTTCGCTCACCTCAAACAGCTTCGCCTCGGTGGAGTCCAGCAGGTCAAACACGTCGGTGGTGTCTTCGTAGGCACGGCCCAACACCTCAGAGGAAATAGAGATGAGGTCGCGCTTGATGGCGGCCTCCGTAATGATACGGGCGTGGAACTCTATATTGGCCGCCGAGTTGACGCGGGTGGTTAGCTGGGTCACGTAGAACGCGCCGCCCACAAACTCCAGCTCGCCCTGCTCGCGCAGTTCCTGGGTAACCGTTAAAATATCAATGGGTTCTGATTTGTCAAAGAGGCTCAGAATGGCCTTGAAAATGCGCTGGTGCGCGTCTTTGTAGAAACTCTGGGGCTTTAGAAGGTCTATTACCGCCGTAAGGGCGTCTTTCTCCAACATGAGCGCACCCAACACCGCTTCCTCCAGCTCCAGGGCCTGGGGCGGAAGCTTTCCTAATCCCGGAGATACGGTCTGCTTGGGAGTCCAGGCAGCCTTACCTCGCGTCGCTTTTACTTTCATCTCCTCCATACTAGCAAATGTAAGGAAGTATAACCCACAGGTAATCCACAAAAATCAGCTACATATCCACATTGCCTCGGACTCTTCTGGCGCGCGGCCTGCTTCGCGCTGGCCAACAGCACACTAGCTCTTCTGCGCGTTTAGCGGCCGTTTTTCCAAAAAGAGCCCCTAAACAGCGGCAGACCGCTGGAAACCGTTTTTACTCGGCTTGGTTCTCTTTGTCCCAGTCGGTGCGTTTGCGGCCCAGTACCTGGGTGAAGGTGGTGTCCATGAAATAGTAGTATTCGCGCAGGCGGCCCCGGTTGCCGTAATTGAATTTGTGCGTGATGCGGTAGGCGGGTGTTTTTTTGTACTCAGACTTGGTTAGGTCTGTAAAGCCGTGGGAGACATAGCCGGCCTCGTCCAAGGTTTTCGCGTTCCACTCCTGCACCAGGGCGCGGGCTTTGTCTTCATTGGAGAGTCCACCGCAGCCCAACAGCAGGACCAGCAGGCAAAGGAACAACGGAAAAGACAGCAGCTTTTTCATAGGTGCGGATTGTAGTGCACGGCAATATACAAAAGTGGCGGAGTTTTCCAGTGGCGGGGGCTTTGGGGGCTTGGCCCTGTAGGCGTTTAGCGGCTCTTTTTCCTAAATCAGGCGTAAAACAGGACAGGCTTCTACTTTCAGATGCGGCAGGTTGCCAATGCCCGGAAGAGAGTAATCCACAAATTTGAGGTTACATATCCACAAATCCGTGGTTCGCGTAACCACTTAGCAAGTTCAGAAATCACTACATTTGCTCTCTTTGAATTGGACTACATGAGTACAGCGGCGTATCAACACATACACATGATTGCCATTGGGGGAAGCATTATGCACAACCTGGCACTGGCATTGCACCGGAAAGGCCTGAAAGTAACAGGCTCAGACGATGAGATCTTTGAACCGGCCAAGGGCCGACTAGCGGCCGACGGGCTGCTGCCCGAGCAGGAAGGCTGGTTCCCCGAGAAGCTCCACTCCCGCCCCGATGCCGTGATTGTGGGCATGCACGCCCGCCCAGACAACCCCGAGCTGCTCTACGCCCAGGAGCACAACATTCCCATTTTCTCGTTCCCGGAGTTCATCTACGAGCAGTCTAAAAACAAGCAGCGCATTGTCATTGCGGGCAGCCACGGCAAAACGTCTATCACGTCCATTATCCTGCACGTGCTCAAATACCACAACCGCCTGTTTGACTACGCGGTGGGCGCCCAGTTGGAAGGCTTTGACCTCATGGTGAAGCTCACCGAGGAAGCCCCCATCATGGTGATTGAGGGCGATGAATACCTTTCCTCCCCCATTCAGCGCGTGCCCAAGATCCATAAATACCACCACCACATTGGCGTAATCAGCGGCATCTCATGGGACCACATCAACGTGTTCCCCACCGAGGAAAACTACCGCGAGCAGTTCCGCATCTTCGTGGACATGACGCCCAAGGCCGGCACCATGATCTACAACCAAGACGATGAGCAGGTGCTGGAAGTGTGCGTGCCCAACAACTCAGACGTAAACTACATTGGCTACACCATTCATGAGCACAAGATCAAGAAGAACGGCAAAACCGTGCTCAAGACCAAGAAAGACGATGTAGAGATCCAGCTCTTTGGCGAGCACAACCTGCGCAACATCTCGGCGGCCAAGGAGGTCTGCAAGCAGATTGGCATTAAAGGGCAGGCGTTTTATGAGGCGCTGGCCACGTTCAAAGGGGCGGCCAGAAGACTGGAAAAAATTGGCGAGAACGAGCACACGCTGGTGTACAAAGATTTCGCGCACGCGCCGTCTAAACTCAAGGCCACCTCAGAAGCGCTCAAAAAGCAGTACCCAGAGCGGCAACTGATCGCGTGCCTGGAGCTGCACACCTTCAGCAGCCTGAACAAGGCATTTTTACCGCAGTACCACGGCACATTCCTGGCCCCAGACGTAAAGATCGTGTATTTCAACCCCAAGACTCTGGAGCACAAGCGCATGCCCGCGCTAGACCCACAGGACTTGAAAGCAGCCTTCGGCGATGACCAGATCCAGGTCTTCACCGACAGCCAGGCCCTACAGGAGTACCTGCTCCAAACCAACTGGAAAGACAAAAACCTGCTCATGATGACCTCCGGCAACTTCGGAAACCTTGACTTGCAGGAACTGTCCCATACCATCACCGCTTCTTAACCAGCCGCCTATGAAATTACATCTGCGCAAACCCATCGTTTTCTTTGATCTGGAAACCACGGGCGTAGACATCTGCAAAGACCGCATTGTGGAGATCAGCATGCTCAAGGTGATGCCCACCGGTGAGGAAATCCTCAAGACCCGGCGCATCAACCCCACCATTCCCATTCCCATTGAGAGCAGCATGATCCACAAGATCTATGACGATGACGTGGCCGAGTGCCCCACGTTTGCGCAGGTGGCCCGCTCGCTGGAAGAATTCCTGCGCGGCTGTGACCTGGGCGGGTTTAACCTCATCAAGTTTGACATTCCGCTGCTGGCCGAGGAGTTTCTGCGCGTAGATATTGACTTTGACATTGAGAACCGGTCTATTGTAGACGTGTGCCGCATTTTCCACCAGATGGAGCAGCGTACTTTGTCAGCGGCCTATAAGTTCTACTGCGACAAAACCCTGGAGAACGCCCACTCGGCGGAGGCCGATACCATTGCCACCTACGAGATCCTGAAAAGCCAGGTGGCTTTCTACGAGAACGTGCCCCTGCCCGGCGCCGAGGACCAAGCCAATTATCCGGTGAAGAACGACATGCAGGCCCTGCACCAGTTCACCTTCACCAAAACCGCCGACCTCTCCGGCCGCATTATCTATAACGCCGAGGGCGTGGAAGTCTTCAACTTCGGGAAGTACAAGAACATCTCCGTGGAGGACGTGCTCAAGCGCGAGCCCAGCTACTATGACTGGATGATGAAAGGCGATTTCCCGCTCTACACCAAAAAAGTACTCACCCGCATCAAACTCCGCGGCGCCCTCCGGCAAACCGCCATGAAGCAGTAGACTTTGCGTATCTAGTAGCGCGTATCAGGTATCACGATTTACATTTTTCGTTTAGAGGCTGTTTTTCCAAAATAAGCCCCTAAACGAAAAGCACCGTTTCCCAATGCCCGGCTGTCTCAGGATTAGCCGGGCATTCTGGTTTAAGGCTGTTTTTAGAAAAAGAGGCGCTAAACACAAATCGGCGCAGACGCTACGAGGTTATAAATGAATCCAGGGTTGTGAATCCTTTGCTGATGCTTGGAAGAAGGAACTGGCGCGAGACTCCAGACTCGCCGGGAACTACAAAAAGAAAGTGCTAGAATACAGGAGTCTGGAGACTCCATTCATCCATCGGCACGAGTCTGGAGACTCGCGCCAGAAGGGCTGTTGACAGGCAAAGATGCTCTGTTTCAACCCCCAACAGCCTCCACTACCCGCACCCTTTCCAGTCTTTCCTTCGAGCGCCTTGCTTGTGGCCAAAGAAAGGCAGAAGCTAAGCACAAGCTGCATTCACATGGCCGCAAGGGCAGTGCGAGAGGGGAAGACGGGGCTTCGCGGCCGTGAGCGCTTACCAGCAGAGATGGAACAACGCAGCTTATAGAGCCATAGAAATGCTGACAATCGAAGGCAACAGCAGCAATTAAACCAAATTAGATTCTTCTACTTCATTCAGGGGTTATCCTCTGTAAGTAATGATTGCCTAAAACAAAACCCTCGCTCGCGTCCCGCGAGTGTGAGCTATCTGCGGCGTCCCCCCGCTATGCAGGCATTATAAATACACAAAGACGCGGCCAGAGGCCGCACGTAGCGCACACTCGCGGGACGCGAGCGAGGGGAATCACTACTTTTAAAGGACTATCCATTCAGAACCATCCATAATAATATAGTAAAAAGCGTTTAGGGGACTTTTTTGTAAAAACGGCCCCTAAACAGAACGGCCCCTTTCAAAAGAAAGAGGCCGTACCATGGCACTATCAAAGATAGCCTATCTGGCTTTGTCAGACTTAAGCAGCAGCGCTAGGAGCACCGCGCCAAACACAAACCACTTCGTTTTCACTTTCATGGCTTAACGGGCGGTATAGAATTTCTTGGCTTCGGGCATGTGCTTCTGAATGTTGCTGATACGGGTTTCGTTGGAAGGGTGCGTGCTCAGGAACTCCGGGGTTCCGGCTCCGCCGCTGGCCGCCATGCGCTGCCAGAAGGAAATGGCACTCTCGGGGTTGTAACCCGCCATGGCCATGAAAATCAAGCCTAACTGGTCGGCCTCAGACTCCTGGTCGCGGCCATACTTGAGCAAGCCCACGCCGGTTCCAATGCCGTACACCGTGTTGGCTATTTCCTGGGCCGCCGCAGACTTGGCCCCCACTACCGCGCCAAGCGCCGCGCCGCCGTACTGCTGCGCCATCTGCTGGCTGATGCGTTCATTGGAGTGTTTGGCAATGGCGTGGGCAATCTCATGGCCCATTACTACCGCTAATCCCGTTTCATCTTTGGTGATGGGCAGAATACCGGTGTACACCGCCGTTTTACCCCCCGCCATGGCGAAGGCGTTCTGCTGGTTAGGGTCATCAATGAGGTTGAACTCCCACTGGTAGCCTTCCAGCTGACCCGCTAGCCCGTTCTGGGACATATACCGCTCCACAGCCCCCTGAATACGCTGCCCCACCCGTTTCACCATAGCGGTTTGGGAGGCATTGGAAGAAAGCTTGCTTTGCTTCAGTGTTTCATTGTAAGCCTGGAAAGACATGGCAATCACCTCCTGGTCACTTACCAGCGACAACTGCCGCCGACCCGTGATAGGAACCGTGGTACACCCTACCATGAGCAGAACCGCCAGGGTAAAAAGTGCATTTTTGAACGTACGCATTTTCATAGATAGGTTAAGTGGTACAAAAACTGGATTCCGCCGGGCCTCTCGCCGCTGTATAGGAACGTTGACCTATACGGAGAAAAGAAAACAAAGTGTAGTACCCTTTGTAGAATCCGGGCGCAAATCTATTTTATCCGCTATACAATTCCATGCCAATTTTATTTTGTCCCAAGTCTTTTTACTTCCCTTGAGGTAGCAGACAGAAAGCCTTATCTTTGAAAATAAAACTGAACCATGAAAATACTAGCCATAGGCCGCAATTACGCCGAACATATCGCCGAACTGAAAAACGAAGTTCCGGAGGAGCCGGTCATCTTCTTCAAGCCAGATACCGCCGTGCTGCGCAACAACGAACCCTTCTACTACCCAGACTACAGCACAGACATCCACTATGAGGTGGAGCTGGTGCTGCGCATTGGCAAAGAGGGCAAGAACATCCAGCCTAAGTTCGCGGCGAAGTATTTTGACGGCATTGGTATTGGTGTGGACTTCACGGCGCGCGACCTGCAGACCAAAGCCAAAAACAAGGGCCTGCCCTGGACGTTGGCCAAAGGCTTCAACGGCTCTGCCCCGGTCTCTGAGTTTCTGCCGGTAGAGGAATTCCCGGCCTTTGACAACATCAACTTCGGGCTTATGCTGAACGGCGAGTTGAAGCAACAGGGCAATTCCGGCATGATGATCCATGACTTTGCCGCCATTCTCTCGTATATGTCCCGGTTCATCACGCTCAAGAAAGGCGATTTCATTTTCACCGGCACCCCGGCAGGCGTTGGTCCGGTTAAAATAGGCGACCGTTTAGAGGCGTTCATTGAAGACAAAACCTTACTCAATTTTGAAGTTAAATAGTTTCCGTTCGTTCATCGTCGCTTTTTTGGTGGGGAGCAGCGCGGCCGCCGTGGCCCAGCAGGCTCCTTTTGCCGCCAATCCGTTTCTATTCCCCATTAAGCCCGGCACCCAGAACTTTCTCTCCGGGAGCATGGGCGAGATCAGGCCCAACCACTTCCACGGGGGCATTGACATCAAGACCGAAGGAAAAATCGGCTTGCCGGTCTACGCCGCTGCCGATGGCTACATTTCCCGGGTGAAGGTCTCCAGCTACGGTTACGGCAACCTCATTTACATTACCCACCCGGGCGGGCTGGTGACCACGTACGCCCACCTGAACCATTTCCCCCCTGCCCTGGCCGAGCACATGTTGCAGGTGCAGTACCAGAAAAAGGCATTTGATGTGGAGGTGGCCCTGAACGAGACGCAGTTTCCAGTCAAAAAAGGGGATGTGATCGCGTTCTCCGGCAACACGGGTGGCTCCGGCGGTCCGCACCTGCACTTTGAGGTACGCGATACCAAAGACAACCTGCTCAACCCGCTGCGCTACGGCTTCCCCGAGATAGTAGACAATATTCCGCCCACGGTCTACAATTTCGCGCTAACCCCGCAGAGCATTGACGCCCGCGTGAAAGGCGAGTTTGAGCGCCGCGAGTTTACCCCGGTCAAGCAAGGCACCACGTACACCATTCCGGACACCATCTCGGCGGCGGGTTTGCTGGGGCTGGAAATTCAGGCCATTGACCAGTACAACGGGGCGGCCAACACCAACGGAGTGCAGGCCATGGAACTCAGGATCAACGGTGAGACCATTTACCGCCATAACATTGACGGCGTACCGTTTGATTTACAGCGGCAGGTGTCGGTGCACATCAATTTCCCGGTGTTCAAGCTCAAGAACCGGGCGTTCCAGCGCCTGTACGTGGCAGATGGCAATACCCTGCCTATCTATGAGATAGACAACAACCGCGGCCGGTTCCGGATTGAGGAAGGCAAAATCTATGAAGTAGTGGCTGACCTTACCGATTCCTATAAGAACCTGACCCAACTGCGTTTCTACGTGCGGGGAGAAGGCAGCGCCTATAAGGAACTAGGTAAACCCACTGTCACGAAGCCTAAAATTGGACACGAGATCATGGAGAGCATCCTTAAAATCACGGTAGCAGACACGGCCAAAGCCGCCCGCAACCTGGACCTCTACATTGGCAACTACAAATACGCCGTGATTCCGTCTTACACCACCAGCGCCGGCTCAGTGTACCTGTACAACCTGATTGGCGGTTTACCGGACTCCGCTGAAGTGACGGGGACTAAGGTCAGGTTCCCGTTCAACCACCTGGTACCGCCCAAGACGGAATACCTGTACTCTAACCGGTTTATGGACATCACCTTCGGGCATAACTCGCTGTATGACACGCTTATCCTGCAAACGAGCCAGGACGCTAACGACGTGTTCACCATCAACAACCCACTCACCACGCTGTTCCGGCCGGTGCAGGTTACCATTAGACCCAGCAAGCTGCCCGCAGACAAATCCAAGGCAGCCGTGTACGCGTTGGGTTGGGGACGGGGTGCCGGGTTTCTGGGAGGCACCTGGAACGGTGACGCCATCACGTTCAGCGCCCGCGACCTGGGCAAGTTCAAAGTCCTGAGTGATACGGTGGCCCCTACCATTAAACTGGCGAGCAAATCACCGAACCAGCTCAAGTTCATCATCCGGGACAACCTCTCCGGAATTGCGTCCTGGAGCTGTGAGGTGAACGGCCAGTGGCTGCTGCTCAAATGGGAGCACAAAAACGCCACCCTCACCTCAGAGAAATTGGATAAAACCGTACCTTTGGCCGGTGACGTGGTCTTGCGCGTGCGCGATGCCATGGGCAACGAAGCCGTGTACCAGACCAAGATATAATGAGGTGAGAATTGAAGGTGAAGCGTTAAACGTCTGCGCTTTTAAGATTGTGATTAGCGGCTGTTTTCTGAAAAAGAGCCGCTAATCACACATATAAGACTTCACCTCAACCTAATACCTTTAAACACTTAATAAAAAGCAATGCTACAGATAGGTGATGCCGCCCCAGATTTTGAAGTGAAAGACCAAAACGGTCAGCTGGTGACACTCAACCAGTTCAGAGGCAAAAAAGTGGTACTCTACTTCTACCCAAAGAATGATACCCCGGGCTGCACCGCCCAGGCCTGTAACCTCAGAGATAACTATGAGGCGCTTTTGGCCAAAGGCTACGTGGTATTGGGGGTAAGTGTAGACAATGAGCAGAAGCACCAGAAGTTCATCCAGAAATACAACCTACCCTTCCCCCTTCTGGCCGACACCGAGAAAGAGGTGGTGGAGAAATACGGCGTGTGGCAGGAGAAAAGCATGTACGGCCGCAAATACATGGGCACCATGCGCTACACCTTCGTGATAGATGAGGAAGGCAAGATTGAAGACATCGTCACCAAGGTAGACACCAAGAACCACACCGCGCAGCTGTTGAAATAAGCCAAAGGGTTGCCCTCCTACCGGAACGGGCGGCCCTTTTGCGTTTAGGGGCTATTTTTTCAAAAACAGCCCCTAAACGCAAGCTCAGCTCAGATCTGCCCATTGCACTGCTCGTGAACCAACTAACGGGCTTTCAGAGCAACCCCCTGGCGCAACTCAAAGAAACCCTGAACGACTATTACCTCACCTGGCAGGCTGGCCCACCCTCCTGCCTCTACTTTTCCTTGGCGTATGAAGCTGGCCCGTACTCTTGGTTTGAATCTGGTTTGCCTCCTGCTAGCGGCGTTCATGGTACTGCCTGCGGCGGCGCAGAACAAAGCCCCTGTACCTAAGAAAACCCGCCTGCTGTTTCTCCTGGATGCGTCTGGTTCCATGATGGCCAAGTGGGAGAACAGCCAGCGCTGGGCAGTGGCCAAAACCATGCTGGTCCGCATGGCCGATTCCCTGGACACCTACGCGAACCTGGAGATTGCCCTGCGGGTGTACGGGCACCAGTCGCCGGTGACGCAGAAGAACTGCAAAGACTCCAAGCTGGAGGTCCCGTTTGCCGCCCACAACGCGGGCAACATCAAGAAACGCCTGCAGCAGATCACCCCTAAAGGCAACACGCCCATCACGTACTCCCTGCAGCAATCGGCTAACGATTTTCCCGTAGATCCTAACGCGCGAAACGTCATCATTATCATCACCGATGGGCTGGAAAGCTGCGGCGGCGATCCCTGTGCCACCTCTTTGGCGTTGCAGAAAAAGCGGGTGTTCCTGAAACCATTCATCATTGGCCTGGGCGACGACCCCGGCTACGCGCAGCAGTTTGGGTGCATGGGCCAGTATTACAATGCCTCAGACATCAAAACCTTCCAGCAGGTGCTGGACAACGTGGTGAGCATCGCACTCAAAAAAACCACCGTGTCTGTAGACCTCACCGATGACGCCGGCCGCTCCGTGGAGAGCAACGTGAACATGACCTTCCTGAACAACGTGACCGGCCAGCCTGAGTACAACTTTGTGCATTACCGTGACCTAGCGGGCAAGCCCGATGTGCTGGAGATTGACGCGCTCCTTTCCTATGACCTGGAGGTGAACACCATTCCGGCCGTGACGCTGCCCAACCTCAACATTGTTCCTGGCAAGCACAACGTGTTCAAGGTGAAGGTACCGCAAGGGTATCTGTACCTGCGGCAGGACGCGCCTACCTCTTACGGCTCCGTGACGGCGCTGGTGCGCGAGAAAGGCAGCCCCTATATTCTACAGACCCAGCGGTTCCCCAGCCAGCAGAAATACTTGGCCGGCACCTATGACGTGGAGCTGTTGACCCTGCCCCGCATCAGGCAGACGGTGACCGTAAAACAGGGCCAGGCCACCCAGGTTACTTTCGCACCGCCGGGCTCGCTCAGCATCACGCAGGATTTGCAAGGCTACGGCAGCCTGTACGTGCTCCGGCCCGACGGCACCCAGGAATGGATCTGGAACCTGCCCGAAGGCAGCAGCAAAATCAGTTTGCCCTTACAGCCGGGCCGTTACCGCGTGGTGTTCAGGATGAGGACCGCCAAGGGTAGCCAGTTCACAGATGTAAAGGATTTCACCATTAGATCAAACCTCACCACCACCATCAAACTTTTCAACTAATCACTAATTAATAAGATGAAGGATTTCCGCTACGCAGCGTTGAAAAGCACCCGCTCCGGTTTTGGGGCTGGTCTGCCGGCACTTGGCCGCACCAATCCAAACACAGCCATCCTCTTGGTCCACCAGAATGAGTCTCTTAATTAGGGTCATTGGCAGAGGGAGTTTCAGGCGCGTTTCTTCCAGGTGGGCAGTGTAGAAGCCGCCCAACGTGCCGTTGCCCCAAAATAAAGTTCTATCTTGTAGCTTAATCTTTACCCATAGACAAGAACCCCGGCGGCAGAGCGTTGTCTTAGGCGGAAAGAAGCTGGCGTTTAGGGGCCGTTTTTGCAAAAACAGCCCCTAAACGCCAGCGCTTCCTACCCTACGGCAAGAGCTCCATCAGCAGAAACACCTGACTTTCCTTTGGAAGACAAAGAGATCTTAGACAAATTCCAGCAGCCTGAGTCCCGGAACCTGGCTTTCAACCAACTGGTGCGTAAGTACCAGCAGAAAGTCTATTGGCACGTGCGCAAAATGGTCATTGACCACGACGATGCCGATGACCTCACCCAGGAGGTCTTTGTGAAAGTGTGGTCCCACCTGGAGAATTTCCGCAAAGATTCGCAACTCTACACCTGGATTTACCGCATTGCCACCAATGAGTGCCTCAACTTCCTGAGCGCCAAAAAGAAACGTTTCTTCCTGCCCCTCCATGACGTGGGCGCCGTACTCTCAGACAAGCTGGATGCCACTGATTCCTTCTCCGGCGACGAGATTCAGCTGAAACTCCAGAAGGCGCTTCTGCGTCTGCCCGATAAGCAACGGCTGGTCTTCAACATGAAATACTTTGATGACCTCAAGTACGAGGAGATCTCAGAGATTCTGGGCACCTCTGTGGGGGCTTTGAAAGCCTCTTATCACATTGCCGTGAAAAAAATTGAAGAATATTTGAAGCACGATTAAACCCCGGCGGGCCAATCCCATCTAACCCACAGAGCGAGATGAAAAAGGAGTTTGACATGACAGAGTTACCCAAAGACCCAGGCTTTCAGGTGCCGGAGCGTTATTTTGACGCCCTGCCCACCCGCATTATGCAGCGCACGGCCTATGCCGCCGCGCCTAAGCCGTCTGCCGTCTCCAGGTTCTGGCAGTTGAAAACCGCTCTGGCCAGTGTTTCGCTGGGTGCCGTGTTCGCGGTGGCGTTTTTGGCCACTGAGTACCTGAGCCCTGAGCCCAGCGCCCAGGATGTGATGGCGCAGGTGTCCCAGAAGGAGATTTACCAGTACCTCACCACGCAGGTAGACCTGGAAACCGCAGACCTGGCCGATGTGCCGGCCGTGAAGCCGCGCCAGTCACTGGAGTTCCTGGACGTGCGGCAGACGGACATAGTCAATGAAGAGCATACTAATGAGTTGTTGGAAGAAGCGTATGAGTACCGTTAACCAAAGAAGCATGAAATTCCCAAAAGTGCTGTTCCTGTTTTTGTTTCTGATGGGTTCTGCCGCCTTCGCCCAGGGGCAGAAAAAAGAAACCCCCGAAGAACGCAAAGCCCGGATTGAGAAAATTGAGACCGCCAAAATCGCGTTTATCACAGACAAAGTAAAATTCACCACCGAGCAGGCCCAGCGTTTCTGGCCCGTCTACAAAGAGTACGAGAACCGCAAGAACGAGCTGCGCCAGAAAACCCAATCGCTGCGCGAAGAAAACCTGAACAACCTGTCTGAAGAGCAGATCCAGGACGCCCTGGAAAGCCGCCTCAGCATAAGGCAGCGGGAACTGGACCTAGACCGGGAGTACATGGAGAAATACCTGCGCATCATGAGGCCACGGCAGCTGGCCACGTTCTACCGCTCTGAGCGGGAGTTCACCAAGCTATTGCTGGAGCGACTGCAAACGGCCAGCAAATAATTTTTGTTTTATTTGTAGAGTGAGGAGGAGGCAGAAGCCTCCTTTTCCTTTTGCGGTTTGGCCCTGTTTCCGGAAAAAGAGCCTCTAAACGCAAAATTGATATTAGTATAGAGAGCCGCTCCTCTTGCCGCCGGGTTTTAAATGATCTCCATTCTCCGTACGTTTCAGCTCCTCCCGCCTTCGTTGGCTCCCGCTATTTAACACCGTTTCTTCCCGTACCTCAACTACCGTTTAGGGGCTCTTTTTCTGAAAATAGCCCCTAAACGCAGCATCTATCGGCTATGGGTTTAGGAGCAAATGGGTAGTTTTAGTCTCAATCTAACTACAAGAAATATAGTAAGTTCCGCAGGATAAAGGGGAGGCACTCTCCTGGCGGAAACTTACGGTGGAAGAGCGCCTTCGGGCAATATTTGTATCTTTGGGGCTCAAAATTCAGAATCCTATGCTTTCTCCCCGTCAGCTTTTCCTGCAACACCAGGCCCAAACCACCGATTTCCCCTTGCTTCTAGAAGTAGAAAAAGCCGAGGGCGTGTACATGTACGGCCCGGCCGGACAGCGGTACCTGGACATGATCTCCGGCATTGGGGTGAGCAACGTGGGACACCGTCACCCAAGGGTGTTGCAGGCCATTCACGAGCAGCTAGACAAATACCTGCACCTCATGGTGTACGGTGAGATAGTACAGGCCCCGCCTGCCCAACTGGCGCACGCTTTGGCGCAAACGCTCCCCGAAGGGTTGGACAACGTGTACTTCGTTTCCTCTGGGAGTGAGGCGGTGGAAGGTGCCTGCAAACTGGCCAAACGCTTTACCGGCCGAACCGAGCTAATCGCGTTCAACAATGCGTACCACGGCTCTACTCAGGGTTCGCTTTCGCTCAACGGCTCAGAGAATTTCAAGCGGGCGTTCCGGCCGTTGCTGCCAGATGTGCGCCACATCCGCCACAACCAGCTGGAAGACCTGGACCAGATCACCTCCCGCACGGCAGCCGTGATACTGGAGACGGTGCAGGGCGAAGCGGGCGTACGCGTACCCACTAAAGAATACTTACAGGCACTGCGGCAGCGTTGCACGGAGGTAGGAGCCCTGCTGGTGCTGGACGAGATCCAGAGCGGTTTTGGGCGCACCGGTACCTTCTGGGCTTTTGAACACTTCAACATAGTGCCAGACATTCTTACCTGCGCCAAAGGCATGGGCGGCGGCATGCCCATTGGGGCCTTCATCTCCAGACAGGAAATCATGCACTCGCTCAAGAACGATCCCATGCTGGGGCATATCACCACGTTTGGCGGCCATCCGGTTTCCTGCGCGGCCTCTTTGGCCACTTTGCGGGTAATTCAGGAGGAAGGCCTGCTGGCACAGGTAGAGGCCAAAGCCAATCGGTTCAAAGAGCGGTTGGTACACCCCGCCGTCCGGGAAATCCGGAACCTGGGCCTGATGATGGCCGTTGAATTCGACTCTTTTGACACCCTGAAACGCATCATTGACAAAGCCATCCTGAAGGGCGTGCTCACTGACTGGTTCCTGTTCTGCGACAACTCCATGCGCATTGCCCCTCCCCTCACCATCACGTTCCCAGAAATTGACACCGCCTGTGACCTTGTGTTAGAGGCCATTGTGGAAGAAGTGGGTTTCTAGCATTTATACCACCCGCCCAGGAATAAAATAAGTCCAGTTTAATCTAGAACCTTTTAAACCCTGTTACAGTACAACACACCACTTAGCATAAAAGCCGACTGGTTACGTGCGCCCTTTTAAGACAACGCCCCTACACCTATATAACCCTTTGCGCCCCCATGGAGATTGCCTTAGTTCTGTTTTTGCTTTTGGCGGCCGTTGCAATGTTCGCCTCAGAGAAACTCTCTGTGGATGTGGTGACCCTTATTCTGCTTATTGTCTTAACCACCACTAAAATCATAAGCCCAGCCGAGGCCTTTGCCGGGTTCAGCAGTGATTTCATCATCATTCTGGCGTCCATTTTTGTCATTAGCGCGGCGCTGGAAGACACCGGCGTGCTAGACTTTCTGGTAAACTGGCTCATGCGGCACACGGGGCACCGGCCACTCACCCTGCTGCTGTTCATCATGGTCATTCCGGGCATAGTCTCGGCGTTCATGAACAACACCACCGTAACCGCGCTTTTCGTGACGCCTATTGTAGGGGTAGCCAAGAAAATGCGCACCAGCAGCTCCAAATACCTCATGCCGCTGGCCTATGCCTCCATTCTGGGCGGTACCTGTACCCTCATTGGCACCTCCACCAACGTGGCCGTGAGCGGCTACATGAGTAAGGCGGGGTATGAGCCCTTCGGCTTCTTTGAGTTCTCCGGGATTGGCCTGGTTATTTTTGCGGTGGGCATTGTGTACATGATGACCATTGGCCGGCGCCTGTTGCCAGAGACCTCTACCCAAGGCCTTACCTCCAAATACAACATCAAAACCTACCTCACAGAGATCATTGTGCAGGATGACTCCCCGCTCATTGGCCAGATTGCCTTCGCGTCTGATCTCTCCAAGATGAGCTTCCGGATTCTCAACATCATCAGAAACAAAGAGAACTTTCTGCCAGACTACCGCACCCGCATCAGAAACAGTGATGTGTTGTTGGTGGAGGGCGAAATTGAAGACCTGATCAAGGTGAAGGAAACCAAAGGCATCCAGATTCTGGCCGACGTGATTGTGGAGGATGACCTGGTGGGCGGCGACATCCGGCTGGCCGAAATCCTGATCACGGGTAAATCTGACCTCTTGAAGAACACCATCAGGCAGGTGGAGTTTCTGCGCCGCTTCGGGCTGGTGGTGCTGGCCGTGTCGCGCCAGGGCGAAACTATCAGAACCAAAATTGGCGATGTGCAGCTGCAACTAGGTGATTTGCTGCTGGTGCAGGGCTCAGGTGAGCGGCTGGAATACCTGAAAATGAACCAACACCTGGCAGTGCTGGATGAATTTAAACCCATTCTGTTTAAAGAACGCAAAGGCCTATTGACCTTGGGGTTCTTTATTATGGCTATTATTGTAGGAAGCCTGAACCTGCTGCCGCTGTCGGTGAGTTTTCTGTGTGCGGCGGTGCTGAGCGTCCTGTTCAAGTGCATCTCCACAGACAGGGCCTACCAGGTGATTGACTGGCGCCTGCTCATTCTCATTGGCGGTATGACGGCCTTCGGCTTGGCCATGGAAAACACCGGCGCCGACAAGTTCCTGGCCGAGAACATAGTGCGGTTGCTGGAGCCGTTTGGGGTACTGGTGATTATGGCTGGGTTTATTCTGCTCACGGTGTTCCTCACGCAGCCCATGTCCAATGCTGCCGCCGCGCTGGTGGTGCTTCCGGTGGCCCTGCAAACGGCCATTCAGTTAGATGTAAACCCGCGCACCTTCGCCATTGCCATCATGCTGTCGGCCTCGGTATCGCTCATCACGCCGTTTGAGCCGTCCTGTATTCTGGTGTATGGACCGGGCAAGTACACGTTCAAAGACTTCCTAAAGATAGGCTCCGGGCTTACGCTGCTGCTCATAACCATCATCTTGTTTGTAGTGCCCATGTTCTGGCCGCTATAAATGGGCGTTTAGCGGCTCTTTTTCTGAAAACGGGCCTAAAACAACCTTTACCGGAACAGTGCCAACGCAGCCACGTACAGAAGAGAGACCACCTTTCTTGTGTATGATGCGAATCTTGTGCGTATGTTTACTTTTGCTGTGGGGCTGCAAGCCGGAGAAAGTACAGGAACAGGCTGAGTTACCTGCGGCCGCATCGGCGCCCGCCACTTTGGAGGAAACCGTAGACTCCGTTGCCAATACCCGCATAGACGGCACCGCCACCACCCCCTCACCCCGCCTGGACGTAAAACAGCAGCTGCCCTCTGAGCTGGAGGTGCATTTAGACCGCACTCACGGCCTCTGGCAGTTCCCCACCCTCACAGATTCTGATGTGCAGCGAATTCCCCAGGAAGAACAGGGACCTTACTTTTTACAGGCAGATTTCAACGGCGACCAACAGACCGACTACGCCATTCAGCTGGTGGAAAGAGATTCTGCCTTTGTGTATGCGTTTGTGCGGCAAGCAGATGATGAGTGGAAGGAATTTCTTTTGGAACGTGAGCAGCTTTACCTCATAGACGGTAAAAAGAGAAGCATCCGGTACCTCAAACTGGCCAAGAAAACAGACAAGTACTATGATTACGCCACCCGCAAGCGCATGACTATTCCGCAAGACGGCATCTCTGTGGGGGCGGAGAACTACGTGGCCACCTACGTCTGGGAGAAAGGGAAATTCAGGAAATTTGAAACCGGTGATTAGCCTAACAGCCCGCGCTACAGCTCCAGAAAGCTGATGGCTTCGCTTTTGATTTCCTCACGGGAAAGACCATCTTTCACACCCGTGGTGATTTTCTTCACCAGTACTCCCACCACGGCTTTCCTGAATCCCATTTTGGTGGCAATGTCAATACAGAACTCCATCTCGCTGTCATCCACAATGCCATCGGCGAGCATCATCTCCACCAGGTCGTAAATCTGGTCAAACCGGTCCATGTCATTGTTGGGCATGGTCAGTTTCACGTTGTGGCTATCTGCCAGCAGGGCGCGCACGTCTTGGGCGCGCATGCCTTTTCGTTCGCCAATAGAGATGATGTGCTCCATTTCTGCCGCATCTATGTGCCCATCAATTTTAGCCAGAGCCCCTAAATTCACAATATGGCTCTTGAGCCGCTTTGTTTCTTCACTCTCAAAAATCGAAAACATTGAGTTCCTTTAGTTGGTGTTGTCCAAAAAGATTTATGTGGGTAGTGCTGCTACTGCGCAAATTTCTGCGCTAAGGGATATACTCCCATAATTTACGGAATTTTGGAAAAATAGCCGCCCCAAACCTGGAAATGTGTTCAAATTTTTCCCGCCACGCTGGTTTTTATGCCTTTACGGCCACATCTTGGGCAAACGGGAAACGCCACAATTGCCGTTGGCCAGACACTTTTTGCCCCCTTACCCGCCGTAAAGCTTGAGTTTTCTTAAGTTATGCCTTACTTTGTGGCTCCGTATTAGATGTTAAGATGAAGAAAATAGCTGTTTTTACGTCTGGGGGAGATGCCCCGGGCATGAATGCCTGTATCCGTGCCGTGGTGCGGACGGCAGTCTACCATAAATTAGAAGTGTACGGAATTGGCCGTGGTTACAACGGCATGATCCAGGGAGAGATCTACAGGTTATTCTCCCACTCCGTGAGCAATATCATCCAGAAAGGCGGTACCATCCTCAAATCGGCCCGCTGCCTTGAGTTCCAGACCCCGGAAGGAAGAAAAAGAGCCTTTGAGCAAATCTCCAAGTTCGGGATTGAGGGCATTGTGGCCATTGGCGGCAACGGTACCTTTACCGGCGCCAAGGTTTTCTATGAAGAATATGGCATTCCTATCATTGGCGCGCCCGGCACCATAGACAATGACCTGTTCGGGACAGACTATACCATTGGCTATGACACCGCCGTGAACACCGCCCTAGATGCCATTGACAAGATCAGAGACACCGCCGATAGCCATGAGCGCGTGTTCTTTGTGGAAGTGATGGGCCGTGACTCTGGGTACATTGCCCTCCCCTGCGCCATTGGCGGCGGGGCCGAGATGGTGATGATTCCGGAGACCATTACCTCCATGTCTGAAGTGATTGAGACCCTACAGCAGGGCTGGCGCCGCTCCAAAACCTCCTTCATCATTATTGTGGCCGAAGGCGACGACGAAGGCGGGGCCACTGAGATTGCCGCCAAAGTGAAAGAGGCGCTTCCGCAGATGGACGCCAAAGTGACCATCATCGGGCACGTGCAGCGCGGAGGCCGCCCCACCGCCGCCGACCGTCTCCTGAGCAGCCAGATGGGTGTTGCCGCCGTAGAAGGCCTGATTGAAGGCAGAGCCAATGAAATGGTAGGCGTGATCAACGGCGAGGTGGTGTACACGCCTTTCCATGACACCATCACCAAGAAAAAACCGATCAGCGAGAGCTTCCTCAAACTGGTGGAAGTGTTGAGCGTGTAAGGACCTCGGTCTATTTTACACGAAATGCGTTTAGAGCCTGATTTTGGAAAAAAAGGCTCTAAACGCATTTTGTGTTTTAGCTGCTCCTGGCGCTGCTTTACCAGCATGGGCGCGGCGGTTGCCTAACCAATTAGGACAGGCACCGTTTTACATTCTCTAACTACACTATAACTATGGAATACAGACAGCTGGGTGCCTCAGGTTTGATGGTACCCGTCCTCAGTTTCGGGACTGCCACCTTTGGCGGGGGCAACGAATTCTTCAAGGCCTGGGGCAGCACGCAGGTAGACGAAGCCACCCGCCTGGTGAACCTATGTATGGACGCTGGCGTGAATTTCTTTGATACCGCCAACACGTACTCACAGGGGTTGTCTGAGGAAATCCTGGGCAAAGCCATCACCGGCCTCCGCGACCAGGTGATTCTCTCCACCAAGGGCACCTTCCCCTTCGGCGAAGGCTTCAACAACCAGGGTTCCTCCCGCCTGCACCTCATGAAACAGATAGAGGGCAGCCTCAAACGCCTGAACACCGATTACATAGACCTGTACCACATGCACGGGTTTGACGGTAACACTCCCGTTGAGGAAACCCTGCGCACCCTAGATGACCTGGTACAAAGCGGGAAAGTGCGCTACATTGCCGCTTCCAACTTTTCTGGCTGGCACCTCATGAAATCACTGGGAGTGTCTGAAAAGTACGGCTGGAACCGCTATGTGGGTCATCAGGTATATTATTCCCTGGCCAACCGTGAATATGAGTGGGAGTTGATGCCGCTGGGTCTGGACCAAAAAGTGGGTGCCATTGTCTGGTCCCCGTTGGCGGCCGGAAGGTTAGGCGGTAAGTACCGCCGGAACCAGCCCCTGCCACCGGATAGCCGTGTTGCCCAGGGCGGAAGCCCCGTGCCGGAGGCGGTGGTCAATGAGGAACTCTTCTACCAAACCATTGACGCGCTGGATGAGGTAGCCGAAGAAACGGGTAAAACCGTGGCCCAGGTAGCTTTGAACTGGCTCTTGCAGCGGCCCACCGTATCCAGTATCATCTTCGGGGCCCGGAATGAGGAACAGCTCAAGCAGAACCTGGGAGCCGTAGGCTGGAACCTGACGACTGAACAAGTGAAGAAACTTGATGCCGCCAGCGCCGCCCCTCCCATTTACCCCTACTGGCACCAGAGACAGAACACTAAACTCAACCCGCTGCCGCCGTTTTATCCCTCAGACAAGATGTCTTAGGCTTTTTAGCAAGTGAAAAGCCGTTTGCGTTTAGGGGCCGTTTTTCCAAAAACGGCCCCTAAACGCAAACGGCTTTTATACAACAGTGAGATGAGTCTCTGACTTACTTCACTGCCTCTATCTGCTGCTGGATGTACAGCACAACCTGCTCATATTGATTGGGGTGAAACCACTGGATTTGGGGGTCACGGTTAAACCAGGTCAGTTGCCGTTTGGCGTAGCGCCTGCTGTTGCGTTTCAGCAGCCGTACCGCTTCCTCATAGGGATAGGCTCCGTCCAGGTAATGGAAAAGCTCTGTGTACCCAACCGTTTGCAGGGCCTGGTGCTGGCGGTAAGGCAACAGTTGTTTCACTTCCTCCAATAGCCCCTGCTCCAGCATCTGGTCCATGCGCCGGTCTATGCGGTCGTAGAGTTCCTGCCGGTCCCGGTTCAGGCCTATTTTGATGATCTGGAAATTGCGCTCCCGCTCCGTGCTTTTCATCCTGAAGGAAGAATATGGCTGGCCGCTGCTCAGGCAAACTTCCAAGGCCCTAATAACCCGCTGCGGGTTCTGTACATCTACCTGCTGGGCGTATGTAGGATCCAGAGCCTTCAATTGCTCCGCTAAAGCAGGAAGCCCCTCCTCCGTGAGCCGCTGCGTCAGTTCTTCTCTGATACCCGGCATGATCTCCGGCATCTCATCCAAACCCTCGCACAGCGCCCGCACATACAACCCTGACCCGCCGGTGGCAATCACGGTTTCATGCTTCTGAAACAAATCTTGGAGAAGAGCCAAGGCATCTTCTTCAAAGGCCCCGGCGTTATATTCTTCCAGAATGGAATGGGAATCTATGAAATGGTGCACCACACCAGCCTGTTCTTCCGGGGTAGGCTTGGCGGTACCAATGCTCAGCTCCCTGAAAAACTGTCTGGAATCCATAGACAAAATCTGCGTTTCGAAGTGCTTGGCCAACTGCACGCAGAAATCGGTCTTCCCCACGGCGGTGGGCCCCACTACAACTATTAAAAATCTGTTCTGTTTCATGTAATTCTGGCGTATAGCGCTACCAGCTGCTGCTCTTCCATTTCCCAGCACCACGCTTCCCGCGCCCGCAGGCAGTTCTGTTGCAGACGGTGGTAGGTCTCTGAATCTTGCAGCAAAGTTAACAGTGCATTCCGTACCTCCTCTACTTCGGCCTGCGCCAGCAGCGCCACTTCATGTTGCGCGTTCAGTTGTTGGTACTCCGGGAACGGCACACACACCTGCGGAATGCCCGCCTGCACATAGTCAAAGAACTTGTTAGCCAATGAGTAGTAGTAACTGAGTCCCTGCGGCTTCAGGAGCATGATGCCGGCCCACGCGGCTGCAGTGATTTTGACTAGTTCAGCCGGCGGAACGTTTCCTTTGAACATTACTTTATCTTCCAAGCCCAGTTGCCTGGCCAAAGCCTTCAGTTGCGGCAGCAGGGGTCCGTCTCCGCAGATAATGAACCGGGCCGGTACCTGTACCATGGCTTGCAGTACCGTTTCCAAAGCCCTCCCCTCATTCAGAGCGCCCTGATAGATAAAGTAAGGTGGATTATCTGGCAAGGCATAGGTGGCCTGCCGCTGGGGCATGTTCCGCACCAAATGCACGGGTCGTCGGTATTTCGCGTGAAAGTATGAAACCAAGGAAGCACTGACTGTATAAGCCAAGGTAGCCCGCCTAAAGGCGAGTTTCTCCATAAAAGCCCAGCAGTTTTTCACCATAGGCCGGTTCACCACCTCTGGCATCTCAGAGAACAGCTCGTGTGCGTCGTATACCAAGGGTTTCCGCTGCCATACAGCCGCAAATATTGCCGCCAGCGCGGTATCAGCATCCACTGCTCCATACACGTCAAACCGATTCCGGAAAAGCCAGAGCATCAGTCTAAGGTTATACTCCAGATAGAAGAAGGGTCCTTTGTGGAAATGGCACGTGATCCGGTGCTGCTTATAGGGTCTACCCTCCAGCTTTGAGGAGCGGGGCAAACGTCTTCCCACCAGGGTAACCTGATACCCGGCCCTGGCCAGAGAACCCGCAATGCGGGTCATGCGCTGGTCGTGGTTTAGGTCAGTGGTGACCGTGAAAACAATGGATTTACCCATGGAAAATGCTTCTAATACTACCTCTCTCCCTCCGGACTTCTTTGGCTCTGTATCCCGTGTATTTCACAGATATTTAAAGTATTTTTGCTAAAATAGGTTTTTTCAAGCCAAGTGCCGCCAACAGGAGAACGGGCTAGCAGCAGACACAACAGAAATACTTAGGTATGAACACATTAAGCACATCTGTAGAAGAGACAGCACAGATAGCGGCCGCCGAGCACCTGATTGATTTAGCCGAGCATGTGAGCGGAAGCCGGAAATGCATTTTGGTCTGCCTCCCAGATGGCACGCTGCTTTCTTTCAACAAGCAGGCTGAGGAAGCTTTGCTGAAAAACTACAAGAATGTACCGCCTGGATTCAATATCAAAGAACTGTTGGAGGAGAAGCACTGGACTGCCTTTGACAGAAACGTGCGCCTGCTCCGGAAACGTAAAAACCTAAGCGGTTTCCTACAAACCAAGTACAAAGTTCTGGACGCCGACTTACTCTATTTCAAGTCCAGTTTGGTAAAGCAGGAAGGCTTTGAGTTTTTGTACATAGCCGTACGGGCCGCCTCTGCCGAGGTAATGCCCATTGGCGACATGTTTGCCTCAGAATCAAGTTACCGCAGCATCTTTGAAGACAGCACAGATCCATTGTTCATCCTGGACAAGAAAGGAGTGTTTATTGATATCAACAAAGAGGCCGTTAAACTTATCCAGATTGACAAGCAGCAGTTGTTGGGTGAAAGTGTGTTTGAGGCCTTTGGTTTAAATCCATCGGAGAAAATCGCTTTCAAGAGAAAACTCCGGAACGCCTGCAACGGCAAAACCCAACGGTTAGACTGGTGGTTCAAGAGCCAGGATGATACCCTTTTCCCTTTGTGGCTCAGCCTCAAATGGGGTAGGTACTTTGGCCAGGAAGTAGTATTGGGCACCGCTAAGCCCATGGAAGATGCCCGCAGTCAGGTTGAAATAGGTCTGCAACGCCAGCAGCAACAGGAATTCATGGCCAGGCTACTACCCTTACTCACGAAACTGAAAACTGCCGAAGATATTCTTTCTGCCACGCTGGATGAATTAATCAAACTCCCCTGCATTAACGGGGGCGGCGTTTTCGTTTACCAACCCGCCACCCGCATGGTCCAATTGGTTACCAGCAAAGGGGAACAATCTATTTTACTGCAGGAGAAAAGCGTGCTGGCGCTTAAACCTGGCTTCATTAGCCAGCTGGAAAACAAGAACAAGAGCAGGTCTCTGCTCAGCATATCACGCAACTTCCAGCACCTCTTCAATAAGCGGGAACTGCTGGCCATGCCCATCAGCACAGATAAACATTTCTTGGCTACCATTTTACTTCTGGTAGATGATGCCGCCCACATAACCAGCAGCCTCACAGATTTTATCAATTATGTGGGATTTGAGTTAAGCTCTTACTTAACCAGATTTGAACTACGCCAGGAGCTGCATTACTCAGAGGGCAAATACAAAACGCTTTTTGAATCTTCAAACGACGCCATTTTCCTGCTGAACAATACCCAGATAGCCGACTGTAACTTTCAGGCAACCGTGTTACTGGACTGTGACAAGCAGAATATTATAGGAAAACGACTGGCTGATTTCTCCCCTGGGCTTCAGGCTGATAACACCTCATCGGTGGAGAAATCTCTGCAGATGATTGAAAGCACCATAAAAGACGGGCAACCACATAGTTTAGAATGGCGCATTGAGAAAACAGACGGCACCGTAGTTGACAGCGAAATCAGCTTTAGTGCGATCCAGCTGGAAGGGGTAAGTTTTGTGCAGTGCATTGTACGGGATATCACTTCTAGAAAAGAAGCTCAGGCCTTGATGCGCCGGCAGGAAGTTCTGCGGGAGTCAATGCACCAGTTCCGTTCCTTCCTGAGCCAAGTGAATCTGGCCTACGTCAGTATGGACCTTGACCTGCGCGTGGTGTATGTAAATGATTATTTCCTCCAATACACCGGGTACAAGCGCGAAGAAGTGATAGGCCAAAACTACTATGACCTCTTTGTTTCTGAGAAAGAACGGCCAGCGCGTATTCAGGAAATCCGGAAGGCATTGCAGAGCCAGTCGCTACGCAGCTATTATGAATGGGACCTGATTACCAAATCTCAGTCAGTGAAAATCCTGCGCTGGAACATCATGTTTGAGATGGATGCCGAAGGCAAAGCGGTGGGGGTAACGGCCGTGGGCAAAGACATGACCGACAAACGGATTGCCATGGAAGCCCTCAAAGACAACAAGATACGTCTGCAGGACTTGTTTGACAATGCCCACGACCTGATCCAGAACATCTCTACAGACAACAAATTCATTTTCGTAAACCGGGCCTGGAAAGAGAAATTGGGCTACAACGATTTTGACATTGAGAACCTCACCCTCAATGACATTGTGCACCCTTACTACAAGGCCAAGCTCATCTACCAGCTTCGGAATTTGTACAAAGGCGATGATGTCAATAAAATAGAGACCGTTTTCCTTACCAAAAGCGGCAAACCGATTCACCTGATTGGCAGTATCAACTGCAGCTGGCAAGACGGTAAACCCATTGCCACCCGCGCCATTCTACACGACATTACGGATCGCATCAAAGCAGAACGCCTGCAGAAGGTGTACTACAGCATTGCCAACCTAGCCATCAGTTCCAAAGACTTGCCGTCTTTGTACAGTGCTATCCACCGGGAGCTCAGCAAGATCATTGAGACGCATAACTTCTACATCGCCCTCTATGATGAAGATACCAATCTCATCAACTTTGTGTACTATGTAGATCAGCTTTCTAACGTTCCGGCCGCTCCCAGACCGTTTTCGCTAGGCATGACCGAGTACATCATTCAGACCGGTAAGCCGCTCTACGCCTCCAAGGCTGACTTTATGCGGTTAGTGGAGCAAGGCAAAATTGAAGTAAACGGTGTGGTACCGGAAGTAATGCTTTCCTCCCCACTCTCCATTGGCGACCGTATCATTGGGGTTATTGCCGTTAGAGATTATAAGAATCCAGAAGCTTATGTGCAAACTGATATTGAGATACTGCACTTTATCTCCAACCAGGTAGCCCTAGCCATTGAACGGAAGCGCAACGAAGAGCAAATCACCATCCAGAACGCCCGCCTCAAAGCAATCTTTGAAAGCGGAACGCACTTGATGTGGTCCATTAACCGCCAGTACCAACTTACCTCGTTTAACCAGAACTTCTCCAACGACATCCACACTTGGACAGGGAACTTACCCGTCTTTGGTGTCTTGTTGAGCGATTTGGTAGGCTCCTTCGTTTCTCAGGAATACTTTGACCTCATGAAGCAGACGTATGAGTCGGCTTTTGCGGGCCAGGCCCAGCAGTTTGAAATTGAATTGCACCAGCCAGACGGGACCAGTTCCTGGCGTGAGGTACTCCTGAACCCTATTTACCTGGAAGATGGTAGCTTCGAGGATGTGTCGGCCATAGCCCTGGATATCACTGAAAAGAAAATCTCCCAGTTAGCCCTGGCAGAGAATGAGGAGAAATTCCGGCAGATCTTTGAATCGTTCCAGGACCTGTATTACAAAACCGGTATTGGCGGTGATTTCCAGTTGATAAGTCCTTCGGTACAAGAGGTATTGGGATATTCCCAAAGCGAAGCCATGGGCATGAACGTGAGTCAGCTTTACGTGTATCCGGAGGACCGGGAACACCTTTTGAACATGCTCTTCAACCAGAGGAGTGTGCGCAACTTTGAGACTACCCTCAGAACCAGCCAGCAGCAGGAGATAGAAGTTTTGATCAACTCACGCCTTATCCTTAACGCTGACCAGGAACCCATAGCCATTGAAGGCGTATGCCGTGATATCACAGAGCTGAAAGACACGCAACGTGAGTTGATCAGAGCCAAAGAACTTGCCGAAAATTCCCTTCAGGTGAAAAACCAGTTCCTAGCCAACATGAGCCACGAGCTTCGCACTCCCATGAACGGGATCATTGGTATGATTGACCTGTTGCACCACAGCGCTGCCAATGAAGAACAGATTGACTACATAGATACCCTACGCAAGTCTTCAGATGCTCTACTGGAAATCCTGAATGACATTCTGGATCTATCTAAAATACAGGCAGGGAAATTACAACTCAATGAGACCGGTATTGACCTCTTCTATGTACTGGACAAGATTCATTCATTGTTTGCCAACCGTGCCTTACAGAAAGACCTTACGTTTACCTACTCCATCTCAGAAGATACGCCTAGGTATATTGTAACTGATGAAATTCGCTTACTACAGGTGCTCTCTAACCTCACTTCTAATGCCATCAAGTTTACGAACGAAGGCAGCGTAAGCGTGGAAGTAAGCCGAGTAAGCGGGGAAGAAGACAAGCACTTGCTACTGTTCAGAGTCAATGACTCTGGCATAGGCATTAGTGAAGAAGACATACAGTTGCTGTTCACTAACTTCACGCAACTAGACAATTCTTCTTCTAAAACCTTTGGGGGAACCGGTCTGGGGCTGGCCATCTCTAAACAACTAAGTGAGTTGCTGGGGGGACAAATTGGTGTGGAGTCCCAGCCAGACAAAGGCAGCACGTTCTGGTTTACCATCCTTTGCAAAGACGCAGAGAACATTACCCAAATCAATGAGCAGTTACAGCATTCCAAAGAGTTAGACCAGATAGGTAGCTTTGATCCTGCTCCCATCCTGCTTCTGGTAGATGATAACCAGATCAACCAGAAAGTAGCACTCAAGCTGCTTGAACGAATGGGCTGTTTTGCAGATGTAGCCTCCAATGGCTTTGAGGCCATTGAAAAAGCTACTCAGAAACAATATGATCTGATTTTCATGGATATTCAGATGCCGGAGATGGATGGGGTTACCGCTACCCATGAGTTGAAAAAGCTTTTAGGCATTGATTGTCCTCCTATCATTGCCATGACTGCTTACTCTATGAAAGACGACGCGGAGAAATTCATCAAAGAAGGCTTAGATGACTATATCTCTAAACCCGTTAAAATCTCAGATTTACATAACCGTATCTCCAAGTGGTACGGGAACAGCATAACTCCTGAAAACCAGGACGCAACGCCTGCCCCAACGCCAGAAGAAGCCCCGGCCCCAGATGAACTGATGCTGGACATGGGAGTAGTAGACCAGTTGAAGAGCATTGGCGGCGATGAGTTTGCCCTACAACTCTACATAGACTTTGAGGAAGAAACCGCAGAACTGCTGGCTGAAGCTGAAAAAGAAGTAGCCGCACAACATTATGAGGGTATTTTAAGTACACTGCATCAAATCAAAGGCACTGCCTCTACCTTGGGTCTTGGTACCATTTCCACGCTGGCTAAAGAGCTAGAACATGATATTTTAAAAGGTAAAATGACATTTGTTGGCGATACATTTTCTGATTTAAAGTCAAGTTTTACTATTTTTAAGGCAAACTATAGAAATAAAATCATAGCGAACTAACCATGGCCGAGTCTAAAACCATTTTGATTGCAGAGGATAGCTCTGTAATTCTGAATCTTACGAAGAAAATTTTGGAACTACAGAACTACAAAGTAGTCTCAGCTAAGAACGGCGGGGAAGTTCTAAAGAAAGTGCAGGATCAGAAAATTGACGCGATTCTTATGGACTTAAACATTCCGGTGAAGAACGGAATGGAGTGCACCAAAGAGATCAGAGCCAATCAAGATCCGCAGATCGCACAGATTCCAATCATTGCCGTAACCGGTAATGCAAACAACTACACTCTTGAGCAGTTCAAGGAAGCGGGCATTAACGCCTATTTGCCTAAACCACTTGATTTTGACATGCTGGTGCAAACGGTGAAAGAATACGTGCACTAGCACATACTACTAAACTTACGTATGCAGCTAAAGTATACCCGGCCATTCTTAAACCGGTTAGAAGATATTTTTGCGGAGTCTGAGTACATGCTGCGGTATGAGAAAGGTACTTTTAAATCTGGTTTCTGCATTTTGAAAGACACCAAAGTTGCAGTAGTGAACAAGTACTTCCCGCTGGAGGGAAAGATCAACTGTCTGGTGGAAATACTCAAAGCCGTGGACATTCAGGCAGACAAACTGCGTCCGGAAACTCAGGACCTGTATTTGGCCATTAAACAACAAACCATAACCACTGCGTGAAAATCACTTTCTTAGGAACAGGCACCTCACAGGGAGTACCCGTCATTGGGTGTGAATGTGAGGTTTGCCGTTCTTTAGATTACCGTGACAAGCGCTTGCGGGTCTCCATTCTGGTAGAAACAGACGGTAAAAATCTGGTTATAGACTCTGGCCCCGATTTCAGGCAACAGATGCTGCGTGAACGGGTAAAACGCGTGGATGCTGTCCTCTTCACCCATGAGCACAAAGACCATACGGCTGGCATGGATGACATACGGGCTTTCAATTTCATGCAGCACATTGACATGCCCCTGTACGCAGATCCACGTGTGCTCAAGCAGTTACAGCAGGAATTCAGTTATATTTTCACAAACCATACGTATCCGGGCGTTCCTAAAGTAGAGCTTCATCCCATCCAGAACGAACCTTTTCTGGCCCAGGGGGTTCCGGTTACTCCCATTCATGTTCTACACCACCAGTTACCGGTCTTCGGGTTTAGATTCGGGGATTTCACCTACATCACGGACGCCAATTTCATTTCTCCTGAGGAGAAGGAGAAAATAAAAGGTTCTCGGGTAGTAGTCCTGAATGCCCTCAGGAAAGAACCTCATATTTCCCATTTCTCCCTCTCAGAAGCGCTGGCGGTATTAGACGAACTAGCTCCTGAACAGGCATATTTAACCCATATAAGTCATCTCCTAGGCCAGCACCGCGAGGTGGAGAAAGAACTGCCTCCCTATGTGAAACTGGCCTATGACGGGCTTTCCATTAGCTTATAAGCGTGCATCAGAATTATTTCTTTATCCGGCAGTTAGCGACCCAGCTAGATGGGCTTCTGCGTGGCTTTACGCTACAAGCGGCTTTCAGTCAAGAAAAGGATGAGTTAATGCTGGCGTTCTGCAAAAAAGAGCAGGAGTTTTACATTAAGACCATCCAGACCTCCACTTTTTCCAGCCTGCAGTTTCCGCAGACCTTCAACAGAGCCCGGCAGAATTCAGTAGATCTTTTTGTTCCTCTGGTGGGGGAGGAAGTGTTGGAGGTACGTGCGCACCGGCAGGAACGTAGTTTCTACATCACGTTCAGCAATCAGCGAGTGCTGCTGTTCAAGCTGTTCGGGAACAGGTCAAATGTGGTCCTCTACGTGGAAGACCAGCCGGTAGAGCTATTCCACAAGAAGCTGGCTAAAGACCTCAACCTGGACTACCAGCAGATGGATCAGGCGTGGCATCTGGACAAGGAGGCCTTTTTTAAAGCTCCTGAAAGCCTTAGAAAGCTCCTTCCCACCTTAGGTGACCTTCCTTGGCTGTACTTGCTAGAGAACGGCTTTGCATCCATGGAGATCCAGCAGCAATGGGATTTGGTGCAGGTCATGCTCCAAGTGCTGGAGAACCCTACCTGCTACTACCTGGTGCAGAAAGACAAAATGTTACGTCTTTCGCTGCTGCCTGTTGGCGAAACTCTGGAGACTTATCAGGATCCTATCTCTGCACTGAATGCCTTTGTACTACAGTATCGTGCACAGGAGTATTTTCAGAAGAATTACGCAGCAGCCCATAAGCAGCTGACAAAGCAACTGGATGGGGCGCAGAAAATTTGGTGGCAGATACAGGAGCAGTTAGAACATTGGCACCATGGCACCCCTTACTCCCAAACCGCCGATGTGATCATGGCTAACCTTACTAACATCCCGCCCGGGAGCAAAGAAGTGGAGCTCTATGACTTTTACCAAGACACCATTCGTCTGATTAAGTTACAGAGCACAGAAACGCCTCAGAAGACCGCCGAACGCCTGTACAAAAAGGCTAAAAACCAGAAAATAGAGCTGCAGCTCTTGGAGGAACGGGCTGCCCGTAAAGAAGCCGAGGTAGAACGCCTTTCACAGTTGTTACAAGAACTGGAGACACTGGAAACGGCCAACCAACTGAGACAGTTTTTGAAGCAACATGCCCCAACGCAAGCAGTTGCCCAGGTAGACCTGCCTTACCATACGTTTGAGACAATGGGTTTTAAAATTTTAGTTGGGAAAAATGCCAAAGCCAACGACAAACTAACGCTAAAGCATACCCACAAAGATGATCTCTGGCTGCATGCCAAAGATGTTCCGGGGTCTCATGTTGTCATTAAGTTTCAAGCTGGCAAAAGCTTTCCTACGCCCGTCATTGAAGCCGCGGCCCAGTTGGCTGCCTTCTACTCCAAACGGAAAAATGATAGCCTCTGCCCAGTGCTCTATACACCTAAGAAGTACGTACGGAAACCCAAGGGCGCCACTCCCGGGTCTGTGATTGTAGAACGGGAGAAAGTATTGTTGGTTAAACCAGAGAATCCCTTTAAGACACAATATACTGTAGCCTGAGTCTGCTCACACCATTCAACCTGGTAACTAGAAATTACTGCTTCGCTTTTTTGAAATTATAGATACTGGCCAAATCAAATGCTACTCCTAAAGAGAAAGCACCCAGGCAAGCTAAACGGGCATTCTTGATTTTTTTGTCCCTATCTGCTTTTTGAATTACGTAAGCAGCCATCGCTGATTCGTACTCCTTAGTTATTTGCTGGTAAACAACAGGGTTGTTCCTGTTTTGATCCAGCGCAAACAAATATTCAGCAGATGGATTGTGCACTTTCTTGACAAGACCCGGTACCATGAGATATGTTCCGGCACTGATGATGTTCAGCCCTAACCCAAACAATAGAAAAGTATCGGCACGTTTACTATAGGATAGTGGCGCAGCTTCTTTAGTCTCAGGTGCTAGACTTATCTGTAGACTTGTATTAAGTTGCTTGGAGGGGGCCATGACCAAGGGAGCCTGAGCATACATCCTTATTGGCAGTACAAAGGCTAAAATCAATAAAAGGTGCTTTTTCATCTTGATTCTTAGAAAATATGAGATCAAATAGATTTAGAATATTAGATAAATGGTTGTTATCGCTTTGATGCTCTCTTATTATGACGCTGCCAAACGTCCAGCTTATTAGTAGTAATGCAGTTTAACAGAGGTATTTAGGTACATTATTTACGTCTTCTAATATACACTTTAAGGCTGATAAATATTAATTTCTCTCACAAGATTTAGCCCACTTAAGACAAGCATTACCCTTAAGAGGTACAGGTAAATCATTTAGCAAAAACTCCTTGAAGGTATACATAAAAGAAGGGTGCTACTATCAATGCAACATTGAATGCTTGCAGTAGCATTTATAGGCAGGTTCAATGGAAATAGAACCTGAACTTAGATTATTCTATCTATTATCACAGACACTAAAGTGCTGATGGGCAGAATACATGTTTTTAAACCCTGAACAGCTGTAATGTTGAGAAAAAGAGATGAAGGGATAAATAGAAATTAGTATAGCACTTTCTTTTGACTTCACTTAAAGAAAGCAGAGTATAATTGAGATGCCTTAAAAAGGCAAAAGCCCTGTAACTAATTAAGTTACAGGGCTTTTATAAGGTTTAAGTGCGCGCGGGGAGATTCGAACTCCCACACCCGTAGGGCACCACCCCCTCAAGATGGCGTGTCTACCAGTTTCACCACGTGCGCATGTCCCAAAAGGCATTTCCTGATTTGGTGGTACAAATGTATTGCTTCCTTTTTTCTTCTGCAAGTCCACTGCAAATTTTTCTGACTCCCTCCGGCACTAAGCTTACCCCTCCCCTCTACCCCAAAAATTTAGAATTAGATGCCCGGCCATATCCATGTCAAGATTCATTACGGTACAGCAACGTTATTACTTCCTTCAACCAGCAGCACAGGATAGCACATCAACCAACGCGTCAGTAAGTGCCACACCAGTTTTAACCTGTTTCCGGAAAAAGAGCCGCTAAACGCATTTGCTTCTCAGGGCTAACAGACCATTACTAACTTAGGGTAGATCTTGCTACCTTCGGACATGCAAACCTTACCATTTTACATTGTAGACGTCTTTGCATCGGCGCCATACAAAGGGAACCAGCTGGCGGTGTTTCTGGAGGCAGAGCACCTTTCAACGGAGCAGATGCAACAGATAGCCCAGGAAATTGGCTTCGCGGAGTCAGCTTTTCTAATGAAGAACACTCCCCATCCCGAAGGTTTTGAGGCCAGAATCTTCACTGTGGAATATGAGGTTCCGTTCGCGGGTCACCCTACCCTGGGCACCGCCTATGTGGCGCAACAGTTTCTACTGCAAAGGCCAGTGCCCCACCTGCAGCTAAAGCTGAAAGTGGGCAGCATCCCCGTCGCTTTCACGTATGCCCAGGATAAGCCCGACTTCCTGCTCATGCGCCAAATGGCTCCTTTCTTCGGAGAGCCGCTTCCCCAGCAGGAACTCGCTTCGCTTTTAGGGCTTCCGTTAGAGGCCTTACACCCCACCCACCCTGTACTGGAAGTCTCTACGGGCTTGCCGTTCCTGGTCATCCCGCTGCAACGGCTGGAAGACATACAGAAACTCGAGCTGCAGCCCCAGAAACTATTGGCTTTCCTGCAACAGCACGGCCTGTACAAAACCCAACGACCCGATGGACTTACCGTCGCGCTCTACTTCTTCTGCCCCCAAACCTATAAACCGGAGCACCAGATCAACGCGCGCATGCTAGCGCTGGAGAATGGGCAAATCATTGAAGATGCCGCCACCGGCAGCGCCAACGGCTGTCTGCTCGCCTATCTGCTAAAACACCGCTACTTTCAGGAAAACCAACTGGAACTGCTGGTAGAACAGGGCTATGAAATTAACCGCTTCGCCACCATAAAACTACAGGGTCAGCTAACGGAAGAAGATCAATTTGAACTGCTGGTGGGCGGACAGGTCCAGCTTATCGCGAAAGGAGAATGGTATGTCCATTAATGCCTCTCCGCAGATCCTCGCCAATCGCTCCTGGCTACTTGCTCTGGCCTTGGTTCTCATGACGTTTAGCGGCTCTTTTTCCCAAAACAGGCCCAAACCAGAGACGCTCGTGCTTAAACCTAGCCAGGTCTTTGACGGACAGAACCTGCACAGAAACTGGGTAGTGGTGGTGGAGGGCGAACGGATTACCGCAGCCGGTCCCGCCGCCTCCGTAGCCATTCCGCCGCAGGCGCGCGTGCTGGAACTACCCGGCCAAACCCTGCTCCCGGGGCTTATTGAAGGCCACTCGCACCTCCTGCTGCACCCCTACAATGAAACTTCTTGGAACGACCAGGTCCTCAAAGAAGCCGATGCCCTGCGGGTAGCCCGCGCCACCGTCCATGCCAAAGCCACCTTGCTGGCTGGTTTCACCACGGTGCGGGACTTGGGTTCTGAGGGAGCCGAGTACGCCGATGTAGGGCTCAAGCAGGCCATTGACCAAGGCATCATTCCGGGGCCGCGCATGTTGGTGGCCGGCAAGGCCATGATCGCCACCGGCAGCTACGGTCCCAAAGGGTTCGATCCCGCGTTTGAGGTGCCCCAGGGCGCAGAGGCCGCCGACGGTATAGACAATATCTCCCGGGTGGTGCGGGACCAAATTGGCAAGGGTGCCGATGTCATCAAAGTCTACGCCGACTACCGCTGGGGACCCAACGGCGAGGCCATGCCCACCTTTACCCTGGCTGAACTCAAACTCATTGTGGAAATTGCCGCCAGCAGCGGAAGACCCGTGGTAGCCCATGCCAGCACCCCAGAGGGCATGCGCCGCGCCGCCGAGGCGGGCATTGAAACCATTGAGCACGGCGACAACGGCACTCCCGAGGTTTTCCGGCTCATGGCCAAGAAGAACGTCGCGCTCTGCCCTACCCTGGCCGCCGGCGATGCCATTCTGCAATACAACGGCTGGCGCAAAGGCATTGACCCAGAACCGGCCCGCATCGTGCAGAAGCGCGCCAGCTTCAAAGCTGCCCTGGCCGCCAAAGTCCCCATCTGCGTGGGCGGCGATGTGGGTGTTTTCCCGCACGGCGACAATGCCCGCGAACTGGAAATGCTGGTCTCGTATGGTATGTCTACTCTTGACGTGCTTCGGGCTGCCACGGCGGGCAACGCCAAACGCTTCCACTTGGACAATCGCCTGGGCATGGTTAAGGAAGGATTGCTAGCCGATCTTATCTCGGTGTCCGGTGATCCTACCCAGGACATCAGCAGTTTACGCAACGTACAGCTGGTCATGAAAGGCGGCCAGATCTATCGGGAACCATAAGGTAATTTTTGGAGAAGTGCGGCAGGCGTTTAGGGGCTCTTTTTGGAAAAAGAGCCCCTAAACGCCTGCCGCACTTTATAACGTGTTACATGCTACAATGTAGCCACAAAAGCCAAATGCCTCCCATTGAGGCTCAGCGCCAAACGCGTTATGTTTTTAATACCCTGCTGGCTGAAATCAGCCACTTCCTGCCAGCGGCGGTCGGTGCCGGGGCGGTAGAAGTACAGTTTGGCACCCTGGGCCATGAGCAGCCGTCCGTCAGGAGTCCAGGCGAAGTCCTGGCTGCCGGGCAGCGTCTGGATGATCGTTTCTCGGGAGCCGGTTTTCAGGTCCATCTGCTTTATCTCACCCAGTGAATCTGACAACGGCACCAGATAAGAAATCGCTTTTTTACCCGGCACCCGGTGCAGGCTCCGCCCGATGGATTCTTCCATTTTCACCTCAGTTTTAGCGGCAGGCACCGTCAGATACAGCGCCATGGGCGGTTGCCCCCTAAACGCCGCCACCAACAGCGTATCCTGGTTGTACCACACGTGGTAGCCAATGAGTTGGTCCAGCTCCAGAACCACCCCAGGCTGACTGCTGCCTGGCTTCAACGGAAACTGCCACAAGTGCTGCTCCTTCCCCCGTACCACGGAGAACCGCTTCCCGTCTGGCATCACCAGCGGCGAGTATTCGGCTTCAGGCGTGGCTGTGAGCTGAACGGTTTGTTTGCTGCTGATGGAATATTGGTAAATATCTGTCTGTTTTCCATCGCGCTGCGATGTGTAGAGCACCGTCTTTCCGTCTGGGCTAAAGCTGGGTTGGTTGTCATAGCCCGTTCTCTGGGTGAAATTGACGGGGGTTCCTACCTGCAGCCCCTGTTTGTGCGGCTTTAAAGAAACCAGAAAAATCTCTGTATCAGGAATTCCCTGGGCCATTCCAGACGTAGCGCACGCGCCCATGCCCAGAATAAACAAGCCTCTCTTAATAATCAGCATAGAGATAGTAAGATTATTTACTTAACATATTAAAACAGCCAAAGACGTAATATCTCCTTTTTACTTCCTGCAAGTCTCTCTGAGGAAGATAAGGGAATCTGGTTGAATAAGCTACCTACGCCGCAGGAAATTAAGCCCGGAGAACTACCCTTGTACATGCATCAAAGAAAAGCGCCACCCTGGCAGGGGTGGCGCTTAGAATAACCGTTTAGAGGGCCTTTTTCTGAAATTAGGCCAAAACCAGCTTTACACTTCTTCGGCTTTGAGTTCTTGCATGGGCCTGATGAAGAAGTCGTTGATGGGTTTTACGGCTTGCATGGCGGCCAGAACTTCGTCATAGAGGCGTTCGCTGGTCACCACGTCATCGGGGAGCATGTAGGTGGCGTTCCAGCTTTTGTGCCGAAGCAGGTCAATGGCGGGATTCTCAGGATCGTATCCTTTGGGCGTAGTTTTGAGCTTATCCCCTCCCAAACCGGCGAAGTATTTCTTGAACGAAGGCGCGTTGAGCAGTCCTTTCAGCTCCTCATAGTTGTAGTCAATCTCCTGCCGGATGGCTTTGAGTTCAGGGGCCGGCGGCATCCAAACCCCGCCCGCCAGAAAGGAACCGTCGTTGGGACTGATGTGGAGATAAAAACCGGGGTTAATGGTTTTGCGTCCGCCATCGGCCAGGTAGGCGCAGATATGGTCTTTGTAGGGACGTTTGTCATGGGAGAAACGCACATCGCGGTAAATCCGGAACATGAGGTCTTTGGCTTCCTGCCCGTCCAGAGCGGGCTCAAACGCAGATGCTCCCTGGAGCAGGGTTTTCAGGAAAGAGATAAAGTCTTTGCGGGCGGCCTCATAGCGGCTTCGGTTCTGTTCAAACCAGTCGCGTTGGTTGTTCAGGCGCAGGTCCCGGATGAAATCTAAGGTAGATTGGTCTAAATGCTTTTTCATGTGGTATGGTCTTGAGGCCTCGGCCTACTGATGGTGAACAAGCCTGCCCAAAAGTAAGTTCTACAGCGCAAAACCAAGCACTAGCACCCTTGCGTTTAGGGGCTCTTTTCCCAAAATCAGACGTAAAACAGAATGCTTTATTGAGATAGGTCTTGCTCCGGCACCAAGTCCAGAGACGGGAGAAGCGCCAGGGTTAGTTCCTGTTGCCGGGCCACCTCCTGGGCAGAGGCCAGCGCGGTTTGGGTTCCCCAACCCACTTGCGTAAAGAAATCTGGCACCAGGTAATTGAGGCCCAGCAAATAGAACTGTCCCGCCTGCGCCGGCCCTAGTACCACGTCATGCTGCTCCAGTTGCTGAAACGCTTCTTCCAGCAGGGCGGTGGTAATTCCGGGGCAGCAGGAGTTTACCAGCACAATGGGCGAAAAACCGTCAATCAACGACTGAGCGAACAATGCCTGCAACAGGGAACCTGTGTCTGGCGCAGCTGGCAACGCCACGGCTTCAAATCCTTCCTGAATTGTATCGTTCTCAAGATCATTAGAGGTTGTATGGCAAATGCGCCGATGGGCATCTACCGGAAGGGCTGCCGCTAAGGCGAGTTTGGTTATATGCTCCATTGCCAGCGCTGATTTTTCTTGCTCACCAACCAACGACGGGTCCATTGCCGGTTGCCCCTGTGCCAGCGGGTGCGCCATGATCAGCAGTAAACGTTTGCTCATACAGCTACTTGGTTCTGTTTTATAGGTTCTGTTACGAGGGTTTCAGCAAAAGTGCTGGCTTTCCCAGCAGAAAGCGGTTGCGTTTAGGGGCTGTTTTTCCAAAAACAGCCCCTAAACGCAACTCCGTTATTGACCAACTAGCGGGCGCTGCTTTCGCCCATTACGTACATTTCTTCCAGCGTGGGAACGGGGCTACCTCCCTCCTGCTCCAGCGTTACGGCAAACGCCTGGGCTTCTGCCACGGTTTTCAGGCGAAGCAGGCTGCTGTCTGTGCTGGTGACCACCCCGGCATCAACGGGTTTCCCGTTCACTAAGGCCCAAAGCTGGTACTGTTTCCCGGCGGGGGCTGCCGGCAGACCAGACGGATCAAAGTAAACCTCTTTGGTACCCTGGTTCCAGAACACGATGGCTTGGGCCTGCGGATGCTGGGCCACGCCCTTCAGTTGCACCGCCAGCGTCTGTGGGTTGCGCAGCACGCCCAGCAAGGATTCTGACTGCACGTTCTGCTGTTCCAGACGGTTCACCTGCAACGCATATTGCCGGGCATTCTGCCGCGAGCTGAACAACTCCTCCCGGGTTTCCTGCAGGCTGGTGTACAGGTACACATTGGAGGCGACACTAATAAGCAGCACCACTACGGCGGCAATCTGCCACCAGCGGTTGCTGGTGTTAGCCTGCGGCACCGCAGAGGCAAACGTGTCTAGCGGGAAGACCTTGCCTGCCGGGGCAGTTTCCTCCTGCCTGACCGCCGATGCCGCCTGCAACTGTTTAAGTATCCTATCTTCCAACTCGGGCCGCGGAGCGCTGGCGTGGGTAAGGGCATAAGCCTCCATGGCACGCAGACAAGTATCCAGGGCAGCACGCACCTCTGGGTGCTGCGCCGCCACCTGCTCTACCTCTGCGCTTTGGTGGGGCGTAAGCCCTCCGGCTGCGTACAGTTCCAGTACTCCTGACTCTATGTACTCCTGAATGTTCAACGCTATTTGATTAATTTGCTCAAGAATTTGATGGCCATGCGGGCCCTGGTTTTCACGGTTCCCAGCGGGATGTTCAGTTCCTCTGCCACCTCGCTTTGGGTGAAACCGTTAAAGTACATCAAATCTATGATTACTTTTTGATCTGGATTCAATTGTTCTGTCATTTCCTGCAACCCAATATGGTCAGGTTTAATTTCATCGCCGCTCACCATGTGGTGGGTAACGGTGTTTTCCATGGGTTGGGTCTTAGAACCTACGCGATATTGCTTTGACCGGATTTTGTCAATGGCCAGGTTGCGGGAAATGTTCAGCATCCAGGTGAAAAGGCGCCCCTTCTGCTCATCGTAGCTGGCAAAAGCCGACCATATTTTCAGGAAACTCTCCTGTAACACGTCCTCAGCCAGCTCTTCCTGCTTTACAATCCGTAAAATTACGCCATAGAGGGCCGCCGAGTAATTACGGTAAAGAAGAGTAATGGCCCGTTGGTCTTGCGCGCGCAAACGGGCAACCAGTTCCTCTTCAGATGCAATATTCAATGTTGAGTCCAACAAGTAACGTATTTTAGCCAACTAATATGCAGCGCCGGCGGTGAAGACTTAGCAGGAAAGATGAAAGTTCATGCTTTACGTAACTCTTTAAACACAGTTCTGTAGAATATGTTTAAAGAAAGATAGGTAGAGCTAGTTTCTGAACACCGTATTTCTACGGACTTTGCCTCTACAGGTTTTACCCCTTTCGCTGCTTTTCCCCATCTAATAATAACACTTTACAATGCCAATTCAAACTCTTAATCCATACACCAATACCGTAGAGAAAACTTTTGAGCCGGCCTCAGCACAGGAAATAGAAACAACGCTGCACCACGCAGACAATGCTTTCAGGGCCTGGCGCACCACTTCCTTCGCCCACCGGGCCGCGTTGATGCAGCGCGCCGGCGATGAGCTGGCCGGCAACCAGGACCATTACGCCAGAATCATCTCCCTGGAAATGGGCAAGCCCCTGAACCAGTCCAGAGGTGAAATAAATAAGTGTGCCCTGGTCTGCCACTATTATGCCCAGCACGCCGAGGAATTCCTGCAAGACGAAGACATCCAGACCAGTGCCGTGCGCAGCTTTATCTCCTATGAGCCCATGGGCACCATTCTGGCCGTCATGCCCTGGAACTTCCCGTTCTGGCAGGTGTTCCGGTTTGCCGCCCCGGCGCTCATGGCGGGCAATGTAGGTTTGCTCAAGCACGCCTCCAACGTGCCGCAGTGTGCGCTGGCTATTCAGGAGGTGTTTGAGAAGGCGGGTTTCCCCAAAGGGTGCTTCCAGTCATTGCTCATCGGTTCGCGGGAAGTGGAACAGCTTATTAAGGACGAACGCGTGAAAGCCGTGACACTCACCGGTAGCGAGGGCGCCGGGGCCAACGTAGCCTCCGTGGCCGGAGCCCAGATCAAGAAAACCGTGCTGGAGTTGGGCGGTTCAGACGCGTTCATTGTTTTAGCCGATGCCGATGTGGAAGCCGTGGCCCAAAAAGCGGCCAGCGCCCGCCTCATCAATACCGGCCAGAGCTGCATTGCCGCCAAACGCTTCATCCTGGAGAAACCCATTGCCGAGGCTTTCATGGCCGCTTTCTCTAAAAACATGCAGGAGAAACGCACCGGTAACCCGTTGGAAGACGAAGACATTGATTACGGTCCTTTGGCCCGGGTAGACCTGGCGCAGGAACTCACGGAGCAGGTGGAGCGCTCTGTGGCCGCCGGAGCCAAACTTTACCTCAAGGGTGGCCAGCCCGATCCCGACAGCGCCCTCTTCCACCCCGCCATCCTCACCGACATCAAACCTGGCAACCCGGCGTATGAGGAAGAATTCTTCGGGCCGGTGGCTTTGGTGTTCGTTGCTGAGGATGCCGAGGATGCGGTTAGAATAGCCAATGACTCGCCCTTTGGCCTGGGCGGCTCCATCTGGACCCGTGACATCCAACGGGGGCAGGAACTAGCCCGGCAGGTAGAATCTGGGGCGGTTTTCGTGAACGCCATTGTGGCCTCAGACCCGGCCCTGCCTTTTGGCGGCGTGAAGAAATCTGGGTACGGGCGCGAATTGTCTTATCTGGGCATCAGGGAGTTTGTGAACCAGAAAACCATCTGGGTAAGCAACCCTCAGGAGTAACCCAACACTTTATAGGTAACGTACCCCACCCACTCATGGATCAGGTGCGACCATTTCTGGAGGGCCTCCGGGTCTGGGATGAGGAGATCGTCTACCGCAAAACTACGGTTGTGGGTCCGGAAATCGGTGGGGAAAGGGTCTGTCTGGAGGCCAGCCTGGTCAAAGCAGCCCTGCGCCCGCCGCATATGGAACGCTGAGGTGATGAGTAGCAGCTTGTGCAGCTGTGGCTGCCCCTGGAGCAGTTCCTTGGTGTACAGCGCATTCTCCCGCGTGTTGCGGCTCCGCTCTTCCAGCAGTATATCCTGCGCAGGCACCCCGGCGTACAGGGCCGTCTGCCGCAGGTTGCTGGCCTCCGTGCGGGTTACCGCTGAGAGGGAGCCTGAGCCCCCGGAAATGATGATTTTCTTCAGCCGGCCTGTTTTGTAGAGTTGAATGGCATCTAAGATCCGTTCGGGGCCTTCGCCGTAGTGCACGCGGTCATAGGGGGCTTTGTTTCCTTCGGTGACCCCGGTGAGCACAATGCCTGCGTCGTAGGTTTTTACCTCCCGCATCAGGACCGGTGCGGGTTCCCAGGCCAGCCACACCTCATTGCTCAGGAAGGGGTTAGTGAAGAACAGCAACAGCAGCACCGCCGCCCGCAGGCAATTCCGGTTTAGGGGCGCTTTTTTCGAAATCAGCCCGAAAACGAGCAAACCCAGAATCCAGAGCAACGGAGACACCGCGTACTGGAGCAGCTTAGACAGAACGAAGAACATATATATGAAGACGTAACGGCACGGCGCTTGGTGTACCTGCGCCCAAAGTAACGCGGCCGGGCCCAAACCGCCAAACCTGTTTGCAAGTCGCTGTGGCTTGTTTCTCCGGCTAGCTTTGGCCGCAACGGCTGAGATGCTGGTTTTGGCCTATTTTTAGAAAAAGAGCCCCTAAACGCCTTTCTGCTTCCTTCTGAAATTACCTTATCTTTAGCCCCACGTTCCACCCATTCGCCTATTTGACTATGAAAGCCGTTGGTATTATTCCCGCCCGTTTTGCCTCTACCCGTTACCCCGGAAAGCCCTTGGTGCTTCTGAACGGGAAATCCATGATTCAGAGGGTGTACGAACAGGCCCAAAAAGCCGATCTCCAGGAAGTGGTCATAGCCACCGATGATGAGCGGATCAGGCAGCACGTAGAGGATTTCGGGGGAAAGGTGGTCATGACCGCCACCCACCACCAGAGCGGCACCGACCGTTGCCACGAAGCCTATTCTCTCCTTGGCCAAACCTACGAGGTGGTGGTGAACATCCAGGGCGATGAGCCTTTCATACAGCCGGAGCAGATTAACCGGGTCTTGCAGTGTTTCGCGCAGCCCCAGGCGCAGATTGCCACGCTTATCAAAGCCGTGCAGTCTACTGAGGAGCTTTTCAACCCCAACAGCCCCAAAGTGGTGATTGGGGCGCAACAGCAGGCACTCTATTTCAGCCGCCACCCTATCCCCTACCTGCGCGGGGTGGAGCAGCCCGATTGGCTTTCGGCCCACCCGTTCTACAAGCACATCGGGATTTACGGCTACCGCAGCACGGTGCTGGCGGAACTCACGCAATTGCAGCCCTCTCCACTGGAAAAAGCCGAATCTCTGGAGCAGTTGCGCTGGCTGGAACACGGCTACCGGATTGTGACGGCAGTCACTGATCTGGAAACCATCGGGATTGACACTCCGGCGGATTTGGAGAAGGCCTTGGCTTTTTTACAGGGAATGGAGGGGCGGTAAAGGCTGATACCATTGGCTAAACCGCTTGTCTATGGCTTTAAGTGCTGCGTTGTTTCATCTTTAACGGTAAGCGCTCACGGCCGCGGGGCCCCGTCTTCCCCTCTCGCAAGCCCTTGCGGCCAAGGAATACAGCTTTCTCTTAGCCTCTTTCCTACTTGGCCACAAGCGAGGCGCTCTAGGGAAAGACTGGAATAGGTGCGTTTGGCAAAGGCAGTCTTTACGGGAGACTGATTGAATATTCTATAAAAGAACTATATCCCTGAACACTGGCCTTACAGGCTGGCGCGAGTCTCCAGACTCGTGCCGTGGGATGCGTGGAGTCTCCAGACTCATGCGTTCCGGCCTGTGGGTCCCGGCGAGTCTGGAGACTCGCAGCATCCTTTGGCACGAGACAATAGTCCCGCGCCAGTTTCTGCTGTAGATGTAGACTCAAGACTCAGGACTTCTATTTAGGGGCTCTTTATCCAGAATCTGCCCAAAACTAGATTTGCTCGGGCTCAGCCGCCGGCTTTCTTGGCTTTGTAGCCCAGGTCCAGGAGCAGTTGCAGGACTTTGTCGCGGAAATCGCCCTGGATGGTGATTTCGCTGTCTTTGGCGCTGCCGCCCACCCCACATTTGGTTTTAAGGGTTTTGCCTAGGGTTTGCAGGTCATCGTCCTGGCCCACAAAACCGGTGATGAGGGTGACCTGTTTGCCGCCACGGCTTTTCTTGTCTAGCTGCACCCGCAGGTTCTGCTGCTGCGGAGGCAGGGTCTGCGCCGCTTCCTCCTGCTGGTATTCATAATCGAAATCTGGGTTGGTGGAATATACCACCCCTTCCCGGTTCTTTTTGTTTTTACTCATGTTCTTAAGACTTTGCCGGTAAAGGCGCTACTACTTCTATAGACTCCGGAAAGAGTTGCACTTCAAACTCCTGCGCCTGCCCCATAAACTCACCATCGGCGTGGTAGTATTGGGGCTTCTCGCTCTGCACACGCACCGTGGCGCAGGTGTGGAACTCGGCCAGGCTGGAATGGGCAATCTGCTTGGTCATGAGACCGTACCCTAACTGGATGGCCTCCGCTATGCCCACGTGCCGGATGAGGCAGACGTCCATCAATCCATCCTGAATGTTGGCCATGGGCGCAATATAGGCGTTGTTGCCGTACTGAGAGGCATTGGCGAACGCCACCACAAAGAAATCTGAGGAAAGTGATTTGCCGTTGATGCTCACGGTAGCGGCCTCTGATTGAAACGTCCGGAATTCCCGCACCACCAGCTGCACATAACTGCTGAGCCCCCGCTTGGTGCTCTTCGCGAAGACTGAGCTCACCAAACCGTCAAACCCAATGCCGGCCGTACAGAAGAACGGGTGTCCGTTGATGGCGCAGGAATCTATCCGGTGAAACACCGGGTTATTCAGTAGCGCCAAGGCCTGGGGCAGGGCCAGCGGAATGCCCAAATGCCGGGCCAACCCGTTACCAGATCCTTTGGGCAAAATCCCCAGCGCCGCTGAGGTACCCAAAAGCCCGCGGGCCACTTCGTTCACGGTTCCGTCTCCGCCCACGGCTACTACCAAACGCGCCCCTGCCGCGGCCGCTTCCCGGGCCAGCTGGGGCGCGTGCCCGGCATACTGGGTATAGATGATTTCCGGAGCCCAGCGGGAATGGTCCAGGTGCGCCGCAATAAGGTCAGGCACCGAAACGCTACTCTTCACCCCAGATTTCGGGTTCAAGATAAAGCAGACTTTTTCTGGGGCTATTGTTGAGTTCATGCTTGTGTGTTCTGTCTTACAACGCAGCAGCTCGTGTTTTGCGTGAAAACAGGTTTAACCTTTAAAGTACCTGATCTTAAAAAAGAGGGCTGTACTTTGTGTTCGGGTAAAAATACATAAAAAAAGTGGTGCCGCCGGTTGGCAACACCACTTCAGTTGGAAGCTAAAATAGGAAATTAAGCCCCTAAACGCTCCATTAAGTCGGCAGCGCGGTTAGAGTAACCGTACTCGTTGTCATACCAGCCTACTACTTTTACCAAGGTACCGTTGGCAGAAGTCATTTGAGCATCAAAGATGCAGGAATGCGGGTTGCCTACGATGTCAATAGAAACGATTGGGTCCTCGGTGTACTCCAGAATGCCCTTCAGTTCATTCTCAGCAGCCTTCTTCATGGCCGCGTTGATTTCGTCTTTGGTAACTTCTTTCTTCAGGATAACGGTTAAGTCTGTCAAAGAACCATCCGGAATTGGAACGCGCATGGCCACGCCGTCCAATTTACCGTTCAGGTGCGGCAACACTAAACCAACGGCTTTGGCAGCGCCGGTAGAGGTGGGCACAATGGAATAAGCGGCGGCACGGGCTCTGCGTAAATCTGAGTGCGGCGCATCTTGCAGGTTCTGGTCAGCGGTATAGGCGTGCACAGTAGTGATGTAACCTTTCTCAATCCCGAAAGCTTCATCCAATACCTTCGCCATTGGAGCGAGGCAGTTGGTGGTGCAAGAGGCGTTGGAGACGATGGTTTCTGAACCATTCAAGGTTTCTTCGTTCACACCCAACACTACGGTTGGGATGTTGCCTTTGGCAGGCGCAGAGATCACCACTTTTTTGGCACCAGCCTCTAAGTGCCCGCCAGCGCCTTTCTCATCTACGAAACGGCCAGTAGACTCTAATACTACGTCTACGTCTAATTTACCCCAAGGCAGGTTCTTAGGCTCACGCTCTGCGAACACCTCAATGCGCTGTCCGTTTACGGTGATGCTGGACTCGTCGGCAGAAACGGTTCCTTTGAAGCGTCCGTGCACAGAGTCATATTTCAATAAGTGAGCAAGGGTAGCGTTATCAGTGAGGTCATTGATGGCTACTACTTCTACATTGCCACGTTCTACCAGGGTCTTAAAGGTAAGACGGCCTATGCGGCCGAAGCCATTGATGGCTACTCTTATTTTTTTAGACATGTTGAGTAAGTTTTTGTTCTTATTAAGCCCCGGCAAGTTACATGTTCCGGCAGGCAAAACAAATTAAAAATTTTCAGGCTCATTGTGAGCTATTTAGCGTTTAAACGCACTTTTTTTAAAACAGGTGCTTTGCAAATCAAAATCCCTCCTCTATATTTGCACCATCAAAACCGACAGATGGTCCGTTCGTCTAGGGGTTAGGACACCAGATTTTCATTCTGGTAACAGGGGTTCGATTCCCCTACGGACTACACGAAAGCCTCTCAGTTAACGCTGAGGGGCTTTTTTATTGCACCTGGACACTATTCTGACACCGGATGTTGCAAGAGTCCGAACTAGGGCAGCAGATTTCTGGCTCTGCCAAGCTTTAAAGTCAGGAAGGAAAGGCATGCACCTCCCCAAAATACAGGTTTCCGTGATTAACTGATGACCGTGCCCTGCCCCATTATGCCCGACCAGGGGTGCCGGGTTCCGGGGTAGAGCGAAGTGCGCAAGGTTTACCTGCCTGCCATTCACCCAGAAGAACATGATGTGCCAAGGCACTTGGGCAAAGCGTAGACAGAGGTAATCCTCTACAATGCCCTACCTTCCACCAAAAGTGATGGCAGATTTAGGATTCCTCCCGCTCCTGCCCAATGCTGTCGTGGCCTCCCAAAGAATCTGGCAACGTAAGATCCCCCATCCGGAAAAGCAGACTTTACCTGGCTGTCTTGTACCCGTACCTATTCCGAATTATGGTACGGATAGAAGTGCTGCATACCTGCTGATTCATCTACCAAAGACTTCGGTACGATGAAACGGCCATTTTTTGGGAAGGCACTTTGCGAAGCAGTGACTTCCGTCCATGAACTGCAGCCACTGCCAGGGGCATCAATGTTGCCTCTCAGGAGGCGTAGGCAACGAAGAACCACATACCCAGCGAATGCCAACACTTTCCAATTCCTGGGGGCAGCGCCGACGGGTCACCCACTCGAGGGTCTGAAATAGTGTGAGGTTGCCCTATATTGGCTAAGCTATACCACCGGAAAACATATGAAAACTGTCTGCACCGGTGCAGATATCCAAACGTTAGGTCCTATCTTGTTGTATTACTTCATTTCTGTGTGCTAACCCCCAATCAAGCATAGTATCTACCACATTGATTAGGCGTTTGCCAGAGTCAGTCAACGCATATTCTATCAAGACAGGTGTTTTGTCAAACACTTTGCGCTGTACAATGCCATTAATCTCCAGCTCCTTCAACTCTTTGGAAAGCATCCTGGGGGTTATCTTCTCTATATTCTCCTGTAGATCCTTAAACCGGCTTCTACCATACAGTAAGGATGCAATTATGGGTAACTTCCATTTCCCGCTAATCACATGAAGGGTATCCGTCAAGGCCAGTATGTACTGCCTGGGACATTGCTTTAATTTTTCCTCCTCTACTAATTCCTTAAAGTCGCTCATAATGAAGATGCTACCTATTTTACTATACAAAAGTATAGGAGTTCTTTTTAGTAAACAACTATACTTCCTATAGTTAATTCATGAACTTGCCGCCCAACAAAAAAAGCAACCATGATCTTAATTACAGGGGCAACCGGAAATTTTGGCTCTAAAGCCATACAACACTTGTTAAACAAAGGCTTACCTGCTAAAGACATTGCAGCATTGGTAAGAGAAGGAGAAGACGCACAACCTCTTAGAGACAAAGGAATCGATGTGAGAATGGGAGATTACGCGGATGTAGTTTCCATGCGCAAAGCCTTTGCAGGCGTTGATAGATTGTTACTGATCTCCAGCAGTGACCGAGGGCCGGTCGAAAACCGAACAAAGCACCACATCAACGCGATTACCGCAGCCAAAGAAGCAAACGTAAAACACATTGCCTACACTTCTTTTGTAAGGAAGCCCGGTCATGAGGATTCGGCTATCGCCGACTTTGAGAATTCTCATGTAGAGTCAGAGAAGTTCCTGAAAGATAGCGGCATCAAGTATACCATTCTCCAGAATGGCATCTACCAGGAAATGATTCTGGCGTTTGTGGGTGAAAAGGTAGCTGAAACAGGAGCAATTTTATTTCCGGCGGCGGCAGGCAAAGCCAGCTGGGTACTTCGGGAAGAACTAGCTGAAGCGGCTATTAATGCATTGACTACTGAAGGCCATGAAAACAAGACGTACAATTTGACTAACAACACGTCTGTAGGTTTTGAAGAGATAGCGCAATACATTACGGCAGCGCTGGGCAAAGACATTCATTATAGTTCTCCCAATGTGGAGGATTTTAAAGCTATTCTGGGAAAAGCAGGGGTGCCTGATATGTACATTGGCATGTTTGTCATGTGGGGCACAGCAGTAGCCGAAGGAATGATGGATGTAGAAGATACTACTTTGGAGTCTTTACTGGGAAGAAAACCTACTACCGTTAAACAATTTATTGATCAGGTTTACGGGTCAGTTGGATCAGAAGAAAACCATTAACTTATTTAATAAGATAGTAGCATTTGCCAAGATTAAGTCTATAACAAGTATCTCAAGTCCCATGCCTGAGTAAGCCAATGCCGGGGTTATTCACTTCGCAAGGGAGCCCAACGGCTATTCCTCTCAGCAGAAAGGAATAGCCGTTTTGGTAAAAAGAGCACAAGCAGGGACGCCCTCTGTAAAAGCAAGAAGAAAAACTTTTGGGGTGGTTAAAGCCACCAAAGGTAATCAGCAAAAGAACTGATTACCTTAGCAGAAGTTTGGAACACTGCCCTACTCTGACCAGTAAAAGAAGTAAAAGAGGAATGGCCACTGCGTTCGAGTGAATGAAATTATCAGCGACGCGTACAGCCCGTCTTTATGTTTGAATTTCCGGCCTTATTTTAGCCAAACGAGCCGACGACAGAAAATGGATAACATAGAAACTGGTTCTGGCCTACTTTCTGGAAAAGAAGCCCAAAAAAGTAAAATGAAGAATAAAAAGGGGCGAAAAAAGTTTAAGAACTCTTCCGCACAGCATTATGTAAGCGGCAACAGCACTAAAAAGCTCTTTGCGGCCATGCACGGGGCTTGCCACAAACCAGCCCACATTTGACACCCGCGGCTCACCTTTGGCGTCGTTAGAGCTCATTCGTCCCCACATTTCACAGCACCCTTGATTTGCATACAAGGTTCAGGGCTTTGCCTACATCCAATAGTATAACCATAGCGAACTTTGACCTATAAAAAATCAGCATGATGGAAATAAAGAAAATGACATTGGGAAGCCAGGGTTTGGTTGTGCCAAGTATCGGCTTGGGGTGCATGGGCATGACCGGCTTTGAAGAAGGAAATATGTACGGCGAGGCAGACGAGCAGGAAGCCATTGCCACCATCCACCGGTCCCTTGAGCTGGGCGGTAACTTTTTAGACACGGCAGACTTGTATGGACCGCTAAAGAATGAGCAGCTTATCGCGAAAGCCATCAAGGGCAATCGCAGCAGGTACATCATCGCTACCAAATTCGGTTGGGAAATAGACGATGACAACAAGGTGACCTGGGCAATCAACGGCAAAAGGGAATATGTGAAAAAAGCGGTGGAACGTTCCCTTAAAAACCTCAACACAGATTATATAGACTTGTATTACCTGCACCGGCTTGACAAGAACACCCCTATAGAGGAAACGGTTACCGCCATGGGCGAGCTGGTGAAAGAAGGGAAAGTGGGCTATATCGGGTTGTCAGAGGTTTCCTCAGAAACGGTAAGAAGGGCGCATGCGGTGCACCCCATCACCGCCGTACAAAGTGAATACTCGTTGTTTGAGCGCACCGTGGAAGCACGGGGGGTATTGCAAATCTTATATGATCTGGGCATAGGTTTCGTGGCCTATTCACCGCTGGGCCGCGGCTTTTTGTCTGGCCAGATCCGTAGCATAGATGACCTGCCGGAGAACGATTTCCGCCGCGCAATCCCTCGCTTTCAGGAAGCCCACTTCTACAAGAACTTAGAGTTAGTCAATGCTATTGAGACCTTGGCGGGAGAGAAAAACGTTACACCTTCCCAGTTGGCGTTGGCCTGGATCATGAGTAAGGACATCTTACCCATCCCGGGCACCAAGCGGAGAAAATACCTGGAGCAGAACATGGCGGCCACCGCTATCCAGCTAAGCGGAGCAGACCTGTCCAAGCTGGAGAGCATTGTGCCGCTGGGTACAGATACCGGTAAACCATATGATGAGTTCAGCATGGGGCTAATTGATTGATTCTTTCCCCGCGGCTGCATTTTTGACAATGCAGCCGTTATTTTTATAATTTGTGTTATCTAAAGTAGTGTTATGAACGCCATCAATTCTGTATCGGAGTTCCACCGGTTACTGTCTTTGCCCGAGCCCCGCCATCCGCTGGTGAGTGTCATTAATCTGGCGGAAAGCGTTTTCCTGGAAGACAAGGTTTGGAACGGTTTTGTAAACCGGTTCTATTGCGTAGCCTTGAAAAGGGAAGCCAAGAGTAAAATTAGGTATGGTCAGCAACACTACGATTATGACAATGGGGTACTGAGTTTTACGGCACCCAACCAGGTGCAGTATCTGGATCTGCAGCAGACAGAATGCGGATCGGGCTATCTGCTCATCTTCCATCCGTTTTTTTTGCTGGCTCATTCTTTGGCAAACTCTATCAAAGATTATGGTTTCTTCTCTTACGCAGTCCACGAGGCGCTGCACCTTTCCGCTGAGGAAGAAGATGATCTTATTTCTATACTCAGCAAGATTGACAAAGAATGCCAGCATATAGATAAACACACGCAAGAAATTATACTATCACAGATTGAATTGCTGCTTACCTATTCCAACCGCTTTTATGAGCGGCAGTTCATCACCCGCAAAAATCACAACCATCAACTGCTTGCTAAATTTGAACTTTTGGTGGAGGAGTACTTTAATACTGATTCTACCATGCAACAGGGGCTTTTGACGGTACAGCGCATTGCGGAACGCATGAACCTGTCGCCAAACTACCTGAGTGATTTCCTGCGCCTGCATACCGGACAGAACACTCAGCAACATATCCACGGGAAGTTGATTGAAAAAGCAAAAGAGAAACTATCCACCACCAATCTGTCGGTGAGCGAAATCGCTTATGCTTTGGGCTTTGAACATGCACAGTCATTCAGCACGCTTTTCAAGAAGAAAACCGAGATGTCACCTCTGGAGTTTCGACAGTCATTTAACTGACACCCCCAGGTTAGGAAGGCAATCACGAGCGCACCATAAAAAAGCCTCTCAGCCCCAGAAGCGAAACGCAATACGAATCTGGCCAAAATTAACATATCATGATATATAGAGCCTTATGATGACCCTTATGTAAAGCAAATAACGACTCTTATGCCCAGCAAGCCTCCCTTAGAAGATTAAACCTCCTCTCCTTTATTCTAAAAAATCACTCTAGAGCGCCAAATCACTGTGGATAAGGTTTGATAATTCACTCCCACGGTCTACTAAAAAGCCTCTCAGTTCATGCTGAGAGGCTTTTTATTTTTCTCCTTCAGATTTCATATTTTCTTCTCCTGTATCGCAGCTGCGTTAATCCTGTATCAAATGTTTTTGCGGTTATAAACTCAAGGATTTGTTCCGGTCTTCCATATTTGAACAGCCTTGTTCCATCACCTAGCAGTACCGGCACGATTGAAATGATAAACTCATCTACTAAATCGTTTCTTAAAAGTTCGTTGATCACTTCTGCCCCGCCATCACAATAGATATTTTTTCCGTCACCGCTCTTTAGCTGTTGCACTAATTCGGTCAGATCTCCGGTATAAAATTGTGTTCTGCCCACACTTGGCCTTTCCGTTCGTGTTATAACATACACGTCCCTTTCGCCATTGTCATAGTGAGCGGCACCTATTTCCCTATCCACCCAATCATAGGTTTTTCTACCAATAATGATGGTGTCAATTTCTGACGTGAAGTCTGCGTAACCATAATCTTCGCCTTCTTTCTCTACCAATTTTAAGAAGCTGAGGTCATCATCAGGCTTGGCAATGTAACCGTCCAAACTTGCCGCGATGAAAAGGGATAAGTGTCTCATTGTTCTTTATGTATGGGTTAATTATCCTGCAATAATAGAATGGGGCCTTCATTTCTGCTTTGGAAAAAAACGACAATTTAAAGTTGTGACGGCACGCGCCCGGTGTTGCGTCTGATTTCATTGGTAAGATGTGAATGGTCGTAAAACCCGCACTCCAACGCAATGTCCAGCAAACTTCGCTTACTGCCTGAGCTTTTGATGAGGCTCAACGCGTGCTGAAAACGAACAATGTTGGCATATTCTTTTAGCGTAAGGCCTATATGGGTTTTAAACGTGCGTTCTACCTGTCTTATAGATATGGAATTCCTTTTAGCTATTTCTGTGACGCTTAATTGACCCTTGGACTGATGGATGTCATCAAGAACCGCTTGCAAGGGTCCAATCTTGTTTTGAAACCTGCGTGTAAAAAAAGTATTTAGATATTGTACCGGGTTATTATTGAACTTGTCTATATCAAACGAATGCGCTTTTTCCAGCTGAATGGTTTTATTTGTCAGTTCATGTTGCGGAGCATAGCTATAAAAATTGGAGAAAGCGCCGGGCTTTAGGCATACTCCAAACAAATGCGTGTGTCCTTCAATAAAATTGTCCTTATAGGAGGACATTGCTCCTACCACATAGGTTTTACCATAATCCATTACAGTTGTCCCATTATCGGTGAGACAGGAATCCCCGGCATTGAAAACCAAACCCGCGCATCCGTCAGGGAAGATTCGCTCCCATTGCCTGTCGCTATTATCACCTTTCAACTCCCAGTAGGAATGAATATAGGGTTCTAATGCGAAATATGGTTTTACCTCTTTATATGTCATAGGTATAGGGCAATCAATCTTCCATAACTCCCCATCTTTGATTTTTCAAGTTCCCAGATTTATAAGTACTTCTAAAGTGGGCAACTCAATTTATAACTCATAACCCCCTAAGTGACAAATGATAGATTACAAGAATTCTGGATCAAGGGGGAATGAACTTCAGAAATAAAAACTGAAGAGTCGGTTAGTTCTATCATGAAGACATTGCATTCTTCAGGTTAAAAAGAACCGGCCGCCTATTTCCCTCATATGGCAAGAATTCCATAATTGTAGTTTAATGCTCCCGCTGAATCCTCCGGCCTAGTAAATGCTTCCCATTCTATGCGGAGGGGTTCTTAAGTGTGCGCAATCTCCTTCTGAGGAACTTCCTTACCGGGATATCATACACTTTCATCACGATATAAGCAGCCCCTACCAACAGAATGGTACCTATGGACACAATAAAGAACAGCTCAGTTGAACCGGGCTTGTAGTTAGTGTAGTAATTCCCAAAGATCCACATAATGGCATAATGCGTCATGTAGAGGGGGTAAGAAATAGCACCAGAGAAAACACAGAGTTTCTTCAGACCTGATGGCAAACTGGAGCCAGCTCCCAGAGCCACAAGCAATGGGAAGTAGAACAGCACAATCAGTGCCTCTGCCACCCAATTCCATTGACCAAACTGCGGCATTACAAAAGCCAGCGACAGCAAGAGGGCCAAGCCTACAAACCCCAGCCTGTTTTTGATGATCCAGTTAAAGCGGTAGACCAATAAACCGGCCGAGAATGAGTACGAAACCCGGGCACAGCCATCCCAGAAACTCTCCCCAGACCAGCCTCCTAAGAGGTTACCGGCCCTGTATCCAACAAGGCAAAGAGCAACCGCCGCCAGTGCAGTCAGAGTGGCTAAATAGCGACGGGGTAGCTTGTAGAGGAAAACGCCATACACAATATTGGCTATATATTCCCAGAACAATGACCAAGAAAGTGCATTAAGGCCAAACAGATTGAAAGCCCGGTCTTTCATCACTGGGAAGGGAATTAGAAAGATGGAGCAGAGAAACAATAGGAAAAGTTTACCTGTACCCAACTCTTCTGTATAGATGGCGAATGGATCAAGAAGATACGCCAACAAACCCAATACAGAACCTAAAACCACTAATGGGTGCAGCCTGATCAACCTTGACTTGAAGAACTCCAACACGCCCATTTTCCCGAGGCGGTCGTCATAGGCGTACCCGATGACAAACCCAGACAAGCAGAAAAAGAAGTCTACGGCCAGGAAGCCATGCCCAATGAAGTTCTTGCTGGGGTCTGGGAAAATCCACTCCATGAAATGAAAAACCACCACCGCCAATGCCGCAATTCCCCGTAACCCATCTAGTATGACAAAGTGTTGTTTTGTATTCTGAAGGCTGAGGCTGCCTTTCAGATTAACTGGGGCTAATTTAAGCTTATGCATGATTATGTTATAGAGATATGCTACCGGTAGCAATCTACGCAATAGCATTTGTTGGATAAAAGCTCAATATATAAGTTTATCTCAGCTACTCACAGAGATGACGTTTGAAATGATGTATCTGCTACGCTATCAAAGCTAAGCTCCTTACTCTTGATTGGTATTCAGAAACTTCTATTTCCTTACACATCTGTTAATTGACGTGGCGCTATATCAAATCATTGATTGAGGCTATTACTATTTAAAGAACATGATCTACCGCCTTCATACTGTTACTAATAGCTAGTAATCTCTTTTGTTAGCAGTTGTTCTGTTTAGTCATTCCATTCAAAGGCTTACCCATTGGAGTTCTGAAGCAATAGGGGCAGGCTCTCTAAGAAGTTGCACCAACTATTTAGAATTTTAACGAAGGCATTAAACAGGATAATTCATTGTTAAATTATAAAATTTTAGCTTTAACAAGGTCCCCACTCTTAAGCACTGTCAATATGCTGCTAGATTTTTTCCCAATGTACAACCATTGATAAATTCACTTTTAGTCAATTATCTCTTCTTCCCTCAGCTCGCACCCAAGCTACCAAATATTGACAGCTATGCAAATGAATCTATCTTGTGGTTTACATAGAGAGAAATTTGTCTCGGATTAAAAACGGAGACAAATACGGCTTAAGCAAAATACTTTAAGCATACGCCACATCTTACTTTTGTCTCCAAGAAAATCTTAGTTTAAGCTAAGTACAACCAGCCTTAGCCGCTCCATTTTTGCTTTAGCAACCCAAACAGCGGCTTTTGCAAACCTAAACTCTCATGTTTACCTGCCAACAGGAACCTATATACCCCCAGGGGCTATCTTCTTATACATTATAAAGTTCAATCACAGTATACCCCTTCAATATGTCCAAAGGCCGACTCATCCCCCATCTCCACGCATTCAGCCCCTTATTCAAATCCCTACTCTTTTTTTCCTTATGGTTGGTCGCCGGACCTGTTCTGGCACAGACAATTCGTTACGTAAAACCAGGGGGCACCGGTAACGGCAGTTCCTGGGCTCTGGCCTCAGGAGACCTACAGGCAATGATCAATGCCTCTTCAGCAAACCACCAAGTTTGGGTGGCAAAGGGCATCTACAAGCCCAACCGCAAAGCCGATGCCTTAGGCACCTTAACTCCTAATAACCGCGACAATGCCTTTGTCCTCAAGGCAGACGTGAAAATCTACGGCGGATTTACCGGTACAGAGACTCAACTTGCTCAGCGTAACTCCATGGCCAATTCAACTGTGCTCAGCGGAGACTACAACGGAGATGATCTGCCCGGCAGCTTTGACAAGCATATAGAGAACGCCCACCACATAGTCATTTCTGTGGGTAATGTGGGCAGTGCTGAGCTTAGCGGCTTTACCATTACGGGCGGGTATGCCTTCGGATCAGGCAGCATCACCGTCAACGGCCAATCTATTTATAGATCCTATGGCGGCGGTATTTTCTTGGCGGCTTCTTCCCCCGGCCTATCCCAACTCACTGTGACCGCCAACGCGGCCGACGTACGGGGCGGGGGTATCAATAACCAGAGCAATTCTTCTCCGCGCATCACCCACACCACCCTCAGGGGCAACAGCGCTACCAACGGTGGGGCCATCTACAACAGGGATTCAAATCCATTGTTATCCTATATCACTGTCAGCAATAACATCGGTACCTTCGCCGGCGGAGGCATCTACAGCTACGACTCCTCACCTGTGCTTACCAATGCTCTTGTGACAGGCAACATAGCCGAACGCAACCACGGAGGTGGCCTCTTCAACTCCGCCTCCTGGCCAGTACTAACCCACGTCACCATCAGCGGTAACACAGCGGCAGGTCAGGGAGGAGCCCTTTACAACGGCGCCTACGATGGCGTTATCACCTCGGCCAGTATCCGCAACAGCATCCTCCACGGGAACACCAATTCCTCCGGCGAAAGCGGTATCTACAACAGCTCCGGTTCCCAGACTACCCTTGCGTATAGCTTGGCACAGGGCGTTGCCGGCGGCACGGACGGTAACCTACCCGGTACTACTGACCCGCGTTTCGTGAACCCACAGGCCGGTGACTACAGGCTTTTCCGCGGCAGTCCAGCCATCAACGCGGGCAACAACACCTTCCTGGACTCGGGCCAGATCCCAGACTTGTCTTCCATTACCACTGATCTGGACGGGAAGCCGCGCCGCTTCAACAACAGTAACGTTGACCTGGGGCCTTATGAAAACCAGACAGCCCCTGCCTCCATTCGTTACGTGAAGGTGGGGGGCACCGGGGACGGCAGTTCTTGGGCACTGGCCTCCGGTGACCTAAAAGCCATGATCAACGCCTCTGCCGCCGGGGACCAGATCTGGGTGGCGGCCGGGGAGTACCAGCCCAATTCTGGAGGCTCCTTCTCCATGAAGGAGGGTGTGAAAGTCTACGGCGGGTTCAGCGGCACCGAGCAGACACTGGCAGAGCGGGACCACAGAGCCAACCTCTCTATTCTGAAGGGGAACGGCAACAGTGTTCTGCGCAACGAGAAGAACGGGCTAACCCCGCATGCTGTCCTGGATGGCTTCACCCTCACGGGGGGCAATTCAGGCTTTGGGGGCGGGATGTATAATTTAAATGTTTCCCCCACGCTCTCAAACCTAATTATCAGTGGCAACAGGGCAATGTACGGCGGAGGGGGGCATCTGACAAATTCCTCCCCCACGCTCACCCACGTCACGGTGTCTGGCAACGAGGCAACTGCTGAAGGGGCCGGTTTTCATTTTGAGAATTCCTCACCGCAGTTAAACAATGTGCTCATCAGCGGCAACCTATCAGCTAATGGCGCTGGAGGGATATACACCAGAGACTCTCAACCCATCCTGACCAATGTCACCATTGCGGGGAACAAAGCCAAATATGAAGGGGCCGGCATCTATCAGTCGGGCGGCCCGGTAGCTATCCGCAACAGCATCCTCCACGGCAACAGCAGCGGCTACGGGGAGAGTGGTCTGTATATTTATTCGGGTACCGCCCAGGTGTCACACAGCCTGGTGCAGGGCCGCACCGACACCGCCAACGGCAACATCCCCGGCGCCACTTCCCCCCTCTTCGCTTCGCCTCTGTCCCCCGGATTAAGCGCAGCCGGCAACTATTCGCTCCAGCCGCTTAGCCCCGCTATTGACGCCGGCGACAACGGATACCTGATGCCAGGACTTGCCACCGACCTGGCCGGCCATGGGCGCCTCTCCAATAATTTGGTGGATATGGGCGCCTTTGAATGGCAGGCGAACGATCCACTCCCCGTCAAGCTGATCCAATTCACGGCTCAGGTCCAGGGAGGACGAACCAAGCTTACCTGGCAAACGGCCGCCGAAATAAACAGCAAAGAATTCATCCTCTACCGGTCAACAGATGGAAGGCAGTTTGTGGAGATGTGCAGAATACCGGCGGCGGGAAATACCTCCGCCAAGCAGGATTATTCCTACTGGGATGAAACGCCTGAGCCTGGGGTGAATTATTACAGGCTGGAGCAGGAAGACTACGACGGGAGTAGGGAGCGGTTCAGTATCAAAGCCGTGCTCCATACCTCAACCGAAGACCGGCTGGTTCTCTTCCCTAACCCCGCTGGTGAGACAGTAAAAGCACGCTTTAGGGCAGGGAGGTACGGCAGGGCAGAACTATCTGATGTGCGTGGAAGAGTGCTGCAACGCATCAACATCGCGCCAAACGCCGGCAGTGTTGACCTGGAGATCGGCGGCCATGCGGCTGGCACTTACATACTCCGGCTGTACGGGGAGGAAGGAGTTCTCATAGGAAAGCTGTGGAAGTGGTAAAGGCTGCCCTTTATTTATCCATGCTCTGCATAGAGTTAATGTACGCTCTGGGGCTTATGCCCTCGGCCTTGCGGAAGGCCTTATAGAATCCGCTTCGGGAAGCGAAGCCGGCTTCCAGGGCGAGGGCCTCCAGGGTGAAATTCTGCAGGCCCTCGCCCTGCTCAAGCTGCTCCTTTAGATATGCAATCCGATACTGATTGACAAAATCAGTAAAGCTAGTCTTGGAGTACGTGTTGAGCACCCACGACAACTTATAGGCCGGGACACCCAGCCGCTCAGCCAAGGCTTGTACTTTCAGCGTTTTCTCTTTGAAGCACTCCGTCTCATGCATTACCTGGGCTGCTTTCCGCAGGAGGTTATTAGCTTCCTGTGCATCCAAGGTGCTCGGGCTTTGTTTTCTGATACGGGAGAGCGTCTCTGGCTTCATATCTAGAAAAGACGCCACACACTCCATGGGCAGGCGGTCCAGGAACCCAGGTTTGGATTTAACGAAATACAGGTAACGCTCCTTCGCATTGCCAATACGTACCACGTGGGACCGCTCCTGGGCATCGCGGTAATAATTCTCGTATACCTGACGGATAATATAGTTTAGATCAAAGTAACGGTCATACCAGCCCAACAGGATGTCAGTGTACACTCCCACTAGCAGGGTTGGCTCCACCGCTATGATGGCTTCCCGGGAAGGTTGCTGCCCGTATAACCCTGAAAGGGAACTGACGAATTCATTCTCCACTGAAATGTAGGTAGTGATCTGCTTCTGCCTATGCTGGGAATAAGCCATCAGGGCGCCTTTCCGGATAAAATACATGTGGTGGCACCTCTCTCCCTGGCGGAGCAGATGCTCTCCCTCCTGCAGCTCCAGTGTGATCGCATGTTCGTAAAACTCCTCCTTGAGGTCAGGGGTAATGGGACGTATGGCCTCCAGTAACGTCAGGACATGGGCAACGTCTTCGGCTTGGGCTGGTTTGTATTTCTCGCAGGTATGGTTCATCAGGTTACACCGCAGAATTAACTTAGAACAACAGCAACGGAATGCGTATTGCGCTAAGTTATATTCCATCAGCAATCAATGTCCAAAGTTCCCCTAACTACATATAAAATACTTAATATTATTCCATTTCACGCTACTAGCTCCTCCCAATATGAGGTTCTTTCTCTTCAATACATAACAGCGGCCTTCAATCACCTAACCGAAAATATTTAAGAGGCTAATGCTACATTTAGATTCTTAGATAAAGTGTCTGTTGCTCTATAGACAAGAAAACTATCTTGCCCCCCTTTTAAAGTAGTTAAAAAAACAGTCAAGCTACTTTGGTGGTTATACCTAAAGAGATATTTAGCCAAGTTTACTTCTGCCAACATGTTTTCCTATAAAATTGAAAACTAACAGCAATTAGATAAACATATTGACAAGACCAGGTAGGTTATGTCAATTAAACAAGTCTTACTATGGTTGTGTAAGGCAATTTAGAATAGTTCTCTAAGCCTTGGAATTTACGTAAAATATGAAGGTTGAAAATAATGTCTTTCACTATGAAAAATATAAAGGTTCTGGCGGTGCTCAACACGTTGTTCTTCCTGCTGCATTTAGCACCCTCGCAATTAACGCAACTTAAGCTCTTCAATAACCAAACTATTGGCGATGTTTCTGATAAATATCCCGCCCTGTTTACGCCAGCCGGTATAACTTTCTCTATCTGGGGAGTAATTTACCTGGCACTGTCAGCCTTCTGTATTTATCATCTGGTGAAAGCTTATCAAGAGCCCGCTGCACATGAGGCTAATCAGGACCTCCAGAAGTTGGGCTACTTGTTCATGATCAATAACCTGGCCACTGGTGCCTGGACCATTGCCTGGGTACACGAATGGCTGGTGCTATCTGTATTCCTTATCCTCACCCAGCTTGTCACATTGTTGGTCATACATTTGCGGCTGGGCATTTTTGATACAAATAGGTCCGCCGCCTCACGGTGGTTGACACAAGTGCCTTTGAGCCTATACTTCGGCTGGATCATGATTGCCACTGTTGCCAATGCAAGCTCTGCCTTGGTGGGTTTGGGTTGGGATGGTTTCAACATGAGTGCCGGAGCTTGGGCAACCATCATGATAGCGGTAGCCACGTGCATTGTTACCTTCGTAGTCTTCACAAGGTCTAATCCAATTGTTGGTCTGGTTGGAGTATGGGCACTCTACGGCATTATCTTAAAACAGCGTGAAATAGGTGTAGAGGAAAGTCCTCATTTGATCACCGCAGCATGGATTGGGTTGGCAGTGGTAGCACTGGCAGTTGTTTTAGTCTTCCTCAGGAATACCAGAAGCGCAGCCCCAGTCCGGCAACAGGTCTAAATAAAAGTGCGCTAACCCCGGCACTGGCATCTTTTCTGAAAAAGCATATCTTTACCAGGCTCCAGGCTACGGTCATTCCATAGCTGGTTCAAAGTCTTCTATTCAGCTTCTATGTTACCGGCAAATACAGCGTCTGTTTATACGCACATCGTCAAGAAACTCCAGCAAGGGCTTTCCTCAGATTTAACGTACCACAGCTTACAGCATACCCTGGATGTGTTCGAACAGGTAACGATCATTGCGCAGGCGGAAGGAATCCAAGACCCGGAAGAACTTCTGCTCTTACAGGTAGCCGCCCTCTACCATGACACCGGCTTTTTAGACACCTATCAGCAGCACGAAGAGAGCGGCTGTGGCTTCGCCCAAGCGGAATTACCCGATTTTGGATTTACCTCTGGTCAGATAGAGACCATCTGCGGGCTCATCATGGCCACCAAAGTACCCCAAAGACCAGAAACCAAACTACAGGAGATTATCTGCGATGCAGATTTAGATTACCTGGGCCGAGATGACTTCTTCCCCATTGGCGAAACGCTTTACCGCGAGTTTCTCTGCTATGGAATAGTCCACAACGAGGAACAATGGAACCAACTACAGGTGAAGTTTCTGGAGAGCCATACGTTTTTCACCTCTTTTTCAAAAAAGAGCCGCGAAACGCAAAAGCAGAAACACCTGGAAATGGTCAAGGCTAAACTTAATCGGCAGCGGTAGCCGCTTTGCTTTCCACCAGCATAATGTCCATTTGCCGGAGGCGTTTGCACAGTGTCTTCAGGATTCCTTTCAGCACCTCGGCATTGGAAATCATGATCTCATAGAACGGTTCCCGCTCCAGTTTCAGCAAAATAGTTTCTTCCAGGGTGGTAGCCGTGGCCGACCGAGGTTCAGCATCCAAGATAGACAATTCCCCCAGAATCTCGTTTTCGCCCAGGGTGGCAAAGGTATGCTCCTCGTCATGAATACGCACCTTCCCTTTGTACACGAAATACATGCTATCACCTTGGTCACCTTTGGCAAACAGTTGGGTATCTGGTTCCAGGTGAAGTTCTTCCAAAGCCCCGGCCAGTTCCACTAGATCAGACTCCGGGGTGTCATGAAATATTCGGGAGGAATGCAGGGTGAGTACCTTCTCAATTAACAACATGGGCAGTAGGTGTAAGCTGTGATAAAACGAACCTGCGGGTTTCTGAATAAAGTGCGTCTGGGGCAGCGAGCGGCTCAGCAGCCAACAGCTCCGCCAATTCAGGCGAAGGCATTTGCAGCAACCCGTAGCAGGTGACTGATCTGGTCCAGGAAGAGCAGCCCGCCGAGTTCTGGGTCAGAATATCCTGCACCAGTGCAGAAACATCCAGATTGCGCATCTCACTTAGCGGCACCAGTTGTTTAGAAGGGTCTAGGCGGTAATCCAGGAGCGCCTCCAGGGGCAGGAAGTATTTCTTGGGCACCAGTTGCTCCAGCATCTCTATGGCATTGGCTACTTTCTCAGGAGAATCTGCGGCCAGTAGTTCCATTATTCGGTTTACCTGCACGCGGTCATGCAACAAGGCCAGACTTTCCATCATCTTCTTGAGGTCCTGTTTCAACTCAGACAGTAACGCCTCCGCCACCAGCGGAAGCGCCTGCTCTCTTTTCAGGCATTGGTGGTACAGTGCTTTCTGCCTGCTCTGACTCAACTTGGTTTTAAACCAGGCTTCCACCAAATCTTTCTCAGCTGTGTTTAAGACAGCATTCTTGCTCCACAACGCCTCTATAATGGTGTCTTGCTCCGCCTGTTCTTGCTCCAGCAACTGAATGAGGAAGTGGGTGGAATGCTCGCCTTTCACTTTACCGGCCGCTTTGATGACAGGCAATTTCAGATCAGGAGGTAATTTAGCGGGTGGCAGATGATGTGCCGTGAACGCTTCATCTCCGTAGAATACCAGCGCCGTTTGCAGGGCATAAGGAGCTTTTCGGGCATGGGCCACATCCAAAACGGTCTGTAGCAAGGTTACTGCCTTTATTTTTCCGGCCGTCTCTAAGGCTTTCTTGTAAACTGCCGGTTGGGCATTTTGCAAAAGTCTGGTCAGGAGGGGCAGAAACGCGGGACCTGGGGCTTGCGCCATCACATCCAGGGCCGCCAACTTCTCTTCGGTGACAGGGCTCTGCACCATTCCATGTAACTGCTGGAGCACCACTTGTTGCGCCTCCGCTTCAGTCCTCCGCGATAAACCCGTCAAGGCAGCCGTTTTCAAAGCTAACCTGTTCGTGTCTGGCACCGTACGAATCTCAGGGTTCAGGAAATACAGAGCTCTGGTGAACTCAGGTTTATGCACATCCTCCGGATACAGCACCAGGGTCTGTTCCAGCAGCGGATAGGCCTGGCTCAGCTTAAGGTCAACCGCTCTGGAAAGCACGTATTTCCGGATGGTGCCCGATGGACTTTGCAGCAGGGGCAACATGCGCTTCTCCAGGTTACGGTAGCCGGAACGCTCCAGCAACCCCAAGGCCAGAATCACTTCCTTGGCTTTCCCGCTTTCCAGCTTTTCCAGCAATAAATTCCGGACAGGCTCATCGTTCAGGAACAGCTCCGACCCCGTGAAATAGCCTTTCCTGAGCGCCTGCACCAACGAGCGGACATACTCTTTTTTAATGAGGTAAACGGTGGCAATCCAGAGGATGATGAGGCCGGCTAAAATCTGGCAGACCACCGTAATGGCAATACTGCCCCCGCTGAAGTTCTTGTACACGGCCAGAAACACACCAGTGACCAAGAGCGCGATGGGCATGGTATACCCCTTTGAAACCAGGTGACCCTTGAGCCGGGAATGGGGATCTAGAGGCTGGAAGAGTACAAAAAACGCCGGTTCCTGCACGGCTGACTTCAGGACCTCAGACAGCAGCACCATCACCCCAAACGTATAGAGAATGGTCTTCTCGCTTTCCCCCGGAATGAGCATGAACGCAGAGATGGCCAGCAGTACCACCGGGGCAATTAACAGGGAGTTGGTGAGCCCCAGCCTGCTAATGACCCTGCTGCTGAACAACAGTTTAATGAGCATGGCCAGCACCCGCCCCACCGCGAAGAAAACCCCAATGAAGGTGGCTAAGTCTGGACTGCTGGTGAACCTGGATTTTACCTCGGCCAGCAGGGTATAATCTATGAGGGAATAAACCGTGAAAGCCGCCAGCGAAAAAAGGGTAATGGCAAAGATCAGGCGGTTCTGGAAATATCTTGAGATGAATGACTTTTCACCGCCGCCGTGGGCTGATCCGTGGGCGTGGTGATGGCTGTGGTGAGGATCATCGGAGTGGCTGTGCCCATGGCCGGAGATGGCCTGGTGCTCCAACTTTTTCAGGAAGTAGTACGCCAGCACAAAACCCGCAATGGAAAACCAGAGCAGATTCTCCACCCCCAGCAGCGGCGCCAGCACAGAGACTGCCGTATAGCCCATCAGTTTGGCCGGAATATCGCCGGCGCCCACCACAGAGAACAGGCGCTTGCTTTCGCGCACGTTGAAGATGATGGCGGCCATGCCCCAGAACGCGTAGCCCACCAGCATGTACACCACCATGTTCCAGGCGGAGAGCACCAACGGCAGCCACTCAGCGGCCAGAAAAGAGACACCCGCCCAGGTGAAGAGAATGGAAAACGTGGAGAACAGGATAATGGTCTGCAGGAGCCGCTTGGCCGGAAGCCTGGCCTCTAACCTGGCATAGAATGCATTGGCCACCAGCAGCAAGCCCGCCGAGAGGATGTATACCCTTGGGATTTCCCGCACCTCAAAGGCATGCAAAAACATAGCCAGCGTGCTGGTAAAGAGAAAGGCCGTGGCTACGCCTAAAAAGAACTGTACTACAAACAACTGCTTCACCAGCTTGGCTTCGGCAGGTTTTATATTCAACAGCAAATTGATTTTGCTATTCATTGGATAAGCGAATTACTCAGTTTCTACCGTACCTCTCTCCAGATGCTGCCCCGCGCCACCCGCTCCCAAAGCCATTGCTTTCTCTCCTGCCAGCCAAAATGGAGTATTCCTTCTTAACTGATAAATATAAGCAGACATTCTGAAACCGCCGTGTACAGGCCACGCAATTTCTATTTTTGCGTTTAGGGGCCGTTTTTCCAAAAAGAGCCCCTAAACGCAAAACCGCCGGTCGTGCTCCCGGGGTAAGGGAGCACGACCGGCGGCTGGCAAGTTGATGAAGGAATTCTGTTTTAGCCCTGATTCTGGAAAAACGGCCCCTAAACGCTACTCCATCACTTCATAGATAGTCACCGGGTTGGCTTTGTTCTTCAGGGAGACCTCCCCTATTTTCTGGCAGTGGAAAGACTCTTTGGCCTTCTGGTAAGCCGCTTCAGAAATCACCAGTTGCCCCGGCTGGGCCGCCGACTGCAACCGCTGCGCCAGGTTCACGGCATCGCCAATCACGGTGTAGTCCAGCCGTCGTAGCGAGGCCGAACCGATGTTCCCCGACACCATCTCCCCAGAGTTGATCCCGATGGATACCTGCGGTTTAAACGCCACCCCGTCCATGTTGACCTCTTCCACCTCTTTGAAATGCTGCCTTACGGCCAGCCCGGCGTCTATGGCGCGGTCCAGGTGGTATTCGCCTTTGAAGACGGCCATGACGGCATCGCCCATGAATTTGTCTACGTGGCCCCCCTGCGCGATAATCTCCTTCACCATGAGGTCAAAGAACGTATTGAGGAGTTTTACCACGGTGTTGGCCTGCACTTTTTCTGTGATGGACGTGAACCCGCAGATGTCCATGAACAGCACGGTGCCTTCAATGGTCTCATTGGCCATGAGGCTGTTCTCAAACTCCTTGTGGGTCATGAATTTGAGCACGTTCTCATCTACGTACATGCGCAGGATGTTATTCTCCTTAATAGCCTGCATGGTCTCGCGCAGCTGAAGTACGTGCTGCACGGTTTTCTCCATGGTCACCTCCAGGTCCTCAAAGTTCACGGGCTTGCACACAAAGTCAAAAGCCCCGCGGTTCATGGCCATCCTGATGTTGTCCATGTCGCCGTAGGCAGACACAATCACGGCTTTCACAATGGGGTTGGCTTCGGGCAGTTTGGTGAGCAGGGTAAGGCCATCCATCTCGGGCATGTTGATGTCACTAAGGATGATGTCCATGTCTGGGTGCTGGGCCAGCTTCTCCAGCGCCTCTACCCCGTTGTGGGCGAAAACAAACTCGTACGCGTTTTCCCTGATTTTCTTCCGAAACTTCTGCTTAATCAATAACTCTAGATCGGTCTCGTCGTCAACCACCAGTATTTTGGCCATTAGGAAGCAAAAGTTTTAAGTTTATCTTTCAATACACTAAAGTCCAGCGGCTTGGTGAGAAAATCATCGGCGCCCAGTTGCATGGCCTGCTGGTAATTTTCCTCATCGCCGTAGGCGGTCACCATCATGATGGTTGGCGGCGCCGATTCATGTTTAGCCCTGATCTGGCGCAGCAGGTCCAGGCCGCTCATACCGGGCATGTTGATGTCTGACAGAATCATGACCACCTCTGAGTAATGATCCACCAGGTACTCATACGCTTCCTCACCAGACTGGGCGAAGGTGAAATCTATGTCGCCGTTTTTAATCTCGCGCCGGAAACGCTGTAAGAACAAAGGCTGCACGTCTGCCTCGTCATCCACTACCAATACTTTCATGCGGGTGATTTTAAATCAAATTAGAACTTCTTTCTCTTTTTTGCTAGGGATACGGATGATAAATTCGGCAAACTGCCCTTCCTTGGTCTCTATGGCCAGGGTGCCGCCGTGGCCTTTGGCAATGATGTCATGGCTCAGGGAAAGGCCCAGCCCGGTGCCCTGTCCGGTAGGTTTGGTGGTGAAAAACGGCTGCAAAATCTTGTGCCTGATGTTCTCCGGAATCCCTGAGCCGTTGTCTTTTACCCGTATCTCCACCTCGTCGCCTATTCTCTTGGTAGACACCGTGACCTGCGGCTTAAAGCCCGGCTCAGAGGTTTTCTGTTTCTGCTGCACAGAGTAGAAGGCATTGTTGAACAGGTTGAGCAACACGCGGCCCAGATCCTGGGGCACCACTTCCAGTTTCTCCAGGTCTGAGGCAAAATCTGTGACCAGCCCGGCATTGAAGGTTTTGTCCTTCGCGCGCAAACCATGGTAACTCAGGCGCAGGTATTCGTCGGCCAGGCTATTGATATCGGTGAGTTCTTTCTGCCCGTTGCTCACGCGGGAGTGTTGTAGCATGCCTTTCACAATGGAGTCGGCGCGTTTGCCGTGGTGGCCTATTTTCTGCAGGTTCTGGCGCACATCGCCGGCAATGGCCACGGCCTCCTCAATGTCGCCTTTGCGCAGTTCCTCCTCCAGTTCCTCCAGCAGCTCGGCGCTCACCTCTGCGAAGTTGTTCACGAAGTTTAAGGGGTTCTGAATCTCATGGGCAATACCGGCGGTGAGCTCACCCAAAGAGGCTAGCTTCTCCTGCTGAATGAGCTGCGCCTGCGTGGCCTTGAGTTCTTCCACCGTTTGCAGCAATTCTTCCTTTTGGTTTGTGAGCTCGGCAGTGCGTTGCGCCACCAGCACTTCCAGCTCAGACTTGTGGGCCTCTATGATTCTGCGCTGCTCTTCCTCCACCAGCCTTTTCTGCCGCTCTGATTCCAGCGCTTTCTGGCCTTTGTTGAAGTTCACCCAGGCGGCGAAGAAATACACAAAACCCGCCAAGGCTCCCATGCCAATCAAATCTTCCCACTTTCTATGGAAATCAGGGAACAGCAACTCTAGCAGCAGACTGAAGAAGCAGATGAGCACATAGGGGTAAAACGCCTGCACCAGTGATTTGATGGGCTTAAAATCCGGCTCGCGGTTGATGTAGGCCAAAATGCCCGTCAGGTACAGAATCCCTAGCCAATCCTGCAGCGTTTCCTTCAGAGTGGCGCTGGCGACAATAAACAACCCCAGGCTCACCCAACTGGCCGTGTTGAGGGGTTTGTCCCATTTGAACCCCATCTCGGTCAGAAGCATGGATTTCCGCAGACGTCTCAACAGCAGGAATGCGGCCAGGAAGGAAAAAAAGTACATAACGGTAACTGCCTTTATCTTTGGCTAAAGGTAGTTTTTTTAATGATATCTGCCTTAGAGGCACTGTGTAAATTTGCGCATGGCCCTCACCTTCCAAGCGATAGACAAGTGGTAGCCGCTCCCGTTGCAGCGCATTCAATGGGCGCAGCCCGCGAAACAGATCTTTAGCCATTCACTAAACAAACTGCCACGGGTATGTCCCGTGGCAGTTTGTTTTTACGTTTAGGGGCTGTTTTTCAGAAAACAGCCCCTAAACGTAAATCAAGAAATAGAATTAACTTATTAGCGGAGGTTGATCTTACTATACGGCCGCCAGGTATTTCTCCATCACCGAGATGGTCTCTAAAGGCGCGCTTACGTTTGGGCAGTGGCCGGTGGCTTTCAGGTGCACCAGCGTAGAGTCCTTGAGGACCTTGTGCACGTATTCCCCCACTTCTGTGGGCGCTATCATATCCTGGTCGCACTGCATGATCAGGGAGCGGGTCTTCAGCTTGGGTAAGTCCAGGCGGTTGTCTGAGAGGAACACCACGCGGGCGAAGTGTTTGGCAATGGTGGAATTGGTGTTGCAGAAACTGTTGGTGAGTTCCTGGCCCAGAGAGGGTTGGTCTGGGTTGCCCATAATAAACGGCCCAAACGCACCCGACCACCCCATGTAATCGGTCTCCATGAACTCCAGCATGGCGTGGATGTCTGCGGGCTCAAAGCCGCCTATATAATCACCGTCATTGATATAGGAGGGCGAAGGCCCGATGAGAATCAGCTTCTCAAACTGCTCCGGGGCCTGTATGGCCGCCAGCACCCCAATCATGGCCCCAACGGAGTGTCCCACAAAAATACAATTCTCAAGCTCCAGGTGCTGGCAAATTTCCAGCAGATCAGAAGCGTAGCCACTTAAATTGGAGTATTTTTCTTTGCTGTACGCAGCAATATCTGACAGACCGGCCCCTACGTGGTCAAATAGAACTATTTTATAATCCTGCTGAAAAGCGGCCGTCACATAACGCCACATATTCTGGTCACACCCGAAACCATGCGCAAACACCATGGCCTGCGTCCCCTTCCCGAACACCCGTACGTTGTTCCTACTCAAAATATCCATCCGGAATCGTATTATTGATTGCAAAGTATGCGGAGGAGCAAAGGTACGGTATTCGAAATATTCAATCCAACCTATTTCTGGTATAATCTTGTAAACTAGGGCTTTTCGTTTTACCCTTGGCAGTAAAACCAAGGTCTGCCCATAGATAAATCCTAGGTTCCTATTCCCTTTGAAGAACCCCATATAAGCATTTAGGGGCCGTTTTTAGAAAAACGGCCCCTAAACGCTTATATGGGGTCTAGACTTGAAAAAAGTAAATCGGCACCGTAAAAAATGCGGACGCAGGGCCTTGGCAACGCTGTTCCCTTATTTGCTTATGCCTCGGGAGTGGGAACGGGGAGGCCGTGCATATACGGCTCAATAATGTCCATATAGGCGGCTCCGGGCCGGAAAGAAGTCACCACCTCGGTGCCGGGCTTCGTCCAGACTTCCAGAAAACGGTGCTCAAAGGAAAACAGGGTAATGGACCAGTCCTTGAACTGACGCTGCGCCAGCGCCACTCCTTTCTGCTCCACTATTTCGGCCTGTCGCCAGGGGGGTAATTTATGGAAAAGCGAATGTTCTAACATGTCATCCTTCACGGGTGGGGTTTCTCTCCATAAGCTTAACGGGGCACATAAAGTTTCATCTAAAGATGGCCAAACTTCTGGAAAAGCCCGCTCTTCCGCCGGAAAATCTAGGCACACCATTTTCCTTTTTAACCTAAAGGCTTGCGTTTAGAGGCTCTTTTTAGAAAAATAGCCCCTAAACGCAAAAATTGGTTCTGTTAGCCTTTCACATACACCGGGTGGATCATGTTCTCAAACGAATAAATTTCGTCCCATTTCTGCTGCGTGATGAGCTTGCGCTCCTGCACCACAATCTGGTGCACAGATTTGCCCGTGGCCAGGGCTTCTTTGGCAATAGACGCAGACGTTTCATAACCCAGGAGGGGGTTAAGGGCCGTGACAATGCCAATGCTGCGCATCACTTCCTCGCGGCACACCTCCACGTTGGCCGTGATGCCGTCTATGCATTTGGTGCGCAGCGTGTTAATGGCGTTGATCATATAATTCATGGAGGTGAACAGACTGAACGCAATCACGGGCTCCATCACGTTCAACTGCAACTGTCCGGCCTCGGCGGCCATGGTAATGGTCATGTCGGCGCCCACCACGTAGAAAGCCGTCTGGTTCACCACCTCCGGAATCACCGGGTTCACTTTGCCAGGCATAATGGACGACCCCGGCTGCATGGGCGGCAACTTGATCTCGTTCAACCCGGCCCGCGGCCCCGAGGCCAGCAAACGAAGGTCATTGCAAATCTTGGAGATTTTGATGGCGCTCCGCTTGAGCATAGACGACACCAACACGTAAGAACCCATGTCTGAAGTAGCCTCAATCAGATCGGGCGCCAGGGTGATGGGCAATTTGGTGATCTGCGCCAGGTAACGGGTACACAGCTCCGGATAACCCTGCGGCGCGTTGATGCTGGTGCCAATGGCCGTGGCCCCCATGTTGCACTCCGTGAGTTTCTGCTGGGCCTCGGCCAGGTGCTTGATATCATCATGGATGGTGGTGGCGAAGGCGTGGAATTCCTGCCCCAGCGTCATGGGCACGGCGTCCTGCAGCTGCGTGCGGCCCATCTTGAGCACGTTTTTGAACTCCTCAGATTTTTTCAGGAAAGACTCCCGCAGACTGGCCAGCGCCTTCAGGTACACGTCTACTTTCAGGTGCACGGCCATCATGATAGCGGTGGGGTACGTGTCATTGGTAGACTGGGAACAGTTTACATGGTTGTTGGGGTGCAGAAACTCATACTGCCCTTTCTGGTGCCCCAGGTACTCCAGCCCAATGTTGGCGATGACTTCGTTGGCGTTCATGTTCACGGAGGTACCCGCCCCGCCCTGGATTAAATCTGTGATGAACTGGTCGCGGTATTTGCCGGCAATGAGCTCGTCGCAGGCGAAGATGATGGCCTCGGCTATTTTCTTGTCCAGCACGCCCAGGTCACAATTGGCCATGGCGGCGGCTTTCTTCACGTAGGCGAAGGCCACGATAAAGAGCGGCTCTGAGGCATTGGTAATGCCCGTGATGTTGAAGTTTTCCAGCGCCCTCAGCGTCTGCACGCCATAATACGCGGTATTGGGAATCTGTTTCTCGCCCAGGAAATCGTGTTCAATTCTAAAGGATGGGTTCATGCGGTAGTGGTATGTACGGATGTTGGGGATCAACCCTACAGTACCGCTTTTGGCAGAACTTTGTTGTACGGGAGGGCCCGGGGCCGAAGGCAGGATGGCTGAGATAGACTTTAGAACGTCATTGCGTTTAGGGGCTCTTTTTGGAAAAAGAGCCCCTAAACGCAATGACGCAGGCACTAGACATGCATGAACTTCACCTTAATGATGGTGGTGAGGTAATCATAGATCTCGGTTACTTCTTTATCATAGAGAAATGTATTGTAGCCGTCTGCCTCTACTTTGCTCACGCGGCACCCGTTCTCCACCATCTGGAACACCACTTCCCTTATGCGCAGCGGGTGGCCCGCCAAGTTAAGCATACAGGTAGCGTCCTGGGCCTCCACCAGCAGGAAGAGGTGGTGCAATGCGTCTTCTCCATAATTAGTTTGTTCCATCATGTAGCGGTGCTGGTCTTGTAAGGGCAACGCAGCGGCGCCGGTTTGGGTGCCCTGTGCCCTTTTACTGTTTATTTGTTCTGCTTATACGGTTGTTTTCTTGGGTTTGCTCACCAGGTACACGCCCCCGAAGATCATGGCCGCGTACAGCGCCTTCTGCCAGGTGAACACATCTTTGCCCAAGCCAACAGCAATGAGAATGGCAAATACCGGTTGCAGGTAAATGTACACGCCCACCAACGACGGACTGGCGTACTTCATAGCCCACACGTTTAACAGGTACGCCAGAATGGTCATGCCAATGATCACAAACGCAATAGCGGCCCACACGTGCGCCGAGAATGCGGCGTAATCAGGAGCCATCACCTGCTGCAAACCAAACGGCACCACCCCCAGAGACCCCACCAGAAACACCCGGCTCACCACGGTAATGGCGTTGTACTTCTGCATGAGCGGTTTCACCAGCACCAGAAACACCCCATACGAAGCCGCGTTCAGGAGCACCAGCAAATCGCCCAGCATGTGGCCCTGCGCATCTTGGCCGGCCCTACCTGAAATCAGAAGCATGGCCCCCAGCCCAGCCAGCAGAATACCCACCATCCGGAAGATCTTGAGCCGTTCCTTCAGCAGAAACGAAGACATGAGCAACACCACCACCGGCGATACCGTCTGGATTAGCGAGGCGTTGATGGGCGAGGTAAGGTTAAGCCCGCTGAAGAACGAAAGCTGGTTGATGGTGATCCCGAAGAGGCCGCACAAGGCAATACGCGCCCAATCATCACGGCCCGTTACTTTCTCTTTGGTGATGAACAGCGAAATAGCCCCAAACACCAGCACCGCGCTCACCACCCGTATCACAATCAGCCCGAAGGGCAGCACATAGGCCGGCATGATCTCCTTGGCGATGCTGTAGTTGGCCCCGTAGATGAGCGCCACCAGAAATAACGCACTGTGTACCTGTACTTGTCTGTTCATGGCGGCAAAGGTAGAAAACAACCCACTGGGTCAATAACGCCTGGGGGCGTTTGGGGGTTACTTTGGAGAAATCGGCCGCTAAACGCAAATTCCCGGTGGCTCCTGCTCCAGACTTAGGAGAAAGACTGTATTCACCCTATACTCTCTGGTTTAAGGCCGATTTGGGAAAAAGGGCCGCTAAACGCCAACTGTCCTCAATTCTTCTGCTACATGAGAAAATCCAAACCGAGCCCGCTAACCTTACATCTTCCTCCCCGCCTAGGAATAACCCACTGGTCGACCTCCGTTTTTGTGCTGGGCAAAAGGAATGAATGCGCGCAGAAAATGGTTTTTACTGTAGTGGGTTACGTGTTTTTACCCTTACTTTGCATGCCTGTTCTGCCTTCCCGTTACAGAAGGACCTCGGGCGAACGAAAGTCATGGGACACGTGCTTTCGCTTTAAAGCCAATAAAAATGAGTGATGCGATAAAACATGAGTGCGGCATTGCCTTGGTCCGCCTCCGCAAACCCTTAGAGTACTACACAGAGAAATACAGCACCCCCATGTACGGCGTACAGAAAATGTACCTGCTCATGGAAAAGCAACACAACCGTGGGCAAGACGGCGCAGGGTTTGCCAGTATCAAGATCAACACCAACCCCGGCACCGAGTACATTTCCCGCTACCGCTCGGTCAAGACCAAAGCCATTGACGCCATCTTTGGCAAGATGAGCATGAAGTACGGCAAGCTCAAGCGGAAATACCCAGAGGAAAGCAAGAATCTAGAGTGGCTCAGACAAAATCTGCCTTTTTTAGGCGATGTGTATCTGGGCCATTTGCGTTACGGTACCCACGGGCTCAACAGCGTAGACAACTGCCACCCCATGGTGCGGGAGAACAACTGGCGTAACCGCAGCCTGGCGGTGGCCGGTAACTTCAACATGACCAACGTAGACGAGCTCTTCCACGTGCTCACCGACCTGGGCCAGCACCCCCGCCAGAAAATTGACACAGTGACCGTGCTGGAGAAAATTGGCCACTTCCTGGACGAGGAAAACCAACGCCTCTTTGATTATTTCAAGCCAGACCACAACAACGAGGAAATCACCGCCCTCATTGAAGAGCACCTGGACCTGCAACGCGTGCTGCGCCGGGCCTGCAAAGACTTTGACGGCGGCTACGCCATGGCGGGCCTCACCGGTTACGGCGCCGCTTTTGTGGTGCGCGACCCATCGGGCATCCGCCCGGCCTACTATTATATGGATGACGAGGTGGTGGTGATCGCCTCTGAGAAACCGGCCATCAAGACCGCCTTCGGGATTGACTATAGCCAGATCAAGGAAGTAACGCCGGGCCACGCGCTCATCATCCAGAAGAACGGCGAGGCCGCCGAGAAGGAAGTGCTGGCCGGCCTGGAGAAAAAATCGTGCAGCTTTGAGCGCATCTACTTCTCCCGCGGCAACGACCCGGAGATTTACCAGGAGCGCAAGATGCTGGGCAAACTGCTTTGTCCGCAGGTGCTCAAATCCATTGACTATGATCTGGAGAACACCGTTTTCTCCTACATCCCCAACACCGCCGAGTCTTCTTTCATGGGCATGATGGAAGGCATGGAAGATTACCTGCGCTCCTATCGCCGCAAGGCCATTCTGGAAGCCGACGGAGACGAAGCCAAACTGGACAACCTCCTCTCCTTCCGGCCCCGGGTGGAGAAACTGGTGATCAAAGACGCCAAGCTCCGCACGTTCATCACCGATGACAATTCCCGCGATGACCTGGTGGCCCACGTCTATGACACTACCTATGAAGTGGTGAAAAAAGGTGTTGACACCGTGGTGGTGATTGATGATTCCATTGTGCGCGGTACTACGCTGGAGAAAAGCATTATCAAGATGCTGGACCGCCTGGGCCCCAAGAAGATCATCATTGTGTCCTGCGCTCCGCAGATCCGTTATCCAGACTGCTACGGCATTGACATGTCTAAGATGAAGGAGTTTGTGGCGTTCCGGGCCATGATGGGCTTACTCAAAGACCAGCAGAAAGAAGGTTTGGCGCAGGAAGTATACCAGAAATGCCAGGAAGCCCTGACCTCGGGTGCCGCCAAAGAGAAGAACTTTGTGCAGGAACTCTACGACCAGTTTACCCCGGAGGAAATCAGCGGCAAGGTGGCGCAGATAGTGAAAGCCTCTAACATACAGGCCGAGGTTCAGGTGATTTTCCAGACGGTAGACGCGCTGCACCAGGCCTGCCCCAACCACTTGGGTGACTGGTATTTCACGGGCAACTACCCCACCCCCGGCGGAATGCGCGTCGTAAACCGCGCCTTTGTGAACTTCATGGAGAACAAAGCCGGGAGAGCGTATTAAACTCAGCTATAGATAAAAAAAGGGGAAGGCGGTTCAGTTTGAACCGCCTTCCCCTTTTTCCGTTTAGAGGCTCTTTTTCCAAAAACAGCCCCTAAATGCCTACAGCTTCATGAACCGTTGCTGCGTGACCTGTTTGCCGGAATGGATCTTCAGCAGATAAGTGCCCGCCGGCAGATGCCGCACTTCCACTACCGGTGTAGCTCCCGTCATGACCGGCTTGGTGTATAGCACGCGCCTGCCGTTTGTATCCAGAATTTCCACAGAAGCATCTCCAGACAGGGAGACATTGCTCAGATATACAAAATCATGGCTGGGGTTGGGATACAGTGTTACCTGCGCCAGACTGGCGGAAATCGCCTGCACCGCCACAGTTTTGCTGTATTCAAACTTGCCGTCAAAATCTACCTGTTTAATGCGGTAATAGCCTGTCGTGGCGGAAGGTGCCAAATGCCGGAATATATAATCCTTGGCCAGATTGCTGTTGCCCGCACCGGCCACCACGCCTACGGTTTTAAAGTTCTTACCGTCTGGGGCGTATTCCACCACAAATTTCTCGTTGTTTACCTCCGTCGCCGTTGCCCATTTTACTTCCACGTGTTGTTTGGTCCGGTTGGCCGCTACCTGAAGCCACGTTACCGGCAGTACCGTTTCCATGTTGGCAATACCCAACTGCCCGAAGGGCTTGATGAAGTTGCGTTTGGCGTAGCCGCTGGTCACTGTTCTTCCGTCTTTGCCGGGAGCGTCCAGAACACCGCCGCCCGTGGTCCAGTCGCGGCCACTGGTGGAGGCCAAAGGCCTGATGAGCAGCGCAAACTTGTTGTCCACCAGATTAGGAAATCCTTGCAAAAAGGCCATGGCAGTAAAGCTGCCGCTGCTGGGCTGCGCGTTAGGCTCCACATACCAGACCCCTTCCGTTTCTAGGTGGATGTACCTGTACTCACCATCCGTGGGTTGTAAATCCGCATCCTGGTGGTGGGTCAGCGGCCTGAAACTGACACTAATGCTCTGAAAACCATTCCCGCTCAGCCCTATTGATAACAGATCCAACTGCCGTTTGCCGTTCGCATTACCCACCGGGAAGGAATACGTACCGCTACTGCCCACCGCCCGTCTCAGGTTTCCTTCAATGTAGAAAGTAGAATCTGCCAGTTGCAAAGCCGTAGCAGCCTGGCTGGCGAGCGAAAGTTCATTATTCCCGGTTTTGAAGAGACCGCTTTTCAACGAGAAGGTATTGGTTACCGTCACTGATTTAGAAAGCGTAACTCCTACGCCGGCACCGGTTTTGGCCACCTGCAGGTTGGCCACGGTGGCAGGCAAGCCATCTCCACTCACCATCTCAGCAGGACCAATAAAGCCGTAATTCCCTTGCGAAGAGAAGGACCGGGTACCGCTTACGCGGATGTTTCCGTCCTGGGTGCCTGTTCCGCTCATCTTAATACCCTGCGCCGAACCGTACAGCAACGTAGCCCCCGCTTCCAGCACAAAGTTTCCGGTACCGCCAATGGCACGGTTACTGGCCAGCTGCAACACCGCCGGAGCCGTAACGGTCATGGTTCCGGACACATCCAGGTTCGCACTGATCAGGTGATTGCCCTGATCATTCAAGGTGTTCGCTTCAGCGGCCGTTAACAGGAGATGGTGGTAAGTGATCTTCTGCGAGCTGCCGTAAGTTCCCCTGATGCTCTGCGTTTGCCCGTTGATAGAACCGTAAAACTCCACTGTTCCGCCTGTTAACTTATAGGCATCATTCTTCCCGGTCAGTTCTGGTTGGGAGTTGGAGGTCTTACTGATTCTGAGCAGGCCGCCCGTCATGGTTAAACCACCGTCGCCTTTCAAGGCTTTGTTACTGATGTCCAGAACGGCATTAGGCAGAATGCTGATGTTCTGGTTGATGGTTGTGGTGGAAGAAATACTTTTGGGAGCGCTACTTCCGCCAATAATGACTTTATGGTAGGTTTTCCCTCTCAAGATTTGCTCCTCTCCTACCAATTCAACCGTACCTCCGGTAAGCTCATAGGCCCCTGACAATTGCGGAACGTTGGTATTGGCAGCCACTTGGTAGGTTCCACCGCTCATGACCAATTTACCGGCCCCGGTAATGTCTGCCGTGGGCGACGCGATAAGAGTACCTTGCCGTATTTCCAACCTTGCTCCCAAAGTTGAAACAGTAGTACTGCTGGAAACGCCAATGTTCTGGGTCACTGCTACGGTAGTGGGATTATCTATGATGATCACTTTCCCGCTGGAAGTAGAGCCTAGGGCGTTTCCGGTTTGCTGAGGCACTTTGCCGCTGTACACAAAGGTGGCTACCTGACTGAAGGTGCGGCGCGCATCGGTTACCTGCACGTTACCTGCAGCACCGGTGGCATTGAGCCCCTGGGCGCTGGTGATGAACAAGGTGCCGCCCTGTTCCAGCTTAAAGTAGCCCTGGCCCTGTACTTGGTATCCGTTGCCTGCGGCATCAGTTCCAAAATCCAATGATGCCAGATTCTCTACAGAGAAAATACCCGCATAAACCGAGTTGCTAGGGTTGAGCCGCAGGTGCTGAGATAACCGCACCATCGCCCCGGGCTTCACTGCCAAAGACACATGGTTAACCGTACCGGCCATCTGCAAAGTCTGCCAAGCTGATCCTGTAAACCTGATACCGCTGGTAGCGGTGGTATTCACGGTGCTGCTGTTATTGATCATTGAAGTGGCATCGGCCACTAAATTTCCTTTGAGGTCTACAGTAGAAACGGCGGTGGCACTGGCTGCTTGATTTAATGTAAGCGTGGCATTCTGCAAGGTAAGCTGTCCTGCCACCGTCACAGATGCCGTACCTGCACTTTGGTTCTGAAGAAAATAAGTACCGCCCGTTAAGTTCACGTCCTGCCCGAAGGAAAGGGTTTGGCTCTCTTTGGTAAGCAAGAGCAATGAGGACGAAGCAGGAAGAGTAGCGGTAAAGGTTTGGGCGGCCAAAGGTGCTCCTGAATCAGTTAATTTCCACTGGTTACTGGTCTGTGCCAGCGCCACCGTCAGTTTCCCAAACCAGTACCCGTGAGATTGGGTAGTAAGTTGGCTGCCACTAAACAGGAGCGCGTTTGCCTGCGCCGCCTCAATTCTCACCTCTGCTGAGGCATCAATCACCTCAGTTCCCGCCCAAAGCAGGGAGGTGGCCTGATAAGAAGGTGCTTTGATCACCAGCCGGGCATTGGCCTGCAATTGCAGCACTCCCCGGTTCTCTATCTCCCCTTCATGGGTTAAAACAGCCCCGGCCGCAACCGTGAGGCCATTGGAAGTGAGCAGGGAGCTTCCGGATGGGACTGTAACTTCTTTCTGTTGCGCCAGATAAAGTTGGCCAACCTGCAATGGTCCGGCAAGTTGTGCGGCATGCTCCACAAACAGAGTGGACGAAACCGGCAGCGGATATGTGGCGGGTACCCAAGCACCTTGGGCGGTTAATTGTTCTACCCCAACAGTTCCTCCGGTTTGCGAGAGAGTACCGGCCGATGTGGTTCGGTAATCACCGATGGTATACGTAAAGGAGCTTTGGGCAAAGGAAAGGGAACTGGTAAAAAGAGTAGAGGTCCACACCAGCAAGAAAGCAAACAGCCGATTTTTCCTTTTTCTAAGAGTACCTGACATCAACATGCAACAGTGAATTTATATTTAGCAAACTATTTTATATGGTATAATTATCTTGATTGGTCAAACCAGAAACGCCACCCATAAGTTCACCAATCTCCTATTGCATAGACATTTATATTTCATAAAATTGTACTCCAGCAATGCTATTTAAGCTTTACCATCTTCAGAAATATTCCTATTGAATTTAAACTCAATCCTCAATCATTCACCCCCTAAACCAGCACAACAATAATTGTATTTTTAAATGAAATAAAATATTCAATCCATAATCAATTAAGCGTGAACCACCTGTTACAGATGTATTTCTGTTGTGAGACCGGAGAAGAGGGATTGCACTCCAATGGCGTTTAGAGGCTATTTTTGGAAAAACAGTCCCTAAACGCAATTGGAACTGACATAGGAGAACGAAAGCATTGCAACGACTTGTGAGGTGAAAACGGAGAAGAAGCGCGCTCCAAAATCCAATACTCCGGTTGTTTTCGTAAGTATTAGCTCAACCACAGGTTACAGTATGCTTATTTTTGTGTCTCCGCAGTTCTTCTTCTTCCCTTTCTTTCCCCTATCCGCCTCCTTTGACTTATTGCCTTATTTTTGAAGTTTCCCAACCTGTCGTACATTTGGGTAGAAGACCTTGCTTTGGCAGACCTATTTTAGATCCGTGTTTTTCCGGAGGTCTGGCAACGTTTAGTACACAGCAGAGGAGCCGCCTGCGCTGTGCGTTTTGATTTCGTTTGCCTAACAAATCCCTCACCAATGGAAAATTTACAAGCCCCCATCAGTATTACTCCAGAAAAGAACTATGACTCAGAGTTCTGCGGCAGCATTCCGCTGCACCTGGTGAACCTGATTCAGCCTCATGGAGTACTGCTCACCTTAGACAAGGCCAACCTGCGGTTGATACAGGTAAGCGAGAATGCCGAGCAATTGCTGGGGGATAAGGTCCTCAATATTCTAAATGAACCCATTGCCAAATTTCTTCCGGCACAGCAACTGGAGGACCTCCAGGATAAACTACAGAAAGCTGAAAGCAGAGAGAAGATTCCGTTTGGCCTCACGTTTCTGGTGCAAGGCAAGGAGGTGACGTATACCGCGCTGCTGCACCCCAAAGAGGAATACGTGCTCATGGAACTGGAAGACAACCAGAATCCTCCCCAACAGGAATCTTTCCTGAAGCTCTACCAGCAGATCAAGTACATCACGTCGCAACTGAAACAGGCCCGCAGCACCCAGCAGATCACACAGCTGGCCGTGGAGGCCCTCAAGGACATGACGGGCTTTGACCGTGTGCTCGCCTACCAGTTTGACCCACAGTGGAACGGCATTGTAGTGGGCCAGGCCAAGGAAGAGGACATGGATGATTTCATGGACCTCCGGTTCCCGGCCTCAGATGTGCCCAAACAGGCCAGAGATCTGTACTTCAGCAACCCTTACCGGCTTATCCCGGCGCGCGATTATACACCGGTCCGCTTAAACCCTGTTATAAACCCGTTTACCCAGCGTTTCACAGATTTGTCTGAGTGCAACCTGCGCAGTGTGGCTACCGTGCATTTAGAGTATTTGGGTAACCTGAAGATTCAGGCCTCTATGTCATTACCGTTGATCATTGACAACAAACTGTGGGGCCTCATCTCCTGCCACAACAAAACGCCTAAAAACCCCGGCTATGAGATGCGGTCGGCGCTGGAGTTGCTGTCGGGCATTATCTCTGCGCAGTTAGCCTCTAAGGAGCGCGAGAACTCCATTGAGCGAAAGGCGCGTTTAAGCGGTATCCATGCCCAATTGCTGGAACAGCTATACACCATCCCCAACTTCGCCGATGGACTTTTAACCGGAAACACAAGTCTGGCAACGCTCCTAAACCTATCAGGCGCAGCCGTGTTATACGAAGGCGGCGTATGGACGAGCGGCTCCGTACCCTCTGCACAGGACCTGAAGGAGCTCATTTACTGGCTCCGCCGAAATAAAACCGAACGGAGTTACGCCACAGATTCACTGCCCAACCAATATGTACGGGCCCGTGATTACAAAGAGCTGGCCAGCGGCCTCATTGCCTTGCCCATCAACGCAGAGCAGGGCGAGTACATTCTTGGCTTCCGGCCAGAAGTGCTCCAGACCATCAGTTGGGGCGGTAATCCAGACCAGGCCATCCAGATGGAGCCAGATGGCAAAACGTACCATCCGCGTAATTCTTTTGCTATTTACCAGCAGACGGTTAAGCACACATCGTTGCCATGGCTGGCTGAGGAAGTGGAGGCCGCTGAGACCTTGCGGAGCGCTGTACTGGAAAAAATAATCAAAGACAGGTACTGAGAAGGCACCATTGCCTGTTTTACTATTGAATTTTGAAGAATGAGTCATTTGCCTATGGTACGCGTACAACAACCAGACATACTCCCAAAAACAGATCACTACCTCATTGGGATAGGCGCATCTGCTGGCGGACTGGAAGCGATCCATAAACTCTTTGACCATTTCCCCAATAATTCAAGCTTTTCCTTTGTCATTATCCAGCACCTCTCGCCAGACCACAAGAGTCTTATGGCCGAGCTGCTCACGAAACACACCAAAATGCGGGTGCAGGAAGCCGAAGATAAAATGGCTACCCGCCCCAATTGCATCTATGTGTTGCCCAGCGGCAAACAATTGACCATCCGGAACGGGCGCCTTCGCCTGACAGACCAGATCAGGAACCGGGAGCCCAATTTCGCCATAGATGTTTTCTTTGAATCCCTGGCCAATGACCTTGGCCGCTACGCCATAGGCATTATCTTGTCCGGGACGGGCACAGACGGCACCAAAGGCGTGAAAATGATTAAGGCTGCCGGAGGCATGGTGATGGTGCAAGACCCATCCACCGCCAAGTTTGACGGCATGCCCAGAAGCGCCATTGACGCTGGTTTTGTTGATTATGTTTTTCCCCCTGAACGTATGCCCAATGAAATTCTGGAATACACCCGCCAAATCCCGCTGGTACAGACCATAATTGAGCGGAATAATAGCTTAGAAGAGAATGATGAGGTGTTGCAGGAAATCCTGGACCTTATTTGCACCCATACCCAGACCAATTTCAAGAACTACAAGCAGGGCACTATTTACCGCCGCCTCAAAAAGCGGGTGGATTTGCTCAATGTACCCACCCTACCCGATTACCTGAACTACATCCATGAGAACCCGGCCGAAATCAAGCAGCTCTGCCAGGAATTTCTGATTGGGGTAACCCGTTTTTTCCGCGACCCCGAAGCCTTCGAGACGCTGGAACAGGAAGTGATCCCTCAGATTATAGCCCAAACGCCGCCGGAAGAAACCATCAAAGTGTGGGTTACCGCCTGTAGTACCGGCGAGGAAGTCTATTCCATTGCCATCCTGTTTCAGGAATGCTTTGAGCGCATGGGACGTGAGCCGCACGTAAAGCTGTTTGCCACAGACATTGACCAGCGGGCCATTAAGCAGGCCTCCAAAGGGACCTATACTGCTTCCATTACCAAGGATGTGTCTGAAGACCGGCTCCAGCGCTTCTTCCACCACAAAAGCAACCGCTATATCATCAAAGAAGAATTGCGCAAGCTGGTGGTATTTGCGCAACATGATCTCCAGAAGGATCCGCCGTTCAGCCGCATAGACTTAATCTCGTGCCGCAACATGCTCATCTACCTTAATCCTGACCTGCAGAAAAAGGTACTGTCTGTGTTCCCGTACGCGTTAAAGCTGCACGGCTTCCTGTTTCTGGGGCCCAGCGAGCATCTGGTGAGCGACCTCAAATCTCTTTTTGTGGAGCGTAACCGCAAATGGAAACTCTTCCAGAAGGTGAAGGAAAGCAAAGGCTTTCAACAAACCTATGGGGTAACGCAGCACACGCGGGCACTCTCAGACGAAGGCAGCCCCAACTACCGCAATACCCAGGTACTACGGTACAACGAGCTGTTCATGGACGCCGTGGCCGAGGACCTCAAAATGACCGGGCTCTACATAGACGACAACTACCAGCTACTGCACGGCATAGGTGATTTCAACCGCTTCCTCAAACTTCCTGAGAAGCGCCTGCAGCTGAACCTGCTCAAAATGGTGCCCAAAGAGCTAGCCGTGACCTTGAGCGTAGACATCAGGAAAGTACTGAAAAACCCTAAAACCCTGTCTAGGCAGGTGATGGTGAAGATGGGTACTAAAAACCAGTTGGTGCACCTTACGGTCAAACCCATTTCAGTGGAAAAAGACCTGCCCAAGGTTATTTTGGTGCTGCTGCAGGAAATGGGCAAACTAAGTCCCTCGCTCAAAACCCTGGAGCCTTCTCTGGTCACACAGGCAGACACAGATTACTACCACCAGCTGTCGGTACTGGAGGCGGAACTGAAGGAGGCCCGTGAAAGCCTGCACCTCACCGTACAGGACCTGAGTACCTCCAATGAAGAATTGCAGTCTACCAATGAGGAGCTTATGTCTTCCAATGAGGAATTGCAAAGCTCCAATGAGGAGATGCAATCCCTCAATGAGGAGCTGCACACGGTAAACTCTGAGCACCAGCTCAAGATAAAAGAGCTGCAGGAACTCAACGAGGACCTGGACAACTACATCCGGAGCTCCAACATTGGGCAGCTGTTCCTGGACCACCATCTGGTCATCAGGAAGTTCATGCCCAACGTGAAAGAGCTCATCAACATCATTGACATTGATCTGGGCAGGCCCATCCATCACCTGTCGCACAACTTCAAGTACACCCGCTGGCTCGAGGACATCCAGAAGGTGAACAACACCTCAGCAGAGATTGAGCAGGAGATAGAAACCATGGACGGCAAATATTTCCTGCTGCGCATTATCCCCTACCTGAAGCATGACGGCAACAAAGACGGCGTAGTGCTCAGCTTTGTGGAGGTGACCACCCTTAAAACCCTCAGCAATGTGGTGCAGGGAGTCCTGAACAGTTCCCTGAGCAGCATCATGGCCTTTACGGCGGTGCGTAACCAGGAGCAGGAAATCACTGATTTCAACTGGAGCCTGCTCAACAAGCAGGCCGAGCAGCTCATTGGCAAACCCCAGGAGCAACTGCTGCACCAAAGTGTGCAGTCTGAGATGTCCTTCCTCAAGAAAACGGGGCTGTTCCGTAAATTCATGCAGGTGGTGGAAACCGGTCAGCCTTTGCACATAGAGCAGAGCCTGGAACTGAACGGCCAGCGCAACTGGTATGAGATTGCCGCCGCCAAAATGGGCGATGGCTTAACCCTCACCATGGCCGACACCACCGAGAAGAAAAACAGCGAGGAGAAAATCCTGCTGGCCTATGAAGACCTCAAGAAAGCTGAGGAAAACCTGCTCAAACTCAACAGCGAGCTGGAGCTACGGGTGGCCGAGAGAACCCAGGAACTAACCGCCAGCCAAGACCGCTTCCGGCTGGTGTCCATGGCTACCAATGACGTCATCTGGGACTGGAACCTCATCTCCAATGAACTGTGGTGGAGTGACACCCTCAAAAGCATCTTAGGCTATGAACCCGCCCAAATGGGCACCGGCGTGAACAGCTGGTTCAGCAAAATCCACCCAGAGGACCGGCAACGCGTGGTGCAGAGTATCAATGAAGCCATCAACACGGGCCAGGACCAATGGGTGGAGGAGTTCAAGCTGATTAGGGCAGACGGCACGTACGCCTTTGTCTACAACCGCGCCTACATCCTGCACAACGAGTACCAGATGCCGTACCGCGTGTTGGGCTCGTTCATTGATCTCTCAGACCTCAAAGACACCCAGCTGAAGCTGAAGGAAACCAACGCCCACCTGCTGCGCGTGATTGATGACCTGGACAATTTCGTGTACACCGCCTCGCATGACTTAAAGGCCCCTATCCATAACATAGAGGCGCTTTTGCGTGAGTTGCAGGTAGAGCTGCCGCAGGAAGAGTATGAGATGGTAGACGTGCAGCAGATCATGAACATGATGCAGGGCGCGGTGGAGCGTTTCAAGAAAACCATTGGCAACCTCACCGAGATCACCAAACTACAGAACGAGCACAACACCACCGAAGTCAGCACCATAGACCTGGCCCAGCTGATACAAGACGTCACCCTTGACCTGGAGCCTATGCTCAAGGAAGCGCAGGCCAAGATAGATCTTGACATTGCCGCCTGCCCCTACATCTCCTTCTCTGAAAAGAACCTCCGGAGCATTGTCTACAACTTGCTTTCCAACGCCGTGAAATACCGCTCCCCAGAACGCACGGTCCACATCAAGCTTTCCTGCAAAAAAGAGGACGAGTTTGTGGTATTGCGCGTGCAGGACAATGGTCTGGGGCTAAGTCCGGAGCAAAAGGAACAGCTTTTCTCTATGTTCCAGCGCTTCCATGACCACGTAGACGGGTCTGGCATTGGCCTTTACATGGTGAGAAAGATCATCAACAACGCAGGCGGCAAAATTGAGGTAGAAAGCACGCTGGGTGAAGGCACTACCTTTAAAGTATACTTCAACACCAACCGCTTCCCTTTCAGCAGTCTTAATTAAAGCTGTAATTTGCGTTTAGGGGCTCTTTTTGGAAAAAGAGCCCCTAAACGCAAAAACGAATCACGTTCCTTTTCATCCGTCTCCATTCCCAGAAACTGACGCAGGTCATCTTTAGGGATGAGATTGGTCACTGATTCCTCCTGCCCTTTTCCAGAGTTTTGCCTTATTTCTCTGGACACATGCATACCGCAAGCAATACCAAAAGCATACAGTACTGGCTCCTCACGGGCGCTTTTCTCATTCTGGCCATGGTGGTTATTGGGGGCATTACCCGGTTAACGGGTTCCGGCCTTTCCATTGTGGAATGGAACGTCATCTCCGGCACGCTGCCGCCGCTCTCTGAAGAAGCCTGGCAGAAAGCGTTCTGGCAATACCAGCAATTTCCTGAGTTCCAGAAAGTGAACTACAGCATGAGCCTGGCGGGCTTTAAACAGATCTTCTGGTGGGAGTACCTGCACCGTCTCCTGGGCCGGGTCATAGGCATTGTTTTTCTCATTCCGTTCGGGGTGTTTCTGCTCCAGAAAAGGCTCAAGGACTGGCTGCTCAAGCGGCTGCTGTTCATTCTGTTCCTGGGGATGCTCCAGGGTGCCATGGGGTGGTTCATGGTGAAAAGCGGACTGGTAGACAACCCCCACGTGAGCCATTACCGGCTGGCTGCCCATTTCTGTTTGGCTCTGGCGCTCATCGGCACCATCCTTTGGACAGTGGCTGACCTGCGGCTTAAACATGACCAACGGCAACACTTCGCCACCTCTTTAACCCGCTTCTCTTATTGGCTGCTGGGCGCGGTGCTGGTACAGATTGTTTTAGGCGCATTTGTGGCCGGCCTCAAGGCGGGGTTCTATTACAACACCTTCCCGCTCATGAATCACGAGTTCTTCCCATCTGTGCTGGGCGAAATCCTCACCTGGGGCAATTTCATGGAAAACGGGTCGCTCATGCAGTTTGTGCACCGTTGGGTAGCCATGCTGGTGCTGCTCCTGTTCCTGCGGTTCTGGTTCATGAGCCGGTCAGCGGCAATATCGCTGCGTACGAAACACACTATTCAGGTTCTGCTGCTGGTGGTATTGGTGCAGGTGGGTTTAGGAATTGCCACCTTGGTAATGCAGGTGCCGGTAAGTTTGGGAGTGCTGCACCAAGTGGTGGCGGTGGTTCTCTACTCCAGTACTTTGCTTACGGTGCACCAATTACGGTATACGTATGCCCCAAACAACCAAGCCGTTTAGGGGCCGTTTTTCTAAAAACGGCCCCTAAACGGCTTGGTTAGTAGATGCGTTATTTTCCGCTGGAACGGTAAATCTTGACGGGGAACAGACGGTAGTCATTCAGGTTGAGGGCATAGAGAAAGCCTTCCCAGTGGAGCACGGGCACCAGTCCGGTGGGTGTGATGCCGTTGTTGTTGGGGATGGTCACCAGCGCGTTGCCCACATAAGACACATCCTTAAGCCCCAACCGCAGCATGAGAAAATCCTGAAAAGCTTCTTTCTCTTCTTTGGACGAAGTGAACCCTACCTGTTTAGGCACCAGTTCCTCCGCCTTAGTGGGAGCATAGTACGTAATGCGCTCAAAGGTATTGATGGAGATTTCGGGCACATAGAGGCGGGGCACGGTAGCTTTGGCGCCGCGGTCATGGTACACCTGCACAGATGTCTCCACGGGCTTTACCAGATCAGGCAGCGTGGCAGCCTTTTCCAAGCGTTTCAGGCGCTCCGCCGCGCTGCTTTTCATAGCGGGCTCTACCTTTTCTGAGCCGTGGGTAGAGGCCAGCAACAGGTCCTGGTGCTTTTGGTGCACATCCAGAATGGCGGTGAACGCGGTAATGAAATGGTCTGTATTCTGGAGGTGGAACATTTCCAGTTCATGCACTTTCTTACGCGACACCAGATACGCATGGATGTTGCGGGACTTCTCATACACCGCCTTCATTTTGGGGGCGTGCGGCGTTCCGGCAAAGCGCGTGGAGAGTTCCTGCAACTGACTAAGCCGCCTATTGGATTCCTGCATGTATGCCACCTCCTGCAACCCGAAATCGGCCGGAGCGCCCACCACTTTTCTGCTGCCCGTCTCTTCTTTCCTCCCAAACAGGGAGCGCATGAAATCCATCATTCAGACAGTATCTTTTTAAGGTGCTGCGTCTCAATTTCTACCTGAATCTTCTCAGCGTTTTTCTGATTCTCAAAGAAGTTGTCCAGGTTTTGCAGGTACAGATCCAAGAGCGCATCCTGCTCCTGTGTGAGGATGGCGTTCAGATCTGTACCGGTGGGGGAAGTATGGGCCATTATTCGGTTTCAATTCTTTTGGATTTGGTACCCAGGGCACCCACAATTTTACTGCTGAGTTCCTCCTGCACCTGCGCCAGCTCTTTCACTGCCTCGGCGCGTTTGCGCTGGCCTTCCTCAGAGATCTTGAGCACGGCATCCAGCGTCTCCACCATGTCTTTATTTACTTTCTTGAGCGTGTCCACGTCCACAATGCCGCGCTCATTTTCCTGCGCCGCCGTGACCACGTTGGTCTTGAGCATCTGGGAGTTCTTCATGAGCATCTCATTGGTGGTATCCGTGACTTTCTTCTGAATCTCCAGGGCCTTGCGCTGCTTTTCCAGCCCCAGCGCGATGGCCACCTGCTGGCGCCACACCGGGATCACGGTCACAATGGAGTTCTGGATCTTCTGCGCCAGCACTTCATTGGTGGTCTGGATCATGCGGATCTGCGGCATAGACTGCGTGGCAATGGTGTGCGAAAGCGTGAAATCATGCACTTTCTTCTCCAGCCGGTCTTTGAACGCCACCATATCGGCCAGGCGCTGCACCACCAGTTCATCGTTGCCGCTGCTCTCCACCTCGGCCCGCAGTTTAGGGATGATCTCGGTGTCTATTTCCTCAATCTTCATCTTGCCGGCGGCAATGAGCGCGCGCACCTCATGGATGTACTCCACCACCTGTTTGAACATGACCTCCAGCCCGGTGCTGTCTTTCATGACGCTCTGGCGGGTTTTCTCCAGCTTCACCACCACATCGTCTACGTTCTCAGACACGGTGTTGTACTGGCTGGCCAGCTTCTTGGTTTTGTCGGTGATCTTTTTCATGAACGGCAGGCGCGAGAAGAAACCGGGTTTCTCCGTCTCGTCAATCTTGATCATGTTGATCTGCGCCAACAGCTCATTGATGGCCTCGCCGGCATCGCCGGAGTCTTTGGCTTTCACTTTAGAAAGCAGTTCGTTGGAGTAATAGCCCAATTTGCGCTGCGTCTCTACGCCAAAGGTGCTGAGGCTCTCGGGTTTGGAGGGATCTATGCTTTTGGAGATTTCCAGCGCTTTCTGCTGCACTAGCTCTTTGTTCTCTGACAGAGTGATCTCGTTGTTATTTTCCATGGTGTCTATTATCAACTTAAGTGGGTACTGTGTTTAGGGTCAATGGTTTGCACCAGCTCTCTGATGCGGGCATGGCGCGCTTCGGTTTCATACCACTCCACCTCGCTGGCGGGCAGATACTCGCCCAGCAGGCCGCGTACTTCCTGCAGCAGCGCCTCGCCTTTGCGGGTCCTGAACTCTGGGTTCTTGTAGAAGGCGTTCAGGTACTGCACTTTCACCTGCCCACCCTGCGTAAGGGCCAGTTCCTTTACCTCCACCACCAACTCAGAGGCGTTCTGCTGGTCTGTGACAATGGTTTTGTACACGCCTTTCCTCCCCTCTTCCAGCGCCGCCACACACTGGGCCTTCACCTTTTCCACCGCCTTCCGCAGCTTTTGGTTGGGCCTAATGTAGTAGCCGTAGAGATATCCTAAAAATGCGGCCAGTAGAAATGCAAAGAAAAATGCCATAGGTTGTAAGCTGTTTTATCTGAGAACGATGAAATCACCCCATTCTATACGCGAATGCGTGTCGCATTGCCGCTCCTCTCCCAATCAAGATAGTAATTCTTCTGCAAGTCTGTAGCTTCCAATTGCGACATTCGCTCCCTGGCAGCCCTATTCCTGCATATTAGTCGTGGTTGGGCACTGATTATAACATCAACGCAATGAAATAATAACCCGGCTTTACCCCAATGGCTGGTTTGGGGCTAAATCCGGAAAAAGAGCCGCTAAACGGCAGGTTCTTCCGCTGGTTCACCCGCAGCGACAGTACGGTTTTGCCCTGAAATACTCTCCCGCCACCGTATTTCAGAAATAGCGGCGTACCTTCGTGTACTTAACTGTTGCCTATGAACGAATTGATCCGAATCCTGCAGTCGCTCAAGATTCCGCACCTCAACGCCATGCAGGAAGCCACCCTGGCGGCGGCCCAGAAAAGCGATGTGGTGCTGCTCTCCCCCACCGGTTCCGGCAAAACGCTGGCCTATCTGCTATCTGTGCTACCGCGGCTCCAGCCCGAGGCAAAGGGAGTGCAGGCGCTGGTGCTGGCGCCTTCCCGCGAGCTGGCGCTACAGATTGAGCAGGTGTTCAGGAGCATGGCCACCGGTTTTAAGGTAGATTGCCTTTACGGCGGACACGCCACCAACCCCGAGAAACGCAGCCTCGCCAATCCGCCGGCCCTGCTCATAGGTACGCCGGGGCGCATTGCCTATCACCTGCGGGAGCAGAACTTTGAGACTTCGGCCCTCAAGACATTGGTGCTGGACGAGTTTGACAAATCTCTGGAATACGGGTTTAAAGATGACATGGGCGCCATTATATGGCACCTGAAAGGTCTGAAGCGGCGCATTCTGGTATCGGCTACGGCCATGGAAGAAATTCCGGCGTTCACTGGGCTCCGAAATCCCATCACGGTTAATTACCTGCAGGCGGCGGCCAATGCCCCGGCACTGGAGGTGAAAACCGTGGAAGTGGAGAAAGGCAACAAGCAGCAGGCTTTACTGGGGGTTCTCTGCGCCATTGGCACCGCGCCCAGCATTGTGTTCTGCAACCAGCGCGAAACGGTGGAGGCCGTGAGCGACTTCCTGCAAAGCAAAGGCCTACCGCACGGCATTTTCCACGGCGGCATGGAGCAACCCGACCGTGAACGTGTCCTGATGAAATTTAGGAACGGCACGTACCGTACGCTGGTGAGCACAGACCTGGCGGCCCGCGGGCTGGACATTCCGGAGGTGGAATACGTGGTGCATTTTCAGGTGCCCGATGAGGACAATTACACCCACCGCAACGGCCGCACTGCCCGCATGAACGCCAAAGGCACCAGCTACCTGCTGCTCCAGCCCGGCGAGAAACCGTCTTATCTGACTAAAATTCCGCCCATTGAAAAGCTGCCTGCCAAACCTATGCTGCCCCCGCCCTCGCCCTGGGAGACAATCTACATCAGCGCCGGCAAGAAAGACAAAGTGAACAAGGTGGACATTGTAGGCTGGATGCTCCAGAAAGGCGGCCTGGACAAAACCGAACTGGGCAAGATTGAGTTGCAGGACAATGCTGCCTACGTGGCCGTGGCCAAGAAAAAGCTGGACCAGGCAGTACAACTCCTACGGCAGGAGAAACTCAAAGGCAAAAAAGTAAAAATAGAAAAAGCCATGTAATTTGGCCTTTCACGGTACTCCCGGTACCGGCTGCCTGCTTGCGTTTAGGGGCTCTTTTTCCAAAAATAGCCCCTAAACGCAAGCAGGGATTTCAGCGCCAAACAGTATTTACCCAACGCCCACTGCTGCTCCTGAAAATAATTTAAGGGCAGCAGTTTTTGTTTTCAGAATAAAAAATCCATACGTTTGAAACGCTTTAGGGGTGCCGAAAGGCTGAGATGATACCCTTGGAACCTGAACAGGATAATGCCTGCGAAGGGAAAAGTGTGCTACCGTATTTCACATCCGGCATTCTGCCATTTCCTGCCTCTTAAAGCATTGGTGTACCCATTTACATGTAGGTAAATCTGCCATGCTAATTTCTGTCAACAATCAACTAGTCCCGTTTACCTCGGGCACTTCCTTGTCTGGCCTACTGCTTGAGCTCCGGTTCGCGGAGAAGAAAGGCATTGCCGTTGCGGTCAATCAACAGATTGTTCACAGGAGCACCTGGTCTACCTACCCCTTGCAAGAAAACGACAAAGTAACCATTATTCAGGCCACGCAAGGTGGTTAAGCTAGAACAGCCATGAAAGAGGAAAAAACCCCAGACCGGCAGGTGATTACCCGTACTCCCCTGCCTAATTCCCGCAAGGTATTTGTACCCGGCCAACTGCACCCCATACAGGTGGCCATGCGGGAGATCTCGCTCAATGACACCGTTTCCAAAGTCATTGGCGGTGAGCGCAGGGAAGTGAATGCCCCCGTGACCGTGTATGACACCAGCGGCCCTTACACAGACCCTAACTATGAAGTAGACCTCCAAAAAGGCCTGCCCCGGCTGCGCGAGCCCTGGATCAATGCCCGGCAAGACGTGGAGCAGCTGGCTGCGCTATCCTCAGACTATGGCCGTATGCGCGCCGCAGATCCTACGTTAGACTCGTTGCGCTTTGAGCACATTCAGCCCCCATACCGCGCCAAAGCCGGGCATAACGTAACGCAGTTGCATTATGCCCGCCAGGGAATCATCACCGCCGAAATGGAATACGTGGCCATCCGGGAAAATCAGCGCATAGACGAGCTGAAGAATGACCACACGCTCTGGCAGCAACATGCGGGGAACAGTTTTGGGGCCAATACGCCGCGCAGTTACATTACGCCGGAGTTCGTGCGCCAGGAGATTGCCGCGGGCAGAGCCATTATCCCAGCCAACATCAACCACCCGGAAAGTGAGCCCATGATCATTGGCCGTAACTTCCTGGTGAAGATCAACACCAACATCGGTAACTCGGCGGTTTCTTCCAGCATTGAGGAAGAAGTGGAGAAAGCCGTCTGGAGCTGCCGCTGGGGCGGAGATACCCTCATGGATCTTTCCACGGGCAAGAACATCCATGAAACCCGCGAGTGGATCATCCGCAACTGTCCGGTTCCGGTGGGCACTGTGCCCATTTATCAAGCTTTAGAGAAAGTAAAAGGCAAAGCCGAAGACCTTACCTGGGAGATCTTCCGGGATACGCTCATTGAACAGGCTGAACAAGGCGTGGACTACTTCACCATTCACGCGGGTGTGCTGTTGCGCTACATTCCGCTGACGGCTAAGCGCGTGACCGGCATTGTGTCCCGCGGCGGCAGTATTATGGCCAAATGGTGTCTGGCGCACCACAAAGAGAACTTCCTGTACACGCACTTTGAGGAAATCTGCGAGATCATGAAGGCTTATGATGTGTCTTTCTCGCTGGGAGACGGTCTGCGCCCCGGCTCTATCGCCGATGCCAATGACGCCGCTCAGTTCGCCGAGCTGGAAACCCTGGGCGAACTGACTAAAATTGCCTGGAAGCATGATGTGCAGGTGATGATTGAGGGCCCGGGCCATGTACCCATGCACCTGATCAAGGAGAACATGGAGAAGCAACTGGAACACTGCGACGAAGCTCCGTTCTACACCCTCGGCCCCCTTACCACCGACATTGCTCCGGGATATGATCACATCACCTCGGCCATTGGCGCGGCCATGATCGGTTGGTACGGTACCGCCATGCTTTGCTATGTAACCCCTAAAGAACACCTGGGCCTGCCTAACAAGAAAGACGTGAAAGACGGCGTGATCACCTACAAAATTGCCGCCCACGCCGCCGATTTAGCCAAAGGCCATCCTGGTGCTCAATACCGCGACAATGCCCTGAGCAAAGCCCGGTTTGAGTTCCGCTGGGAAGACCAGTTCAACCTGTCGCTGGACCCCGACACTGCCCGCGAGTTCCATGACGAAACCCTACCCGCCGAAGGTGCTAAAATCGCGCACTTCTGCTCTATGTGCGGGCCTCACTTCTGCTCCATGAAAATCACCCAGGACGTACGTGACTACGCCGATAAACTGGGGATGGAAGCAGATGCCGCCCTGGAGAAAGGCATGGAGGTGAAAGCTTCTGAATTCAAGGAAAAAGGCAGCGAAGTGTATCTGTAAAGAGTAGCAGACGCCTGTTTTCAAGATCACCGTTTAGGGGCTGTTTTTGGAAAAAGAGCCCCTAAACGGCCTCTCAGAAGAGCGCTTTCTTTTCAGACACCTAGTAACACCAGCAAGCGCTCACGCCTGAAATTGACAATCCTGAAGATGACCTAAATTTCCTTTTGCCTTCGTTAAAGGGACACTTTTTACTAGACCATGATTTCCAGACTTCACTACATCACCCAAGATATTGCGGGCTACACGCATGCCCAGTTAGCGGCCAGAGCCTGTGCCGCAGGCGTGCATTGGGTTCAGCTGCGCCTAAAAAATGTTTCCCCAGATCATTGGAGACAGGAAGCCCTGGATACACAGGCAGTTTGCCAACACTACGGAGCCAAGCTGATCATCAATGACAATGTTGCCCTGGCGCAGGAAATTGGAGCAGACGGTATACACCTTGGCTTACAGGATATGTCTACTAAGGAAGCCCGGAAGCAACTTGGCCCAGGTATGATCATTGGCGGTACAGCCAACACCTTCGAAGATATTCAGATGCATGCGGCGGCCGGCGTTGACTACGTTGGGGTAGGGCCCTTCCGGTTTACCAGCACCAAAGAGAAGCTGAGCCCAATTTTGGGCTTAGAAGGCTATCAGAAGATTATTTCCCGGTGCCGCGCAGCCGGAATTACGCAGCCCCTCCTTGCCATTGGCGGGGTAACCGCCGCAGATGTCCCTGATTTGCTCGCAGCGGGTCTGCACGGTATTGCGGTATCCTCGGTCATCAACAAAAGCGATAACGCGGCCGCAGCTGTGCAGGCGTTGTGGCAAGCTTTGGAAGAATCAACTACTACTCACCCATTCACACAAGCGTAAGATGTTCTCTTCTCCCCTTACCATAGCAGATAAAACGTTCCAGTCCCGCCTGTTTACGGGAACGGGCAAGTTTCATTCCTCGGCCACCATGCAGGAAGCTCTGTTGGCTTCTGGTTCTGAGCTGGTCACCGTGGCTCTTAAAAGAGTAGACCTGGCCGACGACCAGGATGATATCCTCAGCCATCTGTCCCATGCGCAGTTTAACTTGCTGCCCAACACCTCCGGCGTTCGCACCGCCAAAGAAGCCATCTTTGCGGCGCAACTTGCCCGTGAGGCTCTGGAGACCAACTGGCTGAAACTGGAAATCCATCCAGACCCTAAGTACCTGTTACCAGACCCTATTGAAACCCTCAAAGCCGCCGAAGAACTGGTAAAGCTGGACTTCATTGTGCTGCCCTACATCCACGCGGACCCGGTTCTTTGCAAGCATCTGGAGGAAGCCGGCACCGCAGCGGTAATGCCTTTGGGTGCCCCCATCGGCTCCAACAAAGGCCTGCGCACCCGTGATCTGCTGGAAATCATCATTGAGCAAAGCAAAATACCCGTGGTGGTAGACGCCGGCATTGGCGCTCCCTCCCACGCCGCAGAAGCCATGGAACTAGGCGCAGATGCTGTACTGGTGAACACAGCCATTGCCGTATCTGAAGACCCTGTTAAAATGGCGCAGGCCTTTAAACTGGCCGTGGAGGCCGGAAGAATGGCTTACGAGGCCAAGCTAGCCCAACCCCGCTCCCATGCCGAAGCCAGCAGTCCTTTAACTGCATTTCTTGATTAATCAAAAGCCCTGAATTAGAAGCAGAGTTTAGATGTGGTTTAGATCTGCACGCATTCCGTCCTCCTTTGAAGGGGGACATACCACAGATAGTTTGACTCATCTAGCTCAAAAGGTACTGCCTTAATTCTTAATTTCTAATTCCTAATTCTTAATTAAAAGTCTGTGTTTGAATCAGTTTTTCATCAATACTCCTGGGATGAGGTGAAGCGCAGCATCTACAGCAAAACCGCCGCAGATGTAGAACGTGCTTTGCTTAAACCTAAACGCTCTTTGGAGGACTTTAAGGCGCTGGTTTCCCCTGCCGCCTTGACTTACCTGGAGCAGATGGCCCAGCTGAGCCACCTGGCAACCCAAAAACGGTTTGGGAAAACTTTACAGATGTACGCGCCCCTTTACCTTTCCAATGAATGCCAGAATATCTGCACTTACTGCGCCTTCAGCCTGGACAATAAGATCCCGCGCCGCACCCTCACCGATACTGAGATTCTGCAAGAGGTAGCGGTACTGAAGGAGATGGGCTATGATCATGTGTTGCTGGTGACGGGCGAAGCCAACCACACCGTAGGCGTTCCTTACCTGAAGAATGCCATTGAACTGATCAGGCCTCATTTCGCGCATATTTCCATGGAGGTGCAGCCACTGGATCAGGATGCGTATGAAGTGCTCATGGAGGCAGGGCTGCATACGGTGCTGGTGTACCAGGAAACCTACCACCAGGAGAACTACAAGCTGCATCACCCCAAAGGCAAGAAGTCAAACTTTTCTTACCGGCTCAGTACGCCAGACCGCTTAGGCAAAGCAGGAATCTACAAAATGGGGCTTGGTGTACTCATAGGCCTGGAAGACTGGCGCACCGACTGCTTCTACACCGCCCTGCACCTGGACTATCTGGAGAAAACCTATTGGCAGACAAAGTACAGCATCTCTTTCCCCCGGCTAAGGCCTATTGAGGTAGGCACCTCAGAACAAAGCGCTTTGAAGAGTTTCAACACCTACATGACGGACAAGGAACTGGTGCAATTGATCTGCGCTTACCGTCTGCTGAAAGAAGAAGTGGAACTCTCCCTCTCCACCCGCGAAAGTGAACGCTTCCGTGACCATGTCATCAAACTGGGGATCACCAGCATTAGCGCAGGTTCCAAAACTAACCCCGGCGGCTATGCCGTGGAGCCACAATCACTGGAGCAGTTTGAGATCTCTGATGAACGCTCACCCCAGGAAATTGCCCAAATGATTCGCCGCCAAGGCTATGAGCCTGTCTGGAAAGACTGGGACCGTTCCTTTCAAGTAAAGTAATCTAGATTTATGTCTGCCGCAACACTCACCCCTGAAGAAACCAACCGCTACTCCCGTCACCTGATCTTGCCGGAGATTGGTTTGGCGGGCCAGCAGAAACTGAAAGCCGCCAAAGTGCTGGTCATTGGGGCGGGCGGCCTGGGCTGCCCGGTGTTACAGTATCTGGCGGCAGCCGGAGTGGGTACCCTAGGCATTATTGATTTTGACCGGGTAGAGGAAAGCAATCTGCAACGGCAGATTCTCTTCTCCACCTCAGATGTAGGCAGCTTAAAGGCCGATGCCGCCAAAGAAAGGCTGCTGGCGCAGAATCCCTATATCTCTATCATTAGCCACCCGGTTCAGCTTCAATCCCAGAATGCACTAAAAATCATGCGCGAGTATGATCTGGTAATAGACGGTTCAGATAACTTCACTACCAGATATCTGGTCAATGATGCCTGCGTGATGCTGCACAAGCCGCTGGTCTTTGGTTCTATTTTCAAGTTTGAGGGGCAGGTAAGCGTCTTCAATTACCGGGGCGGCCCAACTTACCGCTGCCTGTACCCCGAGGCCAGCGACCTGGCCTCCTGCTCAGAAGTGGGGGTGCTGGGGGTTTTGCCTGGTTTAGTGGGTTGCCTTATGGCCAATGAAGCCATCAAAGTAATTACAGGCATCGGTGAGGTGGCCACAGGAAAGCTTCTACTTCTTCATGCGCTTACCCTTCAGTTTAACACCTATGTTTTCGGTTTAAATCCGGATAACCTGAACATCCAAGAACTACCCCAGCATACCCTGCTATGTGATGTACCTATTCAGGAAATTGCTTTTACTGAGTTCCTGAGCAGGTTAAATAGGGGCGAAACTTTTACTGTTTTAGATGTTAGGGAGGAAGACGAGTACCAGCGGCAAAACATTGGCGGGCAGTTATTCCCGTTATCGTCATTAGAGGAGAAGTGGCATTTGATTGGCACTGGCTTACCCTTGCTGGTGCATTGCCAGAGCGGCCTGCGAAGCAGGAAGGCCTGCCAGATCTTGCAGAAAAACGGATTTACGAACCTGTATAACCTAACCGGTGGCCTGAACGCCTTAACGCCGGAGCAGTTTGAGAAGGTAAGCGGTTTAAACCTCCGTTAGCGCCGCTTTGATGGAGCGCAGCGCGTGCACCGGATCAGGGGCCTGCCAAACAGCTCCCAGCAAAGCGGCCCCATCAAAACCGGCTTGCTTTACCTGAAGAATATTAGCCGCGGTGATTCCGCCTAGACCTATCACTTTCGGTAAAGAAGTTGTTTGAGCCTTCAGTGCTTGCCATTCTTCTTGAATCACGGACAGCTCTGCGCTTGGTCTGTATCCTTCCTTGCTGATGCTGGGAAACAGCGGACTGTAAAAAACCATCTTAAACACAGCTTGTAAATGGGGCAGGTCTGCCAGGGCATGCACTGAGGTAGAATAGACCACTCCTGGCTTATATTCCTGCTCATGGTTTATCCGCTCCCATTCCTTTACATGCCGGTAACCTGCTCCACCAGGCCCTAACTCTCCGGCGGAAGCCATCGGTAGAATCAAACGGTCAGCATACCCATGATCTAAAAGATTTCTCAGGAGCACTTTCTCTTCAGGCAACACTATGGGGCTCCGCAGATACAGGTAATCTGCCCCGGCTTCTAACAGAGGCCGCCAAAAACCTGCCTGCTTCTGCAAAGGAATATCTGGCGTAACAACAACAATCTGAAACGGATGGAAAGACATGGCTGTGGCTATAGGCGATCAAGATACTTCATTGAGGCCAGAAGTAAGAATAGCCATAAGACACATTACCCCAATCCACTGAAATACAGAAGGATGAAAGCTCATGTATAATATTCCTCGCCTTTCCGTTTAGGGGCTTATTTTAGAAAAGCAGCCCCTAAACGGAAAAGCAAGGACGAACAGGAGTCTCAGAGGATTCCCTACCATAGGTGTCTCATTTGAAGAAAATATTCACTACCTTAGAAGCGGCTTTAGGGGCGTTCCTACACAGGAGCTGAGACAGTACCCTTTGAACCTGATCCAGGTCATACTGGCGTAGGGAAAAGCACGGAAGCACTTTTGCAAGCCTTCTCTCTTTTCAATTCTACCTCCTCTCCGAAGGCTCCTGAGCCACATCCTTGCCGCCCACCCAAACGGGTACTCATCTGGATCAGTCTGCGCACATACGCGACGTGATTCTGCCTGAGCGGCCGGGAAACTCAGGATCTGACGTGAGAAAGCTTATGACAACCTATCAATACCCTGCCGTGCTCACCATTGCCGGCTCAGACAGCGGCGGCGGAGCCGGCATTCAGGCCGATTTGAAAACCTTTTCCGCGCTGGGTTGCTTCGGGACCTCGGCCATTACGGCGGTCACCGTACAGAACACCCGCGGTGTCACAGGAATCCACAGCATTCCTGCGTCTGTTGTGCAAGGCCAGATCAAGGCCGTCATGGACGACATAAAGCCCGCCGCCATCAAGATTGGGATGGTGCACAGCCCGGAGCTAGTCCTGGCCATTGCCGCACAACTGAAACAATACCAGGTTCCCGTGGTGATAGACCCGGTTATGGTAGCCAGCAGCGGTGATCCGCTCATCAAAGAGGAGACCATCGCACTACTGCAGCAGGAACTTTTCCCGCTGGCCCTGGTGATTACCCCCAATCTGGATGAAGCCCAGCTTCTGACGGGAATGTCCATCCAAAACGTGGAAGAAATGCAGGCGGCCGCCCAAGAGCTTCTACACACCGGGTGCCGCTCAGTGCTACTCAAAGGAGGTCATTTGAAGGGGGCCAGGCTTTTTGATGTGTACCTTCCGCGGCAAGGTGAAGGGCACGTGTACGAGTCTGCCGCCATTCAAAGCCAGAACACCCACGGTACCGGCTGTACCCTCTCCTCGGCCATTGCGGCCTATTTAGCCCAGGGATTCCCTACGGTTGAGGCAATACTGCACGCCCGCCACTACGTGTACCAGGCCATTGATCAAGGCAAAGATGTGAAAACCGGTGAAGGCCACGGCCCCCTCAACCATTTCTTCAGTCCACAGCCCATGCAGAAAAGGCAACGGAAGTGAACTGAGTGGGTAACCGGTAGGCAGCATTTACAGACAGGCTCCTCATGTGGCCCAGTCTCCTTGTACCGCGCTTAAATCAAAAAACGCTACAAAATACGGAGGCACCCGGGAATGGGGTGCCTCCGTATTTTGTAGCGTTTAGAGCCTGTTTTTTGAAAAAGAGCCCCTAAACGCAACGGCCCAAGTTAGATCAGTTCAGCAAACCTTCGGCGTTCAGCCAGTCAAAGATAATCTGGTCCACCGCCGACACCTTCTCCCGGTCGGCGTAGGTTAACCACACCACTTCCTCAATCTCGCTGGCGGCCTGTATGGTGCCGGTATAGTGGCCGGTGTAGCAGGTCATTTTCACTTCCACGCCCTCGGGGTGCTGGTCGGCCTGGGCCCGGAAAGTCCCGAAGTAGTTGACCGTTTCGGGCACCAGCTGCACCGTTAGCTCTTCGGCAATTTCCCGGGACAGAGCCGCAAAGTCACTTTCTTCCGCTTCCCGTTTTCCGCCCGGAAAGTAGTACTTGGTGCGGCCTTTGCTGCGGGTGCTTAGAATCTGGCCGTCTTTGATCTCAATCCAGGCAAGTTTGTCTATGGTCTTCATGTGTTTGCGGCTATGGTGGTACGCAAGGTAATTTTTTCTTCGGTACCTCTACCCCATCCGTGCACAAAAATTAAGCTGCTCAGGGAAACGCTGGTTTGAGGCCAATTCAGGAAAAAGAGCCGCTAAACGCAAGTTCTATCCCGGTAAGCCCGGCAACCACGTTCAAAGAGGAAAGACCGCCGCCCTCACAGGAACTAAACGGTAGTTCAGGCTCTTGTTTCTGTAGCGGCAGCGTATCTTCACGTGCCGCCTCACTTGTTGCTTCCATGAAGACCATGATTTATTTTGTACCGAAAGACTCTGTGGTAAGGGAAATCTGGGGAAAAGGCGATACCATCCTCTTTATTTTTGCCGGCGCCGCCGCCGAGTTCGCACTGAACAAAGCGGTAGACTGGCTTTACTTCACCGGCCGTTTGCCCAAAGACCCGCTGGGGCGATTGTTCTCCACCGTAGGCTACGCCCGCCAGATTGTTTTCTCAGAGCAGGACGCGGCCCACCGGGCCATTGACACCATGGCCAAAATCCACGCCGGGGTGGAAGCCAAGCGCGGTATGGCTATCCCAGACTGGGCGTACCGCGATGTGCTCTTCATGCTCATTGATTATTCTATAAGGTCTTATGAGCTCCTGGAAAGGAAACTGACGCTCCTAGAAAAAGAAGAAGTTTTTGAAGTGTTCTCCCGCGTGGGCACCCGCATGGGCCTCACCGGCCTCCCTACTGATTATCAGGCTTGGCTCACTATGCGGCAGGAGCACCTGGAGCAGAACCTTGTCCAGAGCCATTTCACCCGGGACCTGTTTCGGCAGTACAAAAAACATTTGGGGCTGGTGCGGTACCACGTGCTTTTGCAGGCCCAAATTCTGGTGGTGCCCCAAACCGTGAATTCCATGCTCAAGTTAGGGCGCGTCTCCTTGGTGGCGCCATTGCTGCCGGTGTACAAATTCAGCCAGAAGCTCAAGCTGGACTGGGTTTTGAAAACACTGCTGCTGCCCAACGCTTATATGGCCCAAATCAAAGAACTGGACAAAGCTCCCGCTTCAGCGTCTGTACCCAAAGCGGCCTAAGCTACTCCAAGCGTGTGCCTAATACAGATAATGGGCCAGGAATTTATTTCTGAACTTGCCTTCCGGATCGTGCTGTTGCAGCAGCTGCTTGAAATCCTCCAGGCGCTCATACCGTGCCTGCAACGCTTTTGGGGCCATAGTGAAAAGCTTGCCCCAATGCGGACGAACCTCAAAAGGCTCCAGCTTTTCCTCCAGTAATGGCAAAAGTTGCATGACCGCGGCCACGTCCTGCTTCCAGGTGAAATGAAACGCCACGGTAGTTTGCTTGTACTGCGGACTCAGCCACAGATCATCGGCCTGTATGGCTCTTATCTCAGAGACAAACAAGTGGGGCGCTATCTGTTGGTGCAAAGACTCAATGGCCGTCATGGCTTCATAGGCATACCTAAAGGGTACAAAGTATTCACTCTGCAGCTCAGCGCCGGCACTGGGTTTGAAGCCCATCTTGAAATGCGGCAATCGCTCATACCATCGGCCTACTTTGCCCAACTGGTCTGTGGCATTCACCGGCGATTGGTCTTCTATGGGATGTAACTTGAGGCTGGCAGGTGTCGCCCCGAAAAAATCGGGAGTCAACGTACCGGACACCTTGCCTTCTGCTTTGCTTTTGATCCAGACCTGATTAATATTCTGGTCTTGCCAATGGGTGAACAAACTCACGCTGTAGCCTGCAGACATGATTTCCTCAAAATGATCTTTGAGGGCGCGCATGGGCAAGTTGCGGTACACTATCTGGGTCATGTTAAATGCTGGCACCAGATCGAGCGTGATTTTGGTCACTACACCCAATCCCCCCAGCGCCACCACCGCTCCTTTGAAAACATCTCCATCTTCCTTACGCGACATGGTCACCAACTCGCCCGCAGCATTCACAAACTCCAACGCTGAGACGGAAGTAGCCAAATTGCCATTCTGTATGCCTGACCCATGGGTGGCCGTGGTGCAAGCCCCTACCACCGTGATGTGCGGCAGCGAAGCCATGTTGGGCAACGCATAACCCTCCCCGTGCAGAAACTCGGCCAGCTCGCCGTAACGCATTCCGGCCTCAACCGTTACCGTCTGGGCTGTTTTATCCAGCGCCACTACTTTGTTCAGGTTCTGGAGAGAAATCAGGTTTTCTTCACTGTCAGCGATGGTGTTGAAGGAGTGCCTGGAGCCCAGCGCCCGTAGTTTAGCGCATCTTCTGACAATAGACCGCACTTCTTCCACCGTGGCTGGAAAAAAGATTTGGGGCGTGCTGTAAGTAAGGTTACCCGCCCAGTTGGTTAGCCTATCGCCTGTTGTTGCGGCTTCTTTTGCCTGGCGCCTGGCAGCCATGATTTTTGACACAACCACTCCACCGGCAAAAGCCAGGGCAAGTGAAACAAAGACTTTTTTAGCCATACTACTCCAGTAAAAGAAAGAATCAAGGTACGGAATCTGCTTTTAAGTTTCTACCCCATTAATAAGTGCATCGTGCATTCTACTTGCCTGTGGTGGCACTATTCTCTTCTGGTAGCGCATTAGTTTGGGCCAATGAGCCAGCGTTTCATCCAGATTTGCCCTTGTTTCTGTATTGGGCTGCAACACGCTCTCCCAAACTCCGTTTGCAAATATCTGAGCTTTAAAGTTTTAAATATGCAGTTCAAACAACTCCCGATTACACATAATGCACAGGGCGAGATTAGAAAGGTGGGCTTTGAGCTGGAATTCTCCCAGGTAGGAATAGAGGAGTGCGTCCAGATTGTGCAGGAACTGTATGGCGGCACCGTCCAGAGGGAACACCGGTTCTCACAGAAAGTGGTCAATACCAGGCTGGGCGATTTTTCTATTGAAATAGACCTAAAGCTCCTAACTGAAAAGAAATACAAGTACATTTTTGACAGGCTCAACATTGACCTGGAGAGCATTAAGGTAGGGCAAACCACCTTGGAGGAGAAGGTGGAAAACGCGCTGGAGGCTATGATCCGGCAGGTGATACCCTATGAAATTGGCACTCCTCCCTTGCCGTGCACCCACCTAGAGCCACTGGAAGACCTGCGGCAGGCCTTGTATGAGCACCATGCCCAAGGCACTGAGGCTTCCATGACCAATGCGTTTGGCACCCATATCAACCCTGAGCTGCCAGATACGCACTGTTCCACCATTCTACGGTATTTACGCGCCTTTCTCCTGCTCTACCCCTGGCTTCTCAAGGTGGGGAAAACGGATTTCGCCCGCTTGCGCATGACCTCTTTTATCAATCCATATCCGGCAGAGTATACAGCGCTGGTTCTAGCCCCCGCCTATGCCCCAGACCTGGACACGTTCATTGACGACTACCACCGGTACAACCCTGACCGTAATAGGCCTTTGGATTTATACCCTGTGCTGGCCTTTCTGAACGCGGAGAAAGTAAATGGCTATACCAACCTGGGCAGCGTGAAAGCCAGAAATACATTCCATTACCGCTTGCCCAACAGCCGTATCTCAGACCCAGACTGGAGGCTGTCCCATGAATGGAACAATTGGGTAAGCATAGAGGAACTAGCCAATGCCCCAGATCAGATCAACCTCTTGAGCCAAGCGCACCTCACGCTTAAAAAAGAGACCCTGCTGGGCTTTGACGAGAAATGGATTCAACAGATAGAACAGTGGCACTCTTAACGAAAAAATACCGCATTAACAGAGGCCGGCCCACCATTGGCGTTACCGGTCCAGACCGGGGTGGTGGCGCTGCATGGCTCTTCACGGCGCTGGGCGTGCTGCTGGCGGGAGGCAAACCCGTGCGCATCACCCCTTCGAGCCCCCGCACCGCCGACGGCCTGCAGGGGCTTATTGTGGGCGGCGGGGCCGATATTGACCCAGCAGTATACCAGCAGGAACATGTGTTAAACGAGTACCTGCAACGCACTTTAAAGCATCCCCGGAAAAACCTTTTTCAGCGCATCAGCCGTTTTACCCGGTGGTTCTACTATCCGGCGTTGTTCTTCGTACGCAAAGTTTTCAGCCGAAAGCCCCAGTGGCACATAGACCGGGACCGGGACCATCTGGAGTTTCAGCTCATTCATCAGGCGGTAAAGAAAAACCTCCCGGTACTGGGCATCTGCCGGGGCTCGCAGCTCATGAATGTCTACTTCAGAGGCACCCTTTACCAAGACATTGGCACCTTTTACCGCGAGGAACCCAACCCCTCCAGCATCTTCCCGGTGAAAACGGTAACGCTGAAACCCGGCTCCCAACTGGCGCAGGTGGTAGGCGTACCACAGCTTAGGGTAAATGCGCTGCACCACCAGGCAGTACATACACCCGGCAATGGCATTGCCATTGTAGCCCAGGAAGCAAACCAGGTGGTGCAGGCCATTGAACATACGCAGCAGGACTTCATGATTGGTGTGCAGTGGCACCCTGAGTACCTCCCCCAGCACCGCGAGCAGCGCCGCATCTTTAAGGCCTTGGTCTGGAAAGCGAGGGAAGTACAGGAACAGATAGAAGGACCCGACATGCAGGAAGCGCTCAACAGCCCCAGAGACAGCCAACTGGAAGCCATTGAACAGCAAGAAGAAGCAGCCATCCGGCAACAGGGGTAGTGCTGGAAGAAGATGAAATAGCTTATAGAGTAGCCACCTTGCCTGTAGTTGACGTCATCCAACTCGCCAGAACCACCTGCCGTAAAGAAGGCAAGAACTCAAACACTATGATACAGACCGTTGAAACTGAAAATTCAGACCTGTTTGCCGTGAAGGCAACCGGAACGTTAGATAAAGCAGACTATGACCAGTTGCTTCCGGCCCTGGAGGCCAAGATTAAACAGCACGGCAAAATCAACCTGTACTGGGAGATGACCAACTTTGACGGTTGGGAGCCCGCGGGCTTCTGGCAAGACATCAAATTTGACGTAACCCACGCCAACAGCTTTCAGAAAGTAGCCATTGTGGGTGACCAGAAGTGGGAAGATTGGATGACCCAAGCCTTGAAGCCTTTCACCTCGGCGCAGGTCAGGTTCTTTCCCGCTGAAGAAAGCGCGCAAGCCATGCTGTGGGTCACTCAATAAGCGAGAGGTGCCACCGGTAAATGCGTTTAGGGGCCGTTTTTGGAAAAACGGCCCCTAAACGCATTTTAGTTTTTATGTACTTCTTGGTTTCTATTTGGGCAGGAGCAATTCAAATTCCTTGCCCGGGGGCACCGTGAGTTTATAGCCTTTGATCCAGGGGTTGTACAGCCGAAGCGTTTTGTAATTGGTTTCCTGCTGAAGGGCAAACGCGGGCAGGTCTGGAATGGAGGATGTCACTTTGAACGTACGGGTAGGCAAAACATCATACCCCTGCTCCTTAGGCAAATCAAAACCGTATTTCTGCGGATTGCCCAGCACTTCTTTCAGGGCCAGGATCCGGAAAATGTACCGGGAAGTCTCGTCGTTCAGGTACAGGTCATAGAACGAGCTTACTTTCTGCTGCTCCAGCGCCCGGTCCAGCCCGTTCATGCCCCGGTTGTACGAGGCGGCGGCATTGGTCCAGGACCCGAATTTTTTCTTCGCAGATTTGAGGTACCGGCAAGCGGCCTTGGTGGCTTTCTCCACGTGGTACCGTTCGTCTACCTCGGCGTTCACCAGGAGGCCGTAGCCGCGGGCCGTGTCTGGCATGAGCTGCCAAAAACCCGAAGCCCCGGCCGGCGAAGTCACCTGACTGAACAGACTCTCGGCCAGAGACAGATACACAAAATCGGCGGGAATGTCGTTTTCCTTTAGCAGGCGCTCAATCTCGGGCAGGTACCGCTGCATGCGTTTGAGGCCCAGGAGCGTGGTGGCGTGCAGGTACGAGTTGACCAGCAGCTCTCGGTCCAGGCGTTCTGCCACATCGGGCACCTCCAGCGGAACCGGCTCACCGGCAAAGGAGATGGCCGTTGGCAGCGCCGGACTCTTGATCGCTTCACGCGCCGCGAAACCCGCCCCCGCCTCCCCCGTAGCGGTGCTCTGGTAGAAAGGCTGCTGACTGCAGAGGTTGAGGGTGAGGGCAATAAAGCCCAACCCGCCAAAATATTTCCAGATGTTTTGTGTCATACTTCCTCCTTTCTGGTCTGTGCCCTTACTTCCTTAACCCCTAAAGGTGCCTTTTTCGTCTATGCTGGGGCCACTTCTTTCTCTTTTTACGCACAACCTGCCGCTCTGAGTGCAGGATACGTGCCAAAAATTTCTTAGGCTTTACGGCCAGCGGTGCCTCTGGGTGGTTTACAGGCTAGATTTGAAGACCGCCGTTTTAAGCCTAATTCAGGAAAAAGAGCCGCTAAACGCCTGCTTCTCTCCCACCCGCTAAGTCTTTGGCCATGTCTGAAACCGTCAAAAAAAATCAGCTTTGCTTCTCCACCTGCCTTAACCCTGTGCCTACCCCAGCGTATAGCTAGGAAAACTAACAACAGAATTTATACCCTATGGCTAAGTTAAAAACACTGGAAGACCTGTTTGAGCATCAGCTTAAAGACTTATACAGCGCCGAGAAACAACTCATCGCGGCCCTGCCCAAAATGGCGAAAGTAACGGAAGACCCTAAACTGAGAGCCGCCTTTGAAACCCACCTAGAGGAAACCAAAGAGCAGAAAGTCCGCCTGGAGAAAGTGTGCGAACTGGTAGGCATCAGCCCGGGCCGCATGAAGTGCAAAGCCATGGAAGGTCTGGTAGAGGAAGGCGAGGAAACCATTGAGGAAGACGCCACCCCAGAAGTGAAAGACGCCGGACTTATTGCCTCCGCGCAACGCATTGAGCATTATGAGATTGCCGGTTACGGTACTGCCGCCCACTTCGCGGAGCGCCTAGGGCACGCAGAAGCGGCCAAACTGCTGAGACAAACCCTGGAAGAAGAACAGAAAACTGATACGCTCCTGAACCAACTGGCCAAGAGCTACATCAACGAGAAAGCCGAATAGACTTCACTCCTTTCTTTTCCTGCAAGAGCCTGCTGCCCCGGTAGCAGGCTCTTCTGTTTTATAGTGAACGTGCCTGAAACCACCCTTCGCAGCGAAAGGCGTTTAGGGGCTCTTTTTCCAAAAACAGCCCCTAAACAGCAAATATTCCGTCTTGAGGCCCCGGTCTTTCCTGCAATCAGCAAAAATAATAGCCAGGCTTAGGGAGTTTAAGGAGAGAATCCAGAAATTTGAGGCAGCATGTCTGTTACAACCCTTCCTTCCTATTTACCAGATTTACCCGTCACGGAGGCATTGCCGCGGCTCCTGACTGCACTGGAAAACAATTCGCGCGCCGTACTGGAGGCGCCGCCCGGGGCAGGTAAAACCACGTTGGTACCTCTGGCCCTGCTGCACGCCCACTGGCGTAGCGGGGGTAAAATCCTGATGCTGGAGCCCCGCCGGCTAGCCGCCCGGGCCGCCGCGCAACGCATGTCTGACCTTCTGGGCGAGGAAGTAGGACAGACTGTGGGGTATTGGGTACGCATGGAGCACATTGTCTCAGACAAAACCAAGATTGAGGTAGTGACCGAAGGCATTCTTACCCGCCTGCTCCAGAGCGATCCGGGGCTGGAAGGAATTGCCGCCATCATCTTTGACGAGTTCCATGAACGCAGCCTGCAGGCTGATGTAGGATTAGCCCTGGCCCTGGATGCCCAAGCTGTACTACGCCCCGACCTCAGGCTGCTGGTGATGAGTGCCACGTTAGATGCGGCCTCGGTGGCCCAGTGGCTACAGGCGCCGGTCATCAAAAGTGAAGGCCGCCAGTTTCCGGTGCAGACCCATTACCTCTCTGCGGCAGAAATGGCTCAGGCTGGTCAGAAACCCGCTGAGCGCCTGAACAACCTTGTACCCAAAGCTATCCGGCAGGCGCTTACGCAGGAGCCTGAAGGTGATGTGCTGGTTTTCCTGCCCGGCATGGGCGAAATGCGCCGCGTTGCCCAATCCCTGGAGGGGAAATTGGCTTCTACCGTAGACCTGCACCTGCTGCACGGAGACCTGAACCTGACCCAGCAACTGGCCGCCATCCGTCCGGCCCCGGCGGGTCGAAGGAAAGTTGTGTTGGCTACCAGCATTGCGGAAACCAGCTTAACCATTGAGGGTGTGAAAGTTGTGATAGACGGAGGTTTTGCCAGAGTACCCAAGTTTGTGCCACGCATTGGCCTCACCACGCTGGCCACCATTCCGGTTTCCAGAGCCGCCGCCGATCAAAGATGCGGTAGGGCGGGCCGTCTGGGGCCGGGCGTGTGCTACCGCATGTGGTCCTCCGCCGACCAACTCCAACTCGCTGACCGTCAAACCCCGGAGATCTGTGAGGCAGACTTAACGGGTCTGGCACTGGAACTCTCCATCTGGGGCACCCAGGAAGCCACAGACCTGAAATGGCTGGATGTACCGCCCGCTGCGGCCTTGGCGCTGGCGCGCGATTTATTAGTTCGGCTGGAAGCCATAGATAAAAATGGGAAAGCCACGGCCCACGGCAAAGCGCTGGCGGCATTAGGTTTATCGCCCAGGCTTGGGCATTTGGTCATGCGCGGGCACGCCCTGGGCTTGGGAACAACCGCCTGTGATCTGGCCGCTCTCCTCTCAGACCGCGACATCCTGAAACCCATGCAGATTTCCTGGGCAGATCCCCTACCTGACCTTACCCTGCGTCTGGAACTGCTGAACGGACAAACTCCGCCCACTCCCGGGTATACCGTAGACGCCAACACCCTCCGGAAAATAAAGGAACAGGCCCAGAACCTTCGGCAGAGAATCAGGGAGAAGCGGGGACTGCTGGCGCTGGAGGCAACCGGCCTGCTCACCGCCCTGGCCTACCCAGACCGAATTGCCCAACGCGAAACCTCCGGACGGATCAGACTCATTTCCGGACAGCGTGCTTCGCTCCAGACCGAGCTGTTTGGGGAAGCGGAATTTTACGCCGTGGCGCATCTGGAGTTGGGTACCAAACCCAGGGTGCTCTCGGCGGCACCCGTATCCAAGGGAGACCTGCTCACCCATTTCACTGACCAACTGGAACGGGTAACGGAAGTACGCTGGGATGCCAACGCAGAGAAAGTAGTAGCCCGGCAGTTCACGCGCATGGGCGCCTTAACGCTGGACGAGACCGCCATCACCCAGCCAGACGCCACCTTAGTGGCTCAGGCACTTTTACAGGGGCTCCAGGAAAAGGGCATCCAACGCCTCCCCTGGCCCGATGAAGCCCTGCGCACCCTGCAAAGGCTGACCTTTCTGCACCAACTCAATCCAGACCAGTGGCCTGATGTCTCTTTTAGTACCCTGGAAGCAAACCTGGAGGAATGGCTTCTGCCCCATTTGGTAGGCTTAAAAACTTTGGAGCAGGTCAGCCGTCTGGATTTCAAGGAGATTCTGCTCAGCGATTTCTCTTGGGAACAACGGCAGGAAATGGATCGCTTGGCCCCTTCTCACTTAGAAGTACCCACCGGCTCCCGCATTGCGTTGGATTATACAGACGTGCATTCGCCCGTACTGGCTGTTCGGCTACAGGAAGTATTCGGGATGCTGGACACTCCCCGCATTGGCGGCGGTAAAGTGCCTGTGCTTATGCACCTGCTCTCACCTGCTTCCCGCCCCGTGCAGGTGACCCGCGACCTGAAGAGTTTCTGGAGCAACGGCTATTTTGAGGTAAGGAAAGACCTGAGAGGCCGTTATCCCAAGCACCATTGGCCCGATGATCCGCTCACGGCCCCGCCCACCCGTGGCACCAAGAAGCGACCCGGATAAGATTTTGGATAAGGCGATTTAAGAACACCAAGGGCACCGAAACTATGGTTTCGGTGCCCTTGGTGTTATAGATAGTTATGGGTAGCTTCTACTTCCACTCAGGCATGGTGGCATTTGACAAGAGCTTCACCCGCTTAGTTTTCTCTGCTATCTCTAAAGTCCAGATGCTGCTTTCGCCCAATCCGTCATTAGACACGTTCTCAAAAATTACTTTGGCGCCGTCTGGTGAGAAGCGTGGGAAAACATCATTGGTGCCGGCTGGCTTGGAGGTTGACAAATCTACCAGGCCAGTGCCATCCAGTTTCACCATATAGATATGGGAATTAAGCTGGCGGCCGGTGGCGTTCTCAAATCCGTCTACGTCACGGGTGAAGAGCACGTAGTTTCCATCAATGGAGAAGGACGGACTCTCCACTCTGCCCGGCAGGTTATCTACCAGCTTGGTCATGTTGGTACCATCTGCGTTCATGAGGTAGATTTCAGAGTCGTTGATGTTGGAGCCAATGGTCTGCACTACTATTTTGTTTCCCTGGGCCGTCCAGTCCACCATCCGGAAGTGGCGGTTAGCGGGTGCGGTGGCTATCAAAGTTAGATTGAAGCCGTCGTAGTCAATGGTGTAGAGCTTGTCATAGTTGGCATAGACAATTCTTCCGCCGTCTGGCGACCAGGCAAACCCGATGCCCTGGTTGTGGTACCCAATTACGGGTAAGGTGGTAATCTGCCGTTTGCCAGAGCCATCACGGTTCATGGTGAAGATCTGCGGTTCAATGGAAGCGTTAGAAGAATAAGCGATGAGGTCTCTTCTTGGGCTCATGATGGGCCACCACTCGCGGGTGAAAGCCGTGGTTAACCGCGCCGAAGCGGCTTCTGTGCCATCTGAGCTATAAATGTCAAAGTTTCCGTCTACAGAACGGGCAAAGTAATATCTATGGTCTGGGAAACCAATGGTTTTAAAGCTCCAGGTAGGGCCAATAGAGCTGTCTCCTTTGATGTCTTTGGAAATAACCTGCCAGAAATACGTAGTGTTGTACTGGAGGCCATGGGCCACCACAGACGTATCCTTAGTGCCTTCAGCTAATTTTTTTTTTTGGGTAGAACCCGCTTCAAACAGGTACACATCATAGGTCAGCACAGAATCAGCGCGGTTAGGGTCTGAGCCTGACCATTTCAAAAGAACTGAAATGGGTTGGTTCTGGCTGTCGGTGCCGGGGCTGGGGTTGGCTGCCGGGTTGGGAGCCGCATTGTTGCTTGTGGTAGTGCCCACTTCCAACTGAATGGTAACGGGGGTTTGCTCAGAATCACGCACCGCTACGGTCACCGTCTCTGCTTTATAACCGGTCTTCTTCGCCGAGATAGAATAATCGCCACCGGGGATGTTGTTGAACACAAATTTCCCTTCTGAGTCTGTAATGATGGCGGAGGTGGCGGGATTGGTGTTGATGGTTACCGCCGGTAAAGGCCTTCCGGTAACGGCATCTAAAACGATTCCGGCAATAGACCCTTCGCCGGTGGGCTCAATGGGGTCTTCATTACAGGAAACAAACAGGAAAAAGAAGCAAACAAGCCAAAGGGTAGAAGCTGTTTTTAGCATGTGGTAAAGAATAAGAGTTAAAAGCCCAAAGCTTGAGCATAGAAAGACTGCCTTAGCTTTGCGTAGAATCTGTTATAATAAAGGGATAGAATATAATATTACAGCAATTTATAATTAATTGCGGGCAACACAACAAGAAATACAGATTTTTTACCCCCTTAAGGTACAGATGGCTTTTTTACAACTCTTTACTGGAAAGGTACCGTGGCACCACCGTTGACAATGGTGATTTTCATGTCATTTCCTAATTGTTCAACGCTATAGGATTTAGCGTTGCTGCCCATTTCTATTTGGGTGAGTACATTGCCCGAACCCTGCTGCCTGATCACATAATTCTGGTTGTTGGTTTGCAGGTCCTGCTCAATTCTGTTGGCGTTGCCAATCTGGTAGAGATCGCTCACGTTGTAGTTGCCAGACACATAGCCCTCATAGCTGTTTCCGCTGCCTTGCTGCTGTAAGTTCACCACATTGCCCACTCCGTACTGCTGAAGCATTGCCACGTTCTGCTCCCCCTCCTGCTGGACACGGGCCACATTGGAAGCCAATTGCTGGAACGTGAGCCCTCCGTTGGCGGCCGAGGTTTGGTTGAGGTTCTGCCGAATATAGTTCTTCTCTTCGTTTACCTGCTTCAGGAGCAGTTCTTCGGCAATGGTTGTCTGGGCGAAGGCAGATGATCCGCCCAGGGCGAACAACAGAAATAAAACTAGCTTTTTCATTTTCATCTTCTTTGGCAGATTGTGACAAGCGGGGATAGATCCACGCTTAACCTCCTTCACTTTGTAACATTCAGGCACAAGCAACACTTTTTCTGGCTAGCAGAGTTGCCTCAGGTTATAGTTTCATCATGTAACAACTGACAAACGTTAAGATAGCCCTTTACCCCGGAAAAATCAATCGCACTTTAAGTAGGCTCTGTTCCAGTTTTACGTCCATTTTGGAAAAAGAGCCGCTAAACGCACAAACTACGCCTGCTAAATTAAAACAGAAGAAGTTGGAAAGGAGGCTACTGCTTCCTTTCCAACTGTTAGACTTCTGCCAGTGCAAATTGCTTAAGCACCTTTGCTATTGTTACGCTTAGTTGCCCTGAATAACGGTAGAGGTGTTCAAGGAACCAATCTGATTCACCACAGAACTGTGGCTCTGGCCAGTCTGTCTCTGCAGTGAGGAGTTAAGGCTACCATCTTGGTACAAGGTAGAATACAGATCTCCGCCTGTGTTTTGGTACTGAGCACCTTCGTTATCTGAGCCGAATTGCTGGATGCCGGCAAAGTTCTCATAATAACTCAAGTCATCCTGGCTTTGGAACGCCATGTTGCCGTCACCGTTCTGCATGATGTCGGCGGTGTTGGCCACGCTGGAAAAGCCCTGGTACTGTTCTGCTAAGTTATTGTTACCGTCTTGGCTGGCGATGGCGCTGTTATAGCCTGAAACCTCGTCCTGGCTCTGTACGGCCATGTTATTATCTCCCCACTGGTAGATGTAGGCAGTGTTAGCCAACGAAACGCCCCCCTGGTATTGCTGCGCCATGTTGCGGTTACCGCTTTGCTCAACGTACATCTCATTTGATTCGCTTTCGCCGCTTTGTTCCTGGCTGGCGCTGTTTGCATTACCTATTTGCCACGCTTCCGCTATGTTAGCGTAAGCGGCCATGTCTTGCACTACCGTAGAGGCGTTACCCGTACCGGTTTGCCTTACATAGGCCAAGTTACCCTCAGAAACATCAGACTGCGAGATGGACGAGGTGTTGGCATCTCCGGTCTGGAACAGATAGGCGGTATTATAAGCAGCACCAGCCACTTGTTCAACCCTGGAAACGTTGGTGTTCCCGGTTTGCGTCACGAAGCCCCAGTTGGAAAGGTCGGTCTGAGTGACAGCCGAGCTATTGGCAGCGCCAGTCTGTTGAACTTCGGCGCGATGTTCCTCTCCGGTTTGGTTTACAGTGCTGGTATTGCCCTGCGCCATAGCGGCCCCGGCGGCAAAAACTAATGCAGCCGCAAATACAGTTACTTTTTTCATTGGTCTGTTTGTTAAAAAATGATAATGGGAGAGGTTTCTCCCATTATCATCTTCATAAGTAAAAGAAAAGGTATTTAAAGTACTTCTACAGCAACTGAGGCGGAAATTCAACACCCCCGCCTCTAGGTTACTAGTTGCCTTGTACTACAGTAGCTTCGTTGAAAGAACCAATTTGTCTTACAGAAGACTGGTGAAAGGTTCCAGTTTGCTCTTGAAGTGACATGTTCATAGTTCCGCTTTGATACAAGATAGCTGATACGTCAGCCGCACCGCTCTGTAACTGAGTACCATCATTGTAAGAACCGTACTGCATTACTTCTGCATAGTTGTAACCAAACAGACCCAGGGCCTCATCCTGAATTTGAACAGAGGTGTTACCAGTACCGCTTTGCATGGCATAGGCAGTGTTATCAGCACTGCTCAACCCTTGCCACTGCTGCGCAGTGTTATCAGAACCAAATTGCTCAATTTCAGCAATGTTGTAACCAGACACCTGGTCTTGCAGCTGCTGGGCCACGTTACCATCGCCTGACTGGTAGATATAAGCGTTGTTAAACACAGATGTATTGCTCTGCACCTGAACACCTGTGTTATCATTACCCAACTGCACAGTTAGGGCATTGTTAGCAAGGCTACCATTGCTCTGGTCTTGGGTTGAATAGTTGCCATCGCCTTCCTGATATACTTCAGCGGTGTTGATCTGAGAGTTGTTCACCTGGGTAATAGCAGAGTAGTTAGTAGATCCTACCTGGGTTACAAATGCCCAGTTAGCGAAATCTGACTGCGTTACGGTTGAAGAGTTGGTGCTTCCCAACTGGAGCACATCGGCTAAATGAGAATCACCAGACTGGCTCACGGTGCTCACGTTGCTTTGTGCCATAGCTGTACCAGCTGCAAACATTACGGCGGCGGATAGAAGGATAGATTTTTTCATTGGTTTGTGTTTTAGTGGTTTAAGATAGATGTGATTGATTTGTAGGTCAAATGTATCAATAAAAAATAAAAAACATACAAATGATACATTAATTTTTTATACTATTTCACTTTATGATATAATTATACCAAAAAAGAGCTTAAATCTATATTTATGCATTCTATTTTTAAAATAATCCTATTATGTTTTACAAAACACAAATAATTCTCAATAATTTATAAAGATTCTAAATTAGCTTTCTAATTCTCTTTGTCTAGTTTTTGGGTTATGAATGGTTATTGCTTCTTTACTGTCTTGATTAAAAGCTATGCTTGTTTAGGGGAAATAACTGCCTGGGGAGCTTGCACCACGCACCTCCACCAGCCAGGCATTTCTGTTTAGGGGCTCTTTTCGCGAAAAGAGCCCCTAAACAGAAATGCCACTTACAGGAACAGCAAACAAATTATGTAGCACACCAAAACCAGAAGGGCCGCACATGCAAGCGCGGCCCTTCTGGTTTTGGTGAATTGAGGGATACTACTTATTTCTTAAAGAGCCCCAGATAGAAATTGACGCCCACTTTGGCAGTCCAGAAATAGTCATTGAACCGGCCTTGCTTTACTCCATCTACCTCGTCATTCAGGAAATAGGAACTAGAGGCGTTTATATCTATGCCTATGCGCGGAGTAATCAGGTATTCGTACCCAAGTCCTCCTTTAATATAGGAGTCAAAACCAGCAGAGCCAAACCCATCCAGAAGGGTACCACCGTCGCGTTGCACCACCGCGGCACCACCGCCAATCTGCACATACGGCGTGTGCCGCAGTTTAGGAGCAAAGTTGTAATTCAGGTTCAGTTCTGCATAGCTGAGGGTACGGTGAAAGAATTCACGGGAAGTGGAAAGGTCTCCCCGCCCCAGCCTAAAATCAAAACCCAGGTTGTTATGGGTACTGACTCTGACTCCTATCTCGGCCATGGGCTCCACCTGGGCACGTGAATAGTCCCCGTTATAATACATTCCGCCCCCGGCGATGGACACGCCCACCACACCTCTTCTGTTAGCCATGACTTCGCCGTGCACGTTGGTGTTCTTCACATCCTCTCTTTCCCGCTGGTACTCCTTAATAATAGGAGACTGCATGTCATCCTTGTTCTTGAGGCCCCAATACCCGGCATGGATTCCTTCAATGATGAGGCTTTGCACTGCTTTGTCAATGGCTTCCTTCACGGCCATTTCAGAGGGCTCATTATAGGTGAACCCTGTTTCGGCCTCCAGCAGCCGCTTGAACTTGACATACCGGAACAAACCAAAATCCACCGACTGGGAGAGAATGGTCTTGGTAGTGTATACTGTCTTGAGAATCTCGCCGGTGCTGGTGGAGATGGCCCTGAGGTACACGGTCACTTTGTCCTCGCGGTACTGCCCAGACCCACCGGCACTGAAGTAGCGCAAACCCGCCCCACCGGTGATCACGTTGGCATCATAGGAAATAATACCGCCTTCCAAAAGGATGCCCGCAAACAACAACGAGGGCAGCGCCGGTTCTTTCCTACCAGTGGCCGCTTCGGCCTCGGCGCGGGTGGAGCGCACTATCTTCCGTTCATTGAGGAGGTTTGCCAGGTTCTCCCGCTCAATGGGGGTAAACCAACCAGATTCTTCCAAAGATTTCAGCAGGATGGTGGTAGAACCCTGCGTTACGGCCGTAGACCAGTTGGCCCCGGTAGCCGAGGGTTTATACTGCCCGGTCTGGTCTCTGAATTTATACACGGCTGCCACAATTTTCTGCTGCGGCGGCGGCATATTCACCAGATTCTCATTGCCTGGGGCGGCAACCCCCAGAGATGCCCGGGAGGTCTCCATAGACTTGTTGAAGAGAGGCATGCAGGAAACTGCTGAGGCAAGCAGAGCCACTAACAATAAATGGGTAATTGTTTTAAAGTTGCGGTGAAGCATGGGAAAAGAAAGGGTGTAGCTTGTAAAAGGGATTATGGGCGGCGGAAGGGGTAGCAATAGGGCCCTTCCCTAGAAATACGGAATGGTCACCGTGGTCTGGCTCCCGGAATTCTGATCCACGATTACAATGGAAACCCCTCCAGCCCCTTCAGAGACATTGATCTGGTAATTGCCAATGTTATAGCTGCCCGGCTCCAGGCCCTCGTCGCCAAACTGGGAAGAAACCAGTTGCCTGGAAAGCTGATTCAGGATTTGCCGGTTCAGGTTGTCTTCAAACTGCTTGAGCGGGTCTTGGTTGGCCCCGGTGTTGCCGGTGGTGGCGTTTGGGTCTTTGAGTTTGTCCTGAGACTGCGCCGATGACTGCAGCCACTGGTAATTGAAATAATAGCCTCCAAAGGCGGGGTTACGGGGTTCATACACAAAGTCCTGCGCCTGCAGGTCTGCGGTAGGAGCCACCAAAAGAATTAACAGGAAAGCAGCCAGCGCGTAAAGTTGTTTTCTCATATGCAGCGGTAGATGTAGTAAGGGGATAGTGTCTTTTAAGGTTTAGGTATATAAGTTTAAGCGTAATAGAATTCTGGTTAATATACTTCCCGTGCTTTCCGGCCTTCGGCCTCCAATTGTTTGGCCAACTGGTCTTTCATGAGGTGCTCAGTGACAAGGGCCACCACGTAGGAAGCCACTTCCTCAATCACTTCCTGCCGGGGCTGGAGCTGGTACTCAAATATGTTTTCATCATTCACGGCTACCGAAACAATGGCCCCGTTGCCGCGGGCAGGCTTCTCCTTCACCACAATGGTAAAGTTTCGCACGCCCTGCGGCGCCTCCCACTGCATATGGAACACATCATAGAAGGTGCGGCCAATTTTAGTCACCGTCTCATCCATCACCAAACCGTCAATCTCCAGATCGGCGGACGTTTTAAGGCGCTGCTCGTTCAGCCGGTTCTGCTGCTCGTTGTTCAGGCTTTGGGTGGTGTCTACCTGCAAGTAAATCTGGGCGTGCCCGTCTGAACTGCCCAAAAGCCATACCACCACCGCCAGAAATATAAAAATCCAATTCTTGGTTGGGGCTGGAGTCATGGCTCTTATTTGTGTCTTATTCTTAGATCAGATAACATATTTACAATATAGTTTGCTAAAAACCTAGATCAAGTTAAAATAATTTTAGGTCATATCCCTGCTTTTGGTCCATACAATGCGTTGGTCCCATTGGGGAGGCTCTACTCCCGCTTTGGAAAATGGCTGGGGAGCGATCAGCAAATGAAGGAAAGCGAGAAGAAGTGTGTTGTATTAGCCTGAGGAAAGATTGAAAAGAGGCGAAAATCTGCTTCCGCTTAAAAAAAGAAGTTCAGGATTAATGCCTCAGGAATAGGAATATTCCGCCACTGTTTTCCACCTCCTGAACAGGAGGCAGCACCCTATCTTTGGGTTGAGCAGCAGAAGGGAGCATTTATTTCCTAGACCTGTTTTAGAGCTACTTCTGGAAAAACGGCCGCTAAACGCACCGGTGTGGCTATAAAAAAGAAGAGGAGGCCTAAGCCTCCTCTTCTTTCATGGGTTGGTGAAGACAACTTATCTGGAGCCACCTCTTGTGCCACCGGTTTTCTCGCCTTCGTGGCCTTTCACCTTCACTACTTTGTTGTAAAGGCCCAGCAACAGGAACGGTGCTGGCCACTGGCCTACAAACAGCGCCTCGTCATCTTTTTTCATGATTTTAAGCGTAGCCGAAACAGCCATTGAGCCAAGTGCGGCCCACAGGAAAAGGTCTGAAGGCAATTTTGCGGTATACTCTTCAATTGTCCGGGCAACTGGACCTTCTCTATGTTCTGGATTGAAGTTATCAGCTGCGTCTTTTAAATCTCTTGCTTCCATAGCGTTATTTTTTGTTATGATAGATGGTACATGCCTATGAAAACGTAGGAAGCATTTATAGGGTTGGCAAAAAATAACAAGAAGTGCCTCCTTCCCAGGTAAAACCCCTTCTTTCCTATAAGTGGGCATATAACAGCCCCTTAGTTCCACCGCAGAGGACTACCATTTATAAAGCACGCTCTAAGAAAGTATAAGCAAAGATGGAGAAGCTTGCCGACCAGCTGGTTTAAAGCAGTTTTAGGAAAAACGGCCGCTAAACGCCCTCCACAGAATCAGAACAGCTCCAGCGATAATTGGGCGGCTCCGAATTTTTGGGGAGCTGACATGGTCACCGCAGGCGTGGGCACCAATTCACCGCTGATGTGGAAGACAGGTGTCTCCTCGTATCTGGAAGCCACCACCACCTGCGTTCCGTCGGCGTGGGCGGCAAACAACTCCTGCACCAGCTCTGGCCTGTTGTTGTCTCTGGAAAGGTGGCCCAGCAGCACATGGCTCATAAACGCCGGCTTGTAGCCCGTAAACAAAGTAAGTGCCTGCTTGTTGGAAAGGTGACCGTGGTTGCCCCTGATGCGGGCCTTGAGGTAGTACGGGTAATGCCCCCGGTCCAGCATGGCATCATCATAGTTGGTTTCCAGAATGGCGGCGTGGCATTGCCTGAACTGGCTGATCACGTGGTCGCAGGGCGTGCCAATATCGGTGAAGACGCCTACGTTAATTCCGTCGCCGGTAATGATGAAACTGTGAGGGTCGGCGGCATCATGGTATTTAGGGAAAGCGGTCACGGCCAAATCTCCAATCTGGACGGGCGCATACGCCTGGAAACTCCTCACCAAATGCCGCTCCAGCCCGAAGCGCAGATTCTGCAACGTACCGGGCGTAATGTAGACGGGCAATTGGTGTTTTTTGGCCAGCACCGGCAAGCCTTTGATGTGGTCTGAGTGCTCATGTGTAATAAAGATGGCCCGCACTTTCTCCATGGAGAGGCCCAGGCGGCGCATCCGAGTCTCGGTTTCGCGGCAGGAAATGCCCGCATCTACCAATACCGCCTCTTGGTCATTGCCAATGTAGTAGCAGTTCCCGTTACTCCCAGATGCCAACGCCGTTATCTTCAATCCCATAGCGCTGCAAAATTAACCTAAGTTTCCGGTAATTCCTCTCTACCCTTTCAAGGAAAGAAAATTTTGCCACCTACAGACTTAACATAAAATACCACCCAAAGACACATCAGCAGCTACGTTGGGCACTTTCCGTTTAGGGGCTGTTTTTGGAAAAAGAGCCCCTAAACGGAAAGTGCGCTATTATTAAGATACCGGCTGTGAGGAATTGCGCGGAATCAGGATGGGATCCAAGACGATGTGCTCAGGGTTGGTGCCGTAGTAGTCTTTGCTCCCGAAGAGTTTGAGGAACAGGCGGGCCGTCTCCTCCCCCATCTTCACGGTCTGCTGGTCTACGGTGGAGAGCGACGGCGTCACGAACGCCCCGAAGGCCTCATTCGCGAAACCTACTACGCCCACCTCTTTCGGCACACGTATCCCGTTCTCCAGTAATTGCTGCAGGGCACCCATTGCCGTGTAATCCTCGGCCGCAAACACGGCATCAAAAGAGTGGCCTTGAGCTAGCAGCTGCTGCACAGAGGTTTTTCCCAACTCCAGCGAAACCCTTCCCCTGAACACTAAATCTTCCTGAAACGGCAGACCGTGCTTGAGCAGCGCCTCACGGTAGCCTCTTAAGCGTTCATTGAAAATGGTCAGGTTCTGGTCTGAGGTGATGTGGGCGATGCGCCGGAAGCCTTGCCCAATCAGGTGTTCCGTGGCCGAAAAACCGCCCTGGTAGTCGTTGATGGTCACAGACGGTACGGGTAGTTCCTGGATGGCACGGTCAAAGAACAGCAGCGGCACCTGGCGCTTCCGGAGCTGGGCGTACATCTCATGGCCGTCCGTTTCTGACGAAACCGAGGAAAGCACCCCGTCTACCCTGGACTGCAAAAAGGTCTCTATCCCCTTCTGCTCCCGCGTGAGCGACTCCCCGGTCTGGTACAGCAGCACGCTGTAGCCGTTCTCATTCATGACTTTCTCAATGCCATGCACCACGGAGCTGAAGAAGCTGGTATCCAGACTGGGCACAATAATCCCAATCACATTGGTTCTCCCAGACCGCAGCGAGGAGGCGAGTTTGTTCTGTTGGTAGTTCAGGCGTTTGGCTGTCTCCAGCACGGCCGCCTTGGTAGCCACACTAATGGCCGGATGATCGTTCAGGGCCCGCGCAACGGTGGAGAACGTCACGTTCAGTTCCCGGGCAATGTCATGTATGGTGGTCTTCTTCACGCTCAAGGGGTAAGGCTACTAAACTACTAAAACATTTCTTTATCCAAAGCACCAAGATCGCCTGCGTTTTGAGCCTGTTTTGGGAAAAAGAGCCGCTAAACGGCTTCACTTCTTTCCTTACATCTTTAACTTCTTGATAAAGAGCCTGTACCATCTAGAAGTCAAATAAACTCTCCCTTCATGAAGTTTGACAAGAATCCCTCAAAAAAGACACCGATTTCATAAAAAGAAAGAGAAATAGCGAGGTAAATTTTCTAATTTCAATTTTTAATCTTAAACTTATGCCAACGTTGGCATTAAGGCAGGCAAGAAGGTTATTCCCGTTGTGCAACTGCCCCACCCGCGGCTCATTGGTTCTACTTATAACCAACTCTATATGCTCTTATTAGGAATAGACGTAGGCACTTCCTCTATTAAAGTATCGGTGGTAGATGCCACCACCCAAAAATGCCTGGCTTCTGCGCAGTTCCCGGAAACCGAATCCAAAATCACCTCGCTGCAGCCCGGCTGGGCCGAGCAGTCGCCGGAGATGTGGTGGGAGCACACGCAGCAGGCCATCAGGAAAGCCAACGCCACGGGCGCCTATAACCCGCAGGACATCAACGCCATTGGCATTGCGTACCAGATGCACGGCCTGGTGGTGGTAGACAAAGACCAGCAGGTGCTGCGCGATTCTATTATCTGGTGCGACAGCCGTGCCGTTCCCTACGGAACCAAAGCCTTTGAACACATTGGCCAGGAACAGAGCCTTTCGCGCCTGCTCAACTCTCCGGGCAACTTCACAGCGGCCAAACTGGCCTGGGTAAAGGAAAACGAGCCGGAGACGTTCAGTAAGATCCACAAAATCATGCTGCCCGGCGACTACATCGCCATGAAATTGACCGGTGAGATTACCACAAGCGCCTCGGCCTTGTCTGAGGGTATCTTCTGGGATTTCCAGAAAGACGAAGTCTCCGCCGATGTCATGAACTTCTTCGGGTTCAGCCAGGAGATTATCCCAGCGGTGAGGCCGCTGTTCTCCACGCACGGCGAGGTGAAGCCAGAAATTGCCAGTACGCTCTCCCTTAAAGCCGGTATTCCGGTGGCCTATAAATCGGGGGACCAGCCTAACAACGCCTTGTCTTTGAACGTATTAAACCCGGGCGAAGTAGCCGCCACGGCGGGCACTTCCGGGGTGATCTACGGCGTGAGCGACCAACTGGTGTATGACCCGCAGTCCAGAGTGAATACGTTTGCGCACGTCAACTACAGCCCAGAATCTAAACGCGTGGGCGTGCTCATGAACATTAACGGCACGGGCATCATGAACAGCTGGATCAAAGAAAACATGGGCCACGGGCTGAGCTATCCGCAGATGAACGAAGAGGCGCAGAAAGTGCCGGTTGGCAGCAATGGGCTGCGCATCTTCCCCTTCGGGAACGGGGCTGAGCGCGTGTTCAACAACCGCATCATCGGGGCCCAGTTCCACCGCCTTGATTTCAACTTACATTCCAAAGCCCACGTGTTCAGGGCGGTGCAGGAAGGCATTGCCTTCACGTTCCGCTACGGACTTGACATTATGCGCGAGAACGGCATGAACCCGCAGGTGATCAGGGCTGGGAAAGCCAACCTCTTCCTCAGCGACCTGTTTGCCGAGGCCTTCGTGAACACCACCAACGTGCCGGTAGAACTCTACCAGAACGACGGAAGCGTGGGCGCGGCCCTTGGAGCGGGAATAGGGTCTAAGGTATTCGCGTCGGCGCAGGAAGCCTTCAGCCGTTTTGAGCGCCTCAAAGTGATTGAGCCCAGCCAGACCGAAGCCTACGAGGCTGCTTACCAAGACTGGAAAACCCTCCTACTGAAACAATTGAGCAACTAAATTTAAACACCTTACATAACATAGCTATGGCAAATCCCTTGATAGGAGAAAAAGAATTTTTTAAAGGAATAGGGCAGATAAAATTTGAAGGCCTTGAGTCTGACAACCCGTTGGCGTACCGCTGGTACGATGAGAACCGGGTGGTAGCCGGCAAAACCCTGAAAGAGCATTTGAAGTTTGCGGTAGCCTACTGGCACTCTTTCAACGCCAATGGGTCTGATCCGTTTGGGGGTCCTACCCTTCACTTCGCCTGGGACGAGAGCTCAGATGTGATCACCCGCGCCAAGGCGAAAATGGACGCCGCGTTTGAGTTCATCACCAAAATTGGCATGCCTTACTACTGCTTCCATGATGTGGATGTGGTGGACTACGGCAATGACATTGCCGAAAATGAGCGTCGCCTGCAAACCATGGTGGAATACGCCAAGCAGAAACAAGCCGAAAGCGGCGTGAAACTACTTTGGGGAACTGCCAACGTATTCTCGCACAGCCGCTACATGAACGGTGCCTCCACTAACCCAGACTTCCACGTATTGACGCACGCCGGCGCTCAGGTGAAAGCTGCCATGGATGCCACCATTGCCCTTGACGGCGAGAACTACGTGTTCTGGGGTGGCCGCGAAGGCTACATGACCCTCCTGAACACCGACATGAAGCGTGAACAGGAGCACTTCGCCCGCTTCCTGCACACTGCCAAAGACTACGCCCGTTCACAAGGCTTTAAAGGCACGTTCTTCATTGAGCCTAAGCCCATGGAACCTACCAAACACCAGTATGACTATGACTGCGCAACCGTGATCGGGTTCCTGCGTCAGCATGATCTGATAGGTGACTTCAAAATCAACATTGAGGTAAACCACGCCACCCTGGCAGGCCACACCTTCCAGCACGAACTGCAAGTGGCCGCCGATGCCGGTGTGTTAGGTTCCATTGACGCCAACCGCGGTGACTACCAGAACGGCTGGGATACTGACCAATTCCCCAACAACCTGAATGAGCTTACGGAGTCTATGCTCATCTTCTTACAGGCCGGTGGTCTGCAAGGTGGCGGTGTGAACTTTGACGCCAAAATCAGAAGAAACTCCACTGACCCGGCAGACCTTTTCTACGCCCATATTGGTGGTGCCGATACCTTCGCCCGTGCCCTCATCACCGCTGACAACATCCTGCAAAACTCAGATTACCTGAAAATCCGCGAGGAGCGCTACGCTTCTTTTGACAGCGGCAAAGGTCAGGAGTTTGAGCAAGGCAAACTGACGCTGGAAGACCTGCGCAATTACGCCGTTGAGCAGGGTGAGCCAGCCGCGAAGAGCGGACGCCAAGAGTACCTGGAGAACCTGATCAACCGGTTTATCTAACATTCAGATAGACCAACTGAATATACTGTTTAAGGTAGCCGCGTCTTTAGTGTGGTTAGCCCAGACAGGAAGTTTCAGTGGATAGAGTAGAAAGAAGGCTGCCTCTCTCACGAGGGCAGCCTTCTTTTTTAAGAAATCCATCAGTGACTGGTTTGGGCATTATTCCTAAAAAAGAGCCTCTAAACGCAAGATTGCGCAAAAAAAACGGACTCTAGTAGAGCCCGCTTTTTCCCTAATCCTATGTGTAAAATTTACTTATCCTGACGTAACTAGGTAAATTCTCAAGGCTTTGCGAGAGCTTAGTTACATTTATTATACGTGTAGAACCCTATTTAATTGTATGCTTAACAATTAAATGATTTGGTAAAAAAACAGAGGTAGTGAACGTACTTACTTCCCCGGTTGAGCTGGGGCAGAAGCAGGTTCAAAAATGGCATCGTTTCCTTCGTAGTCAAACCAGTCAAAGGAGGCTTTGTTGGTGGAGGGTTGTCCGTTAGAGGTGGCGTACATGCCTAGCGTCACGCCCACAAAACCACCGGCCACGCGGGTGCTCAGGTATTTACCATCTACGTTGTCTTTCAGCAGGAGCCATTTCCCTTTTTGGGTGGCATAATAGAAAGCATAACTCCCGCCGTTGAACGTCACTTTGAGGTACAGCGGTTGCTTGTTTTCTTTGGAGGTAAGGGTTTTCTCAGCTAATACGGTGTTGTCAGCTTTGAACAGCCTCACCACCGGTTCGCTTCCTTTCATGGTTTTGCCTATGGTGTAGTAGTGCTCGTCGTTCTGGAAAGCGACTAGACCGGCGAACTCATTTTCTTTCTGCGGGGTGAATTCCACCACCGTACTGGCGCTCCCTTTCACGTGTTGCTGCCGCCGGGCGATGAAGGAGACGTTCACTTTCTCATTGAAGCTCTCCGGTCTTACGTCCAGAGTCAGTTTACCGGCGGGTTGGCTCAGGCTGTACCACGGCGTACGCGGCGTTCTGAGTTGCAGCCAATACATGGGCAAGGTCTTGCTCTTGAACTCCTCGCGGTAAGTGAAATTACCGGTCAGGGGGAAGGCTGCTTTTTTCTGCGCCGGCAAATTAGGAACGGAATAACGGTACTGCACTAACTCGTTCCCGGGGTTGATGATGGGCCAGCCATCTTTCCAGGCAACAGGGGCCAGAAAAGTTTCGCGCCCGGTATTGTAATGATCTCCGGCACCGTCATAGGGTCGGGTGGCCAGGAAAACCGCCCACCATTCACCTTTCTGAGTCTGCACCAAGTCGGCGTGACCAGTGGCCGATACCGGATTGGGACGGTTGGCCGGTAAATCCCGCTGCGTAAGGATAGGGTTCTGCTCATAAGGTACATACGGCCCGGTAACCGACTTGCTGCGCAGAATCACCTCTGAGTGGTGCACGCTGGTTCCGCCTTCCGCGGCCATGAGATAATAATAGCCGTTCACTTTGTACACGTGCGGTCCTTCAATCCAGACAGGTTTCTTGGAGAAATCCACGCCGCCGTTGACCAACAGATGCTGAGGCCCCACGGTTTTCATGGTTTTGAGGTCGAACTCAAACATCCGGAGGGTGCGGTGCCCGTCGTACTGGGGTTTATTGTCTGGGGCATCAGAGTTGTAGATGATGTAAGATTTTCCGTCATCGTCATGGAAAAGCGAAGGGTCAATACCGTTCACGTTGGGAATCCAGTGCGGGTTAGACCACGGCCCAGCCGGATTGGTGGCCGTCACCACAAAATTCCCCCCTTTGTCTATGAGCGTGGTAACCATGTAGAACGTGCCGTCTTTGTAGGAAATGGTGGGCGCGAAAATTCCCCGTGACACGCCATGTCCGTCCAGGTTCAGCTGCTCTGGTCGGTCCAGAATGTTGCCAATCTGATTCCAGTTCACCAGGTCTTTGCTGTGGAAGATGGGCACGCCGGGGAAATACGCGAACGAGGAGTGAATCAAGTAGTAGTCCTCCCCTACCCGGCAGATGCTGGGGTCTGGGTAAAAGCCCGGGAAGATGGGGTTCTGAAACGTTTGCCGTTGCTGCTGGGCCTGCGCTGTAAACCCAAAAAGAAACCCCAAAAGCAGGGTACTGAAGAGTAGCTTCCAATTCTGGAGTCGCCGCGCGCGTAAATTTGAACAGATCATGTTGAACGATTTTTTCATCTTCGTTTGGTAGTTAGGCAAGCGCGAGGAGCCGGTTCTCAGTTTTGAGCGAATTTCAGAAAAAGAGGCTCTAAACGATGAACCTGCTCCTCGTGCTTGTTTCTAATTCAATGTTTAGGCTTAACAACGGGAGTAGTTGACTTTCTTAATGCCAACTGCGTTTAGGGGCCGTTTTTGGAAAAACAGCCCCTAAACGCAATTATTTACCCGCTTGCTCCGGCTGATAGGCACTTTCTGGTGGCCCTAAATAACTAGGTTTCAGTCCGCCGGTGTCTATGACAATCTTCTGCAAGACCACTCCGGAGTCTACCATCCAGAATTTGAGCACGTGCTCGCCGGGTTTGGTCAGTTGATGGGTAGAGACCGCAATGTCAATGTTGTTGCCCGCGTTCCTGTTCCATTCGCCCTCAGTGTGGTTGGCGTGCATGTTGATGATTTGCGGCGCTTCATCGTCAAAGGAGATGGCATAGCGCAGGCCTTGGGTGTTATGGAAGTTGAGGGTGGGTGACAGATACACCTGAACTTTCACTTCACCGCTGTTCTGCAGATGCACTTTGTACTGCAGGTGCGGACTGTTTCCGCCAGGTGTCTGGCTGGGCGCGGTAACCGGAGTAGTGGTCATGGCCGAGGCGGTACGTCCTAAATCTGGAACCAGCAGCCACTGGATGGAACCGTTGTTTACCGCCTGGGTATAATGTTGGGCCTCTATGGAAACGTAGCCGTTGCTTTCCACAAAACCTGTAAATTGATTCGGTTTGGGAGCCGCCGGATTCTGCACCACGGCCTGCACTACCACTTTTTTGCCTTTGGGACCTGTGATGGTTACCGGTATGCGTTGGGTTCCGGCGGGTGCTTTAGACCAATCCACGCTCAGCCACAAGCGCTGCTCCTGAGTCACGGTTCCGGTTTCCTGCGATACTTTCAGCCAGGGTGCTCCCGTTTTCACGCTGTAGTTGAACGGCTCCTGCCCTCGGTTGAAGATCTCCAGGTAATGTACTTTGGGCTCAAAGGAAGTGAACGTAGGCAACACCGCCTCGGCTTTCTCCTGTGGCCACCACTGGGTTGCCCCTTCAATGGCTACGCCCATCTCTGCCGTGGCGGGCAGCTTTAACTGCTTCACCTCTGGCAACACATCTTTCTCCGGTTGCTGCCAGTAGGTGTAGCTGATGTGGGTCTGTGACATCATGTGGTTCCACTTGCCACCGGCAATGTCTTGGTGGTAGATTCTGGTCAACTCTGCGTCACGGTCAAACAGGGTTTTCACTTTAGCGGCCATGTCGTTGGTGGTGGCTCTCCCCTGCTGGGCGTACAGGCGGTTACGGCCTACCGTCACATGCAGCTCATTCAGGTTGGCGCTGGCCTGAACCGGGAACAGCACCAACTGGTAATACGCGTCTTGATACTGGGCGGGCAGCGCTTTGCCAACGCGCACCGCTTCTTCCGCCAAACGGTTGTAGTCAGCTACTATGGTTTCGGCTTCCTGATAGTTGGTAAGGCTGTAAGTGTTCGGAGATATCAATTCGGGCTTACGGCGACCATTGTACTTGGTGTACTTGGCTAGAAGATCTGCAATGGCCGGGGCATGCTCTGCACCAAACTGACGCTCGGCCCAGAGTCGGGTATACTCCTCTAACCTACTGGCTGGCCATTTCTCAGGGTTCCAGGCATAATCCAGGAAGAACTCCGTGGGGAATTCCATGGGTTTGATGTCTCCCACGTTCACAATCCAGATGCGGTCGGCTTTGTGTTGGTAGGCAAGGTGCATCTGCTCCCATATTCTGGCAATAGGATTGGTGTTCAACCATTTGTAGTTACGTGGTCCACCCACATAGTCAAAGTGGTAGTAGATGCCGTACCCGCCCGCGTGCTGCTTTTCCCCTACTTTGGGTAACTTCCGGATGTTGCCCCAGTTGTCATCGGCCAGCAGTAGAGTTACGTCATCGGGTACCCGCATGCCTTTGTCGTAGTAATCCTGCACTTCTTTGTAGAGCGCCCAAAGCTGCGGTTGCTGCGAAGCGTCTTTGCCCGTTACCTCAGAAATGATTTTACGCTGGTCGGCCACAATTTTCTCTAATAGCCCTATGTTGCTTTCCTCGCTCATGGGTTCGTCGCCATCGCCGCGCATGCCCACTGAGACGATGCTCTCATACCCGTTCATGCGCTCTATTCCGCCTTTCCAGAATTCTCTCAGTTTCTCGGGGTTGGTGTTGTAGTTCCAGGGACCGGAGCCGTACCGGCGCCACTCATCATGGGCCCGCATGAGCGGCTCATGGTGCGAGGTACCCATCACCACCCCGTACATATCGGCTACCTGCGGATTGATTTTGTCGTCGTCGTTGAAGGCGCTGCCCCACATGGCGGGCCACAGGTAATTGCCTTTCATGCGCAGGATCAACTCAAACACCTTCTCATAGAATTTGTGGTTGAAGCCGCCAAACTGCTCTTTAGACCAATTGGAAAGCGCCGGAGCCTCGTCATTGATGAAAATGCCGCGGTACTTCACGGCCGGAGTTCCTTTGGTGTGGCGGCCTTCCGCTACATACAGATTCTGCTGCTGCTTTACGGGCACATCTGCCCACCAATACCACGGGGTTACTCCTATCTGCGCCGATACGTCATAGATGCCGTAGATGGTGCCGCGTTTATCACTCCCCACAATCACCAAGGCTTCGTCTATTCCCTTCATGGGCTTCTTCACTACCTGCACCACAAAATTCTCCCACTTCCCCTTCAGGTCCTGCACATCCAGCTTTTTGCTTTTCACCAACTGGTCAATGAGAGGACTTTTGCCTAATGTGCCGGCCAGTACTAAGGTTCTGGATTTAGGTGCTTTCTTGCCTACGGTAAAGACAGGTTCTGTTTGGGTGACCCGTTTCACATCGGCCTGCAGATCCCGGAACGCTCTGATCACCCCCGGAAAGTCACTGTCATTGATAAAGAACTGGGCTGGCTTACCGGCTTCCGCCAAGGGAAAGGAACTGTTTTTCTTTACGCTGGAGATATAAGAAACATCATCTAAAGCAAACGCCGAAGGAGCTGCCACTACTGTTAACAGGAACACCAACAGGCTTTTCCATAACGTATGGCGGTGGCTCTCTTTTGCGGGGTAAGTTGGGTTAGGTGTATTCATGAATGCGTTATTGAGTGGAAGAAGGGAAATAATCTTTTGCGTTGAAGTAGCAGATATCCTGTACCATTTTACCAATCCAGGGTAGGTCCATGGGCAGCAGTCCTTTCTCCATCTCCTCGCCCAGAATGTTGCAAAGCAAACGCCGGAAATACTCGTGTCTGGAGTAAGACAGAAAACTGCGGGAGTCTGTGAGCATACCCACAAAGCAGCTGATAAGCCCCATGGTGGAAAGAGCATCCAACTGTTGTTTCATACCATCCAGGTTGTCCAGGAACCACCAGGCAGAACCAAACTGCATCTTGCCTTTGATTCCACCCCCCTGAAAATTCCCGATCATGGTCGCGAAAGCGGCATTGTCTGCAGGATTCAGGTTGTAGATAATAGTTTTGGTAAGGCTGTTCTGCTTCTCCAGCTCATTAAAAAAGTTGGCCATGTTCTGGATGTGCGGGTAATCGCCAATGGAATCATAGCCCGTGTCTGGTCCATTTACTTTAAGCATGCGGGTATTGCTATTGCGCAACGCCCCCACATGGAACTGCTGTACCCAGCCTTTATGGCTGTACATGCGGCACAACTCCAGCAACAGAAAAGCCGTGAAGGATTCCTGGTGGGCAGCGGCCTCGGCATCATTTCCAGCTAGTACGTCCGTCAGAACTCTTTCTAGCTGATGAGTAGGTAAACCGAGGCTGGGTAAGTTAGTAAGACCGTGGTCTGAGATTCTGCAGCCATGATCATGGAAATAGGTGACTCTCTTTTCCAGAGCCTCCAGCAGCGTATCCAGATTGAAGATGTCCACGCCACTTACGTTTGCCAGCAGCCGGATGTATTCTCGGAAGGCATCGCCCCCGGCTAAGTTGAAAACTTTGTCTGGCCTGAACGAGGGCAACACCTTCGTTTTAAAGCCAGAAGCTGCTATCTGTTGGTGGTACGCCAGGTCATCGGTGGGGTCATCTGTGGTGCCTACCATTTCCACTCCAAAATGGGTAAGCAAACCCTGTGGTGTGAAACTGGGCTGTTGCAGCAATCCGTTGCAATGGGTATATACTTGTTGCGCGTTCCGCTCAGTCAGGAGTTCGTGCACACCAAACGGATTCTGGAGCTCCATATGCGTCCAGTGGTACAGGGGATTGCGCAAAGTATAAGGCACTACCGCCGCCCATTTCAGAAACTTTTCCTCGTCTGTGGCATTGCCTGTGATAAATTTCTCTTCAACACCTAGGGCGCGCATAGCGCGCCACTTGTAATGATCACTTGCCAGCCAAATGCTGGTCAGGTTCTCATAGTTCTGGTTTTTGGCGATGGCCTCCGGCGAGAGGTGGCAATGGTAATCTATAATGGGTAAGCTTTTAGCATACTCATGATACAATCTCCTGCTGGTTTCAGTATAAAGCAGGAAATGCTCGTTGAGGAAGCTCGCGGTAGCGGGCTGTACTGCGCGAGAAGCATCCGGGGGGCTTGAAATGAAGCTCTCTTGCATAGCATTTAGTTAGTACTGTAGATGGACTTTTCAATTCCCATTTCCAATCCGCGCAATTCAGCCAAACCGCGTAAACGCCCAATAGCGGAATAACCAGGATTGGTTACTTTATGCAAATCATCCAGCATTTGATGTCCATGGTCTGGGCGGAACGGGATAGGCTCCTGGCGGTCCCGATTGATTGCCACTAACTTTTTCATGACCCCGTACATGTCCACATCGCCGGCCAAATGGTCAGACTCATAGAAGTTGCCATTTTCATCTTTCTTCACGTTGCGCAAGTGCGCGAAGTACACGCGGTGCCCCACTGATTTAAGAATCTCTACCGGATTATTGTGTCCGCCGGCTCCCAAAGAACCCGTACAGAAACAGATACCGTTTGGCACTCGGTCTACACGGTTGATGATATACTCCAGGTCTTCTTTATTGGAGGCAATTCTGGGCAGGCCCAGGATTGGGTAAGGTGGGTCATCTGGGTGAATGGTCATTTTGAGGCCGTTCTCCTCGCACACATCCATAATGGATTCCAGGAAATAGGCCAGGTTCTCCCGCAGTCCGGCATGACCAATTTCTTTATATATCCCGATACTTTCTGTGAGGTGTTCCAATGAAATATATCCTTCCATGGGCACGCCCATCCGGATAATTTCACTTAGTTCCTCCAGTTTCTCCTGCGAGTAAGATTTAAAACGATCTTTGGCTTGCTGTACTACAGCCTCCGTATAATCTTGCTCCGCGCCTTCTCTCTTTAAAATATAAAGATCAAAAACGGCAAGATCTGCCCAGTCAAAGTAAAGGGCTTTGGCCCCGTTCCAGAGTTCCAGTCCTAAATTTGTTCTGGTCCAGTCCAGTACGGGCATGAAGTTGTAGCAGATGGTTTTGAGGCCAGCAGAAGCCAGGTTACGGAGCGATTGCCGGTAATTTTCCAGGTAATGTTCATAGTTACCCGTACGAGTTTTGATGGCCTCGTGTACGGGCACACTTTCCACCACCGCCCAGGTAAGGCCCGCTTCTTCTATGATGCGTTTCCGTTCTTGTATCTCCTCCAATGGCCAGATTTCACCATGAGGAATATGGTGTAAGGCACTGACAATACCGGTAGCCCCGGCCTGTTTCACATCTTGGAGGGTTACAGGGTCATTTGGCCCGTACCATCTCCAGCTTTGTAGTAATGGCATAGTTTTAGTAGGTTAAAAGCTCAACGGTTAAGTTGATGGTAATTATTGATTTTTTGGAATCTTGAGTCTTAAAGTACTCTTTATTATACGTTGCGAAGCTTCCATTTCTGAATCCGTCCCCGCTAACCGGAAGGCACAAGTACTCTTATTTAGCTTTTGCGGTGGTTATTGCCTCGTAGATTGGGTCTTTGCCCTCGTAATTGAACCAATCAAAAGTAGCTTTATTGGTGGAGGGCTTCTCTTATGAGTTCGCATACTTATCCAAGGTTACTCCCACAAAGCCACCTGCTGTGCGTGTGCTCAAAAACATTTTAACTACCTCGTGTTTTAGCAGCATCTAGGCGCCTTCTTTTGTACCATGATATAAGGCGTGTTGTCCTGCTTTAAATTCTACTTTAAGGTAAAGCGGCTTTTTTGAGTCTTTGCTTTTTAAAGGAGCCTCAGCCAGCACGGTGGTTTCTGGGTCGCCTGTCCAGAGAATTGCTCAGTTGTACCACTTCCTGACCATTGGAGTTAGTCTTGCCCAAGGCATAGTAGTGCTTCTCACTCTGAAGGGCAACCATACCTGCAAACTCGTTAGAAGCGACAGGTATGGATAGTTTTATATTATGGTTTCAAATTGATACTTTCCGGAGGCCCCAGGTAACTTGATTTCAGCCCACCCGCGTCAATCACGAACTTCTGGAAAACAACGCCCGGGTCCACCATCCAGATTTTTAAGGTGTGCTTGCCTGGTTTGACGGCCCTGTGGACGGAGGTCTTCTTCTTGATGTGATCCGCCACGGACTTTGACCACCACTCGGCATACTCGTAGTCCGGCTTAACCTCCCCCTCGTTGATATTGACGATATGCGGCTCCTCGTTGTCAATGGCGATGGCGTATTTTAGCCCCTCATTCTTTTTATAGTTCTGGATTGGGGAAAGGTAAGCCTCCACCTTCAGGTCACCCCCATCGAAAATGGTGAATTCGTACTCCACCCGCGGCGCGTTCTCGCCTGGTTTTTGCCTCTCGGCATTCGCGGGCTCAATTGTGATGGAGGAGCTGGTTCGGCCCAGATTGGGGACCACAGTCCAGCTGATGTCCTTGGAGTCGGATTTCCTTATAAAACGGGCAGCCTCAATCGATACTACGCCATTGTTCTCGACGAAACCGGAGGCTTTGGGCAGGTTATTCCGGATAGGGACTGCCACAGTGTATTCCTTACCGGCCCCTTTGACTAGGATCGCTCCGGTGGCTTTCCCTTTCGGGGCTCTGTCCCAATCAATGCTGACATACACCTTCTCGTCGTACCTGATGCTGCCCTCTTTTTTAGACAGTTTAATCCAATCGTTTTTAGGCTCTATTGAGTAGTTTAAAATACCACCACCTCTGTTGTACATCTCCAAGTAGTAGCTCTGCCTGTTAATCGGATCGAACCTGCTGAACGCGGGGCTGAAAAGCCCATGCCCTTCTACGCTGAATCCTCCCCAGGCGGGGTTCACCCCATGTTCCACCATAAAACCAAGCAGTGCCGAACTATCCATTTGAATGTATGATACTGCAGGCATTTTGTTTGCAGGTGGGTGGTTCCAGCTGGTGTATCCGATATGGGTCTGAGACATCATGTGGTTCCATTTGCCACCTTCCAATTCCTCATGGAACTGGCGGGTAAGCTCGGCATCTTTCAAGAACAAGCCTTTCACCTTTTCGGCATAGGAGTTTGCTGAGGCCCTTCCCTGCTCAGCGTATAGCTTGTTTTTCCCGGCGGCCACGTACATCTCGTTTAGATTAGCGCTCATCTCTATGGGAGAATGAACCAACTGGTAAAACGCAGATTTATGACTTTTAGGTAGTTTTTCATAGATGGCCTTGCTTTTGCTCAACAACTGGTTGAACTCCTCTATTACCCTGTCCGCTTCCCGGTAGTTCTGGTGGCTGTAGGTGTCCGGAGCCAGCATCTCCGGGGTCCGCCTCGCATTGTATTTGTTATAGAGGGACATGATTTGGGCGATTTCCCGGGCATGATCCGCTCCAAACTGCTGCTCCGCCCAGTTTACGTAATAGTTAGGCAAATCAGAGGCTTTCATTTTGGTATCCCACGCGTAGTCAAGGAAGAAACTGATGGGGAACTCCATCGGTTTTAAATCGCCCACGTTCACCAGCCACAGGTCTCTCACTCCCCATTCGTAGGTAAGGTTCATCTGTTCCCAGACGCGCTCTATCTGGGTGACATTGTGCCACCTGTAGGATACCGGAGCGCCGACATAGTCAAAGTGATAGTACATGCCGTACTTCCTTTTGGCTGTCTGGTCTTCCTTCTTGGGCAGGTAACGGATGTTACCCCAGTTATCATCGGAGAAAAGGGTGATGATGTCCTCGTCCACCCGCATCCCTTTGTCATAGTAATCCTGCACCTCCTTGTAGATGGCCCACACTTGCGGTGTTTCTTTCGCCGGTTTTCCGGTCTCCTCTGCTATAATCTGCCGCTGGTCAGCGATGATGGTCTTCATCAGGTCTACAGCTGTATGTTCCGACATGCCCTCGTCACCATCGCCCCGCATGCCCACCGTCACCACGCTCTCATAGTTTCCCATGCGCTTGACGCCGCCGCGCCAGAACTCCCGCAGTTTTTCCTTGTTCGTCTCGTAGTTCCAAGCCCCGCCGTTGAACCGGCTCCACTCGTGGTGGGACCGCATCATGGGTTCATGGTGGCTTGTGGAGATGACGATGCCGTATTCATCGGCCACGCGTGGGTTCTCTGGGTCATCGGCGGAGAAGGCGTTGGGGAGCCACATAGCCGGCCAGAGGTAGTTGGCTTTGTTCCTCAGCAGGAGCTCGTACACTTTCTCGTAAAACACGTGGTTGAAACCCCCGAATTTTTCCTTTGCCCAATTGGTAAGGGCCGGGGCCTCATCGTTGAGGAAAATCCCACGGAATTTTACGGACGGGCCCTCCGAAACATGCCGGCCATTTTGAAGGTATATTTTGTCATTCTTTTTGACCGGGACATCAGCCCACCAATACCATGGTGAGACACCCATCTTTTCTGAAAGGGTAAATACCCCATAGGCAGCCCCGCGCCTATCGCTCCCCACAATCACTAGCGCCTGCTTCACCCCTGGGAAAGGGTCCTTGACAGTTTGGATAATAAACCGTTCCCACTGCCCTTTTATAGGGGCAACATCTAGCTTCTTTGCAGCAACTAGCCTTTCGACAAGGGGGCTCTTCCCGACCGTGGCGACTATAATGATGTCACCCTCCGGGGCGTCGCCTGTAGATGAGACGGGTGCCTTCCTGCCTGAGACCTTTTTAATATCGTCGGCCAGGAATCCGGCTGACTTTTTCACCAATACGTTTTCAGAGGCGTCATACAGAATCGTTGGCGTGGCGTCTTTGTCGGCTATCGCGAAGTACTTGCTCCGGTTTTCACTTTTGTTACTTACCCTTATTTGCGAGAATGACATTAAGGGCAAAAACACTAGTAGAATCAAAAAAAATCTCATATTTAAATAGTTATTCTTAATTCTTATTGATGGTCGGTTTTATCGTTTAAAAGAAATGGCTGCTTAGATTAGGCAGCCATTTCTTTTAAACGATCATTAATAAGAACTATAAATACCCTGGATTCTGATACGCTGTTTTTTCTGCTGCAGAAATATCCAAAGCATCAATCTGACCTTGTGGGATAGGACGCAAATAATGATATGGTAGAATGGTACGCGTTACTGTCTGGGGTGTATGGTCGCCTTTATTTGCACCACTAATTTGGTAAGTAGAAGCTAGTTCATTCCATTTTTGTGTACGAATCAAATCGTACCATCGGTAGCCCTCACCATAATACTCACGCGAACGTTCTGCCAAGATATAGTTAATATCAATAGTCGCTGGCGTGGCTGCAATCATAGCGGCACTATTATCTACCACTTTTGCCACATTTCCGTTGTTGTCCCAGCGCCATTTCCCAGCACGAGCCCTGATTACATTGATCAAGTCTACAGCACTTTTATTAGCCACCGTTGTTGCACCCTTCACAGCGGCTTCGGCAGCTATAAAGTAAAGTTCTGAAAATTTGGCTATGTTAAAAGGGCGTGTACTGGCAGCATTAGGCTGCCCCAAACCAGTCCCGTTATCTGTACGGTAGACACCAAGTTTCCAAAGGCCTGGATACATAATCCTACTAATGCCATTCGGCGAGACCACAAAATCGGCTCTTCCAGGCAAAACTCCTGCTCCTACACCGCTATTTCCTGCACCTAATGGATAAGTAATGGAAGTTGCTGGTTCATCATTCAAGAAAGTAAGTATAGCATCACCTGGTTGAACGGGCAAAAAGTTGGCATTGTACAAGGTTGTATTAGTAACACCACCTTTAGGCCAGTTGCCGCGGTAAACAGTTACAAAGGTACCATCATAGCGCGAGTCATTTGTTTTATCAGAAAAGGTGTTTTTAATGGCTCCAATAGTAGGTGCCATACGAGTCCAAGGGCGTCCAAGCGACTGTACAGCTTCTCTTTGAACAGAACTTACTGCTGTCCATGTTGTATTGGAAGAACTACTTCTAATCTCAGTATAATTCCACTGCATCATCCAACCAGCAAAGTTATCAGGGGCACCGCCATTGGCATAACTAAGACTAGATGCATTATAAAATTCACTTGTCTCAGTATGGTCAGCATACAACAGAATCTCACTATTGCGGTCATTGGAACCAAGATTTACGTCATAGAAAGTTTCCTGTAGACGGAATGGACCTGGATTCTCAATACCTGCTGTGGCTACATCATACGCCTGCTGAAAATACCACTGAGCATTATGTCCATCTGGATCTGTACGAGGAGTTTCTGGGTAAGTAGGGATGTTATTGGGGTTTTCCAACCACCATGCATAGGTCAAATAAGCTTTTGCCAAATAGAGACGTGCAAGCGTTTTGGTTGCACCACCAGTAACACGTGGGCTTGAGGGCAAATCATTTACTGCGGTCAGCAAATCTGGAAAAATGGCTTTGGTGTAGACCTCAGGTACTGTGTTGCGCACAGAGGTTCTCACTGGGTTTGTGTTGAACTTAAGTTCTCCTGCACCCAAATCCAAAGGCACTCCACCAAAGGTTTGCACCAGTTGAAAGTAATCAAAGGCGCGGAAGAATCTGGCTTCGGCAACTAATGCTGGTGAGATGGTTCCTACTAGGGCTGCATTCTCAATGATACCGCTAGCAGTGTTTATGTTAAGAAATGCAGCTCCCCACAAGGCATCAGCACGGCTATTAGATGGAGTAATCGGTCCAAGACCTGAAAGATCCATAACCCTAAAGTTTTCGTCTGCTTGTTGCCCATGTGTTACCTCATCAGTGCCGGTCTCAGTGGTATTATAATAGTAGGCCTGTCCATATATATAACGAAGATGGGCATACATAGACGTTAATCCGCCATAGACACCACGCTCTGTTTGAAAAAAGCTGGGTTCGTACCTGCCACGTGGCTGTTCTTCTAAAATATCAGAGCACCCTCCCAGGAATACAGCCAACATGGCTGTTCCAATGATTGATTTTATATTACTACGTTTCATTTGTTTCTTTTTAAAAAGTGACATTCAAACCAACCAAGTAAGTTCGCGTGGCAGGTGCATTAGTTCCTATCGTCAGTATCCGGCGCAGGTTTTCAGACAGTGGTACTGCCGCATTTTCGTTGCCATAAGAGTTGGTTTCAGGGTCCATCCCTGTTTCTTTGTGATAGGGTGAGAATAGCACAAACGGATTCTGTGCTGTTACGTAAAGCCGCAATCTGTTAACACCAGCGTTTTTCAACCAGTTGTTGTTATCAAAGTTGTAGCCAAGTGAGATGGTACGTATCTTCAGATAAGAGGCATCAAAGTAACCAAGGGTACTTCCATATTTTGGGTTATCGCCACTTATATATTGACCGGGTCTTGGATACTTGGCGTCGGTGTTCTCTGGCGTCCAATAGTCCACTTTAACATTCCCCCGGCGGCCAGATAACATGTTCAAATAGCCCGAAGAACCATAGAGCGTACTATTAAGGATTCCACCATTTTGAAAAACACCTACAGCGCTAAGGTCAAAACCTTTATAAGCTACACGGGTGTTAAAGCCTCCCTGAAAGTTAGGGTTTACATCTATAATTTGCCGATCATCTGGTCCAATTGCTCTTACAGGTGTGCCGTCGGGGTTGTAACCTCCGGTATATCTTACTTTTATTGAACCTATTGTTTGATTAGGATCATTGTTACCCGTAATCGGTTCCAAAATGTTTCTATATGGATCATCCTCTTGCCATAGTCCTATTTTCTCAAAGTCGTAGATCACATTAATAGGATGGCCTACAAACCACCAGTTGCCTTCATCCCTTTGCGCTCCTGAAGCAAGCGCCACCAGTTTATTGCGGTTGGCATACATATTAACACCGGCTTCCCATGTCCAACCGTTAAGGTTGTCCAGAATCACACCGTTAAGGGAGAGTTCTACACCTTTGTTTTGGGTTTGACCAATATTTTGTACAACGCTTCCCACACCCGATGTAGCAGGCAAACCAACTCTTAATAGAATATCCTTTGTATCAGTTACATAGTATTCAACCGAACCTGATAGACGATGGTTAAGGAGAGCAAAGTCCAACCCAAAATTCCAAGTTTCAGAGAATTCCCATCCTAAGCTAGCATTAGGTAGTTCAGATACATAGAAACCAGTCTGATAGTCTGTGGGACCAAAATTGTAAGGTCTGGTGGATAATAAACCTAGGGTAGCGTAGGGCTCAACAGCCTGATTAGAGGTCTTACCATAGCCCGCACGCAGTTTTAACATATTAATAGGCTTCACATTCTCCATAAAGGATTCTTTGGCAATATTCCATCCCACAGAAACAGCCGGATAAGTATGCCATTTGTAACCAGGAGCCAGCCTTGAGGAGCCATCTGAGCGCAAGGTAACACTCAGTAAGTAACGATCATCATAGGAGTACATCACGCGTCCCATCCAAGACATCAAGCCACTCTTTGAATATAGCTGATCATTAGGGGCAACGGTAAGTTCTTCGGTAGCGGTTCCAATATTGTAGAATTGAAAGTCTTCATTGGGAATTCCTCTTCCTGCTATGCGAGAACGGTTAAATTGGTTATCTGAGGCGGAATATAACGCTACTACATTCACATTATGCTTCTCAGCAAAGGTACGGTCATATGTGAGCAGGTTCTCAATGGTCCAGTCAGTTGTAACCTGGTTACTTAAAGAAGCAGACGAAGGGGTATCATCAGTGGTACTGTTCACTCCCTCTCCCGTGAATGCCCCACCCTGACTTTGGCGGTAATTGACACCTAGATTAGTGCGTAGTTTTAAGCCCTCCACTCCTGGAATCTTCATTTCACCGAATAGCGTGTTGTATGTCCCGAACGCTCTAGTCTGGCTAAGCCATCTATCTTTTAGCCCCTCAACTACATCTCTAGTATTCACCCATACATCGCCATCACCTCCGGTATTGACAACTCTTTTCAATGTGCCATCAGAATTATATGGATTGACAATGGGAGACGCACTTAGAATTCCATACAAACCTATGTTTGAACCCTCCGTCACGTTGTAGTTATTGTAGGTAGAGAAGCCGAAGCGAAACAATTTACCTACTCCTTGGTCAATGCTACCGCGCATGGAGTACCGCGTATATTGCTGCGTAGGAATCACACCCTCATCTTCATAATAACCTACACTAAAGTTGTAGCGCCCCTGCTCAGTGCCACCAGAAACCCCTAGGTCATGGCTAGTTGTGATTCCGGTTTTGTAAAACAAGTCTTGCCAATCTGTATTTACTTCATAAGACTCATCCACACCGTTATCATATCGATTCGCATATTCACGTAAAGCAGCAAATTCTTGCCCATTCATCATGGGAAATTTGGAAAAAACAGTTCTTGCACCAACATAACTGTTGTAGCTAACCTGAGGTTTTTGCCCTGCCTTACCCCCTTTAGTTGTAACCAGAATAACACCATTCGCACCGCGAGAACCATAAATAGCGGTTGCCGAGGCATCCTTTAAGATATCAACACTCTGAATATCATTAGGATTTATATCACCAATAGATCCTGGATAAGGAATTCCATCCAAAACTACCAGTGGGTCATTACTAGCAGTCAGCGAACGCGTTCCCCGAATCCTAATTTGCATAGCAGCACCAGGTTGTGAAGAGGTTTGTGTCAGTTCTACACCTGGCAAACGGCCTTGCAAGGCTTGAGAGATATTCGCAGACGGAACCTCATTTAATGCTTCTCCACTAATGGAAGCAACTGAACCTGTCACCGCTTCTGCCCTCTGAACACCGTACCCTACTACCACTACTTCATCAATGGTCTGTTGGTCAGTGGCCAGCGTCACATTAATGGAAGTTCTGTTGTTGATGGGTACTTCCTGGGTTACATAGCCAATAAAAGAATAGACCAAAGTACCAGTGGGAGCCGGAACTGAAATGGAGTAGTTTCCTTCCACATCAGTTGGTGCGGCAGTGGTGGTACCTTTCAACATCACGGTCACTCCGGGCACGCCTGCCCCGGTGTTATCCGTTACTCGGCCGGTTACGGTCACCCCTCCCTGCGCAAACACCTGCACACTCACCAGGAGGGCAGCAAAGAGCAAGAGAGCAACTTTCATGATTTCCGATTTCCTGAGGAGCGAAATCGTAGATCTGGGATTTTGGGTAAGATTACCTTTCATACATGAATGTTTTTAAGTTAAAGGTGCTAGTAAGGATTAGGATGTAGAATTATATCAATTAAAGCTTTGGTAATTCACTCTTATGTATTCCTGATGAAAGACGGGAAGCCTACACCATACAACAAAGGCTGGCACTACAGCTTTCCATCTCTTTGCACTACATTATCAAGCCATCTTCACAACAGTAGGAAACAGCAATTTTTGACAAATTCGCAACAAAGCCCGGCAACCATCTCCTGGACCCAGTTCTTCACAGTATTTCAAAACAACTTCATCTAACCACCTATCTCCAGCCATAAAAGGAGACAGCAAGAGACCAAAAGACAGGCATTTCAGAGACTTTGACCGCTTTCTCTGCCTTTGTTTCCCTCCACGAAAGAGCTGTAGCAGCTCTCCCCTCTGCTCTTGCTCTACAAACTTGAATATAATTTTCAAATATTACAACCGATTTCATAAATATTCTCAAAAAAATCAGCAGCTCAAAAGCCCCTATTTTTGAATTATGCAAAATGCCCCTATTTTTACTTTGCAACTAGGCTACATCAAAAGCAGTTTACATCTATAAGGAGTAGTCAAAGGAAGCATTTAGTTAATTACCCCTAATTTTTGAACAGATTAGTGCAAAACAACCCTGTTTCTTATTTGTGCAGATATTAAATTCTTTAACAATATCACAATAGAGAACCTATCAAGTATTGCAATTATTGAAACCGATTTCATATATTTGTTACAGAACGAACATTGCGGCATGGAGAAAGACATTACCATTTATGACATAGCGAGAGAACTTGATCTGTCTCCTACCACCATCAGCAGAGCGTTGAACGACCATCCGGCGGTGAATAAAAAGACGAAACAGCGAATCTCTGAGGCAGCTGCCCAAATGGGATATCGGTCCAATCTTTTCGCCAGTAACCTCCGGCGCCAGCGCACCAACACCATTGGCTTGATCGTACCCAGACTGGATAGTCCTTTCCATTCGTCTGTGATTGCCGGCATGGAGAAAGTGGCCAATGAGGCGGGCTATAACCTCATCATCAGCCAATCCCTGGAGACGCTGCAGAAAGAGATCGCCAATGCCAACACCATGTTCAACAGCCGGGTAGATGGATTATTGGTATCCTTGTCCTTTGAGACGGAAACGCTGGAACATTTTGAGAACTTCGTGAGCAAAGGCATTCCGGTGATCTTCTATGACCGCGTGGCCGAACATAAAGAATGCACCAGCATTGTCATTGACAATTTGCAGGCAGCCTATAAAGCCACTTCGCACTTAATTGAGCAGGGCTGCACCAACATTGTACACATTACCGGTAACCTTAAAAGGAATGTTTACGCAGACCGCCTAAAGGGCTTTAAGTACGCGCTCATAGACCATAATCTTCCATTCTCTGAGGAGAATGTCATCATCAGTAAAATGACGGAGGAAGCGGGCACCTTGGCTGCGCAACAGATTCTGGAAATGGACCCGTTACCAGACGGTATTTTTGTGTCTAATGACACCTGTGCCGTTAGCTGTCTCAAAGCGTTGAAAAAAGCCAACATTTCCATTCCTAGAGACATAGCGGTGATAGGGTTTAACAATGACGCCATCTCCCGGGTGGTTGAACCTAACCTGACCACCATCAACTATCCGGGCCAGGAAATGGGGGAAGTGGCCCTGCGGGTATTGCTGTTACAGTTGAATGGCTCCAGAGACAACGTACCTAGCAACACCATTAACCTTCGTTCAGAATTGATAATCCGGGAATCTTCCCTTAAGAGTAAAAGCAACGCGAAAAAGAAAGCGGTTCATTTATAAGCCCTTTTCAATATAGATTAAATCATGCTTACAAAGGTATAGCGTGAAGCCAGTAGGCATTCTGCTTGTGAGAATACTTCTTCGCTTTGCGTTTAGGGGCTGTTTTTTGAAAAACAGCCCCTAAACGCAAAGCGAAGCAACTATACAGCACCTATTGTTTTGTCTCATCTATTGAACCTGAGTTGTTCCCCTGTCATGCGCAAGAAGATCATTTCCCCTCTCTCTTTTCTATGCCTGTTTTTATGGTTTACCGGTGCGGCACGTGCCGAAGATGGTTACCGGCTGTGGCAACGGTATGACCTCCTCCAGAACAAGCCTTTGGTAAAGGAATACCAGAAAGCATTGGGGCAACTCGTGGTGCAAGGTTCCTCGCCTACCCTTTCCATTATTGAAGATGAACTGTCTACAGGCCTGAGCGGACTTTTAGGGCAACCCTTCTCCGCGGCAGAGAACCCAGAAAAGAAGAATGTGCTGTTGGTGGGCACTCCCGCTACCTCTCCGGTACTCAAAGGCTTGGGACTGGAAGATAAACTGAAAGCAGTGGGCAAGGACGGTTATTTGCTCCTAAGCCGCAAGGCTGGCGGAAAGAACTATACCGTTGTGGCCGCCAACACAGAAGTGGGCGCGCTCTATGGCAGTTTTCACTTGCTGCGCCTCCTGCAAACCCAACAGAGAATCAACAATTTAGACATCAGCAGCAGCCCCAAAACCCAGCACCGCATCTTAAACCACTGGGACAACCTGGACCGCACCGTAGAGCGCGGATACGCGGGTTTTTCCATCTGGGACTGGCACAAGCTCCCAGACTATATAGACCAGCGCTACCTGGACTATGCCCGCGCCAACGCCTCCATCGGGATTAACGGCACGGTACTCACCAACGTAAACGCCAACTCGCTGGTACTGTCTGAAGAATACCTTAAGAAAGTAAAAGCCCTCGCTGACACTTTTAGGCCCTACGGAATCAAGGTGTACCTCACCGCGCGTTTCAGCTCGCCCATTGAATTAGGCAAACTGAAAACCGCCGATCCGCTGAACCCGGAAGTGAAAGCCTGGTGGAAAAACAAGGTGGAGGAGATTTACCGTCACATCCCGGATTTTGGCGGGTTTCTGGTGAAGGCAAATTCAGAGGGTCAGCCGGGCCCGCAGAACTACAACCGTTCCCACGCCGATGGCGCCAACATGCTGGCAGAGGCGTTAGCCCCTAAAGGCGGTCTGGTGATGTGGCGCGCCTTCGTGTATGATGATAAAGTACCCGATGACCGTCATAAACAAGCTTATACTGAATTCAAGCCACTAGACGGAAAATTCCTGCCCAACGTGATGGTGCAAGTGAAAAACGGAGCCATTGACTTCCAGCCGCGCGAGCCGTTCCACCCGCTGTTTGGGGCCATGCCCAAAACTCCGCTCATGATGGAGTTCCAGATCACGCAGGAATACCTGGGGCAGGGCACGCACCTGGCCTATCTGGCGCCCATGTTCAAAGAGACGCTCATGGCAGACACCTACGCCAAAGGCAAAGGCTCAACGGTGGCCAAAGTGGTAGACGGCAGTTTAGACAACCACTACCATTCAGGAATGGCCGGGGTAGCCAACATTGGCAATGACCGCAACTGGACCAGCCATCCCTTCGGGCAAGCCAACTGGTACACCTTCGGCCGTCTGGCCTGGGACTACAATCTTACGTCAGAAGCGATTGCCGATGAATGGATTAAAATGACCTTCTCCGGTTCCCCTACCCTTGTTTCTACCGTGAAGCAGATGATGATGGGCTCCCGGGAGGCCGTGGTGAATTATATGACGCCTCTGGGATTACACCACCTCATGGGCTGGAGCCACCACTATGGCCCAGGACCCTGGATCAAAGACAAACCCCGCGCCGACTGGACCTCTGTCTACTACCACCGCGCCGATGAGAAAGGCATTGGATTTGACCGCACCCGCACCGGCAGCAATGCCCTCTCCCAATATGCCCCAGAAGTACAGGCGCTGTTGCAAAACCCCGCCACCTGCCCAGAAGACGTGCTGCTCTGGTTCCACCACCTGCCCTGGGACTGGAAAATGAAGTCGGGTAGAACGTTATGGGACGAGTTATGCTATAAGTACTCTGAAGGGGTAGACTCGGTACGGGCCATGCAGAAAGACTGGGACTCCCTGCAAGGGCAGGTAGACAAGGAAAGATACCAGCAAGTGAAGCAATACCTGGCCATACAGGAAAAAGACGCCAGATGGTGGCGAGACGCTTGTCTGCTCTATTTCCAGACGTTCTCCAAAAGACCTATTCCCCAAGCGCTTGAGAAACCTGCGGGCACCCTGGAGGAGTATATGAAGATAGACCCCAAATTTGCCCCAGGCATCTAAATTTGAAGTAACACCCAAGAAATATGACACAAACTACCGCACCCGCCACCAAGACCGCCATTGTTACCGGTGGCGCCTCTGGCATCGGCTTGGCCATTGTAGAGAAATTCATCCAGGAGAAGATCAAGACCATTGTTATTGGCCGCGACGAGGAGAAGCTGAAAAGCGCCAAAGAAGCCTTCGGAGATCTGTGCATCACCGTTGCGCATGACCTGAGCGACCTGAGCGGAATCCCGGCGCTGGTGGAGAAAATCACCCAGGAACACGGCAGAATAGACATTTTGGTGAACAACGCGGGCATCAACATGAAGAAGCCTTTTGTGGAGGTAACCGACGAGGATTTTCAGCGCATTCTGCTCACCAACGTGACCGCCGTTTTCGCGTTGAGCCGCGAAGTGGTAAAGAACATGCTCCCCTACGGCGAAGGCTCCATTGTCAACATCAGTTCCATGGCCTCGCAGTACGGTATTCCCAAAGTGATTGCCTATACCGCGTCTAAATCCGCGATTGAGGGCATGACCAAGGCTATGGCTACGGAGCTGTCGCCCATGGGTATCAGAACCAACTGCGTGGCTCCCGGTTTCATTGCCACCGCCATGTCGGCCAAGGCCATGGACAACGATCCCGAGCGTAAAAACAAGGCTTTGGGCCGTACGCCCATGGGGAAATTCGGGAGCCCGGCAGACGTTGCCGAGGCCGTTTACTTCTACACCACCGAAGGCGCTAAATACGTGACCGGCACCGTACTGCCCGTTGACGGCGGTAACGCCATCGGGTTCTAGCGCAACCATGATTCATGTTGCGTTTAGGGGCTCTTTTCCAAAAAAGGGCCCCTAAACGCAACATCAACTGGCCACCGGAATTTGATGCCCTTGGCGCCGCACCTCCCCTCTTGTCCGGGTTTCAGAACGATGACCCAACGCTGCCCACAAGTTTGATTTCCTCCTTCCCCACCCATCTAACAGCAGATAAAACCTATTGCCCATGAGAAAAAACCGAATCTTGTTGGCGGCCACCGTGGCTATTGCGGCCTTGGGCTGTGTGGCCAGTCAAAACAACGCGGCGGAGCCATCGCTCAAAAACGTCTTCAAAGATGACTTCGTGATTGGCGCGGCGCTGAACTACAAGCAGGCCATGGGCCAGGACCCCAAAGCCGAAGCCATCATTGCCCAGCATTTCAGCACAGTTTCGCCCGAGAATCTGCTCAAATGGCAAAGTGTGCATCCACAGCCCAATACCTATAATTTCAAGCCCGCCGATGCCTACGTGGCCTTGGGCAAGAAGCACAAGCAGTTCATTGTGGGTCACGCGCTGGTGTGGCACCAGCAGACCCCCAACTGGGTGTTTGAGGACCAGGCCGGCAAACCCGCCAGCAAAGCCCAACTGCTCCAGCGCATGGAAGAGCACATTGCCGCCGTGGCCGGCAGGTACAAAGGCCAGATCAACGGCTGGGATGTGGTGAACGAAGCCCTCAACGACGATGGCACCCTCCGGAAAAGCAAATGGCACCAGATCACCGGCGAAGAGTACCTGGCCAAAGCCTACGAGGCTGCCCGCAAAGCAGACCCCAAAGCTGAATTGTACTATAATGACTACAACCTCTGGAAACCTGCCAAACGTGACGGCGCCATTAAACTGGTAAAAAGTCTGCAAGACAAGGGACTGAAGGTCACCGGCATTGGCATGCAGGGCCACTACGGCTTGGAGTCTCCGTCTCTGGCGCAGATTGAGGAAAGCATCATCAAGTTCTCGGTGCTGGGTAAAGTGATGATCACCGAACTGGACATTGACGTGCTGCCCAACCCCTCCAACCGCCAGGGCGCCGACATTGATGCCACCTTTGAATTTGACCAGAAATACAACCTGTACACCAACGGCCTGCCGGAGGACGTGCAGCAGAAACTGGCCAAGCGCTACGCCGATCTTTTCGCCCTCTTCCACAAGCACCGCGACAAAATCAGCCGCGTCACCTTCTGGGGCGTCACCGATGCAGATTCCTGGCTGAACGATTGGCCCATCAAAGGCCGCACCAGCTACCCTATGATCTTTGACCGCAACTACCAACCTAAACCAGCTTTCCAGGCCATTGTGCAGGCCGTGCAGAAAAAATAAGCATCACCTAGGTGGTACAGAAAATCCCTGCGTTTAGGGGCCGTTTTTCCAAAAACAGCCCCTAAACGCAGGGATTTTCATTTAAGGGAAATGAAGCTCTATTGTATCAATACAGCTAGTGTTTTGAGCCGCTTCTGGTTTAGGCCAATTTTCAGAAAAAGGGTCGCTAAACGCACTTAGTCTATAAACTGCTTTTGTTCCAGTTCCAGCAGTTGCTCCAGTAGTTGCAGGGTCACTGGCCCTGGTTTTCCGTCGTTCACGGGCTTACCGTCCACTTCCACAATGGGCAGCACCCGTTTGGTGGTGCTGGTCATGAACGCTTCCCGGGCCTGGGCAATGTCCTCTAACGTGACCGTTCTCTCCTGCACCTGATATTGTTGGCGCGCCAGTTCCAGCACATTTCGGCGCGTTACCCCCAGCAGTACCTCCTGCGCCGGGGTAACCAGCACATTGTCCTGGGTGAGCAGGAAGAAATTGCTGCGAGGAAATTCAGTGACCACGCCGCCGTGGTGGTATAACACGTCATCGGCTTGCCGAGCTTTTACCTCTTGCAACAGCCTGATACCCATGGAATAGTTGATGGTCTTGGCCAGCGGCAGCTCCCGCACGTATTCATGGGTGATGATCTTGATGCCCCGCGCCACCTGCTCCTGCGTGGGCAGGGTGAGGGCCTGCTGCGTGATGAGCAGGTTTGGCGCCGCAGGGTCATAGCCATTGGCCGAATATCCGCCCGTCAGGATCATCTTCACCCCGGAGTTGGGCAGCTTGTTTTTCTGGAGCAGTTCCGCCAGCGTGGCTTTCAGCTGCTCCTCAGATAAGGGCACCGGCAACCCCATCAGCTGCGCCGACTGGAAGAATCGGCTGATGTAGTGCTCCAGAAACAGGGGCGCTTCCTCCTGCACTTTGAAAAAGTCAAAGATGCCGTACCCGCGCTGAATGGACAGGTCGCTCACGTGCAGGTAAGCGTTCTCCAGCGGCACGAATTCACCGTGTAGGTAGGCGTAGTTTTTATGGTCTGATAACATGGTGTTGCTTTAAAATCTGTATGGTTTTCTCCAGCGGCAGGGCCTCTACGCTGGTTTTGTCTTTGCCTTGGGTGGTTTGGGCTTTGAACAGGGAGTTCAGGATGGCTTCTTCGGTGGCCTCAATGGTAGCCATGAACAACGGCGACATTTCATCGTTGCGCAACAAGGTAACGGTCTGCGTTTTTTGGATGGTCTCGTATGGCACCCGCAGCCCCGGGTTCGCGGAGAAAGCAATGACGTAGTCGCCGCTGCCATTGGAGGCAATTCCGCCGGTTTTCCCCAATCCCAGCATAGCCCGACTGGCCATGCGCTCCAGGTTGCGGGCATCAACGGGGGCATCGGTGGCCACAATGATCATACAAGAACCATCGGCCTTCTCCAGAATCTGCTGCCGGAAAGAGAACTTTTCCAGCTCCTCGCCCACCGGCGCTCCGGCTATTTGCAGCACGCCGCCAAAGTTGGTCTGCACCAGCACGCCCACCGTATAACCGCCCAAACTCTGGGGCAGCTTTCTGGAAGCGGTGCCAATGCCGCCCTTAAACCCGAAGCAGATGGTACCTGTGCCCGCTCCCGTGTTTCCTTCCTCCACGGCTCCGCTCTGGGCTTTCCTGATGGCGGTGAGCACGTGGTCTTCGGTGATATGCCGTCCTCTGATGTCGTTCAGGCCGCCGTCGTTGGTTTCGCCTACCAGTGCGTTCACAGACTGCACCTTTTCGTTGCCCGGCTGCCGCAGGGTGTGCGTGATCACAGCGTTCATGGCGGTGGCTACGCTCAGGGTATTGGTCAGGACGATGGGGGTTTCCAGGTTACCCAGTTCCCGCACCTGCGTACTGCCCGCCAGCTTCCCGAAGCCGTTGCCCACAAACACCGCCGCCGGCACTTTCTCCTGAAACAGATTGCCGCCGTGCGGAAGGATGGCTGTGACCCCAGTACGCACGTCTTGACCTTTTACCACCGTTACCTGCCCCACCTGCACCCCGGGCACATCTGTGATGGCGTTCCACTGCCCGGTGGGGAGCACCCCTATCTTGATGCCGTATTCCCGCACCCGTTTGCGCTCCTGCGCCTCCGCTACGGTGACCATAAGGATAAGCAGCACAAAAAGCAGGCGATGTTTCATAGGGCTCTGGTGAATGACTGGGTAAATCTATTGGTTCTGTCCGAATTCTTGCTGTATCACCTCAAAAAACTGTTCCCCCTCCCCCTTTCTTCCTCTGTAAAAGCCCGTTTCTTTTTTGCTCCGGATGCAGTAACTTACTACAAAATCCAAACGAATGAACAGACGAAACTTTCTTAAAGCAGGCTCTCTGGCCGGACTCTCTTTCTCCGCGCTGGGCTTGGGGGCCTGTGCCACCACAACTGCCAATACCCAACCGCCCACCACTGAAACTTCCTCGGCACAAGCCAATCCCGAAAGCTTTGACCTGAACGAAGCCACCATCCAGGATCTTCAGCGCCGAATGGCCTCCGGCGAACTGACCTCCAAAGCCATTACGCAACGCTACCTGGACCGCATCCAGGCCGTGGACAAATCCGGTCCTAAGTTGAATTCCGTGATTGAGGTAAACCCCGATGCCCTGCAAATTGCCGAGGCGATGGACCAGGAACGCAAGGCCGGTAAAGTGCGGGGGCCGCTGCACGGCATTCCGGTCATGGTCAAAGACAACGTAGATACCCATGATAAAATGTCTACCTCGGCGGGAGCCCTGGCCCTAGCCCAGAACAAAGCCGCCAAAGACGCCTTTATTGTGGGTAAACTACGGGAAGCGGGCGCGGTGCTCATTGGCAAGACTAACCTGAGCGAGTGGGCAAACTTTAGGTCTACGGAATCTTCCAGCGGCTGGAGCGGGCGCGGCGGACAAACCAGGAATGCCTATGTGTTGGACCGAACGCCCTGCGGCTCCAGCTCGGGTTCCGGGGTAGCGGTGTCGGCCAATCTATGCGTGGTGGCTGTGGGCACAGAAACGAACGGTTCCATTGTGTGCCCCTCTGCCGTGAGCGGAGTGGTTGGCTTTAAACCCACTGTGGGCTTGGTGAGCCGCTCCGGTATTATCCCCATTTCGCACACGCAGGACACCGCCGGACCCATTGCCAGAACCGTCACCGATGCCGCACTGCTCCTGAGCGTATTGGCCGCTGTTGACCCCGCAGACGCTGTCACCAAAGAAAGCACCGGCAAAGCCCACCCCGACTATACTAAGTTTCTGGACGCCAACGGCCTGAAGGGGAAACATATTGGCGTAGAAAAATCCTTTCTGCAAGGTCACATCGCCATTGACGCACTGCTGCAAAAAGCGCTGGAACAACTCAAAAGCCAGGGAGCTACCATTGTGGAGGTGGAAGTGATGAAGAGCATCCGGGAGGTGTCTGGTGCCAGCTTCAAGATTCTGCAGTACGAGTTCAAAGACGGCGTAAACAACTACCTGGCCACCGCCAACGCCCCTGTGAAGTCCCTCAAAGACGTGATTGCCTACAACAAGCAGCACGAAGCCCAGTCTATGCCCTACTTTAAGCAGGAAATTCTGGAGATGTCTGAGAAACTAGGCGACCTGAACACGAAGGAGTATAAAGAGGCCGTCGCCAAGCAGGTGAGCGGTTCCCGGGCCGCTATTGACAAGATCATGCAGGAGCATAAGCTGGACGCCATCACCGGCCCTACCTACGGTCCCTCCTGGTGCATTGACTTGGTGAACGGCGATTCCTTTACGGGCTACGGCCTTTCTACCCCAGCGGCCATCTCGGGGTACCCGCACATCACGGTGCCGCTGGGCCAGGTACAAAGTCTACCCATCGGGCTTTCCTTCTTTGGGCGGGCGTATACGGAGCCGGAGTTGCTGCGCATTGCCTATGCCTATGAGCAAGTCTCTAAGAACCGAAAAGCGCCTACGTTCCTGAAAACCACCAACCCCTCCTGATCCTTGCGTTTAGGAGCCGTTTTTCCGAAAACAGCCCCTAAACACAAATGAACCCACAGGCCGAAGTTCGCCTCCAGTACGTCCTATCTGCGCTCTAAGATGGAGCCTACTTCGTAAAGCAGAAAAATAGTAGGAGCAGCCGCCGTTGTTGGTGTTATTACCAACAATCCAGAGGTATGGAGTTTTCCCCTGGCCTGGGAGAATACACAGGAAGGTGACAAGTTATTAGGTCTCCTTTTCAGCGTCTACAACAAAAGGGCCTGCATACAATATGCAGGCCCTTTTGTTGTACCGCTAAACTTACCTTTTCTGTTTAGGGGCTCTTTTTGGAAAAACAGCCCCTAAACGGAAACGTGCACTAAACTCTGGAAACCGATGGTTTCACGTAAGGCATCTTTTTCTTGGGCTTCTTCTTCAGCTTGTTCAGCCAGATAAAGGTACCCGTGATAGGCAAGCTGGTGGCAATAAGACAGGCGATGAAGTAAATGATTTTGGAGAACGTCCCGAAAACTTCGCCTAAATGGAGGGCTCTCACCGAGGCAGCTACCTGCTCATTGAACGGCTTCTCCTCAAACTTCTCCACCTTCAGGGACTCCCCGGTGTGCTGGTCTAACTGCACCTTGTCGGCCGCCGATGGGGCGAAGAATCCGCTCTCGCTCTTGCTCAGCACCACGGCGCTGGTAGAATCGGTGGGCAAGGTGATGCGGTAATTCCCTTCATAGGGCAGAATCCCATTGGTGATTCTGATGTAATCTGCCACCGCCAGTTTCTGGGCATTGGCTGGACGTGGGTTAGAATCAAGCGGTTTTTCGCCGCGTTGTTTGAAGATCTTGTCTCCCAACACGGCGCTGGCACCATCACGGTACCACTCAAACGACCAGCAGAGGCCGGTTAAAGCCATGATCAGGAGCAGCATGGAAGAATAGAAGCCGAGGGTATTGTGCAGGTCATGGTTGGTGCGTTTCCAGTTGCCGCTGGTTTTGATTTTGAGCCCCTGCTTCCAGTTTTTGATTTTCTTGGGGAACCAGATCACCAAACCAGTCAAGATGAGGAACACGAAGATGATGGTAGATGCACCTACCACAATCTTGCCCCAGTTCAGTTGGCCCTGCTCTCCTTTTACCATGAGCGTACGGTGCAGGTCTTCTACGGTGTGGAAGAACTTGCTGGCCGGGCCTTCGGTGGTGCCTTTGATTTCGCCGGTGTATTGGTTTACCAGATAAACGGTACCGCGTCCGCCCCCGGGACCGCCGCCGCCCGGAACACCTTTGCCGCCTTTACGGCCTTCGCCGCCTTTGCCTCCGGCCCCTGGTGCGCCCGCTATGGCTTTAGACGCTCCCTCTCCTTTGGCTTTCCCGCCTTCGGCCCCGCCACGCTTGCCTTCTTCTTTCTTCAGGGTGAGCCGGTATGGCTTGGCAGGGTCCTGCACGATTTGCAGGGCGGTCACTTTCCCTTTCTGGGCTTTCTCAACTTTACTGATCAGTTCATCTGGCGAGAGTGCTACTGCGTTGGCCGGTACCTGCACCTCGTATTTCTCGGGCTCCAGCATTTCCTCAATTTCTGTGTGGAACGTGAAGATGGTGCCGGTAAGGCAGACCACAAACAGCACCAACCCGCTGGCCAGCCCCAGCCACAGGTGGATGTCATTGAACAATTTTCGCCAGGTGAACTCCTTTTTCATATAAGTTTAAGGTTATGTTTTTTAGCAGCAAAGCTGCCGGCACCCAGGCACCGGCAGCTATTGGACGTTAATAGGAACTTAAATATTAAAAGCGGTAGGTAACGGTTCCGGAGAAGTTTCTGGGTTGGATTCTGTCAATGAAAGAGGTGCGGTATGCGTCATAACCTACTTCATCCAGAATGTTGTTGAAAAGAACACGCACTCCCCAATTCTGGCCAAACTCATAGCCTAACTGAGCATTAACCGTAGTGTAGGCTTTGTTATACCAGGGCTTTTTGCTAGTGTCTACACCATGGGTAAGGTAACCTGCTTGTGTCCAGTCGTTGTAAGGACGTTTGCCTATATAGTACACTCCTACCCCCAAGTTCACACCTCTCATAGCTCCCATATTGATTCTGTAGTTTGCCCAAGCATTGTAAGTATGTTTAGGAGTGTTATTTGGCGCTGAACCTTCTACATTAACCAAAGTATTCTTGAACTTTGCGTCAATGTAAGAATATCCTACAATCACTTCCAGATTCTCAAGCACCCGGCCAGTCAACTCCACTTCTGCTCCTTTTCTGATATCATCTCCAGCTTGACGGTAAACAGCTCTGCCATTCACTAAAACAGGCTGGTTGTTGATGTCATACAGCTGTTGCACGATATTCTGCTCGTGAATTCTATAGAGAGTCAGGTTGAAACGCAAGCGCTGGTTTAACCACTCAGATTTTAAACCTGTCTCCCACTGATCAATGGTAGAATTACCAAAGGTATTACCGGCTTCATCCATTTGAGTAGCGCTTTCAGGCGCAGTACTGTTGGTGTAGGAGCCAAACACGTTAAGCCCTGGTTTTACCGTAAACATTACCCCTGCCAACGGATTCCAGTATTTTGACCTACTGATGAGCGAAGAGGTAGGAGAATTGCTCTGGTTAGTGCTGTATCTGATTCCTCCAAATACTTTCACCCAATTGGTTATATGAATCACATCTTGGATAGTTACTCCCATTCTGGTATCATAGCCTTGGGTGCCTCCTGTAGATGTAAAATTAGGCGTTCCCGCTGGCAAATCATTGGTAATTGTGCTTGGATCCAGAATGTCTATCTCTCCAGGAATTGCAATGGTATTGAAAGTAGGTTGTCTTAAATCTGTGATACGGAAGTCAACTCCTACTTGGAAGGTATGCCGGATAGGCCCGGTTGCAATTTCATCGCCCACTAAATCCATTTGGATCACTTTGTTCTTATCAATCCGGGTTTGGTTGTGCCCAATAGAACGTTTGAATCTGGTTACCTGTCTATCATTAACCCCATCAGATTTAGGTAGAGCTGTTAATGAAGTTCTGATTGCATCTTGGTCATAATCTGACTGGAAATAAGCACCTCTCAGGTAGAGCTTGTTTTCATCGTCCAAATATCTTTTGAATCGGGCAGCGTAAGTTGTGTGCTTTACAATCTGAATGTCTGACCTGAAGCCCAGGTTCATGTCATTAGGTATATCAAATATTTCATTGGCTACGTTTCCTACTGACATGTTAACCGTCCCGGCATCAATAGACTGGTTGTCATTCAAATAATCCATCTCCAAAGTGATAGTGGTTTTTGCATTTGGCCGCCACTCCAAAGATGGGTTGATATAGAAAGACTCATTGCTCATGTGCGCGCGGTATTTCCCACCAGTCTCATAAGCTCCATTGAGACGGAAAGCAACCGTTCCTGCTTCATTCAGAACATTCTGCACATCAAAAGTAGGCCTTACCAGCCCCCAGCTGCCTACTCGCATAGAGACATTACCTGAATTCTCAAATTTTGGTGTTTTGGTGACTACGTTCACAATGCCCCCTGGCCCACCTAAATCAGTGGCTGCTCCCATGGTAACGGCGCTAGATCCCTTGAGAACCTGAATACTTTCAACACCCTGCATATCTGTTATGAAGCCCATTCCTCTGAAGTCAGTTTGCACACGTACCCCATTCTTTAAGGTAGGAATTCCTCTGAAACCACGGGAAGAGATACTTTCGCGTACCCCGCCGTAGGTAGCGTAAGTGTACACACCAGGCACGTTACGGGCGGCTTCCATCACCGTAAGTGCTCCTTGCTGCTCAATTAATCTGTCTGAGATAACAGAGATAGACTGAATCTGGTCAATGGGTTTAAGCGGCAGACGGGTAATGGCATCTAATTTTTCTGGCTGCTTTTCACGTTCGCCAAAAACTTCCACCTGGCCTATCTGGTTGGTCACGGGTTTCATGGAGAAGGACAGCTCCAGGGCCTGGTTGCTCTGCAACTGGAACTTCTTGTCAATGGTCTGGAACCCAATCATGGAGATTCTGATTTGGTAAGTTCCCTCGGCCAGAGGCTTTAACTCATAGGTTCCATCCTCGTTGGTGGAAGTACCATAAGAAGTACCTACCAGTGCCACAGTGGCAAAGGCAAGCGGAACTCCGTTTTCCTGTAGAATCGTTCCTCTTACCGCTGAGGTATGGCGTTGGGCAAAGGAGACCTGCACAAAGAACAGAAAGAAGAAGCTGAAAAGGGTAATTTTTTTATGCATCACACACTGGTTTAGTAGATAATGGGCGCTCATAGTTGGCAATCTATGCAGTTCACCACCTGGGCTTACTTTATTTAGACTACTTCTAAACAGTAGCAAACTAAACACCTATTTAGATTTATTACAAATAAAATTAAGTTTGTTTTTATTGAACTTTTGAAAATGTGCCCATTCAGACGCTACAGCTATATTCTTAGGGAAAGGTTCTACCAAAATTTTTCAGCACCGCTTTGCAGAGCCTAGACTAGACACCTGTAAACTCTTAGTATAAGCTGAAAACGGAGAGTGTTGCTGGGCAGGAAGAGTCACTATGCAGCTCCCTGTTTACAGGAGGAAGCGGTAGGGGTGCCTGGGGCCTGCGCCTCTTTTAAATAACCCTCTAGCTCCGTAACTTACTGCGCATTTAACTAAACCTATGCTTAAGCAACTGATGTGCGCCAGCGCCCTGCTGGCCTGTTCTGTGAGTGTGGTGAACGCCCAGAACGCTCCTTCCTGGCTACGCTACCCTTCCATTTCCCCAGACGGACAAACCATTGTCTTCACTTACAAAGGGGATCTGTACTGTGTAGCCGCTTCTGGTGGTAACGCCATTCCCCTCACCGCCCATGAGGCGCATGATTTTATGCCGGTCTGGAGCAGAGACGGCAAGACCATTGTCTTCGCCTCTGACCGTTACGGCAATTTTGACCTGTTCCAGATGCCCGCCAGCGGCGGTGAGGCACAGCGCATGACCTTCCACTCGGCCAATGAGTATCCGTATGAGTTCAGCCCCGATGGCAAGACCGTCTATTTTGGCTCTACCCGCATGGATGCCGCCAGCAACCGGCAATTCCCAACGTTCTCTCAGCCGGAGCTTTACAAAGTAGGACTGGCCGGCGGACGGGTACAACAGGTACTCACGACTCCCGCCGAAGATGTAAAACTGAGCCAGAACGGCCAGCTGATGCTGTACCATGACAAAAAAGGCGGCGAAAACCAATGGCGGAAGCATCAAGTGTCCTCCATCGCCCGCGACCTGTGGAGCTACGACACCAAAACGGGCAAGCACACCAAGCTTACCACCTACGCCGGAGAAGACCGCAACCCTGTTTTAGCCGATAATGACCAAACTATTTATTATCTGAGCGAGGCAAGCGGCACTTTCAACGTGCACCGCATGGCGGCTAACAATCCGGCTGCGTCTACTCAGGTTACCAAATTCACCAAACATCCGGTGCGGTTTCTTTCCTCGTCTAACAACGGCACCCTCTGCTTCAGCTATGACGGCGAGCTCTACACGCTGCAGGGCAACGGACAGCCACAGAAAGTAAACGTGACCATTGCCACCGATGCCAAGATCAATAATGAGCGCATTGTACCCGTAGCGGGTAATGGGGTACAGGACTTGGCAGTTTCGCCCAACGGCAAAGAAGTAGCCTTTATCTATAGAGGCGAAGTGTTTGTGTCGGCGGTGGAGGGCAGCGTGACCAAACGCATTACAGACACTCCGGAGCAGGAACGCAGCGTGAGCTTCTCGCCAGACGGTAAATCCCTCATCTACGCCAGTGAGCGCGGCAAAGGCTGGAAAATCTACCAGACCCAGATCAGCCGTAAAGAGGAGCCCTATTTTTACGCCTCTACCCTGCTCAAAGAAACCGTTCTTATTGACAACGACAAAGAAAACTACGAGCCCCAATACTCGCCAGATGGGAAAGAGGTCGCCTTTGTAGAAGATCGCATGACCCTTAAGGTCTATAACCTGGACAGCAAGAAAGTACGCACGCTGCTCACCACCAATGAGCTTTTCTCCATGCGCGACAATGACCAGTACTTCACCTGGAGCCCAGATAGCAAATGGATTGCCTTTGAATTCTCTGAACCCGGCTACTGGAACGGCGAGGTGGGCATCATTGCAGCCGATGGCAAGGGCAAGAAAATCAACCTCACCGAGAGCGGCTACCAGGATTCTGAGCCTCAGTGGATGCTAGGCGGCAAGATGCTCATCTGGAACAGCACCCGCGAGGGCATGCGCTCCCAGGCCAACAGCGGCGGTGCCCAAACAGACATGTTTGCCCTGTTCATGACCCAAGACGCTTTTGACAAGTACAGGCTGAGCAAGGAAGACTATGCGCTCATCAAAGAGCAGGAGGAAAAAGCAGCGAAGGAGAAAGACAAAAAGAAGAAAAAGGAGGAGGAGCCACTGGCCATTGACTGGGAAGGCCTGAAAACCCGCAAAGCCCGTCTTACCCTACATTCCTCTAACCTGGGAGACGCTTTGGTGTCTAAAGACGGGGAAACACTTTACTACCTGGCCCGCTTTGAGAAAGGCTACAACCTCTGGAGCACCAATCTGCGCACAAAGGAAACCAAAATGGCGGTAACCTTGAACGCCAACCGCGCCAGCATGGATTGGGACAAAGACCAGAAATTCATGTTCCTGCTCGCCGATGGCCGCGTGATCAAACTAGACCCTACCGCTAGCAAACAGGAAAACGTGAGCATCAGCGGAGACATGAACCTGAATGTGGCCGCCGAGAGAGCCTTCATGCTGGAGCACGTGTGGCGCCGCACACAGAAGACGTTTTACACCGCTGGTTTCCACGGCGCCAACTGGGAAGCCCTGAAGCCAGACTATGAAAAGTACCTGCCGCACATCAGCAACAACTACGAGTTCTCTGAACTTCTGAGTGAATTGTTAGGCGAACTGAATGTGTCCCACTCGGGCGCCAGCTTCTCTAACGTTCCGGCTAACGCCGATGCCACTGCTTCCCTGGGCATCTTCTATGACCAGAACTTCACGGGAGACGGACTCAAGATTGAGGAAATCATACTGGAAGGCCCGCTGCAGAAAGCCGGGCTTGACCTGAAAGCCGGTATGGTGATTGAGAAAATTGACGGCGAAACCCTGACCTCAGACAAAGACTACGCCCAGTTCCTGAACCGCAAAGCCGGCAAGAACACGCTCCTGAGTATCTATGACCCTAAGACCAAAAAGCGCAGAGACATCACCGTGAAACCTATCTCAGCGGGCGAAGAGAGTGCGTTGCTCTACAAGCGCTGGGTACGCCGCAACGCCGAGGAAGTGGACCGCCTCAGCAATGGGCAGTTGGGCTACGTGCACATCCCCGGCATGAATGACCCCAGCTACCGCACTGTTTATGAAGAAGTAATGGGCAGATACGCCAACCGCAAAGGCATGGTGGTAGACACCCGCAACAATGGCGGGGGTGACTTGGTAGCTGATTTGGCCATGTTCCTCAGCGGCCGAATGTTCCTGAGCTATACCACAGACAACCGTTCAGTGGGCCTGGAGCCTTCTTTCCGTTGGACCAAACCTTCCATTGCGCTAGCCAACGAGGCCAACTACTCAGACGGACATTGCTTCGCGTTCAGTTACCAGGACCTGAAACTAGGTAAATTGGTGGGGATGCCCGTGCCCGGCACCTGTACCTTCGCGGGTTGGGAAAGCTTGCAGGACAACAGCCTGCGCTGGGGAGTACCCCCTCTGGGCGTGAAAGACGTACAGGGCCGCTACCTGGAGAATCTCCAAACTGAACCAGACGTGAAAGTGATGAACGAATACGAACTGGTGAGCAAAGGCAAAGACCAACAGCTGGAAATAGCGGTACAAGAGCTGCTGAAAGAAGTAAAATAACCCCATCCCTTCAAACAAAAGAGCCCGGTAGTACCGGGCTCTTTTGTTTAGGGCAGATGAATCGCATTGCCAAGTCTTCCTGGACCACGCAGGAACAATGGGCGGTAACGTCCTTAGAGCGTTTAGGGGCTCTTTTTTCAAAATCAGGTGAAAACCATAATTTGGCCTGGCGCCCAAGCAATAAGGTTGCCTTTGCCAATGGCCTTCCTCTTTTTGACGAAATTCTGGAAAAAGAGCCCCTAAACGCATTTATCTTTTCATAGGATCTTCTCCTGCCTCCTTCCAGTACAACTCCGGATTCTTAAACGGCACCAACGCCTGAATTACGGCTTGCTCATACAATTCTTTCCGGTCTAAGGCTCCGTCTGAGAGCATGCCAATGGCCCCGCCTTTCTGCTTTGAGTTCAGCTGACTGAATACCTGGTCATTGGCTTTGCCCAGCTCCACTCCTTGCGCAATCAGCTCCGTCATGGCGGGAGGCAGGAAGAACATCCCCGAACGGGCTTTCCCCCATTTATCGCCGGTACAAACGGCTACCCAGGAAAAGGAGGCTAATTCGCCCTCCAGTTCCTCCACGCCGCCTTCAATGCCAATCCAATAGTGGGCTTCTGGATACGCTTGCTTTGCGTTCATAACTCGGTTACGGGCTCCCTGCCAGGTTTCTTCATTGGTCATCGGCTGGTCGGCCACTCCGGAGGGCACCTCTACCGCCACTAATTCAAATTGCTCCTGCGGAAACATGCGCTGGAAACCACCCAATGCCGCTTTCCCTTTAACTGGGTTAGTGGAAGCCACCACCACTTTTAGCACGTTGCTCTTCATAAAGTTCACTAAAGTTGAGTTGCCCGCTGCTCCCCACCAGAGACCCAACGGGCGGGCAAAGGTAATACTTCCTCCCGAAGGCTGTTATTCGGTTCTGCTGGCGCCCCCCTTCCGGTAACGTTTGGAGTACTTCTGTGGGCAACCCAGGAGCTGGCATGATCTTCCTTCAGGTATTTGCGTACAAGCCAACACCGCGGAGAAGAAAATGAAAGGCTGCCGGCATTCTCAGTCCTTCAGGCAACCTGAAGGATCTTCAGCCCCACTTCTTCAACAAGCGCGGCTCTATGCTTAATGCAGACAGAAATACCTTGGATATGCAGGTGACGGAAAAACTGAAGACATACTACCACTATTACCAGGACCTGAAGGCAAAAGGCGGACCTGAAGAAGATACAGAGTTATTTGAGACGGTGATAGAACTGGAGGAAGATATCATGTCTGCGTACGGCCTTCCCCCATCACATGACCATCTCCAGATTCTCTGGCAGCTGACCGAGGCGCCTGATCTGTCTGAGGAGGTACTGCAGCAAACGCAGCAGCAACTCCAGGAAACGGCTACCCAGCACCTGATGGCACCGGTCAAAACCAATCTGGAGATTTTACAGGAAGCACTGGAAGAAAGGCCCAGTGCCTTCAATCTTTTACCCGAAGTAGGGCAGCCCACCCACGACTACCCCATCTTTCTGTACGAAGAACTGCTCCTGAACCGCAGCTTTTCACCTGAAGCAATTTTGCAGGAAATGGAAAAGATAAAGGAGCTGGACTGTTACGGAGATGTGGCTACTCTCCTATACTACCACCGAAAGTCCTATAAGAGAACCAAGCGTTATAAGGTTTTAAAACCGCATCTCCAGTTTCTGGACCTTTACCTGCAACAACTGGAAGCGCTGGAGAATAACGAGGGACATAGTGTCTTCGCGGCCTCCTTGCTCCAGAAAGCCAAAGAAGCGGCTACCGTAGCTCCCCAAATAAAGCAGAAATCTGCCTCAGATAACATTGAGCCTTCCACGTACCTGCCGGAGATGATCCTCCTCACCGACACGCTCGAAATGGAGGAAATCGTCTATGATCAAGATACCGCTGTCACGGTGAATGGCAAACTACGCACCAGCCATGGCAGTGCCCCCATCTCACTAGGGTTTGACCGGGAAGTGTTCATTCGCCTTCTCCGCGGCTACCCAGACCAGGGGGAACGGCTTCTGGCGTACTTTGAAAAGGAAAAGAAAGATGTTTCAAGAGATTCGCCTACCATCATCCACGTCCCCGACACCATAGGCAATGCCCTGTTGGCGAGCCAGCATTACTTCAAAGTGTACAAACCCCTGATGCTAGATGAAAACGGCCGCCATAAGATCATGGAAGACGATTTTTATTTAGTGGACGAGGTAGTGGAGAAAGAAACTTACAAAGCCACCGCCCTTGCTTCAGCCCAAGAAGCAGTGGAGGGTCTGCTCCAGCACATTGTCCAGTCGTACTATTCCTACCTGCTCCTGCTACAGGAAGGAATAAGTGAGAAAAAAGCCCGAAGAAACAGTGGCCTTGAAGACCCTACCCTATTTGCCTTGGCGCAACAGCTATACACGCTCCAAAAATTTGGGGGAAAGCCGAATCTAGGCTAAGCTTCTTTTCTCATAAAAATTAAGTCTAAAGTGCCTGCCTAACCATTCTCTTTAGGCAATCACTTACCACTTGCTCCTTCCGTTTAGGGGCTCTTTTTCAAAAAAGAGCCCCTAAACGGAAAAATTCCCTAACCAAAACCTCTATTTTTAAAATCTGACAATGAGCATCTTAGTTTAAGATCAATCTTTTCACCGGCAAAAAATTAAGTTTTTTTGATCTTCAGTTTTGCAAATCAAAATCCCTCCTCTATATTTGCACCATCAAAACCGAAAGATGGTCCGTTCGTCTAGGGGTTAGGACACCAGATTTTCATTCTGGTAACAGGGGTTCGATTCCCCTACGGACTACTAAAAAGCCTCTCAGTAAACGCCGAGGGGCTTTTTTATTGCCCCTCGGACACTATCCGGACACCGATGGATTTTTCATTCCCTACCCTCAGCGCAACAACCCCACTCTCGGAACAATGGCCTGCCCTACCCCAAAAGTGTAGGTTTTGCGGCTTTTCCTCCATCCGTCTGCGACCCTTCGCCTGTTCCCACTAAGCTAGGCCATAGAGTGACCTCCCTGGGCCGGAACGAAAACGCCCCGCCGCTTGTACATCACTGAAAAACAGGAGCAAGGCCATGGAGGAACCCGTGAACAGGAATTTGGTGAAGGCCAGCCCGCTGGAGCACCGCAACGAGAGGAGGATACGGGTCGACCTGCCGGCCGACAGTTCCCACACGGACAGGATAAAGGCCATACCCGGCAGGAAGTGGAGCAAGACCCACCGGTGCTGGCATGTCCCTTATACCAAGGAGGCATTCGCCCAACTGCGAGAGAGCTTCCCAGGCCTGCAGATAGCTACGGCAGGGCCAGAAGTGGGGCCACAGAGCAAGCGATCGCCTGAAGCTAAGGCCGCGGCAGCACCCAGCGATCCCCCGGCGCCCAAGGGGGAAGTCCCCACCGAGCCCCGGAGCCCCGCGGCAGGGAACGGGGTGACGGTAACGGTCCTCCCCAACCGCAGGATGCAGCTCCGCTTCCCCTTCCACCCCGCCCACATCCGCAAGGTGAAGTCCATCCCCTACTATTTCTGGGATGCGGGGCTGAGGCTGTGGACGCTCCCCTACTCCGGCGCCGTCGTGGAGGAGCTGCGGGAGTATTTCGGGGGGTACGGCCTCCAGCTGTCACTCACGAAGGAGGAAACAATGCCAGGCAAGCCAAGCCCGGCAGCCAAACCCAAGCCGGCGAAGGCGAAGCCGTGCCCGCAGGATTACCTGGACAAGCTCACGCTGAAGGGCTACAGCCCCAGCACCGTGCGGCAGTACGGCAGCCTGTTCCGCGACTTCGTCAACCACTTCCCGGACAGGGAACCCGACACCCTGGACGAGGCCGACATAAAGGCCTACATGCTCCACCTGATAGATGACTACGACATCTCCGCCTCCCACCAGAACTCGGCGGTGAACGCCATCAAGTTCTACTATGAGAAGGTGCTGCACCGCCCCCGCACCGTCTACCATCTGGAAAGGCCCCGGAAAGCGCAGACCCTGCCGGAGGTGCTCAGCGAGGAGGAGGTCACCCGCATCATGCGGTCGGTAGTCAACCTGAAGCACAAGTGCATCCTGCTGCTGATCTACTCGGCTGGCCTGCGGGCCGGTGAGCTGATCAACCTCAGGGTCGCCGACGTGGACTCCGGCAGGAAGGTCCTCAACATAAGGGCCGGGAAGGGGAAAAAGGACAGGGTCACCTTGCTTTCCGAGAAAATCCTCATTTACTTAAGGGAATATTACAGGGCATACCGGGCCAAGGACTGGCTCTTTGAGGGGCAGGACGGGGAGGCCTACAGTTACGGAAGCGCCCAGAAAGTTTTCAGGCGGGCCTGCGATGCGGCGGGGATAAAAAAGAAGGTGTCCCTGCATACCCTGCGCCACAGCTTCGCCACGCACCTGTTGGAGCAGGGGGCGGACCTGCGCTACATCCAGGCGCTGCTGGGGCACCACTCCAGCAAGACGACGGAGATCTACACCCACATCACCCGCAAGGGTATGGAGAAGATAAAGAGCCCGCTTGATAATCTGGAGATATAACTATTAGAAGACGAAGGAGTTTTTATGAAAACACTACACACTGACAATCAGACATTTAAGCCAATATTAAAAAAATAACATCACCTCCCGGAAGGTGCGGAGGTATTGAAAATAACATCACCGGTGATGTTATCTAAGTGTTATGTGCAAGCAATAAAATAATCTTTAAGAAATTAAAACATGAACTTTGACTTCGGTGAGCAAATCAATCCAGACTTAGAAAAAAAGGACTATTCAAAAGCAGTGAGCATAGCGGAGACAGCTCTCAAAAGTATCCCGACAACGGACTTCCACTCAATTATCGGCCAATCTCTTGTCGGTCAGGCTGGCGGAGTAGCAAATTGGATAGATAATTTTCACAAGACGGTTTCCAAAGTAATTGAGCCAAGGGCGCTGTACTTTGAGATGAACGAGTTCGACATCAACACAGACACCTGGTACATAGACGGATTCGCATTCAGCGAGGACGGCGGACTTAACCTTGAGGACATGGACTGGCTTAGCGACGTTAGCCAAGAAACCATGACAACTGAAGAATATGTGATTACTGGTTATGAAAACCTACAAGAGGCTTTTGAGAACATTGAGCTCGACACGGACGAACAACAGGACGCGAGGGACTGGTGCGAGCAACTCGTCATCGCTAGATTCATGGAATTGATGGGCGCAGCACATAAGGAGGCTAAGGAGCAGAATATGGAGTGGGCAGAGTTGCCTTTGTACTTCACAGAGCATTCCTATGACTTCATCGTAAAATCAGAATAAAAAGAAAGAAATGCCTGCACATAACATTGTATAAAAACCATGCTTCGGCCGTCGGCCTCGCACGTTTTTTATACTAGCCGTTAGATTTTATTATAATTATGGGAGATATCGAATGCGAAATTGAATATGGCTATAAATTTGAGATAACAAATGGAAAAGGGCTCCTGAAAATTAGAAGTTCGGAATACTTAGATTATCTTGAATATAAATCCCCAAAAATTATTCATTGGTTGGATAGTGGGCCTTCCACGACATTATGTGATTATTTAACCTCATTACCTCTAAGTTGGAAAATTAAAAAGGAGATTGATGAAAGTATGAATCAGGAACTGCTTGGCCCGCCTGAGGAAATCAATCGTTTAGCTTTTGAGCGTTTGGAACCGCTATTGGATATTTTTGAAAACGGTAAATACGCAATATTTCATACTTACCTGGAGGAAAATACAAAATTATTATTTTCTCCTATCATTGAGGAAACAATTGACTACCATAGCTTTTATTCCAGATATGATAAATTTGAATCTGACGACAAAGATTTTAAAGCAAATAATCTTCTAGTTGAACCTTATGGGCGATTCTTTTGGGTTACGGCAACGCAAAGAGAAATAAATATAGATAGAGTAGAGCATTATTTGGAAGAAATTAATGCTGGCAAAAAGCCGACAGCAGTAATATTTACATCGTTTTTTGAGAAAGGAAGGGTAAATTTCGACGGGAGTATTTCAGAAGAATCTGTTCGTGCAGAATATTATGTAATTGATGGTCATCATAAATTATTAGCATATGAAAAAGCAGGCGTAGCACCATCAACTATTATTATATGCCATTTACCAAATAGTTTGGAAGAAATATTGCCTAATTTAGAGGATTTATCCAAGGTTGTCCAACCATATCAATTTGCAAGGATGGTTTATAATTTAACACCAACTGAAAAACTCGTTACTAATGCTATTAATGGAAGTAATGAACTGATAAAAAATTATTTAAACAAATATTCTTATTATTCTCCTTATAGTAGAAATAAAACTACAAATTCACCCGGCTTTAATAACAACAATATTCAAAAGGTCGAAAAGATGCCAACCATCTTAAATAGAATAACCTCTTGGTTGTTTAATAAAAATAACAAAATCTAACAATAACTAAAAAGCATTAAAACGCTTTTTAGTCCAACCGTTAGCTAATATGAATAAAATAAATATACTACTCTTAATTACCTTCTTGTTCTGTTCATGCGAAACTAAACATCCTGAAACGAATAATGAATCAGATACTTACAAAGAGTTCAACAACGGACTGGTAGGTGTATGGCAATTAGCTAAAGAAGAAATTTCAAAAATAGATTCAGCTTATTTGACGGATGAAGGACAGCAGTATATAAACAGTATAAAAGACGAGCGACCGCTTTTCTTAGGATGCTTGAAGTCAGATGGGAATTTACAAATTAAGTTTAGCGACAACAGACTTTCAGCTTTCTGCGCGGGAGATACTCTTGCAGACAATTATAGTGTAACCCATAAAGAAATAACTATTGTCAAAAGCGACACGGAAGAAACCTTTGACTATAAGCTCGTGAATGAAAATCAACTAGAGATTACCACACATAATCAAGACTTCTCTAGAAAGTTATACTTCAATAAAGTAAAAGAATCACATTAGCTAACATTGTGTAAATACCATGCGTCGGCCGACGGCCTAGCACGCTCTTTACACGAGGCCGTTGGCGGTCATTGAAAGAACATTTTACCAGCTGGAACGGCAGAAAAACATCAGCAAGAGTAGCAGAAGTTCTAGAGGAATTCGGCTGGACTTGCAGAAGAAAATCAGCAGAGGATTTTGATTAGCTTAGCAGAAGTTGGGAACGCCACCCGACTTCGACCGGCAGAAGAGGAATTGACGTTGCGTTTGAGCAAATGAATTTATCCTCAATGCGTGCAAGCGGACGGACAACTGAAATCTGTTTTAGGCCTGTTTTTCCGAAAAGAGGCCTAAAACGTAAAAAGGGGAAAATTCTCCGTGAAGCTGATTAGCGGCTGTTTTTCTGAAATCCGGGCAAAAACAGAAAAAGAAAAACGCGCGGGAAAATAAAAGAACAACGTCCGCCAACAATGCATAAACGTCACCTTGGCCGACGGCCTTCGGCGTCGTTTATACCAGACCGAAATCTATGAGTAAAACAAAGGATTTCGGCTAAACTTTATCCAATCTGATTTCATAGGGTGTGCCTCTCTCGATGACCGCCACGATCTGGTGGAGGAGCTTGTTCCTGACCGCGTTCAGCACGCTCATCTTACTTTTTCCCTCCGCCACTTTCCTGTCAAAATACGCCTTCATCTCCTGGTTATAGCGCACGCTGTTGAGGGCGGCCATGTGCAGCACCTGCTTGAGCTGCTTGTTGGCGAACTTGGACACACCCGCCTTCCCCCAGACGCTCGTGCCGCTGCGGTACTCGAAGGGGGCCACGCCGCAGTAGCAGGCCAGCTTCCTTCCCTCGTCCATCCTAGTGAAGCCCTGGGTGTAGACCAGCAGCGAGACGGCCAGCACCTTACCCACGCCCTTTACGCCTGTCAGCAGGTCGTATTTGCCTTTCAGGTCCCCGTCACCTGCGATGAACTCCTGCATCTTCTCCTCGACCTGCTCCATGCTCTTCTCCAGCCCCCTGATAGCTTTTCTGTTCACCTGCTCCAGGGTCTTCCCCGAGACGGGGTCCACCGCCAGCAGCTCCTTGATGGTGACCTTGATGCTCTGCAGGGCCTTCTGCAGTCTCGACCTGTTAGCCTGCAGGTCCTTGAGCCGCTCGAGCGTCACCCCCGAGAGGTTCACGCATTTCGCCTCCCGCTGGTGCAGCAGGGCGTAGCGGCAGATCCGCTGGGCGTCCACCTTGTCGTCCTTTCCCCTGACCATGCCGATGGAGCGCTTGATCTGCAGGGGACTCTCCATCCATACCCGCACCTCCCGCGCCAGCAGGTAATGCACCAGCTGCCTTGTGTAGAGGCCCGTGTGTTCCAGGCAGCAGAGGGTATCCGGGCCAGCCTCGCAGCCGTGCTGCTTGAGCCGGGCCTTCATCCGCCGGAAGCCTGAGGGGTTGTTGTTGGCCTTATAATCAAGCTGACTGCCGTCCCTGCAATCCAGCAGGCACACGTCCAGGCTGTCCTTGCTAACATCAATACCCAGGATGAAAGCGGGGGCTTGCGGTTGCATTGTCTTTTCCATATCTTTTCAAGAGGTTGTGCAGACGGCGGATCGAAACCTATATCATGGGCCCTGAGTGTCCCGAAAATCTATATGACCCTTGCCTGCGGGTTTACAAACAAGGCAGCCAGACTGAATCGGTCTGTAGGGTGATTATCGCCTGGTTAGCGAGTAGTTCTCTGGCTGCCCCTTCAGCTACAGAAAGTTAGCCCTATAGCTGGTAATTGAAAAGTGGTGGTATCGGGAAAATGAAACTGAGCTAATCTAAAGGTTAGCTGCAACCAGAATACTAACTAGCGGCAATTAATATTATAAGACAATGAGTAATTTAGAAACAAATAAAGCAATTGTGAAGCGCTTTAATAAAGAAGTTATTGAGCAATGCAACCTTGATTCATTCAAAGAATTAATGGACAGCGACTTTATTAATAGGACTGCACCGCCGAATGCAAATAATAGTGATGGAATGTGGAATACGTTTTCCAATATTCTAAAAACGGCACTTCCGGACCTGACTGTAGAAATTTACGACCAAATTGCAGAAGGTGACAAAGTAACTACAAGAAAAGCAATAATTGGAACACACACCGGTATTTTTATGGGAATTGAACCAACTGGAAAACAAGTCAAAATTGATGTGATTGATATAGTAAGATTGAAGAATGGAAAATATTTTGAACACTGGGGTATTAATACCCTACAGACGGTTTTAAATGAATTACAAAAAGCATAAAAAATTAGAATGGCATGCAGCTAACGGTGTGTTTATAAAATTGTGGCTGGACGTTTAGCATTTGACTATAGATCGGCATTTTGCTTCTGTGGTTAATTGAAACTGACATTTTTCAAATACCACAACTTCATAAACACTTAACCGTTAGGCAACATTAAAAGAATGATAAAAGGGGCAAAATCCATAATAGAAATAACGTTTTTTAGTTTCTCTGGGTGTAATATTTATCCAGAGCTAAACTACGTGGTATTTGACAGGAAAAAACTTACAGTAGGAACGGAATCTGATAAATATTTTATAGAAGAAATTGAGTTAGCTGAATATATTAAAGAAGAAAGGAAAGTTAGGTAAGACTGCTTTTCCCTTTTTATTTTTGCCCAATTTCCCGCGAAATCTCGCACACAATGCCGAAAAGAGAGTTCACCCTTACGGTTTGATAAAGGCCCGGAGAGTCTCTCCAGATTCTGCTCTATCTCCCGAATCTGTTCCTTCAGCTCCGCGCTGAATTTTGTGTAGATCTCCCGCTCTATTTCCCCGTAACCTTAGCACCGATCTATGGTCTCCAGTTCCCTCGCAAGCTTCGCGAATTGCTGCTTCAGACGCTTCTCCTCCTGTCACTGGTCCTCATTAAGTTAGGCAAGTATTTGGACTATTTACTTTTGCACCTACGACAGGAGGAGAAGAAGCAAGCGATGGCTAGATGCAAAAATTGCCTCTTCCGGTAGAAAGAGGCAATTAGTTAATGAGAAGAGAGACCACTTCCCTCCATGCAAAAGCTAAGTTTTATCTAAAATGACTTCTATGCTTAATTACTCTTTACCAGGCGCAGTGATTCCGTTTGGGTGCCCCAGGTGATCTTCACCACATACATTCCCTTCGCCAGGTGTGACAGGTCATTAATCTCAACCAAGGAAGTACCAGCCACACTGAATACTTCTTTAGTATAAGCTACCTGACCGGTAAGGGTATAGAAAACAACTTTGATAGCTCCGGCCTGTGTTACATTCAGGTTCAAGGTTACCTTGTCCTGGAACGGGTTAGGGTAAGCCGACTCCAATTTCAAGGCGGAAGACTGAGCAGCGGCACCCTTCACCTGCACCGACACGATTTTGGAGTATTCAGATGAACCATCAAAGTCTACTTGCTTCAGACGATAGTACACTACGCCGATGGCTGGCGCGCCTACGGTGGCGGTATAATTTAGCTGCACGTTGCTATTCCCACCGCCGGCTACGGTTTTGGCAGAAGTAAAAGTAAGGCCGTCGGTGCTTTGCTCTACCACAAACTCCTTATTGTTGATCTCAGAGGCAGTGGCCCAGTTCAACTGCACCTTGCCAGCATTTTGAGCGGTGGCAGTAAAGTTAATCAGGGTTACTGGAAGCGGGGTAGCGGTCACGCACTCTTTCACGGTCACTTGCATGGTGCTGGTGGTGCTACCGCATGAATTGGTGGCGGTGACAGAAACCTCAAGCGGCCTGTTAAGCTGGCCCTCTTCCAAGAAAGCGATTACAGAAATGGTGCCGGTGCCTTCGCCGCCAAAGATTAAGAATCCTTCAGGTAAGTTATAGGTGTACGTGGTGTTAGCTTGCTCCTCGCCCACGGTGAACGTGGCCATCTCTTCAGAGAGGTTGCACATTTCAGCAGGACCAGAGATTGTCACCTTTGGTTTTTCACACGGTGCGCCGCAGCTAGGAACTGCGTTGGTAGTGGCCGCTTTCACTGTAGAAGCCATAGTAGCACCGTTTCTTCTGGGCTCGTCCATGATCGTGTTTCTGAAAGCTGATGGATCATAGATATTCAAAGTTCCTTCCACTTTCGCTTGGTCAGAGTTCATAGAGTAACCATAGATATGCAGGGTGCCGGAACCGTTCAGAACCGCCTGAGAAATGTTGGTGAAGTTGCCGTTTACCTTGATGAAACCGTTGTTAATTAACACCGCGCCTGAGTTTCTATTCTCAAATGCTCTCCCTTGGGTAGACTGTTCAATAGTTGCGCATGGGTGATTAATCACGGTGCTTTGGCTGGCCGTGAAATCATTTTTACAGATCATTTTCCCGAAGTTCTGTAAACTGGCTTTATTATTTAGATAAATACTGCTTGCCGATAGAGTTCCATAGTTGCTTACGTTGTTTAATGACTTGTCAATGGGTGCACTTGCCATATTCAAACCGCCGGCAACTTGTATAGTGCCATAGTTTTCCACTACACCTTGATTTACAATAAAAGCGTTGCCGTCTTGTGCATTCATAAACATGGCTCCTCTGTTCACCATAGTAGCGCCCCCATTCATTTGTAGGCTACCGGAAAAGGAAACAGTACCGGCAGAAGTATTTCTAAGCGCAACTTTTTCCAGAGTAACACTGCTGGAGGTTTGGAAAGTGAGTTGACCATTATTAATGATGCTGCCTAGCTTAAACTCAGGATTCTCTGTGAGCACAGCCTCGTTGTTGTTGAGGAAGAAAGCAGAATCGCTACCGTTAACGCCTAAGGCTAGGTTTCTCAGTTCTACACGTCCATCATTCTCTAAACGGGAGTTGTTGCCTCTGATTCTCAACTTTCCATTTTGGCCAGTGGTGAACACACCGGTAGCGGTTACCTGAATTTCTCCTTTGCCGTTCTCGCCCAACAGGAAGTCTTGGGTAAGGACAACGGCGTGTTTGATAATGATGATGTCGTTTTTGGAAGGAACACGTCTTTGATCCCAAGTGGTAGAGCTCTCAAAGCTCCCGTTTCTCACGGAGGCAAAGACCGTTTGTGCCTCTGCCTCAACAGTAGCAAACCAAAGCATTAAGAACATCAACGCCAGAGAGAATCTCATCACGGAAACGCTCATTGCGCTTTGTGTAGTTGCAGTGCTGAACTTAAGGAATGACTGAGGAGCTACTTTTATGGACTTCATTTGCTGCATCAAATTACCTTTTGGTTTGTTGAGTAATTTGATGCTGCAAAACTACCTAAGGCAGCAGGGGCAGATGATTTGTTTCGATGAGACGGTACTTTTTGGAGATGAACATTGGACAACTGGGGTTAAGGAAATCGATTTCCTACCATAAATCAGCCATTCCCTCGGTGAATACCTCTTCTCACCCGATGAACGGGAGCTAGCCATAAATGAAATGCCGATGAACGAAGAAAATGGTCAATAGATACGCTATTTACCTCTTCAGGATGAATAGCTGCTGTGGTCATTTGTAGACTAAGAACTGACAGAGAAATACCCGCTGCTAAGACCTTGTGCTATCTTAGCAGGAACATTGTGGGCTAGCCAGGTCTTCGTCTTACGTTACTTACAATTAGCCTCTGCTGCTGTCTTCTCTTTTTAGCATTACAGCTTACACACGAAGTGAGCCACGGAAGCCTCGGGCGGCATAGTAAGATTCTGCTCCGTTATGATAGACAAATACTGTCCCGTAGCGCCAATCTCCAAAGATGGCACCTCCCATTTCCCGGATGCTGGTTGATGTCATGAGCCAACTGGAGGTTTTGGTATCAAATTTCCCAAATTGCTGCAAGGCCCGGTACTGCTCTTCGGTCAGTAGTTCAATTCCCATCTCGGCGGCCATGCCCATAGCACTGTTTTTGGGCTTATGTTCCTTCCTTGACTCCAATGCTCTATGATCATAGCAAATGCTCCTGCGCCCTTTGGGGCTCTCGGCGGAGCAGTCGTAAAACAGGTATTCTCCCGTCTCTTTGTCGTGGCCCACTACATCTGGTTCACCGCCTGTTTCTTCCATTTGGAGAAGCGACCATACTTTGTCTGGGTTTGCCTCTAGTTTGGTTTGAATCGCAACCCATTGAAGGCCCTCATGGCGATGCATGTTTTTCTCAAAACGGGTCTTTAACAACAGGAAAAGTTCTTCACGTAGTTCTGGAGATAATTCGGTTCTCTTGGCCATATAATTTCATTTCAAAGCCCTTAAGATATCTGAAAATGGGTATACTATAAACCAATGGCAAGTAGAAGTATGTTCTTATTGCCCTTGATTTGACAAATTAGGTAAGACCTGAGAAAGAACCGATAGATAAATTCAAAGAGGAAAGTAGAAATTAAATTTATTTCTTAAATTCAATTTACCAGCGTAGCACAGCAACTGACGAAATAGAACAAAGTATAATTATACAAATAATTAATTTACTATATAAATTTAACTTATTAAAATTTATCATGCATCTTGATGCACTTAACGACAAATACAGCACCTTCAACGCTTCAGATAGAGCTTCCACCGGAAAAGCAACCTCCTCTTAGATGTTTTCATCAAATTTGGACTTTCAAGCTCACCCTGAAATGACCGATAATAATTATACATTATATACTTCCCAGATAATCCTGTTTAAAAAGGTATTGGACGGTTTTAGCAGGGAGGAATATGAACGGGGAGAAGAGCCGCAGGAGGTGCACCTGTTATCACATATAGCCCATTATTGGCTGCAAACCCTCCAGAACCTAGGTTCTACCCCAGACGCTAGGCTTAGCTGTCTTCAGCGGCAGGTGACCAGCTTGCAAATAGAATCTTACTCCTACTGGAATTCGCCTAAGCCGGACCTGTTTACGTACCTCCGCTCCTTCTATGACTTCAGAGATTCTCTGCTGGAAATTGGCAGTACGTTGAATATAATCTAGGCACCTCCCCCCACGTCAGAAGCAGCAACGCCATTACAGCCGCTCCAACGCCCATCAAAATCTATAGGCACACCGTTCTAAGGAGCGATTATACTGCACACCCTGCAACAGAAAAGCCCGCCTTCAGCAAAACATGAGAAGGCGGGCTTTTCTGTAAAACAATTGGGTTCCTGGGGCTGAAGCTAGGCTTCTTTATTCCGGATGGCGCTGTACAGCACGGGACTGAAGAACCGGAGATTTTCCAATAGGCAGGTCATGTTATAGAACTTCTCCACCTCTACCTCGGGGCTCTCAGCCATGGAGAGCAGGAAGTTGTCCAGGGTCTCCACTAATTTATCGTCAAATTCTTTTTCGGTCATGCCAGTTGCTGCGGTTTGTACTTCTGCTCTTCCCAACGGAAAAGAAATCATACCAGATAAACAAAGTTACCGCTAAAGGAATTCATCCTGCGCGAGTTCTTCTGCAAATCTTTCCAGTACGAACGGTACTTAACACCGGCTAGCACAAATATATCCTACACGTTGCGTTTAGCGGCTCTTTTTCTGAAATCAGGCTTAAACCAGAACCTTCTTGAAAAGCCGAGACAAAGTCGTTAAGTACGTTTCACTGCCGCCTAGGCCACCAACTGCGTGAACAACTTCTGCAGGGTTTCCTGGGCATCTGTGCACAGTCCCGGGTGTACCGCCGAGGTCTGCACCACGGTGCTGCGGGTAGCCGTGAGCCACCTGAACCTAGACGCAATAGGGAAATTGCCAATGGTACCGCCGGTTTTCCTGCCGCCGCAGATGCGCTCAAACGCCCCCAGCCTTTCCCGCAGCTCTTCCAGGTCTATCTGCCCCCCAAACGCCCGGAGCCGTTCTTCCTTCAGCTCAAACCTGGTTTGCAGAAAACCCTGGGCCGGGCAGTACAGAATCACGCCCACGTTCAGGAATTCCTCGCGTTCCACGCACGGCACCACCCTAAGAACGGCGTACTCAAATAAGTGCTTTTCTTGCATGCTGTGCTTCGTTGACAAAAATTTCTGAATGGGCTAAACGGATCTCCAGGAACTGGGCGTACACCTGCCGGTGCTCCTCTACCGAGGCAAACGGCGAGTCATGGCTGGTGAGCCACTCGTCTGGGATCAAAGATACAATAGACTGGATTCTCTCCGGGGTGAGCACTGCCTTGAACTGGGCATCTACCGCCGCCAGCTCAGTTGCTGCGGGCAGCAGCACATGGTCTTTCACCTGCACGAAGGGCCGCTTGGCCTGCTCCTGCCAATTCTGCCAGGAATGGTGGAAATAGAAGGCCGCGCCGTGGTCAATCAGCCACAGTTCTTTGTGCCACATGAGCATATTGGTGTTGCGGGCGGTGCGGTCTACGTTGGTGATGAGGCAGTCCAGCCAAACCACCTGCGAAGCCAGCAGCGGGTCAACGGTGTTCACCAGCGCATCAAACGTGATGGCCCGTGACAGGTAGTGCAGCCCCAGGTTAAGCCCCACGCTGAACTGCAGCAGGTCCTGGATTTCCTCATCGGGCTCGGCGCGGCCGAAGCTCTCGTCCAGTTGGGCGAACACAATCTCCGGAATCCGGAAACCCAGGGCGCGGGCAATCTCCCCGGCCACCAGTTCGGCAATGAGCGCCTTCACGCCCTGCCCCGCACCCCTGAACTTGAGCACGTACAGAAAATCATCGTCGGCCTCCACAATGGCGGGGAGCGAACCACCCTCGCGCAGCGGCGTCACGTACCGCACCACGTTCACGGTTCTCAGCTCTGGTTGGCTATGTATCATATCTGGTTTTCTTCTGGTGGTTTTCGGCGGCGCCGAAAGGATTGTAGAGCAGGAAGTCACTTCACCCGGACCTCCGCCAAGCGTAATTCAGGACCTTTTTCTGCCCTTCCAGTTTTTCATGGACTTCTCTTTCTGCTTCTGGGTTTCCAGCTGCTTGTACTCCTCATTGGGCAGCGCCACCGAGTAATACGCCGAGTTGAGAATGAACAGGTCTTCGTCAAAGTCATACTCCCAGTCCAGCGCCAGCGTTTTGTCTGGGTTGAGCACGTATTCTCCGTCTACCAGGTCATACACCTTAAACACGTAGTCGCCGTCGGCATCTTTCTTCGGCTTGGCCAGGGCCAGGCAGTCGCCGGTGAGTACCAGCGGAGTCTCCAGTTCGTCCTCAAAGGAAAAAGCCTGATAATACCGGCCATCTTTGCGCTGGGTGAGGTATTCCACGGTGTCTATGTACACCTCAATGCTTTTGTGGCGGCTGTCTCGCTTGGTGGAGATGTCCTGAATGTTCCCAATCACTTTCATGCGCTTGCTCTGCTTAAAACCTAAATCCAAACCAAAGGTACGGTTTCAGGCGCAAATGTCTTTACCTGTATTTGCTTCGTTCTTTCCGGCTCACAGCCCAGCAAATGAAATCCAATAATTTACGTTTAGGGGCTCTTTTTCTAAAAAGAGCCCCTAAACGTAAAAGAACAGCAAGCCAGTTTGCCAATTCACTCTGTATCTAGAGGTACCCACCCCTGCCCCTCCCGGGAGGGAACTTTCCCAGCTACTTTTGGAGATCAAATTCCCCTCTTGGGAGGTGGGCAGAAAACATAATGAATTTAATTATAGCGCCCTCTGCGCTGCGAGTCTTCCAGGAACAGTTGCAGGAAAATCTTCTGGTCTGTGATAACCGCACGCTGGTTGGGGTAGGCTTTCAACCGGCGGTTGGTGGTGTACCCGAAGTGCTCATAGCCCAGGCTCACGTTCTTGAACAGCCTCACCGTTACCCGCGGCCGCACAATGCCCACGGAGTTGCTGCCCTCCAGACCCTCAAACGTGTGGAGCCAGTAATGGTAGTACACAAAGGCCGCCGAGGCGTATTTGCCCAGGCTCAAGGTACTCTCCAGTTTGGCGTGCAGACCGGTAGTGTAGACATAGTTGCGGAGACCGTTCTCATCTGGCCCGAAACGGGTACCGTTGCCGGCCAGCGGAATCACGCCCAGGTGCAGGTTGTTGTAGAGGTTAATCTGCTTGCTCAGGGGCAAACGGGTGAACAAGCCGCCCCCAAAGCCCAGTGCGCCCAACTCAAAATTGCGGGTGTTCCAATAGTCATAGTACTGGAAAAGGCCCGTGAGCATAGACAGTTTGCCCACCTGCGCGTTCCTCCCGAACAAGATGCCGTACCCGGTGATGTTGTTGATGGTACCGCCCAGGGTGTCATTGGCGCCTTTGCTGAGTTCTACCCGTAGCCGGAACAGGTCAAAAGGCTTGCGCCGCTGCAACTCAAAGGGATTACCGTAATCTAGCTGCACATTGAGCATGGCTTTGTTGCGGCCCGTCCCGAAGACATCGTCCTGCTCATCGTTGAGGCGGTGCACCCCGGCAAATAGCGTGATGTTGAGCGGTTCTTTCTCGTAGACTTCTTTGTTGGTGACCTGGAACGTTTTGCCCTGCAACAATCGGTTCAGGCCGCGCACGGGGTTCACCAGACCCGCCGCCACCTCGCGCAGCACCCGCTCCCGGCCGCGGGTACGGTCGTCCAGGATGTTGGTGCTGAGGCGGTACAGTACTTCGCCCAGGGCGGCCCCATTGATGGGCGTGTAGATCATGTCATTGAACGAAGGCAGCGTGTTCTCCCCGAAGTACTCCCAAGACAAGCTCCCACCCACCGCGAACGGCAACGACTGCCAATAGTTATAGCCCTGCGAGCGGGCCGCGTTGAAGTACAGGGTGCCCTGGTACGGATGCCCGATAAAGTTAATCCCGAACTCATCAGTGTCCCATTCAGGAGTAGAGCGCAGGTTTCGCCGCCAGGAGCTGGTGCTCACGTAGCCGTAATCGGCTTTGGCGATGTACCGGTTGAAGCCCATGAACGCAAGGTTAACCCCCACCACCTGAGCCGTCGGTTTCCAGAGCGGCTGGCGCTTGTTGTACTCGGGGTCATCGTTGAGCAGATCGCCGTACTTGTTGAAGAGCGTGGTATCCAGGAGGAACGAGTTGGTGGGCTCGGTGCCGCCCAGTGAGTCGGTGAAGAGACGGGCTTTGCGTTCCTTGATCTGTTGGAGCTGCTGCTCGCGTGAACCGCGTCCGGCTTTGATGGAATCTGGGGCAGTAATGACTTGGGCTTGAAGCAGGGCCGAAGCCCAGAGGCAAAAAAGAACGGTAAACGTATATTTCATGTGGTCTGGTTAGCGGCACCCAGGAAACCAGAGCCCGGCTGCTTTTAGGCTCTGCCAAACGTCTTTTTCCTGTACCTACACACGACATACGTACAAACACGGTAAAAGGCTCGGGGACTGTATTGAGATAAGTCAATTTTCTGGCACCTAGGGCCTCTTGCGTTTAGGGGCTCTTTTTGGAAAAAGAGCCCCTAAACGCGACAGAAAAGCCGTCAAGGCTTCCTGACCGTTTCTTCTTACAGAGCCTATCCAGAAGCTCCCGAGGCACTTAATGCACTTTATCTTAACCCCTTCGCTACCCGCTGAACCTACCCTCCCGCTGCGTTGTTTTACGGGCAAATTAACCCAAACCTCAGATGCTCCGCTGGATAGACGTCATCAAATATGCCAAATACAGCAACCCCGAGCCGCCGCAACGGGTACACAAGACCGAAGAAGAATGGCACCGGTACCTCACGCCTGCGCAATACCGCATTTTGCGCCTGAAAGACACGGAATCGCCGTACCGCAACGCTTTTTGCCGTTCCTATGCCCCCGGACAGTATGCCTGCGCGGGCTGCGGCAGCCTGCTGTTCCACTCCGCCCAGAAGTACCACGCCATTTCCGGCTGGCCCAGCTTTACCCAGCCCATCACCAAAAGCGCCCTCAAATATTTCTTCGATGACAGCCATCATATGCAGCGCATGGAAGTGCAGTGCAACGTCTGCGACGGCCACCTGGGCCACGTGTTCCCCGACGGTCCTGAGCCCAGCGGCCTGCGCTACTGCATCAATTCCGCCAGCCTCCTCCACCTGGAAGCCCCCTCTGAAGCACATTAACGCGTAACCCCACAATCGCTTTAAATACACCTCAAACCCAACCCATCAAAAAAGCCGCTCCCCATCTGCACAGAGGCAAATGGGGAGCGGCTTTTGCGTTTAGGGCCTGTTTTTCAGGAAAGAGCCCCTAAACAGGAAGCTTACTTTTTCTGGGCCTTCTGGCCGGCGGGTACCGGGAAACCGCGGTCGCGCATGAGGGCGTCTATCTTGGCGTCACGGCCACGGAACAGACGGTAAGCCTCCGCAGGGTCCATGGCGTTGCGCGGCGCGAAGAGGTATTTCACCAGTTTAGCGGCCACTTCTCTGTCATAGAATCCTCCCGGGGCTTCCTCAAAGGCTTCGGCAGCGTCTGCCGTCAGTACATCGGCCCAGAGGTAACCGTAGTAACCGGCCGCGTAGCCTTCGCCGGAAAACACGTGCGTGAAGTGCGGCGAACGGTGACGCATCACAATCTCTTTGGGCATTTTAAGGGCTGCCAGCGTCTCGCGCTCAAACTTGTCGGGGTCCAGGCCGGTGGGGTCTGGTACGGTGTGGTATTTCAGGTCCATGAGCGCCGAGGCCAGGAATTCTGTGGTCTCAAAGCCCTGGTTGAACGTGGCGGCTTTCTTGATCTTGGCCACCAGCGAGGCCGGCATCACCTGCCCGGTTTTGTGGTGCTTCAGGAACTGGTTAATCACTTTATCGGTGCTCAGCCAACGCTCCAGCAACTGGCTCTGGAACTCGGTGTAGTCGCGCACGCCGCTGTTGAGGGTGGGGTACTTCACGTTAGACGCCAGAAAGTGCAGCGCGTGCCCGAACTCGTGGAAGAAAGTGGTGGCATCATCCCAGGAAACCAACACCGGGTCGCCAGGCGCAGGCTTCACAAAGTTGGAGTTGTTGGAAGCCAGTACGGTTTTCTTGCCGTCAAAAGTAGAGAAGCTTCTGTACTGCGAGGCCCAGGCCCCGGAGCGCTTGCCCGGCCGCGCGAACGGATCCAGATACCACAACCCGATGTGCTCCCCGGTGGTTTTATCCGTCACTTCCCACACTTTCACGTCTTCATGGAACACGGGCACAGAACCCGCCGGCACCGGCTTAAACGAGAAATTGAACAGCTCGCCGGCGGTGTAGAAGATAGCCTGCGTGAGGTTGCCCAACTCCAGGTACTGCTTCACCTCGTCAGAGTCCAGGTCGTACTTTTTCTTGCGCACCTTCTCGGCGTAGTAGCGGTAATCCCAGGGGGCAATGGTGATTTTGGCGCCGCTGGCATTGGCAATGGCCTGCATGTCTTTCACCTCTTCCTTCACCCGCGCCAGCGCGGCTGGCCACACGGCCTCCATCAAAGCCATGGCGTTTTGCGGGTTCTTGGCCATGCGGTTCTGCAAGCGCCAGTCGGCGTAGGTGTCATGACCCAGCAGTTTCACGCGCTCATCGCGCAGGTGCAGTATGTTGGTGATGTTCTGGTTGTTGTCGTTGGCATCGGCGTTGTCGCCGCGGGAATAGTAGGTGTTCCAGACTTTCTCGCGCAGGGCCCGGTTGTCTGAGTAGGTCAGGAACTGGTCCATGCTGGAGCGGGTGTTGGTGACAGCGTACTGGCCCGGCTTGCCATTATCTGCGGCGGCTTTGGCGGCGGCCTTCACAAAAGACTCGGGTAGGCCGCTCAACTGGTCTTTGGTGAAGAAAGTCACGTATTTCTCCTCATCTGCCAGCACATTGTTCCCGTAGGAGGTGTACAAGGAGGAAAGCTCTTTGTTGATGGCAGCGTACCGTTGTTTGGCCTCGGTGCTCAGCCCGGCTCCTTCCATGGCGAAGTCTTCGTAGATGAGCTGCACGGTGCGCTGCTGATCTGCGGGCAGCGGCGTTTTCTGCGACTGGTCATATACCGCCTTGATGCGCTGGAACAGCTTGGTGTTCTGCGAGATCTTAGACCGGAAATCTGAGATCTGCGGGGCCAGCTCGGCCTGAATTTTCCGGAACTCCGGCGTAGACATGTTGCTGCCCCAGATGCCGTAGTAAATGAAGGCGCGGCTCAAGGCTTCCCCGGCTTTCTCATAAGGCACAATGGTATTCTCAAAAGTTGGCGCGGCGGTATTGTTGGTGATGGCGTCAATATCTGCCAGGTGCAGGGCCATGCCTTTTTCCATGGCCGGTTTAATATCGGCCAGGTTCATTTTGTCAAAGGCCGGAACGCCCCCGTACGGACCGGTCCATTCTTTGAGCAGGGTATTGTCAAAGGTCTGTTTCATCTCAGTGGCGGCAGGCGCAGCGGCCGCGGCAGTTGCGTTGCTAGGTTGTTTCGGCTGCGAGGACGTGCAGCCCACCATGGCCAGCATCACCAGAAAACCAGATGCGCTGCCGGCAAAAACTTGTTTTGTACTCATAGGTTCGTTTGTGGTAATCTGAGTTCTACTACCGGCCCAGCGGCAGAAGAGAAGTGACTTAATGATTTAAAAGTAAAAAGCTTTTAGGAATAACTGAATTCTGGGGCCTTTATTTTCGCCAAAGGCGGAAAGGAAATAGAAGAGTGGAGAAATCACAATGCGCCTGTTTAGCGCCTGTTTTCGGAAAAACGGCCCCTAAACGGGAACGGGGGTAGAAGAAGTAACCGGAGCGGCACCCACCTATCTTACCCCAGTAAAAAATCAAAAGCTGTTCAGGCAAACCCAAACAGCTTCATGGAGACTTGTATCATCTTATCTGGCTACTCGCTCAGCTCTCTTTCATAGTAGATCTGCTCTTTCAGCCCCGGGTTGCCTTGTACCGTGCAGTAGTAAATGCGCTTCACAAAACGCCTCACCACCAATTTCTGACCCGGATTCACATTTGCGAACACCGTTGATCCCTCGGGATATATATTTTCCATTCAGGAAGATACGCAAAAGAAAACCGGCAAATAGATTTATCACCAAGTATTCTCTTTCTCAAGCCATTACCTACCCCATAGCAGTTGAAAGATGCTACTCCTCGGCGGCCGCAGACCAGTCTTTCCCTTTACAACTTATGCTTCTTTACTCCTTCGTTCGTCAGTTTCACGGGTTTGATTCTTCCTTCCTGGTCAAAGAACATTTCCTCTATACAGGTGACGCGGTGGTCGCGGTCGGTTTCAGAGAGGGGCCGGCGGTGGTAGACAATGTACCACTGGTCTTTGCCCGGCACCTGTATCACGGAATGATGCCCTGCGCCGGTGCCGATGGCGGGATCCTGTTGCAGAATCTTGCCTACCCGTTCAAACGGCCCGAACGGAGAATCTGACACGGCATAGGCCACCGAATAGTCTGGCCCCGTCCAGCCGCCTTCTGACCACATAAAGTAGTATTTGCCGTTTCTCATGAACATGAACGGACCTTCCACATAGTTCTGCGGGGTAATCTCCTTAAAGGTGGTGCCGTCTGCAAACGGGACAAACCCGGTGAAATCATCTTTGAGTTTGGCGATGTTGCAGTGCCGCCAGCCGCCGTAAATGAGGTAGTACTGGCCGTCTTTGTCCTGGAACACGAACTGGTCAATGGGCTGGGCGCCGTTGTGGAATTTGTCTACCAGCGGCTTGCCCAGGTAATCTTTGTAGGGCCCCTCCGGCTTGCTGGCCACGGCCACGCCAATGCCGCCCATTTCCTGATCGCTCTGGATGTCATTCGCCCCGAAAAATAGGAAATACTGCTTCCCCTTCTGCACCACGGCTGGAGCCCACATGGCCCGCCTGGCCCATTTCACCGCGGCGGTGTCCAGAATCCGTTCGTGCTTGGTCCAGGTAAGCAGGTCTGGCGAGGAAAACGCATCAAAGAACACCTGCTTCTGGTAACGGTCTGAATAGGTGGGGTAAATCCAGTACTTTTTCCCGAAGATAATGCCCTCAGGGTCTGCGTACCAACCGGGGAAAACCGGATTACCGGCCGTCTTTTTTTTGGCAGGTTGTTGTTTCGTTTGGGCTAAGGCGGGCAGCCAGGAGCAGGAAAATCCTACGCAACAGGCCGCAGCCAGCAGGGCAACTTTTCTCATAACACAATCTATTTTCCAGAGGGACAGTGATGCATTGAGGAGGTAAGATAGGTAAATTTTTGAGCTTCCTGCCATGATAAACCGGCGGCGCTTCTTTGCCCTAAAGCGAAGTGGCACTATTTCTCATGTATTAGCATAACCCACCCCTACCCCTCCCGGGAGGGGAGTTTTATCTCCCAAAGTAATGGAGGATGTATCTTCCCGGAGGAGAGCTTGATCTTCAACCGGAGCATAGAAATTCCCTTCCCGGGAGGGGCAGGTAGAAGTCAACTGCTCCGGTGATTTTCCAATTAAGCTATCTATACTCAAACCTGATGCTGGTGCCTTGCTCCGTGACTGCCAGTTGCACGGGGGCCCCGAAGACCAGGGCCTTGTTCACTTTGCCGTGCCCGGCCGGGAACCCGAAGGCCACCGGAAAATCATACTCTTTCACGGCCTCCAGAATGATCTCCTCGGGGGATTTGCCGTAGGGCGGTTCGTCTTCCTGAATGTCGGTGAGTTGGCCCACCAGCAGTCCTTTGAGGTAGTTAAACTTGCCGGCTTTCTTGAGCGAGGTGAGGTAACTGTCTACCCTGAACTTGTGCTCGCCCACTTCCTCCAGAAACAGGATTTTGCCGTTGGTGTTCACCTCAGAGAACGTGCCTTTGGCGTTGCACAGAATACTGAGCGTACCGCCCACCAACGTGGCCTGGGCCTTGCCCAAGCGGTTGAGGGGGTGCGACTTCACGGTGTACTCCAGCTTCTCCCCGAACAGGGCTTTGCGCAGGCTCTCCCAGGAAGAGACGTGGAAACCGGCCTCCAGATCGGCGGCCATGGTACCCTGGATGGAGGCGGTGTTGAGCATGCCCTGCACGTGGCTGTGCAGAAAGGTGGTGTCGCTGTAGCCCACCAGCCACTTGGGCCTGTATTTGAATTGGTGGAAGTTGACCTGGTCAATGATCCGGAGAATGCCGTAGCCGCCCATGGTTTGCAACACCGCCTTGATTTCCTCGTTGTCCAGCATGTGCTGCAAATCGGTTTTCCGGAGTTCGTCTGACCCCGCAAAACTACCCTGCCGCGGACCTATGCTCTTGCCCAATACCGGCTCCAGGCCCCACTCCCGCAGAATATTCACTAAACCATCAATGTATTCCGGAACGGTGAAATTACTGGTGCTCACTACGCCCACTTTATCGCCTTTTTGCAGAAACGGGGGAAGGGTCATGGCTTTTTCTTTTTCCCCAGAAACGCACGTTCCCGCCGGGGCGTTGAGCCCGGCCCCAAAAATCCGTAGATTTCCCCGCACCCGCCTTCGGTTTACCACAAGCCCTACCGCCAGCCCATAAGCTGTTTTGGCCCTTTTTCTGGAAAAAGAGCCGCTAAACGCTCTTTCTTTCTGCGTACCCGTTTACGTCTTCGCGCTGCCTACTTAGCAGTTTTCCCCAAGTGTCTTGCAAGCTTTTCATGCCTCAGTTTCTCAGGATTATGAATCCAAGCAGCCCGTTTTCAAACGCAAATTTCCCCTATAATCTAAGATACTTTGCAGGGAACTGACAGCCCAAGAGAAGCAGGACACCAACACCTGATCGAATTGGTTTTGCGTTTAGGGGCTGTTTTTCCAAAAACGGCTCCTAAACGCAAAACCAGCCATGCATCAAAAATACCTCGACTATGCCTGGATTTGGCCGCTTCTGCCTAACTTGAGCCCAGCAAGCATTGGTACCATGGCAGCGAACGAACAGGCAGAACGGCAGACGAAAAACCACCCCACCCAGTACCTGTTGCCGGGCGTTTCAGGAGAGACCCTTTCCTACGCCACCATCGCCCGCCATGCCCCTACCGAGGCCTTGGGCAGCGGGGCTCCCTTCCAGTTGCAGGCCACGCACCTGGAGGTGAACGCTGCTTCGTTTGCGGGTGCCTCGGCGTACAGTAATTTTCCCGAGGTGACGGTCATACAGCAGGCCCACGGCCTCATTCTCTCCTGCCCCTGCCCCACGCCTAAAAAGCACCTGTGCCTGCACCAAACGCAGGTACTGCTCGCCCTCCTCAACCGGCCCGACTGGCGGGTGTTCTTTGATGCGCGTCTGCGCCGCGAGAAGCTTTTGCCCAAAGCCCAGGAATACGGTCTGGAAAACGAGCCGGAACTGGACGCTTTCTTCTCCCTGGAGTACACGCCGCAGGGCCTCCAGATCCAGCCTAGTTTACCCGAGCTGTTGCCCGTCACGCCGCAAACGCAGGCGTACCTACAGGAGCAACTGGTGCCCGCCCCCTCGTTCCCGTTTTCAGTCACCCCATCGGCGGAGCCGAACCAGAGCACGCAGCGTATTCTGGTGCTGGGCGAGCATAAGTATTACCGGCACCTGCACGTAGAACTGCTGGAGGCGGCGGTGGCGCAGACGGGCAAGATCAAAAACCCGCTCAAGCAACTCAACCCGCTGGATTTTGTCTGGCAAACGGATAAGCCCGAGGAACTCAAGTTCTACACCGGCCTTTCCCGCTTCCAGAACAACTATGACACCCAACCCTCCGCCGCCGACCTGGAGGCCCTCAAGGCGCTGGTGCAGAACCCGCTGGGGCTGCCGGTGTACGTGCAGAAATCTACTGCGCAGGGGAAACTAAGCGCCAGCGCGCTGGAGCCGGTGGAGTTACGGAACGTGCCGCTGGATCTAACGCTGGAGGTGGAGGCGCAGGAGAACTTCTATTACCTCACGCCCAAGTTCACGATTAACGGGCAGCCGTACCCCCTGAAGCAGTTGCCCCTGCGGTTCGGGCATTTTCTGGAGGTGCAGCAGAAACTGTACCTGCTCTCCAGCCCAGACCTGCGCCGGGTGGTGGAGTTTTTCCAGAAGCGGGGGCAGCGGCTGCTCATTCATGCGTCTAAGTTTGAGGAGTTCAGGGAGAGCATTCTGGCTAATCTGGAGACGCGCATCCAGATCTCGTACGCCTTCCTGAAACCGGCCACGCCGCAGCAGCTGGAAGAACAGGGCTTTGATCTGGACGTGGAACGCCTGCTGTACATCTCAGAGTCGCAGGATTTCATTTTGTTTACGCCCGTGATGCGCTACGGGCATGTGGAGGTGCCGGTGTTCACGCAGAAGCAGATTTACGCCAAAGACCTGCTGGGGCAGAGCTTCACGGTGGAGCGCGACCGTGAGGCGGAACATGCTTTCACCGCCCAGGTGCTGCGCGAGCACCCGCTCTTCCGGGAACAATTGCACCTGGACTCTTTCTACCTGCACAAAAGCCGCTTCCTGCTCAACGACTGGTTTCTGGACGCTTTTGAGAGCTGGCGCGGGCAGAACATCACACTGCTGGGCTTCAAGGACCTGACGGTAACCAAAGTAAACCCGCACAAGGCGAAAATCTCTATTCTGGTCACCAGCGGCATCAACTGGTTTGACACTTCTTTAGACGTGCAGTTTGGCAAGCAGCGGGCGGGGCTCAAAGACCTGCACCGCGCCCTGCGCAACAAGCAGCGGTTTGTAACGCTGGACGATGGCACCCAGGGCATTCTGCCGCAGGAGTGGCTGGAACGGTTGCAGAAATACTTCGCCGCCGGCGAAGTGGTAGGCGAACACCTGCGCACGCCCAAGATGAATTTCCCCCTGATAGAGGAACTCTACGAGGAGGAAGTCCTGAGCCAGGAAGTGCGGGGGGAACTGGCGCTCTACCGCGAAAAATTAAGCGACTTCACGCACATTGAGGAAGTACCGGTGCCCGAAGGTTTGCAGGCCACGCTCCGGCCGTACCAGCGGCAGGGCCTTAACTGGCTCCATTTCCTGGACCAGTTTAACTTCGGGGGCTGTCTGGCAGATGACATGGGCTTGGGCAAGACGGTGCAGGTGCTGGCGTTTCTGCTGGGGCAGCGCGGCAAGGTAGCCCGCAATACCAATCTGGTGGTGGTGCCCACGTCTTTGCTGTTCAACTGGCAGGAAGAGATAGCCAAGTTTGCGCCCGGCTTAACCGTGTTCACACTCTACGGAAACCAGCGCGTGCAGCATCTGGCGCAACTGGAGGCCTATGAACTGGTGCTCACCACCTACGGCACCCTGCTCTCAGATATTGCGCTGCTCAAGAACTACCGCTTCAACTACGTGGTGCTGGACGAGAGCCAGAACATCAAGAACCCGCAGAGCCAGCGGTACCGCGCGGTGCGGCTCTTGCAGGCGCGCAACCGGCTCGTGCTCACGGGCACGCCGCTGGAGAACAACACCTATGACCTGTACGGGCAGCTGAGTTTCGCGTGCCCGGGGCTGCTGGGCAACCAGCGCTACTTTAGAGACATTTACGCCAAGCCCATTGACCAGTTCAAAGACTTCAGGCGGGCCAAAGAACTACAGCGCAAGATAAGCCCCTTCCTGCTGCGGCGCACCAAAGAGCAGGTGGCGCAGGAGCTTCCGGCCAAGACCGAGATGGTGCTGTACTGCGAGATGGGCACGGCGCAACGCGAACTCTATGCCGCGCATGAGCGCGAGATCAGGGAGTTTATCTCGGCGCAGGGCGAAGACGAAATCCAGAAGCACCCCATGCACGTGCTGCGGGGCCTCACGCGCCTGCGGCAAATCTGCAACTCCCCCGCCCTGCTGCCCGACGATGCGGGCGTGGGCGAACCCTCGGCCAAGCTGGAGGTGCTGCTGGAGCAGATAGAAAGCAAGGCGCCGCACCACAAGATTCTGGTGTTCTCGCAGTTTGTGTCTATGCTGCACCTCATTGAAACCGCCCTGCAAGCGCGCGGCATTGGCTACGTGACCCTCACCGGCCAGACCAAAGACCGGCAGGGCGCGGTGGCCCAATTCCAGGGGCAGGAAGACGTGCGGGTGTTCCTCATCAGCCTCAAAGCGGGCGGCACCGGCCTCAACCTCACCCGCGCGGATTATGTGTATCTGGTAGACCCGTGGTGGAACCCCGCCGTAGAAAACCAGGCCATTGACCGCACCTACCGCATAGGCCAGGACAAGCCCGTAGTCGCCGTCCGGCTCATCTGCCCCAACACCGTGGAAGAAAAAATGCAGAAGCTACAGGCCAGTAAAAAGGAACTGGTGCAGGATTTGGTCAAGACCGATGGCGGTCTGCTGAAAGCCATGAGCAAGCAGGAGTTGCTGGCGTTGTTGGGGTGAGCTCAATTATTACTTACTTCAGCCAAGAAGCTATAGTATGGTTTTATTCATAACAAAATGATACATTGCGTCAACATCTATACAAGACTTTATATAGTTTTCATTAATTAATAAAGAAAGATATTCAATATTCATACTCTAAACAAAACTAGTTTTCCTCTAAAAAAAGCTTTTCATGGAATACATTGTTGGTAACTTAGAAACAGAAAATAGACCGAGCGAACTCGCTATTTGGGACAAAATCCAGGAAACAATTGATCCATTAAATGGGATAATTGGATATAAATTCCCATCTTTAGACACATTAAATAAAGATGACATACCTACTTTTGTTATTAGAGGAAAGGACACCGGCATTATACTCATAGATGTCCTTGATGAAAAATTAATTGATATTGATGAAGAATTTTGGTTTACTGAAAATGGCGAACAATTTTCAAGAGACTTATCTCTAAACCTTTATGAACAGGAAATATTATCAAGGTTAAAAAAAAATAACAAGCTCTATAATATCAGATCAAACTCTTGGAATAAAGAAATCAAAATAAGAAAAGCTATCATTCTTCCCTTTAACAATAAAACTGACTTAGAGAATATCGCCTCTGAAATATCTAATCCATTCTATACAATTGAGAATTTAGATAATGGTTTAAAACAATTATTACTTAATAATGACTCTTCACTAGATGATTCAACAGCTGACATCATAGATTCTCTATTAGAAGGATCTGATATTTTCAACGTATCTAGGCGCTCAAGGAGGCAGGTAGAATTTTCTACACTAAATGACTTCATACAAAGTTCACTTGATTATACTTTTAAACTTGATCAAATTCAGCGGCAGGTAGCAATGCAGGTACCTCCAGGTCCTCAACGTATTCGAGGATTAGCAGGAACAGGCAAAACTGTCATTCTTTGCATGAAAGCTGCAATTGCCCACAAAGATTTCCCTGAGCTTAAAATTTTATTTGTCTTCAATACACAAAGCATGTATAGACAAGTTAAAGATCTAATATCGAAATACTACTTACACGAAGCTAAAGGATATCCGAACTGGGACAATTTACACATTCTTCATGCTTGGGGAGGCAGTAGTAAAGAAGGTGTATACTTTAACACAGCTAATGATTGCGGTATAAGACCAAAAACATTTTTAGAAGTAAAAAATGAAGAAAGCCCTTTAGATGCAATTTATTCTGATCTTTTAAGGCAAGCTAAACAAAAAATAGCTCCAAAATATGATATAGTTTTAATAGATGAAGCTCAAGACTTTACTCCAGCATTCTTTGAAACAATTTTCTTTCTTACCAAACCAGTTGACCCTTCAAACTCTTCATCAAAAAGAATAATTTGGGCATATGATGAATTTCAATCTTTAAGAGAATTAAGAATCAAACAACCTAGCGATTTGTTTGGAATTAGAGAAACCGGAGAGCCTAATATGCCTGACTCTGTATTGGAAGGAAAGTATTTAGGGAAAATTAATAAAGACTTTGTATTACCTAACTCTTATAGAAACCCAAGAATAACATTAATGGTAGCACATAGTTTTGCTATGGGTTTATATTCTCAATACAACAAAATCCCGATTGAAGACAAATCATCATGGGAAGCAAGAGGATACAAAGTATTAGAACCTTCTAAGAATGTATTTAATGAAGGTGATAGAGTACATGTTGAAAGAGAAGAAGAGAATAGTAAAAACATTTTAGAAAATATCTTAAAGCAAAACGGAAGAAGCGAAAGAGAACTTATCACCTTCACTAATTGCACAGATATTAACAATCAATTGAGTGGTGTTATAAACAAAATAGATGAACTTGTAAACAAACAAAATGTAAAGCCAGAAGAAATCATAGTAATTGATTTAGACACTAAAGATTCAAAATTCCACTTTGAAACTATTAGACAAGAATTAGATTACTTAAATATCAAATGTATAACTCCAGGGTATATAGAAAAGTCAAATTTATTCAAGGAGCCTGGCTATGTTACTCTCAGTACCGCCTTTCGGGCAAAAGGAAATGAAGCAAATATTGTTATAATTCTAAATGCACAATACACAACGATAGGAACTACTTTCACAGGACGTAATGCCTTTTTCGTTTCAACAACTAGATCAAGAGGTTGGACCTATATTTATGGACAGGGTCCTTTTATGAAACTTTTTGAGGAGGAATGGAATAAAATGCAGAAGGACTACCCTTACTTCGACTTCATTTTCCCTAGTAACGAAGCTATGAAAAGAAGACTTACTATTATAAATAGCAGCAGCGATTTAGAGAAGACTGAAGAGGACATAAACAAACTACTATTAGATGATTCAAAAAAAGCATTACTCATTGAAAAGCTATCCCAAGATCCTGAATTTATAAATAAGCTTTTAAAGAATAATAGCTCAAATGACAAAAGATAATATTTTACAAAATATTGAACTTGCTAAAAAATCATTTAGCAAGTATATAATAACTACAAATATCAACAGCACAGATTTTAGTATAAGCTGGCCAAACTATAATCCAGGAATCTTTAAAACAATGTATGCAAAAGAATATGAGCACCTTGTTAACAATAGACAATATACTTTCCTATTAAAGAATGAAAGAGGATTTATTCAGTTTTATTACAGTTTCTGCCAAAATACAGGTAATATAAAGAAAATAAAAATGGCTTATTATCCTTACCCAGTTAAACTAAGGAGTATAGATGAAAGCATTGATAGCTTTTTCAATGATTCTGATGACAGCAATATACAAGGATTTTACTTTGACATCTGGAACTTATTAAACTATAAACATGAAAAGAATATAAATCCTTATATTAAAGACTTGCTTAAGCAATCCAATGAACATGGCAACTATGATTCCATAGAAGACTTAATTGCTAGTTTAATTGATATTAAATATGAATTCACAAACAGTTCTCATATTAGAATTGATTATGATCCAGATGTCAAAACTCATAACAATTGTGAAATCCAAGTAGGAGCAGTCAATAATATAAGGTTACCAATGAATAAAATAATTATGCCATATACATTTGTTGACTTCATAATAAAAAATACTATTGACAGCACATCCTACAAAGACATATCTTCTTCTAAAGCTTTTATAAGCAATTTTGATTATTCAAAAAGCACAGCAACAATGATTAACAACTTTGATGAGAAGAACATTCATTTGACTTTAACATAATTCTTTAAATTATATTTATAATAAAAATCACCTAATACAGAAGTTTGTTATTTTATGTTTCCCCTTTAAGGAACTCAAATTTGAAACAGAAAAGAAAGTACATTCCCAGCCTCCTTTCCCAAAATAGCCCATAAACGCAACTTCCCCTACTCCCATAGTTTCTTCTTCTCAAACTGTAGGTGGCTGCTCAGTTTCTCATGGTGAAAGATGGAGTCATGCACCACGCGGGCCTGTTAGCCTGTGTCCTCTTCTTTTTGGAAGAACAGGTGAGCCACATCCGGCTGTTGGGTGTCTTTGAAGTACTGGCCCATATTCTGCAGCAGCATCTTGGTTTCCTCCAGTCCGCGCATGGCTTGGTAGAGCAGGCTTTTCACCGATTTGGTGACCTCGGCCAACAGCGCTAGTAAGACACATGAACCTCAATTTACCCCTCCCTTCCCTTTCCCAATCCACCCCAAATGCGTGTGCTGGAAACTGTCTGAGAACTTCAAGCCATACCCCAGGGCGCGGTCCAGGGCGCTATGCCCGAACAGCACCACACCGGCCAGTTGCAGGTCGGGCTGGTGTAACAGAAACCCCGCCGCACCCGTGAGCAGCGCGAGGCCCTGGTGGTGGAACAGGTTGTAGGTGTAGGCGCCCACGCGCGGACCGGCCAGGTAACCCAGCATGCTCAGGTCGGGCAGGAGCAGCAGCGCGAAGAACAGCCACCAGCCATAGCCCAGGTACAGGCTCAGCCCGTAGGCCGTGGCCAGTTTGGCCAGTTCTTCCAGAGAGATCAGGTGTTTCATAGGCTAAAGATAGCAGAAGAAAGCAGTTGGGGGTAACCGGGAAGCATCAGCATTTTGCGGGGCAGGCTTGCCCGTAGAGGCTTCTGCCCCCGCCCAAATGCGAACCTTTCCCCCACGCGGAGGCTGCCTAAAACTGGAACAAACCGCCTACCTTTGCCCCGGCATAACAAGACAGCGGCACGTGGACGGAACAGCAGCAGGAAAACAGAGACAGGCAGAAAAGAACGGCATCAACCTCCAGAACGAACGCTCGCTGCACGCCGCTCTCAAACAATGGTACGCCCAGCCGCACGACCGGTTGGAGGTGCCCGTGGGCGGTTTTGTGATAGACCTGGTGCGGGGCCAGCAACTGGTGGAGATCCAGACGCGTAATTTCACCGCCATCCGGCCCAAGCTGCAAACCCTGCTTTCTGAGGAACACCGCGTGCACCTGCTGCACCCCATCACCTATGAGAAATGGGTAGTGCAGGTAGACCCCAAAACCAGCGCCGTACTCTCGCGCCGCAAATCGCCGTACCGCGGCACCCTCTCAGATGCCTTTGAGGAACTGGTTCGCCTCCCCGAGCTGGTGGCGCACCCGCATTTCAGCCTGGAGTTGGTGCTCATTAGAGAAGAAGAAGTGCGCTGCCGCGATGGCAAAGGCAGTAAATGGCGCAAGAAAGAAAGCATCAAAGACCGGCGGCTGGTAGAGGTAGTAAGCACGCACCAGTTCCAAGGTCCGGCAGATTTCCTGCGTTTCCTGCCGCCCCACCTGCCCGCGCCGTTCAGCAACAAAGACGTAGCCCTAGCCCTGCAACTGCCGCTGCACCGCTGCCGCCAGCTCACGTACTGCCTCCGCAAAATGGGGGCTCTGGCCGTCACCGCCAAGAAAGGAAACGAACTGCTGTTCAGCGTAGCCACCCTGCCGGTTTTGCCGGGAACGGTTCAACGCTCCTTCGGGGATTAATGCCAGTGGTGAGGGTTACCGTTTCCCCGTTAGAACCCACCCCTACCCCTCCCAGGAGGGGAATTTCCTGCTTTTTTGCAAAGGATTACCCTCTCTGGCGGAAGCTTTTTTTCTTGGTCATTTTACAGGTGATTCCCTCATTGGAATAGACATTCTCTGGGCTTTGCCAAAACCCACCCGGTACAGGGAAAGACTTTACTGGGTACTCTTGCAGATGCACCCTCCCCCGCAGGAGATTTCCGCCTGCTCCTCTTGCCGAAAATTCCCCTACCAGGTAGAGACTTTTGCTTGTTTCCATGGCAGATAAATCCTCAGCTAAGTAGTGAACAAGCCTGGTACCCTGGCAGATGATTCCCCTCCTGGGAGGGGGAGGGGTGGGTTACACGCATTTTAGACACGTTACCAAGCAAATGAAGCGCGAACAACGCTTAGGTACCGGAGGGGTACAGATCAGGTGGCTCGTTCCGGACGGTGATGCTCTGGATGGGGTGCAGGGCCGTGGTTTTGTCAATGAAGATGAAGGCATCATAGCGGCGGGGCATAACAGAGGGCACGTAATTGTCCATGTGCTCCAGTTTGGGATTGTACACTACGCCAATGGCCCGGTGCCCCACCGGTCGGCTCAGGGTTTTCTGGTCGCGCAGGTCTTTGGAGAAAATGATTTTATCTGTAGGCCTGAGCTGGTGCAGAATCTGTTCCCAGCTGCCGGGCACGGCGGGCGGCACGGTCATGGTTTTCATAGGCGCTCCCCAACTGCTACCCGCTATCACGGTGCCCTGGTAAGACCCGAAACCCACAATATACACGTTTTCCTCGCCGTACTCTTTGCGCACCAGTTGCCCGACGTTCACCTCGCCGCTGCTGGCCATATCGGTGTAGCGGGCATCGCCTACGTGGGTGTTGTGTTCCCAGACAATGGCTTTGGAGTTAGGCCCGTGAAAGTTGAGGAGGCGCGTGAGAGTCTGGGCCATGTGGTGGTCACGCACGTTCCAGGACTCGGTGTTGCTGCTCACGGCAGCGCGGTAGTAGCGTTCGCCGTTGAGGGCTACCAGCGCATTCTGCTCGGCCACAAACTGGGCCTCGGTCTGGGCGGCTCCGCCGGATTGGCTCTGGATGGCTTTCCAGAGGCGGTTGGTTTCAGTGCGGCAATTAGCTGAGGCATTGGCCACCGCCTCGGCGTACTGCATGGCATCGGCGGAGAACGGCTGGAAACACTGGTTCACCTGGCGCGCGGCCTTTACCAGCTCGGGGTTGTTCTTCACGTAAGGCATGAGCTCGGTCATAGACTCCCAGAGGCAGTACACATCCAACCCGAAGAAGCCTACTTTCTCCCCCGCGGGTTTGCCCTGGTTATAGCCGTTGAGCCAGTTCACCAGCGAGGCCACCTCGTAGTTGCCCCACATCCAGGTGGGCCAGCGGTTGTACTGTTCCAGCAACGCCACGGCCTGGGTGCTGTCGCGGCGGGGACCTTTGATGAACTGGTTCACGCGGTAAGAATCGGCCCACTCGCCTTCCACGGCCACAAAATCAAAGCCTTTCTCCTGCATGAGCCGCTTGGTGATGGCCGCCCGCCAGTTGTAGTACTCGGCGGTGCCGTGCGAGGCTTCGCCCAGCAGCACAAGGCGGGCATCGCCTATCTGTTGCAGCAGCACGTCCAGGTCGCGGGCATCGCGGAGCGGATGGTTGGGAATGGTGAGGGTAACGGCTTTACCGGAGCGGGCAGCAGCAGCGGCGGGTTTCGTGCCTTCCTGCGCCGGGGTCTGGTTGCAGCCCCACAGCCACAGGCCGATGCAGACGAGGGAGAGGGTGGTTCTATGGCTTTTGCGTTTCTTCATACGGATGTAGTAGGTTTCTGCTTTTTATTGATTCTGAGTTTGCCGGCTGCGTGTTTCTGCCTTTGGCTGATGCCTTGGAGTGACGTTTGCCTATGGCTTTATCATCTTCTTTGTCTCCTCTTTTCCGGTAAACGCTCAGGGCCGCGAGGCCCCGTCTTCCGCCCTCGCGCCGTGATTTCTCCTGTGCCCGCTTCATTTCATTCAGGAGCCGTCCAGCTCTGGCCGCTCAAGCGAAAGAACGGAAATGGTGCGGGAAGTAGGGGCTGCCGGTTCTTTGGTCGCAGATACAGGAAGTGTCACATCCCAGGCAAAGGGCCAGCAAGTGCAGCATGCTGGAGAATTGCGTTTAGGGGCCGTTTTCAGAAAAACAGCCCCTAAACGCAAGGTGGTTTTGGCGTCTTCTTCCCTGCCCATAGCGCGGCTGCCCGTCTAATTCGGCTGGAGGCTCCTGTGACGACTGCAATCAAATGATTCTTCGTTTTCTGCTCAACTTCACCTTCAGAGGTACGCCCGCCTAATCCATTAGTTAACAGATCTATAGGATTTAAGTATTTGTCACATGAAAGCAGGATTTACCGCAGCCCGTTGCGTTTAGAGGCTCTTTTTCTGAAAACGGCCCCTAAACGCAACGGGTCGCGCACTGGCGTTTAGCGGGCAAAGTGCGTGTCCAGCACGGGCAGGAACGCCTGTGGGTTATGGGACCAAGGGATGTGCCCGCTGCCCGGTATCACCTGTACGCTGGCCTCCGGGAACCGGCGCAGCACATACCTTTTACTGTCCCCGAAGATATCCTTGTCGCCGTAGGTGATGGTGGTGTTGAACGGGGTGTGGAGCACGTCTGGCAGTGTCTGGTGCGTCAGAATGCTTTTCACGGTGCGGTTAATGGTACGGGCCCTGATACAGTCTACCGAGAAATGCTCTGGGTGTACCTCCTGAAATCCGCGGCTGAAATTGGCCAGCGCCTGCCTGAAAAAGCGTCTGTAGCCCCGGTTGCTCCCCAGCAGCCCCAGGGTGGTGTTTACCTGCATGGCCATGAACTCAAGCAAACGGCTCTTTCTGAAGTTGTAGCGCCCCACCTCCAGCATGGTTTCGGCCCACTGGCGGCCGGTGCCCGAGGCCGGACTGCACAGAAAAAGGCTCAGGAGCCGGGAGGGGTGCCGCTGGGCGTAGAGTTGCGCGTATAACCCGCCCCAGGAATGCCCCAACAAGTGGAACTTCTCCACCCCAAAGTGGTCGGCGATGCGGTTAATGTCGGCCACGTAGCGTTCCATGGCGAAATCCTGCGCACTGACCGGTGAGCGTAGGGTGCCCCGCTGGTGGAAGAACACCACGTGGAAATCTCTGCCAAGGTAGCGCCGCAGAAAAGTGAGCCCGTCTGGCACGCCTGGCCCGCCGTGCAGCAGAATAATGGTTTCTTTACCGGGGTTGGGCGGCGCAATAGTGAACAGCTTCGCGTCTGAGGCCGGAATGAGCATTTCCATAGTCTTCTCCGTTTAAGGTTTTCAATGGCGGACACCTGCCTTACATACGCAGTTTCCCTCTCTGGGAGCGGCCAGATAAATACTGAAATCGCACCGCGCACCAGATAAATCACGCTTCGGTTCAGTTTCCTTTGGGGCAAGAAGCAGACGGTTTTGCCGGGCTTTCTGTTTAGGGGCTCTTTTTGGAAAAACGGCCCCTAAACGGCAGCTCTAAAGAAAAGAACGTGCGGCCCTGGACATAGCCGCCGCCGGCTGGTTTTGCGTTGAAAGCAGTTGCGGCCCTGGAGTTACGCCCTGTTTGTCTATTGATGCACCCGTACTATGAAAGCAACCGGCCTATTCTGTGTAACTCTTTGGCTATTAGCCGTAAGCATCAGTTCATTTTACTGTAAACAAGGAGGCGGTATGGTTACCAGCAGAGACAGTTACAAAACTGGGCGTTTGTCTACCAGGCACAGCCCCCCTACCACAGGGAAAGCGGCAAAACCCGGCCTGCATTCCCTGGGTCTGGACACGCTCAAAGATGGCCTGCTGTACGTTCCCAAAGGCTATGACCCCGGCAAACCGGCGGCGCTGGCAGTGATGCTACATGGTTCCGGCGGTGATGCCAGCCAGGGCATCCGGCTGCTCCAGCGCTACGCCGATGTCCATAACCTGCTCCTCATAGCCCCGGCTTCGCGCAAATACTCCTGGGACATTGTTGCCAGCAATAGCTTCGGGGTAGATGTACTCATGGTAGATCAGGCGCTGGCCCAGGTGTTCGCCCACTATGCCATTGACCCTAACAAGGTGGCCATTGGCGGGTTCTCAGACGGCGCCTCCTACGCCCTGTGCCTGGGCCTCACCAACGGCGATCTGTTCACCCACATCATCGCCTTCTCCCCGGGCTTTTCCTACACCATGGAAACCCACGGCTCCCCCAGCGTCTTTCTCTCCCACGGCACCCAGGATGGCGTGCTGCCCATTGACCGCTGCGGCAGAAAGATTCAGAAAGACCTGCGGGACCAAGGCCGAAACGTACATTACCTGGAGTTCAAAGGCGAACATGAAATCCCAGCCCAGGTCTCTGCCGCCGCCGTAGATTGGTTTCTGAAATAGCGAACCGTAGAGCAAGCGCAGCGGTAGACCGTTCAACTAACTTGAAGCTGGCAGTCCGGTTTGAGTCTGTCATTATACCCCTACCTGACACAGTTAATGGTCCTGAAGAACCCCCATCGGCTTAGGCCAGGGAACCCGAATCCTTTCTCTACAGCTCTGCCCATGACTGCGCAGGTGAAAAGAGCCTTCTGGAGGTGATGTTCCCCAAAACAACAAACCCCTTATGCTTAAACCGCTTAGCTCTGCGCCCGTTAAAAAGGGAAGGATTTGTTAACCAAAAGCGAAGTACCATGGAAAGATATGACAGAGGCCGCGATAACCGCGACAATTATTGGAACCAGAACCGGCACGGGCAAAACCAGGGGCCGTACGACCATGGCCACGGCAGGAGCCATGACGCAGACCGCCAGCAGCAGAATCCCCAGCACCATTATGAAGCCGCCTGGCAGGGATACGGCCACCACGAGGAACGGCATTTCCAGCAGCCCGACCACGCCCGCCACGACCGGCAGGGCCAGCGGCCGTACCAAAGCAATTACCGGCAGGACCACGACCGGTTCGGCGACCGCTACCAACAAGATTTTCGGCAGGACCCAACCTTGCCCCGGGGCCGCGAAGACGAGGACCTGATGGGCAATATCCGGCAGGGATACGGTATTTCCAGCTATGACGGCACCTCAGACCGCTACAACACCCTCAACAGCGAACACCGGTACGGCGCCCGTCAAGACGAGCAGGCCTATTACTCCGGCTCCCAAGACGGCTACAACCGTTCTCAGTTAGGCGGTGGTCAAGGCGATTCAGGGCTGCACTCAGACCGGGGCATTCCCAATTACGGCATCCGTCCGTTCAGTGACCATTATGGGTCTGGTTTGGGTAGCTCCTACGGCGGCACCAATTACGGCGGCGGCCGGGGCTACACCGGCGGTCACCAGGGCGGCACCTGGGGCGACAACTCCTATGGCACTACTTCCGGAAATCTGGGGGGCTACGGGCCCATGGGCGGCAGTACTTACGGCAGCGGCCAGGGCAGTTCCGGCAGCACCTCCTCACAGAACTCGGGCCGGGGCAGCAATGAACTGGGCGGCTTTTGACACGTTGCCTGTTACACCTGAAAAGTGAGTAACCTAGAAGCGCCGGGTACATTCCCTGGCGCTTCTTCGTTTTCATGGGCTCGCCTGCTCAGGCGTTTAAGAAAGGCAGCCAAAGCAATCTTTGCGTTTAGGGGCTGTTTTTAGAAAAAGAGCCCCTAAACGCAAAGAATATTCATCATCTACCCTGCCACCGCAGATGCAAGCAGCAGCAGCCCCAACTTGCCAAAAGGAGGCCTGCACCTGGCAAATAAATCTATACGACTTCTGCTCAAGGGCAAGGGCAGGTTCATGGACGGCCTCACAGAGCACGCGCCCCTGGCACTCATCCCTGGGGCGGCATTTTTACGTCTTTCCGGCCATATAGACGCTGCGGTAAATACTTGTTCTGCATCAGAAAATACGGAAATAAAGCTTTAGGCCGCCCATTCCGGCTTTGGGCTACAACAATTACCCATCCATTCACCGTAGTTGCACTTTTGGAAGCAAGCATGCGCAGAAAGGAATAGCTCCCCAACCCACTGTCACTACCACACATGGTCTCTTCACCTGAAGAGCGACCAAAAGGTGAACCGGTGGAGCTAGGGCAGAATACGGGAAGAGGCTAAAACAGCAGGATATTTCTCAAAACAGGACCAAACCAGCTGTTTTTCAATCTTCTACCCGCTTTGCACTATTGAAAGATCATCTTTTTAGAAGAATAACTTTAACGGATACTATATGGACGGGGCAATGCGCCAAGCAATGACAAGTGGTGTGTTTGGGAATTACCAGACACCGCCGCAGTTTTTAGATGAAGTATTCTGCCAGGCTGGCAAAGTAAACCCAGAGTATGAGGCGCTGTACAGCCAGTTTCTGAAGTACTCCAAAGACGACTACCGGCAACTCAATGAACACGCCAAAACCTCCTTCTTCAACCAGGGCATCACCTTCTCGGTGTACACAGACAAAGCCAAGGGGGTGGAGCGCATTTTTCCTTTTGACCTGTTCCCGCGCATCATTCAGGCCGACGAGTGGGCCCAACTGGAGAAAGGGATTATTCAGCGGTGCGTGGCCCTCAACCTGTTCATCCAGGACATTTACACCCACAAGCACATCCTGCGCGACAAGGTGGTGCCCGCCGACCTTATCTTCTCCTCCAAGAATTACCTCAAGGCCATGCTGGACATTAAACCCGTGGCCGGCATCTACAACCACATCTCCGGCACAGACCTCATCAAACACAGCGATGGCAAGTACTACGTGCTGGAAGACAACATCCGGTGCCCCTCCGGCATCAGTTATGTGCTCACCAACCGCGTGGCCATGAAACGGGCGCTGCTGGAAACTTTCCGCAAATTCAAAGTGAGCACGGTGCAGGAATATCCGCAGGAACTGCTGGCCACCATGCAGTCAGTGGCGCCGCAGGGCGTAGACGCGCCCAATTGCGTGGTGCTTACCCCGGGCGTGTACAACTCGGCATACTTTGAGCACGCGTATCTGGCGCTCACCATGGGCGTGTCATTGGTGGAAGGCCGCGACCTGTACGTGGAGAAGAACTTCGTGTACATGAAGACCATTAACGGCCCCAAGAAGGTAGACGTGGTGTACCGCCGCATAGATGATGCCTTCCTGGACCCCATGGCCTTCAACCCAGACTCGGTGCTGGGCGTGCCGGGCCTTATGGGCGCGTACCGCGAAGGCAACGTGAGCCTGGTGAACGCCCCGGGCACCGGCTTCGCCGATGACAAAGCCGTGTACACCTACGTTCCGGACATCATCAAATACTACCTGGGCGAGGAGCCTATCCTGAACAACGTGCAGACCTACCGCTGCGAGAAAGACGATGACTTTAAATATGTGCTGGAGAACATGCAGAACCTGGTGGTGAAACCCGTAGACGAAAGCGGCGGGTACGGCATCCTCATCGGGAGCAAGGCCACCAAGGAGCAGCTGGCCGAGTTCAAGCAGCTCATTACCCAGAACCGCCGCAAGTACATTGCGCAGCCCATCATGAACCTGTCTATGCACGCCACCTACATTGAGGGCGAAGACCGGTTTGAACCCCGGCACGTAGACTTACGCACGTTCACGCTGTTGGGCAAAGACCGGCAGTTTGTGCTCAAGGGCGGTCTCTCCAGGGTAGCGCTCAAGAAAGGCAGCCTCATTGTGAACTCTTCGCAGGGCGGAGGCTCCAAAGACACCTGGGTAATCAGGGATGACAGCGCGGTGTAACACGTTTTCAGTTTTCACCTAATTTCAGAAAAAGACACCCTAAACGCAGGTACGCGAACAGAACAGTTACCGGTGGCGCAGGCGGAGCGTCTGCGCCACCGGTAAAGCACCGCGGCCTTTTACTCTCAACCAAGATCAACATGCTATCAAGAATCGGAAACAGCTTATTCTGGATGGGGCGCTACCTGGAAAGGTCTGAACACATTGCCCGCTACACCAGAGTACAGTATGTGGCATCTGTAGACTCTCCGCTGGCGCACAACCAGGAAAACGTGCTGGAATCTATCTTACACATGACCGCCAACTGGGAGGGCTACTTCCAGACCCAACAGCAGTTAGAGGCCAACGCGGTCATCAACTACACCGCCATTTCTGAAGACAACTCCTTCTCCATTCTGAGTTACATAGACCGGGTGCGTGAGAACGCCCGCGGCGCCCGCGACAGCATCTCCATTGAGCTTTGGGAAGCCATCAATTCCTTTTACCACAAGATAAACGCCTACGCCGCCGCGGGGCTGCATGCCGAGGAGATTGAGTACTTTGCCAGAAGAATTGAGGAGAACAGCTATGTCATGAAGGGCTACATAGACAACACCCTCCTGCGCAATGATGTGTGGCAGCTTATTTATCTGGGCATGCACCTGGAAAGAGCCATCCAGATCATCCTGATCTTGCAGACCAAGTTCAAAGACAGGGAGAAGATGTTGTCTGGCCCAGACTACGCCGCCTATGAGAACTTCATCTGGACTTCTACCCTGCTCAGCGTAGAATCCTTTGACATGTACATGCGCTGCCAGAAAACGGCCCCAGACAAACACCATGTGCTCAACTTCCTGCTCTTTGACACCGCTTTCCCTAAATCTGTGGCGTTTAGCCTTAACACCGTGAAGCAGTGCATCAATGAGATTTCTTTCCAGGAAGAGAAAAAGCAGGGGTTCATCCACTTTGAAGCCGGTAAGCTGGCCTGCAATTTTCAGTACACCACGGTAAAGGACATAGAGGAAAACCCCGTGGAGTTCCTGAACACCACCCTGGAGAGCATTTATGCACTGGCCCATTTACTGGATGCCAAATACCTGAAGTACAACTGATGGCGCTGCCCTTCAGCTATGAAAACAGAATACGAAGTAAAGTACTACACTCACAACACGTATGAAGACCCGGTGAAGGAGGCGTTTTTCTCGTTCCAGATCACGCCTTGCCAGGATGATACCCAGCGGGTGCTCAGCGTGGAGTTTCAGCATACCTTGCCCGCCCAGGAGTTCCACCACCAGAACCCGTTCGGGTTTGACGTGACCAGCCTGTACACGGCCCAGCCTTTCCGGGAGTTCCGGTTTGAGATGACGGCGCTGGTGGAGAAAACGCGTCCTTTCCTCCCCACTGGCACACCGCTCACGGTGGCCGAGGAGCAAAGAGCCCTGTGCGCGTATGACTTCTTCATTGACCACCACCTGTACCTGGGCACCGGGCACTATACGCACATTGAAGATGGCCTGCGCCGCCGCCTTTTGTTCCGGGAAGAAAAGCAGCCCGTCTATGACTATCTGGTGCAGTTGAACCGGTTCATTCACCAGATGCTGGAATTTGACCCCGAGCCCACCCACGTGCACACCACCGTGAGCGAAGTGATTCAATTGGGCCGCGGCGTTTGCCAGGATTACACCCACCTGTTCATTGGCATTGCCCGGCTCAACAAGATTCCCTGCCGCTACGCCTCTGGGTACCTGAACCAGGGTCTGAACCTAACGGGCACCGCCGTAATGCACGCCTGGGCCGAGGCCTTTGTGCCGGGTCTGGGCTGGCAGGGCTTTGACCCCACCAATAACCTGCTCGCCGACCTCAACTTCATCAAAGCCGCCCACGGCGCTGATTACGGCGACTGCAGTCCGCTCCGGGGGGTGCTCAAAACCACGGGCGGCCATAAAACAGCGTACGGGGTCACCATCCACCCCACGCCCATGGTTGGAGCGGCCCAGCAATAAAAGCGCAAGCGCCCCCTTTACCCAAGCCGTTCTTACGTACAACCAGCAAAGCATCTAAACAGATCAGCCACCCGCTATTCTCCAGCTTATGAAAACCTTTCACTGCATTTGCGGCAATAAATTATTTTTTGAGAACTCGCTCTGCGTGTGCTGTAACAGAGAAGTAGCCTGGTGCGAGGTCTGCGAAGGCATGCACGCCATTGAACCAGACGGCCACGGCGGTTACGTGTGCACCAACCCAGAGTGCCGGTCGGCGGTGGTGAAGTGCTACAACTATTCCGCTTTCAACGTCTGCAACCGGGTGGTAGCGAATAAGGGGCAGACTCAGCAGGCCCAAAGCCTCTGCCGCTACTGCCAACTCACTGAGACCATCCCAGACCTGAGCGTAGACCATAACATGACCAAGTGGTACAAGCTGGAAGTAGCCAAAAGGCGCCTGCTGTATTTATTGGACTCCATTGGCCTTCCTTACGGTTCTAAGAGAGAGAACTTTGAGTTGCCCCTCTCCTTTGATTTCAAGGAAGACGTACAGCCCACCACTCTGGGCTGGCTTAAAATAGGCAATGAGGAGAAAGTTTACACCGGCCACGCCGATGGAAAAATCACGATCAACGTACGCGAAGCCGATTCTGTGGAGCGCGAAAAGCTGCGCGTGGAAATGAACGAGACCCACCGCACGCTTATCGGGCACTTCAGGCATGAGATTGGGCACTACTACTGGCAGCTGCTGGTGCAGAACAAAGACGAGGAAGCCTTCAAAGCCATCTTCGGGGACCATGAGAACCCCTCGTACAGCGACGCCATGAGCCAATATTACCAGAACGGCCCCAAAGCCTACTGGGCCAACAGCTACATCAGCGCCTACGCCACCATGCACCCCTGGGAAGACTTCGCCGAAACCTGGGGTACATACCTGGACATGATTGCCGTGCTGGACACCGCCGACAACGCCGATCTGCTGGAACTGCCCCAGGAAGACCTGATAGCCAACCAACTGGACACCATGCTGCAACGCTACGCCGACCTCAGCCTGAAGGTAAACGAAGTGAACCGCTCCCTGGGCCTCCCCGACCTGCTCCCCGAAACGTTCTCCAAACCCGTGGTACAGAAACTGCACTACATTCACCGGCTGGTCTCCAGAAACAGAAAGAAGCCAGCGTAAATAAAGTCCGAGTTAGGGTTCAGCGGCTTTTATTTTCATCCTATCTTCTCAGGAAGAGACGTTTAGATAAAAAATTGATATATTTATGACAACGTTTGCATTAGTTTTCAATTCCTCCTAAGTCATACCTAAAATCAATCTATAAATTGTGTAACCATGAAGAAGTCATTGGTGTTTAGAATCTGCTGTCTGCTCCTTTCCTGGAGCTTGGTCAGCTGTAGCAGTGGGGAAGAGGAGGAAGCAGCCACAGACCCTGACACCCCGGTAGACATTACCCTAAAAAGCGCCTCCAACGCGCCGGTAGCCAACGCGACCGCCTATCTTTTCCGGGCTCCTTCTACTGAAGCCAATGGCCGCAATCCCACGCTCGCGCTGGCCAAAGGAACCTCCAACGCAAGCGGTATGGTTTCTTTCAACCTCAAAAACGTACCCAGCCTTCCGGCTTCCGGCACGTTGCACGTGACCGTCTTAACGGGTACAGACAACACCGTGCTGGGCTCTGCTCCTATCAACTACACCAAAGGACAGCCCGTGAAGCAGGATTTGGTTGTTACCGTGCCCACTTCCACCACGTCGTATGCCCACGGTTTTATGCCCACCACCCTTACCCCAGAGTTGGCCATGAGCGAGTACAACCGCTGGAAAACAACTCAGGTGGTGGCCTGTAATGATGGCCTACGGTTAATTTCAGAAAACCCTCAGGAAACCAAAGTAGAGGCCGTGGGTTTTGGGATGCTGCTGGCCGCCTACGCCCAGGACAAAGCCACCTTTGACGGCATCCATAGGTTCTATAACAGCAAACGCACCCCGGAGGCGGGCAACATGATGGCCTGGTCCGTGACCTGCAACGGGTATCTGGACAAAGGCAGCGCCACCGATGGCGATATAGACGTAGCCTTCGCCCTGATTGTGGCCAGCAAACATTGGGGAGAATCTTACCTCACAGCCGCCAAAGAGATCCTGAAAGTAGTGAAAGAAAAGGTGGTGGTGCCGTGTAACTCCAACGGCAAGAGCATTTACGTGCTGGGGCCTGGCTACAACAACGTGGCCTGGGGTGGCTGCAACATGCTGGATCTTATGTACCACACGCCGGCTTTCTTCCGGGTGTTTGCCACCGTGACGGGAGACAACATCTGGAATCAATTAGCTGATGACACCTATACCCTGCTGGAAGCCAGCGCCCACCCTACCACCGGTCTGGTACCCGACTGGCAAACCGCTGCCGGTGCTCCGGGCCCTGGTGGCCGGGCCGGTTATTTTGGCTATGATGCCTGCCGCGCCCCGTGGCGGCTCACCCTGGACTACCTCTGGAACGGCAACGCCAAAGCCGAAGCCTGGGCCAAGAAAGTCTCCAACTGGGCCAGTCAGATAGGCCCCGCCAATATCAAAGACGGGTATGAGCTGAACGGTACGCCAAGAGGAACCTACGGCGGCAACAGCGCCTTTATTGGCGGTTTTGCCGTGGCGGCCATGAGCAACAGCCAGACTACCGTCAACCAGTTCGGGACGGAGATGGCCAAGCTGAAAGACACCTACTGGTTCAACATCAATACCCGGGTTCTGTACCTGTTCACGTTAACCGGAAAATTCTACAACCCGCTGGCCCAGTAGCCTTCTATAGTCTCAAGTTATAAAACAGGAATCGCCTCCCGCACATCAGCGGGAGGCGATTCCTGTTTACGAGAGAAGTAAAAGTGACCAAAACCGTAGCAGAGACAGGGGTACGTTTAGGGGCTCTTTTTTCAAAAACAGGCGCTAAACAGCGGCCTTGCCTACTTCTTCCCTGGTTAGCCTTTAGGCTACTTCTCGTCTTTAGATTTGTAGGGAATGGTGTTGCGCAGGCTGGCAATGCGTTCCGGACTGAACCGCGGCAGTTGGAGTTCTTCGTTTTCGCGCCACTTCTTCACCTGTTCTTCGGCAGATTGGGTTTTCTCCTGCTCCAGCCCCGTATCGCGGCCCAGATACAGGGTCTGCGACGGGAACGCAAAGCTGGTGCCGCTGGCGTTGATCACATCCATCATGCGCAGCAACAGGTCTTCCTGTATCTCCAGAAACTCGTCAAAATCGCTGGTGAGCACATATGAAAACACTTCCAGGTTGAAGGACGAGGCACCAATGCCCACAAAGCGTACCCTGGCCGAGGTTGGATCAATTTTAGGATGGGCGTACAAGATAGCCCGCAACTCCACCAAAAGGTACCTGATCTGCTCTGGGCTGGTGTCACAGCGCACGCCAAACGTGGGGTGGAACCAGATGCGGTCGCGGTGGGCGTAGTTCTCAATACGTTGCGAGGAGAAATCGCCGTTGGGAATGGTGACAATGGTCCGGTCATTGGTCCTGATGCGGGTAGAGCGCATGCCAATGGTTTCCACGGTGCCCACGGTGTCGCCTACCTTACAGAAATCGCCTACCCTAATGGGTTGGTCGGCGATGAGGGTGACGCTGCCCACAAAGTTCTCCACGGTTTTCTGCGCCCCCAGCGCCAGGGCCAAACCACCCACCCCCAGCGCGGCAATACCGGTGGTCACGTCAAAACCCAGGGTGCCCAGTACCGCAATCACCCCGAAGACTACCACCGCCAGTTTCGCGCCGCGGCGCAGGAACAACACCGCCGAGAGCCCCGCCTGGTGCCGCCGGGCAATCATGCGCCGCTGCAGGTACAGCCCAAACACATCTATGAGGCGCCAGATCAGCAACAGGAACAAAACCACCGTGGCAATAATGGTGAGAGCGCTGAACTTCTGCCGCACAATTATGGAGATCCCCGCCGTCTGACTTGCCCAAATGGCCAGCCGCAGGGCCAGGTATAACTGAATGGGCAGCGAAAAGGCCTGTATCAGCCCCGCCACCGATTCTTCGCGGGCTTTTTTCCAGGTCTTGCGCAGCACATACCTCAGCCCCATGATGATACACCAGGCCACGGCGTAGGCCAGAGCCGCAATGAGCAGCAAAGAAAGCCAATGCCCCACTGGCACCCCACCCCACTTCTTTTCCACGACCACACTGGGCATCACCTGGTCGGCGATGGGTTTGGAGGCCTGCTCAATGTCTACCGGAATGCGCTGCACCGTTTGGGAGGAAAAGAGCCAGATGGGGCCGCCCTCCGGACTTTCAATCATCTCCAGGAACAGATCAAAATTTTCGCCGTTCACCGTGGCCGACCCTACGCGGTCCAGATTGGGGCCCAGGTTGTCATTGGAGCGTCCGGAGGAAGTGTCACTGATAAAGGCGTACGGCAGAATCTCACCACCCTGGTCTAAGAGGCGTTGCAGGGCGTGCGCCAGCTTTTCGCCGCGCTGGGGCTGCTGCAGGGCGCTGTCCAGGTTCAGGTACAGGGCGGCTTTGGCGTAGTTCTGCTCAGAAATGGCCTGGATAAACCCTTCCACCGTACCGCGGGGCGTGCGCCTGCCCAGCGAGTCATCGGGCCAGTTGGGCACTGTGGCTTCCACGGCCACCGTGTCTGCCGCCGCTTCCTGGGCCTGCGCCGGAACTGCCCAAAGCCCCAGGCAAAACAGCCACAGCCCTACTACTTTCAACAGAAAAGAAAATGAAACGGGTGCCACCAGACGTGGCCCAGGTACTTGCAAAAACTTTTGTACTTCCATGAATTGCTTTTTTGGCCTTGTATGCGCAGCGGCTTAAGGGAGGAACGTGCTGCCCTTCTCTTCCTGCCCTGATCTTCACAATTAGACAGCAATTGCCCCCAAGCCACCGTTTCTAAAACGTTGCCCGGGCGAGGGAGTTACTTTGAGAGGATAGTTTTGCCCCATGCACGGGACGGGAAACCCAGGAAGAAAGCCGCCGGTGGCGGTACAGCCCAAAGGCATGCGTTGCGTTTAGGGGCTCTTTTTGGAAAAACAGCCCCTAAACGGAAAATGGTAGCGGCTCCTCTGTTTTCGGTATCTTTTTGTACCTTTCATCGGTAAGCAACCTCCTCCCACTCATGTCCAACATCCAACACATCATAGAAGAGCGGCCCAGCAACATCGGGAATTTTCTGGTAGGCCGACTGTTGCCGTTCAAGGGCAAGCGCATGGTGGGGCCCTTTGCGTTTATTGACCACATGGGCCCCGCCTGCCTCTCTGACCATGAGAACCTGGACGTGGGGCCGCACCCGCACATAGGGCTCTCTACGCTCACCTACCTGCTGGAGGGCAGCATGATGCACCGCGACAGCCTGGGCACCGAGCTGGAGATACAGCCGGGCGCGGTGAACTGGATGACGGCGGGCCGCGGCATTGTGCACTCTGAGCGCACCCCAGCGTACCTGCGTACCTCTGAGAAGATGCTGCACGGCCTCCAGATTTGGGTAGCGCTACCGTTGCACCTGGAAGACATGGAACCCGCTTTCTCGCACACGCCCGCGCAGGACCTGCCCACCTGGCAAGAAGACGGCCTTTCGTTTAAACTCATTGCCGGGCAGGCGCTGGGGCATACCTCGCCGGTGCCGGTGTACAGCCCGCTGTACTTCCTGGAAATCAAAAGTACCCACCGCCAAACCGTGAATCTGGGCTCAGGCCTGTACGGCGAAAGCGGACTCTACATTCTGGAAGGTGGCATTGCCACCGAGGGCCACGTGTTTGAACCCAAGCAACTACTGGTGACCCAGGATAGCACGCTCTGCTCGTTTGAGCTGTTGGAGAACACCACGGTCTATTTGTTCGGCGGTGCCCCTTTCCCCGAGGAGCGGTTCATTTACTGGAACTTCGTGGCCAGCACCCGGGAAAAGATTGAAGACGCCAAAGCCCGCTGGACCGCCCAGACCTTCCCGCCCGTTCCCGGTGAAACCGACTTCGTGCCGCTCCCGCCCCAGCCGCTGGGGTTGAAAGCGTAACTAAGACACAAGAAGCAAGACGTAAGACACAGTACATTAGGTTTTGCAGCGGAGCGAAGGGGATGTTTACGCCTGCCGGACCGTGCATTGCGGATGTAGGGGAAATATTGCCTACACCCGCACGCATTCCCGGCACTCCCCTCTTGGGAGGGTTGGGGTGGGTTCTACGCATTCCTGATCTTTTTACGGTTCCCGGCGAGTCTGGAGACTCGCATCATCCTTTGGCACGAGACTTTAGTCTCGCGCCAGCTTACCTCAGCTTACTTGCTAAACTCTGGACTCAAGACTCAGAACTCAGGACTCCCAAAGACCTCGTAGCGTCCGGAGGACCTGCGAGTGTCTGCGCCAGGAACTCCAGCTTCTGGCAACTTGAACCGCCGTTTCCGTTTTTGACCTGTTTTGGCAAAAACTGCCCCTAAACGGAAACTAACTTCTGGACTACCCTGCCAGTTCCTTCGCCAAGAACGGAGCCGTTTTACTCCCGGCCACCTTCGCCACTTCCTCCGGGGTACCGGCCGCTACAATCTGGCCGCCTTCCTCCCCGGCTCCGGGCCCAATGTCCATGACCCAGTCACTGGCGGCGGCCACGCGTAGGGTGTGCTCCACGGCAATGACCGTGTTGCCCGCGTCTACCAGTTTTTCCAGCTGGGCCATGAGTTTCTCCACGTCTGCTGGGTGCAGGCCGGTGGTGGGTTCATCCAAAATGTAGAGCGTGTTGCCCCTTGACAGACGCTGGAGTTCGGTGGCTAGTTTGATGCGCTGGGCTTCCCCGCCGGAGAGTTCGGTGGCGGGCTGCCCCAGGCGCAGATAGCCCAGGCCAACTTCGCTCAGCACGGTGAGGGCGCGGTGGATGGCGGGTTCTTCATCAAAAAACTCCCAGGCGGCATCTACGGTGAGGTTCAGGACCTGCGCGATGTTGAGGTCGCGGTAGGTTACTTCCAGGGTTTGGGCGTTGTAGCGGGCGCCGTGGCAGACGGGGCAGGGCGCGTACACGCTGGGCAGGAAGAGCAGTTCCACCATCACGAAGCCTTCGCCCTGGCAGTTCTCACAGCGACCTTTGGCAACGTTGAACGAGAAGCGGCCCGCGTCATAGCGGCGTTGTTTGGCCAGCGGCGTGTCAGCGAAGAGTTTGCGCACGTGGTCAAAGAGGCCGGTGTAGGTGGCCATGTTGGAACGGGGCGTGCGGCCGATGGCTTTCTGGTCCACGCGCACCAGCCGCTTGATGTGCTCCATGCCGCTCACGATTCGGCCGCCCATGGTCTGCGGGGCGGGGCTTTCCAGCGCATCGGTTTCTTCTTCCTCGGGTTGGAGATACTGGCCCAGGGCTTCGGCGACCAGTTCTACCAGCACTTGACTCACTAGGCTGCTCTTGCCCGAGCCTGACACGCCCGTGACGGTGGTGAACACGCCCAGCGGAAAGGCCGCACTCAGGTTCTGCAGGTTGTTGCGGGTCACGCCGCTGAGTTTGAGCCAGCCAGTGGGCGTACGCAGCGGGCGGGTTTGCCCCGGGGCCGTGCCGAACAGATAAGCGGCGGTTTGGGAGTTAGGTACTTCTTGCAACCCCTCGGGCGGACCGCTGTAGAGGATTTCGCCGCCTTTCTCGCCGGCGGCGGGGCCTACGTCCACGAGCCAATCGGCTTGCCGGATCACGTCCAGGTTATGCTCTACCACAAACAAAGAGTTGCCCGCTTTCTTCAGGTTGGCCAGGGCGGTGAGCAGGGCCACGGTATCTGAGGGGTGCAGGCCCGCCGAGGGTTCGTCCAGCACGTACACCACCCCAAACAAATGCGAGTACAGCTGCGTGGCCAGCCGCAGGCGCTGCAATTCGCCGGGCGACAAGGTAGGCGTACTTCGCTCCAAACTCAGGTACCCGAGGCCCAGATCCAGCAGCACCTGAATGCGGGCGGTCAAATCCTGCGCGATGCGCTGCTTCACGATGAGTTGTTCCGGGTGTTCCGCGTCTTGTTGATTATGGCCTTCGGCCGAGGCCGCCGCGTATGGTTTCAGTAACTCGGCCACCCGTTGCAGGGGCAGGCGCGACAGCTCGGTAATATCATAGCCCGCGAAGGTGACGGAGAGCGAAGCGGGGTTCAGGCGTTTGCCGTGGCAGGTGGGGCAGTCTGTGTGGAGCATGTACTGCATCACCCGCTTTTTCATCTGGGGGCTGTTGGTGTTGGCGAAGGTATGGAACACGTGCCGCCGGGCGCTGGTAAAGGTGCCCATGTAGTTGGGTTCCTCGTTGCGCTGCAGGGCGCGGCGGGTTTGCTCTGGGGTATAGCCGGGGTACACGGGCACCACGGGTTGCTCCTGAGTGAACAGGATCCAGTCGCGGTCTTTCTGGGGCAGCTCGCTCCAGGGGGTATCTACGTCATAGCCCAGGGTGACCAGGATGTCGCGCTGGTTTTGGCCGCCCCAGGCGGTGGGCCAGGCGGCAATGGCCCGCTCCCTAATGGTGAGCGAAGGGTCTGGCACCATGCTTTCCTCCGTGACGTCGTAGATGCGGCCCAGGCCGTGGCAGGTGGGGCACGCGCCCTCGGGGGTGTTGGGCGAGAACGCCTCGGCGTAGATGATGGGTTGGCCCGGCGGGTAGTCTCCGGCCCGGCTGTACAGCATGCGCACCAGGTTAGAGAGGGTGGTCACGCTGCCCACGCTGGAGCGGGTGGTGGGCGTGCCGCGTTGCTGCTGCAGGGCCACGGCCGGGGGCAGGCCCTCAATGGCGTCTACCTCGGGCACGGCCATCTGGTGGAACAGCCGCCGCGCGTAAGGGCTCACACTCTCCAGGTAGCGGCGCTGGGCCTCGGCGTACAGCGTCCCGAACGCCAGCGACGACTTCCCCGACCCCGACACGCCCGTGAACACCACCAGCGCATCTCTCGGGATGGTGAGGTCTACGTTCTTCAGGTTATGCTCGCGAGCCCCGCGAACGGTGACGAAGCCGGGGAATTGGTTTGGGTTATTCTGCTGCGGAATTTGGTTTGCCATGGGCCGAAATTAGAGAAACTTCCCCTTTTACGGGAAACCCGGTTGAAGTTCACGCAGACGGCCATTTCCGTTTTTGGCCTGATTTCCGGAAAACAGGCCAAAAACGGAAATACCTACGGATTTCCCTGCTGGTCCTCTTCCCATCGCTGGCACGCACTTGCAGCTCGTGCCTTTCTTCAAGTTTCAGGCAATGGTTAGTCATGGCATGTTTGGACACGAGCTACAAGCTCGCGCCAGCGAAAGAAATGTAAGGGCATGCTCACGCTAGTAAATATGAATAGCCAGCGAAGTCTGTTTGAGCCAACGTTTTTCAAACGTACTATCTCTCTTGTAACCTGCCGCTGGCGCGAGCTTGCAGCTCGTGCCTTCATTTCAAGGTAATGTTTGGATGCAGAATGCGTGGACACGAGCTGTAAGCTCGCGCCAGCGAAAGATAAATGCACCGGGCAAACGCTTCTCAAAATGCATTCCTAACGTTCAGAACGTAGCTATTCTTCCAATGCCAGAGGCACCAACCCTTTGCCGCCACTATAATCCAAGGCACTGCTGTATTTTCAGTGGTGGGGTTCTGACACCAAACCAGCGGCCACCCGATTTTATGAATGTAGTCTATTTTCTGGTCTATCACGGCCGGTGACCACAATTCTATGGGGTGGTTGTGCTGCTGCCAGAATTGGCGCTTCTGTACGTTGCTGTTTTTCTGCCCAGCCCGTTCCATGAGCCACAACATCCAGTCTTTTCGACTTTCTTTTGGGTTTTCTGAGATAGCTTTTTGCAGTTGCTTAGAGGTAAATGTTTTGAATTCTTTCAGTACCTCACCGGGGTTTTCATGGCTACACCTGAAAACTAAATGCACATGGCTAGCATAATGCACCATGCAAACACCTGCAGGCCTTTGTGTTGCTGGCAGTAGTTCAGGCTATCGGTGATGAGGGCGCAGTATTCTTCCCGCGTAAAAACGTCTATCCAGTACACCACTGCAAAATTGACAAAATACAGTCCGCCCTTGTCATAAAACTTGTACTTCCGACTCATGAGGTAGGTACACTAATCCACTTTCCGTACCTTATACGTCCCCCCCTCCTTCACTGCTGCTTCAGCATACCTACTTCTGGTACAAACCTCGCAAATCAACCGTTGGCGCGAGCTTGCAGCTCGTGTTCACACGTCACCATCAGCCTCTTTTGCTTCACTAGATTAGAAATTGAAAAAGAAAGGCACAAGCTGCAAGCTCGCGCCAGCGAAGGTCTAAATACAAAGATGTGTTGCTACGCACCTTGCATTTCTGCAGCTCAAGGATTCAAAGGTGTCATTCACCATTGAAGAGGTACATCCCAGCCAAACTAGCGCCGTCCTGTGGGGCAAAAATACTAACAGTCGGGCACTATGAATCAATTGAAAATCCTGACTTATCGAGCTATCATATCATTGTGATAAACCTAAGAATTCTTATATTGAATATTTTTAGGTAAAGCCAACTTTTTCTATTGAGGCATGGATATAGAAAAATAATTAGAGCTTGTTTAAATTTAGGAAAGGGATAAAAAAAGCGAGTCAGCCCGTAAGCATTAAGTGACCAAACTTCGGTGCTTATGGAATCCCAGTACAGGAAATTGACTGACTCGCAATGGGAGGCGATGTCCTCATCGCTGCCCACTGGTAGGAAACGTCTGCACAGCCTGCGGGTTATAGCCGACACCATATTTTACGTGCTCCGCGTGGGATGCCAGTGGCGGAACCTGCCGCAGGGGTGCTTCCCCAAGTGGCAGCTGGTGTACTACTATTTTCGCCTATGGAAGTCGGACAGCACGCTGGCGAGGCTAAACTCGACGCTGAACATGCGGGAGCGGAAAAGGCTGGGCAAGGTGGACTCGCCCAGTACGGTCAGCATTGACAGCCAGTCGATCAAGGCAGGCCCGTTCATCTCATAGGAGACGGGCGTGGACGGCAATAAGAAGGCCAACGGGCGGAAGCGGCACGTGGTCACCAACACGCTGGGCCTGGAGTGGGCGTGGTGGTGCACGGGGCCAACGGGGCGGACGGAGCCCTGGCCCGCAGGGTGGTGGAGCCGCTGAAGGGTTACCTGCACCGCATGGAGAAGATACTTGCCGACGCCGCCTACTAGCAGGGCTTCATGGCTTGGGTGGAGGGAAATTTGCTGGGCGTGGAGTTGGAGGTGTCATCCAAGCCGCCGGGAACGGAGGGCTTCATCCCTGTAAGGTGGAGGTGGGTCACGGAGCGGGCCTTCGGCATGTTCTCCTTCTTCCGCAGGCTTGACAAAGACCTCGAGAAAACGACCGAAAGCGCCGAAAGTTGGGTGCTTTGGCAGAACTGCCAAATTATCCTCAATCGTTTGGATTGATAACCAGAAAGTTAAAATTTAAACAAGCTCTAAGATAGAATTAATATCCAATCACTAAAGCCATTGACATTCAATTTTTATAATGCAATATTATATATATATATATATATATAATATTAACTTTACTTCATTTCTACTTCAAAAAATATGACTATGGTAATTAAACATATATATATATATTTTGCTCGATTATGTTGTGTTACATACTTTTCGGTTCAACAGTAGATGCGCAGACACCTGGTTCATTAGACTTGACTTTTAACCAAAAAGACAAAGGGTTTGAAATAGGCGATGGAGTGAATGGCCCAATTCACACAACTGTAGTTCAACCTGATGGAAAATATCTTATTGGAGGCGGATTTTCATCATTTAACAAAAATGCATACAACCGTATCATTAGAATGAATTCAAATGGAAGTATTGACTCAAGTTTTAAAGTTAATCAACCTTATGATGGTTATGTTTATTCAATATCCTTACAAAAAGATGGTAAATTTATTGTTGGTGGAAATTTTTCACGCCCCTCAACAACCGCTATGCTTAATATCAACAGGCTTAATCAGGATGGTTCTATAGACCCAAGCTTCAATCCTGGCATTAGCTTTACTTCAAGGTTTATTCATAGAACTGCCTCTGTTTTTTCTACAGCCATACAACCAGATGGAAAAATTATAGCAGGAGGTGAATTTGGCAAATACAATGGAGTTTCTAGAACAAATTTAGTTCGCATACAACCTGACGGCCAATTAGATGACAGTTTTAAAGTAGGTTCCTGCTTTACACATTCTAGAGACCAATCCCCTTTTTTTTCAGGTTCAAATATTAGAAACGTTTTAATTCAAGGAGATAGAAAATTAATCATTAGTGGTCTTTTTACTCATTACAATGGTGTGGCTCGTGGCAGTGTGGCGCGCCTAAATACAGATGGAACATTAGATCTTAGTTTTGGCTCAGAAATTGGGGCAAATGATATTGTATATTCTGCTGCAATGCAAAAAGACGGTAAAATAATTCTTGTTGGAAATTTTACAAAATTCAATAGTTCTTCCTTTAACAGAATCATTCGCTTAAATGAAGACGGTACAATTGACCATACCTTTACGCCCGAAAAAGGGTCAGACAATGAAATTGAATCTGTCTTGGTTTTACCTGATGAAAGAATAGTTATTGGTGGCAAATTCAACACATACAATGGCATTAAGACTAGCCATATAGCCATTTTAAGTAAAAATGGGAGCCTTCAAAACACCTTTTCCGGACTCACAGAAACATTACCTTATTCTTTAGCTAATTTAACATATCTGTTTTCCTCTGTTAAGACCACGGCTTATCTAAATAACGGGAGAGTTTTAATTGGAGGCCTTTTCAATGGGATAAATGGTCATAACTATAGTAGGCTTGCTTTTTTGCTGCCAGATGGATCAATTGATACTACCTTTAATAAAGGATCAGGGATCAATGGTGCTCATTTCTCCTATTATGATCTAAATGAATATAAAAGGCATGAGCAATCCTATGTTTTTAAAACGATAGTACTTCCAGACAAGAAACTTTTGGCAGTAGGTAACTTTACCGGTTACAATGGCTCAGCTAGAAGAAGCATTGTCAGAATAAATGAAGATGGAAGTATAGATTATAGTTTCAACCCTGAAGCTGGAATTGAAGGATATAGCACAGGTCATTTAGAAATTGGCGCACATACAGTTGCCGTACAAGTAAATGGAAAAATTTTGGTGGCTGGCGGATTCACCCATACAAATGGTAACCCTACTTCTTACCTGACCCGCTTAAATACAGATGGGTCACATGATCCCTCATTAAGCCTCCCACTAGGTGGTGGTGGATACATTTTAACAATCCTACCATTTCCAGATGGTAAGATATTAGCCGGTGGCTTTGTAATGCCTAAAGAAGCCCCATTCTATAGCATTGCAAAGCTCCATGCAGACGGTAAGGTTGATAATACATTTAAACAGATCATCTCTGGTGTAATTCATACAGCCTCCCTTCAGGAAGATGGTAAGATCATCATTGGAGGCAGATTCCAGGTTTCACAAGATGCTCCTTTTGTGAAACTCGCTCGACTGAACTCAGATGGCACCCTTGACAATTCTTTTTCTGTTGTTCAGTACCCAGATAAATCAGATACCTTGGTCCATGAAAAGACAGTGTACACTGCCGCTATTCAGTTAGACAAAAAAATTATAATTGCGGGTAATTTTACTAATTATAACGAAGTACCTCTAAACCATATAGCTCGCCTTCATTCTGACGGCACCTTAGATACAAGTTTCAAAAGCGGCGCAGGAGCTAATAAGCAAATAAAAGCTATTGAGCTTCAACCAGATGGACGCATTTTGATAGGGGGAGAGTTTACAACTTTTGATGGCATGCCCAGGAATAATGTAGCCCGTTTGAATACTGACGGCTCCTTAGATACTACCTTTGATCCGGGCACGGGGGCCATGAATCCTCGTCATTCTACCATTGAAACCATTTCTTTACAACATGATGGCAATATAATAATTGGGGGAAGCTTCACCTCTTTTGATGGGGTGGGCAGGAATAGATTAGCTAGAATTTATGGTAATAGAACACTTACTAGCCTTGAAAAAGATTATACCTTAACCAAAGGTATTACCTATCCTAACCCTTTTACTTCAGAATTAACTTTCCCCTTACCTTTTGGACATCCAAAAGAAGAAGTCCAGGCAAAAATTACAGATACCTTTGGTAGAACAGTTTTTAATTATAAAGTCAAATTAAAAATTGAAACTAATCATTTAACCATTACCTCCTTAGAAAAATTACCACCAGGAATTTATTTGCTTCAGATTAGCCAAGGACAATTGAATAATACATATAAGGTGGTAAAACAGTAAATACAAAAACTTACATCTTAATGATCTCATTAGGTAATATTGAATAACCCATTGCATCAGTTCAGAGTTATTCTACCAATATAATTCAGGGCGTTGCTTCTGCCATAATTCTATTGCAAACTAACTGGTTTGGGTTGTTTTGTTTTAAACAATTCTATCTAAGTGGTCTGATACTTAAGCCAGCGCTAATCAAAAGCTTTAAACAGATTTATTGTAAATACAACACATAAACTATTAGACCTGTAGTCAGATTAAGCAATTGAAAAAATTTATTGCAGCTCAACCTACCAATAGGTAATGCCCTAAAACTCCTCATTGATGATACCTAGACGTTTAATTACTTATATCTTTTAAAACTCTCCCCTTGCCTTTCAACCCATTTACCATAGACCTACCCGTGCGGGAGATTATCCCTGCCGTGCGGGAACACCTTGCCGCCCAGAACACGCTCATTGTGAACGCACCTCCGGGGGCGGGCAAGAGTACCCTGTTGCCGCTGGCCCTCTTAGACGAGGCCTGGCTAAGAGGGCAGAAAATCATTATGCTGGAACCCCGTCGGCTGGCGGCCCGCACCATTGCCGAACGGCTGGCGCAGCTGCTGGGCGAAGAAGTGGGCCAGACCGTGGGCTACCGCATAAGGTTTGAGAACCGCATCTCAGAGAAGACCCGCCTGGAGGTAGTCACCGAGGGCATTCTCACCCGCATGCTGCACTCAGACAACGCCCTCAAGGGTATAGGGTTGGTCATTTTTGACGAGTTTCATGAGCGCAGCATCCACGCCGATGTGGCCATGGCCCTCGCCCGCGAAGCCCAGTCCACCCAGCGCCCCGACCTCCGTATTCTGGTCATGAGCGCCACCCTCAACATGCCCCAGCTCACCCGCCTGCTCAACGCCCCGGCCGTGGTGAGCGAGGGGCGGCAATACCCCATAGACGTGCAGTACGCAGGCGAGACCGATGCCCAACTGCTGCACGAGATGACCGACCGCGCCGTGCGCCAGGCCCTGCAAGAGAAAGAAGGCGATGTGCTGGTGTTTCTGCCCGGCGAGCAGGACATCAGAAAAGTTGAGGCCCTGCTGCGGCGCGGCCTGCGCGACGTGGCCATCCACTCGCTGTACGGCATGCTGCCCCCCGGCAAACAGTACGCCGCCATCATGCCAGACCGCAACGGCAGGCGCAAAGTGGTGCTGGCTACCTCAATCGCTGAGACCAGCCTTACCATTGAGGGCGTGACCGTGGTAGTAGACACCGGCTTCGCCAAAACCCAGCGCTTTGACCCCGCCACCGGCCTCAGCCGCCTGGAAACGGTGCGCATCTCCAAAGACGCCGCCGACCAACGCGCCGGTCGGGCCGGGCGTTTAGGCCCCGGCACCTGTTACCGCCTCTGGACGGAGAACCTGCACGCCCGCCTGGCCCCGCACCGCACCCCTGAGATTCAGGAAGCCGATCTGGCCCCGTTGGTGCTGGACATGGACGCCTGGGGCATCACCGATATCAGGGCCCTCACCTGGCTCACGCCGCCGCCCAAAGCCGCCCTGCTGCACGCCCAGGAAACCCTGCACCAGCTCAACGCTCTGGAGAACGGCCGCATCACCGAGCACGGTCGCACCATGCACGCCCTGCCCACGCACCCGCGCCTGGCCCACATGCTGCTGGCCGCCCAGGAAAGCGGTCAGCTAGCCTTGGCCACCGACATTGCCGCCCTGCTGGAAGAGCGCGACCCGCTGCCCCGCGAAGCCGGTATAGACCTGAACCTCCGCCTAGAGGCCTTGCGGCGTACCCGCAAAGAGAAATTGCACCAGAAACGCTTCGCGAAGATTGACAAGATTGCCGCCTCTTACCGGCGTATGTTCCAGATTGAGGCTGAAAACACCGCCGTGGACCCCTATGAAACGGGTTTCCTGCTGGCCAACTGCTACCCCGAGCGTATTGCCTGCGCCCGCCCCGGCAACAACGCCCAGTTCCAGCTGGCCAACGGCAAATACGCCTCTGCCGGTCACCGCGACGACCTGGCCCATGACCCCTGGCTGGCTATTGCCCACCTGCACGCCGGTGGCGAAGGCGTGGGCCGCATTTTCCTGGCCTCGCCGCTCAACCCCAAAGACCTGGCCCCGCTGGTGAAGCAGAAAGACGTGGTTACCTGGGACCCCGAAGAAGGCGAATTAACCGCCTCCCGCGACCTGCGCATAGGCAACATCGTGCTCCAGAGCAAACCCCTCCCCGAGCCCGACGAGCGCTTCCTGCTCCCCGCCATCTGCGAGACCCTCAAGCGCGAAGGTGAACACTGGCTCAATTTCTCAGAAGCCGTCACCCAGTTCCAGAACCGTGTGCTCTGCCTAAGAAAATGGCACCCCACCGAAGGCTTCCCGGACATCAGCACTCCTACCCTCCTGCTCACCTGTAACGAGTGGCTGGCCTATCACCTGGAAGACGTGCAGATTGGCCAGGACCTGCTGGACATTGACCTGCTGCCCCTGCTCCAGAACATGCTCACCCGGGAGCAACGCGAACGGCTGGACGAGCTGGCCCCCTCCACGCTTACCTTGCCAGACGGCCACCAGATGGAGTTGTACTACCCAGAGAACGCGCAGCCGCCGGTGTTGGAAGTACGCTTGCAAGACATCTTTGCGTGGGAGAACCACCCCACCGTTGACGGTGGCGACGTAGGTGTGGCCCTGCATTTGCTCTCCCCAGACTTGAAGCCCTTAAAAGTGGTGACCAGTTTGCGCTATTTCTGGCAGGAAGAATATAGATTGATGCGCGGCTCTTTGAAAGCACGGTTCCCGAAGGTAGAGTGGCGGTAATGGATTACAAATGTTTGATGACTCATTGTTGATTGTCGTTGATGGCACATTGCCTTTTGCGTTTAGGGGCTGTTTTTGGAAAAACAGCCCCTAAACGCAAAAGCTTGCTTCTACCACTCCCACCGCACAACCCCTTCCGGTGGAAGTTTCTCCTGCCACAAATCCTGGGCGGGAGCTTTAGCCGGTGAAAGACCAAACATCTCCATTGGGCTTATTATCAGATCAATAAAAAAGCAATTTTAAAGCAAGTGCGCTAGGAGCCTAGACAGATGCCGGTAATGTGTATATTTACACAGCAAAACTTAATGAAAATCTATGTATACAGGATTACAGCACGCGCACTCGGCTTTGGCCTATCTGGTGCTCATAGGCGTCGCGATTTCTCTGCTGGCCGCCTCGGCCGGACTCTTTGGCGGAAGCACGTTCACCGACAAAAACAGAAAGTTGAGCTTGTTAGGGCTTATTCCCACGCACTTGCAGTGGGTGTTGGGTCTTATCCTCTACTTTGTCTCGCCGCTGGGTATGTCTAACGCCTCCGGCGATGCCATGAAAGATGCCACTTCGCGTCTGTATTTCCTGGAGCACCCTCTCATGATGGTGCTGGCGGTGGTGCTCATCACCATTGGTTATTCTAAAGCCAAGCGCCAGATGGGCACTACCTCCGGTTTTAAGACCATCGCTATTTTCTACGGTCTGGGTTTACTCCTGATCCTGAGCCGTATTCCCTGGATCTCCTGGCCCGGTAACTAAGGTTATCGCGCAAGCATATCGCATAAAAAAGCCGCCCCTTCACCTGGGGCGGCTTTTTGTTTATGGGCTGGTTTAGGCCTGATTTCAGAAAAACGGCCCCTAAACGCCTTACTGGATCCAGCTGCGGCGGCCTTCAAAATGGTTGCAGCCAAACATGGCGCCGGTCACCATCTCAAATGGTTTGGGCTGGCTGGCGGGCATACCGGCTTCATGCACTACCGGCAACACGTACTCGGGGTTCATGGCTGGTTTTCCGGAGAGCTCATCGCACACCCCAAAATCCTTGCTCTGTACTTCTACTACTTTCTGGTCTTGCACCCAGTGGGTACATTGATTGCAAGTCGCGTCCATATCTTTGGGTATTAAGTTCAACATTCATTTCTGTTTTATACCGCTCCCACCCGTTGCTATGTTTCACAGTGACACCCACTTTACACAATTTATAATATAACTAAATAAAGAGACGGCACCTTAACAGGCTCCTTCCAGCAAAAGGTTAAAAAGGAAAGAAGCACGGGCTATTTATTGATTTCTTGAGGTTTAAGGTAAATCTCCCCCTACATCAGCAGTGGTTTTAAGATTAGTTCTGAAAGCTACTTGGTAAGGAAAAAGAGGATGAAAAAATTATTTAGGTGCTGGAAAGCATCTATCGCGGCAGAATGCCGTACCTAATTCTCGTTAACCTACATTTACTATGGAAAATCAAGAACCAAAAGCACTCACAGATTTAATTGAGAACCCTTCCGAAATTTCTGCCATTATCTCTGATCCGGCAGAGTCTGGGGTTAAATTCTACCAGGCGCTCTCTAACAAAGACAAACAGTACGTAGCGTTCGCGGCAGGCATCGGGCTTATTGCCTATGGCCTTTTCCTGAACCGAAGCAGCAAGAAAAGCGGGACGTCGGCTGGTCAGAAAGGCGGCGGAAACAACCTGAACGTAAAAAAGAACCAATAGGCAGACCTACTCCGGTTTACCTTTACAGACAGGTGCGGGCTATCCCTCGCACCTTTTCTTTTTCCCTTCAGCAGAGTTTTGCGTTTAACCTCCCCTTTCTCTGCCCGTACACCTTTGGCAATAGACTGAGTTAGTTCTCAATCCGGCTCCCGAGTTTCATTCAATGACCTATACCCCGGCAGTTATGGCAGGCAAAGACTTTTCAATTGGTTACCATGCGTCTCACGAGCAGTTCAAACCCAGTCACCTGATACAACTGGTGCAGCGGGCCGAGGCCGCCGGTTTCGGGAATGTGCTCTCCTCTGACCATTTCTATCCCTGGAGCGAAAACCAGGGCGAGAGCGGTTACGCCTGGAGTTGGCTTGGAGCCGCCATGCAAGCCACTAATCTGCCCTTCGGGGTGGTGTCGGCGCCGGGGCAGCGGTACCACCCGGCCATTGTGGCGCAGAAAGTGGCTACCTTATGCGAGCTCTTCCCGCACCGTTTCTTTCTGGCCGCCGGGAGCGGCCAGTTCCTGAACGAACGGATTACCGGGCAAAAGTGGCCCAACAAGCAGGAACGGAATGAACGGCTCAAACTCTGCATAGATATTATGCGAGCCCTCTGGCGCGGTGAAACCGTTACCCATAAAGGTTTGGTAGACGTGGAGAACGCCAAACTTTATACCCGCCCAGACTATACACCACAAGTGCTGGGAGCCGCCATCACCCCCGAAACCGCCCAATGGGTAGGCAGCTGGGCCGATGGCCTGATCACCATTTCCCAACCGCTGGAGAAACTGCAAAAAGTGGTGGAAGCCTTTCACAAAGGCGGCGGCGAAGGCAAGCCCATGCATTTGAAGGTACAGCTTTCTTATGACGCCACTCTGGAAAAAGCCCGGCAGGGAGCGCATGAGCAGTGGAAAAACAATGTCTTCCCCTCTGCCTTGCTATCAGACATACCCACTGTACAAGGCTTTGACGCGGCTGGCAGCATGGTGCAACCCCAGGAACTGGAACCGCATGTGCGCATCTCAGACAGCGCCCAGCAGCACGTAGATTGGCTGGCCAAAGATCTGGAACTGGGTTTCACACACCTACACCTGCACAACGTGAACCTGGCTCAGGAACAGTACATAGATTTCTTTGGGGAGAACGTGTTGCCTCAGGTGAAGAAGCTGGCGGCTACGCCATAAAGGTTATTCTACTAAAGAACAGAAGCAGAAAACCACTCCTGGCTTTGTAAAACAAAACGCCCCTGCTGCTGGCAGGGGCGTTTTGTGAGGCTATTTCTTCTCCGGGTTCAGGATGAGGTTTATTCTTACCAAGGCATCCTCTACGTGGTACTTGGTCAGTTCATTTTTAGAGCGGCTGCCAGTGCTCCGCAGCTGCTTCTGGAGCCTTACCAACTCACCCCGTATCACCGACCGGATGTCTGACTGGTTCAGGTTCAATTGAGCCCCGAACGTACGGGCGGGCTGCGGCGGATCTACGTTCAGAAGGTAATTGGCTCTTTCCAGGTACGCTTTCTGTAGGTTGCGGCGGTAAATATCAATGGGTTTGCCGGTGTACACTTCGCTCCAGAGGCCGTTCTGCAACTGGCGCACCATGTCCAGCACATTATACCCTACTTTATTTACGTCGTTCTCCATCAGGCGGGCCAGACGGGCCGAGGAAAGTAGATTGTCCAGATGCCGCACCTGTAGGCTTCTGATGCTTTCCACCTGGTTAGCCGGGTTTATGTTCCTGCTGATCTTAGCCTGGTGCAGCCATTCCGGCGAAGTGAAGGCGTGGGTCAGTAACCAATCCATGGAGGCTTTCTGATCTTTGCTGCTCACTGCAGTATAGATGTAGCCGGGCTGGCTGGGCTTCAGACGATTTTCGTACACCCCGCCTACGTTGGTAGCTACGTGGCCTATGTAGCGGCTCCACACGCCCAGCAGTTCATCATAGAGTTCAGACAGGTCTTCATAATCATTAGTTTGGGCGGCGGTCCAGTTGTATAACTGCGGGGCCACGCGCTTCAGGTTATTGAGGCCATAGGTGCTTGCTTTCACCACATCGCGTCCAATCCCTTCCGTTTGACTATAGGGGTCATGGCCACCATTTCCGCTTCCAAACTGATACAAGGGGTTTCCGCTTTTTTCCTCAATCCATTTAGAAAGCGTAGGCACTTCTTGCTCAGGAGTCTTCGCGTTGGGCAGATACCGGTAGCCCCAGTTAATGGAATAGTGGTCATACGGTCCCAGCTGCCGCACATACCGAACGCCTTTGTCGCCGGGTTGCGCCACATAGTTATAGCGGGCATAGTCCATAATGGTGGCGGCAATGCCATATTCCTGCGTGAACTTGCCTGAACGAAGAGAGTCTGTGGGATAGGCCGCGCTGGCCATCATGTTGTGCGGCAAACCTAGGGCATGGCCTATTTCATGGGTAATTACCTCCAGCATCATTTCGCCCAGATCTTCCATGGGCGTATTGAGGGTACGGGCATTGGGGTTGGCGGCACCGGTTTCCAGCAGATAGCGGTTGCGGTAAGACCGTAAGTGGTTATGGTACCAGATAATGTCACTTTCAATGATCTCCCCGGAACGAGGATCTGAGACACTTGGCCCCACCGCATTCCGGGTAGTGCTGGCTACGTACCGAATCACCGAATAGCGTACATCTTCTGGGTTGAAGTCTGGGTCTTCCTGCGGGGTAGGCGGATCTTTGGCGAGAATGGCATTTTTGAAACCGGCGGTCTCAAACGCTTTCTGCCATTGCTCCACCCCTGCTTTGATGTAAGGGCGCAGTTTCATGGGTGTAGCAGGATCCAGGTAGTAGACAATGGGCTTTACCGGCTCTACCAGTTCGCCTCTTTTATACGCCTCTACATCCTTGGGCTCCAGACGCCATCTTCTGATGTAGGTTTTCTCATCGGCTTTGAGAGCCTCAGAGCCATAGTCAATCTGCCGGATGTTGAAGTACCCTACCCGGTAATCATCTATGCGGGGCATCATGGGCACCTTGGGTAACAGCACCATAGACTGGTTCATGACCAGGCTGATAGAACCGGTAGCCGAGTTGGAAGGGGGCTCAGAAGCATCATAGGTCATTTCCTGCCGCACCTCAATGTTCATGGGGAAACTCTTGGCACTGGCAATAAAACTGCGCGACTCGTCCAGGCGGTTCACTTTATAGTCGCGGCGCAGGTTGGCGCTCAAACCGCTTATAGCTTTCACATCGCTTAGAAAGAACTTGGTCACGTCTATCACGTAGCCGCTGGAGTCTCGACTTAAAGCGGCAATATCAAACGCGTACAGCGTAGGCTGGTAATTATTAGCTTTGACAGACAAGCTGATGGGCAAAGAGTCTGCGGCGGTGGCACTATAAGACTTAGTTCTGAGCAGGAGTTTATTGTCTACCCGCTGCCATACCACCATTTGCTCGTTCACAGAGGAGCCCGCGTTCACATAACCGCCGCCTAACCCCGCCGGAAGTTCCGCGAACCGGGTAATCCAGAGGAAATCCCGTTGCAACAAGGTATCTGGAATTTCATAGAAATACTTTTCCCCTACCTTATGGATGGTGAAAAGCCCGGGATCAGACTTGGCGTCTTTGGTAATTACCTGGCTGTAACTCTTGATGCCAGATTCTGATGATTTAGGTCTTGCGGTTGTTTCCGTGGAGGGCGCGGTCCCGCTTTTTTTGGTTGCCTTAGAACTGGTACAGGCGGAGTGGGTCAATACCACCAGCGCTGCCCAGCCCAGGGTCTTGTACAATTTCAGCATTGCTGTCTGGGTGTTTGTTAAGCTTGTAAAAGATTGGTTTTGCCTTTGCCCCTGAATTGGCAAAGACTGCACAAAGTAGGAAACGTTTCAGGATTTAGCACTAATTCCCTGCAGATTTGTCCAGTAGAAGCACATTGCTGAGTTTAATTTCCTGAATCGTCTGAGAAGGTACCTATTGTTGGCCTGGCAGTACGCTTATTCATTATTATACAGGCTGCTCTGTTACCTTTGTCTGTAAGAAGAGGGGTAGACACTGCGCTACTTCCTCTACCCTACGTTTTCAACCCTTATGCCCATGAAATTAAATAAAACCCTTCCCTTTCTCTGCCTCCTTCTGGTGGGGTTTTGGTCTTGCCAACGCCCGCAGCAGAGCAAATCCAAGACGGAGAAACAGACCTTTGACGTAGACTTCCAGAAGTTCACCTTAGACAACGGACTTACGGTGGTCTTCCACGTAGACAAATCTGATCCGGTGGTGGCGGTGGCACTCACCAGCCACGTGGGTTCGGCCCGCGAGAAAGAAGGCCGCACCGGGTTTGCCCATTTGTTTGAGCACCTGCTGTTCCTGGAATCTGAGAACCTGGGCAAAGGCGGCCTGGATAAAATGAGCGCCCGCATTGGCGGCTCCGGGGCCAACGGTTCCACCAGCCGTGACCGTACCAATTACTATCAGACCGTGCCCAATGATGCTCTAGAGAAAATGATCTGGGCCGAGGCCGACAAACTGGGTTTCTTCATCAATACCGTGACCAATCAAGTGTTGGCTAAGGAAAAACAGGTGGTGAAGAATGAAAAGCGCCAGAGCGTAGACAACCAGCCTTACGGCCATACGTCATACGTGATTGATCAGAACCTGTACCCCAAAGACCACCCTTACCACTGGCAGGTCATCGGTTCACTGGAAGATCTGCAAAATGCCACCCTGGAAGACGTAAAAGAATTCTACCGCCGCTGGTACGTCCCCAACAATGTGATCCTGACCGTCTCCGGCGATTTTGATCCGGGCCAGGCCAAGGCATGGGTAGAGAAATACTTTGGCGAGATCAAGAAAGGCCAGGACATTCCTAAACAGGAAAAACGGCCGGTCACTTTGTCACAGACGAAGAAGCTCTACCATGAAGACAATTTCGCCCGCCTGCCTGAGCTCACCATGACCTGGCCCAGCGTCTACACCTACCACCCAGATTCCTACGCCCTCAGAACCTTGGCTACGCTTTTAGCCGATGGCAAGAAAACACCCTTCAATAAAGTAGTGGTAGACGAGAAACAACTGGCCGGGCGGGTAAACGTGTACCAGTCCAGCTCAGAATTAGCGGGTCAGTTCATGCTCAGCATACGCGGGTATGAAAAGGTAGACTTGAACAAAGTGCACGCCGCCGCAGAAGAGGCTTTTGCCCGTTTTGAGAAAGAAGGTTTCTCTGACGATGACCTCAACCGCATCAAAACCGCCCAGGAAGTGAACTTCTACAACGGTCTGGCCAGTGTGCAGGGCAAAGGGTTCCAATTGGCGCAGTACCAGATTTTCGCCAATGACCCGGGCTTCATCAGCAAAGACATCCAGAACATGCTGGCCGTTACCCGGGCAGACATCATGCGCGTGTACCAGCAGTACATCAAAGGCAAACCGTACATTGTCACCAGCTTTGTTCCGAAAGGCCAGGCAAATCTGGCCTTGGCCGGCTCACAGAAAGCCCAGGTGGTGGAAGAGAAAATTGTGGAGGGTGCCGAAGAAAAATTCGATGCCTCTGGTCAGGCCGCCTACACCCGCACCCCTTCCAGCTTTGACCGCACCAAAGAGCCTCCGTACGGCAAAGCCCCCCAAACCAGAGTCCCCAACGTGTGGGAAAGCAAATTGGACAATGGCCTCAAGGCACTAGGTATTGAAGACCGGGAAGTGCCGCTGGTGCAGTTTAACCTGCGCCTGAGCGGCGGCCTGTTGCTGGAAGATTCCGCTAAAGTTGGCGTGTCTAACCTGCTGGCCGAGCTCCTGCTCAAAGGCACCAAAACCAAAACCACCGAAGAACTGGAAGAAGCCATAGAAGCCTTAGGGGCCTCCATCAACATCATGGCCGGTGAGGAGAGCTTTACCCTAAGCGGCCGTACCCTGGCCCGCAACTACGCCCCCACCATGGCGCTGGTGCAGGAGATTCTGTTGCAGCCGCGGTGGGATGAAAAGGAATTCTCCCTGGTGAAACAGCAGGTAGAAAGCCAGCTGAAACAACAGAAAGCCAACCCCAACGCCATTGCCAATAACCAGTTCCAGCGCCTGCTGTACGGCAAAGACCACATCCTTTCCCGTAACATCTTAGGTTCTGAGGCGTCTATCAAAGCCATCACAATGCAAGATCTCCAGGCTTATTACAATCAGTACCTTTCTCCGTCTGTGGCAGCGTTCCAGGCGGTGGGGGCGGTAGACCGGCAGGAGGTCCTGAACTCCCTGTCCAACCTCAACCAGGCCTGGAAAGCCAAGGAAGTACGTATTCCGCAGTTTAAGGCACCGTCAGCCCCTACCGCCTCTAAAGTCTATTTCTATGATGTACCGGGGGCTAAACAGTCTGTATTGCGGTTTGGGTACCTGGCGTTGCCGGCCACGCATCCAGATTATTACGCGGTGCAGGTCATGAACTACATACTGGGGGGCGGAGGTTTTGCCTCACAGCTCACGCAACAGCTCCGCGAAGGGAAGGGGTATACCTACGGCATCAGTTCCTCCTTCTCGGGCTCCAGCGTACCGGGTCCTTTCCTGATCCAGAGCGGGGTAAGATCCAACGTCACCTTTGAGTCTGCTGATCTGATCAAGCAAATTTTGCAGAACTACGGCCCTAACTACTCGGCGCAGGATCTGGAAGTGACCAAAGGCTTCCTAATCAAGAGCAACGCCCGGGCTTTTGAGACCATGGCCGCCAAACTGGGGATGCTCAACAACATTAGCAGCTATGGCCTGCCCTACGACTACGCCAAACGCCGGGAAGAACTGGTACAGGGCATGACCATTGATCAAATCAGAACCCTGGCCCGCCAATACGTGAACCCCAACCAGATGTACTACCTGGTGGTAGGTGATGCGGCCACCCAACTGAAGAAACTGGAGCAACTGGGCTTCGGGAAACCGGTTCTTCTCAATTAAAAGCGTTACCGGCCGCAAAACCTACTGTTGCGGTAAAATATGGCAAATCCTCCTGGCGTTATTCTCTGGGAGGATTTGCCGTTTAGGGGCTCTTTTTCTGAAAACAACGCCAAACCAGAATCACCGGCTCGGGCCCAATTAGGCTTGATTTGAGAGGAAGTGGCCCAGCGAGGTTGTACAGTTTTTGCCCTTGCGGTGCTCACCCAAAGCAAAAAGCAGTATATTTGAATTGTTCACCATGTCACGGAAAGCCTATGTTACTTTACCAGGACAGCGTTCTTAGCTTAGAATATGACCCGGCAACGGATATCCTGGAAATGGTGTGGCCAGACTTTGACACAGACACCATGCTGGAGACAAAGCATGCCCTCCAGATGATGGTGGAGTCCATCAGGACTTATGATGTAAAAAAGCTACTCATAGACGGCAGTAACGCCAGAATCACGGTTTCTGATGAGGAGAATCTTGCCGCCCTGCAGCAATTTGCCGCTGACCTGAACGCAACCCGTCTACAGAAAATAGCCAGAATTCAGTCTAGCAACGCCAGAAGGGAAACACAGACCCAGGAAAGTATGTATAGGCTACAAGCCAGCCTGGACGCTCACTTTGAGTTGCAGAATTTCCCGGATCGTGCTTCTGCCTTGACTTGGCTTAAACTGGCTTCCTGATCTGAAACTTGAAGAAATGCATAACAGAGTCTTATTATCTGAACCCCACGTTACCATCAAGTATGATGTCCTCACCGAAATTCTGCATGTAGAATGGACCGGTGAGCAAACCGAGGCCACCGTGCGCGACGGCTGCGACAAAATATTGAAACATGTAGTTAGCACCCGGGCGAGCAAAGTATTCAATGACAACAGTCTAGTGACGGGAAATTGGTCCGATGCCGCCCAGTGGGGAGCCAAAGTATGGTTCCCGGCCATGTACAAAGCGGGGGTAAAGTATTTCGCTTGGCTGCTTTCGCCGGAAATCTACAGCCAGCTCTCCACCAAAGAAACACTCAAGCATGACATTAACGGCATCATCATCCTCAGCTTTGAGGAAAGAGCTTCGGCCGAAAACTGGCTATTGGTCATGTAAACATCCTTCTTAACAGTTTCCGTAAACAAAGAGCCCCTGGCATTACAATGCCAGGGGCTCTTTGTTTACGGTGATTTCCTAAGTTCTTTGCTTAGATGGAGTCTGTTACTACCAACAGTGAGTAAATCAAACCTGGCACGAAGAACAGGAGGGTTAACAGAAGGCTGATCCAGAATCTGCTGGTGATGCCTTCGTACAAACCTACTGCCAACGGCGGGATAAGGATGGCCAGGATGATCAAGAGAATTTTGTTGGTGTCATGGGTCTGCCGCAGGGCTTCCTTCACCTCTTTCTTAAACTCTTTGCGCTCTGCCTTGGTCATGGTGGCCAGCTTATGCTTCGCTGATTCTAACATGGCGGCTTCCTGAGGCTGCAGGGTAGCCTTCTCGGCTGTCTCGGTTGGGGCAACCGCTGCTGGTTTAGGGGCGGCGGGTTTGGCGGCTACTTTCTTCGTTTCAAACAGCACTGGTACGGGAGCACCTGCATTGGCTTCTAAAACGGGTTCCGCTTCTGGCGCAACCGCTTCAGTAGAGGCAACTTCTGTGGCCGTGGTCACAGGTTCTGCTTTGGCTATGGTTTTCTGGTACGTTTCAGGTTTGGCAGAAGAGAAGCGGTAGTACTCCTTAGAGCTACAAGAGAATAGGAACTGACCTACCAACACAACCATGACAAACTGCAGTAGACTTCTAAATTTCATAGTTTTAAAAATTTATATGGACTGAAAAAAGGGTTAAACATACTTCTTTCCTTTCTTCCTACTGCTGTCTTCTCTCCCCCACCCAGAAAGGATGTTTTCATTTACCATCCTAAATACTATGCATCCCTTCAATTGGTTATATATTTCTTTGCAAAAAATGAAAATCAGACTACCGAAGCCTGAACAGGAAGCTTTATAACAGTCTAATTAAACCGCTACCCTTAACAACTTCTTCCCTAGAAATCAAGCAATTGGAAAGAACATATTATAAATTAAGGTTCCTCTTCTGTTTGTTTATAAATTTTAAAACACCAGCATACTTCTTCAAAGAATTCAGTATGTCACTACCTCTCTCTTACATTACTTCTCTATCAAAATTGTACCATTATAAAGCTTTAATGCAACTGCGGCACTATTTTGAAAAAAGCTTTACAGAAAACGCCCTACAAAGCAATTTTTGGGACTGCTAATTGACCTCATCATTTAATAACTTGTAGATTATCACTACCTTTACATTAGTTTAGAATCGTCTTTAATTACAATAAAGGTCTGCTATTTTATGACCAAACCTGCCATACCTGCAAACGAAGCACAGAGGATGCAAGCGCTGGATCGTTACCAGATTCTGGATTCTCTGCCGGAGAAAGATTTTGATGATTTGACCAAGGTGGCTGCCGCTATCTGCCAAACCCCTATTTCGCTTATCACCCTTATAGACACCGATCGGCAATGGTTCAAGTCGGTCTTGGGGCTTGAGGCTTCTGAAACGCCTCGTGACCTGGCCTTCTGCGCCCACGCCATCAACAATCCAGAGGCGCCGTTCATTGTACCAGATGCCACCAAAGATGCGCGCTTCTCTGAAAACCCGCTGGTAACCGGAGACCCCAATGTGGTATTCTATGCCGGGGTCACGCTTAACACACCAGACGGGCACGCCCTGGGTACTTTGTGCGTGATAGACCATAAACCGCATGAACTTTCCGCCGACCAACTGGAAGCTCTAAAGGCACTGGCCAACCAGGCGATGGGCCAGATGGAATTACGCCGCAAAAACATTGAACTGGAGGCGCTTAACCAGGAGATTAAGGTACTCAACCAGAACCTGACCGAGTTCTCCTACCGGGTGACGCATGACCTGAAAACTCCACTCCGCGGTATTAAGTCGCTCTCTGAATGGCTGCTGGAGGAATATACTCCCAAATTAGATGACCAGGGCATTAACTACCTGAACCTGATCCAGAAACGTTCCTCGCAGCTACAGCACCTCATTGACGGTATTCTGCTTTTCTCTAAATCTACTAACCTGCGCTTGCGCGAACCAGACCAGGTAGATCTGAAAGAACTGCTGGGAGAAATACTGGACCATTGCAAAATGCCACCTTCTATCAAGGTGGAACAGCCGGCAGATACCATAGTGGTTCCCTCTCACCGTATTGGGCTCTACCAGATCTTACAGAACCTGATCACCAACTCCGTAAAATACATGGACAAACCCGCGGGCCTGATCAGCATTGACTATAGACTCCAGCCTAAAGGTTTCAGCCTCACCGTCATGGACAATGGGCCGGGTATTGCCGAAGACCTGCGCGAGAAAGCTTTCCATCTGTTTGAAACCCTGGGCTCTAAAATAGAGGCACAGGACGATAGTTTGGGCATAGGCTTGGCCACGGTGAAATCGCTGACGGAGAAAATGGGCGGAACGGTGCGCCTCACCGACCGTCCGGATGGAGAAACAGGCGCCTGCTTCGTCCTCAGCTTTCCGTTCGCCTCCCAATAAATTTAAAAATTCAAAGGGAACCCCTTGCGTTTAGGGGCCGATTTTGGAAAATCGGCCCCTAAACGCAAGGGGTTCAACAGTAGCAACCAAGTTACTTAAAGGCTTTCCACCACTTTCTGGAAATCTTGGCTGTTCAGGGGTTTAAGCAAGCAGGTTGAAATACCCAGGTAGCGCATCTGGCCCACATCTGTGGCATTTGAAGACGTAGACAGCACCACTATTTTAGTGGCAGCTTCCTGGGCCAAAGGCAGCTTTTTATACTCATCCATAAAAGAAAAGCCATCTAGCACCGGCATATTAATATCCAGCAGGATCAAAGACGGAAATTCTTCTGCCGAGGTAAGGCTCTGCAGGTACTTCAGTCCCTCGTATCCGTTCAAAGCAGTAATGATTTCCTCTGCCAAGTCTGTTTCCTCAATAACCGTCTGGTTTAAGAAATTGGTGATCTCATCGTCCTCTATGAGCAAGATTGACTTTATTTTTTTCACGGGTTCTTAAATGCTAGAAGGGGTTAGTGCTGTAAAATAACGGTAAAAGGATGAAACTAGCCGTATTTGCCGCAAAACTTTTGAAAAAAAATTAATATCATATAAAATAAAACTATCTGTAGTTGCCTGTATTTGTCTCATCTTGCTTATTTCATGGGTACCCAAAGCAGTAAGTGTGTAAGAATGAAGATCCTCTACAAAGATTAGTCCAAATAAAAGACACAGTTATACAATAGTTTATCTATATTTATAGCGAAAATTTACTTTATTCAATATTGTTATTTAAATCTTAACTTTTTATGGGGGCTGCGTCTAGTATTCTGCCAACTTCTTTTCTTCAGCAACTTCCGTACACTGCACAAGTAGATCTTCCTAATCTCCCCCCCCAGATTCAGAATGATTTCTTTAGCCAGTATGTGCAAAGGAAAAAATCAACCGGATTTGCCTATCTGCTATGGGTTATCTTCGGTCTGCACTATGCCTACGTGAACCGATGGGGCCTGCAATTCCTCTTCTGGATTACGGCTGGCGGACTGGGTATCTGGTGGTTTATAGACCTTTTCAGAATTCCTTCTGTGGTACGCCGCTACAATGAGACTTTGGCATTACAGTGCTTGGCTACCATTAGAATGGCCCACCGCGTTTAATCAGCAATTATCTGTAAGCCGAGCCGCCACTTGCGTTTAGGGGCTGTTTTTGGAAAAACAGCCCCTAAACGCAAGTGGCGGCTGACATGGTTACTGCCCCTGCTGTTGCTTCAGCAGTTTCAGCAATACGCCGTTCGTCCAGCCAAAACCGTCTTGGTTGGGATATTCGCCTCCCCCGCCTTCTGTACCGGCTTTTTCCACGTTGTACTTCTCTGTGAGTTTGCCAGACAGTTGGTACACGTGCGTGTTCTGCTGCACCCAGCGTTGCGCCACCGTGTTCGCCAAGGCATTCTGATGATAGGCTCTCAGTCCCTGGATGCTCATCCATTGCAGCGGTGCCCAGCCATTGGGTGCATCCCATTGCTGCCCAGAATGGGTTAACGTGGTGACAAGACCGCCTTGCCTTAGAAAATCGCGTTCCAGCCGTTGGGCCACCGCTTTGGCCTGTGCTTTGGAGGCCATGCAGAAAAACAGCGGAGCTACCGCCGCCAGCGTAGGAATGTCTGTGGTGCGCTGGCTCTTGAGGTCATAATCATAGAAGAACTGGTCTTTGGGGTTCCAGCAGTAGGTGATCAGGGCTTTTTTGCGCTCTATCGCTCTTTTGCGGTACAGCCGTTCCTGCGCTTTGTCTCCGCGCAGTTCGGCCATGTCTGCCAGGGTGAGTTCTGTGTGGTACAGCAGGACATTGAGGTCTACGGGAATAAGCTGGGTGGTCCTGATGGTGTGCAGGGATTTGCCGTCTGCAAACCACCGGCTACTGAAATCCCAGCCCGACTCAGCGGCGGCCCTGAGGTCACGGTACACCTCCTGGGCGGGGCGGCCCGAATTGTGCGCCACTTCCACGTCTTCCTTGTAGGCCTCGGGGCGGGGCGTAGGATCATCGTCCCAGTAGCGGTTCAGGAAACTTCCGTTGGGCATGCGCACCACGCGGCGGTGCGCCGTGTGGGTGGGGGAAAGAGTGTCCTGGCCCTGCATCCAGAACTCGTACTCATTCTGCAACGCCGGAGCGTATTGGGCCAGCACCTGCTGCCCCTTTTCCTGCGCCATAATCCTGAGCATAAGGGCATAGAATGGCGGCTGCGACCGGCTCACGTAGTAGCTCCGGTTGCCGTTGGGGATGTGGCCCAAGGTATTGATCAGGTGCGTAAAATTGTCCACCATTTCCTGAATGAGCCCTACCTGGCCGCTTTCCTGCAACCCCAGCATGGTAAAGTAACTGTCCCAGTAATAGATTTCCCGGAAACGGCCCCCGGGCACCACGTAGGCATTGGGCAACGGTATAAGCGAAGTCTGCTCCGCCTTGGGCTGACGGGTTAGCACCGGCCACAGGGTCTGCACATGTTCGGCCACCGGCTTAGATGGGTCTGATTTAAACTCATTGGCTGGCTCAACGGGCACCTCAAAATGCCGCAGCACAAATTCCTGCAGGCTAAAGCCCGGCTTATCTTTCTCCTGGGCATACGCCCGAAGGATCTGCTCCGGGGCTATTCTGGGCCTGCAGTCTGGGAAAGTTTTGGAATCTGGGAAAACCGGGGCCAGTTGTACGTCTTTGAACAGGGCGCCCAGTTCTTCATGAGGCTTGAACTGGGCCTGAGCCCAGCTTTGCAGCAGCACCAGAAACAGCAGCACCAAGGGCATTCTAACGGCACGGGCCAAAGCAGAAGATTTATAACTCATAGCGTAAGATTGATTGCAGTTCCCCTCTTACGCAGAAGCCTTCCCCAAAGGATATTATCATGTACCTGCTCTCCTTGCGTTTAGGGGCTCTTTTTCCAAAAAAAGCCCCTAAACGCAAGGCATTGAAAACAATTTAACGGGTATGCAGCAGCCGGTCTATGTCCTGTATCTTCCCGAACACCACCAAAATGTCACCGGCTTCAAAGACAGTCTCGGCTTTGACCACGCCCAAGACCGTGGCTTTCTGCTGCGTTTTACCAAACAGGTTCCGGCTTTCGCGGTAGCGGAGAATGGTGAGCACGTTCACCTGGTACTTGGCCCTAAAATTAGACTCGGCAATGGTCATGCCCACGTAACGCTCAGGCACCGTGGCTTCAATAATGTTGTAGTCCTCGGTTAAGTCAAAGGAGTCAATCACACCGCGCATCTCCAGCTTCTTGGCCAGCCGTTCGGCACTTTCCTGCTCCGGCCTGATGATCTGGTCTACCCCAATGGCCTCCAGCACGGTCTGGTGCAGCGGGGAAATGGCCCGGCTCATGAGCCGCTTTACCCCTAATTGCTTGAAAATGGCCGTGGCCATGACTGAAGCCCCAAAATCTTCGCCAATGCCTACCACCACCACATCGGTCTCAGCGGTGGGCAAGGTAGACAAAGAGCTTTGGTCGCTGGCATCCAGGCAGATGGTGTGGGTTACCCGGTCTTTGTAGGTTTCCACCTTGTGCATGTCTTTGTCCACGGCAATGACCTCATGCCCCATCTCAGTGAGTTTCATGGAGAGCGAAGACCCGAAGTAGCCCAAACCTATAACAATGTAGCGCATAGCTGATTCTGGAATTACGTGATGATGATGGTTTCTTTAGGGTACCGGTAGCGCAAGGTAGATACTTTACGCAGTAAGCCCACAATGAGGGTAAGCGTGCCTACCCTGCCTAAAAACATGGTGATGATGATGACCATTTTACTGGGAGTGCTTAACAAGGTAGTGATGCCCACGGTAAGCCCCACGGTGGCAAAACCAGAGAAACACTCAAACGCCACGGCGGCCAGCTCCAACTGAGGATCAAAGAAAGTCACCAGAAACACGGCCAGCCCAATCACCATCAAGGACAGCAGAATAATGGCGAAGGCTTTATACACCGATTCTTTCCCAATCTCCCGCTTAAAAACTTCCACCCGGTCTTTGCCCCGCGCCAGACTGATAATGTTGAGGATAGCCACCGCAATGGTGGTGGTCTTGATACCGCCCCCTACCGAGGCTGGCGAGGCCCCTATCCACATGAGCAGCAGGTACAGCAAAACGGTGGGCGCCGTGAGCGCTGCCATGTCTACTGTACTAAAGCCAGCCGTGCGCGGTGTGACAGCCCCAAAAAATGCCCCCACCATTTTTCCGGCCAGCCCGTGCTCCGCTAAGGTATTGCGGTATTCCAGCAGAAAGTACAGCACAGTACCTACACTAAGCAGCACCAAGGTAGTAATAGCCACCAGCAGCGTGTTCACGTTCAGGACCCTGGGCGTGTGCTTCACCCGGCTCCCGGTGCTTAAACTGCCTAACCATGTAAGCGTTTTATAACGCAGGTACCGGTACAGGTTAAAGACAATGGGGAACCCAAGCCCGCCCACAATAATGAGTACTGCAATGATGAGCTGCAACGGATAATTGAACCGCAGCATAGGATCATACAGCCCCAGGCTCAACGTGGAGAAACCCGCATTGCAGAACGCAGAGACCGCATGGAAAATGGCAAAGCTGAATTTATCTGGCAAAGCGGCCTCTGGTATCTCTAGAATGGAAACATAGACTAAAAGTGCGCCCACCAGTTCCAGTGCTAAGGTAAAACTCACAATTTTGAACAGTGTGCTGGTGATCTGCCCCAGATTGTCTTCATTGAGCCAGTCTTTCATGAACAGAGAACTCTTGAGGGAGGACCCCTGAAAGAAAATCCCGAAGAAACTGGCAAACGTCATAATTCCCAACCCGCCCACCTGAATCAGGATAAGGAGGATGACCTTTCCGGTAGGGGTGAACGCGGTAGCCGTATCTAACGTCACCAGCCCCGTTACACATACCGCGCTGGTGGCCGTGAACAGGGCATCTATAAAACTGATCCCTTCATAGGTGGCCTGCGGCAACAGCAGCAGAAATGTACCCACGGCTACCAGAAACACAAAGCTGAGCACAAACATCTGGGCGGGGTGCACTGTGCTCCGGTAAAAAAGCAGGGTCTTTTTAGATACTTCTATAAGAAAGACGTAGAAGATAATGAAATAGATGGGCTGCTCACTGTCAAAGAAACGCAGCAAAGTACTGGCGCTGGTGACCTGGTTCTGCAACACAAACCTAGAAACCAGCGCCAGCAGCATAAAGAAGAGCAACAGCCCCTCAAAGATCAGCGACGGCCGCCGCACCCTGTTTCTCAGCAGCAGGAATACACGCACGGCCAGACATACCAGCACCACCAGAAAGAAGGTATGGTAGAAATAGTGCAGCAGCCGGGGCGCATAGGGAGCGTGTTCAAACCCAATGTCGTACAGGAACACCAGCAAGGCAAACCCGCTCAGGTACAGCAGGAACTTGTCCAGCAAAGCCACCATAGGCGGCACATGTTCCATGGCCGCCTGCAACGGGGTTAAGGGAGTTTTCTTCTGAAGTTGGTTCATTGTTGCACTTCTTGGGTTCCGTTGCGTAACAGCACCTATACGGTGCAATGGCAGACACGGCGGAACATTTTCCGTTTACCAAAGTACTTAAAAGCAAAAACAACCACTAACCTAAGACTACGATGGATACTTATAACCTGAAACCGGAAAACATGCGCGCTCCCGAACACCTGAATGAGAAGGAGATACGCCAGAGCCTGGATGAGCTGGATGCAAAGATAAAAGTACTGCAAGGCCGGGCGCACGCCACCACCGCAGACTCTTCACACACTTACCATGAACATATTGCCGCCCTGGAAGCCAAACGGGCCCTTATTGCTCAAAAGTTAGACAACCATACAGAACACTCAGAAAGCACGTGGCAAGAGATTAAACGTGGCCTGGACGATCTCACCGAGGGAATAAAGAAGCTATTTTAAGATTGCTGTGCTTCCGCAGGCACCCGCTCACCCAAGACCACAGAGGGCGTTTAGGGGGCTTTTTTCGAAAAAGGCCCCCTAAACGCCCTCTGTGGTCTTTACCTTATAAGTACCTGCTTGGTCTTTTAAAATCAGCGAAGGACTATATTTTCCAGAAACATTCGCATCTCCCGTTCACTGGAGAGCACATGGCTTGGATTGGGTTTAGCGCCTGCTTTTCTTATTTTTGGGTTATATCAGGATTAGGCATGGAGTATTGCTCCTTAATGATGTTGAGGATGTCTGAGGTGAGCGGTTTGGAGAAAAAGTCATTCACCTCAGAGAGATTGCGGGCGTGGGTAATGTCATTTTTATCTACGGCAGAGGAAAGCACAAACAGCAGGCATTGCTGGGTCAGCTCCTTGGGCAGTTTCTTGTACTCTTCAATAAACTCCCAACCATCCATCCCGGGCATGTTAATATCCAGGAAAATAATTTCAGGAAAACTTTGGGGATCGTTGTCTACAATGGCCTTCAAAGCGTCTAAGGCTTCTTCGGCCCACAAAAAGCTGTTCACAGATTCTGAGAATTGCTGCCCCCTGATCACATTCTCGCACAGAAAATTGTGAATCTCGTCATCATCAATTAAAAAGACTTTCTGGTACTTAGTCATTATATGGTGGTATTTGAAAATAAACTTTAAATATAGATCCTTTTCCAACTTCACTCTCTACATCTACCCAACCGCCCATGGTCTCCGCTTGGGTCTTAATCATGTACAAACCCAGCCCCTTGCCGTCTATGTGTGGGTGGAACCGGCGGTAAAGCCCGAAGATTTTCCCTCCCTGCTTTACCAGATCAATCCCTAATCCATTGTCCTGGACCTGCAGGCACAAATACCCGTTTGAAAATACGGTATTAATGTGAATTTCCAAATCACGTGCTTCATCCTGGTATTTTATAGCGTTGGTGATCAGGTTCAAAAAAATGCTGTGTACGTACCCTTTCACCCCCATCACTTCTTTGCCCTCCAAGAAATCTGCGTGGATTCTGCCTGTGTACTGGATGAATTGCCCAGACAAGCTTTCTTTTATATCTGCGAAAACCTGCTGCAGGTCAATTTTCTCCAAGACCTGCTCCGTCTTGCTCCTGATAGACAGAATTTCATTGAGGTCCCGGATGGTGGTGTCCAGCCGCTGTGAGGTGCGCTCCAGTTTACTGATGAGCACACTGTTGATAGGGTCTGCGCTGCTCTTGCGGTTATACAAGTTGGTAAGCCCTACAATGTTGGCCACCGGGGCGCGCAAATTATGGGAAACGATGTAAGCGAACTGCCGCAAGTGTTCGTTTTGGCGCGCCATCTCTTCTGTGAGGGCAGCCTTCTCTGCCTCGGCCTGCTTGCGCTCCACAATCTGCCGGATGGAGGTGAAACTGTAGCTTTTCTGCTCAAAATTAAAGTAGTTCAGCTGCATTTCTACCGGATGCAACTCGCCAGCCGCGTCTTTGACCTCAGTTTCAACCGTGAGGCTGTGGAGTTCTTCCAGCGAAGCCCATTGTTTCGCCCAGTCTTGCTGCCCAAAACTAGGGGCGATCTCATACATGCGCAAACCCAGCAGTTCTTCTTCCCGAAAGCCCAACATAACGCAGGCGGCCCGGTTTACGCGCACCAAACTACCGTCTGGCCTGCTCCAGAGAAAGGCTTCCGAAGCGCGCTCAATAGAGAAATCTGCGAACCGGAGCTTCTCCTCCATTACCTTGCGGTGGGTAATATCAATGGCGCTGCCATCCATGCGGGTCATGTACCCGTTTTTGTTCAACTGCCCGGTACAGCGGGTAATAAACCATTTCTCATCATTGGAGGCTGTCTTGATTCTGTACTCCATCTGGAACTGCTCCTGCGACGTGCGGATCTTAGGTAATGCCTCCTCAAAGAGATACCTGTCTTCTGGGTGTACCAGGTTAAACCACAGGAGTTTGTCTTCATAGAACTGCTGCGGCGTGTACCCCAGAATACTGTAGCACTGAGGGCTCACGTAGGTCATCTCCATTTTATCATTGAAAGAGAAGATGATTTCCACAATATTGGCGAGAATAGTCTGCGCATGCCGTTCTGCTTCTGCCAGCTGCTTTTCAGCGAGCTTACGGGCGGTGATATCGTGCACCACTACCAGGCGTTTCACTCCGTCATCTTCCTGCAGCGCGTGTGACACCACCTCCACGTAAAGTTGGGTGCCATCTTTCTTAAGGTGCACCCACTCCCCAGCGTAATTGAGCGGTTCTCTGGAACTGGCCGTTACCTGAAGCAAAGTTGAAATGTCTTCCTGAGGCCGTATGTCTTTGATGGTCATCTGCAGAAACTCCTCTTTGGAGTACCCGTACAGCTTCACCGCCGATGCATTCACCATTAAGAACTGTAGGCTGTCTGTGTCAAATACCCACATGGGCAGCGGGTTATTCTCAAACAGAATCCGATAGTCTTCTCTTTCGCGAGGAAGAGCAGTACCATCTGTAATACTTTCGATCATGTAATTTTTAATGTCTGTCTATTATTTGATGCACAGCAATTCAACCCACGGTTCTGGCTTAAAGCCACTGATTATCTGCAATCATGCTTTCTGGAGCCTATAGTCATTAAGCCCCAATTTTTTGTTTTGTGTTTTGCCCCTGTTTTCAGAAAAATAGCCCCTAAACGCCACCGCTACCAACGTGTAGCTCTGAAAAATAGTCGCTCATGTCTTTTGAAAGTTACGGTTTAAAATATATACCACCAAACCTTAGAAGCGGGAACATTAGCACTAGAAACTTCTAGAGACCCACCACGCTCCACTATGGAAGAGCATGACAGAATAGCCTAGTGAACCAAAAAATAGCTGTTACCGCCTAGGGTTATGGTGTATCCCTCAGGCTACCATAAGCTTTTAGCAGAACCCTGCGTTACCTTATATTTCAACCATTCAGTATCCTACAAATCAACCAAAATATAAAAATATACTTTTTCCGGCATAATCAACATCACAAATGATTAGCTAAAGTCCAAGACATAAGATTTTACATTAAATCCATCCTCCTATTTTCAGCCTCATTTTCACAAAATTACAGATTTGCCACCTAATCTCATCTACTCTCCATGAAAAGAATCACTGTACCACCCCCTTTATAGCTAAATATGGCTTATCAAATAATTAAAAATTTCCATAGTAAATTTATATCCGATTAAGACTTCTATTCGTAAGGTAGAATAATACAACTCCTACACTACCAACTTCATCAGGTTATTTTAGTCTTTAGTCAAATATTTACGGGTTGCCTTTGAAAAAACTTTTACTTTCCCATCAATGAAATATTTTTACCGTCTCCTCGCTTTGGTGATAGTTCTTTGCTGGGGCATTCTGAGCCCCGTTAGGGCTCAGAATGCCCCTAAGACAGAACCTAACACTTTAGTCTTTAAACTGAAAGCCTCTGCACCCGCCGCCATGATCCGTATGGCCGGCACTTCTGCCTTACAACAGGTGGTACAGCGGGTGGCCAAAGGAAAAGCCGAACGCAAATTTCCGTCTGTTCTTTCACCCGCGCAGGCCAGAACTACAAAGAAAAACGCAGTAGATCTCTCACTCATCTACCAGTTGCGCTATAACGCTAACCAAAGCTTTCTTGAGGTGAAGAAACAGCTGCTGGCCACTGGCATGGTAGAATACGTGGAGCCACTGTATGTGCATGAGCCGCTACACCAGCCCAACGACCCCAAAGCTGACTCTACCTCTGGTTCCCAGACGTATCTTAAACTCGTCAACGCCTATAACGCCTGGGGAGTAAGCAAGGGAGACAGCAACGTGGTCATCGGGATATTAGATACGGGGGTACGCCTCACCCACGAAGACCTGAAGAATAACCTCAAATACAACTATGCAGACCCCATTGACGGCATTGACAATGACGGGGACGGGTACGTAGACAATTTCCACGGCTGGGACCTGGCCGACAATGACAATAATCCTACGGCAGATACCAATGGGCATGGAACCATAGTGACAGGGATAGCCGCGGCGCAGGCCAATAACAGCGTGGGGATTGCCGGTATTGGGTATAACAGTAAGTTCTTGCCGGTAAAAGTGTTTCCCTCCACCCCCTTCGGTTCCTTCCGGGGTTATGAGGCCATTGTGTACGCCGCAGAGCATGGTTGCAAAGTAATCAACCTCTCCTGGGGCGGCGCCAGTTTTCCCTCAGCGTTTGAGCAAGATGTGATTAATTACGCAGCCATTAATCGTGATGTGGTGATTGTCTCTTCGGCCGGTAATACCAACGGTGATCTTGACTTCTACCCCGCCTCTTACCAGAACGTACTTTCAGTTGGCGCCTTGGATAAAAACGGCGTAAAGGGTGCCTCCCATACCTACAGTTACAACATTGATCTAGGTGCCTTGGGCGTAGATGTGTACAGCACCGGCAATGCTAATGACGCACGGTATGGCACAGGCACGGGTTCTTCCTATGCTACACCTATGGTAGCCGGGGCGGCGGCACTACTCCGCAGTCATTTCCCATCCCTCAATGCTCTGCAAATCATTGAGCGGCTACGGGTTACCGCCGATGATATTTACCATCTCCCCGGCAATGCCAGTTTCATTGATAAACTGGGGAAAGGCAAATTAAACGTATACCGGGCCCTGACGGAGGAAAACCCCATCTCTGTACGACTTAGCTCTTGGGGTATGACCAGTGATTCAGAGTTGGGCCCAGGCGGTGAAATTCAGCTTTACGGAAGCTTCCAGAACTTCTTAAGTCCTTCTAACGGCATTAACGTGACGCTCACCTCTTCCAGCAAATACGTGCAGGTGCTGCGCGGAACGCTCAACTTAGGCAGCATGGCTACCTTAGCCCAGACGAACAACCAAACGGCCCCTTTCCGGCTGAAAATAGCCGATGACGCACCTTCCAATACCCAGGTGACGCTCAGGTTAGGGTTTTCCAGTGGTTCTTACACAGACTACCAATACATCAAACTGATCGTGAACCCCAGCTTCCTTACCACAGACGTAAACAACCTGCGGATGTCGGTGATGAGCGCCGGCAACATTGGGTATGACGGATTGGCTTTCAGCCAGGGAGAAGGAGTTACTTACCGGGGCGGCGATCAACTCATTGCCGAAGGTGGGCTCCTGATTGGCTATTCCAGCACCCTTGTGTCTGACAATGTTAGGAATGAAAATAGCCTCACCGATAATGACTTTTACGCTGTAACTAATCTGCAGCGCAAAGGCAATTCGCCGTACGCGGCCTTCCATGGTTCCAACATTTTTGAGGATTCCTTAACAGCCTCTAAGAACAAGAGCCTCCGTATTCAGCAGAACGTCTTTGCCTGGAACACCCCCTCAGACAAAGACTACGTGGTGTTGGAGTACATCCTGACCAACCGTACCACTGAAACGATCAAAGATGCCTATGCCGGTATGTTCGCGGATTGGGACATCATCAGTGCGGGCAAAAACGTCACCGAGTGGGATGATCAGTTACGGTTGGGCATTACCAGACACACCTCAGACACCAGTATTTGGGCCGGCATACAGGTATTGACGGCGGGCGCACCAGGGTTCTTCGCTCTAGACAATGTCATGGATGATGGTAACATCAACACAACCGACGGCTTCTCTACCGAGGAGAAATACCGGGCCCTCTCTGGTGGGGTGCAGCGCCAACGGGCAGGTGGCATTGATGGAAAAGATGTTTCTTTCATTATTTCCTCCAGCATCAGCAGCCTGGCACCCTCCCAAACTGACACGGTTGCCTTTGCCATAGTGGCAGGCGGTTCCAGAGCTGAGATAAAAAAGAATGCAGCTGCCGCGCTCCAAAAGTACCGGCAGTTTCAGGTGGGCAGAACGGTTACGTCTGTTCCGGCAGACATCAGCAAAAGGAGTATTTCTCTGCATCCTAACCCTTCGCAGGGGAAGGTAACAGTGACACTTCCTACGGCGCTGCAGCAAGCTTCCGTGACGGTCCAATTGGTGGATCACAAAGGGAATATTCTTCCGCAGGGGAATTATCAGAGACAGGAAAAGATAGACTTTGATTTCTCCCATCTGCCCGCGGGCATGTACCACCTCAGGTTTATTTCCAATGAAGGCGTACTCACGCAGAAGGTACTGTTGACCAAATAGCGTTTAGGGGCTCTTTTTGGAAAAAGAGCCCCTAAACGGAAATCCTATAAAAACAGAAGAGGCGACCAAAGGGTCGCCTCTTCTGTTTTTATAGGTACAGCTAATGCTTACGCCTTTTGCTGCAAGCGGATCAGGTTAAGGGCTGAACCAGCTTTGAACCACTCAATCTGGCCTTGGTTGTAGGTATGGTTGGCCTCAAAGGTGTACGTAGTACCATCTTTGTGGGTCAGTCTTACCTGCAACGGAACGCCCGGTGTGAAGGAAGTCAAGCCCAGCACATCAATTACGTCTGCCTCTTCAACGCGGTCGTAATCTTCTTTGTTGGCGAAAGTCAGCGCCAGCATTCCTTGCTTCTTCAGGTTGGTCTCATGGATACGGGCGAACGATTTCACCAATACCACTTTCACACCTAAGTGACGAGGCTCCATAGCGGCGTGCTCGCGGGAAGAACCTTCACCGTAGTTTTCATCACCTACCACCACAGAACCAACTCCGGCTGCTTTGTAGGTACGGGCTACTTTAGGCACTTCATCATAGCCTTCGCCTTGTACCAGCAGGTTTTTCACGCTGTTGGCTTCGCCGTTGAAGGCGTTGATGGCACCAATGAGCATGTTGTTGGAAATATTGTCCAGGTGACCACGGTATTTCAACCAAGGACCTGCCATGGAGATATGGTCTGTGGTACATTTACCTTGCGCTTTAATCAAAAGACGAAGGTTGGTAAAGTCTTGTCCGTTCCAAGGCTCAAAACCAGCCAACAGTTGCAGACGGTCAGAAGTAGGATCTACCACCACCTGTACGCTGCTACCGTCAGCGGCAGGCGCTACGTAACCGGCATCCTCCACCGCAAATCCGTTCACTGGGAACTGGATACCTGTTGGCTCGTCTAGCATTACCTGCTCCCCGTTCTTGTTGGTCAGGGTGTCGGTTAATGGGTTGAAAGTTAGATCACCCGCAATCGCGAACGCCGTTACAATCTCAGGAGAGGCCACGAAGGCGTGAGTGTTCGGGTTACCGTCGTTCCGCTTGGCGAAGTTACGGTTAAACGAAGTGATGATAGAGTTCTTACGCTTCGGATCGTCGGTATGACGGGCCCACTGACCAATGCACGGACCGCAGGCGTTCGCCAATACTACCCCGCCAATCTCAGAGAAGGTCTCCAAGATGCCATCGCGCTGTGCGGTGTAACGCACTACTTCAGAACCTGGGGTAATGGTGTATTCGGCACTTACGGTAAGGCCTTTCTCAACTGCCTGTCTTGCCAAAGAGGCAGCGCGGGTAAGGTCTTCATAAGAAGAGTTGGTGCAGGATCCGATCAAACCTACTTCCAGTTTGGCTGGCCAGTTGTGCTCACGCACGGCAGCGGCAAACTGAGAGATAGGCCAAGCGGCATCTGGCGTGAACGGACCGTTCACGTGCGGCTCCAACTCATCTAAGTTGATCTCAATCAGTTGGTCATAGTACATTTCTGGGTTAGCGTACACCTCGTCATCGGCGCGAAGGTGCTCTGCTACCTGGCTGGCCAGTTCGGCGATCTCGCCACGCTCAGTGCCTCTCAGGTACTCGGCCATGGTCTCATCATAGGCGAAAACCGAGGTAGTGGCTCCAATTTCGGCACCCATGTTACAGATGGTAGACTTACCGGAGCAGGAGATATTGGCAGCGCCCTCCCCAAAGTACTCCACAATAGCACCGGTACCGCCTTTTACAGTCAGGATACCCGCCACTTTCAGGATCACGTCTTTAGGGGCAGTCCAACCGCTCATTTTACCGGTCAGTTTCACGCCAATCACTTTCGGGAATTTCAGTTCCCAGGCCATACCGGCCATTACGTCCACGGCATCGGCACCGCCCACACCAATCGCGATCATCCCCAGACCACCTGCGTTAGGCGTGTGTGAGTCTGTCCCGATCATCATTCCGCCCGGGAAGGCGTAGTTCTCAAATACCACGGTGTGGATGATACCCGCACCCGGCTTCCAGAACCCAATTCCATATTTATTAGACACAGAAGCCAGGAAGTCATAGACCTCTTTGTTTTCTGCGTATGCTTCTGCCAGATCTTGGTCTGCGCCCACGCGAGCCTGAATTAAGTGGTCGCAGTGCACAGAGGAAGGAACGGCTACCGTAGGGCGGCCGGCCTGCATGAACTGAAGCAAAGCCATCTGGGCGGTGGCGTCTTGCATGGCTACGCGGTCTGGTGCGAAGTCAACGTAAGACTTACCTCGCTCATACGCCTCCGTAGCGGCACCATTGTATAAGTGAGCGTAAAGAATTTTCTCTGTCTGAGTTAAAGGCCGGCCTACCGCCTTACGTGCCGCGGAAATCCGGTCGCCCAGATTCGCGTACACAGCCTTGATCATGTCTACATCAAATGCCATAGATCTGCTTTGTATTTTTTAAGTTCAGTGCTACTAACGTCGCGCACAAATGTCGCAAACAGAACACTTTTACACAAACTTTTAAAAGGCCACCTTCCGCAAAGGTTTTAAGGCCACGGTGTGGCAATTTCAGGAGGGCAACGTACTTTTACGGCATGAACAAGAATTCGCTCCGCAAATACGCTTTCTACGCCCTCCTTTCGGCTGCCGTGGGCACCCAGGCCTGCACTTCTTCTTCCTCCTCCCCAGACCAGCTAAGCGCCGGCACCTGGCGTGGTACCATTGAGGTAAGCGGCCAGGAGATGCCCTTCAATTTCACCGTGTCTGAAGAGGCCGGAAAACAGGTGGCTCATCTAATAAACGGAGAAGAACGAATTTTGATTAATGAAATTTCTCATTCTCAAGACAGTGTGCGTTTGCAGATGCACATTTTTGACGCCGCGCTCATTGCCAAGGTAGAGGGAAACAAACTTACCGGCCGCTGGGAGCGGAAAGACCAAGCCACCCCGTACAGTCTGCCGTTCACCGCTGAGCATGGGAATAGCAGCCGTTTTTCCCAAAATCCGGCCAAACCAACGCTGGAGGTGAGCGGCAAATGGGAAGTACAGTTCACCGATGACGAAGGCAAAACTTACCCCGCCATTGGCGAGTTCGTGCAGAAAGGCAACGCCCTCACCGGCACCTTCCTGACCACCACCGGCGACTATCGCTACCTGCAGGGCGAAGTTGCCGGAGACCAACTGAAGCTTTCTGCCTTTGACGGCGCCCACGCTTACCTTTTCACGGCCCAGGGCAACCCAGACGGAACCCTAGCGGGTGATTTCTACGCCGGACAGAATAGCCACGAGACCTGGACTGCCAAACGCAACGATGCCTTCCAACTGGCTTCCGCCGATACCCTCACCTACCTGAAACCCGGTTTTGACCGCCTGGACTTTTCTTTCCCAGACCTGAGCGGCAAGAAGGTAGCGCTCACAGACCCGCAGTTCAAGGGCAAAGTGGTGGTGGCGCAGATTTTTGGGTCCTGGTGCCCCAACTGCATGGACGAGACAAAATTCCTGGCGCCCTGGTACGCCAAAAACAAAGACCGCGGCGTAGAGGTAGTGGGTCTTGGGTATGAGGTGAGCCCAGAGTTTGACAAAGCCAAAGTACGTGTGGAGAAAATGCGCGACCGGCTCAACGTCACGTACCCCTTATTGATAGGCGGCACCAAAGACAAGGAACTGGTGGCCAAATCACTGCCGGCGCTCAACCACGTGCTGTCCTTCCCTACCACCATCTTCATTGACAAGCAGGGCAAAGTGCGTAAGATCCATACCGGCTTCTCGGGCCCCGGCACTGGTAAGTATTACGAGGAATTCGTGCAGGACTTCAACAAGACCATTGACCAACTGCTGGCCGAGAAGTAATCTATCACGGTGATCCCTAAACTCAAACGGCGCGGTTCTTAGAAGAACTGCGCCGTTTGAGTTTAGGGGCTATTTTAGGAAAAAGAGCCCCTAAACGCACTATAGTTATTTCCTTAACGTGCTAAGCGGTCTTCCATTCTTTCACTACCCTGAACAGATTCAAGACATTCAATAACCCCAGCGAACAGGCGGCCACAATGTTTTTCTCCACTTCCCCACCGAACACCAAGGCCAGCAACAGCAACGCCAGGACCACCTGGTAAACCGTATATTTTCTTTTCGCGAAAGCAGCCATCAATTCTGATTAAGTTTTATTAAAGGTAAAAGATTAAGACATCTTCGGCAAGCAGCCAGTGCAAACCAGCCTTTCGCCAGAGGTGGTTTTTATTTTTTCTCCAGTTTCTTCACCGGGTTTCCAATGTACACCCCCGCCTCCTGAATGTCTTTCAAGACCACGCCCCCCATGCCAATGATTACGCCAGACGCAAGGGTCACTTTTTCGCGCACAGACACATTAGTTCCCAGGTAAACCCCATCCCCGAAGGTGCAGTTGCCGCTCACGTTAGCCGCCGGCGCTGTAGTGAAGAAGTCTCCTGCCACAAAATCATGGCCAATGGTGGTGTGCAGGTTGAGATGGGCGTGTTTGCCTATTTTGATGTTACAGGTAAGGACAGTACCCGCTGTGATGATGCAGCCTTCGCCAATATCTACCCACTGGGAGAGCACAGCACTGGGGTGCACCACCCGGCCAAAGGTAGTGGAAGCAGGCAATTCTTCCACCAGTTTTCTGCGGGCAGCAGGATCTCCCACGGCCACCACCACATCATAGATAGCCGGATCAAAGGATGAGCGCTTGATCACCTCTACACCCATGATTCTGGGCTCACGATAGAACTGGTCATCTACCATAAAGCAGGCCACATCCTCAATCTTGAGCCCGTGCGGAGCAATGCTATCAATAAGGGCACAGAGCGTTTCCCGGCCAAAGCCGCCTGCTCCGTAAATACAGATCTTTTTCTCAATGTTCATCATATTCATGCAAAGGCTTCTTCTTTCTCCCTCGTCCAGAACCTTAAAGTTAATCTTCTGCTCCTGAAACTCCCACTACACAGTTTTAACCCAATTTAGGAAAAAGAGCCGCTAAACGGGAGTGGCTTATTTCTCGCGTTCTATGGTGTACCGGATGAGTTGCTCCAGGGAGTCGCGGGAGGGCGAGGCGGGGAAGGTGTGGAGCAGTTGCAGGGCCTCGGCGTGCAGGGCGTTCATGCGCTGAATGGAATACTCCAAGCCCCCGGACTTCTTCACGAAGTCAATGACAGCGTTGATTTTATCGGCTTTGCCGTTGTTGTTCTTGACGTTGTAAATGACGCGGCGTTTGGTGAGCCAATCGGCTTGGTGCAGGGCGTAGATGAGGGGCAGGGTCATCTTCTTCTCTTTGATGTCAATGCCCACGGGTTTGCCAATCTCGGCGGTGCCGTAGTCAAATAAATCGTCTTTGATCTGGAAAGCCAGCCCCACTTTCTCGCCAAAGAGGCGGGCACGTTCTACCGTCTCCGCATCGGCGCCTACGGAGGCCACGCCCACGGCGCAGCAGGAGGCAATGAGGGAAGCGGTTTTCTGCCGGATGATGTCAAAGTAGACTTCCTCGGTGATGTCCAGGCGGCGGGCTTTCTCCATCTGGAGCAGTTCGCCCTCGCTCATTTCGCGCACGGCGTTGCTCACAATCTTGAGCAGCCCGAAATCATCGTTGTTAAGCGAAAGCAGCAGGCCTTTGGAAAGTAGGTAATCGCCTACCAGTACGGCAATCTTGTTTTTCCAGAGGGCGTTTACGGAGAAGAAACCCCGGCGGTAGTTGGAGTCGTCCACCACATCGTCATGCACCAGGGTGGCGGTGTGCAGCAGCTCAATGAGGGCGGCGCCCCGGTAAGTGGCATCTGGGATCTGCTCCTGGATGAGCTTGGCCATGAAGAAAACGAACATGGGGCGCATCTGTTTGCCCTTTCGTTTCACAATGTAGCCCATGATCTTGTCCAGCAACAGCACGTTTGACTGCATGGACTGGCGGAACTTCTTCTCGAACTCCTGCATCTCCACTGCAATCGGGGCCTGTATCTGGTTTAAGGGGCTGCTCATCTTCGGGCGCAATATTACGAGGCTGCGCCCTCAGAAGCAAACGCCGCGCTTGCATTTGCCGTTTTTCAGGCGTTACTTCCGCACCTTTTTCAGATATTCACGCCCATGATTCAACGCGCAGATTTTCTTCTCCCCTCCCCGCACGGCCGCAGCTTCGCCGTAGATGCCCGCTGGCTCCAGGACGGACAGGCCAAACCGGTGGTGGTCTTTGTGCACGGTTTCAAAGGATTCAAGGACTGGGGGCACTTTAACCTTCTGGCCGACTATTTCGCCAGGCACGGTTTTGTGTTCGTGAAACTCAACCTCTCGCACAACGGCGTAGAACCAGACGGGTCTGATTTGACCAATATGGAGGCCTTCGGGAACAACAATTTCTGCATTGAATTAGATGATGTGGAAACCCTGCTGGAACACCTGAAAAATAATCCTTCAGAAATACCCGCCCAGGAAATGGACGCAGATTATCTCTTCCTCATCGGGCACAGCCGCGGCGGTGGCCTGGTGCTGCTCAAAGCTGCGGAGAACGCGCATGTGACCGGTGTGGCCACCTGGTCGGCGATCAGTGATATTGACCAGCGGTGGTCCCAAGAAGTGATGGAGAAGTGGAAGCAGGACGGAGTGCAGTACATTCTGAACGGGCGCACCGGCCAGCAGATGCCGCTGTATTACCAACTGGTGGAGAACTACCACGCCAACCGGCAGCGCCTGGACATACCCAAGGCCGTGGAGAAACTCCAGATTCCGCTGCTCATTCTGCACGGGGAGCAGGACGAAACCCTGCCGGTACGCATGGCCCACGACCTGCACGCCCTAAACCCGTTCGCGGAGCTGTTCCTGCTGCCCGGCGGCGACCATTCCTTTGGTGGGCGGCACCCGTATGAGGCACAGGAATTGCCCCAACTGGCCCAGGCGGCGGCCAACAAAACCATTCAATTCTTCAGAGACACCTTAGCGCGCCTGTAATGACTTCTTTGTTTCTGCTCCTGGGCGGCAACCTAGGCGACCGGGTACTTTATCTGGAAGAGGCCGCCGCGCGTTTAGCGGCCGTTTTTGGGAAATCTTGCCAATACTCCAGCTTCTATGAAACCGCTGCCTGGGGCGTGGAAGACCAACCCGCTTTCCTGAACCAGGTGCTGTTGTTTGAGACTGACTTAGCCCCGCAGCAGATTCTGGAAACCACGCAACGGGTAGAACAGGAATTAGGCCGCATCAGGAAAGAGCGCTGGGGGGCTCGGGTCATTGACATAGACCTGCTTTTCTACGGGCAGGAAATCCTCCAGACCCAGACGCTGCACCTCCCCCACCCGCAACTGCACCTTCGCCGGTTCACCTTAGTTCCCTTGGCTGAGGTAGCCCCTGATTTTGTGCATCCGGTTCTCCAGAAAACGGTGACCCAACTATTGGCAGAATGCCCAGATGACCTGGAAGTAAGCCTCTTCCGCACCGCAGAATAAAGCTGTTACCTTATCAGACGTTCAGCAATAGCTATGAGCGATTTAGCGGCTTGAATGTGTAACGGTAGTTTGAAGCAGATTTAGGAAAAAGAGGCTCTAAACGCAATTGTTTCCGCAAAAAAAGAGCTGATCTGTCTCTAGCTAGAAAAGCCTTTACTTACCAGCACCATTTCCAGTCTTTCCCTAGAGCGCCTCGCTTGTGGCCAAGTAACAATGAAACTAAACGCCAACTGCATCCACATGGCCGCAAGGGCAGTGCGAGAGGGGAAGACTGGGCCCCGCGGCCGTGAGCGCTTACCGCCAAAGATGAAACAACATAGCACTTAAAGCCATAGAAAAGCCGTTCAGCTAACGGCCAATATCACTTCCGCACATCAAACTTCTGATACACCGAGTTTTGGCTCACGTACTCCGGCACCAGCTGCTTCATCTTCTTGATCACCGCCACGTTGTTCTGTGAGGAGAACAAATCAATCAGTACCTGAATCTCCTGAATCACTTTCTCACTGTTGGGGATGGGGTGGTTGGCTAACCTTATCTTAGGATGGTCTGTGGACTGCACAAACTCATTTTCGTGGAACAGCTCCTCTTCCAGCTTCTCGCCGGGCCGCAAGCCGGTATATACCAGCTGGATGTCTTTGCCCAAGGTTAAACCCGAGAGTTTAATCATCTTTTTAGCCAGATCCACAATCTTGATGGAATCACCCATGTCAAAGATGTAGATCTCGCCGCCGTTGCCCATGGCCGCTGCTTCCAGCACCAATTGGCAGGCCTCCCTGATGGACATAAAGAACCGCGAAATGTCTGGATGGGTTACCGTAAGCGGCCCTCCCTCCTCTATCTGTTTCCTGAACCGCGGAATCACAGAACCGGTGCTGCCCAACACGTTCCCAAACCGGGTGGTGATGAAGCGGGTGCGTTTGCTGCCGGTGTCGCGGAGGTAGTGGTGCATGGCCTGCACGTACATTTCGCACAGGCGCTTGGATGCCCCCATCACGCTGGTAGGGTTCACGGCCTTGTCTGTAGACAGCAACACAAACTTCTGGGTCTGGTACTTCACGGCCAGATCTGCCAGCACCTTGGTGCCCAGAATATTGGTACTCAATGACTCCGTGGGGTTTTCCTCCATCACAGGCACGTGCTTGTAAGCGGCGCAATGGAATACCACCTCAGGCCGAAACGTCTGGTACACAGCCTCCATTCTGGGTTTGTTGCAGATATCGCCCAGCACTACCTCAAAGTGAAGCTTCACGTACAGCTCCGTCAGTTCCAGTTCCAGGTCGTAGAGTGAAGACTCGGCTTGGTCCAGCAGAATCAGCTGCTTAGGTTTGAATTTGATCAGTTGCCGCACCAACTCACTGCCAATGGAACCGGCCGCCCCAGTCACCAGAACGACGCGGTTTTGCAGTTCCTTGTGCAGCAGGGGTGAGTCTATTTCGGCCGCCGGCCGATCCAGCACATCTTCAATGCGCACTTCCCTGATCTGCTTAAAACTTAGTTCCCCGTTGATCCATTTGTACACCGGCGGCACCACCAAGACCTGTACCCCAGCATTGAGACAGGCTTCCACCAACTGCCGTTTTCTGGCAATAGGAAGCTGTTGCACCGCCACTATGAGCAAATCTATCTGCAAGGAAGTAAGCTGCTCCACCAAATCCTCCACCGGCCTCCTTATAGGCACGCCGTTGATGAGTAGATTCTCCTTTTGGGCATCATCGTCCAGGAAGGAGACAAAGCGGTAATAGGTGCCCATGTCCTGCTGCAGGGTCCTGAGGGTAATATGCCCCACCTCGCCGGCCCCGAAGATGGCTACATTCACCTTCTGGGTGCTGGTATGGCTCCATTCATAGTGTACAATCTTGGCCCAAACACGCATGAGAGACAGGGCCAGCATGCTGATGAGGTAATCAATGAGCAATACCGAGATGGGAATGAAGTTCTGGTTGCCCAGAATCTTATTGTTTACCAATTGGGCGGCCACCAAAAGAAAGGAGCTACTTGAGAGCGCTATAAAAAGCTTACGCAGGTCATCCAAGCTGGTATAGCGAAGAATTCCTGCGTAAGTTCTGGTGTAATAAAAGGCCACTGCCCGCACGCCTAGCACAATAGGGAGCATCTGGGCCACGGAGAGCTCCGTGTATTTCCTCAGGTCAAAGTTGAACCGGAGCAGATACGCCACCAAAAAAGAGAGGGCACACAGGCAAATGTCTATTCCAAAGACAAGCTGCTTTGGCATCTTCTGCCTCACCAACTGCTGCATGTGCCCCATCTTCAAAGAATTAAATTCCTAAATTGTTGTCTTTTAGCTTACCTGCGCCACTTCAGCTGACTTGTCTATCTTCTTCACCAGCCCCTGCAATACTTTGCCCGGGCCGCATTCTACAAACAGTGTAGCGCCATCTGCGATCATTTGTTGCACAGACTGGGTCCAACGTACGGGAGCGGTAAGTTGTTTGATTAAATTCTGCTGAATCTCACTAGGCTCTGTGTGCGCCTGGGCATCTACGTTTTGGTAGATAGGGCAGATGCCTTGTTTAAACTCTGTTTGTCTGATAGCTGCCTCCAACTCCGCCTCCGCAGATTTCATGAGCGGCGAATGGAAAGCGCCACCTACGGGTAACAATAAGGCCCGTTTGGCCCCGGCCGCTTTCATTTGCTCACAGGCAGCCTCTACCCCAGGTACTGAGCCAGAAATAACCAACTGGCCCGGGCAGTTGTAATTGGCGGCCACCACCACGTCGTCTATACCGGCGCAGATTTGCTCCACTTTCTCATCTTCCAGGCCTAAGATAGCCGCCATAGTAGAGGGCTGCTCTTCACAAGCCGCCTGCATGGCCAACGCGCGCTTAGACACCAGACGCAGGGCATCTTCAAAGGAAAGCACTTTATTGGCCACTAAGGCCGAAAACTCACCCAAGGAGTGGCCGGCTACCATTTCTGGGGCAAAGTCCTGGGCCACCGCCGCCTGGATTACAGAATGCAGGAAGATGGCGGGTTGGGTTACTTTGGTCTGCTTCAGCTCTTCTTCTGTTCCGTTGAACATGATGTCAGTGATGCGGAAACCAAGAATCTCATTGGCTTGCTCAAACAGATCTTTGGCTACCTGGTGCTGCTCATACAGGTCTTTGCCCATGCCTACAAACTGAGAACCCTGTCCGGGGAAAATATATGCTTTCATGCGTTTCGTGGGTTTCTGTTTAGGGGCTCTTTTTCTAAAAACAGGCCCTAAACGGATTTGATAAAAAATAAAACGGTGACAAATATATAAAAATGGTGCCCATTCTCTTAGAACAGGCACCATGCTTACAAGATTAAATTAAGTTGATTTACGGTCTTTACCGGACAATCTCTACCCAGCCTTTGAAGGTTCTGATATCTGGAGTACGGCCGTAGAACTCAACTTCCACTTGGTAGAAATACGTCGCTTCTGACAGCGCTTTGCCGTTATTGTCTACCCCAGCCCAGTTAAGGCCAGGCTCACTGCTGCTTTCATACACCTTGTTTCCCCAACGGTTGAACACCCTTAAAGTAGCTCTCTTGATGAACGTTGCTCCTTGTTTTGGCGTGAAGACATCATTCTTGCCGTCACTGTTAGGAGTGATGATGTTAGGCAGGGAGAAAACAATACAGTTCTCATTGCAGACAATGTTGCTCTGCTCCCCTTCCATCCCGGCAAAGTCTGTGGCGGTAACCAGGTAGCACCCGGCATAGGAGGCCAAGCCCTGGTGAATGAACTCATACGTGGCTAGGCCGGTATTGTCTACCGTACCAATTTTCACAAATGTGCCGTCATCTGTCTCTCTATAATATAAGGTGTAGAAATCAATGGCGCTTGGGTCACAGCCGGGCGGGATAGACCACCGCAACCGGTTAAAGAACGGCGGGTTAGGAACAAAGGTCTCATCACATGGCAGGCGGTCTATTTCCAGTACCGGCACACATAACCGGGTGAGGCAGAGTTCCTGGCTGTTATTCAGGATTGGGTCCGGCAGAAAAGGATTATCGAAAGTTCCTTCGGTCTGCACATACACGCAATACTGCTTTCCGGCGGTAAGCGGAATTCTTCTGCTGAACGTGCCCGATGTAGCGGTAGCCAACACGCTATCTAGTTTAATAAAGTCTCTGTTTCCGGTGGAGTCTACCCAAATAATATGGTAGCGCGGATCTGCGGTGGTGCTAGCGTTGTTCCAAGGCACATTATACGTCCAGTTCAGTTCCATAGTCGGTCCGTTGGCCCGCCCGTTCAAGCGGACACTGGAAGCCGAAGAGGAATCTACCAACACTGTAGGTGAACCAGTGGTACCGGAATGATAGAACTCCACCCGGTAGGTGAAAGAGGTATCCTGGGTGTTGAGGTTATTGTCTGTGAAGACAGTATCGTTGAGGCTCCTGAAGTTATACCCGGTTACCGGCACAAAATTAGCCCCGGCACCTCTGTTCTGTCCTTCAGCACGTAACAAGCGGTACAGGAAGGGGGCGGTATACTCTGCCAGTACAGCAGTTCTGGGTTTGCTCCACTCTACTCGTATTTTACCAGTAGCAGCATTGGTTTCCGTAACACTCACTTTGGTGATAGAGATAGATTCTAGGGTAGCGCACAGTTCATTAGAGGCAATGCTTTTCCCTCCGCCCGGCTGCGGAAATTCAGCATAGATCCGGTAACAATAGGTACGATTTCGCTCTAAGCCCCTACCGTTATTATTGTCCAGAAACGTTGTTACCCCTGCACTCACCTGCCCCACCAATACATATCCCGCAGAGGCCGGTATTCCTGTCTCACAGGCCTCGGGAACAAAGTCTGATGGGCCTATTTTACGGTAGATGTACATTCTGGTGGCATTGGGACAGGTGTAGTTTTCCCAATTGAGCCTAATGCTGCTACTAGACTGCGGCACAGCTGTTAACAGCACGGGTGGCGGACCAACCACGGTAATTCGCCATGGTTGCAAATCTACCAGTTTGATGCCCGTAGGAGGCTGGTCTTCCGCCCGGAACACCACTTGGTATGGTTCCAGGCGCACATCCTGGCAAGTGGTTTGCCAAGAGAAAATACCGGTGGTGTCATTGCGCAGCACAAAGCTTGCTCTATTGGAGTTGGGCGGAAGCATACTGCCCAGAGCCGTAAATATAACCGGGTGCCGGTCTGGATCTGTCACCGTGATAGTGTCTCTTAACAAAGTACCCGCCACCACACAGGTATCACGGGGCACGGTGATGACCGGCGGGCGGTTGGGGTCCTCCCGCACGAAGATCTGCATGTCCCGGATGACACGCCCGATGAGCCTCCCACCGCGCCACTCCTCCACCACGAAGGCGATGTTGAACTCGCCCAGCCTGCCGGGGTTGTTCCACGTCAGTTGGCCGCTGCGCACGTCCAGGGTGAGGCCGGCGGGGCGGCCGGAAATGGGCTGGCCGCTCAGGTAGTTCTCCAGCCCTTGGTAGCCAGGCGCCACCTTGCCCAGCGGGTTGCCGCAGGCGTCGAACCGGTCGAAGATGCGGGGCTCCAGCAACTTGAAGGCCAGGCTGTCTCCGTCGGGGTCAAAGGCGGCGGGGTTGTGCACGAACACCTGCCCCCGCACGGCCACGTCCACGGGCGGGTACTGCATGCGCGGCGAGCGGTTCCTAAGCAGCAGCGGGTCCACGGTGACGGTGGTCTGCAGGAAGAAGGTCTGCGTCACGGAGGAGGAGATGTTCACGATGCCCCCGTTGCGGTTCTCCCCCACGAAGGTGGCCGTGTAGGTGCCCGGCCCGTAGATGTGCTCGAAGCGGTAGACGTTCACAAACGTGTTGTTCTGCCCGTTGTTGAGCAGGGTTCTGGACTCACGGTCCACCTCCAGTTTGGTGCAGTCCCCGAAGTAGAGGGTGGCTTTCAGGTCCTCAAAGGGAGGCGGGGCCACGCTGAAGGTGATGAGGGTGAAGAAGAAGCGCCCCGGCACCGGATTGGCCGTGGTATCAGCCACGGCGTAGATGTTGCCCGCCCGCAAGTGCGTGGCCTGTGCTTCTTTGGAAAAGAAAACGATGGATAGGATCAGCCCACACAGCACAAACAGCAAGGCTCTTACTTTCTGTAAAACTAGAGGCATAGGGTAGCGTTTTGCATGCAAGAACAAATTTAACAGAATCCGTGACTTTCACCTGTACAATTACAACAAAAGCATTGTACCATAGGTATATTTAGCCGAATGTATGGCTATAACGAATTCCCGGTGCCACTGTTGTAAGGATAGCTACCCATTTCCTGTTTAGGGGCTATTTTTTCAAAAAGAGGGCCAAAACAAGAAAATAACTCAAAGCGATAACCCACAGCAGGCTTTCAATTTAGATTTATTCAAAATAGAAAGTTCAATTGCTTGAGAAACCCGCGCCATGTACCTTTGAAAAGATTTTACCAAACCTTTACACACCTATTTATCAACCTTAACACAACAAAATGAGTTGGTTTTCTAAAACGTTTTCCAGTAGCATTGGCCGGAAACTTCTGGTGGCCGTCACTGGTCTGTTTCTCTGCTCTTTTTTAGTGGTGCACCTGGTGGGCAACCTGCAGTTGTTCAAAGGTGATGGAGGAGCTTCCTTCAACATCTACTCCCACTTCATGGCTACCAACCCTTTGATCCGCACCATGGAGATTGTATTGGTGTTGGGTTTTGGGTTTCACATCTATGAAGCCTTGGTGCTTACCCGCCGCAACAAAAGTGTGCGTCCGGTAGCGTATGCCTACAACCGCCCGCAGGATAACAGCAACTGGTCTTCCCGCAATATGGGTTTGTTGGGAACCGTTATTTTGGTGTTCCTCATCATTCACCTGTACAACTTCTTCTGGAGAGCCCGCTTCGGGGAGCCTAACATGATTCCAATTGAAGGCACGGACTATGACGACCTTTACTCTGTGGTGGTGCAGTCCTTCCACCTGTGGTGGTATGTATTAATCTATGTATTGGGCCAGATTGCCCTAGGCTATCACCTCTACCACGGTTTCTCCAGCGCGTTCCACACGCTGGGCCTGAACCACAAGAAATATACCCCTGCCATCCAAAAGTTTGGGGCTTTCTTCTCTATTGTGGTGCCTGCCGGTTTTGCCTCCATGCCCCTTTACTTTTTCATCAAAGACGTTGTTTTGAGCTAAGCAGTACGCTATGATTCTAGATTCAAAAATTCCCGAAGGGCCATTGGCCGAGAAATGGGACAAGCATAAATTCAATGTGAAGCTGGTGAACCCAGCGAACAAACGTAAATACGATATCATTGTGGTGGGAACCGGTCTGGCCGGAGCTTCCGCCGCCGCCACCTTAGCCGAGCTGGGTTACAACGTAAAGGCGTTCTGCTACCAGGACAGCCCACGCCGCGCCCACTCTATTGCCGCGCAAGGGGGTATCAACGCCGCTAAGAACTACCAGAACGACGGTGACAGCGTGTACCGCCTGTTCTATGACACCATCAAAGGCGGTGACTACCGCGCCCGTGAAGCCAACGTATACCGTCTGGCCCAGGTGAGCGTGAACATCATTGACCAGTGCGTGGCGCAGGGGGTTCCTTTCGCGCGGGAGTACGGCGGATTACTGGCGAACCGTTCCTTCGGGGGTGCGCAGGTAAGCCGTACTTTCTACGCCCGGGGCCAAACGGGCCAGCAGCTGCTGTTAGGTGCCTATTCTGCCCTTAACCGTCAGATTGCCTACGGAAAAGTGAAGATGTACCCACGTACCGAGATGCTGGACCTGGTGATGGTAGACGGCAAAGCCCGCGGTATCATCACGCGCCACTTAATCACTGGTAAAATTGAATCACATAGCGCCCATGCCGTGATTCTGGCCACCGGTGGTTACGGCAACGTGTTCTACCTTTCTACCAATGCCATGGGGTCCAACGCCACAGCGGCCTGGAGAGCCTACAAGAAAGGTGCGTTCTTCGCCAACCCTTGCTTCACCCAGATTCACCCTACCTGTATCCCGGTATCGGGCGGCTATCAGTCTAAACTGACCCTGATGTCTGAATCACTTCGGAACGATGGACGCGTTTGGGTTCCTAAAGCCGTAGGCGATAACCGTGCTCCGGGTCAGATCCCGGAAGACGAGCGTGATTACTTCCTGGAGCGTAAATATCCATCCTTCGGGAACTTGGTGCCGCGTGACGTGGCTTCGCGTAACGCCAAACTGGCCTGCGACGAAGGACGCGGCGTAGGAACCACCAAGCTGGCCGTTTATCTTGACTTCGCAGATGCCATCAAACGCGAAGGTTTAGAAAAAATCAGCCAGAAGTACGGCAACCTCTTTGACATGTACGCCAAGATCACCGGCGAGAATCCGTATGAGCAACCCATGCGCATCTATCCGGCGGTACACTACACCATGGGCGGTCTTTGGGTTGACTATAACCTCATGACCACCGTGCCCGGCTTGTATGCCACTGGTGAGTGTAATTTCTCAGACCACGGCGCCAACCGCTTAGGAGCTTCTGCCCTCATGCAAGGTTTGGCCGACGGGTATTTCGTGATTCCTTACACCATTGGCGATTACCTGGCGCAGAACCCTACTACCCGCATTGAAACCAGCCACCCTGCTTTCAAAGAAGCCGAAGCCGCCGTTCGCGCCGATGTAGACAAACTTCTAAGCATCAACGGAAGCCGTACCGTAGATGATTTCCACAAGGCATTAGGCCACATCATGTGGGATTACTGCGGTATGGCCCGTAACGCCGAAGGCTTGCAGTACGCCAAGCAGGAGATCAGAAAACTCCGCGAAGCGTTCTGGAGTGATGTAAAAATCCTAGGCACGAACGAGGAGCTGAACATCACCCTGGAGAAAGCGGGCCGCGTGGCCGACTTCCTGGAACTGGGAGAACTGATGGTAGATGATGCCTTGAACCGTAACGAGTCTTGCGGCGGTCACTTCCGGGAAGAATACCAGACCCCAGAGAACGAAGCCCTCCGTGATGATGAGAACTACACCTATGTGGCCGCTTGGCAATACACTGGTCCTAACCAGCCCGCCGTGCTGCACAAAGAGGAGCTGAAGTTTGAGAATGTGAAACTGACGCAGCGTAGCTACAAATAATGAATGATTAAGAATTAGGAGTGGAGAATGAATGGGTAAAATCAGCAAACGCTGCGCCCATCCCTTTCCTCCACTCCTAATTCCAGATTCTTAATTCTTAATTAGAAAGAAAATGGCTGGTAATAATCCTAACAGCAAACCAATGAACCTGACGCTGAGAGTGTGGAGACAGAAGAACTCCCAGGCGGCTGGTACACTGGAAACATATCAAGTAAAAGATATCTCCCCGGAAATGTCTTTCCTGGAGATGATGGACGTGCTGAACGAAGACCTGCTCCGTAGCGGCGTAGATCCTATCGCGTTTGACCATGACTGCCGCGAAGGTATCTGCGGAATGTGCAGTCTCTACATTAACGGACGGGCGCACGGCCCAGAGCGTGGTACTACCACCTGCCAGCTGCACATGCGTAAGTTCTCTGACGGTGACACCATCACCATTGAGCCTTGGAGAGCCGGCCCGTTCCCTATCCTGAAAGACCTTTGCGTAGACCGTTCAGCCTTAGACCGTATTCAACAAGCGGGTGGTTACATTTCTGTGAACACCGGTGGGGTTCCAGACGCCAACGAGATTCCTATTCCTAAGCCAATCGCTGACAAAGCGTTTGATGCCGCCACCTGTATTCAGTGCGGTGCCTGCGTGGCGGCGTGTAAGAACGGTTCTGCCATGCTATTCACCTCTGCCAAAGTATCTCAGCTGGCTATGTTGCCGCAAGGTCAAGTGGAGCGTAAAACGCGTGTGGAGAACATGGTGGCCCAGATGGACAAAGAAGGTTTTGGGGCTTGTACCAACATTGGTTCCTGCGCCGCCGAATGCCCGGTAGGTATCTCCCTGGAGAACATCGCGATGCTGAACCGCGAGTACATTGGTGCTTCTTTCACGTCTGAGAACGTGTAAGCGCCGCAGCTCTCTTCAAAAAAGCCGAAGCCTCACCCAAGGCTTCGGCTTTTTGTTTTAGGCAGGATTTCAGAAAAAGAGCCGCTAAACGCAAAGCTGGTTTACTTCAACCATGGGGCTTTGCGTGGAAATACCTGTAACTTTAGCCCTACTTTAGTGGTTATACAAGCCCAAGCCCTAACCTGATGATACTGATTATATCTGGCACCAACAGGCCTAACTCCATCACCCTTAAGGTAGCCAAACTATACCAAAGTTTACTTACAGCCCGAAATCAAGCGTCTGAGATTCTTGATTTGCAGGAACTCCCCCTGGATTTTGCCTCTCCTTCCCTTTACAAGCGCGAACTGTACTCCCAGGAGTTTATGGCGCTACGCCAGCGGGTGGCCGATGTACAGAAAATAGTGTTCATCGTTCCAGAGTACAACTGTTCTTATCCTGGGGTTCTCAAAGCTTTTATCGATGGACTGGAATATCCGCATGCCTTACGCCGAAAGAAAGGGGCTTTGGTGGGCCTCTCCACCGGGAGTCAGGGCGGAAACATTGCCCTTAGCCACTTAACTGATGTGCTGCACTATTGCGGTTTGCATGTATTGGCGCAGAAACCCCGCCTTCCCTTTATACACAAACATCTGCAAGAGGGAGCATTCACCAATCCGCTTTACCTCCAGTTACTGGAAGAGCAGATAGAGGAGTTTCTTTCATTCTAAAGAAACTGCGGTCCTACTTTTACGTTTAGCGGCCGTTTTTCTAAAAACAGGACCAAACTGGGTTCCTTGAAAGCATAGCAAAAAATAAGCCCCGAAGCAGCTTTCTGTTTCGGGGCTTATTTTTGAAAAAGAGGCGCTAAACGCCTAGTCTACATTATCGTGCAGGAAACGGTTGTCTCCAAGTAGCTCGTTGTCATCGTTCAGGTTGAAGCGGGAAATCTTCTGCTCGGCAGACGGCACCACATTCTCCAACTGAATATTTCTGCGCAGATAGGCAGGCACCTCCAGCTTCTCTTTGATAGAGGCATCTGAATAAGCATCGGTGCTCAATTTGCGCAGACGGGCCCGGCGCTCCTCAATTTTTGACTGCATAGGGTCCACCACGTTCTGGATAGCGGGCACCTCTGGCTCTTCTTCAAAAGCTGGGGTGAATAGCTCGTTGCTGGAGTCTAGGTCAAAAATGATCTTGTTGTTGTCTACCACCGGAGCAGGTTGCCGCACGGGCTCGTTCACTACCAACTGGTTGGCGGTTGCGGGCGGAGCCACAGTATAGGTAGTAGACACAACCGGAGCGATTGGCTCTGTAACTATTTCAGTTACAGCCTGAGGCGCAGTTGCTCCGATGGGTGGTCCCCCGGCCTCAACGGTCTTTTTTGGCTGCGGAAGGCTAACCATTTCACGGGCAAAACCTGTCGCAATCACCGTAACTCTAATGCTGGCTCCTAAGCTGGAATCAATGCCATGGCCAAAGATCACCTCAGAATCATCGCCGGCTTTCTCCTGGATGTAGTCTGTGATCTCCGTAAGCTCATCCATTTCCAGTTCAGCCTGATCACCAGACATAATGGAAAGGAGAATCTTCTGCGCTCCGTGAATGTCAGTGTTGTTCAGCAACGGAGAAGAAAGAGATTCCTCGGCGGCACGCAGCGCACGGTTCTCGCCTTCTGTGATGGCAGAGCCCATTACGGCAGCGCCAGAGTCTTTCATCACCGTTTTCACGTCTTCAAAGTCAACGTTCACCTCAGAGGTTACGGTAATGATCTCGGCAATACTTTTGGCAGCGGTGGTTAAGACATTATCAGCTTTCGCGAACGCAGACCTTATGGGTAGGTTCCCGAACATTTCGCGCAATTTGTCATTCAAGATAACCAGAACGGTATCACAGTTCTCGCTGAGTTCTTTGATACCATTGTCAGCGGCTAGGCGCTTCTTTTTTCCTTCAAAAGCAAACGGAGCAGTTACAATGCCTACGGTAAGAATGTCTAGTTCTTTGGCCACTTTGGCAATAACCGGAGCGGCACCAGTACCGGTACCACCACCCATTCCAGCCGTGATGAAGACCATTTTGGTATGCGCTCCCAGCAGTTCCCGTATTTCCTCTTTGCTTTCTAAGGCGGCCTGCTTACCACGCTCCGGGTTGGCACCTGCCCCCAAACCTTCGGTAAGGGTGGTTCCAATCTGAAGTTTATTAGGTACGCTGCTGCTTTTTAAGGCTTGTTCATCGGTATTGCACACCACAAACTCCACGTCCTTAATGCCTTGGTTGAACATGTGGTTCACGGCATTGCTTCCCCCTCCGCCAACACCAATTACCTTGATGATGGATTTGGAGTGTGATGGCACTTCAAACTTGTACGATGAAACACTCATGTTATCTCTCCTGAAATTACGCGTTAATAGTTCTGTTGCTTGTCGTCAAAATCATCGATCAGCATGCCTTTGGTGCGCTCAAAGATCCTCTTGAAGAAGTCACTGCCACCACTGGTTTTCTGAACTGGTTTGACTTCATTTACCACCCGGTTCTCTACGTTGCTATTGGCGGCAATCTGGGTATAGCGGTTAATCCGCTCATCCAGCGCCTGGTAGCCTGCTAAAACCAAGCCAACGGTGGTCGCATACATGGGGCTCTTCACAGAGTCTATCTTGCTCTTACCCAAATGCTCATTCGGATATCCGATACGGGCATCAAGGCCAGTCAAATACTCTACCAATTGCACCAAATTCTGCAGTTGCGCACCGCCTCCGGTAATCACAACGCCCGCCGCTAACTGATTGGCATACCCGCTCCTAACAATTTCTGAGTAAACGAGTTCAACAATTTCCTCCATTCTAGCTTCTATGATAAAAGCAAGATTTTTCAAGGAAATTTCTTTGGGGGTCCGATCACGCAATCCAGGGATGGAAACTACTTCATTTTCAGAGGCTTCATCGGCAATCGCCTTCCCAAACCGCACCTTCAGCTGCTCTGCCTGGTTTTGCATCACCATACAGCCTTGCTTGATATCTGAGGTAATGATATTGCCCCCAAAAGGCAAAACTGCGGTATGACGAATGATATTGTCTTTGAAGATGGCCAAATCTGTGGTACCGCCTCCAATGTCAATGAGCGCTACGCCTGCTTCCCGCTCCTCTTCACTCAGCACAGACATGCAAGACGCCAGAGGCTCCAGAATAAGCTGATCAATCTCAAGACCGGCGCGGGTAATGCATTTGGTGATGTTGTTTACCGCGTTAGACTGCGCCGTAATGATATGGAAGTTACCCTCTAAACGCACGCCAGACATACCCACGGGGTCCATGATCCCATCCTCATAATCCACTTTATAATCTTGTGGCATTACATGGATGATCTCGCTGCCCGGCGGGGTAACCAGACGGTACATGTCATTGGTAAGGCGGTTCACGTCTTCCACGGTGATCTCACTGTCCAATGACGTGCGCGTAATGCTGCCGTTGTGCTGCAGGCTCTTGATATGCTGCCCGGCAATGCCCACGTTCACCACTTTGATATCAATGCCAGACTGCTCCTCGGCTTGCCTGATCGCCTTCCGGATAGCCTCAACAGTTTTATCTATATTGCTGACCATGCCCCGCACTACCCCTTCAGATACTGCTTTGCCCAAGCCAAGGATCTCTAGTTTACCGTACTCGTTCTTCCTACCTACCAGCGCGCAAATTTTGGTTGTTCCAATGTCTAAGCCTACAACTATTTTGTCGTTCTGCGTCATATCATTAACTATTCACAAATAATCTGATCCTTGTACTCTACATTTAAGCGGCTGTACCTGTCCCAGCCGACCACGGGCATCACTTCTTTATAGAAGATGAAAAGTTTCCTGAATTTTTCCTGCACCTCTACCGGCTTTCCAAATTCAATGCGTTGGTTTCCCACCTGTGTCAAAAAACTCACTTTCCCCTTCTGGTCAATGTCCATGTGGGCAAGCTGGGCATTCCAAAAGGCGTCTTTTTCTATAAACTGCAGCAGAGAGAGATACTCTCTTCCTACAGAGTCCTGAAAAAAGGAACTGGCTTTGGCGGATCTTCCCAAAGAGGCTGTCACGGGAATAACATGGGCCGTATACAGCGCAGACAAAGGAAGCTGATTTCCTTCTTCGTCCACGTACACGTCCTTCTCAGTGCTGAGCAGCCGGGCGATGGGCCTGTTCTGCTGTATTGTGACGTTGATATTCCCTTCCAGATCACGAGAGACCTCTGCTTGCTTTACAAATTTATGCGATTTGATTCGCATTTCAAGCCGCTTGAGGTCAATCTCATTTTTTTTCATACCTGTGAGTGGCTGACTTCCATTGCGGGTCAGCAGCGCCATCACTTCTGAATCACTAAGAAAGTAATTGTTATACTCATTATCAATTTTAATATTGACTTTTTTACATATTTTTTGCTCTTGCCTGGCTTTAGAGAAACCTGCCAGAAAAATAAAGCCTGCCAGGCAAAATACCGCAAATAAAAGCGCTTTGACCTTTCTATTCCAAAACATGGGCCTTCTCCTCCAATAGCTTTTTTATCTCTGGGACCAAGGTGTCTATGTCCCCTGCCCCCACTGTGGCCAACACATTAAAATCCAAATCTTTTGCCAACACCTTTAGCACATCTTCTTTAGCCAAAAGCTTTTTATTTTGGCAAGGCAACTGGTCAAAGAGAAGTTGGGAAGTAACGCCGGCTATAGGTAGTTCACGGGCCGGATAGATCTCCAGCAGCCAGACCTCATCTGCCAGACACAAACTCTGGGCGAAACCTTCCAGAAAGTCACGGGTACGGGTAAACAAGTGGGGCTGGAAAATCACCCGCAATTTTCTCTGGGGGTACAGCGCCCGCACCGAACGTAGGAATGCCTCTATTTCCCGGGGGTGGTGCGCGTAATCATCTAAGAAGATTTTGTCTCCGCAGGAAGCTACCTTTTCAAACCGTCTCTTTACTCCGGTATAAGCTGCGATACCGTTTCTTAACTCGTCAGCAGACACATCTAAAAGTGAAACTGCCTGCACTGCGGCCAATGCATTCTCTACATTATGGAAACCAGGCACCTGCAAAGCAGCTTGGGACAGTTGTAAATTTCTACCCTGAGCAGAAAAATGCATAGTCCCCTCTGCAATGGTAACGGAAGTGGCGCAAAGTTCCTCTCCTTCCAATCCGTACCGGATTACCTGCACCGTTGGGTCTACCGCATCGGCTAAGGTTTGGTCTGCAGTATGGTTTAGCAGTAAATAGCCATTGGGCTTAATCTGCCGCACAAATTGCCGGAAAGACTCTACCAAGGCTTCCTTTTCGCCATAAATGTCCAAATGATCTGGATCTGTGGACGTAACAATGGCAATGTCTGGGTGCAGCGTCAGGAAAGAACGGTCATACTCATCGGCCTCTACCACTGCCAAGGCCCGCTCTTCCTCTTGATGAGGCAACAACAGATTGGAACCCAGATTAGTGGAAATTCCTCCCAAAAAGGCAGAGGTGGAAACTCCGGCGTGGTGCAACAGGTGCGCCACCATGCTGGATGTGGTAGTTTTACCATGGGTGCCCGCCACTGCCACCAAATATTGGTCCTGAGTGAGCAGACCTAACACCTGGGAGCGTTTCATAATGGTAAAACCCTCCTGTTCCAGAAACTGCCGTTCTTTATGAGTGACAGGCACCGCAGGTGTTAAGATCACCAGTGTCTCTGTCTTTTTCTCTTTGAAGGACGCTGGTATCAACGCTACGTCATCTTCAAAGTGAATACGGGCTCCCTCTGTTTCCAATTGCTTGGTTAGAGGGGTTAGCGTGCGGTCATATCCGGCCACGGCGAATCCTTTGGCCAAAAACCATCGGGCAATGGCGCTCATCCCAATGCCTCCTATCCCCAGGAAGTAGATATGTCGGTATTGGTGCAGATTCATTTTATAAGTTTCAAAAGTTCCTGAACAATGTCTTCGGCGGCATGTGGCTTGGCCAATTGAGCAATATTCTTCCGCAGCAACTGCTGTTTTGCTGCATCCTTTGCCAAGGCAAAGGCAGCAGGCCACAAGTACTGTGCCGCTTCTACATCCTTTACTAAGACGGCGGCCTCTTTTTGCACCAAGGCCATCGCGTTTTTAGTCTGGTGGTCTTCCGCCACGTTGGGCGACGGAACTAAAATGGATGGCTTCTGGGCCAGGCACAACTCAGAGATAGAGAGCGCCCCCGCCCGGGAAATCACTACATCGGCGGCGGCGTACGCCAAATCCATTTTTCTGATGAAGTCAAAGGCTTTGACCTGATCTGCCGGAAAGGCTTTCGCAGCGGCTTCCGCCTCCGGGAAATAAAGCTTACCGGTTTGCCAAATGAGGTTATAACCGGCCTCCTTGATTTTCTCCAGCGCTGATCCCGTGCTTTGATTTAAAGTCCGTGCTCCCAAACTTCCCCCAATTACCAAAAAAGTAGGTCGGTGAGGGGCAAGTCCGAATAACTCCATGGCTTCTGACTTCTTCCCCTCCAGCTCGGTAATGTCGCGGCGCACCGGGTTACCGGTTAGGACAATCTTAGCGTTAGGGAAATACCTGTACATGCTGTCATAGGCCACGCACACTTTGTCTACCTTGTTCGCCAACAGCTTGTTCGTGATACCAGCATGGGAATTCTGTTCCTGAATAAGGGACGGAATCTCCATTTTGGTGGCAGCATACAACAAAGGCCCACTCGCGTAGCCGCCCACGCCCACTACGGCATCTGGCTTAAAGTCTTTGATGATTTTGTAGGCTTTCCGGATGCTGGAAATCACCTTGAGCGGAAAAGACAGGTTGTCTACCGTAAGGCGCCGCTGTAAACCACTGATCCAGAGACCTATGATTTTGTAACCGGCTTCGGGCACCCGTGTCATTTCCATTCGGCCCTGCGCCCCAACAAACAAGATTTCTGCCGTTGGGTGCAGCCGTTTAATTTCATTGGCAATGGCAATGGCCGGGTAGATATGTCCACCCGTTCCGCCACCACTGATGATGAATCTGTATTGTTTATCCGGCATTCGTCAGAACATTAACAGGTTTATTCACGGCAGGCGCTGAGGCCAGTTTGGCTTCATGCTCACTGCGGCTCACACTCAGGATAATTCCAATGGAAATCCCGGTGAAGATCAAGGAAGTCCCCCCCATACTGAGCAAGGGCAGCGGCAAACCGGTGATGGGGCCTAGGCCAACGGCCACGCCCATGTTCACCATAGCCTGAATGACCAGGCTGAAGCTGATGCCCGCCGACAGCAGCCCTCCAAAGGCTCCCAAACTATTGGCCACCGCAATCATCCCCCGGTACAGAAAGGCCAGGTACAGGAACAACACCACGGCTCCGCCCAACATGCCGTACTCTTCAATGATGATGGCGTAGATAAAGTCTGAGTAAGGGTGCGGCAACACGTTGCGCTGGTCTGAATTACCCGGTCCCTTGCCCAACACCCCACCCGTAGCAATGGCAATGTAGGACTGCTCCAGCTGGAAGACCGTATCATTGGGGTCCATGAAATTCTCAATCCGGCTGATGGCGGTCTGCATCCGTTGCCCCAATGCCAAGGCGATAGAACCGAACAAAGCCCCCACCAGAATCATGACCATGATAGATTTCATGGGAATCCGGCCAATGAACATCAGCAGCAGACAGGTCAGGAACAGGAGCAAACCCGTGGAGATATTACTCATGGCAATGAGCCCGCAGATAAGACCGCTCCATAGAAACAGCGGAATCAAGGTCTGTTTGGATTCAATGTTCATCTGGCGCTTGCTCAGGATGCTGGCCAGATAAGAGATCAAAGCCAGTTTGGCCAAATCAGAAGGCTGGAACGTCTGGTTGATGATGGGAATGGTTAGCCAGCGCGAAGCTTCATTGATGTTAGAGCCCTTGAGGTAGGTATAAATGAGCAGGGGCACCGAGAAAATGAGGGCTACCAGACTCAGTTTGGCGTAATAGCGGTAATTGATCTTGTGCGCCAGCCAAACAAAGGCCAACCCTATGAAGATAAGGCTGGAGTGCTTGAACAGGTAATATTCTGTATTCCCGCCCATTTTCTTGTACGCGAGCGTGCCCGTGGCCGAGTACACCACGGCAATACTGATGAGCGCAAACGCCAAGACAATCCCCCACAGAATGGGATCGCCTTTCAGGTTTTCGCGAAGCCAGTTTTTGATAGGGTTCATGACGCTACAGTACGTTGGAGGGCGGCTACTGCCTCGGCGAATGCCCGGCCCCGGTGTTCATAATTCTTAAACAAGTCAAAGCTGGCGCAGGCCGGTGAAAGCACCACCACATCTCCCGCCTGGGCGAAGTTTTTAGCCAAGTCTACGGCCTCGTTCACGTCCTGCGTCTCGGCTAGTTTTGGGCAGATTTGGGAAAAAGCGGCTCTAATCTTGCTGTTGTCCACCCCCAGGCACACAATGGCTTTTACTTTCTGCCGCACCAACGGCGACAGCGTGGAATAATCATTGCCTTTGTCTGTACCGCCCACTATCCACACAATGGGCTGCTGAATACCGTCCAGGGCATACCAAACCGCTTCCACGTTGGTGGCCTTGGAGTCATTGATGAAGCGTACGCCTTCTATCTCCCCCACCGGCTGGAGCCGATGATCAGCGTTCCGGAACGTACCCAGGGCGGCTTCAATCTGCGCGGGCGCGATGCCAACCAGCAAAGCAGCTCCCACGGCGGCCATGGTATTGTATTGGTTATGCTGCCCAATCAATGGTGATTTGGCAACATCTACTTTTGCCTCAATTTGGGAAAAAGAGGCGCTAATCGCATTTCCTTCCAATCTTAAGGCTAATCCTTCGGCTTCTTTCAACCCGAAGGCTACCTGCGTGCCCGGCACCTGGTGCGCAGCGCGGTACTTCTGGATCTGGGCATCATCCTGGTTGTACAGGAAAAAATCAGCAGCCGTCATGTTCTGCGCAATGCGGAATTTGGCGGCTGCGTAATTATCCATGTGGTAACCATAGCGGTCCAGATGGTCTGGGGTGATGTTGAGCAGAATGCCAATGTGCGCTTTGAACGCATACATATTGTCTAACTGGAAGCTGCTCAGTTCCACCACATAGTAATCATAGCCGCCTTCCAGCACTTTTCCCGCCAGGCTCTCACCCACGTTGCCGGCCAGCGCTACTTTTAAACCAGCGCTTTTCAGGAAATGGTAAGTCAGCAGGGTGGTGGTGGTTTTGCCGTTGGTACCGGTAATGCAGATAAACCGGCCCTGGGCGTACCTGCCCGCGAACTCAATCTCTGAAATCACGGGGATGTTTCTCTCCAGCGCTCCGGCAATGACCGGGGCGGTTTCTGGAATACCGGGGCTTTTGACAATTTCAGCGGCCGCGAAAATCTGCCCCAGCGAGTGCGTTCCCTCCTCAAAGGGAATCTGCGCCTGAGAAAGCTGCTGCCGGTATTTTTCCGCAATGGAACCTCTGTCTGAGACGAACACGTCATAGCCCTTGGCCTGCGCCAACAAGGCTGCTCCCACGCCGCTCTCCCCTGCTCCTAGTATGGCTATTTTCTGCATTGCTTTTGTTTTATGTTTTCCGTTTAGGGGCTCTTTTTGGAAAAACAGCCCCTAAACGGCTTATCTCAATTTTAAAGTCACCAGCGTGAGGATGGCCAGCATGATCCCCACGGTCCAGAAACGGGACACTATTTTTGACTCATGGTAACCCAACTTCTGGTAGTGATGGTGCAGGGGCGACATCTTGAAAATCCTGCGGCCCTCGCCGTACTTCTTCTTGGTGTACTTGAAGTAGCTCACCTGCAGCATTACCGACAGGTTCTCCACCAGGAAAATCCCGCACAGAATGGGAATGAGCAGCTCCTTGCGCAGAATCAACGCCAGCACCGCAATAATCCCGCCAATTGACAGAGAACCGGTATCGCCCATGAACACTTGCGCCGGATACGAGTTGTACCACAGAAAGCCCACGCAGGCACCCACAAAGGCGGTACAGAAAATCACGAGCTCCCCGGTATTAGGGATGTACATGATGTCAAAGTAATCGGCGAAGATGGAGTTACCTGACACCCAAGCGAATACCGCCAACGTGGTTCCAATGATCGCTGAGGTACCTGCCGCCAATCCGTCAATACCATCGGTGATGTTGGCTCCATTGGACACGGCCGTGATGATGATGATCACCAGCGGGATGTACAGGAAACGCGCGTAAGAACCCAGCAAAGGGCTCGCGAAGCTGAAGAAATGGTGGTAATCCAACTCATTGTTCTTGGTGAACGGCACCGTGGTGATCATTTTGCGCACGTCATAGTAGGTACTGGAGAAATCAATGGCTGTTAACCCTTTGGCTGTGAGGTACTGCCGCACCACCACATCCTCAGAGAAAAACAACGTAAGGCCCACAATCAAACCCAGGCCAACCTGCCCCATCACCTTGAATTTACCGGCCAACCCTTCTTTGTTCTTGCGGAACACTTTGATGTAGTCATCCAGGAACCCGATGGCTCCCAGCCAGACCGTAGACACCAACATGAGAAGGATGTACACGTTGTTAAGGCGCGCGAACAAAAGCGTGGGCAGCAAAATGGCCAGCAGAATGATAAGTCCGCCCATGGTAGGCGTGCCTTTCTTCTCCATCTGCCCTTCCAGCCCCAGATCCCTGATAGACTCGCCCACCTGCTTGCGCTGCAACATTTTAATGAGGCGCCCGCCAAAGATCATGGCAATCAAGAGCGACAACAGGGCCGCCATACCCGCCCTAAACGAGATATAGCGCATTACGCCCGCCCCGTACAGGTCAAACTGCTTGTCTAAAAAGTCAAAAAGGTAATAAAGCATTCGTTTCTGTTTATCCAGGGAAATTCCCTTGCGGGCTTCCCTTCAAGTATCTTTAAATCATTGGGGGTTATTTCTGAAGCAGAGCGAAAGACTCCTGCAGCACCTGCTTGTCATCAAACGCCGACCGCACCCCTTTCACTTCCTGATAGGTTTCGTGTCCCTTGCCCGCCACCAGAATGATGTCATCGGCTTCGGCCAGGAGCACCGCGGTTTTAATCGCCTCTCGCCTGTCCACTACTGATAGCGCCTTCTTCAGGTCTGGCTGCTTCACGCCGGTCTGCATCTGGTTAAGGATTTCCTGCGGATCTTCATCCCGTGGATTATCAGAAGTGAGAATCACGCGGTCGCTCAGCCGGGCGGCGATATCGGCCATCACGGGGCGTTTAGCGGCATCGCGGTTTCCACCGCAGCCTACTACCGTAATCACCTTCTGCTCCGGCTTTCTTATCTGGCTGATGGTCTGCAACACATTCTCCAGCGCGTCTGGCGTGTGCGCGTAATCCACAATACCCGTAATCTGTCCCGGCGACACCACGTAATCAAATCGGCCGGCGGCCGAGGTAAGGTTAGAAAGACTAGCCAGTACTTCCTGCTTGTCTTCACCTAACAAGGTGGCCGCGCCATACACCGCCAAAAGATTATAGGCGTTGAACGTCCCGATCAGACGGAACCAAACCTCCTGCCCTTCCAGCTCCAGCTGCAGCCCCTGAATGGAATTGTCTATCAAGCGAGCTTTGAAATCGGCTTCTTTGCGCAGGGCGTACGTATATTTCTCTGCTTTGGTGTTCTGCAACATGACCATGCTCCGCTTGTCATCTGAGTTCACCAGCGCGAAGGATTTCTTGCCCAAATGGTCAAAGAACAATTTCTTGGCCCGGATGTACTCGTCAAACGTGCCGTGGTAGTCCAGGTGGTCATGGGTGATGTTGGTGAAAACCGCCCCCGTAAACTGCACGCCCGTTACGCGGTGCTGCACCAGCGCATGCGAACTTACCTCCATAAACGCGTGGGTGCAGCCGGCTTTCACCATCTGGGCCAGCAGGCTCTGCAAGGTGATCGCGTCTGGCGTGGTGTGCGAGGCCGGGATCACGGTTTCATTGATCTGGTTCTGCACGGTAGAGAGTAACCCGGCGTTGTAGCCCAAGTCACGGTACAGCTTATGCAAAAGGGTGACGCAGGTGGTTTTCCCGTTAGTGCCGGTTACCCCCACCAATTTCAGTTTCTTGGATGGATTTCCGTAGAACTCGGCGGCAACATGGCCCATGGCCTCGGCGGCGTTGGGTACTACCACAAAGGTCACCTGCTGCGGGGCGTTTAGCGGCTCTTTTTCGCAAAAAACCACCGAAACGCCCTGCGCTACCGCCGCGTCAATGTAATCATGGCCATCGCGGAGCGTACCCCTGATGGCAAAGAAAGCCACGCCCGGGCCCGCCTGACGAGAATCCATGGTTAACGCAGAAAGCTCGGGGTTAGTGGACCCGAGCAATCGCGTTGGCTGGAGTACCTGAAGCAGGTGTTCTAGTTGCGCCATTTCTGTTTAATGTAATGGTAATGATGGTTCCTTTGGCAACGGGCTGCCCGGGCGGTAAGCTCTGGCTTTCCACCCGTCCCAATCCAATTGCCCGCACTTTTAACCCGTGGTTACCCAGCAGATAGAGCGCGTCTTTCAGCGTCATATCCTTTACATCTGGCACCTGGCCCATTTTCACGGGCACCGGCTTCAAGGCCACGGAGTGTTTCTGGGTATCTACCCGCACCCAATCCTCCTCGGGGCTGAGTGGGTGGGCACTGATGCCTAATTTGTTGCAGAGAACTGTTAACTCTTCCTGGCTTCCCGCGTGCAGCACCGGCAGCTTGGGCTGCACCCCAGCCGGACGACGCGCCATAGGCGCATGTATGGCCAGATCCTGGGCATAGGCTTTGTCGGCGAGCTCACGGAAAACCGGCGCCGCCACATCTCCCCCGTACTGGGCCCCGCGCTGCGGATTATCTATGATGACAATACAGCTGTATTTAGGTCTGTCTGCCGGGAAATAACCTACAAACGAAGTAGAGTACTTGCGGGTGTACTGGCCGTTGATCACTTTACGGGCCGTTCCAGTTTTACCGGCTACTTTGTAGTCTTTGCTGCGTAGATTCTTAGCTGTTCCGTTCTCTACCACACCTTCCATCATCAGTTTCAGCTGCTTTAATGTCTCATCTGAGCAGATTTTAGGGTTCAGCACCTTGGCCTCAAACTTCTCCAGCACCTGATCTGCCCGTTTAATGCTTTTCACGATGATGGGTTGAACTTTCACACCATTGTTGGCTACCGCATTGTAGAAAGCCAGCGTCTGCAACGGAGAAATTTTCAGCTCATACCCAATTGACATGGTGGACAGCGATGGACGGCTCCAGCTGCGGTCTTTAGGCGATTTGATGTATGGAATGGCCTCACCGTTCATCTGGAAGCCCAGCGGCTGGTGCAGCCCAAATTTGTGCAAATAGTCTACGTACTTCTGGGGGTTGTTCTCAAATGTCTGCTGAATCAGCTTGGCTACCCCTACGTTGGAAGACTTCTCAAACACCTGCTGTAAAGTAATTTTGCCGTACCCGTGGGTATCTGTCTTCACCGCTCCGCCAATCCGCTCAGAGCCCACGCCAGTGTCTACCGTGTCTGTCAACTGAAGATCGGTTTCCTCCAGCAAGGCCATCATGGAAGCCAATTTGAAGGTAGAACCGGGCTCCGTGCGTCCCTGGTTACCAACGGCATAGTTGTAATCTTCCAGATATACCCCTTCTCCGTGCTTGCCCAGGTTGGCAATGGCTTTGATCTCGCCGGTGCTTACCTCCATCAAGATCACACAGCCGTGGTGGGCGTCATTCTCGGTGAGCGCTCTTCTGAGGGCACTCTCGGCCACGTCCTGTAGGTTAATATCAATGGTGGTCTGAATATCAAAACCAGGCATGGGTTTTACTTCAGTGCCGTCGTTGATGGGTTTGTTCCCACCCGCCATCCGTTCAAAGAGCGCTTCACCATCCTTGCCTGCCAAGTGGCGGTTAAAGCTGAATTCAAGCCCCGCGCCTTTACGGTCTTCATTGATGAACCCAATGGTTCGTTTGGCCAGGGACCCAAAGGGCAGGAACCGGCGGTCCAGCTTCTCAAAAATCACGCCGCCCCTGTTCTTACCTGCTCTGAAGATGGGCCACCTAGACATCATCTTCTTGTCCTGGTAGTTGATGAGGCGGCTGTTCAGGCGCACATATTTGCGTTTGGCGCTACGGGCGTTCTTAATTTTCTGGCGGTAATACTCTGGGGAGCGGTCGCCGTAGAAACGCGACAGCTGGATCGCCAATGAGTCTATGCCTTTGGCAAAAACATCATCTGGCGAGATGGTTGGGTCAAAGGCCACCCTATAAAATGGAAGGGAGGTAGCCATGATGCGGTCATCATTGGAATAGATGTTCCCGCGCGTCGCGTACACTGGCTGGTAATGGAACCGCTTCTCATTGGCGATTTCGCGCCAGCGATCACCATCCTTTAACTGGATATAACCTACTTTGTAAATAATAGCGAACGCAAAAAGACAGATAGCCAAAAAGGCCACCCGTACTCGCGTAACGATGGACCTCTTAATATTCATCTTTTCTGATTACTACTTGTATGGGTGGGGTAGAGCTTTCAACCAAGCCTTGGGGTGCCACGTTACGGGCCACTTCAGACTGCTTGCTAGCCTCCATATATTCAGATTTGAGCGTGGTGTAGTCGGCCCGTAAATCTTCGGTTTCGGTTTTGGTTTTGTCTATGCGCCGGAGCGTACGGTCTGCGTAGTGGGTGTTGCCTATATAGAACAACGTGATCCCCATCAGGAAAAGCACCTTGGGCAGGTACCGCACCGGCAGCCCCTCGGCAAAAAACCAATCCACTTTGGTGTACCTGTCTACCAGCTCAAACAAGCTGGTTCCCTTCTGGCGTGGCGGCCGTGCCGGACGCGGCTTCTCTACCTTAGGCACCTCCCGTACGGTGTTTGCCTTCGGCCGATTCACTTGCGGACGTACAGTATTGACTGCCATAATCAATCGTAAAATTTATTCGATCCCTACTTCCTTTCTATTTCTTTGACGATTCCTGCGTCTCTCTTTTCACGGCCACCCGAAGCTTGGCGCTGCGGGAGCGGTTGTTTTCCTGCAACTCCTGCGCACTGGGCACAATAGGCTTGCGCGTGACAGAATCCAGTGGTTTAATTTCGTTACCGAAGAAGTCCTTCTCTACTTCACCAAAGAATTTCCCTTTGCCGATGTAGTTTTTCACCAGTCGGTCTTCCAGGGAATGGTAAGAAATCACCGACAACCTTCCACCTGGTTTCAGCACCTCTACTGCCTGCTCCAGCATTTCCTCCAGTGCCTTGAGCTCATCATTCACCTCAATCCGGAGTGCCTGGAAAACCTGGGCCAGGTATTTATTCTCCTTGCCTTTTGGCGTACAACCGGCAATAGCCTGCTTAAAATCAGCGATGGTCTCTATTGGGTTTATGTTTCTAGCCGACACTAACTCCCGGGCTAACGTCCTGGCGTTCTTCACCTCGCCATACAACCCGAAGATTTTGTGCAGCTGCTCTTCCTCATAGGTATTGACCACATCACGGGCCGTAAGTGCGCCATCTTTGTCCATGCGCATATCCAGAGGGCCATCAAAACGGGTGGAGAAACCGCGCTCGGCGGTATTGAACTGGTGGGAAGAAACGCCCAAATCTGCCAAAATCCCATCTACCTGACGTACACCATACAACCGCAAGTACTTCTTCAGGTAGCGGAAGTTGGCCTTCACAAACGTGAACTTCTCAGAGATAAATTTTTCAGATTGCTTTTCGGCATCCGTGTCCTGGTCAAAGGAATACAACTGCCCTCCCTCCATTTTCTCCAGGATGAACGCAGTGTGGCCGCCGCCGCCAAAAGTAACGTCTACGTAAATGCCGCCGGGCTTAATAGCCAACGCATCTACCGACTCCTGTAACAAAACGGGCTGATGGTACTGCATAGGCCTCTATTCTTGTTTTAATGCACTCGGTTGATCCCCGAGGAACTTCTGCGCCAATTGGGAGAAGTTCTGCTGGTCTTTAATTAAAAATTCATCGTACTTGTCTGGGTTCCAGATTTCTACCCGGTTGCCCAAGCCCACCACAATGGCTTCCTTCTCAATCTCAGCATAACGCACCATGGTGCGCGGCAAGATGAAACGGCCGGCATTGTCAAGCTCTATTTCTGTGTTCCCCCTGAAGAAATTCCGCTGAAAATGGCGGTATTCCTCATTGAACTCGTTCAGGTTGGCAACTTTGTCATAAATGGTCTTCCACTCAGTTCTGGGGTAAAGTACCAGGCAAGGTTCAAAGCCCCGCGTCAACACCACCTGATTCCCGCATTCATCTGGCAAATTGGCCTTGATTTTAGCAGGCAGCACCAATCTTCCCTTCGGGTCTAGCTTACATTCATATTCGCCGGAGAGGAAGTTCATGACAGTTGTGGTAGTGACTACAGTCTTTGGTACAAAGCAAAAGTACTAAAGGGTGCAGCAAAGTCAACCACGGTTTCCCACTTTTTCCCACTTTGTGGATAAATCATGGTTATCCACCCCACTTATACACATTATCCACATTTCTACCCTCTCACTTTGGGATAACTTTTGGAAAACCATTCAGTATTATTTACTAAATAACACGTGAAACACCATCAAATACCTATGTATCAGCAAGTTAAAGAAAGACAGACTAATGTTAATCTTTGGAAACTAAGCTAAAGGTGTGAAGTGGAGGAAAGTGGAGCAAAATTCCATATCTTTGCGGCATGCGGTGGAAATCCAGAAATATTGTGCTGCTCCTACTGGTGTTTAGCCTGCTCACAGGGTCTGTGGGGATGGCTGCAACCCAGCGTTTCTGCGCAATGTTGGGAATGGATTCTAAACCTGCCGCCTCTAAAGAAATGAAGGCGATGGGATGCTGCACCAAAAAGCAGAAGCCCACCTCCTGCCCTGAGGCGGCGGCCAAAGTGGAGAAGCAAAAGTGCTGCTCCGTTTCCACCACCCACCACAAACTGGACGTACAATCTGCGCTCAAGTTTGACAAAGTAGAGGTACTGACGCTGCAGCCAATGCTGGTTAGTTCTTTTCTACTTCCTCAGATTTCTGCCACAGCGCAAAGTAGCACGTGGCCACTCTATACAGACACTTCACCTCCGCTGGCGGGTAAAGACCTTCTGCACCGCCTGCACATCCTCATCATTTAGGTTCATCAATTTTTCGCTCCGCTGACCTGGGCATGGCTTTCTATGTCTGTTGGTCAAGGTTTCTGATGTTGTACTTAAATGAAAAATTATACTATGTTTTCCTATACACGTCATGCTTTCTGGGCATTGACACTTTTGGGGCTGCTAACTCCATTCTTAGCTGTAGCCCAAGACCTCTCTGGCCGCGTAGTAGACGCCGCCAACGCTGCTCCGCTAATTGGTGCCTCTGTGGTTTGGGTAGGCAGCAACCAAGCCACCAGCACCGATGCCAACGGCGCCTTTACTCTAAAACCCGCTCCGGCCGGCCAAACTGCTGTAGCCGTCAGTTACATTGGGTATAAAACAGATACCGTGCAGGTGGCAAACCTGAGTAACTTGGTGGTAAAGCTAAAAGCCGTCACCTCCCTGCAGGAAGTGACGGTAACGGGCAAACAGGACCGTTACTCTGCGCTTACGCCTACCAATTCACAGGTGATTACGGCCAAAGACTTAACCAAGTCTGCGTGCTGTAACTTAGCAGAGAGCTTTGAGACAAACGCATCTGTAGAAGTTTCCACCTCTGATGCGGTTTCCGGGGCTAAACAGATTCAGATGTTAGGTTTGGACGGTTCCTACACCCTAATGACAACCGATAACGTGCCTGCCCTCCGGGGATTGGCCACGCCGTACCGCCTTAATTACCTGTCTGGCACTTACATTGACGCCATTGACATTATCAAAGGAACGGGATCAGTACTGAACGGCTATGAATCTATCTCTGGTCAGGTGAACGTGCGGCTGAAAGACCCTGAGAAGTCAGATCGCCTGTACCTGAACCTGTACGGAAACAGCCTGGCCAAGTGGGACGCGAACCTAAACACCTCCTTTACCCTTACTCCCAAACTGAGTACCGTGCTTATGCTGCACACAGACCAGATCAGCAACCGGGTAGACGGCAACGATGATGGTTTCCTGGACTTACCCTTGGGAAAACACTACAACGTCTTCAACAAGTGGAAATACAATACCGGCAAACAGTGGGTGGCTGAAGTAGGTTTTCAGGCCTTGCGTGAGACCCGCACCGGCGGACAAGTAGACTACCGTTCTGGAATGCCCCAGCAGGAAGGCAGCTTCTATGGCACAGAGTCTGAAACAGACCGTATCAGCGGCTTTTCCAAGACCTCTTACACCTTCAAGAACAAACCTTACCAGAGCATTGGGTTGATTTTATCTGGTTCACGGCACCAATTTGATTCGCACTACGGCCCCAGAACGTATGACGGTCACCAGAACAGTGGTTTAGCCAATCTGATCTTTCAATCGGCGTTTGGGAATACGGCACATACGTACAAGACCGGCCTAAGCTACCAACTGGAGGACTATGAGGAAAATCTGGCGGGCCAGCAGCTTCGCCGCAAAGAGCGGGTACCGGGAGCATTTTTTGAATACGTGTATCAGAACAGCAAAAACCTGACCCTGGTAGGCGGCATAAGAGCAGATCATCATAATTTGTATGGGTGGGTGTACACCCCTCGGTTCAATGTGAAATATGACTTCACTCCAAATACCATTCTGCGTTTGGCCGCCGGCAAAGGGTTTAGGGTAGCCAATCCTATTGCTGAGAACGTGGCTTCTCTCATCAGTAATCGTGAGTTCGTGTTCAGAGACAACCTTCAGCCGGAAAAAGCCTGGAACATGGGTGGTTCTTTCACGCAGTACTTTGAGGTGGGCGAACGCAAAGGTGCCTTTATCACCGACTACTACTACACCACGTTCCAGAACCAGGTAGTGCCAGACATGTACAGCAGCCCGTATCAGGTAGTGTTCACCAACCTCAACGGCCGTTCCTTCTCTAAGAGTTTTCAGGCCGAAGTGCAGTATGAGCTTAGCTCCATGTTAGATGTGAAGGCTGCCTACAAGTACTTTGACGTGCGCACCACCTACAACGGGCAACTGGAACAACGGCCCTTTATTCCTAATCACCGCGCGTTTCTTAACTTAGGCTTCGCAACGCCTTTTGACAAGTGGCGGGCAGACCTCACGGCCCAATGGTTTGGTCCAAGAACAGTACCGGCCATGGAACACCAGCATGAGGGCAGCGATTTCAGAACGCGAACTGTTCACCCTTATGCGGTGTTCAATGGTCAGATCACCCGGGCCTTTAAACGCTGGGAAGTATATCTGGGCGGCGAAAACCTATTGGATTACAAACAGAAGAATCCTATCATAGCCGCAGACCGGCCGTTCAGCCAAGATTTTGATGCCAGTATGGTCTGGGCCCCGGTTATTGGCCGAGTAATTTATGCAGGACTTCGGTTTACCATCAAGTAAAGTCATTTTACTTCCAAACAATAATAACCTAAAGTAAATTGGCCTGATTTTCGCAAAACACTTTTAAAACAGAATCAACCGTTAACCATTCATAAACCCATGAAAAACCTTAGAATCCTGACCCTCTCTTTACTGCTCACCGCTCTTGCTACGTTGGTGTATGCCCAAGGCGGAAAGAAATCTGAAGAAGTGAAATTTAAAACTTCGGCGGTATGCGGTATGTGCAAAGCCACCTTAGAAAAGGGCCTGGCGTATGAAAAGGGGGTAGAGAAAGCCACCTTAGACGAGGACAGCAAAATTCTCACGGTTCAGTATAACAACCAGAAGACCTCTGTTGAGAAACTGAAAAAAGCCGTCAATGATTTAGGCTATGATGCCGATGACTCAAAGGCTACTCCAAGAGCTTATGATCGCCTGGACGCCTGTTGCAAAAAGGATGCGGGAATCCACTAATCCTTTTATTTCCTTTCATCAATAACAGAGAGACCTACCAATTTGGTAGGTCTCTCTGTTTATATGCATAAGTTTCTCAGTTTATATACCACATATAGGGTAAATCATATGTGATTCTATTCCAAACTATTGTTTTCCGCGTATATAGCGCATGACAAACAACACGACTATGGGGAATATCATTTTTATTCACGGAATGTTCCAAAACCCTAAAAGTTGGGACAAATGGGATGCTTATTTTACAGAACATGGCTATAATTGCTTAGCTCCCTCATGGCCCCTACACGCAGGCGACCCAGCCAAACTGCGCTCTAATCCACCGGCTAATCTAGGCCAGCTAGGGTTGGATGAAATTGTTACCGAGATGGAATCTCTTATTCACGACTTGGGCACGAAACCCATTGTGATAGGTCACTCTGTGGGCGGATTAATCACTCAAATTTTGGCCAACCGTGGTTTAATTGAAGCTGGTGTTCTTATCAGTTCAGTGGCTCCTAACGGTATGCTTGACTTAGATTGGTCTTTCTTCAAGAACAGCGTTACCATCGCCAATCCACTAAAAGGAGATGAACCCATTTACATGGATGTGAACACCTTTCACAGCGTTTTCGCCAATACGTTGGCAGAGGAAGAAGCCAAGGAAATGTATCAGAAATTAGCCACCCATGACAGCCGCAATGTTTTCCGGGACTGCCTAACCGCCAAGGTAGACGTTTCCAAACCGCATGTACCTTTGCTGTTTGTGAGCGGTTCTGAAGACAAAATCATTCCTGCTGATCTGGTCCGTAAGAACGCAGAAGCTTACACAGACCCTGATAGCATCACAGAGTGTAAAATTTTCCCCAACCGGAGCCACTTCATCTGCGGTGAAACCGGTTGGGAAGAAGTGGCCAAACACGTCTGTAAAAGTCTGAAGGCCCACGGCTTGTAAGTAAACTTTAGAGAGAATTCAGCTACTTCTAGAAGCTCTTCTGAAAACTATGCTGGCACGCTAGAGGGGCAAAGGCTTCATCTAGCATTTTCCTGCCCAATAGAATCTGGGCAAAAGCCGTTTAGGGGCTGTTTTTGAAAAAACAGCCCCTAAACGGCTTTTCTTTTCTTCTTGGCAAACAAGTAAATGCAACGGAAAAACAGGTTACCTTTATACTTTGTCCGTCCACCCCATCAACTACAACGCTCGCTTTTCATGAAAATCGCGAAATATTTACTTTTCGTTGCCACCCTCTCGGGCAGCGCCCGTTCCTTTGCACAGCAGTTGCCCATGCCCCGCAACATTGAGGTAGCCTATCAAAAGGGAACCCGCCAAGCAGACGGCTCGCCCGGAAAAAACTATTGGCAGAACACCGCCGACTACACCATCAAGGTTCAGTATGACCCGGCCTCGCGCAGAGTAGCCGGCACCGTAGAGATTGACTACACCAACAACAGCTCAGACACACTCAAGCAGATTGTTTTCAAGCTCTACCCCAACCTGTACCAGAAAGGTGCCCCCCGCGCGAACGGAATTGACCCGAAAGATGTGAGCGAAGGTGTCCAGATTGAGCGCCTGAATGTGAACCAGGAGCCGCAGGATGTTCAGAAACTGCGCATGGAGAACACCAACATGACCGTGCGCATTAAGCCGCTTGCCCCTAAGCAGAAAGGCCGTTTCAGTCTGGCCTACCATTACCAGCTGAACGCTGGCTCCCATAACCGCACCGGGCAGGTAGACGAAGCCGGAGCCGCTTTTCTGGCCTATTTTTTCCCGCGCATTGCCGTGTATGATGATGTAGACGGCTGGAACCGCATCCCCTATCTGGGGCCGCAGGAATTCTACAATGACTTCTGCAACTTCAATGTGGAGATCACCGTGCCGCAGCATTTTGTGGTATGGGCCACCGGCGACCTGAAAAACGCTTCGGAAGTATTCACCAAGAAGTACGCCAAGCGCCTGCAAGACGCCGAGAAGAAAGACGCCATTGTTGCCATCATTGACAGCACAGACCTCAAGCGCCGCGACATCACCGCCAAAAACACCCAGAACACTTGGAAGTTTGAGGCCAAAAATGTGGTGGATTTCGCCTTCGCCACGTCTGACCATTATCTCTGGAACGCCACCAGCTTAGTGGTAGATCCCGCTACCAAACGCCGTACCCGCGTAGATGTGGCTTTCAACCCGGCGCACAAAGACTTTGAGGAGGTGATCCATTTCGCGCGCAAAACTGTGGAGGCCATGAGCTACACGTTTCCCAAGTGGCCTTTCCCTTACTCGCATGAAACCATCTTTGACGGCCTGGACCAAATGGAATACCCCATGATGGTGAATGACAACCCGGTGGCCACCCGCGAAGACGCCATCACCCTCACCGACCATGAGATCTTTCACACTATGTTCCCGTTCTACATGGGTACCAATGAAACCAAGTACGGCTGGATGGACGAAGGCTGGGCCACCATTGGGGAGTGGATCATCTCCTCCATCATTGAACCCAAACTGGTAGACGATTACGGCGTGCAGCCCTACTCTATGATGGCAGGCACGGAGGTTGATTTGCCTATCACTACGCTCTCCACGCAACAGACGGGGGCAGCATTTTACCTGAACTCCTACCCTAAACCCGCCTTCGGGTATCTTTATGTGAAGGAAATGCTGGGCAATGAGCTGTTCACCAAGGCGCTGCACACCTACATCCGGAACTGGAACGGCAAGCACCCGCTGCCCTGGGACTTCTTCAACTCCATGAATGCCGGGGCCGGCCGCAACCTCAACTGGTTCTGGAAACGCTGGTTCTTTGACGACGGCATTCCTGATCTGGCCATTGCCCACGTGCAGAAAAACGGTACTCAATACCAGGTAACCGTGGAAGCCAAAGGCACCAAGCCAGTTCCCGTAGAGCTGAACATCACGTACGCAGACAATACTACCAGCAAAGTAAAACGGGATATCTCTGTGTGGGAGAAAGGCAATACCACGGTACAGGTGGAGTTCACCCCTACCAAAGCCGTGAAAAAGCTGGAACTCAAAGGCACCTACATCCCAGACACCAACCCCAGAGACAACGTGTATGAGGTGAAATAGAATCTGGCACGATTCCCTAAACGTAAATTCCCCGGAAGGGCTGAGCTGCTGCTCGCTTTTCCGGGGAATTTACGTTTAGGGGCTCTTTTTCCAAAAACAGCCTCTAAACGCGTTCATTTTCTTTCAGGAGGCGGTCTTTCTCCTGGTACAGTTTCCACCAGGGCAGGTAGGGTTTGTCATGGTGCTCATAGTGGTACCCGAAGAAATAGCAGCTTAAAAAAGCCCAGACATGGTTGCGGCGCTGGGTCCCTGATCTGTGTCTGTTCCCTGGTTCATGCTCACCCCGGTGCGGCAGGTACGTCCCGAAGTAAAACAGCTGAAAAGTAGCCAGCACGGCCGGCAGCATCCAGAACAGAATGATGTTCTCCAACGGAAACCAGTGTTGCAGCAGATGGTAAGTCCCCGCCATGAGCAAGATCTGCCATACGGTAATGTATTGCCGGGCGAAACTCAGAAACCAGAGGAAAAAATTCCCGCCATGGTAGTCGGGGTCTTGGTCGGTGGCTACGTGGCGGTGGTGTTGGTGGTGTTTGGGGTACAGCCTTCCGTAGTAATTATAGGCGAACAAGCCCGCGGTAACCGTTCCTATGAAGGTGTTCAGTTTCTTGTTCCCCGGCGCCACCACCCCGTGCATGGCATCATGGGCCGTGATGAACAGCCCGGTGTAGAGGTGCATCATCAGTAACACGGCCAGATAGATGAGCACAGATTTGAGATCTACCTGCCAGTGCAGCAGCAACCAGAGCGTACTTCCCCAGGCCGCCATAATGGCGAACGCGATGATGATACCGGTATATTTCTGCAAAAATTGAGTCAAAACAGATTCTTTTTCTTTCCCTCCCTGCCAATGTACGAAAACGAGCGCGTTCTGCTTCCGTTGGCCTCAGGTGCACCGCCACAGTTTAGGCCAAATTCTGGAAAAAGAGCCGCTAAACGCACTTTAAAACGCCAGTAGCGCATCTCGTACTTCCTGCATCAGCCACATGGGCGTGGAGGTGGCCCCGCAAATACCAATTCTGTTTCCGTCTTCAAACCAACCGGGCTGCAGTTCCTCTACCTTGGAGACAAAATACGTATTGGGGTTGGTGTCTTTGCAGACCTGGTACAGCACCCGCCCGTTAGATGATTTGGTCCCGGACACGAACACCACTTTATCATATTGCTGGGCGAAACGGCGTAGCTCCTTATCCCGGTTGGAAACCTGGCGGCAGATAGTATCATTGGCAGCTACAGAATAGCCGCGGCTCTCCAGCTCATGCTTAATGCGGTAGAAATTATCGGTGCTTTTGGTAGTCTGGCTGTAGAGCGTAATGTTCTGGGGAAGCTCATGCCGCAGCAGTTCCTCCATGTTCTCAAAAACCACCGCTTGGTTATTGGTCTGGCCCAGCAGCCCCAGTACTTCGGCGTGGCCGTGCTTTCCGTAGATAAAGATCTGCTCTTTCTTGTCAAAAGAGGTTTTGATGCGGTTCTGCAATTTGAGTACCACCGGGCAGGAAGCATCAATCAGGGTGAGGTTGTTCTCCATGGCCGTCTGGTATGTAGAGGGCGGTTCGCCGTGGGCCCTAATGAGGACGGCCTCGTCGCGCAGGGTACCCAGCGTGTCATAGTTGATGATGCGCAGGCCTTTGTTTTGCAAACGCTCCACTTCCTCGTCATTGTGCACAATGTCGCCCAGGCAGTACAGGTAACCCTGTTCCTCCAATAGGTCCTCAGCCATCTGGATGGCGTAGATTACCCCAAAGCAAAAGCCTGAATTCGGATCGATATGTACCTGTAGCTGACGCATGACTACTAAACAAATTCAATCGCCGGTTTGTTTGCCCGAACCGCCGCTTTTTGTGGGAGCATCGCAGGAAACATCAGCAGCAAAAGCACGGAATATCTGATATTCTGGTAGAAAACGACGTAACTGCGGCCCCAACGCAAGAAGACCGCCCACAGAGAAGTTAGAATTGAAAACCAAAAGTGCCTTAATCCCACTGTTTGCCGCCGTTGAACCGGCTCCACCCTGCGGAGGCACTTTTGGAAAGAATGAACCCGCCGGTGAAAGAACAGCACTAGCGGAAAGAAAAGCAGAACAAGTATTAAAAACAGATAGTAGTTGTATGTCATAGATTCAAGTTTTCAACCCGATGCCTTTCCTCGCCGGTGACTAAATCTTTCCGGAGCAGATAATCGCGCATGATCTTGATAGACTCTACCGGCATGTTGGAGCGCGGGTACCGCAGAATAGCCGCCATGAATACTTTCTTGTCTTCAGCCAGATGCCCGCTCATATTCAGGTACCGGGGGATAGAGTTCTCAATGGTGAAGCGCAGAAAACGCACTTCGGGATCCTGGGTATCCAAAGCCACCGCCTGCTCAAACACCTCTGACGACGTGCGGAGAAACTTCAGTTTGGTGTACGGGCTCCAGACATGCTTGGCCATGATGGCGTTGGAAACGGCCTTATACCCCAGCTTTAATGGATCCTTTCCGCGGTATTTCTCCATCAGCCCGTGGAACTCCTCGGCTACTTTTTCATCTTTCGCCGCTGTCTGGTAATAGTTCAACAAGGCACTGTGCGCATATGGGTCTGTTTTCTGGCCCAAAGGGACCAGTAAAAAGCAAAGCGAAAGAAGGAAAGCGAGTAACTGCATTAGATGGTATTAAACTGAAACCTAATATACGAACTAAGCAGCAAAGCCAGTTTCGTATTATCAGGCACTCTTACGCGTTCTGCCAAAATATGGGCAGCCGGAAGCCCCTTTATCTTCTTAAAAAGTTTCAAATAATAGATATACGCCAGATAAACCCCCAGCCGCGCGCCCTTGGGAAGACCCAGGATGCCTTGGTAAGCCCGGTCAAAATCGGCTTGGATGTCTGCCTCTATCTCTTCTTTGTCCTGGTTACAGAACTTGAGGAAATCCACTTTGGGGAAATAGACGCGCCCCCGGTCATGGAAATCGCTGCGGATGTCTCTGAGAAAATTCACTTTCTGGAAGGCCGCCCCCAACGCGCAGGCTGGTTCTTTCAGACGCTCAAAAAGCTCTTCGTTTCCTTCGCAGAACACGCGCAGGCACATGAGCCCCACCACTTCGGCAGAGCCGTAGATGTATTCCTTATAGAGGTCACAGTCATACACATAGTCTTCCAGGTCCATCTCCATGCTGTGCAGGAAGGCATCTATGTAGGTACGGTCAACGTGGTACCGGTGCACCACCAGCTGGAAAGCGTGCAGCACCGGATTCAGGCTTATCTTCTCTTCCAGCGCCTGGTAAGTTTCCTGCCGGAAACGCTCCAGCAGCCCTGCCTTGTCGTGGGTGTGGAAGGTATCCACAATCTCATCGGCGAAGCGCACAAACCCATAGATGGCGTAGATGGGATCATGAAACCGCGGGTGCAGCGTTTTGATGCCTAGCGTAAAGGAGGTGCTGTAGCGCTGCGTAATGAGTTTGCTGCACTCCAAGGTGGTGGTATCAAAAAGACTCATGGGGGAAGTCATCATACAACGGGTAAACTGGTTTCCTGTAAGGCAAATTCTTTCACAACCTCTGCGGCCACTACTTGCCCCGAAATGAGCGAAGGCGGCACTCCTGGCCCCGGTACGGTTAATTGCCCAGTATAAAACAGGTTGCGGACTTTCTTACTTTTGAGGCTGGGCTTGAGTATTGCCGTTTGCAGCAAGGTGTTGGCCAAGCCATAGGCGTTCCCTTTGAACGCGTGGTAATCTTTGATAAAATCCTGGTGCGCGTAGCTCCGCTTGTACAGCACCTGCGTTCTGATTTCCTGCCCGGTAATCTTCTCCAGCCGCTCCATCACCATCTGGTAATAATGCTCCCGTACCTGCTCAGAATCCTGTAGCCCGGGTGCCACGGGGATCAAGATAAATACATTCTCCTTCCCTTCCGGGGCTACCGTTGCGTCTGTCTTGGACGGAACAGAAACGTAGAACAGAGGCTTTTTAGGCCAGGCCGGTTCCGTATAGATTTCATGAGCGTGCGGACCGAAATCTTCATCGAAAAATAAGTTGTGGTGGCGCAGTCCTTCCAGTTTCTTGTCTATGCCCAGGAAGAAGATCAAAGAGGACGGAGCCATTACCCGGCTGTCCCAGTATTTGTCAGTATAAGTACGGAAAGCAGGGGGCAACAGTTGGGTTTCTATATGATGATAGTCAGAACCACCTATCACTATATCTGCTTCATAGCTTCCTTGGGTGGTGATGACCTGGGTGATGTGGTCGCTGTTCAGCTCCAGTTTCTTTACTTCTTCACCCAGTCTTATCTCTACGCCCTGCTCTTTGGCCAGCGCCACCATGCCTTCTACAATCTTGTGCATGCCGCCCATGGGATACCAGGTACCCAGGCTCATGTCTGCGTAATTCATGAGGCTATACAAGGCCGGAGTATTCTGCGGCAATGCGCCCAGAAACAGAATAGGGAACTCCATGAGCTGGATAAGCCGCGGGTGCTTAAAATATTTGCGTACGTGCTTGTGCATGGACTGAAACACATCTAACCGCAGCACATCTACCAGCAGCTTCATGTCTATAAACTCTGTGAAAGACCGGCTGGGTTTGTACACCAGGTTATTGATGCCTACTTCATACTTATAGGCGGCCTGTTTCAGGAAGTCCCGGAGTTTTGCGGCAGAACCCGGCTCCAGCGACTCAAACAGGGCTTCCAACTGAGGCATAGCCGCGGGCAGTTCCATTACGTCCTGGGGAGCATACAGCACCTGGTAAGAGGGATCTAGCCGTTTCAGGTCATAGTAATCTGCGGTGGTTTTCCCAAACTTCTGGAAGTACTGCTCAAACACGTCTGGCATCCAGTACCAGCTGGGACCCATGTCAAATGTGAAGCCTTCGGCCTCAAATACGCGAGCCCTCCCTCCTGCCACCTCATTTTTCTCCAACAGCGTTACCTGGTAACCCGCTTGGGCCAAGCTGGCGGCGGCGGCTAAGCCGGCAAAACCGGCACCTATGACAATAACTTTTTTACCGGGTACATGATGTTGCATAAAACAGGTGCTTCAAAGGGTTGCGTGTGAACAGATACTGAACTTGTAGAGAAAAAGGAAACCGTTGTAGAAACAAAGTACGTTTTTTGGCTCAATCTACCTACTGTACAGCCATGCCCTACGTAGATCACGCCAAAAAAGCTGAACACTTGTTAGTCTGCGTAGGCGTAGGCTTTTAATTCCTGCTTCAACTCTTTACGGGCCAAGTGGATACGGTTCTTTACGGTACCAATGGGCAATTCCAGTTTATCCGCAATCTCCAAGTACTTGTACCCTATATAGTACATCATGAAAGGCGCGCGCAGGTCTTCCGGTAATTTATCAATAGCCGCATGAATGTCTTGCAGCGCAAACGCGCCAGATGCCCGGTTAAGCGTCACAATGCGGTCATCAGACGGCTTGAGTTGAATCAAGTCAGCGGTGTCTATGCTACTGGTGCGCTTGGTAACTTTGTTATAATGGTTGATAAACGTGTTCCGCATGATGGTGTACAGCCAGGCCTTGAGGTTGGTACCGGCTTTAAACTTATTGCGGTTCACGAAAGCCTTGAGGAGGGTCTCTTGCACTAAATCCTTCGCGTCATCAGAATCGCGGGTTAGATTATACGCAGCCGGACGAAGCGTTGGCGCCATGTGCTCTACAACGGAGGTAAATTCGAGTGCTGTCATTTTGTTTAATGTTTATCAAGTAAACGTTAAACAATATTACGATATCAAATTTTATTTAGCTATAAATGCTTAAGATATTTTTTGGATGATTAAACAAAATAATCAACACAGAAACCCATGGAGCATCATTGAACCCTAAGCAGGGCAACAAGAGGAATGACCTTTATTGAACTGAGTAATTTTAACTTAGGAACAAGCGGTCTTTTCTAGCCCTTTAGGAAGGTGCTAAAAAAGCCTTGCCTGCGTTTAGAGGCCGTTTTTGGAAAAACAGCCCCTAAACGCAGGCAAGGCTTTTTAGAAGTGGAGAGCTAATTGGTGACGGCCGCTGCCCGGGCGGTTAGCCAATTTTCATAGTCCATGAGTTCCCGGAAGTAGTGCACCCGGGTGGGCAACTGCCCCTGGAACGGCTGCAAGATAAAACCACTCACCAGCAGTTCCACTCCTGGAAGCTGCTCCAGCAAGGTGGAGAGATACTCTTCCGCTTCTGTTCTGGAGGGGGTGGTGGTAAACACAGAGCACAGGTAGTCTGGCTGGTACTGCTCAGCAGCCTTCACCAGATCTGACAGCGGCAAATGCTGCCCCAGGTACAACGTCTTGAATCCGAAGGCCCTGAACTGGTAGTGCATGTACAGCAAGGAAAGCTCATGCAGTTCCCCTTCAGGCAAATACAGCAGGACTTTAGGCGCTCCCGGCGCGTGTTGCAGTTGTTGGGCATCTATGGCTACCAGCATTTTCTGCCTGATCAACTGGCTCATGAAATGCTCATGCGCAGGTGTGATGTTGTTGGTCTGCCAGAGAAGCCCAATTTTGTTCAGGAACGGATAAACCACCTGCTGCACCGCCACTGGGAACCCCAGTTGCAGCACGGCCCGGCTCAGGACCCGCTCAAACAGGCTTTCGTCCAGCTCCACCATGGCTATGATGAGCTGGCTCATGTACTGGTCTTTGCCCAATTCGGCCTGGGTTACTTTCAGGACTTCATGGGCTACCTGTTCCGGGGGAAGCTGGGCAATCTTGGAGATTTTGTATCCCTCCTGGTACAGCAGCGCCACGTTGAGCAGACTTTTAAGGTCGGCATCGTCATAATACCTAATGTTGGTCTGGGTACGTTTTGGGTTGAGCAGTTGGTACCGCTGCTCCCAGATACGAAGCGTATGGGCTTTGATACCAGACAAATGCTCTAACTCTTTAATAGAGTAATGCGCCACAGGAGAGAGTTTAGAAACGAAACGTAAAGTTAACGCTTCCGGGCGATACGAAAGAATTTAGGATGCACCCACAGCATACCGAACGACTCTGAGCCGTCTCTGCCTCTGGTTTTGTGGTGCACTTTGTGGGCAATATCCAAGGCCCGGAGGTAGGTGCTTCTGGTTTTCCCAAACAGCTTGAGCCGCCTGTGGATGAACAGATCATGCACCAGGAAGTAGGCCGCGCCATACAGCGAGATGCCTGTCCCTATCCAGAACCGGTAGTCCATGTTCTCAGAGCCGTAGATAAAGCAGAGTGCCGCAATTACCCCGTAGAACGCAAACGAGACATCGTTCAGCTCAAAGGGGTGGTTATGCCGCGTGTGGTGTGACTTGTGAATGCTCCACAGAAAACCGTGTAACACATACTTGTGCACCGCCCACGCCACCAGCTCCATGATCACAAAGGTTCCTATTACTATCGCCGCGTTCGTCAGCATACTCTCTTAACCAGAAGCCTGGCCAATTGTTTAAATGTTTGGGGAAGTAACTCTCAACAGTTCTCTGCGCACTGCTTTTTGCTGCTTTCTACGCAGCCTGGCCTTGTAAGGTAAGGTAAAAACGGGAAAACATCACCTAGCAACACCCTCTCAGCCAAATGCACACGCTCAACCCACTTAACCGGGAAACAACTGGCACATGCAAAGGCACAAAAAATCCCCGCCTCTGAAGAGGCGGGGATTTCCGCAATTAACTCTTAATTACTGGTTTCGCAGACCTTCCATCCAGGGAATCAGGTCTTTGATCATGGGCTCCAGGCTGCTGAAGTGGGTGCCGCCTTTGATGGGAATAAACTTAACGTTGGTTGCTCCCGCGGCTTTCATGGCATCATACGTGGCTTGGGAATTCTCAAACGGCACCATAGGATCTGCGGTGCCGTGGTACATTCTGGTAGGGCTCTTAGGCACGAAGTTTTTCAGACTGTTTTTTTTCAACGCCTCTTTCAGGGCCTGTTCCCCATCGCCCCGTAGGCCGGCCAGGAAAGTGGGGTTGAACAGCTTGGCCGGGTCTTTGGACAGCGCCGAGTTGATGGAACCGCTGGTGCGCGTGCCATCTATCAGTTCCTGAATGCGGGTGGCGTTGGGCTCCTGAAAGAAGTCGGTGAGGGGGCGGTTCCAGTTGTAGGCCTTGTTGTAGGCCTGCAAAATAAACGCCAAATTAGCCGGATAGTCGTAAGGCTCGCCAGATACCACGCGGCCCAACATGCCTTCCAGATCATAGCCCCCGGCCCCGGCTCCGCTGGCCGTGACGGCCAGGCCGTGTTCCGGGTTCTCCTCTATCTCTTTCTGGGCCGCCAACGTCACGTAGCCCCCTTCTGAATAACCGGCCAGAAAAAGCTGGTCAGAAGCCTTCACGTTGTTCTTCTGGAAAAAAGATTTGCCCGCCTTAATCATGTCTACCACCGCCAAACCTGAGTGCTGCACATCATAGTACGGGTGCAGAATGTGCTTGGAGCTACCGTAGCCAATAAAGTCGGGGACCAGGGTTAAGTAACCGGCTGCGCCGAAGGCCTCAAAACCCGTTAAGGAACTGAGCTGGAAATTGCTGGGCGCGTACTTCTGGTCAAAGGTGGTGCCGTGGTGGGCGCTCAGGATAGGCGCCGGCTGGGTCAACTTCAGCGGCACCACCATCAGCCCCGAGGCCTGGATCTCCTGCCCGTTGTACTGGGTCAGGTACACCAGGCGGTACACGTCTACATCAAACTTGACCATTTGGGCCAGCTGCGGCTGCCCGTTAGACACGGCCACTTCGCGCAAACCGGCCGCCGGAATGGTGGTCAATTTCTCCGCCGAGACCAGATGGTCTTTCTGGGTTTCCAGCACCTGCTTTTCCTCCAGTACCTCAGATTCCTTACAGGAGGAAAACCACGAGGTCATGGCCAGCAGCATTGATAAAAATATAGTTTTCAAGGGAATAAAGTCTTTGGTGAGTTTCATATAAAAAAGGATCTATCCCCAGGATAAGTTCCTGGTCAACCGCCTGCTTCAGGCTCTGTTTTGAAAAAAGAGCCCCTAATCGCCTTACTGGTTGTACGGGGGGCTTATCACTAAGAATTGGCTTTTTCCGTATACTTGCCTAGAACAATCGTAGCCAAGACCATGCCTAAGAAATCTTTTCAGGAACTCATCAACAGCCCGGGCATGCCGGTGCTGGTAGACTTTTACGCCGATTGGTGCGGCCCCTGCAAAACCATGGCCCCCATTCTGCAACAGGTGGCGCAACAGTACGAGGGGAAACTGAAGGTGATTAAGATTGACGTAGACAAGAACCCCGCGGTGGCGCAGCAGTACCGGGTGCAGGGCATTCCTACGCTCCTGCTCTTCCACCAGGGCAAGCAGCTCTGGCGGCAGTCTGGGGTGGTACCGGCCCAACATCTGAGCCAGGTGGTAAAACAGCATCTGCCGTAGCACGCATCTTCTCTACGCGTTTAGGGGCTGTTTTTGAAAAAAGAGCCCCTAAACGCAATCAAAGGAAACGGCCGCCCATAAAATTTCCGGTAACTCCCAAACTGATTTGAGTCAGCGGTTGGTGCGGCAGAAAACAAGTGGGTGCGCTCACTTCCGGTTTAGGCCTGATTCCGGAAAAACGGCCCCTAAACCCAAACTTTTGCCGTCCATACTACAAATCAATACAGGACAAGGTGTAAGTTTTTGCCCCCGCGCCCGACCAACAGGGAAGGCTATCGTTTTTTGGGCCAAAATCTGCCGTAAGGTTTCTGCCGGCGCAGGTACCTAAACCCAATAACTTTCGTTTTCTTAGCAATCTCAGTTATTTAACTCCTATGTTCAAAAAATCACTGGCGGCCCTGGCGTTCGCCGCCCTCCTGCACTCCCCCCTGCTGGCGCAGAACAATGCCACCCCCACCTACAGATTCTCCCTGGACCTCACGCAGGTGAAGGACGACAAACTGCAAGTGACCCTCATCACCCCAGACTTCAAAGAGGACGAAGTGCTCTACCACATGCCAAAGATGGTGCCGGGCACGTACGCGGTGTATGACTTCGGGAAGTTTGTGTCTGAGTTTGCGGCCTATGACAAGAAAGGCAAGAAACTGAGCGTGGAGCGCCTGGACCAGAACACCTGGAAGATCAAGAAAGCCAAGAAACTGGCCCGCCTCACCTACCTGGTAGACGACACCTGGGACACCCCCAAGAAAGAGGACATCGTGTTTGAGCCCGCCGCCACAGACATTGAGGAAGGCAAAGTGTTCCTGATCAACACGCACGGGTTCTTCGGGTATTTCGCCAACCGTTCCAAGGAGCCTTACCAGATCACGGTGACCAAGCCGCAGGATTTCTACGGGGCCACGCCGCTCAGAACCACCAATTCCACGGCCACCTCAGACACGTACCTGCTCCAGAACTACAATGACCTGGTAGACGCGCCCATGCTCTACAGCCGCCCAGACACGGCCATGCTCAAAGTAGGCAACGCCGAGGTGCTCATCTCTACCTACGCCGGCGGCGGTGGGGCCCGCTCCAAAAACCTGGCGCAGGGCATCCAGACCATTCTGGAAGCGCAGAAAAACTACCTGGGCGGCAAGCTGCCGGTAGACAAATACGCCTTCCTCATTTACATAGACAACAAGCAGAACCGCACCGGCTCTTACGGCGCGCTGGAGCACTCCTACTCCTCTGTGTATTACTTCCCGGAGATGCCGCCGTCCATGCTGGCCGAACAGGTGCGGAATATTGCCGCCCACGAGTTCTTCCACATTGTGACGCCGCTCAACATCCACTCAGAGGAGATCGGGAACTTTGATTTCAGCAACCCCAAGATGTCTAAGCACCTCTGGATGTACGAAGGCGTAACCGAGTACTTCGCGCACCACGTGCAGGTAAACCAGCGTCTGAAAGAACTCCCTGATTTCCTTTCTGAGCTGCGCAGCAAGATTGTGGCTTCCCAGCAGCAGTACAATGATGCCCTGGCCTTCACCGAGCTGAGCCTGGGCGCCCTGGACAAGCACGAAAAGCAGTACGGCAACGTGTACCAGAAAGGCGCGCTCATTGGCATGGCCCTGGACATCAGGCTGCGCGAGCTTTCTGGCGGCAAATACGGCATCCGGAACCTCATGAATGACCTGAGCCAGACCTACGGCAAAGACAAGTCGTTCAAGGACGAGGAGCTGTTTGACAAAATCACCGCCCTTACCTACCCCGAGATCAGAGATTTCTTCAAGAGATACGTGGAGGGCGCGGAGCAACTGCCGTACGCAGAGCTGTTCCAGAAAGTGGGCATTACCTATAAACCGAGCGGATTGCAGAAGCGCATTTCCCTGGGCAAGCCTACCATTGGCTATGACCAGGCCTCGGGCCACCTCATCATTGCCAGCACCGAGAACCTCAACTCCTTTGGGAGGCAGATGGGCTACAAAGCCGGTGACCAGCTCTGGCAGATCAACGGCGAAGACGTGAAGCTGAGCAACGCCACTGAACTCATCAACAAGCACGTGCTCCACGGCAAGGAAGGCAGCCCGCTCACCATAGTGGTGGGCCGCAAAGATGCCAGCGGCACCGTGAAACCGGTAGAGCTGAAGGCGAACCTGGTGGCCGCAGATGAAACGGTCTCGCATTTGCTCACCCCAGACCCTAACGCCACGCCTGCGCAACTGGCCCTGAGACAGGCCTGGCTGTATTCCAACCTGTAGAAGTAAAGTATCTGCAGACTGCTTAGTTATTGATATGATCCTCCGTTCGCCCCTGGCAAGTGGGGTTCACCATTAAGAATGAGCAACAGATCTACCCTGCGTTTAGGGGCTGTTTTCAGAAAAACGGCCCTTAAACGCAGGGTTTTCCTTTTAAACTGTTCTTGGTTATCGCATTCTATATGAATACCCTTATTATGTTCTGATGCTCTTGCCATAGTTCTTGCGTTTAGCGGCTCCTTTTTCAAAAACGGCTCCTAAACGCACCGCTCCTTGGTTAGGCAAATAGTTTAGAACACAGAAGGCGGAGACTTTACGTGATGGCTTCTACCCGCTGCCTTCTCTGGCATATTTTTACTATCTTCCTGCTAACAAGTACCGCCCACCTTAAAGAAAGCTGAAACACAGCAGCCTACCCCCTTCATTCCGTAAAAACAAATGGAGGGTTTAGGCGTTATGGTTTAAATCTGACCTTCTCAAGCGTGCACTTCCAGACCCAACATACCCATACCCCGTGGCCAGCGTGTAGGCATTTCTTCCTGTTTTTTCTGTTCCTGCTGCTGTTACCGGGGCTACAGGCCAAGGCGCAGGACCGGGTTTCCCTTACCGGAACGCTCCGCTCGGCGGCTTCAGGGGAAGTTTTGATTGGGGCCAGTGTGGCGGTGGCGGGTACTACCAACGGCGTGGAAACCAACACCAACGGCGTGTACACCCTTACGCTAGTGCCGGGCACCTACCAGATTCAGTTCTCTTACCTCGGGTTTGAGACATTGACCAGAGAAATCACCCTCCGGCGGAACACCCGCCTGAACGTTGAATTGCAGGAAAGCGCCAGCCAACTAAAGGAAGTAGTGGTGGAGGCCCAGCGCAACACTTTTCAGGAACGGCTTTCCACTCCCCAGATGAGCATGGAAACGCTTTCCTCGCGTGAGGCGAAACTCTTGCCGGCTTTGTTTGGCGAAGTGGACATCATCAAAACCTTACAGCTTAAACCCGGCATACAGAGCGGCGGCGAGGGCAGCAGCGGCCTGTTTGTGCGCGGCGGCAGCTCTGACCAGAACCTGGTTCTCCTGGACGATGCCCTGGTCTACAACCCCAGCCACCTGTTCGGGTTTTTCAGTGTGTTCAACCCAGATGCGGTGCGGGGCGTGGAGCTGTACAAAGGCGGCTTTCCGGCGCAGTTTGGGGGGCGGCTCTCCAGCGTGCTGGACGTAAAGCTGCGCGAAGGCAACCGGAAGGAAACTGACGTAAGCGGCGGCATTGGCCTCATCGCGTCGCGCCTCACTGTGGAAGGCCCTATCCAGAAAGACAAATCATCCTTTCTCATTTCGGGGCGCCGCACGTACGTGGATGTGTTCACGCGCATGATCAACAAAGGCAAGGAAAACGACCCGGACTGGAGCCCCATCCCCGACTATTACTTCTACGATTTCAACGCCAAAGCCACGTTTGACCTGGGCCCCAACGACCGTCTGTTCTTCAGCGGCTACTACGGCCGCGATTATTTCAAATTCGATGACGAGAACTTCAATTTCAACTTCAACTGGGGCAACCGGGTGGCCTCGGCCCGTTGGATGCACCAGTTTTCGCCCCGGTTCTTCGTGAACACCACCTTCTCAGCGTCTAACTATGAGTACCAGATCCAGAACCAACTGGACATTTACTCGTTCAGCCTCACCTCCAACATCACAGACTTCAGCCTGAAATCAGATTTTGAGTACATCGCCTCAGACAAACACCACCTGCGGTTTGGCGGGGCCATCACAGACCATACCTTCACGGTGGGCCGTCTGGAATCCACGAGCCAGGACGGATCTGTGAACGAGAATGCGGGCAACACCTACACCGGCCAGGAATACGGCGCCTACGTGTCTGATGACTGGACCTTCAGCCCCTCATTCACCCTGAGCTACGGCTTGCGCCTGTCTGGCTTTGTGAACGGCGGCAAAAACTTTCTGGGTCTGGAGCCCCGGGCCGCCGCCAGTTACCGCCTCTCTGAAACGCTCACGCTCAAGGGCAATTACACCCGCATGTACCAATACGTGCACCTCATCTCCAACTCCGGGGCCTCCCTCCCCACCGACATCTGGTATCCCTCCAGCCCCGGCGTACGGCCGCAGCGCTCAGACCAGTATACGCTGGGCCTCACCAAGCTTTACAAAGACAAATATCTGTTCAGTACCGAGGCTTATTACAAGAAGATGAACCACCAGCTGGACCTGCGCGACGGAGCCCAGATTTTTGGGAACAACGAGCTGGAACAGGAGTTTGTGTTTGGTTCCGGCGAGAGCTACGGGCAGGAGTTTTACGTGGAGAAGAAAGACGGCAAAACCACCGGCTGGATTGGCTACACCCTCTCCTGGAGCAACCGCACGTTCCCAGACATCAACAACGGCAAGACCTTCCCCACCCGCTTTGACCGCCGCCACGACCTTTCCATTGTGGCCATCCAGGAGGTGAGCAAACGCGTGAGCGCCACCGCCACGTTTGTGTACGGCACAGGCAACGCTTTTTCACTGCCCGTACAGCGCTTCATTTTCCAGGATGTGCCCGGCGAAGATTACACCGTGATCCCGGTTTACCCAGAAAGGAACTCGTTCCGGCTGGCGGCTTATCACCGCCTGGACCTGGGCTTGGTGCTGAAACTGCGGCCCAAACGCGGCAGCTCAGACCTTACCTTCAGCGTGTACAATGCCTATAACCGCCGCAACCCCTACTTCGTGTATTTTGAAACCCTACAGGAGGAAGATTCTGACCTGATCACCGGTTTTGTGGCCAAACAGGTGTCGCTGTTCCCCGTGATCCCGTCCGTGACCTATAACTTTAAATTCTGATGACAACCTTTCCTTCCTTGCGCGCTTTTCTGTTCCTTCTGCTGCTGGCAGCCGGTTTGGTTTCCGCTTGTGACATGGAGCAGGAGATTGAGGTGAAGTTACCTGTTCTGCCGCCACAGCTGGTGGTGGAATGCTACCTGGAGAACGGACAGCCCCTGCGTCTGGCGCTGTCAGAATCGGCGGGGTATTTTGATGCACCCCAGGCCACCATTGTGGCGGGTGCCACGGTCACCATCACCAAAAACAACGAGGCTCCCATCACGCTCAAAGACTCAGTGTCGGTAGACACAAAAAACCAGAAGGTGTACACCCACTTCAACCGCCGCCGGGTGCGCGCCGTGCCTGGCGATGTGTTCACCCTTCAGGTCACCGACAAACAAGGCCGCCGGCTCACTGGTACCACCACCGTACTCCCCACCGTCCCTTTTGACAGCGTGGGCTATAAGTTCAACGACAAGCCCGCGCAGACCCAGGAGGCATATTTGCTCATCAGGTGGCAGGATGACCCTGCTATGAAGAACTTTTACCGGCTCCTGACCCATAAGAAAGACAGCTCGGCCAACGGCATAGACAGCGAAATGGACGCGGAGGTCAACGACCGGCTGCGAAACGGCAAGAAGATCAGCTACACCACCACCTACCGCTTTGACCGCAACGACATCCTGGACATCAAGCTGTTCCACGTAGAGGAGAACTACTACAATTTCATCTCCAGCGTAGAAGATGCCCGCCGCGCCAACGGCAACCCCTTCGCGCAACCGGTAAATATTCAGTCTACCGTAGCCGGCGGCTTTGGCGTGTTCACTTTCCTCAACTACGAGACCAAACGCATCATCATCAAGTAATTCCTGTTTAGAGGCTCTTTTTCCAAAAACAGCCCCTAAACAGGAGCTGATTCCTCGTCAATTTACTCTGCTCCTATTGGACTTTGCCATCCCGTTTTCGCTGCGTGGCAGCGAGGGTAGTCTGGAGACTCCCCCTCATCCGGAGGCATGAGTCTGGAGACTCGCGCCAGTCTCCAATGATATATGTTCTCTTCTAAAGAATCTGAAACAGCCTCCAGTAAGAACTGCCGCTGCTAAACGCACCATTTCCAGTCTTTCCTTCGAGCGCCTCGCTTGTGGCCAAAGAAAAGTAAGAGCTAAGAGGAAGCTGCATTACATGGCCACAAGGGCAGTGCGAGAGGGGAAGACGGGGCCCCGCGGCCGTGAGCGCTTACCAGAAAAGATGAAACACTACAGCCATTAAACCCATAGACAAACGCCACAGCCAAGGCATCAGCCAACGGCAACCACAAAAAAACCAGCAGAAACGCCCCTGATTAAAAGGACCCGCTTCTGCTGGTTCATGACAATGCTACCTCTGGTTTGAGGCAAATTCCGAAAAAAGAGCCGCTAAACGGCAGCTACGCTTGCCGCTTAATCAACTCAGTGATGAGCAAGGTCATGTTGGGCTCGGCTTTGGCGGCGGCCTCCAGAATATCCAGCAGCACAACTTTCTTGATTTTACCCGGCACACACAGGTCGGTGATGACGGAAACGGCGAAGACCGGCAGGCCCATGTGCACGGCGGCAATCACTTCGGGCACGGTGCTCATGCCCACGGCATCGGCGCCAATGGTGCTGAGGTAACGGTATTCGGCTTTGGTTTCCAGCATGGGGCCGGGCACGCTCACATACACCCCGGTTCTCACCTGGAGGTTATGCTGCTGCGATACATCCAGGGCCTGCTGCACCAGATGCTGGTCATACGGTTCGCTCATGTCTGGGAAACGCGGCCCCAGTTCGTCTATGTTCTTCCCGATGAGCGGGTTGGTGGGCTGTAGGTTAATGTGGTCTGTGATCACCATCAGGTCTGAGGTGTTGAATTCCTCGTTGAGGCCACCGGCGGCATTGCTGACGAACAGCTTCTGGATGCCCAGCAACTTCATGACCCGGATAGGGAACACCACCTGTTCCATGGTGTAGCCTTCATAGTAGTGGAAACGCCCCTGCATGACCACCACCCTACGGCCGCCCAGCTCCCCGAAAATCAGTTTGCCGGAGTGGCTCTCTACGGTAGACACCGGGAAATGCGGAATGTCTGCGTAGTCTAGGCTGTGCGCCACCTTAATGTCCTGTACCAGGGCGCCCAGGCCGGTCCCTAACACAATCCCGAAATCTGGAGTAAACTGGTCCGTCTGCTGGCGGATAAACGCGGCGGCTTCTTGCAGGTATTGAATCATCGTCTTTCGTAAACTTGGTTCCTGTTTTGGGCCTGTTTTCAGAAAAAGAGCCCCTAAACAGGTACGTGAGAAATGGCGGCAATCTCGGAAAAAAATCTAAGGAAGCCGAAAAGCCGCCTCCGTATAAAACGGAAAAGACCGCCTTACGGCAGTCTTTTCCAGAGGAAATGTGCTGATTTATTATTGAATCTCCAGCTCAAACGGCATACGTGCCTGCACGCCCTGCATCTGCATTACCTGCTTGTACTGCTGGTAATACGGGAACAGCGGCCCCAGTTCTTTCTGCATGGAATAAGTCTTGAGTTGGGTCTCCGTGTCTGACAGCAGGGTCTGCATGAAGGATTTCTGCACCGGCAACTGGCGCAGGCGGTAATCGCCTTCCTTCAGTTTGGCTTTGCGGGCGGCAATGGCAATGGCGTCTTCCAGACTGCCCAACACGTCTACCAGCCCACGCTCCTTCGCCTCCAAACCCGACCATACACGGCCAGAAGCTACTTTCTTCAGTTCGGCCACCGGCATGTTTCTGGATTGGGCCGCTTTGGTGGTGAAGTCCTCGTAAATGCGGTCTACCTCGCGCTGGATGTGCATTTTCTCATAAGGGGTCATGGCTCTGGTTACGGTAGGGATGTCTGAGAACTTACCCGTGTTCACACGGTCTGTAGTGATGCCCAGCTTGTTTTTGAGGAAGTTCTCTGAGTTCACCAGCATACCAAACACGCCAATGCTGCCGGTAATGGTGGTAGGGTGCGCAACAATGGTATCACAGGCCATGGCAATGTAATAGCCCCCGGAGGCGGCCACATCAGACATGGAGGCAATGATGGGCTTCACTTTCTTGGTGAGCATCACCTCACGCCAGATCACGTCTGAGGCCAGAGAGCTGCCGCCCGGCGAGTTGATGCGCAGCACCACCGCCTTCACGTTCTTGTCCAGCCGCGCCTTTCTGATGGCTTCTGACATGCCCTTGCCGCCAATGGATTCGTTCCCGCCTTCGCCGGTCACAATATCGCCGGAGGCATAGATCACGGCTATTTTATTGGAAGACGAGCCTTCTGGTTTCTCTGGGTCTGCCGCTTTCCTGTAGGTGCCTAGGTTCACCAGTTTCAGTTCTTTGTCCTTTTTCACCCCGGCTTTGGTTTTCATGAAATCAGTGGCTTCATCATAATAGCCCAGGTGGGTGACCAGTCCCAGGCGCAGGGCATCATCGGCGTTGTGCACCAACATGGAGTCTGAGATGTTCTTCACCTCCGCAAAACTCTTCTTGCGGGCCTGTGAAATCTTCTGGAGCATGAAGTTATTCAGCGAGTTCAGGAAAGACTGGGTCTGCTCGCGGCTGGGGTCGCTCATTTTGTCCAGCAGGAACGGCTCCACGGCGCTTTTGTACTCACCTACTTTGAAGATGTACGGCTGCAGGTCCAGTTTCTCCAGGGTGCCTTTGAAGAACATGACCTCAGAGCTGAGACCGTTGAACTCCAGGGTGCCCTGCGGGTTGAGGTAGAACCGGTCGGCTACGGAGGCCAGGTAGTAGGCTTTCTCGGTGGAGAGCTCGCTGTAGGCCACCACAAACTTCTTGGATTTCTTGAAGTCCAGCAGCTCGTTCCTGATTTCCTCCACGCTGGCCATACCGGCCTGCAGCAAATCAAGGTTCAGGAAAATGCCTTTTATGTTGTCGTCGGATTTCGCTTTTTTGATGGAGGCTTTGATCTCATCCAGGCCAATGCCCTGTGACCCGATTACTCCGCCAAAGCCCAGTTCCGCAAGAGGGTCCTGGGGTGAGCGCTCCGTGATGGGTTGGCTCAGTTTTATCTCCAGCACGGAGCCTTCGGCAATGGTCACGGTGTCACCGGAAGAGGCAACCAAGCCGGCAATCCCCAGCACGAGCACGAAGCCCAGAATCATGAACAGAAACAAGCCAACCAGAGTGGCCAGCACGAATTTAAAGAATTGTCGCATAGATAGGTTTTGAAACTGTCCGGGCCAGACCCGGGCTATTTGGTGCTATTAGTCGCAGGGGCGGCAGAATACTTACAGCCTCGCCGCATTCTGTTTTTCGGGCCTTGCCCCACGAGCGGTTTGTAGCCCTTCAGATACAGGTCTTGGTGAAAGCCAAAAATACAATCTGCCGTATAAAAGCACACATGAAGAACTGGATACTCCTTACGCTTCTCTTCCTGGGGTGTTCCTGGGCGCAGGCGCAGCACAGACGGAACGTGAATTTCAAATATTTCGGGCTCACGCTGCACCCCAAAGGCGATGACAATGCCGAGTTGATGCCCCTGAACCCCGACGGCAAGGGATACCTGGTCCTGAACATAGGCGCCAGCGTGGGCTACGAGCATTTCATTGTGCCAGACAAGTTCTCTGTGAAAGCGATCCAAGCCTTTTACGCCGATTGCGCCCTGCGTTTCGCGGGGTTCACCCATCTGGGGCTGCGGGGCGTGGTGTTTACGCTGGGCCGCCACTCGCTCAACGGCGGCATTGGCCCCACGCTGGTGTACCGCCGCAATTGGTCTGAGTTGGAGGGCTACAACGTGTCTACGTCTTTCTTCGGGGGCGACCCCGAGGACAAGTGGCAATACAAGATGATCTGGTACGCCGGCGAATTTGAGTACAACTACCGCCTCTCAGACCGCACCGACTTCTCTGTTTCCTTCGTGCCGGGCTACCCAGACATCATGAGTTTGTCTTTTGGCGTTCGATATTGGCTCAAGGAGAAGATTTGAAGATCTGTTGATGTGGAGATTCGAAAATGGAATGATGTGCCATTGGAGAGGAACTTCCGTTTAGGGGCTCTTTTTGGAGAAACAGCCCCTAAACGGAAACCTGACCACCAGCAGCCTCTCAGGAAGAAACACCCACGGCAATTCGCTTAGCCCATTTCATGCGGTTGGTGTAACGGAGCAAGGCATCTTCCAACGCAGGAAGGAGCTGGCCGCGCTCGCTGCTCAAGGCACTGTAGCGGGGCCTAAGGGCTTGCTGCCCTTGCAGTTCATTCGCCGAAAACCCCTGAATCAACTTAGGATCCAGACCGGCTAGTTCAGCTGTTTTACGTGCCAGCCCGGCCCAGGAGATTTCGCCCTCGTTGGTCAGGTGCCAGATGCCGGATTCTTCATCCACAAGTAAGTCCAGGCAGGCGTTTACCAGATCTGGGGCATAGGTGGGGGAAATGATAATGTCTTCGGGAGCCAGAAACGTGTTTCCCTGGGCAAGTTGCGTTACCATCAGAGTCAGGAAATTGAAATCGTCCCAAGGCCCGAAGAACGAGCTGGTGCGCACCACCAAAGCCTGTGGGTGCATGTCCAGCACATACTTCTCGGCCTGCGCTTTACTCTTGCCGTAGACATTCAAAGGATTTACTTCATCGCTTTCAGTGTACGGCTGTTGCTGTAACCCGTCAAACACTAAATCTGAGGAGAAAGTAAGGTATTGCACTCCCCGTTTCTGGCAGGTAGCCGCCAGTAACATGGCTCCATGGCTATTTACCAAGTGGCAAGACTCTTCTTCTGCTTCTGCCTCGTCTATTTTCACATACCCAGCGGCATTGATCACCGCCCAAGGGTTATAGTAGTTCATGGCCCGCTCAATGGAGAACGGATCTGTAATGTTCATCTGTTTCCGGCTCACCAGGCGGTACGGAATATGGCGGTCGCCGCAAATACGGGCAAAGGCGCTTCCCAAGGTACCGGTGGCTCCGGTGATCAGGATGGGCCTGGTGGTGTTTTCCAGATGGTGTACCTGCTGCTCAGTGAGGACGTCACCGTCTGGAATGGTGTCTGTTTCATAGATAGGGTTCCAATTCAGGCGCCAGACCGCCTTGGTGCCCCGCCCAAACCGGCTTTCCTCTCTTCTCAGGAAGAGGTCTGCATGTTCTGCCTTGGTTTCATCTGTGAACGGATAGAAGTAGCGGTCTGGGCGTTGCCACCAGCCGGGCAGCTGGAACAGAGGGTGGGCATACTCCTTTCCCTGCGCCAACTGGGTCAGCATTTTGGCCAAGGCAGTTGGTCTGGGCTTAGGGCTCCGCACATCAAACACCCCCGGTTCATAAAAGCCATCGGCGCGGGTCACCAGGTTCACCCAGTCAAAAGTGCCCAGCAGAGACCAGGCAGCTACTCCTACTATAGCTACTCCGGTACGCTTCAACTCAGTGCAGGAATCCCACACGTGCTTGAACCACTGGATCTGTTCCTCACGGGCCCCGCAAATATGGACTTCAGTAACGGAAATGGGCAAACCATAGCGCTCCCAGGTTTCCCGCAGCAGCACCTTGTGCCCCGAATACAAACCAGCCGGATTCTGGGTTTTCACCCGCAGAGCTTCCACGTCTGCGTACGCATGAATCCCGTTGCCGCCGTGCGACCACTCCGGATAGGCCGCCAGGTTTTCGTCTAAATAGCGCTCACTGGTGGGATAATGGTTAATACCAATGATATCTGGCGGACAGGGATTATCTCTGAACCACTGCAGGTCTTCTTCCGGGATGCCGCAGTCTACGAAGTATTTCCACATGGAGTGCTCCGGTGTGAGTGTACCCGTAAGCAGGTCTAAACTTACCCACCGGCGATCATTGTCCAGAGCAGCCTGGTAGGCCAGCAAGGGGGTACTGTAAGTTTTGCCAAGGTCTTCGGTCTGCACCAATTTGGCGTTAGGAATCACTTCCCTAATGGCGCGCATGGCCAGCACGGTGGCCTTGCATTGATGCAACAGAGTTAAGCCAAACGTTTTGCCGTCTCTGCCATGCGGGTACCACACGCCGTACAGGCCGCTGAACCTGGCCGTGGTCAAAGGCTTATTGACCGGGGTAAAATATTCCAGCCACGGATAGCGCTCTGCCACCGCCCGGGCATATTCAGCAACCCCTTCGGCAAAGGCTGGATCAGCTAAGTTGGTGTGCCGGGGACCGCTGCCGTGGTGCACTAAACCAATGATGGGGGTGATCTTGTGCTCCTGTAACAGTTTCAGCCGGCGGTCGCCCCAGCTCCAGTCGGCAGTGGCGGGACCATTGGGGGCCGTCAATTCCCATAGCAAGGGGTACCGCATCTTGCTTACCCCAATAGAGCCAAACAAGGCTATGTCATCTTCCCGAAGGGCGTGCCCGTTCAGCTGCATCTGGTCTAGGTACTCGTCTCCTACCCTGTTCACGGTACATTCCACTCCGGCCCAAACCTCTGGGTAACCCAAGTTATGGTTTTCGCTTCTCTCCATATAGCTTACGTTGAGGCTAGAACGGCTACAGGTTAATCTTTAGGAAAGAATAAACCTGTAGATGTCCCATCTCTGGCAGAACTATTGGTAAAAATTCTGCAAAGAGGCAGCTGCACACTCTTCTTGCCCTATAGATTTAGTTAAATTTCTCACCTACAGCGTGCCTGAGCCAACTGCAGGTTGGAAATTTACGCGGGGCTATACCTATAGTTTAAGAGAGGGAGAAAGACAGGTATCTATACCTGAAAAACCAGTATTTGCCGGAGACCACCTCAGAATTAGTCCCTTCAGCCGCGTATTTCTGCTGTTTTTTTGACATTGGAAGCATAGAGCCTCTTCATCCATTTCGGGAAGTGGTACCCGCCTAACGTCCGCTAATTTGGAGGAACCAAGAGAAGACATGCAATAGATCCAAAACTACTGTCGTAGCTACAGAACAGATAGCAAAAGACCAACACACAGATGAGCTTCCAAGACTCATCCAGCCCATCATTAGCAACTTTGCAGACAGGAATAAGCATATTCTGAGGCAATGGCTACCCCACGGCCGCGAGGCTCCCAGATATAAAGATTCAATTCTGAAGGACAAACCTCGCTCATCTAAGGTAAGTAAGTGTATGTGCTATTTAGAGAGTTATTTTTCCAAAACAGGTGTAAACCGACCTCGCCCGCTCCACATGTAGGAAAACCCCAAATGCCTTAATATCGGTACCACCCCTCCCACTGGTTGCGGAGGTTTTTGCGCATCTCGTTTTCGCGGGCGTTGTTGCCGGGGTTGAAGAAGACGGTGCCTTTCAATTCATCGGGCAGGAAGTTCTGGGCTGCAAAGTTGCCTTCGTAGTCATGGGCGTATTTGTATTCCTGGCCGTAGCCTATCTCTTTCATGAGTTTGGTGGGCGCATTGCGCAGATGCAGCGGCACCGGCGGACTGCCCTGCTCCCGCACGTAGGCGCGGGCCGCCCGAATGGCTTTGTAGGCCGCGTTGCTCTTGGGCGAAGTAGCCAGATAAATAGCCGTCTGCGACAGGATGATGTCACACTCAGGGTAGCCAATCACCGTCACCGCCTGGAAACACTCGCTGGCCATGATCATAGCCGTGGGGTTGGCGTTGCCTATGTCTTCACTGGCCATGATGAGCATGCGCCGGGCAATGAATTTGGGGTCTTCGCCGCCTTCAATCATGCGGGCCAGCCAGTACACGGTGGCGTTGGGATCTGAGCCGCGCATGGACTTGATAAACGCCGAGATGATGTCATAGTGCGCCTCGCCGCCTTTGTCATAGAGGGCCAGGTTCTGCTGGGCAATCTGCTTTACCGCGTCATTGGTGATGATCAATTTGCTTCCTGGGTTGCCGCTGCCGTCAATCACGATCTCCAGCAGGTTGAGCAGCTTGCGGGCATCGCCGCCCGAGATGGTGAGCAGCGCCTCGTATTCCTGCACCTCTATGTCGCGCTTCTTCAGCACCTCGTCTTCAGTTAAGGCCTTCTGCACGAGCTCTATCAGCTCGGCTTTCTCCAAGGACTTGAGCACGTACACCTGGCAGCGCGAGAGCAAGGCCGGAATTACCTCAAAAGAAGGGTTCTCAGTGGTAGCGCCAATCAAAGTCACCGTACCTTTCTCTACCGCGCCCAGCAGCGCATCTTGCTGAGATTTGTTGAACCGATGGATCTCATCTATGAACAGCACCGTGCCCTGGCGTTTGCGGGCCTGGTCAATGACCTCGCGCACATCCTTCACCCCGGCATTGATGGCGCTCATGGCCACGAACGGTACTTTGAGGTGACCGGCAATAATGTTAGCCAGGGTGGTTTTGCCTACGCCGGGCGGCCCCCAGAAGATCATGGAGGGCACCATACCGGCTTCAATGTAGCGGCGCAGCACCCCCTTTGGCCCTACCAGATGCTTCTGGCCGGCGTATTGATCCAGGTTGTGCGGGCGCATGCGCTCGGGCAAAGGCGCTTTGGTAGACTGAAACATGGCATTCAAGGGTAAAGGACGAGGACCTCTGCGCGAGAGGCCCAAACAAAAGGCTAATTTACTCTCTTTCCCTGACTGTTTTTCACCTGATTTGAGAAAAGGGCCCCTAATCGCTCTAACCAAAGTACCCTACAGGATAGCCCGCCCAACCGCTTGCCTGCGCTCCCGTAGTTTCTAAGGCAGTACCCGTACTAACCCCAGAAAAGATGAAAAACGCAGCAACCGGCCGCTGGCTCCTTACCGGAGTAGCCGCTTTCACCACCGTGGGTGGCTTCTTGATGGACTGGAACAAAACTCACCTGTTCAACCCCCGCTGGACTCCCCACGCCAAATTCCATGATGCCATGACCATTCTGCTGGGTTCAATGCTAGGCGCTGGCAGCCTGTACCTGCTCCAGAAAAAAGACGGTGACCGGGCGCTGCACCTGAAAATGGGCGCCTTGTTACCCGCCTCGTTCTTTCTTGCCCAGGCCGGCAGTTTCGCGTTTCCAGGGGCCAAGGGAATGGACGCGGAGTTCCCGGAGAAAATCCCCACGGTGGGCAAACTCAAGCTGAACGAAGGCCCTTTCTCCCTCCTCATGCTGGCCACCGCCGGACTAGGCTACTGGCTGGCCCAGAAGGAAGACACCCCGAAGGCCTGAAAACAAAATTCCCGTTTAGGGGCCGATTTTGGAAAAACAGCCCCTAAACGGGAATAACAGGAAATCAAGACTTATTTCAGCGTAGACGGGCAAACGAAAGCGGTGCGGGGCGTATCAGTCTCAGAGATGGCTTTGAACCCGCCTGCCACGTCAATGAGATTGTCAAAGCCTCTGGCCTTGAGGATGGACGCGGCTACCATGGAGCGGTACCCTCCGGCGCAATGCACGTACACGGGCTGCTCCTTCGGGATTTGGGCCAGGTGCTGGTTCAGGGAACTGAGCGGGAAATTGAGGGCTCCCTCCACGTGCTCGGCGGTGAATTCACTCGGTTTCCTGACGTCTACCACCACGGGCTGCGGTTCTTCTTTGAGACGCTGGGCAAACTCATGCGCCGAGATGGAAGGTAAGGTCTCTGTTTCTTTACCGGCCTGCTGCCACGCCGCCAATCCGCCTTCCAGATACCCTAAGGTATTGTCATAGCCCACCCGCGCCAGGCGCGTCACTACCTCTTCCTCACGCCCCGCGTCAGAAATGAACACAATGGGCTGCTGAATGTCTGGGATCAACTCGCCCACCCACGGCGCGAAGCTCCCGTCTATGCCAATGTTGATGGCGTTGGGAACATGCCCTTTGGAGAAATCTGCCGCTTTGCGCGTGTCCAGCACCAGGGCACCGGTCTCGTTCACCAGAGTTTCAAAAGCGTTGGGCGACAGCGCGCGGAGGCCCTGGTTCAGGACCTGGTCAATGCTGGAGTAGCCTTGCTTGTTCAGTTGCACGTTGAGCGGGAAATAGCCGGGAGGCGGCAACAGGCCATCGGTTACTTCCTTAATGAATTCCTCTTTGGTCATGTTGGCGCGGAGGGCGTAGTTCGTTTGCTTCTGGTGGCCCAGCGTGTCATACGTCTCCTTGCTCATGTTCTTGCCACAGGCAGATCCGGCCCCATGGGCGGGGTACACCAGCACGTCATCGGCCAGCGGCATAATCTTGGTGCGGAGCGAGTCAAAGAGGTAACCCGCCAGTTGCTCCTGCGTGAGGTCAGATTTGGCGGCCAGGTCTGGGCGGCCCACATCGCCAATGAAGAGGGTGTCGCCGGTGAACAGCGCGTAGTCCTGGCCCTGCTCATCCTTCAAGAGATACGTCACTGACTCCATGGTGTGGCCCGGCGTGTGCAGCACCTTGATGGTGACCTTCCCCACGTGCAGTTCCTCGCCGTCCTGGGCCAGATATGCCTCAAAGGTAGGCTGGGCTGCCGCCCCGAAGACTATTTTAGCACCGGAGGCCTTGGCCAGATCTACGTGCCCACTCACGAAATCGGCGTGAAAGTGGGTTTCCAGCACATATTTGATTTGCGCCCCATCTTGCTGGGCTTTCTCCAGATACGGCTTTATTTCCCGCAAAGGGTCTATGATGGCCGCCTCGCCGTCGCTTTCAATATAGTAAGCGCCCTGCGCCAGGCAACCGGTATAAATCTGTTCTACTTTCATATCCTTAAACTTACGTGTTTTTGTTTATTCCTTACAATTGGCTGTGGATGCACTTCTGCCTACAGGAAAATCTCCTTGAACAGAATGAACACTCCCATGACCAAGATAAACCAGCCGAAGCCCCGCTTGAGGGCCTGACTGTCAATTTTATGGGCGAAGGCCGAGCCCAGGTAAATCCCCGACACCGACAAGGCCGAGAACGTGAGCAGGAACGTCCAGTTGATGGTGTAGTGAAGCATATCGCCCAGGAAACCCACCAGGGAGTTGCCCGCAATCAAGACCAATGAGGTACCCACGGCCATTTTCATGTCCAGGCGCAGGAAGAGCACCAGCGCCGGAATGATGAGGAAACCGCCGCCGGCCCCCACCAGCCCCGAGATGAGCCCCACCAGCAGCGCCTGCGCCAAAACCCAGCCGTAGCGCACGCTTCGGGCCTCGCCCATTCTCTCTGCCGTTTTCGCCTTTGGGGAGCCGCTCCGTACCATGCTGTAGGCCGCCGCCACCATGAGCAGCGAGAAGAGCACCATCACAAACATCTCTTTGGTGATGATCACCCGTCCCGCCCGCAGCAGCACCTCCGGCAAAGCCGGAAGCAGGAACACCCGGGTCACGTAAATGGTGAGCAGCGATGGCAACCCGAACAGCAGCAGCGCTTTCACGTGCACCAACCCTCGCCGGAAAAATCGTACCCCGCCCACCGTGCTGGTGGCGCCCACCACAAACAGCGAATAGGAAGTGGCCAGTACCGGGTTAAGCCCCATGAGGTATACCAGAATGGGCACTGTGAGAATAGACCCTCCGCTGCCGGTGAGCCCCAGGGAGAGCCCTATCAGCAATGCCATCATGTAGCCCAGTATTTCCATTTTCTCGCTTTGTGAAGACAAAGGTAGAACTTTACCCAAGCCTACACAGTGATAAAAGTCACACTTGCGTTTAGCGGCCGTTTTTCCGGAATCTGACCCAAAACAGGACGGGTATCGTGATGAAATGAAGTTGTTTATCTGTGACGCGCGGAGAAAAGAGCAGAAGTGACCGGTTTTTCGGTTTAGCGGCTCTTTTTCTTAAATTAAGGCCAAAACGGAAACCAACAGACCCGCGCAACACCATGGCCACCCTTACCCCAGCCCAATCTGAAGAGAAGATAGAAGCATTTTTCGCCAATGCCCCGGCCTTTGCCCAGCCCATCTGCGCCAAGATACGCCAGGCCATCGCCACCGCCGACCCAGAACTGAAGCCCAGCTGGAAATGGAACGCGCCCGTGTATGAGAAGCCGGGCGCTGGTATGGTCTGCGCCATTGGGGTGTTTAAGCAGCACGTGAACCTGTCTTTCATGCAGGGCGCCTTGCTCCCAGACCCGCACCAACTGTTTACCAGCAGCCAAGACGCCAAGGCCATGCGCAGCGTCAAGTTCACGGAGGCCTCACAGGTGCAGGAACCGCTGCTTGTAGAATACCTCAAAGCGGCCACCCAACTAAAACCCGGCACGGCCGCCAAATCTGCGGAACGCAACACCATTGACCTTCCCGATGATCTGAAGCAAGCCTTAACCCAGGCCGGGCAATTGGAGAACTTTGAGAAGATGGCTTACACGCACCGCAAAGAATACGTGCGCTGGGTGACCGAGGCCAAACGCGCAGAAACCCGCACCAGCCGTCTCCAGAAAACTGTGGAGCGCATTTCTGAAGGAAAGAAATTCAGTTAACCTCCTTTAACGCGTCTTCTATCTCACGCAGGAATTCCCGGTGGTTGCCCGGGTGGTAAAGGCTAGTTTCCACTTCTTCAGTGGAGCTGTAGAGGCTGCTGCCGTAGCGCATGTTCAGGTATTTGGCGGTTAGTTTGAAGGGCACTTCAAAGCCGTCGGGTAATTCTGCATCGGCGCCTACCGCCAGCAGGAAAATGGTTTTTCCCTGTAATTTCCGTCCCTCTGACTTTTGCACCGTCACCAAGTCTGTGAATCGGTCGAAGAGGTTTTTCAGGAGCCCGCTCATGGCATACCAATAGACCGGCGTGGCCAGCACGATCACCTGGTGTTGCCGCATTTGGTCTACTACCTTCCGGAACTCGTCCCCGCTCGGGTAGTCGTTCTCATAGCGATAGGGCGCTACGTGGTAGTCCAGCAGGTCCAGCAGATGATGGGACGTGTCTTTGAACACTTCCTGCACGAAGCGCCGGGTGTCGCTGTCTTGGCGGGCACTGGCCAGAAGGATGAGCGGTTGCGCAGCCATTACGTTTCTTGTTGGAAGGACAGGTGCAACGTGATCATGATCGGCACCTGCTGCCTTGCAGGCAGGATTGAATCAAACGCCTGAAATCCAGTTTGGGCCAAATTCTGAAAAAAGAGCCGCTAAACGCAAACCCCTCCTTCAGCAGCGGCAAGGAGGAATGCTCCTACTCCACCACGTGGGCCACAAACTGAGAAAGATTGGTGATGATGCCCCGCTCGCGCCGGAACCCGATGGCGCTGCCTTCGCCCGCCCAGAAAACGCCGGCTTGGTAACGGTAGCCCTGCGCATCCTGCGGCAGTTCGGCCCAGGCCTGGTATATATGGGGTTGGTTCTGGTATTCGCCGGAGGTAGAGGCTACGTCTGTGTTCTCCCGCACCTGAATGTTCTGGCCTTCGCGGCCGAAGATGGGTTTCTCCACCGCCTTTCCCTCAAACGCCTGGAACTCGGTGCGCAGCAGCAGCGGGTGGTACGGGAACTGCTGCCACAGCCAGGCCAGGAAGCCTTTGCTCTGGAAAATAAGCGCGTAGGCCGGGTTGGCAATGATCACGCTGCGGCTGAACTGAAGGTCCACCACATCGGTGCACAGTTCCGGCTCCAGCTCGGCGAATAGCTCCCAGGGCACCAGTTTGAACAGGAACGGGAAGCGCCGCCACTGCTCGGCCTCCACCTGCGCCCAGATACCGCGCTCGGCACCCAGGGTAGACACTTCCATTTCCTCCACCGGGCTGATGTGCGTCTCAAAACCGGCTTCGCGGGCGGCTTCAGCGAGTACTTCGCAGTTGGTGTAATCTTCCTTGCTGCCGCCCAGGTACACCAACAATAGGGCCGGTTCCAGCTCAGGGTTGAGTCCTTGCCAGGTTTTGAACTGCTCCACCAGCGCCTCATACAAGCCGTTGGCCTGCTGGCTCTCGTTTTTGCCCGCCGCCGCCAGACTAGCCCATTGCACTACGGCCGTCTCCGGAATGGAGGTGGCGGTGTCGGCGTTGAACTCCAGCAGTTTCACTCCCTCCGGGGTCTGGGCCAGGTCAAAACGGCCGTAAATGTGCCAGTGACGCTCGTCTTCCCAGGAGTGACGGGCCGCGCGCCACAGCCGCTCCGGAATGCCCAGCTTCCGCAGGAAATCATCGGGCAATCCTTCGGGCACGGCTTCCACCATCATCTGGTACAGAGAGGAAGCGGCCTCCAGAAGATCATCGGCCTCTGCCTGGGGCAGCACCACGGCCTCGCCGGAAAGGTAGGTCTGGCACTCTTCCTCCACCACCCATCCCCAGCCCATCTGGCGCACCATATTGTTCACATTGCCGTGGTGGGGCATGAGGTTGATGGGGAATGGTTGCTCTGGCATGGGTTGTATTGGTTAGAAAGTGAAAGAGTTTGATTGAAAGGAAAACGTTTAGCGGCCTTTTTTGGAAAAACGGCCGCTAAACGCAAAGGTAATTTTATGTTAGATCAACCACCAAAACCACCCGATCTGCCCCCGAAGGTGCCGGAACGACTGTTGGTGGGGCGGGTGGAACGGACGTTGCCCGAGGAGGTGGCCGGACGGCTGTACGTGCCGGTGGTGTTTCTAAAGGCCTGGGCGCCTCTGCTGCGTTCGGCGGTGGTTTGCTGCCGCCAGGCTTCGTTGCGCTGGATAGTATTGGGGTTGGCGTAGTACGCGGGGTTTGGCGAGAGCATGCGCCCGGCCATATAGCCAATGCCGCTCCACATGAGCACGTTCATCATGCTGAACCCGGTGCCGTTGTGCGGATTGGCCTGCGTGTACTCCTGCATGCGGCGCTCCAGTTCCAGCCCTTGCAGCGTGTCCACCTTGCCGTCGTTGTGTTTGAGGATAGCCATGACCTGTCCCGCGCCAGCCGGACGCTCATCGGTGATCTTCCAGTTGTCGGGGCTTACCTCGGTCATCTCCGTGATCACGCCCTGGCTGTATTGGGGGGCACTTTCCCCGGCATTCCACTCGGTGGAGGCTTCATTTTGGGCCGAGCGGTTATCTGAGCAGGAAGTTAGGCCAAGGCAGGCGGCGGCGCTCACCAACAAAACGTTGCGCGAGAAATCACCAATAAGGAAATAACGCTTTTTCATATGTAGAGGGTACGAAGCCGTTTAGAGCTTGTTTTTATAAAAATAGACGAAAACCAGCGGTTCTGCAAAAAGACGAACGGCAAAGACACTATTCCCACAGCGGGTAATGCTCCAGATGCACTTTCTGCCGGAAGAACAACTGGGTAGACGCCTCAAACGAAACGGTGTAATCAGACACGTAAAAATGCGGCTCGCCTTTCAAGGCGGTGGCCCCCAACTGCTTTTGCTCCAGTACCTGCCCCACATGCTGGGCCACCAGCTCTGAGGCATCCAACACTTCCACCTTCCCTTTGTAGAAGGCATGAATCTGCTCTTTGATCAATGGATAATGGGTGCAGCCCAGGATGAGGGCTTCAATGTCTTGCAGCACCGGGTCAGAGAGGTAGGTCTGAATCACGCTCTCAGAGATTGTGTTGTTGAAGAAACCTTCCTCAATCATGGGGGCCAGCAGCGGCGTAGCCAATGACTTGAGGGTAATGCCCTGCCCCAGCGCGTCAATCTTCTTGCGGTACACATTGGAGTGCACCGTCTGTTTGGTACCAATGAGCCCCACGGTTTTGCCCGCAAACTTCTCGGCCACATAGCTGACCACCGGGTCAATCACATTGAGGACATGCGCCTTGCTGCCTACGTATTCCCGCACCAATTCATAGGCCGCCGCCGAAGCGGAATTGCACGCAATCAAAATTATTTTACAATTCTGCTTAATTAACAGATCGCATATTTTCACTGAATAGGCTTGGATAGCAGCCGTTGATTTATCGCCGTACGGCAGGTGGGCGGTGTCTCCAAAATACACCAACTGTTCCTTCGGCAAATGCCCTTTTATGGCTTTAGCTACTGTTAAACCGCCAATTCCGCTATCAAAGACGCCTATGGGCCTGTTCTGCTTTTCCGCTTCCATTCCTGTTCTTGTCTTACCTTTAAATAGGTCATCCTACACCCTCCGTAAAAATACCCATATTTATAAAATACAAAATCAAAATGTACTTTACCTGAAACAAAGGCTACACAGAGGCGTAAAAGAGCCTACAAGTTGAAACTAAAATAGGAGGAATAAAAATGAAAGTATTATCAACCCGCGCCCACGGGATAATGGATTATCTGGTGGGTATTATCTTGATTGCAGCCCCGTTCATTCTTGGTTTTGACCGCGGCGGTGCAGAAACCTGGGTTCCTATTATAGTAGGTGCTATGATCTTGTTACAGAACTTAATGACCAACTGGGAAGTAGGCGTATTCAGAGCCATGTCTGCCAATATGCACTTGAACATGGACTACCTGATAGGTATTTTCCTGGCCGCTTCACCGTGGATCTTTAATTTTGATGATTATGTGTACTTGCCTCACCTGTTAGTGGGTATCGTGATTCTTCTGCAAGCCATGATGACCCGCGTAGTTCCTGAGCATGGTGCCGTAACCCGTCAGCCGTACAGAGGCAACAGCATGAACCATGGCCACACCCATTAAGGGAAACCCTTCATTTTTTTAAGTTAAAGACAGCGCAGAAAAGCCGGGGCCAGCATCCCGGCTTTTTTGTGTCCGTACCTTTCCTTATCCTTTGACAGGGTGTAGTTTCCGCCTTTCACTTTGCGTACCTTTGCGGCATGAATTACCTATCAGCAGACTCTATCTCTAAAAGCTTCGGCGACCGCTGGCTTTTCCAGAACCTGACCTTTGGCATTAACCGCGGGCAGCGCGTGGCGCTCATTGGCGCCAACGGAGCCGGGAAAACCACTTTACTGCAAATTCTGGCCGGCACCATGCCGCCAGACAACGGCACCGTGAGCCTCAGAAAAGGACTGCGGGTAGGTTATTTATGGCAACAGCCCGAGTTTCCGGCCGGCGCCACCGTGCAGGAAGCCATTTTCTCCGGTCAGTCTGAAGTTCTGGACGCTATCCGTGACTATGAAGCCTGTATTGCCGACCCTAACACCTCAGACAGCAAAATGCAGCGGGTAATGGAGCGCATGGAAACCCTGCACGCCTGGGAATACGAAGTGCGCACGAAACAAATCCTGGGCCGACTGGGCATACAGAACCTGGAGGCCAAGGTAGAGCACCTGTCGGGCGGGCAGAAAAAACGGGTGGCCATGGCCCGCGTCCTGATTGAAGAACCCGACCTGCTGATTCTGGATGAGCCTACCAACCACCTGGACCTGGAAACCATAGAATGGTTTGAAAACCTGCTCACCACCGAACAGACTACTCTGCTCATGGTTACCCACGACCGCTACTTCCTGGACCAGGTAGCCAACGAAATTGCTGAACTGGACCGCGGCCAGCTGTACACCTACAAAGGCAACTACAGCTATTACGTAGAGAAAAAAGCCGAGCAGGAAGAAGCCAACGCCGCCGAGATTGGCAAGGCCCGTCAGCTCATGAAAAAGGAACTGGAGTGGATGCGCCGCCAGCCCAAAGCGCGCGGCACCAAGTCTAAATCCAGGATAGACGCCTTCTATGACATCAAGGACAAAGCCAGCCAGAAAGACACCCGCACCCAGCTGGAGCTATCAGTGAAGAGCACCCGGCAGGGAAATCAGATTCTGGAAATTGACCACCTGAGCAAGCGTTTCGGGGAGAAAGTGGTGCTGGATGATTTCAGCTACGTCTTCCGGAAGAAAGACCGCGTGGGCATTGTGGGCCCCAATGGCGCGGGCAAAACCACTTTCCTGAACATGCTCACCGGCCGTCTGGCCCCAGACAGCGGCGAGATCATTGCCGGGCAAACCACCGTCTTTGGCTACTACACCCAGAGCGAACTCACCTTCAATGAAGACCAGCGGGTAATTGACGTGGTAAAAGAAGTGGCCGAGGTAGTGGAAACCGGCAACGGCGAGGTCATTACCGCCAGCCAGTTTTTACAGCATTTCCAGTTTCCGCCGGCCCAGCAGTACACATTTGTAAGCAAACTGAGCGGCGGCGAAAAACGCCGGCTGCAACTGCTGCGCGTACTCATCAAGAACCCCAACTTCCTGATTCTGGATGAACCCACCAATGACCTGGACATCCAGACGCTGAATATTCTGGAGGACTTCCTGCTCAACTTCGGGGGCTCCCTGCTCATTGTTTCCCACGACCGCTATTTCATGGACCGTCTGGTGGAGCACCTGTTCGTGTTTGAGGAAAACGGCCACCTGCGCGACTTCCCGGGCAATTACACAGACTACCGCGAGTGGGCCAAAGAGCGCGAAAGCTTCAAAGCGCAGGAAGAAACCAAAGCAGCAACCAAACCCGTTCCCGCCGCGGTTGCCGCTCCTTCACCAGCTCCCAGCCAAGACACTACTCCAAAACGCAAGGCCTCCTTCAAGGAAAAGCAGGAATACGAACGCCTGGAGAAAGAGATTGAGGAACTGGAAGCCGAAAAAGAATCTGTAACCCTTGAAATGAACTCCGGCGACGCCAGCCACACGCGCTTAGCCGAACTTGCCCAGCGCATTCAGGAGATCAACAACGCTGTGGAAACCAAGACAGAGCGCTGGCTGGAACTAGCCGAGATTATCTAATGCGTTTAGGGGCTCTTTTTCCTGAAACAGCGCAAAACCAAGAATAATGACCAGAACTAGTTTGGCTTTGATTTTAGAAAAAGAGCCCCTAAACAGGAGGCATTCAGTTTTAGCCAAGTCAATCAGGATCACCCTGTAAGCCAGAGCGCCCGGTTAGAACATATCTAACCGGGCGCTCTGGCTTACAGGCTTATATAAGGGCAAGTTTCCTAATAAACATTTGGCTTGCGTTGGTAGCTGAACGAGAAGCCTACTTTCTGCGGTGTACTCACTTGCTGCTCCTCCAGCTTCTGCTTCACGGTAATCTTCCTGATTTCGTCTACGTCTGGCGCCATTAGGTCATTGTTTACGCTGGCAATCATGGCGCTTTCTATAAACAGCCGCAAGGTCTTCTCATTGATCGCGTTGCGGGCCATGTCATTATAGTTGAGGTCCAGCTGCTTCACGCCTTCCAGATAGAAGTGGTTCTCTATATTAATAAGAACTCGGCCTAACAAATACCCGGGGTCATTGAGGCGGTTGTACTTGATGGAATCTGCCATGAAGTTGTACGCCATAATATGCCCAAAGAACCGCCGCCTGAAATCCTCCTCCACGTAACTGCTCTTCATCAACTCATGGTCTTCTGGCAGGGTGATCACGTTGGAGTGCATGACAAACACGAGTAAATCGCCGGAGAACTTAATATGAAACTCAAACTCATTGATGCTGCGGTATTCAATCACAACGTTGGAGTCTACCTCCGTGATCCGTTGCTTCAAGTTTTCCACCAGTTCTATGGAACTGTTTCTGAGCTGCTCAAAAATAGATTTGGTGTTTCTGAAAATAGCCTGTTTGGTGGTTGACTTTTGTCTTAACCCCTCAAAGATGGTTTCAATACGGTCTTCTCTGTCTTCCATAGTACGCTTGTTTCGTGGAACATGCTTTCTGCGCCAGCGGCAGGAGGTATTCTTTATAGTACCCTTGGCGGCACGTTTTAGTTATCATTTTCTACCCGAAGTCTACAGGATCAAACCTGCCTGGATCATTTCCTCCAGCTCCTGTTCCGTCACGCCTGCCATTTTCTGCAAGATTTCATGGGTATGCTGACCCAAAACCGGCGGCGGAGCCAGCGCCAATGCCGGCACAGCCGGGCCATCAAAAGCCACCTGCCGCACCCCCGCCCCTGCAACCGCTTCCAGAGAAAATAATTGCGGTTGCGCCAAAGGCTGGGCCAATGCCTCCGGCACGGTGTTAACCGCCCCCGCCGGCACATGGTGATCTATGAGCGCCTGCAACAAAGTTTCCCGCTCATGCCCTGATATGAGCTTGGCCAACTCTTCATTAAGCTCCCCCCTATGCTTCACCCGTTGACGGTTCGTTTTGTAGGCAGGCTCCTGCGCCAACTCCGGCTTCCCCAGAAGGCCACAAAGCGCCTGAAACTGCCGGTCATCCCCAATGGCCAGCACCAATTCTTTCTGGTCGGCGGTTTTGAACACCGTTCCGTAGGGCATAATATTGGGGTGCTCAGAACCCATACGCACCGGAGCAGAACCAGCCACCAGATAGTTAGTGGCTTGGTTAGCCAAAGACGCCACCGCCGCCCGCAGCAAAGATACTTCCAGATACTGCCCTTTACCGGTTTTCTCGCGGCTATACAAGGCAGCTAACACCCCTTCTTTCAACTGGTGGGCGGCCATGAGATCGATCAAAGCTACCGGCATCTTTAGCGGGCCGCCGTCTTTCTCGCCGTTCAGGAACATAAAACCGGCTTCGGCCTGGAGCACGGCATCATACCCGGCACGGGGCTCACCACTTCCGTAGCCGGTAATGTGCCCGTAGAGCAACCGGGGGTTCAGCTGCGCCAGAGTTTTGTAGTCCATCCGCAGTTTTTCGGCATCGCCGGGTTTGAAGCTCACCAGCACAATATCTGCCTGACCGATGATCTGATGCACCATTGCCTGCACCCTGGGTACCGAAAGGTCTACGCACAGTGACTTCTTTCCCCAGTTAGCCGCCGAAAAGTACGCGGACACCGTGTCCTCCGCAGGTTCTGATGATACTTTCCAGCTTCGGGTCACGTCACCGCGGGTTTTGATGTTCTCTACCTTAAGAACCGTGGCTCCCATTTCTGCGAAGAACTGCCCCACACTGGGCCCAGCCAGCACACTGGCGAGCTCCACTACAAGTACATCATGGAAAAGACCTTGGTTTGCATTCATGCGTTTAGCGGCTGTTTTTCCAAAAATGGGCAAAAACCAGAGAATTGGAAACCACTCTTATATAGTATAGCATAAAAAACAGGCAGCGACCATGGGTCGCTGCCTGTTTATCTTCCTATCAATCCAAATCCTAGTTATCTAATCATAATCCGCTGGGTAGTGTTGCGGCCGTTGGCAGTGACAGAGATCATGTAGATACCTGCTCTCAGATTCAGGCCACTCAGGTTCATGGCTACTTCAGAATCTACGCTGCTCAACTCCTGGGTGTGCAACACTCTACCGTTCAAGTCTACCAGGCGGATGGTGGCGTGGCCTTTCACCAGTTCCTCAAAGCGGACGGTCAGGTTTCCATCATTTACCGGGTTAGGGTACAGGCTGATGGCCGAGGCGCTAGAGGCAGTGGCTACGTGGCTTACCGCAATCACTTTAGAGTATTCAAAGGCGGCGTCATAGTCTACTTGTCTCAGGCGGTAGTACACGGTACCGGAGGTTGTGTTGCGGTCTGAGTAAGTGTAATCTACCAGAGCAGAAGAGTTACCCATTCCTTTTACCTCGCCTACTTTCACGAAGTCTTTACCGTTGGTGCTACGCTCAATCTCAAAGCGGTCGTTGTTGATTTCTGAGGCCGTGCTCCAGGCAAGTTCCACAGATCCGTTCCGAGATACTCCTTCAAATCTGGTCAAGGTCACTGGCAGCGGGTTACCGTTTCCGCAGTCTGCTACTATCAGTGTCTCTTGTGCCGTAGTGACACCACATTCATTGCGGGCAGTCACTGAGATCGTCTGCGGCTGACCAAGCTGTTCTTCATCAAACACCGCTACCACGGTTACAAAGTCAGGACCTTCCTCTATCACTAAGAAACCTTCCGGTACATTGAATGTGTAAGTTACTCCTGGCTGCGTCTGCGCTACTCTAATGGTGGTCGGCTCGTCGGCTAAGTTACAGATGGTATCTGGCGCTACTAAGCTAACTACTGGCTTCTCACATGGTCCGGTTGGGCAATCTTTCACATCAACCGGGATACAGATGGCTTCAGCACCGCAGTTGTTTGCATTTACCGCTACAATGGTCACAAATAAAGTAGAGTCAGCTTTGGCGTTGTTTACTTTGATGTCTACCCATCCGTAACCGCTGGCTACAACCTGGAACTCATCTGGTAAGAAGAACTGGTATTTGACTTTCTTATTGGGGTCTGGATTGGTTACCGCAAATCTGTACACGTTTTCAGAGTCATCGCATACTTCTTCTGGGGCGTCTACGTCAATATCTGGTTTAGGACAGCCTTCTTTTGGCTCCTGAATCACCTCTACGTAAGCGTAACCCAGTCCGCAGTATCTCAGCTCTCTGTCAGACCTGCTTTTCACGTTCAGTTCCACAAATCCTTCTACAGCGCCGGCAATCACGATCAATTGGTTTGTTCCCTGGCCAGAAACAATGGTCCAGCCTACTGGTACTTCCCAATCGTAGATGTACTCTCTCTTGTCTCTGTTCTGGTTGGCATTGGCGTTGAAGACCATCACGTCACCGGTATTGAATTCTTCTTTACCAGTTTGAGTACCGTTCACCACACTAATGGTCACTGGAATTTCATCACCAATGTAAGTAGCTTTACTTACTACTTTGGTACCGCAGTTAGCTACATCTACGCTGGCATAAACGGTACCAGACACATCTCCTACTCTTACCTCAAGAACGTTATTGTATTTACCGGTTACGGAAAGAATTTCCCAGTTGGAAGGTTTTCCGTCAGATCCTACGGTAGGCACAGACCACTGAATGTTTTGGTAGTCCATGTTCTCTTTGATGGCGAACTTCACAATCTCACCAGGGCAAAGGTCTGGGCTTCCACTGATCACCGGAAGCGGAGTAGTACAGGTGGCAAGGGTAGTTACGTCAGCAGCACCGGTTCTTTTGTTTTTGTTAAGTGGAACGGTCACATCTTTGGTTCCGGAATTTGATTTCACCCGAACTTTGATGCTAGACATAGAAGCGAATTCTGCCTCGCTCAACACGTAAGAGAAAGTCTCTTCTTTTACTTTCTTTTTACTTTTCTCTTTTTTACCGCCCACTGCTGTAAACCGGATGGCATGGAATGGTGCTTTCACCGCGGCTTCCACTTTGTATTTCTTTCCCTTTGACTGATAAGCCCCAACAGGAGAGATGGCCCCGGCCCCGGCAGGTAGTTCAAAGAAGATGGTTTCAAGGTTTTTGTCATTTTTGCCTTGGGCAGATACAGTGAAGCTTAGTTTCACCAAACCCGGGGCCACATCTTTAGTGGTGGCACCAGAGTATTTTACCTGCAAGGATTTGTCTTTGGAGTTAGCGACGGCTGCTATGCCTTGGGCTTGCGCTTGTGTTACTAAAACAAAAAGTAGAAGCATGAGGGTGCTCGCCCATGAAAGTATAGTTCTTTTCATGATTAGGAAATTAGACTCTGAATGGTATTGTAAGAAGACGTAGTTGTTCTATACCCCTACTAAATAGGGATGGCGCGGAGGAGAGAGAATATATGGGTAGCTTTGGGGACTACAACACTATCTTAATCAGACTTTAAAAGAGAGGAAAGTACAGTTAGTTTCATATTTTTATCTTAGTAAAAGTTCTACAACTTATTTATATGCTATTTTCTAGCTATATAGACTTTAACGACACCTTAGCTGAACGGTTACAAACAATTGTATTTTTAATAAATCTTACTAACACATTCTTATTTAAACACAATTACACAACAATAACAACCGCTTAAAAAGCCCCAAATAACTATTTTTACCTAAACAAGGGCTTTTAGGTTTTTGCATTCTTACTAAACATACATGCAACCCTAGCATCTAAAACCTGTTATATAGTACAATCTTAATCTTTAGACTCACTATATTACTTTAACTGGATTTTAACGTATCTCCTCCCTCTGCCTGATAAAAGTCAGGGTACAGATGGGCAGAAAAAGCTATCTTTACAAACCGTTGTGCCAAAGCGACAAGCGTTTATGCGTTGGCCTACATGAAAACACAGAACCATGAGCGTAACTTTTGACGATTTTAACCTGCAACCCGACCTGCTGGAAGGCATTTGGTCTATGGGCTACAAGCAGGCCACTCCCATACAAGCCCAGGCCATTCCGCATATCTTAGAGTCTAAAGATTTAATTGCCTGTGCCCAGACCGGAACCGGTAAAACCGCTGCCTTTCTGGTGCCCACCCTGAGCAGAATCTCAGAGGCGAAGTATGATTTCACCAGTACTCTGATTTTAGTACCCACCCGCGAACTGGCCAAACAGATAGATGACCAGGTAGAAGGCCTCAGCTATTTTACCGGCGCTACCTCTATTGCTATTTACGGGGGCAACAACGCCCAAAACTGGGACCAGCAGAAGAAAGCCCTTACCAGCGGGGCAGACATCATTATCGCCACCCCGGGCCGACTCATTGCCCACATGCAGATGGGCTACGTGAAGCTGGACCAACTCAAGTACCTTATTCTGGACGAAGCCGATAAGATGTTGGACATGGGCTTCATGGATGATCTCATGAAGATTATCTCCCAGTTGCCCAAAGAGCGCCAGACCTTGCTTTTCTCGGCTACCATGCCGCCCAAGATCCGCACCTTCGCCAAGCAGATCTTACAGGAGCCAGAGGAGATCAGCCTCTCAATCTCTAAACCGGCGGCCAACATAGACCAGCGTATCTATCTGGTTTATGACAGCCAAAAGCTGAAAGTACTGCAACACATCCTTAAAGACGCCCAGATACAGACCATGATCCTGTTCACTTCGCGGAAGAACGCGGTGAATGACATTGTGCGCTCTCTACAGAAAATGGGATTCCAGGCCGAAGGCATCAGTTCTGACCGGACCCAGGATGAGCGTGAGGCAACCCTTCAGAAGTTCCGCAACAAACAATTGCAGGTACTGGTAGCCACAGACGTTATGTCCAGAGGAATTGACGTAGATAACATCAGCCACGTGGTGAACTTTGATGTACCCCAGGACGCGGAAGATTATGTGCACCGCATTGGTCGTACGGCCCGGGCCGGAGCAGACGGCATGGCCATCACCTTCGTGAACGAACAGGACCAGGAACGTCTGGTAAAAATCGAGAAACTGATTGAGCGTGAACTCCCTAAGCTTCCCCTCCCCGAAGACGTAGGCGAAGGCCCGGCCTTTGATCCGGTTGGCAACAGCAGAAGAGGCGGACGCGGCGGCAGAGGCACAACCCCTGCCAGAAGAGGCGGCAGACCCGAAGGCGCTAGAGGCGAAGGCCCTAGGAGAGAAGGCAACCGTGACCGCAGCCAGAACAGAAGAAGAGACGGCAAACCCAGTGGGGAGAAATCGGCTGCACCTACCACAGAGGGTACAACCGCTCCCAGACCTCCCAAAACCGAAGGACAGCCGCAGCCCCCCAGAGCCGAAGGCGAGGAAATAAAGCGCAAGAAAAAACGCCGTAAGAAACCCGCCAACCGCAAACCCGCTGAGGGCGGCCAGCCAACTTCCCCAGCCGCTACCGCTGCGGAATAAGCTTTTCTGATTATTATTTGCGAGGGCGTTTAGAGCCTGTTTTTCCAAAAACAGGCTCTAAACGCCCTCGTTGCATTACAAGCAAATGCTTTTCCACTAAACGTCTATTCTCAATGTAGTAGAATAATTTTGCTTCTTCCTGTAATTAATTTAACTTAGGTTACTACATCTACCCTCCGGCACCGGCCCTCCGGCTGGTTGACAGAACTGCTGCCCGCACTGTTACACTGCCTACCTTCCGCTTTTATGGTGTCTGTTCCCAGAAGTTGCTTTTCTGTTCCTTCGCCTTCTTCAGCGTAGAAACACAGGCTCAAATGACCTTAAGGCGATGGTCTTCCCCTTCAAGATCATCTCTTCCAGTGATTCCGCCGCAGGCGAATGCAACGCCTGAAAGAATGAAAGTGCTTCCTCTCCCCAACGGTAAACCTTCTCAAAAATCAGATCATGGCAGTAAACAGAACCACACCGCAGATGCGGGAATTCACCAGCAACAACGGCCGGGTAAAGGCGATTCTGGCCCAGCTTAAAGCCGATCTCAAAGGCAAGGAATTCTCTGATGTGATTGACCCCGAAGGGCACCAATACGTGGACCTGGTCATGGAGGGCGGCGGCATGCTGGGCATTGCGTTGGTGGGTTACGTGTATGCGCTGGAAGAAATGGGTATCCGGTTTCTACAGTTGGGCGGTACCTCGGCGGGCTCCATCAACGCGCTGCTCATGGCGGCAGCCGGAAAACGCAACGAGAAAACCAGCCAATGGCTGCTGGAGGAACTGTCCAGCCAGGACTTCTACCAATTTGTGGACGGCGACGCTGACGCCAAAGATTTTGTGGATGCCCTCCTGCACAAGAAAAAATGGTACACCCAGCTTTTCAAAACCACGCAGGTACTGGACAATTTCCGGGAAGATTTAGGTCTTAATCCCGGCCACGCGTTTCACCAGTGGGTAAAAAGCTTGCTGGCCAAGAAGAAGATTGAGACTCTGGCCCAGCTGCGGGAGCGCCGCAAAGAAGGCTTGGGCAACTTACTGCTCCGCAACACAGACCGCCTGTATGACTTCCGGAAGGCAGAGTTCCTGGCCTTGATCGCTGCCGATGTGACCACGCAAACCAAGGTGGTTTTCCCGGAGATGGCCAACATGTACTGGGCCAATCCGGAGGAAATTAACCCCGCCGACTTTGTGCGGGCCTCTATGTCCATCCCGCTGTTTTTCCACCCGTACAAGGTAAAGAATCTCCCCTATGATGACGAGGCCTTTGCCCGCTGGCGGCAAGTGGGCTATACCGGCAATGTACCGGACGAGGTAGTTTTTGTGGACGGAGGCATCATGTCTAACTTCCCCATTGATCTCTTCCATGAACACGGCAAAATTCCGGCAGCCCCCACCTTTGGGGTGAAACTGGGCGTAGACCGGCAGTCGCCCAGAACGGTGCACAAGATCACTGATTTAGTGGTGGCTATTTTTGACGCCGCCCGCCAGGTGCATGACTTTGATTTCATTCTGCGCAACCCAGACTACAAGCACCTGGTGCAGTGCCTGCCCACCGATGAACTCAACTGGCTGGACTTTAACATGAGCACCGCAGATAAGGTGAAACTCTTTGAGATTGGCGTGCAGGGAGCCGCCGATTTCCTGCGGACCTTCAACTGGAAGAAGTATAAACAAATCAGGGGGAAAGGAGCCACCTCGGCGCTGCCTTCCTTTCCCTTAGCCCCTACCCCCAACTGAAAATACTTGAAACATGAAAGCCGTTTAGGGGCTGTTTTCTAAAAAACGGCCCCTAAACGGCTTTCTATTTTCTGCGTGTACTTCTACCGGTCCAGTAGCAGCCCAATGCCCAGCAGCACTACAAAGCACAGCGTGGAGAGGGACATCTGCTTCAGGAGCGGGTCTAGCTGGGTTGCGGTCTGGCGGCGCTGCACCTCCCTACCGTTGTACATGAGCAACGGCACTGAGCCCAGGAAAAGCCAGGGCCAGAGCGTGGCGTTTTCGCGCAGCACCACAAAGGCGGCGGCGCAGAGAAGCCCGGAGTACAGCAGAAACCAATGGTACTTGCGTGCCCGCAACGCCCCCAACCGGACCGGCACCGAGCGCTTGCCGGCCAGTTCATCTGATTTCATGTCCCTGATGTTGTTCACGTTGAGCACCGCGGCGGAGAAAAAGCCCAGGCTGGAGGCCGGCAGCAGTAATTCAGAGAAAATTCGGCCGGTTTGCAGGAAATAGGTCCCCAGCACGCCAACCCACCCAAAGAAGAAAAACACCGAAATGTCGCCCAATCCGGCGTAGCCGTAGGGTTTGCCGCCGTTGGTATAGCCAATAGCCGCCCAGATAGCCCCTATGCCCAGCACCAGGAAGAACAGGAACAGATACAGGCCCGAAGTACCTAGCGCCACCCACAGCAGCCCCACCCCAGACACCAGCGAGAGCAGACTGAAGACAATGATGGCCGCCCGCATTTGCGTGGGCGAAATCTGCCCGGCCTGCACCGCGCGCTGCGGCCCTTCGCGGTCTTTGCTGTCGGCGCCGTGTTTGCTGTCGCCGTAGTCGTTGGCCAGGTTAGACAGAATCTGGAGGAACAAGGTGGTGAGCACGCAAAGCAGCAGCACCGGCCACCGGGAGAGATGATCGGCGGCGGCCAGAAAACCACCGGTTCCTATACAAGACAAAGAAAGCGGCAACGTGCGCAGCCTGAAAGCTGAGACCCACGTTCCCGCCGTTGGCCGTTTAGGGGCCGTTTTTCCTGAATTCACTTAAAACTGATTAGCTATTGATGTCGCGCAGCAACTCCTCGCTTAAAGGAGAAACTTTGGACGGGTAAAACTTGAGGACTTTGCCGTCTTCACTGATGAGGTACTTGCAGAAATTCCAGGTGGGTGCCGAGGCGTTGCTGCCGTTGGCGTCTTTGCTGGTGAGCCATTTGTAGAGCGGCTGCTGCTCTGCCCCTACCACAGACGCCTTCTGGAACATAGGGAACGTTACCCCGAAGTTCTTCTGGCAAAACTGCGCAATTTCCTCGTTGGAGCCTTTTTCCTGCCCGCCAAAGTCATTAGCCGGGAAACCCAGCACCACCACTTTGTCGCCGTGCAGTTTGTGGAGTTTCTCCAGGTCGGCGTACTGGGGGGTGTAGCCGCACTCAGAGGCCACGTTCACAATAAGCACCTTTTTGCCTTTGTAGGGCTGCAGGCTGGTGGGCTTTCCGTCAATGGTGTACAACGGAATGTCATAGATGGAAGAGGTGGTGGCTTCATTCATAGTGGTAGACGTTGAAGTAGACGGTTGTGTAGTGGCCGGCGGCGTGGTGGAGCAGGCCATCAGTAAAGTAAGCGAGATAAGACTGACAAACTGTTGCATAATGTGAGATAGGTATAGTTTCCTTAACCGCTTTTATAGGTTTTTGTTCTGTTCAAATATACACAGCCGCCGCATCTGCGCCTGATTTTCTGTTTCGGGGCCGTTTTTGGAAAAACAGCCCCGAAACAGAAAGCAAGTCTTTACATTCTTTCCGGCACGGCAATACCCAACAGCCCCATCATGCGCTTCAGGGTTTTGGCCACCTGGGCAGACAAGGCAATTCTAAAGCTCAACACCTGCGCGTTGGCCTCTTGGAAAATAGGCACCTCGGTATAGAAACGGTTGTAGGCTTTGGCCACGTCAAAGGCGTATTGCGCAATAATGGACGGCGCATGGTTACGGGCGGCCTCGTCAATGATAGAATCTGCGTAGTTCAACAGAATCAGGGCTTCGCGCTCGGTTTCGTGCAGCAGTTCCATGCCGGTGAAAGAGACGCTGTCTGAACTGATGCCCAACTCATTCGCCTTACGCTGGATGGCGGCAATGCGCGCGTGCGTGTACTGGATGAACGGACCGGTATTTCCCTTGAAATCGATGGACTCCTCTGGGTTGAAGAGCATCCGCTTTTTAGGGTCTACCTTGAGCAGGAAGTACTTGAGCGCACCCATGGCCAGCGTGTGGTAGAGTTGCTGCGCTTCCTCGGCCGTAAAACCGTCAATCTTGCCCAGTTCATCGGTTTTCTGGCGGGCGGTGTCAATCATCTCCTGCACCAGTTCATCGGCGTCCACTACGGTTCCCTCCCGGGACTTCATCTTGCCGCTGGGCAGGTCTACCATGCCGTAAGACAAGTGGAAAATGCCGTCGGCGTAAGGTTTCTGTAGTTTCTTCAGGATGGCCTTAAGCACCTGGAAATGGTAATTCTGCTCATCGGCCACCACGTACACAGACTGGTCATAGTGGAAATCCTGGTATTTGAGTTCGGCGGTGCCGAGGTCCTGCGTGATGTAGACAGAAGTGCCGTCGGCACGGAGCACCAGTTTCTCGTCCAGGCCTTCCTCCGTGAGGTCAATCCACACCGAGCCATCGGGCTTTTTGAAGAACACGCCTTTCTCCAGGCCTTCCTCCACGCGGTCTTTGCCCAGCAGATACGTCCCAGACTCATAGTAGAACTTGTCAAAGTCTACGCCTATGTTTTTATAGGTGGCGTTGAAGCCCTCGTACACCCAGCCGTTCATCTTTTCCCACAAGGCAATGGTAGCGGGGTCATGCTGTTCCCATTTCTGGAGCATTTTCTGGGTTTCCAGCATGAGCGGAGCCTGCTTTTTGGCCTGCTCCTTGTCCATGCCTTGCGCCACCAGTTCGTCTATCTCTTTTTTATAGGCTTTGTCGAACTCCACGTAGTATTTCCCCACCAGGTGGTCGCCTTTAATGCCGGAGCTCTGCGGCGTCTCGCCCTGCCCGAACTTCTCATAGGCGATCATGGACTTGCAGATGTGGATACCACGGTCGTTCACCAGGTTGGCTTTGATTACGTCATATCCGGCGGCCTTCAGGATCTCGGCCACGGAGTAGCCCAGGAAGTTGTTGCGCAGGTGGCCCAGGTGCAGCGGCTTGTTGGTGTTAGGTGAAGAGTACTCTACCACCACTTTGCGTTTAGGAGCCGTTTTTTCAGAATTTGCCTCAAAACCGCTCACCTGCTCCGCGAACTGCTGCAGCCACACGCTGTCTTTGATCTCAATGTTGAGGAAACCTTTGACTACGTTATAGCCCGCCACCTGCGGCGCGTTCTGGGTCAAGGTTTCGCCCAGCGCCTGCCCTATCTGCTCCGGGCCTTTGCCCAGGGCTTTGGTGAGCGGGAAAGTGACAAAGGTAAACGTACCGGCAAACTCCTTGCGGGTAGGCTGCAGGTTGATTTGCTCTGCGGGGAGCGCATGCTGAAAAGTATTTTGCAAGGCCTGGCTCAGCGCCTGGGCAATCTGGTTCTCAAGTTGTTTCATCTGTATTAAGCAGTAGGCGTGGTCTGCCCCTCTTGGGCCAGACGGTTCTGAATCGCGTCAGTGGTGTATTCTAATATTTCAAAGGCGTTTTGCGCCATGGTATTCTCGGCATCCAGCGTGGGGTTGATCTCCACCATCTCAAAGCACACCACCTTGGGGTGGCTTACCAGGTGGTGGCACAGATCCTTGGCCTGGGCCACGTTTAATCCTACCTCTACCGGAGTGCCGGTTCCTTTGGAGAATTTGGAGTCCAGGCTGTCCACGTCAAAGGAAACGTAGATCATGTCACAGTCTTGGAGGCGGCGCAGGGCTTCCTGGGCTACTTGCTCAGTGCCTTTGGCCATTACCTCTGGGTAGGTGAAGTTCTTGATGTTGTGCTTGTCAAACAAGTACACCTCGGGCTTCTCATAGCTGCGGGTCACAATGTAGACAATGTGCTCATGCCTGATCTTAGGCTGCTCCGTGCCCACTTTCTTGAGCGCTTCCCAAAAGAAGAGGGTCTGGGCGTCTGGCTCATTGACCTTGCAGTCTAGGTTATCTTCAGAGAGGGAGGCGGCCAGCGGCATGCCGTGCATGTTGCCAGACGGGGTGGTGTAGGGCGAATGGATGTCGGCGTGGGCGTCTACCCAGATCACCCCCAGCGTCTTGTCTGGATAGGCGGCTTTAAGACCGGCAATGGTTCCGCCGGCGTTAGAGTGGTCACCGGCCAGCACCAACGGGAACATTCCCAGCTCCAATGTTTGTTCTACAGTGTTGCTGATGCGTTTATACGTCTGCAGAATGCTGTCAATGTACTTGGCATGCGGAAACAGGTTCTTCTCAAACATGACCTCATTGAAGTTGGGCACCTCCACGGCGTTGAATCTCTTGAAATAATCTGACCCTTTGTTGAGGCAGGCGATCTTGAGGGCATCAACGCCCAAACTAGCTCCGCGCGTGCCCGCCCCCAGTTCAGATTTTACTTCTATGAGTCTGATTTTTTTCATGCGAAACAGAACCTAGTTTTTGCAAAGATGGTAAAATACAAGCAATTTCGCACGTTATCCGCATTGGGTAAGCCTTAACATTCTAATGGATAAATACACCGACTTAATTCACCAAACCTTTGATTTTCCTACAGAGGAATTCACGGTACACAATAACGAACTCTCTTTCAACGGAATTCCTATGATGGATCTGGTGAAGCAGTACGGCACGCCGCTCCGCCTCACCTATCTGCCTAAAATCAGCTCCCAAATCCAGAAGGCAAAAATCCTGTTCAAGGAGTCTATGGAGAAGCTGAATTACCAGGGAACGTACACTTACTGCTACTGCACCAAGTCCAGCCACTTCTCTTTTGTGCTACAGGAGGCGCTCAAAAACGATATCCATATTGAAACCTCGTCTTCGTATGACATGCCCATCATCAGGGCGCTGTATGAGAAAGGCAAGGTAGATAAAGACGTGTTTGTGGTCTGCAACGGCTTTAAGCGCGAGCTGTACCGCAACCACATCACAGCCATGATCAATGACGGCTTCAAGAACGTGACGCCGGTGCTGGATCATTTGGGCGAGATTGACCATTACGAGCAGTTTGTGGAGGGCGAATGCCAACTGGGCATCAGATTGGCCTCTGACGAGGAGCCCAAGTTCCAGTTCTACACCTCGCGCCTGGGCATCAATTACAACGACGTGGTGGGCCTGTATGAGAGCAAGATCAAGAACAACCCCAAGTTCAAGCTGAAGATGCTCCACTACTTCATCAACACGGGCATCAAAGACACGTCTTACTACTGGTCTGAGCTGAGCCGCTTTGTGCACAAGTACTGTGAGATGAAGAAGCTGTGCCCAGAACTGGACACCATTGACATTGGCGGCGGTTTCCCCATCAAGACGTCTATCCAGTTCGATTACAACTACCGGTACATGATTGAGGAGATCCTGCGTACCATCCAGCGTATCTGCAAGCAGGAAGGCGTGGCGGAACCCAACATCTTCACCGAGTTCGGGATTTACACCGTGGGCGAAAGCGGGGCGCACATCTACTCCATTCTGGATACTAAGCTACAGAACGACAAGGAGCTTTGGTACATGATTGACGGTTCTTTCATTACCAACCTGCCAGACACCTGGGCCCTGAACCAGCGCTACATCCTGCTGGCCCTCAACAACTGGGACAAAGATTACCAGCGCCTGAACATTGGTGGCCTCACCTGCGACAGCCAGGACTACTATAACTCTGAGATGCACTCCTTCCAGGTGTTCTTGCCCAAGATCCAGAAAGAGCAGCCAGAGCCCCAGTACATTGGCTTCTTCCACACGGGCGCCTACCAGGAAAGTCTGAGCGGTTACGGCGGCATCAAACATTGTCTTATTCCGGCACCTAAGCACGTGATTATTGACCGTGCCGAAGACGGAAGCCTGAAATCATGGGTTTTTGCCGAGGAGCAGAACGTAGATTCTATGCTGCAAATACTTGGTTATAAGGATTGAGATTTTTTTCTTTCAAATCTCTCACAATCCTAAACTAAAATCGTAGATTTGAAGTAGAATACCTCAAATGTTGGACAATAACTATATGAAGAACCTTTTCTTATTCGCTTCAATCTGTGTGTTAGGCTTTGCATCTTGCAAATCATCTACTTGCCCTGCCTACTCTCAAAAATCTGACCGCTCGGTGGAGCAAAAAGTGATGGTGAAAGCCGTTGCCAAGGCTCCTGCCACCAACAGAGTGAACGGATAACGTTCTTCTGCCATAGCATATATCTGAAGCCCCGGAAGTCTTCTTCCGGGGCTTTCTATTTTAGAGGGAAAGCCGAAGTGCGTTTAGGGGCTGTTTTTGGAAAAAGAGCCCCTAAACGCACTTCGGCTTTAAATGGAGATGGATTTGCCCTCCCGTCCTTACTTCTGCTGTACCAAGAGCCATTGGGCGGCGGCTAACAGGTTCTTCTGCTGATACGTGTGCGTGCCCACCGGGTATGGCCCCACCAGCACGGCGGGAATGTTGCATTTCTGGGCCGCCTGCACATCACGCAGTTGGTCTCCAATGAACCAGCACTGGCTTGGGTCTAACCGGTATTTGGCCATGGCCCGCTCCAGCATTAAACTGTTGGGCTTGCGAGAGAGAGACTCAGACACAGACGGATGCCCTGGGGCCATGTAAATGGCGTCTATGGCGTTGTCACAGGTTTGCTGTAGTTTGCCGTGGCAGGCCAGTACATCGGCTTTGGTGTATAAACCTTTGGCAATGCCGGCCTGGTTGGTAATGACAATGAGTAGGTACCCGTTCTGCTTCAGGAGAGACAAAGCCTCGGGCACGCCGACCTCTACCTCAAAATCACTGGGGCGCCAAGTATAGTCTCCGCGCTCCACATTGAGGACCCCATCTCGGTCCAAAAAAACGGCTTTCCTTTTTAACGGCTGGTTCTGTTTTTCCATTGGCCCAAAAATAGCCATTCCTAAGCGGCATTTCTTGCCCTTAACGTAATTTTGGACTATTTTCTCTGGTATGCGTGTATAACGCGGGGGCCGCTCTTGCGTACGAAGGGGCAGCACACAAATTGTCCCCCATGCGCGTCGCTATTATTGGAGCAGGAATATCCGGATTGGCATTGGCTTACTATCTCCAGAAGCTAGGGGTACGCTATGACCTTTTTGAAAGTGAGCCCGAGGTGGGGGGCCTCATCAAAAGCGCCAAAAAAGGGGCTTACCAGCTGGAACTGGGTCCACATTCCCTGCACATGAATGAGGAACTGCAGGAACTGTTACAGGAACTCAAGCTGGAAGACGAAATCATCAGGCCCGCCACTAAAACCCAGGACCGCTACATCAAAAAAGACGGCAGCTATCATCGGCTTCCCGCCTCGCCGCGCAAGTTAATCTTAGACTCGTTCTTCCATTGGCGCACCAAACTCCAGATTACGCAGGAGGCCAACATTCCGGCGCAGGAAGTCCCCGAGGAAACAGTGAGCAACTTTTTTCGGCGGCGTTTTGGGCAGGAGGTGGTAGATTACCTGGTAGACCCTCTGGTGGCAGGCCATTTTGCCGGTGACCCGGAGAAGCTGTTGCTGGAGAAAACCTTTCCCCATCTGAAGGAGCTGGAAAGAGCCCACGGATCGGTGCTGAGAGGTTTGGATTTAGAGCAGGAACTACCCCAAAAGCCTGTTTTCTCCCTGCTCCAGGGGTTACAGACATTGCCCAACGCCATTGCCTCTAAACTGATCTCGCTGCACGTAGACCACAAAGTGGAGATGATCCATCGGGCCAAAGGCAAATACCTTTTGAGCATTGAACATGATGTTGAAGGCTTAGCCGATGAGGAATTTGACGCCGTGGTCATTGCCCTGCCCGCGCACGCCGCCGCAGAACTCCTGGATTTTACCACTCCCGGCCTGGCGGCGGCTCTGCACAACGTGAATTACGTGCCCATGGCGGTGGTGCAAACTGCTTATAGGAAGCACTCCGTAGGATTTCCCCTGGATGGTTTAGGGGCCCTGCATCCGCAGAAAGAGCAACCGTTCAGCATGGGCACCTTCTGGAGCAGTTCCTCATTTCCGCGTATATGCCCAGATGATGAGGTGCTGTTCACTTCTTTTGTGGGAGGTGGCGCGGCCGCCGAAAACGCCTGTCTGCCGGAGGCCGAAGTTCTGCTGCGCGTGCATGAAGAACTCAAGGAGAACTACGCTATCTCTGCCAATCTCCCAGTATTTCAGCATTTACACCATTGGCCGCAGGCGCTACCCCAGGCAGACATGTTCATTACAGACGTACACCAACTGGCCCAGCTCATGGAGCAGGAGCAACTGTACGCCTGCGCCAATTGGATCTCTGGCCCCGCGGTGCCTGACTGTGTACGGTACGCCAAGCAGCTGGCCCAAAAAATATATTCCCAGCGGGCTTCCCTCCAATAAAGCCGTTTCGCCTATATTTGGGGGATGAAAGAGTCTGTGGTGGTCATCCCGACCTACAATGAAATAGAGAACATAGAAGCCATAATCCGGAAAGTTTTCTCATTGCCACACCCTTTCCACTTGCTCATCATAGATGATAACTCGCCAGACGGCACAGCCCAAGCGGTGATGCGTCTGCAGGCTGAGTTCCCTGACCGGCTCTTCCTGGAGCAGCGCAAAGGCAAATTGGGGCTGGGTACCGCCTACATCCACGGGTTTAAATACGCCTTGCGCGCTGGCTACCGGTACATCTTTGAGATGGACGCTGATTTCTCCCACAACCCAGATGATCTTATAAAGCTCCATGACGCCTGCGCGGTGGATGGGTATGACCTGGCCATTGGCAGCCGTTACAGCAGCGGCGTGAATGTAGTTAATTGGCCTATGAGCCGGGTGCTCCTCTCCTATTTTGCCAGCCGCTATGTGCGCCTCATTACTGGCATGCCCATTCATGACGCCACCGCCGGTTTTAAATGCTACTCGCGTCAGGTACTGGAAACCATCAACCTTGACCAGATTCGTTTTATTGGGTATGCCTTCCAGATTGAGATGAAGTTTCTGACCTATAAGTTCGGGTTTAGGATCAAGGAAGTACCCATCATCTTCACAGATAGAACCAGAGGCCAGTCTAAAATGAGCAAAGGCATTATTAGGGAAGCTTTTCTGGGAGTCATCCAGATGAAGGTCTCCAGCTTTTTCCGGCGGTTCAACAGATAAAAACCTGGTTCTGTTTTGGGGCCTATTTCAGAAAAATAGCCGCTAAACGGATTTGCAGCGGCGCCTTTTTTCATGGTTTTGCCGCCGTTCCTGTGTATCTTTCCCTTTTAATCCTGGAGGAGCGTACTCTGCCTGCGGTAATTTGCCCTATTAACAGAGTAGCTTTTCTGTCATCACTATTCACCTACAGCTTTGAAAACAGACATCATATTCTGGATAGGCTTCAACGCCTTCGTCCTAATCCTGCTGGCCTTGGACCTCTTTGTCTTCCACCGCAAAAGCCACGTGGTCAAGATTAAAGAGGCGCTGCTTTGGAGTGCCTTCTGGATTGCTTTATCCTTAGCCTTCAACGTGGGCATCTATTACTGGCGAGGCAGCACTCCAGCGCTGGAATTCCTGACGGCTTATCTGATTGAGAAGTCTCTGAGCGTAGACAACCTGTTTGTCTTCATCCTTATCTTCAATTTCTTCAAGGTGCCTTCCTCGGTGCAGCACAAGATCTTGTTCTGGGGAGTGCTGGGGGCCTTGTTCTTTAGGGCAGTCTTCATTCTGGTGGGCGTGACGCTTATTGCTAAGTTCCACTTCATTATCTACATCCTGGGCGGTTTCCTGGTCTTCACGGGTATTAAAATGGCCTTCTCCTCCGGCGATGATGACATTGACCCCGAGGCTAACCCCGTGGTGAAGTTCGTGAGCCGCTACATGCCCGTGACCAACCGGCACTATGGCGACAAGTTCTTTGTGAAGATTGACAAGACCATCTTCGCCACGCCGTTGTTCCTGGTCCTGATCATGGTGGAAACCACAGACATTGTCTTCGCCGCTGACTCTATCCCGGCTATTCTGGCTATCTCTAAAGATCCGTTTATTGTGTACACGTCTAACGTTTTCGCCCTGCTGGGTTTGCGGGCGCTCTATTTTGCGTTGGCGGGCATTATGCAGCTCTTCCACTACCTGCACTACGGGTTGTCGCTTATTCTGGTATTCATCGGGCTTAAGCTGGTGCTCTCAGACGTGATTCACCTAGACATGCGCATTGCCTTGGGGGTTGTGGCGTTTATCTTAGCGATATCGGTTATCCTGTCGCTGTTGTTCCCTAAAAAAGACGCTCCGGCCGTACCACTACCTAACCAGGAAGAAGACTCAACGCAAGCATAATCATTGTCTATTGAAAAAGCGTCGGCCGTTTAGGGGCTGTTTTTCCAAAAACAGCCCCTAAACGGCCGACGCTTTTTGTAACGTATGGAACTAGAAACCAAAGTTGAGCAAGAAGCTAAAACTTACATCCGCCACAGACAGCCATTGACTGGACAATCTGTTTAGAGGCTCTTTTTCCTAAATTGAAGCAAAACCACCATCATAAAAACCAGCAGCGCTCCATCCTGTTCAGGGTGGAGCGCTGCTGGTTTTTATGATGGTGGTCTTTTTTAGAAATCAAGCAAATCAATAGGGGCCAATTCTAGCGTATCCATGATTTGGGTGGTATCTGGTTTGGCTATGATGAAGCTCCCGGCCCGGCCGCTCAAATTCACGTAAGGTGAAACGCTGGCGTGCTCTGACGGAGAAATCAACCCTCGTTTCAGCATGTTGCCGGTAATCAGCTTGAAGAAGTACCTGGGATATGCCCTTAGCTCGCCGTATGAATTGAAGTAGGTGCGGTACTGCTTGGGTTTGGGCACAATGCTGGCCAGGAACAAGCATTCCTCCAGCGTGAGCTGACTAGGTTCCTTTGAGAAATAAAAGCGGGCCGCTTCTTTGATGCCGTACACATTGGGTCCCCATTCTATGATATTCAGGTAGACTTCATACATCCGCTCTTTAGGCGTCAGTCGTAGGTTTTCCATGATCCACACAATAAGCGCCTCCTCTACCTTTCTGGTAATGGTCTTCTTTCTGGTTAAAAAGGCGTTTTTCACCAACTGCATAGAAACTGTACTACCGCCCCGCACAAACGAATTCTCTTTGATATTGGTGATCAAAGAATGCCGGAACGCCCCTTCATGGAAGCCTTTGTGTGTGAAGAATCTAGGGTCTTCCGCCGTTAAGATGGCATACTTGAGATAATGCGGAATCTGGTTGAAGGGAGTGAAATTGGGGTTAGATGGTCCTACTTTGAAGGTACGCACCACTTTCCCCTGCTCATACACCGTGTGGGTAAACTCCTGGTTGAGCTTACGCAGGTCATTCGGTCCGAAATCAGTGATCTGTAAGTTCTGGGCATCCAGATCCGATTCAAATTTGAGGCTGTCTACCTGAGCCATGTCTACATAGAAATCCATGTGGTACTTAAACGTACCGGTCGCTTTCACACCTTGGAAAGTGTCAAACAAACCAGGAGGCATAGACGCAAACAGATCATTGGCCGGAATATCAGGTGACCCTATCTTGATACCGATTTTGCGGTTAGGACGGGTTTCATAGGTGAGTTCAGGGTAGAAAATAGCTTTGTTGATCCGTACTTCAGATTCAGGCTCCAGCGCATAATAATGGTCGCCTAAAGTGATCACGTACTTCATAGCGCCATTCTGAACCGTCACATTCTCATCCGCAATTTTAGGGTGGTTCAGCACCAATCCGAAGGCACTTGACTCTCCCTTGATGGTTAATTGATTATTCTTGAAGACCTTGTCTGTAATACTTAGGCTCAAGGTATCAAAGCGCATGGTGGCGCCAAACTTTTGCTTTATGTACGGGACCTCAATACTGCCAGAGGCGTTATCACCGTACATTTTGGCAGAGAGCAAGTATTTGTCTGGATCTATAACGCCCCGCACAAACATGGTGTTGGTCACAGAATCAGTATTGATGGTCATTCGGGCATCAATACCGCCATCTTCTATTACCATAGTTGGTAAATGCATGCTGATGGTACGCCCATCATTCTTGAACACCACCCCTAAGTTTCTGAAGTTAACTCCGTCTGGTACGTTCTCAAAAGCCGTTTCTATGAGCCTGTTCAGCAGGGTACCATAGTTAGAGTTTTTGGCCGTGGTATCTACGGCCTCTCCGGTGGCTTTCTTCCGGTACAGAAAGGAGAAATTGTCTGTACTGTCCTGCATGTAAGCGGTAATCATACCACTGGCCATATCAAATTGCTTAAAGACCATGCGGCCGAGAAACAGAGACCTGAAGCTAACCGTGGCAGCCACTGTATCTACCTGTAGCAGTTTAGGCTGACCATTGGGTAAAAGTGAGATATCAGTAACAAGTACAGTGTTGAGGTTAAGAAACTTGGCTTGTCCAATATGTAGCTTAGCGGGGTACTTGTTCTCAACTTTCTGGATGATTTTGGCTACCGCAAATTTGAGTATACGTTCGCGGTTAAGCAGGAACAGAGCAAAAGAAACCAACAGGAGAGCAACAAATACTCCTACGCCTATCCATAACTTTTTCTTATTCCTGATAAAAAAATCTTTAATCTTAGACAAAACGCTTCCTTAAGGTTTATAAACTATTGAGGAATTCTATAAAATTCCAACTTACAAAACTAATGTAATCCCTGATAGATTAAAACCACCAAGTGATGCAACTGGATAAATACGCAGCTTCCCCTCCAAAGTTAAGGTATTAAGAGCTTGTTAGGCCGCTGCTTCTCTAAATGTGCCTAGAGGTTCTCATGTTCCTTTATATCTTTGGATAAAATCTGACCTTATGAATTTATCAGCCCTTACTGCTATTTCGCCAATCGATGGCCGCTACCGTTCACAAGTGGCACCATTTGCTGAATATTTCTCTGAATTTGCTCTTATCAAATACCGTGTGCTGGTAGAAGTGGAATACTTCATCTCCTTATGTGAATTACCTCTCCCTCAGCTGAAAGAGGTTGACGCCAGCTTATTCCCTGCTATGCGTAAGATCTATGAAGATTTCTCCGCTGAAGATGCCCAAACCATAAAGGAAACGGAGAAAGTAACTAATCATGATGTAAAAGCGGTAGAATACTTTCTTAAGGATAAACTTGAAGTATTAGGTATAGGGGATTCAAAGGAATTCATTCACTTTGGGCTTACCTCTCAGGATATCAATAACACGGCTATTCCTCTATCGTTACAGCATGCGCTACAGAACCAATATTTGCCTACGCTCACTCAAATAAAAGAGGCATTAGGCTCATTAGCTATGGAGTGGAAAGAGGTTCCTATGTTGGCCCATACCCATGGACAACCAGCCTCCCCTACCCGTCTGGGCAAAGAGATACAGGTTTTTGTTGAGCGTCTGGACCAGCAACTGCTATTGCTTAACCAAATTCCTTTTGCTGGAAAATTCGGTGGCGCTACCGGAAACTTTAATGCCCATCATGTGGCGTATCCGGAAATTAATTGGGTTGAATTTGGAAATCAATTCTTGAAGGAAAAGCTCCAATTGCAAAGAAGTCAGGTCACGACACAGATAGAGCACTATGATCATCTTGCAGCCTTGTTTGATAGTATAAAGCGCATCAACACAATTCTTACAGACTTCTCCAGAGATATATGGCAATACATCTCTATGGGTTACTTCAAACAAAAGATCAAAGAAGGTGAAATAGGCTCGTCTGCCATGCCCCATAAGGTAAACCCAATTGACTTTGAAAATGCCGAAGGAAATTTAGGTATGGCAAATGCAATATTCTCTTATCTGTCTGAGAAACTGCCCATCTCCAGATTGCAAAGAGATCTTACAGATTCTACTGTTTTACGAAACATTGGGGTACCGCTTTCCCATTCCCTCCTTGCTTTGAAATCTCTATTGAAAGGAATAGGAAAGCTGCAATTGAACATTGCTGCCTTAGAGCATGATCTAGAAGATAACTGGGCAGTAGTGGCCGAGGCGATTCAAACTGTACTTCGCCGGGAAGGATACCCGGCACCTTATGAAGCACTTAAAGGCTTAACCCGAACTAATGAGAAAATAACGAAGGAATCCATTAGGTCTTTTATTGAGACCTTAGCCGTTACAGATGAAGTTCGAGAAGAGCTGAAAGCCATCACTCCTTTCAACTATACAGGCATCATGCTTTATTGAGGAGCACAAGACTAATCGTCCTAACAAAGAAGGGCGGCACATCTAATTGTGCCGCCCTTCTTTGTTAGGGCTATGTCTTGCCTGGCGGGGTGTTGTAGGGAGGTACTGCCTTCCCCCTTGGCTGTAAACGGGAGACGCCCACCGCTGTCTCCAGGGGTGGGCGTCTGT
>NZ_RJJE01000016.1 GCF_003721565.1 Rufibacter immobilis | reverse complement strand
TTCCCAAGCCCGAAGGCCTTCATCCCGAAGCGGGCTGCAAAGGTAGGAAGTTTTCCCCTCTCCGCAAGCGCTCGGCAAAACTTTTTTTCTTTTCCCTTAGCGCCCGGTCGGTGCCATAGGACCCTCTCTGGAAGGGAGTGCAAAGGTAGGAATCTTTCCCGAACCCGCAACGGGCAAGTAAAACTTTTGTCCTTTCCCGCCGTCTACACTATGTTCATCCCCTCCTGCCGAGCGGGACGCAAAGGTAGCCGAATTCCCCGGCTTTCCAAGGGCAATCCCCCGGGAAAGTAAGAATCCGGGGGACCGCAGGCGCGGCCTTGTGCGTAACCGCCTTCAGAACCAGCGAGTTCCCGGAAGGGAAATATTTTTCACCTT
>NZ_RJJE01000001.1 GCF_003721565.1 Rufibacter immobilis | reverse complement strand
AAGGTCTAAGTGCTTTTCTGGAGCATACATCGTTTATCCACCAAAAAGGGCGAGGCTCACCTAAATAGCAGGTGAGCCTCGACCTTTTTCAATAAATGAGATTGCGAAAAACTGTGTAAGGCTTATTTATGCTTTACTGCCTCCAATTACTACTTGAAACAATGTTTCCTCTTGTAAATATCTACTAGCAGCTTCTTGTAGCTCTATGGGAGATAATGTATGAATACGTTCAAGTAGCTGAGTATAGAATTCGGCAGGCAAGTCTAGTAGAATATTAGACCTGTATCGATCCATCTTATCAAAGATAGTGGAGTGATCAGATAGAAACTTTCCTTCTAGATGCTTTTTAACTGTCGCGAGCTCTTCCTCACTTATTTGTTCTATCCGTAGTGCTTGTATTTCTTTAGATATTTCATCTAAAGTTTCTGCTATCTTGTCGCCTTTTATGTCGGTTCCAACAATGAAGGCAGAGCCTTTCTCCTTATGCGATAAAGAAGAATAGATGCCATAGGTGTAGCCTTTGTCTTCTCTAATGTTTCTCATTAACCTGGATCCAAAGTAACCACCTAACGTGTGATTCAATAAATAGAGAGCCGGATAATTTGAATGTAACGGAGATATAGATTCTTTCCCAATCCTTAGAGAAGCTTGCATGACATTAGATGTCTTTTCCTCAATGATCGTTTCTGAACTAGGAGAAGCTACAATATTTTGTTGGGCGTTATTCTCTTGAGTAAAGGAAGACATATAATCCTCTATAGTTTGAATTGCTTCTTCAGAAGTATCACCAGTTATAAATATCTCAGAAGAGGCAAGGTTGTAGGAAGTCTTATGGAATTGCTTTACCTCGTCTATATTGATAATTATAATATCCTCTTCTGATATATAGGTAGCGTACGGATGGTTTTTACCATATAAAGCTGTAGTGAAGGCCTCAGTAGCTAGGTAGCTGTTCTTTTGTTTATCAACTGAAAGCGTCTGAATTACCCGTTGCTTCACTAGCTCAAATTCTTTCTCTGGGAAAGATGGGTTTATAATTACATCAAATACTAGGGGGAGAAGTGTAGGTAAAAATTTGGATAGACAATATAAAGTTACACTTGCTCTATCAAATCCGTGGGAGACATCAAGAGAGGCACCATAATACTCTGCTAAATCGGCTATTTGCTTTGCTGAATATTGTAGAGTACCCTCTTTCAACATCTTAGCGGTCAGAGAGGCTATTCCAGCTTTGGGTTGGTACCATTTACCAGCTTTAAAAACAAATTCAACCCGTACTATGGGTTGAACCTGATTTTTAGAAATATGTAATCTTGCTCCATTAGGAAGTACTTTTATTTCAGGAAAAATAGAAAGTTCAGTAGTTAACTCTGCAATGGCAGGCGCTATAGCTCTATTAAGATGCATATTTTTTATTCTGCTCCGTCTAATTTAAAATGGAGTGAAAAGCGGAGTGTCTGTGCCAACGGATTATTCTGCTCATTTGGGACTAAATAAGCTGCATCTACTCCAAATTTCTGGTAGCGGATACCTAAACCCATAGATAAGTATTTACGACCTCCTTTTTGTTCGTTTTCAAAAAAGTATCCTGCACGAGCAGCAAACATATTGTCATACCAGTACTCTAGACCTGTGGCAAGAGCAATTTCTCTCAATTCTTCACTACCCCCACCCGGGGCATCAGTGAATGATTTGAAAATACCTGAAAAGACATTGGTTTGATCATTTACAGAAGGATCATCTGGTTGTGTATAGGGTACTAATAACTTATTCCCATCTATCGCTAATGTTATTTTATTATAAGGGTCAAGTTCCATCGTAATGGCAGTTCCTAAACGTAAGTTTGTTGGCAAGAAATCTTTTCGACCTGCAGTAGAATAGGAAATTTTGCCTCCAACATTAGAAATATTACCACCCAAAGCTAAGTTTATATTTTTCCCTCCTAAGCTTAAATCTTTATTATAATAGATTCCTAGATCTACAGAAGCAGAATTCCCAGGAGTAGATTCAAAGGTTTGTCCAGTAGTATTGGTCACATTTGTATTACCTGCCAAATTAGATCTGATATATCTAGCTCCTATACCTAAACTGAGATTCTGACTAAGCTTCTGCCCGTAAGATACTGATACTGCATATTCTTTAGGATTAAAAGGCATTCTATCATCTGGTCCAGTATTAAATACAATATCCCCTAAATCAAAATACAGGAATGATACAGCAAGAGAAGAGTTAGGAGCTAGCTTCTTGTATGCAGACAGATAAGCTAAATACATATCATCTACTACATTCCTTAACCAAGGTGAGTAAGATATTGAGGCTTCAAAATCAGATTCCACAAAGCCGAGCTTTGCTGGATTCCAATAAGGAGAATTTACATCTGGAGAAGTAGCAACACCAACATCGCCCATACCAGCAGCTCTGGCATCTGGGGCAACTAATAACACGGGTACAGCCGTTGTGATAGGTCTATACTCCAGATTCTGTCCAATAGCGTTTTGTGCCTTAACTGAATAACTGAATAGGCATACAAAAAGAAGGACAAAGACCTTAGAAAGTAAAAAAGTGCATTTCATGCGGTAGAGGTTGTTGTATCTGATCTAAATTATTTAAGTAAAACTAACTTTTCATAGCGAGATGTACTAGCGCCGTCTTGTCGTGAACGAACATTCACTTTGTATATATATACACCTTTGGCTAAAATATCATTGCTGTCGTCTCGGCCATCCCAAGTAAGGCCTGAGAAATGGGTATTCCCGTCAGAAAAACGGTGCATAGTCTTTACTAGTTTACCTGATACGGTGAAAACCTGAATTAGTATATCTAGCTCCTGCCCCGGACGGTTATGATCAAAGTGGAAAGTGGTTTTATCCAGAAAAGGGTTAGGAATATTATAAACATGGTCAAGAGCCAATTTCTCTGAAGAAGCTACTATAAACTCAATTTTAGAAGTGCTGGAGTTATTGTGAGTATCCCAGGCTTTGAAGGAAAGTGTATGTGGGCCTACAGACAAGTTTTTTAGTGCATAACGCACCTTCCCAGATTGATAAGAATCTACATTGGCGGTATAGAATTCATTTAGAATGATGGGAGCGGAAGAATTTTCATCCAGAATGGCGGTTAGCTCATGGCCAATACCTGAGCCGGCAGTATTGATCCCGCTTTCATCATAAAGGAGGGCCAATAAAGTAGCATCTGTTCCGGTGAGCCCCCCTGAGACAAAGGATTCATCATTCATGAAAAGCTGAAGCTGGGGAGGGATATTATCTGCTTGAGTATCGGCATCAGCTCCTCCAACAGGGACAGAGACAGCTCCAAGTGCATCTCTGGAAGAGGTAGAGGCATATAATTGAACACTACCTTCCCCAATTTGGTAATTGATGTCCTTAGGTATTACAAAGGCAATTTCAAAGATGCCATTCTTTATAGTGGCCAAACCATCGTAAAGCACGTTATTCCTAGCCAAGACTTGGCGCGTTGGGTTCTGATCACCCAATGTTGTTAACGATGCACGTTTGTCATACACGGTAAGATGAACCTGCCCCTGAAAATCAGCAACTGTTTGCAGTTGTCCATTTCTAACAATACCTTCTAACCGAACGGTAGATAAGGCTTTAAGAGTATCGGTCTGGGAATGAACAAAAGCTTTATCGTTAAGTTTAGTAAGTGCCACCTCTAATTCTGGATAGGCAAGCCGCATACTGGGGTCACCCAAAAGCGCGAAGTTCCTATTATTCACTCCATACAAGCTAGTGTTTTTGGTCTTGTTCATCAGTGCCCCTAAGGTAGGCATAGAACCATTGGTAAGAGGGGTGAATAAGTAGTTGAAGAAGTTGGTGTTAAGCGCGCGATTACCATCTGAATAAACCGGACGAGTAGTAGTTAGTAAGCCAACTGCCCCCCCTTCTGGGTAAAATAAAGCAGTTTCAGCCCCAGAATCCCGTCTAGGATCGTCATAGCGGCCAAATTCGCAGGTTGCGGTTAAAAAGAAGGTAAGCTTGTTTGAGTTTTTCCAGCTTTGGATTTCTGGGATGGTCAAGATTTGCTCATCTGCTAAACTTATGGCGTTACCGTGTCCGGTGTAGTTAGTGACCAGAGCACCCTTTTCTATAGCGTTCCGTAATGCCTGGTTTGTTTCCGGTGATCGCTGCCCATTAGGAACAGAGACTTGAGGATACAGGTCCAGATAAAGTTTCTGCGGGAGATAGGCAGGAGTGGTACGTTCTACATATTCTGCCAGATAATCTGCATCATTTAAGTGTTCATTCCCATCACCGTCATCAGCTAGGAAAATAAGCCGTTTACGCCAGTTACCCAGTGTCTGATCACTTTCATAACGAATGATCTTGTCTATGAGCAGATCTGCTTCATAAGGGCTTTTAACAGGTAACCTGCCTATGCCAATATCCAATTGATGTGCAAGGGAGAAATCCACTTCAGACCACTCGCCCTCTTCATCATCCAGAAACCCAATATAGTCGTCTGAGGAATAGCTGAGGATAGGGTCAAGAGACTGGCGCGACTCATAAATGGGCACGTAATTCGTGTTTTGCTGTACTCTGCGTTTAGGGTCAAAAGAGGCATCTCCAAGCAGCACTACCTGAAGTAGATCATCTCCTTGCTTTTTGCTGCGTTCATAGACCATTTTAAGGAAATCACGCAGCGCCGTAATGTCTTGGCTTCCAGAAGAGAATTCTTCATAGATAGTAGGCAAAGAGACCACCTCTACCTGTAGTCCGCTACGGGTGCGTCTATGATCGGCCAAGCGTTGGGCTTGAGCAGCAAAAGTAGGCGCCGTGATAATGAGGACATCAAGCTCTCCATCCATATTAAGACTATGGAGATTTTGGTTGGCCACTTTACCTATGAAGGCAGGAGCCGGAAAAGCATTACCCTGGAAGGAAATGTATTCGCGCAGTTGCTGGCTATTCGCAGAGAAAGTAGCAATGTTGTTAGAGATAGAAACTGCTTGCTTCTCAGGTAAAAGCGGATTGCTTACATCCCATATCTGTAACTGGGGTGCAGCACCGCTTAACTGAAACGTACTAATCGTGTTTTTTCTGCTAATTAATGACCTGAAGCTCATCTGATTGCCGGAAAATATTAGCTGGCGCTGAGCTGAGATGGTGAAATAATTTAGATAGCCAGCGGCAGAAGAACTAGTGCCGGGTTGATAGGAATAAGAGAGTGAAAGGTCAGAGGTATAGGCAAGTGAGCTTACGTTTGGAGAGAAGTAGAGCATATGGTTTACTCCTTGGCTATGGTAGTTATGGGAACCACGGCCCGTAATGGAATGAGTACCTAAGGCTGTATTATTTAATCGCACGGAAAAGGCACTGCCCTCCGGTGAATTGGCCATAACCGCCGAAGTAACCCATATAGGGCTATTAGGCACTAAATCAGGGGCTGGAAGGGTGAAGGTCTGCTGTGAGGTAAAGGCGGAGAATTCTTCACCATACCACTCCCGGCCCGAATTGACCATATTTCTAAGATCTACTTCATGGTGCCAACGCTCATCATAAGTAGTTACAATAGGGAATGATCCTGCAGGAGCGGCCTGTTGATTTACCCTCAAGCCCGGACTAGCACCCACCGTTAAAAAGTAGTAGGTAGTATCGCTGTATAGGTTAATAGAGTGAGTAAAGGGTGTCTGGCCTGTTGTGGTGTTCACTGACCACGTATGAGGCCCCTGCCCATAAAAGAGAAGATAGTCATTGGAGTCAAAGCTGCCGTCTTGCTCTCCTTCTATCCAAATGGCATTCTCTACCAGATCATCTGCTCTGGGGCTGGTGTTCGCTTGCGGAAGCATACCGCCGCCATTGCCGTACAGGCGCAGATGGCGTGGGTTCAGAGATTGGACATTAATCCCCATTGCCTGCAGAGCCGCCCGGTCTAATTTATAGATTCCTGTAGACGGAACACCTATTTTATACCACTCTCCAGATGCTAATACGGAGCGGGTACTGTAAGTGCGGCGGGAACGGTCTTGGCTTGCTTTTCTATGATTGTTGCCAGTAGTGTATTGGTAGCGGAAAGAAATCACTTTCTCCACGACTCCCGTTGCTGGGTTAAGCCTGAAAGGCTGAAACACCACCACAGAATTAGGCACACGATTGGCTGTACCTACGCTAACAAAAGGTGTGATTTCCGTTTTGAGGCTCTTTTTTGGAAATGAGCGCAATTCTGCCGCTGTTAAAGGAGCGTATTCAATGGCCGTAAAATTAAAGATAGCCACTGCCGTATTGGGTAAAGACAGGACATAGTAAGAAATTTCTTCCTTGCCCTGGTAAGCGGCTTCTTCAAAAGTAGGAAGGGTGGGAGCGGTGTCTGCAAGGGAGGAGGTATTGCCCGAAGCAGTTCGCCAGGATACGGTGCGGCTTCCCTGAGTCTGAGCCCAGGAAGCAGAAGCCGCAGCTACCCATATAGCTGCGGCAAACAGAAGCTTTCTTACATAATGCATGTACGCGGGTAAAGGCTACTCCGCAACACAGGCGCATTCCCATAGGTTCAGGCTCCACAGTAAGAGAGCCTGTCTGAGGGTAATGCCTAGTTGGCCGTGAGGCGGTAAGAAAAAGATTCCATAATCAGGTTGGCCAGTAATTTCTTACAAGCCTCTTCTACTTTTTGGGCAGCAGCGGCTTCATTTTCCGCTTCTAACTGTAAACGAATGTGTTTGCCAATTCTTACATCAGCTACCTGCTCCAGACCTAAATGTTCCAAACCCAACATCACAGCCTTCCCTTGTGGGTCTAACAGTTCTGCATGTGGCATGATATCAATTTCGGCAGTGAATTTCATAACGAAGAGGGTTTTAAAAATGATAAAAGAATGTAAATGGCCAAATTCAACGGAATGGCAGTAAAGTTAAATATTGCAAAGAAAAGAACCGAAAGCCCCATGAAAATAAACCGTACTTGGTTCCCTTGCCAGGCCATGTTCTTGAATTTAAGGGCAAACAATGGCAACTCAGCAATGAGCAGGTAAGAAAACAGCACCGTAATGGCCAGTAGAACAAACGGATTAAGGATAACGCCCGTCAACCCGAAGTCATCATGAGCCATGATGAGGGGCAGAGAGATCACAAACAGAGTGCAGGCCGGAGTGGGTACGCCAATAAAGGAAGAGGTTTGCCGGGTGTCAATATTGAACTTGGCCAAGCGCAATGCAGAGAAAATGGTGATAAGAAACCCTGCAAAAGGTAACCATTCAGGGAAATTGGCAGACGCAGAGGCAGTTTCTATGCTTCTGGTTAAAAGCTGTAGCATCATGGCGCCCGGTACCACCCCAAAGGAGACCATATCTGCCAGAGAATCCAATTGTTTGCCTATTTCTGAATAGGAATGTAAAACACGTGCCACCATGCCATCCATGAAGTCCAGCGCCGCTGCCGCAACTACCAGATATGCGGCCGTAATAAGGTCTTGCTGAAAAATAAAGTAGATAGCCAAGCACCCGCAGAGCAGATTCAGGCAGGTAATAAAATTAGGAATGTGGGTCTTCATAGAGTGAGGTAAAGTCCGTTTAGGGGCCGTTTTTCTAAAATTAGCTCAAAAACGGATTACTGGCTTTTTCTTCGCCAATGGTGGTGGAGGGGCCGTGGCCTGGGTGTACAACCACTTCATCTGGCAAAGAGAACAATTTAGTGCGGATGCTTTCAAGAAGGGTGGCGTAATCGCCGCCAGGTAAGTCTGTACGGCCAATGCTGCGTTGGAACAGAACATCGCCGCCAATCAGGTTTTTGCTTTCCTGGTGGTAGAACACCACATGCCCAGGTGCATGGCCGGGCGTAAACAAAACCTGCAGCTCGGTCTCCCCAAAAAGAATATTCTCGCCCTCCGTCAGGAATTTCTCTGGCAATACCTCCTGGTACTGAGGAAGCCCGTAGGCGGTAGAATATGTTGGTACCGCCCTCAGTACTTCCAGATCGGCCTCATGTATCTCCAGCGGAACACCGTAGGTATCAGAAACAAACTTGTTCCCCAGCACGTGGTCAATATGACAATGCGTGTTCAGCAGACGTACTACCTTCAGAGAATTGGCGCTTATAAAGCTCTGCAGTTCCTGCTGCTCCTGTTTGTTGGAACACCCCGGGTCAATGACAACGCACTCCTGCGTATGGTCATAGAGCACGTAGGTGTTTTCTGAGAAAGGATTGAACGTAAAGCTTTTTAGTTGCAGACCAGTGGCAGACATAATGAGACATCTTTTTTGCAGGCTCTAAGTTACATATTTCAGCGGCACATGCCGTACCTTGCCGTATGATTTATGATTATCTGGTAGTAGGACACGGCCTGGCGGGGGCCATTCTTACCTGTTTTCTGGAAGAGAACGGTAAAACGGCGTTGGTATTTGATGTACCCAAAGCGAATGCTGCCTCCCGGGTGGCCGCCGGACTCATCAACCCGGTGGCCGGAAAACGTTTTGCCAAGAGCTGGCAGGTAGATGCGTTTCTGCCCGCCGCCAGTTCTTTTTACCAAAGCATGGAAGAACGGTACCAGACGCCGCTGTTCCACCGCAAGCCTATTCTGAAATTATTCTCCACACCCGAAGAGCAAAATAATTGGATGGGGAAAAGCACAAATACGGCTTGGGATGATTATATTGAAACCACGCATCTGCAACTACCGCTCTCTGAATACGTTCATCAGGAATTAGGCGGGCTGCTCATTCAGCGCGGAGGGTATATTGCCCTGCGTACTTTCCTGCAACTGCGGGAAGAAGAACTCCAAAAACAAGGAAGGCTTCGGACAGATTCTTTTGAGGTGAGCCAGTTAGAGCTAATGCCCCATGGGGTACGTTACCAAGGCGTAGAAGCTAAAAAGATTATTTTCTGTGAGGGCGCGCAGGCGGCACAAAATCCTTATTTCGGCTGGCTGCCTTTTTCATTGAACAAAGGTGAAATTTTAGATATAAATGTGCCCAATTTTGACGCTTCATATATCTATAACAAAGCCGTTTACGTTGTGCCTATAGGGCAACAGCACTACCGGATAGGGGCCACTTACAATTGGCGAGAAGTAAACGAACAGCTTACGCCAGAAGCAAGGGAAGAGCTTACCTCCAAAACAAAGGATATTCTGAAGAAACCTTTTACCGTGACAAAGCAATATGTGGGCATCAGGCCAGCGGTACGGGATCGGAAGCCTTTGATAGGTATTCACCCGGAGAAACCACAGGTCGGCATTTTTAACGGTATGGGTTCCAAGGGAGTCTTGATGGCGCCGTTACTGGCACAACAGTTTGTTTCTATGCTTGAGCAGCAAACCCCTCTGTGGCCTGAAGTGAACATTGCCCGGTATCTATCAATGTATGTAGCATCTACGTCAAACATATGAGTCTAATCTCTACTCGTTTTACACGCGTCTGCCAATTCTTGTTTGTGCTGTTGGGCTTAGGTATGCCGCTGTTGTCTGTGGGGCAGGCCACGGCGCCAGATGACTTCGGGCAGAACCGCATCCAGTACAAAAGATTCAACTGGGAGTACTACAGCACCCAGAACTTCAATGTGTACTACTCCCAGGGTGGCCGGGAGCTTGCCCGCAATGCCGCCGAGCACGCTGAGAAAGAACTGAAAAGAATTACTTCTCTTATTGGGTATTACCCTTATTCCAAGATAACGCTTATTGTCTATAACTCTGTCTCAGACATGAAGCAGAGCAACATAGGGCTCATAGACGATCCGTACAAAGGAGGCAATGACGTGCTTTTTGTGAAGAGCAAGATTGAAGTTGCGTTTGAAGGATCGCAGACGGAATACAAGCGGCAGATGACGTACAACATCACAGAACTGCTGATCTCTGATATGATGTACGGCGGCAGCCTCCGGGAAATGATCCAGAGCAACTACCTACTTCGGTTGCCAGACTGGTTTATCTCGGGTGCTGCGGCCTATATTTCTGAGGGTTGGAGCGTGGACATGGATGACTACATGCGGGACATGATCCAGAAAACCGGTGGCAGGCGCTCAGAACCGTTGTTCGCCCGCAACCAACGAGTGACGGGACAAGCCATCTGGAACTACATCACAGAACGCCATGGGGCCTCCGCCATTCAGAACATTCTCAACCTTACCCGCATTACCCGCGATATTGAAGTAGGGATTGCCAGTAGCCTGAACATGCCCTACAAGCGGTTCACGCGCGAGTGGTTTGGGTACTATACCCAAATGAATGCCTATACAGAAGGCGGACTACCTTCGCCCAGCAAGGAAAACAAAATCAAGAAATCTAATGGCCGTAACTTCCTGTACTCTGAGCCTGCGCTAAGCCCGAGCGGTCAGAAAATGGCTTATGTGATGTATGACCGGGGCGCCTATAAAGTGTATGTGCGTGAACTGGGCTCCAATAAACAGCGAATGGTGTACCGGGGCGGCTATAAAATGCCCAACCAGGAAGTAGACAACACCGTGCCGCTGGTTTCCTGGCGGTCAGAAACACAGTTGGGCATTTCAGATGTAAGACGCGGCAAACTTCAAGTAAGATTACAGGGAGCCGAAAAGCGGTACATTCCGGGAGTGGCCACGTTCAAAAGTCTCTTGGGGAAAGACAAAGACGTGCTTTTCATGAATGCTTACAGCCAGATCACCGGATTAGACTTCTCAGACGATGGGCAGCTGATGGTGTTCAGTGGAGTGAAGAACGGCCAAAGCGATTTGTTCCTGTACCGCGGTGGACGATTGGTGCGGCAATTAACCGATGACGTGTACGATGATCTGCAGCCTTCCTTCCTGCCAGGGCCAAGCAACCGCATTGTGTTCAGCTCTAATCGGTTGGCAGATTCTGTGCAGTCCAGTAAAGGGAAGTTTGCCTCTGTTGCCAGCAACTTTGACATCTACCTCTATGATCCGGCTAACACCCAAAGCCGCTTCTGGCAATTAACTTATACCCCCGCCAATGAAGTAATGCCCATTGGCTTGTCTGAGGACGAAATCATGTACCTGGGGGAGGAGACGGGAATCCGGTCCCTTTACCGGCAGAACATAAAAGTAGGCACTGTGGAGAGAGTCTCTGACTGGCGGCAGAACATCAAAACCTATGACTACCATCCGCGCACGGGCAACCTCATCTTTGTGGCTAATGACAGAGCCAAAGAGTACCTCTACTGGTATCCTAATTCGGCGTTGCCGGCTGTAGCGCAAGCTGGCTTCAAGACAAAGCGGCAGGAAGTACTGGAGGGACACATGCAGCGCCGCATTCAGCAGGAGAATGCCCGCATAGCGGCGGCAATAGCAGCAAGGGCAACCGCAGATTCTCTGGCGGCGGTACAGTCTTCCATCTTGACAGACAGTACCGCCACAGATAGTACGGCAGTTCCGGCCAAACCACCGGTGGCGGCTCCCAAGCCTAGAACCATCATGGCCATGGCCCAACCAGACTCGCTGGTACTCAATTATCCTAAAGCCTATGACCTGCGCTTTGGGGTAAGTAATCTGGTCACCTCCATCTATGCAGATCCGTTGCTGGGCTTCGGTTTTGTGATGGAAGTGGGCATGTCTGATCTGTTTGAAGATTACCGGTTAAGGGGAGGCGTCTTCGCCGTGACGGATTTGCAGACCACCAATTTCTACGCTGAGTACTCCAACCTGAAGAACCGCTATGACTACCGGATTGGTTACCAGAAGCAAAGTATCATGGTAGGAAACCAAATAGGCCGGTTAGGAAAACACGAGATTTTGCCGGCCTTCAGTTACCCGCTTACCAACGCATTGAGTGTGAAGGTGCTTCCTCGTTATTCCAATGTGAGGTACACCAATATCATAGAACTGTTTGAGCCAGACATGGTCATGGACTTTGCCGGTATAGGCGGTGAGTTGGTTTACGATAACTCTGTGGTGACCGGTATGAACATGCGCGAGGGAACCCGCATGAAAGTGGGGGTGACCAGAATGTACGGCATCAATAACAAGGAAAGCGGATTTGGCAAGTTCTATGTAGACCTGCGCCACTACCAGAAAATACACAAGGAGTTCGTTTGGGCTAACCGCCTGAGCTACGGGCATTCTTTCGGTCCGGCGCCTAAGCGGTATCTGTTGGGTGGGGTGAACAACTGGATTGGAGCTTCTGAAGACAGCATCATTTTCGACCTGAACCAACCGCCTTCAGATTTCTTCTACCTTGACTTTGCCACGCCCATGCGCGGGTTCAACTATAACGCCCGGAGCGGTAGCCGGTACGTGCTGTGGAATTCAGAACTGCGCCTGCCGCTGTTCCAGTACTTGTCAGAAGGTCCTATCAACTCGGGCTTCTTCCGGAATCTGCAGTTTATTGGTTTCTTTGATGCCGGTACTGCCTATAACAGCGGGAATCCGTTCAGTGAAGACAATTCAGTGAACACGCAGCCCGTGCCAAAACCGCCGTTTGAGGTAATTGTGCGCAACTTCCGGAACCCGTTCATGTACGGCTATGGCTTTGGGGCCCGCACCACTCTGTTAGGTGTTTACGGTAGGTTTGACATGGCCTGGGGCGAGAAAGACCTGCGGCGCGAAGGACCTAAGTTCTACTTCTCCATGGGGTATGACTTTTAATCGTCTTCTTGAATGGCGTAGCGTTTAGAGCCTCTTTTTCTGAAATTAACCCTAAACCAGCGCGGGCTCCTTTCACAGAAGGAGCCCGCGCTGGTTTTTTTATAGTAAGAGGAAAGACAGTTCGCATAAACCATTTAAAGAAACCCTCCCATTCTCTCACAAGATGCGTTTAGCGGCCGTTTTTCTGAAAACTGGCATAAAACAGCAGCGCCTCCTTAGGTTAAGGAGGCGCTGCTGTTTTATAGATCAGGGACCTTATTGTAAAAGGAAAGCGATGAACTTATGCCTGTACGGTCGCCTGTAAAAGGGCTTCAAACATAAGACGGCCGTCTGTGTTGTTCAACTCTGGGTCAACGGCGCGCTCTGGGTGAGGCATCATGCCAAACACGTTTTTGTTTTTGTTAGTAATGCCCGCAATGTTGAGCACACTGCCGTTGCAGTTGCAGATCTCATTCACTTCGCCGTTGGCATCGCAGTAGCGGAACATGATCTGGCCGTTGTCTTCCAGTTGCTTCAGGGTGTCCTGGTCAGCGTAGAAGCGTCCCTCGCCGTGCGCAATCGGAATTTTGTAGGCTTTGCCGGGCTCTAGCAGGGTGGTAGGCAAAATATCTGTGTTCTCTGGCGTGATGTACACGTTCTGGCAAATGAACTGCTGGCTGGTGTTGCGCAGCAAGGCTCCGGGTAGAAGGCCAGCCTCGGTCAAGATCTGGAAACCGTTGCAGATGCCCCACACATATCCGCCGGCGTTGGCAAACTTCACCACTTCCTGCATAATGGGCGAGAACCGGGCAATAGCGCCCGAGCGCAGATAATCTCCGTAAGAGAAACCTCCTGGCAGCACTATGAAATCACAGTTCTGCAAATCATGGTCTTTGTGCCATAGGCGTACAACTTCCTGCTGCGTGGTTAGTTGCAGAGCATCAATGACATCTTGGTCACAGTTGGACCCCGGGAAAACGACAACTCCAAATTTCATATCCCAAAGATATAGAAAATACCTAACCTACACAGTTTTCTCAGGCACAGAAACTCGTAGAAAGGCAGAATTGACGCAGAGTGGAGCTTTTTTCCTAAATTTACTTTTTATCACTTTACGTGCCATTGTATGTTACTATCCATGACAGGGTTTGGGTCTGCCAGCCTGGAGACCGATGCTTACACCGTTAACATTGAGCTGAAATCGCTTAACTCCAAATCCATGGACTTGAGCGTGCGGGTGCCGCGCAGCCTTTCAGACAAGGAGTTGGAAATCCGGAACACGGTGAGCAAGAGCTTGGTGAGGGGCAAAATAAACCTGTCTATTGAGGTAAGTAAAAATAAATCTGGGGCTACCCGCAGCCGCATCAATACAGAGTTGCTTTCCCAATACTACCAGGAACTGGAAACCGCCGCCAAAGCCTTGGGAGCGCAGTCGCCAGATCTGTTCAGGCTGGCCCTGCACATGCCAGACGTGCTGCAGACAGAGGCCGCCGAAGAAGTCAAGTCTGAAGACGTGGCCTGGGAGCAGGTGCAGCCGTTGCTGCTGGAAGCCATCCAGAACTTCAACACCTTTCGGGCCGACGAAGGCAAAGCCCTCACCACCGAGATTGTTTCGTATATAGACCGCATCAGAATCCTGCTGGCCGAGGTGGACAAACATGACCCTACGCGGGTAGAGCAGATCAGGCAGCGCATTCAGGGGCACCTGGCCGAGATCAGTTCCTCGGAGTCTTTCAACCAGAACCGCTTTGAGCAGGAAATGATCTATTACATTGAGAAACTGGATATTGCCGAAGAAAAAGTGCGTTTGGTCAACCACCTGCATTATTTCACAGAGACCGTCTATTTACCTGAACCAACTGGTAAGAAATTGGCGTTCATCTCGCAGGAAATAGGTCGTGAGATCAACACCATAGGTTCCAAAGCCAATGATGCCACCATCCAGCGGTTGGTGGTGGAAATGAAGGAAGAGCTGGAGAAAATCAAAGAGCAGCTGAACAACATCTTGTAGCAGATGCTGGTTTGGGCCTAATTCCTGAAAAACACCCCCTAAACGTGCAGAAACATGGCTCAAACCATACGTGTTGTTCTTTTTCTTTTTATCCTGAGCCTAAATGTAGCCGTGGCGCAAACTCGGGTTTGTGCTACCATGCAGCACGTGGAGCAGCTGGGGAAAACAAAGCCCAACCTGAGGGCGCAGTTGCAGCAACAGGCCCGCGTAGGAGGTTTTAAAAAACAGAATGAAAGAAGAGCGCTGGGCGGTGTGATCACCATACCCGTGGTGGTGCATGTGGTCTATGGAAATGCGGCCCAGAATATCTCGTTGGCCCAGATCCAGTCGCAGATAGCTGTCCTGAACAAAGACTTCCGGCGGCTGAACGCCGATGCCAACAGAACCCCAGACCTGTTCAAAGACGTAGCCGCCGACGCTGAAATTGAGTTCAAGCTGGCCCAGCGCACTCCAGACGGGGAGCCCACCACCGGCATTACCCGCACCAAAACCAGCGTGGCAGATTTCAAGGTAGATGATGCCATGAAGTACAGCGCCTATGGCGGGAAAGATGCCTGGGATACAGAACAGTACCTGAACATCTGGGTAGTGCGGCTTTCAGAGGAGGTAAACGAAGATGCGGTATTGGGTTACGCCCAATTCCCCAACATAGGATCGCCAGAAACCGACGGTGTGGTCATTGACTATCGGTATTTCGGGACTACCGGCACCGCGGTGGCACCTTTCAACTTGGGCCGCACCACAACCCATGAGGTAGGGCACTGGCTCAATCTCTTCCATATTTGGGGCGATGAGGAGTGCGGAGATGATCAAGTAGCCGATACTCCTACCCAGAAAGAAGAAAACACCGGCTGCCCCAGCTTCCCCAAAGCCAGTTGCAACAACACCAGTGATATGTTCATGAACTACATGGACTACACCAATGATGCCTGCATGAACCTGTTCACCATAGGACAGAAAGATGTGATGCAACAGGCGCTTACCCAATACCGCCCCGGTATATTATCTTCATTGGGGGCTACGGCGCCGGTGGTGCCAGATCTGGAGGCGGCTCTGGTAGAGGTGGTTTCGCCACGGGCGGTACTCTGTGAAACGTCGCTTTCGCCGCAGGTAGTGGTGCGCAACAGAGGCAGCCAAACCCTTACCTCTTTGCAGATAAGGTACCAGCTAGACAATGCGCCGGCCCAGACGTATGCCTGGACCGGTTCTATTGACTCCTTCCAGAACGGCACTATTTCCATTCCGGCCCTTCCGGTAGCATTGGGCCAACATACCATCCGCTTTTCCATTATCTCCAGAAACAACAGTACCACAGACGCCAACGCCGCCAATGATGTGATTTCGGCCGCTTTTCAGGTACAAATAAATGCCCTGCCGCTGCAAGAGGGATTTGAAGGAACTGTGTTCCCGCCAAGTGGCTGGACAATCAACAACCCAGGACAAGATTTAACCTGGGCCCGCACCACCATGGCGGCTAAAATCGGAAAAGCCTCGGCGTTTATGCGCAACAGTGAATACCCAGTTAATGGGCAGGTAGATGAATTGGTGCTGCCGCCTCTGGACTTAAGCTCCCGTACTTCGCCAAAACTTACGTTCCAGTTGGCGTATGCGCTCATCTCAGAGCAAGGATTCTCAGACACGCTGGAAGTTTGGGTTTCTACCAACTGTGGGGAGACGTACCAGCGCCTTTACCAAAAGTATGACAAGGCTTTGACCACGGCTACACCTTACTTTACCGAAGATGAGTTTGTGCCCACCGCTGCCCAATGGCGCTTGGAAACCATTGATTTGTCTGCCTATGCCTCGGCTAAAACAGCGCTCATCAAATTCCGGCACGTCACTGACTTTGAGAACAACCTCTACTTAGACGATGTGAAGGTAGACGGTACACCTTTGGGGGCCGCAGAGGAACTGGCGCAGCAAGCGGTAAAAGTAACACCAAATCCAACTACCGGAGTGGTGGTGATCACTTCGCGGGAGGCGGCTGTTTCCAGTATTCAGGTTTGTACGGCTCTGGGGCAGATCTTACAGGAGGAAATAGTTACCAGGCAAGCCAAAGGGCAGCCTCTAGAGCTTACCCTCCAGGGCAGAGCCAGCGGACTGTACATCATTAAACTGAATACAGACAAAGGAGTGGTTGTCCGGCGGGTGCTGCTGGTGCGGTAAAGGCTATATAATGTTTTAAGATGAATTGCGTTTAGGGGCTCTTTTTCGGGAAAGAGGCTCTAAACGCAATTTTGTTTTACCGGCTACAGCGTCATCACAAACGCCTGAATAAGCGCCATGACTTCTTTGAACTTGGTGAGCGGTAAGGTATCGGGCTTATCCTGCGGGTGATGGTACTCTGTGGTGGTACCGCCCAATGTGTAGAAGAAAAAAGACGGAACACCCTGCTCAGAGAAGAAGTAATGATCTGAATTGGCGGCTTTGCCCCGGCTTTTAAGCTGAGGAAGAAATTTGTGCTGCTGATTCAACTGCTGCAGGATGGAGAACTGTTTGGGGAACACACTTCCGTTTACCACCATCAGTCCTTCCTCGCCGGTGCTCATCAGGTCCAGGTTCAGCAGGAATTTGATGTTCGCCAGCGGGAAAAGCGGATGCTCTGTATAATAACGGGATCCTACCAAACCGGCTTCTTCCCCGGCAAAGGCCATAAAAACGATGGAGTAGTCAGGCGTATTCTGGGGTTGGGCATACCAACGGGCTAGTTCCAGAAGCATGGCGGTGCCGCTGGCGTTGTCATGGGCTCCCGGGAAATAAAGATCTTTGCCCTGGTGCCCCAGGTGGTCATAATGCGCGGTAACCACTACAAAAGAATCAGGTTTTACTTTGCCTGGAAGGTAGCCAATGAGGTTCTGGCTTCGGTACCCGGGCTCCAGACGGGCGTCTACGGCAAATTTTATCTTTTTGGCTTTGGCAGGCCAGGCTTTCTCCAGTATTTCCAGCACCGGGAACGGCAACTGCTCCCTGCCTATAGTGCCCATCAGCTTTGGCCCCGGGTTCCGCACCAGTACGGCAGCCACGCTCCTGAGCTGCGGCTGAAAAGGCTCAGGCAGGGCCAGTAATTCCCTGAAGTGGCGTTGGTGCACTACCAGCACTTTATTCCGGAGGTTATTGGTCAGGAACTGTTGGGCTACGTCTATGTCTTTGAGAATAAGGGTATCAATGTCATAGACTTTGCCTTCGCCGGCCCCGGCTCCGGTACTGCCATGCGCCATAAAATCAACGCCCGGCACCAATGCTTTCCCGTCTATCTCCAGCTGAAGGCGGTTGTCTAGGATGTTGACCGGGAGAGTGAAGTTCTGCCGGTAATTGGGGGTAAAGGAGCGCAGACCAATGGCCGCGTACTGGCTTTGCAGGTAATTGGCGGCCAGGCTATCGCCTTTGAAGGCGTAACCTCTGCCATGCAGCGCGGGAGCAGCTAAGTCTGTAATAGTTTGCCTGACCCGGGCCATGTCCTGTGCCTGGGCGGTGAGGTTGCATAAAAGAAGGAGGAAGGAGAAGAGAGGAAGCCGTTTTTGCATGTGTGCGTTTAGAGCCTGTTTTTCTGAAATTAGCCTAAAACCGGCGGAAAAACAAAACCCAAACAACCAGGCCCAAGAGACAGCCAATGGTGTTGCTGAGGGCATCTACGGGGTCTGCGGCCCTGCCCAGCCCCATAGCGCCTTGCAGCACCTCCACTAGCACACCATACAGCACTACCGCCAGAAAAGAACCGGCTACCAGACCCTTGGTCAGTTGAACGGCAGGATCACGCTTAAAACTAAGGAGAAGGAGAAACAGCTGGCCCCCGAAGAGCACGGCGTGGACCAATGAATCAAAGGTGAGGAAGTCCCATTGGGGAGCGGGAGGAAGGGCTTGGGCAGGCAGTAATGTTCCCAGCAGGATAAATACTGCCCACCCCAGCGCCAGTGCATAATAGGAAAAGCGCACTAAAGATATGTTATGCGCCTACCAGTTCGCGGTAAGCATCGGCTGAAAGAAGTTCAGCTACTTCAGCTTGGTTAGAGATAGACATTCTGATCATCCAGCCATCGCCGTAAGGGTCAGAGTTCACCAGCTCAGGGCTGCCGTCCAACTTCTCGTTCACCTCCAGTACCTGGCCAGACAATGGGCTAAACAGGTCAGAAACAGTTTTCACGGCTTCTACGGTACCAAATACTTCTTCTTTAGCTACGTCTTTGTCTAAGGTGTCAATGTCTACATACACAATGTCACCTAATTCACGCTGTGCGAAATCAGTGATGCCTACATACGCTACATCGCCTTCAATCCGGATCCACTCGTGGTCTTTGGTGTATTTCAGCTCCTCAGGGAAGTTCATAAGTGTTTATTTAAGTTTGGTTCAAAATTACATTCTTTTTGGTTCGCACCGCAAGCCTTAGTCAGATAAACTGAACCGCAGCTGAATGCCGCCCTCGGTGACTGTGTTCCGGAACGCGTTGGCCACTTTAGGCTCATTGATGTTCTGCGTGAAGTAGAACTGTAGGTTCAGGCGCTGGCTCACCACGTAGTCAATGGTAGGCCGTATCTGCACCTGTAGCGCCCCGGCGGTGGAAAGGTTGTTCTGGTACTCGTTTCCGTCTGCGTCTACGGCAATGGTCCGCTGAATGGTTTCATTGTCTCTGATGGTGAAGTCCAGACGCATGGTCAATTCGTTTTCCAGGGTGCGCTTGCCGCCTATCTTGAACGGAAGCTTGAAGTTGGTGGCGCTGTAGCCAATGCCCACCACCACGTCTTTGATGCCGTTCTCCGTTACCTGCGCGTTGGTCATGTTCAGCAAAAGGTTCCGCTGGGTTTTGTACTCCACCCGGCCGGTGATCTGGCCTTTGGTCCGGAAATTAATGCCAATCAGCGGTGACATGCTTTCTGTGATAGATACCTGGCCAATGATGTAATACGGGATTACCTCACCTTGCTCATTGGCTCTGTCTGGGAAGCCGGAGGGGGCAAAGCTATAGTCCAGCGCGGTACTGAAGTTAGCCACCGTATAAGTAGACTGGTAAGCGTGGTTCAGGGTAAACGAACTGAAATACTGCTGAAAGAACGGCAGCGTAGACAAACCGTTGTACACCACGTTCCAGTTAGGCAGCGGAATGGCGTCAAACGGTTTGGTAGGCTTGGCTTTGAATCTATTCACGTCTTTGCCCTGGTAGGCATGCAGGAACGAAGGAATCAAGACATCCTGAGAATTCAAGCCGTAGAGGCCCGGTCCCGGATTAGCGGCGTTCAGGCGGCTGGCAATGGCTGCCCGGTTCCGGATGAAGTTCTCAAATGCTTCTGAGGCATTGCCAGATCCAGATTCAAACAGCGTCCCGATAGAGATGAACGAAACCCGGTATGACCCGGTCGTGAATGGATTCTGGCGTTGCACCACCAATGCGGAGTCGCGGCGGTAGTACACCTCATCTATCTCAGACTTGTTCATGACCCCGTCTAAGGTAATGATGAAGTTTCTGAACGGTTCAATGGTGGCGCGGGCCGTGAGGTTCACAGATTTCAATGAACTCAGCGGCGTGTTCAGGTACTGGCTGCTGTCTGTGTACCAGCCTTCGCGGTTGGCCCGGTTGAATAGTTCATCCAGCTCATACTGCTTGCCCAGCACAAAGTCCAGCCCCGGCGCTCCAAAGCCATCGGCTAACCCAAAGTTTCTAGCCGTTGGCAGGAAGCCTGGCAGTAACGTTCCTTCGGTGCGGGCATAGGTAAAATTCACAGACCGCGCTGACATCAAGGCCCGCAGGATACCTTTCATGACCTTGTTCTCCCGCTGTTGCGTGGTGTCTGCCGCCGCAGTTTGCCCTGGCCGCACCGATTGCTGCCGTATGCCCGGGTTAGGAGACGCTTCATTGGCGGCCTTCAGGAACTTGACCTTGTTGTAGAGACGTACCAAATCCAACTTACCGCTAACGCTGGTTTCTGTGCTGTTCTCAATGGTATTCCCCAACTGCAAGGTGTCATTTCTGCTAAGCGCCGTAGAAGCCGAAGTCCAGGTGAAGCCAGCTTGGTAGCGGGCGTCGCCGGAGACCCAGTCCGTCAGTGGGAACTTGTCTAGCGGCAGGCGGTAGGTGAGCGCAATCAGCTGGTTAAAGTTGGTGTTGCGGCCAAACCGTTTCAGGTTATGCCAGATCTCCTCATTCTTCCAGCGCAGGGTATCTATCTCCTCATTAATGCGGCCGTCTGGTTCATCTACCACTGCCCGGTTGGTGGCGGTGTAGTCAAGCGTCAAGCTCTTAGTAAGATCCCACTTCACATCATAAATCCGGTTAAAGAAGAACGCTTTCTGGAACGTGGGCATGAACCCGGCCGTGTCTGGTAAACTATACGGCGAGGTACGGCCCTGCAGGAATGTTTCATTGTACCGGCGGTCTAAGTCAGCTCTAATAGAGATCCGGCTAGGCATCAGGGTGAAGTTGAACTCCCGCAGCCACCGCAGGTACGGCGACTGGAATGCTTTCGCTTCTGCAAACGGAGTATAACTCTTAGGGGCGTTGTTGAAGTTATAGGCAATAGATCCGTTGTAAGTTTTGGAAAAATTCCGGTCTGTAGAGATATCTGTGTGCAGCACCTCTGTGTAAGCATAGGAGAAGGAAAGGTTCTCTATGTCATACAGACGGCTTTTAGCCTCTGGGTCTGTCTTCTCTTTCCTGACGTTGAGCAAGTTGATGCTCTTGGTCGTAGTCTGACTGACAACTTCCTTGCGGTAATTTTCCCGCTCATTGCCCTCGTCAAACTTCTGCAGCGATAGGTCTAACTCTGTATCACGGTCCAGCGGGTCAAAGCGAGGTTCGCTAATGGTGGTTCCATACTGCACCGAAACCGGTACCACTAAGCCTAATTTGGAAGGCAACAGTTTCTCGGCGGCCACGTTGGCGGTGATGTCAAACTGACCAGTAGTTTCACGGGCTCGTTGGGCTGCCCGTTGCTGAATACCACCAAAGCCTACGGTGGTGTAAGAACCGGTGGCGGTAATGTTGGCGAAGTCAGCTAATTTCACGTTGGCTCTGGCGGTGGCGGCCCAACCGGCGGTACGGTCAAAGTCAGACACCCGCAGTTCATTCACCCATAGACAAACTGACTGTGAGGACTTGTCTTGGGAAGCCGGATTCTCCAGACCAATCATGAGGCTTTGCACATCACTGAAGTCTGGGTTACCTACCACTCTAAATACCTTGCCGTCTTCCCTGGTTTCTGCAAATACCTGGTTCATAGGGAAGCCTGCCTGGTTTCTTCTGGATTTCAGCTTGATAAATTCCTCAAAGGCGATGTCAATAAAGTTCTGCTCATTCCAGATCTGGTAAGGGTCCCGACTTCCCTGCGGGGTTATCTTGAGCGGGATAGAATACTCATAGTAGTTCTGCGTGAAGTCTGTACCAATTCTAACGAAGGCATTTACTTCATTGTCTTGGGTGCCGGTTGGGCTCTGGGCGTGCACATACATTTTCAGGCGCTTGTAGATGAGCATGTCTTGTGACACGTTCTTGTACACGGCCTTGCTGAAAGAGTCCCTCAGGTTCTCCACACACAGCTGCAAAGACTGCTCGTTCTGCCGGCGGTTGTTCGCCGATGAATAATCGCGCTGTCTTTCTACTCCGGGTGGCACCACGTAAGGAATGGTACCCGCGTCTACCTCTCCGTTTTCCTCTATGCTAACCGTAGAAACGTTGAACGCTGAGGCATCAGAATCACAATCTCCCACGCAAGGTGCGCCGTTGGCTAGAATGGCATTGTAGGTACGCCACTGGTTAGACACAAACTGCATCTGCACCATACGGACTACTACTGGCTGGGCAAACTGAGTCATATACATCCGCATGAACCGGATGGATTTAAAGCCCTGCATGTTGTTCACGTTGCCCGTTGGCTTGCGGACCGGTATCCTGAACTGAAACCAACGCACACGGTTTCCGCCGGCGTCTACAGAATCAACCCGGTCTACAATGTAGTTATCGCCTACGTTCAGGCGGTTAGGGCGCAGGTCAATGCTGTACTCATAGTACTGTTCCAGATCACTGATGACATTGTCTTTGTTCAGGTCTTCTTTGTCTGGAAAGGCATTGGAGGAAAGATTGCTGTTGACCGGTGAATTGCCCTCCATGCCGTTGAAGTCTTTGTAACGACCCAATACACCTACATTGTTAGCATCATAGGTGCCGTCTAAGTGGTGACGGAAGTTATCGGCAGAGGGGTCTTCTACGGTGCTGTAGACACCTTGAAAGAAAGCACGTTCATCGCTGTCATTCAAGCCATCAAGACCAATGTCCTGAAAAGGGCGGGAGCCGGGTTCATTATCGAAGGCATCGGTAAGGAACTGGTTCCTGGTCACCCTACCCCAGGCGGTTGGCTCGGTAGCCTGAGGATTCCCGTCTGTAGGCAGACCGTTCTCAAAAGCGTAGCGCTGGTCTTTAAGGAGGTCCTCTGAGATATTCCCCAGGTTGAAAACCAATTTACCGTTTTCATCAAGACTGTTCTGGGCATCATCTAACCCTGTGATAATGCTCCGGCCCCGGTCTCCCTTAATGAAAGGGTCCAGCATCCAGAACTCCAGGTACTCAATGTTGGCGTTGTCAAAGTTGTTGTCAAACGAGATCTCGCGGCTAATACCGGCCCAGTTGCTGCGGGCGTCTTGGTTTAGGAAGCGTCCGTCACTGCTTACATTAGGGTTATAGTTGTACTGGCCGCGCTCTCTGGGGTAATACGCCAGGTCAAAGGTATACTCAAAGGAGTTGTTCGTTTCTGGGTCACGGTTAGGGAAAATTTCCCGCCGCTGGACCCCGCGCACGTAATGGTTTTCCAGTTCTTCTCTGGTGATGTTGTTCGGACGGAGGTTGTTGGCGGTGTAGTAAATCTGGTCAATGGTATACCAGGCTAGTTTTGCTCTGTTATAGGCATACGCCAAACCGGTTGCTCCATTGATCAAAGGAGCAGGAGTGGCAGATAATCGCCAGGCATTGCTATTGAAACCACCCAGAGAGTAAGGGGTTTTGGCATTCTCAAAGTCATCTATGTAAGAAACGCCATCTTCCCCTTCAAACTTGGTTTTCTGCGGCACCAGTTGGGCTACCTCAGCACCCAGTGTAATGGAAGAAGGCGCTTTGGTTTCTAAAAAAGGAAGTTTATCAGTGAGGCGGGTAAGGAGCCGGGAATCACGGCGGTAGTTGATGTCAAACCCGTAAATGGTGTTGTTGCTGGGCTCGTCTCCAATGTTCACGCGCTGGATGAACGGTCTTTCGCCCTGGTGCAAAACGGTAGCCCCCAAGATAAGGTCATTGTCTACCCGGTAATCAAAACGGGCTCCTAACAATGTTCTGGGTTGGACACTTAGAATGTCGGCTTTCTCATACGTTACCCGCAGGTTGCTGGCACTGTTCAGGTAGCTAGGGTTCAGAATTTTTACCCGCCCTAAATCATAGAATACCTGATAATCCTGCCCTTCCACCAAACGCGTTCCTCCAGAATAGACGGCCACAGAACCCTCGGCGATCCTGATGCCGGGTAAGGTGATCTCGTCTGTGCTGGAAGCCTGGTAACGGCCCTGGATGAAGAATTTGTTTTTCTGGGAGAACTGCTGCGCATCTGTCAGGATAGAGTCATACAGCTCCTGAAACACGTAACGGTTGATGTATTGGTCTTCTGTGCCCGGGGTAAACCGGGAGCGGAGGTAGGAGCCAAACGGTTCTACCTGAGGGAAGAAGATACGCCCGGTTTCCGGGTCAATGGTGATGCCGGTTAAAAAGTCAAAGTTGCCGTCTTTGGGTGGGTCATTGTTGGTGTTCACGTTATCCAGATTGAAAACCTGAATCAACGGAATTCCCTTTAACCTAGACTCATCCTGGAAACTGGTTAAATCGCCGCCGGTAGCATCGTCTTTGTACACTACGTTCAGTTGGAAGTTCTGCCGCTCCAGCTGATTGGCGTTGAGGGAGTAGACGTTTTTCATCATCAGGTCCCAGGTAGGCAGGTTCAAGCCAGGATTAGTGGCACGTAACAGCTTCAGGAAGATGACCTGGTCTTCGGGTACGTTCTGGTAGTCTTCCTGCAGTTCCCCTACTTTATAAGTACGGCCGTTTAAGGTGTATTCAAACGCAACCCCCAGCACCTGCTCTGGTAACAGAGCGGCGTTAAGGGAGATATAACCCAACTGTGGGTTGAATTTATATTCGGTTTGGTCCAGGCGGCGGGCCCGTACGTGTTCAAAGTCAACGGTTTTGCGCAGGCCAAATCCTTCCAGAAAGTTATCTACCTGGGTATTCCCTCTGTTGGTAAGGCTCCCATACAAGTTATTCTGGTTATTCCCGGCTCCGGAACCAGCGGGTAAATTATTGCTGAATCTGCTCTGGAAAGGATTTGGTTCCCCTAAGTCCATGAGCGCGACTACGTTTCTCAGGTTTTGGGTGGCGCGGTTGTCATTGGTGATGTACACCTCCAACCGGCGGATGACAATGCCTGAATTTACGAGCGGCAGGTTGCGCAAGGCTTGGTCATACCGGTTGCGGAAGAACTGGGCCAGGAAGAAGTGGCGGTCACGGTCGTATTCATCGGCCCGAATCTCAAAGCGACGGTTCTGCGCCCCGTTCTGAATGTCTACGGCGTCAATGCTTCCTCTTTGGTTGGCGGCAATGGCCGTCACAGAAAGTTTGCCCAACTGCAGCTGGGCTTTTAACCCGAACAGGTTCTGACCACCCGAGATCAATGAATTGTTGAGCGGAAGACTTACATTACCAGCCTCAATCTTTTGGATGATCTCCTCTGGGTAACCAGTATACTCCAGCTTGAGGTTGTTCTCAAAGTCAAAGTTGGCTTTGGTGTCCCAATTGGCGGTAATGCGCATTTTCTCCCCAATACGTCCGTCAATATTGAGGGCGATGCTCTGGTCAAACTCAAAATCCCCGATGCTCTGCTGGCGCAGCGGAATAGACGGGTTCTCATTCTTATTGAAAAGCGCTCCAAATTTAAGCGTAGCCAACCCGTTTGGTCTGATATCAACGGTGTTTCCGCCAAATAGACGGTCAAAGGTGCGGCCTCCAATGTCAATGGTAGGTACCAGGCGACGACTGGGGGCGGCGGGATTCTGTTCATCTAGTGCGGTAGACTTGGTGCGCCAGTAATCCCTGATGGCTTTTTGCTGCTGATAGCGGGAGTACTCCTCAAAAGTCATGGTGCTGGGATCACGGTAGTTATAACCGCCAATCTGCTCCGTGATTTCAAAGCGCTTTAAACTGTCATCTGGCTCTACCTGTAACTGTACGTTAGAGGGCAGAGGCAGCAACAGCGGAGATAAAGTAGATCTGTTAGAGAAAGGATCTCCTCTTCGGTCCTCAAAAATGAGCTTCGGACGTCTGGAGGGAATATAGCCTTGGTTTTTAATTGTGTCCTGGGGCTCTTCTTCTTCAGGCAACTCCATACGAAAGGCACTTCTGCCCGCCATGGAAAAACTACTAGGCTCGGCCTGAGTTAGCCAAGCCATCAACGACACCAACCCTACTGCGGCTGCAAGAATGTGAGGCTTTCTTTTATAAAACACAAAAAATGGAGAAGTTGCTTAAGATGACTTCAAAGCTAATTTGATCATTTCTTCCACGGTGAGGCCTGCGCCTTCCCGCTTGATAATAGTATCTAAGGTTTTCTCGGCTACATTCTTCGCAAAGCCTAATGTTACCAAAGCAGATAACGCCTCCTCTCTGGAGGTATTGTGCGCTCCAAAAGAGACACTTACGGTATCGGCTCCAAAACCTTTTCTGAACTTGTCACGCAGCTCCAGGATGATGCGCTGTGCCGTTTTGGCTCCAATGCCCTTCACCTGCTGAATGGTGCGTACGTCTTCGCGCACAATGGCTTGCTGAACTTCCTGCACCGTAAGCGAGGAAAGTATCATGAGGCCGGTGTTAGGCCCTACACCCGAAATAGATATAAGGTGCAGGAAAGCGCTTTTCTCCGCTAGGGTCGCAAATCCATAGAGAGTGTGGGCGTCTTCTTTGATGTGCTGGTGCGTGTAAAGACGGCAGCGTTCTCCTTCAGGTAATTGGGTAAATGTATTCAGCGAGATGCGAAGTTCATAGCCTACTCCTCCCACGTCAATGATCACAAACGTGGGATCTTTCTGGGCCAGGCGGCCATCTAAATAAGCAATCATGTAGCCAGCGGAGTAAAGGGTAAAATCAGATCTTAGTTTTATTTCCGTTTAGGGGCTGTTTTTTGAAAAACAGCCCCTAAACGGAATATAAGAATTGTAAGGATGTTATTGCATTACAGACGTGAAAATACAGCAGTACGTACTTATACTGGTTAGAGTTTAGTCTTGGTTTGGGCATCTACCACGGCAATAGCCACCATGTTGATGATTTCACGCACAGAAGAACCTAACTGTAAAATATGCACTGGTTTGCGCATTCCCATCAAGATAGGGCCAATTGCCTCAGCGCCACCCATTTCCTGTAGAAGCTTATAGGCAATGTTACCTGCCGCCAAGCCTGGGAAGACAAGTGTATTAGCGCCCTCATTTGCCAGTTCACTGAACGGATAATGTTCCCGTAATAAATCTGTGTTCAAGGCTGTGTTGGCTTGCATTTCACCGTCAATGAGCAGGTCTGGGTAGCGGAGTTTGGCTAGGCGGGTGGCTTCACGGGTTTTGGTGGGAACCTGCCCAGAGCTAGACCCAAAGTTGGAGTACGAAAGCACCGCTACACGGGGCTCCCGGTCAAAGAACCGCACATAACGGGCCGTTAACCCAATGATGTCTACCAGTTCCTCGGCGGTAGGCTGCAGGTTTACGGTGGTGTCTGCGAAAAAGTACGGCTCTTTCTTGTTTTGCATGATGTACATACCAGCCACTTTGTTCACGCCTTCTTCTACGCCAATGACTTGCAGCGCCGGTTTAATAGTAGTAGAATAGTCGCGGGTAAGACCAGAGATAAGCGCATCGGCTTCGCCGGTTTCCACCATCATGCAGCCAAAGTAGTTGCGGTACCTAACCAGTTTGCGGCAGTCGTACAGAGACAGTCCTTTGCGCTTACGTTTCTCGTAGAGCAGGTGCGCGAATTTCTCGCACTTGGCATCTTCCTCTCTGGGGTCAATGATCACGCAGCCTTCCAGCTCCATGTTGAACTCGGCAATCAATTCATGGATGCGGGCCCGCTCTCCTAAAAGGATAGGGTAGGCCAGTTTTTGCTCCAGCACGGTTTGCGCCGCTTTCAGGATCTTGTAGTTATCCGCCTCCGCGAAAACCACCGTTTTGGGGTTCTGACGGGCTTGGGTAATCACGCGGTTCATCAGTTTCTGGTCTATACCAATACGGGCCTGCAGCTCATGGTGGTAACGCTCCCAGTTCTGGATGGGCTGACGCGCCACGCCAGATTCCATCGCCGCCTTGGCTACCGCCGGGCTTACCGTGGTGATAAGGCGAGGGTCCAGAGGTTTAGGAATGAGATAGGTGCGGCCGAAGGCGATGGTATTATCGCCGTAGGCTTTGTGTACAATGTCTGGCACCCCTTCTTTGGCCAGTTCTGCCAGCGAGTACACGGCAGCCAGTTTCATCTCTTCATTAATTTCCGTGGCCCGTACGTCCAATGCGCCCCTAAAAATGTAAGGGAAGCCCAAAACGTTGTTCACCTGGTTAGGATGGTCAGACCGGCCAGTGGCCATGATCAAATCCTCACGGGTAGCCATAGCGGTTTCATAGGCAATCTCGGGGTCTGGGTTGGCCAACGCGAAGATGATAGGATCAGGCGCCATCAGTTTCACCAGTTCTGGGGCCAGTACGTTACCGGCACTCAAGCCAATGAAGACATCGGCACCTTCCATGGCTTCGGCCAGGGTAGTGATCTTACGGGTGGTCACAAACTGGGCGCGGTAGATATCCAGGTCATTCCGCTCTGGGTTGATGATGCCGTCTTTGTCAAACATGACAATGTTGTCAATGTTCACGCCCAGGGCCAGGTATAGTTTTGCGCAGGCAATGGCGGCAGCCCCGGCTCCGTTCACCACCATCTGGATTTTAGAGATGTCTTTGCCCACTATCTCAAGGGCATTTAATAAGGCGGCGCTGGAAATGATGGCCGTGCCGTGCTGGTCATCATGCATAAGCGGAATGTTCATCTGCTCACGCAATGCATTCTCAATCTTGAAGCTTTCCGGCGCTTTAATGTCTTCCAGATTGATGCCGCCAAATGTAGGCTCCAACGATTTTACAATCTTGATGAACTCCTCCGGGTCTGTGGAGTCTATCTCAATGTCAAACACATCAATGCCCGCGAACTTCTTGAAAAGAACGCCTTTGCCTTCCATAACGGGTTTAGAGGCTTCTGGCCCAATGTTGCCCAAGCCCAGTACGGCGGTTCCGTTGGAGATTACCCCCACCAGATTTCCTTTGGCCGTGTATTTATAAACGTCTTCTTTGTTGGCGGCAATTTCTTTACAAGGCTCTGCTACGCCCGGTGAGTAGGCCAGTGCTAAGTCCATCTGGGTGCTCACCATTTTAGTAGGCACTACTTCTATCTTGCCGGGTTGTCCTTGGCTATGATAATTCAGTGCGTCTTCCTTGTTGATCTTAATCATGTCCTTCTGTTCTCGTGTGTTGGTCTAAATTTTAGTCCTGCTATAGCAAAGCTTGTTGAGCAGGAAATAATTTCAAATTGTTAAGTTTTTTCCACTTCGCCAAGGCGAATATGAAGTGCGTTTAGCGGCCGTTTTTCCTAAATTACCTGAAAAGCAAATAGCATCTCAGGCCAGAGCCGGAGATGCTATCCCTCTTTATTTCCCATAATCAGCCTACAATCAGCTTCATGCCGGGTTTTAACTCGTCGTCTTTCAGCTTGTTCGCTTTTTTAAGCTGCTCCACACTCACGTTGTTGTACCGTTTGGAGATATTCCAGAGCGTATCACCGGGCTGCACGTGATGAATGGTCTGCGGTTTCTCAACTTTGTTTTTTTGCACCACTGCTTTCTTCGCGGTCACTGTGGCAGTGGCGGCATTTTCTGCAGGCGTGTTCTCTGCGTTAGGACCCGCATGTTTAGAAACGGTGGTTTCTTCTGCAGAGGCCAGCAGTTGAGGCTCCGGAGACAGTTTCTGGGTGGCCTCTTTGAGCTCCCTGGTTTCTGGCTTGAAGACTACCAACTTCTGGTTCGCCAGCAAGTTGTTCCCGGAAAGTTTATTCCAAGCTTTTAACTGCTCTACCGTTACGTTCTGCTTTTTGGCAATGGTAGACAGATTATCGCCGCGGCGTACCACGTACATCCTTTTTGAAGTGCTGTCCGGTGTTACGGCTTCCGCTTTGGCTAGCATGGAGGCAGGTACCTCAGGCAGTGGCTGTCTTGTGCGTACAGGAGTTCTATAGCGGGCCGAATCCAGGATAGCCAGCCTGTTTTCCTCCAGCAGCGGTCTTGCATTGGCCGGAATGCGCAGCGCGACGTTTGCCGCGTTGGCCGGAATATGCTTCAGCTTGAGCGCTGGGTTCAGGTTCACAAGCTGGTCTTCGGGCAGGTTCAGCTGCAGGGCCAGTAATTTCAAGTCTACTGACTGGTTGATCAGCAAAGTGTCTGTCTCTATAGGCAACTGCAGATTCAACGGTTTAATGTTGTGGTCTGCCGCGTGGTTCATGGCATAAATCAAGGCCGTGAAGGAAGGCACGTAGGCGCGGGTTTCCTTAGGCAGATAAGGGTAAATGCCCCAGAAGGTTTTTTTGCCGCCGGAGCGCGCAATCGCTTTCCTTACGTTACCCGGACCGCAGTTGTAAGCCGCCAAGGCCATTTCCCAGCTCCCGAACATGCGGTACAGCTGTTTCAGGAATTTGCACGCGGCCTCCGTAGATTTCTCGGGGTCCATGCGCTCATCCAGGTAATGGTTCTGTACCAAACGGAAATCTCGGCCGGTAAAGTCCATGAACTGCCACAGACCAACGGCTTTGGCAGACGAAACCGCCTTTGGCAATAACGCAGACTCCACCACGGCTAAATACTTGAGCTCATCTGGCATGTTGTGCTTGGCCAGGTACTTCTCGAACATAGGGAAGTACAGTGGTTGGCGCTCCAGTACCCGGCGGGTGTATTTCCGGTTCCTAATGGTGAAATAGTCTATCAAACCTCTTACCTGCTTGTTGAACTCCAAAGGAATCTCCTGTTCCAGGCAGCTGAGGCGGTCCTGGATGAGCTCATCGGTTTCTACCGGTATGAACTCTACGGTGTCAGGGAGTACCTTGGTAGTGTCTTTTACTTGCACGGCCGGAAAATCCAGCGCGGTGGTTTGGCGGGCCTGCACGGCAGAACCTAAACCAAGTGAAAGTACAAGGCTAGTAAGAAGGGTAGATGTACGCATTAGGCGGTTATTTGTGGTTGATGGTTCATCAGTTGTTTGGAGAAGGCAAACAATTGCTCCTCGGCAAACGCTTTAGTCATCACTTGCACCCCAATGGGCAGCCCCGAAGAGTCTTGCCCAACTGGTAACGAAATAGCCGGTATGCCTGCCAGGTTTGCCTGAACGGTGTAAATGTCCTCCAGGTACATGGCCAGCGGGTCTTTGGTATTTTCGCCTATCTTAAAGGCGGTGGTAGGCGTGGTAGGTAAAACCAGGAAATCGTATTGGCTTAACAGCTCATCGGTTTTCTCTTTGATGAGGCGGCGTACCTGTTGGGCTTTGGTGTAGTAAGCATCGTAATAGTCGGCGCTTAGCACGAAGGTCCCCAGCATGATGCGGCGCTGCACTTCCTTCCCAAATCCCTCTGAGCGGGTCTTTTTGTACATAGAGGCCAGGTCGGTGGCGTTTTCGCTCCGGAAACCGTACTTCACGCCATCGTAGCGGCCCAGGTTGGAGCTGGCCTCTGCGGTAGTCAGGATGTAGTAGGTAGGCACAATGTAGTCCAGGAAAGGGAACTCTACGGCTTCCACGGTGTGGCCATCGGCCTGTAGGCCATCCAGTACGCCCTGCACGGCGGCTTTCACCTCAGTGTTCAGGCCGGGGCTCTCAAAGGAATCCCGGATGAACCCAATGCGGGCCGGACGGTCAAAGGTGAGGTTCTGGCTGTAGGCAGGAACGGGGCGCTGGCTCACGGTGGCATCAAACTCATCTGCGCCGGCCATTACTTCCAGTAGCAGGGCGGCGTCTTCCACGCTTTGCGTGATCACGCCAATCTGGTCAAAGGAAGAAGCGTAGGCAATTAGCCCGTAGCGCGAGATGCGGGAGTAGGTAGGTTTCATGCCCACTACGCCGCAGTAAGCCGCGGGCTGGCGCACAGAACCACCGGTGTCTGAGCCAATGGAGGCCAGGCAAAGGTCTGCCTGCACAGCCACGGCCGAACCGCCGGAGGAGCCACCCGGCACGCGGGTAGTGTCTATCTCATTGAGGGAAGGGCCAAAGGCCGAGTTCTCGTTGGAGCCGCCCATGGCAAACTCATCACAGTTCTGGCGGCCAATGATCACCGCGTCTTCGGCCAGGAGGCGCTGAACCGCGGTGGCCGTGTAAAGGGATTTGAAACCGTTCAGGATCTGGCTGGAAGCCTGCAGCGCGTGGCCCTCATAGGCCAGCACGTCTTTGATGCCAATCACCATTCCGGCCAATTTACCGGCGGTGCCGGCTTTGAGTTTGGCATCCACTTCTTCGGCTTGCCGTAGGGCTTCTTCCTCAAACACTTCCAGAAACGCGTTTAGGTGGCGTTTGGCGGCAATGTTCTGCAGATAATGCTCTACCAGCTGGCGGCAGGAGAGCGAGCCCCGGCCTATCTCCTCGCGGATAGCGTCAAGGGATGTATAACGCATGTATTAAACGTTGGGGTTGTTGGTTGTAGGGTTGTTTGGGTTCACAGCGGGCTCATTCTGGTAAGGAGCGTTGCCTGGTTGGTTGTAGCCAGGTTGCTGGTTGTACCCACCGTTCGCATTGGGGTTAGGGTTGTAGTACCCGCCGCCGTTGTTCTGGTAGTTTCTGTTTTGGTTGTTGGAATACCGGTCATCATTGGAGGCATTCTCAATGTCGTTCTTGATCTCTTTGGTAGCGTCTTTGAACTCGCGGATACCTTTGCCCAGGCCGCGGGCCAGGTCTGGAATACGCTTGGCTCCGAACAGCAACAGCACGATCACCAATAATGCAATAATTTCGCCGGTCCCTAAGTTGCCGATGAATAATAAGCTGGATAACAACATAGCAGTACTAATAAGGTGTTAAGGATGTAAAATTAGGGTATAATTTCCAATTACCTGACACATTGGGTCAAGTTTAAAACGGTGAGGCGGATGCTCTATTTTAAAGCGTGGCAGAATGTTTAGGTTCCGTTTAGAGGCCGTTTTCGGAAAAAGACCCCCTAAACCGCCAGAACCTACGTTTTTGCAGCGGCTTGCGGTTTTTTGCGTAGGTTTACTTTCGCGTTTAATTTTTTACCTGTGCTCCGGAAGATTCTTTCTTTTCTTACGTCATTGTCTACGCTGTGGCTGCTGCTGGGGGTGGCGTGCCAGTACCTACCGCCGCACGTTTTCTGGCCCGCCGGTTTTGTGGCCATGTCGCTGCCCGGGGCCTTGGTACTCAATGGGTTCCTGCTGGTGCTGTGGCTGTGGCAGCGCCCGCTGTGGGCGCTTTGGCCCGCCTTGCTGATCTTCCTTTTCTGGGGGCAGCATACCCGCTATTTCACCCTCAATACCCCAGACGCCCAACCGGAACCCCAGGACCAGCGCATCAGCGTGCTGAGTTACAACGTGCGGGTGTTCAACGCCTATGCCCATCTGCACGCCAAAGACCCCGGCCTGCCCGAGCGGGAACTGGAGTGGGTGGCCAACCATCCCGCCGATATTCTCTGCTTGCAGGAGTTCTACCACCACCCCACCAAAGCCAAATACAACAGCCGCAAGCGCATTGGCAAAGCCCAGGGCCGCGAAGTGTTCGTAGACAAGTTCCTGGTGAATAAGTCTGGGGCCGAGTTTGGCCTGGCTATTTTCTCCCGCTACCCCATTGTAAACAAAGGCCACGTCACGTTTGACATCCCCACCAAGAACCAGGTCATTTTTGTGGATGTGAAATTGCCCAGCAAAGACACCCTGCGCGTTTACAACATGCACCTGGAGTCTATGGCCATTGAGCAGAAAGACGTGGAGGAAGCCGTGCAGAGCGAGGAAGGCCTCAAAACCAAAGGCCGAAACATTGCCCGCCGCTTGAAAGGCGGCTTTATTGCCCGCAGCCACCAACTGGCGCGCCTCTTGGAGCACATGGAGGCCAGCAGCCACCCCGTTTTACTCTGCGGTGACCTGAACGACCTGCCCAGTTCCTACACCTACCAGCAGCTGCGCCGCCGGTTCAGGAACGGGTTTGAGGAAGGCGGCAACGGTTTCGGGTTCACCTATAATGGTAAATTACCTATTAGGATAGACAACCAGTTCTTCAGCGGCCGCCTGCAACTGCTCCGGTTCGATGTGCTGGAACAGATCCGCTTCACCGACCATTTCCCCCTGGAAGCCACCTACGTCCTCACCAACCCATAAACCTTTGTGTTGTGTTTAGGGGCTTTTTTTGGAAAAAGAGGCGCTAAACGCACGCTACTGGAAACAAGTCCTGAGTCTAGAGTCCTGAGTTCAGTTTTGGCTTAGTTTGGGAAAAAGAGGCCCTAAACGGAAGAACCCACCCCAGCCCCTCCCGGGAGGGGAGTCATCTGCACGAGAAAGGAAATCGCCTGGGAGGTCAGTTCATGCCGCAAGTTTTCTGCCGCCGCTACGCCTATTCCTGCGCCACTTTCCTCCAGTGCCGCCTCATGCGCAAAGAACCAAAAATCCCCTCTTGGGAAGGGTAGGGATGGGTTTACACCTGCTGAGCTTCCGTCACCAACCTCCAACAGCTCTTACTACCCGCACCTGTTCCAGTCTTTCGTTTGAGCGCCTAGAGTTCGACCGTCCCTGAGCGACAGCGAGGCGGGCGGGGAGAAATCACAGCGCGAGGGCGGAAGACGGGGCCCCGCGGCCGTGAGCGCATAGCGGAAACTATGGAATAATACCGCTCATGAAGCCATAGAAAAGCCGTCAAGCCAATGGCAACAGCGTACTGCGTGCACAAGCATCCAAGTTAGATCCTTCGGCAGTCTCAACATGACTGATAAAAAGAAATCGCGTTTAGCGCCTCTTTTTCCAGAATCTGCGCCAAACCAGGAGAGCGGTATCCTACAAAGGCCTCTCCAAAACAACCCGAACCTTATACCAGTACCACAAGTACCATTTAGTTTTATAATTTTGCCGCATGAACCACCCATTATCGCTATATAATACCCTCACCCGCACCAAAGAAAAGTTTGAGCCGCTGCAAAGCCCGTTCGTGGGGCTTTACGTCTGCGGACCAACCGTTTACGGCGATGCGCATCTGGGGCACGCCCGCCCGTACATCACCTTTGACGTCATGCGCCGCTACCTGCACCACCTGGGCTACAGAGTGCGCTACGTGCGCAACATCACAGACGTAGGCCACCTGCAGAACGACGCCGACCACGGCGAGGACAAAATCCAGAAACTGGCCAAAGCCGCCCAGCTGGAGCCCATGGAAGTGGTGGAGAAATACACCAACAGCTTCCACCGTGACATGGAGCGGCTCAACGTGCTGCCGCCAGACATCGAGCCCCGCGCCTCGGGCCATATCATTGAGCAGATTGAGATGATCCAGGAGATTCTGGCCAACGGGCTGGCGTATGAAGCCAATGGATCGGTGTACTTTGACGTGCCCGCCTATAACAAAGACCACCGCTACGGCAAGTTGTCTGGGAGGGTCATTGAAGACCTGCTGGCCAACACCCGTGAGTTGGAAGGGCAGGAAGAGAAACGCTCGCCGCTGGACTTCGCGCTGTGGAAGAAAGCCTCGGCCACGCACATCATGCGGTGGCCTTCGCCTTGGAGTGACGGTTTCCCGGGCTGGCACCTGGAGTGCTCGGCCATGAGCCGCAAATACCTGGGCCAGCAGTTTGACATCCACGGCGGCGGACTGGACCTCATGTTCCCGCACCACGAGTGCGAGATTGCCCAGAGCCAGGCCAGCCACAACCACTCAGACGCGGCACGTTTCTGGGTGCACAACAACCTCATCACCATCAACGGCAAGAAGATGGGCAAATCGTTGGGCAACTTCATCACGCTGGGCGAGTTCTTTACCGGTTCCCATGAAGTGCTGCAGCAGGCCTACAGCCCCATGACGGTGCGTTTCTTCATCTTGCAGGCCCACTACCGCAGCACCTTAGACTTCAGCAATGAAGGCTTGCAGGCCGCGCGCAAAGGTTACCTGAAGGTGATGAACGGGCTCAAAATCCTGAACCAACTGCAATACCCGGCCGGGGCCGAAGCGGTAGACGCCAAAGCCGAGGACGAGATCAGAAAATTAACGGCAGATTTGTTCGTTCCTCTCAATGACGACCTGAACACCGCCAAAGCCATTGCCGCCCTGTTCAACCTGCTCAAGAAAGTGAATAGCATGCACACCGGAGGCTTCAAGCTGGAAACCATCTCGCCGGAAACCTTTGAGCAGATGCGCGCCGCTTACCGCACCCTGGTCACTGACATTCTGGGCCTCAAAGAAGAGCAAACCGCTTCTGCCCAGACGCTGCTGGAGGTGGTGCTAGGGTTCTACAAAGAAGCCAAAGAAAATAAAGACTATGCCAAGGTAGACGCCATCAGGGCGCAGCTCAAAGGCCAGGGCATTGTCATTAAAGACATGAAAACCGGTATAGACTGGGCTTATGAAGAATAACATGAAAGCACTGGCCCTGGGTCTGCTGCTCACCACAGGCTTCTACGCCTGCGACAAAAAAGGCAACACAGAAACGGCTACCGCCGAACAGCCCGCCGCAACCGCCGCCGTAAATGTACCGGCGTTCAACGCAGACTCGGCATACCAGTTTGTAGCCAGGCAGGTGGCTTTCGGGCCACGCGTGCCCAATACCCCGGCGCACCGCGCCTGCGGCGATTACCTGGTGGCCAAATTGAAAGGGTATGGCGCCAACGTACTGGAGCAGCCGTTCACGGCCCAGGCCTATACCGGCACCACCCTGAACCTACGCAACATCATGGCGCAGTTTAACCCCAAGGCTACCAACCGGATTCTGCTGGCCGCTCACTGGGACACCCGCCACATGGCCGACAAAGACTCCGTGAACGCCGACAAACCCGCCGACGGAGCCAATGACGGCGCCAGCGGCGTGGCCGTTCTGCTGGAAATTGCACGTCAGTTGCAGGCCAACCCGCTACAGGGCAATGTGGGCGTAGATTTACTGCTGTTTGACGGCGAGGATTACGGACAGGATGCGCCTGAAAGCTGGGGCCTGGGTTCGCAGTACTGGAGTAAGAACCTGCTGCCCAGCGGTTACCAGGCGCAGTACGGTATTCTGCTGGACATGGTAGGAGCCAAGGGCGCTCGTTTCGCGCGGGAGGAGACTAGCCGTGTGTACGCCGGCGATGTGGTGGAGAAAATCTGGAAAACCGCCAACCAGATTGGCTACTCAGACTACTTCCCGTTCCAGGACAGCCCCGGCATCACCGATGACCACACCTTCGTGATCCAGAACGCCAACATCAGAATGGCCGATATCATTGCCTATGATCCTTCCAGCCCAGACGGTTTCTTCGGGCCGTACCACCACCGCCATTCAGACAACATGGACATCATTGACCGCAACACCCTGAAAGCCGTGGGCCAGACCGTGCTGCACGTGGTCATGACGGAAAAATAGCGCCATTTAGACAACGCGTTTAGGAGCCGTTATTCGGGAATTAACCGGAAAACGGCTCTTGCTTTTTGCAGCGGGCAATATGCGTTTAGGGGCTGTTTTTGGAAAATCGGCCTCTAAACGCAGTTACACATAGTGTAAGGTTACTTCGGCTTCGGTTACCTGTAATGTAGCTTCGCGGCCTACCGTTAAGGCCAGGTTCCGGGGTACGTGGCCTACCGGGAAATCAAAGCAGATGGGGTACCCGTAGCCGCCGCAGTGTTCCAGAATTATCTGCGGCACGTCCTTCCCGAACGGAACGGCGGTGTCATTCATGTCTGAGAACTGCCCCACCACCAGACCGGCCAGTTTCTCCAGTCGGCCCTGCCGACGCAGGTGCACCAGCACGCGGTCTATGTTGTAGTAGTACTCGCCCACATCTTCTATGAAGAGCAGTTTACCAGTAAAGTCCAGGTCTGAGGCGGTGCCGGTGATATTGTTCAGCAGGATGAGGTTGCCGCCCGCCAGCTGCCCGGTGGCGGTGCCCAGGTGGTTCAGCGGATGGGCTGGAACGGAATAGAAAAGCGGCTCCCTGAAAAGAATCTGGCGCAGGGTTTCATCGGCCTCCGCGGTGTCTGGTTTGCCCATGAGCAGCGGCATGGTGCCGTGCACACTTTCCAGGCCCAGAGACAGGAGATGGCAAAGCAGCGCCGTGACATCACTGAACCCGATGATCCACTTGGGGTTAGCCACTAACTGCGTAAAATCTAGCTGGTCTAAGATGCGGGTGGTGCCGTAACCGCCGCGGGCCGAGAAAATGGCTTTGATCTGGGGGTTGTCCAGCATCTGCTGAAAATCGGCCCTCCGGACGGCATCAGAACCCCCAAAATAACCGTCCTCCGCGCCCACGCTCTGGCCCACCACCACGCGCAGACCCCACGCCCCCAGCAGCGCAACACCGTCCTGAATATCTTCCAGACTTACTTTTCGGGCTAAACAAACAATGCCAACGGCATCTCCTTTCTGCAGGGCGGGTAGGTTCACGGGTAAAAGGGTTGGTAAAGGGTGCCAAAATAGGCAATTTTTCTGAGCCTCGCGGTGGCTGTACTTACCTTGGAACGGCAACAAGGCGTTTAGGAGCTCTTTTTCAAAAAACAGCCCCTAAACGCTAATCCGTGCGTGCAGATCGTCTATCTTTAAATTCCTAATTCCCAATTCTTAATTCCTAATTCTAAAGTGGCCCGCATCAAGATAGACCTTCCCGCCAGTTTCTCCTTCCAGACCCAACTGCCTATTAGAATCACTGACCTGAACTACGGCGGCCATCTGGGCAATGACGCACTGCTGAGTTTGCTGCACGAGGCCCGGGTACAGTTCCTGAAAGAACACGGGTACACGGAGATGGATTTCGGCGGGGCCGGATTGATCATGGCAGACGTGGGCATTGTCTACAAAGGCGAGGGCTTCTACGGCGATGTGCTCACCGTGCAGGTACAGCCCACCGAGTTCCATAAGTACGGGTTTGATCTGGTGTACCGCCTGGCCAACCAAGACGGCAAGGAAATAGCCCACGCCAAAACCGGCATGCTCTGCTTTGACTACAGCACCCGCAAACTCCAGACAATTCCGCCGGAGGCACTGGCCCGTCTGGAAACTAAAGCGTAAGATATTTTGTACCTTTGTGGTATGAGTACCACTTTGATCCCAGATATAGAGATTCTGAACCGGCAGGACATCCGGAAACTGTCTTTGGACCAACTGAAGGCCTGGATGACGGAAAACGGCGAAAAACCGTTTCGTGCCAAGCAGGTCTACGAGTGGATCTGGAAACTGACGGCTTCCTCGTTCACGGAGATGAACAACATCAGTCTGCCGCTGCGCGAGAAACTGGAGCGTCACTTCACCATCAACAGCGTAGAGGTGAACACCAGCCAGCTCAGCGAAGACTATACCATTAAATCTACCTTTAGACTGTACGACGGCAACATTGTGGAGGGCGTGCTCATTCCGCACCCCAAGCGCATGACCGCCTGCGTGAGTAGCCAGGTAGGTTGCTCGCTCACGTGCTCTTTCTGCGCCACCGGCAAAATGGACCGCATCCGTAACCTCAACGCAGATGAGATCTATGACCAGGTGGTGCGTATCAAAGAACAGTCTGAGCAGAACTACAACCGCGCCCTCACCAACATTGTGTACATGGGCATGGGCGAGCCGCTCCTGAACTACGCCAACGTGATGAAGAGCATTGAGCGCATCACAGCACCAGACGGTCTCAACATGGCGGCCCGCCGCATCACGGTAAGCACCGCCGGTATTGCCAAGATGATCAAGAAAATGGCCGATGACGGCATCAAAGCCAATCTGGCCCTGAGCTTGCATGCCGCCAATGACACCAAGCGCAACGAGATCATGCCCATCAACGAGACCAACTCGCTGGAGGCTCTGAAGGAAGCCTTGGTGTACTACCACCAGAAAACTGGCCGTAAAGTGACCTACGAGTACATCTTGCTCAGCCACTTCAACGACAACCTGGAAGACGCCAAAGAACTGCTGCAGTTCTCCAAACTGATCCCGTGCAAGGTGAACATCATTGAATACAACCCCATTGAAGGCGGGTTGTTCCAGAAGTCGCAGGACGATAGGCTGGAGCCGTTCATGCGTTACCTGGCAGACAGAGGCGTGCAGGTGAACGTTCGGCGCAGCCGCGGCAAAGACATTGACGCCGCCTGCGGACAGTTAGCCATCAAAGACAAGAAAGCCGAAGCATAAGTTTAATACGTGAGAAGTTAAGACATGTATCTCGCTCGCCTCTGGCGAGTGTGAGCTACCTTCGGCCTCTGGCCGTGTATTATGTTTTAATTCTCACGCGGCGGGACGCCGCCCATAAGCCACACTCGCCAGAGGCGAGCGAGTGCCAAACAGCCTTAAAACAGAAAAGCCACCCGCAAAGGTGGCTTTTCTGTTTTAAGGCTGTTTTCTGAAAAACGGCCCCTAAACGCAAAGTTGTGCTTAAAGGCCAGGTTTCTGGGAACGGATGGCATCTCGTATCTCAGTGAGCAATACTTCCTCCTTGGTGGGAGCGGGCGGGGTGGAAGGGGCTTCGGCTTTCTTGCGCTTCAGTCTGTTCATGAGCTTCACCAGCAGGAAGATGGCGAAGGCGATGATGATGAAATCCAGGACGTTCTGGAGAAAAGCGCCGTAGTTGAGCGTGACATCGGCCACTTTGCCCTCGGCGTCCATCACGTCTCGGCGCAGCACTATCTTCAGGTCTTTAAAGTCCATGCCGCCTACCAGAATGCCCAACGGCGGCATGATGAGGTCATTGACCGCTGAGGTGACAATTTTCCCGAAGGAAGCGCCAATTACTACCCCCACCGCCAAATCTATGACATTGCCCCGCATGGCAAACTCCTTGAATTCCTTTAGAATAGACATCTTGTTTCTGGTTGGTGTACAATGAAAAACTCCTGAGCCAGTGGCCCAGGAGCTTTAAAGAAAATGGGCAACTGGTAAACGTTGCGGCACCTTACCGGGTTCTGGTCACCAGCGTACCGGCAATTTTATCATGCAGGGCCTGCTTCCGCGACGTGAAGGCTACCATCAGATACCCAATTCCCATGATCAGGGAAGAGAGGATGGAGGCAAAGGCACGGCCTAACGCCCGCAGGAAAGAGAGCCGCTGCCCCTGCTCATCGGTTACTTTCAAGTCCAGGGCACGTTTGCCCAACGTTGCCTGCCAGGAAGAGCTTTCCATACCAGCCTTGTACAGAAAGTTAAGCAGCATGGAAGCGAAGAAATACGTGCCCATATTGGCGAAGAAGATAAACGGGTTTTCGGCAATGGCCTCTTGGTTGTAAACGGTGCTGCCAATGAAGATGAACTGGAGCACCAGATTAGGGATCATGAGCACGATGGCATCAATGATATAGGCCGCTACTCTGAGCCAGAAACCGGCATAGACCACTTGGTGGGAAGATTCATAGAGGTCTGAAAAGAAAGAATCTGTGGCGGAATGGTTTTCCATGAGCTGTTACGTTGAGGGTTAGTTAGTTGTGCCATTAATGTAGAACTATTTCCACACAAAGACAGCATTTTTAGCCCAATATATTTCTATTCTTTCCGCTTTCTGGTTTCCTTCAGGAACCGCTGCACCCCTTTTCTGATCTGTTTGGCCATGTCCTGCTGGAAATGCGGGTTGATGAGGCGCTGCTCGTCCTCTGGGTTAGAGGAAAAGGCCGTCTCCACCAGGGCGTTAGGAAACTCCGTAGGGGCGTTCAGGGCGAAATTGAAGCCGCCAATGTTCCCAAACTCTTTGAGTCCCAGTTTGAGCACTTCCTCATACAGCGCCTGTGACAGCGGCCTAAACGCCACGTGGCGGTAATAAGTGCTGGTGCCCTGCACCTCAGGACGGCCAGCGGAGTTTACGTGTACGCTCACCAACAGGTCTGGCTGGGCTTCTCGCAGGATGCGGACGCGCTCCAGATTGTCAACAGTCACATCGGTCTCACGGGTCATGACCACGGTGGCTTTGGTCTTTTCCAGTTCCTTTTTGAGCTGCTGCGCAATCTTTAAGGTGATTTCTTTCTCCGGGATGCCAGTCTTGCCTTTGGTGCCCACGTTGGTGCCGCCGTGGCCCGCATCAACGGCAATGGTGAGGTGCTTCAGTTTCAGCTTCTCGGGCTGGCGTTTTACCCGTATCACCAGAGATGTACCCTGGTAGCCCACGCTGTAGCCCCAGGGCTGCGGATGTTTCAGGTCAATGAGGATGCGGTACACGTCTGAGGCTATCTGCTGGTACTGCACATTCTTCACTTCGCGCAGGGTGCGGTGCAGGGTCATCCAGTTGGTATTGGACACGGCACCATACACATCTACCACAATGCGGGTGGGGTTCACGTCCATGTACGAGGTGTAGGGCAGGCGCTGCCCCACGGCTACCCGCACCACATCATATTTCCCTTTGGGGCCTTCGCCGGTGGCGCTCCAGGAACTGGTGAGACTTTCGCCGGTAAAGGTGGTAGGGCCTTCCCTCCTGACCTGCTGCTCCGGAATGTAGGCATTGAGGTGATTGGAGAGTTTAATGCGGTAGTCTTTGCCTACTTTGCCGTTGATCTGCACCCGTACCAGAGAATCCACGAAACCTATTTTAGCGCCTCCCAAGCGGTCTTCGCCCAGGCCATAGTTCATGTAGGGCATTTTGCCTTGGGTTAGGCCGTAGATAGGCTGCGCCGGATTAAGAACCGTGACAGTGGTAGCTGTGTACACGGTGGTCTTGGTGCCAGCGGAGTCCTCCAACAGTACCGGCACGGGCCGGTTGGTCATGGTGTCTGTAGGCTGAAGGATGTAGGTGCCCACGTACAGGCCGGCCACGCCCTTGTTCTGGGCAGCCGGAAGTTCCTGCAACGGCAGCTTGTTCCAGAGGCTCACTTTTAGGCCGGGAACAGACTTCACGCGCAGGTGGAGCCGGTCGCCGGGCTGGAGCCACAGTTCTGCGTTAGGTTCTGTGCGGACGTATTCCACTTTGATGGAATCTAACTTGGAGGAGGTAGCCGTGACTACCGGGGCTGGAGCGGTTTTTTTGGGTTGTACCTTTTGGGCCGAGGAGAGATGCCCGGTCAGGCAGAGCAGGAGGAGGGGTACTACAGATTTCATAAACGGGTTTGGATGAGCGGGCCAATATAAGGCTTCTCCTATATCTGTGCCACCTTTCTGCCAAGTGATTCCTGTTTAGGGGCTCTTTTTAGAAAAAGAGCCCCTAAACGGGAGCTAAGACTTGTGGGAAAAATGATAAATCCCTTTTTCAAAATCATTGGTTCTTCTTATCTTACCTAAGTAAAAGCTACGATAATGCAAGATACTTTTCCGTACCCGCCCATGCCGCAGGGAGTAGATGAACGCGTGATTGCCCCTTCGCCGGCCTTCAAACGCGAAGTGGTGAAAGTTGCCGGCGCCATTGCCTTTTTTATGGTGGTATATGTGGCGCTTATGGCGGCGGCCATGGCACTGGCGGTGCTGTGCGGCTTTGGGGGCTACGCACTGGTCACTTTGAAACCGTCTTTTATCACGTTCATGCTGGGGCTGGGGTTAGCCGGGTTAGGGGTGATGGTGATCTACTTCCTGCTCAAGTTTATCTTCAAGCGCAGCAAAACCGACCGCTCCGGGATGATAGAGGTGCAGGAGGCAGACCAGCCCGAGCTGTTCGCCTTCATCCGGAAAATTACCCAGGAAACCCAGACCCCGTTCCCGAAGAGGATATACCTGTCGCCAGACGTGAATGCCTCTGTGTTCTATGACTCCAGTTTCTGGAGCATGCTGTTGCCCGTGAAGAAGAACTTGGTCATTGGCCTGGGGTTGGTGAATTGTGTGAACGTGACAGAGTTCAAGGCCATTCTGGCGCATGAGTTCGGGCATTTCTCGCAGCGCAGCATGAAGCTGGGGTCATACGTGTACCACGTGAACCAGGCCATCCATAACATGCTGTATGACAACCAGGGCTACGGAAAGGCGCTGGAGAAATGGGCCAACATTAGTGGTTATTTCGCGCTTTTCGCGGGACTTACCGCCAGAATTGTGCAGGCCATTCAGTGGGTTCTGAAGAAAGCGTACGTGGTGGTGAACAAACCGTACATGAGCCTCTCCCGGCAGATGGAATTCCACGCAGATTCGGTGTCGGCGTACGTCACCGGTTCTGTGCCCTTGGTCACCAGCCTCCGGCGCATAGAGGCCGCCGGTCTCTGCTACTCCCGCCTGTTCAACCACTACAATGCCTGGTTCAGTGAGAACCTGAAAGCCGATAACATGTACCCGCAGCACCGGGAACTCATGCACCGCTTCTCCAGCGACTTCAATATTCCCATGGCGCATGGATTGCTGCAAGTGAACGCCGAGACATTTGCCATGTTTAACCAAAGCCGTCTGGTGATCAAAGACCAATGGGCTTCCCATCCCAGCACCGATGACCGCGAAGCGCACCTATTGTCGCTCAACATTCCTACCGTACTGGTGCATGATTCGGCTTGGGTTCTGTTCAGGAATGGAGAGCAAGTACAGCAGCACATGACCCAAAAAGTATATGAGAATGCCGAGTTTGCCGAAGCTCCGCAGGACCTTACGCTTGCCCAGTTCTCTGAGAAACTCACCGCAGAGATTTCGGGCCGAAGTTTTGATAAAGCCTACAAGGGCTACTATGACAATAGAGTGATCACGGCCTTTGATCTGCAGGAAGCTTCTTCTGAGGCTGCTCTTCTGCCCTCCCGCCCTTTTGAAGAACTGTTCGCTGATGTGAACTGTAAGCTGCCCGAGAAAGTAAGCCGCATGGAGGATGACCTTCAAACGGTGCAACAGATTGTGCAGGGCGCCCATGACATCAAGTCTTTTGACTTTGACGGTGAGAAATACAGCGTAAAAGAAGCGGCCACCGTGCAGCAGCAACTGGAAAAGGAGCTACAGGAAGCGCAGGAACAGCTGGCATTCCATGATAAGGAGTATTTTAAGCTGTTTTACCAGAAAGCGCGGGAGCAAGGGGCAGAATACGCGCTGGTGCAGGCGTATCAAGCGCTGTTTGACGCCACCGCCGCCGCTGAAGCAGCCACGAGCCTTTACCACCAGATTTTTGACACGCTCAACTTCATCTTCAACAATGACATGACGTTGGAAGGGGCACAAACCGTCATGAAGGAGCTGGAAACCCGTGAAGAACCCATCAGGCTGCGCCTGCAGCAGCTGTTGCAGGAAGAAACCTATACCAGTTGTTTAACCGCCGGGGAGAAATCCAAGCTGGAGAAAATAGCCCATCAAAGGCGGGTGTACCTGACAGAATATGGGTTTGACAATACCTCTGTTGGTGAATTGACAGAAGCCTTGCACCTCTTCGTGCAGACTGTCTGGGAACGGTGCTTCCAATTGAAGAAACAGATGCTGGACCTGCAAGTAACATTGCTCCAGTCACAGAAGGAAGTACTGCTCACGGAGGCAGAGGCATAAGAAGAAATTTGCCAAACAGCTGCGGGCAGTTCTGTCAATATCTAAGTGCGTTTAGGGGCTCTTTTTCCAAAAAGAGCCCCTAAACGCACTTACTTTTTCTCCATATCCCGTAGCAGCCGTAAGGTCATGTAGCCCAACCCTAGAGCCAGTGCCGCAATGGCGGCCCAAATAAGGAGGGTGGAGCTGCGCCTTTGGGGTTTCTTCTCAGTTTTAAGGGCTTGCAGGACTTTTACCTGCACCAGCGGGAGATGCTGCGGAATGCTGTCCTGGAAGAATTGCAGGTCATACTCCGGAGCGGCCAATTTCTCATCGCCGAAGCGCAGGGTGTAGGTCTGGTTGGGCTCCAGCGCCGCTATTAAGTACCGGTTGAGTTGCAGCACCCGCACAGAATCAATGGTTAAAGGTTGATTGTCACGGTTCTCTATCTGCACTTCCAGTTCTTCTACTTGGTAACGGGGCAGGTCCAGCACGGCCGGAGCGTTGGAGTGAAGCAGCAGCGGCACGGAGATTTCCTCTAAATGCGCCCGGCGTTTCCTTCTTCGGCGCTCGTAGACTTTCCGCTTGCCCAATACCACTTTGCCCGGCCGGTGGTACAGTTGCGGAGCCGAGATAAAAAAGACCAGTTGCTCAGGGTACACCGGCTGCCCAAACCGAAGGCGCAGGAATGTGGTCTTAGCACTGTCTGTTCTGGAGAAGGCTTGCACCGGGATGCGGGTGTATTTGCCGGCTTGGGAGTACGTGTCATAATAACCGGCCTGCAAAATGTTGAGAGGCGCGCTGGAAGAATCATTGAGCTGCAGACGGAGGTACCGGTAGTTGCTTAGCGGGAAGTCCAGCAGTTTCACCTCGGCGGTTTTCTGGGTATTCCGGATAGCGTAGAGCAAATCTTGTTCCTTGAGAGCGTACCAATTCTGCTGGTCATCGCTGCCGCTCAGGGAAACTTGTTTGCGCACCTCGGCATTGCCAATGAGCAGGCTGATGTTGTTCATGGTGCGCTTCTGAGGGTTGTGCACCAGTAGTTCAGAGAGGCCACCGGGAGTACGGGTATAGCGCAGAATCTGGTACGGCTTGAACAGGGTGCGGTACTGCACGGGTGCCTCTGAGCGCAACAGGTAGGGAACCGGCTGTCCTTTCTGGTTTATGAGCCGGAGATCTTCCTGGTGCGGTTGCGCCCGGCCCACCACCTGCGGTGGAAGCAGCACCTGGTAATACCCTTCCTGCGTCACCGGGGCCAATGGAGCCTGCCACGCAAAGTCCTGCGCTGTAACAGAAAGGCAGTAGAAAAGAAATCCTGTAAGAAGGAACAGTAACTTAATCTTCATGGGGCAGCGGCGTTTGGGGCGGAGGGGGAACGTCTCCCTCCAGAATCAGGTTTTTGAGCTTTTGGTACATAAACGAAATCACCAGCAGCAGCACGCCCAGGAAGATGAAGGCTGCAATTTTACCGCCTTCAGACATATCCCACACATCAAAGAGGAAGAGCTTGAGCAATGTAAGGAAGAACAGGCTGAGCGAGATAATCCGGAGGGTTTTAAGTTTGTGGGACATGCCTAGCAGCATCAGCCCAAAGGAAGTCACCCCCCAGAGAATGGGATACCCTATTTTCCGGATATGGCGCACCGTGCCGTAGAGTTCCTCTGCTCTAGGGTGGGAGGTAAGCAGCCACAGATGTTCCAGTTCAAAGCTGAACAGGAATACCCCCGCAACGCTGGCAACCCACAAACTGATTTTCCCTAACCGACTCCTAACCCCAAACTCCTTCCGGATGCCGTTCACCACTACCGCCACCAGCGCAAACAAGCTTCCTAAGGGCAGGTAGTGGAAAAGGAAGGCGCCCAGCGTGTGGGTGCGTTGGAACAGATACCCGTTCCGGATGTAGGCGGTGGCCGGTTGGAGGTTAGTCAGGTAGGCGAATAGAGCCACTACCGCCAGCGCCATGGCCACATGGCGGTACATTGGGGCAGCCAGTTTGTTGCTCCACCACAGTAGCCCCAGCAGATACAGGTAATGGTAGAAGCCTACCGCCAGAATTTGCACCTCCACGCTCAAGGTGGTATGTTCCAGTTGGTGTTGCAGTTCCAGCAGCAATACCAGATACAAAATGAGCCCTAGGGCAATGCCTACCAAGGTTCTATACATCCTAAAGAAGCGGTTCAACATAGTTGGTTCCGGCTGTTCCTTGCCCAACAGGTACCAGGTGCCGCCCAGCGCCGCCACCGCCACCAGCCCCGTCACAAACAGTTTGTTCAGGAGCAGCGGAAGCCCCTCGCGGGAGATGGCGTAGTCCATCCAGTCTATGAGTAAATTGCCCAGCATCAGGAGGAGCACTAACACCGAGGCGTACCGGATCAGCTGAATACCGGACCGCTGAGAAAGCCACAGCAACAGCACACCTTCCAAGGCCCAGAACAAGGTAATGTAATTCCCCTCCAGCTGAATAGGCGCCGATAAACTGAGGAACGTGAGCACCAGCCCAATGAGCAGGTACACCAAATTGCGGTCTACGCGCTGGCTGCGGTACAAGGCGTACGCAAAAGCGAAGTTGAAAACGCCCAGCAGAATGGTGAACAAGCCGCGGTAGCTTCCCCCGGCCAGTTGTGTCATCACGTACATGCCCACGCCGTAGTACAGAAAGGTGTTGCTCATGAGCATCATGATCTCCCACCCGCTGAAACGCTGGCGCTCCTTCACGTTGTAAAGAATGTTGAGCAGGAAGAACACCAGGTAAAACAAAGTAGCAAAAACCAGCGCTCCCACGTGCGGGGCGTTGGGCACGTCTACTACCCTAGTGCCAAACCAACCGCTGTACAAGATAATGGTGAAGACGTAGGCAATAAGGTTGAGTAGGTTCCACTTCTTAAAGTACGCCAGCACCAGAATGCCCACGTTCAGCAGCAGAATAAACACAAACAGCACCACGTAATTGCCTTCGCCCGTGCTCACCATGAACGGGCTCCCGAAACCGCCAATAAGGGCCAGTACCGCCAACTCCATGCGGTCATAGGCAATGGACAGGAAAATAGTGAAACCCGTGATGGCTACCATGAGGAGAAAAGCCACCGTCTGACTAAAAATCTGGTATTCATGGAACGCAATGGCGATGGTGAAATACAGCACCGCCATGCCGCCGCCAACCAATACCGAGCTGAAGGCCTTGTACTCACGGCGGAGCCGATGCGCCACCCCTAACAAGGCTCCACCGGCCAGCAAGCCAATGGCCACACGCCCCACCTCATTGATCCAGTCCTGGTCAATGGCGTATTTCACGAAGAACCCAATGCCCAGCACCAGAATGGCAATCCCAAGCTTGTTGATAAGGTTCTCCCCAATGAATTTTTCCCAGTCCAGTTTCCTGAGGAAAGAGGTAGGGTTGGCGCGTTCAACTACCGGAGGAACAGGTGGCGCTGGCGCAGAAGTAAAAGCCGCCTGCGGTACAGGTTCAGGAATGGGCACGGGGGCAGGACGCTCTCTGGGCGGCAGAACGGGAGCGGGCGTGGGTGCCACTGGCGCAGGTGCTGCTTCCCGGGGAGGGGCTGGTGTGTGCACCGAAATAGCAGGAGCGGTATTCACCCGCGAGGCCATGGCTCCCGCGTCCTGGGGTGGGCCAGCCGATGGACGGGACATCTGTTCCCGCAGCCGGGCCAGTTCTTCCCGTACCCCTTGTAGCTCTTGGCGGTGCGCCTTTTCAGCAGCAGAAAGCCGGTTCCCGAACCATAGTACCAAAAACACCAGCAGCAAAAGCAGAAATACCTCCATGGCAGCCTTTTAGAGTATAGGCTCTATATTACAATTTTATCCGGTAAAACAGATAAACTACTGGTAAGGCTACCCTTTTGTTAGGACGTTTTGCGTTTAGCGGCTCTTTTTCTGAAATCAGGCTAAAAACGTTCGTCAATGAGGTCTTTGTTCACGAAAGCGCCCGCAGCGGTGCCCTGGGCCACGGCCGCTGAAACCCCTCTTAACTTTGAAATGGCATCGCCGGCGGCGTATATGCCCGGCACGGTGGTTCGCTGGAAAGCATCTACCTGCAAATGTCCGCTTGCGGCTAAGGCGCAGCCCAATGCTTGCGGGAGAGGGCAATGCTGCTCAAAGGGGAGCCGCGCAAATACTGTGGTCAATTTGCGGGTAGAGCCGTCCTGGAACGTGACCTGCTGCAGTTGGCCTTGGTCATGGACGAATTCCGCCACTTCTTTTTCCTCTACTGCCACCTGGTAGTGCTGTAATTGCCGTTCCTGTTCCGGGGTGAGGGTGTGCGGGCCTTTGGTGAGCAGCGTGAGTTTCTTGGACCAGTTTTGCAGCAGCTTCACCAGTTCAAAGGCCATTTCGCCGTTGGCCAGAATCCCAAATTCCTTACCGCTTACCTCATAGCCGTGGCAGTACGGGCAATGCAGCACAGAAATACCCCAGCACTCAGAGAAGCCTTTGATGGGAGGCATGAGGTCCCGGATACCGGTGGCGAAAATCAGCTTGCTGGCTTTCAGAATACTGCCGGAGGCGGTGGTGACCGTGAAATCACGGTTCTGTCCGGTTACCTGAAGCGCGGCATCGTTCCGGAACGAGACGTTAGAGTAAGCTTGGACTTGTGCCCTGGCTTTCTGGGCAATGGCGGCCGGAGTTTCCCCGTCCTGGGTGAGGAAGTTATGCGAGTGCGGGGTCTGGCGGTTGCACGGTTGCCCCATATCCAAGACAAGTACCTGGCGCAAAGCCCTGCCCAGGCACATGGCCGCCGAAAGCCCGGCGTAGCTTCCGCCAATGATGATCACGTCAAATGTGGTTCTCTCTTGCATGGTAGTGTTTCTTTTATCATCAGCCAGACTTTTTTGTGCCTGGCTGCTGGCAAATGTAGCGGAAATTTCTGTTATTGCAACAATGTTGCATTAAGTGCCATGAAAAGACGAAACACACCTTCCCAGCAAGCCATACTGGCTATGTTGAACGCCACCAACTCGGCGCTGAGCCAGGACCAGATAGAGCAGAAACTGAAAGGCGAAGTAGACCGGGTGACCATTTACCGGGTCCTGAACCGCTTCTGCGAAGACGGTATGGCGCACCGCATTGTCTCTGATGAGGGCAAGTTCTATTTTGCGCTGTGCCGGACCTGTGAGCACCACCACCATACCCATGACCATTTCCACTTCCGGTGCCTGGGCTGCCAGCGGGTAGAATGTTTGCCGGAGCAGGTGAGCCTCTCATTGCCCAATGGCTACCAGGTGGCGCAGGTCAATTGCTGGGTGTCTGGGTACTGCGCAGGATGTAACGCGTAAGCGGCGTTTAGGGGCTATTTTCAGAAAAAGAGCCCTTAAACGCCATTGCCGTGCGGGCACAAAAAAAGGGCCTTACCTGTTAAAGCAAGACCCTTTTGGCAGATTTGAGAATTGGACGGATTAGCCGTTGGCTTCCGCGAAGCGGCGGTTCACTTCATCCCAGTTGATCACGTTGAAGAACGCAGAGATGTACTCTGGTCTGCGGTTCTGGTATTTGAGGTAGTAGGCGTGCTCCCACACGTCAAGGCCCAGGATTGGAACGCCGCCGCAAGTGTCAACGCCTTCCATTAAAGGGTTGTCTTGGTTTTGGGTAGAGCAGATTTGTACGGCTCCGCCTTCTACGGCGCACAGCCAGGCCCAGCCAGACCCGAAGCGGGTGGTAGCTGCCTTCGCGAACTCCTCTTTGAACGCCTCATAAGAACCGAACGCCTTGTCAATGGCCTCTGCCACCGGGCCGGTTGGGTTACCGCCGCCGTTGGGGCTCAGGATGGTCCAGAACAGGTTGTGGTTGTAGTACCCGCCGCCGTTGTTTCTGATGGCCGGGGTCTTGGCCGCGTCACGCAGGATTTCCTCAATAGACTGGCCTTCCTTCTCAGTGCCGGCAATGGCGTTGTTCAGGTTGGTGAGGTACGCCTGGTGGTGCTTGGTATGGTGGATCTCCATAGTCTGGCGGTCAATGTGCGGCTCTAGCGCATCGTACGCATACGGAAGTTGCGGAAGTTCAAATGCCATAGTTTTATGTGGTTATGGTGAATGATACAATTGGTGTTCCTACAGATATACTAGAGGGAACGCGCCAAAGTTAAGATTAAATTCTTTTCGCCCTGAAAAACTCGGTCATCAATTGTCCGCACTCGTGGGCCAGGATGCCGGCCACCAGTTCGGTCTTGGGGTGCAGTAGGTTCACGCCCGTTCGGCGGTAGCCGCGTTTCTCGTCATTGGTGGCGTACACAATCCTTTTCAGCTGGCTCCAATAGCTGGCGCCGGCGCACATGACGCAGGGTTCCACGGTGACGTACAGGGTGCAGTCGTGCAGGTATTTGTTGCCCAGGTGGTTGGCGGCGGCGGTGAAGGCCAGCATTTCGGCGTGCGCCGTTACGTCATTCAGCTTCTCGGTCTGGTTGTAGGCGCGGGCGATGATTTTGTTCTGGCACACCACCACGGCGCCAATGGGAATCTCGCCTTCCTCCAGGGCGTAAAGCGCTTGCTTGTAAGCCTCGCGCATGAAATGTTCGTCTGAGTGTACGCTGAGCACGGGTAGAACGGGTTAAATGGAAACGGGTGGCTTTTTTTACTGCCACCCGTTCTGCTATGTTTCAAAATTGCGTTTAGCGGCTCTTTTTCCAAAAACGGCCCCTAAACGGGATTCCATTATTTCACGGTGGCGGTGGCCATTACGGCGCGGGCCGTCTCCTGCCACTCTTTCTGCAATTGCACCGGGGCATTGAAGCTGAAGATGAGCATCTGGTCTTTCAGGAAGGTGTACTGGATGAGCGTGTATTTGCGCACGGGTGCCAGGTTGCCGGTGCGGCGCTCATCGCGCACGGTGGAGACAAACTCATACACCAGGAAGTCGCGGCCGTTGATGGTCTGCTTTTCCTCGCGCAGGAACTGCACCTCTGTGAACATGCGCTGGATAGACGCTTTGTAGAACGGCAGCAGCACGTTGATGTCATTGGCGGGGAACGTGCTGGGGCGCTGGTTCACGCTGATGTCCACATTGCCGTCTGGGCTGGTGAAGACGCCCAGGGGCTTGCGGGCCGCCGGGTACTCACGGGCAATACCGTCATCGGGCATCACCTCAAACGTCTGCGGAATGGAGAGTGTCACGTTTTTGGCCACGGTCACCTTCTTGAGCTTGGGGGCGAAGGCCAGCAGAAGCGCCAGGGGAAGCAAAAACGCGAGCAGGTATTTTCTGTTCATGGTGGTTGTAAAAGACATATTTTAGATCATCTCCCAAATGCAAATACTGCGCCAGTAAGTTCCGGGAGGCTGCAAAGGTAGGCCAGAAACGGGTTTATTCAAGAGCGGCCTACAATGGAAAAAGCCCGGCTAAGATAGCTGGGCTTTTATCAGGTGAAGAAAACTTACTTAATTAAAAATGCCAGGAAAGAAGGAGGGAACAACTTTCGCTAGCAGAGTGAAATTTCACTACTTGTTGCATTGGTTGCTAAATTTTAGAAAATATTACAAGAAACCCTAAATAATTCTTGAATTTTTAATCGCAACCGTTTTTGAGGTAGTGGATTTGTAAAATATTCAGAACGGATGTTCGTTAGATTAGCGTGCTTCTGCAAAGTATAGTGCAAACCGCTTTTTAGTTTGAATGTTAGGCAGAGTTGCCTAATTTTGTTCCAAATTTCTTTATTCTATGGAAACAACTGCCCCAGCGCAATATCTTCCGGCAGATTATCTGCCTATTGTGATTCAGTTTGCGGCGGCCTTGGGTTTTGTGGTGTTCTCTATGGTGGTGACCCACCTGATTGGCCCCAAACGTAAAAGCCAGGTGAAAAACGCCTCTTGGGAGTGTGGTATTGAGTCTAAAGGCGATGCCCGTACCCCTATCTCCATTAAGTATTTCCTGATTGCCATTCTGTTCGTGCTCTTTGACGTGGAGGTGATCTTCCTGTACCCTTGGGCGGTGAACTTCCGGGCCTTGGGCATAGATGGCTTTATCTGGATGCTGCTCTTCATGGGGCTGCTCCTGACCGGTTTCTACTACGTGATCCGGAAAGGCGTTCTAAAGTGGGAATAGAATAGACTTCGCCGCCGCCGCGGCAAACTTTTAAGAGCTGTCCTGTGTTCAGGAAGAGGGCGTTTAGCGCCTATTTTTCTGAAAACTAAGCGAAAACAACATGAGCGATAACAAAAGCGATATTCAATTGGTGGATGCCCCTGAGGGGATGGAAGGAGCCGGTTTCTTTGCCACTTCCTTTGAGAAAGTAGTAGGTCTGGCCCGTAAGCACTCCCTGTGGCCGCTGCCGTTCGCTACTTCCTGCTGCGGTATTGAGTACATGGCCACCATGGGTGCGCACTATGATATCTCCCGCTTCGGGTCTGAGCGCCCCAGCTTCTCGCCCCGCCAGGCCGACCTTCTCATGGTAATGGGTACCATTGCCAAAAAGATGGGCCCCGTGGTGAAGCAGGTGTACGAGCAGATGGCTGAGCCGCGCTGGGTAATGGCCGTAGGGGCCTGCGCTACCAGCGGCGGTATCTTTGACTCTTACAGCGTGCTGCAAGGCATTGACCGCGTGGTGCCCGTAGACGTGTACGTGCCTGGCTGCCCGCCGCGCCCAGAGCAGATTCTACAAGGCCTCATGCGTATCCAGGATTTAGCCGAGAACGAATCACTGCGCCGCCGCAACTCACCGGAGTATCAGGAACTATTAGCTTCTTACAACATTAAATAAGGCATGGCCGACATCACAAACGAACAGCTGATCCAGCGACTTCAGGAGAAGTTCGGTGATCAGGTGTTTGATATCCAGGAGCCTTACGGGCTTGTTACCGTTACCACCACCCGGGAAAACATTATTCCCATACTGCAGGCGCTCTATGACGATGAGGTGCTGCAGATGCAGTTCTTGACCACCCTATGCGGTATTCATTACCCAGACAACAAGGGCCAGGAGCTAGGCGTGGTGTACCACCTGCACAGCTTGGTGAACAATATCAGGCTGCGCATTAAAATCTTCTTCCCCGAAGACGATGCCGTGGTGCCAACGGCTACCAACCTGTACCTAACCGCCAACTGGATGGAGCGCGAAACCTGGGATTTCTACGGAATCCGCTTTGAAGGGCACCCCAATCTTATCCGCATTCTCAATGTGGAGGAGATGGAGGCGTTCCCCATGCGCAAGGAGTTCCCGCTGGAAGACCAGACCCGCGAAGACAAGATCAATACCTTCTTCGGAAGATAAACCAGCGAAACGTCAACGGCTTTGCTATATAGGCAAGGCCGCCGACGTTTCTGCTCTCTTTTTAGCGCCAAGATGGAGTTAGCCAAACAAACCACTGAGATAAATACCACGGATACCTTTATTCAGGAGTTAACCACCCTGAACTTAGGTCCCACGCACCCCGCCACGCACGGTATCTTCCAGAACATCCTGCAAATGGATGGCGAGAAGATTGTATCGGGCGTGCCCACCATTGGGTATATCCACCGCGCCTTCGAGAAAATCGCGGAGCGCCGCAACTTCTACCAAATTACCCCGCTCACCGACCGCATGAACTACTGTTCCTCGCCCATCAACAACATGGGCTGGTGGATGACGGTGGAGAAACTGCTGGGTGTGACGGTTCCTAAGCGTGCCGAATACATCAGAGTCATTGTGATGGAACTGGCCCGCATTGCGGATCACCTGATCTGTAACTCCATTCTGGGCGTGGATACCGGGGCCTTCTCCGGCTTCCTGTACGTGTTCCAGGAACGCGAGAAAATCTACGACATTTACGAAGAAATCTGCGGGGCCCGCTTAACCACCAACATGGGCAGGGTAGGCGGCATGGAGCGCGATCTGTCTCCGGTGGCCATCCAGAAAATCAAAGACTTCCTGCGTGATTTCCCGGCCGTGATGCGGGAGTTTGAGGTGATGTTCAACCGCAACCGCATCTTCGTGGACCGCGTGGAAGGCGTGGGTCCCATCAGTGCGGAGCGTGCCTTGAACTACGGTTTCACCGGCCCTAACTTGAGAGCCGCTGGGGTAGACTATGACGTACGCGTCATGAACCCTTACTCTTCTTATCAGGATTTCGACTTTGAGATTCCGGTAGGCACCAAAGGCGATACCTATGACCGCTTCATGGTACGCAACGAGGAAATCTGGCAAAGCTTACGCATCATTCAGCAGGCCATTGACAACCTGCCCGAAGGTCCGTTCCACGCCGATGCTCCTGAGTTCTACCTGCCGCCAAAGCAGGAGGTGTACCGCAACATGGAAGCGCTCATCTACCATTTCAAGATTGTGATGGGTGAGATTGACGCTCCGGTTGGTGAGGTGTATCACTCCGTGGAAGGCGGTAACGGAGAGTTGGGCTTCTACCTGGTGTCTGACGGAGGCCGTACGCCGTACCGTCTGCACTTCAGAAGACCTTGCTTCATTTATTACCAGGCTTATCCGGAGATGGTGGTGGGTTCACAGTTGTCTGATGCCATTGTGACGCTGTCTTCCATGAACGTGATTGCCGGTGAGCTGGACGCCTAAGCAGCTCCTATAAATAGAATCGATTTTTCCCAAGCCTGTTGCAAAACAGCTTTTATACTTGCCATTGACCAAATGGATCAAACAGTAGAAAAAAAAGAAGTACAGTTCTCGGAAGGGGCCATGGCCGAAATCCGGCGCTACATTTCGCATTACCCAGAAGGGCGGCAGAAATCTGCCATCCTGCCTATCCTGCACATCGCGCAAGCGGAGTTTGGTGGGTGGGTGAGCCCCGAGGTGATGGACAAAGTGGCCGAAATCCTGAATATCCTGCCTATTGAGGTGTATGAGGTAGCAACGTTCTACACCATGTTCAACCTGAAGCCGGTAGGCAAGCACGTGCTGGAAGTTTGCCGCACGGGCCCTTGCATGCTGCGCGGGTCAGACCAACTGATAGAGCACCTGGAGAACCGTCTGGGCTGCAAAGTAGGCGAGACCTCCGCCGACGGCAACTTCACCCTCAAAACGGTAGAATGCCTGGCTTCCTGCGGAACCGGGCCCATGTTGCAGGTACGTGAGAAATTCTACGAGAACCTAGACCCCGCCAGCGCCGACCAAATGCTGGAAGAGCTGAAAGCCTCAACTGTAAGGAAACCATGGGAAGAAAATTATTAACTGAACATATCAACGTTGAAGGCATCCAAACCTTTGACGTGTACCGCAAGCACGGCGGGTACGCCTCTGTAGAGAAAGCGCTCAAGACCATGACCCCCGAGGAAGTGGTGGAAGAAGTGAAGGCTTCAGGCTTAAGAGGCCGGGGTGGGGCCGGTTTCCCTACCGGTATGAAATGGAGCTTTTTGGCCAAGCCAGAAGGCAAACCCCGCTACTTAGTCTGCAACGCCGATGAATCTGAGCCGGGTACTTTCAAGGACCGGTACCTGATGGAGCACCTGCCGCACCTCTTAATTGAGGGCATGATTACCTCCAGCTACGCCTTGGGCTGCCGCACTTCTTATATCTACATTAGAGGAGAATTGTTGTACGTGCTGCGTATTCTGGAGAAAGCCATTGCCGAAGCCTATGCCAACGGTTTCCTGGGAGAAAATATCCTGGGCAGCGGTTACTCTCTAGATCTGCACGTGCACCCAGGCGGGGGCGCGTACATCTGCGGCGAGGAAACAGCGCTATTAGAGTCTTTGGAAGGCAAGCGCGGAAATCCAAGAAACAAGCCTCCGTTCCCGGCGGTGTGGGGCCTTTACGGTAGCCCAACCGTGGTAAATAACGTGGAATCCATTGCTACCGTGCCGTGGATTGTGACCAACACGGCCGCTGAGTACGCTAAAATTGGCGTGGGACGCAGCACCGGCACCAAACTGATCTCTGCCGGCGGTAACATCAACAAACCGGGTGTGTACGAGATTGAGTTGGGCGTTCCGGTAGAGGAATTCATCTACTCAGATGAGTACTGCGGCGGTATCTGGAAAGGCCGTGACATGAAGGCGGTGATTGCCGGAGGTTCTTCCGTTCCGATTCTTCCGAAGGAGTTGATCCTGAAAACCGCTGCCGGTGAAGATAGATTAATGAGCTATGAGTCCCTGTCTGACGGTGGATTCGCCACGGGTACCATGCTGGGTTCCGGCGGATTCTTTGTGATGGATGACCAGACCTGTATTGTACGCCACACCTGGACGTTGGCCCGTTTCTACCACCACGAGTCCTGCGGACAGTGCAGCCCGTGCCGTGAAGGAACCGGCTGGATGGAGAAAGTCCTGCACCGCATTGAGTACGGCCACGGCCACATGCATGACATTGACTTGCTCGTGAGCGTTGCCAAGCAGATAGAAGGAAACACCATCTGTCCGTTAGGTGATGCCGCCGCTTGGCCGGTTGCCGCTGCCATCCGTCACTTTAGAGATGAGTTTGAGTGGCACGTGAAGCATCCGCAGGCTGCTACTGCGCCAGGAGCGGTGTTCAACAAAGCCGAATCTGTATTAGCATAAGCGTGCTGTTTAGCGCCTGTTTTTCAGAAAACAGGCGCTAAACAGTATCTAAAGTAAGCATTCCTGATAAGTTCCCTTTGAAGGGGGTAGGGGGATGACAAAGACGTTTGAAGAAGCGAAAGCACACGCTAAAAGCGAAAGGGAATTGATGCTCGGGAATGCAGTTATCTGCAGAAGTAATCATCCCCCTACCCCCTTCAAAGGGGGACGAAATGCGTGTAGCTGGTTTTACTAGAAGTAAATAAAGTGCCGTTTAGGGGCTGTTTTTTGAAAAAGAGGCTCTAAACAGAAATACAAGTAATAGTCCTTTGCTGGAGGATGAACAACTATCCATCAGCAAGCAACAATAAACAAAACATGGTAAAGATTACTTTTGATGGCATAGAGGTGGAGGTAGAGGAAGGAACTACCATCCTTAACGCAGCCCGTAAGATTGGCGGCGAGGTGGTGCCCCCGGCCATGTGCTACTATACCCCTTTGAAAGGAAGCGGCGGTAAATGCCGCGCCTGTCTGGTAAAGGTGGCGGCCGGTTCTGCCAAAGATACTCGTCCCATGCCTAAACTGGTGGCTTCCTGCATTACCCCGGTGCAAGACGGTATGGTGGTGGAGAACACTACCAACCCAGACGTACTGGCCGCCCGCAAAGGCGTGGTGGAAATGCTGTTGATCAACCACCCGCTGGATTGCCCTATCTGCGACCAGGCCGGGGAGTGTGATCTGCAGAACTTCGCTTACGAGCACGGTACCTCCGGCACCCGCTACGAAGAAGAGCGCCGCACCTTTGATAAAATTGATATAGGGCCGTTGATTCAGTTGCACATGACGCGCTGTATCCTGTGCTACCGCTGCGTGTACACCGCCGATCAGATTGCTGAGAAACGCGTGCACGGCGTGTTGGGTCGTGGAGACGCCGCCGAGATCGGGACTTACATTGAAAACGTGATTGACAACGAGTTCTCCGGAAACGTGATAGATGTGTGCCCGGTAGGTGCTTTGACAGACAAGACGTTCCGCTTTAAAAACCGCGTGTGGTTTACCAAACCGGTAGACGCCCACCGCGACTGCCCTAAATGTTCCGGTAAAACGGTGCTGTGGATGCGCGGCAACGACGTGCTGCGCGTAACTGCCCGCAAAGACCAGTACAACGAGGTGCAGGAGTTCATCTGCAACGAGTGCCGTTTCGACCACAAAGACCCGAATGATTGGACTATTGAAGGACCCCGTAAAATTGACCGTGGTTCGGTAATTTCCACCAACCACTATGAGTTGCCCGTGTTGAATGTGCCGGTGGTGCCTAATTTACCAGGCTCAACTGAGGAAGATTTGAAAGACACTCCTTTTAACCTAGGAAGACAAGTATAATGGAGCTATCCTTATTATTGATCAAAGCACTCATCATCCTGGCCGTTTTCGGCGTGACGTTGCTGATTGCCACTTATTCTACCTACGCCGAGCGTAAAGTTGCTGCTTTCATCCAGGACCGCGTTGGTCCTAACCGCGCAGGCCCGTTTGGGTTGGCGCAACCCTTGGCCGATGCCGTGAAGTTGTTCTTCAAAGAAGAATTCGTGCCGGCTAATGCAAACAAGTTCCTCTTCATTGCCGGTCCTTCGCTGGCCATGTTAACGGCCTGTATGTCCAGCGCGGTGATTCCGTTTGGCGGTACTTTAATCATTGGCGGTGAAGCTATTCACTTGCAGGCCATTGAGGTGAACATCGGGATTCTGTACGTGTTCGGGATTGTGGCTCTGGGTGTGTACGGCATCATGATTGGGGGCTGGGCTTCCAACAACAAGTTCTCCCTGTTGGGTGCCATTAGAGCGGCCTCGCAGAACATCAGCTATGAGCTGGCCATGGGTATGTCTATCATTGCCCTTTTGCTGGTAACCGGCACTTTGTCAATGCGTGACATCGCGGCACAGCAGGGCGAGGAGCTGTTCGGGATCTCCGGGATGAACTGGAACATCTTCTACCAGCCGCTCGGCTTCCTGATCTTCATTGTCTGCGCCTTCGCGGAGACCAACCGTGTGCCTTTTGACTTACCTGAGTGCGAGACCGAACTTATTGGCGGTTACCACACTGAGTATAGCTCCATGGGCATGGGCTTGTACCTGTTTGCGGAGTACGTGAACATCTTTGTGGCCTCGGCCGTGATGTCTACCCTGTACTTTGGCGGTTATAACTTCCCGTTCATGGATCAGCTAGGTTTGCCGCACAATGTGGTGACCATTTTGGGTACCGTGGTGCTGTTTGGTAAGATCTTCTTTTTCATCTTCTTCTTCATGTGGGTACGCTGGACGCTGCCGCGTTTCCGCTATGACCAGTTGATGAACCTGGGCTGGAAAATCCTGATTCCTTTGTCCATTGCCAATGTGATCTTGACCGGCGGTGCCATTCTGTTAAAGCAGGAGTTTTTCCAGTAAGCGTTAGCTACCAGAGGTAGAGGTTCTTTTTAGCGAAAGGAGAGTCTTTACAGACCTTTAAAGATTTAAATGATATGCAGTCATTAAGTAATAGAGCAAAGAAGCTGGAGAAGAAGCCCATGAACCTGTCGGAGAGAATGTATCTCCCGGCTATTTTCCAAGGCTTGTCTATCACCATGCGTCACTTCTTCAAGAAGAAAGCAACCATTAAGTATCCAGAGGAAACCCGGCCTATGAGTGCGGTGTGGCGCGGCTTGCACGTGCTCAAGCGTGATGAGAAGGGGAGAGAGCGTTGTACCGCCTGCGGTCTTTGCGCCGTGGCTTGTCCCGCCGAGGCGATTACCATGGTAGCCGGCGAACGCAAAAGAGGCGAGGAGAACCTGTACCGCGAGGAGAAATACGCAGTAAGCTACGAAATCAATATGTTGCGCTGCATCTTCTGCGGCCTTTGCGAGGAAGCTTGCCCTAAAGCGGCCATCTTCCTACAGAACGATAAACTGGCCCCGGCCCGCTACGAGCGCGATGAGTTTATCTACGGCAAAGACCGTCTGGTAGAGCCAATGCCCATTGAACTTACATCATCTGCCGCCGCGCGTTAATCACAGACAAAACTATGACGGGTAATTTCTTTTACTTCCTCACTTTCCTGACCCTCTTTGCCGCTATTGGGGTAGTGGCCTCTAAAAACCCGGTGTACAGCGTGTTGTTCATGATCATGACCTTCTTCGCGCTAACCGGGCATTACATTCTGCTCAACGCCCAGTTTCTGGCGGCGGTGAACTTCATTGTCTACATGGGAGCCATCATGGTGTTGTTCCTCTTCGTGATCATGTTCCTGAACATGCGCGAAGACACAGAAAAGCATAAACCCATGCTCAGTAAGTTTGCCGCAGTTATTGCCGGTGGTATTCTATTTGTGGTAATGATTGCCGCTTTGAAAGATGTAGATACCCAATTGGCCAATACCGCCGTGTTTGACTCGCAGATAGGTATGGTAGAAAACCTGGGGAAAGTGCTTTTCAGAGATTACCTGTTACCGTTTGAGCTTGCCTCCGTGCTGTTCCTGGCCGCTATGGCCGGAGCGGTGATGTTAGGTAAGCGCGAGCCCGGCGAACAAAATAGATTTTAAGCTCCTGCAAAGGGGCTGGAAAGGACAGCTTCACTGTTGTCCTTTTTTATTGCCGGTTCCAGAAGGCACGCCTTGTCTACATCCGTTTAGGGGCTCTTTTTTAGAAAACGGCCTCTAAACGCAAAGGCAGTAAAGCTATAAGGAGCCGGGGCACTGGGGAAGAAGGTGCCGTTAGCTATGGTTTTACCAAAAAATGGGAATAACTTTGGGTGCTGTTGCCAGGTGCCTGAGACGCTTATTTCACCAATATATTTATCATGAATGATATTCCTGAGGTCATTAGGACCATCCCGCTGAACTATTACCTGTTTTTCAGCACAGCCCTTTTCTGTATCGGGATTATTGGGGTGCTTACCCGCCGTAACGCCATCATTATTTTCATGTGCATTGAGTTGATGCTCAACTCCGTCAATCTGCTGCTTACGGCTTTTTCCTCGTATCGTTCAGATCCTAACGGGCAAATCTTTGTGTTCTTCATCATGGCGGTGGCTGCCGCCGAGGTAGCCGTGGGCTTGGCCATTATTGTGATGATTTACCGCAATGTGCGCTCCACTGACATCAATATCCTGAACAAACTGAAGTGGTAAGGCGGTTTGCCGCTCTACTAGATTCTATAAAGAATACCGTTCCATTTACGCTTTAACAAATGCAAGAATTTATTTTGCCGGCAAACAACGCTGAGATGACCTGGGTGTGTTTGCTGATTCCGCTCCTGCCGCTGATCGGGTTTCTGATTAACGGACTGGGTAATCGGAAATTGCCGAAAGGGCTGGCGGGACTGGTGGGTTGTGCCACCGTGCTGGGTTCGTTCCTGTTGTCGTTGTACCTGTTCTTCGGGTTTGAAGGCTACGGCAACCGCCCGTACACTACTGACATCTTCAACTGGATCTCGGTAGGTTCCCTCAAGATTCCGTTCTCGTTCCAGATTGACCAGCTGTCGCTCATCATGCTGCTGTTGGTAACCGGGGTAGGATCTGTGATTCATATCTACTCCGCCGGCTACATGAGCCATGACGAGAACTTCGGTAAATTCTTCGCATTCCTGAACCTGTTCGTGTTCTCCATGCTCCTGCTGGTGATGGGCTCCAACTACGTGATGATGTTTGTGGGCTGGGAAGGCGTAGGGCTTTGCTCTTACCTGCTCATTGGGTTCTGGAACAAAGTGACCCCGTACAACAACGCTGCCAAGAAGGCCTTTATCATCAACCGCATTGGGGACTTAGGTTTCCTGCTGGGAATATTCTTAATATTTATCACCTACGGTAGCGTGAGCTACGGTGAGGTCTTCAACCAAGCCACTCAACTGAGCGAGGTGAATGATGGGGTAGTAATTGCCATTACGCTCCTGCTGTTTGTGGGAGCCATGGGTAAATCTGCCCAGTTGCCGCTATATACCTGGTTACCAGATGCCATGGCCGGTCCAACTCCGGTTTCTGCCCTCATTCACGCGGCTACCATGGTAACGGCCGGTATTTATATGGTGATCCGTTCCAACGTGTTGTACACCTTGGCTCCAGATACGCTGGAAGTTGTAGCTATTGTTGGCCTGGCCACCGCCTTGTTTGCCGCTACCATTGGTCTTTTCCAGAACGACATCAAAAAAGTATTGGCTTATTCTACCGTGAGCCAGTTAGGGTATATGTTCCTGGCGCTGGGCGTGATGGCCTATTCGTCTTCGCTGTTCCACGTTCTCACGCACGCTTTCTTTAAAGCGCTTCTTTTCTTGGGGGCTGGTAGCGTGATTCACGCCATGAGCGGCGAGCAGGATTTGCGCAAAATGGGTGGTCTGAAGAAAGCATTGCCTGTTACCTTCCTGACCTTCCTGATCGGGACACTGGCTATCTCCGGAATTCCGCCGTTTGCCGGTTTCTTCTCTAAAGACGAGTTGCTGGCGCACGTGTTCATGCACAGCAAAGTGATGTGGGCCTTCGGTCTGCTGACTTCTTTCATGACGGCGTTCTACATGTTCCGTCTGCTGTACCTGGCTTTCTACGGAAACTTCAGAGGCACAGAGGAGCAGCGCCACCATCTGCACGAGTCTCCGGCCGTCATGACCATTCCTTTAATTATCCTGGCCATACTTTCTACCATTGGCGGGTTCATGGGATTACCAGCAGTCTTCAGCGAGAACCATATGCTGGGCAACTTCCTTTCGCCGGTATATGAGTTGGCCAGAAGAGCCGTGCCAAGTGCCTTTGAAGCCCACCACCTGTCACATGAGACAGAGTATATCCTCATGGCGGTTTCAGTGGCGGTGGCAGTAGTGGCCATCATATTGGCTTACGTGATTTACGGTAAGAAAAGAACTGTTCCCGCCGAGGAAGGGGCTGCCTTGTCACCGTTGCACAAACTGGTGTACAACAAATATTACGTGGACGAACTCTACAACGCCCTGTTTGTAAAACCTGTGATGGGCTTGTCTACCGGCTTGTATCGCTTTGTAGAGAAAGGCATCATTGACCCAATTGTGAATGGGTTTGGGAAGGTGACTTTAGGCGGAGGACGCACCCTGCGCTTTGTGCAGAGCGGTGCTACCGGGTCTTACCTGCTCCTGATGGTGCTGGGCATCGCGTTAATCTTATTGCTGAACTTTATTATCTGATACCACCAACCACATGTTAACCGCTTTATTAATCTTATGGCCGGCACTGGCCGCACTGCTGGTACTGTTGGTAAAAGGACAGGGAGCCAAGAAAGTCGCGTTTGGCGCGGCCTTGGTGGAACTGGTGCTGGGAGTATGGGCCTGGATCAACTTTGCCCCCAACGCCAGTACCCAATTCCTGCTCAATGAGCCCTGGATTGCCGATGCCGGCATCATGTTCAAAGTAGGCATGGATGGCATCAGCTTACTCATGGTGCTTTTGACCGTGTTCCTGGTGCCCTTGATCATCCTGTCTACGTTTAAGCACAACTACGAGAAACCTTCTTCTTTCTACGCGCTCATTCTGTTCATGCAAACCGGTCTAGTGGGTGTGTTCACGGCGCTAGATGCCTTTGTATTCTACTTCTTCTGGGAAGTAGCCCTCATCCCGATTTACTTTATTGCCGGGATGTGGGGCGGAGAGAACCGGGTACGTGTTACGTTCAAGTTCTTTATCTATACGGTTTTCGGGTCTCTGTTCATGCTGGCCGCATTTGTGTATCTGTACTTCCAGACCCCGGGCGCGCATAGCTCTGAAGAAGTAGCTTTCTATCAATTAATATTGGATGCCGGTACCCAAAGCTGGTTGTTCTGGTTCCTGTTCATTGCCTTTGCGATCAAGATGCCGGTATTCCCCTTCCATACCTGGCAACCTGACACATATTCTGAAGCCCCGGCCGCCGGTACCATGCTCTTGTCTGGTATCATGCTGAAAATGGGTATATACGGAGTGCTACGCTGGTTACTGCCGGTGGTGCCGTTAGGCGTAAGCCAATGGTCTACGGTGGTAATGGTGCTAGCCATCATCGGGATTATCTATGGTGCTATCATTGCCATCCGTCAGCAGGACATGAAGCGTTTGGTGGCATTCTCCTCTGTTTCACACGTGGGGTTGATTGCCGCCGGTTTGTTCACTTTGAACGAGCACGGTTTGCAAGGCGCTATGGTGCAGATGCTGAGCCACGGGGTGAACGTAGTGGGCATGTTCTTCATCATTGACATTATCCAGAGCCGCATTGGTACCCGTGAGATTGCCGCCATGGGCGGAATTACACAGAACACGCCATTCCTATCGGTTTGCTTTCTGGTGCTGTTGCTGGGAACGGTGGCGCTGCCGCTGACCAACGGGTTTGTGGGCGAGTTCCTGCTTCTGATGGGCGTGTACCAGTACAACAACTGGATGGGCGCTATTGCCGGTCTCACCATCATTCTGGGAGCTGTGTACATGTTACGCATGTTCCAGCGCGTGATGTTTGGCGAGCAAAACGACATTACCCGCGGTTTCACCGATCTTACCTTCACAGAGAAAGCGGTGTTGGTGCCGTTGGTCGTGATGGTCTTCTGGATTGGCTTGCACCCTAACACGTTCCTGAGTCTTTCTGAACCATCCGTTTTGAAACTGCTGGACGTGATCAAACGCTAACCTGACGCTATTTTCATACACAGGAAATTACCTGCTCATGACATCCATAATTCTACTCTCCATATTCGGTATCCTGAACCTATTCGTAGGGTTCATGAAATCCAAAAGAGTGCTCATGCCCGTGGTATTGCTGTTCTTGGCAGTGGCACTGGGGGCTACCTTGTTAGACTGGAACCAGCCCAAAAGCTATTTCAGCAACATGCTTTCCACCGACAACTTCTCCGTTGGCTTTACGGCGGTGATGGTGTTGTCCACCTTATTTATTCTGCCTTTCTCCCGCCGGTATGTGATCAATGAGAATGCCAACCTGGCGGAGTACTACTCACTGTTGCTGTTCGCGCTGGTGGGCGGGATCATGATGGTAACATATGAGAACCTGCTGGTCTTGTTCCTGGGCATTGAAATCATGTCTATCAGCATGTACATCATGGCGGGCTCTGACAAACGCAACATCCTGTCTAACGAAGCTTCTATGAAGTACTTCCTCATGGGCTCGTTTTTTACAGGTATTATCTTGTTTGGGGTGGCCTTGTTGTACGGCGCAACCGGTGCTTTCTACCTGACTGATATTGCCGATGCGGCTATCAGAATGGAGCCGGGTACTGCACCTTTGCTGCTGATGGGGTTACTGCTGGTGCTGGTAGGTATTACCTTCAAGATTGGGGCCGCGCCTTTCCACTTCTGGACGCCAGACGTGTATGAAGGTACGCCTACGGTCTTTACCAGCTACATGTCTACCGTAGTGAAAACGGCGGGTATTGCTGCCTTCTACAAGCTCATGTCGGCGGCCTTTGGGGGCGTGTATGATCAGTGGTTCCCAACGGTGGTAGCCATCACCGTACTTACCCTAATCATAGGCAACATTGGGGCGGTGACGCAAACCAGCATGAAACGGATGCTGGCTTATTCAAGCATCTCGCACGCGGGTTACCTCATGATTGCGCTTACCTCTTTCAATGATCGTTCAGAGAACGCCATCCTGTTTTACTCCCTGGCCTACGGCGTAGCGACCATTGCTGCATTTGGGGTTTTAAAATATGTAGCCGATGAACGTGGTTCTGATGAATACACTTCTTTCAATGGTTTAGGGAAGACCAACCCGCTGCTGGCCTTTGCCATGACGGTGGCCATGCTGTCTTTGGCGGGTATTCCGTTAACCGGAGGATTCTTCGGGAAACTGTTCCTGTTCTCAGCGGCGCTGGAGAAAGACCTGCTGTGGCTGATTGTAGTTGCGGTGCTTATGTCTGCTGTTGGTATCTACTACTACTTCAGAGTGATCATTGCTATGTACATGAAAGAACCAGCCGGAGACCGTATCTCTGTTGATCCACTGGCAACCTTTACGTTGATCTCCCTGGTGGTGCTCACGGTGCTGATGGGTGTAATGCCTGGTCTGTTCAGCAACTTGCTGTAAACGTATACTACATCCTATAAAACAGAAGAGGCACCCAAGGGTGCCTCTTCTGTTTTGCGTTTAGGGGCTATTTTTCCAAAATCAGGCTTAAACCAGATGGGCAGCTAGAGTCATGGGTGAGCGGAGGCTCTCTGCTGGTCAGTATATAATTCTGCGTTTAGGGGCTGTTTTTTGAAAAACGGCCCCTAAACGCATTACAGACTCATGAGCTCCTTGAAGATTTGCGTTTGCCTTCGGCTTACTTCCACTTCCTCGCCGCCTCTGAGCTGGATCTTGATGCTGCCGCTGAACCAAGGGTTGATCTGCGCTATGTGGTTCACGTTGATGATCTGCTGGCGGTTGGCCCGGAAGAACACCTTCGGGTCCAGGCGGGTCTCCAGGTAGTTCAGGGACTTCAGGATGCAGGGGCGCTCCTGGTCAAAGTACAGGAACGCGTAGTTGCCGTTAGATTCTATCATGCGCACCTGTCTCAAAGCCACAAACCAGCAACGTTCTCCGTCTTTCACAAACACGCGGTCTTCCTCGCTTAACAGGCTAGGAGCCGAGGCAGGTTTGGTAGTCTCCTGTTTGGCCAGGGCTTTCTCCACGGCTTGGCGCAGGCGACTTTCCTCAATAGGCTTCATGAGGTAATCCAGCGCATTCCGCTCAAAGGCCTTTAAAGCATACTGGTCATAGGCGGTGGTGAAGATGACTTGCGGTGTGTAGTCTAGCGCTGCCAGCAACTCAAAACCGTTTTTCTGGGGCAGGTGAATGTCCAGGAACAGCAAGTCAGGACGGTGCTCTTCTATCAGCGGTATGCCCTCTTCGGCGTTTTCGGCTTCGCCGATGAGTTCCAAGTCCGGAAATTTGGTTAAGAGGTGCTTCAGCTCCAGGCGGGCCAGTCGGGAGTCTTCAATGATGCAGATTCTCATATTCTCTGTAAGGCAGCGTGAGGGTGGCGGTCACAAGGTGTTCTGAGGTTTGGGCTAAGGCAAAGGCTCCTTTCTGTTCCAGGGAGTGGCTCACCCGCTCCAGCAGCCGTTCTATGCCAATACCTTTAGAGGAAGAAGCAGTGGCCAAGGTACCGGTATTCTCTACCTGTACCTGCAAATGCCCGTTCTGCCGGTGCAGGGAAAGATGGATTCTGCCTCCCTCCAATTTGGTCCCAATGCCGTGCTTGATGGCGTTTTCTACCAGGAGCTGTATACCCAACGGCGGAATGGCGGCTTTTTTTGCTTCTGTGTCTACCTGGGCAGAGAATTGCAGCTTGTCCTCAAAATGGATCTTTTCCAGGGCCACGTAGTTGTCTAGAAACTCCAGCTCTTCGGCTACGCTCACCAGATTATTGCGGTTGTAGCCAATCACGTAGCGCATCATCGCGGAAAGCCTGGTGATCATCTCCCGGGCCTTGTTCTGGTCAACCAGCACCAAAGACCGTATATTGTTGAGGCTGTTGAACAGAAAGTGCGGGTTTAGCTGCGACCGAATGGCCTGCAATTCTGCCTCGCGCAAAGACAGCTGGAGTTTGTAGGCCTCTACTTCTTTCTGCTTCCACCGCTGCACGGCCTGAAACGCAAAGTAAAGGGTAGACCAGAAACTCAAAATCACCAGGCCGTTGGCCGAATACATGACTAGGTACCCAAAGCTGTATTCCTGCCAGGTGAACAGGCCAATGCTCAGCATAAACACGCTCACCAGCACTTGGCAGACCATAGACGCCGCCGCATTATACGCTAGCACCAGCAGCACCAATTTCCCGATGGGCAAATCTATCCAACGGTACCGGTGGCTGAAATGCCGTTGCAGATGCGTGAGCACCAGAAAAATACCCGTGCCCACAAACTGTACGCTGTACATGCCTTGCTGCTTTTTAAACCACAGGAAGCTCATCAGGAGCCCAATAAACAGGTAAAAGGTCCAGCCAATTGCTTGGCAGACCCAATACCATTTATGATGACGGGTGGCAGTCATGGAGTTGATTAGGCTGGCGATTATTTCTTCAGGAAAGCGTCCATCTGGGCCAGCATCCAGGCAGGCTCATCATACATGATGAAGTGCCTGGCGGTATCGGCTACTTTGACTTCGGCGGTAGGCAATTTAGCGAATTGCGCTTTATACATATTAGTGGTGATGTCTTTGGTGATCCCAAAATCTTTGTACCCGTACCAGGCACCCAGCACTAAGACAGGGGCTTTAATGGCGGCTATGTCTTGGCGCAAATCAGAGAAGTACATCTCATACATGGCCTGGCTGGTGGTATTGTAATCAGATTTTCTGCCCCATTCAATGATTTTCTTGATGTGCGCAGAATCATTGGCCATGGTCACGCCAAAGCTGGCTTCCTGCTGTTTCTGGGCATCCGGGTTCATCTGTTTCATGGAGTTTCTTATCTGGTCGGCCATGGGCTTAATGCTCTCCGCGGTGGCGGCCGGGTTCTGGACGGCACCTATGTACGGCAAGCCATCTACCACTACCGTCTTCCCAAATAGCTCTGGTGCTTTTACATTCAAGGCCAACGTGAGGTAGCCTCCCAGGCTGTGGCCCACCAGCACCGGTTTCTTGAGCTTGTTCTCCTGCACGTAGGCAATGATTTCATCCCGCACGCTGTTCAGGAAATGCTCTGTTTTCACCGCGGGCTGGCCCGCAAAACCGGGTAGCGTGAGTACGTAGCAGGTGTAGTTTTTCTGGTAATGCTTCACGGTTTCATCCCAAACCTCGCCGGCCGAGTTCAAGCCCGGAATGAAGATCATGGCAGGGCCTTTGCCGGTTTTCACTACATTGAAAGAAGGTGCTTTGGCCTGTGCGCTCCACACGAGGCATACCAGCAGAAGAAGGAGGGAAGTAACTTTTGTTTTCATGGCGGTAGAATGATTAAAGGTTTGTGCGATTGATTGACCCAAAGGTGCAGCCTAAAGCCTCGCCAGCGAAGCAAAATATGATGAGCGGTAATTGCAAAGGGTGAACGGTGAAGGGGTTATTTGCTGGTGGTGGCTGTTGGAAAGGGGAAGTCGGACTGTTCCGTTTTCGGGCTGTTTTGGGAAAAGTAGGCCAAAAACGGCTTTTGCCACAGACGCTCGCAGGACCTCCGGAGGCTACGAGGTCAGCACTTGATTTTCTGGTTTCAAAGAACCTGCCCATTTCTCTATACACTTATATATTCCACGCTGCCCCTATGTTCCACGCTGTCGCGAGACTAAAGTCTCGTGACACGGGATGATGCGAGTCTCCAGACTCGCCAGGAACCATCAGCAACACGTAAAATGGAGTCTGGAGATTCCACAAATCCATCGGCACGAGTCTACAGACTCGCGCCAGTTTCTTCTACTATTCATGTCCAAAAGACCTCGGATCGTCCTGAGGACCTGCGAGCGTCTCTGTGCCGTTTTACGTTTTTGGCCTACTTTTCACAAAACAGGCCAAAAACGCAAAACGGGCGAGATCTCCCAGACCTCACCCGTTTTGAACTAAGAACGAACAACTAATAACGAATAACTATCCGCGTAATCTCACGTCAATCTGCAGTTCATCTAACTGCGCTTGCACGATAGGGGAAGGAGCATCAATCATGACATCACGGCCCGAGTTGTTTTTTGGGAACGCAATGAAGTCGCGGATAGAATCTGCCCCGCCAAAGAGCGAGCACAGACGGTCAAACCCGAAGGCGATACCCCCGTGCGGAGGCGCACCGTACTCAAAGGCATCCAGCAGGAACCCGAACTGCGCCTGCGCTTCCTCGGGCGTGAAGCCCAACAGGTTAAACATGCGGCTTTGCACGCCCCGGTCATGGATCCGGATGGAGCCACCACCCACTTCCACACCGTTGATCACCATGTCATAGGCATTGGCACGCACGGCGCCGGGGTTGGTGTCAATCAGGTCCATGTCCTCGGGCTTGGGCGAGGTGAACGGGTGGTGCATGGCGTGGTAGCGGTTGCTATCCTCGTCCCACTCCAGGAGCGGGAAGTCCAGTACCCATAGGGTGGAGAACGTGTCTTTGTCACGCAGGCCTAAACGACTGCCCATCTCCAGACGCAGTTCATTTAAAGCTTTACGGGTTTTATCGGCGAAGCCGGCTAAGATCAGCAGTAAGTCACCGGGCTTCGCGTCAAAAGCCTGGGCCCATTGCGCTAAATCTTCTGGAGAGTAGAATTTGTCAACGCTTGATTTCACGCTGCCGTCTTCCTGCACGCGAGCATACACCAAACCGGTGGCTCCAACTTGCGGACGCTTTACAAAATCAGTCAGCTCATCCAGTTGCTTGCGGGTGAAATGGGCGCTGCCGCTGGCGTTAATGCCCACCACTAGCTCGGCATCATCAAACACTTTGAAACCTTTGTTCTTTACCAGGTCATTCAGCTCCACAAATTGCATGGCAAAACGGGTGTCTGGTTTGTCTGAGCCGTAGAGGCGCATGGCATCAGCGTAGGTCATGCGCGGGAAATCTCCCAATTCAATGCCTTTCACGGTCTTGAACAGGTGCTTCACTAAACCTTCAAAGGTGTTCAGGATGTCTTCCTGCGTCACGAAAGACATCTCGCAGTCAATCTGGGTGAACTCGGGCTGACGGTCGGCGCGGAGGTCTTCGTCCCGGAAGCACTTCACAATCTGGAAGTACTTGTCAAAGCCAGACACCATCAAGAGCTGCTTGAACGTTTGCGGTGACTGCGGCAGGGCGTAGAACTCGCCGGGGTTCATGCGGCTGGGCACCACAAAGTCGCGGGCTCCCTCGGGGGTGGATTTAATCAAGACCGGCGTTTCTACCTCAATAAAGCCCTGGCCGTCTAAGTACGCGCGGGTTTGCTGGCCCATGCGGTGGCGCAGCTCCAGGCTTTTGCGCACGGGCGAGCGGCGAAGGTCCAGGTAACGGTACTTCATGCGCAGGTCGTCGCCGCCGTCGGTGTCGTCCTCAATGAGGAAGGGAGGCAGTTTGGCGGGGTTCAGGATTTCCAGCGCAGTTACTTTTATCTCAATGTCGCCGGTGGCGATTTTGTCATTCTTAGAAATACGCTCAATCACGGTGCCGGTGGCTTTTACCACGTACTCGCGGCCCAGCGTGCGGGCGGTGGTCAGAACCGAGGCCTCAGAAACGCCTTCCTCCAGGCTTAGCTGCGTAATGCCGTAGCGGTCGCGCAGGTCAATCCAAAGCATGCCGCCTTTGTCGCGGGATTTCTGTACCCATCCGGTCAGGTTCACTTCCTGACCAACATTCTCCAGGCGTAATTCGCCGCAGGTGTGTGAACGAAGCATTGTGTCTGTTCTTTAGAAACTAAGCTGCAAAGGTAAGGATTGTTTTGGGAGTTGTTGAAATGCGTTTAACGGCTCTTTTTCCAAAATAAGCCCTAAAACAACTAGGGGAGAGAGCAGCACCGAACGCAGTAGATGTATCCTTCTCGGTTAGGGCCGTTTTTTCAAAAAAGAGCCGCTAAACAGAAAGGGCCGGAGCCTTGAAGAAGGACGTGCAGGGCAGAACGCTTTTTTGTGCAGAATTAATATGGAGTCTGGAGAAAGAAGCAATGCCATCACTTCTGCTTTTGAAAGGATGTGGTCTGGGTGCCACGTGCTCCGTGGGGTCTTTGGACGGGAATACGTGTAGGAACTAGCCCCGGCGCAGCTATCATTATCTGCGGTTTTGACTATTGTATAAAAGGAAGGTCTGTGAAAGACGTGGCTTTAGTGCTAGGTGAGAAGCCGTTTGAGTTGAAGAGGCAAAGTAGAGGCAGGTGCCCTTGAGTTCTACTGCTTTCTAATAAGCTATGGATGAAAAGGCCCGAAGAAATAAACTTGAGCCGCTCCTTTGCTAGCAGGAGAGCTATTGGCAAGTGAGCCTTATTTCTTTTGTGTAACTTGGACTAAAGTAAGTTTGTCTTAGGATTATAGAGGGGGTGTAAAAGCTTTTGGCAAGAGATATAAACGGTAGTGTGGCAGCTAAAGACTTAGCAGGAGGAATGAAGATAGAGCAACGGGGAATATTAACATTTTAGTATAATGCCTGCTAATATTTGCACTACTACTGATTTTGTATTTTTTGGTTTTACATGAAATAAAGAACTTGTTATAATCTTCGTAGAATCTCTTTGAAGAATAAAATAGCCTTGGTAAATAGCTTAAGAAATAGAATAGACGCAGTGGCTAGGAATGGTTGCAGAAGCGTTTGAAAACAGCTTAGAAATAGAAGAAACGTCTTAACATACAGAATTTTAACTAAGGAATAGAAATGTTTGGTTTATTGTGGCAGAAATCTTCATCGGCAAAATCTAAAAAGGGGTACGAGACACACTCCTTAACGAAAGAGGAGTATTTCGATAAGACCAATTACCCCCGCACCATAGTAAGTTTGCTGAACATTGTTGCTCCCAAAAAGGGGGTGATCTCTAACACCAGCGCTACCATCAATTTCAGAGGAGTAGAGTTTGGGGCTTCTGTGAAGGAAGCAAGACAAATTTTAGGCAAGCCTAACCTGCATGCGCACAAAGGCATGGAGGTAGATGGACATGAGATTCTGTTCTACAACTCTTCAATTGGTTCTGTACGTGTAACACAGTGTCTCCATTTTATTGATGGTCACTTTATTCTGGGTCAGACCATTATCAGAAGACCTACGCAAGATCAATACAAAGCTTTTGCGGAGAAGGTGCTGGAGAAGTATGATCTGTATGCAGAAGGCATGACACTGGCCGACCTGGAAGCAGAGTTGCCCGTGTGTGACCTAGACCGCAACCGAATTGAGTTGAGCCAGGCGTTCCACTTGACCATCAACTATGTGTCTGGTGATCCGAAGGCCATGCAGGCGCTGGAAAGCATCCGTGACCAAAGAAACAGCAAACGCTCTTCGGCTAAATCGAATTTCCGGGAGCAGGTAGCCAACTTTATATAAGTACATGGTGTAACCAAGATTCTGCCAAACATAAAAAGCCCTGGCTCCCATGGGAGCCAGGGCTTTTTATGTTTAAGGCTTTGTCAGTAGTGGCGCTACAAATGAGTATAGAGTTGTAGGCATGAAGTAAGATTCTCCTATTCCCAAGCATCTGCGGCCTGCTGCTTTCCAACAGTTTCTTTAAAAAATAGCGGAACTCCTGTTAGTTGAGCAGAAAGGTGCCAAGGTATAGCTTCCTCAGGAAGGTAACAGTTAAACTATGCCAGATTTTATGAGTTGTGTTTCATGATGCAGCTTGGTTGAGCTTTCTAATTGCCCATCTCCTGAATCGCGTTTAGCGAGGCTTTTTCTGAAATATGGGCAAAACTGACTAGATCTCCTCCTTCCATAGTTCTCAGACTGAGTGAAGCTAAGGGATTGGCTTTAGTGCCTCAGTTGTGGAAAGGTTGACCAGCGGCAACTTTGGATAGTGCAGGATTGCTTGTGCCTACTTCATTACCTTAATTCTTAGCACCTCCCTCGCTTTGTCATCTGAGTACTCTGTTGCTCAATGGATTCGTTTCTTAGTGCTCAAAAATAAAATCTACTTTGAAAACAGACTGGCTTAGATGAGGATAGTTATAAGTAAGAATAAACCTATTCTGGTTTGACTTATCTAGGGGCAGATTGATAATATTACTTTTTAAGAAGAATTTTAAGCTTAGATAAAGGCAAGTTGTTGTTGGAAGAAGCTTGTAATGAGAAATTATAAGAAAAAGTTAGCTATAAAAACCTTCGTATACAGCCTAAAAACAGGCTTTTTTTTGTTTTAGAAATTTTTTTATATATTTTTTACTACTGCTTCTTGCTTTCGTTCTGATTGTTTTAATATATTTGTCACATTCTTTTAAACAATTGAAATATTTAGCGCTTGTGGAGATCCGCAACAGGGACTACTCACGTTAAAAATTAAAGACATTCATTTTATATTAAAATTAAAAACAAAAAAGATGCAAGTGGCAAGGTTGATTCTAGTTGTATTATGCTTGATAGGTGCCTCTTTGCAAGTGTCTGCTTTCACAGAAGATATGCCATTGGTTTCTGCCTCTAAGCAGAAGATCAAGGAGATGTCTCAGCTCCTGAAGAAAGAGCCTAAAAATGTACAGGCCTACGTAACCCGAGCAGCTGCCAGAATGGAGCTTGGCGATCTGTATGGGGCCATCAAGGACTATTCAGCCGCTGAAGAGCTTTCTCCCGAAGATAAAACGAGTATCCTGATTGGTAGGGGAAACGCCTTTCTGGAAATTGGGGCTTATAAAGAAGCTCTCAAAGACTTTGATGCGGTGCTGGAGAAAGCCTCATCACCGGAAGCACAATATGGAAGAGCCGCCGCCAAATACTTTCTGGACGATCTCTTCGGGGCCATGCGCGATCTGGACGAAGTAGTAACTGAAAAGCCTGAGCATTCCAAAGCGTTGTTCAACCGCGCCATCGTGAAAATGGACCTGAACCAACTGGAAGGCGCCGTGTCAGATTTGAAAGCTTTCCTTGCTTACCATCCAGATCATAAAGACGCCCAAAATGCCTTAGCCAGCGCAAATGACCAGCTGGGGAGACGCTTTGCCAGACGCTAAACCCAAAGAATATACCCTTTCCTGTAGCCCCATATGCTACGCCCTCACCATTATAAACCTTATCTAATCCGAAATTAACAAACTGTCCACATCATGAAAAATTTTACCCTCACCCTCTGTCTTTTATTTGCTCTAGCGGTTAATGCCATGGCGCAAGACACCCCCGCCTTGAACAAAGCGCTGGAGAAAACCTGTAATTCAGTAACTCGCCTCATGGTGCAGTCAATGGGTTTAAACGAGAATGAGTACATTCAATTAAGAGCCCTGAACCAAAAGCGTTTAGCTAAGGCCGCTGAGGTAGCAAAAATGTACAGCAATGACGCCGAGATGCTTGACGCTCGCCTGAAAGAAATTGAAAGCAGCTTTGAGGGTGACCTGTACAAAATCCTGAACACTCGCCAGGCTACTGCGTATGCAGAATTCAAGGCTAAGCCAGAAGGAAATTTCCTGTCTATGGTACAGGAAGTAACCAAAGGCAGCAAGAAATAAGCAGCGTTAAATTCCATATAAAAAGAGTCGGCCCACTCCTCTGAGTGGGCCGACTCTTTTTATACACATTCTGGAATCCAAAAAATAAGGGAGCGCTTGAGCTTGACAATAAGTTACTGCCTTTTGCTCAGGAAATCCCATACCACCACGCCCACCGTCACGCTCACATTGAGGGAGTGTTTGGTCCCAAACTGCGGAATCTCCAGCACACCGGTTGCCTGCTCAATGACTTCCTCTTCCACGCCAAACACCTCATTCCCAAACACGAAGGCATATTTAGCATCTACATGCGGCTTGAAATCAGCTAAAGACGTGCTGTTCTGGGCCTGCTCCACAGCCCATACCTGATAACCCTGTTGCTTTAGTCCTTCCACAGCCTCCAGCGTAGTGGGCACGTGTACCCAATCCACAGATTCTGTGGCGCCCAAGGCAGTTTTGTGGATTTCTTTGTTGGGCGGCGTGCCGGTAATCCCGCACAGATAGATTTTCTCCACGGCAAAGGCATCTCCGGTCCTGAACGCCGAGCCCACGTTGTGCAGGCTCCGCACATTATCCAGCACCAAAACCAACGGATTTTTTTGCTTATTTTTGAAGTCCTCCACCGAGTCACGTTGGAGTTCGTCCATGCTTAACTTACGCATATCTTATTCATTTTCGGCCAGGCCGGATGAGACGCAAAGGTAACACAAAGCAGGGACAGATGCGTTTAGCGCCTGTTTTTCAAAAAAGAGCCGCTAAACGCACACAGGAGAGATCAAAAGAAGTGGGTCTTGCGGAAACAGGAAATAACCCTGAGTCCAGCATTGGAGCCGCAGCACAGTACCTTTTTAGCACAAGAGTTTTGGCCAAATCTGCAGAGTTCAGCGCTACGCCGCTGATGAAACAATACAATGCCATCAAGGCGAAACACCCGGGCGCGCTGTTGCTCTTCAGGGTAGGGGACTTTTATGAGACTTTTGGCGAAGATGCCATCAAAGCCAGCAAGATACTGGGCATTCTGCTGACCAAACGGGGGAACGGCTCGGCGGCAGAGACAGCATTGGCCGGTTTCCCGCACCATTCGCTGGATACCTATCTGCCCAAACTGGTGCGGGCCGGTGAACGCGTAGCCATCTGCGACCAGCTGGAAGACCCCAAAACCGTGAAAGGCATTGTGAAGCGGGGGGTAACGGAGCTGGTAACTCCGGGGGTGTCTTTCAACGATCAGGTGTTGGAGCAGAAGCGGAACAATTACCTGGCCTCGCTTCACTTCGGGAAAGGGCCACTGGTGGGTATTGCCTTACTGGATGCCTCTACCGGTGAATTCCTGCTGGCTCAGGGTGATGCAGGCTACGCCGCCAAGTTGCTCCAGAACTTCAGCCCCGCCGAGGTGCTCTTCTGCAAAGGCAAAAAAGAAACATTCTTCCAGACTTTTGGCAATGATTTCTGCCATTATGCGCTGGATGAGTGGGTGTACAGCTATGACTTCGCGCTGGAGGCGCTCACCAAGCAGTTCAATACCAAAACCCTCAAAGGCTTTGGGGTGGAGGCGCTCACGGAGGGTATCACGGCGGCCGGGGCCATCCTACACTATCTAGCCGAGACCCAGCACCACGACCTGCGCCACATCACGGCGCTGGGCCGCCTGGAGGAAGATAAGTACGTGTGGCTGGACCGCTTCACGGTGCGCAACCTGGAGTTGATCTATCCGCAGCACCCCGAGGGTGTGCCGTTGATTGACGTGCTGGATAACACCATTACGCCCATGGGCGGCCGGTTGCTGCGCAAGTGGCTGGTGCTGCCGTTAAAGGATGCAGCGCAGATCAGGCGGCGGTTAGATACCGTGGAGGCTTTGCAGGCCCGTCCAGAACTGTTGCATGACATCCACCACTACCTGAAACAGATCAGTGACCTGGAGCGCCTCATCTCTAAGGTGGCGGTGCGCCGGGTGAACCCCAGAGAGTTGTTGCAGTTGGCACGGGCGCTGGAGGCTACCCTACCCATTAAAGAACTATTGGCGGTGAGCGGCGTGCCCGCCCTGCAGAAGCTGGCCGATCAACTGCTGCCCTGCGAGAGCATTAGAGATGAGATCCAGAAAGTCCTGAAGCCCGATGCGCCGGTACTCACCAACCAGGGAAACATGGTGCAGAACGGTATTGATGCCGAACTGGACGAGCTGCGGGCCATTGCGTTTTCGGGCAAAGATTACCTGTTGCAGATTCAGCAGCGCGAGGTGCAGAACACGGGCATCAGCAGCCTGAAAATCGCCTACAACAAAGTGTTCGGTTATTACCTGGAGGTGACGCACGCCCACAAAGACAAAGTGCCCAGCTCCTGGATAAGAAAGCAGACGCTGGTGAACGCCGAGCGCTACATCACCGAGGAGCTTAAAACCTACGAGGAAAAGATCCTGCACGCCGAGGACCGGCTGTTCGTGATTGAGCAGCGCATCTTCAATGAACTGGTCTTGAGTGCCGCCGAGTTTGTGCCCCAGATTCAGCAGAACGCCAAAGCCCTGGGTATGCTGGACTGTCTGGCCAATTTCGCGCAGCTGGCCACCCAGAACAATTACGTGAAGCCCGAGGTAGACGAGAGCACCGTGCTCAATATCACGCAAGGCCGCCATCCGGTTATTGAAAAGCAACTGCCGGTGGGGGAGCGCTATGTGCCCAATGACATCAGGCTAGACAACGACGACCAGCAGATCATTATCATCACGGGGCCAAACATGGCCGGTAAAAGTGCCCTGTTGCGGCAGACGGCTTTAATTGTGCTCATGGCGCAGATTGGCTGCTTTGTGCCCGCGCAGGCGGCGCAGGTGGGCGTGATTGACAAAATCTTCACCCGGGTGGGCGCTTCAGACAACCTGAGCCGCGGCGAGAGTACGTTCATGGTGGAGATGACCGAAACGGCCAGCATCCTGAACAACCTCTCTGACCGCAGCCTGGTGCTCATGGATGAGATTGGCCGGGGCACCAGTACCTATGACGGCATTTCCATTGCCTGGGCCATTGTGGAGCACCTGCATAACGCGCCTAAAGGCCGGGCTAAAACCTTGTTCGCGACGCATTACCATGAACTGAACCAATTGGCCGAGGATTTCCCGCGGGTGCGCAACTTTAACGTGAGCGTGAAGGAAAGCAACGGCAGAATCTTGTTCATGCGCAAACTGGTGGAAGGTGGCAGTGCCCACAGCTTCGGGATACAGGTGGCGCAGATGGCGGGTATGCCCAACAGTATTGTGCTTAGGGCCAATGAAATCATGCACCACCTGGAGCAGGAGAAAATCAGCCACCCGCACCAAGATCCGCAGGAAACCCTCAAAACTCTGCCCAAGCAGCCGTACCAGCTCAGCATGTTTGAACTCAACGATCCGCAGTTGGTGCGCATTAAGGAATTGTTTGAGAAACTGGACATCAACACCATTACGCCGGTAGAGGCGCTGCTCAAACTCAACGAACTGAAGATGCTGGTAGACGGCAAACGGCAAAAAGCTTAATCTATCACTCAGGAACCTGAATTCTTAGGTAAGCCGAAGCCACCCGTTTAGGGGCTGTTTTTCCAAAAACGGCTCCTAAACGGGTGGCTTCGCTGCAAATAGAGCCCCACCAGAATATGGATGAAGGCTGCCCGCTCAATTTATCTGTAAACTTGGTGATGGGGCAGACTTTGTTAGGGCAAGACTGCTTCTAATGGGAGGAGGCTATGCAGCTAGGCTTGCTCCTACCTCTTGTAGGTGGAAGAATAAGCTGTGAAAGCTACCGCCGGGAAGCCATGCCAGACAAGAAAGAGGGTGGAGCATGTCTAATACCTAATAAAAAAGCGGAGGTAAATCACTGTTTTAGGCAATGTTTTGAAGAGAGGCGCTTTCTCTGTGGTGCCAAGAGTATCCGTTTAGGGGCTCTTTTTCCAAAAACAGCCTCTAAACGCTATAGGGCCACAAAATTATTTGAAATTTTTCTTCCTGATTTTCAGGGAGAAGCTGTAGTTGGTGAATTTTTTTTGAGGGCTGCGCTTGACATTAAGATTTTTGTGTATACCTTTGTATCACTAATTCAAACAGCGAGTTAGTTAAAACGCGAAAGTAGCTCAGTTGGTAGAGCGCGACCTTGCCAAGGTCGAGGTCGCGGGTTCGAACCCCGTCTTTCGCTCAAAACAAAAGACGTTGCCTCGGTAACGTCTTTTGTTTATCTGCCTAATTCATTTCCTTCGGGAGGTGAGGTTGCCGGGATGGTGGAACTGGTAGACACGCAAGACTTAAAATCTTGTGACCATTAGGTCGTGCGGGTTCGATTCCCGCTCCTGGTACAAAGCCGCTCATACGCACTGTATGAGCGGCTTTTTCTATTTATGCTCGCCTGGCTTGTTCAGCCTTTTGCCCAGATTACCACTGGCGCATGTGCTGTTCCTCAAACTCCAGGATGAACTCGGTGCCTTTGTTCACTTCACTTTGCACATAGATTTTGCCACCCAGGGTCTCTACCTGCGTCTTTACCATAAAAAGGCCCATGCCTTTGCCGTCTGTATGGAAATGAAACCGCTTGTACAGCCCAAAAAGCTTGTGTTCATGGGCTTTTAAGTCAATGCCCAAACCGTTGTCCCTGAAATAGAAGTAGATCTTACTATCTATTTTGTCGGCGATGATTTCAATAATAGGCCTTTGGTCTGGTTGGCGGTATTTGATGCTGTTGGAAATGAGGTTGGAGAAAATGCTGTGCAGGTAGCTCTTGATGGAATAGATTTTCCCCAGGCGGGAGAAATCTGTGTAGATCAGGACATTTTCTTTGTCAATCAGATTCGCGACCATAGACTTGATATCATCCACTAGCTGTTGGAGGTCTATTTCCTCTTTCATCTCATTGATCTGCCGGCGTATCTGCAACACGTTGTTCAAATCCTTGATCACGGTGTCCAGCTTGTTCACGGAGATTTGGAGTCCGTCCATAGACTTTTTAAAGGCAGAATTCTCTGGGGGGAGCATCCTGATCAGGTTGGAGAGGCCCATGATGTTGGCCACCGGAGCCCTGAGGTTGTGGGAGACAATGTACGCAAACTGCTCCAGGTCTTTGTTGCGCTGTAGCAGATCTGAGGTAATGCGCTCGTTCTCCAGCTGGGCCAACCATTCTTTGGTGACATCATGCGTTATGCCTATTAGTTTTACGGGTTTCCCGTCAGGTTCTACTATCGCCTTAAATTCATTGTATAGGTATTTTACGCTGCCGTTTTTGAGCACCATGCGGCAGTTGAACTGGTAAGAGGTGTCTGCTTTGTAGGTTTGGGCCGTCAGCATCTTGCGAGAGTGCTCCACATCCTCGGGGTGCACGAACGTCATGAATGATTCCAGCTTGGTAGGTGTCTCAGTAGGTGAGGTGCCCAAGATGCGGTAGATCTCATCAGACCAAATGGCCTCCTGGGGCTCCAAAGAAAATTCCCAACTACCCACATGTGACAGGGCCTGTGCCTCCTTCAATCTCTCTGAGCTCATCCTTAGTTCATCTACGGCCCTCAGTAATGCTTCTTCACTGGCTTTTTTAGAAGTGATGTCCCACCTAATGGCCAGATACTGGTGCGGGCTGCCCTGCTCATCCAGGATGGGGACAATGGTGGTCTCAGTCCAGTAGTAGACACCGTCTTTGGTCAGGTCTTTGATCTCGCCTTTCCAGATGTTGCCCCGTGAGATGGTCTCCCACATATCTTGGAAGAATTCTTTGGAGTGGTAGCCGGACTTGGTGATGCGGTGGTTTTTGCCTAACAGTTCTTCCTGGCGGTAACCGGAGATGTTGCAGAAGTTGTCATTGACGTAGATAAAGGCGCCGGTTTTATCTGTGATCTCCACAATGGAAGATTGGTCTAGGGCATATTTGTAGTCAGAGACTTCCTTGATACGCTCGGCCACGCTTTTCTCCAAAGAGATGTTTAGGTTCCGGATAAGTTCATCGGCCTGTTTCTTTTCTGTGATGTCTACCGCCGCAGAAACAATACATTCTTTCCCGTCTAGGCGAAGGATCTCTGCGTGGGTAGAGATATGGTGAATAGCGCCCTGTTTGGTTTTTACCTCCAGTTCCAGAGACTTCACCCGCTGCTCATTTCTAAGCTTCTGGGCAAAGGCGGTACGGTCATGCTCATTTTTCCAGAGTTGGAGCTCTGTGCTGGATTTGCCCAGGATTTCTTCTTTAGGGTAACCAAAAAACTGACAAAACCGATCATTCACATCTAAGTAGGCACCCGTGTTGGCGTCTGAGATGGATTTGATGATGGGGCTTTTGTAAAAAATGGTAGAGAACAGGAGTTCGCTGTCCTTTAGCTTTTTCTCTGCCCGCTTACGGTCTGTGATGTCTTCAAAGGCCAGCAGAATGCAGTCTAGGTTGTTGAGGTGCATGCGCTCAATGTTGTACATGACATCCCTTATTTCGCCGCTTTGGGTGCGGAGCCGCATTTCCAGATTGCGTACCTTTTGGTTGTTGAGCACCATCTGGATCACATTTTCCCGGTCCTGCGGATTAGGATATAGCTTCAGCTCATGGGCGGTGCGGCCAATGACCTGTTCGCGCGAATAGCCCAGGAAGGCCAAAGAATTGTCATTGGTGTCAATGATTTTACCGGTAGAAAGTTCTGTGAGCGCCAGCATAATAGGGCTCTTGTAGAAGAGAATGGAGAAAAGTTGTTCCTTTTCTCTCAGGAGCTCCGCCGCCTGCTGCCTGCTCCGGAGGGTTTTGTGGATAAGCCAATAGGTGGCCATGAAAAATAGGAACATGAAGGCCGTAAAGACAATGAAGGTGTGCAGCATGTTGTTGAGCTTGCTCTGCGTGTTTTCATCGGCTAAAAGCTGCTTGGCCTGTTGTTGGTGCTCTATGGCCTTTACCACAGCTCTGAAAAGATAGAGATGCTGGTGTAGTTTCTCCTCAAGTACCGTGAAGGATGCGCCTGAGGGGCTGGCCTTGACCTGGGCCACCAGACGCGAAGAGAGAGAAATGACAGAGTCTGCGTGTTGCATTAACCGCTGCATGTCTTCTGATTTACCCAGGCCCGTGGCGTCAATACTCTGTAACACCCGTAGGCTTCTTGGGTAATTGGCAAGTCCTTTCCCGTGCTGCTCCAGCGCCTGGGTGTGGCCCTGGGTGGCATAGGCGATGGCTCCGTTGTTAATATTCAATATGTTGTTTTCCAAGGGCTCTATGGCTCTCAGAATGTCAAGCGCAATTTGGTCCTGGCGGTAAAGGGTATAGGTGTCGTTTAGGTTTAAGTACGCAAGTGTAGTAAAGAATACCAAACTAAGGAAAGCGACAAGGAAAACCCCGGATAATATTCTCTGGATGTACATGAGTGGTATGGCAAAAGAATAGAAAATTTAATACTGTAATTGAGTTCATGCACTAAGACCGGAGCGTAGTACTTATCTGGTAAGATATTAAATAATATTGGCATTTATACTACTGTAGAAGCCTTAAAGGGGTTTTGCTGGTCTCCTGCTTATACCTAAAGAATATAGCTGTAGCGTAAAGTTTAACCAACAGCGGCGGTGCAGAAGGAGCCAAGTAAGGAACAGTTTATCCTCATGCTGGCATCACCCTTCTGGCAATCTAAAAGCATTTGGTTCAGTCTGCGCGTGGTGCGCATAAGCAAATATTTCCCATTTAGAATGAATACGCTACTCTGGTTCTTTTACGGCAGTATTGGCCGCCCGTTATGTAGTGATTGCCTTTACCGCGTTATCCTTCCATCCCTTAGAGGCTTTGGCGGTAAGCGCTGGCTTTTAAACCAACGGCCTGTGCTTCCGGTGCTGGGATTAAGGGCTAGGCACCATCCATGTCAAGTGCCAAGACCCCTCCAGAATCGGGTAAGAGCGGGTAGAGAAAGTTAACCTCTAGGTACATTAAAAGAGCAGCCTCGTCAGAAAACCTGACGAGGCTGGTTTATGTCTGTTTTTGGAAAAAGGGGCGCTAAAGGGGAAATGCTTGTGCCATGATGTTACTCCTGCTATGCCATCTGAACAGGAGTTGCGTTTAGGGGCTGTTTTCCCAAAAACAGCCCCTAAACGCAAACATATCATGAAGTACAGGCTGCAGCTGTGCGCTATTGAGGCCAAGAGATTTATTTCATTTCCAGCACCACCACAGAAAACGGCGGAAGCTCCACTTTCAGCGAATTGCCTTTCAGCTTGGCCCCCTTGAAAGTGGTAGGTGTGATCAGATTTGGTTTCTCAAAAGTGTTGTGGTCTTGCAGCGCCTTGGAAGCCAGAATGCGTCCGGTCACCGATTTGTAATTGGCTCCGTCAATGGCAATGGAAATCTCTTGTTTGTTTTTAGGGTCAATGTTCACCAGGGAAATGTGCGTGATGCCATTCTTGTCCCGGGAGGCGGAGCCGTTCACGGCCGTCAGTTTTTCAGTGCCTAGGGTATAGTTGGTACTCTTCACGGTAAGCGGAAGGAAAGTGGCGTCTTGGTGCACATTGTACATCTCCATCACGTGGTAGGTGGGGGTGAGCAGCATTTTCTCTTCGTCTGTTAAAATGACGGCCTGAAGCACGTTGATAGCTTGTGCCAGATTGGCCATGCGCACGCGGTCTGCGTGGTTGTTGAAGATGTTTAGGGTAGAGCCGGCAATCATGGCGTCACGCATGGTGTTCTGCTGGTACAGGAAGCCAGGGTTGGTGCCTGGCTCTACTTCGTACCAGCCTCCCCATTCATCTACCACCAGGGCTATTTTCTTCTCTGGGTCATACTTATCCATGATGGCTGAGTGCTTCTGGATGAGCTCCTCCATAAACAGCGCCTGTTTCATGGTAGAGAAGTACTGTTGCTCTGAGAAACCAACAGCCGGGCCTTTCTTTTCCCAGTTAATGACGGAATAGTGGTGGAGGGCAATGCCCTCAATCAGGTTCTTGGGGATAATCTTCATCAATGTCTCCGTCCAGGTGTAGTCTGAAGAACTGGCCCCGGAAGCAATTCTGAACAGGTTGCCGGTATTGCCCCAGTCAGAGACGAAGGTGGCGTATTTGCGATATTCATTGGCATAGTAATCTGCCGTCATGTTTCCTCCGCAGCCCCAGGCTTCGTTCCCAATGCCCCAGTACTTCACTTTCCAGGGTTTGTCGCGGCCATTCTTCCTGCGAAGGTCAGACATGGGGCTCACTCCGGCGAAATTTACGTATTGCACCCAGTCGGCCAGCTCCTGCACCAAGCCACTTCCCACGTTACCGGCCAGATAGGGCTCTGTGCCCAGCAGTTCGCACATGTTCAGGAAGTCATGCGTCCCAAAACTGTTGTTCTCCGTAACACCGCCCCACCAGTTGTTCACGATGGAAGGCCGCTGGTCTTTAGGACCAATGCCGTCTTTCCAGTGGTAGGTATCAGCGAAGCAACCGCCGGGCCAGCGCAGATTAGGGATCTTCAGCTTCTTCAGCGCCGCCACCACATCATTCCTAACCCCAGCCGTATGCGGAATCTTGGTGTTGTTCTCTCCCACGTAGAAGCCCCCATAAATGCACCGCCCCAAATGTTCCGCGAAATGCCCATAGATGTGTCGGCTAATGGTTACTTCTGCCTTGGCGGGTACTGTAAGGGTGGCGGTGGTTTGTCCGTAGGAACCCAGGCTGCTCAACAGGAGGAGAAAGATGGTAATTGTGTTTTTCATACTTGAAGGCGGTTTAGGGAGCGTTTGTTTCTAAATGTTTGAAGCAGGAAGTTAAATATAGGAGAAGTTTGCAATAAATATAAGTGTATTTATTACATTTATATAAACAAACGCGAAGGCTTTTGCGGTTTGCGGAGGAGAAGAGTTTGGAAGAAGAAACCATAAAAAATTATGCTTTTGTGTTTAGGGGCTGTTTTTCCAAAAACAGCCCCTAAACGACACCACGGCCTGAGGTCTTAACCTCTTGTGTCTAAAACCTAAAGTGGAAGAAAATAGATGAAGTTGAGCGTCCTACGAATATTGTTTTTTGCGTTACTGCCTGCAGTGGGGTGTGCCCAGGCAGGGCGATTGCAGGGTTTTCCGTTAACGGCGGTGCGGTTGCTGGACAGTCCCTTCAAACAGGCGCAGCAGACAGATTTAAATTATCTCCTGTCCCTGGACATGGACCGGTTATTGGCTCCTTATCAAAAAGAGGCCGGAATCCAGCCGAAGGCTGAGAACTACGGCAACTGGGAAAACACCGGCCTGGACGGGCACATTGGGGGGCATTACGTGTCGGCGTTGGCGTTGATGTATGCTTCCACGGGAGATCAGGAGATGCTGCGCCGGCTGAACTACATGGTAGACCAGCTGGAGGCTTGCCAACAGAAAAGCGGCAACGGGTATCTGGGCGGCACCCCCGGCGGCAAGCAGATGTGGCAAGACATCAAAGCTGGTAAAATAGAGGCCGGAAGCTTCTCCCTGAACAAGAAATGGGTGCCTTGGTACAACATCCATAAAACCTACGCGGGCCTGCGCGATGCCTACCTTTTTGCCGGAAATGAGAAAGCTAAGAACATGCTGGTGAAGCTCTCAGATTGGTGTATAGATCTTACCGCTAACCTCACCGATGCCCAGATCCAGGACATGCTCCGGAGCGAGCACGGCGGCATGAACGAAGTATTCGCCGATGTGGCTCAAATCACCGGAGACAAAAAGTACCTTACCATAGCAAAGCGGTTCTCTCAGATCTCCGTACTCAATCCTTTGCTGCAAGGCAAAGACCAGCTGAACGGCATGCACGCCAACACCCAAATCCCGAAGGTGATTGGCTATCAGCGGGTGGCCGAGGTGGGTGGTGATACTAGCTGGACCAAGGCCGCCGATTTCTTCTGGAACACCGTGGTCAACCACCGCACCGTTTCCATTGGGGGCAATAGCGTGAGCGAGCATTTCCACCCGGCCAATAATTTCTCTTCCATGCTGGAAAGCAAAGAAGGCCCCGAGACGTGCAACACCTACAACATGCTCAAGCTCTCCAAGCAACTGTTTCTGAACAGCGCCTCCGCCCAATACCTGAACTACTATGAGCGGGCCATGTACAACCACATCCTCTCATCGCAGCATCCAAGCCGGGGAGGCTTTGTCTATTTCACGCCAATGCGGCCGCGTCATTACCGCGTATATTCCCAACCTCAGGAAGATTTCTGGTGCTGCGTGGGCTCGGGCCTGGAGAACCATGGCAAATACGGCGAGCTGGTCTATGCCCATACAGACAAAGACCTGTACGTAAACCTGTTCCTCCCTTCGCGGCTAGAATGGCAAGCGAAAGGATTGGCCTTAACCCAGAAAACGAAATTCCCCTTTGAGGAACGTTCAGAACTCACCCTGAACCTGAAGAAAGCCCAGAAATTCACCCTGTACATCCGGCAGCCGGAGTGGGTGAAGCAAGGTCTGGTGCAAGTGATGGTTAATGGCAAAGAAGCAAAAACAAGTACGGCCGTGGCCGGGTACGTGGGCATTGACCGGAAGTGGAAATCAGGGGATGTGGTGGCATTCTCCCTGCCCATGGAAACCAAAGCCGAATATTTACCCGATGGCTCACCCTGGGTGTCTTTTGTGCACGGCCCCATTGTGCTAGCCGCCGCAACCGATAAAAAAGACTTGACCGGCTTACTAGCAGATGGCAGCCGCATGGGGCACGTGGCCAATGGGCCGCTGTACTCGCTGGAGGAAGCGCCTCTGCTGGTGTCTTCTGCCAAAAACGTGGCCAATCTTATTCAACCGGTCCCCGGAAAACCCTTCACCTTTACTGCTTCGGGGCTGATCCAGCCCAGCCAGTACAAAGGCCTGGAGCTGGTGCCTTTCTACCAGATACACGATGCCCGCTACATGGTGTATTGGCCGGTGACCACCCCTGAAGGATTGGAAGCCAGAAAAGCCGCTATCAAAGAAAAAGAAAGAGAGAAGCTGGCACTGGAAGCCAGAACGGTAGACCAGGTAGCCCCCGGCGAACAGCAACCTGAGTCAGATCATGGGTTCCAGGGAGAACGCACCGAAACCGGTGTTCACCGCGACCGGCATTGGCGGCACGCCACAGGCTGGTTCAGCTATAACCTGAAAAACAAAGGCACCGGGGCCCGCAAGCTGCGCGTGACCTACTTTGGGCGGGACCGTGACCGGGCGTTTGACATTCTGGTGAACAACCAACTGCTCAAAACAGTGACCGCAGACGGTTCCGGCGGCGACAAGTTTGTGGAGGTAGACTATGAACTGCCCGCCCACCTGCTGACCAAAGCCTCGAATAACGTCTTAAATATCCAATTCCGGGCGAAAGAAGGCTCTTCCACGGCGGGTATCTACGAAGTCCGGTTGTTGAAGTAAAATTGCCCTTTGCTGAGTCTGGTCATCAAAGTAACAACTGTTCTTAGGCTCAAACTCGATAGTATCTGTTTTAATAGAAGTAACATGAAGAACAAAACCCTTTCCTTCACGGCCCTGGCCGCCGGATGTATGATGGCGTTCAACCTGAATGCGCAGACAAATTCGGCTACTAAGACCTTGCAGATAAAAGATGTCTGCCTCAGCCAGCATCAACAAGAAAATGAACGAACTCATCCTGAAAATCGGGAATACCGCTGTTAAAGCCCAAGACGGGGAGTTTGTGCTGGAGGGTGTGAATACGCGCAGGACATGAGCACACTGCAAAACCGGAGCAGCAGCTCTCTGAGGCAGTACAGCCATCAACCAGTGCAACATCTATTCAGGTGAAGAACAAGCGTGTGAAGCCTTCACAAGAGCCCTGCTCAGTGAACGTGATCTGGGTGAAGATCTCTTGATAGATAGTCTCAGGGGGAGTTGATGAATGAAAGTAAAAGGACCAATCCGGCACCGTTGCCGGGTAATCCGGCGGAGGCTGGCGGAAATGCCATTGAGGCGCCTTTTATTTTCAAGAAAAACGGCTATTATTACCTGTTCGCTTCCATTGACTATTGCTGCAAAGGCGCTAAAAGTGATTACAAGATGATAGTGGGTCGGGCCAAAGATGTGCAGGGGCCATATCTGGATAAAAACGGAGTGGCCCTGGATGCGGGCGGCGGCACCGTTCTGCTGGAAGGAAACGAAAAGTGGAATGGCGTGGGCCACAACGCGGTCTACACCTTTGATAGAACAGATTACATTATCTTTCACGGGTATGACGCCACCCAGAACGGCAGGCCCGAACTCAGGATTGAGAAGCTTGCCTGGGACAAAGCACAGTGGCCCATAGTAGAGATAAACCAGTAGAAGAAAGCAGGCGCGCCTTCAGGAGTAAAGCGTTTTTCTCTGTAAAGGAAACGCCTGCTTTGCTAAATATTCAATTGAAACCCATAACTAGCCCATGAAATACGTAGTAAGACCTTTTACCACTTTACTGATTAGCTCCATGATGTTAGCCAGCGCCTGTAACCAGAACTCGGGGAACCAAGAAAGTCAGAACCAAGAGACAGAAACCGCCGCCGCCCAGGAGGCCAAATTGCCTGCCCGCGCCAATTTCCAGAAGACCATAGACGGCAAAGAAACTGATCTGTTCGTGCTCAAGAACAAGAACAACGTGCAGGCGGCCATCACCAACTACGGCGGAAGGCTGGTGAGCCTGCTGGTGCCAGACAAGAACGGCAAACTGGTAGATGTATCTGTGGGGTTTGACAACGTGGAAGCCTACACCAAAGGCTCAGATACGTTCTTCGGGGCTACTATTGGCCGGTACGGCAACCGCATCGCCGAGGGCAAATTCAAGCTGGAAGGCAAAGAATACACGCTGGCTACCAACAACGGCGCCAACCACCTGCACGGCGGAAACAAAGGTTTTTCCCGCGTGGTCTGGGATGCCAAACAGGTAGATGATAAAACCCTGGAGCTGACGTATCTTTCCAAAGACATGGAAGAAGGCTACCCCGGTAACCTGAACGTGAAGGTCACCTACACCCTCACCGACGAAAACGAACTGAAGGTAAGCTACGAGGCTACCACCGATAAAGCCACCATTGTCAACCTCACCAACCACACCTTCTTCAACCTGAACGGCGAGGGCAGCGGCGATGTGCTGGGCCACCAGCTGTACATCAACGCAGACCGCTACACCCCGGTAGATTCCACATTGATTCCAACGGGTATTGAACCTATAGCCGGCACGCCTTTTGATTTCAAGACACCTGCCGCCATTGGCGCTAGAATCAAAGACCAGCACCCGCAACTCCAGTACGGCAACGGCTATGACCATAACTATGTGCTGAACGGTGCTTCTGGCAAAGACCTGCGTGTGGCAGCTACCGCGCAAGGTGACAAGACCGGCATCTTCATGGAAATAAGCACTCAGGAGCCGGGCATCCAGTTCTACAGCGGAAACTTCATGGAAGGCGCCAACACCCTTAAGTCCGGGGCCAAAGACGAGTTCCGGAATGCCTTCTGCCTGGAAACCCAACACTTCCCAGATTCTCCCAACCAGCCAGATTTCCCCAGCACGGTTTTAAAGCCGGGGCAGACCTACAGCACTGTAACGGTGCACAAATTCTCCGTGAAATAAGAAGGCGACCCTTTGATGAAATTCCCCCAGAAACAGGCTGATGAATCTGTTTCTGGGGGAATTTTCTTTTGCGTTTAGGGGCCGTTTTTCCAAAAACAGCCCATAAACGCAAAAGCTGTTTTAGCCAGGTTTAGATGCACAGGAACGAAATCTGCCGTTGCGCTTGGCAGGAAGCTTGTAAATTGCCTACTATTCTTTTATTTGCTGCGAGATTAGCGGGTTCCCTCCACGTTTTTAGAAACAGGAGAAAGGCCGCTATCTTTGAGTGGAGATGAAACGGCATGGGCGGCAAACTTTTCCTGGAACGGGAGCTGCCCCGTGCAAAACATATCAGCGGAATGATGAAATATTCGGGGCAGACACGGGTTCTGGTAGCGGTTGACTGTATCATATTTGGCTTTGACGGGGAGAATTTCAAGCTGCTGTTGATTCAGCGCGGATTTGCGCCCCAAAAGCAGAAATGGAGCCTCATGGGCGGTTTTATTCAGCCCCATGAAAGTCTGGAGGTAGGTGCCCAGCGTGTCCTGAAACAACTGACCGGCCTGGAGGGGGTGTACCTGGAGCAGATATCCGCCTTCAGTGAACCTACCCGTGACCCCGTGGAGCGTACCATTGCGGTACCTTATTTCGCCCTCATTGATATTCAGAAGTACCAAGCCCAGCTCAGCTCAGACTACCACGCCGAGTGGTTTATGCTAGGCGATCATCCGCAGCTAATCTTTGACCATGAGCAAATGGTGGAGATGGCCAAAATGCGGCTGCGCTACAAGGCCGCGCTGCATCCCATCCTGTTTGAGCTGCTCCCGGAGAAATTCACCCTGCCGCAGTTGCAGACGCTCTATGAGAAGCTCTATGACACCACCTTTGATAAACGCAACTTCAGCCGGAAAGTACTGTCTACCAACCTGCTGGTGCGGCAAAAGGAGAAGGACAAAGAGAATTCCAGAAAAGGCGCGTTCTACTTTAAGCTGGATAAGGAAAAGTACTACGACAACTTCCAGGCCTTCCTGAAGTTCATTCCCAACCCAGAGAAGTTTCTGCTGTAGCAAAAAAAGGCAGTGGCAAGCTGCGTGAAAGTATAAATCGCGTTTAGGGGCTGTTTTTCAAAAAACGGCCCCTAAACGCGATTTGTGTTACAGCAATCCCTGTACTATCCTAAGAAGTAGTGACTTCCATAGTTGCGGTGTTCTGATTCCCGTCATAGAGTAAGCTCATAGAATTAAATTAAGTGTCATAATTACATTTTATGAATCTTATTGTTATAATTGTAAAATGATGTTTTGCCGGTGTAGAATAATTTTTATTTCCGTAAAACGGGGAGGAGTTGTTTGGCCGGGAGTGGATAAACGTTAAGCTGACTTCAATAAGGAATATGGCACAAGATATATATGTGATTGGCGTAGACTACGGTTCAGACTCGGTAAGGTCGGTGCTGGTGAACGCTTTAAGCGGGGAGGAAGTCGCCTCTTCGGTGTTCAACTATCCGCGCTGGAGCAAAGGGCTTTACTCAGACGCTTCTGCCAATCGGTTTCGCCAACATCCTTTAGATTATATAGAGGGGCTGGAGCACACCATTAAAGACTGTCTTCAGAAAGCTGGCGCTGAAGTAGCGGCCAATGTGAAAGGCATCTCGGTAGACACCACGGGCTCTACACCGGTGGCGGTAGACAAAACCGGAACGCCGCTGGCGCTGCTGCCCGGCTTTGAGGAAAACCCCAACGCCATGTTCGTGCTCTGGAAAGACCATACCGGCGTACAGGAAGCCGCCGAGATCAATGCCCACGCCACCAAATTTGAGCCGAATTACCTGAAATACGTAGGCGGCATCTACTCCTCAGAGTGGTTCTGGGCCAAATTGCTGCACGTGCTGCGCGAAGACGAGAAAGTGCGCGAAGCCACTTACTCCTGGGTTGAGCACTGCGACTGGGTGCCGTTTTTGCTTACCGGAGGTTCAGACGTGGGGCAAATGAAACGTGGCATCTGTTCCGCCGGCCATAAATCCCTTTATGCTGAAGAATTTGGGGGATTGCCCGCCAATGAGTTTTTCGCTACCCTTGATCCCTTGCTGGACGGCTTTACCTCCCGGTTATTCACCCAAACCTATACTTCAGACCAAGCCGCTGGTACCTTAAGCCCTGAATGGGCCGAGCGCCTGGGTTTGTCCACAGAGGTGGTAGTGGGCGTAGGGGCGTTTGATGCGCACATGGGCGCCGTGGGTGGCCAGATTGAACCCTACCACCTGAGCAAAGTGATGGGCACCTCCACCTGTGACATGCTGGTAGCCCCCCTGCACGAAGTGCAGGATACGTTGGTGAACGGCATCTGCGGACAGGTGCCGGGTTCTGTGATTCCGGGTATGATGGGCATGGAAGCCGGTCAATCTGCTTTTGGAGATACGTACGCGTGGTTCAAGCGCCTTCTGCTGTGGCCCTTGCAAAACCTTTTGGCTGGTTCCAAAGTCATTGATGCGGCTACCGCCGAGGCCTTGGTAAACGAGGTATCAGATAAAATCATCCCAGAGTTGAGCCAGGCCGCCGATCAGATTCCGCTGTCTGAGCATAATGAGTTTGCCATTGACTGGTTCAACGGCCGCCGGACCCCAGACGCAAATCAGGTGCTGAAAGGCGCCATCTCCGGTTTAGGCCTGGGCAGCGATGCCCCCCGCATGTTCAGAGCCTTGGTAGAAGCCACTTGCTTTGGCGCTAAGAAAATTGTGGACCGGTTCAATGAGCAGGGCGTGCCGGTAAAAGGCTTAATTGGTCTGGGCGGCGTGGCCCGTAAATCGCCGTTCATCATGCAGATGATGGCCGATGTCATGAACATGCCCATCAGAATCCATAAGTCAGAACAGACCTGTGCCATAGGGGCCGCCATGTTCGCGGCTACTGCCGCCGGAATCTACAAAAAAGTAGAGGACGCTATGGCCGCTATGGGCCAGGGCTTCGATCTGGAATATTTCCCTAACCCAGAGAAAACCGAACTGTACGCCAAGCGCTACCGGCAATATACGGAGCTGGGAGGCTTCCTGGAGGAGCACAGCCAATCAGCCAAGTCTGCCGCCGTTTCAGATTTACCCGAGACGGGCAGTAAAGCCCAGGCCGGCGAGACAGAAGTAGATACCCAACGGCAGGAAGAACTGGAGAATACTTCTGCCAGCACCACCACCATCAGCTAGAGCTTCATGAGTGCTTACCAATACATAAAAGAAGAAGCGTACCACGCCAACATGCAACTGCCCAAATTGGGGCTGGTGTTGTTCACCTTCGGGAACGTGAGTGCCGTAGACCGGGCGCAGGGCGTGTTTGCCATCAAGCCCAGCGGCGTACCGTATGAAGACCTGTCGCCGGAGAAAATGGTCATTGTAGACTTTGACGGCAACACGGTAGAAGGTTCTTTGCGGCCTTCGTCAGACACTAAAACCCACGCCGTACTGTACAAGCATTGGGAGAACATTGGCGGCATTGTGCATACACACTCCACCTACGCCACCGCCTGGGCCCAGGCCCAACGCGACATTCCCATTTACGGCACCACCCACGCCGACCACCTCACCACCGATGTACCCTGCGCCCCGCCCATGGATGATGCCATGATTCAGGGCAACTATGAGTACGAGACCGGTTTCCAGATCATGAACTATCTAGAGGAGAAGGGCATGAGCTATGAAGAAGTGGAGATGGTACTGGTAGGTAACCACGCACCGTTCACCTGGGGAAAGGACGCGAAGAAAGCCGTGTACAACAGTGCGGTGGTAGAGGAAATAGCCCGTATGGCGTTTCTCACAGAGCAGATAAGGCCGCAGGTGCCCAGACTCAAAGATTCGCTCATCAAAAAACACTTTGAACGGAAGCACGGGCCAGATTCTTACTACGGCCAGTGAAAACTCCGTTAGGAGAACTATCAGCAACAGGAGGTGAACTTTGCCCGCTTGGCGGGAAGTGCATCTTTAACCAACATAACCCATGATTGATTTAAAACAATTTGAAGTCTGGTTTATTACCGGAAGCCAGCATCTATACGGCCAGGAAACCCTTGACCAGGTAACCGCCCACTCGCAGGAAATTGTGAAAGGACTGGACAGTGCCCCTCAAATGCCGGTACGGGTGGTGTACAAGCCTACCGTGAAAACCACGGAGGAGATTTTCAGGATCTGCCAGGAAGCCAACGTGGCCGAAAACTGTATTGGGGTCATCACCTGGATGCACACCTTCTCGCCGGCCAAAATGTGGATCAGAGGTTTGTCTATCCTGAAGAAGCCTTTGCTGCACCTGCACACCCAGTTTAACCGCGACATTCCCTGGAATTCCATTGACATGGATTTCATGAACCTGAACCAAAGCGCCCACGGCGACCGGGAGTTCGGGTTTATGGTGTCTCGTATGCGCATCAACCGTAAAGTAGTGGTAGGCCACTGGCAAGACCCGGAGGTGCTGGAGCAACTGAACAACTGGTGCCGTGTGGCCGCTGGCTGGTATGACTGGCAAGGCGCCAAGTTTGTGCGGTTCGGGGATAACATGCGCTACGTGGCCGTAACCGAAGGCGATAAAGTAGAGGCCGAGCTGAAATTCGGGTTTGCGGTGAACACCCATGGCATTGGCGATTTGGTAGCCGTCATTAATCAGGTGAGCGACCAAGCCATTGACCAACTGGTACAGGAGTACGAAACCAAATATACCGTAGCGGCAAATCTGCTGGAAGGCGGAGAGCAGCGCGCCTCTTTAAGGGAAGCGGCCAAAATTGAGATTGGCTTGCGCACCTTCCTGGAAAACGGCGGCTACAAAGGCTTCTCAGATACCTTTGAAGACCTGCACGGCATGGTGCAGTTGCCGGGTATTGCGGTGCAGCGCCTCATGGCCGACGGCTATGGCTTCGCCGGTGAAGGCGACTGGAAAACTGCCGCGCTAGTACGCGCCATGAAAGTAATGGGCAGCGGTCTGCCCGGCGGCAACGCCTTCATGGAAGATTACACCTACCATTTCGATCCCAATAATTCTCTGGTGCTGGGTTCACACATGCTGGAAGTAGACGAGGCCCTGGCTTCAGACAAACCATCCTGCGAGATCCACCCATTGGGCATTGGTGGCAAAGCCGATCCGGTGCGCCTGGTGTTCAATGTGGGCGCAGGCCTGGCGCTCAACGCCTCAGTGGTAGACATGGGCAACCGGTTCCGTTTGATCGTGAACGAAGTGGAGGCCGTAGCCCCGCAGAACGAACTGCCCAACCTCCCGGTAGCTCGCGTACTCTGGAAACCCCTTCCTGACATGAAAACCGGCTGTGCCGCCTGGATTCTGGCCGGAGGCGCGCACCACACCTGCTACAGCCAGAACATCAGCGCAGAGCAGTTACAGGATTTCGCTGAGATGGCCGGCATTGAGTGCGTGGTCATCAACCAAGACACTAAATTAAGCCAACTGAAGAACGAGCTGCGGTGGAGCGAGGTGTATTATCAGTCCTTCAAAGGCTAAGTCAGGGATAGGTTATTTGATCTGGAAACAGACAGACAGGGGCGTAGAAGTGCTCCTGAGCAAAAAGCGGGCATGCCAATGTTCGCTTTTTGCTTTTTTATGGACTAATTGCCGTATCTTAAATCTGTAGCCGTTAGCAGGCTCAGACAAAACCAATTCTGTTTTTGTCTGAGCCTGCTGCGCCCAAACCAATTTTGCGTTTAGAGGCCGTTTTTCCAAAAAGAGGCGCTAAACGCAAACGGCACCGTGCGCTGCCTTTGAAAACAAACCACGTGAAGGACTACCTACTGTTCATAGACATAGAATCCTCTGGCCTTCCCTTGCGCTGGGACTTGCCTTATTCAGAGGACCAGAACTGGCCGCACACGGTACAGGTAGCGTGGTTTGTGTATACCCAGGCAGGGCAGGAGGTAAAGCACGAAGACCACTACATCAGACCAGACGGTTTTGAGGTGGACGCCTCATCCATAGAAATACACCACTTAACCCCGGAGTTTCTGCAAGCGCACGGCAAAAGCCGCGAAGAAGTTTTGTTGCGGCTCCAGAAAGACTTGCGGGAGTTTCAGCCCATGGTGGTGGGGCACTTCATGGAATTCGACTACCACGTCCTGAGCGCCGACTACTATCGGTCTGGCCTGCCCAGTCCGTTTGAAGGCCTGGACACCTTCTGCACCATGCGGGCCTCAGGAGAACAGGTGCGTTTTTCGCCCAGAAAATACCTGCGCCTGGGCGAACTCTACAGCTACCTCTTCCATAAAACCCTGGAGAACCAACATAACGCGGTGGTAGATGCCCGCGCGGCCGCCGAATGTTATTTTGAACTGCGGCAGCGGCACCTCATCACCGCGGCTTCAGTGGCAGGGCAGCAGAGGCAATCAAATAAAATCAGACAGGAGACCTTTGCTAAACCCCGGCGCCTGAAATGGTTGCTCTGGGGTCTGGGCCTTTTACTTATTCTACTTTTACTTTTCTATTGGCTATGAACGAACGTCTTAAGTTTCTGAAGAGCGTGAAGCCTTTCCACTTGCTGGGAGAAGATGTGCTGCTGGGCGTGCTAGACCTGCTGGTGGAAATTAAGTACCAGAAAGATACCCTCATTTACCACCAGGAAGTAACCAAGCTCAAAGGCGTGGACCTGATTGTGGCTGGCGAATATGAGTCGTTTTTCTATGATACGGCCCAGAACAAGCGCCTGCTGGAAACTCACCAGCGCGGGTATTGCTACGGCGGCATCTCTATGCTGCTCAACCGCAAGAAGTCTCTGCGCACGGTCATCGCTAAGAAAGGAACGGTGGTGTACCATCTGCCCAAGAAAGATTTCAGGGCGCTGGCCAAGTCTAATGAAGGGTTCCTGCACCATTTCACCCAGGAGTTCGGGCTGCGCATGCTCAATGAGGAGTTTGCCCATTTTGTGAAGCGCCCCACTTCCTTTGAGGAAAACTACATTGCCACAGACCAATTGTATTCGCGCCGAATTGAGAGTGTGGAGTACCGTGAGATTGTCACCTGCGGCGCTACGGCTCCCATTTACATGGCGGCCCGCCTCATGGCCCAGCACAAGACCAGCTGCCTCTTCGTGAAAAATGAGCAGGACCAGATTGTAGGCTACATCACAGACATCACGCTGCGCGACAACGTGGTGGCGGCCCAGGAAGACGTGCGGGGGCAGGCCCGGGAAATCATGGACAACCCCATTGTGTCCATCAAGAAAGAGGCGTACGTGCATGAGGCCATCCTGCTCATGTTCCGGACCAAAACCCGCTACCTGCTTATAGAAGACCAAGGGCAGTACATAGGCATGATCAGCCGGAGCAAATTGTTGAGCGACCAGGCGCAGTCGCCGTTCATGTTCATTCAGTCGGTGAAATTGGCGCGGTCTGGCAATGAGCTGCGCGAAAGATGGAAGCGGGTGCCCGAGATTGTGATGCAACTGCTGCTGCGCGGGGCCAAGCCCGAAATCATCAACCAGGTCATCACCACCGTAGCCGACACCATTGCCCAGAAGGTGATTGAGGAGGTGATTGCCATCTGCGGTCCGGCCCCGGCTAAGTTTGTGTTCATGGTGCTGGGCAGCGAGGGCCGCAAAGAACAGACCCTCAAAACCGATCAGGACAACGCCATCATCTACGAAGACAAAGCCAATGAGCAGCGCGAGCTGGTGCGCGAGTATTTCCTCAAGTTCGCCGATATGGTTTCTGAGAAGCTGGATTACATTGGCTTCAGCTATTGCGCCGGCGGCTACATGGCCAAGAATCCCAAATGGACGCACTCGCTCTCGCACTGGAAGCGCAATTACCAGGGCTGGATGCAGGAAATCCTCCCCGAGACGGCCATCATGTTCTCCACCTTCTTTGACTGCCGCTACATTTACGGTGATGCCAGCATCATGCAGGAACTGGTTTCTTTCCTGGACCAGGAATTGCAGAAGCCCATGCCGCGCCTGTTCTTCCACATGGCCAAGAACGCTTTGCAGTATGAGCCGCCGCTCACATTTTTCAACAACATCAGGACGTTTACGGTGGGCTCCCAGCAGGTGATTGACATCAAGAAAGCCATGACGCCCATTGTAGATCTGGTGCGGGTGCACGCCCTGCAGAACCGTATTTTCAAGACCAATACCGGCGAGCGGATAGAGGCCCTGGCCGAAGCCGGTGTGTTCACGGAGAAGCAGTGCCAGGAACTGATGCAGTCTTACTACTACCTCATGGGCTTGCGCCTCCGCAAACAGGCCACCCAGATCATGCAGGACAAAACCGAACCAGACAATTATTTAGACTTGCAGAGCCTCACCAAAATTGAGCAGGTCACGCTCAAGGAGATTTTCAAGACCATCTCAGATTTTCAGCTGGGCATTAAGGTGCAGTTCACCAACAACCTCTTCGGGTAAAAACAGCATTGCGTTTCGGGGCCGTTTTTCCAAAAACGGCCCCGAAACGCAATGTGCAAATATATCATCTGATAAGACCGCTTACGCCTCTGCTCCGGTGAAAAGCTTCTCCAGCTCCGGGTCTGTGTAATCCTGCACGTAGCCCACAATGTTGGTGTACGCTGAGAATTCCTCTTTCCCGTGCATGGTGGTGAGCACCATGCAGTCCATCTGGGCATTCTGGGCGGCCTCCACGCCTTTGGGGGCGTCTTCAAACACCAGACAGTCTTTGGGGTCTATGCCCAGTTTCTCGGCGGCTTTCAGGAAGGTCTCGGGGTGGGGCTTGCTTTTGTCTACTTCATCGGCGGAGACCAGCGCCTGGAAATACGGCCTGATGTCCAGGTTGTCTACCACAAAGTCAATGTTGAACATAATGGCGGCGGTAGCAATGGCCATTTTAATGTTCTTCTCCTTCGCCTTGGCCAGAAACTGGTCTAACCCGTTGAGGAGCTTGAGGTGCGAGATGTACTCGGCCTGGTAAATCTTCTCTTTCTCCACCGATAGCTCCTGGGCTTCCTGGTCTGTGAAACGGTCCTCGCCGAAGAGCCGGGCCAGCACCTCACTGTTCTTGCCGTACATTTCGACTTTTACCTGCTCACGGCTGAGGGAGGCGTTCAGCTTCTGGGTAACTACTTTGTGCCACGCGGTGGTGTGGAAATCCATGTCGTCAATCATGGTGCCGTTCATGTCAAACAGGAAGGCTTTGTATGTGGGGGTATTCATGTACGCTAAATTAAGTCAAGTACTTGGATACGGTTTCTACAAAAAACGGGCTCTATGAGAGCCCGTTTTTTGTTTGTATCTGTTTTCTGTTTAGGGTGTCTTTTTCCAAAAAGAAGGCAAAACCAACAGATTACTTGGCCAGCGCCTTTTTGCGCTCCATCACCTTCTGCACGGCTTTGATGATGTGCTCATCATCCAGGCCGTACTTTTTCATGAGTTGCTCCGGCGTACCGCTTTCCCCGAAGGAATCGTTCACGGCCACGTACTCCATAGGCGTTGGCGTGTTCTGCGCCAGCAACTGGGCAATGCTGTCGCCCAGGCCGCCCAGGCGGTTGTGCTCCTCGGCACTCACCACGCAACCCGTTTTGGCCACAGACTTGAGTACAGCCTCGGCGTCTAACGGTTTAATGGTGTGGATGTTGATGATCTCAGCGGAGATGCCCATCTCAGCGAGTTTCTCCCCAGCTTTGATGGCTTCCCACACCAGGTGACCCGTGGCGAAGATGCTCACGTCTGTGCCTTCGTTCACCATCCAGGCTTTGCCGATGACAAACTCCTGGTCGGCGGGCGTGAACACCGGAACTACCGGGCGCCCGAAGCGCAGGTATACCGGGCCGTGGTGCTCAGCGATGGCCATGGTGGCGGCTTTGGTCTGGTTGTAGTCACAAGGGTTGATGACGGTCATGCCGGGCAGCATTTTCATGAGCCCGATGTCTTCCAGAATCTGGTGCGTGGCTCCGTCTTCGCCCAGCGTTAAACCCGCGTGCGAGGCGCAGATTTTCACGTTTTTGTCTGAATACGCGATGGACTGACGGATCTGGTCATACACGCGGCCCGTAGAGAAGTTGGCGAAGGTACCCGTGAACGGGATTTTACCGCCAATGGTCATACCGGCGGCAATGCCCATCATGTTGGCTTCGGCAATACCCACTTGCACAAAACGCTCAGGGAATTCCTTAATAAAGTCTCCCATTTTGAGGGAACCCACCAAGTCAGCACACAGGGCTACCACGTTTTCGTTTTTTCGGCCAGCTTCTACCAGCCCCGCGCCAAAACCAGAGCGGGTGTCTTTTGATTCTGTATAGGTGTATTTTTTCATTTGAATATTTTCGGTTGACGCCCTGTAATGCAAGGCAATGGAAGTTGTCTGCGTTTTAAGGCTGTTTTTGGAAAAGGAGCCCTAAAACGCAGCGTTCAAGTTTTGGGAAGCATCTTAGTAATCCTGCATGCCGCTGGTGAGCTGGTTCAGCGCCAGAGACAGCTGCTCATCATTAGGTGCTACGCCGTGCCATTTGTGCGATCCCATCATGAAATCTACGCCGTGGCCCATGTTGGTTTGCATCAGAATCATAATGGGCTTGCCTTTGCGCGTCTTGGCTTTGGCCAGTTCCAGCACTCTAATCACATCTGCCAAGTCATTGCCGTTCATCTCCAGCACGTCCCAACCAAAAGCTTCCCACTTGGCGCGCAGGCTTCCCAAGGCTAATACTTGATCGGTGGGGCCGTCAATCTGCTGGCCGTTCACGTCAATGGTAGAAATGAGGTTGTCTACTTTGTTGTGCGGCGCGAACAAGGCGGCTTCCCAAATCTGGCCTTCCTGCAACTCGCCGTCGCCGTGCAAGGAGAACACCAGACCTGCATCATTGTTCAGTTTCTTGGTCAAGGCGGCGCCAATGGCCACGGACAAACCCTGGCCTAATGAACCCGAGGCAATGCGCACGCCCGGCAGCCCTTCATGGGTGGTAGGGTGCCCTTGCAGGCGGGAATCCAGTTTACGGAAAGACTGCAGCTCGCTCACCTCAAAGTAACCGGCACGGGCCAACACGCTGTACCACACCGGCGAGATATGGCCGTTGGAAAGGAAGAACAGGTCTTCGCCCTCGCCGTTCATGTTGAAGTCCGTCTTGTGGTTCATGATCTTGAAGTACAGCGCCACCAGGTAATCTGTGCAGCCCAGGGAGCCGCCGGGGTGGCCAGACTGGCAGCCGTGCACCATGCGCACGATGTCACGGCGCACTTGTTTGGCAATCTGTTCCAGTTCTTCTAATGACTTGGTCTCTTTCTCTTCTGTTTGCATACGTTCGTTTTTATTCTGTTGCCCTTGGCAGGCGTGGCTATTATTTCCTTTGTACGGGTTGGCCTCTGGCGTTTCATGCCGCGGCTAAATGGAAGATGAACAGGCAGTTGCAGGAGCCCTGATTATGCGGTCAGGAATGGGCCTTTCTCGTCCGGTTCAAAAATACACCTAGATTATTTATGCCAACGTTGGTATAGTTAAGAAAATTTACCCGTAAGTCCGAAAAAAGAGGAGGAAAAGATCATCTCTGCGTTAAAAAGAAGGTTAGCTTCACGCCCGCTATGGAATTTGACATCATTACCAAACCTTTTGAGGAGCTCACGCCGCAGGAGCTCTATGATCTTTTGCAGCTTAGGAGCGCGGTATTTGTGGTGGAACAGAACTGCGTGTTCCTGGACCCCGACGGACTGGACAACCAATGCCAGCACTTGCTGTTTTACCGAGGCGCCACGCTGGAGGCCTATGCCCGGCTGGTGCCGGCGGGAGTTTCTTACCCAGAGCTTTCCATTGGGCGCATCATCACCAGCGCGGCCGTGCGCGGCACCGGTGTAGGCTACCAGTTGGTGCAGAAAGCTATTGAGGAAACCTACCGTCTGTTCGGCCCCGGGCCGATTAAGATTGGGGCGCAGCTGTACGCCAAGAAATTCTACGAGCGCTTCGGGTTTGTGCAGTCCAGTGACGTGTATGACGAGGACGGCATTGACCATATCAAAATGATAAAGCCGGCTGGAGAATAGCCAAAACAAAGAGGGTGCGTTTAGGGGCTGTTTTTCCAAAAAAACAGCCCCTAAACGCACCCTCGGCCTAAATACTCTAGTATTTAGGTGTTTACTTCACCACCGCCGTAATGGGCTTGCCTACGGTGCCATTTGGCGTCTGAATGTGCAGCAGGGCTGCTAGGGTAGGTGCCACATCGGTCATGTAAGTAGGTATATTGGTGCTGCCCGCTTTGATGTTCCAGCCCATGAACAGGAGCGGCAGGTGAGTGTCATAGGGGTTCCAGGCGCCGTGGCTGGCTCCGGTTTTGGAGGTAGTGGCCACGTAACCAGGTTTCAGGATGATCTGGATGCTGCCGGTGCGTTTGGGGTTGTAGCTGTTGGCAATTTGCTCTCTAATGGTAAACGGCACCAAATGCGCGTTGGCGTTGCCCATGTCTACGGCGTACATCACTTCGGGCTCCATCTGCAGCTTGGCAATCACGGCTTTTTTGATGAGGTCAATGTCCAGTTTCTTGGCGGCTATCTGGTCCCAGTCAAAGTGCACCTGATAGCTGGACATGGAGCGCACCAGATTCTCGGCCCCGAAGGTGGAGGCCAGCATTTTGTTCAGCTCGGCCTGCACGGGCTTTGAGTTCCAATTGCCGCCGTTCAGCTTGTTTTCCTGGGAATAGCCAATGGCGTGGCCCACGCCGTGGTCGGCGGTGAGGAACACCAGGTACTGCCCTTTGCCTACTTTGCTGTCCAGGAACTTGAAGAACTTGGCCAGATCCTGGTCCAGGCGCAGGTAGGTGTCTTCAATCTCAATGGAGTTTGGCCCAAACATGTGGCCCACGTAGTCTGTGGAGGCGCAGTTGATGGTCAGGAAATCGGTGGCCTCGCCCTGACCCATGTTGTAGCCGTTCACCGCCGCCGAAGCGAAGTCCAGAATAAAGGTATTGCCGTGGGGGGTGGTGCGGAAAGCGTCTTTTTTCTTGGCGTAAGCGGCCGGTAGGTTATGCGGGAAGGTAGTGGTGGTTTCGCCGGGCAGGCGGCCCTCATAGGCTTTGGCGTCTTCGTCGCTGTTTTTGTAAGTGCCAATGGGGTACAGCGTCTGCCAGGGTTGTTTCATGAACTCGGCGGCGCGCTGCTGCTTGTTGAAGTTCTGCACCCACTCCGGCAGCGTAGGCATGTAGAACGTGCTGGTGATAAAGTTACCCGATTCATCATCGAACCAAAAAGCACCGTTGGCCATGTGCCCGGCGGGCAGGATGGAGGCGCGGTCTTTCAGGGAAACGCCCACCACTTTAGACTGCTTGTTGGTGGCCATGCGCAGCTCGTCGGTGATGGTAGAGGCCAGCAGGTTGCGCGGTGACATCTGCCCTTCGGTGGTGGCGGCGCTGCCCACGGTCTGTACCGTGTTGTCTTCGGTGCAGTACACGGTTTTGCCGGTGAGTTGGTCTACCCAGCTGTTGCCGGTAATGCCATGCACGCCGGGCACCGAACCGGTGTAAATAGAGGAGTGCCCTACGGCCGTGGCCGAAGGCAGGTAGTTGATGTAGTGGTTCTCACAGGAGAAGCCTTCGCGCAACAGGCGCTTAAAGCCGTCTTTGCCGTAGCGGTCATTGAAGCGGTACAGGTAGTCCCAGCGCATCTGGTCAATGACAATGCCCACCACCAATTTTGGCCGGTCTACTTTGTCTTTGCTGGTTTTGGGGGCTGAGGTGGCCTGGTAGCCCAGGTGCAGGAGAAGGGTAAAGAGTACTACAAATTTTCTCATGAGGGAATTCATTCAAGAGGGTGTTGGCCTGTCTGTTAGGAGGCAGATGAAGAGCTTAACTTTAAATTTTTTAAAAGTAAGGACAAAATAGTAAAGAATTGAAACAAGTGAGAACAATATGAAAGGATACTTGTAAGCAAGCGACTATGAAAGCGCCACGGCGAATGCTTTGCCCCAGTCACGCCAATTCCTGTTTAGGGGCCGTTTTTCTGAAAACAGCTCAAAAACAGGAATTGGCGTGGGGGAACATCAGAATTGAAATCGGCCGGAAGGCCATTCTTTAAGAGCGGGGTTATTGCCGCACCAGGACGCTTTTCTCTTTTTTGGGACCTCTGTTGAAGAATTTGGCTTTCGCGCTTTTGGACGGGAGCAGGGTTTGGATGGCCGCGGCCGCTTCTATGGGTAAATCAGATTCCAGCACATCGGCCCCGGCTTTGAACACTTCTTGGTAGGCGGTGCGGCGGGCGGCGGGGTCCGGGAGTTTGTCATAGGTAGGCGCCGCCGAAACCATGCACATCACGCCACGGGCGTGCAGCAGATCAATGACTTCTTTGGTTTCGGGTTTTACCTCGGGCCCCACGTAGGCCATGATGCTGCTCCACGGCACGCCCGCTTTCTCGTAAGACTCCAGCTCTTTCTTCGTCTTCACAAACGCCGACATCATGATGCCCTCTATCTGGTCATAGTAGTATTTGGCCTGCTTGGCGTTGTGCACGGTGACCATGACGTGGGCGGCAGCGTTGTGTTCCTTGATCTTTTTCACGGTCATGGCCAGCGGCACGTCTTTTTTGTCCAGGTTCACCACGGTTTTGCCTTTGCTCCATTTGATGACCTCGTCTAGGGTAGGGATGCCGAATTCGGTCACGTTGCCTTCCACGTCTTTGAGTTTGAGTTTCTGTAGTTCTGCCCAGGTGTAGTCAGCCACTTTGCCGGTGCCGGTGGTGGTGCGGTCCAGAGTAGCGTCATGCATGAGTACAATCACGCTGTCTTTGGTGAGGCGCGGGTCAATCTCAAAGAAGGCGGGCGTGTGCCGCAGCGTCTCCTCAAACGACGGTATGGAATTCTCCGGGAAACCTTTCACAATGCTGCCCCGGTGTCCGCTCAAAATGGGCACGTCTTTGCCCGTGTACTTGAAAAACTGGTGCAGCTCTTTGGTGTTCTTGATGTGGAGGTTCTGCAAAGGCTCTTTTTGCTGCGCCAGGCTGGGGTTACCCAACAGCAGAAGCGCGAGGCCTGCCCCAACGGCAGAAACTTGAAGGCGAAAAGATGGCTTGAATAATCGCATAAAGGTCTGGGGTTAGACGGTAAGGTAAGAAAGATGCCAAGAAGACTTCACCTCTCTGGCAGATTTGACTAGAAGATGAATTCCTGCCGAGTTGCGTTTAGGGGCTGTTTTCTGAAAAACAGCCCCTAAACGCAACTGGTGCATATTCTAGCCGGTAAGCTGTTTTGAGTTCTCTGTTGTTCTCTCATTTGCAGCCATTCACGTGTGAGTTATGGGTGGCCGAATTTCTGTTTAGCGGCTGTTTTTCTGAAAATAGCCCCAAACCGTGATCACAAGCCGATACTTGCCCAGAATGCGTTTAGAGGCTGTTTTCTGAAAATCAGCCCCTAAACGCAATAGATGGGTTGTGCCGCCAGTGGCCGTAGGCAATCCAGCTACAGTTTGCTGTTGAGGTGCACCAGGGAAAGCTCGCCCGCGGCATCCAGTTCAAACATAGTCACCGAAGAATTGTCGATCACGAACTTGCGGTAATTGCGCACGGGCATGCCCAGTTTGTAGGCCAGGTAAAACCGGTTCACGCCATTGTGCGCCACCGTGAGCACGTTCCCCGAAGGGTGTTTCTTCACCAGCGACATATAGAAATCATCCACCCGGGCAATGACCTCACCTGCCGTTTCGCCGGTGCCGCCCGCTTTGGTCTGCATGGGGTCCTGGCACCAGTCCTGCCAAAGCGCTTCGTTCTCCGGGATGAACTCTTCCTTGCGTTTTCCTTCCCATAACCCGAAATCCGCTTCAATGAGGCGTTCATCTGTGGTCACGGGGAGGTTGCCGCTGGCCAGTTGCGCCGTTTTATAGGCCCGCTCCAGCGGCGAAGAGTACACCGCATCAAACGTCACGTTCTGGAGTTGGGCGGCGGCGAGTTGGGCTTGCTCCAGGCCTTTGGGGGTAAGTGGTAAATCAGTGCGGCCACAGTACCGGTTGCCGTCGGCGTTCCAGGCGGTCTGGCCGTGGCGCAGTAAATAAACGTTAAGCATATTGGTGATCAGTGATGTATCCTTTCTCCTGCAAGATGCGCAAAAATTCGGCGTAACTTTTGGCGTAGGCCTGGCTCAGGGCAGGAGTAGGATGGATTTCTTTTTCTATTTGGGTTAAGGCTTGGGTGGCTTCTTCAATGGAGGTGAAATGTGTTTTAGACGCGGCCAGAATGGCGGCACCCACGGCCCCGGTCACGTGCCGCATTTTGTAAATGGGCAGGTTGAGCACGTTACTCCTGATGGTAAGCCAGGCCTCGCTGTTGCTGGCGCCGCCGGCGGTGTACACGGCCTTCACCTCTTCGCCGGAAAGCTGCTGAATAAGGTCAAACGCGTATTTCTCCACGTAAGCCACGCCTTCCATGTTAGCCACAAACCGTTCGGCCCTTGACAAACCTTCCGGCTCAAAGCTACGGGCCTGCGGCGCGATGAACGGGAACCGCTCACCCTGCTGGCGCAAGGGATACGCCAAATGCCCCGAAGGAATGATGGCCGCAGCTTGTTCGTTTAACTGGGCTAAATCTTCCTGAAACTCTTTGGTGACCCAGTCGGCGCCGGTGTTGCTGGCCCCGCCCGGCATCCAGTAACCTTCGGGGTGACGGTGGCTATAGAGCCGGTCTTCGGGGTCGTTGATTTGCTGCCGGGTCACGCCTTTCACCACTAAAGTAGTCCCGATGGTGGTATTCCAGTCGCCCAATTTCACGGCTCCGGAGGCCACCTGAGAGGCGCAGCCATCGGTCATGCCCGCCACTACCTGCAGGGCTGGAGAAAGACCCAGTTCTTCGGCCAGGGCCGAGTCTAACGTACCAATGGGTGTACCGGAAGGAACCACGGTAGGCAGCCATTCTTTTTGGATAGGCAGCTGTTCATAGACATAGGCTGGCCAGAAACCTTCCTGCACGTCATAGCCAGATTTGAGGGCGTTGGTATAATCGGTCACGGCCCAAACGCCACTCAGTTGACCAATGATAAAGTCAGTGGCATGTACCCAATGGGCTATTTGGGCAGCCTTTTCCGGAAATTGATTCGAAAACCAGACCATCTTAGACAAGCCGCTGGAAGCGTTGAACCCGGTATAACCACTGGGATGGTAAGCCTCGGCCATGCTTTTGCAAAGTTTCCCTTCCGCCGCCGAGCGACCGTCGCTGTACATGAGGGCATTGTGCAGGGGTTGGTGCCGGGCATCTAAAGGAATCACCGTGCCGGAAGTAGACGTCACCGACACCGCTTTGATCTCTGCCAGATTTATTTGGCCGTTTACCTCCGCCAGTAAGGCTTTGAGCGAACGCTTGCACGCCGCCCACCACTCCGTAGGCGATTGCTCTTCCCTGGACTGGTTGCTGAGCGGGAAGGCTTCTTCAGAGCTGCCCAGTTGTTCTCCGGTCACGTCCAGCAGCACCACGCGGGCACCCTGGGTACCAATGTCGATGCCTAAAAAGTAAGGGGCGGTCATACTACCGCCTCCTCACAGATGTGTTTGAACGTTTGGCGCGTCCGTTTCCACTCCTCATAAAGGGCAAGGTAACGGCTGTCTTCCTGTGGTTCTACCACCATAGGCGGAGCGGGCGCGTAGCTGGTTTCTTCCAGGGCCTCGTTACAGATAAGAGCGCCGCCTACCACCGTGGCCTGACGGTAGTTTTCGCGCAGATAGACTTTCTTGTTGAGCAAATCGGCAATGAACTGGCGCAGCAGTTGGCTCTGGAACCCGCCACCACAGGCCCACACGTAGTCCTGCTCCACCGCTGAGATGTCATGCAACGAGTTGAAGTTCTCCTTGATGCTGCAGGCAATGTCCCATAAGGTGGCCCACACGAAGTGCGCCCGGGTTAACGTGTGAGTTACCGGAGCCGGAAAGATGAAGCCGCCTTTGGTGATAGGGCCTTTCTCATCGGCTAACAAGGAACCCAGAGAGGCCACGCAGCACGCTTCCTGTACCTGAGCCAGTTCCTGTTCAATAACCTCGTAGCTTTCATTAGGGTAGAAAATCTCTTTCAGGCGCTGGTAGTTGAGGCCGGTGACCCCCGCGTTGGTTTCCACGGCAAGAGTATGTTCATCTATGTGCCGGTTGGTCCAGGAGCGCTCCCGGGTGTCTGTGATGTACTCATTCACCAGCTTAAAGATGGGCGTGGTTGTGCCGGAAACTATCACCACATCGTCTAGTTCAGGCTGCGTACCTTTTACGGCCAATTGGGTATCGGCGCCGCCGATGATGACCTGTGCCTCCGGCGAAATCTGGAAAGCCGCCGCCGCCGCTGGGGTAATAGTGCCTAACACAGTGCCCGAGTCCCCCAATGGAGAAAGCAGCATGGGATCTATGTCAAAGATAGCGCACAGCTCAGGAGACCAGGATTTGCGGGCCACATCATAGAGCAGCGTTTCAGAGGCCTGAGAATGTTCATAACGCGCCACACCGCTGAGCATGTACTGCGCCCAGTCACTGATGCTCAAAAACGTGCGGGTCTGCTCCCAGATCTCCGGCCGCCGCTCCCGTACGCCTACCAGCTTTAACGCCGAGAACAGCGAGGTTGGGTAACGACCCGCCAGCTCATAGATATAGCTTTTATCCTGCATGATGAAGTCCCATTCGCGGCCCCGGTGGTCAATGTTGGGCAGCCCTATGAGAGAGCCGCCGTCATGGCCAATCAGGACAATGCCCTCGCGCTGGCTGGTGGCCGTGAGGGCTTTTACCTCTACCTCCGGCGCATTATTCAGAGCGGTTATAGCCAGCTTGGTAATGACGCTCCACAAGTGGTTGGGATCAAAGAAGATGGAGTTGGGGTACAGCGCATCGGTTTGGTAGGGCATGTTGTCCCGCTCTACGCTCAGCACCTCACCGTTTTTGGCAGCCACGGCCACGCGTACGTTTCCCGTGCCAATGTCTACAATAATAAATGCTTCCTGTGCAGCCATGTTCGCTTAGCTTTTAACGGCCAATATTTCTTTGTTTGCCAATTGTTTAATGTTCTTGTCCTCCTTGATGAACCAGGCTACCAACGCGTCATTCATAATATAGGCGTGGTGGTCTTCCACCTCAAACGTGGCCCCGGCAATGTGCGGGGTAGCCAGTACGTGCGGGTGGTGAATGATTTTATAGTCAACTTCATCTGGTGGCTCATGGTCAAACACGTCCAGGATGGCGCCTTTGATGCGGTTGTTCTCCAGAGCGTCTAGCAGGGCCTCGCGTTTCACCACCACGGCGCGGGCGGTATTCACGAAGATGGCTTCTGGTTTCATGAGCGAAATAAGGCTTTCATCTATCATGCCCGTGGTTTGGGGGGTAACCGGTAAATGCACCGACACAATATCGCTGGAAGCGAAGACTTCTTCCAAACTTACTTTCTGGTAATCTGGGTCCGGCGACTCGGTGTAAGGGTCATAGAACTGGATGGTGCAGGGGAAGCATTTCACCATGTTGGCAATGCGCTGGCCAATAGCCCCGAAGCCGACCATGCCAATGGTTTTTCCGGCAAGTTCGCTGCCTTTAAACTGTAGGTAAGACGTATGTGCCCCGGCTTCCCAGTTTTCGCCCTCCAGCCAGGCGCAGCCGGCTATGGTATTCCGCATGAAGGTGATCACGTTGGCCACGAACATTTCGGCCACGGCCTGGGCGTTGCGGGCGGGAGTATGGAACACCGGAATATCATTTTCAGTGGCGGTCTCAACGGCCACGTTAGAAGGGGTGCCGCGGCAGACGCCTATAAATTGCAAGTCTGGATATGCGTTGATGACTTCCTTGGTGACATGGTCATGCTCGGTGATGAGCGCGTCGGCTTGGGTTTCCTCTAGCAGCCCGATGAGTTCTTCTTCGTTATAAGCGCGGCCATGCGGTTTCCAGGGGCGGTAGATGACTTCGCCAAAGGTTTCCTGCAACACTTGCTGTGCTTTCTCGTGGTAAGGGGCGGTTATTAAAATTCTCATAAGCGTAGTTTAAGTCTCTAATGAATGGTTCTGGAAAGGCCGGCTGGGGGAAGCGAACCTGCCTGGGGTGAGGGTTTATATGATGACCGATGGATTTAATTCTTTTTCCTCCTGCCGGAGGGGAGCCGCTTCTTCTTTGACTAAATGGGCGGTTTTGGCATTGTCTGGTAAGGTGATGAATTTAGTAAGCACCGCGCTGAGCAGATAGAGGCCAGCCAGAATCCAGACCACTCCTTCGGCCCCGGCTACGCCAATGAACACGCCTACAATGGCCGGGCCCAGAAACACGGGTAACCCAGCGCCTAAATTGAGAATAGCCATGGCGGCGCCTTTGTCTTTCTTTACCAGGGAAGGCACCAGCGCCGAGAGAGGCACATAGCCTGCCAGCAAGGCTCCCCAAAGTACTCCTGCCAGCATTACGGCCCAGAAATTACTGCCCATGAGCTGCGGCGCGTAGTAAAACAGTAGGGTGGAAATGGCGCAGCCCACGCCGCCAAACCACATTACGGTGTTGCGCCAGCCCAATTGGTCGCCCACAAACCCGAAGATTAGGTTAAATGCGATGTTGGCGGTGAAAATGGTGCCCCAGATTTGCAGCCATTCGGTGGTAGAAAAGCCATGGGCAGCCATGTAGGTGGGCAGGAAAACCGGGAAGGCAAATTGCGCCGTGGTGTTAATAACGCGCACCAGTCCGCCTAACAGTACTTTGGGCTCTTCTTTCACAATGGTGAGACCTTTCATGAGTTCCTGGGCTTTGGCCCCGGCGTTGGTATGGCTAGCTTTGAATTTATCTCGGTTCAGGACTAGCGCGAACAAACCGCCCACCAGTACCCAGAAGATAGAGCTCCACATGGTGTTGATATAGCCCAGTTCCTGAATGGCCCAGCTGGAGTAATAAGCGCCCAGTACGTTTAAGCCGCCCGTAAATACAAACCAGAACCAGCCCACGGCCCGGCCCAGTTTCTGTTGCGGACTGCGGTACGTGATCCAGACCAGGAACGAGTAGGCAAACAGGGGGTACCCAAAGCCGCGTAGGGCGTAGGTGAACAGCATCATGGGGAAGTTCCGATCAGTCATGCCGTAGCCTACAAACCCGATGGTGCCCGCAATGTAAAGGAGCAAGCCCCAGGCCATGGTTTTCTTAGCGCCATAGCCTTCGGCTAACACCCCGGAGAACCAGGACGAGATAGCGATGGTCACGCCGTAGACCGTAAACAAAGACGCCGATTGCTGGATAGACATGCCATGCTCCAGCAGGTACGGGCTCAGCCATCCCTGTTCCAGGCCATCGCCCATCATGAAAATCAAAATACCTAAGTACCCCCATCCCAATTGGCTCGGAATGCCGGCTTTGTCCAGGAGGGAGTTGCCTGCTGTTGAATGGTTTTGCATGTCTTTTCTGTTTAGGCTTACTAATTGATTTACTTCTATTTATTTAAGCGTAATAATTCCAGGATACAGCATGCCTTCTGCGGCGGGGAGTTGCAGGCCCAGCAGTTTGGCGGCCAGCGGGGCAATGTCTACCAGTTCCATCTCTGCGATGACCTGGCCTTTCTTAAAACCGGCCCCATACCCTATGAAGCCGGTTTGGATGTCTGGGAAATCTGGGAAGTAGCCGTGCGTGCCGCCCTGTGAAGAAGTGAAGGCCTGGCTGGTGTAGGAGTTCCCGAAGGAGATGCCCGGTACGGGAGCTAATGCCAGAACCGCGTTAGGATCGGCCCCGGCTTGGAGTAGTTCTTGCCGGCTCAGCACCCTGAACAGCTTCTGCTGGCTTTGGGGCAAGGCCGCTAATATCTGCAGCACCTGCTGCAGGGTCTTCTTGTCGTTCTTGTCCTTTAAGTGAAGAAAGGTGGAGCCACTCGCCGATTTGAACTGGGCTTTCCAGTCATCTTTCTTGAGGTCTTTGATCAGTCCGGCCTTGGCCAACCACACGTTGGGGTTGATGTTGGTGTGACGGTCTACAAAGCCGTGGTCCCCCGTCACAATCACCGCCGTCTGGTCTTTGATGCCCGCTTTCTCCAGTGACTCCAGGATGAACCGGATGGCATGGTCTGCCCCGGCTACCGCTTTTCTGACGTTTTCGCCGTGGCGGCCCTGTGCATGTTCCGCGTGGTCTACCGCCGCCAGGTGCACGGTGGTGAAGTTGGGTTTGTACTTCCTGAGCAGGTAACCGGCCATACGGGCCACATTGTCATCCATGCTCAGGTAATCTTTGTCCAGGTTGAAATCATGGGCTTCCAGCTTTCCGGTGGCGTTCTGCTCCAGTTCTGCCCAGAGACCGGGTGTGCCGTTCTTGGCCGTAATCTCCCGTCGGTCTGAGTTGCCGATGGGCCAAATATCTGGGATGTTGTAATCTATGGGGGCGCCCGCTGTTACCGGCCAGAGCACGGAGGCCGAGGTGAGGTTGGCTTGTCGTAATGCATCCCAGATGGTGGGGCTTTTGATGGCGCTGTACTCCCAGTACCACTTGCCGGTGGCACCCTGGGGCTCAAAAGGGTCATTGTAGTAGATGCCGTGTTTGGCGGGTTTTACTCCGGTTACCAGTGTGGTGTGTGACGGAAAGGTAACCGTGGGGAAAACCCCGTTCACCCCTTTGGCATGCACGCCACCGGCCATCATCTGTTGCAGGGTCACCGCTCCCCAGGAGGGATCCAGGTAAAAGTCTGGCCGGAAACCGTCAATGGTAATCAATACCACGTGCTTGGCGCCCTGCCCTAAGGCGTGGAGGCAGAAAGAGGCGGCAAACAGGACCGTGAAGATGAATGGTTTCATGTGACAGGGGTGAAGGTCAGGAAATAACAAGGACAAGGATAATTCTCTCTTCAAGCTTTCTGCCTGAGTATGCCTTCGCATTGCCGGGTTGTCAAATTCTTACTTGTAAGGCTTTTCTTTTCTAGAATTTGATGAAGTAGTAGTGTAGGGCGCGGGTTATTCAAATAAATCAAATTTAATTAAATTAAACAAAAGTAAAGTATATGTAAATTAACTTAAGTAAGAAAATTAAATCTTGAAAGTGAATTAAAAGGCGAAAAGCTTTGAGTAGAGCAGTTGTTAAGAGTATAGGGGCAATAAAGTGCTGTGGTAAGGGAAGACGCACTAGGTAGATAGGCCGGGCATACTTTCAGTAGAAGTCAATCTGGGGTAGCGGCAATTCCAGATTCAGGGATCAGGCTTTATGTGTTAGGTGATTCAAACCAGGTATGCCTGAATGTTAGCCGATTATGCTCAGTATCTTTTATCTGCTTGGCTATATGGGTTATAAAAGAATATCGGCGGAGACGAAATAGTGGTCGCTGGGGAACTGCCCTTTGATTTTGTCTTTGATTATGGTTGACGCCAAGGCTTTCACTGGGCCTTTGGTATAAATGAAGTCAATCTTCTTGCTGTTTTTTTTGGCTTCTTCGCTTTGAAAGCCATGCGCCGTCACGCCTGGTTCGGTTGGGCCATTTATCTCGGCGTAGGAGTCCTTCCAGTTAGCTTCTCTGATGGCGGTGTGAAGGGCATTGTTGGCGCCTGCGTTGAAATCGCCGGTGAGGAGTTGGGGGAAATTGGCAGGATATTGGGCAGCTTCCTCCAGGAGTAGCTTCGTCTGCTTTTCCCGGGCTTCCTGTGCCTTGTGGTCCAGGTGGGTGTTCACTACCCTGAATTCCTTGCCCGTTTTCTTTTCCCGGAGCCGTACCCAACTGGCATTGCGGGCGCGCGCCGTGTTCCAGGAGAGGCTGCCGCCCAGAAGCGGTGTCTCTGACAGCCAGAAGGTGCCCCCGGTGATCAGTTCATAGCGGGCGGTGGAAAACAGAATTGGGTTTTTGGCGATGCCGTGGTAGCCCGTGGGGTTTGCGTCCATCTCCGGTCCGTCAAACCCGAAGAGCTGGTAGCCAGAAAAAGCTTTTCGGAAGTCATCTGACTGCACTTTTAGCACTTCCTGCAGGCAGAGGATGTCAGGCTTGTGGTTTTTAATGACCTGCAGGCAAATGTCGCGGCGCTGGGGCCAGCCTACTCCCTTGGCCTCGTCCTCAGGCAGGGCTACCCGTATGTTGCAGCACAGCACCCGGTGCGTATTGCTGCTCTTTTTTTCTGCTACAGGTACTGAGGCCCAGCTCAATTGGCTCAGCCAGGGACCGAGGGCGGCTAAGCTGGCGCCTTTCAAAAAGGTTCTTCTGGAGGTCATGGGGTGGAAAGGGATGGTTGGGGAAAGCCTTGGTTGATGTTGCGATTAGCGGCTGTTTTTCCTAAAACAGGCCTAAAACGCAAATGAAAAGTTTGAGCAAAAACTTCCTGGAAGGAAGTGAAAGCTGTTAAAAAAGTGCTGTTCCCTTTGGGGAAGGATCATGTGGGTTTACAGGGAGAGACTTGCGGTAATATTTTCTGTTTAGGGGCTATTTTCAGAAAAATAGCCCCTAAACAGAATGCTTTGATTACGCTTCCTGCATTTCCTGCACTGGGGCCGGCCTCAGGTAGGCGCCCGTAGCCAGTAGTTCTTCCTGCAGTTGCTTCACGTCAATTTGTGACGGCGCCACGCCCGCTCTCACCGCAATCTTGGCAGCCCGGCCCGCAGCCTCGCCCATGGCCATGCACGGTGCCATCACCCGTATCGCCGACATGGCTTCATGGGTGGTGGAGATGCAGCGGCCCGCTACCAGCAGGTTTTCTACTTTCTGTGGCACCAGTGAACGGTACGGAATGTCATAGCAATCACCGCACCACTCCAGGGTGCAGCCGCCGCCCTGCGGGTGGTGGATGTCCAGGGGGTAGCTGGCCACGGCCACGGCGTCTTCAAAGCGGCCGCAGCTGAGGATGTCTTCCTTGGTCATGACGTACTGGCCCACAATGCGGCGGGTTTCGCGTATGCCCAGGAACGGTGCCATTTTGGCGAAGTAAGCGTTTTCAAAGCCCGGTACATACGCGGTAAGGTATTTCTGGATCTCAATCACCTGGCGGCGTCCTTCAATCTCTCCATGCGAAAGGCTGGCCGGGTTGGTGCCGTCCACGCCGTTGATGCGGGTCATGTTCACCCACACTTCGCCCTTGCGCAAACCAGTGATCAGAATGGTTCTTTCCACGGGCAGGTCAAAACCGGCTTCGCGGGCCTGTTGCATGAGGTTGCGCATGCCCACCACAATAAACTGGTGGTTCTGCCCAAAATACTCCGCCGGGATAAAATCTGTGAGGTAGGTGCGGGGTTCCTGGGCGATGCTCATGCGCAGTTTATCGGTGTCTACGCCGGCCAGGCAGAACATGAGGGTAGGAGGCTGGGCGCCGCCGGTTTCATTGCCCTGCTCACAGGGAACTCCGGCTTTAAAGGCTACATCGGCATCGCCGCTGCAGTCAATCACGGTCTTAGCCAGAATAGCCTCCCGGCCCGATTTGCTTTCAATCACCACGCCCCGCAGCTTGTCTCCGTCCATGACCACATCGGCAAAAAACACATAGAGCAGTACGTTTACGCCCGCTTCGGTGAGCATGTCCAGGGCGGTATTTTTCACGGCCTCTTGTTCTACCAAGGTAAGGCTCATGTGCAGGGGGCAGGGGCGGTGTTCGCTGGCGGCATCTTGGGCGGCCAGGCGGTCTATGAATTTCTGCGGAATGCCTTTGATGATCTGGTTGCCTTTCTGGCCCAGGAAGCCCAGAATAGGCAAGCCTATGGTCATGTTGCCGCCCAGAAAGCTGCGGCTGTCAATGAGGGTTACGTTGAGGCCATCCTCGGCGGCAGCCAAGGCGGCGGTAATGCCAGACGGACCTCCGCCTACCACCAATACATCGGTCTCCAGGCGCACGGGCACGGTTCTGGCGGGTTCGTTGACTGTTAAAAGATTCTCGTTCATGGTACTTACACGTTAAGCGTTAATTCTGAAGTATTTACTTGAGGAGCGTGGGTAGGGCTTGGTGCACTGCCGACGGATACCTTGGCTTTGGGTCTTTCAGGGCGCACCATGGTCCAGAGCACCAGCACGGCCAAGGGGTGCAGCAGCGCCATGGAAATGAAGATGCGCTCGGCGCCCAGGGTGCCCATTAATTGGCCCACGAAGTAGTTGAACACCACTGCGCCGGCCGCCCCGAACCCGCCCGCAATGCCCAATACGCTGGCCACGTTGTTGACCGGGAAGGCCTCTGCCACCACCACGCTCACGGTGAACAGCCAGCTGAGGCAGGCCATGCCTACAATACTGAAGATGAATAAAGTGACGAAAGGATTGGGGATGTATGGGGTGAGCACGCACAGCGGCGCCAGCACGGCCACGCTTGTGAGCATGATTTTGCGGGCCATAAGGGGCTGTTTGCCTTTCTTTACCAGACGGTCAGACCACGCTGAGGTGGCGATGGCGCCCAGGTCTGCTACGAGAAACGGAATCCATCCAAACATGCCCATCTGCTGTAAAGACAGGCCAGACTCTTCCTGCAGGTAGCCAGGTAGCCAGAAAAGACAGAAATACCATACAGGGTCGCTGATGAACCTGATGAGCAGGATGCCCCACAGGGTGCGAGTGCCCCATAGCTGGCGCCAGGTGAAGGCGGTGCTGTCGGCGGGGTTGCCGGTGCCTACGGCCTCGCGGGCTACTTCTGCGGGTGGCTCGCGGTAAATGAAAATCCACAGCACAGCAATGGCCAGCCCCACCGCTCCAGCCACCAGAAACACAAACTGCCAGTTGAACGCCAGTGCCAGCCAGGCCACCAGGGGCGGCGCAATGATAGCGCCAATGGAACTGCCCGCCACACAAAGGCTATTGGCGGTGGCCCGCATCTTGCCTGGGAACCAGATAGTAATGACCCGTAGCTGCGCCGGAAAGTTGGTGGGCTCGGCCATGCCCAACATGCCCCTGAAGAAGGTGAACTGCCCAATGCTCTTGGAAATGCCGCCGCCCAGACACGCCAGGGACCAGCCTATGATCCCGAAGAACATGGTCAGTTTAGCGCCAAACCGGTCTACCAGCCATCCCGTGACCGGGTACATAAGCGCGTAGCACACCGTGAAGATGTTCACGACCACTGCATAGCCAGAATCATCTAAACTGAATTCCTCTTTTAAAACGGGTTTGAGAATGGAGAGAATCTGGCGGTCAAAGTAATTGAAGACAATGGCCAGGAAAATGACCAGGATGATAAACCATCGTCGCCGGTTAGGGGGAAGCAGTGAGGCCATGGGTGCTTGGGGATTTGTTTGTTAGGTTCAGGTGTTGGTGGTGTGTTAAGTAGTTGCTTTCGGTTTTGCCATAAATGAAAGTAGATAGCTCTGTAAATAAAGAAAATTTAAATTTTTTAAACAAATTAAAAATTAAGTAAAAATTTGATGAAATCTAGTTTAGGATCTAGAATGACGGTGGCGCATAAAAAAATAGGTTTTGATGCGCAGTTGCTCCTTTAGTAGGATTGTTCCTCCTTTAGGGTAGTCTCTGGAGGAACAGTAAGAAAAGCAATGCCTTTGCGTTTAGGGGCCGTTTTTCCAAAAACGGCCCCTAAACGCAAAGGCATTGCTTAGTGGTTGGAGGTGGGGCAGTGCGACCTACATCTTCTCGTAAACGGCAAAGTCGTCTATATTCAGCCTGCCGTTGTTGATAGAAGTATTGTTGGTGGTGCCCAATCCCAATTTATTGATTCTGAACCTGACTTTGCCAGGGATATCCATGGTATAGGTGATGGTTTTGGCTACTGAGTTGGCATCTGTGATATTAGGGCCGTAGGCTTTCCAGGTTTTGCCATCATCAGTTGAATACTCCAGGCGGAAGGTACTGGAGGCATCTGTGTAATAAGCTCCATAGGAGAAAGAAACCTTGGAAGCTCCGTTCAATACGTTAAATTCCATTTGCAGGTAGGCTGCGGAGCTTAGGTTCTGTTGGAAACGTACCGCTTGTAAGCCCGGTAGGCTGAACCGGTCTCTGCCGGCGGTAGGGCCTAGCAATGCCTGGGTGAAACGCCATTTTCCGGTTTTCAGATCAAGGGTGGCGGGAGAGGTGTAGGAAGTTTTGGTAGGGCCTTCAAACGTCTCTGGGAAGCCTTCATAGATCGGGCCGCCCACATCTACCATGTCATTCAGGTTGCGTGGCCATAAACGGGCTTTTGGAGCATCGGCGGGGGAGGCGGCAAATGGCATGGCAATACCTGTGAAGGTGGCGCTGGCGGGAAGCGTGGCCGTGGCGAAAGTGGCTGATGGCTCCGTGTTCAGATCAATAGTGTCGGTGCCATCGGTGAGGGCTTTGAGGCCGGTGTAGGTATCAGTTACGGAAGGATTGGGTTTGATGGCGCCAGCGTACACCCGCACCAGGGTGGCTTCATAATTCTCCGGGAGGCTGTCCAGCAGGTAGGCGGTTACGTTGATGGGGGTAACCGGTCTGTTGGTGGCCACTTTGGTGATGCTGCCCGGGTTAATGCCTCTGAGTTGCAGCGCTCCGTTTACTTTGGTGAGCACGGCGTTTTCAATATTTTCCACCAGGAGAGAATCACCCAGGGCAAAGTTGGCGGCCGCGTCTCCCAGGTGCAGCGTGATTCCTTTGGTGAGGCCCTTCTTGAAGCTTTGGAGGACAATGGTGCCGGGTACAACGTTGCCGTTGGCGTAGTCTGAGATAACGGTGCCTCTCACTTGGTAAGCCTCCTTCATGTTTTGGCGAGTCAGGACCACGTCTTCTCCTTTGTAGAGGTGTCTAATGTCTTGGATAGCGATAACGGGGCTGAGGGAGCCTTCCTGGGCCTCGTAGTTGTCATACTCGCAGGAGGTCCATGTGCCCAGCATGAGCAGGGCAACTAATGTCTGGTATATTCTTTTCATGTTTTGTGCTTGCTAAGTTGAATAGGTGCATCATGCTTAAGGGCGTTGCCACCACACCAGTGTGTTAATGTTGTCTGGTCCTTGGTTGGCAATGGCAGCGTCTAGGTTGTTTTTGTTTGTAGACTGCAACACAATGGGGTAGATCATGCGAGATGGCATTTTCCCGCCATTCTCATGCCCTTGCCCTACCGGCAGAATTGGGTGACCAGTGCGGCGATACTCATACCATTGCTGAAAATCTGTGTAGAACAGCGCATAGTATTTCTGCAGATGGATTTTCTCGAGTTTGTCTTCCAGGGCCAGTGCGTCATCCCAAGCCAGTTCTTCTATGGTCACATAGTTGGCGGGTACGGTTGCGTTCCATTGGGTGATGGCGTTGGTGATTCCTGCCTCATAGTAAGTCTTGGCTGGGGTGGTGATCCAGCCGCGGGCGGCGGCTTCGGCTAGAATAAATTGGGTTTCAGCAAAGGTCATGATGTTCCCTAGGCGGTTGTCAGAAGCGAGGGTGGTAACAGGCTGTGACCTGGGTGTTACTTTCATATTCATTGGGTAGCCTCCCGGAATTCCTTCAAATTCACCATTGGAAATGGTGGCCCAGATAGGGAGTCTGGGGTCAGACCACTCTTTCAGATTGTTGATAAAGAACTGGGTGTATTTTACATCGTACCAGTCTGCGGGGCGCCAGGTGGCGAAAGGGTTGTCATAGGGGGCGGTACCTGTCCAGGTGATACGGGCACCGTCTGCGTTAGCCGCCATGATGGGATAGGTGGTGGCTTTGGTTTCTACTATTTCCCTGAATTTCTCCATGGCGGTCATACCATTGATCATAGGTTCAGAAGCTTTGTTGGAAAGGCGTAGCAGTAGCCTGAGGTACATGGAGTTGCCCAGTTTGCGCCAGTTGGCGGCCACGCCATCGTACACAGGGTCAGCGCTGATTTCGGCAGCCGGTAGATTGGGGGCGGTGGTGAGTAAAGTGTTCGCCTCCTCCAATTTCAGGAACATGTCTGCGTAAATATCGCGCTGGGTGTCAAACTTGGGGAGGAAAACCCGGTCTTTGCCCATGCTGGCTTCTGAGTAAGGGGCGTCGCCGTACATATCAGTGATAAGGGAAGTGACCCAGACTTGGCAGATCAGGCCTATGCCTTTGTAGGTATTGCCAGCCAAATCTGAGGAAGTGATCCTGGTTCTTTCAGCGCCGCCTTTATAGACATCTTTGAAGTTGGCCAGCTGTATGTACCAGTTGTTCCACATAGAGGTGGACTCATTGCTGCGGATGTCATACCGGAAAATTTTGCCTTCCACATCCCCCATGTTAATGTGCACTTGCATGAGTTCATTGTTAATGCGCTGGGCCCGGTCCATGTTCCTTTTTAGAACAGTGGTGATGGCGGGAGCCAAGAGTGTCTGCGGGAGCGCGAATTCGCTGGCGTTGGGGTTCTGGGCGAGCTCCATGAAATCATCTGTGCAAGCCGGATTGGCGGCCAGGAGCAGGCATAAAGCGTATAGGAGGGGTTTCTTGAATTTCATGTTGTGAGGAATTAAAAACCAACGGTGATGTTTAGGCCAATTGTTCTGGTAGAAGGAAGCTGGGCAGTCTCAAAGCCTTTGTCAATGGAGCCGCCGGTAAGCGTGCCGAACTCAGGATCATAAATGGGCCACGGACTCCAAATGAACAAGTCGCGGCCGTAAATGCCAATGGAGGCTTTTTGTAAGCCAATGCGTTTGTACAGGGATGCCGGCAGAGTATAGTCAAAACGAGCTTCCCGCAGCTTGAGGAAATCAGTGCTGAAGGTGTTGCCTTCCACGTTTTCGCGTCCGGCGTGGGCTACGTAATAGGTGGTGATGTTTTCTGTGATGACATCATTAGGGCGGTACGTGCCGTCCAGGTTGCCTTCTGCGTCTCTGTTCGCAATCACTCCTTTGCCTACAATGCCATTGTCGCGGCCCGGTAGTGTAGACTTTATTTTGCCCAATTCTGTGTTGATGGCATTGGTCATGGAATAGGCGGAGCCGCCTGCCTGGCCGTCAACGAGGAAGCTGAATCTGAACTGTTTGTATCTGAACTCATTGCCTAAGCTGGCTTTCCAGTTGGGGTTGGTGTGGCCCAGATAAATAGGTTCCTGTGTTTGCAGTGGATAGCCGTTTTCATAGATGATTTGGCCGTCTGGTGCTCTTTGGTAGCCAATGCCGTAAATAGCATCCATTCTGCCGCCTACTCTGGCTTCTACCGCGCCTCTTAACCCGGTCTGTAACTGCAGAGACGGGAGGTCTTCTGTTAGAGAGAGTACTTTGTTGCGGTTAGCCGAGAATGTAGAGAATGCTTTCCAGTTTAAGCCCTTCTTGCTTTTAAGTAAAGTAGCGTTGGCTTCAATCTCAATACCCTGGTTCCGTACTTCCCCGGCATTGATTACGGCGGCGTTCAAACCTGTGGAGCGGTCTAGCCCAGCAGTAAGAATTTGGTCTTTGGTGCTGCCGCTGTACACGGTAAGATTTAAGCCCAGGCGGTTTTTGAGGAAGCGCATTTCAAGGCCGGCCTCATAGCTGGTGGTGTACAAGGGCTTCAGGTCTTCATTGGCCAGGGTGGTCTGGTTGGCCAATGCGCCCGGGAAGCCAGTGACGGCGTTATATCCTACAAAGGTCTGGTAAGGGGTGTTGCGGCCGCTTCCTACCCCGGCATAAGAGCCTCTCACTTTCATGTAAGAGATGGCGGAAGGAAAGCGCAGCATCTCAGACACAATGGCGCTCAGGTTCACTGAAGGGTAAAAGAACGACACGTTTTTGGTGGAAGTGGTGGTGGCCAATACGCTGTTCCAGTCATTGCGGGCAGTTACGTCCAGAAACAGGTAGTCATTGAAGCCGAAGGTAGCCAGGCCGTAAAAGCTGTTGATGACAAAGCTGCTGCGGAACGGAACCACAATTGGAAGGTCTCTGCTGTTGGCGATCTTGTAGATCTGGGGATAGATTAAGTTCTCGGCCCGTATTTCATCGCTCATGTACTCGTTAGACAAGTGGCTGCCACCCGCCGACACTGAGAAGTCAAACTTGTTGTTGATGATCTTGTTGTATTTGAGCAGGAAGTCGCTGTTAGCCTCCTGGGAATAGATGTTCTGGGAGACAAAGCGGCCCTGCTTGAATCGTTCTGTGTCAAAAGGCCTTTGTTGGGTTCTTTTGTCATGGGCAAAGTCAATGGCTGTGCGCACCATCAGGCTCAGGTCCTTGGTAAAGTTGTAGGTGGCGTTGATGTTGCCCGTAACCCCGTTGCGGTTCTGTCCATTGAGCATTTCATAGGAAATAAGGAAGGGGTTGTCTGGCAGACTGCTGAAGGGATAGTTTTGCTCAATACCTACCCGGTTGTTTCTCCAGTAATTTCTGAGCCAATTCAAGTCGCCGTTCGGAACCCAGTAGCTGGTCCAGTACATCACGGTTTGGTTGTTGTAGCCAATAGCCGGCAGGTTATCTGTAGACTTATTGGTGTAGTTGATCTTGGTGGCGATCTGTAATTTCTCGTTCACTCTGTGGCTGGCAGATAAGGCAACCGTGTTGCGGTTGTAGCCGGTGTTGGGCATCACCCATTCATTGTGCAGGTTGGTGAAGGAAAACCGGACTGCCGTATTCGCATTGCCGCCGTCTAGGGTAACGGTGTTGGTAAAGGTCTTTCCTGTTTGGAAGAAATCTTTGATGGCATTGGGGTAAGCCACCCACGGCGTGCGTTCTTTGCCGGTAGTTTGGGTGACAGGGTCAAACTGGAAATATTTCTGACCCTCAAACTTGGGTCCCCAGGCAGAACTGGTGGAGCGGGTGGTGGGGCCGTCTGCGGTGGCACCCCAGGAGTAGTACTGCTGTCCGTCCAAGCCTTGGCCGTACTCATATTGCCAGTCTGGCCATCTGGAAATGCTTTCAATAGAGGTGTTGGAGTTGACGGTGACTCCTATGCCTTTCACCCGGGAGGTGCCTGATTTGGTGGTGATGACTACTGCGCCATTGGCACCCCGTTGCCCGTAAAGCGCCGCAGCGCCGGGGCCTTTGAGGACGGTAACCGTTTCAATGTCTTCAGGGTTGATGTCATTTAAGCCATTCCCGAAATCCACGGGTTGGTCGCCGCCGGCAGAGCCGGTCATGCGGCCGCTTCCGTTGTTGATGACCACGCCGTCTACTACAATCAGGGCGCCGTTTTCGCCGGTTAAGTTGCTCTCGCCGCGTAAAATAATGGCGTTGGAGCCTGCGGGACCGCCGCCGGACCGGCTTAAGTTGACCCCGGCTACCTTACCTGATAAGGCGTCTGTCCAGTTATTAGACAAAGATTCTGTCAGTTGATCGCCCTGTACCGTGGTGGCGGAGTAGCCTAAGGCTTTTTCTTCTCGTTTAATCCCGAGGGCGGTTACCACTACCTCATTCAGGGTCTGGGAGTCTTCTTCCAGAACAATGTTGAGTGTATTAGCCTCCGGTATGTTTACTTCCCGTGTTTTGAATCCCACATAAGAGAACACTAGAGTGCCGGTATTAGCGGGCAGGGTGAGTGTGTAGCTTCCGTCGGCTCCGGTGGCGGTGGCAACAGTTGTGCCTTTTAGGAGTACTGTAACCCCAGGTAAGGGCTCACCGGAGCTGGAGGTGATTTTGCCGGTGATGGTCCGGGTAGGAATGCTTTGATTGGTAGATAGAAGAGTAGTGCGGGGCGCAGTTTGGGGTAAAGGCGAAGTGGTGGTCTCCTTTGCGGCCAGGTTCTGCCTGAGCTGCTGGTCTGCGCTGGCCAAGAGTTGGCCATTTGCCGGTACTATGTAGCCGGAAAGCCAAAACACCAACGCCAGGGGTGGTAGTTTGTGTAGAGTTTTGTACATAGCTTGATTCGTTTATGGGGTGGATAATGGGTTGTCTGGAAGCAAAGAGTGGGATTGGGTAAAAAAAGAGGAGAGGTGAAGGCCTGATGAAAGGCCGTGCGCGTCCCTGGCGTGCAGGAAGCTGCCGTCTTCTTTGGTGTGCGGTAGGTGGTGGGGGTTAGGTCTGCTGGGTTGTTATATCAAAACACAGGTTGCCATTGCCGTGGTTGTCTGATGTTGTGAATTTTGTAAAAGAGGGCCCGTAATTGCTTGAACTGTTTCAAAGAAAGAAAATTTAAATTTATTAAACAAAAATTTATTAAATAAAAGTTAATTGAAATAGAAGTTGGTTTATTTTAAACTTTTATTTTCTCTTGTTCGGTTCTTTAGCAGGAGTATAGTTCCGTATTGGGAACAGGCAAGTTGAGAAGCATGTCTTTTGTAGATAAGGCAGTTTTTTGGGTACTTTCTCTATGTTGGCGATAACTATAATGGGGAAAATCAATTATTGGCTGTTGTTAGTGCTTCAGTTGAACAAAGGTAGCTGTGGCCTAGACAGCATATGGCAGACTTTCGGTTAACAAATAGTTAATAGTTTGAAAACGTTTTTAACTTTACATTAAACAAAGCAGCTGTACCCTGCGCAAGGGATAGGCATGAGCTAAAAAGAAAGATGAATATTACTGAAAGGCATCAATTGATATTGCAGCGACTCCAGGAAAACGGCAAAGTGGGCATCCAGGAGTTGAGTGACTTGATGAAGGTAACGGGTGTAACCATCAGAAAGGACCTGAAACTTTTGGAGGATAAGAGCTTATTGTTCAGAACCCAGGGGGGCGCCTCTATCACCAACCCTTATACCATTGAGCGCCCCATCAACGAGAAAGAGTTCATGCGGGCCGATGAAAAGCAGAAAATTGCCAAAGCTGCTTTAGAGCTCATTGGGCAGCATGATTCCATCATCATAGGGTCTGGTACCACGGTTTTCCAGTTGGCGCGCTGCCTTTACCCCAGCAAGCACCTGACGGTGATTACGCCTGCCGTGCGGGTAACCCTGGAGTTATGTGCCCGGCCTAATGTGGAGGTGTTGCAGTTGGGTGGAGTGATCAGGCAGAACTCCTCTTCGGTGGCGGGAGCCTACGCCGAAGGAATTTTAGAGGACATTTCCTGCGGAACGCTGTTTCTGGGGGTAGACGGCATTGACCCGGACTTCGGGTTTTCTATTACCAACTTAGCGGAGACAAGCCTGAATCAGAAAATGATTGAATCGGCGCAGACAATTGCGGTGCTGGCGGATAGCAGCAAGTTTGGCCGGAGAGGCCTGGGCCGAGTGTGTCATCTGGAGCAGGTGCAGTACGTAGTCACTGACAGCGGCGTACAGCCTAGCATGGTAGAGCAGTTGGAAGAACGGGGAATCAAAGTGATTATAGCCAAATAAGCGTTAGGTTTTATGGCATGAGCGCCCAATGTGCTCTCTCTAAGAGGGTGCATTGGGCGTTGTCTTTTTCTGCCATAGTAGCGGCCGTTGCGTTTAGCGGCTCTTTTTCTAAAAATAGCCTCTAAACGCAACGTATTGCTTTTTGCTGATTTTGGGTAGGGTAAAAGCTAGGGTTAAGCAGATTTCTACTTGAATAAAGGCACGGTAAATTTGCTGTCCTCGTCTTCCTCCCATACATGGTTGCCGTTGGCCCGCGGGGCGATGGTGCGTACGCTAACAGTTTGGGCCTTCATGTCAAACTTCATCAGGCGCACGAGGCCGTTGCCCCCGTTGCGTTTCCCGGGCTCACTGGTTCTGGACTGGTAATCGGCTAGGAAAGCTTTGATAACGTTGCCATTGAACTCTTCACGCCGAAAACCTTCTCCGGCGCGGTGTCCGGAAAGCATCATGAAAACATTGGGAAACTTCTTGAACCGCTCGTAAATGCTCTTCCCTTGCGGGGTAAACTTGCTTGGGGTGCTGTTGTTGCCCGTGCCGGCTATTTCATTGCTTTTGCTGCCGGCGGGGCGGGCCAATATGCTATGGCTCACAATGATGGTTTTGCGGTTGGCGTGTTTGGTTAAAATGCCCTCTGCCCAGTCATGTACTTCTTTTTCCAGTGAGGCATTGTATTCGCTGTCATTGGGTTCATTGTACTCTAAGTAAAGCACCAGAAAATCCTGGCCACCCGCAGAAAACAGGTCATAGTGGTTGTCATTGCTCCCTGAAGGGCCATGGGCGCCACCGTAATAAGGCTTGGTCTCAAAATGCTTCCGACCGAAGAATTGTTCAAAACCTACTTGGGTGCTGCTTTCAGTGGGGTTGCCGTTGGGGGTTTGGTCATGGTTGCCTACCGCTACGCCGTAAGGAATGCCATGGGGTAAGTTCTTGGTGGGAGCCTCTAACTGGTATAAAACCGCGCTGGCACGGTCCCACTCCTCAGGCTTGGCTCTGCCGTGGTCTACTATGTCGCCAACGTGGGCTACATACGCAATTTTCTCGGCCTCCTGATTTTGTTTGATCCATTTAATCTGCTCCTCAAACATTTCCATGGTGCCACCATGCTTGAGGGAGGTGTAATATTGGGTGTCTGGCAAAACCACAATCTGGAAGTAGTCTTCCTCCATTGCCTTTTCTACTTGGGTAGACTTGCAGGCGGAGAGGCCCAGGCAGAAAACCAGTGCCAAGGCTACATGTATTCTGCAAAAAGCTGGTAGAGTTCTTGTCATGCTAGGGTGTAGTTGAATCAATGAGAAAGGCTTGGGCTATGGTTGCCCTACTTTTGGGTAAATTCTGGAAAAACGGTCGCTAAACGCCATGGCTACTATATGCGGGCTTTGCTTGCCGTTGAAAACCTGCGCTGAAAAATTGAAATCCTCTTTAAAAGAAGAGGGTGCTCCGTTAAGGAAGGCGCCAAGGCTTTCGTTTACTGGTTATAGCTTGTGTAATAAAAGGTGCAGAGGCTTTCTGTTCTTTATTGAAGAACTTCTTTTGCTACCTCGCTGAGGCTAAAGTATAAAATATTTAAAATTAATTAAATATTTTAAACAAATTTAAATTCATTGTTCTTCATCATGCCAAGCGTAGTAAAGCTGGTTGTATGATATAGGCGGTTCTACTTAGTAGACTGCTAAAGGAGTTTAGCGGCTCATTTTCGGGAAAAAGGCTTAAAACGTGGAGGAAGGTAGCCGTTATAGAATGGGCAGCGCTAGAGCCATTTAAAAAACTTCTTCATCCAGTTCATTTTCTTCCCATAAGGTGGGTACCTAAGCGGCACATCTGGGTTGAAGCCTTTGGTGAGCACGCTTTTCTGGTGCGAAAAAGCCTCAAAGCTGGCTTTACCGTGGTAATTGGCCTGTCCGCTGGTGCCTACGCCGCCAAACGGGAGGTACGGATTGGTGAGGTGGGAAATGGTGTCATTGATACAAGCCCCGCCCGAAGAGGTTTGTGTTAGTACCATCTCCTGCGCAGTTCGGCTTTTAGAGAAGAAATAAAGCGCCAGCGGCTTAGGGTGCGCATTCACCGTCTGGATGGCCTCAGGCAATGTTTTAAACGTTAATACCGGTAACAAGGGCCCAAAGATTTCTTCCTGCATAATGGGATCATCCCAAGTGACTTTAGAAAGCAAGGTAGGGGCAATGTACCGTTGGGCGGCGTCTGTTTGGCCGCCAGAATAAATATGAGCCGGTTTCAGGAGTGTTTGAAGCCGGTGAAAATGCCGGTCATTAATGATGCGGGCAAAGTCTGGGCTCAAAGCAGGGTTGGAGCCGTAAAACTGCCGAATAGTACGGTCCAGATGAGCCAATAAAGGAGTTGCTACATTCTCCTGCACCAGCACATAGTCTGGGGCCACGCAGGTTTGACCGGCGTTCAGGAATTTGCCCCATACAATTCGTCTGGCAGCTACCTCCAGGTCTGCGGTGTCGTCTACCAGGCAGGGGCTTTTGCCGCCTAATTCCAAAGTGACCGGAATTAATTGCTTGGCGGCGGCCTGAGCTACAATTCTACCAACCGGTACGCTGCCGGTGAAAAAGATCTTGTCGAACGGGAGCTCCAGGAGGGCTTGGCTGGTTTCCGGGCCTCCCTGTACCACCGTTAAATATTCCGGCGGAAAAGTCTCCTGAAGCAGGCGGGCGGTAAGTTGGCTGGTGGCTGGGGTGAGCTCAGATGGTTTTAAGATGGCGCAGCATCCGGCCGCAATGGCCCCTAGCATAGGAGATAGCGTGAGTTGGAAGGGGTAGTTCCAGGCGCCAATAACTAAGGCTACACCGTAGGGCTCTGGGTAGATCAGGTCTTTGGACGGGAAATTCAGGAAACTTGACTTCACCCGCTTCGGCTTTGCCCACTTACCCAGGTGGCGCAGCATGAATTTGATCTCAGAGAGCAGAATGGCAATCTCAGTGGCATAGGTTTCAAAGGCTGGTTTGCCAAAATCAGCGGCTAAGGCTGCCATGATGGCGCTCTCTTCTTTTTCAATGGCGCTTTGGAGGCGGCGCAGCATCTGCAGCCTGAATGGCAGCGAACGCGTCTTACCGCTGTTGAAATGTTCTTTCTGCAGTTGCACCAGTGTCTGTAAATTGAGTAAAGCGTTCATAGAAGCGAGTGTTATTCTTACCATCTTCTTATACTCTTTCTGCTCCAAAAAGGCGTAGCAGGCTGGCAATAACCGGTTTGTATTTTCGGCCGCCGCCGCCCAGAAACTTAAGAATAGCTAAATTTCGTTTTTAAGCTATTTTTGCAAAAACAGCCGCTAAACGCAGCCTAACCCACAAGGTTTTCTGAATTTTGGCAGGCAATTTTTGAAACAGACACGTAAAAAGGAAAGCACTTTTTAAAGGCGAAAATTTATTTACAAAGCAAAAAGAGAACAGGCATGGCACCACGCGGCAGTTACGATGATGAATATGGCTACGATGAGGATGATTTCAACAGCAATCATTTTGATGATGAGTTCTCCTTTGACGATGACGACGATGATGATGTGTTAGGCGGCGGAAGAGGCGGTTTTGGCGCAGATGATGACGAGGAGGTAAACTTACCTTATGAGGGAGAGCTTTTCAATGAGATGCTGAGCAAACTGCACGGCACCCTTATCATGTATGGCGAAGATGACCCTGCCCTCATGGACCTGCAGGCCGAACTTCTGCAAGTAGACAATGACAAATTAGGCACTGCCACAGATGATATGTTCTATCTGGAAGAGGCCAGCCAGATTGCGAAGGTGTTGAAGAAACACATCTCTGCTTCGCCCAAGATCAAGGAGATCCATGACAATTTCATGAAGGACATCACCCGTTTCAGCGATGAGTCTGCGGAAGGTCACAAAGGCGATTATTATCTGGAAGACGAAGAGTAAAAACACTGCGCTACATAAAAAGGGCGGTCCTGCCAATTGGCGGGGCCGCCCTTTTTATGTAGCGCAAGTATAAGGTTTCTCCTGGTGTAAAAAACAGAATCGGCTCCTTTGGGAGCCGATTCTGTTTAGGAAGAGGTAGAGTTTATTGTTTCACCACACGAAGTACTGTCTCAAAACCGTTGCCGGCTAGCTTGAGCAGGTAAGTACCCGTGGCTACATTAGTCAGGTCAAGTGTCTGTACTGCGCCTCCCTCTAGTTCAGCGGTTTTCACCATGCGGCCATCCAGCGCGAACACTTTCACCATCACTTTGGCCGGGGCCACATTGGTCAGGTCAAGGTTCACCGCATCGGTGGTGGGGTTAGGGTATGCTTTCACAGTTACCTGAGGGGCAGCGGCTGCCTTGGTCTGCACGGCTATGATCTTGCTGTACTCAAACTTGCCGTCAAAGTCTACCTGTTTCAGGCGGTAATAGCTGGTTCCGCTCACAGACTTATTGTCAAGGAAGCCGTAGTTCAGGAGAACGTTACTGTTGCCGCCGCCTTTCACCTGTCCAATAACACTGAAGTTCTTGCCGTCTGTGCTTCTTTCAACAGAGAAGAAATCATTGTTTTTCTCTGCGGCAGTAGCCCACTCTAACTGTACCCCATCTTTCTGCACCTTGGCTGTGAAGCTGATCATGGTAACTGGCAGCGGAGTAACAATTGCAGCGGTACGGTAGGCGTATTCATTGTCTTCTTCGGTCTGCATAGAAGCACCACGGCCTCCATTGTCTGTGTCAAACAAATCTATGATACCATCATTGTTGGTGTCATGGTAGTAGGCGGATCCCTTGGTTAAGTAGTTAGGATATCCATTGGTTAACTTTAACCACTGCGGGGTACCATCTTTATCTTTGATGGTGTTCACGTACCAACCCTTGCTCGTTGCATCCTCAAACAGTCTGGCTCGTTCCATCAGGTCATCCATGGCTTTGCCGTCGTTGTTGTCATCAAAACCTTCTACATAGTCCATTGACATGTCATTGTCAGAGTCAAGGTCAAGATAATCTGGTGTGCCATCTTTGTCTGTGTCTACCGGTGTAATACTGGTGCCGCCGGTAGTGGCGTCATATTCATCACTGAGGCCGTCAAGATCACTGTCTAACCCAATACCATTTATGTAGCTGCTAGTGGCTTGAGCTTCATAGTTATCTAAGATGCCGTCATTGTCAGAATCTAGGTCTTCATAGTCACGGATGCCATCTTTGTCTGTGTCTGGGTATGATAGGATAGAAGTCGTGTTGTTGTTGCTAGGTTGTAACACTATGGGTATACCATTGGCGTTAACGGAGCCTTTGAAAACACCTATGGCTGCATTATAGATATCGCTAGAGGGAACTATGCCTCCATTAGATTCTACTGCGTTCGGGATACCGTCACCGTCAATGTCAGTGTCAAATCCTTTGATCAGTCCGTCTAAGTCTAAGTCAAACGCATCATTGATGTCATCATGGTTCTTATCCCGGAAGGCGCCATAGAGGGGATGGATGAAGTCTTTGTCCAAGAAGTTAGGGATTCCATCGCCGTCTGCGTCAGCGGTACCATCGGTGGCATTGTTTACCTGGGAGGTGAAGATACCGTCGTTGTTGTCGTCAAGGTCAAGAGCATCAGGCACTCCGTCGTTGTCCCAGTCGTCTGAGATCCGGAAGCTAATGGTGTTCTGCGTCATGCCCCCTATCGCATCTGCGGTTTCAATAGTTATGGTGTAAGTGCCAGCTACCAAGGCAAATCTGTTGCTCACTTCAATATCACCATTGCTTTCCAATTTGAGACCGGCAGGCAAGGTGCCGTTGACAACCTTGGCATTATTGATAGGGCCATCTTGGTCAGTTGCTTCCGCGATATTGTCTCCATTGCGCATAGCAAACGGGTGCTTGTTCACGGCGATCACCTGGTATTTCGCTTTCCGGTCAACGGCCGTGATGTACACAATGGTAGTATTGTTGCCGTCTTTGGTACTGCCTCCGTTTGGATCAAATTCATTGCCTGCTGACTTATAGCCAATGCTGTTCAGAACCCCAAGCGCAGTTGGCTGAACCAATAGAGATACTGTCTTGGTCTCATTCACTCCCAGGTTGCCAATAGTCCAGATGCCGGTGGCGGGATTGATGCTCGTACCTGCGTCTGGCGACCCGCTGCCAGGAACCAACGTCAAGCCTGGCGCTACCCCGGCCGTTACGGCTACCCCTGTGGCAGGGTCTGGCCCTATGTTAGTGGCGGTGATCGTTACTTTGTACTGCCCTCCTACATAATAAGGACCGGCTTCAATTATGCTGCTCAAAGCAATGTCTGCGGAAACGGTACCTTGTATACTTGCCTGCTGGCTGTTGTTAGAGGTAACCTGGTCATATTGGCCGGAGGCCACCACAGAAGCGGTTGTTGTATAGGTTATGGCACTTTGTGGTTTCACTCTGATGACTAATGTCTGAGCGTTGGCGGCGCCTGGGAGCACATCAGAATCTAAGGTCCAGCGGCCAGTGGCTGGGTCATAAGAACCGGAAGTGACGGTTGCGCTCACAAAGCTGAGGCCGGCGGGTAATTTGTCCTCAATGACTACACCGGTGGCAGCGTCTGGCCCGTTGTTCTGCAGTCTCACTGTGAACGACGTCTCCTGGCCATTGTAGAAGGTGGCTGCACTTGCTGTATTGGTTACGGCTAATTCTGCTACCGGCAACACATTGAGCAGGGCAACAGCGGTATTGTTTTCAGTAATGGCATCATATTGGTCCTGATTGGTTATTCTACCTCCTAGTGCCAAACGCCCTGTGGTGTTAGGAACGGCTTTCAAGGTTAAAGTGGCAGATTGGCCAGACTCTAAACTTCCAACTGACCAGATACCGGTTTCAAAGTTATAAACAGTGCCTTCTGAGGTGGCCAAATAGAAAGGAGTGTTCAAGGTTCCGGTGCGCGTGTCTCTTCCTGCAAGGTTGGTAACGCGGTCTGGGCCGTTGTTGGTCACTTTTATGGTGAAGGTAGCCTCTGAGATACCATTGTAGAATTTTCCCTCTGGGTCATTGCTTACCACAGTGAGCTCAGCTTTAACGTCTGCTTTCTTCCGGACAACCAAAGAGGTAGAAGCCGTGTTGTTAGAAGCTACATTATCTACCTGTTCTGCCGTGCCTGTTCTGGAAGCGGTGAAGGTGTAATTTTTATCTCCTGTTACTGTTGCGTCCGCATTGGGAACAGCCATCAAAATTAATTCAGTAGAGGCTCCGTCTGCTAAGGTTGGAATTGTCCAGATGCCGTTGGAGTAAGTTCCTGTTGTAGCATTTACCCGGTTTAAGGTAAAGCCAGCAGGAAGAGCTGCATCTACGGTAACATTGGTAGCCGCATCTGGCCCCGCATTCCTTACCACTACTTTAAATGGAACCAAATCCCGTGTATAATATTCATTAGAAGGAGTTGACACAGCCACGACAATATCTGCCGTGATGATACCTGAGCCCGATTGGATCGTGTTGGAGGCACTGTTGTTTCCAGCCACGTTGTCAAATTCAGTATGCGTCTGGCTGGCGGTAGTAGTGATTACCGCACTTTCTTTGATGATCGCTTTCACCGTTAGCGTTGCTGTAGCTCCGCTCGCCATAGAAGGGATAGTCCACTCTACTTTTCCGGTACTTGCAGTGGTGGTTACGGTTCCGGTGGTTACTTGGGCTGGCGAAATCTGCAGAGAAGTAGGGAATTGATCTGTGACTACTACATTGGTAGCGGTGCTTGGCCCGTTGTTTCTGACAACTACTGTATAGGTAACTTCTTCGTCATTCTCATACGTTGTTCCTGCCGGGGCAGAGACAGTGTTGGTCACGGCAACATCTGCGGTTGGCCGCACCGTAATGGTCTGCGAAGCGCTGTTGTTTGTTGCTACATTGTCATTCTCTGTATGCGTCTGCGTAGCGGTAAGGGTAAAAGTACCTACTAAGGTTGGAACCGCGGTAACAACCAATGTTTGCGTGGCAGATGGCTGAATGGTTCCTACTGTCCAGTACGCGACACCTGACACCACAGACACAGAACCCGTGCTGGGGGTAAAGGCTGTAGGAGTAAGGCCTGCCGGAATAGGGCTGCTCAGAACTACGTTGGTAGCGTTGTTAGGGCCGTTGTTGATGGCTCTGAAGGTGAACGTGATAGCGCTGTTCTGATTAGGTGTTGTGTTGGACACTACGTTGGTCACGGCCACATCTGCAGAAGGTGACACATTGATGGTGACAGAAGAGGTATTGTTTCCGGCGTTTTCATCCAACTCAAAGCCTGTTCTGCTGCCAAGATCGGCGGTTGTAGTGATTGTGCCTAGAGCAGTTGCTCTTGCCGTTAAGGTTAAGGTTTTGGTTTCGTTCACCGCTAATGCACCCACTGTCCAGTTACCGGTAGCGGCATCATATCCCGCAGGGGCAGCACCTTCCAACGTTAAGCCCGCAGGCAACTTATCTGTTACCACCACGCCTGTAGCGGCATTAGGCCCCAGGTTTTTAGCGGTAACGGTAAAGGTTACCAGATCACCGTTGCTATAGGTAGTCTTGGTAGTTGTGTTCTTTACTTCAATATCTGCGGCAGCCTGTACGGTGATGGAAGCTGTGGCGCTGTTATTGGAGGCTACATTGTCTACCTCTGTGTGCGTTTGAGTGGCGGTAGTGGAAATAGTGCCTAAAACCAACGGTTTGGCCGTAATAGTCAGTGTCTTGGACGCTCCAACGGCTAGGGCGCCAATGTTCCAGATGCCAGTGCTGGTGTTATAATTGGCCGCGTCTGATGAGCTTACAAATTCCAGTTTGGTAAGGTCTAATTTATCTGTTACCTGTACATTGCTAGCCGTGATAGGACCATTATTGGTAGCCGTTACGGTATAGGTAAAGGGTTTGCCAATGGTATAGGGAGCAGCGGCGGCAGTATTGGTAACGGCCACATCTGCGCTACAGTCGTACGTGAAGGTGGCTGATTGGGTAGAAGAGCCTGTATAGCCATAGGTCCAGGTATTCACGGTTTTCAGGTCACCGGCAGAGGTGGTGGCAGAGCCCCAGCGGTGTACGCCATTGGTAGAAACGGCACCAAAAAGCTCAGACTGTGGGGAAGGGAATGAGGAAGTAGGTAAGTTAGAGTCATCCCAGAAAAGGAGACCGTCATAGTTAGAACCGGCTACTGGCCTAACATCCTGTACCCTGAAACCGTCTGCGTTGGCTTCGGCATCCCATACCGGGAAATGGATGGGGGAGCTGTTGTTCCGGAAGAAGTAATTGATAGTGGTGTTCTTGGCTACAATTTGGTTGAGGCCGTTCAAACCGTTCCACTCCACGGTACGGGCTCCTTTGGTGCCGGTAGACTCCAGCAACACATCAGCTGTGCCCGGTTGGTAACCGGCTACTCCGTTTAGGTTGATCAAGACCACAAAGGTGCTGCTTTCTGAGGTGTTCAGGTTAAAGGTAGATTTACCTCCGTTGGTAGCGGTGTTACAGCCGGATTTTACATCTACAGTAAAGGTAGGGGCCGTGGCACTTGGCCAAATGGCAGGGTCTGGGTCATTCACGAAGTTGAACAACTCCGGGTAATCTGTCTGTGCGCCCTGGCTTTTTCTTCTTTCAGCGTCAGTGGTTCTTCCGGTGGCAGAAGTAGAGCCATAGCGGTTGGTCACAAAGCGGAAGAAGTTCTGCGGGGCAATACCCGCTAACTCTATCTCTTTTACAAAATATCTGTCAAGTTGGTCTTCGCTGGGAATCAGCGGATACATGTTAAAGTCTTTGGAGAAAACGTTATTGGTGCCGCCCGCTGAGAAAGACCATAATTTGCTGCGCATACGGCCCGGTTTCTCTGTGCCCGTCCCGTCAATGACCGTGAAATCCCATAAATCATATACAGAGAACAATTGGCCGTCAGACATGTTGGCCTCTCCCACCTGAGTGAACTCAACCCAATAATCTCTGTCTGCGCCAGTATTGTTGGTTATTAACAATGGGGTGTAACCGCCAGAGTTGCGGGTGGTGCCGCTTTGGGTGAACGTTGGGCCTGCCAACGCCTGAGCGGGAGTGGCAATTACCCCTGCCTGGTTGGTGTTCAGCAACATTTGCCTGGTGGAGCTCTGGTTTCTGAGAAGGGTAGTCTGCCGGGCAATAGTACCCGCAACGTCTGAGCTGGACGCCGCATACCTAACAGTTATAACCAAATCTCCCTGGTTAGAGGTGGTTTGGTCATGGATGGCCCTGCGAACCCCATACATTAACCGCTCCCCGTTTTTTACCCTAATCAACAACCGGTGATCTGCCGAGAAGGTAGCCCCGTTCCGGCTAAAGCCAGCCGGTTTCAGAAAGCTAAGCGAAGTAATGGCTACGCCAGAGGCACTTGGAAAGTTGGCATCATGGGCCAGGTAACCTACCTTGTCATTGGCTGGATCTGTCAACCCAGCCGTAGACCTGTTGGGAGTGAGCTGCTTTGATCCCTCACCAAACATGGTGAGAGGGAGTAGAAGCAAAGCAAAGAAGGACAAGAGTAATTTTTGTTTCATATACTTTTTTTTACTAGTGTTCTCTAACAATCTGGGATTTAAGCTCACAGGAATGATCAGCCGTTCTCTAAGGATAAATCTGGTATTAGATTTAGGCTATGTACAAGGTTATAGGTGCTGATGCTTAGTTGCTTAGCACAGGTCAAAAATGTGCAATAAGTTCCGTTGAGCGTAAGAATATTCGTTCAACAGGTAACTTCACCCGATGAATGGGTGAAATAATCGAGATTTGATTAAGTAATTAGCAATCAAGAGGCTATGTGAGCTGTTTGGCAAATGGCTAAAAATACCTGAATAGAAGAGAAATCTATGGGGAAAGAGGTAACGATGTGGAATTGGTTTATTAGAAATGTTATAATTTTTGTGATGCTATTTATAATAGTAGAAATTATATTTAATTATTAAGCTTTATTGGTACGTGACCTATGGCCTTGATTTTCTATTAAAGAGTTACTGAATCCGTTTAGCGGCTCTTTTTCAAAAAAGAGGCGCTAAACGCAAACTCCCAGCATAGGTTTATTTCTTAAGAATATGTTGCCTCAAAATAACCTTCTATGAAACCATTGTACACGATTTTATTGCTGGCCCTTTCTAACCTGTTCATGACCTTTGCCTGGTACGGACACTTGCAGTTCAAGAAAATAGCCGGTTTGCAGAAATTAGGATTAGTGAGCGTTATACTCATTAGCTGGGGATTGGCGTTCTTTGAGTACATTTTTCAAGTGCCCGCCAACAAAATTGGTTACCGCGACAACGGTGGGCCTTTTTCCCTCTTTGAACTGAAGACATTGCAGGAAGTCATCTCCTTGACCGTATTTACGTTAGTAACCGTCTATGTCTTTAGAACAGAGAAGTTGGCATGGAACCATTTAGTGGGCTTTGGCCTATTGATACTAGCGGTTTTCTTTGTCTTCAAGAAGTGGTAGACCAAGACTGTGCCACAGAATGGTTACCTTAGCCCATTCGTAAATAAGATGACATGCAGACGGAAGAACTCTCATACCAGGAAAAAATAAGGGAGCACCAGCTGAAGATAAAGCAGGTGTTCAGGGAAATGAGCAAGGTAGTGGTAGGGCAACAATACATGGTCAACCGCCTCCTCATTGGCTTGTTTACCAATGGGCACATCTTATTGGAAGGAGTGCCGGGTTTGGCCAAGACTTTAACCATCAATACCCTGGCCAAAGTGCTGCACCTTAATTTTCAGCGGATCCAGTTTACGCCAGACTTATTGCCCTCAGACCTCATCGGGACCATGATCTATAACCAGAGCTCATCGGCGTTTGAGGTGAAGAAGGGGCCTATTTTTGCCAACCTGATCTTAGCCGATGAGGTAAACCGCTCACCCGCCAAAGTGCAGTCTGCCCTGCTGGAGGCCATGCAGGAAAAACAGGTGACTATTGGCGAAAAAACGTACCGACTAGACTTGCCGTTTCTGGTGCTGGCTACCCAAAACCCCGTGGAGCAGGAGGGAACCTACCCCTTGCCCGAAGCGCAGGTAGACCGATTCATGATGAAGGTATATGTGGATTATCTTTCCAAAGCCGATGAGCTGGAGGTAATGCGCCGCATGTCTAACCTCTCTTACAGCAGCACCGTCAACACCATTCTCACCAAGCAAGACATCTTTGACATCCGGAACGAGATAAACCAGGTGCAAATCTCCGAGACGCTGGAGCGCTACATCATAGAACTGGTGTTTGCCACCCGCCGCCCCGCCGACTATGACTTGGCAGATTTCGCCCAATACCTGCAGTTCGGGGTCTCGCCCAGGGCGAGCATCGCGTTGAACCTGGCCGCCAAAGCCGTCGCTTTTTTTGATGAGCGTGATTACGTACTGCCTGAGGACATCAAGGAAATTGCCTCAGACGTGTTGAGCCACCGCGTGATTCTGAACTATGAAGCTGAGGCCGACAATGTGCAGACCAAAGATTTTGTGGAGGCCGTGCTGCGCAAGGTGCCCATCAGTTAAGGAATGAACTCGCTATTATAATTAGGAAAGGCAGTCTGTAAGATTGCCTTTTCTGTTTTAGGCCAGTTTTTGGAAAAACGGCCGCTAAACGGACCTGAGCCTGTTTAACCGGCTGAGAATGGGATTCAATCTGCGTTTTTTCTTCTACCAATAGGAATGGGCTGGCTTAATCGGGAGAAAATGTTGTTTAAACTCTTGTTTATGGGTATTGGCCTAAATTAAAGTTTCTGCCTGTAAAAGCGCCCTACCTTTGAATCAGAAATACAAACAGCACCCTTTACCCATGAAAACTTTAGCCCTTATCATCGTCTTCATCCTGTCTTACTCCCTAACCGCTTCCGCCGATTCTTTCTCAATTGAGAATAAGGGGCTTAAAATGGAAATGCGTAGGTTGTATGCTGAGCTAAAGTTAAGCGAGACACAGTTTGTGAAACTGAAAGGGTTGGAGAGAGAAAGGCTGCGTGAGTTAGAAGAAGTTCAAAACGTAGTTTCCGGAACCCGGCTGGAAATCTTGCACACCCAAATCAACAGCTGGTATGAAGACGCGGTTCTGCAACGGTTGACTCCGGTTCAGCAGAAGAAATACCTCATCTGCAAAGGCTCCTTCAGAAGAAAATAGACCATCCATACACCTACTTAATTTATAAACAGAACGTCCCTCCATTGGAGGGACGTTCTGTTTATGTTCTCTCATGATAAAAAAAGCCCGCCATTGCTGGCGGGCCCCTTTGTGCGTGGGAGACTAAGCCATGCACAAAGTGATTGTTCCATCCTTATTTCTCACCCATATTGATGGACAATCTTGCTGTTGGACTAGGTTAGTAGTCTGTGTTCTGTGGATCCCAGTTGGTCCAGCCGGTAGTCCAGTTAGTGGTTCCGAAGGCGCCAATGTAGGCTACTTCCTCAAATCCGGTGAGGCCGGCGAAAGAGGCACCTGTTAAGGCCGGAGAACCCGTCTGCGGCAGGTAAGGGGCTGTAGTGGCTAAATTCAGCTCGGCCAGCGTCTTAATGCTGTTGCCATTGGCAGAGGTATTGAACCAGTTGGCGGCGTTGAACTCAGAAGTAGAAGAAGAGGCCTTGTTAAGGGCAGTGTTGGCACCTGCTCCCGCTACTACTGTGTTCATGATTTTGATGCCGCCGTTCTGGGCATAACCTTCCACTAGGGTACCGTCTAAGGTGATTCCTTTGTTGTACCCACTAATGATGGTATTGCGGATGTTGAGTTTAGTGCCTTTTTTCAGATGGGCACCTTGGCCAAATTGAGCATTAGCCGGTAAGTTGCTACCCGGGCCAATAATAGTCACGTTAGAGAAGGTAGCAGTAGTGAAGGGTTCACGGGTAGAACCGTTTCCGTCATTGTCAGACTCAAAACCGTTGGTGGCACCGCCTGAGGCAACGTCCCACAGGAGTGGATCACTGATGCCAAGGGCATACTGTACCTTACCGGAGAAGCCGTAGTCTGTGTCAAACATGTCGTCTGTGTTTCTGTAGGCCACTAAGTGTGTTGCCTTCACCGCGCCGCCAAACCACTCAAAGGCATCGTCGCCACCAAAGGAAACCTGAATGTGGTCAATCTTGGTACCTGACCCTACTGAGCCCATGGTCAAACCATTCAATTCCTGGTTAGGCTGTAAAGGATAGCCGGCAAACTCAATGCGTACATAGCTGAATACCCCTGAATTGTCGGCGTCATTGGTTCCTCCGTACACGGCTTCTGGTCCGCCTTCCACTTTAGGGTCTGAGGGTTGATTGTGCTTGGCTCTTCCCAAGATCACCACGCCACCCCAGTCGCCAGGCAGGCGGCTTCCTTTAGGTTGGTTGGAGGTGAACACGATAGGTTTTTCAGCGGTGCCTTGGGCCATGATCTTGCCGCCGCGCTGTATAATCAATGTACCTTGGGTAGCTTTCTCACCTTTGATGACTGTGCCGGGCTCAATGGTTAAGGTGCCACCATCTGCTACATACACAAAGCCTTTGAGGGTATAGACGGTATCTGCATCCAATGTTCTGCTACCGCTAATGCTGCCCTGTAAGTTGGCCGTGCCTTTGCCAGTAGGACCAGGAGTTGGCTCGCTTGAATCGTCATCTCCGCAGGAAGAAAATCCTAAGGCAACGCAGGTCATGAGCAATGCAGATAATTTTCCGAATTCTTTCATACTTGTTTTAGTAATGGTTAAAATTGTCTTGATAGAGCAGGGTTAGAAGGTGTAGCCTAGGGTGAAGGTGCCGTAAACACCTCTGTTAAAGTTGTAGATGGGCAGGTCTGAGGCATCAATCTTGCCGCTCAGGTTGGTATCTTCCTTAAACCGGAACTGCTGGTTGAACAAGTCCGTTACCCCTGCCTTCACCTGCATTCTGTTCTTGAAGTTCTTGGTGATGGTGATATCTACCACGTGGCGGGGCAGTTCATAGATAGAAGGGGTCTGGGAATCGCCTACGCGGTAAATTCTGGTGCCTAACACGTTGTACATGATAGAATACTGCCAGCCGGTCTGCTCATCCTGGAAATAGAGCCCCGTGTTCACGATGTAGGGCGATTGGCCCATCATGGGGCGGTCTTGTTCTTCAGAAGAAGCCTCATCTCCTAAATTCACGCGGCTGTGGATCAGCGATGCGTTAAGCACGAAGGAGTGGTTCTGGATAAACTTGTTACCGCTTAGCTCCAGGAATGACTTTCTCACTTCGGCCTCCACGCCAATGCTGTTGGCATACTTGCCGTTCACGTAGGTGTAGTTGATGCCCGTGCCCGGCACAAGTTTGGTCTCAATGGGGTTCACAAACCGCTTGTAGAACACCCCCAGGGAGAGGAACTCTGCGGCAGAAGGATAGAACTCATACCGCAGATCCAGGTTATGGATGGTGGCCGTTTTCAGGTTGCTGTTCCCCTGTACTGATGCATTCTCGTTGAAGTCATAGAAGTTGAAGCGAGCCTGCTCCCTGAACTCCGGTCGGTTCACCGTCATGCCGTAGGCAACGCGTACCAAAGAACGCAGGCTGAAATTATAAGCAGCGTTCACAGAAGGTAGCACATACAGCTTTTTGTCATCTACCGGGTAAGAACCAGATTGGTCTGCGGTGTTTACTTCGCGTCTGTTGAATTCGGCCCTAACTCCTCCGTAGAGGTTTATTTTCTCCAGGAAGGTTTTGGCAATACCCGCGTAACCCGCTACCAGCGTGTTGGCGGCATTGTATTGGTCGGCAATGGAAGTGCCTTCGTCAAAGAGCAGGCCGTTGGGGTAGGTTAGGTTCTGCGGGGCAAAGATTTGCTCTACCGGCAGGTTAAGGATGGCCTGGTCTGTAGTACCGCCGCCGGCTCCGGTGTTTCTCTTGTAGTTGAGTGTGCGGGCATTGAACTCACGGTCTTTTCTTTCGGCGTAAAACCCTATGTTCAGTTTGGGCGCGTTTTCTACGTCTGTGGAGTCTGCGGCATGGAACAGGTGTTGCCACTGGCCTTCGGCGATGTAGGCACTTTCTGTTAAGTCAGAGAAGAACCGGGAAGCGTCATATAAAGTGATGCCGCTGGCAATCTGCACCTGGAACGGACCTTCTGAACCGGCATTGCGCTGGGTGCGCACTCTTCTAAGGTCTGGCTCATTCCTGCTGATGTAATTGTACCCCGCCGACCAGGTAAAGGTGTTTCTCTGATCTGCCGTGGAGTGGGTGCCTTGCAGCTGCCCGGTGTAGATGCTCCGGCTCTCGTAGCGCAGCGCGTAGTTTCTTTCCTCGGCGGTGCTGCCAGACTGGTAGTTGAACCCTTCCCGCACCGTTGCCTGGGAAACCCCTATCTGATTGAAGAGATTGCGGAAATCCAGCTTGTTGTTCTCGTTTAACCGTAGGGAGAAGTTCTGCAACACGCCTACCCGTACTGAGTTGCCCGAAAGTTGGTCTACGTAGCTCCACTCCGGGTCTACCCCGCCGTCTGGGCGCTGCTGTTGATAGCTGTTGCGGGTGGTGTTCTGGTTCAGGTGCGAGTTGGAGTAAGAAATAGACGTGATGCTGGACAAGCGGTTCCCGCCTAGATCAAACACGCGGTTCAGGCCCACATTCAGGCGAAGGTCTGGCGCGGCGGTAGATTGCTCCGGTTTCCAGACGTTGGACAAAGACAGATTCTGTCCGTACTGGTTCTTCTGCTCGTAAGACAGGCCTTGGAACTGAGCCGTAGAAGGAAAATTGCTAGCCAGTTGTCTGGTGCCGCTGTCAAAGCCCAGGAAATCGGTTTTGCTTCCTTTGTAGGTGTTGTATTGTTTGAAGGTGGTGCCGGAACGGAGGCCGGTACCAATGCTGAAGGTGGTGGAATTCTCTGTTACGGCATTTCTGGTAGTGACTTTGATAGCCCCGCCGGCAAAATCTCCGGGTAATTCCGGGGCCGGCGATTTGTAGATGAGGATGCGGTCAATCACGCTGGTGGGCAGTACGTCAAAGGAAAAGGCCCGCACATCTACCTCAGAACTGGGGGTAAGCACGTTGTTCAGCAGCACAGAATTGTAGCGTTCGCTCAAGCCCCGCACAATAATGAACCGGTTGTCTTGGATAGTTACCCCGGGAATCCTTCTCACGGCCTCGGCGGCGTCACGGTCCTGCGCCTTCACAATCTGCTCATTAGACATCCCGCTCACCACCACGTTGCTTTGCTTTATGTCCTTGATAAGGGAAATATCATTGTTTACCTGGCGCTCGGCTACCACGGTTACTTCGCCCAGGCTATGGGCATCGTCTTCCAAAGCGGGGTTGAGCGTGGTGGTTTTGCCGGCTTCTATCTTGATGCCCTCCAAAGTGAGAGGCTTATAGGAGACATAGGTAACAGTGACTTTGTAAGTGCCGGGTGCCAGTTTAAGTGAGTAGCTTCCGTCCAGGTCAGTAGCCGCGACATTGGAAGTTGTAGCCGAAACAGTAGCGCCGATAATGGCTTCACCGGTTTTTTTGTCCTTTACTTTTCCGGAGAGGGTTCCTTGCTGTGCGTAGCTAACGGTGGCGCTGATCAGGAGAGAGAGGGTGAGTAAAAAGGCTTTCATCAGGTAAGTATTAGTCTCGCTGCAAAACTAGAGCGACCACTTTACCCCATGATTAACCGCCTATTAAGCTATTGTTAAGGAGCCCGAGGGAATATTACTCATATGTTATCCTAGCTTTTGAGTGCGCAAGGAGCAGTCCGTTTAGGGGCTGTTTTCAGAAAAAGAGCCCCTAAACGCAACAAGTTAGATGCCTGCCCAGGGAAGCTGCTTATGCTGTGGAAGGGTGCATGGAAGGACGTGCCGCTGAGATTTACTTTAAAGCAGTTTTCAGAAAAAGAGGCGCTAAACGCGAAAAGTATGAGGTGGCGACGAGGTTTTACCTGAAGACAGCAGATGTGCTAAGGGAGCAGGGCAGTACCGCAACTACGATGCACTAATAAGAAGACCACGGCTGTTTCTAGAAGGAGCAGGAGAAGAATTGCCATTAAAGCTCTAAATAAAGCCAAAGCATCTTCGTTCTTTACCTGATTTCCCGGAGGTAAGCCCAAAAGCCAGCCCTGCCGCAGGATAAATGACAGAAATCATCTTACCTCATGCATTTGTGTTGTACCTTTGCCCCAAAATTAAAGCGAAGTGCTGCTGAAAGAGGTTATCTACCTGATGCAAAAGGATTTTGTGCTGGAATGGCGGCAGAAGTACGCCTTCAACGGCATGCTCCTGTACGTGGGAAGCACGGTTTTCATCTGCTACCTCAGTTTCAGTTTGCGCTTTGGTGGGCTGGAGGTGCCGGTCTGGAACGCGCTGTACTGGATCATTCTGCTGTTTACCGCCGTGAACGCCATTGCCAAGGGGTTTGCCCAGGAAAGCCGCGGGCGCTTGCTCTACTATTATAGTATTGTGAGTCCGCAAGGAGTGATTCTGGCCAAGATGCTCTACAATGCCGCGCTTATGTTGGTGCTGTCTCTGCTGTGTTTCATCTTTTACGCAGTGGTGATTGGCAATCCGGTGCAGGATGTGGGCATGTTTCTGCTCACCATTGTGCTGGGGGCGCTGGGGTTCGCCTCCTCGCTCACTATGATCTCGGGTATTGCGGCCAAAGCGGCCAACACGGGTACTTTGATGGCGGTGCTGAGCTTTCCGGTTATGGTGCCCATGCTGCTCATGCTCATGAAGATGTCCAAGAACGCCATTGACGGACTAGACCCTTCAGTGAGTTTAGATGAGGCGCTGGTGCTGCTGGCCATTAATATGATTGTAATTACCGTGTCTTATATTCTGTTCCCGTACTTGTGGCGCAGCTAAGACCATAGATAACCTAAAACGACAATGAAGCTTACTTTGTGGAAATGGCTGACAATTGCGCTGCTGCTGTATACAGTGGTGGTGGGCATGCTGAGTGAGGTGCCCCGTCTGGCTATCCTGAACGAGACCATCCGGAACCTGTATTTCCACGTGCCTATGTGGTTTGGGATGATTGTCATCTTGCTGGTGTCTGTGGTGTATTCCATCAAATACCTTCGCAACCCCTTAACCAGAAACGATATTATTGCCCATGAGGCGGCCAAAGTGGGGATCCTGTTTGGCGTGCTGGGCATTGTTACCGGCATGGAGTGGGCACGTTTCACGTGGGGCGAATACTGGAGCAATGACCCTAAGCAGAACGCATCGGCCATTGGGTTGCTCATTTACTTCGCCTATCTCATTCTGCGCGGCTCGTTCCAGGACCATCAGCAACGCGCGCGTATCAGTGCGGTGTACAACATCTTCGCGTTTGCGGCGCTCATTCCGCTGTTATTCATTCTGCCTCGCCTCACAGACTCTCTGCACCCGGGCAACGGCGGAAACCCCGGTTTCAACTCCTATGACCTGGACAGCCGCCTGCGGGCCGTGTTCTACCCGGCCGTGATTGCCTGGACTCTGCTGGGGATTTGGATGGTGCACCTGCGTACGCGTTTAGAAGTTTTAAAGCAACGTTTTTATGAAAATGCATAAGTGGCTCCTGATGCTGCTCCTCACGTGGGCGGCTGCTTTCTCTACTCCTGCGGCGGCGCAGTCTGCCCCGGAGCAGATGTCTACCGTTGAGTTTTCTTCGCAGGCGCCTGCCGCCTCTCAACCTGAGATGGCCGATGTCATGCGCCAGGACGGTAAAATCTACATTGTGGTGGTGGTATTGGTGAGCGTTCTGCTGGGCGTTCTGTTCTATCTCATCAATCTGGATAAAAAAATTGGCCGGTTAGAGCGTGAGCTTCGGCAATAAATCTGTTTAGGGGCTGTTTTTGGAAAAAGAGGCCCTAAACGGAAAAGTGCTTCCGGCAGCCAGAAAAATGCCGGGAACGGATTTAATTTTAAATAAGTGTTGTTAAAGGGGCGGTGCAAAATCTGCCCAAGCTTGAATAACCTATGAAAAGAGTACACATTGTCGGGATTTTAGTCATTGCGGTGGCGATCATGATCATTATGTCTACGGCCTCAGACGCCAGCGTTTATGTGCCTTTCTCTGAAGCCCAGGCCCGCGCCAAAGAAGGCGATGACACCAAAGTGCACGTGGTGGGCCGCCTCAAGAAAGATGCCCAGGGCCATATCGTAGGCATGAAGTATGACCCTGTGCTGGACCCCAATTATTTCTCTTTTGTATTGGTAGACACCAACCGGGTAGAGCAGCAGGTGGTGTATTACAGCCCCAAGCCACAGGATTTTGACCGTTCTGAGCAAGTGGTAATCACTGGTAACATGCAGGGCAATACCTTCGTGGCCGACAAAATATTGCTTAAGTGCCCTTCTAAATACACTGAAAACGAAGTAAAGGCAGAGACAGCAAGCCTCTAACTATAGTCCTAGTGCAGAGTCTTGAGTCCTGAGTTGAATTATTCAAGCCAAGCCTGTACTTAGTTGTGTTATTGTTTATTTACCTGAGTGAATCGTTCTGGATTTGGGTATTTCAGACTCAAGACTTAGAACTCAAGACTCAAGACTCTTTATAATGGTTAATACTTTAATTGGTGATTTAGGGCACTACAGCGTCATTATCGCGTTTGTGACGGCGCTTGTTTCTTCGTTCTCTTTTTCCTTTGCCGCCAATGGCAATGCCTTGGATTCTGAGCAGGCCGCTTGGAAGAAATTAGCCCGCGGCGCCTTCCTTGTGCACGTGTTGGCTGTTTTTGGAGTTATCTTCTGTCTTTTCAACATCATTTACGAGCACCGCTACGAGTACCACTACGCGTGGAGTCACTCGTCTAACCACTTGCCGGTGCATTACATGATTTCCTGCTTCTGGGAAGGGCAGGAAGGGTCTTTCCTCCTCTGGATTTTCTGGCACGCGCTGCTGGGCTTGGTGCTCATCAAGTATGCCGGTAAGAAATGGGAAAGCCCGGTGATGGCTGTTTTCTCTTTTGTGCAGCTGTTCCTGACCTCCATGATTCTGGGGGTGGTGATTGGTGACCTGAAGATTGGTTCCTCGCCGTTCATCCTCATGCGCGATTTCATGACCGATGCCCCAGTGTTCCAGATGGACCCCAACTTCGTGCCGAAAGATGGTACCGGCCTTAACCCGCTCCTGCAGAACTACTGGATGGTGATTCACCCGCCGGTGCTGTTCCTGGGCTTTGCCGCCACCTTGGTACCTTTTGCGTTTGCCATTGCCGGTCTCTGGAAAAAAGAATTCTCTTCCTGGACTAAACCCGCTTTGCCCTGGGGCTTGTTTGCCGCCGTGGTATTGGGCATTGGGATCATGATGGGAGCCTACTGGGCATATGAAACCCTGAACTTTGGTGGCTACTGGAACTGGGATCCGGTAGAAAACGCAGTGTATATTCCGTGGTTGGTGCTGGTGGGGGCTATCCATACCTTGCTGGCCTATCGTAAAAGCAGAACCGCTTTGCGTGCCACGTTCATCCTGTTCATTTCTTCTTTCCTGTTGGTGTTATATGCTACCTTCTTAACCAGAAGCGGTATCTTAGGTAATGCCTCCGTCCACTCCTTCACTGACCTGGGCTTATCTGGGCAGTTGTTCACCTACCTGGCTGCGTTCTTTGTGCTGGCCATTGGTCTGTTGGTGTACCGCTGGAAAAAGATTCCGGTTACTGAGAAAGAAATTGCTACCTACTCCGGTGAGTTCTGGGTGTTTGTGGGTGCCGCCGTACTTTGCTTAGGTGCGTTCCAGGTACTGGTAACCACTTCCATTCCGGTATATAATTCTTTCATGGGCTTTATTGGCGTGAAAACCAACGTAGCCCTGCCCGCCGACCAGATTGCACACTACACCAAGTTCCAGATGTGGATGGGAATTGCCATCGCTATCTTGAGCGGTACGGGGCAGTTGCTGTGGTGGCGCAAGCAGAACAGCGGTGCCAAGCTTTCTGAAGTGTTCATCTTGCCGCTCATCTTAACGGCGCTGTTCACCAGCCTTATCCTGCTGTTGAGCAAAATGGACTACATAGAACGCATTGATAATCCGTCTTACATTTTGCTTTTGGCCACCTCTTTATATGCGGTGTTCAGCAACCTAGCTATCCTTTTTGGGGTGCTCAGAAAGAACGTTTCTATTGCCGGTGGTGCCGTGGCCCACATTGGAGTTGCCCTCATGCTGCTGGGTATTCTGTTCTCTTCGGGTTACTCCAACATTATCTCCACCAACATGTCTGGCATGGTGTACGCCCGTGAGTTCGGGGATGAAATTAACCGTGATAACGTGCTGCTGTGGCGTAACGCTGCCACTGACATGGGCCCCTATAAAGTAACCTACAAAGGGCAGTTTCTGGAAGTGAAGGATGTGCCAGACTATGTGAACAAGCAGCGCCTGATCCGGATTGATGACGAATTCAAAGCCATTGCCCGCGGTCCGCTGAAAGATGGAGAAAAAGTCTTGTTTACCGCCGGCGACACCGTAGAGATTTACCCAGAGAACACGTATTATGAGGTAGAATTCAAGAACCGGGAAACCGAGAAAGTCTTCACCTTATACCCAAGGGCACAGGCTAACCCACAGATGGGACTTTTGGCTTCGCCAGACGTGAAGATGTTTGGAACCCATGACCTGTACACCCACGTTTCTGCCACTCCGCCTGAGAATGAAGAGAAAGAGTGGAGCGAGCTGAAGGAATTCCAGGTGAAAATTGGCGATACTATCTTCATCAATGACTATGTAGCGGTACTGCACGGCATTGAGCCTGCCAAAGACACCCTGCTGCTGAACCTTGGCGCCGGAGATATAGCGGTACAGGCCAACATGCAGGTGTTGGGAGAGCGCCATACCTACCATGCACACCCCATCTACGCCATCAGAGACCGGATGGTGGGGCAGGTGCCCGAAGAGATTGAAGATCTGGGAATGCGTATCCTGTTAATGAACATCAACCCTGAGAAGGGCATCATGACCATCGGGATCAATACCACCCAGAAAGACTACATCATCCTCAAAGCTATGGAGAAGCCCTTCATCAGCATCCTGTGGATTGGCACTTTAGTAATGTCGCTTGGATTTGTGATGGCCATTGTTCGCCACTACAAAGACGGAAAAGGCAATACCAAAGCTGTGACCAGCAAAGTATCTGTGAAAAGGGAGAAGCAGCTCGCTTAATCTTCTTAGATCATCTTCAGAAAAAGGGGTGAGGGATTTTCAAATCCTTCACCCCTTTTTCTTTTAGGTTGTTTGGAGGCTGATTTCGGAAAAACGGCTGCTAAACGCAAGGTCTTCTTTACATCTGAGCTAAGTCTTACCTTTGGCGCAAAACAAGCTTCTGTATGAAAGTAGGAATCATAGGGTCCGGGAACGTGGCTACACATTTAGTAAAGGGCTTTTGGAAGGCAGGCGTTGAGATAGCCGTCGTTTACAGCCGTACCCTAAGTGCGGCCCAGAAGCTAGCCGCTGAGCGGGGGGGCGTACATGTCACAGATTCGTTAGACTTTTTACAGGCTCCCAAGGCAGACATTTATCTCATGGCTGTGGCAGACCAGGCATTGCCAGAGGTAGCGGCGCAAATGGACGTTCCAGCGGGAGCCGTAGTGGCCCATACATCGGGGACTCAGCCGCTGGAGGCGCTGGCAGGTTTAACTGGTGGGCAGACAGGCGTGTTCTACCCATTGCAGACGTTCAGCAAAGAAAAGACAGTAGAATGGACGGATATTCCCATTTGCTTGGAGGGTTCTACAAAGGAGGCAGAGCAGAGTTTAGAGGCGTTGGCTCAACGCCTGAGCAGGAAGGTAGTGCTATTGGCTGGTCCGGCGCGGAAGCAGTTGCATTTAGCGGCCGTGTTTGCCTGTAATTTCACCAACCACCTCTGGGGAGTGGCGCAGGACATCTTACAGCGGGCAGCGCTGCCCACAGACTTGCTGGAGCCATTGGTGCGCGAGACCATGCAGAAAGCGTTTCTCTTTCCGCCGTTCACGGTGCAGACCGGCCCCGCCCAGCGCGGCGATTTTTCCACTATACAGGCACACCTGCAGTTGTTGGAGACAATGCCCCAGTACCGGCAGCTGTATGAGGAAATCACCCAAAGCATTCAGGACCAGAAGGAGAAGGCCTAGAATTTAGCCGCTCAACTGCTGAGTATACTTCGCGTAGGTTTCCTGGAGGGGAAAACGGCGGTTTTGATAAGGGCGTCTCTATGCCTACCTTTGCATTCTTAAAGCACTGCAAGAATGAAAGTAGTTAACGTTACATATAAGTTTGAGGACGGCAAGCCAGATGAAACCCATTTAGGGGCAGAAGGCGAGTCTGTGCTAGACGTGGCCTTGAACAACGGTATCCAGTTACAGCACAACTGCGGCGGCGTGTGCGGCTGCAGCACCTGCCACGTGTACGTGGAAAGCGGGATGGATGACCTGCCCGAGATCACCGACAAAGAAGAAGATTACATTGACCGCGCCGTTAACCCGCGCATCAACTCGCGCCTGGGTTGCCAGTGCGTGATCCAGGGCGGTCAGGATTTGGTCATTACCATTCCAAAACAAGATTTCTTAGGGCATTAATCAAGAAAGATATGAGCAATCTATACGAGCCACCCATGAAGTGGAGCGACCATGAAGACATAGCCATGGCGCTGTATGAAAAGTTTGGCGATGAGTTCTCCGAGAACAAGATCTACCGCATTCGGTTCACTGATCTGATTGAATGGGTATTGTCACTGCCTAATTTTGAAGGCAAACGCGAAGAAGCCAACGAAGGGCACCTGGAGCAGATCCAGGCCAAGTGGGTGTACGAGTGGCGCGATAACCAATAGCAACATATACCTTTGCGTTTAGCGCCTGTTTTTCCAAAAACGGGCGCTAAACGCAATACAAGTTCTCACCCTCTTGACGCAATAGCCATGCAAGCTCTTCCAGATTTCAAGAACATCACCACCTTTATCTTTGACGTGGATGGCGTCTTGACAGACGGCTCCTTGTTATGTTTCTCTACCGGAGAGCAAGCCCGCGCCTTCAACATCAAGGATGGGTACGCCATTAGACACGCCCTCAAGAAAGGGTACCGGGTAGCCATTATCTCGGGAAGGAACGAACCTGGGGTACGCAAGCGGCTGGAGTCTCTGGATGTGAAAGACATTTACCTGGGGGTGGAGAACAAGCTGGACACGTTCCAGAATTACGCCTACTATTACGGCATTGACCCAGACACCGTCGTGTTCATGGGCGATGACATGCCTGACCTGGAAGTGATGCAGCACTGCGGAATTTCAGCGTGCCCGGCAGATGCCGCGATTGATATCTGTGACATCAGTCAGTACGTGGCCTCAGCGGAAGGCGGCAAGGGAGCCGTGCGTGAACTCATTGAAATGGTGATGAAACTGCAGAAGAAGTGGTAGGCCAAATATGCCCTTTTCTAATTAGTTTCAATATTTTGTAAATAAAGTTTGAATTTTATATAATAATCATATATTTACAGAATCATTCATTATTTCAATTTTTAAATTTTTATGAAAACAGGAACTGTTAAATTCTTCAACGAATCCAAAGGCTACGGCTTTATCACAGAAGAAGCCACCAATGAGGATTTCTTTGTACACATTACAGGCCTCAACGGTATCCAGATCCAACAGCACGACAAAGTAGAGTTCGACACCAAAGAAGGTAAAAAAGGCATCAATGCCGTTAACGTTAAGAAGATCTAACACTTCTACGTTCTCATAACTCATTTTGTATTCCCCTCAAAAGCCCCTGCACCCCAGGGGCTTTTTTCATAGGTGGTAATTTAAACGTAACTTCCGCTTTCCTTTGTGTAGTGGTGAAGCAGTTTCTCTCCCTGGTAAGGGTTCCTAATTTAGTTATCATGCTGCTGGCGCAGGTGCTGGTCCGGAAGTTCCTGGTGTTCCCGGAGCGTTCCCTGGCGCAGTCACTGTCATGGCCGTTTGGGGTGCTGTTGCTGGCTACTATCTGCGTGGCGGCGGCGGGGTACATCATCAATGATTACTATGACCTCAAGATTGACCGCATCAACAAGCCCGAACGGGTAGTGGTGGGCAAAACCCTTACCCGGCGCAAAGCCATGATGATCCATCTCTACCTCTCTGCCACCGGTGTGGTGTTAGGCTTGCTGCTGGGCTGGCGCATTGCGTTAGTGCTGCTGGGGGTGGCGTTGCTGCTGTGGGGGTATTCTGCCCAGTTCAAGAAGCGCCCTCTGATAGGGAATGTGACCATTGCCCTGCTCTCGGCGGCCATGGTGCTGGTGGTGCCGTTACAGGCGGGGCAGCCATCTAAAGCGGCCTGGGCCTATGGTATGTTCGCGTTTCTCATTTCACTGGTGCGCGAGATCATCAAAGACATGGAAGATGTGCGCGGCGATGCCTCTTTCCAGTGCCGAACCTTGCCCATTGTGGCAGGCATTCCTAAAACCAAATGGGTGCTCTATCTGCTGCTGGCGCTGTTCCTGGTTTTTACGGGCTTTGTGATGCTGGAGCGCCAGCATGAACCGCAGTTTGTCTGGTATCTCTTTGTGGGCGTGGTGCTGCCTACGCTGGTGCTGGTACGGCAACTCTTCTTCGCCGACAGGAAAAGAGAGTTCACCCATCTTAGCTGGCTTTGTAAGGTCATCATGCTCACGGGCATCTGTTCTATGCTCGTGCTGCATTAAGCTTTGCCGAAACGAGGTGTTCTGAGTTTCCGGCAAAGGAGATAACTGCTGTGTTTTAGCCCAAATTTCGGAAAAACAGGCTCTAAACGTCTTGAATCCTGTGTAACTTTACGTATGGTGCCTTCAGGTTTAATGAAATGGAGCATGCTTTGGATGGCCTTATTGGCGGCTGTAGCAGCCGGTGCGCAAACCAGCAGTCTCCCTATTGGCACATGGCAGATCCATGTGCCTAATCATCGTGCCAAAGCCGTGGCTGAAACACCTTCCTCGGTTTACTGCGCCACAGAGGATGGCTTCTTCAGGTTAATCAAAGACGAGAACACGCTCCAGACCCTTTCCCGTACAGATGGCTTCAGTGATGTGAACATAAGTACATTGGCGTATGATACCGTGACGGCAACACTGCTAGTGGCGTATGAGAACACCAACTTAGATCTCGTTTCCAATGGGAAGGTAAATAACCTAACCGAACTTCTCCGTAAGCCCATGGCGGGCGCTAAGGTAATCCATCATCTCTATACACATAATAAGAAAGCTTACGTGGCCACCTCCTTCGGATTGGTGGTGGTGGATCTGGTGAAGCTGGAGATAAAAGACACCTACAGCAACCTTGGGGCGCAGGGCGAAGTGGTGCAGGTCTATGCCTCTACCGTTTTAAACGACAGTCTTTACATTGCTTCCTCCGGAGGAGTAATGGCTGCCTCTCTCAACAGTACTAATCTGCTGGACTTTAGAAGCTGGAAACGGTTTGGCAGCTCTCAGGGTCTACCCGCGGCCGGGGCTGAAACCATTAAAACCATAGCCGCTTTTGCCGGAGGAATATATGTGGGTGTGAACGGAAATGGGTTGTACCGTTTCAATGGGGCTTCTTGGTCAAAAACCGCTTTCTCTACTTCAGATAATCAATTCAGCTCATTACAGAGCAACGGGAAAAGGCTAACGGTATCTGGGACAGCCCAAGTGCTGGAGGTGTCAGGGACAGGTCAAGTAGCTCAGTACACAGATCCTGTGCTCTCAAACGTGCGTATGGCGCTCCCTGCCAGAAGTGGGGGTGTCTGGGCGGCCAGTTATGACCGGGGACTGGTATATGTTTCCGGTACAGGAGTGAGAAGTTACGTGCCTAATGGTCCCGCCAATGTTGATGTGTTTAGTGTGTATGCAGAACCCGGATTGTTTACGGTGCTTGGGGGCGGATACAACCAAGCGTACCTACAGCAAGGATCGGGCGCAGGATTCTACCAGTACCAGAACGGGCAGTGGGTGAGCTATAACTTTGCCAGTGGAGGTCAGTTCCCATCCCATGCCCGTGACTTGGTGATGGCGCATCGTAATGTAGTAACAGGTAAATTCTACATCGCCAGCTATGGAGCAGGGCTTCTTGAGTGGAACGGACTGAACGATGTGAAGCTCTACAACAACACCAACAGCCCGCTGTTGAGCGCTATTGACGCCAATGACAGGTCTTATATAAGGGTTACAGGCTTGGCAACAGACGCAGCAGGCAGCCTGTGGGTAGCCAACAGAAATCAAATTGCCAATGCCCCGGGTTTGTTTGAGTTGAAACCAGACGGTACCTGGAAATCACACCCATTTACCGGTTACGGGTTAGGGAGCGGGGTAGATAAGGTAATTGTGGATGGCAATGGCTATAAATGGGTGACCATTAGCACCAACGGCCGCGACGCTGGCCTGATTGTGTATGATGATGTGACCTCTGCGTATGTGCATCTTGGAGGGGCAGGACAGGGCGGGTTGCCCGGCATTCAGGTGTTCAGTCTGGCCGTAGATTTGCAGGGCGAGGTATGGGCAGGAACCAATAACGGTGTTGCCGTATTTACCAGCTCACCAGATATCTTCACGTCTTCTTACGCAGGAGCATATTTACCCATCTATGAACGGCGCCCCTTGCTGCAAGGGCAGGTGATCAGAAGTATTGCCATAGACGGCGGTAACCGGAAATGGATTGGGACTGATACCGGCCTCTGGCTATTCAATGAAACCGGCGAAGAGATGATGCATCATTTCACCACTAAGAATAGCCCTCTTCCCTCAGACAAAATCAGGGATATTTCCATTAACCATGCCACCGGTGAAGTACTCATTGGTACTGAGGCAGGAGTGGCTATTTACAGGGGCACGGCTACCCGTACAGAGAAAGTAAATAAAGGTTGCTTGAAGGTATTTCCAAACCCAGTGCGCGCGGGTTTTACCGGTACCATTGGCATTGCGGGAGTGCCAGACAACGGCTGGGTGAAGATTACAGATGCAGCAGGACTGCTGGTGTTTGAGGGAAAAGCAACCGGCGGCACTTTTGCCTGGAACGGACGTGATTACAGCGGCCGTAAAGCGAAGCCCGGCGTGTATCTGGTCATGGCTTCTTCCGCAGATGGAGCGCAGACCTGCATGACTAAAATAGCCATTCAGTAAATTTACTTCTCCCAAATTACTATACCGTATATTCCCTTTTCTGCTTCTGCGGAATTACTACGTATGAAGAAGCATTCATTACTTCTAGAAATCTATGTTGGTTAAAACCAGGGGCATTGTCCTGAACTTCATCAAATTCAGGGAGTCATCTATCATTGTGCGCATTTACACAGAGGAGTTGGGGTTGCAGAGCTATATAGTGAACAGTGTCCGGAAGAAAGGAAGTGCGTCGCGTATTGCATTGTTTCAGCCATTCACGCTGCTGGATATGGTGGTGTACCCATCGGCCAAAGGTGGGCTTACCCGAATTTCAGAATATAAATGCAGTTATCAGTTCTCTTCAGTGGCCTATGACATCAGAAAAAGCAGCATTCTACTTTTTTTATCTGAATTGGTGTCTAAGGCTGTTAGGGAAGAAGAAGAAAATAGATACTTATTTGAGTTTCTGTACCATTCCATCCTGCACTTTGACCAAATGCAGACCAGATTTGAGAATTTCCACTTGGCTTTTATGCTGGAGTTGGCTGGACTTCTGGGCTTTGGGGTTTCCTCAGCCGAGGAAGTCATCACGCAGGTGGCTTTTGAGGCCGGAGGGGCTGCTACACTAGGTAACAGCTTAATGCAATTGCAGCGGCTGGAGCCATATCTAAAAGAAGTAATCACCAGGAAAGAAGAAGCTAATCTACCTAACGGAACAGTCCGCCGCGAGCTTCTGTATCTGTTGGTGCGCTATTTTCAGCTGCACATTGATCAACTAGGCGAAATAAAATCGCTGCCTGTCCTCTCGGAAGTGCTGAGTGAATAAGTGAGCATGTAGTGAGATAGAAGCTTATGCCTTCTGCTTTATTGTAAAAGGAGAGGCTCCCTGTGATGAACAGGGAGCCTCTCCTTTTACTGAATTCTTTCTCCTATTAGAAGTTGATTAACTGCACTTCAAACATGATAGGCGTATTGGGGGGAATGCTGCCGCTTCCCATCAAGCCATAGGCTAATCTTGAAGGAATAAGCAGCAAGGCTTTTTCACCTTTTGGCATTAAGGCTACACCTTCATCCCAACCAGGAATTACCTCTTTCCGGCCAAGGTTAAATCGAAAATTTTGGCCTCTTTTGAAGGAAGAATCAAAGATATAGCCGCTTTGAATGATTTTACCTATGTAGGTTACTTCTACATTAGTACCTACAGTGGGCTTATTACCAGTGCCGGCTTCTAATTTTACATAATAGAGACCAGAAGCCGTACGGGTGAAATCAGTAATATTGTTATCTGTCAGATATTTCTTAATGACTTCTTCATCCCGGGCAGCCTGCGCGGCATGGTCAAAGTTTGCATAAGGATTGTAAGGATCCTCGTCTTTGCAGGAAAGAAAGCTGAACATGACACAAATAGCCAGCATCCATTTCCACACTTTGCTTCTTATCACTATCTGTTGCATATAATTAAACTAAAAAGATTATAAACCAGGAGCGGCAGGACCTGCCGGAGCAGCCGGTGCATCTTTAATGTCTACCAGTTCCACGTCGAAACGAAGGATGGAGTTGGCTGGCAAGTCTGCGCCACGGGCCATTGAGCCGTAGCCTTGTGGTGAAGGAATCAACAGAATGCCTTTGCTGCCTTTGTTGAATTGTTTAATGCCTTCTTCCCAACCTTTGATTACCTGGCCTTGGCCTAATGGGAATTCAATTGGGTTACCACCGTTAGATTTGTCTGAAGAGTCAAACTCTTTGCCGTTCAGCAGGGTGCCTTTGTATTTCACGCTCACTACTTTGCCGTCTGTCGCGTTGGCACCGGTACCTGCCTGTGTAACGGCATAGTACACGCCAGAAGGAGTTTTCTGCATCTGCAGTTTCTCTTTCTTCACATACTCCTGAATCAATTTGTCATCAAGCGGACCTTGTTTAGCGGCGCGGGCTTCCATTTCTTTCTTCTGGCGCTCCATCATCTTTGGATAATCCGCCATGGCTTCCTGCTCCGTCTGCAAGTTAATTGCCTTTACATAGAAGGTCAGGTAGCTGCCTTTCTCAATGAAAGGAGGCAATGGGCTTCTGAAGGTTTTGGCAAACAAGGTGTCTGCGTTGATTTTGAACACGGCGCTGTCACCTTTGTCCAACATCAGGAACGCTTCTTCAATGCTGCCTTTGTTTGGAGACTCCACCATTTTAATCTGAATTGGCATGGCGTTGTCTTTAGAGTTGAACAGCAGGGAGTCTTTGCTGTTGCGGTACTCCATCTCAAAGCTCATTACTTTGTCTAGTTTGGCTTTGTAGGCAGCGGAGTCAACTTTGTATTCTTTTACTTCATATTCTCCTTCTTTGGTTTGGGAGTAAAGTTTGTACTCCAGTCCGGAAGGGGCTTTCACGAATTCATCTTTGCCCAGGTTCTTGCAAGAGTAAGAGAATAGGGCTACCGCTACGGCTGGTAGCAGGTAAAGTGATTTTTTAAACATTGTTTTTAGATTAGTATGCTTCTTAAAGGGTTTAGTTTATTAATTGATCCGCGTAAAGCGGTAATAGACTCACAAACTTATCAACGGTTTCGTTCAGAGGAATATAGGAGATACCACCCGCTGCGTTTTTGTGCCCACCGCCATTGAAGTGCTGGCGGGCAAACTCATTGACAGAGATATCACCCACAGACCGGAAAGAGATTTTCACGGCTTCTGTGCGGTCTATGAACAGGGCGGCAAAGCGTACGCCTTCAATAGAAAGAGCAAAGTTCACCAGACCTTCGGTGTCGCCGGTCTGGGAGTTGTATTCCTTCAGCTCTGCTGCGGTGACCGCAATAAAGGCCGTATTGTATTCCCGAACTACTTTGAGCTTATCTTTCAGCACATAACCCAGGAACCGCAAACGGGTTTCTGAGTAGCTGTCATAGATATTGCGGTGAATTTTGCAGATGTCTATGCCGTTGTGCAGCAAATCTGCAATAATCATGTGCACGTTACGGGTGGTGCTGGCATGGCGGAAAGAGCCGGTATCGGTCATAATGCCGGCGTACAGGCATTCGCCAATAGGCACGTCTACCAATGCCTCGTCGCCCAACGCCCTGATTACCTCATACACAATTTCGGCCGTGGCGGCAGCATTGGTGTCTGAGAACATGATGTCTGCGAAATCTTCGGGTTGCAGGTGGTGGTCAATAAGTACCTTGGTGCCCTTGGCTTGGCGCACGTATTCCCCCAGTTCGTTGATTCTGCTCAGGGCACTGAAGTCCAGGCAAAAGAGGACTTCGGCTTCCCTGATAATCTGTTGGGCTTTGGCATCTGTTTTGGGGCCGAACACCAACACTTCTTCATTGCCGCTCATCCAGTTAAGGAAAGAGGGGTAATCTGAAGGGGTGATCACCTGTACCTGATGGCCTTTTTTCTTAAGATAGCCGGCTAGCCCCAGAGAAGAACCCAAAGCGTCCGCATCCGGTTTATGGTGCGTCGTGATCATGATCTTCTTAGGAGATGCCAGAAGCTCCTTTAGCGCGTTGATTTGCTGCATTGTATACTCTCAGTCCGCTAAAAAAATGGAGCGGATACAAGATGCAAAATTCTGAAGAAATAAAGTACAAACCAAATTTAATGAGCAGGCCAGAAACTGGGGTTCTAATTTTGCCGTACAACGTGGGTTTTGGCCTAAACTGTGTTAATTTTGGGCAAAATTTAATTTGTATCTAAAACGAAGAAGAAAATGGCTGGAAACGTAACGTTCACCATGATTAAACCAGATGCCGTGCAGGACAACCACATTGGCGGTATCACTAAAATGATGGAAGAAGCTGGCTTTAGAGTAGTGGCCATGAAAAAGACCCGCCTGACAGAGGAGCGTGCCGGTAAATTCTACGAAGTGCACAAAGAGCGTCCTTTCTACGGTGACCTGGTGAAATACATGAGCTCTGGCCCAATTGTAGCCATGATCTTGGAGAAAGAGAACGCGGTACTGGATTTCCGTACGTTGATTGGTGCTACTAACCCAGCCCAGGCCGAGGAAGGAACCATCCGGAAGATCTATGCAAAGTCTGTAGAGGCTAACGCGGTGCACGGGTCAGACTCTGACGAGAACGCCCAGATTGAAGGCGACTTCTTCTTCTCTGCTGACGAGCGTTTTTAAGCTCTTTTTTAGAAAATAAGGCAAAACCGCCTGGCTGCAAAGTCAGGCGGTTTTTTATTGTCCATGTCTGGAGCAGCAACTATGCTTGAAAATCTTACCTTTAAAAGAAAATACCTGTTCATGAGAATGCCTTTTCTCCTCTTTCTGTTACTGGCATTGCCTCTGCTGGGGCACACCCAGCAATCAGATTTACATAATTACAAAGTAGAGATAACCCGCCAAAGAATACAACAAGACAGTCTCTTTAGATACGGCCAAAACTCTCCCTTGCCCGCAGAGGAGAAGGCCAGCTTCAAGGGTTTGGCCTATTTTCCAGTCAATGAAGCTTACCGGGTGCAGGCTAAGTTTGTGCGCACCGCGCAGGAAGCCATTTTCAAGATGCCCGCCACCGGCCCGCGCCTAGCCGACTATGTCAAGTACGGGGAACTGCATTTCCAACTTCAGGGGAGGCCGCTGCAATTGAACGTGTACCAGAACCAGGAACTTATAAAGCAGCCCAAATACCACACGTACCTGTTTATTCCGTTCACAGATGCCACCACTGGGCAGGAAACCTATGCTACCGGCCGCTACCTGGATTTTTCCATCCCCTTAGGCCAAGACAGCGTGTGGCTGGATTTCAATAAGGCGTATAACCCATACTGTGCCTATAACTCCGGTTATTCCTGTCCTATTCCGCCCAAAGAAAATAAGTTACCCGTGCGTGTGGAAGCAGGGGTGAAAACGTATGAAAAGGCTGGTGCAGGAGGTGCTACCCAGGGAGAAGAGAAAATGCCTGAATTTCCGGGAGGCATACCGGCGTTCATGAAATTCATGGACAAGACATTTGTGCTGCCACCCCTGGCACGAAACGCTGGAGTGAGTGGAACAGTAGAATTCTCTTTCGTGGTGAAAGCAGACGGAACTCTGGCGGATTTCCAAGTAACCAAATCTCTGCGACCTGATGTGGATGAGGCCGTTTTGCATACTGCCAAGCAGATGCCTCTCTGGAAACCAGGCATGCTGAATGGGAAAGCAGTCAACGTAAAATTTACAGCTCCCTACAGGGTAAAGAGCCGCTAGAGTTGCCTTTACTGTTGCCCCTCACTTGAAACTACTTGGTGGTCTTAAACTGAAATTTATGAAAAAAAGCTGCCTCTGTGATGCGTTTAGGGCCTGTTTTTGGAAAAACAGGCCCTAAACGCATCACAGAGGCAGCTTTCTGGAAATTATTTATACGCTCCGCCAGATTTGTCAAAAGCCATCATGAGCACATAGCCCGTCATGGCGCCCACCGCCGTGCCTAAGATCACCACAGATCCGGCTACCATCATCAGCGGAAGCTGCACACCGTAATAATCCTGGGTCTCCAGAACGCCGGCATACTCTGGGTCAAGAAATATGGCATGGAGCAAAATAAATGCTGCATAGAGGGCAGACCCAATCAAACCCACCAGAAAGCCTATGGCCAGGCCAGGTAAATAGGGAGTTTGTCTGTTTCTGCCGTCATAGTGTTTCTTGAGGCTGGCAATAGCCAGTACCACGGCGCCTAAAATAAAGATATTGCTCCCAAAGCGCACCAGCTCTGAGTCTTGCAACCCAATTGCGTTAATTACAAAAAAGTATATGATCATCACTACGGCAGACAAAATACCATAGCGTACCCCAATGCCCTGGGTTGATGAAGTTGATCTAGTTGCTATCGTTTCCATAGTGGTAGAATAAAGGTTTAAAACAAACGCCTTTAATAAGACTACTCACTTGGATACGTAAGAAAATGGGCTTGGTTTATTGGGTGGCCCTAACCGAAGAGGCATTAAGATGCTTTGTGATCTGTTCCCAGTTCTGAAAGGAAAGACAGATTAGGCACGAGTCTAAACTGGAGCGACTCAGAGAAGTGAGGTTTTTGGTACGCCCTTCGGCTGCTGAATATTTCGTGCTAGAGCATGGGCGAATTGCCTAGTGCGCTGGCGCAACAGGCCTAAAATGGCTTCAGAGAAAGTGATTGGGAGAGAAAAGCGATGTGACGTTGGCAGAAGCCGTTTAGGGGCTCTTTTTCCAAAAAGAGCCCCTAAACGCAAAAGGATTATTCTTCATCCTGCGGATGCTCGCCAAACACGCGCAGTACCCAGCGGGGCAGGAAGATAGAACCTAAGATAAGGTACAGGTAATACGTAACCACGCGGTACAGCAGTACAATCACCGTGGTGAACCGGCCCAGGAACTGCCCGAAGAAGGTAGGGAAAGCCACCTCGGCAATACCGGCGCCGCCCGGCGTCACGGCCACCAAGAGCACAATCTTATACACCATGTTGCGCGAGAAAATAAGCACGTGGTCATGGAAGCTGATGTCTGTGAACGCCGCAATTAGGCAGTTGATCACAAAGTAACGGGCTGTCCAGACGAAGGCGGTGCTGAGGGCGGCATTGGCCCAGTAACTGAACGTGCTGCCCTTCAATTGCTGCGAGGCCCACACCAGTTCGTTCCCGTTTTTGTAGGCGGCAGGTCTCCAGCGGCGGGTTAACCTAAAGGAGGTGGCCCGCAGGAAAATGCGTTTTACGGCCGTGGGGTTAATGAGTAGCCCGTACGCCATCAGGAACGCATACACCGCAATGAGCAGATAACTGATCACAAACGCGATTTCCAGACTCTGGGTCACGGAAAACTCCATGGCGCTCACCTCCGGGAAAATATCTCCGGCAGTGATCAGGAACACCAGCGGCACCGCAATGATGAAGTACAGGTTGTCCAGCATGGCGGTCACCATCACGTAGGCCAGTGATTTGCCCAGGCTCAAGCCCTCTTTGTTCAGGATGAAAGCGGCCACCGTAGAGCCGCCCACCACAGAAGGCATCACGCAGGAGGCAAACTCCCAGAGCATGATCACGTCCAGGCTTTTGCGCCAGCTCAGGAACTTCTCCGTCACGTACCTGATGCGCCAGATATACCCGAAGTCCCGCACCACCAGCACGGCAAAGGTCATGAAGAGCCAGAACGGTTTGGCGTTGTAAAGTGGCGTGAAATCCATCTCCGCGCTGTCGCGGTAGAACATGTACCCAATCATGCCCAGGCCAATCACCACCGGAATGAGAATGCGTTGCGGCGTGAAATAGGAGAGCAGTTTCTTACGATTCAGATCCATGGTCAGTGACGGTCAGGTGCTGGGTTTCAGAATAGGGCACAATGCGGAAGTTATTAAAGCCATCCCCAATCTCCAAGCCAATCTCATTGAGCTGGAGCAAGTCCAAGATAGCCAGGAAGTTAAAGATTAACCCGATTTTGTCTGGGAAAGCCTCCACCAGATCTGTGAAGGGCAGCACGCCCTGCGCCCGTACGCGGGTTTTGATGTAGGTGCGCTGCTGGTCTATGGTGTAGGGGTAGGTGACCACCGTATGCTTGGGCCGGTTCTGCTCTTCCTCGTAGCGCTGCATAGCCCGGTGGAAGCTTTGCATGAGGTGGTAGAGGTTGAGGTCTTTGAGCTCGTACTCCAGCTGGTGTTTGGCGGCGATCTTGCTCAGTTCCTCGTCTGTGTTGCCGCGCTGTTCCTGTTGCAGGCGCACGTCTTCCAGCAGGCTCAGGTCGCCCAGCACTTCTTTGTAGCGTTTGTACTCCAGCAGGTGCTGCACCAGTTCCTGGCGGGGGTCTATCTCGTTGCCTTCCTCATCTTTCTCAAAGCGGGGCAGCAGCATCTTGGCCTTGATGCGCATGAGCGTGGCGGCGGTGAGAATGAACTCGCTGGCCACCTCCATGTTCAGGCTCTCCAACTCCCGTATGTACCCCACAAAGTCATTCGTGATCTTGAAGATGGGAATATCATGGATGTCCAGCTCGTCGCGCTCAATAAAGAAAAGCAACAAATCAAACGGGCCCTCAAACAGCGACAGCTTTATCTCAAAACTCACAGGCTAGCGTACGGCAATGGTTCAAGTCTCAAAATTAAGCAGAAGAAACGCCATCCGCCAATGTTCCTCCCACCTTTAGTCGTTTTTGCCTTAATTTCTGAAAAACAGCCCCTAAACGCACGTGAAGCCCGCGGCAGAACGGCTATTCTTTGGCCAAAGGCAGGTTTTCTGGCATTTTATTTGTCTTCTTCGGTTCAGCGGCGGGAGAGGGCTACTGTAAGAAAAAATCTGTAATTTTACCTTTTACTTGGGCGTTGCACGTATAGGTAAACTTTCAGAGCCTTTCCCTGTTTCACCCATATCCACCCAATTGCATACCTATGATCATTGAACCCGGAGAACTGCTGGCCAAGATTGATTCGCCAGCCGATTTGCGCCAGCTGTCTGAAGACCAGTTGCTGCAGGTGTGCCAGGAATTACGGCAGTTCATCATTGATAATGTGTCTATCTACGGGGGGCACTTTGGGGCGAGCCTGGGCGTGGTGGAACTGACGGTGGCGTTGCACTACGTGTTCAACACGCCGTATGACCAGCTGGTCTGGGACGTGGGGCACCAGGCCTACGGCCATAAGATCCTGACTGGCCGCCGCGACGCCTTCCATACCAACCGTAAACTCAACGGCATCTCCGGCTTTCCCAAACGCAAAGAAAGCGAGTATGATACCTTTGGCGTAGGCCACTCCAGCACGTCTATCTCGGCGGCTCTGGGCATGGCCGTGGCCTCCCAATACAAACAGGAACTGGACCGCCACCACATAGCCGTGATTGGCGACGGTTCCATGACCGCCGGTATGGCCTTTGAGGCCCTTAACCACGCAGGCGCCACTGACGCCGATCTGCTGGTGGTGCTCAATGACAACTGCATGAGCATTGACCCCAACGTGGGCGCGCTCAAAGAATACCTCACAGATATTACCACCTCCCGCACCTACAACAAAGTGCGCGACGAGATCTGGAACATTCTGGGCAAGATCAGCAAGTTTGGGCCCAATGCCCAGCAGATTGCCTCTAAGGTGGAAAGCGGCATCAAAGCCACGCTCCTGAAGCAGAGCAACTTATTTGAGAGCCTTAAATTCCGCTATTTCGGGCCGATTGACGGGCACGATGTGCATCATCTGGCCATGGTCCTCAACGACCTTAAAAAGATACCGGGCCCTAAAATCCTGCACTGTGTGACGGTAAAGGGCAAGGGCTTCGCCCTGGCGGAGAAAGAGCAGACCAAGTGGCACGCGCCCGGCCTGTTTGACAAAGTAACCGGCGAAATCTACAAAGTACACCACACCACGCCGCAGCCACCCAAGTACCAGGATGTGTTTGGGCACACGCTGCTGGAGATGGCTGAGCAGAACCCGAAGATTTTTGGGGTAACGCCCGCCATGCCCAGTGGGTCTTCCATGAACATCATGATGAAGGCCATGCCAGACCGCGCGCTGGATGTGGGAATTGCCGAACAGCACGCCGTCACCTTCTCGGCGGGTCTGGCCACGCAAGGGCTGGTACCGTTCTGCAACATCTACTCCAGCTTCATGCAGCGCGGCTATGACCAGGTGGTGCATGACGTGTGTCTGCAGAACCTGCACGTAGTTTTCTGCCTGGACCGGGCCGGTTTTGCCGGCGCCGACGGCCAGACCCACCACGGCTCCTATGACATTGCCTACATGCGCTGCATCCCTAACATGGTGGTGTCTTCGCCTATGAACGAGCAGGAGTTGCGTAACCTCATGTTCACCGCCAGTCAGGACGGCATGGGGCCTTTCACCATCCGTTACCCGCGCGGCGAGGGAGTGATGCCCGCCTGGCGCACCCCGCTGGAACTGATTGAGGTAGGCAAAGGCCGCACCATACAGGAAGGCGAGGAAGTAGCAGTTCTAACCATTGGCCACATTGGCAACTATGTGGTAGATGTGTGCAAAAACCTGAAACTGGACGGGCTCCGTCCGGGCCATTTTGACATGCGCTTTGCCAAGCCGCTGGATGAGAAATTGCTGCACCACATCTTCCAGAAGTATGACAAAGTACTCACCGTGGAAGACGGCTGCCTGCAAGGCGGTTTCGGGAGCGCGGTGCTGGAGTTCATGGCCGATCATGGCTACCAGGCCCAGGTGAAACGCCTCGGTATCCCAGACGTGATTGTGGAGCACGGTAGCCAACTGGAGCTGCACCGCCTCTGCGGTTTTGACCCCGAAGGCATTGAGCGTGCCGTAAGAGAGATGATGGACGTTGCCGTGCGCGTGTAGCCTGGCATTAACTTATAAGAAAGGCCCGCCGGTTTAAGTACCGGTGGGGCCTTTTGCGTTTAGGGGCAGTTTTTCCAAAAAGAGCCCCTAAACGTGAAAAGGCAGGCGAGGCCGTATTAGAGATAAAATCATTATCTTTCAGAAAATCAGAAATCCGTTTTCATGGCTGTACCCTCCATTCCGCTGAAAGAGAAAGTCCTCATCTGCCTGGGCTCTTTCCTACTCACCCTCACCATTTACCTCGTCATAGATTTATACACGCCCCTCAAGCAGCTGCTCGCTGGGCAAAAGATGACATTCTCTGAGGTGATGGCGCACTTTCAACTCCAGAAGAAAGCCCTCTTCATTGGTGTGATCACCGTTTTGGTGAGTCGAATCACCATCCGGAAGAGAAACCAGAAACTGGCCGATGCCGCCGCCTTAAACCCCCAGCCCCAACCGCACTAAATTCCAATTGCCGTTTAGCGGCTCTTTCTCGTAAAACGGACCTAAAACGAAAATACATTCCCATGACCCATTCCACTCTGGCTTACACCGATGCCGGTTCTGGTCCCGTCCTTGTCTTTCTGCACGGTTTCTGCGAAAGCAAAGACCTCTGGACCGATTTCACCAAACCCCTCCAGCACCAGTTCCGCGTGATTGCCCTTGACTTACCCGGCCACGGCGAGAACCCACCCACAGACGATTATTCCATGGAGAACCAGGCGCGGCAGGTGCGGGAAACCCTGCGGCAGCTCCAGGTAGACAAGTGTCTGCTGGTGGGGCACTCCATGGGCGGCTACGTGAGCCTGGCCCTGGCCGAAGAGTTTCCAGAATTGCTCTTCGGGCTCTGCCTGTTCCATTCCAGCGCTCTGCCAGACACCGAGGAGAAAAAGGAAGCCCGCAACAAAACCGCCGATTTTGTGCAGAAACACGGCGTGGACAAGTTCATGGATTCCTTCGTGGCGCCGCTCTTCGCGGAGAGTAACCGGCAGAGTTGCCAGGCCGCTATAGAGAAAATGCAGGCTATCGGCAAAGCCACCCCTCCAGAAACGATTATAGGCTGCCTCCAGGCCATGCGCGACCGGGCAGACAGAACTGAGGAGCTTAAAACCACCGTGGCCCCGGTTTTTTTTCTGGCGGGCAAAGAAGACCCGGCGGTGCCCTTGGAGGCCACGTTGCAGCAATGCCACCTTCCAGAGAACAGCATGACGTATTTTCTGGGGCACGTGGGGCACATGGGCATGTGGGAACGTACGGCGCTTACCCGGCAGGCGCTGCTTAAATTCGCGGAAACGCTTTCTCCCGCCAACGCACAGCCGCAATAGAAAAGCGATGTTCTTATAAAGGGACCGCCCCGCGTTTAGGGGCCGTTTTTAGAAAAACGGCCCCTAAACGCGGGGCGGTTTGGGTTCAGGCTGCAACCAGAAGGGTACGCTGGCTGGTAAATTAAGAGGGGCGGTTTCGTTAACTCCTGAAATTCCCTTACTTTCAGGGGTAAGATAGGCGTCATCGCTGTACATCCACCTAACCCTCGTCTCTGTGCGTTACACATTGTCTAAACCCGTTTTTCCGCTGGTGCTCATGGGGCTGTTGAGCCTGCCGGTTCTGGCCCAAAAGAAAGAAAAGCAACCTCCTTTTACCCCCGCCAAAGCCCGTCTGGAAGGCTATGAGCAACGGCTTAAATTGCAGCAAAACTCCCTAGTAGGCAATCTGCCCTTCCGGAACGTGGGGCCCACCGTTATGAGCGGGCGCGTGGTAGACGTGGAGGTGAACCCGGCAGACCCAACCCAATTCTACGTGGCCTACGCCTCCGGCGGATTGTGGCGCACCACCAACAACGGCATCTCTTTTGAACCGCTCTTTGACCGTGAGGCGGTCATGACCTTGGGAGACGTGGCCGTAGACTGGAAAACCAACACCATCTGGGCCGGCACCGGCGAGTCCAATTCCAGCCGCTCTTCTTACTCCGGAATGGGGATATACAAGAGTCAGGATGGAGGCAAAACCTGGCAGTACAAAGGCCTCCCGGAAAGCCAACATATTGGGCGCATCATGCTGCACCCCACAGACCCCAATGTGGCGTGGGTGGCGGCCGTGGGGCATCTCTACTCTGCCAACCCAGAGCGCGGCATCTATAAAACCACAGACGGCGGCACCACCTGGAAACACGTTCTGAAGGGCGCTGATGACAATACTGGGGCTGTTGATTTGGTCATAGACCCGGCCAATCCCAATACGCTGTACGCCAGCATGTGGCATCGCCAGCGCCGCGCCTGGAATTTTGTGGAAAGTGGTAGCGGATCCGGGATTTTCAAAAGCACCAACGGCGGTGAAACCTGGCAGCGCGTCACGGGCGGTAGCAGCGGTTTTCCCGGCGGAGAGGGGATAGGCCGCATTGGCCTGAGCATCTTCCCGCAGAACCCCAACATTCTGTACGCCAGCGTAGATAACCAAGACCTGCGCCAGGAGGTGAAAGCCGCGCCCGCCACGGGCAAAAAGCTGCGAAAAGAGCAGTTCAGGGATTTCACCAAAGAAGACTTCCTTAAGCTAGATGATGCCACCCTCAACACTTTTCTGGATGAAAACAACTTCCCGCGCCAGTACACCGCCAGAAGTGTGAAGGAGCTGGTGCGCTCAGAGCAAATAAGGCCGGTGGCACTCTCAGACTTCTTGGTAGACGCCAACTCCCTCATGATTGAGACGCCCGTGACCGGCGCGCAGGTGTACCGCTCAGACAATGGTGGCCAGATCTGGAAGAAAACCCACGAGGGCTACATAGATGATCTGTATTATACCTACGGTTACTACTTTGGCGTGATCAGGGTGTCACCGTTGAATCCAGACCATGTGTATGTGCTGGGTGTGCCCTTGCTTAAATCAGAGGATGCCGGCAAGACCTGGCGGGAGATCAGCGGCGATAACGTGCACTCAGACCATCAGGACATGTGGGTGAGCCCGCACCGCGCTGGGCACCTGGTCAACGGCAACGACGGCGGCATCAACATCACCTATGATGACGGAAAGACCTGGTTCAAGGCCAACACTCCGGCCGTGGGACAATTCTATTCGGTTGCCGTTGACATGGCCACTCCTTACCAAGTGTACGGCGGTCTGCAGGACAACGGCGTGTGGGGAGGCCCCAGCAGTTACCAGGCCAGCTCTGCCTGGACCGAGAACGGCCGCTATCCTTACCAACGCCTGGGCGGCGGCGACGGCATGATGGTACAGGTAGATTTCCGGGACAACAACATCGTGTACACCGGCTCCCAGTATGGGGCGTACTTCCGGTTGAACAAGGCTACCGGGCAGCGGCTCTCCATCCAGCCCAAGCATCAGCTAGGGGAGCGGCCGCTTCGGTTTAACTGGGAAAGCCCTATTCTGCTGTCGCGCCACAACCAGGACGTGCTGTATTTCGGCTCCAATAAATTCCACCGTTCGCTCAACAAAGGCGAGAACATGGAAGCGCTTTCCGGGGATCTCACCAAAGGCGGCCGCAAAGGCGACGTGGGCTACGGCACCTTAACTACCATTGAGGAATCACCCAAGAAATTCGGCCTGCTCTACACCGGCTCAGACGATGGTTTGATTCATGTGAGCAGAGATGGCGGTTACTCCTGGACTAAAATTTCAGATAAACTGCCGCAGGATATGTGGATCAGTGGTTTGGCGGCCTCTGCTGAGCAGGAGGGTACGGTGTACGCCACCTTGAACGGGTACCGCTGGGATGATTTCACGCCGTACCTCTACGTGTCACAGGACTACGGAAAAACCTGGAAACGCCTGGGCACAGATTTACCCAAAGAACCGCTGAACGTGGTCAAAGAAGACCCTAAAAATCCTAACATCCTGTATGTGGGTTCAGACAATGGATTGTATGTGTCCTTAGACAAAGGGAAAACTTTCCAGGCACTGGGGGGCGATGGGTTGCCGGCGGTGGCGGTGCATGATTTGGCCATTCACCCCAGGGAGAATGATCTGGTGGTGGGTACGCATGGCCGTTCCATCTATATAGGCAATGTAGCCCATCTGCAGCAACTCACGCCGGAGGTGCAGAAGAAAGGAGTGCACGCGTTCCCGTTCAATGCGCCACAGTATTCGGAGCGGTGGGGGCAGAAGTTTGGGGCCTGGAGCGAAGCTTTCGCGCCAGCGGTCACTATTCCGTTTTATGTGAATGCCGCCGGTACCACTACTGTGCGGGTGAAAACGGAGAAAGGGCAGGTCCTGAAAGAGTTGAGAGACCAAAGTGAGCGTGGGCTTAATTACGTTAGCTATGACTTCACGCTGGATGCCGCCCACGCCGCTGCCTATGAACAAGCCCTGAACGAAGGCCGCAAAGCCGGTGAGCCGGTGAAAGTAACGCCAGCGGCCAATGCGCAGCTTTATCTGAAGCCCGGAAAGTACGTGGTGGAAGTGGAGGCCAACGGTGCCAAAGTCACTCAGGACTTCACTCTGAAAGCCCCAGAACGCCGCGGCAGAGAATAGCCTCAGATAGTTTAATAGAAAGCCGCCTTGCGTTTAGGGGCCGTTTTTTCAAAAACGGCCCCTAAACGCAAGGCGGCTTCCTTCTTGATCGCTCCGGGAAAAGTTTTCTACAAAGCGCCTTCGTCCTGTGAGCCGAAGTGCTCTTTGATGAGGTGCAGAGCATCTGCCTGGGTAAGCGGTTTTGACAGGTGGCCGTCTACGTCAGAGAATTCTTTGAGGCGATGCAGGTCATAAAAGCTGGCCGAGGAAGACAGCGCGAACAGCTTTTTGGCTTTTTGGGCCGGCGGCAGCTGTTCATAGCGGTCCAGGAAGTCAAAACCATCCATACCAGACATTTTGATGTCTACCAGAATCAGGTCTAGGGGTAACGTAGCCTGCAAATGCTCTGGACTGCTTAAATAAGTGAGGGCGGCTTGGCCGTCTGTGACTACGTCTATCTGTTGCGCAACCTCAATCTTGTTTAAGACCCTCTTGTTCATGTAGTTGGTGATGTCGTCGTCGTCAATTAAAAGGACACGGTTTATCTTTTCCATGGTGGGAGCGCTAATTGATCAGTAAAGGTATTATATACGCAAAACTAAAAAAGGGAACGAGTTCATTTTAGCGCTATAAATACAGAGAATGAAGCGAGATGCCAGTTTTTCAACGCCGTGCCGCAGAATTCACGGCGTTTGGTCAATTCCTATGGAGAAGCAAGCGAAAAAGCCTATCTTCCAGACCCGTTTCTGCGGGAACACAGATTTACTTATTACAGTAGTACTCCATGAACATTGATTTGATCCGGAAAGGCAAGGGCTGTCGGCAGTTTTTATATGTACTAGCATTTGGATTCCTGGCGGCTTGCAGCTCAGAAGGCGCCAGAAAAGAAACCGGCACTCCTCCGGCTTCCGGTTCCTCCGTACCCAAAACAGATTCTAGCCAGACGGCAGTTGACACAACCAAAAAAACGGTTTCGGCTCCGGTGCCGGCTAAAGATACCACCGCCACCCCAGACTCAGCCGCCGCCGCGCCTGCTGTTGTAGTGAAAGACGAGGCTGCCTCCAAACCCGGGGCTATTTTGCCGCACAAGCGCATTGTGGCCTATTACGGAAATCCGCTCTCTAAACGCATGGGCATTCTGGGGGAGATAGCCCCGGATAAAATGCTGGAGAAGCTGGACGGTGAAGTGAAAGCCTGGCAGGCGGCAGACCCCGCCACTCCGGTACAACCGGCCCTGCACCTCATCTTCGTGACGGCACAGGGCGCACCCGGCAAAGGGGGAATGTACCGCCTCAGAATGAGCGACCACCTAGCCGATACCGTGATTTCCTGGGCCGCCAGAAGAAACGCCATTGTGTTTCTGGACATCCAGATAGGGCAGAGCACGGTAGAGGCCGAGTTGCCCCGCCTGGAGAAGTACCTCAAGCTACCCCAGGTGCACCTAGGCATTGACCCTGAGTTTGCCATGAAGAACGGTGCCGTGCCGGGGCGCAAGATTGGTACCTTAGACGCGAAGGAAATCAATTACGCCACCGCTTTTCTCAATGACCTGGCCGTTAGGTACAACCTGCCGCCCAAGATTCTGGTGGTGCACCGCTTCACCAAGCGTATGGTCACCAATTACAAAAACATTCAGCTGCGGCCCAACGTGCAGTTTGTCATGCACATGGACGGCTGGGGCGACAGGGCGCTGAAGAAGAACACGTACAACACCTATATTAAACGGGAACCGGTGCAGTACACTGGGTTTAAGATTTTCTACTACAATGATACCAAGAAGCCCGGTTCCAAACTGTACACTCCTAAAGAAGTGCTGGCGCTCAACCCCAAACCCTTGTACATCCAATACCAGTAGTTGAAGACGTTTAGGGGCTGATTTTCAAAAAACAACCCCTAAACGGAAAGATAAACAGCAGTGTCAGCTCCAAGGCGCCGGTAGAGTAAAAGTGAGGTGTTAAGAACAACCTCACTTTTACTCTACCGGCGCCTTTCTTTTTGGCCGTTGCCGCTGACCTGTTTTCTATTTTTTAACGCACAGGTAATATTAGTTTTAACTTATTGATAAAAAGTATAGCTACTTTTATAAAAATATTAAAGAAATAGTTGGTGATCAATAGAATATCTTCTATTTTGGAAAGCAGTTCTACCCCTAGCCTATAAAGATAAGAAGAGAATACAGCCGCCAGGAAGATGAGCTGGTTTAGTTAATGAAGTGAACGCTTACCCCATGCCTGCCAACAGCGGGTGCTATATACGTTTCAACTTACCCCCCTTAACTTAACCTAATCGTCAATGAAAAAACATCTACTTTCCCAGAAAGTCCGGATGGTGCTATGGGCGTGCCTGCTCCTGTGGGGGCAGCCGCTCTTTGCCCAATACACCTGGACCCAGCCCGAACAACTCAATGCCGGGCTTCCCCCCTCCATCAAAGTTTTCTATTCTGAAACCCCCGCCGCGCCAGGCGTGACCCCGCTCAGGATGTACTACACCCTGATAGACCTCAATGACCCTAACATGGAGTTCAAGGCCGTGTACGGCGGCGGTACCGGAGCCGGTTCCGGGAAAACGCCCGATGCCTGGGCGGCTTTAGAGAAAGAGCCGGTGTACGCCGTGATCAACGGCGGGTTCTTCAATACCACTACCTATGAGGCCATGGGTACTACTGTGCAGGATGGAAAAATTCTGGCCATCAATGCGAAATCCTCGGGCGGAAATTACCCCACCCGAAGCGCCTTCGGGATTTTGCCAGGCAACATTGCCGACATTGCCTGGATTTACCACGTGGGTTCAGCCAACACCATGTACCAGTACCCCAATCCCAATCCAGTAAGCCAGCTGAAGCAGCAGCCCACTGCTACTTACCCGGCCGGAGCGGCTTTATGGCCAGCTACCACCGCCCTGGGTGCTGGGCCGGTGCTGGTGCACAACGGCGTAAAACGCATGACCAAAGACGAAGAACTCATGTGGGCCAGCGGCGACAACCGCGAACCCCGCACCGCCATTGGCCGCACCGCAGACAACAAAGTGATCCTGATGGTGGTAGAGGGCCGAAACGATGGCATCAGTGCCGGGCTTTCCCTGCCGCAACTAGCAGATGTGCTGGTGAGCATTGGCGCTCAAGAAGCCATGAACTTAGACGGTGGCGGCTCATCTGCTATGTCAGTGAACGGGAAATGGACCATTCGGCCTTCAGATGCGGGTTTGCAGCGTCCGGTGCCCACGGCCTTGATCCTGAAACGCCGTACCCACGTCTATGATACAGACAATCCTGTTTTCTACGCAGAGCGGGGTGGAGCCTGGTCAGAGTCTTCCAACACTGGGTTTTACGGTACGTCCAAGTCGCGGCTCATGACCACCGGAGACGGCTCCAAATACGCCTCTTATAAACTGAAAGGAATATCGGCGGGCCGCTATGAACTCAGCGCCTGGTGGGTGGCCGCCAGCAACCGAAGCACCAATACGCCTTACATCATCTACCGTACCGGCGGTGCCGCCCCAGACACTGTGCGCGTGAACCAAACGGCAAACGGCGGCAAGTTTAATGTGCTGGGTACCTTTGATCTGGGTCCTAATGACTCTGTGGTCATCAGTAACAACGCCAGCGGGCAGTATGTGAACGCAGATGCCTTGTCTCTGGTGAAAGTAGGGGAGAGCATGCCCTCCATCGCTTTCTCTCATGGCCTGGAGGTAGAGGAAGTGGTGGAGAACCGCACTAGCTCCTTTGATCTTTTGCTTAACAGTCCTAACTCAGGGTTTACTTTGCAAAAACTGCGTGTTTTTAAGAAAATAGGCGAAAACCAGGAGCAGCAAGTGGGGGGAGACATTGCCTTGAACGGCGGTTACAGCCAAACTTACAACTTCAGCTATTTAGCCTCAGACCCGCTGGGGCCGGTATATTTCCGCTTTGAGCTGGAAGACAGCTTTGGGCGTACGGTGTCCAAGAACTTTGAGTACCGGGTGGTGTCGCTCACACAGGTGGTGTTCAAAGAAGGCAAAGAGTCTGGTCGTCATCCGTTCGGGCAGCCGCTCACGCTGGACCTGAACTTGGAAACCCGGGTGGCAGACATCAACCTGAAAGAACTCAAGGTCTTTAAATCTGTAGACGGTGGTTCTGAGCAGCAGTTGGGTGCCACCATTGCCCTAAAGGCTCAGCCGCAGCAAGACTATACCTTTACCCACAAGCTGGAAGACCCCATCAACAGCAAGGTGAATTTCCGGTTTGAGGTAACGGACGTACGCAACACCCGCGCCAGCCGCACCTACCAAGCCAAAGTGATGCCCGCCCGCGGCGATTTCCGGTTGGCCGTTATCAGTGACCTGAATTCAGGTTTCGGATCAGTGACCTATGAGTGGCAGGTAGACAGCATCATGCAGCGCATTCCGCGCCTGTGGCAACCAGACATGGTGGTAGCTGGCGGAGACATGATTGCCGGCCAATCGGCCTCTCTCAATGCCACTCAGGTAGCCAACATGTGGAACGGCTTTGACAACAAAGTAGCCAAACCACTGCGTGAAGCGGGTATTCCATTTGCCTTCACCATGGGCAACCATGATGCCGCCGCCGGAATGCCGGTTGACCGTCAGGAAGCCCTCAACTACTGGAGAAAGCCCGGTAACTTCCCTAACTGGCATCCGGTAGATACTACCAATTATCCGTTCTATTTCTCCTACAAGCCTACGGCCAACTCAGATATTTTCTTTGTGTCATGGGAAGCCAGCAGTGCCAACATCAGCGAAGCGCAATTGCAGTGGGTGCGCGCGCAGTTCAGCAGCCCGGCGGCCAAAGCGGCTAAGTTCCGGTTTCTAGTGGGCCACTTGCCGCTGTACGGGGTGGCGCAGGAATACAACTCTGCCGGTAACATCCTGAACAACGCCACCGCCTTGCAGGCCATGATGGAGGAACTGGACGTGCATACCTACATCAGCGGTCACCACCACGCGTACTATCCTGGCAAGCACGGGGGCGTGGATTTCATGAACGCCGGAGCGGCCGGTTCCGGGCCGCGCAAATACCTGGGGTATGATGCCGTGGCTCCTAACACGGTTACTTTGATGGATGTTTTCCTGGAACAGGACACCATTGTCTATACCACCTTCGAGATTAAGCACCCAGACGCTGATGCCATGCCGGTGTTCAACGAGAAGAGCCTGCCGGAAGTGATTGTGGGGGCCAATGGCCACCTGATCAGACGCGATGTGCAGATTAGCGGAGCCGGAGTAGGTACACTTTCTTCTTATAATAAGCGGAAGGCAACGGTAGGGCAAGCCACCGGCACGGTAGAAACCGTGGAAGTAGGCAATGACATCAGGATTGTAGGCTCGTTCAGCGGGTTGAAAGGCGCTGTCTTGCCAGAACGTACCGCTGTGGCTCTATACCAGGGACTATATCCCGAGGAAGGCACTCTGAAACTTGCCCTGCAAGTGGAATCAACAGATGGCCGGAACGGTACCTTTACCGGCAGCCTACCGGCTGATTATGCCGTGAAAGAACTCATGAGCATGGGCGCCTTCTATGTCCTCATCAAAACTGATTCACTGCCTGAAGGCGAAGTACGCACCCAACTTTATAAAACAACCAACCTGGCACCCGGAGTGGCGGTGATTTCCTCCCATGACACCGACACGGTATATCCGGTACGGAACATCAAAGGCTTCTTCTCCGTGAAATGGGAGGCAGAGGCAGACGCTGAAAGAAATACCGTGACCTATACGTACCAGGTTGCCAAAGATGCGCAGTTCAAGCAACTAGTGTTGCATAAGCCAGTAGGCCTCAACACCGAGTACAGCGTGCCGCAGGAAGAGTGGTTTGCTTTACTGGGAGATGCCGCTATAAACCAGCCTGTCACCTTCTACCACCGCGTTCTTGCCTCAGACGGGAAGAACGTGAGCATCAGCAACCCAATAGCCTTGCAACTTTCTAAAAGCGATGCGCCCATCACCGGGCCTGTTGAGATTCCGGCTCCCGGCTTTGTGTATGATTGCCGCGTAAAAGACCCAGACGGGAACTGTATCGCAGCCTTCGCTGCGGCACCTACCACCAATGCCCATGGCGTAACGGTAGACAGAAAAGGAAAGGTTTGGTCTGTGGGCTACAGCCGCGGTGTACGTGTGCATAACCCAGATGCGACCAAGTGGGAGCTCACCAGTGACAAGCTGGAGTTCTACCAAGGCGATAAATCCTATGTGCACTTCATCAACTTCAAAGGCTTTAGAGATGAGGTGAGGCTGGTGACCGGCATTGGCCTGGCCCATGACGGAAACATACTGGTCGCGTTCAATACCATTCTCTACAAACTGGATGCTACTACCGGAGAGCCACTGGCTCGGGTAGACACAGACATTTCGCTCACCAACCCAACTTCAGATGACAATGGCAATATCTTCGTGACTTCTGTGACGGGGAATAAGAGCTACCTCTTCAAGCAGAGTGCCACAGACCCTACTTCTTTTGAAACTGTGGTGACCTTGGCAGATGCGACTGCACTGTCGGGTCGTACGTCTGGTTCGGTAGCCAGAGCCTCGGCTATGTCGCCGGAAGGGAATACCCTTTATGTGCCTTACATCTCCGGAAACAAAATCGACAAGTATACCAGCACCAATGGTATTAACTGGAAGCTGGAAGAAACCATCAAGATTGTCTCTAACTCAAAGTCTATTTACGCAGCGAGCAACAACCGCATGTATGCTGTGGTAGACGCCAGCGGAGACCAACCGGCCAAGCTTATCTTCCGCGATGACAGCAATCCGGCCCAGAAACTTTCCTGGACCTTGCCACTGCCAGAAATCCATGGGACTGACCTTCGCGGTCTTACCCTGAGCCCTGGTTTGGATACCGCTTACATTGTGTCGTCTGCCGTAGGAAACGTGTACCGCTATGTGTTGCCTTCCGGCGACAGCAATGAGGAGGAGCCCCGTGAACTGCGGGAGTATACCATTGCCCAGGCGCGTGAGGTAGATGCCGCTGGCAAAGAGATCCACTTAGGCGAATACGTGCTGTTGAGAGGGGTGGTAGCCAGCCCTAACCTGTCTAAAGCGCACCTGGACCTGTCTCTGATGAGCGGAGGCAAAGCGGTGCAACTGTACCTTAGCGCCAAAGGTCTTAGAACGTTTGTTCCTAACCTCAAAGACAGTGTGGCCGCCATTGGGGTCCTGCGCAACTACAACGGCATGCTGCGGGTAGACGTGGATTCCCTGTTCCTGCTGAAGACCAACAGTGCGTTGCCTGCGCGGGCTACCGTGACCGCTATTGGTGAGGAGCTGGAGTCTGTGCCGGTGACCATTCATCGGGCTTACGTGGTGGATAAGAGCCAGTGGACTACCGGTTTAGGATACCATGGTTTTGAAGTGGCCTTGGAGACAACCGCTGGCATGGTAAACATGTTCGTACCTAGTACCTCTTCGCTTTACAACATGAAAGCGCCCACCGGAATGCTGAAGCTGGAAGGGGTGGTGCGGCAGTACAAAGACGCCCCGCCGTACACCTCTGGCTATCACCTGGTGCCGCTGAAGTTCGCCAACGAAATAGGCCGTGATAACGAGGACTATGTGCAGTCTGTGAAAGTGTACCCGGTACCTACTACCACAGGTATTGTCTACGTAGAGATTCCGCAGTCACAGCTCAGGGTTACTTCTATTCAGGTGACAGACATGTTCGGCCGGGTAGTACTGGCGAAAGAGAACCTGACTGAGAAAAAGGTAACCCTTGACCTGACCAATCAGCGGCAAGGAATGTACATAGTGACCGTACAGACCAAACACGGCAAAACCGTACACCGGATCATGAAGCAGTAGCGTTTATGTTGCTTTACTTTTGACTCTGTTTAGGGGCCGTTTTTCAAAAAACGGCCCCTAAACGTTACGGAATAGGCAAGAAGCGGAGGACTTCAAAAATGCAGAAAATCAGATGCAACCTCTAGGGTAGTTTGGGTATCTATGTAACAAAGCTGCTGCTATGAGATACCTGTACGCTCTCTGTTTTTTCTGTTTTTTTGCCCTCTCCGGCTGCGAGGAAGAAGTGCTTTATAAGGCCTGTGTGGTAAGCGAGCCCACCCAGAACATAGAGTGGCTGCGCAGGCGGGTGCAGGAGCTCCAGAAGTCTGAGTATTGCCAGGCCGTGCAGACCGGGAACCTGAATGGGCGTACCGTTTTTGTGCTCCGTAACTGTGACCCAGCCGTAAACTCCATTGACGCAGTGTATGACTGTGACGGCAATCTACTGTGTTATGCCGGCGATGATACCTGTCCTAACTTCTCTAAAGAAGTCCGGGAGCTGCGGGTGATCTGGACCAACGGGAAATAGTCGGGCTAATACTTTCTATCATCAAAAAGAAAGGCCACCCTACGCAGGTGGCCTTTCTTTTTATAATCTGGAGAAGCTAAACTTATACCAGTTTGTGCTCCACCAGGTATTCCGCAATCTGGACGGCATTGGTGGCGGCGCCTTTGCGCAGGTTATCGGCCACTACCCAGAGGTTTAGAGTATTGGGTTGGGTGTCATCACGGCGGATGCGGCCTACCAATACGTCGTCTTTGCCGTGGGCGTCCATAGGCATGGGGTATTTCAGGTTGGTCACATCGTCTACCACTACTACGCCAGGGGTTTCCTGTAGAATGCGGTACACTTCTTCCAGCGTGAAATCCTGCTCAAACTCCACGTTCACAGATTCTGAGTGACCGCCCATAACCGGAATACGCACCGTGGTGGCAGTTACCCTAATGGTGTCATCACCCATGATCTTCTTGGTCTCGTTCACCATTTTCATTTCCTCTTTGGTGTAGCCGTTTTCTGTGAACACATCAATGTGCGGAATCACGTTCAGGTCAATAGGGTAAGCGTAGGCTTTTTCTCCTTCTTTGCCGGCGCGCTCGTTCATAAGCTGGTCCACGGCTTTCTTACCGGTTCCGGTCACAGACTGGTAGGTGCTCACCACAATGCGCTTAATCTTGAAAGCCTTGTGCAGGTGGTTCAGGGCTACCACCATTTGGATGGTGGAACAGTTGGGGTTGGCAATGATTTTATCTGAAGGGGTCAGCTCAGACGCGTTGATTTCCGGAACCACCAGCTTTTTGGTGGGGTCCATGCGCCAGGCCGAGGAGTTGTCTACCACGGTGGTGCCGGCTTCGGCAAACTTAGGAGCCATTTCCTTGCTCACGCTGCCGCCCGCCGAGAAAATCGCGATCTGGGGTTTCTGCGCAATGGCATCGGCCATGCCGATGACTGTATATTCCTTGCCTTGGAATTCCATCTTCTGGCCCACTGACTTTTCAGAGGCTACTAACAATAATTCGTCTACCGGGAAGTTACGCTCCGCCAGGACCTTCAGCATTTCGCCACCCACTAGGCCGGTGGCGCCTACTACAGCTACTTTCATGTAAGGGTGTATATAATATAATAAGATGTCTGAGAGAACCTGCTGGTTTTCTCCAGAGTTATGGCTTTTGCGTTTAGCGCTTGTTTTCTGAAAATCAGGCTCTAAACGCCGCAGGCCAATTGCAAAGTAAGCCAACTTTTCATTATAATTAAAGTACAGGCTATACATGAGGCAATTCTTTCTTGTCTTTCTTCTGTGGCTAAGCGTTTTCCCGGGCCTGCGGGCGCAGGTACAGGAATCATTCTCTGACGGCGACTTCACCCAAGCTCCCGCCTGGCGCGGCGATCTTGATTTTTTTCAGGTGAACTCCACCCGCCAGTTGCAGAGCCGTGGTCCGGCCGTGACGGGTTCTGTGATTTATCTTTCTACCGCCAACTCTTTGGCCGGCAGTACCCAGTGGGAGTTCTATGCGCAACTGGCCTTCGCTACTTCTTCGGGCAACTATGCCGAGGTGTACTTGATCTCAGACGTGCCGGAGCTGAAAAGTGCTTTGCGCGGATATTTCGTGCGTATGGGCGGCACCGAAGACGAGGTGAGCCTCTACCGAAAAGACGGCACCGCAATAACCAGAATCATCAACGGCCCAGACAAAACCATAGCTGCCTCAGATAATAAGATTTGGGTAAGGGTAACCCGAACCGCCACCCACACCTGGACCTTAGAGTTGGACGTGAGCGGTACCCGGCAGCAGTATGCGGTGCAGGGAACGGTGCAGGATGCCCGTTACACCACCTCGGCGTACACCGGAGTTTTGTTCCGGTATTCGCAGGCTAATGCGCAGCGCTTCTTCTTTGATGATTTCACTGTGAAAGACATTGGTGCCCCCGCTTTAGTAAGTGCTGCTGCTACCGGACCAAGAACGGTAGAGCTTACCTTTTCTGAGCCCATTGCCGAGGCAGATGCTATGAATGCGTCTACTTATAAGCTGAATGGAAGCGTAACTCCTGTCTCTGTAGAGTGGCAAGCGAGCCAGCCAACGCTGGTACGGCTGCAGTTTGAGCAGGATTTTGAGACCGGCACCAACCAAATTCAGGTAGCAAGGGTGGCAGACGCAGATGGGAATACGGCTACTAACCTCAGCGCTTCATTCTCCTATGCGCCCATTGCCCAGGCGGGCGATGTCAGGATCACGGAAATATACCCCGACTTCAACCCCCGGCAAGATCTTCCGGCCGCAGAATATATAGAGCTTTATAACCGCAGTGACAAGACCTTTAACCTGCAAGGCTGGCAATACTCAGATGCAACGGCTTCCCGCGCTACTTTTCCGGGGTACTTGTTGCGGCCCGGTGCTTACGTGATTGTTTGTGCCGCGGCAGATACGGCTCTATATAAAGAGTATGGTCCGGTGGTGGGGCTGCCCACGTTTCCTTCCCTCAATGACACCGGCGATGACGTGGAACTGTTCAACGCCAATGGTCAGATTATAGATTTTGTGCGCTACACCGCCAACTGGTACCGTGACAATACAAAGAAAGAGGGTGGTTGGAGCCTTGAGTTGATAGATGTAAATAGTTCCTGCAAAGGTGCGTCACAGTGGAGGGCCTCAGAGAACCCACAGGGCGGGACACCCGGGCAAACTAATTCGGTGCAACAGGCAGACCAAGCCGCTCCCGTACTGCAGGCCGTTGCCGCCATTGCTCCCACTAAATTGCTGCTCACATTTAATGAAGCCGTAGACAGTGCCCAGGCAGTTGCCGTTTCCTTGTATACAGTGTCTGCGGGGCTAACGGTGCAGCAAGTGCGGGTGCTGTTGCCAGAGTTAAATCAAGTGGAAATTACGCTTGCCTCTGCCATGCAGGAGAATGCACAATACGTGGTAATGGTTCAAGGCTTGCGCGATTGTGCGGGGAATGTGGCGGCACCTCAGCAACAAACGGTATTACTGCCCGCCACTCCGCAGAAAGGTGATGTAGTGATCAATGAAGTGCTGTTCAACCCCAGGCCAAGCGGCGTAGATTTTGTGGAAATAGTAAACCGATCTGCCAAAAACCTGAACTTGCAGGGATGGAGGCTGGCCAACCGAGCCAGTGGGCAGATAGCAAGTGCACGCGTCATCACTGACCAGAACCTGATCATGGCGCCCGGGGCATATCTGGTGTTAACGGCAGACCCAGCAGCGCTGCAAACGGAATATCCGGCAGGGCGGGCAGATAGATATAGAAGTTTACCCTCCATGCCTTCCTATCCAGATGAAGCCGGAACCGTAGTGCTGCTTTTGCCCAATGACACTATTATGGATGAGGTAAGCTATCAGAGCAGCCAGCACTTCAGGCTCATTTCTGAGGCCGAGGGAATTTCGCTGGAGCGCATCTTGCTTACGGGACCATCTGTGGCGGCTAACTTCCATTCTGCCGCCACCACTGTGAAAGCCACGCCGGGCTATGAGAATTCACAAAGCCAGCAGGATAATCTCCAGAACCGGAAACTGACGCTTCAACCCAAGACCTTCACGCCAGACGGCGATGGGGTAGACGATGCGCTGCTCCTGCAGTTCAAACTGGCGCAGACGGGTTTTGTGGCCAACATCACCATCTTTGATGCCCAGGGCAGGCGGGTCCGGAAACTGGCGGCCAATACGCTGTTGGGCACGGAAAGCGTGCTGCAGTGGGACGGCCTCACCGACGGCGGGGCCAAGGCGGCCATTGGGTACTATGTGGTGCTGGTAGAACTGTTTAACCTTCAGGGCCAAAAGGAAATCCTTAAAGAAACCACCGTGGTGGGCGGCCGTTTTTGAGCAGATTTTGGAAAAACGGCCGCTAAACGCACTTTCTGTTTGGGCAGTGTTTGAATAGCCCGCGCCTTTTAGAATATTTGCAGAAACATCCGCCGCGTTGCTGGCGAAAATCATAGACGTTGGAAATTCTGTACCTGTGCCTGTTTGCCTTTCTGGCGGGCTTGATTGATTCTGTAGTGGGGGGCGGTGGACTGATACAGTTGCCGGCGTTGTTTGTGTTTCTGCCTCATGTACCGGTGCCCACAGTGTTCGGAACGGGTAAGCTTTCCAGTATTGCGGGTACCTCCGTCTCCATGTGGCGCTACGCCCGCAATGTGGAGATCAATTGGCGGGCCTTGGTTCCGGCGGCGGCCTCGGCTTTTATTTTCTCTTTTCTGGGAGCCCGGGCCGTGAGTCATTTTGATACCAGTTTGCTGCGCCCCTTGATTCTGGTGCTTCTGATCTCCGTAGCGGTGTACACCTTCTTCCGGAAAGACTTCGGGAGCATTCATGCGCCTCGGTTAGCTCCTGCCAAGGCAGTTTGGTATGGAGTTGCGGTAGGATTGGTCATTGGCTTCTATGATGGTTTTTTCGGTCCCGGTACCGGTTCCTTCCTGATGTTCATCTTCGTGGGGATCTTCGGGTTTAACTTTCTGGCGGCCTCCGCTTCGGCTAAGGTGGTGAATGTGGCTACCAACCTGTCGGCGCTGCTGTACTTTGGGTATAAAGGGTATATTCTCTACCACATCGGGATTCCAATGGCCATCAGCAGCATTGCAGGTTCTATGGTGGGAACGCGTATCGCCTTGGCGCAAGGCTCTGGTTTCGTGCGGAAGCTGTTTTTGGTGGTAGTAACGGGCATCATCCTCAAGTTCGCCTATGATACTTTTCAGTAGCACCCTTCTGGTTTTGCCCTAATTTTGGAAAAAGAGCCGCTAAACGGCTACTAACTCCTGCGTATTCTGGTGCGAAGCTATTTGAAAAGAATAGTTTTATGCTGAAGTTAGCAGGCTTTAAATCTTCAGGCAGTAGCAATTGACTACCTGTGCACTATATTGTACTATGATGAAATCTTTACTTAAAGTTTCTTTTTGGGCTGTGCCGGTGCTAGGCCTTCTCCTGACCACTACTGCCGCCCAGGCGCAGGATGAGGTAGGGGAGTTTCTGCGGGCCGGAAGGCAGGATGCCAATAAATTATTGGGAGCATACGTGGAGCCCGCCAGCAAATCTTTGGGCCACAGCCTGAATGGAGGCTGGTTTAACTCGGGCAAAGCCATGAAACTGGGCCGCTTTGACGTGAGGGTCTTTGCGACTGGCGCAGTGGTCCCAGATAAAGATAAGACGTTTGACCTGCAGGCCTTGGGCCTTACCCAGGTTAAGTTTAACCCCGGGAATTCTATTGCGCCTACCGTTTTAGGAAATGACCAGGAAGGGCCGGAACTTACCCTTGTGGCTAGAAACCCTCTCAACGGCCGGGATGAGGAAATCGCTAAAATCAATTCCCCGCAGGGAGCGGGTTTCAGCTTTTTGCCGGTGCCCATGGCGCAGGTTAGCTTAGGGCTGGTCAAAGACACCGAAATAGCGGTTAGGTTTTCCCCTAAGGTAAAGTTTGATGACTTTGAAGGGGAGTTGTGGGGAGTAGGGCTTAAACATGGGATTAAACAGTGGATTCCGGTCATCAGTATGATTCCCGGTTTTGACATTACCGTCTTTGGGGGTTACACCAATTTGAAGAGTGCTTATAGAGGTATTGATGTGCAGTTGGCAACGAGAGACCGAGCGTTTGCGAGCTCCCAGCAATTGCAGGAAGGCTATTATGACAACCAAGCTATCCGGTTAACTACCAAAGCCTGGACCGGCAGTTTAGTAGCTTCAAAGACCCTAAGTGTGCTCACTGCCTATGCGGGTGTGCGGTACAGCAACATTGAGACTGATTTGAATGCAGAGGGAAGATATCCAGTAGTGGCTTACCGGACTACCGCCCCTTATGCTAAATATGTAGAGGACCTGGAGAATCCGGTGACGCTTAATATGAAGGACTCCCAGTGGGGAGCCACGGCCGGTTTGCGCCTTAAACTAGCCTTCTTCTCCTTGTATGGGGAGTATACTCTTTCCAAATATTCAACGGCGTCTGCCGGTATTGGGTTGGGGTTTAATTAATACTATCTCTTTCTTCATCACAAAGAAGCCCCTGCTAATTCGCTGTCAGGGGCTTCTTTGTGATGAAGGGTAAGGTTTTTAGGAATCTAGGCGCAGTTTCAATAGCTATTGCGGTAGTAACACTCAACTTGTATAAGTGGAATATTTAAAATGTTCCCTGGCTTTGTGTTTAACCGTGTCTCTTGACTATAACATACAAACTTCCCTTTTCAAACTTTGTAGATAGCATCGTAGAACAAACTTCTTAGATAGACTATTTTTAGGTTATATTTTTCTAATGGAAGTTAGGGGTTTATGTTATTGTAAATTTTTTAACAAAGGTACGATATATGTTGAGGATATGATATAACCTCAGGAAGGATGTTAACTGATATTATGAAATATTTATATTATAATGCGCTGATAAGAAATTCTTAAACGTTTAAATGAAGTTTTGGTTTAGTTTTGAAAGTAATTATTGTGTTAATGATTTGTTAATGTGGTTATAAGTGATATATTTGATTATAAACTATATTCTAACTCTACAAACAAACCAAAAAACACATGAAGAAAAATTTACTTTTCAGCTTCGTCCTGATGCTGACGCTTCTGACACAGGCGTGGGCTCAGAGTCGAACTGTGTCAGGAAGAGTGACGGATGCCACAACAGGAGAGGGAATGCCTGGGGTGACTGTTCAGCTCAAAGGAACCAGTACAGCCTCCCCAACCGGAATTGATGGGAGTTATTCTATCAATGTGCCGAGTTCTGGAGGTGCCTTGGTGTTTTCTTTTATCGGTTACACTAACCAAGAAATTGCTATTGGTACCCAAACATCAATCAATGTTCGTCTTGCTACAGATTCTAAGGCACTAAGTGAAGTAGTAGTAGTAGGTGCTGGGGGTATTGAGAGGCAGGTTAAAGAGCAAGGTTATAATACAACCATTGTGAAGAGCGAGGAGTTGACGCAAGGTAGGGCTCAAAATGTTGCTGTTGGATTAACGGGAAAGGTTGCAGGTCTGCAAATAAATGCTGTTAGTAGCGGTGTAAACCCTAACGTTCGTATTGTATTAAGAGGTAACCGTTCTTTGACTGGTAATAACCAAGCGTTGATAGTACTGGATAATGTGATTGTTCCCAATGAAGTGCTAGGTAATCTAAACCCAGAAGATATTGAGACAGTCCAAGTGTTAAATGGTGCTAATGCGGCGGCACTTTATGGTTCAAGTGCTTCTAATGGTGCGATCCTCCTTTTTACTAAAAAAGGTAAAAAAGGTCAGTCTTCCATAAGGGTGGCGCATACAACCACTTTAGAGCAAGTAAGTTTTCATCCTGCTTTACAAAATGAGTTTGGTTCTGGATTTGCAACAGGCTTTTTGACTTACGTTCCATATGAGAACCAGCAGTATGGGCCAAGATTTGATGGCTCAATGGTTCAGATAGGTAAACCTCTGGAAGATGGTTCTATTCAAACTGTTCCATACACAGCTAGAGATGACAAATATGATTTCTGGGAAACAGGTGTGCAAAATCAAACAGATGTGTCTTTGTCTTCAGGGTCAGAAAACGGACGTACTACTTTTTATGTGTCAGCACAACGGTTGAAGAATAAAGGCACTACTTATAAAGATCAATACAACCGGGAGAGTGTCAGAGTAAATGGGACTCATGATTTGGGTAACAAAGTTAGTTTGGCATTCAATACAAATTACACCAGTAACTTGTATGATATAACATCACAGACTTCTGCTATCTATGATGCGTTGCTACAGACGCCTGCACATATTCCTCTTTTGCAGTATAAGGATTGGCAGAATAACAAGTTTGCTAACCCTAATGGGTATTACAATGAGTATTACGATAACCCATATTTCTTGATTGATAATAATAGACAAAATTCAAGGAATATATACTTGGTTGCCAGCACGGAAATTAAATATGCCCCTCTGGATTGGTTAGATTTTACATATCGTGTAGGTATTTCTAATAGAAATGTAACAACTAAATCAACTACTGGTGTATTTACACTAACTGACTATACAAAGTCAATTTCAGCTAGCAAGTATGATGTTACGGGAGGTGTTACTGATGGAAATACTACTACAAATCAGCTGAATGGTGATTTCTTAGCTCAATTTAATAAAAACGTTACTCCTGATTTCAATGTTCGTTTTATCCTTGGGCATAGCATTCGTACCAATTATTCAAAATCTTTGAGCGTAGGTACTTCTGGAGGTTTAGTTATTCCAGACTTGTACAATGTGAGTAACAGCCGCTTAAATACTAGGGCAGCTTCTGAGGCCAATTATACAGCACGTCAGATTGGCCTGTTTGGTGATTTAACTTTAGGATATAAAGACTATCTGTTTTTGCACTTAACAGGTCGTAATGACTGGGTATCTATCTTGGCACCTGAAAACAGATCATTCTTCTACCCTGCGGCAGATATTTCATTCATGGCAAGTGAAGCTATTCCATTCTTAAGTGAGAGCGAATGGATTGATGAATTGAAGGTGCGTGGAGGTATATCTAAAGTAGGACAGGTAAACCTTGGTGGTACCTTTGGGGCTTATCAGTTAAATCCTACCTTTGGAGTGGCTCCAGGCTTCCCATATGGTAGCTTAGCAGCATATACTATAAATAATTCAATTGTGTCTTCAAACCTGAAGCCTGAGATGACTACTGCATACGAAGCAGGTTTTGACGTTACTTTGAAAGATGGTTTGATTACTGCTAGTGGTACTTATTATGCCAGCAGTACAGTAGACCAAACAGTATCTACTGGTATTTCCTCAACTACAGGATATACAAGCTTTCTAACAAATACAGGCGAAGTAACCAACAAAGGTGTAGAAGCAAGAGTAGCTGTAACACCTATCAGGGGTGCAGATTGGACAGTAACTGTTGGCACAAATTATACCTTCAATGATAGTAAAGTGGTTTCAATTTCTAGTGACCAAGAACGTCTTCAATTGTCAACAGGGGGAGCTGCTCAAGTATATGCAATTGTGGGAAACAGATTCCCAGCTTTGCTAGGAAATGATTACATAAGAGATGATCAAGGAAGAGTAGTTGTTGATAGAATTACTGGTTATCCTTCAATAAATAATACACAAGTTTATTTAGGGCATACAGAACCTTTGCATAGAATGGGTGTTGACGCAGAAGTTAGATACAAGAATTTTAGGCTAACTACTTTATTTGAATACAGAGGTAATTTCTATAGATATCATAACAGCAGTTCTAGTTTAGACTTTTCTGGATCTTCTGCTGCAACCGCTGTGTATAACCGTGACCGCTTTATATTTCCTAATTCTTCCTTCTTCGATGAAGAAACAGGGCAATACGTGGCAAATACCAGCATAACAGTAAGAGATGGAGGTTCTGATTTCTGGGCGAGTAACAATTTTAATAGGAATGTTGCAACTAACTACACTACTAAAGGAGATTACTGGAAATTAAGAGAGGCATCCATTTCTTATGAAGTTCCAAGAGCACTGCTGGCAAGAACAGGGTTTGTAAAAGGTGCTACCATCGCTTTGCAGGGCAGAAATCTATTCTTATGGACACCTAGATCAAATAAATTTACTGATCCAGATTATAATTTATCAGATACAAATGCAATCGGTATAACTACATTGGGACAAACACCTCCAACAAGATACTACGGTGCAACAGTTGCTGTAACTTTTTAATTAAAAGAGAAAACTTAAATGAAGAAAATATTCAGATTACTTGCTCTAAGTATTTGGACTTTAATGACAGTGTCATGTAATGACTTCCTTGACGTGAATGAAAATCCAAATTCAGCAACTTCTACTACTCCTCAGCTTATATTACCTGGTGCTTTAACTACTACCGCATCCTTAATGGTAACCTATAATAATTACGGATCAGGAGTAGTAGGGTATGCAGCCAATGCGGGAGGCTTCGGCTTTTCTGGTGCGTATATTACGTATAACTATAGCACTACTGACAATACAGGACTTTGGACAGGAATGTATGATAATCTTAACGATTACCAGTATGTAATTGATAATACGAAAAATGATCCAGCACTAGCAAGATTTTATGCTATTGCTAAAATTATGAAATCGCATAATTTTCAGATGCTTGTAGACCAATATGGTGATTTGCCCTATACAAATTCTTTGATAGGAGATGGTAATATTTCTCCTCAATACGACAATGCAGCAGATATATATAAAGACTTGATTGTGCAATTAGATTCAGCTGTGTACATTATAAATAATTCTCCTACTGCAACTAACCCAGGGACTACAGATGTAATGTTTGGTGGAAATATGGAGAGGTGGAAGCAATTTGCGAATACTGTTAAGCTTAGAATGCTCATCCGTATTTCAGGAGTTTCTTCTTTGACTTCTTTTGTTAATGAAAGATTTGCTACTTTCGGTGCCTCTCCTGTTTTCTTAACAGATGATGCCTTGATTAACCCTGGTTACACAACTGCAAATCAAAATCCTTATTGGGGTACCTACCATAGTTCCACTTCTGGTGCTGCTGCTTCCGGTGGTCGTCAATACATTCCTGGTTCGTATGCTTTAACTATGTATAATGGAAGCAGAATATCAGATCCGGTGAGAGGAGCTACTATATATCGCTCATTTCCTAGTACACCTAATAATCGTTTAGGCAATCAAGAGGGTAGTGTTCCTACAGCACCCGCAAACACAATTGCTTGGTACATTGGTAGAGGGACAGGATTGAATGCATTAGATACTGTTGGCTTATTCAAAGGCCGTACTATGGGTATGCCTATTGTACTTGCAGCTGAAAGTTACTTTTTACAGGCAGAGGCAATGCAACGAGGGCTACTGACTGGAACGGCAGCAACAGCATATAGACAAGGGGTAATCAGTTCGTTCCGCTATCTTTACAAAGGTGCTAATAATGCTGTTCTTGCAGGTAAAGACCCAATTGCTGATGCAGATGCCTACTTAGCTGCAAACAAAGAGAACCAACTTGTAGATTTTGAGGCTTCGACTAATAAAATTGAAACTATAATTACTCAAAAATATATTGCACTCAATTTTATACATGGTCATGAGGCTTGGAGTGAATTTAGAAGAACAGGTTACCCTTCTGTCTCATCTAGCTCAACTTTTGTTTCTACTGTGTCTCAAGCAACTAGTCCGGATAGATTACCTAAAAGACTGCTTTACCCTAACACAGAATATCAGTTGAACTCTGCGAACGTCCCTTCTACAGGACCTAACTTTGTATTCAATACTCCAATTTTCTGGGACGTCAACTAAAAAAAGCTCAATAGTATGAAGAAGATATTAAGTTTATTAACAGCCTTCGTTGCTATGGCAAGCCTTAGTTCTTGCCTTGATGAGGATCCTGTTTTCGATGCAAGTAAATCTCAAAATATAATTGAGATAAAGTATGTTGGTAATAAAGGTGCAACATTTCCTACGGGTACCATATTTCCTATGTATGCATTCTCGTTTCCTATCATTCAAGGAGCAGAAGAAGAAATTCCTGTACTTATTAATTATGGAGGCCCCAACGTTGCGCCAGAGGATATCACGGTAACTATCATGAATGATCCTTCTGCTTTAACTGAACATAATACCAAAACTGGTTCTAAGTTTGTTCTTTTGCCAGAATCAATGTACTCTATTCCATCAGCAACAATAACTATTCCTAAAGGAGAGCGAACTGCTTCTCTTCCTGTAAAAGTGAAGCCTTATTTATTTAACCCTGCTCTTACCTATGCATTAGCTATTTCAATTTCTAGTGCAAGTTCTGGTACTGTCAGCACAAATTTTAAAACAGCCATTTTGCCACTTAATGCTAAGAATAAATATGATGGTGTTTATAGGGTGACTAACCTTGTTTTTAATAATGTGACGGCTCCTCTTCATACTGCTAACTCGCCTCGTACTAGGCACTTAAGGACAGTAGATGCAGATTCAAATGAATTGTTCGACCCTGCTTTAAACGGAGGGACTCAAGGTATCAGCTTCTTTAATAATGGGGCTGGAAGTCTATATGGAAACTTTAGCCCAGTATTTAACTTTGACTTGAATACTGATAATGTAACTTCTGTAACTAATTATTTCCCAGTTCCCAATTCAAGTAATAGAGATGCTAAGCTAGATCCTACAGGGTTAAATAAAATGACAATAGTTTCTGCAGATCAAAAAACCTTAGAAGTAAGTTATATAATGACTGTAAATGGAGTTAATACTCTTTATTTAAAAGAGAAGTGGGAATATACTGGGCCAAGACCTTAGTATAAAGATCAAAAAAGGGCTGTATTTGCAGCCCTTTTTTGATCTTTATACTAAAGGCTTTTATTACGTTGTGTGTGGTCTATGACGTATACTAATTTCTGTAGTAGGATATTAGCCTTGTGACAGAGTATCGGTTTTGTTCCTTTTTGGAAAGACAGGCTATATTCTGACTAATCTTCTGTTCCTTGTAGAGGTACAGGTTTACCCCTTTACGTTTCTGGTGTAGATGTTTCCAATTAGATGGTTTTCCAGTGGCAACCTTTTGCTGAAAGCAAGCCATCATCAGTGCATGTCTAATTGATGTCGAGCGGCTGCAACTGTTTGTATAGCTTATGGCTGAGTGTAGACTTCGATATTCTAGTTCAGGGCCAGTATCTCGCCTGTCCTCTGCGTGCAGGCGTAGAAAGGCCAGCATATGTGCCGCACAACAAAGGACTAAACATCGCCAGTAAACACTAGTTTGTAGGGTTTGGCCTCTAGATTCTCTGCTTTCTGGTTGAACCGCCCGAACCCTCTGCGCTGGAGTTCCGCATGGCAGTCTTTTATTAACTACCAATAAAAAAGTCCTAGATTACTAGGACTTTTTTATTGGTAGTTAATAAAAGACTGCCATTTATAAGAAATTGTTCTAATTATAATGTGATCTATGAAATATGTAGTTACTTGTGTGCTTCTTTTTTATTTGGTTTGCTCATTCGCTGTTTGTCACGCCCAAACCAGCCCTACCCTTACGGTAGAGAAAATAATGCGGGATCCTGCACAGTGGATTGGATCCTCGCCTAGCAATATTTACTGGTCAGATGACAGCAAGCAGGTGTATTTCCAGTGGAACCCAGAGAGAGGGAGGAAAGATTCACTCTACTCTGTAGCGGCAAATGGGGGCAAGCCTACCAAGGTAGCAGCGGCAGCTCGTAAAAAATTACTTACTCCGGGCGGGGTGTATAACCAGAAGAGAACCCATAGACTGTATGAAAGGGGAGGGGACCTGTTTCTGGTGGAGGTGAAGTCTGGAAAACTGAAGCAACTTACCAAGACGGTTGAACGTGAATCTTCTCCCAGCTTTACGTTTGATGAGCAGGAAGTAACTTACTTGAAAGACGGTAACCTATATGCCTGGAATGTTGGCAATGGCCAAACTCGGCAATTGACAGATTTCAGGAAAGGACGAAAGCCTGCCGATCCAGATCTAATCAAAGATAAGCAGGAATTATTTCTGCGGGAACAACAGCGTGAGCTGCTGGTAATTGTTCAAAAAAGAGAAGAAGAGCGGAAACAGCAGCGACTGGTGCAGAAGGAGAATGCCAAGAGCAAGCCCAAAGAAATTTATACAGAGGATAAATCAGTAGACAATATAGTACTGAGTCCCAACGGGAGGTTCATCACGTACCGGTTGGTCGCCCGGCCAGCGAACAGTAAAGTGGCGCAGGTGCCTAATTATGTGACAGCTTCTGGCTACACAGAAGACATTCCTACCAGAACCAAGGTGGGGGCAGTGCAGGCTACTTATGAAATGGGGGTATATGATACACAGCTAGACACCACCTATACCATCTCTTTCAAAGAACTTTCAGGCATACAAGACAAACCAGGCTATCAACGCATAAGCGGGCAAGCTACTGCGGAGGCAGGACGTTCTACGGCAGAAGCTAGAAAAGTGATAATGTTTGGCCCGTATTACTCAGGAGATGGTAAAAAGGCCGTGTTGGTAGCAAGATCACAGGATAACAAAGACCGCTGGATTTTGGCTTTTGATCCGGGCACTCGTGCCTTAAAAGAATTGGCCCGACAGCATGACGAAGCTTGGATCAACGGGTATGGCCCCGGTGAAATAGGTTGGATGCCAGACAATGAGAGCGTCTGGTTTGTGTCAGAGGAAAGCGGATATGCGCACTTGTATACGGTTAACGCTTCTACCGGAAAGAAAACTGCGCTAACCAGCGGTACGTTTGAGGTGCAGAGCGTGCAAATGGCTCAGGATAAAAAGTACTGGTACCTCACTACCAATCAGGTGCACCCCGGGGAGCAGCATTTCTACCGTATGCTTTTGAATGGGGGTAAGATGGAACAGATTACCCATATGACGGGAGGCCATGAAGTAACCATGTCGCCAGATGAGAAGAAACTGGCCGTTCGGTACTCGTACACAAATAAGCCTTGGGAACTCTACCTCATGGACAATAAGCCCGGGGCCAAACCCACACAGATCACGCATTCAACCACATCGGAATTCAATAGTTACCCGTGGCGAGACCCGGAGGTGATCACCTTCAAAGCGACGGACGGGGCCGATGTGCACGCTCGCTTGTATAAACCGGCCAATGCGACTGGAGCGGGGCCTGCCGTGATTTTTGTGCACGGAGCCGGATATTTGCAGAATGCCCATAAGTGGTGGAGCTCTTACTTCAGAGAATTCATGTTCCATAATCTTTTGGTAGACAAGGGGTACACCGTCTTAGATATTGATTACCGGGGGAGCGCAGGGTATGGTAGAGATTGGCGTACGGGTATTTACCGGCACATGGGCGGAAAAGACCTGAGCGATCACGTAGACGGAGCCAACTTCTTGGTGGAGAAACATGGCGTTGATCCAAAACGCATCGGGATTTACGGTGGGTCTTACGGCGGTTTTATTACCCTAATGGCCATGTTCACCCAACCAGATGTATTTGCCGCCGGGGCCGCATTACGTTCCGTCACAGACTGGGCTCATTACAACCATGGCTATACCTCCAACATCTTGAATGAGCCCCAGGCAGACAGTTTGGCCTACGTCCGAAGCTCACCTATATATTATGCTGAAGGCTTGAAAGGAGCTTTGCTCATGTGCCACGGCATGGTAGATACCAACGTCCACTTTCAGGATATTGTGCGGTTGAGTCAGCGGTTGATAGAGTTAGGGAAAGACAATTGGGAACTGGCCGTTTACCCGGTAGAGGATCATGGCTTTGTAGAACCTTCCAGTTGGACCGATGAGTACAAGCGTATTCTCAAACTCTTTGAAACCAATCTCCGGAGATAATGATCAAAAGGGCCTGAAGAAAAGTAACCCGTTCTGCGTTTAGGGCCTCTTTTTCCAAAAAGAGGCCCTAAACGCAGAACGCGGCAGAGTGAAAGCCAAAGCCAAAGAGGCTCTAAACAGGACCGCCAGCTACCTATAGCTGGCGGTCCTGTTTAGAGCCTCTTTTTTCAAAATTAGGTTAAAAACGTTTCGTGAAGGAAATGCCCTGTAATGGTTCGCCAGCGGCCTGTTCAGAGGCAGGAACCAAGCTCCAACTGGTTTCTTGGCTCCTTTTATGCAGTTCTGGCACCAGAATCCCTATGCTGGCTCCTAGGGCGTAGCCAATGATGTTGTCGCTCAAGAAATGTTTTCCGGCCCGCAGGCGGAGATACCCTACCGTAGCCGGGAAAGCCGCGGCCGCTCCCCATACCACGGGGCGCCAGGGCGAATTTGGGTGAAGGTCATGGAAAACTTTGGCCGTAAAGAACGTGACGCTGGCGGTTGCGGCGGTATGTCCGGCAAAGAAGGAGTTCTTTGCATACTTGTGCAAGCGTTCCTCCAAAGGCGCCTGAGTGGCATACACATTTGGCCGCTTCCGGTTGGTTAAACCAGCGGTAAGAGCATAAATTCCTCCAGCCAGAGAAATGGTTTCGGCATACATAAAATAGATGTCCTTCGCATGCGGGACCGCTTTTTGGTCTGCCAGGAAAAGCAACGGCAGGCCGTACGAGGTATAGAAGAAGACATCACTGGCATCTTTGGCTTTCTGGCTGAAGTTTCCGGCCGCCCAACGGTCAAACTTGTTCACTTGGCTTTTGTCAAAGGAGGCAAGATCTGTTATTGTCAACGGCGTCTTGTTGCTCAGAAGTACAGAACCTGTTACGGCCATGGTCACTCCGCCTGCCGTGATAAGCCCGTCGCGCAGCAAGTCTGTGTGGTAAAGACGTGGCGTGTCTTGTGCCTGTACTGGCGGAGACACTACCGCACCTACCCAAAACAAGCCTAAAACTGCCCAATACTTTGCAAAGAGCGATTTCATCAGAACTTATACCGAAGCGATACCCCATCCAGGTTCTGGCCCAATACCGGAATCACACTAGGTGTAATAGAGAGGCCGCTGGCATTGCTTTTCTTGTGCAGCTGCGGTACCAAAATACCCACGGCTGCCCCAACGCCATACCCTATCAAGTTGTCGCTCAAGAAGTGTTTACCAGCCTCTAAGCGCAGATAACCTACTGCTGCAGGCACAATGGCGGCCCCGGCCCACACAAACGGACGCGCCGGTGAATCTGGGTTGTAGTCATGGAACACCTTGGCGGTGAAGAACGAGATAGTAGACACCGCAGCCGTATGCCCGGCAAAGAAAGAGTTCTGTGCATTGGCTCTTGTCAGCTCACTCAAAGGAACTTCATTGCGATTTTTACTATAAGTTAATGGTCTTGCCCTAGGAAAAGCCGCCGAACCCAAGGTGAAAAGCGTACCTGTAATAGACATGGTTTCTACATAAAGTGCGAGCAACTGACCGCCATTCTGGCTGATATCTTTGTCAAAAAGCAATAATGCCGGAGCTGCCAAGGAGCTGTACAAAACCATATCACTAGCTTTCTTAGCACTCTTGCTATGGTTTCCGGCAGAGAACCGGTCAAAGCCATTGACATCATTCCTGTTAAGGTTTTCTGCTTCTATGTCAGTGAAAGGGTCTTTCTGCTGCATGAGGTACAGCCCCAGGCCACTTAAGCCCATGCCTGCTACCGTAACAGGGGCATCAACCTTGAAAGAAGTTTTATAAGGAGAAGAAGATTGTGCAAACGAATGAGTGAACGTGAAAACACTCAAGACAAGCGTATAAATGTATTTTTTCATAGTTGGATGAATGGACTGAATAATTATTGTAAGATGCTTCTGAAACGGGCAGGTGGGGAAAAAGTTTCTGGGCAGGTACAGGAGCGGTATTGGGCGCCATTGCATAAAGTAAATGCGTTTAGCAGCCGTTTTTCCAGAATTGAACCAAAAGTAGAAAGCAGTCTATTTCTTAGGAAGAAAGCAAGAAACGGCTGCCCCTAAATTTGATTTGCCCCGCATGCTTTCACATCTCCCTCAATTAGACTAATTTTGTCTCTTGCGGACCACCTGCGGTACCGCCTTGTCGTTGTAATAAAACAGTAGATAATGCCTTATCTTTTTACATCTGAGTCGGTATCGGAAGGACATCCGGATAAAGTAGCCGATCAAATCTCTGACGCCCTGTTAGACGAGTTCCTGAAGCAAGATCCTCAGTCTAAGGTGGCGTGTGAAACATTGGTAACTACCGGCTTGGTGGTGCTGAGTGGCGAGGTGAAATCATCTGCGTACGTAGACGTGCAGAAGGTGGCCCGCGAGGTAATCCGCCGCATTGGCTACACCAAGTCAGAATATAAGTTTGACGCTGAGGCCTGTGGGGTGATTTCTGCCATCCATGAGCAGTCCGGTGACATTAACCAAGGTGTGGAGCGCGAGAACCCAGAAGATCAGGGAGCTGGTGACCAGGGCATGATGTTCGGCTATGCCACCAATGAAACGGACAGCTATATGCCGTTGGCGCTGGAGATCTCGCACCTGCTGCTGAAAGAACTAGCCGCCATCCGGAAGGAAGAAAAAGAAATGACGTACCTGCGCCCGGATGCCAAGTCACAGGTAACCATTCGCTACTCAGACAACCACGTGCCGGAGAAGATTGACACCATTGTGATCTCTACCCAGCATGATGAGTTTGAGGCATCTGATGCCAATGATCGGGCAGCTTCTAAGCAGGCCGAGGAGAAGATGGTGGCTAAAATCAAGGAAGACGTACTCAATATTCTGCTCCCGCGCGTGAAAAGCAAATTGCCGCAGCGTACTGCAGACTTATTCGCCGGAGACATTACCTACCACATTAACCCAACCGGTAAATTCGTGATTGGCGGTCCGCACGGAGATACTGGCTTAACCGGCCGTAAGATCATTGTTGACACGTTCGGCGGGAAAGGAGCCCACGGCGGAGGTGCTTTCTCTGGAAAAGATTCCTCAAAAGTAGACCGTTCTGCGGCGTATGCGGCCCGCCATATTGCCAAAAACCTGGTAGCCGCCGGGGTGGCAGACCAAGTATTGGTACAGGTGGCGTATGCGATTGGAGTAGCTGAGCCAGTAGGTCTGTACGTGACTACTTACGGTACCACCAAAGTGAAAGGCGCGAACGGAGAAACCATGACAGATGGCGAGATTGCGAACAAAGTGAATGAGCTGTTTGAGATGCGCCCGTATGATATTGTGAAGCGTTTCGGGTTGCAGAACCCTATTTTCTCTGAAACCGCCGCCTACGGACACATGGGCCGTGAGTCTAGCGTGAAGAAAGTGGAGTATCTGGTAAACGGTGCCACAGAGGTACGTGAGTTTGAAACCTTCACTTGGGAGAAACTAGATTACGTAGATAAAATCAAGGCTGCTTTCTCTTTATAGGGAGTTTGCGTTTAGCGCCTGTTTTTACGAAAAGAGCCCCTAAACGGGGCTCTTTTTATTTATATAGACTAGCGCTTAGTGCGTGGTCAGTTTGTCTTTGTATCTGATCAGCTGCTTCTTCATGTCTTCTATGGCTTTATCAGTAGCTGTCTCAAAGGTACCGGCTTCTTCTTTGCAGAACAGGGTTGCACCAGGCACAAAGAGTTTCAGCTCCACCAGTTTGTTGTCATGTGACTCAGGTTTTTGTACACGCAATACCACTTCGCCACTTACAATGCGGTCAAAGAATGTGTCCAGCTTGTCAATTTTCTTCTGCAGGAAGTCTAACAGGCTTTGGTCTGCGGTAAAGTGTACAGATCGGATTTGCAGTTTCATAGTTTACTTCTTTAGGGTGATACGAATTAAGCTTTGGGATGAGCTTTCTCAAAAATAGCTTTGAGTTTCTCAATCGAATTATGCGTATAGACTTGCGTTGCCGCCAAACTGGCGTGGCCCAGCAAATCCTTGATGGCACCCAAATCTGCCCCTCTGTTGAGTAAGTGCGTAGCAAAAGAGTGACGTAGCACGTGCGGGCTATTTTTGTTAGCGGTAGACACCGTGCTGATGTACTTTTTTACCACCCTGTACACATACTTGGGGTAGAGTGGGGCCTCTTTATCCGTAACGAAGAGAAAAGAAGAATTGTTATTGGGAAAAGTAGCACTGCGCAGTTGCAGGTAGTGGGAGAGGGCATTGATCAAGGAGGCATTCAGGGGTAGAATCCGTTCTTTGTTCCCTTTGCCCAGCACTTTTAAGGTGCTGGCCGCTAAGTTGATGTCCTCTAACTGTAGAGTGGTGAGTTCTGCCAGACGCATACCTGTTCCATACAGCAACTCTAAGATAAGCCTTTCTCGTTGGCCCTTGAAATCGGTAGTGAATTCACTTTGGTCAAGCAGTTGGGTGAACGCATCTTCAGGAATAAAGGCGGGAAGCTTCTTGGCTAGCTTGGGGGCTTTTATGCGGAGGGTTGGATTGGTTTCCAATAGCCCGCGCTGCACTAAGAAACGGTAATAAGACCGTAAAGAAGCAATTTTACGGTGGATGGTACGGCTGTCTAATTCTTTCTGAACCAGCGTGACTACCCACGAGCGGATGATAGCATGATCTGCGACCTTTAGGTCTTCCAACTGATACACCTCCTGCAAATACTCCTGGAACTGATGTAGATCCGTTTGGTAAGAGGTAATGGTGTGCGGGCTGAAGCGCTTTTCGTACTGGAGGTACTTAAAAAATAATTCCATAAATTAATAAGTAGCCGCTTGAGAGCGGTACCCACTAATTTATGGAATTACCACGTAAAATCTAGGAGTAACGACTAGTAGTTGTCGTTCGCGAACAGCTGTTGCTTGTAAATAGCTCTTTCTTTCTGCTTTCTCTTTGTTACAGAAGGCTTCTGGAAGAAAGTTCTTGCACGCAGTTGTTTCAACACGCCAGTTCTCTCAAATTTCTTTTTGAATCTCTTCAGGGCTTTGTCTACAGACTCGTTATCCTTTACGTTAATGATGATCATATAATTGATTGCTTTTAAAGTCAACTGTTTTAAGGAGTGCAAAGATATTTACAAATATCCTCACAGTCAATACCTGATTCCCAATTATTTTAAAACAGCTCTGGAAATAACAAGTTTCTGAATTTCAGAAGTACCTTCACCAATGGTGCATAACTTAGCATCACGGTAATACTTCTCAGCAGGATAGTCTTTGGTATAGCCATACCCACCAAAGATTTGCACTGCTTCATTAGCCACCCGCACACTTACTTCAGAAGCATATAATTTAGCCATGGCAGATTCTTTGTTAACATTTTCGCCCCGGCTCTTCATGGCCGCGGCCCTGTAGGTAAGTAAAGCGGCTGCCTCAATCTCGGTGGCCATGTCGGCTAGCTTGAAAGCAATGCCTTGGAACTGGGAGATAGGTTTATTGAATTGGTGGCGCTCTTTTGAATAAGCAAGGGCGGCTTCATAGGCACCTTGGGCTATCCCTAAGCTCAGAGCCGCAATAGAAATTCTGCCCCCGTCCAAAACTTTCATAGCTTGGATGAATCCTTCGCCTACCTCTCCCAAAATGTTCTCATGAGGAACGCGGCAGTCCTCAAAGATAAGTTCGGTAGTCTCTGAGGCCCGCATGCCCAATTTGTCTTCTTTGCGGCCCGCGTAGAATCCTTCGGTTGGCTTTTCTATCACAAATGCGGTCATGGCATGGGAATCTCCAACTTCACCGGTGCGGGCAATCACTACGGCTATATTGCCGGACTTGCCGTGGGTAATAAAGTTTTTGGCTCCATTCAATACCCAATAGTCTCCGTCTCTTACCGCAACAGTACGCATATTGCCGGCGTCAGATCCCGTATTGGGCTCAGTAAGTCCCCAAGCGCCAATCCATTCGGCACTAGCAAGTTTAGGGAGCCATTTCTTCTTTTGTTCTTCATTGCCAAACTGCAAGATATGGCCAGTGCAGAGAGAATTATGCGCAGCCATGGATAAGCCAATTGATCCATCAATTTTTGCTAGTTCTGCAATTGCTGTAACATATTCTGGGTACCCGAAACCAGAGCCTCCGTATTCCTGAGGGACCAAAACGCCCATTAATCCGAGTTCGCCCAATTGTTTGAACACCTGAACGGGGAACTCCTGAGACTCATCCCATTTCATCATGTCAGGTTTAATGGACTTTGCTCCAAAATCACGGACCATGTCCGCAATCATTTGTTGATTCTCGTTATAGCTTAATTGCATAGGGAGGGGTGTGATATGTCCTATAAAGTTAGCGAACAATACGTAATCATACTAACGTATGTTAGTTGTTTTTTGCAGTTTCAACTACCAAAGGTTAAGAGATAAGGCGTCTAAAGGTAATCTTACCGTTTGGCGTACCCGTTACTTTTGCCTTACTTTGTAATTGGCTTTAACTGTGCGTCAGTTATTAATTAAAAACAAGCCCATCTCTAGATGATTAAAAAGATGTTCCAGAAAATCATGTGGAAGCCCATCGCAAAGCTCTCTCTCTTTGCTGTGTTAGTTTGGTTGAGTTCCTGTAGTGTTTATAGGCAGAATGTGATGTTCAGAACCGAAAGCGAACTCAATACAGAGTTGCTGAGAAGTTCCATGGCTGAAGCTGGGCGCAACTATAAGCTTCAACCTAATGATATCTTGCAGATTCGTATTTATACTAATAAAGGAGAGATACTAGTTGACCCTAATAATTTTCTTAGACAGGAATTATTGCAGACAGCAGGTGGAAGCAGTGCAAATAGAGGTAATCAACAGATAGGGCAACAGCAAGAGCGACAGGATTATACTATTCTTCCTTCAGGAGAAGTTAAGGTGCCCATGATTGGGTTTGTGTATGTCCAAGGGTATACCGTGGCCCAGGCAGATAGCATGTTCCAAAGCAAGTTTGAAACTTATTACAGAGATACCTATGTTTATTCTCAGGTAGTTAGCAGAAGAGTGGTAGTGCTAGGAGCTACTGGTGGTACGGTAGTACCGTTGGCGCATGAAAACATGAATCTGGTGGAGGTGTTGGCATTAGCGGGGGGGATGCCTGACAATGGGAAAGCCCAAAATATAAGATTGATCAGAGATATTTCAACGGCGAAGCCAATTGTTCAAGTCATAGATCTGTCTACAGTAGCTGGTTTGCAGAAAGCGAACCTAAGAGTGCAGCCTAATGATGTAGTCTACGTTGAGCCTGTTAGGCGGGTGTTTAATGAGTCTCTTCGTGATGTTTTGACTGTGCTAGGGGCTGTTACGAATGTGCTTACCTCTTATGTAGTTATTAGAAATATAGTTAATTAGTTTAAATACGTTCATGAGTGTAAAGGCAGCCAATGATTTGGATGAACTGGATCATCGTTTAGGAAGTGATGAAGGAGAAGAGGAAGACGGTGGTGCTAGTATTGATTTCGTTACTCTTTTAGATGTAGTTAAAAGAAGCATTCTGTGGGTTGTGTTACTCATTCTCTTAGGTGGTGCTGGCGCTTATCTTTACCTGAGATATACAAAGAAAGTATACGAGTCTTCCTCAACCATAAAATTGGACGAGCAATCTGAGGCAGGTGTCTTGGGATTAGAAAGCAATGGGCTTCCTATAGAGGCTGGAGCTGGTAAATTACAGGGGGAGGTCGACCTCATAAAGTCTGATATAGTTTATGAAAGGCTTAAAAAGACTATGCCTTTACAAGTCAGCTATCACGTGGACGCTCGTGTGTTGGATGCAGAACTCTATAAAGACAGCCCCTTTGCCGTTAACTATGATACCTCTGCGTTTGATTTATTTGATCAGCAGATATTCATCGCTTTCAGTTCGCCAAGCAGATACGAAGTTTATGTAGGGGAAGAAGGCGAACGTCTCGTTGCTACTGTTGGTCAACCAGTAAATATCTCTGGCAATAATATCACCATCACTACTACATCATCCTTTTCAAGTGCTAAAGTAGGTGAGACCTACTATTTTATTGTTCATAGTAGCCAACGCCTGAAAAGATACATAGATGAAAATCTTTCAACGGCAATCTTAAATCCTGAATCCAAAACCATACAGATTTCATTTAAGGATTTTAACAGGTATAAAGCACGTGATATTGTTAATAACATAGATACCGTTTATCTACAGCACAAACTTGAAAGAAGTAATCAGGCCAGTAGACAAACGTTGAATTTCCTAACAGAGCAGTTAAAAGAGACAGAAAATAGCCTTAAAAAGGTAGAAGACGAAATAGAAAGCTTTGTAAGGCAGAATAAATCGTATGATATCAGATCAAGCTTTCAAGAGGCTATAACTGAATATAGGGAGTTAGAGCAGAAAAAGTTAGAGCAACGTTTTCTGCTTACGCTTTATAATACTATACAATCAAAGATGCAGCAGGATGAGGACCTAGGGTTGATTGTGGCAGGTCTCCAAGGGCAGCCCAATCAAGATCCTCAGTTATCAGAACTGCTCACAGAGCTGAGTCAGTTGCAGGCAAGGTCAAGAACTGCAAGAATGACAAGCAGAGGTAATACGGCTGCCGATAATTTGCGGGAAGAACAGCTAAAATTCACACAAGGAAGGTTAAATGCCATCATCAATAGTAATAAGGCACTAGTACAGGCGCAGATTGAGAATATTGATAGAACTCAGGGAGAACTAACCGGCAAGATGTTGCAAGCTCCTTCCCAAGAAACGGAGCGGGCTAGATTGGAGCGTCTATCTGGATTATATGCTGGTTTCTTTACCCAAATTTTGAATAAAAGGGTTGAGTATGGAATAGCGATGGCTGGTACCACCCCGGATTTTCAAATACTGTCTCCAGCAAGCTTACCTAATGAGGGAAATCCTATATCGCCAAACCCTATCATGATCTATGCAATAGGTATTGCTGGAGGTTTATTCTTAGGTTTAGGCTTGATCGCTACGCGTTACTTGATGCATGATACGGTCACCAATGTGCGTGAATTGGAGCGTAATACTTCTATTCCAGTTTTGGGAGTGGTGCCTTCTTATGATAAGCAGAAGATGCCTTTCTCTAAGCTTGTGGTTAACCAGAATCCAAAATCGGCATTAAGTGAATCAATCCGATCTATACGGACGAACCTAGAGTTCATGAGCTCCTCCAAGAGGAAACGGATTGTTTCTATTACTTCTACTATCAGTGGGGAAGGTAAGACGTTCGTGGCAGTGAATTTAGGTGGTATCATCGCTATGTCAGGCTTGAAGGTGGTTGTGCTGGATTTAGATATGAGGAAACCTAAAGTACACTTAGCCCTGGACGGTGACAACAGTAAGGGTATGAGTACTATCCTGATAGACAAGCATTCTGTAGAAGAATGTATTCAACAGACTTCTATCACAGATTTGAATTTCATATCAGCGGGACCTACTCCACCAAATCCATCTGAGTTGATTATGGGTAGCCGCTTTGATGAGGTTCTTCAGGAATTGCATCAGACTTTTGATTTGATTCTGGTAGACAGCCCGCCAGTTGGCTTGGTTACTGATGGTGTGTTAATCATGCGGAAAGCAGATATTCCTCTTTACATTGTAAGAGCTAATTATTCTAAGAAAGCGTTCTTAAGAGGAATTGATAAAATCATGCGGACAAATCAATTGTCTAATATGGCTGCTGTTTTGAATGATGTAAATAGCATGAATATGTACGGTTATGGCTACGGTTATGGCTACGGTTATGGCTACGGTTATGGCCAAGGATATTACGATGAGGAGGAAAAGCCCACATTAGGAAGTAGAATGAAATCTCTATTCAAATAACCTATATGTGGGGTAGTCTCAAGAAACTCTGGTGCAGAAGCGAACCTAACCATGTCTCTTCTTATGCAGCTTTAGGAGCAGATATGCATTCGCATCTGTTACCCGGGCTGGATGATGGGGCTGCTACTCTTGAGGATTCCATACAGTTGGTAGAAGCCTTACATACTTTAGGTTTCAGAAAACTCTGTATGACTCCCCATATCATGGGAGACTTTTTTAAGAACACTCCTGTTTGTATAAGAGAGAAATTACAGCAGTTAGAGGAGGCGATCAAAGCACACGGTCTCCCTGTTGAGCTATCTTGCGCGGCAGAATATTACTTGGATGAATGGTTTGTTTCTAAGTTGGAAAAGGGGGAGGAGCTACTGACTTTTGGGGGCGAACGTAAATTTCTGCTGATCGAGACTTCTTACATGAATGAGCCAGCTCATTTACGCCAAATTATTTTTGAGATACAAGCAGCGGGCTATACGCCAGTATTGGCGCATCCAGAGCGGTATACTTACTTTTACGGTAGGCCCGAAGCTCTTCTTTCTTTAAGGGAAACAGGTATTCTGTTTCAGATTAACCTCAACTCAATAGCAGGGTATTATTCAAAGCCTGCTAAGGACATGGCTCGGTTGCTTATACAGAGAAAGTCGGTTGAATTTTTGGGGACAGATACTCATTCCATGAAGCACATTAGAGTGCTTGAACGAGTGATGAGTGAACCATTATTTAAAGCGGCAATAAAATTGCCGCTTCTCAATTCTACGCTTTAAACTTCATCTACATCTCTTCTTGAAACATGTATTAGTTACCGGTGGTAGTGGCCTCTTAGGCCATTTCTTGTTACAGCGTTTGTTGCAGGAGGGGTGTAAGGTTACCGCTATTTTCAGGAATACAGTTTCAGAGCTTAGCCATGAGAATCTTCAGTGGATAGCGGGAGATATTCTGGATGTAGTACTACTGAGGTCGCTGGTGAAGGAGGTGGAGGAAGTATACCATTGTGCGGGATTTGTTTCTTACGCCCCTCAGGATGCGGCCCTGCTTCAACAAATCAATTTAGAAGGAACCGCAAATGTAGTAGACGCTTGCTTAGATCACCCAAGTGTACGCCTTTGCCATGTGAGTTCAATTGCTGCGATTAATCGCAAAAGAGGTGATAAAGTCATCCAGGAAAATGTAAAGTGGGATCCCATGGCAGAAAAGTCTGTTTATGCATTTTCCAAACATTATGCAGAGGTAGAGGTTTGGAGGGGTATCTCTGAAGGACTGAAAGCCGTTATTGTCAATCCTTCTGTTATTCTAGGACCAGGCGACCAAACACGTAGTAGCACCCAACTCTTCAAATATGTTTCTGATGAACGTGCCTTCTATACGCATGGGTATGCTAACTTCGTAGATGTACGCGATGTGGTAGAAGCTATGGTGCGTTTAATGAACGGAAATAACTGGGGAGAACGTTTTATCATTAATGGGCATCAAATTACCTATGAGCGCTTCTTTAGAGACGTTGCCCAATTAATGGGGAAAAAGCCACCTTTTGTAAAAGTTCCGTCTTGGGTAGCAGAGGTGCTGTGGCGTTTAGAAAGCGTGAGGGGAAAGATAATGAATAGTAAACCTCTCATCACAAAAGAAACAGCCCGTATTGCCAAAGAAGAACACTTTTATTCAAGTGAAAAGCTAATTAGGGCAACTGGCCTCACGTTCCGCCCGTTGGAAGAGACCCTTCGTTGGAGCTGTACACAATTAGCGGAAATGACCGCAAGTTAGAGCTGCCGAGGAGAGAGATGTGTACTGAAGGCTTTACGGCCACCATGTGATTTACTTGTAAATGAAAGATAATTTTGAAGAATATTCTAGCGACGATCTAGAGCTGATTCAACGGTTCGAGGCGATGTTAGATGCCAATACCACTGTTTTCTTTGATCTCTCAGATTATGAGAGTATCATAGACTATTATGCTAATAATTTTAATTACAGCCAAGCACTAAAAGCTTGTAATGCAGGCATCCTGCAATATCCTTTCTCCACAGAATTACTTATTGACAAAGCGCAGGTTCTTGCTATGCTGGGTGCTTTTGATGAAGCCCTCAATATTGTGGAGGAAGTGGCTCAGATGGAACCGGAGAATGAAGATATTGCTCTAACCAAGGGCATTATCTTCAACCAAAAAGGAGATTTCGCTTTGGCCATAGACTGTTTCAAGCAAGCCGTGGAGCAGTCTGAAGTGCGGGATGATATTTACTTTAACATAGGACTTTCTTACCAAGGCTGGGGCAAATTCAAGTCTGCCATGAAGTATTATAAGAAAAGCCTCAAAGTAAATATTGAGAATGAGTTGGCCTTACAAGAACTCCTGTACTGTCTGGAGATTACTGGTGAAGGTGATGATGTCATTAGCTTCTTTCAGGAGTTTGTAGACGAAGATCCTTATTCTGCCATGGCCTGGTTTAACCTGGGTTTGGTGCATAGCCGCTTGGGGAACTATGAAAAAGCGGTTGGTGCCTATGAGTATGCCACGTTGGTTCAACCAGATTTAGCGCCTGCCTACGTAAACTTGGCGAATAACTACGTTTATTTAGGTGAATTCTCTAAAGCCATTGAGGCTTTTCAAGGTGCTTTAGAACATACAGACCCTAATGCTGATATTCTCTGCAATATTGGCGAATGCTATGAAAAACTCTCTCAGTGGGATCTGGCGCATAAATATTATCAGAAAGCCATTGATCTATCTCCAGAGATGGATGAGGCTTGGTTTGGCATAGGGATTATTCTAGATCTACAAGGGAAATGGATGGAGGCGGTGCATTTTTACCGGAAAGCCATTTCTTTCTATGCTGATAACGCCGATTACTGGTTGGCTTTGGCCGCTGCCGAATATCAGTTGGGAAATATTATCTCCAGCGTAGAAGCATATGAGCAAGCCAGTGCCATTGCCCCCGAAAACAAAGATATCTGGCTAAGTTGGTCTATTATTCTATATGAACAGGGCAACTACGAGGGCGCCATAGACTTGCTTGTGAATGCGTTAGAGCTTCAGCCCGACGAGGCCGAGTTGCATTATAGACTCTGCGCCTACAGTTTAGCCGCAGGAAAATATAAGCAGGCATATAATTATCTGGAAAATGCCTTAATTTTGGACTTCGATAAGCATAAGCTTCTCTTTGACTTCTTTCCTGAACTGGAGTCTCAGCGGGCGCTCTCTCGCCTGATTGACCAGTATCGTAAATAACAGTAACCCATGAACTACGAACTTTCCCACCTTCCACAACGAACTTCTAAACCTAGAGAAAGCGGTTTCACCATGGCCATGGACAAGGGCCTAAGTCTAAGAGAAACGGAGAATTTTGTAGAAGTAGCCGGAGAGTACGTAGACATTGTGAAACTAGGTTGGGCCACATCTTTTGTGACCCCAAACCTAGACAAAAAGATTCAGATATATCAGGAGGCTGGTATTCCGGTTTATTTCGGGGGTACATTGTTTGAAGCTTTTATAGTGCGTGGCCAATTTGATGACTACAGAAAGCTGCTGGATAAATACAAGCTTGATTTTGCCGAAGTTTCTGATGGTTCCATTGAAATGGACCACAACCTGAAGTGCCAGTACATCAGCACGCTTGCCAAGCAGGCCACCGTGCTGTCAGAGGTAGGTTCCAAAGACGCCGAGAAAATCATTCCTCCGTATAAGTGGATCAGCCTCATGCAGGCAGAACTGGATGCGGGTGCTTGGAAAGTGATTGGTGAGTCAAGGGAAGCGGGTAATGTGGGGCTTTTCCGGTCTACCGGTGAAGTGAGAAGCGGTCTTGTGGAAGAGATCCTGACCAAAATTCCTTTTGAGAAGATTATCTGGGAAGCACCCCAAAAAGCGCAACAGGTTTTCTTTATCAAATTATTGGGGGCCAATGTAAACTTAGGCAACATTTCGCCTAATGAAGTACTGCCTCTGGAAACCATTCGTTTAGGTCTGCGGGGCGATACCTTTACCCATTTCCTGGACAAAGAAATGTTAGATAAATTAATCTAACCCACCTTTAGCGTCATCACCTTCATGGAGTTACTCCGTCAGTTCATCGATCTATTCCTGCACCTGGACCAGCACCTGAGCCAAATCATCACAGATTATGGTACCTGGACGTACATCATCCTGTTCCTGATCATCTTTGTGGAGACAGGCGTGGTGGTCATGCCCTTCCTGCCCGGTGATTCCCTTTTGTTTGCCGCGGGTGCTTTTGCCGCCAAAGGTGATCTTAATGTATGGCTGCTGTTGGTGCTGCTGTTTGTAGCCGCCTTCTTGGGAGATACGCTTAATTACATGATAGGCAATCATTTCGGTCCTAAAGTGTTCCGGAGGGATTACCGGTTCCTGAAGCGGGAGTATCTTATTAAGACTCAGGCGTTCTATGAGAAGCATGGGGGAAAAACCATCATCTTCGCCCGGTTCATTCCCATCATCCGTACGTTTGCCCCCTTTGTGGCAGGTGTGGGAACGATGAAGTACAGTAAGTTTCTGTCATATAATGTGATTGGCGGGCTACTATGGGTAGTAGGTTTTGTGGTGGCTGGTTTTGTCTTCGGAAACATACCGGCGGTGAAAAAGAACTTCTCCCTGGTGATTTTCGGGATCATCTTGCTTTCAGTAATACCGCCTATCATAGAGATGGTGAAGCATAAATTAAGCGCAAGAAAACAATAAGCGTTGTATATTAGCCAACTCTCCCAATTAGTTCAAAATGAAAAATGAATATGGGTTGGTTGGTTATAAGCTGAGCCATTCCTTTTCCCAAAAATATTTCACAGAGAAATTTGCCGCAGACGGTATCCAAAATAGTGTATACCATCTGTTTGAGCTAGATGACATTGAACAATTCCCGCAATTGTTACAGGCCCACCCTAATCTGAGGGGGCTAAATGTGACCATCCCTTACAAAGAGGTGGTCATCCCTTTCCTGGACGAGGTGGAACCGGCGGCCGCTCGCATTGGGGCCATCAACGTAGTGAAGTTTGAGAATGGTCGGCTAATTGGCTATAATTCAGATTACCAGGGGTTCATGCAGTCCCTCCAGAATTTCTACCATTGCTATTCACAGTCGCAGGCCTTGGTCTTGGGTACCGGGGGGGCCGCCAAGGCGGTGATGGCGGCCTTGGAATACCTGAACATTGCCTACCGGGTAGTCTCCAGAGAGAAAAGAAGCCCTCATGTGCTCACCTATGACGAGCTATCGCCCAGCGTTATGTCGGCGGTTTCCCTTATTATCAATGCCTCGCCGGTAGGCACCTACCCAAAGCAGGAGGAGGCGCCCGCCATTCCTTACCATCTGCTTTCCGCCCACCACTACCTCTATGATTTGGTGTATAACCCCGCCGAAACCCTGTTCCTGAAAAAAGGGAAAGAGATGGGGGCCAGAACCATTAACGGTTATGAAATGCTTTGCCTGCAGGCGGAAGTAGCCTGGCAAATCTGGAATAGCTAATCCTGTTTAGGGGCTGTTTTTCCAGAATCGGGCCCAAACTAACTTCCATTTACTCTCCTCTCTCTAAGCCATGTGCTTGGTTCATGAAAATAATTTCACAACCAAGCACATGGCCATGCAACCTTTGGCGCACTGCAGGGCTCTTACCAGTAGAAAATTATACAGGACCCACCGTTGAAGATTCTCAAATCCAAAGATCCTACTGAGGAAGACCTCATTAGGCGGGCGATAGCCGGGAAGCGAGACGCCCAACATCTGCTCTACCACCGGTACGCGGGCAAGATGTTGAGCGTGAGTAAACGGTATGCCCGTACAGATTTTGAGGCCGAAGACATCTTGCAGGATGCTTTCGTGAAGGTGTTTCTGTACCTGAAGAATTTTAAAGGCGACTGCCCGCTGGAGTTTTGGATTAAGCGCATTGTCATCAACACCGCCCTGAAGCACCAGCGCAGCAACCGGCATCTAATGGTGACGGAGCAGGAAGAGGAGTGGGAGGATGTAACCGAGAACGACAGCCTGGACAGTCAGTTTGCCTATGAAGAACTGTTGCAGTTGGTACGGGAGCTACCGCCCCGTTATCAGGCCGTTTTCAACCTGTACGCGATAGAAGGTTTTTCCCACAAGGAAATTGGAGAGATGCTGGACATCACAGAAAGTACTTCTAAGTCACAATATTCCCGCGCCCGCGCCAGCTTACGGCAGGCCTTGCTGCGGTTAAAAAAGCAATACCATGAAAAAGTCACCGGCTGAGAAAGACAAAGGCCAATCTGTGGAAGATATCTTCCGGCAGGGCTTTGCGGGGGCTGAGAGTACACCACCAGCCCGTATTTGGGAAGGCATAGGCAAAGAACTGGAGAACCATGAGTTGCAGCGCTATAAGCAGCAGGTGAAATGGTACCGCTCTATTGCGGCTGTTTTCCTGTTACTGCTCACATCTGCCGGCGTGGTGCTCTGGCGGCAAAATACCTCCTCCCCTCTGGGAACAGGTTCTTTGGCTACTCAAGCACCTAAGCAGTCTCAAGAAAACAAACAGCTTCCGGCACCGGCGGCAAAGGAAACAATAATTGCCAATGAAGGGCAGAATCCAGCACAAACATCAGACGCACTGGCTGCCGTTTGGGGGCCAATTTTGGAAAAAGAGCCGCTAAACGCAAATCAGGCCCAGAAAGAACAGCTAAGCCAGGAGGCAGGAAGAACTAAACGCAGGAATTGGAATAACCCCAGAACTACCAATGCCAGCGCAGAGTCATCATTGGCCCGGAAGGAGGAAGCCTTTGCCGGGGCGTTGGCCAGCGTAGGTCCAGCAGCAGATAGTTCGGCACCTGAGGGGTTAGGAGAAGCAAGCCAAGCTTCTTCAACCCAGCAAACAGAGGAGGCTGTGTTGACAAAAGCTCCAGTCATCAATGCAATGTCTGCTAAACCTTTTACAAGGGACATGGCGAACAATTTGGCTATAGATAAGGGGTTGCCAGTTGCCGGAAATGATTCCTCCTTGGCTATGGTTCCCAAGCGTACCATTATGGCCCAGAAAGAGCCTGAGAACCCTGCTGTTCTAGCCCAACAACCGCAGCTATCCGAAAATCAAGGCATTGATAAGAAGGAAGAGAATGATTTCTACAAGTGGAGCCTGAACATGAGCTATACACCGCAGTACGCTTATAACCAGGTTAAGATTGGGCAGAGCGCGGGCATGAGCGAGATGACATTGGCCCAGCCGCAGATGTATGAGCAGTACCACAGTTACCAAGAAGCGGTGGAGGAATATAATAAGAGTTATAACCCGGCGTACTCCTATTCTGCCATGGTGGGTGCCAGTTACAGAATAAACGAGAAATGGCAGATAGAAAGCGGCATTATGTATGCCCAAAACGAGGCCACTACCACGCATTCTTACTTAGTCTATGCTTCGGGGGCGTCAGCCTCCAGCCCTAATGGGTTCGTCTACGCCAATATGCGTTCCAATAAAAGTGCCCCGCTAGCCGCCAGTGCTTTAACTACCAGAAGTGACGTTTCTACGCAGAACGTTTTCGTGAGCCGCACAGATCAGTATAATACTAAATACAAGTACCAGCAGGTGGGGCTCCCGCTGCGGTTAGCTTACCGGCTGAACATGAAAAAGTTATATGCCTATTTCGCCGGCGGCGTTAACCTGAGTGTGTTGGTGCAGAACAGCATTATACCGGAGACAGATCAGGTGGCGGCGGTGGAGTACGGCTTCAATGACAAGGACTCTCCTTTCAAGACGCTCCAGTGGGCTACATCAACGGCCATAGGGCTAGGGTATGATGTGAGCAGGAAAATGAGTATTTTAGTGGCGCCAGAGTTTACCTACTCTCTCACTCCTATGGTACGCGAAGAGCAACAGCAGGCAAACGCGTATCAGTTGGGGGTAAGTATTGGGGGCAGATGGCGCCTAACTAAATAAATTATTTTATTCCAAATTTCAATGCTGAATAGGGGTAGGACGTGCTTCTGCGGTCTACACTACTCAGGCTATTTTCTTACCAAGTGATTACCATCATGAACAAGACTTACTCTCTCCCCAAAGTAGTAAGAACATGGGCGCTGTTATTTTCTGTACCCCTTTACGTTGGAACCTCAGCCTTGTGGCTGAAAGAAGAAATTAAAGACGTTGTAAGCGAAAAAGAAGAAAACGTAATGACTGCCATTGAGCAGCACATGGAAAAAGCCTTCGCAGACAAAAGCCAGAAAAAGAGTACCGTTACTTTACCTTAGACAAATGCTGTAGTGAAGCAAAAAAAACGTATAGAAACTGTAGCATAGAACATACACAGAATGAAGAAGGGGGGCTTAGTCTTATTGGCTCTTGCGGGTATGGCAACCTTCACAGGCTGCGAAGAGGAAGAGGTCATCAGTGACTGTTACCCGGCGGTAGTGCTGGACCAAGGCTGCGGAACCGTATTAGCCATTCTAGACCCTTCGGCCGCCGAACTGGTGGGCGAGAAACCCCAGAACGATTCTGTATACGTCAACACATTTGACCTGCATCCTGTGTACCAGGTACCCGGTAAGAAAGTGTACATCACCATGAAAGCCCTGTCTAAAGACGAAGTTCCTGAATGCCCTGGGTTTATCCCGGTGATTTACCCCCACGTCAAATTGCTGTCGGTGAACGAAGCTCCCTGTAATTGAAGCTCTAGGTTTTACGTATCCTTCTACAAACACCTTCTGGAACGCCACTTTACCCAAAGTGGCGTTTTTCGGTTAATTTCAGAAAAAGAGCCGCTAAACGCTACTTTCTTTAGCAAATGCTAAACTCTATTGCGGCAGTAGGTGTTATAATACGTTACCTTTGAGTGTAAATCTTCACGTATGAAGTTCCAATTAACATCAGAATTCAAACCCACCGGCGACCAGCCCCGGGCCATTGCCCAACTGGTGGAGGGTGTCAATAACGGCGAGCCTGCCCAGGTACTGCTGGGCGCAACCGGCACCGGTAAAACCTTTACCGTAGCTAATGTGGTGCAGCAGGTGCAGAAGCCCACGCTGGTGCTGTGCCACAACAAAACCCTGGCCGCGCAGCTCTACGGCGAGTTCAAGCAGTTCTTCCCCAACAACGCGGTAGAGTACTTCATCTCGTACTATGACTACTACCAGCCCGAGGCCTACATCGCTTCCTCTGATGTCTTCATTGAGAAAGACCTGGCCATCAACGAAGAGATTGAGAAACTGCGGCTGCACGCCACCTCGGCGCTGCTGTCCGGCCGCCGCGATGTGATCGTGGTCGCCTCAGTGAGCTGTATCTATGGTATAGGCAACCCCGAGGAGTTTGGGAAGAACGTGATTCCGCTGGCCCCGGGCATGAAAGTGAGCCGCAACAACCTGCTCTATCAGTTCGTGTCCATTCTCTACAGCCGCACCGAGGTGGAGTTCACACGTGGAACTTTCCGGGTGAAGGGCGATACCGTGGATATTTTTCCGGCCTACGCCGATTTCGCCTACCGCATTTACTTCTGGGGCGACGAGATTGAGTCTATCCAGCGCATTGACCCGCAGAGCGGAAAGAAAATAGCGGATGAGGAGAGCATTTCCCTGTTCCCGGCCAACCTCTTCGTGACGGGCAAAGACACGCTTAACCAAGCCATCAACGAGATTCAGTTTGACATGGTGGCCCAGCACGAGTACTTCCTGAAAGAAGGTCGTGACAACGAAGCCAAACGCATCAAAGAACGCACCGAGTTTGACCTGGAGATGATCCGGGAACTGGGCTACTGCTCCGGTATTGAGAACTACTCGCGCTACTTTGACCGCCGCGAGCCCGGAGCCCGTCCGTTCTGTCTCCTTGACTATTTCCCCGATGATTTCCTGATGGTGATTGACGAGAGCCACGCCACGCTGCCGCAGGTGCGCGCCATGTGGGGCGGTGACCGCTCGCGTAAAACCGCGCTGGTAGAATACGGCTTCCGCTTACCCGCCGCCATGGACAACCGCCCGCTTACTTTCAACGAGTTCGAGAGCGTGATGCACCAGGTCATCTTCGTGAGCGCCACGCCCGGCGATTACGAGATCCAGAAATCCGAAGGTGTGGTAGTGGAGCAGATCATTCGGCCCACCGGCTTGCTGGACCCCGAGATTGAGATCAGACCCAGCCAAAACCAGATTGACGATCTGCTGGACGAAGTGGATAACCGCATCAAGCGCGGCGACCGCATTCTGGTGACCACCCTCACCAAACGCATGGCCGAGGAACTCACCAAATACATGGAGCGCCTCAACATCAAAGTCAAATACATTCACTCCGAGGTGAAATCACTGGAGCGCGTGGAGATTCTGCGCGAGCTGCGTCTGGGCATCATAGACGTGCTCATTGGCGTCAACCTGCTCCGCGAAGGCCTGGATTTACCCGAAGTAAGCTTAGTCGCCATTCTGGACACCGACAAAGAAGGCTTCCTGCGCGACCAGCGTTCCCTGATCCAGACCATCGGCCGCGCCGCTCGGAACGAGAACGGCAAAGTGCTCATGTACGCCGATAGAATGACCGGTTCCATGCAGCGCGCCATTGACGAAACCAACCGCCGGAGAGCCACTCAGATGGAGTACAACCTGGAGCACGGCATCACGCCGCGCACGGTGTACAAATCCAAGGAAGCCATCATGGAACAAACCTCCGTGGCCGACTCCAATAAACGGGAGCCTAAGGTGTACGCCGGTCCAGACGAAAGCCTGATGTCGGTGGCCGCAGATCCGGTGGTGCAGTACATGAAGAAAGACGAGCTGGAGAAGGTCATCAAGAAAACCGAAAAGCAGATGGAGGCCGCCGCCAAAGAACTGGACTTCCTGCAAGCCGCCAAATACCGCGATGAGTTAGCCGAGCTGCGCAAGCTGCTCAAAAGCAAGCGGGATTAGGGGATACTATTTAGCTGGAGAGTTTCTGTTTTTGGCCTGTTTTCTGAAAATCAGGCCAAAAACAGAAATGGCGGTGACACTTATAAAATCCTAACACACTTATAGGCTTTTCATTAACGCTTTTGCGATTTCAAACCTCACAGGTTTTAAGAACCTGTGAGGTTTTTTTATTCGGAATAATGTTAGAGGCTATTGAGTAAATCTTTGCAGAGAGCAGTAAAGATGTTCCGATAGCGCCTGCTCCAAAGACCTCGTAGTGTGCGCAGCTCCTGCGAGCGTCTCCGCCAACAGCTTCTCAACTAGAAAGTCACGGAAGGAACTTCCGCGCCATAGGAGGAAATTCTGTTTTGAAGCCGTTTTCAGAAAATCACCTCCAAAACAGAAAAGGCTCTAACTTACTGCCAACTCACTAACTGTCCCCAACTGGCGCGAGTCTTCAGACTCGTGACTAAGGATGAAGCGAGTCTCCAGACTCGCCGGGAACCACAGGCATTCTCTATCCGGCTGTTTTACCAGACCCTGGAAAGATTGCTCCATGCGTACTTTCGCTGCTAGGCAGCGAGGAGAGTCAGAGACTCCCCGGCATCCGAAGACACGAGTCTGGAGACTCGCGCCAGCGTTTACAATAGTATTGAATTAATCTGTTTTCAGGCTGTTTTGCCAAAAACAGCCTGAAAACAGAAAAGCCGCTTCTCCTGAGAAAAGCGGCTTTTCCGTTTTACTACCAACTGTTTAAATCAGCTTATCCGGCGTGATGGGTAACTCACGAATCCGTTTGCCGGTGGCGTTGAAGATGGCGTTGGCAATGGCTGGGGCTACGCCGATGATCGCGATTTCCCCGATGCCTTTGGTGCCGTTCGGGTTGTTGATGAGGTCCGGTTTGTTCACGAACAGAGACGAGATATTAGGCGCATCGGCGTGAACGGGCACGTGGTACTCGGCTAAGTCTTTGGTCACGTACCGCCCGAACCGGTGGTCCATGACGGCGCCTTCGGTAAGAGCCATGCCGATGCCGCCTACTGCGCCGCCAACCATCTGATTGCCAGCCGTTTTGGCATTGATGATAGTGCCGGCATCGGCGCAGGAAACCATGTTGGTCACTTTGATTTGGCCCGTTAACGGATGCACCTGCACCTCGGCGAAATGCACTGAGTAGGAGTACATGGAGTATTTCTGCCGCAGGCTGGCGTCTGGGGTAGATTCCTCGGTGACTTCCAGCTCCGGTAAATTCTGCTGCTTCAGGATATCAGCGAACGAGAGCCGCGCTGAAGGGGAGGCCGTCATGGAAACATAGCCGTCTTTGAACGTGAGGTTCTCTACGGTAGCACCTTTGAAGCTGGTATCGGCGTTGCCGGCCACCATGCTGGTCAGCCGCTGCTTGAGTGCCTGGCACGCGGCATGCACCGCCGAGCCTACTGTAGCCACCGTCGCCGACCCGCCCTGGCTGGGCGAAGGCGGGTACAAAGAACTTCCCAGTTCAAACACAATCTTCTCGGGCGGCAAGCCCAGGTTCTGCGCGGCAATCTGCACCATGGCCGTTCCGGTGCCGGGGCCAATATCAGTGGTGGCACTTTGCATCACCAGCGTTCCGTCTTTGTGCAGGGTGGCTTTCACTTTGGCCCGACCGCGGTTCGCCCCGAAGGTGCCCACACCCATGCCGTAGCCTACCAGCCACTCGCCGTTTTTCACCATGCCGGGTTTCAACTGGCGTTTGCTCCAGCCAATCCGTTCGGCCCCCATCTGCATGGCTTCCTTCAGATATTTAGTAGACCAGGGAAGGTTCTTCTCCGGGTCTTTGTCGGTGTGGTTAATCAAGCGGAACTCCAGCGGGTCCATGCCTAACACAAACGCCATCTCGTCCAGCGCACTTTCCAGGGCAAACGCGCCGGTCGCCTCGCCGGGACCGCGCATCCAGATGGGTGTGCTCACGTCCAGCGGCAGGATGCGGTAACGGGTGGTCACGTTGGGGCTGGTGTACATCATGCGCGTCTGCTGCAAGGTAGACTCAGTGAACTCCTCATAGGAAGACGTTTGCCCGATGGCCTCGTGCGTGATGGCGGTGATTTTGCCGTCTTTGGTGGCGCTCATGCCCACCTTCTGCCAGGCGTGTGGCCGGTAGCCCACCATGGTAAACATCTGCTCGCGCGTCAGCATCAGCTTCACGGGGCGGTTTACTTTTTTTGCGGCCATTATAGCGGCGGTCTCGTGCGGCCAGGTGTGCAGCCCGTTCCCGAAGGCCCCGCCCACAAACGTGGCAATCACCTTCACGTTCTCCACCGGGATTTTCCAATCTTTGGCGAAAGCGTTCTGCGTACCCATCACGGCCTGGGTTTTGTCATAGACGGTGAGTTTGTCGGCGGCCTCCCAGTGCGCGATGATAGACTGCAACTCCATGGGGTTGTGAAACTCCGTGGGAATTACGTACTCGCTTTCAATCTTCAGAGGCTCGATTTTATAGGCGTCTTCTTTGCCGCGCACGTAATCGCCCAGCGGGTGTTTGGGGTTGCGTTTGGCGGCGGTGGGCAAGAACGCTTTGGCCGTGTTCCGGTTGAAATCGGTGGCGTGCTTTTCCTCGTTGTACTGCGCTTTCACCAGCTTGGCCGCGTACATGGCGCGTTCCAAGGTGTCGGCCACCACCACGGCAATGGGGTGGTCGTTGAAGTGGATTTGGTTGTCGATGAAAAGCTGGAGCGGTTGCCCCACGGGCTTGGGCTCAGTAGGGTGGGCGGCCTGCGCATAGCCGGGTACTTTGGGCGCATTCTGGTAATGCAGCACGGCCAGTACGCCCGGCGCATTCTCGGCTCTTTTGGTGTCTAGGCTTTTGATGCTGCCTTTAGCGATGGTGCTGCCCACCAACACCGCATGCGCCATGTTGGGCAACTCGTATTCAGCGGAGTATTTGGCGGCACCCGTTACTTTCAGGCGACCATCTACCCGGTCCATGGGCTTACCAACGGTATCTTGGAAGAAATAATCTTTCATAAGGAAGAAGGGTTAAGCAACGCCCGATGCGTTTTTCAGGGCCTGTACAATGGTGTTAGGGCCTAAAGTGAGTTTGAATTTATTATGTTCAAAGGCTTTCGCGCCGCGCATGGCCAACTGGGCGGCTTGCCGGAAGGTGGCTTCAGTGGCGGGTTTGCCGGCTAGGAACTGTTCGGCCTCGTTCAGTCGCCATGGTTTGTGCGCCACGCCGCCCATCGCCAACCTCGCCGATTTGATGGTACTGCCGTCCAAGTCCAGTGCCGCGGCCACCGAAACCAGGGCAAAGGCATAGGAGTTGCGGTCGCGTATTTTGAGGTAATTCACGTTTTTGGTATAAGGGTTCTCCGGTACATCCACGGCCATAATCAACTCGCCCTGTTGCAGGTTGGTGTGGATTTGGGGCGTGTCGCCGGGCAGGCGGTGGAACTCCGCGAATGGGATTTTTCTATCGCCTTTGGGGCCGGAAACCAGCACGACAGCATCCAGCGCCACCAACGCCACGTTCATGTCTGAGGGATTCACGGCAATGCATTTGTCGCTGTGCCCGAAGATGGCGTGCATGCGGTTGTAGCCTTCCAGCGCGCCGCAGCCGGTACCCGGTTCGCGTTTGTTGCAGGGCATGGCCGTGTCATAGAAATAAGGGCAGCGCACGCGTTGCATCATATTCCCGCCCACGGTGGCCATGTTCCGGAGCTGCGCCGAGGCCCCCGCGTTTAAGGCCTGCGCCAGCAAAGGATGTTTCTCCAGCACCAGTTTGTCCTCGGCCACGGCTCCGTTCAGCGCCAGAGCGCCAATGCGTACGTTTCCGTTTTCCCGCTCTATTTTCCGGAGCGGCAATTTGTTGATGTCTACCAGTTTCTCGGGGTTCATGACGCCGCGCTTCATAAGGTCCACCAGGTTGGTGCCTCCGGCGATGAACACAGCCGACTGGTCTTTGGCTACCGTGTCAATGGCGGCCTTGGGTTTGCTGGGTTTTACGTATTGGAACTGAATCATACCCGCTGCCCTCCGTTTTTAACTTCTTTGATGGCGTTCACAATGTTGGGGTAAGCGCCGCACCGGCAGATATTCCCGCTCATAAACTCACGGATTTCATCGTCAGAATCGGCGTGGCCTTCCCGTACGCAGGCCACCGCGCTCATGATCTGGCCCGGCGTGCAGTAGCCGCACTGGAAACCGTCATGCTTGATGAACGCTTCCTGCATGGGGTGCAGCTTGTCGCCGTTGGCGAGGCCTTCAATGGTGGTCACTTCTTTGCCGTCTACCATGGCGGCCAGCGTAAGGCAAGACAGAACGCGCTGTCCGTCTACGTGCACGGTGCAGGCGCCGCACTGGCCGTAGTCGCAGCCTTTCTTGGTGCCGGTCAGGTGCATCTGCTCGCGCAGCAAGTCCAGGAGCGTTGCCCGCGGCTCTATAGACAGTTTGTGTTTTTTGCCGTTGATGCCTAGCGTCACTTTCACTTGCTCAAACACGGCGGCTACTTTCTCCTCAAACTTCAGCTCGGCGGCTTTGATGGCTGCGCTGGGAGCCAGAGCCAGGGCCGTCAAGAGCGAGGATTGCTTCAGGAACGTGCGTCGGGCATCTGAATGTTGAGGCCCGTTCTCCTCTTCAGGAAGGTTTTTTTCGGGGAATTTATCGGAAGACATATAAATGTGCGGTGGATTTCTGGTTTAACCTACTAGTATACGCAGGTACGTCCTTAGAAAGTGTATAAATAACGACTGAATCCAGATGAATTTCCACCGCTCAAATACTTGTTACGGGATTCCAGTTTGGGGCTGATTTCAGAAAAACGGCCTCTAAACGCAACGCTGACCTCGGTTTATCCGGAGCGGGATTCTCCTTTGATATTCTGGCCTGTATCTTTGCCTAAAAAACACTGTATGTCCGTTCACGCCACCAATACCTTCACCTTCCGCCCCGGCACTTCCGCCGATGCTTCTTTGCTCGCCAATTTAGGCTGGCGCACCTTTGACGAGACCTTCGCGGCCTACAACAAACCCGAGGACATGGAGGCCTTTCACTTTACCATGTACACCCCGGAACTTCAGGCCGCTGAACTAGCCGACCCGTACACGGAGTTCCTGATCGCTGAAGCCGAGGGCGAGGCTGTGGCCTACGTGAAATGGAATACCGCCCCGGCTCCCCCCGAAATCTCCGGAGAAAAGCCGTTCCAGATCAGCCGCCTGTACCTCCTACAAGCCTGGATCGGCCGAGGGTTAGGCGATACGTTGATGAAAATGAGCTTAAAACGCGCTCAGGAGCACGGGCATGACGTGGTGTGGCTCACCGTGTGGGAAAGCAACGAGCGCGCTATTAGATTCTACCAGAAATACGGGTTTCAGGAAGCCGGAGAGCTGGAGTTTGTGCTAGGCCAGGATGTGCAGCGCGATCTGTACATGCAGCGCCCGGTGTAAAGGGTATTTGTTAAAGTGTGTTAAAATGCGCGGTGGGCTGGTTCTTTCTGAATATATTTCCTAAAAGAAATACAAACTTCAGCCCTCATGAAAACAGCCTTTTTATTTCTGTTCTGTCTGCTTCTGCTGGTCAGTAGCCATCACTCTTATGCCCAATCAGCCGCCGATGCGTTTGCCAAGTATCAGGCTAAAGATTACAAAGCTTCGGGTCAGCTGTATGACCAAGCCCTGAAGGCTGGAAAAGGAAGTTCCACCGATCATTACAACGCCGCCTGCTCCTGGGCGCTGGCGGGTGACAAAACCAAAGCCTTCACGTACCTGAACCAGGCCGTAGCCAAAGGTTGGGAAAACAAAAGCCACCTCCAAACCGACACCGACCTCACCAGCCTGCACACCGACAAGCGCTGGCCGCAACTGGTGAAAGACTTGGAAACCCACCTGGCGAAGATAGAAGCCAACTATGACAAACCTCTGAAGGCCCAGCTGGAGAAAATCTATGTGACCGACCAGCAGTACCGCGGCATGATTGATTCTGTGCAGAAAAAGTTCGGGATGGAGTCTACCCAGATGAAAGATTTGTGGTCTAAGATTGAGGTGCAGGACGAAGAAAACAAAAAGCAGGTGGTGGCCATTCTGGAGAAACGCGGCTGGCCCGGCAAGAGTCTGGTGGGGCAGCAGGCCAGCCAGGCCGTTTTCCTCGTGATTCAGCACGCAGACAAAGCCACCATGGAGAAATATCTGCCTCTGCTGCGGGAAGCCGCCGCCAAAGGAGAAGCCTCCAAAAGCAGCCTGGCCCTGATGGAAGACCGGGTACGCATGAACCAAGGCTTACCGCAACTCTACGGCAGCCAACTCCGGATGAACCCGCAGACCCAGAAACCAGAACTCTACCAAGTGGAAGACGAAGCCAACCTAGACAAACGCCGCGCCGAGATGGGACTTGAGCCGATAAAAGAGTATTTGAAACGGTTTAACCTGTAGTTTCCTAATGAAAATAAAAATCTCCGTTTTTGGCCCGTTTTTCAGAAAACAGGCCAAAAACGGAGATTTTTAAATATAATATTTTAGCTGATTGTCCCCCTTTGAAGGGGGGAGGGGGATGATGACTCTTGCTGAGGAATACGCATTGCTGATCACCTCTATGGCGCGGAAGTTGAGCAAGAAGTGTTTATAATGAGTAGGAAGGAGATGATGGCTTTGATCAGCAGCTTTTTGTTTCTTCTCGGCGGCCTTGGTCATCCCCCTACCCCTTCAAAGGGGGACGGAATGCGTGCGGAGGAAATTGAGTCGTGAGTCCAGAGTTGGCAATGGGAGACCTTAGTAACAGATGAATCTTACTGATTCAGAACTTAAGACTCAGAACTCCCTCCTCATACCACCAATAACCCACGCTCCCGCAAATCCAGCCACGTATCCGTAATCAGAAATTCCTGGAAGGTAAACATCTGACCCTCGGGGTAATCCGCGGCTAGGTCCTTTAAAAGATATTTGGGGCCGTAATCTTCTGACAAACGCGTCAACCACGTATGCAGCCATTGGCCCACTTCGGGCGAGGTGCGGATTTCGTATTCCTCCGTTTTCTCGGTGAAGGTGAGCAGGGCGTTATGGAACGTGCGGCCTTTCTTCGTTTGGGTCACTACTTCTATTTCCGGGGCATTGCCAAGCCACAGCACGCGCAGGTTCTGCTTCTCAGAATCTGCGCGTGCTGTGGCTTCTACAGCCTGCGCAATCATGTTTTTGGGGTGGGAGGCACGTGGAACCTTGAAGTCAAACCAGAACGAAAGCGGCTCTTCCAGCCCGATGCCGTGCATGTAGTTATACAGCGCTTTCGCTAAACCCGCCCCGAAGAGTTCATGGTCTGCGCCTTGGGGGTCTTCATGCCACAAGTCATTGTCAGCGAACAGGCCGGGCTCCGGGCCTATTTTCACTACGCCGTACTTCTCGGGGTTCTTGCCGACTGGACTGTGGGCGGTCATGGAGAACCGGTGCCAGTAGCCAGACTGAATCACATTCTGCTCAAACAACTGCCGAACCACTTCCAGAGAATCAATGGTCTCTTGCGCGGTCTGGGTGGGGAAGCCGTACATCAGATACGCGTGTACCATGATGCCGGCGGTGGTGAAATCACGGGTTACCCGCGCTACCTGGGCAATGCTCACGCCTTTTTCCATCTTCGCCAATAATCGGTCTGAGGCTACTTCCAACCCACCTGAGACGGCAATACAACCGCTGGCGGCCAGTAGGCGGCAAAGGTCAGCGCTGAAGGTTTTCTCGAAGCGGATGTTGCCCCACCAGGTAATCTTCACACCGCGGCGCAGCAGTTCAATGGCCAAATCGCGCAAGGCCAAGGGCGGCGCGGCCTCATCCACAAAGTGAAAACCAGTCTGGCCCGTCTGCGCGATAATCTGTTCAATGCGGTCTACCAATAAGGCGGCAGGCGCGGTCTCATAGCGGGAAATATAGTCTAAGGTGATGTCACAGAAGGAGCAGCGTTTCCAGTAGCAGCCGTGCGCCACGGTGAGTTTGTTCCAGCGGCCATCAGACCAGAGGCGGTGCATGGGGTTGAGCACTTCCACCACGCTCAGGTACTCGTGCAGTTTCAGGTCACTGTAATCAGGAGTGCCTACCTCGGTGTGCGGAATATCGGCATCGGTGGCGCCGTTGATGTATTGTACTTGGCCGTTCAGCAACAGGAAGGTGCGTTGCAGTTGCTCCACTTCGCGCTGGCCTTGGAAAAACTCCAGTAAGCGCAGCCACGGGCCTTCGCCGTCGTCTAGCGTGATAAAATCGATGTACTTGAAAATGCGGGGTTCGCGCAGGCTTCTTAATTCTGTGTTTGGGTAGCCGCCGCCCATGAGCGTTTTCACGTGCGGGTATTTCTGCTTGATGAACTGCGCCAACCGCAACGCGCCGTACAGATTACCGGGGAACGGCACCGAGAAACCAACCACATTGGGCTGAACTTCCTGCATTCGCTCGTCCAATAAATCCAGCAAGAGTTGGTCCACCAGATTGGGCGTGGTTTGCAGCTCATCTTCCAGCGGGTCAAAAGAGGTGGCGCTCAGGGCCAGTTTATCGGCGTAGCGGCTGAAGCCGAAGTGGGGGCAGACGGTCTCCTTGATTAAATCGGCTAAATCTTCTAAGTATAAGGTTGCTAGGTGCCGGGCGCGGTCGGTGATGCCCATCGTTCCGAAGGCTTCCTCCAAATCTGCTAACTGCAAAAAACGGCTCGCCTCGGGCAGAAACGCGCCCATGGCGATGGGGTGAGCCAAGGTGCTGTCGCGGCCTTGCAGGAACTTTATAACCGGCTCCACCGTGTCCAGGTACGACTTCCGCAGGCGCAGCATGCGCTGGCTGTTATCTGACAGCTCATATGTGCCCTCCAGAATGGCCTGACACACTTGATTCAACCCTCGGCGGGAGAACAACCGCAACACCAACTCCAAACCAAAATCTGCTTGGGTTACGTCAAACCCTCTTCCGCACAGAAATCCTTTGATGTAGGCGGTGGCGGGATAGGGCGTGTTGAGCTGCGTGAGCGGCGGCGTAAGGAGCAGGATTTTGGGAGCGGCGTTCAAGGTATTCTATTTTGGGCAAAGGTAGTAAAAGGAGTGCGGTATCACCTCACCCCCGGCTCCTCTCCCGCGGAGAGGGGAGTTTTCCGTTTAGCGGCTATTTTTCTGAAAACAGGCCAAAAACAGGAATTATATTCTCCTGGCGCGAGTCTCCAGACTCGTGACAAAACGTGCGTGGAGTCTCCAGACTCCAATATGCACGCATTTCCGGCTGGTGGTTCCCGGCGAGTCTGGAGACTCGCTTCACGGGTAGTCACGAGTCTGGAGACTCGCGCCAGCGAATTGCTTTTTTACCATCAACATCAATCAGGGACAATCAGCTATTTCAAATAGACCTCGTAGCGTCAGGAGGACCTGCGAGCGTCTACATCATTCCTGTTTTCGGCCTCGTTTTCCAAAAACAGGTCGAAAATAGCGCGTATACTGTGTCTGGAGAAACAAGTGAAAAGTGCTATGAGTTCAGCCCCAGAAGTGAGCAAATTAACAGTAATGGCCTAACTGCGTAAAAAGCTTGCAGAAAAGGAAATGAATTATGGCTATTCGGCTCACCAAACCATTGAAAATAGTACTCACCCTTGTGGTGCTGCTCCTCGCGTTCCGGATTGCGCTGCCGTACATTGTGAAAAATTACGTAAACAAAACGCTGGACGAACTGCCCGGCTACACGGGCCACGTGGAGGATATTGACATTGCCCTCATACGCGGGGCGTACCAGATAGACGGGCTGGTGCTGCTGGAGGAGAAAGGCAACCCCAAGTACCCGTTCCTGCAGATCACTGAAACCGATTTGTCTATTGAGTGGAAATCTTTGTTTAAGGGCAAGCTGGTGGGCGAGGTCATCATGACCAACCCCAGGCTGAACATTCTGGCGGGCGGCTCTAAATCGGAAGACCCTACGCTGGACCACTGGACCGAGGTGGTGAAAGACCTCATGCCCATCACCATCAACCGCTTTGAGGTGCACAACGGCCGACTGGCGTTCCTTGATTTTTCGGCCTCGCCGGACGTGAAACTGCATCTGGATAACCTAAGGCTGACGGCGCTCAATCTGGCCAACGTAGAGGAGGTGGGGAAAAAACTCCCTTCCTCGGTGACGGCCACCGCCTCTTCCATTGGCGGCGGGGCGTTCAAAGGTAAAATGCAGGTGAACGCCCTCAAACGCATCCCAGACTTCGATGGTGATTTTCAGCTCACGGGCGTGAACCTCACCAGCCTCAACGCCTTCATCAAGGCCAACGCCAAGTTTGACGTGGAGCGCGGCAAGCTGGACATGTACAGCGAACTCAAGAGCACCAACGGCCAGCTAAACGGCTACATCAAACCCTTCTTTGAAGACATCAAAGTCCTGAACTGGAAGAAAGACAAGAAGGAAGGCGGTTTCCTGAGTGCCGTAAAAGAAGCCGTGATTGGTGTCTTCACCGAGGCCGCTGAAAACCAGCCCCGCGACCAGGTAGCCACCAAAATTCCCATCTCCGGCGACATCAGCAACCCCAAAACCAACGGCTGGAAAACCTTCATCAACGTGCTCAAACACGCCTTCATTGACGCCTTCAGCAAAGGGATAGAAAGTAAGTTGCAGAGTTCTGAGGATGGGAAGTGAGTTTTTGGCGCAGACGCTCGCAGGTCCTCCGGACGCTACGAGGTCTTGGGAGCAGGCGCAGTTGCAATAACGTATAATGAATGATGCAGCAGACGAAGGCACTGGAACCCGGCAAGTTCTACCATCTTTACACAAGTGGTAATAATGGGGAGACCGTGTTTGTCACGCAAGAGAACTACTTTTATTTCCTGCAGTTATACCGCAAATATGTAGCCCCGTTTGTGAATACCTTTTGTTATTGTATGTTGCCGAACCATGTTCATTTCCTGGTGCAAGTGAAGGAAGAGCAGTATCTGTTCAAGCCAAGTGAGATGAACCAGGAGCTGTTGCCGGTAACCGTTCAACGCCAGTTGAGCCACTTACTGAACGCCTTCACCAAAGCCATGAACACCCGCTATGGCCGTAGCGACAGTTTGTTCCAGAAACGTTTCAGAAGAAAAGAAGTGACCTCAGAAGCCTATTTTACAAGGCTAGTGTTTTACATCCACTTCAATCCGCAGCACCACGGGTTAATTCCTGATTTCAAAGAGTGGCCCTACTCTTCCTATCATAGTCTCTTATCAAAAAGCAAAACCAATCTGGAGCGAAACGAAGTTCTAAGCTGGTTCGGCGGCGCACATCACTTCAAACTATTCCACCAAGAGCTTGCCGATTTCTCCAGCATCCATCCACTCATAGAAGAAGATGACCTCTAGCTCCGTTATCGCCTGCTCCAAAGACCTCGTAGCGTCCGGAGGACCTGCGAGCGTCTGCGCCAACTTCCGTTTTTGGCTTGTTCTCTAGAAAATAAGCCAAAAACGGAAGCTGGTTTTTCATTTAATGCTGATGTTCCATCCCAGAAGCCCCAGACTTCTTACCCCCGCCCATCATCAAGCCTGGGTTCAACCGCAGGTAGATTTCCCCGGAAACGGGCGTCTTGCCATACAACGGCTTCAGTAATTTATCTGGCGCGAAAACAGTGGCCTGTACGCCCAGCGTCAAATACGTATTCGCAAAATTCGCCACGCGCTGGCTGGTGCCCAAGGTCAACGCGTGCACGTCAAAGACCTCATGGTGGTCAAACTGGCTGGCCAGGTCCAGTTCGCCAGGTGTTTTCTGCACGTACTCATAGCGGCCGTACACCGCGGTTTTGTTCATCTGCAGGTTAGCTTCGGCAATGGCCGAATGCTCCTGGTGGTGGCCGCCGCCGTTAAAGCCCCAGATCAGCGCCGAGGTGAAGAATCTGTCTCCGCCCCCGGCTAATGCTCGGCTATACAAGGCAGAGGCCGTGGTGCGCGTCACGTCTTCCTCGGGCTCCAAGGACTCCGGGCTCTTCAGCCAACCTCTGGATACTTGCAGTGCCCAATTCTCAGTGGGGTTGTAAGACAGACGGGCGGCGTACGAATCAAAGCGGGCTTTGTCAAAGTCATAGCGGTTTTCATCGGGTTCGCGGCCCGTAAAGTTGGAGCCTTCCAGCTTGAAGTTCTTGTACCGGAAGCCCAGCGTGGCCACCCCAAACGTGATGTGGGTGGCGTCCTGCCAGTGGTGCCCCAGCGGCGACTCCGGGTTGTTGAACGCCGAGATGCGGTGCATGAACACGGGCGGACCAATCACTGGCTCGGCAGGATAACCCAAGAAGCCGTACACGTCCACGTCTTCGTTCACCATGTGCGTGTAGCCCACACTAATCTCTGAGAACAAATCATGCGGGTGCTGGCGGTCTACCAGTCTTTTGCCGCCGCCATACGTCTCGCCGCTCTGGAACAGGAGCGGGTAACCCCGGTCGCCCATGGTCAGTTCGTCCAGACTCAACATCACGCTGAAGCGAAGCAATCCGCGGCGGCCCACCTCGCGCTGCGCCATGCCCATAAACCAGTTGGGCGCATCCAGTTGAGAATCGCCGCGCGAGCCTTTGTCAAAAATATCCTGTCGGTTGTAGCGCAGCCAGAGTTGTCCGTGGAACATGAGCATCCAGTCGCCGGCGTGTTTCATGTAGCCGTACATGGGCGTGGCGTCTGGGTGCCAGCTGGTGCCGGAGCCGTTTCGGTTCATGGGCAGGTTGCGCGAGAACGAGTGGCTCATGCCGCCCATTCCCATGCCTGCGTGCTGCGTAGTGTCAGAAGCCATGGCGCCGTGGTTCATGTGCATGCCGGGGTTGTGCTGATGGTCTTTGGCGGTGTCCATGGGCATGGTATGTCCTTCATGGGTGGTTGTCTTTGCTCGGTTCATACTGTCAGCAGACATCTGGTGCCCTTGGTGTTTACCCGCGGAATCAGCGGCGGGCATGTGGTGTTGCGAGTGGTCTTGGTGCGTGACTGGCGGTGTCGCTTTCACCTTAGGGGCAGCATGCTTTTTCGGCGTAGCCGAGGGCTGGATTTTCTGGTTTGTCTTCGCCGGCGGCGGGGCGGGTTTATTGTTCTTCGGCTGTGCCTTAGATGGCTTGGCCGTGACATGAGCAGGGGCGGCCGTTTGCTTTTTGGGAGCGGGCTTTACCTCCTGCTTCGTTTCTTTCTTTGCGGGCGGCGTGTGGTGCTCGTGCTGCGCCGCAGCCGTAAAACATAGGAAGGAAAAAGCTATGCTGAGGGTGAAAATTCGTTTCATAATAAATGCAGTATGTAATTGGGTGAAAATCTGCTACAAAGAAAACGCAGGCCCGCCACCGGGGTTTAACACCATTCGGTAAGACTTGTGCATAATTTTATTGCTCGGGCCAAGTTTAGAAGAGGGCGTTCTGTTTTGAGCTTCTTTTCCAAAAAAGAGCCGCTAAACAGAAAGTTGCCGTAGCTTTGGGTAAAACAAGTGTCCTAATTATGTTCCTGATAGAACTTACCTACAAGGGTGCCTTCTCTGAGGTAGAACCCTTTATGGCCGAGCACCTGGCCTTCGTGGAGAAGCACTTCGCCAAGGGCAACTTCCTGGCCTCCGGCCGAAAAGTTCCGCGCACCGGCGGCCTCATTTTCTGCCAGGCCGTGAGCAAGACAGCGGTAGAGGAGCTCATGCAGGAAGACCCGTTTGTGTACCAAGACCTGGTGGAACTCACCGTAACAGAATTTGTGGCCTCCAGAGCCGTAGACACCTTAAAAGGGCTGTTGGCGTAGGTACCCGTTTAGCGGCCGTTTTTCCAAAAACAGCCCTAAACCAGCGAGGCCACATGCCCGGTGTACGGGGCATATGCACGAAATTTCAGGAACCGGCGGGAGACTTATATAAATCTACCGTAGAAGCCGTTAAGAAAGAGCTTGCATCCAGAGGGGGAGCGTGAACAGCAGGAGAGAGGTGCAGCCCGTATTACCAGTAATAAAAGCGAGTCAATCCTTAGATATATGGAATTTTACCAGCGTCCCACGCAAGAGATTTTACAGGAACTCAACACCCCCCAGCAAGGGCTCTCTGGAGCAGAGGCCCAGCAGCGGCTCCAGACCCACGGCTACAATGAGCTGCAGGAAGCCGAGCGCGACTCCGTCTTCAAACTGCTGCTAGAAACCTTCAAAGACCCCATGGTCATTGTGCTGCTGCTGGCCGCGGCGGTGCAGCTGGTGCTGGGTGAGGTCATAGAGGCCGTCATCATCTTTGCCGTGCTGGTGCTCAACGCCATTGTGAGCGTGGTGCAGACCAAAAAAGCCGAAGGTGCCCTGGATGCTCTCCGCCAGATGTCGGCGCCGTCTGCCAAAGTGCTGCGCGATGGCGTTACTCAATCTGTTGCCGCGCGCGAACTGGTGCCCGGTGATGTGGTGGTGCTGGAGGCCGGCGATTTCGTGTCTGCCGATGGGCGTCTGCTGGAAAGCGGTTCCCTGCGCGTAGACGAAGGCATGCTCACCGGCGAGTCTGAAGCCGTGGAAAAACACACCGACGCCATTCCGGAAGACGTAGCCTTAGGCGACCGCAAGAACATGGTCTACAGCGGCGCGCTGGTAGTCTATGGCCGCGGCTCATTTGTGGTAACGGCTACCGCCGATAAAACCGAGATAGGAAAAATTGCCGGGCTCTTGGCCTCCGCCGAGGCCAAACAAACCCCGCTCCAGCGCAAACTCGCGGCGTTCAGCAAGAAATTAGGTTGGGCCATTCTGGCGCTGTGTATCCTCATTTTCGGGGTGGAAGCGGCGCGTGTCTGGCTGGGGGGCGACACTGGGAACATGACCAACGCCCTGCTCAAGGCTTTTATGTTTGCCGTAGCGGTGGCGGTGGCGGCCATCCCAGAGGCCCTTTCCTCCATTGTGACCATTGTGTTGGCCGTGGGCACCAATAAAATGGCCAAGCGCCACGCCATCATCCGAAAACTTCCGGCGGTAGAAACCCTGGGCTCCACCAGCGTCATCTGCACAGATAAAACCGGTACCCTCACCCAGAACAAAATGACGGTAGTGGATTATTTCGTGCCCCAGAAAACGGCCCCGGAGTTACCAGATGATCATGCCCAGTGGTCAGATTCTGAGCGGCGACTCATGGAAGTGGCCGTGCTCTGCAATGATTCCCAGATCAACGAAGACGGTGCCGAAGTAGGTGACCCCACTGAAATAGCCTTGATCGCGTACAGCAACAGCAAAAACCTGCCGTACCGGCAACTGCGGGAGCAGCACACCCGTGAGGCCGAACTGCCTTTTGACTCAGACCGCAAACTTATGTCTACCGTCTACACCTTAGACGGGCAGCGCCTACTCTTAACCAAGGGCGGCCCAGACGTAGTGTTCTCCCGCTGCTCGCGCATTCTGGTGAACGGACAGGAACAGCCGCTCACCCCAGACCTGAAAGAACACCTGCAAGACCAGAACGAAGCGTTTTCAGACCGGGCGCTGCGGGTGCTGGCTTTCGCCTATAAACCGCTCTCGGCCTCCGCTGCGGTCACCTTTGACGAAGAGAATGACCTAGTACTCGTGGGTCTGTTGGCCATGATTGATCCGCCGCGCGAAGAAGTCTATAGCTCCATTGAAGACGCCAAGAAAGCGGGCATCAGAACCGTTATGATCACCGGCGACCACAAGACCACCGCCCGCGCCATTGGCAAACAGATTGGCCTCATGGACGAAAATGACATTGCCGTGACCGGGCAGGAACTGGACCGTCTTTCAGACGAGGAACTGGACCGGAAGCTGGAAGATATTGCCGTGTACGCCCGCGTCTCGCCGGAGAATAAGATCAGGATTGTGCGGGCCTGGCAGAAGAAAGGCAAAATCACGGCCATGACCGGCGATGGTGTGAACGATGCCCCCGCCCTCAAACAAGCCGACATTGGGGTGGCCATGGGTAGCGGCACCGATGTAGCCAAAGACGCCGCCGCTATGATTCTCACCGATGACAACTTCGTTTCCATTGTGAGCGCCGTGGCTGTGGGCCGCACCGTCTTTGACAACATCAAGAAAGCCATCGCCTATTTATTCGCGGGCAACTTAGGAGCTATCATCGCTATTCTGTTCGCGCTGGCGCTGGACTGGATTAACCCGTTCACGCCCATTCAGCTGCTGTTCATCAACCTGCTCAATGACTCCCTGCCCGCCATTGCCCTGGGCGTAGAGAAAGCCGAACCCAACGTGATGCGCCGCAAACCGCGCGACATCAACGAGGGCATTTTTGCCGGTGGCACTTTGCGCAGTGTGCTTATGCGGGGCTTGATGATTGGGATAGCCGTGATCATTTCGCAGTGGCTGGGCATGCAGCATTCGCCGGAGATGAGCGTGGCCATGGCGTTCACTACCTTGATTCTGGCGCGTACGCTACAGACTTTTGCAGCCCGTTCCAACACCCAGACCGTTTTTGGCGCCGGCTTTTTCCAGAACAAATATGTGCTGGGGGCGGTGCTGCTGTGCTTCGGGTTGTACGGCCTCACGGTGCTGCCCGGCATCAGGGAAATCTTCTCCATTCCTGTCGCCTTCGGCTGGGCCGAGTGGCAGCGGGCGGCGGGGCTGGCGGTGGTGGCCGTTACTTTCATGGAAGTCTGGAAACTGACGCCCTGGGCAAGCGCCAACCGCGAGAAGAAGAAAGAATAAGTTTCTGTTTTAGGGCTGTTTTCAGAAAAAGAGCCGCTAAACAGACTGCCATCTTAACTATTTCCGCCTGAAAGATGTTGAAGGAAGAGGCCGGTCCCCTGCCTGCTTTAGGCAGACCCGGGAGTCGGCGAGAACATCTGTAAAAAGGAAACCATGCAAACTTTAAGCAACAAAGAATATAAGAATGAATTTGTCCAGGCCTTTCCCGGCGATGACAGCGGCAACGTGAAGCCCCGGCAGACCCCCGGCGTCCTGTACAGCAAAGCGCTGCCCACGCCGGTGAAAAAACCGGAGTTGCTGGCCTGGTCAGATGAGCTGGCGCAGGAACTGGGCATAGAGAAACCAACTGACCAGAAAGACATTGATGTTTTGGGCGGGAACCACGTGGCCCCCTCCATGTACCCCTACGCCGCCTGCTACGCCGGGCACCAGTTCGGGAACTGGGCCGGGCAGCTGGGCGATGGCCGTGCTATTACCTTAGGCGAATGGGAAGCCCCCGACGGAAAATCTTGGGAACTACAGCTGAAAGGCGCGGGCCTTACTCCGTATTCCCGCCGTGCCGATGGGCGGGCGGTGCTGCGGTCCTCGGTGCGGGAGTACCTCATGAGCGAGGCCATGCACTACCTGGGCGTCCCCACTACCCGCGCCCTCAGCTTGGTTTCCACCGGAGACCAGATCATCAGGGATATGTTTTACAACGGCAATCCGGCGTATGAGCCTGGGGCTATTGTAATGCGCGTGGCGCCCAGTTTCCTGCGCTTTGGGAGCTTTGAGATGCCTGCCGCCAGAAAAGAAACCGAGAATTTGCAACAGCTGGTCAACTGGACCATTGACCGGTACTATCCGCATATTACCGGGGAGAACCGCATTTTGGATTGGTTCAAAGAAGTGCTGGAAAGAACGGCTCATCTAATGGTGGAGTGGATGCGCGTAGGCTTTGTGCACGGCGTCATGAACACCGACAATATGTCTATCCTGGGCCTCACCATTGACTACGGCCCCTATTCCTTCCTGGACGATTACGACCCCGACTTCACCCCTAACACCACTGATCTGCCCGGCCGCCGCTACGCCTTCGGGAAGCAGGCGAACATTGCGTATTGGAACCTGGGGTGTCTGGCCAGCGCCATCGCGCCGCTCTTGCCGGGTACGCAGGAACTGGTAGCGGTGCTGGAAACGTATGAAGAGGTTTTCTACCGGAAGTACTACGCCATGATGGCCGGCAAACTGGGGCTAGATGCGCCCACGGAGGCCGACCAGGACCTGATCCGGCGCTTCTCTGAAACTATGGCTACCCTCAATCTGGACATGACCATCTTCTTCCAGTTGCTCATGGAGCTTCCGGAGGACGTGCAAGAGCAGCAGACCGTGGTGGGCCATTTCCAACCCAGCTTCTACCGCGAACTGGAAACAGGCGAGCGGGAACTTCTGCACACCTTGATAAAAGACTACCAGCTTCGGCGCAAGGCCAATTCCATGGCCCAGGAAGAAGCGGTGCAGAAGATGCGGGAGAACAACCCAAGGTTCATCCTGAGAAATTACCTGCTGCACCAAGCCATTGAAGAACTGGAGAAAGGACAGAACACGCTGTTCCTGAAATTACAGGCCGCCTTGAAAGACCCGTATTCAAGCCAGCATGATGAGTTCTTCGCCAAACGCCCCGACTGGGCCAGCCAGAAAGCCGGTTGCTCCATGCTGTCTTGCAGCTCCTAATCAAATAGGGGAAGAGGTGCGTTTAGCGGCCCTTTTTCTCAAAACAGAGCTAAAACAGGAATGGACGGTGACGGTCTTAGAGAGGTTAATACATCTCAATGACTTTCAGCGTCCATTTTTCATTGATGGTGTACGTGCCGTAGCGCATGGCCTGTAATACTGTGCCGGCCGCAAACAGAACGGCGGCCCCGCCCATGGTGTGCAAACCGTCCTGTCGGTCATACTTCTCATTGAGGTTGGTCAGGAAATTGATGGCGCCCACCAGCGTGAAAATGGTGCCCGCCGTTTTGAGGAACGCCCCGCTGAAGTTGGCCACTTTTCGGCCGCCCGTGTGGTTTTTGAGCTTGATCTTTTCTATGTCCTTCAGGGGAACCCGCAAGCCCTGCACATACAGCGTGCTGTCCCTGATGTCCAGAATGGGCAAGGTCTTGAACCCTTCGTCCTGATGTCGCTTGAACGTGATTTTCTCGCCAATGTACATCCTGTAGCGGGCCAGCGAGCCGGTTTTAGCCAGCAGCAAGTACCTATGCGATGCCGTGGAAGAAGGAGCGGCACGAACACTGTCTGAGATTTGGGCCTGGCAGAGATGGGTAAAAACGGAGGCGAAGACGAGGAGGAACCCGAACAGTAGGTGTTTGCTCATGCTGAATGGTGCGTTTACAGAGGAACGGTCCAGAGGTGAACTTATTGACCAAAGCTAAACTATAATTCTTTATGTGCGGTAACCCACTAACGTTTTAGGCCTGATTTCAGAAAAAGAGCCGCTAAACGCATTAGAGCGTATTGAATAGATCCCAAGCAGCTTCCGTTCTCTTCGTGAAAATCTACTAGAACCCAAACTATCAAGTACTCCTAAAAAAGCAAGGCCACCTTTCAACGGGTGGCCTTGCTTTTTTAGGAACTAAGCAGAATTACTCCTGCACCGGAGTAGCGTTATAGCCTGCTTTGCTCACGGCTTCCACTACTTGCTGGGCAGAAATATCGCCTTCCACCGTCAGGATTTTGTCTGGGTTGTTGGTGTCAACGCCCCAGTTCTGGATGCCTTCCGTAGCGTTGAGGGTTGGTGTTACGGCACTGATGCAGCCACCGCACTTAATATTAGTTTTGAATTTTAATGTCGACATAAGGGTAATGATGAATTAAGAATTAGAAATGAAGAATCAACTCGAAATCAATAAACAATGAGAAATTAACAATCTATAATTTTAACGTCCGGAGGCGTAAACTGTTGGTGACTACAGACACAGAACTCAAGGCCATGGCGGCACCGGCCAGCATGGGGTCCAGCAGGAAGCCCCAGATGGGGTAGAGCAGCCCGGCGGCCACCGGAATCCCGATCACGTTGTAGATAAAGGCCCAGAACAGGTTCTGGTGGATGGTGCGCACCGTGGCCTTGCTCAGTTTAATGGCCTTGGCAATGGCGCGCAGGTCTGAGTGCATGAGCGTGATTTTGGCCACATCCATGGCAATATCCGTCCCGCGGCCCATGGCAATGCCTACATCTGCCAAGGCAAGCGCCTGGGAGTCATTGATGCCGTCGCCCGCCATGCCTACCACGTGGCCCTGGCGCTGGAGTTCCTGGATGAAATCGGCTTTGTCTTGGGGCATCACTTCGGCTTTGAAATGTTGCAGGCTCACCTGTTGCGCAACGGCGGCGGCGGTTTGGGCGTTGTCTCCCGTGAGCATGTACACGTGCAGGCCCAACTGCTGCATCTCTTTAATGGCTTGCGCCGAAGTTTCTTTAATAGCATCAGCGATGGCGATGAGCGCCACCACCTGTCCCTGCGTGCCGGCGTAGACCACGGTTTTGGCCTCGGCTTTGCGTTTAGCGGCCGTTTTTTCCAAATCGGGGCTAAACTGGAGGCCGTTTTCCTGCATCAGCTTCTCGTTGCCCAGCCAGAACGTTTGGCCCTGGTACTGCGCCTGCACGCCGCGGCCGGTCACGCTGGTAAACTGCTCCAGTACCGCCGGTTGCACGCCCTGCTCGGTGAGGTGTTTAGACACGGCCTCGGCCAGCGGGTGCTCACTCTGGTTTTCCAGCGCCAGCAAAACAGGAGCCAAGCCCTTTGTTTCTTCCTCTGGAACCGCCCAGTGCAGCTCCGTTACCTCGGGCCGACCTTTGGTGATGGTGCCAGTTTTATCCAGCACCACGGCGGTGAGTTTATGGGCAGTTTCCAGAGATTCGGCGTCTTTGATCAGGATTCCGTTTTCGGCGCCGCGGCCCACGCCCACCATAATGGCGGTAGGGGTGGCCAGACCCAGGGCGCAGGGGCAGGCAATAATGAGCACGGTAATGAGGGCCAGCAGCGCGTGGGTTACGTTGTTATCGCCTCCCAGGAAGTACCACGCCGCGAAGCTCAGCAGCGCAATCCCAATCACCACTGGCACAAAGATACCGGCAATTCTATCGGTGAGTTTCTGCACGGGCGCTTTGGAGCCCTGCGCCTGCTGCACCATCTTGATGATCTGGGCCAGCAGCGTTTCTGCGCCAACTTTCTCCGCCGCAATCTGCAAGCTGCCTTTCTGGTTGATGGTGCCGGTGAACACCTGGTCTCCGGCTTTTTTCTCCACGGCCATCGGCTCGCCGCTGATCATACTTTCGTCTAAAAATGAAGAGCCACTGACCACCCGTCCGTCCACGGGAATTTTCTCGCCGGGGCGGATCAGGAGAATATCGCCTACCAGTACTTGTTCAATGGGCAGTTCTATTTCCTGGCCGTTACGGAGGGCTTTCACGCTTTTCGGCTGCAGGCCCATGAGCTTTTTAATGGCGCCGCTGGTGCGGGATTTGGCGCGTTCTTCCAGCAGCTTGCCTAAAAGAATAAACGCGATGATGACCGTGGCCGCTTCATAATAGACATGCGGCTCCAGCCCGCGGGAGAGGAAAAACTGCGGATAGAACGTGTTGAAGGCGCTGAACAGAAACGCGATGCCGGTGCTCAGGGCCACCAGCGTGTCCATGTTGGCCTTGCCGTGGCGGGCTTGCTTGAACGCGTTTACATAAAAATTGCGGCCAAACCAGAACACCACCGGCAGGGTAAGCGCCAGCATGATCCAGTTGCCGTAGGGCATATGGTGAAAGAACATGCCAATCACGGCCACGGGCAGAGACAGTGCCGCCGCCCAAATGGTTTTGGTTTTGAGGCGGGTGTACGCTTCCTGCTCGCGGGCCTCCTGCGCCTCCTGCGTGGCCTCCTCCTGCTGGATGAGCAGGTCATAGCCCACGCTCTGGAGGGCTTTCTGCAGTTGGGAGAGGTCAGTGCCTGAGGCGTATTCAACCAGGGCTGTTTTGTTGGCGAAGTTCACCGCCGCGCTCTGGACACCGGGTTGGGCCTGCAGCATAGACTCTACGCTCACAGCACAGGCCGCGCAGGTCATGCCCTCTACCGGAAAACTGTTCTTTATGGCGGGTTTTTCTTTGGTCAAGGTGGCCATATATCTATTGGTTGAGGTTCTGATTCTAGTTCTGTTACAAAGGTACGGGCCGCAAGCGCGCGCGGCGTTACAGCTTTGTATACCGTTGTTACATAATTTTAAGTAAGCTGCCGCGAGATAAACAGGGCATCACGGCCGGCGCCTAGCAAGAGAGCCGAGCTTCGGCTCCGTTGCCAGGAGAGTCCCAGGAAAAACAGACCGGTGACCGGACTGATGCCCTGCTGGTGCAAGGGCCATCCGTTCGGTCCCAACGCCTCCGGAATCTGAAGCCACTCATACGATGGCCTGAAACCCGTGGCCCAAACAATGCTCTCAAAGCTGCCCAGCGTATGGTCTTCAAAGTAGACGTGTTGCTGATTGAATCCTATAATCAATGGCCGCAACGTGATTTCCCTTTTCTTGAGCGCCTGTTCCAGCTCATGGCCATAAATGACATCGTTCTGCTGAAGTAGTTTCCTGCCCAGGAAAGTGGAGGGCGGTGCATAGATAGCCCCGGTTTTGGTGGCCCACCAGAACACGCTTTTCCCCCACTTGCGCAGGGGCGAGAAGCGGGGCGGTTTCTTTACGGAAAGATGCACCTCATGCGTTTGGGACAGTTCCACGGCTATCTGTGCCCCGGAGTTTCCGGCTCCCACCACCAATACCCGTCCCGCAGGAAGCTGCCCGGCATTACGATATTGTGCACTATGCACCTGTACCACCTCTTTGCCCGGTGCTGTGGCGTACGTAGGAATAAAAGGAACCTGGAACGGCCCGGTGGCCACAATGACCTGCCGCGCCTGGAAGTGATGTTGGGTTGTTTGCAGGTGGAAGAGATTCCCTTCCCGCGTAAGCGATACTACCTTCTGGCGCAGCAACACCGGGAGCCGGAAGTGCTGTGCGTAGCGGTGAAGATAATCGGCGATCTGGTCTTTGGTGGGGTAGTGGCCCTGGGGCAGGGATAAGGGTAAACCCGGTAAGGCACAGTATTCCGCCGGGGTGAACAGTTTTAGGGAATCGTACCGGTCTCTCCAGGTCTGGCCAACCGCCAGGGACTGCTCCAGCAACAGGAAACGTTGGTTTTGTTGTTTCAGATAGTACCCCATCGCCAGCCCGGCCTGACCAGCCCCCACCACGATGGCGTCATAAAGAGCAGCTTCGGACGGAAAAAGGAACGTGTGGTTCTCTGGTTGCATGGCACTTGTTTACCTTGTGTTGATAGGCAAAACTAGGCTGCTCCCTGGCTACTAAACTTACATAATTTTGAAAAAGAGGTACAGGATTTTGCAGTATGAAAACAGCCTCCCCGGCCGTGGCAAAGGAGGCTGTCATGGGTGCGTTTAGGGGCTGTTTTTCCAAAAACGGCCCCTAAACGGCTATTCAGAATCTGAGGCGTTGGCCACAGACAAAAGCTCACTCAAGGGATCGGTTTTAGGAATGAGTTCCTGGCAGACCTCTATGCACCTGCGGCAGGCGGCAGCGCAGGCCTGGCAATGGTCATGGGCATGGCGTTCACACTCTACGGCGCAGGCTTCGCAGATTTCAATGCACTGGCGCAGCACCAGCCGGGCATGTTCAGAACCTTTTGACAGGAATGACGCAGAAAGCCGACAGTAATCGGCGCAGTCCAGGTCCAGGTGAATGCAGCGTGCCATCTTTTTTACTTCTTCTTCCTGCAAGCAGGCAGTGGCACAATGGTCGCAGGCCGCAATACAGGCCAGTAACGCGTCAATGGCCGGTTTAAACTCGGTACGCATAGGCTTGAAGTTTGGTGAACCTTTTTATACGCGAGCGGGCAAGAGGAAGACGAACTGTTTTAGTCCTCATTTCAGAAAAATAGCCGCTAAACAGATGACGGCAAGTTAATGATACACCCCCGCTTTGACGCAGGCTTGGTTAACCGCCCCTCTTTCTACCTGAAGGGTGACATGCTGTATGCCGAAGTGGTGCACCAATTCTTCCCGTATTTCTGTGAGTTGGGTGTCTTGGTACGTGTTTTCCACCACCAGGTGGGCGGTAAGCGAGTTCTCCGTGCTGCTCATGGCCCACACGTGCAGATCATGCACTTGCACTACCCCGGGCGTGGCCAGCAAATGTTCCCTGATGACCCGCACATCAAGCCCCTGCGGCACGGCGTCTAGGGTGAGCCGTAGAGACTCTACCAGTAAGCCCCAGGTGCTCCAGACAATCACTACAATAATGATCAGACTGAGCACGGCGTCTACCCAGAACCAGTTGGTGTAGTACATGGTCACGCCGCCCGCTACCACGCCCAAACTCACCAGGGCATCGGCGGCCATGTGCAGATAGGCGCCTTTCACGTTGATGTCATGGTCTTTGTCCCGGAGGAAGAGCAGGGCGGTGGCGCCGTTGATCACAATACCTACCAGGGCTACTACCGATATGGCGGTGCCGTTCAGGCTGGGGGCAGTGCCCAGACGTTCTATGGCTTCCCACCCAATGGCGCCCACCGCCAACAGCAGCAACATGGCGTTGAGCAAGGAGACCAACGTAGTGCTTTTCCCGAAGCCGTAGGTAAAGCGGTAGGTTGGCTTGCGCTGCGCCATCTTGAGGGCGAAGAAAGCCAGCAATAGACTAATGACATCGGTGAAGTTATGGCCCGCGTCTGAGAGCAGCGCCAGCGAATTGTACCACCAGCCGGCCCAGGCTTCGGCCGCTACATAAACTAGGTTCAAGCCAATGCCCAGCAGAAAAGCCTTGTTCAGGTGTCCCGAGGCCGGTAAACCATGACTATGCCCATGACTGTGGGAATGGCCGTGCGAAGATGGGTGCGAGTGTGCCATGACAGGAAAGCGTTAGATTCTTTTGGTGCCGCTGAAACAGGTGCAGTACGGAGTAAAGGAACAAAGTCTAGGGAGGAAGCGCGTTACATGATTACGCCCCTGGGTTATATAATTTTAGCCCGCCACGGATATGAAGTGGTTCTTGTGTAAGAACGTCAGCCGTTTGCGTTTAGCGCCCGTTTTTCCAAAAACAGGCGCTAAACGCAAACGGCTGACAAAGTGTAAAGGGCTTGTTTAAATTAAGCGGCCAGACTGCGGCAAGCTTCGGCGCAACGGCGGCAGGCCTCGGCGCAGGCCTGGCAATGGTCATGGTCATGTTGGGCGCATTCGGCGGCGCAGGCCTCGCAGACCTCAATGCATTCACGCAGGAGGTGCTTGCCGTGCACGGAGCCGCGGGCCAGCAAAGTGGCGGTGAGGCGGCAGATATCGGCGCAGTCGCGGTCCAGTTGGATGCAGCGGGCCATCATCTTGACATGTTCTTCCTGCAGGCAGGCAGAAGCGCAGTGCTCACAGGCCAGAATACATTCTTGTAAAGCATCAATGACGGGACGGTTTTGGGAATTGTGCATACGTTCAGGTTTAAATGAAACAAGGATAAGGCACATTCACACACTACTGCGGTAACCTTACGCGAACAGGTGTCGCTTAATAAGGTTTACGCGCAGGCATCCCAGACGTTGTTCTAAAAAGGAAATTGACGCTATTACACGAGTTTATCCAGTGACAGGCGCTCAGCGGTTGGGGCTTTCTTATAATCTGTCACGGAGGTGCCGGTCACTTTCTTGAATTGGTTGGAAAGGTGCTGCACGCTGCTGTACTGCAGCCGGTGGGCAATCTCGCTTAAGGTAAGCTCGCCGTAGGAGATGAGCTCCTTCACCCGTTCAATCTTGAGCCTGATGAGGTATTTCTCAATGGTGGTGCCGGTCTGCTGGGAGAAAACTTTGCTCAGGTGCTGGTAAGACAAGCCCAGTTTCTCCGCCAGATACACAGAGGTGGTCAGGGGCTGGTAATTCTCTTCCAGGTGCCGCTGGTACTCCAGCAAGGTAGTTTTGATGAGGTCAGTGAGCTGTTCGTCTTTTTCCTGCAACAGTTCAAAGCCTTGTTCCCACAGAGCCTCCGCAACAGCCGGTTCATGCACGTCTCCTGTGACCAAGGCCTCACCCAGCTTCACTTCCCGCACCGTTAGCCCCTGGCGCGTGAGCACCTCCGTTACCGTGGCAATGCAACGCGGGCAGACCATGTTCTTGATATGCAAATGATGTTCCATGGACAATGAAGTGAGTTATTGACGTGTGAATCTACGGGTATAACAGGAAACAACGCACAGAAGTGCAGTTAAAGAGTGTGGGATGTAGGCTATTCTTCCCAGGTAGGCGCTTTAGGGGCTCTGGGCGTGTTTCGTTTGGGCCTGGCGGCCGATGCTGCCTTCGTCTTTTTCCCGAAGAAGCGCTGAAACACCCAGTTCACCCCGGGCACAATGACAAAGGCCGTGCCCGCACCCAGAATAAAGATGGCCAGAAACGCGTTGAGCAGCCGCAGGATAAAATCACTGGTGAGCCCGAAGGTGTAGAGCAGCAAGGCCATGGCCAGCAACAGGCTAATGAGCGCGGCAATGAGCAGGTCGCGCCGCCAGTCGCGCTGGAAGGGGTGTCTTTTGATTGTTTTGGCCATGTTATGTCAAAGAGGCTCTCACCCAGTGGGGGAGCAGGTGCAGTAATTCGGCTTGCAGCGCCTGCCCGTTGTCTTCCTCTGAGTGCTGCAAAGACTTTTTAATGAAGTCCAACAGGGGCAGTTCCTGCTTTTTCAGTTCCAGCACATAGTCCTGCAACACCTGCGGGCGCGGCCCCCAGGTACCAAGAGGCTGCAACGTCTGGGCGTGCAGCGCAATCAGTTTGGGAATGCTTTTGCCGCCGTTGGTGAGGTAGGCGTCCATGACGGCGGGTTGTTCAGAGCGCAGCACCGTTCTCAGCTCAATCTCCGCCGATTGATCGGCCAGCGCGGCCAGCACCGGAAGATGTACCGCGGCGTCTCCGCACCAGCCTTCGGTGAGCACCAGCCACAGTTGGGGCCGGGGTACCTCGCGCAGCAGGTTCACCAAATCTGGCTCAAGCGGTGTTTGGTACGTGCGCTCCATAATGGCCAGGTTGTCTTTGGTGAGTTGGGCCAGAAAAGCAGACTGCTCCAGACCGGTGGTCTTTTCCTGGGCCACTGCCGCCCGCACCAGTTCCAGGTAGCCGCTAAACGGTAGGCTTTGCGCCACTACCTCTGGGGTGATGATATTCTGTTGTGCTTCCATACGCTTTTGGTTACGCTGCCGGTGCAAACGCTTCTGCGAAGATACGGCAAAGCTGGTTTCTTGCCCAAACCTAGGATGATACGCCTTAAAAAGAAAGACCCGGGCGTTTCCCGGGTCTTTTTGAAAAAACAGCCCCTAAACGGCTGCCTCAGTAGATGACATTATTCTTTCTCGTTGCCTAGCCCTTCTTTGTCCTTGTGCCCTTTGAGGGTGCTGGCATTGGGTTGGTTGTTCCGGAACTCTTTGTCAGAAGAATCAGACCCGCGGGTATCTGAGGGGTTGGCGTGCGAGCCCTGCGGACTGTGTTGCTCTGGGTCAAATTTCCCTTTCTTGGCTCCGCCGCCGTGTCCTTCCCTGGACGGTACGTTCTCCCCGCGGGTATTGTCGGCGCCGCCGGCTACGGGACCATCCTGGAACTTGGGCGGGTTGTTGCCCTGGTCTGGGTTGTGGTTATGGCTGTTGTTGGGCTGCCCGCTTACGCCGGCCCCGAAGTCATCGTTCTGGCTGCCGTTCGCCGACTTCTGGTTTCCGCTGCCCGAAGCCTGCGGATTGGACCGGGTCTCCGGGGAGCCTTCATACGGCGGGTTGTTGTTGTGCCGGTTGCTGTTGTTGAGATTATCGTCTTGGCTGTTGATGTCGCGCCAGCTGCGGTCTTGGTCTGGTCTATGTTGCTTAGGGCTGTTGTCACCTTTTCCTTTGGTCATGGCTTGGTCTCCTTATTTAAAGTAAAACTTATACAAACTACCTGCGCCAGGGTATCTGGGGGTACCCGTTGTACGAAGACAAGGCCCGTTAAGGTTAAGCCCAAACCAGCCATCTCACAAATTAGCCCTAATGGCCCCCGCGGGTTAACTCAAAGACAACGAAGCCCGTACTACCTCTGGACAAGGCCCGTAGCCCCGCTGCCGGCCGCTTATGTGCCACTCTACTGAACCAGAACTATGAAAAAGCGAATGATTTCCCTAAAACGCCTTTCCTGGGCCATGCTGTTGGGCGGTGCCTTGATGGTAGGCACCTCGGCGTGCAGCACCGGCACCAATGAAGGCGAGACCAACGTGGAAGAAAGTGACTTCAAGGATAAAAGCCCCACTGAAAATAACCCTCAGGGTGTCTCAGACAATAGCCAGGATGACCTCAACACCACCGGCACCGACTCCACAAACCAAGCGATCTACGACCAGCAGGAAGACAAACTGAGAGAGCGTAACGGTGGCTCAACCAGACCAGGGGTTGGCGCCGCCGCCGGAAGTAATACAAGCACCGGCAATTAACATGGTGCAATAGAACCCTAAAACAATGAAGCCTGCCCGGTTAAGGGCAGGCTTCATTGTTTTAGGCCTGTTTTCAAAAAAAGAGCCGCTAAACGCTTATCTGAAGTGGTAGCCGGTGGGTGGCCCCTGCACTTGGAAAGAGTCTACTACGGTTCCGTTGCTCCGGTACCGGATGACCCAATTCTCGGTGCTGGCCGTTCTGGAAGTGTACAGAAAACCATCATTGGGGTCTTGGGCAACGGTTTCTAGCGCCCGCGGAATGAGTGGGTTCCGGGGTAAGCCGGTGGCGGCTATGTCCATTTGGTAAACGCCGTTGTACAAATAATACAGACGGTTTCTGGAGGCGCTGAGCGTGAGGCTGGTGGGCGTAGTGGCTGCATTGGGGAATTCAAACACCACGGCTTTGTTGAGCAGGTTGTTGGGCGTGACACGTACCAGCTGACCTTTGGTAGCGTCCGCGCCGGATTTCCCGCCGCACAAGATCCAGAGGAACCCTGCGCCGTCTATGACCATGCTGTTGGGCGCGGCACCTACGGTAAGGGTAGTGTCTACGCGGTTGGTGGTGGTGTTGATGACGTTCACCCTATTTTCAGCTAGGTTGGCTACAAACAGACGGGTACCCGCAAGCGCCATAGCCGTGGGTTGTTTGCCGGTTTTAATGGTGTCTATGACAGCAAGCGTGCGGAGGTTCACTTCCAGGACCTGTCCGGAGTCTGGTGCCGCCACCTGTCCGGAGGCTGGTAGGGTGGTGATCCAGTTGCTTATGAAACCTCGCTGGTTGTTGAGTGCTACCATCCGCTGCGGGTCTTCTATTTCTTGGATGGCACCGGAGAGGAGAAGGGTATTGGCCATGAGTACCTCTACCTGTCGGGCATCTGTAATCAGGTACATTTTGTCAAAGGCGCTTGTCATGGACCGCACTCCGCCAGACAGGAACTGGTTATTCACTTTATTGAAGATATCGGGCTCCAGGGTGTTGGTGCCACGGTCATAGTAGCTCAGGTTGCCGTTAGCGGGGGGAGTAGTGGTGGCGCTGGAAATAAGGACTCCCGCCTCATAGGTGGGAACCAACTCCTTCGTTTCCTCCTCACAGCCGGAGAACCCAAACGCAAGGGCAGCAAAAAAAACAGACAGTGCCTGCCTGATGAAAGGGAAATCTGTGTTCATCCTGCTAAGGTAGAAAAATTAGAAGTAATAGCTTTTGATGGAGTTGTGATTCAGAAACGCTGTACTGCGCTTTTTCTTTTCTGCCTGGACAGATAAAACGCAGAACCGCCAACCCTAAAGAGCTGGCGGTTCTGCGTTTTGCGCCTGATTTTCAAAAAACGGCCCCTAAACGCCTTATCTGAAAGAGAAGCCGTTGGGCGCTATTCTTACCTGGAATGAGTCAATAACGGTGCCGGATGGCTGGTACCGGATGGCCCAGCCGTTGGAACTGAAGTCGCCTATGCCCAGGTACAGAACATTGGTCTCTGGGTCAATGCCCAAACCATACGGGTCTCTACGGATGATGGGCGCGGTAGGGGCAGCGGTAGCCGTGGTAGACATGGAATAGATGCGGCCACCGTAAGAGTAGTAAAGCGTGTTCTTCGCTCCGTTGATGGTAAGCTGACCCGCCCCCAGAGATTCGCCCGGCAGGGTGTAACTGGTGATGGCGTGATTGTTGACCGGGTCAATCTTCACCAGAGCGCCCGCCTCTGAATATCCGCCTCTTAACACCCAGATCTTCTGGTTGGCATCCAGTACCAGAAACTTAGGGCCTTCGCCTACGGTAAGGGTGGTTTCTACCGCATCTGTGGTGGTGTTGATCACGGAGACGGTGTTTCCGTCACTGTTGGCCACGTACAGTTTCCCGTTGTGGAGGAGCAAGCCTTCAGGCAGTTTGCCCACGTCAATGGTTTTGGAGACGGTGTTGGTGGTGAGGTCCAGCACAGAAACGCGGCCCGGCCCGGTGTACCCGAAGAATTCGTAGCCCACGTATTCCGTCACGTATGCTTTTCTGCTGTTAAGGGCGACCATGTACCGGGGAATCTCCAACCCGTTGATCACGCCGGTGGAGGCGAAGGAGTAGGCATTCACTACCTCAATTCTATTGCTGCCGTTGAGGGCAATATAGGCTTTGTCCTCAACAAACATGATGGACTGGGCGGCATCGCCCAGAGGGCGGTTGTTTACCTGCTTGAACAGCTCCGGTTGCACCGTCTTAGTCTGGGGCAGTAGGTAGCTTATCTCAGCGTTGCCGTGTCCAAAAGCACCTTCGTTAGTGATAAACACGCCGTGTTCATACGCGCCTTTGGGGCTGTTGTCTTCATTATCGCTGTCACAGGCGGTGGTAAGCAGGGTACTGCCCAGCAGTGCGTACAGGAAGTGCTTCTTGAGTTGGGTAAGATTCATAGTAAAGTTAAGTGAGTAAAAGAATTGGTTTAAGGCTGCTGGGCCCATTTAAGCCCGAGCGATATTCTGAAGTTGCGCGGCGGCATAGCGCGGTAGGCCATGGTCTGGTACACGGTATTGGAAAGGTTCTGCACCTGCGCCTGTAACTGGGCCTCAAAGGTGCGCCAGGCGAAGGTCTTGCCTATGCTGGCGTTTATGAGGGCATAAGGGTCCAGCCAGTTGTTGTTGTCATTGTCTGTGTAGCGCTTACTGGTGAAAGTAGCATCCGTGGCCAGCCACCAGTTGCGGTAACGTACCTCGGCCCAGCCGGCTACTTTGTGTTTGGGTACATAAAACAGTTGGCGGTCTTGCAGTTCGGCCCAGGCATTGGGCAGTTTTTGCTCAGAAATGGTGTAAGCATAGGCCAGACCGCCGGAGAGAAGTACATTTTCGGCCGCTTGGAAATTCCAGCGGTAATCTGCTTCCATGCCGTAGCCGCGCACGTTCTGCAGGTTCACGGGTTCTGAGTATGCGCCTCTGGTCTGCCACTGGATCCAGTCCTCTACCTTAAGACGGTATCCTGTTATTTCTGTAGTGCCAGTTAGTTTGCCTTGCTGGAACGCATGGACCAAACCCGCTTCATAGCCCCAGCCGTTTTCCGGTTTCAGGTCTGGGTTTCCGCTTGGGTACCAAAAACGGTCATTCAAGGTAGGCACCCGGTAGCTGCGCGAGACATTGGCTTTGGCGGTGAGGGTATTCCCTTCGGTAGCGAGAAGCGTATAGTTAGCGCCCAAAGTAGGGGTGAACGGTGGGTTGAAACTCTGCACCCAGGCCTGCCGCACGTTGAGGTTGATCTGTAGCTTATCCACCGGAGTATACCTGAGCCAGCTGTAGGCCGAGAACCTGGTTTCATCTACGTTGCCGCTGTAACCGCCTACTTCCGCTTTAAATACTTGGGCCTCGCCGCCTACCTGTAGCAGGAGGTGCGGCAACAGCTGGCGCTCATGTTCCACCTGGCTTTGATAGGTAGAAACCGTGGAAAGAGACGGGGTTCCGTTTTCTGCGTAATCCAGGCGGTCTTTGAACCACGCGCCCCGCACGGTGGTGGTACCGCCAGCCAACTGCCCCTGCCATTCGGCCATCAGGCGGAGGTTTTCATCGTCCTGGACGGCATGGTTGTTGGCGCTGCCCATGGACGGCTGAATCTGCCGGTGGGTCTTCACGTACCAGCCCCGTACCGTGAGCCGCTGGTTCTGGGAAAGCTTGTAATGCAGATCTTGGGCGAAACTGGTCTGCTTAAAGGCGGCATTCTGCTGGGTTTCCCGGGGCGCCCCAAAAACAGTGGTGTTCCTGAACCGGAAATCATTGTCAGACGCGGTGCGGGTAAACGAAGACGTGAGAGAAAGGCGGCCGTTGGAGAATGAACCACTGGCGGCGCTCCGCCGATGCCCGAAACTACCCAGTTCTTGCTGTACCTGTACTTCGCGCCGGGGCTCAAAAGAAACCGGATTGTTGAGGAGAACCGTGCCGCCCACAGCCCCACTGCCGTGCAAGGCCCCGCCGGGCCCATGCTGCAACGCTACCTGCGTGTGGGCAGAAGGCGGCAACAAGGCAAAATCTGTCAGCCCCAGCGTGGGCAAGGCAATGTTGAGCCCGTTCCAAAGCACGGCGGTATGGCTGGCAGTGGTACCCCTAAAGGCGACGGTGGCCGTCATGCCGTTGCCGTAGCTTTTCAGGTACAGGGGGCTGCGCTGCTGGAGCACATCGGCGAGGGTAATGCCGGGCTGTCGGCTTAGGAGCAGGGAGTCTATGGACTGGGTGCGGGAACCAGCGGCGTAGCGGGTGTATTTATGGCCTGCCACCGTTACCGCCCGCAGTTCTACCGTGTCTGGCAGCTGCGTCTGGGCATAGGTCTCTGGCGCCAGCAGGGTACTGGCCAGCCCTAGTATGTAAGCAAAAAATACTGCACGTTGTGTCATGTCCTCGGCTTGGTGAAAGCAGAGGAGACTAAAGCGGAAGAAATAACCGAAAATGCCAGCCCATGCCGGGCCACCATCCTTGCTGCTTTTTTTCCCGAAAGCCTCCAGGTGAATGTATGACGTTGGCAGGTCTCCTGGCTCTCTTCTCTGGCCCGGCCTTCCCATCTGGTAAAGCAGACAGTGGCATGCGGTGGGCAGAATCTTTTGAAGATAACAGTTGCGGGTACAGCTCAGGTTTTACACCTGATTCCCTTTTAAGACACCGTCGGCAGATGGCCGGGGTGTCACCAATATCGGGCGCAAAGGTACGGCAAGTTTACATAAGGCGCTACGGCGGCCCGAAGAAAAAATATGAATTGTAAATAAGCGTTTAGGGAGTCTTTTTTAGAAATTAACTTAAAAGTAGAATCAACCTTAAATTGTTTGCGTAGAAGAGGTTATGAATATAATATATTAAAGGCGAGGCCGCGGGAGGTGTTGTCTTCAAAATTAGCCAAAACCATGAAACGTTCTTTACTTGTAAGCTTTATGCTATGCCTGTGCTGCCTTAGAGGCATGTCTCAGACCATCTCCAACGTGGACCTTACCAAAGTCTATAGCGCCATTGAAGACAAAGATTCCCCCTTTTACTACCCCCATTTGCTGGAGCGCTACATGGCCAATGACTCCATGCTCACGTTCTTTGATTTCCACCACCTCTACTACGGTTACACCAAGCAGCCCGGCTATACGCCCTACGGCCGCGGCATGGGCGAACTGGCGGCCATGAAAATGGTGGAGCAAGGCCGGTTAGACGAGGCCAAGGAACTGCTCTTGCAGGAGTATGCCCAATCACCGTTCAGCCTCAACATCATCTTCCGGCTGGGCAGCCTGGCCGATATGCGTCAAGAGCCCGCTGAGGCCCGCATGTGGCTCCTGAAGTTCAGCGGCCTGCTGCGCACTATCCTGGACAGCGGCGATGGTCGGTCTGAGGAAAGCGCCTGGGTGGTGATCTCGGCGCAGGACGAGTACCCCATCCTGGGAATGCTGGGTCTGGAGCCTACCAGCCAAGGCTTGGTGAAGCAGAAGTTTGATGTGCAGACCCTGAGAACCCCCAATGAACTGGAGGCCGAAAAACTCTATTTCAACATTGAAATGCCCGTGGAACACATGACCAAATCATACACCAAAGAAGTGATTGAAGCAGACTCGCCGGTGCGGCTGAGAAAAGTAAATAAATCAAAATCGCTGGGGATAAATTGATGAAATGCGTTTAGGGGCCGTTTTTGGAAAAACAGCCCCTAAACGCATTTCGTTTTTCATACGGAGTCTGGTAGTGGTGCGCTGCCAGACTTTTATTTTTTTAGAACTGGAAGAATTTTAAACATGAAAAGACTTCTGCACCGCCAACTTGCTTTAGAAGAGCAGCGGCACAATATTGGTTACCTCTTTGGAAGTGGTGGAAAGAATACCATTTGAAGCTCAGTGAATTAATTTGGGCTGAGATGGCGCGAAGGCGATCTGGTTTGGCGTTGTTTTAGAAAAAACGGGCGCTAAACGGAAGCCGGCAGAAAGGGGAGCGGCAGCGCGTACGCAACTTTTTAGCGGGGCTACAGTTTTTAGCACTGTATTTGCAATCGGCTTGCCGTGTTACTTTTCTGAACAATCCATGAAAAAAATTTTGCTGCTAAGTGTGCTGTGCCTGGGTTTAGGATTTGCCGGGGAGGCGCAGGTGGTTTCCAAAATCAACTATGACGCCATCCGCAAAGAAGTGACCTCGCCCAAATCACGGATGTATTACCCCAACTTGTTGAAGCGCTACCACGCCAACGACAACAAACTGACCGTTGACGAGTACAAGCACCTCTACTACGGCTGGACCATGCAGCCCGGCTACGCTCCCCACAAACCTAATGACAAGTCCGATGCCCTGAACGAGATGTTGCTGTACGAGCGGTTCCCTGAGATTATCAGCACCGGCAAGACCCTGCTGGCCAAAGACCCCTTCAACCTGGACGTGATGTATCTTATGCACATGGCCTACGGCGAGATGAATAACCAGGTGGAGAGCAAGAAATGGCTCACCAAGTTTGAAGGGCTTATGGCGGCCATTAAGGCCAGCGGTAACGGCAGGTCCAAAGAAACCGCGGTGGTCCTCAACGCGCCGCGCGATGAGTATATGTTTTTAACCGTGGTGGGGCTTCGGCAGAAAGGCCGGCCGCAGTTGGTAGAAAACAAATATGACCTGGTGAGCCTGCAAACGCCCAATAAACTCAACCTCACGGAGGTTTACTTCAACATTCAGAAGGCGGTGGAGAAAAAACGCTAAACTTCACACCGCGCTGCTCCCTTGCTGGGCGTGGCGCGGTGTGTTTCTTTTCGCTTTCTTGCCGTTCCTACCTAAATGACTGCTGTTGCCATGAAGAAGCTGTTTCCTGCCGCCCTGATCTTAACCGTACTGTTGGCTGCCTGCCAAACCAACGGAGACAAACCCCAGAACGGTTCTTCTGCGGAGAATGCGGGAGATACCACGCCGGTAACGCTCTGCGAGTTCACCTCCACAGATCCGGCTACCGCGGCGGAGTGGCTTGTGGGTAAATGGGAACTGCGGGGCATCCAGTCTAACTACGTGGGCGTGAAGGAAGATGAATTCCTGACCGGGGAGCAGATGGGCTACACCAAAACCCTCACGTTCTTTGCCAACGGGGAGTATGAAGAGTACGTGAACGGTAAATTACAGGGGAAGCGGCAGCCCTTCAATGTGGTAGGGCAGAGCCTGCCGCCGGTGGGGTACCAGTTCTGGTTCTGCGGCGAGAATACGCTGGTGGTCAGTAATATTATTGTAGACGGCGCTACCGAGGTGTTCGTTAAGCAGAAATAAAACATGGCTGTTCAGCAGAAACTCCCGGAAAGCTTTTACACCGGCCCAGATGTGGTGTCCATTGCCCATAGCCTCATTGGCAAATACTTCTTTTCCTGTTTTGACGGCGTGCTCACCGGCGGCATGATTGTGGAGACCGAAGCCTATTCTGGCCTGAACGATGCCGCCTGCCATGCCCACCTGGGCCGTAGAACCAAGCGCACCCAGATCATGTACGCTCAGGGCGGTGTGGCGTATGTATACCTCATCTACGGCATTTACTCCCTGTTCAACATTGTGACCAACGTGGAAGGCACCGCCGATGCCGTGCTCATCAGGGCCATTGAACCTACCGAAGGCCTGGAAGAAATGAAGCTCCGCCGAGGTTTAACAAAGATAGAGCCTCGGCTTACCGCGGGCCCTGGCTTGGTTACGCAGGCGCTGGGCATCTCTACCCAACACAACGGCACCAGTTTATCGGATTCCCAGATTTGGCTGGAAGACCGCGGAACACAAGTGCCCGAGGAAGACATTGTGAGCGGACCCAGAGTAGGGGTAGCCTACGCCGGGGCAGACGCGCTCTTGCCGTGGCGGTTCAGTCTGAAGGGCAGCAAATGGGTGAGCAAAGCCAACCCGAAGTATTAATTATGGATTGTCAATGGCTGATTATCAGTTAAGGCATTTCTGGCGTAAGCGCCCGCTGGCGCCAAGGCAGGAGCTTCCGTTTAGGGGCTCTTTTTCCAAAATAAGGCGCTAAACGGAAAGGGTCAGTTTACCTTTTGGCAGAGTAGCAGCAGAGGTTTGTTGTGCAGATCTGTGGTCGCGAACAGATAATCAGAGCCGCCTTCTTTCAACTTTACCTTCTCCCGCAGCTGTGCCACCGTGAGCGGATAGTTCCTGACGGTGATGTTGGCTTTCTTCTGGGGTAGAAGTTTATGCAGCTCCTTGGCGTTAGCCTTGGGTTGGGCAATGATTTCAAAGATCCGGCCGGGGAATGTCTCGCAGAGTTCTATGGAAGTGTACAGATGGCTGTTGCGATGGAGCTTATGGAGCTTGTATTCTACTGATAGCCATTTAAAGGCTCCTGCCTTCAGCAAGGCGGTGTTAGGCTCATACAAATAGCGTTGGGGCTCTGCGTACGTTGCCTGCGCGTTTTCTTCGTCCGGCTGGGTAAAGGAAACTTCCAGCGGCTCCTGCCCCGGCCTCAGATTTACGGCAGTGATGAGGGGAGCCTCCTGGGGCGCTTCGGCCGGAATAAGATACAGTACTTCCTTCACTTCGTTCTGCACGGCCACAATCCACACCCGCACCACCTCCTTTAGTTCCTGTAGTGCCAGGTCCAGGTCCAGCATGGGGGCGGTCTTGAACAGCACGTACCGGGCTTTCTGCCGCAGCACCGGAAGCAGGCGCAGCACATCTGGCTCGCAGTCCTGGAGCAGGTGCACACGCTCCTGGCTGTGGCCGCGGCGGGCCGGATCCAGGTAGATCACGTCCAGCGGTGCTTCTAACTGATGTAGAAAATCCTCGGCCGCAATGTTCACACTTTTGATGTTGGAGGCACCCAATAGCTGGAAATTGTATTGGGCAATTTGCTGCAGTTCTGCGTTCTGCTCCACGTGCGTGACCTGGGCAAACTGCCTGGAGAAATGAAAGCTGTCTACACCCAGGCCACCGGTCAGATCTGCCAATGTCTGGCCCTGTACCAGTTGCGCTTTATAGGCGGCGGTTACTTCAGAGGAACTCTGCTCCAGCGACAGCATCACCGGAAACACCACCGCCGGGTTTTGCGCCCAGGTGGGTAATTTCTGTAAGGCCTTCTGCCGGGCTTTGATCTGGGACACCAACTCCTGCATGGGCAAATGCGGAAACCGCTTAGCCTGCAACATCAGTTGCGCGGGGTCCTGCTGTAGGTGTTGAAAGATGAATTCCTGCTCCTCAAGAGAAAAAACACGCATACCGGACTGTCTGAAGTAAAATGTAAAGATACAGAATTGGCGTAGAAGCTCGCCAGATCGAATTTTTCCAGAAAAATCGGCTGATCCTTTAAACAAGCAGCTAGGTTGGCGGTTGATTATATGTATGTACATTAATTAACCTTACTCTTAACTGCTATGAAAAAATGGATGAAACTCAGCTTACTGGCCGTGTTGCCAGCATTAGTACTCACCAGTTGCGATGACGACGATGACGATGCTATGGCCATGGAGCAGAAAGCCAATGTGATGGTAGTGCACGCCGCCCCCAACGCTCCCGCCGTTGATTTGTATGTAGACGGTACCAAAGCCAATAGCGCAGCCTTAATGTACCCAATGAACACAGGGTATGTGCAACTGAACGCCGGTAACCGAAACGTGAAAGTAGCCCCTGCCGGTACCAGTGCCGCCAGCGCGGTCATAGATGCCAATCTCAACCTAGCCGCAGATAAGAACTACTCTGTGTTTGCCGCCGAGCCGCTCGCCAGCATTGGAGCCGTGGTGGTGGAAGACAATCTGGCCGCCCCGGCCTCGGGCAAAGCCCATGTCCGGTTTATTCACCTCTCACCAGATGCGCCTAACGTAGACGTGGTGGTGCAGGCTACCAACAGCAACTTGTTTTCTAACATCGCATTCAAAGGATCTACGGCGTTCACCCCGGTAGACGGCGGCAGCTATACCCTGCTGGTGCAGCCCGTAGGTACTGATGTCAACGCCGTGACGGCCACCGTGAACCTACAGGCGGGCAAGATTTACACCATCTTCGCCAAAGGGTTCTTGAACCCACCGGCAGGTAACACCAATACCTTGGGTGCCGAAGTGATCGTTAACAGATAAGAGCTTTTCTATATCACTGTTCCGGGAGGTCTGCTTGTTGAGCAGGCCTCCTGGCGTTTAGGGGCTGTTTTTCAGGAATTAGGCCCAAAACGGCTCATGGGCAGATAATTGAGGATGATAAACTTATTGCGTACCTTTGCGGTTCTATATAAAAAAGTTGAACTACCATGGTAGAAACCTATCAGAAGTACAAAGTAAAAGATATTTCCCTGGCTGAGTGGGGAAGAAAAGAAATAAAACTGGCTGAGGCTGAGATGCCTGGCCTGATGGCGATACGGGAAGAGTACGGCCCTAGCCAACCACTGGCGGGCGCGCGTATTGCCGGTTGCTTGCACATGACTATCCAGACCGCCGTGTTGATTGAAACGCTGGTAGCCCTGGGGGCCGAGGTAACCTGGTCTTCCTGCAACATCTTCTCCACCCAGGACCATGCCGCCGCCGCTATTGCCGCCGCCGGTATCTCTGTGTACGCCTGGAAGGGAATGAACGCCGAGGAGTTCGACTGGTGCATTGAGCAGACGCTTTTCTTCGGGGAAGACCGTCAGCCCTTGAACATGATCCTGGACGATGGTGGTGACCTGACCAACATGGTGTTTGATAAATATCCAGAGCTGGCCGCCGGTATCAAAGGTTTGTCTGAAGAGACTACCACCGGGGTGCACCGTCTGTATGAGCGTATGAAGAACGGCACGCTGTTGATTCCTGCTATCAACGTGAACGACTCCGTGACCAAATCTAAATTCGATAACAAATACGGCTGTAAAGAATCATTGGTAGACTCCATCAGAAGAGCTACCGACGTGATGATGGCCGGTAAAGTAGCTGTGGTGGCCGGTTACGGCGACGTTGGGAAAGGTTCTGCCGCCTCGTTGCGTGGTGCCGGTGCCCGCGTGATTGTAACTGAGATAGACCCTATCTGCGCCCTGCAAGCCGCCATGGACGGGTTTGCCGTGAGAAGAATGGAAAACGCCATTCCGGAGGCCGACATTGTGGTAACCGCTACTGGTAACTTCAACATCATCCGGGCAGAGCACTTCCAGGCCATGAAAGACAAAACCATTGTCTGCAACATCGGTCACTTTGACAACGAGATTGACATGGCTTGGCTGAATGAGAACTACGGCCACACCAAAGATACCGTGAAGCCACAGGTAGACCTGTACACCATTAACGGCAAAGATATCATTGTATTAGCCGAAGGTCGTTTGGTAAACTTGGGTTGCGCCACTGGTCACCCATCTTTTGTGATGTCTAACTCTTTCTCTAACCAGACGCTAGCCCAGATTGAGCTGTGGACAAACGCGGAGGCCTACGAGAACAAAGTATACACGCTGCCTAAACACCTGGATGAGAAGGTTGCCCGTCTGCACCTTGCTAAGATTGGTGTGGAACTGGAGGAACTTTCTCCAGAGCAAGCCGCTTACATTGGCGTAGAAGTGGAAGGACCGTTCAAACCAGAATACTACCGTTACTAAGCAGTTTCCGTTTAGGGACTCTTTTTCCGGAATTAAGCTTAAAACGCCCGGCTTCTGTATAGAGGCCGGGCGTTTTGTTTCTTTAGCTGATAATGTCCAGCATTTCCTGCATCCGGTGCACGTACGTATGTGATTGGAGTGTGCGTTTCAAGGCCTGGGCTGCAATAGCCTCTCCTTCGGCAGGGTGTTTGAGGTAGTAGGTAAATAGTTCAGGAATTTCTTCTACCCGGTCATACAAGATGATTTCCTTGCCTGGCAAATACAGGTCTTTAATCTCTTCTTTGTTGTCACTGATTTGGAAAGCGCCACAGCCACTGGCTTCAAATAGTCTAGGATTTACCCCATAGGGCCAACGCCCATACCACGTATGGAGGTTGAAGACAATATGTGCTTTGTTAAACAGTTCTGCCATGGCAGCAGGGGTAAAGAAGCGTTGGTTTACAAAGCTAGAGCGCAAGGGTGAGTCTTTGGCTATCTTCCTTTTCCAGGGCCCCGCCATGGTAATAGAAAAATGCTGGCTCAACTCCGTGATCACTTTTTCCCGGATGGGGTGCCAGTCTCCCGCGAAGACAATGTCATATTCCTTTTTTACCCCTGGCTGCGGTTGATGCACTGACGGATCTATGCCTACTGGTAGGTAGTACGCATTCTTTACCTGATAATGCTTGTAAACTGCTTGGGTGCCTCTGCTGTTTGAGAAGAAATAATCATATAGATGGGCTGGAATATGTTTGTAGGCTAAGTCAAAAGGATCGTTTAACCACCAACAAGCCGTAAGAATCCCTTTCTGTTTGATTTTTTCAATAGTGCCGGCATCATGGTTATTGCCGTAGATGGTGAAGAACAAGTCTGGTTTGACTGTATTCACCAATGCCAGCACCTGATTGTTTTTATAAGCCAGGAAACTTTTGTAACTGATCTTCTCCCTGAGCCGCTCTACCTGGTTGTCTCTTTCATAGTTGAACACATACACCTCATGGCCTAACTGTTGCAGGGCTTTCTCCACAAAGCGTCCCATAGGAATGGTTTTGGTGTGTTCGGGGATAGATAACAGGATTTTCATCAAAGGTTAGTCGCGGTTAGGTCGCAATTTATCAAAGGTAACATTATCTGTGTTTTTGATGGGCAAAAGGAGATAAATAGAATTAGTCCTCTGTTCTCTGTCGTGAGCGTTGGTTAGCTTCATGCAGCTTCATGTATTTGTAGAAAGATCCCAGCGCGTTGGTGACAGAGATCAGGAAACCGTCAGATCCGTAAAGAATACCCCGTTTGAGTATGTAATTCCGGAAAAAAGAGAAAAGGCCTTTGTAAACTGCGGTAAAAGGCGAGGAGCTTTTTCTCCCTTGTTGTTCCTGCGCGAAAAGCGAAGAGTAGTAGTTCATCTTCTGTACCAGCTGGGTGGCATTCTGATAAGAGTAATGGTCCATTGTCCCCGGCAGGGTTTCAACTTTTACGTGCTCCGTAAGGATTGTTTCGTGCACTTCGCTTTGGGAGAAACCGGTGGTTTTTCGATTGTACAGACGTAAGACATAATCATTTTCCCAACCGCATGCGTTAATGTGGCGGTTGCCATAAAAGTTTTTACGCAGAAATTTGTATGCTTTCTGCTTGTCTAAGGGCTGTCGCAGAATACTTTGTGCCAAAGCCGGAGAGAGCACTTCGTCACTGTCTATTGACAGAATCCAGTCTTGGGTAGCGTAAGAGGCGGCCAGGTTCTTAAGGGGGCCAAATCCAATAAAGGGTGAGTGGAAAACCTTCACATTTGCAAAGCTCTCGGCAATAGCCACGGTATCATCAGTAGAACCGTTGTCCAGCAGAATAATTTCAGGGAAATCAGTTAGAGCTGTAAGGCACCGGGCTAAATGTTCCTGGCTGTTTTTAGCCAATATGGTTACGGCAATGGACGAAGGCATGTAGATTGAAAGTAAAAATGCAGAAACGTAATTTAAAGGTGGTCACGCTTGCTTTCCGGGCGCCTTTATTAGACATTTTGACTCTATGTGGCGTTGTAGAGAACAATAGGCAGTGCAGTTACCTACTAAAGAAGATCAAGGGAGTTGGTAAGGTGGGATGTTCCATAGCTTTCCGCTAAGCTTTCTCCAGGCTTTGCTGAAGAAGGGAAGCGATTCATAGGCTCGTTTAGGTAAAATCAGTTTTTGGGGTTGTATCAACTCCATATGCTCCACCAATCTCTGGTAACGTTGCCCTTGGAAATGCCTGAAAAAAACATTCAAAACACCTCTGAATTCTTTGAAGTCCCAGTAATGGAAAATTTCTTGGGTAGCTGTATAGACAGGTTTCTGCGCCAACTTATTCATGTGGAACGAAAAAGCCAGTTGTTCTATGATATGTTTCTGGTAAAGTTGATACAGACGATCTGTCGTTGCCAGAACATCATCTAACATTTGTTTATCAGAACTCCTGAACCCCAAAACACCTGCATTATTCATGGGAGTATCTGGTGAAATACCAGTAGACGTATTTCTTAAAAAAGTATCTACTTTCTTAAAGATGCTGTTTTTACGGGATGAGATAGGGCCTTCATTCTCATGCATGACATAGGACTTGCCATCTTCCAGCAAAGAAAAAATATGATCAAGGGAGCCTGTAATAACTGTATCTGTGTCTAAGTACAGAACGGTACCCTCGTGCTGTTGTATGAAGTCCCGGAGAACCATAATCTTTACCCGGTGTACAAAATCAAGCTCACCGCGCCATTGTTGAATTTGGTCCGCTGACATGTTCTGGTAAATCACCCAGGAAGGAAGGAGGGGTTCTAAGTAGTTGCTGTTATCTGTAAAGACTACCACTTGAAAGGCAGGCTGACCCTGGTACTGTTTCAGGAGCGAATAAATAGAATATACCAGTTCCTGGAGAATTTCCTCCTTGCCGTAGGCTTGGTAGAGAAGGTATTGGTGCATATAGAGTTGTTTAATGTCCTACCTTTTACTTTTTAACAGGCTACTTTAGGGAAGGCATTGATTAGATAAACAGCTTACGGCCTCAAAAATACGGCTAAATTAAAGAATTGTGCCCTATTCCTTAGTACGCAACTTTTTCCTGTTCATTACTTAATGTCCCACACTAACTTAGTAATGGAAGAAAAATCAGAATCTTCAAGTGAAGCCTCACTGGACACATTATTACAGGTAGGGAGAACACCTCATTTTACGTTTAACAAGGTCTGGGTTGAACCCTGTAAGGCTGGCTTTATGTAGGGCAAAAAAGTGTCTCTATTGTAAACAAAGAAACCACCTATAGCTGTAAATCTCTTCAGCGAAAACTTTTTTGCCAGAAACGAGGTAGGTTGGGAAGTAGGTTCTATTTAAAAGAGAACAAAAAAGGGATGGAGAATCCCTGGCATTATGTTTGGGCTGTGTACTGTAAACATCTGCCCAAATATTCGTATGTACCTATGTATATTTAATTTCTATATTTGCGTATAGGTATTTTTATCCCAAGTGTAAAAGTACAAAATCAAGACCAATGAGCGAACAGAGAGCGAATTCAATGACTAAAGAGGAGAAAGACGCCAGGTTTGAGGCGGAGTTGATGCCGGTTATTTCGCCTCTCTACAACTTCGCGTACCGTTTAACCCTAGATGAAGACGATGCCAATGACTTGGTTCAGGAGACCTACCTCAAGGCCTATCGTTTCTTCGATTATTTCGAACCCGGAACTAATGCCAAAGCCTGGCTGTTCCGCATCCTGAAGAACTCATTCATTAACGACTTCAGAAAGAAGAGTAAACAGCCCGCCAAAGTAGATTACTCTGAGGTGGAAGGTTACTACAATTCTGAAGACGTAGACGCGGAAGGAGACAGTTCTGGCGGCACCACAGACCTGCGCATGGAAAGTGTACAGGACCTGATTGGGGACGAAGTGGCGGGTGCGCTCAACTCGTTGCCGGTAGATTTCCGGACTGTGATTATCCTCTGCGATCTGGAAGGGTTCACCTATGAGGAAATGGCCAAGATACTGGACATTCCCATCGGGACAGTAAGAAGTCGCCTGCACCGTGCCCGGCACTTTTTAAAGGAAAAGTTGGAGAAATACGCAAAGTCAATGGGTTATAACAGCTAACGGAAATTAATTATGATGGGGACTACTACAATGACAGATGAATTGATGGGCGATAACGCCACAGAGGAGAGCCATGAGCCTGACTGTGAGAAGGTACAGGGCGTTTTTGAGAAGTGGCTGGAGGGCGTAGCCACGAAGGAGGATGAAGCTTTTCTGGCTGAACAGGCCGATGAATGCTCTCCATGTTTTGAAAGTGTAGACAAACAGCGTTTATTTGTCAAGTTCCTGAACGCGTCTCTCCGTCGCCCGGGCACACCTGCCAATCTGGTAGATTCCATCAAATCAAAAATTCACCAAACCGCTTAGTTTTAAGCCTCCTAATCCCGGATGCAAGGTAAAATCATCATTTTTTCGGCTCCCTCTGGGGCCGGCAAAACTACAATTGTCCGCCACTTAGTAAACGTTCTGCCAGAACTGAGTTTCTCTATCTCCGCCTGCACCCGCGATCGCCGGGGCCGCTCTGAAGAAAACGGAAAAGACTATTACTTCATCACCCCGGAAGAATTCCGCGAGAAGATTGGGAATGATGAGTTTGTGGAGTGGGAAGAAGTCTATGAGGGTGCCTTCTATGGTACGCTCAAATCTGAAATTGAACGTATCTGGTCTGAGGGCAAGCATGCCATTCTGGATGTAGACGTAAAAGGAGGATTAAGTGTCAAGAACTTTTACAAAGACCGCGCCCTTGCCATTTTTGTGAAGCCGCCTTCGGTAGAGGAATTATCTAAGCGTTTGGTTGCCCGCAATACAGATTCGGCTTCCAGCATCTCCAGCCGTGTGTTCAAAGCCAAGTTTGAGCTGAGCTTTGAGGATCAGTTTGATGAGGTGATCGTGAATGACAATCTGGAGGAGGCGTTTGCCAAGGCAGAGAAGCTGGTACGGAACTTTCTCTATGAAGTAGACGAAATTGTGTAATCATGCGGGTGGGGCTGCTTTTTGGGTCTTTCAACCCAATCCATGTGGGACATCTGATTCTGGCCAACTATATGGCTACCAACACAACTTTAGATGCTGTTTGGTTAGTGGTAAGTCCGCAGAATCCTTTTAAACCCAGTAGCAGCCTGTTGCATGAGTTTGACCGGTTGCACATGGTGCGCCTGGCCATTGCAGATAACACAGATCTAGGGGTAACGGATATTGAGTTCCGGATGCCCAAACCCAGCTACACCATAGATTCGCTCACCTACCTGCAGGAAAGATATCCTACCTATCAGTTCGCGCTCATTATGGGCGAAGACAATTTGGTTACTTTCCCTAAATGGAAAAACCATGAGCAGATTCTGGAGTTTCATGAGATACTGGTGTATCCGAGGCCGGGAAGCGGTAAAGTGCCCGATGTACTGAAGAATCATCCTAAAATAACGGTAGTGCCGGCTCCCTTGCTGGATATTTCGGCCACGTTCATCAGGCAATGCCTGAAAGAAGGAAAATCTACCCGTTATCTGCTGCCTGAAGCGGTGTTAGACTACATCCAAATCAAGAAACTGTACCTGTGAGCAGTTTTAGGAACAGGCCCTCTCACTTATGCGGGAGAGCCTGTTTTTATAATCATGGTAAAGCCTGGCGTTTAGGGGCTGTTTTTCGAAAAACAGCCCCTAAACGCCAGGCTTTATTTTTTAAGTACGCTCTTTATTTGTGGAGGTGAAGCTAGGGCAAGATTGAAATAGTTATGGTTTATGTAATAAGCAAAGGTCTGAGAAAATCAAGTGAACTTTCTGTAAAAGTATTCGTAAAAATTAAGTTGCTCGTTTGCTTATGTAGAAATAGTACAGTTTTTCTAAGTATAAATACTTGTTATGCTCGCTTATGCGACGTAATTTGCTCTTCCTTCCAAGACAAACAGCATAGAAGGCTCACATTTGACAATGAGTAACTCATTAATATTCAAAGACACATATATTACCATCTGTTTCAATCCGGAGGAGAAATATATTCTGGGTGATTGGACCGGCTTCCAGACAAAGCAGTCGGTTCAGGATGGTTGCGAGCGGATTCTGGAGGCGATGGTGCAGCATGAATGCCACAAGATCCTAAATGACAATACCAACGTGGAGGGGATCTGGTCTTCTGCCGCTGAGTGGGTAGGGTCAGATTGGTTTCCGCGGTTGCGCCAGGCCGGCATGACTTCCTTTGCCTGGGTCTATTCTCCCAGTATGTTCAGCCGTCTCTCTACAGATAAATCACTCAGGTTTACTTATGACACCACAGGCATTGAAGTGTTTGATAGCATAGCGGAAGCGTTGCAGTGGTTGGCTTCCAGAAGTGACACCCCTGAGAAAAAGTAGATATTTGTTTATAGCCTTTTAAAAGAGAAGCCCGCTCTGGTTGGAGCGGGCTTCTCTTTTGAGGCCTCTTTTAGAAAAAGAGGCTCTAAACGCCTTTCTATCTTAGATGGTCATGATCTCCGCCTCTTTTTTGGCAAGGAGTTCATCCAGCTTCACAATGTAGGCATCGGTAAGTTTCTGCACCTTCCCTTCGGCGTCTTTCACGGCGTCTTCAGAAGTGCCTTCTTTCTGGAGTTTTCTCAGGGCCTCGTTAACGTCCTTGCGGATGTTGCGCACTCTGATCTTGCCGCTCTCCGTTTCGTTTTTGGCTTGCTTCACCAGGTCCCGGCGCCGCTCTTCGGTAAGGGCTGGGATGTTCAGGCGAACACCGTCTGCTTCCATGTTAGGGGCAAGGCCCAAGTCGCTGTTCTTGATGGCTTTGCCAATTTCAGCCACCATGTTTTTCTCCCATGGCTTGATCATGAGGGTGCGGGCATCTGGGGTGCTCACGTTGGCTACCTGTGAGATAGGGGTGGGTGTGCCATAGTAATCTACGCGCAGGTCTTCCACCATGGCGGGAGAGGCTTTGCCTGCTCTGATCTTGGTTAATTCTACGCTGGTATGCTGCACCGATTTCTGCATTGATTCCTCGGCTTCGCTCAAATAAAAATTAATTTCTTCGGTCATTGGTTTTTCTGATTTAGAAAGATGACTAGATCTGCTGCCCTTGTTTTGCCAAAGGCGGCACTAATTTCTGATTTTATTCTGTAATATCAACGGCTTGCGCCAGGGGTAAGGTTTACATAGAAACCAAAGTTCCCACTTTTTCGCCGTTGATCAGCCTGGCAAGATTGCCCCGCGTGTTGATGTCAAACACCACAATAGGCAGGTTGTTTTCTTTGCAGAGGGTAAAGGCGGTCATGTCCATTACGTTGAGCCCTTTCTCAAACACCTCCTCAAAGCTGATGTCTGTGTAGCGGGTAGCCGAAGGATCTTTCTCAGGGTCTGCGGTGTAGATGCCGTCTACGCGGGTTCCTTTTAAAACCACATCGGCCTCAATCTCAATGGCACGTAGTGAAGCCGCTGAGTCTGTAGTGAAGTAAGGGCTGCCAATACCAGCCCCGAAAATCACTACGCGGCCTTTCTCCAGGTGGCGCAACGCCCGGCGGCGGATATACGGCTCGCACACCTGCTGGATGTTGATGCCGGAGAGCAGGCGGGTAAACACGCCATTTTTCTCCAGTGCACTCTGCAACGCCATACTATTGATTACCGTGGCCAGCATGCCCATGTAATCGCCCTGCACGCGGTCTAATCCTACAGACTCGGCCTGTACTCCCCTGAAAATGTTTCCTCCGCCAATCACCACAGCCACCTGGGCGCCCAGGTCAATGGCAGATTTGATTTCTTGGGCATATTGCACCAGCATGTTAGTATCTATGCCATACTGCTGCTCGCCCATCAAGGACTCTCCGCTGAGCTTCAATAGAATTCTTTTGAATCGCATGCTTCTATGTTAAATAGGAATTGTAAATGATGTTGTATGAATGCGTTTAGGGCCTGTTTTTCCAAAAACAGGCCCTAAACGGGAATTGCTTAAAAAACGATAAGGACTTGGTTTTTCTCTACGTTCTGCCTCACGGTTACCTTTACCTCGCGCACCACACCATCTCCGGGAGATTTGATGATGTTCTCCATTTTCATGGCTTCCAGGATCAGGATAGGGTCACCTTTCTTTACTTCCTGGCCTGGCGTAACCTTGATGTCCAGGATCAGCCCTGGCATAGGGGCCTTGATGTCGTTTACTTTTTGGGAAAGCGCTTCGCCCATGCCCAGGCTTTCCAGGAGCAGGTCCATTCTGTCTTGCACCTGTAGCGTGTGCACCTTGCCGTTGATTTTGATCTTGAAGGTCTTGCTCTCTGGCTCAGACTCCAACAGTTCAGCGGTATAAGAACGGCTGTCTTTAAGAATATGGAAAGAGGTAGGGCTAAGCGGGAGCAGGTCCCAGGTAAAAGGTGTGTCATTGAGAAGGATCTGGTTTTTCTCTAGGACTACTTGCCACGTAGCGTTGGCCGATTTTACCTGTAGCATCTGGACTGCGTTAAACTGTAAATACCGTATGTGTGAAATAAATTCACAACTTGAGTCCTCAAAGTTAATAAATCATTATTACATGAATCACATCCTTTTGCGCGCCTTGTTCCTTTTTTTGGTGGTGACTACTGGTTGGGGCTGCGCCGTGAAAAAGCCTTCGGCCCCAGCGGCAGTGGCCGAAGAAGTGACTGCCACGCCAGAGGCGGTTGCCGCTGAACCAGCGCCTGTCACTAGCAAAGGACCGTACCAACCCGCCGCAGAACGTCTGGTAGATCTGCTGCATACTACTTTAAAAGTACGGTTTGACTGGGCCAAACAGCACCTGTTAGGGGAGGCTACCCTTACGTTGAAACCTTACTTCTACCCACAAGACTCCGTGGTATTGGATGCGAAAGGATTTGATATCCATAAAGTGACTCTGCTGAAAGGAAGACAGGAAGTGCCGCTGCAGTATGCCTATGACCAATACAGGCTCACGTTGCGGTTAGGCCAGCGCTATACCAGAAAAGATACGCTCCAGCTCTTCATTTCCTATACCGCCAAACCCAATGAGTTAAAAGTAAAGGGCAGCGAAGCCATCTTATCTGATAAAGGCCTGTATTTTATCAATCCATTGGGAACCGAGGACGGAGTGCCTCAGCAAATCTGGACGCAAGGAGAAACTGAGGCGAACTCGGCCTGGTTTCCCACCATTGACAAGCCCAATGAGCGCATGACACAGGATCTTTTCATTACCGTTGAAAACCGCTTCAAGACCCTGTCAAATGGGGTACTGGTTTCTTCCCGAAAGTTGAAAGATGGGTTAAGGATAGATCACTGGCGCATGAGCAAGCCACATGCTCCTTATCTGGCCATGATGGCCATTGGCGAATACGCAGTTGTAAAAGATAAGTGGCGGAACAAGGAAATCAGCTATTGGGTGGAGCCAGAGTATGTCGCTACTGCAAAGTCTACCTTCGGGCGCACGCCTGCCATGCTGGAGTTCTTTTCTCAGAAGTTGGGAATGGCTTTCCCCTGGGACAAATATGCACAGGTGGTGGTGCGGGATTTTGTTTCCGGGGCCATGGAAAACACCACGGCCTCTACTTTTATGGAAGCGTTGCACCAAGACCGCCGTGAGTTGTTAGACAAGAACTGGGACCACATCATTGCCCATGAGCTTTTCCACCAGTGGTTCGGGGATTTAGTCACCACAGAGTCTTGGGCCAACTTGCCCTTGAATGAATCCTTCGCCGATTATTCTGAATATCTGTGGGCAGAGCATCAGTATGGGCCAGAGGAAGCCGCCTTAACGCATCAGACGGCTTTGCTGGAATATTTAGGTGAATCCAGAACCAAGCAGGAGCCGCTTATACGGTATCACTATGAGGACAAGGAAGATATGTTTGACAGCCACTCCTACGCCAAAGGAGGACGCGTGCTGCACATGCTCCGGCAGGAGGTAGGGGAGGACGCCTTTTTTGCCGCATTGAACCTGTATTTACGGCAGAACCAATACAGTGCAGTAGAGCTTGACAAGCTTCGGCTGGCCTTTGAAGAAGTAACCGGTCGTGATTTAAAACCCTTCTTCCAGCAGTGGTTCCTGACACCTGGTCATCCTGAGTTGGCGGTGTCGCATCAATATGAGAATGGGACCCTTACCGTGCTGGTGCAGCAAACGCAGGATACTGTACGGTCCACGGTTTATAAATTTCCGCTCGTAATTAGTCTTCTGCAGGAGGGGAAATGGCAGGAGCAGACTGTGCAGGTGGAGAAAGTCTTAGAGACCTTCCGCTTCCCAATGGCGGCTGCCCCTCAAACCGTAGTGGTAGATCCACGGCAACACCTTTTGGCTAGAATTAAACATAGTAAGTCTATAGCAGAGTGGGCAAACCAATTCAATTACAGTCCAGGATACGCTGCCAAGTCTAATGCCTTAGAGCAGTTAAGGGACACCGCAGATACGCAGATTGAGCCGGTGCTCCTCAAAGCTCTACAAGACCCGTTCTGGAAGATCAGATATATGGGTGTAGAAATGTTAGTGTCTACTAATGCCATGCAGCAGCCTCAGACGCAGAGACAGGTGCAGCAAATGGCAGCAACTGATGAGAACAGCTCTGTTAGAGCCATTGCCATGTACGCTCTAAGCACCTTGCAGGGGTTGCCGCAGGAAATTATCCGAAGAGGGTTGGAGGATAGCTCTTATCTGGTAGTGAGTGCCTCTATTTTCGCATGGGCGAAAGGCGAGCATGAACTGGAAGCACTAAAACCATTCCTGAGCTATAAAAATCCTGATGTAGTCAATGCCTTGGCATCGGCCTTTACGGGAAGCGAACAGGAAGAACTGTATAGCTGGTATCTGCAAAATGCCCGAAGAATGAAGGGAGCAGACCTCTATTTCTTTATTCAGAGCTTCGGAGCCTTTCTTCTGAAGAAAAAAATTGATGCGCAGGAACGCGGATGGCAGGCTCTGGTGCAGGTAGTAGAGCGAGAGGCAATGGCTGAAATAAAACAAGCTGCCTTTCAAATGCTTAGCTTAATGAGTGAGACAGATGAACGGAGGGAAACACTCCAGAAACTAACCGAGCAAGACCCTGGACTGAGCCCAATGACAGGGGTTGAAATAAAATAATTGAAAAAATATTTGCCGAAATATTTGACATGGAAGAAAAAGCCTATAATTTTGCAGCTCCTAAGAACGAAAAACGGAAACGAAAACGCTTCTTAGGGTTCTTTGAAACAAGAATGGGGAGATTCCAGAGTGGCCAAATGGGACGGACTGTAACTCCGTTAGCGTAAGCTTTCGAAGGTTCGAATCCTTCTCTCCCCACACCAACACCAACCAAGAGTTGAGGCAAGGTTACAGATTGTCTCGTGAAGATTCTTGGATTCTTAGAAATAAGCGGGAGTAGCTCAGTTGGTAGAGCGACAGCCTTCCAAGCTGTAGGTCGCGGGTTCGAACCTCGTCTCCCGCTCAATTAAAAATGATGCAGCGAAAGCTGCATCATTTCATTATGCCGACGTAGCTCAGGGGTAGAGTACTTCCTTGGTAAGGAAGGGGTCGTGGGTTCAATTCCCATCGTTGGCTCAAGGAGTATTTGAAACAAGCAATACACCGTATTAACCCAAGAACTAAATACTTTCTAAAATGGCTAAAGAAACATTTGACCGTTCCAAACCGCACGTAAACATCGGTACGATTGGGCACGTTGACCACGGTAAGACAACCTTGACTGCTGCTATTACTCAGGTTTTAGCGGAAAAAGGTCTGGCCGCTAAAAGAGATTTCTCTTCAATTGACAACGCTCCTGAAGAAAAAGAGCGTGGTATTACTATTAACACCTCTCACGTAGAGTATGCTACTGAGAACCGTCACTATGCACACGTTGACTGTCCTGGTCACGCTGACTATGTGAAAAACATGGTTACTGGTGCTGCTCAGATGGATGGTGCTATCCTTGTGGTTGCTGCTACAGATGGTCCTATGCCACAAACTCGTGAGCACATCCTTTTGGCTCGTCAGGTAGGTGTTCCTGCTCTTGTTGTGTTCATGAACAAAGTGGACATGGTAGACGATCCAGAATTGTTAGAGCTGGTTGAAATGGAAATCAGAGAGCTTCTTTCTTTCTATGATTTCGACGGTGACAACATTCCAGTTATCCAAGGTTCAGCTCTTGGTGGCTTGAACGGTGACGCTAAATGGGTTAAGACTATTGAGGAATTGATGGCAGCTGTAGATAGCTACATTCCAATCCCTGCTCGTTTAACTGACCTTCCATTCTTGATGCCAGTTGAGGACGTGTTCTCTATCACTGGTCGTGGTACAGTAGCTACTGGCCGTATCGAGCGTGGTATCATCAACTCTGGTGAGCAAGTTGATATCTTGGGCATGGGTGCTGAAGGCTTGAAGTCTACAGTAACTGGTGTGGAAATGTTCCGCAAAATCCTAGACAGAGGTGAAGCTGGTGACAACGTAGGTCTGTTGTTACGTGGTATTGAGAAAACCGATATCCGTCGTGGTATGGTTATCTGTAAGCCAGGTTCAGTAACTCCTCACCAGAAATTCAAAGCTGAGGTTTACGTTCTTTCAAAAGAAGAAGGTGGTCGTCACACTCCTTTCTTCAACAACTACCGTCCACAGTTCTACTTGAGAACTACAGACGTAACTGGTGTGATCACACTGCCAGAAGGTGTTGAAATGGTTATGCCTGGTGATAACATCACTATCACTGTTGAACTGATCAACAAAGTAGCCATGGAGAAAGGTCTACGTTTCGCTATCCGTGAGGGTGGTAGAACTGTAGGTGCCGGTCAGGTAACTGAGATCCTTGACTAAATAAAAATTACAAGTCCGTCTTTCTTAATAAAGTGAGGCGGACTTGTTTTTTTTAGAAAACAATATTACATTTGCACTCCATTTGAATGAATGGTGTGCATTTTTTTACGGGAGTAGCTCAATTGGTAGAGTAGTGGTCTCCAAAACCATTGGTTGTAGGTTCGAGTCCTACCTCCCGTGCAAATAGAGTTAATAGCATCAGAATGGGAAAGCTGACGAAATTTTTCAATGACGCTGTAGAGGAAATGCAGCACAAGGTAACCTGGCCGAGTTACTTAGAGCTTCAGAAAAGCTCTATTTTAGTTTTGGTTGGGTCTGTTGTGTTTGCAGTTGTTGTAGGTGCTATGGACTTTGTTTACGACTCCACCCTGGAATGGTTCTATAACCAGTTCTAATTTAAGCTGGAGAAAATGGCAGATTTAAAATGGTATGTAGTGCGGGCTGTTTCTGGTCAGGAGAAGAAAGCAAAGTCTTATCTAGAGAACGAAGTAGCGCGTCATAATTTAACGGAAATGGTGCCTCAGGTGCTAATTCCTTCTGAAAAAGTATATGAAATGCGTAACGGCAAAAAGCGGGTTAGAGAACGTAGCTTTTTTCCGGGTTATGTGTTGGTGTATGCAGATATCTCCAATGGAGAGGTAGAACACTTAATTACAAGCACCCCTGGGGTAATTGGATTCTTAGGTGCTAATGGTGGTAACGCCACTACTAAACCTGTTCCGTTACGCATGTCTGAAGTTAACCGGATCTTAGGAAAGGTAGATGAGACAGACGAGCAGGTGGAAACTCTGGAGACCCCATTTATTGTTGGGGAGACAGTAAAGGTTATGGACGGTCCATTCAATGGTTTCTCAGGAACAGTTGAGGAAGTGTTTGAAGAGCGTCGTAAACTAAACGTGATGGTGAAGATCTTCGGGCGTAATACTCCTGTTGAACTGAACTACATGCAGGTAGAAAAAGAACAGTAGTAATAAATAGTAATGGCAAAAGAAATAAAAGGTTATCTGAAACTTCAGGTAAAGGGAGGCGCCGCGAATCCAGCACCGCCGATTGGACCTGCACTTGGATCTAAAGGTCTTAACATTATGGAGTTCTGTAAGCAATTCAATGCTAGAACTCAAGATAAGGCCGGCCAAGTATGCCCAGTTTTGATTACAATGTACACTGACAAGTCTTTTGACTTCGTAATTAAAACTCCTCCCGCTCCAGTATTATTGATGGATGCAGCGAAAATTAAATCTGGATCTAAAGAGCCTAACCGTAACAAAGTGGGTTCTGTGACTTGGGATCAAATTCGTGAGATTGCAGAAATCAAGATGCCTGACCTGAATGCTTTCAAAGTTGAGGCGGCAATGAGATTGGTAGCTGGTACCGCAAGAAGCATGGGTATCACAGTTAAAGGAACTGCTCCCTGGAGTGAGTAATTAAGAAGCAAATGGCTAGAATTTCTAAAAACAGAAAAGCAGTCTTAGCGAAGTACGATCCTAAAAAGGAATACTCTTTGTTAGATGCAGCAGGTGTAGTGAAAGAAATTACTTTCACTAAGTTTGATGCCTCTGTTGACATTGATGTGCGTTTGGGAGTTGACCCGCGTAAGGCTGATCAAATGGTAAGAGGGGTGGTTACTCTTCCCCATGGAACCGGGAAAGATGTGCGTGTATTAGTACTTTGCACTCCTGACAAAGAGCAGGAAGCGAAAGATGCAGGTGCAGACTTCGTAGGCTTAGATGAGTACATCCAGAAAATTGAAAAAGGATGGACTGATATTGACGTGATTATCACTATGCCTGCTGTAATGGCTAAAGTTGGTAGATTAGGTCGTATTCTGGGACCACGTAACTTGATGCCAAACCCTAAAGCTGGTACTGTAACTACAGATGTAGCCAAAGCAGTGAAAGAAGTAAAAGCTGGTAAAATTGACTTCAAAGTTGACAAAACCGGTATCATTCACACTAGCATTGGTAAAGTATCTTTTGGACCAGATCAGATTGCTGCAAACGCAACAGAGGTTATTGCTACCCTCAACCGTTTGAAGCCATCTTCTGCGAAAGGAACTTATATTAAGAGCATCACATTGTCAAGTACAATGAGTCCTGGTGTAGTAGTTGACAAAAACTCAATTTAACGAGAAGAGATGACACGGGAAGAGAAAGAAATCATTGTACGTGACCTGAGCGAGAAGTTCTCGCAAAACTCCTTCGTCTACATCACAGACGCTTCAGAATTGACAGTTGCAACTATCAATAAATTCAGAAGACTGTGCTTTGATAGAGGGATTGAGTACAAAGTGTACAAAAACACTCTGATTCGTAAAGCATTAGACACTTTAGATGTTGATACATCATCTTTAGATGTTGCCTTGAAAGGATCTTCAGGCTTATTGTTTGAGGCGACTACAGGTAATGCTCCTGCTAAACTTTTGCTTGACTTCCGCAAAGGAGGTAATAAAAAGCCAGTTTTGAAAGGAGCTTATATTGATAGCAGCATTTACCTTGGTGATGACCAATTAGATGCGCTAAGCAAGATCAAGTCTAAAGAAGAGCTTATTGGCGAAATCATTGGCTTGCTTCAGTCTCCTGCCAAAAACGTTATTTCTGCCCTTCAGAGCGGTGGCAATATCTTGGCTGGCTTGGTTAAGACTTTATCAGAGAAAGAACAATAACATTTCAATTTTAAAACAACTTTTAATTACTAATAAAAATGGCAGATTTGAAAGCATTCGCTGAGCAGTTGGTTAACTTAACTGTAAAAGAAGTTAATGAACTTGCTACTATTCTTAAGGATGAGTATGGTATTGAGCCAGCAGCTGCTGCTCCTGTAATGGTAGCAGGTGGTGCTGCCGGTGGAGACGCCGGAGCCGCTGCTGAGGAGAAAACATCTTTCGATGTAGTCCTTAAGTCAGCTGGTGCCTCTAAACTAGCAGTTGTGAAGCTAGTGAAAGAATTGACTGGTCTTGGCTTGAAAGAAGCAAAAGAACTTGTTGATGGTGCTCCAAAACCATTGAAAGAAGGTGTTGCTAAAGATGAAGCAGATTCATTGAAGAAGCAATTGGAAGAAGCTGGTGCTGAAGTGGAGGTTAAGTAATCCACACTACCTTCCATCACCATTAAGGGTTAGACCTGGCAATTTCGTCAGGTCTTTTCCTGTTTGTACCTAGAAATGATTTTCTAGAAAATTCTGTCAGCGAAGAAACTATTCGCGGGCACGACAAAGTTTAAACGTAAAAATCTGACAACTTTGGCAACAAGTAAAACCACAGAGCGGATTAATTTTGCGTCTATCAAGTCAGTGATTGATTATCCTGACTTTTTGGATGTACAGCTCCAATCTTTTCAAGACTTTTTCCAGTTGGAAACCGCTGCCGAGAACCGGACGGAAGAAGGTCTTTTCAAAGTATTTGCTGAAAACTTTCCGATCTCTGATTCAAGAGAGAATTTCGTACTGGAATTCGTAGATTATCACGTTGATCCACCAAAATACTCTGTAGATGAGTGTATTGATCGTGGCTTAACTTACTCCGTTCCTTTGAAAGCGAAACTTCGTCTTATTTGTAATGATACAGATAATGAGGATTTTGAGACAATTGAGCAGGAGGTATTCTTAGGAAACATCCCGTACATGACGGAGAAAGGTTCTTTTGTGATCAACGGCGCAGAGCGTGTCATTGTTTCACAGTTGCACCGCTCCCCAGGTGTTTTCTTTGCCCAAAGTAAGCATACCAACGGGACAAAACTATATTCTGCCAGAATTATTCCGTTCAAAGGTTCATGGATTGAATTCGCTACTGACGTTAACAACGTAATGTACGCGTACATCGATCGGAAAAAGAAATTCCCTGTTACTACATTGCTCCGTGCTATCGGTTATGGTACAGATAAGGATATCTTAGACCTCTTTGGATTGTCTGAAGAAGTAAAAGCAGACAAAAAAACATTGAAGGGTGTAGTGGGAAGAAAGCTTGCTGCAAGGGTTCTGCGGACATGGACTGAAGACTTCGTTGACGAAGATACTGGTGAAGTAGTATCTATTGATAGAAATGAAGTTCTATTAGAGCGTGATTCTGAAGTAACGGAAGATGATTTAGACGTAATCATTGACTCAGGTGTTAAATCAATCATCCTACACCGTGAGAATGTTAACATCGCTGACTACAACATCATATATAATACCTTACAGAAGGACAACTCCAACTCAGAGAAAGAAGCGGTAGAACAGATCTATCGTCAACTGAGAAATACAGAGGCTCCTGATGAAGAAACCGCTCGTGATATCATCCAAAAGCTTTTCTTCAGTGATAAGCGCTATGACTTGGGTGATGTTGGGCGTTATAGAATCAATAAGAAATTAGGTCTTGATAAGAACTGGGAAGCTAAAGTATTGACCAATGAAGACATTGTTCTTATTGTGAAGTACTTGATTGGCTTGATCAACTCAAGAGCTGTTGTTGATGATATTGACCACTTAAGTAACCGCCGTGTTAGAACAGTGGGTGAACAGTTGTATGCTCAATTTGGTGTAGGCTTAGCCCGTATGGCTAGAACCATCAAAGAGCGTATGAACGTGCGCGATAACGAAGAATTTAAACCCGTTGATTTGATCAACGCACGTACTCTTTCTTCGGTGATCAACTCCTTCTTCGGAACGAACCAGCTGTCTCAGTTCATGGACCAAACCAACCCATTGGCAGAGATAACACACAAGCGTCGTGTTTCTGCTCTGGGGCCAGGAGGTCTGTCTCGGGAGCGTGCAGGTTTTGAGGTACGTGACGTACACTATACCCACTATGGACGTCTTTGTACCATTGAGACTCCTGAAGGACCAAACATTGGTCTGATATCTTCGCTATGTGTGCATGCACGCGTGAACAGCATGGGCTTTATTGAAACACCGTATCGCAATGTGGTGGAAGGTAAGGTAGATATCACCTCAGGTGTGAAGTACTTGACTGCAGAGGAGGAAGATACTCACCATATCGCGCAGGCTAACGCAGTTATAGATGAAAACGGCAACTTTGTCAATGATAAAGTTAAAGGTCGTTTTGAAGGTGACTTCCCAGTAGTAGAGCCAGAGCGTTACACGTATATGGACGTTGCTCCTAATCAGATTGTGTCTGTAGCGGCTTCATTAATTCCGTTTCTGGAGCATGATGATGCGAACCGCGCCTTGATGGGATCTAACATGCAGCGTCAGGCAGTACCGTTACTGAAGCCACAAGCTCCAATTGTTGGGACAGGTCTGGAACTCAGAGCTGCACTTGACTCTAGGGCTTTAGTTAGAGCAGAAGGAGATGGGTACGTACATTTCGTAGATGCAGATAAAATCATCATTCGTTATGATCTCTCTGAAGAAGAGAAGCTGGTTAGCTTTGATGCAGAGTATGTGACCTATGACTTGATTAAGTTCCGCCGCACGAACCAAGATACCTGCATCAACCTTACTCCTTTGGTTAAGAAGAATGAGCGGGTAACCAAAGGGCAGGCTTTATGCGAAGGTTATGCTACCAATCAAGGTGAACTAGCATTAGGTAGAAACCTACAAGTGGCATTCATGCCTTGGCAGGGATATAACTTTGAGGATGCGATTGTGATCTCTGAGCGTGTAGTGAGAGATGACGTGTTTACCTCTATTCACATTGAAGAGTTTGAACTGGAAGTTCGTGAGACGAAAAGAGGGGAAGAGGAATTAACCTCTGAAATCCCGAACGTAAGCGAAGAAGCGGTTCGGAACTTAGATGAGAATGGTATCATTCGTATTGGTGCTGAAGTTAGAGAAGGTGATATTCTGATTGGAAAAATCACTCCGAAAGGAGAGACAGATCCAACGCCGGAAGAAAAACTGCTCCGTGCCATCTTCGGTGACAAAGCCGGTGATGTGAAGGATGCTTCCCTCAAGGCACCGCCATCATTGAATGGTGTGGTAATTGAGACAAAGTTATTCTCTCGTCCTAAGAAAGATAAGAACCTCCGTGCTAAGGCTAAGAAAGAGGTAGAAGACCTGAAGACAAAGTACAACAGCGAACTCAAAGCGGTTAAAAACGTGATGATTGAGAAGCTGGTAGAGTTGTTGGAAGGTAAAACTAGCCAAGGAGTACGTCATCGCTTTGGAGATGAAATCTTATCGAAAGGTGCCAAGTTTGGTAAAAAGAACATCACTGATGCTCTTTTCCCAGACAAGAACCCTTACAAGGATGAAAGCAACTATGCTGTTCCGGAGGAGGTGAACATGTTCAAAGACCTTATTCTGGAAGGCTGGACCTCCGATGAGCAGACTAATAAAATGTTACTGGAGTTGGTGAAGAACTACACCAAACGCCGCAACATGATCTCTGCTCGCTTCAAACGTGACAGATTCACGTTAGAAGTTGGGGATGAGCTTCCTGCAGGTATTGTGCAGCTGGCCAAAGTATACATCGCGAAGAAGCGTAAGCTGAAAGTAGGTGATAAAATGGCGGGTCGTCACGGTAACAAGGGAGTTGTAGCCAGAATTGTGCGGGAAGAGGACATGCCGTTCTTAGAAGACGGAACGCCAATGGACATCGTGCTAAACCCTCTTGGGGTACCATCAAGGATGAACATCGGGCAGATCTATGAAACTGTATTAGGATGGGCAGGTTTGAAATTGGGTCGTAAATACGCTACTCCAATTTTCGACGGTGCTTCTGAAGAGCAAGTTTCGGCAGAACTGGCGGAAGCTGGGGTGCCTCGTTTTGGACGTACCTACCTGTATGATGGCTTGAGCGGAGACCGTTTTGATCAACCTGTCACTGTAGGTGTTATCTACATGCTGAAACTGGGTCACTTGGTTGACGATAAGATGCACGCCCGTTCCATTGGACCATACTCATTGATCACGCAGCAACCATTGGGTGGTAAAGCCCAGTTTGGTGGTCAGCGTTTTGGTGAGATGGAGGTGTGGGCGTTGGAGGCTTTTGGTGCCGCTAACGTGCTACAAGAGATCTTGACCGTGAAGTCTGATGATGTGATTGGTCGCGCGAAAGCATACGAAGCCATTGTAAAAGGAGACGTATTGCCGAAACCGAATATCCCAGAATCATTCAACGTGTTAATCCACGAGCTCAGAGGCTTAGCCTTGGAAATTACGCTGGACTAAAAAGCTGTTTTGGAGGAGATTTCAGAAAAAGGGCCGCTAAACGCCTTTTCTGGGGTCTCCCTCTTACGCGTTAGAAGAGCTGCTTAGTAAATAGGAATTTTACATATCTAGCAACACATAGCATGGCGTTAGCAAGAAATAAGAAATTAATCCAGGACTTCTCTAAAGTTACCATCAGCTTAGCTTCCCCAGAATCAATTCTGGAGAGATCTAATGGTGAGGTAACCAAGCCGGAAACCATTAACTACAGAACTTACAAGCCTGAGATGGGCGGTTTGTTCTGCGAGCGGATTTTCGGGCCAGTGAAGGACTGGGAGTGCCACTGCGGTAAATACAAGAGAATCCGTTACAAAGGGATTATCTGTGACCGCTGCGGCGTTGAAGTAACTGAGAAGAAAGTGCGCCGTGAGCGCATGGGACATATTGAATTAGTGGTACCGGTAGCCCATATCTGGTACTTCAAATCACTCCCAAACAAAATTGGTTATCTGTTAGGCTTACCAACAAAGAAGCTTGACCAGATTATCTATTATGAGCGGTACGTAGTAATCCAGCCAGGTATCTTAGGTGAAGACGGCGTGAACATGCTGGACTTCCTCACCGAAGATGAGTACCTGGACATGATTGACAAGCTGCCACGTGAGAACCAGATGTTGGACAACCATGATCCAAACAAGTTCATCGCGAAGATGGGAGCCGAGGCGCTACAGATGTTACTGGAGCGCATCAACCTAGATGACCTTTCTTACGACCTGCGTTATTCTGCTGCCCATGAGACTTCTCAGCAGCGGAAAGCGGAAGCTTTGAAGCGTCTGCGGGTAGTGGAAGCATTCCGTGATGCCGCCACTAGAATTGAGAACAAGCCAGAGTGGATGGTAATCCGCATGGTACCGGTGATTCCACCAGAATTGCGTCCGTTAGTTCCATTAGATGGTGGTCGTTTCGCTACATCTGACTTGAACGACTTATACCGCCGCGTTATCATCCGTAATAACCGTCTGAAGCGTCTGATAGAAATCAAAGCTCCAGAGGTAATCCTGCGGAACGAGAAGCGGATGTTGCAGGAAGCGGTAGATTCCCTGTTCGACAACTCACGGAAAGTGAATGCTGTTCGTGCAGAAGGTAACCGGGCTCTGAAGTCACTTTCTGACATGCTGAAGGGTAAGCAAGGACGTTTCCGTCAGAACTTGCTTGGTAAGCGTGTTGACTACTCTGGTCGTTCGGTTATTGTGGTAGGTCCAGAGTTGAAACTGCACGAGTGTGGTTTGCCTAAGAACATGGCCGCTGAGCTTTTCAAGCCGTTCATCATCCGTAAGCTTATTGAGCGCGGTATTGTGAAAACGGTGAAGTCTGCGAAGAAAATCGTAGACCGCAAAGACCCGGTGGTTTGGGATATTCTGGAAAACGTATTGAAGGGACACCCAGTACTGCTGAACCGTGCTCCTACGCTTCACCGATTAGGTATCCAGGCCTTCCAGCCAAAGCTGATTGAAGGTAAAGCGATCCAGCTTCACCCATTGGTAACCACGGCCTTCAACGCCGACTTTGACGGTGACCAGATGGCGGTACACGTTCCTCTTGGACCGGCTGCTATTTTGGAAGCCTCTATGTTGATGTTGGCTTCACACAATATCCTGAACCCTGCTAACGGTGCGCCCATTGCAGTACCTTCTCAGGACATGGTGTTGGGCTTGTACTACGTGACCAAAGGAAAGCGCTCAACTGAAAATGAGAAAATCGCTGGAGAAGGGATGTCTTTCTATAGCGCAGAAGAGGTAATCATTGCTATTAATGAAGGGCGTCTATCTAAACATGCCTTCATCAAAGTAAGAGCGAAAGTACTTGATGAAAATGGACAACTGGTAACAAAGCTCATTGATACCGTTGCTGGTAGAGTTTTATTCAACCAGTTTGTGCCAGAAGAAGTGGGTTATGTAGACGAACTTCTTTCTAAAAAGAAATTGCAGCAGATCATTTCACGCGTGTTCAAAGTAACAGGCATGGCAAGAACTGCTCAGTTCTTGGATGATATCAAAACCCTTGGTTTCCAATCAGCCTATAAAGGAGGATTGTCCATGGGCTTAGGTGATATCGTGATCCCGAAAGAAAAGGACATATTGGTTGAGCAGGCTCAAAAAGATGTAGACGCTGTATGGGCTAACTACTCAATGGGTCTTATCACAGATAATGAGCGTTACAACCAGGTAATTGATATCTGGACACGTATTAACAACCAGATCACTGAAACCTTGATGAACCGTCTGGAAAAAGACGATCAGGGCTTTAACTCTATCTTCATGATGATGCACTCAGGAGCCCGTGGTTCAAGAGAGCAGATTCGTCAGTTAGGTGGTATGAGAGGTCTGATGGCGAAGCCGCAGAAGTCATTACAAGGTTCAGTAGGGGAGATCATCGAAAACCCAATTCTCTCCAACTTCAAAGAAGGTTTGGATGTAATTGAGTACTTCATCTCTACCCACGGTGCCCGTAAAGGTCTGGCAGATACAGCCTTGAAAACAGCCGATGCGGGTTATCTGACACGCCGTCTGGTAGACGTTTCTCAGGATGTAATTGTGAACGAAGAAGACTGCGGTACATTACGTGGTCTGGAAGTGAGCGCATTGAAAGACAATGAGGATATCGTTGAATCCTTATCTGAGCGTATTTTGGGTCGTGTAAACGTGCATGATATCATTGATCCGATCACCGGAGAACTAATCCATGAATCAGGAAATGAAATCACTGAGGAAGTAGCCCGTATCATTGAGAATACTGCTATTGAAAGTGTGGAGATTCGCTCAGTATTGACTTGCGAAACCAAGCGTGGAATCTGTGCCAAATGCTACGGACGTAACCTGTCTACAGGGCGTATGGTGCAAAAAGGTGAAGCTGTTGGTGTTATCGCGGCACAATCAATTGGTGAGCCTGGTACTCAGTTAACACTACGTACTTTCCACGTGGGTGGTACTGCGTCCAATATTGCGGTAGATGCAGCTATCAGAGCCAAGTTTGCAGGGGTAATTGAGTTCGAAGATGTTCGTACCATTGAAACGACCAATGCAGAAGGTGAACCGGTTAAAGTAGTGATGGGACGCTCTGGTGAGGTGAAAATAGTTGAACCTGTTACAGGCAAGCTATTGATTAGTAACCACGTGCCTTATGGTTCATTCTTGCTAGTGAATGAGGGAGACACTGTTGCCAAAGGTGATGAAATGTGTAACTGGGATCCATATAACGCAGTTATCCTTTCAGAATTTGATGGTACTATTGCCTATGAGTCTATCGTGGAAGGAATTACATTCCGTGAAGAATCTGATGAGCAAACTGGTCACCGTGAGAAAGTGATCATCGAAACGAAGGATAAAACTAAAAACCCTGCCATTGTTATCAATCCTGTAAATGGAGAGCCTAAAACCTACAACATACCAGTAGGAGCTCACTTGGCAGTAGAAGATGGACAAAGAATCAAAGCGGGTCAGATTATCTCTAAAATTCCTCGTGCTATAGGTAAAACTCGTGATATTACAGGTGGTTTGCCACGTGTTACAGAGCTTTTTGAAGCCCGTAATCCATCAAACCCAGCTGTAGTGAGTGAGATTGATGGTGTAGTGACTTACGGTGGCGTAAAACGCGGTAACCGTGAGATATACATTGAATCTAAAGATGGTGTGAAGAAGAAGTACATGGTGCCTCTCTCTAAGCACATCTTGGTACAGGACAATGACTTTGTCCGGGCAGGTGTTCCATTGTCAGATGGAGCCATCACGCCTAATGACATCCTGAACATCCAAGGACCTGGCGCCGTGCAAGAATACTTAGTGAATGAGATTCAGGAAGTATATCGCTTGCAAGGGGTAAAGATCAATGATAAACACATTGAAGTTGTGGTTCGTCAGATGATGCAGAAAGTGAATGTAATTGACCCCGGTGATACCAGCTTCCTGGAGAACCAGACGGTTGATAAAGTTACCTTCATGGAGGAAAATGACATGATCATTGACATGAAAGTAGTGGAAGATGCAGGTGACTCAACTGCCATGAAACCTGGTATGATTGTAACAGCTCGTCGTCTGCGGGATGAAAATTCGAGCTTGAAGCGCCGTGACCTTCGACTAGTGACTGTACGTGATGCGCAGCCGGCGGTATCAAGACCAACCTTACAAGGTATTACTCAAGCCTCATTGGGTACGCAAAGCTTTATCTCAGCCGCTTCCTTCCAGGAAACGACTAAGGTATTAAGCGAGGCTGCCATCAAAGGTAAGGCTGACGAATTGTTAGGCTTGAAGGAGAATGTGATTGTAGGTCACTTAATTCCAGCAGGAACAGGCTTGCGTGAATACTCTAAAATCATTGTTGGTTCAAAAGAAGAGTATGAAGCTCTTTCAGCGAGCAAACAAGCAGGAGTGAAAGCAAGACAAAGCGAACTGCAAGAGAAATAAGATGGCTGCTACAGAGCAACAAGGTCAAATCAACATTGAATTGACAGAGGAGATTGCAGAAGGTGAATATGCAAACCTTGCTATGATTGCACACTCCCATAGTGAATTTGTGATTGATTTTATCCGCCTTATGCCCGGTATACCTAAGGCTAAGGTAAAGTCAAGAGTTGTAATTACTCCAGAGCATGCCAAGCGTTTTTTGGCTGCTCTGGAGGAAAACATCTTGAAGTATGAGCAAAGTTTTGGGGTGATAAAGCAGACGCCGGAAGCCCCAAGCTTTCCTCTGAATTTCGGTGGAACTATCGGTGAAGCATAAGCCGTTAAGAATTAATGAATTAAAACTTTGAATTTGCAAAGCGAATTATATACCTTTGCAAACCATTTTTTGAAGAGAAGAATCTATTTAAAAAGTTAGTAAATGCCTACTATACAACAATTAGTAAGAAAGGGAAGAGAAGCGCTAACATCAAAGTCAAAGTCTCCTGCACTTGACTCATGCCCACAAAGACGTGGAGTATGTACCCGCGTTTACACAACCACACCTAAGAAGCCTAACTCCGCAATGCGTAAAGTGGCTCGTGTGCGTTTAACAAACGGTAAAGAAGTCAATGCCTATATTCCAGGTGAAGGTCACAATTTACAGGAGCACTCTATCGTGTTGATTAGAGGTGGTCGTGTGAAAGACTTACCAGGTGTAAGATACCACATCATCCGTGGTGCTTTGGATACAGCTGGTGTAAACGGTCGTCTGCAATCCCGTTCTAAATACGGAGCAAAACGTCCAAAACCAGGTCAACCAGCAGCAGCTGCAGGTAAAGGCGGTAAGAAAAAATAATTGAGTAAAGACAATGAGAAAAGCGAAACCAAAGAAGAGAATTCTTCTTCCTGATCCAAAATACAAAGAAACTCTAGTTACACGGTTTGTAAACTACCTAATGGTAGACGGTAAGAAGAGTTTGGCATACAAGATTTTTTACGATGCTTGTGATTTAGTTGAGAAAAGAACTAAAGAAAATGGGTTAGAAACCTGGAAAAAAGCATTGAACAATATCATGCCAGGTGTAGAGGTAAAAAGCCGCCGTGTAGGTGGAGCTACTTTTCAGGTACCTACTGAAGTTCGTCCTGACAGAAAGATCTCTCTAGGAATCAAATGGATGATTTCTTATGCTCGTAAGAGAGGTGAGAAAACCATGATGGATAAGTTGGCTGGTGAGATCATTGCCGCAGCCAAAGGAGAAGGTGCAGCTGTGAAGAAAAAAGATGATACTCACAGAATGGCTGAAGCCAACAAGGCATTCTCACATTTTAGATTTTAATAATGGCTAGAGACTTAAAATATACCAGAAATATTGGTATTGCAGCACATATTGATGCTGGTAAAACCACTACTACTGAGCGTATTCTTTATTATACCGGGAAATCACATAAACTAGGCGAAGTTCACGAAGGTGGTGCTACCACAGACTGGATGGAGCAGGAGCAGGAGCGTGGAATCACTATCACTTCTGCTGCGGTGACGGTAAACTGGAACTATAGAAACGAACCATACCATATCAATATCATTGATACACCAGGTCACGTTGACTTCACAGTAGAAGTAAACCGTTCCTTACGTGTATTAGATGGACTTGTATTCTTGTTTAGCGCAGTTGATGGTGTTGAACCACAATCAGAGACTAACTGGAGACTTGCGGATAACTATAAAGTAGCTCGTATCGGTTTCGTTAATAAAATGGACCGTTCAGGTGCTGACTTCCTAGCTGTATGTAAGCAAGTGAAGGAAATGCTGGGCAGCAATGCTGTGGCTTTGCAGTTGCCAATAGGTGCTGAAGATAACTTCAAAGGGGTAGTTGACTTAGTTAACTTCAGAGGAATCATCTGGAATGAGTCAGATAAAGGGATGACCTTTACTGAAGTTCCTATTCCAGATGACATGCTGGAGGAAGCTGAGGAGTACAGAGAGAAGCTTCTTGAGGCAGTAGCTGAATACGATGAGTCTTTGATGGAAAAATACTTCGAAGATCCTAATTCAATTACTGAAGATGAAATTCTGGCTGCTCTTAGAGCCGCAACTATTGATATGGCTATTGTGCCAATGCTTTGCGGATCTTCATTCAAAAACAAAGGGGTGCAGACAATGCTTGACTACGTGATGGCATTGCTTCCTTCACCAGTTGATAAAGAAAGCATCATTGGTACAAACCCAGATACTGGGGAAGAAGTAGCAAGAAAGCCATCTGCAAATGATCCTTTTGCTGGTCTAGCTTTTAAAATTGCAACTGACCCTTATGTGGGTAGACTTTGCTTCGTTCGTGCGTATTCAGGCGTTTTAGAATCTGGTTCTTACGTGTTCAACACACGGTCTAACAACAAAGAGCGGATCTCTAGAATCTTCCAAATGCATGCCAACAAGCAGAACCAAATCGAAAGATTGGAAGCTGGTGACATTGCTGCGGTTGTAGGTTTCAAAGACATCAAAACAGGCGATACTCTTTGCGACCAAAGCGCGAAAATTGTGCTGGAATCAATGGAGTTCCCAGAGCCAGTAATCGGATATGCCATTGAGCCTAAAACGCAGGCTGACTCTGATAAGATGGGTATGGCAATCGCGAAACTGGTGGAAGAAGATCCAACTCTGCAAGTTAACACTGATGAAGAAACTGGTCAGACTATCTTAAGAGGAATGGGTGAACTTCACTTGGAGATTATCATTGACCGGATGAAGCGTGAGTTCAAAGTAGAGTTGAACCAAGGCGCACCACAGGTAGCTTACAAAGAGACAATCACGAAGACAATTGAGCACAGAGAAGTGTACAAGAAGCAGTCGGGTGGTCGTGGTAAGTTTGCCGACATCGTGTTCAACATAGGTCCACGTGATGACGATAAGCAAGGTCTTCTATTCGAGAATGCTATTGTAGGTGGTGTGATTCCTAAAGAATTCATTCCTGCAATTCAGAAAGGATTTGAAGAGGCCATGAAGAATGGTATTTTGGCAGGCTTCCCTGTTGACTCAATGAAAGTTCGGTTATTCCACGGTTCTTTCCACGATGTTGACTCAGATTCGCTTTCATTTGAATTGGCCGCTCGTCAAGGTTTCAAAGAAGCAGGTAAACAATGTGCTCCAAAGCTTCTTGAGCCAATTATGGCAGTAGACGTAGTTACACCAGATGAATATACTGGTCCAGTTACAGGCGACTTGAACAGAAGAAGAGGTATCATGAAAGGTATGGATACAAAAGGTACTTCCACAGTAGTGAAGGCAGATGTTCCTCTTTCAGAGTTATTCGGATATGTGACAGACCTACGTACCATCACCTCTGGTAGAGCAACGGCTTCTCTTACTTTCTCACATTATGAGCAAGTACCTCAGAACTTGGCAGATGGCATTGTGGCAAAAATTAAAGGAACAGCGAAATAGTTGAAATAGAATGAATCAAAAGATCAGAATCAAACTGAAATCTTACGATCACAATCTGGTAGATAAATCTTCAGAGAAAATCGTGAAAGCGGTAAAAGCGACTGGTGCGATCGTAAGTGGTCCCATTCCTTTGCCAACTGAAAAAGATATCTTTACTGTTCTTCGTTCACCACACGTGAACAAGAAAGCAAGAGAGCAATTCCAGCTTTGTACCTACAAAAGATTAGTAGATATTTATTCTACTTCTTCTAAAACTGTAGATGCGTTAATGAAGTTAGAACTACCTAGCGGAGTTGATGTTGAAATCAAAGTTTGATAAACAAGTATTTAAAAAAAAGGAGAGGGAGACCTCTCCTTTTTTTATGCGTGAAGCACAAGCTTTCTTTTGAGTAACAAAAAACGAGTAGGAATACTGAAAAGGCTGGTTAATAAATTAGCAGAATAAGATTACTAAAGGAAATAGCATAAAAAGACTAGTGGGTATGACTAATGATCTAGAATGGAATAGGAGATAAAGAAAATCATTAGTAGCTGAAAACAAATAATTTAGCTAAGCTTGTAAATTAAGAATTAAATATAGAACTTTGCACTCCCTAAATGAACCCTATGTAGGGTCTAGTATTAAATGTTTAAATAAAAAGTAGAATGCCTGGAATTATCGGTAAGAAAATCGGAATGACAAGCCTCTTCACTCCTGAAGGGAAGAGCGTGGCCTGTACTTTGATTCAAGCAGGTCCATGCGTAGTAACTCAGGTTAAGACGCAAGAAACAGATGGCTATACAGCTGTCCAGCTTGGGTACGGAGAGAAAAAAGTGAAAAGAGTAAGCAAGGCGCTTGCTGGTCACTTTGCCAAAGCAAATACTACTGCTAAGAAGAAATTAGTAGAGTTTAAGTTGGATGATGCAGCTTCCTTCTCACTGGGAGATGAAGTGAATGTTAACCTGTTCGAAGAAGGTGAATTTGTGGATGTAGTTGGAACTTCGAAAGGTAAAGGCTTTCAAGGGGTAGTGAAACGCTACAACTTTGGTGGTGTTGGTGGGCAAACCCACGGTCAGCACAATAGAGCACGTCACCCGGGTTCAATTGGTGCTTGCTCTTGGCCATCACGTGTATTCAAAGGAATGCGCATGGCTGGTAGAATGGGTGGTGCGCGTGTTAAGGTGCAAAACCTGCGTGTATTACGCGTAATGGCAGACCAGAATGTACTAGTTGTAAGCGGTTCTATCCCTGGTGCTAAAAATTCATTTATTGTAGTTGAGAAATAAGATGGAGCTATCAGTTTTCAATATTAAAGGAGAAGATACTGGAAGGAAAGTAAACCTTCCAGAGTCTGTGTTCGGTGTTGAGCCAAATGAACATGCAATGTATCTTGATGTGAAGCAATATTTGGCTAATCAACGTCAAGGTACTCACAAAGCGAAAGAGCGGAATGAGGTAGCTGGTTCAACTAAAAAAATTAAGCGTCAAAAGGGAACTGGTGGCGCAAGAGCTGGTTCTTTAAAAGCTCCAGTTTTTGTTGGAGGTGGTCGCGTATTTGGACCAAGACCGAGAAACTATAGCTTCAAATTGAATAAGAAGTTGAAAGAGGTGGCAAGAATGTCTGCTCTTTCAACTTTAGCAAAAGATGAGCGTCTGGTTCTTGTTGATAACATAACCATTGATACTCCAAAAACAAAGACCTTCGCTGCTATTTTACAAAGTCTGAAAGTAGGGGCAAGAAAAACTTTGATCATTACAAAAGAGATTGATAAGAACGTTATCCTATCAAGCAGAAACCTCCCTAAAGTGAAGGTGGCTACCCCTGGAGCGTTAACAACTTATGATCTTTTGAATGCTGATAAAGTAGTTTGTTTAGAAGAGTCTCTTTCTGTTTTTGAGGAAATTTACGCTAAGAAATAATGAGTATCCTGAAAAGACCATTATTGACCGAAAAGCTTACAGCTTTGAATGAAGCAGGGAAATATGCTTTTGAGGTTGATAGAAAAGCCAATAAGATTGAAATCAAAAAAGCGATTCAATCACGTTATGGAGTTACTGTAGAAAAGATTTCTACAATGAGAACTCAAGGAAAAGTTAAGTCACGCAACACCAAATCTGGTGTTGTTACTGGACGTACAGCATCCTCTAAGAAGGCGATTGTAACCTTGAAAGCTGGTGAAGTAATCGATTTCTATAGCGGTATTTAAGTTAAAGCATAATGGCATTAAAAAAACTAAGACCAACAACACCAGGTCAAAGATTTAGAATAGCGCCAGCCTTCACTGAAATAACGAAGACTGAGCCTGAAAAATCTTTGTTGGCATCCAAGAAAAAATCTGGTGGACGCAACAATGCAGGAAGAATGACCATGCGCTACATTGGTGGCGGTCATAAAAAGAGATTCCGTATTATTGATTTCAAAAGAGATAAATACGGTGTGCCTGCAACAGTAAAAGCAATTGAATACGATCCTAACAGAACAGCGAGAATAGCCCTGCTGTACTATGCGGATGGAGAGAAAGCTTATATCATTGCACCAGCAGGCTTGGCTGTAGATGCAACAGTTGTATCAGGTCCAGGAGTAGCGCCGGAAGTAGGTAATGCATTGCCTCTTTCTGATATTCCTTTAGGTACGATCATTCATAATATTGAACTGGCTCCAGGTCAGGGTGCGGTGCTTGCCAGAAGTGCAGGTTCTTATGCTCAGCTTGTTGCCCGTGAAGGACGGTATGCTACTCTAAAATTACCTTCTGGTGAGATGAGAATGATATTAGTAAACTGTATGGCTACTGTTGGTACAGTTTCTAATGCTGATCATATGAACGTTAAGCTGGGTAAAGCTGGACGTAGCAGATGGATGGGTATCAGACCAAGAGTAAGAGGTGTGGCAATGAACCCTGTTGATCACCCAATGGGTGGTGGTGAAGGTAAATCTTCAGGAGGTCACCCGAGATCACGTAAAGGTCTTTACGCAAAAGGTCAAAAGACCAGAAACAAAAATAAATATTCTGAGAACCTGATTGTTAATAGAAGGAAAAAATAACTAATGGCAAGATCATTAAAGAAAGGGCCTTATATTGACTACAGGCTCGACAGAAAAGTGCAGACAATGGATGAGTCTGGAAAAAAATCAGTGATTAAAACATGGTCACGTCGCTCCATGATTTCTCCTGATTTTGTTGGTCATACTTTCGCTGTACATAATGGGAATAAATTCATTCCTGTATATGTGACTGAAAATATGGTAGGCCATAAACTAGGCGAATTTGCTCCAACAAGGAACTTTAGAGGCCACATTGCTAAGAAAGATAAAGGTAAAAGATAATGGAAGCGGTTGCTAAATTAAAAAATGTACCAAGCTCACCTCGTAAGATGAGATTGGTAGCGAACTTGATTCGTGGTAAAAGTGTTACCCGCGCATTAGGTTTATTAAAATTTGAAGCGAATGCCGGCGCTCCTAAATTGGAGAAACTTCTTTTATCTGCTTTATCAAATTGGCAGGCAGCAAATGAAGATGCTCGCATTGAAGATGCTAATCTATATATCAAAGAGATTAGAGTAGATGAAGGAAAGATGCTGAAGCGCCTGCGTCCTGCTCCACAGGGCCGTGGTCACAGAATCAGAAAAAGATCTAACCATGTTACACTTGTGATTGATTCAAAAGTGGATTCAGTTGAAACATCTACCTCTAACGAAGCCAAATAGTTAAAATGGGACAAAAAGTAAATCCAGTAGGCCTAAGACTTGGTATTGTTAAAGGCTGGGACTCTAATTGGTTCGGAGGAAAAGATTTCGCTGACAAACTCATCGAAGATGAGAAGATTCGTAAATACATCCTTGCACGTATACCAAAGGGAGGTATCTCTAAAATCATAATCGAAAGAACCTTAAAAAGAATCACAATTACTATCAATACTGCCCGTCCAGGTGTTGTAATTGGTAAAGGTGGACAAGAGGTTGATAAGATTAAAGAGGAATTAAAGAAAATCACCAGCAAAGATGTTCAGATCAACATCTTTGAAATTAAGCGTCCAGAACTTGATGCTAAATTAGTTGGTGAGTCAGTAGCTCAGCAGTTACAGGCTCGTATCTCTTTCAGAAGAGCTATGAAACAAGCAATTGCTTCAGCTATCAGAGTTGGTGCAGAAGGTATAAAAATACAAGTTTCAGGCCGTTTAGGTGGCGCTGAAATGGCCCGTACAGAACACTATAAAGAAGGCCGTACCCCTTTACATACACTTAGAGCTGATATTGATTATGCTTTATCAGAAGCTCAGACTGTATATGGTAAATTAGGTATTAAGGTGTGGATCTTCAAAGGAGAAGTTTTTGGTAAACGTGACTTGTCTCCTAATGCTGGCCAACAAAGTGGTGGATCATCTGCTGCCCCTCGTAATGAGAGAGGTGAAAGAGGTGGTGAGCGTGGCGACCGTCGTGACGGCCGCAAGCGTCCTGCTGATGCCAACCAAAAGCGCGGTGCTAAGCGCAAGTAGTTGTTCAACTTTTAGGATAATTAGAAATGTTACAACCAAAAAGGACCAAATATAGAAAGATGCAGAAAGGCCGTGTACATGGTCTTGCACATAGAGGAAGCACAATCTCCTTCGGATCTTTCGCTATTAAATCATTAGAAGCCTCTTGGATCACAAGTCGGCAGATTGAAGCTGCCCGTATCGCTATGACTCGTGCCATGAAACGTGAAGGCCAAGTTTGGATTCGTATTTTCCCTGATAAGCCTATCACAAAAAAACCTGCTGAGGTACGGATGGGTAAAGGTAAAGGATCTCCTGAATACTGGGTAGCAGTGGTTAAACCTGGTACTATTATGTTTGAGTCTGATGGAGTATCTTTAGAAGTAGCTCAAGAGTCTTTACGACTGGCTGCTCAAAAGCTCCCAGTTAGAACTAAATTTGTAGTACGTAGAGATTACGTTGAGAAATAGTCATGAAACAATCTGAAATTAAAGCTCTTTCACTCAATGAAGTGAAAGAGCAACTTATCGCTGAGAGAAATAACTTGCAGAACTTAAAGTTTGCTCATGCTATTTCGCCTCTTGAGAACCCAATCAGAATTAAGCATACAAGAAAGACCATCGCCAGACTAGAGACGCAACTGCGTTCTTTAGAGCTCAATGGCTAAATTGCACAACCATGGAGACTAGAAATCTAAGAAAAGAAAAAACTGGACGTGTGGTAAGTAACAAGATGGATAAATCCATCACTGTTATTGTGGAAAGCAAAGTAAAACACCCTATTTATGGGAAATTTGTTTCCAAGTCCAAAAAGTTCATGGCACATGATGAAAATAATGAGTGCGGTATTGGAGATACTGTGCGCATCATGGAAACCAGGCCTTTGAGTAAAAATAAATGCTGGCGCTTAGTTGAAATTGTAGAAAGAGCTAAATAAGATGATACAACAAGAATCAAGACTTACTGTTGCTGATAACAGCGGAGCAAAAGAGGTTCTGTGCATCCGAGTATTGGGTGGTACAGGAAAAAAATATGCCTCTGTGGGTGATAAAATTGTTGTTACCGTAAAATCTGCTCTTTCTTCAGGAAACGTAAAAAAAGGAACTGTTACCAAAGCTGTAATTGTTCGCACTAAAAAAGAGGTTCGTCGTAAGGATGGATCTTATATCCGTTTCGATGATAATGCTGCTGTATTATTAAACAACAACGATGAGCCTCGTGGCACACGTATTTTTGGTCCAGTTGCCCGTGAATTACGTGAAAGACAATTTATGAAAATTGTTTCTCTGGCTCCTGAGGTATTATAATTAGAGATCAAGATGTCAAGAAATAAACTTCATGTAAAGAAAGGTGACACTGTGAAAGTGATCACTGGTGATGATAAAGGTAAAACAGGTGTTATTACCTCAGTTATCACAGATAAACAAAAAGTAGTTGTAGAGGGATTGAATTTGGTTTCAAAACATCAGAAGCCAACCGCTAAGAATCCTAATGGAGGTATTGTTAAGCAAGAAGCTCCTATCCATGCTAGTAATGTTATGCTTGTTGAGCCTTCAACCAATGCACCTACTAGAACAGGTAAGAAGCTTAACAACGATGGTAAGCTACAACGTTATTCCAAAAAATCTGGAAACTTAATCTAACATGGCTGCTAGACTAAAAGACAAGTATACAAAAGAGATTGTGCCTGCTCTGAAAGAAAAGTTTCAGTACAAGAGCATAATGCAAGTGCCAAAGATTACCAAGATCAGCATTAACAGAGGTATTGGTAATGCTGTTGCTGATAAGAAACTGGTGGACATAGGAGTAGACGAACTCACAATCATTGCTGGTCAAAAGGCTGTTCAGACTAAAGCTAAAAACTCTATCTCTAACTTCAAGTTGAGAGAAGGAATGCCAATTGGCGCAAGAGTTACTTTACGTGGTGAAAGAATGTATGAATTCTTAGATCGTCTAGTTACTGTTGCACTTCCTCGCGTACGTGACTTCAAAGGAATTAACGATAAGGGTTTTGATGGTCGTGGCAACTATACCTTAGGTGTAAAAGAGCAGATCATATTCCCTGAGATCAGCATTGATAAAATCAAAGCAATTGCTGGTATGGACATCACTTTTGTAACCACAGCTACAACAGACGAGGAAAGTCTTGAGTTATTGAAAGCTTTTGGGTTACCTTTTGCAAACTTAAAGAAATAAAAACATGGCTAAAGAATCAGCAAAAGCAAGAGAGCTCAAAAGACAAAAGATGGTTGCTAAATATGCAGCTAAAAGAGCTCAACTAAAAGCTGCTGGCGATTATGAAGCTCTAGACAAATTGCCTAAAGATGCCTCTCCAGTACGTTTACATAACAGATGTAAATTGACAGGAAGACCAAGAGGTTACATGAGAAAGTTTGGGATCTCTCGTGTGACTTTCAGAGAAATGGCTTCAGCTGGCAAGATTCCTGGAGTAACGAAGGCTAGTTGGTAAATATTACTCCTACCATTATTTATAGTTAGGGAAAAATTAGTATCTTTGCGGCTCCTTAAAAAGAGCGGAATCTAAAATTATAGTCTAATGCATTCAGATCCGATAGCAGATTATTTAACTAGACTACGGAATGCCATCAAGGCACATCACCGTGTAGTTGAAATTCCGGCTAGCAAAATAAAGAAAGAATTAACTAAGGTTCTTTACGAGAAAGGTTATATTCAGAGTTACAAGTTCGATGATAGTTCAGTTCAAGGCACCATCAAAATCGCCTTGAAGTATGATCCAGCTACCAAGCAATCTGCTATCGTGAAACTTGAAAGAGTCAGTAAGCCGGGGCTCCGTAAATATGTGCATCTTGATGAGATGCCAAGAGTGTTGAATGGATATGGTGTAGCCATTCTTTCAACCTCCAAGGGTGTTATCACTGATAAAGAGGCGAAAGGCCTTAACGTTGGTGGTGAAGTATTATGTTATGTGTATTAATTAAGAAGAAATGTCACGGATAGGAAAACTACCCATCACACTCCCACAAGGTGTAGAGGTGTTGGTAGGCCAGGATAATCTGGTAACAGTGAAAGGACCAAAAGGCACCCTTACTTCTCAAGTTGATACAGATATCATTGTGGCGGTTGAAGATGGTGTTCTTACAGTAACACGTCCTACAGAGCAGAAGAGACATAAAGCTCTTCATGGTTTGTATCGTTCACTGATAAATAACATGGTTGTTGGTGTGAGTACTGGTTATAAATTGTCTCTTGAATTAGTTGGTGTTGGTTTCAAAGCCACTACTCAAGGACAGAATTTAGAACTAGCTCTAGGTTACTCACACAATATCTTCGTTTCATTACCTCCAGAAATTTCTGCTGTTGCCGTAACTGAAAAAGGTAAAGCTCCAGTGATCACTCTTGAGGGTATTGATAAGCAGTTGATAGGTCAAGTAGCCGCTAAGATCAGATCACTGCGTAAAGTTGAGCCTTACAAAGGTAAAGGTATTCGCTTCGTTGGTGAAGTTGTTAGAAGAAAAGCTGGTAAAACTGCTTCTAAATAAGTAAGAAAATGGCATTCGATAAAGCAAAAAGAAGATTGAGAATCCGTCGCAGTATCCGTAATAAGGTATCTGGAACGGCTCAACGTCCACGTCTGTCTGTATTCAGAAGCAATAAATTTATTTATGCTCAGCTGATTGATGATGTGCAAGGTGTTACATTAGCAAGTTCTTCATCTGCTACTATTGAAGGAGGAGCCTCTTCAAACAAGAGTGATGCCTCTACTTCCGTAGGACGTGATATTGCAGCAAAGGCTTTGGAAAAAGGCATCACTGAAGTTGTTTTCGATAGAGGTGGTTATCTTTACCATGGACGAGTTAAATCATTAGCAGAAGGGGCTCGTGAAGCGGGTCTTAAATTCTAAGAACATGTCTAAATTAAATATCAGAAGCATCAAAGCTAGCGAGATTGAACTCAAGGAGCGCGTAGTAGCGATCAATCGCGTAGCCAAAGTAGTTAAAGGTGGTAGAAGATTTAGTTTCTCTGCCATCGTAGTAGTAGGTGATGGTAACGGTGTTGTTGGCTACGGATTAGGTAAAGCAAATGAAGTAACCGATGCTATTGCAAAGGGAATCGATGATGCTAAAAAGAACTTGGTACGTGTTCCTTTATTCAAGCATACTGTTCCTCATCCAATGGAAGGTAAGTTCTCTGGTGGATTTGTATTGATCAAGCCAGCTGCCGCCGGTACCGGTGTAATTGCAGGTGGTGCGATGCGTGCAGTGTTTGAAAGTGCTGGAATTAAAGATGTATTAGCTAAGTCTAAAGGCTCTTCTAATCCACACAACGTGGTTAAAGCTACTTTTGACGCCTTGTCTAAAATGCGTGATCCATTAGTAGTTGCTCAGCAACGTGGAATTAGTTTACAACGTGTATTTAACGGGTAAAAATGGCAAGTGTAGAAATCACTCAAATAAAAAGTATTATTGATCGGCCGGAAAGACAAAAGCAGACAATGAAAGCTCTTGGCTTGGGTAAAATCAATAAAACTGTCACTAAAGAGTTAACCCCTCAGATTGCAGGAATGGTTAATCGTGTACAGCATCTAGTAACGATTAAAGAGGTCTAAAATGAACTTAAGTAATTTAAAACCTGCTGAAGGTTCTATCAAGAACCGGAAGAGAATTGGTCGTGGTACCGGTTCTGGTAGAGGTGGAACCTCAACCCGTGGACATAAAGGAGCTAAATCACGTTCTGGCTATTCATCTAAGGCTGGTTTCGAAGGTGGACAGATGCCTTTAGTGCGTCGTGTACCTAAGTTTGGCTTCAAAAACATCAACAGAGTTGAATTTACAGCTGTAAATCTTGATGTTTTACAAAATTTAGCTTCTAAGTCTGGTTTGACTGTTATTGATTTTGCAGTTCTTCGTGAAAACGGATTAGCTTCAAAAAATGATAACATCAAAATATTAGGTAGAGGTGAAGTATCTGCTGCTATTGAAGTGCATGCTCATGCCTTCTCTCAGACTGCAGTTGAAGCTATTGAAAAAGCAGGCGGCAAGGTTGTGACTCTGTAATAGATGAAGAAGCTGATAACTACGATCAAGAATATCTTTGCGATTGAAGATTTGCGAGTTAGAATCCTAAATACTTTAGGATTCATCGCTATCTTCAGACTAGGCTCCTATGTTGTATTGCCTGGTATCAATCCCAATCAACTAGGTGGTGATTCTCAAGGGATACTAGGTTTATTAGATGCCTTTTTGGGTGGAGCATTTAGCAATGCTTCCATTTTTGCATTAGGTATAATGCCTTATATCTCTGCTTCTATCGTTTTACAGCTTCTAACTATCGCAGTTCCCTACTTCCAGAAGTTGCAAAAAGAGGGAGAGTCTGGACGGAAGAAAATTAACCAGTATACTAGAGTTTTAACAATTGTCATTACTCTTGCTCAATCTGTTGGTTTCTTAGCTACAATCAATGCTGAGGCGATTGATCCTTCTGTAGCTGGCCCTCTTTTCACAATTTCTTCCATGATCATTTTAACTGCTGGGACAATGTTCTGTATGTGGTTAGGAGAGAAAATTACTGACAAGGGTATTGGAAACGGTATATCAATGCTGATCATGATTGGTATTGTTTCACGTTTACCAGGTGCCTTAGTTGGTGAGGCTCTAGCCCTTGGTCTTGGTAGAGCGTTAATTTTCATTATTGAATTGATTATTCTTTTCTTTGTTGTCATGAGTGTGGTAATGCTGACTCAAGCAATCAGAAGAATACCGGTTCAGTATGCTAAACAAGTAGGTGGTAGTGCTTCTTTACAAGCTGGTCAAAGACAATTTATTCCTCTTAAGGTAAATGCGGCAGGTGTAATGCCTATTATCTTTGCTCAGTCTCTTATGTTCTTGCCTGGAATGATAGCATCTTTCTGGAGGAATGAGAGTGATATTGCAAATCAAATTGGTAATGTCTTCTCTGACTATACCTCTTGGCAATACAATGTGTCCTTCGCTGTCCTAATTATTATCTTCACCTTCTTCTATACTGCCATTAGTGTGAATCCGAATCAAATCTCTGATGATTTGAAGAGGAGTGGTGGATTTATTCCTGGAGTGAAGCCTGGATTAGCCACTTCAGAATATATTGATGAAGTTCTAACTAGAATTACTCTACCTGGAGCATTATTCCTAGCTATTATTGCTATTCTTCCATCTATTGCCATGCTGTTTGGAATAACAAGAGAATTTGCCGCATTTTTTGGAGGAACGTCTCTTATTATCTTAGTTGGTGTAGTATTGGACACTTTGAACCAAGTTGAAAGTTATCTGTTGATGCGTCACTATGATGGCATGATGAAATCAGGTAATCTTCGTGGTCGTTCTAAAAGTATAGCAGTAGCTTCTTAATAATGATTGTATATAAGACCGAAGAAGAAATCGAGCTTATTAGATTAAGTGCTAACATCCTCAGTCAAGTGCATGGTGTTCTTGCCAAGCATGTAACTGAGGGTGTTACTACTTTAGAACTAGATGCTATTGCTGAAGAGTTTATCAATGATCACGGTGCCACTCCTTCTTTCAAAGGGTACAATGGGTTTAAGAATAGCTTATGTATAAGTCTTAATTCTGCTGTAGTTCATGGTATTCCTAATGCTTATCAGCTAAAGCCTGGAGATGTAGTATCTATTGACTGTGGTGTCTTTTATAAAGGTTACCATAGTGATAGTGCTTATACCCATGGTGTTGGTGAGGTTTCTCCAGAGGTTGCGTCTCTACTTCTCCATACAAAGGAGTCTTTATATAAAGGTATAGAGCAAGCGGTTGTAGGTTCTCGGATTGGTGACATAGGGTATGCTATTCAATCTCACGTTGAACAATATGGTTATGGTGTTGTTCGCGAGTTAGTTGGACACGGTCTTGGTAAAAGTTTACATGAAAGCCCAGAAGTTCCCAATTATGGGAAGCGTGGGCAGGGCATGAAGCTTCAGGATGGTTTAGTTTTAGCCATTGAACCAATGGTGAACTTAGGCTCCAGACATGTGGTTCAGGAAGAGGACGGTTGGACTATTCGTACAAGGGATAAGAAACCATCTGCCCATTTTGAACATACTGTTGTTGTTAGAAAGGGACAAGCGGAGATTTTAACTACTTTTGATTACATAGAAAAGCACTAAACTGATACATGGCTAAACAGTCTTCTATCGAACAAGACGGTACTATTATTGAGGCACTATCCAATGCAATGTTTAGGGTAGAGTTAGAAAATGGCCATCAAGTAATTGCTCATATCTCTGGGAAAATGCGGATGCACTACATCAAGATCCTTCCTGGTGACCGAGTAAAATTGGAAATGTCTCCTTACGACCTTAGTAAAGGCAGAATAGTTTACAGATACAAATAAACAGATGAAAGTAAAAGCGTCAGTTAAGAAGCGCAGTGAAGACTGCAAAGTGATCAGACGTAAAGGCAAGCTTTACGTGATCAACAAGAAGAATCCACGTTATAAACAAAGACAAGGTTAATTTTTAAAACATGGCTAGAATAGCAGGAGTTGATATTCCAGATAACAAAAGAGGCGAAATCGCTTTGACGTACATCTACGGTATTGGCCGTAAGTTGTCACAGTCTATTTTGGTGAAGGCTGGGGTGGATCTTGACAAGAAAGTAAAGGATTGGACCGAGGATGAAGCCGGTGAAATCCGTAACGTTATTGCTTCTGAGCACAAAGTAGAAGGTGTTCTTCGTTCTGAAGTGCAGTTACACATCAAACGTTTAATGGACATTGGTAGCTACCGTGGTTTACGTCACAGAAAAGGACTACCAGTTAGAGGTCAGAGAACTAAAAACAACTCTAGAACTCGTAAAGGCAAGCGTAAGACTGTTGCAAATAAGAAGAAGGCATCTAAATAATTAAACGACAATGGCTCAGAAAAGAAAAGATAAAGCCAAGAAGCGCGTGGTTGTTGTGGAGCCTGTTGGTCAGGTTCACATCAAAGCTTCTTTCAACAATATTATTATTTCCGTTACCAACATCAATGGTCAAGTTATCTCTTGGGCATCTGCTGGTAAAATGGGGTTCAAGGGGTCTAAGAAAAATACTCCTTATGCTGCTCAGATGGCCGCCGCAGATTGCGGTAAAGTAGCCTATGAAGCTGGTTTAAGAAAGGCTGAAGTGTTTGTGAAAGGCCCAGGTGCTGGACGTGAGTCAGCGATCCGGACAATGCAAAACGTTGGTATTGAAATCACTTCTATCAAAGATGTGACTCCTCTTCCTCATAATGGTTGCCGTCCTCCCAAACGCAGAAGAGTTTAAGGTATTATTTAGTATTAGACATGGCAAGATATACAGGCCCTAAGAGTAAAATCTCTAGAAGATATAACGAACCTATTTTTGGACCAAGCAAAGCTTTAGCAAAAAAAGCGTATGGTCCTGGTCAACATGGCCGAGGTCGTAGAAAGAAGCAATCTGAATATGCAATCCAGTTAATGGAGAAGCAGAAAGCTAAATACATTTATGGTGTGTTGGAGCGTCAGTTTGCTAACTTGTTTGACAAAGCAGCCCGTAAGACTGGTATCACAGGTGAAAATTTACTTGCCCTTTTGGAAGCAAGATTGGATAACACCGTTTTCCGTTTAGGCATTGCCCCAACAAGACGTGCTGCTCGTCAGTTAGTTCTTCACAAACACATTTTGGTTAATGGTGGTGTGGTAAACATTCCATCTTACACTTTGCGTCCTGGTGATGTAGTAAGTGTTCGTGAGAAATCTAAATCATTAGAAGCTATTACTACCAGCTTGTCTGCGCGTAATGCTCGTCAATTTACTTGGTTAGAATGGGATGGCGGCCAAATGGCTGGTAAATTCATCTCTAATCCACAGCGTGACCAAATCCCTGAGAAGATCCAGGAGCAGCTGATTGTCGAGCTTTACTCTAAGTAATCAGTTCTAACTTAAGTTTCAACCTTAAACCAGCAATCATGTCAATATTAGCCTTTCAAATGCCGGAGAAGGTCGTGATGGAGAAATCCGACGACTTTCATGGGCAGTTTGAATTTAAGCCGCTAGAAAAGGGCTATGGTGTTACCATTGGGAATGCGTTGAGAAGAATTCTTCTCTCCTCATTGGAGGGATATGCCATCTCTAGCATCCGTATTCCTAGTGTGCTCCATGAGTTCTCTACCATTGAAGGTGTGGTTGAAGATGTCTCTGAAATTATCCTGAACCTGAAAATGGTTCGTTTCAAGAAGATTGGTGACTTGGTTGATGATAAAATCACCGTTAGCATCAGCAAGCAAGATACCTTCACTGCCGGTGACATCAACAAATTCTCAGGTTCTTTCCAAGTTCTGAACCCTGACCTCGTTATCTGCAACGTAGATCCTGAGGCTTCTTTTGAAATTGAATTAACAATTCAGAAGGGTAGAGGTTATGTTCCTGCAGAGGAGAACAAACCGGCAGATCAAGTTTTTGGTCAAATAGCAATTGATGCTATTTTCACTCCAGTTAAAAACGTTAAGTATAGCGTTGAGAATACTCGGGTAGAGCAGAAAACTGACTATGAGCGTCTTTTGCTTGAAATTACTACGGATGGTTCCATCCATCCGGAAGATGCATTGAAAGGTGCTGCCAATATTCTGATCCAGCATTTCATGCTTTTCTCTGACAATACCATGACTTTTGAGACAGTGAAGCCTGAAGAGGAAGAAGCTGTAGACGAAGAAATGCTCCATATGAGAAAAGTGCTTAAGACTCCATTGCATGACATGGATCTTTCTGTGCGCGCATACAACTGCTTGAAAGCAGCTGATATCAGAACGCTCGGAGATCTGGTGCAATTAGATCTTTCAGACATGATGAAGTTCCGTAATTTCGGTAAGAAATCTTTAACAGAGTTGGAGAACCTTGTTTCTGATAAAGGGCTTACTTTTGGGATGGATATCTCTAAGTATAAATTAGAAGAAGATTAATCATCTACGGCATAATTCCCGATCCCGGTAGGTTGATCGACGGTATGCACGTGCACAATTCAAAATAATGAGACACGGTAAAAAAATTAACCACTTAGGAAGAACGGCCTCGCACCGTGCGGCTTTACTTTCTAACATGGCTTCATCCCTTATTCTACACAAGCGTTTAACCACTACGGTTGCCAAAGCAAAAGCGCTACGTAAATATGTTGAGCCTTTGTTAACCAAATCAAAGAACGACACTACTCATTCACGTCGTACAGTATTTTCTTACCTGCAGAACAAAGAGTCTGTTAAAGAGCTTTTTGATGGTGTAGCTTCTAAAATTGCTACGCGTCCAGGTGGATATACACGTATCATCAAAACTGGTACTCGTCTTGGCGACAACGCCGATATGTGTATCATTGAGTTGGTAGACTACAATGAGGATATGCTTAGCACAACCGGTACTGCCGCTGCTGCCAAGCCTAAAACAAGACGTCGGGCTTCTGGTAAGAAGAAAGATGCAGCAGATACTACTTCTGAAGCAGCAGCTCCTGCTACTGATGATGCTGCTCCTGCAACTGATACTCCAACTGCTGAATAACCATTATGCAGTAATAATTCTAAAGGGATACGATATTAATCGTATCCCTTTTTTATTTTTGCCTAATTAACAATTTAGAATGAAGCTTCATACAACAACTGATGCAGTACTGGTGCTGGAAGATGGTACCGTTTTTAGGGGCAAAAGCCTGGGTAAAATTGGCACTACGGGCGGCGAGGTATGCTTTAATACCGGTATGACCGGTTACCAAGAAATCTTTACAGATCCTTCTTACTATGGACAGATTGTAATTACCACTGTTTCTCACGTGGGCAATTACGGTGTTCAGCCAGAGGAGGTAGAGTCTTCTAACATCCAAATCAAAGGTTTGGTATGTAAAGAGTTCTCTCATCATTTCTCACGCAAAACGGCCGAAGGCTCTTTGCAGGAGTATTTTGAGAAAGCCGGTGTTGTTGGTATCTGCGAGATTGACACGCGCGAGCTTGTGAGATACGTGCGTGACAAGGGAGCAATGAACGCGATCATTTCTTCAGAAACTACAGATGTAGAAGAGCTGAAGAAACAATTGGCTGCCGTTCCTTCTATGGCAGGACTGGAACTCTCCTCTAAAGTTTCTACAGCCAGCCAGTATGACCTACCGGTGAGTGAGCCAAAGTTTAAGGTAGCGGTTCTTGATTTGGGCGTGAAACGCAATATCCTGAACAACCTTACCGTGCGTGGCTGTGAGTGCCGTGTGTTCCCATACGGAACTACGTTTGAAGAAATGGAAGCTTGGGGACCAGATGGATATTTCATCTCCAACGGTCCTGGTGATCCAGCCGTGACTACTGAGGCGGTTAGAAGCGTTGAACAGATCTTGTCTGTGGAGAAACCAATGTTCGGGATCTGCATGGGGCACCAGATACTAGCCCAGGCCAATGGCATTCCTACCTATAAGATGCACAATGGTCACCGCGGCTTGAATCACCCCGTGAAAAACCTGATCACTGGCCGTAGCGAGGTGACTTCCCAGAACCATGGTTTTGCGGTTGACGCTGAGGCTGTGAAGAATAACCCCAATGTGGAGATCACGCACATCAACCTGAATGATAATACCATAGAGGGGATCAGAATCAAGAATAAACCCGCTTTCTCTGTTCAGTACCACCCAGAATCTTCCCCAGGACCACATGACTCTGAATACCTGTTCGACCTATTTGTGGAAATGCTGGAAAAAGAAAAGAAATCATAATTCAAACTAGAAGGAAGTATATGAGCTTAATTGAAGACATCAAAGCCCGCCAGATTTTTGACTCACGCGGTAACCCTACTGTAGAAGTAGATGTAATCACCCAGAACGGTATTGTTGGTAGAGCGGCAGTTCCATCAGGAGCTTCTACCGGTAAGCACGAAGCTGTTGAGCTGCGTGACGACGACAAAAGCAAATACATGGGCAAAGGCGTGTTACAGGCGGTACAGAATGTAAACACAGTTATTGCTGATGAACTGGTTGGTTTCTCTGTGTTTGAGCAGAGCCTGCTAGATAAAATCATGATTGAGATTGACGGTACTCCTAACAAAGCCAAGTTGGGAGCCAACGCCATCTTAGGGGTTTCCTTGGCCGCTGCCAAAGCCGCTGCCAAAGAAGCCGGCCAGTCTTTGTACCGTTACGTGGGGGGCGTGAACGCCAACACCCTGCCGGTACCAATGATGAACATCTTGAACGGCGGTAGCCACGCAGACAACTCCATTGACTTCCAGGAGTTCATGGTAATGCCCGTAGGCGCTCCGTCTTTCTCTGAGGCGCTCCGGTGGGGTTCTGAGGTGTTCCATCACCTTAAAAACGTTCTGAAGAAGAAAGGCATGTCTACCAACGTAGGCGACGAAGGCGGCTTTGCGCCTAACATTGGCTCTAACCAAGAGGCCATTGAGGTGGTATTGCAAGCCATTGAGGCTGCCGGTTACCGTCCGGGTGAAGACTTCATGATCGCTATGGATGCCGCCGCTTCTGAGTTCTATGACGCCTCTACCGGCCACTACCACTTTAAGAAATCTACCGGTGATAAACTGACTTCTTCTGAAATGGTAGGTTTCTGGACCGAGTGGGCGAACAAATACCCCATCATCTCTATTGAAGACGGTATGGACGAGGACGACTGGACTGGTTGGAAACAACTGACAGATTCTATCGGCAATAAGACTCAGTTGGTTGGTGATGACTTGTTCGTGACCAACGTGACCCGTCTGCAGCAGGGGATTGACCAGCAGGTAGCCAACGCCATCCTCATCAAAGTAAACCAGATTGGTACGTTGACTGAGACCATCAACGCCATCAACCTGGGCCGCATCAACGGGTATAAGAGCATCATGAGCCACCGTTCAGGGGAGACCGAAGACAATACCATTGCTGACTTAGCGGTGGCGTTAAATACTGGTCAAATCAAAACTGGTTCGGCTTCGCGTTCTGACCGGATGGCTAAGTACAACCAATTGCTCCGCATTGAGGAGGAACTGGGCGAGGTAGCTTACTTCCCAGGAAGAAAAATGTAATGGAACCAGATTCTTTTGAATCTTTCATTCCTTCAGTTTAGGCTTTATTTGAGAAAAAGAGGCGCTAAACGGATAATTGAAAAGAAGTAGCCCCAGGTATACAGGAGCTGCTGAAAATCTTAGTAAATTCATGGCGGCAAGTGCAGACTTGCCGCCATTTTTATGTAGAGGTGTGTATGTTGGCTCGGGTACCTAAATTTTTCAGAAACTTCTATTTCCTTACCACGCTGCTGTTTCTGGTATGGATGTTCTTCTTTGACTCCAATGACTTCGTGACGCAGTTCCAGACCAGCCGAAAATTGGCCGTGCTGGAAGAGGAGCGTGACTACTATCTGGAGAAGATTGAGGAAGTGCAGAAAGACCGCAAGGAACTGATGAGTAACCCAGAATTGCTGGAGAAGTTTGCGCGGGAGAAGTATCTCATGAAGAAACCCACTGAGGACCTGTACATCATTGTAGAGAAAGACGAAGAAGAACTGGAGGCCGAACAGCCACCGCAGCAATAGTTCACAGAAAGACCATAAAAGCAGAAGGCGCTACTGTACAGTAGCGCCTTCTGCTTTTATGGATGTGCGTTTAGGGGCTCTTTTTCCAAAAAGAGCCCCTAAACAGCTTTACTCAATCTTCTTGCCGGTCATGGCTTTCTTGATGGAAATTTGCATCACGCGCTCCGCGAAAGGACTGGTCTGTTCTTCCAGCACATCCACGGCTTTCAGAATAGTGTCTTTGTCGCCGGTAGGTAACACCTCTTTCAGGTGCTGCACGTTTTGCCGGGTAAGGTTAATTTCCTCTGAGGTAAGGTGCTCGCCGTTCTTCTCCAGGAAGCGCTCCACCTGGTAGATCATCTGCTCGGCGGTGGTGCGGGCCTCAATGACCATGCGGGTAGAAACGTCTTCGCGGGCGTGGGTGATGGAGTCCATGAGCATCTGCTCTACCTGTTCATCGGTGAGGCCGTACTGCGGTTTCACCTCTACCTCCTGGCGCACGCCTGAGCGTAGTTCAATGGCTTCTACTTTCAAGATACCATCGGCGTTCAGGATAAAGTTCACGTCTACCTTAGGAAAACCAGCGGGCATGGCCGGAATGCCTTTCAGGTCAAACTCAGCCAGTTTTCGGTTTTCTTTCACCAGATCGCGCTCTCCTTGGTACACTGAGATTTTCATGTTCACCTGCCCGTCTACCGACGTAGTGTACTGCCGCCCGGCTTTGGTCGGGATCTTGGAGTTGCGCGGAATGATGGAATCCATCAAACCGCCCATAGTTTCAATGCCTAGCGTGAGCGGCGTTACGTCCAGCAACAGAATGTCTTTGCGGTTCCCGGCCAGCACATCGGCTTGGATGGCGGCACCCAGGGCCACCACCTCATCGGGGTTCAGAGAGTTGTTTGCAGGTTTCCCGAAGAAGTCGCTTACGGTTTGGTACACCAGCGGCACACGGGTAGAACCGCCCACCATAATCACAGTGTCAATCTGCTCAGGAGCCAGACCAGCGTCTTGCAGGGCCATGCGGCAGGAGGTCATGGTGCGGTCCACAATGGGCGTGATGAGTGTTTCAAAGGTGTGCTTGTCTAACTCTAACGTAACGCCGTTTAGTTCTGCGGTAAAGGTCTCCTGGCTGCTCAGGGCTTTCTTGGCTTCCTCGGCCTTGAGCCGAAGGGCTTGGGCCGTATTGGCATCCTGAGCGGCCAAATCAGCTACCAGGCGGTTGCCCAGGATCCAGTGCTCAATGATGGCTCTATCCATGTCATCGCCGCCCAGGTAGGTGTCGCCGTTGGTGGAGAGCACCTCAAAAATGCCCTGGTGGATCTTCAGGATGGAAATATCAAAAGTGCCGCCGCCCAGATCATACACGGCAATGGTTTTCTCCTCGGTGGGTTCTAGCCCGATGCCGTAGGCCAGAGAGGCCGCCGTAGGTTCGTTCACAATGCGCAGTACCTCCAGCCCGGCCAGTTTGCCGGCATCGCGCGTGGCCTGGCGCTGGGAGTCATTGAAGTAAGCGGGCACGGTGATGACGGCGCGGTTCACCGGAGTTTTGAGGGCGTGCTCGGCGCGGGCGCGGAGCTCTTTCAAAATCTCGGCAGAGAGCTCAATAGGCGAGTAGAAGCGGTCCTGCACCCGTATCTTCACCAGCCCTTCGGAGTTGTCGTCAATGATCTTGTAGCCGAAGAAATCTTTGTGCGCGCCCAGGTCTTGGTACGATTTGCCCAGGAGGCGCTTTACGGAGTAAATAGTGTTGGCAGGGTCAGTGATGAGGTAGTCTTTGGCGGCGTTTCCTACCACGGCCTCGCCATTCTCTCCGAAGTGTACCACAGACGGAACTATGGTCCCTAAACCTTGGTCGTTGATGGCGATGGCGGCCCGGTCTTCTGGGTGCATGTACGCCACCAAACTATTGGTAGTGCCTAAGTCAATGCCCACAATCACCTCTTCCTGTTGAATAGAGGCGGTGGTTAAGTTTATCGCAATTTTAGCCATGGGGTCAAATTTTAGGAGACGCATGAAAGCCTCTCGGCGCAAAAGTACAAAGAAATAGCCTGTGAACAGGTTTACGGTTTCTTCTTAGTAACTGATTGACTTGGCGCTATATAAAAAGCCCCGCTATACCTAGCGGGGCTTTTTATGAAACGAAAGTTTCTGTTTAGCGGCCGTTTTTGGAAAAAGAGGTCCTAAACAGGAAAAGCTGACTCTTCCCCTTGGCATAAGCGCCCGCTTACGCCAGAGAGAAGAGCCTCTGTAGAGATGAATTGCGTTTAGGGGCCCTTTTTCCAAAAACAGCCCCTAAACGCAACGGAAAGAGAGGCTTATTTACACCGCGTCTGACAAACTGCTGAAGGTGAAGTCTCTGATTTTGAGCGGTGGCAGCAGGTAGTTGTTGCTGGATTCGCCGCTCACGGTGCGTTCACTTTTGCCAATGGCTTCCAGGTTGTTGAGCATGATGATGGGGCTCTCGTTGAACCGGAAGTTCTTGACCGCGTGCTTGATCTTGCCGTTCTCAATGTAGAAAGTTCCATCGCGGGTGAGGCCGGTGAGCAGGAGCGTCTGCGGGTCTACGCTCCGGATGTACCACAGGCGCGTGACCAAGATGCCTTTCTGGGTGCCTTTGATCAGGTCTTCCAGGCTCTGCGTACCGCCCTGCATAATGGCTGTGTTAGGGAACGGAACCGGTGCTATCTTCTTCTGCTGTGCCCAGTACCTGGAGACCGGAATCTGTTTCACCACGCCTTTGTCTATCCAGGTGACTTTGTTCAGGGCCTGACCATCGCCCGCCCAGGGTGACGTGGGTAGCTCTGGGTGTGCCGGGTCTGAGTAGATGGTCACCCGCTCGTCCACCAATTTCTGCCCAATTTTGTTGCCACCGCCCGGTTTGCTCAGGAAGCTGCGGCCTTCATCTGCGGAGCGCGCATCCATCCCGTAGAACAGATTCTCCAGCATCACGGCCACGGCGGCAGGCTCCAGAATAACCGTGTATTTACCCGGCTCCAGAGCTTTGGCGTTGGCCGAGCCCGTGGCTTTGTTTACCGCAATGTTAGAGACTGAGGCGGTGTCTAGTTTGCTCACGTCATTGAACCCTCTGGAGACATACCCAGAACCGGTACCGTCTGGGGTGCGCACCGTCAAGGAGAAATCAACGCCCGTGTCTGTGTTATAGGCGAACAATCCTTTGCTGTTCATCATGGATTGGAACCCCACGTTGTCTTGCAGATAGCCCGCTGCGGTCATGCCTTTTGCTTTGGCAGCCGCAATACTCTGGGCCACCATTTCGGCGCGTTTGTCTGGCGTGATGGCCGCCGTAGTAGCCGAGTAAGGATTGGTGGTTATATATTTCTGCGGACCCAGCACGCCCATGTATTCAGGGTTCTATGGGGCTAGTTTAGCCAATTCTTCTGAGCGACGCACCACTTTCTCCAGAGAGGCATCGTCAAACTCATTAATGGTAGCCGTGCCCACCCGTTTCCCGAAGGAAGATTGCACCACCAGCGAGGTGGTATGCGACTCACCGGCCGTGGAAACTGAATTGCGCGCATAGCGCACGTTGCCCGCTTTGCCGCCGTTTAGGTTCGCCTCGCACTCATCGGCTTTGCTCAGGGCCATCACCTTCTTCAAGATGCCCTGGGCTTGGTCTTTACTTAATATTGCCATTGTTGTTAGTTAAGAGTTGAGAGTGAAGAGTTAAAAGTTGAGGAGAAAGTTGACATCTGTTTTGGGTCTGATTTCAGAAAAACAGGCTCTAAACGCACCTTCCAATTCCGCGGAGCGAAGAACAGGTGTGTCACCAACTCTTCACTCCTAACTTTTAACTCTTAACTATATCTAGATTTTCCGGCCTGTGTTGATCACGTTCACGCCGTTGAAACGGGTGGTGGCGGAGCCGTGCGAGACGGCGCTGCTCTGGGTGGGCTGGCCTTTGCCGTCGAAGAAGGAGCCGCCCAGGCGGTAGTCGCTCTCGTCGCAGACGGCGGCGCAGGAGTTCCAGAATTCCTGGGTATTGCTCTGGTAGGCTACGTCTTTGAGCGGCCCCACTATCTTGCCGTCTTTGATCTCATAGTACAGCTGCCCCCCAAACTGGAAGTTGTAACGTTGCTGGTCAATGGAGAAAGAACCATCGCCTATGATATAGATACCTTTCTCCACGTCTTTGATCATGTCATCTACGCTCAGTTTCTGTTTGCCCGGTGCCAGAGACACATTGGCCATGCGCTGGAACTGCACTGAGCTCCAGTTGTCGGCGTAGCAGCACCCGTGCGATTCTTTTTCCCCGATGATGTGGGCTTGGTCACGGGTGGCCTGGTAGTTTACCAACGTTCCGTCTTTCACCAAGTCCCACTGTTTGGTTTTCACGCCTTCATCGTCATACCCCACCGCACCCAGAGAACCGGGCTGGGTTTTGTCGGCGAACAGGGTTACTTTGTCGCTGCCGTATTTGAAGTTCTTGGTTTTCCATTTGTCCAGGGTGGCGAAGGAAGTTCCGGCAAAGTTGGCCTCATAGCCCAGCACGCGGTCCAGCTCCAGCGGGTGCCCCACGCTTTCATGGATGGTGAGCCAGAGGTGCGAAGGGTCCAGCACCAAATCATACTTGCCCGCCAGCACGCTCTTGGCCGTGAGCTTCTCTTTGGCCTGTTTGGCGGCGGCGGCGGCGTCTTCCACCATGTCATAATACTTGCCGTAGCGGGTGGTAATGCCTTTGTACTTGCCCTCGGGGCGGGCGCTTAGGTATTCAAAGCCCATGCCTACCGGCGAACTCAAGGATTGCCGGGTCTCAAACTTACCGGTTTTCTGGTCAATGGCAGTTGCGTTCAGCACTGGACAGATGCGGTGCACGTCTTGGTCAATGTAGGAACCGTCTGAAGACGCGAAGTATTTTTGCTCGTTCACCAGAAACAGCGCGGAGTTCACGTAATTGGCCCCGTTCTGCATGGCGGCGGCGTTAGCCCCAGCAGGATGTCTACTTTCTCTTTCAAGGGCACCTCAAAGGCGTTGCGCTCAATAGGTGTTTTCCAATTTACCTCGCCGTAGCCCCGTTGCGGAGCCAGTTGTACCGGCTCAGACTGCAACTTAGAGTTGGCTTTGGCAATGGCCACCGCCAGTTCGGCGGCTTTGGCGGCTCCGGCAGGCGTGACCTCATCAATAGCCGAAAAGCCCCAGATACCGTTCACCAACACCCGTACGCCCAACCCATACGACTCGGTATTGACCGTGTTCTCCACTTTGTCTTCCCGCGTGATGAGGTACTGGTTCAGGTAGCGGCCAATGCGGACATCGGTGTAGGTGGCGCCTCTTGATTTGGCGGCGTTGAGGGCGGCATCGGCTATCTGCTTTTTGAAAGCCACGTCAATGGGTTCCAGAACGGCCTCCGGAGCAATGTCATGGCCCCAGACGGGAATAGGAAGCATAAGCGCCCCTAAGCCTAAGCCGGAAAGATGGAGAAAGTCACGTCTTTTCAAAGTATAAAGGGTTAAGAGTTAGTTTATTAAATATAAGGGTTTGGCTTGCATTCCCAAATTGGGTATAAGGTTTTTCTATATTGATGGGGGTTCAATGGTAGGTTATGTCACGCATTCCGTCCCCCTTCAAAGGGGGTAGGGGGATGATTACTCTGGCAGGCCAAGGCATTCCCGAGAAGAATGTTAGGGCAATCCCTCGTGGTTGCCCTAATAGGCATTTCTTTCTAATGCTGTGTAGCAAAAGCTTTTAGTTCTTCAAACGGCTTTGTCATCCCCTACTCCCTTTAAAGGGGGACGGAATGCGTGCAAAACGGAAATCTTAAGCAGAATTATTTGTGGAGAGACGGTTAGCTGTAGCCATAAAGAAAACCCCACTTCTGCCGGAGGTGGGGTTTTTGCCTGATTTCAGAAAAAGAGCCGCTAAACGCTATTGGCAACCCAGTATCTCTACTGAGCCGATGGGTGCCCCCGGCGGCAGGTCTTTGTGCAACTGTGGTTTGGCGGCGGCAGGTTGTTTTAATCTTTCCAGCGCGAGTAACGCGTTGGCTTTCATGGCGTCATCAGAAGCTTTGGAAAGTTTTTTCAGTTGCTTCTCCAGTTCCTGCAGTTTCAAGGTGGCAATGCCACGCACGGAATATGCCGCGTTTTCATTCTGAGACAAAGCCAGAAGGTGCGTTAACACCAGTTGCTGCGTGAGGAGCTGCGTTTGTCCTTTCAGACCGTTCTGGGTCTTTGCTTTCCAGGTTTGTTCCAGGATCTGGTCCAGCACTTCTTCTAAGCCTAATCTGCTGCCCCGGGCTTTCAATTCTACCAAACGGGCGGCGCGTTCTGGGTGGAACAGGAAGGACAAGGTAAAATCTGCGGAGGCTTCGGCGGCGGCCAACGGATCAAAGGTGAGCCCGGTGCGTTTGTCAAACAATTCCCGCGTAGGCGACCAACCGGCGGGCCTTGGCGGGATGAGCGCAATGATGTTCTCAGGAAGCGCCAGCACCTCTGGCTGCAACGTGGCAAGCAGAGCGTCTAAAGCTTTCTGTTGTTCGGCGGCAGGGACTTTTTCGGTGACTAGCTGTCCATCTCCGCGCGAGGCGTAAGTGTAGTTCAGGCCGCCTACCACTTTGGCGGTGGCTTCTACCTGGTAGCGGTGGTAGTTATAGATAGGCACCAGCACGTCTTCCAACATCGCCATGGGCGTACCTTGCTTAATGTTGTTCACGCCAAATTGCGCTAGTGCTTTTTCCCGGATCGCCAGTACCTGACGCAACTCATCGGCGGCGTTGACCCCGTTGTCCCAGAGGTGGGCCTGCGGATGGGCTCCACCGGGAGAGCGGGCGTCACGGTCAGAGATGAATTGGAGGCCTCTTCTGTGGCCTTCGCGGAGCAGTTGGTCCAGGGCCTGTGTTTCATCCGTGCCCTTGGGGAAGTCTTGGTACCCATAGGCTACGGCCAGTTTGTCCCACTCGCCCATGCCCACGGCGTAGGCATCAGCCAAATCAATCTTTCCGTCTGGGGTGAGTCTTACGGTAGGGTGGGGGTAATCCATAACCGAGGCGCGGTTGCTCACGCTGGCGGCGTAGTTGTGCATAATGCCCAGCGTGTGCCCCAGCTCGTGCGCCGACAGTTGTCGCAGACGCGCCAAGGCCATCCGCATCATCTCGGGGTTGGCGGGTTTGCCTTCCTCATAGGGCGCTAACAAACCTTCGGCAATTAAATAATCCTGGCGTACCCTGAGGGAACCCAGACTTACGTGCCCTTTCAGGATTTCACCGGTGCGCGGGTCTGTCACGGAGGCGCCGTAAGACCAGCCTCTGGTGCTGCGGTGCACCCATTGAATGACATTGTAACGCACATCCATGGGGTCAGCATCAACGGGCAGGATTTCTACTTTGAACGCATCTTTGTACCCGGCGGCTTCAAAGGCCTGTGCCCACCAGCGGGCTCCGTCCAGCAAAGCACTTCTGATGGGTTCTGGGGCGGCATGATCCACGTAATAGACAATGGGCTCCACGGCTTCAGACACAGCCGCACCGGGGTTCTTCTTCTGCAGGCGGTGCCGCGCAATGAATCGCTTTACTATAGACTGGTTAATGGGGGTGCTGAAGTCCATGTACTCAATCCCGAAATACCCGGCCCGCGGGTCCATGGCTCGGGGCGTGTAGTTGCGGTCGGGCAGTTGAATGAAAGAATGGTGCTGGCGCAGCGTCAGGGCTTCTGTGGAAGGAGCCACCTCCCGCACGAAGTTGCCGGCGTCATCTCCGCCCACAAAGGTGAGGGTGGCTTCAAACTCGGTGTTCTGCGGAAAGTTCTTGGTGCGCGGCAGGTAGAAGGCAGAGCGGGAGGCATCCAATCTATAAGAGCCCTGGCGTGATCGCCGAATGCTGCCCACTACATCATGCGCATCCCGTAGCAGAAAGTCAGTGGCATCCACTAGTACTCGGTTCCCTTCTGAGGCTTCTACCTTAAAGCCCCACAGCGTGGACTGCGCGAACGACTGGGCCACGGCCTGTTCCTCGGCGGGGTTGCCGTTCATGGCGCGGTAGCTTTGGTTAGGTTCTATGAGCAGCACCTTGGGCCCTACTTTCTGGAAAGACACCACGTGCGTGCCGCCCAACTGCCCTCTGTCCAACCCAATATCATTGGAGCCCAGCCCTGCCGGTAGCGAGGAGACATATAGAAAGGGCGTGTCCAACTTGTCTATCTCCAGAAAGATTTTGCCCGTGGCCTCGTCCCAATAAAAAGGGAAGAAGCCCGCGAATTTCTGTAGGCTCGCCGTTTTGGCGGCAAAACCGGCAGGTTTGTTCTGTGCGTGAAGAGAGGTAAACGCCAGCCAAAGCAGGCAAAGGAGCGTAAGCGTTTTTCGCATGATTTCAGAAAAGGAGGTTCTAAACGGAATCAGCGAATAAGGTAGGCATTTTCAAACATAGGGACAAGGCTATGTTTTTGGGGATTGAAATAAGGAAACAGTATTTGTATTACGTTGTTATAGGCATATTACTATCAGTACTTATATTTTGTTATAATTAACGCGTTCTATTTAGGTAAAGGCAATATTTTATAAGTAATAATAAACATGTCATCATATTTTTGATGTTTATGCCATTGTTTATTAGAAGCTACATAACATTCTATTTTGAATGACTCAGATATATGTTTTTCTTTAATAGATAATTGAAAAAGGTTTCCTTCTTGATTCTTAATTTCGAATATTGATGCACCATTTATGAATACCCACCAAATTCTGTATGTTGTAGGGGAGAAGCTTTCGTCAACCTGTACTTCAATTTTAAGTTCATCACTAGGGAATAGAATGTTGTTTCTTGTATTTAATGAATTAATAACTCTTTTATTTCCTACGACTAGCAATTCTGATGAATGGAATTTATTACCTAATGAATCAGTGATGGTGATAAAGGTTGGAACATTGAACTCTTTTTCTTTATTCATTTTAATGAAATATGACTTAATAGAATCGATAATATCATGAGAGTAGCAGATGACTTGCTCTGCTTGTCTAAAGCTTATCGGGTTTGCATGAGAGAGGTAGTTTCTAGGTGTGATTATTTTACTAAAAGTGTGTTTTGCTTGCTCCCTTCCAACGGGGAAAGCTTCATTTAATGCATCATTGAAGTACTTGTTATAAAGGTTAGGATTGCATATAATATCAAATATTTCTTCAATGAACGTTGCATCAATGAGTCTGCTAAACCTTTGAGGCTCTTTTGTTACCTTATCTTGACAAGACTTGAGAATAGCAGATTTAACTAAGTTATTACCGTTTTTATCTTTAAAATGAAAATAATCTTTTCCGAAGTTTTCAGATAACTTAGTGTCAATTAGGCTTCTAAGCCATAGTTCTAAAGACTCTAACGCATTTCTGCATGTTGTTCTTAATTCATCTTGTGTAGTGTTATTAAACATTTTTATTTAAGTATATCTTCTTTTCCTATTTCTTACTACAGCGTCACCCCAAACTTCTCACCCAAACCTTCCAGATCTTTCACCACCGGCGGGAGCAGCGGAATCCCTTCTTTCAAGCGGACCGCTTCACTCTCACGCTCGGGGTCACCGGGAATTAAGACTTGATGGCCGGCCTTTGCTTTGGAATTCCGGAAGGTGGTGATCCAGTTGTCCATGTGCTGTTTGAAGTCCTCGGCGGGGCGGAAGGCATCTACGCGCATCGCCCCGAAAAAATGCCCGATGCCCTCGCCCACGGGGTTGGCGGGCGGCGCCAGGAAGCTCACGAACGGCGGTACCCACGGACCATAATTGGCCCCAGATAAAACAGCCGAGAAAATGTCTACCACTGCGCCCAGCGCGTAGCCTTTGTGGCTGCCGGTATCGCCGCCCAAAGGCAGCAGGGCTCCGCCATCTTTCAATTCGTTGGGGTTGGTGGAGGAAGAACCGTCGGCGGACTGAATCCAGCCGTGGGGTGCCTCCAGGTTCTTGCGTTGCAGAATCTCCAGCTTGCCGTTGGCAGCGGTGGTGGTGGCCAAATCGGCTACAAATGGCGGCTGCTCATTAGCCGGAATGGCTACCGCGATGGGGTTGGTGCCTAAGAGTCTTTCCAGGGAATAGGTAGGAGCCACCAGTGGGCTGGCGTTGGTCATGGCCATGCCAATCATGTCATGTTCCAGCGCTTTCATGGCGTGGTACCCGGCAATGCCGAAGTGGTTGGAGTTCTTCACGCTCACCCAGCCGCTGCCCACGTTTTTGGCTTTCTCCAGCGCAATCTGCATGGCTTTGGGCGCTACTACCAGGCCAAGGCCGCCGTCGCCGTCCACGGTGGCGGTGCTGAGCGTTTCGTGCACCACGCGCACGGTGGGGGTGGCGTTGATGCGGCCGGCTTCCCACAGGCGCACATAGCCAATGAGGCGGGCCACGCCGTGTGAATCTATCCCGCGCAGGTCGGCGGAAAGCAAGGTTTCGGTGGCTAGCAAAGCATCATCAGGAGGGCAGCCAATGCTCAGGAAAATCTTCTGGGTGAAATCAAAAAGGCGTTGGTAAGAATACATGCGCAAATTCTACTTGTGATGCCCAAAGGTAAGCGAAACCGCAGGAAACATTCCAGCAGAAACGCTTTCTTTGTAGCCTGTTATTTTCTTCCCATTCTCTCGTTGTCTGCCCTTTATGAAAAAAATTGTTGTTTGCCTCTGTTGTCTGATGGTCTGTTTAGGGCACGTTTTTCCGGTTTTAGGCCAAAAACAGGAAGCAATGCTTACCCAGGTGAAAGCCGTTACGGTATTCCTGAACCGGGCGCAGGTCACCAACGTTGGGCGTACCACCGTGGAGCCGGGCATTACTGAACTGGTGCTGGAGGGCCTGCCGGCGCAGATAGATGAGCGCAGCGTGCAGGTAAACCCCACCGGCAACGTGACTTTGCTTTCGGTGCGGTATGAGCAGAATTTCCTGCGGAACACCGGGAAGCCCAAAGAACTGCAACGGCTGGAAGATTCTCTGCAGAGTTACAACGGCCGCATCAGAACTTTAACCGACCAACGGGAGGTATTGCAGAAGGAGGAAGCGCTCCTGCAGGCGAACCAGAATATAGGTGGTTCCCAAACCGGCCTCACCGCCGCCCGACTCAAAGAAGTAGCCGATTACTACCGCACGCGCCTGCTGGCGATCAGGAAAGAAATCCATACCGTTGACGTCCGGCTTGCGGTGCTGAAGGAACGGCAGGGGCAATTCAACAACCAGGTGAACCAAGCCAGGAGCAACCAGAACGCCAACAACCGCGTGATTGTGGCCGTGCAGGCTGCGGCAAGAACCCCGGTGGGACTGGAGGCCACGTACCTGGTGTACAACGCCGGCTGGGAACCCATTTATGACCTTCGCGCCAGCGGAAACCAAGGGCCGGTGCAACTGCAATACAAAGCCAACGTGCGGCAGAACACCGGCGTGAACTGGGACAACGTGCAATTAACTCTAGCTACCACTAACCCAGCTGAAGGTGCCCAGAAGCCTGAGTTGGAACCGCAACGTGTTGGGATTTTGCAAGATCCTCCAATTAGAAGAAAAGTTAAATTTTCACCTCCAGTAATCAAGAAAGACGAGGAGGTTCTGCAGTTACGAGAGGAAGTTGTCACCGCCGCCCCTGCTACCAGCACCGCAGACTTCACCGAGGCTGTTTCCACCACCTTAGCCGCCGAATTCAAGATCGGGATTCCGTTCAGCGTGCCTTCAGACGGAAAGCCCCACACCGTAGACATTCAGCAGCACAGCCTCCCTACCGCTTACGCCCATACTACCGTTCCTAAACTGGATAAAACAGCGTTTCTGGTGGCGCATCTTACTAACTGGGAGAACCTGAAGCTGTTGCCCGGCGAGGCTAATGTTTTTCTGGCTGGCACTTTCACCGGGAAATCGTTCCTGAACCCCGAACAAACCCGCGACACGCTCACTTTATCCCTGGGCCGCGATCAGAATGTGGTGGTGCAGCGCGAACGGATGAAAGACTACCAGAAGCGCACCACCTTGGGCAGCAACGTCAAAGAGCAGTTTGGGTATGAGATCAGCCTGCGCAACACCAAGGCCCAACCGGTCACCATCACGGTAGAAGACCAGATTCCCTTAAGCACCACCTCTGAGATTGAAGTGGAAGACGTAGACACCAACGGCGGCCAATGGAACAAAGAAACCGGTAAAGTCACGTGGCAAGTGGTGCTCAAACCAAATGAAGAAGTGAAACGGTCTCTGCGCTACGTAGTCAAGTACCCTAAAAACAAGCAGGTGAGCGGCTTGTAATACTTTGTAACAGGCAACGCAATGGAGTGCTGCGTTTAGGGGCTGTTTTTCCAAAAACAGCCCCTAAACGCAGGTGGCTCTCGCACGCAATTCCTCCCGCTCCAGGCAACCAGATCTCCTGCCGGGGCATCCTCTCTGTAGAAAGGCATCCTGATTATTTATGGAACGGATTTTGCCTTGCCCTGAATATCAGATACCGCTAATATTATGAAAGCACCCCTACTCTCCCTCCTGTTGGTTTTGCTGCTCCTCTGGGGTGGCCGGGCCGGCGCGCAGTCTAAGGTTCTCTATGAGCAAACCCGGCTGGAAAGCGTCTCTATCTCCAGTTTCACAGACACAGATTTAGGAAACTTGGCCCGCGAACTGGGCTATGACAACCACAACAGATCTGGCAAGCTGGTGCTGCCGGTGGAGTTTGAGCAGCGGGAAAAAATCACCCGGGAGGGGACTCAACTGGTGCTGTACGCGGCCGTCCAGAACGTGCGGGTGCGGGAGCAGGTCCTGTACCGCGATTTTGATTTCGCCGATGTCTTAACGCCTTCTTCCCTCAAAGCCAAGGTGCAGTTGCTGGGCCGCGAAGACAAGGTGCTGCAAACCTTTGAGGTAACTGGTAAAACTCTGCGCGAAGACGGTGCCACGGTGCTGGTGCAGACCTCGGTGCAGGATACTTCGGCTTTTCAAGGGTACAAGCTGCGGGTGGTGGAGAAGAAGCTCAGTTATTCTGGTGAGAACTACAGCGCCCTGCGGAATAGGTTGGCTTTGCTGAAGCAGTACCAGGAAGCCGATATCCGCCTGGCCCAATTTACCAGGGACCTCCAGACCATCAACCCCAACGACCTGGAGTACCTGCCCGCCCACAAAGACCGGCTCCAGAAGCTGGAACGCGAACTGGACCAACTGGTAGACAGCCGCATGGAGCGTGAACTGGGCCTCAACCGCCGCGACCCGCTGCAATTGCGCCGCCGGGTGAAGGAGCTGGACCATGCCTTCAGAGAGCGGCACGCGGCGCTGGACCAGATGTGGGCCCGCCTGCCCGAGATATATTACAACCGAGGATTGGAACTTGCCCTGAACGGAAATTCCCGCGCTGGGCGTGACTTCTTTGAGCGTGCATTGCAAGCCAACCCTGCCTTCGCGCCCGCGCACCTGCAACTGGCACGCCTAGATTACAAAGCCGGTTATCTGAAAGAGGCCAGCCAACGTATCCGGGAGCTGCTCAACCGCATGCAGGTAGACCCAGAGACGTACCGGTTTGGGCAGGAGTTGGCGCTGGATATTCAGAACGAGTATGTGCGCAACGGCGAACAGCTCAACAACCAAGGCAAGTACCAACAGGCGCTGGAGCAGTTTGAGGAAGCCCGTGATTTCTGCCGTGGCATCTCCAGCCTGCGCTGCCGCCCTGAGCTGTGGGAAGAAGGAATTGTCTTCGCCAAAAACGGTCTCTATGACAATTTGCTGCAGTCTGGTAAGCAGGCCCTGAACCAGAAGAACCTGGTGCAAGCCGAAAAACTGGCCAAAGAAGCCCAGCAGTACGCGCGCAACAACAAGACTGCCATAGATTCAGATGCCGCCGCTTCTGCCTTGCTCCGTGATGTACAGCAGCAGATGTATTTGGGGCACATGACCAAGGGCCGCCAAGCCTTGCAGACCAAGCAATATGCCGTTGCCCTAGAGGCGTTTGAGAAAGGAAAAACCTTGGCCAGCGACTACAGCCTCACCCCGCAACCCGATGCAGATAAACTGATCCGCCAGGCTGCCCGTCCGGTCATCATGGAAAAGATAACGCAGGGGCAACTGCAGGCCAGCGCGAACAAATTGCCCCAGGCCCGCACCATTGCCTCTGAGGTGACCAATCTGCAGATCAGGTACGGGCTGGTCAACGACAAAGAACTGGACGGCAAGTTTAGGGCGCTCAGCCAGGGAATTTTCTCCCAGGAATGTGCCAACGCCCAGGCTACCTATGACCAGCACTTGCAACGGGCCATGCAGTACAGCCAGGAACGGAAATTCGCGCTGGCTGCCGCCGAACTGGACAAAGCGGTGGCCGCAGCCCAGCAGAACGGCGGTTGTGCCATCTCATCGGCTACCGCCCAGACGGAACTGGACAGGATAGATGCACCCGCGTTTTATCAGGAGCAACTACAGAAAGCAAGCCAGCTGATAAGCCAAAACAAGGTAGCAGAAGCCGTAACCGTGTATCAGGAGGCGGGCCGACAGTTTGAGACAGACAGGGTAGGAGCATTCGGGCTGGTGCATGAGGCGCTGCTGCCATATGCTCAGCGCCAGGAGAACAAAGCTTTCATGGCCGAAGTGGCTCGTTTCTCCTCGGCCAACGGCGATGCCGCCGGAGCCATTGAGTTGGTGAAGAAATTGGCGGCGCTCAAGTACACCAAGTACAACCTGAACCAGTTGCAGGAACAGGTAGGCCAGCACCTGGCCACCCGTGATGCCCAGGCCAACCCCAAAGCCGACTACAAGCAACTGGCCAACACCTACACTAACGGCTCCAAAGACCTGAAGAAGCTGAACAAGGCGTACCAGAAGCAGTTCAAGAAATTGACATAGCCCTGTTTTTAATGGGGTATAGGAGTTAGATCATATTTACGTTTTGGGCATGTTTTCTGAAAAACGTGCCCAAAACGTAATTAGCCAAATGTGTGAGATCTGCGGGTGTAAACATCCCCCTTCGCCCCCTTCAAAGGGGGAGTGTCAGCAATAGTGGCAAAGCCGAGCCTTGACCAGCGGTCAGCTTCGAACAAAAGCCTAAAGAACCAACTGTCTCTACTACCCGCACCATTTCCAGTCTTTCCCTAGAGCGCCTCGCTTGTGGCCAAAGAAAAGCAGAAACTAAACGCCAACCACAGCTACTTGGCCACAAGGGCAGTGCGAGAGGGGAAGACGGGGCCCCGCGGCCGTGAGCGCTTATCAGAAGAAATGAAACAACAGAGCTCCTAAAGCCATAAAAAGGCAGTTGCTCCGTGGCATCAGCCAAATGCGTGCAAAAACAACTTTCCTACTGCTGCAACAGCTCCGCCAACATCCCTTCTTTCAGGGCATAGGCAGACACTCTCATCTGATCCAGGTTGTACTTCTCCAGCACCCAGTCAATGGCTACGCAGGCTACCACAATCATGTCTACCCGCATGGCCAGCATACCCGGAATAGCTAGACGCTCGGTCCGGTTCTTTTGCAGGAGTTCTTTGTATTGGCGCTGGAAAGTGGTGAGGGGTAACTCCATCTCCGGTGATCCTTCCGCCTCACGCACTATTCCCTGTTGGGCCAGGTCCATGTCTACCAAGGTGTCAAAGGTACCGGAGGAGCCAATCAGGACCTCGGGTTGGTGCTGTAGAACGGCGGCGGTCAGTTTCTGGAGCTGGTCTTGCAGGTAATGGCGCAGGGCCTTCACTTGCGCGGGCTGAATGGCCGGTTCCTGATCTGGATAAAATTTGTCCAGGAGGCGCTGCGCCCCAATCTCAAAGCTTTTCTTCCAGAGAATGCCTTTGTCTGTACCAATGATGAACTCCACGCTGCCGCCGCCAATGTCCATAACCAGCGCGGGTTTGGGACCTATCTGAAGTGCCTGCTGCACGCCTTTGAAGATGAGCTCGGCCTCCCGGGCACCGGAGACAATCTCCACCTCAATACCGGTATGTTCTTTGATGGCTCGCACTACCCCTGGGCCGTTGCTGGCGTTGCGGAGGGCGCTGGTGGCGGTGGCTTTCACCACGGTTACCTGGTGCTGATTCATGATCTCCCTGAACTCCGCTAGGGTTTTCAGGCCTCGCTCGCGGGCCTCAGAGGTAATCTCGCCTTTGCTGATGCCGCCTTCGCCCAACTTCACGGGTATCTTGGTTTTATACAGCGTCTGCTGCCCACCTTGGGCATCCAGTTCAACAATGAGTAAGTGGAACGTGTTGGTTCCAAGGTCTATGAGGGCAAAACGGCGCATCTTTTAATTTAAGAATTGGGAAATGGAGAAACGGAAAAAAGTTTGGTTGGTTAAGTGTCTGGCTGAGGTTGGGTAAATAACCCTATTTACCATTGGATACTTTCAATCTTTTACGTTTGTAGAAAGCAATTTTTTGCTCAGAGATAGTACCCTCTAATAAAGAATCCACACAACTGAAATTCTTTAGATTCTCATCCAGTGGATGGCATTCGCTAACCTCAATGGAAATGCGATGCTGGTTGTTCTTCGTTTTAGAAATAATGGATTTCTTAATGTAAGAATCACCTGCATCCCCCCAAGTTTCTGCTATCTCGTATTTCTGGGTGACAGTACCAGTGGGTAGATCAAAATGGAAAAGCATCATTTTGCTTGACCAGTAATCACCTGGTACTCTAGTGAGAAGTGCTACGGTGGTGGGGGAGATATGAAATCTCTTTGTGGCGTAGATTTCAGTGTGTTCTATGACTTCACCTTTATAAGGCCGATCTTCCCGTGAATACAACAGCGAATCGAACATAATACTAAGGGCTCTGGGAATTTCTTTGCCTTTGTAAAGAAAAGCAGCTGACTCAGGATCTTCATCTCCAATGGTGGTACTCACTTCCAAGGGAAACGCAGGAACACTATCGTATAAAGCCAAAAGATCCTGAGCGGAGTAGATTTTTTGAATTGTTTTCGCTTTTGTTTCCTTGCCCGGTTTTGGTGATGGAGTAATAGAGGCTGATGCCTCCTTCTGGTTACAGGAATAAAGAAGGAGGCTGACAAGGAATAACAGGTATTGTATTTTGATCTGTGTCATAGAGTGCTGGCTATTTCACCGAGCTGAACCGGAAGAACGTGCCCAGCGGCAGTTTGCGTTTGGCTTTATCCTCTAAGTACAACTCGCCCAGTTCCTCGTTGCGCACGGTTTGCCCGAAGGAGGCTCTGATGAGGTTGTCCAGAATCAATGCGGAGAAGCCCAGCGAGTACAGGTTGATCACAAAGAAGTTGTCCTGCGGGTCCAGCAGTTCTGAGCAGAGTTTGATGAGCTCGTTGATCTGCTCTTCCAGGAGCCATTTCTCGCCGTCGGGGCCGCGGCCGTAGGCGGGTGGGTCCAGGATGATGCCCTGGTATTTGTTTCCGCGTTTCACCTCGCGGCGAGCGTATTTCATGGCGTCTTCCACCAACCACCTAATGTTGTCCAGGTTGCTGGCTTCCATGTTCTGGCGGGCCCAGAAATTGACCTGCTTCACAGAGTCCAGGTGGGTGACATCGGCGCCGCCGGCGTTGGCCGCCAGAGACGCGCCGCCGGTGTAGGCGAACATGTTCAGGACCTTCGGCTTGCCGGGCAGGGCGCGGGTGCGGTCATAGATGAACTGCCAGTTAGGGTCCTGCTCGGGAAACAGCCCCACGTGCTTGAACGAAGACAGCCCTAGCCGGAACCGCAGCTTTAAGTCATGATAGCGGTAGTTGATGAACCACTGCTCGGCCATGCCTTTCTTGAGCTGCCACTGGCCTTTCTCCTGGTTGCCTTTCTCCCGCTTGAACGTGGCCTGGGCCAGCCGTTCCCACTCGCGCTCAGAGAGGTGTTTGTCCCAGGCGGCCTGGGGCTCCGGGCGGGCCAGAACGTAGTCGCCGAAGCGCTCCAGCTTCTCAAAGTTGCCGCAGTCAATCAGCTCATAATCGGTCCAGGCGCTCGTGGTCAGGAAAGAATACATATCTTTGTAGAGGTAGTGATGCTGCAAAGGTACACCTAATTCGTATCACGTAGTACGTATGATGTAGCAAGACAGAAACGGGTGATAGATAGCCTACTTCTGTTTTAGGCCCGATTTCTGAAAAACGGCCTCTAAACGCCTGTCGTGATTCTTGATACGCACTACGTGCTACACGATACCCCAAAAGAACATGAACTTGACTTTCTATAAATACCAGGGCACCGGCAATGATTTTGTGGTGCTGGACAACCGCAACCAGGACCTTGAACTGAGCCGGGAGCAGGTGGCCTTTCTCTGTGACCGCCGCAAAGGCGTGGGCGCCGATGGCCTCATGCTGTTGCAACCCAAAGAAGGCTTTGACTTTGAGATGGTGTACTACAACGCAGACGGCAGGCCCAGCTCCATGTGCGGCAACGGCGGACGCTGTCTGGTGGCGTTTGCGCAGTTCCTGGGCGTGGTGGAAGACCAGGCCTATTTCCTGGCCGCCGACGGGCCGCACCAGGCCTACCTCAAAGACGGGCTGGTGCACCTGCAGATGAGAGACGTAGACACCATAGAAGACCTGGAAGACGCCTGCTTCCTGAACACCGGCTCCCCGCATTACGTGAAGCAGGTGCCCGCCCTGAAAGAACTGGACGTGTATGCCGAAGGCCGTGCCGTCCGTTACTCAGACCGTTTCAAGGCCGAAGGAACCAACGTGAACTTTGTGGAGCACCAGCCAGAGAACAAGCTTTTCGTGCGTACCTATGAGCGGGGCGTAGAGGATGAGACCTTCTCCTGCGGCACGGGTGTGACCGCCGCCGCCCTGGCCGCCAGCCGCGCCGGTTACACCAGCCCCGTGCAGATTGAGGTGCTGGGCGGCGAACTGCAGGTAAGTTTTGAGCAAGAAGACGGACAGTTCAAGAACGTCTTCCTCATAGGTCCGGCCGTGCAGGTATTCCACGGGGAAATCAACCTGTAAAGAACGCTTGCGTTTAGGGGCTGTTTTTGGAAAAACAGCCCCTAAACGTAAAAAGCTCTGGACGCTGGCTGTGTGGTCATTCGGGCGGCGCCCGATGCTGTGGTCCGTTTGCGTTTAGCGCCCGTTTTTCAGGAATTAACTCCAAAACAGAAACCACCTTCGCCTCATTTGCCATGCTGCAAACTTCCCGCATTGCCCTTCGCGCGCCAGAACCTTCAGACCTAGACTTTCTCTTTGACTTTGAGAATGACACTACGCTGTGGCCGGTGAGTTTGTCCCTTACGCCGTTTTCAAGGGAGGTGCTGCGGCAGTATCTGGAGAACGCCACGGCAGACATTTACGCTGCCCGCCAACTGAGGCTCATGGTATGCCTGCGCGAAACGGATAACATCGTCATTGGCACCGTTGACCTTTTTGACTTTGAGCCCCTGCACCAGCGGGCGGGGGTGGGCATTGCCCTGGCCGCCGCCCAACGGGGCAAGGGGTACGGGTTGGAAGTGCTGCAACTGCTGGAAGCATACGCCGCCCAGGTGCTGCAACTGCATCAATTGTACTGCTCAGTGGGGCAGGAGAACACAGCCAGTCTAAAGCTTTTCCGGCAGGCGGGCTTTCAGGAAATAGGGGTGCGCCAAGAGTGGCTCCGTACGCCCGGCGGCTGGCAAAATGTGGTGGAGTTCCAGAAGTTGCTATCTGTTTCTTGAAAAAAAACTATTGTGCCCCTCTGCCGTAGGAAGAAGGGGTATAGCATAAATACTATAAGTTCTTTCTGGATTTATACGGTATTTAGCTGAGTTTCAATGTGGATTGCTGGGATAATCCTCTGAAACGCAGCTTTTTTTCCTGGTACACGTATGCTAGTTTAAAAAAAGGAAAAGACATACGCTTGCTTTCCCTTTAAGGACCCACACTTCATAACTAGCTTTCGTATTATGTTTGACCTAGACTCAGATTTCATCCCCAGCGGGGGGACTAGCTCCCTTTCGTCTGAACCAGAGGTAACTTCAAGCGCTACGTATTTATCTTCTGTTTCCAATACCCCCAAAGTCTCTCCCAAGTCAGTCTCTGACAAGAGTTCCCTGGAAGAATACCTGGCTTCTGTGTCGGCCATTGTCTGTCTGTCGCACCTGCGGTGGGACTTCGTGTACCAGCGGCCTCAGCACTTGTTGTCGCGTTTTGCCAAGCATACCCGTTTGTTCTTCTTTGAGGAGCCTTATTTCTATGACAACGCCCAGCCTAGGCTGGAGATGCAGGAGCGGGAAAACGGAAGAGTTACGGTAGTGGTAGCCCACTTGCCCAACGGCTTAACCCCACAGGAGTCAGATGCCAAGCAGGCAGAAATGCTCAATGAATTCATGGCCGACCATGATCTGGAGAAAACGGTTTTCTGGTATTATACGCCTATGGCGCTGGAAATTTCGCGTCAGTTCAATCCTGCTCTGGTGGTGTTTGACGTGATGGATGAGCTTTCGGCGTTCAAATTCGCACCGCCGCGCCTAGTTGAGCTGGAGGCAGAGCTGATGGCCAAGGCCGATGTGGTGTTCACCGGCGGACAGAGCCTGTATGAAGCCAAAAAAGACCGGCACAAAGAAGTCTACGCGTTTCCCAGCAGCATTGACAAAGCCCATTTTGCTCAGGCCCGCCAGCCGCAGGCCGATCCCGCCGACCAAGCCAACATTCCGCACCCGCGCATGGGCTTCTTTGGCGTGGTAGACGAGCGTTTCGATATTGAATTGCTGCGTGAGGTAGCCTTGGCCCGTCCAGAGTGGCAATTTGTGATCATTGGCCCGGTGGTGAAGATAGACCCGGCCGTTCTGCCTAGCAGCGAGAACATCCATTACCTAGGCGGCAAATCATATCAGGAACTGCCTTCTTACCTGGCAGGCTGGGATGTGGCCATGCTGCTGTTCGCCCATAATGAATCAACCAAGTACATCAGCCCTACTAAAACGCCGGAGTATCTGGCTGCCGGTAAACCCGTGGTGTCTACCTCCATCAGAGACGTGGTGCGCCCGTACGGCGAGCAGAACCTGGTGCAGATAGCAGACGGCGCCCAGGCGTTTGAGGCCGCCCTGGAGAAGGCGCTGGTGCAGAAAGAAGACAAAAACTGGTTGCGCCGCACAGATGACTACCTAACTGGTATTTCCTGGGATAAAACCTGGCAGAACATGGTGCGCCTCATGCAGTGTATCAGCAAAGAGAAGCGCGCCCAGCAACCAGCTGCCTCCATAAAGTAAAAGTATTTACTGCGACATTTCCCTTTTGGCAGTGGTGTCCGTTTAGGGGCTGTTTTTCCAAAAACAGCCCCTAAACGGACACCACTGCCGGCCCTGCCCCTGAAAGAGCAGCAGGCAGCGAAAGCGCAGTAGTTTCAATCATAGCAGCTATCTAAGAAATATTTAAAATTAGCCCATATATGTTCGACTATCTGATTGTAGGTGCAGGATTTGCCGGGAGTGTACTGGCCGAGCGTTTAGCTACGTACTCCAACAAAAAAGTATTAATCATAGACAAGCGTCCGCACATAGCGGGCAATGCCTATGACCATTATAACGAAGACGGGATTCTGGTTCACAAGTACGGTCCGCACATCTTCCATACCAACTCTAAAGAGGTGTTTGAGTACCTGGGGCAATTCACTGAATGGCGGCCGTATGAGCACCGCGTATTGGCCAGCGTAGACGGCCAACAGGTGCCCATGCCCATCAACCTGGACACCATCAATAAACTGTACGGGCTAAGCCTCACGTCCTTTGAGCTGGACAAGTGGTTTGAGTCGGTGGCCGAGAAGGTGCCTATGGTCAAAACCTCTGAGGATGTGGTGGTGAGCAAAGTGGGCCGTGAACTGTATGAGAAGTTCTTCAAGAACTACACCCGCAAGCAGTGGGGCATGGACCCGTCTGAGCTGGATAAATCCGTAACCTCACGTGTGCCCACCCGCACCAACCGTGACGACCGCTACTTCACAGACACGTACCAGGCCATGCCGCTGCACGGTTTTACCAAGATGTTTGAGAAGATGCTGGATCACCCCAACATCAAGATCATGCTCAATACAGACTACCACGAGATCATTGACGTGATTCCGTTCAAAGAGATGATTTACACCGGTCCGGTAGACGAGTACTTTGATTTCAAATACGGTAAACTGCCGTACCGCTCCCTGGAGTTCAAGCATGAGACCGTGAACAAGGAAGTATTCCAGCCGGTGGCCGTGGTGAATTACCCCAATGAGCAGCTGTACACCCGCGTAACAGAATTCAAGTACCTCACCGGGCAGCAGCACCCTAAAACCAGCCTGGTGTACGAGTTCCCGCGCGCCGAGGGAGATCCGTACTACCCAGTTCCAAAGCCAGAAAACGCAGAGCTCTACAACCAGTACAAGAAGCTGGCCGACGCCACGCCCAACGTGCACTTTGTGGGCCGGCTGGCTACTTACAAGTACTACAACATGGACCAGGTAGTGGCGCAGGCGCTCACGCTGCACAAGAAACTGACCGAGAAAGAGAAGATTGCAGTGCCAGTGGTAGACGGCGTAGATGTGCTGCCCAAAGTAGTGCGCGAGGCCCTGAACGGAAGCGGCAGTACCGTAAACGGAAGTTCCACCAAACTGAGTATGAATGGCAAACATTGAGCTTTGGGGCGGCGTTGAGTGTACCGTAAACCGTGTAGGAGAGCAGTACTTTGATCAGCTTGCCCAAAGCGGGCATGCGCGGCGGCTGTCAGATTTAGATCTGTTCGCAGAGCTGGGCATCAAAAAAATACGGTATCCGGTGCTATGGGAAAGTGTGGCGCCAGACCACCCAGAACAAAAGAACTGGGACTGGGCTACCGAGCGCCTGAATCGGCTCCGTGAATTAACTATTGAACCTATCGTGGGGTTGCTGCATCATGGCAGCGGCCCCCGGTACACCCACCTCATAGACGAGGACTTCCCCCATAAATTTGCGCAATACGCACGTGCGGTGGCCCGGCAATTCCCTTGGGTTACGTATTACACCCCTATCAATGAACCCCTGACCACTGCCCGGTTCAGCGCCTTGTACGGCCTGTGGTATCCGCATACCAGAGACGATGCGTCCTTCGTCAAAGCTTTGCTGAACCAGATACAGGGAACCAAACTAGCCATGGAGGCCATCAGGGAGATCAACCCTAGCGCCCAGCTGGTGCAGACCGATGACCTGGGATACTCGCACAGCACCCCCGCCTTGCAATACCAGGCAGACTTTGAGAACCACCGCCGGTGGCTCACTTGGGATCTGCTCTGCGGAAAGGTAAACCAGCAGCACCCCCTTTGGAACTATCTGCTCAAAGCCAAGGCCCCGGAAACGCTCTTGCTGGAACTGCTAGAGAACCCATGCCCGCCCAACGTGATTGGGGTCAATTACTACGTCACCAGCGAGCGTTATTTAGATGAGCACATCGCTGATTATCCTTGGCACACGCACGGCAGCAACCAGAAACACCGCTATGCGGACGTGGAGGCGGTACGCGTACAGGCGGCTTCCCCTTTGGGCGCACAGAAGATACTGGAACAGGCTTGTGACCGCTATAATCTACCCGTCGCTATCACGGAAGCGCACCTATGCTGTACCCGCGAGGAACAGATGCGCTGGTTCACGGAGGTCTGGGATGCCGCCTCGCTGCTAAAAGAACAGGGCAAAAACGTATTAGGCGTCACTGCCTGGACCTTGTTGGGCGCCTATGACTGGAACAGCCTGCTCACACAGAACAGAGGCCATTATGAAATGGGCGTGTATGACCTGCGCGGCGGGGAACCTGCCCGTACCGCTGTTTCAGAATTGCTCACGGGTATAGCCTCAGGAGCGGAGCGGCACCCTCTGTTACAGGTGCCAGGTTGGTGGAACCGTGCCTGCCGCAGCGTGTATCCGCCCTCGGCGGAGTGCCCGGAGGTGTGGGATATTTCCCTGAACAAATCAAAACAGGGCTCTAAGCTTCAGCCACTCCTGATCACGGGAGCCACCGGAACCCTGGGCCGTGCCTTCGCCCGTGTCTGCGATATTCGGGGTATTCCGTATGTGCTGCTCTCGCGCCAGCAGATGGACATCACCAATGAAGATTCTGTTAGAAAAGCCTTAACTCAATATAAACCTTGGGCCGTAGTGAATACTGCCGGTTACGTGCGGGTAGACCAAGCCGAACAGGAGCCGGAAGCCTGTTTCCGGGAGAATACCCTGGGGCCTGCGGTTCTGGCGAAAATCTGTCAGGAGGAGCAAGTGCAACTGGTGACCTTCTCTTCAGATCTGGTTTTTGGAGGCGAGAAAATGGTTGTTTACACTGAGCAAGATACCCCTCAGCCCCTGAATGTGTACGGACGCAGCAAAGCTGAAGCCGAAGCGCAGGTGCTGGCGGCCATGCCCACGGCCCTTGTCATCAGGACCAGTGCTTTCTTCGGACCCTGGGACGAGCATAATTTCGTTTATCATGCCCTGAAGGCGATGGTGCGGCAGGAACCGCTTGAGGCGGCGGCAGACCAGTTCATTACCCCAACCTACGTTCCTGATCTGGTCAATACTACCTTAGATTTACTTATAGACGCAGAAAGTGGCATTTGGCATTTGGCAAACAGAGGAACCTACAGTTGGGCCGAGTTTGCCGCCTTGGCTGCCAATATGGCCGGTCTAGATCCCAAACCATGGCTGGAAGCGGTGCCCTCGGCCAAGATAGGGCAGCCTGCGGCTAGACCAATGTTTTCAGGGCTGGGCACGGTGAAGAGAGGCGTTTTGCCCACCGTGGAAGATGCGTTGCAGCGTTTCCTGCACGCGACGCAGTTCCCGGTACGGCCCTCGCTGCCCCCGCAAGAAGAGGAGGTGGCAGACCAATCTTTGCTGTCGGCGGGGGCTTAGGCTTAGGTGAAGATATCTTTCCGTTTAGGGGCTCTTTTTCCAAAAAGAGCCCCTAAACGGAATTTTTGTGTCTGGCTAGTCCTGTCCTCCTTAACGCCCTGAACAGTTCGTTTTTACCTATTATGACTGGCAGAAATTGCGGTTTTAAACAGTTGGTAAACGATTGCTTTTCCTTTGTTTTCTTGGCTCCAGAATCTTTTTGGATCAGGCGTCAGAGCCGGATACTCTATGGTCTACCCTTGGGTATTACTGTCCTGCTTAGAGGCTGGGATGCACTATTCCCGTTTAGGGGCTCTTTTTCCAAAAAGAGCCCCTAAACGGGAATAGTGCATCTTTTTATGGGTTGTGACCGGAGAAATTCAAACTTTCTCTGCCATCCCGTCAGGCTTAGGAAACTGATCTGCAACTGGTATTGTTTTGGCTTAATAGGAATTTGTCGGAAAATCCGCTTATTTTTGAAATTGAATCAAGTACATCTTAAATAGTATTTTATGTTTGATTTTTTTGGGAAGACGGTCGCCAAGATATTCGGAACCAAGTCGGATCGGGATATCAAGGGCGTGTTGCCGTATGTGGCGCTCATCAACCAGGAGTTTGCCCGTCTGGCCTCCCTGTCTGATGACCAATTGCGGAACCGCACGCAAGAGGTGCAAGCCACCATTGCCGAACGTCTGAAACCCATTGATGATAAAATCGGGGCTCTGCACCAACGCATAGAGAATGAGCCGGAGCTGGATATTGCACAGAAGGAGGAGGTTTTCATCCAGATAGACCAACTGGAGAAAGACCGCAACAAAGATCTGGAAGTGGTGCTCATGGAAGTGCTGCCACAGGCATTCGCTATTGTGAAGGAAACTGCCCGCCGCCTTAAAGAGAACAGCCAACTGGTAGTAACCGCCACCGACTTTGACCGTGAAATTGCGGCCCGCAAACCCAACGTACAGATCAACGGCGACCAGGCTATTTGGGCTAACCGTTGGAACGCCGCCGGTACTGAGGTAGTCTGGGACATGATGCACTATGACGTGCAGCTGATTGGGGGGATTGTGTTGCACCAGGGTAAAATTGCCGAGATGGCGACCGGTGAGGGTAAAACTCTGGTGGCTACCTTGCCTTCCTTCCTCAATGCCCTGGCCAAACGCGGTGTGCACGTGGTAACCGTGAACGATTACCTGGCCAAGCGTGACTCTGAGTGGATGGCGCCGTTGTTTGAGTTCCACGGTATCACCATTGACTGCATAGACAAACACCAACCTAACACAGACGCCCGCCGCAAGGCTTACCTGGCAGACATCACCTACGGTACCAACAACGAGTTCGGGTTTGACTACCTGCGCGACAACATGGCCCGTGAGACAGGTGAACTGGTGCAGCGCAAGCACCACTACGCCATGGTAGATGAGGTGGACTCCGTTCTTATTGATGATGCCCGTACGCCTTTGATCATCTCTGGTCCCGTACCGCGCGGCGATGAGCATGAGTTCTACCTGCTAAAACCAAGAGTAGCCGCTCTGGTAGAAAATCAACGCAAACTGGTGAGCAACTACCTGGTAGAAGCCAAACGCCTGATCAAAGAAGGAAACGACAAAGAAGGAGGTTTGGCCTTGTTCCGGGCTTACCGCGGTTTGCCTAAAAACAAGCCCTTGATCAAGTTCCTGAGTGAAACCGGCGTGCGCCAGATTTTGCTGAAGACCGAGGCTTTCTATCTGCAAGACCATTCCCGCCAAATGCCAGAGGCCGACAAGCCTTTGTTTTTCACCATTGACGAGAAGCACAACCAGATTGAGTTAACCGAAAAAGGGATTGACTTGATCACCGGCCAGGGCGAAGATCCAAACCTGTTCATCTTGCCAGACATTGGGACTGAGCTGGCGGCCATTGAGAACCACCAGGAACTTTCCGCAGATGACAAGTTGCACCAGAAAGAGCGCCTCATCCAGGAGTACCAGGAGAAATCGCAGCGGGTGCACACCATTAACCAGTTGCTCAAAGCCTACACCCTGTTTGAGAAGGACACAGAGTACATTGTGACCGAAGACCGCAAGGTGAAGATTGTAGACGAGCAGACTGGCCGTGTCATGGAAGGCCGTCGTTACTCAGACGGTTTGCACCAGGCCATTGAAGCCAAAGAGAACGTGCGCGTAGAAGACGCTACCCAAACGTACGCCACCGTTACCTTGCAGAACTACTTCCGGATGTACCACAAGCTGGCCGGTATGACCGGTACCGCTGAAACGGAAGCCGGTGAGTTCTGGGAAATCTATAAACTGGACGTGGTAGTGATTCCTACCAACCGCGTAGCCCAGCGTAAAGACGAGCACGACAAGGTGTACAAAACCATGCGTGAGAAGTACAACGCCGTGGCCGAGGAAATCCAGAACCTGACCAAAGCCGGACGTCCGGTACTGGTGGGTACCACTTCCGTGGAAATTTCTGAGCTGGTAAGCCGCATGCTGAAACTTCGCGGCATTCCGCATCAGGTACTCAACGCCAAGCACCACCAGCGCGAGGCTGAGATTGTAGCCGAAGCCGGTAAACCAGGTACCGTGACCATTGCCACTAACATGGCGGGCCGTGGTACAGACATCAAATTGACACCAGAATCTAAAGCCGCCGGTGGTCTGGCCATTATTGGTACAGAACGCCACGAGTCCCGCCGGGTAGACCGTCAGTTGAGAGGTCGTTCCGGCCGTCAGGGTGACCCAGGATCGTCCCAGTTTTTCGTTTCCTTGGAAGACAGTTTGATGCGTCTCTTCGGTTCTGACCGTATTGCGCGTCTCATGGACAGAATGGGTCTGGAAGAAGGCGAAGTGATTCAGCACTCCATGATCACCAACTCCATTGAAAGAGCGCAGAAGAAAGTAGAGGAAAACAACTTCGGGACCCGGAAGCGCCTCTTGGAATATGATGACGTGATGAACGCCCAGCGCGAAGTGGTATACAAACGCCGCCGCAACGCCCTCTACGGAGAGCGCCTGGAGCTGGACATCTGGAACATGATCTATGACGTGACCGAGGACATTGTACAGACGTACAAAGCCACCGGTAACCATGAGGACTTCCTGCTGCACATCATTAGAGTGTATGGTTTCAACTCAGCCATCACGGCGCAGGAGCTCGCCTCGCAGTCGGTAGATACGTTGATGAACCGCCTGTACAATGAGGCGCTGGACTTCTACCTGGCCAAAAACCAACAGATCATGGACCAGTCTGCGCCTATCATGGCAGACATCTATGAGAACCGCGGGCCGATGATTGAGAACATAGCTGTTCCGTTCTCAGACGGTCGCAAGCAGATCACCGCAGTAGCTAACCTGGAGAAAGTAGTGAACAGCCACGGACGTGAGTTGATCAAGACCGTGGAGAAAGTGATCACGCTGGCTACCATTGACCAGGCCTGGACCCAGCACCTCCGCGAGATGGATGACCTGAAGCAGAGCGTGCAGAATGCGGTGTATGAGCAGAAAGATCCGTTGTTGATTTATAAGTTTGAATCGTTTGAGTTGTTCAAGCGCATGATCAGCAAGGTGAACGAAGAAACCATTTCGTTCCTGTTCAAAGCCAACCTGCCGGTACAGGAAGAGCAGCCTGCCCCTGTGCAGGAGGCCCGTCAGCCGCAGGCGCCAAGACCGCCAAGATTGCATGAGCAGAAAGAAGAAGTACACTCTACCTTAGAAGAGTCTGTGCCTTCCATGCCGTCTATGCCGCAGGCGCCCGCCCCTAAGCAGGTACCCGTGAGAGCAGAGAAAATGGCAGGCCGCAATGACCGCGTCAATGTGCAGTACACAGATGGGCGCGTCCTGAAAGACGTAAAATTCAAGAACGTAGAGAACGATTTGCTCAACAACCGTTGCGTACTCCTTGAAGACGAAAATTAAAATTTCACCGGAACAGAGCCTGGCACAGTATATAGACCATACTGTGCTCAGGCCTGATACCACCAATGCCATGGTGGCACAACTCTGCCAGGAAGCCCTTCAACACAGGTTTGCGGCAGTGTGTGTGCCACCATGCTTTGTAAAGCAGGCCGTAGCCGCCCTGCAAGATTCCGGTGTACAGGTGGCTACCGTGGTGGGTTTTCCGTTAGGTTACCAGTTGGCCAAAGTAAAATTCTTTGAGGCCCACCAGGCTTTGTCTGAGGGCGCCACGGAGATTGACGTGGTCATGAACATAGCCGCCTTCAAATCTGGCAAGTATGAGGAGGTAGTGTCTGAATTGCATGAACTCAGTACCCTGTGCCACTTTAAAAACGCCATTCTGAAAGTAATCATTGAGACGGCGTTGCTTTCTGAGGAGGAAATTATGAAAGCCTGTGAAATCTGTACCGAAGCCGAGGCAGATTACGTGAAGACCTCCACCGGTTTTGCGGCCACTGGCGCCCAGATGGAAGATGTGCTCCTCATGCGTGCCAATTTACCCCAACATATTAAAATCAAAGCCTCGGGCGGCATCAAAACCAAGGAAGCCGCCCTTGCGTTGGTAAACGCAGGAGCAGACCGGATTGGAACATCCTCCGGCGTTTCGTTGCTATGACTTGGAGAAACATGACATCCAGATTTTTCGCCTTCCTTTGCTTGGGCGCCATGATGAGTTGCGCGGCCACCGGTGGCTCAACGGGTAACGGTGCCGCTTCCAACAGTTCTGCCCGTTCATCAGACAACAGAAACGGCAGTGGTTCTTCTACGCTGGTAGACACCAAGAAGTACCGCCCTTCCATTCCTGCGGCCACGGCCAGTTCATCGGTGCCCATGGCGCCGGCGGCTCCCGCTAACCACGTACGCAACCAGGTGACGCTGCTCATGGACAGTGTGGTGCAGGTAAACCGGAACATCAAATATGCGGCGGGTTACCGTATTCTTGCCTATACAGGGGTAGAGCGCAAAACAGCTATGGACCTGCGGAACAACATTGTGAGGCGGCTGCCAGAGCAGAAAGACTACCTTACGTTTAAGCAACCCACCTATCAGTTAAAGATTGGAGATTTCATGAGCAGAGTAGAGGCTCAGGTCGCTCTTACCAAGATTCAGGACTTGCTGCCCAACGCCCTGCTGGTGCAGGAAACCATCAATATTCCCAAATAGTTAGATTCTTCAAATCATCTTCCGCCGTTTAGGGGCTGTTTTTCCAAAAACAGCCCCTAAACGGCGGAATCATTTTATAGCCGTACCTTTGGCTTTTACTTACTAGCCTTTTTCCTATGGAAAATTTAGCAGCCCGCATTCAAACCCTGGCCCATACCTATGCCGCAGACACCGTGGCTACCCGCCACCACCTGCACCAGAACCCGGAGCTATCCTTTCAGGAATATGAAACCTCAGCGTACGTGTTCCGGAAACTGCAGGAATACGGCCTGAAGCCCGAGCGGATGACCGAAACGGGAATAGTGGCCTTGGTGAAAGGCAGAAACCCAGAGAAAGCCACCACCGCCCTGCGGGCCGATTTAGATGCCCTGCCCATTCTGGAGACCAACGAGGTCGCGTATAAATCAAGAAATGAAGGGGTGATGCACGCCTGCGGGCATGATGTGCATACATCTTCCCTCTTAACCACCGCCCGCATTTTGCAGGAATTGAAAGACGAATTTGAAGGTACGGTAAAACTGATCTTTCAGCCCGGTGAGGAGAAGTTCCCAGGCGGAGCCTCCCTAATGATCAAAGAAGGCGTGCTCCAAAACCCGGTTCCCCAAAGCATTATGGGGCAGCACGTATTCCCGTTTCTGCCGGCCGGGAAAGTAGGGTTCCGTTCTGGGATGTATATGGCCAGTGCCGATGAAATCTACATCACCGTGAAAGGCAAAGGCGGCCACGGCGGCTTGCCGGAGCAACTGGTGGATCCAGTCTTGATTTCAGCGCATCTGTTGGTGGCGCTTCAGCAGATTGTGAGCCGCAGGGCTAACCCCAAAACACCGTCGGTGCTGTCCTTCGGGAAGGTGATCGCCAACGGTGCCACCAACGTGATTCCGGGTGAAGTGAAGATAGAAGGCACCTTCCGGACCATGGATGAGGCCTGGCGCGCCGAAGCCAAACAAAAAATAAAGCAACTGGCCGAAGGCCTCTGCGAAAGCATGGGCGGCTCCTGTGATATCACCATCATGGACGGCTACCCGTTCCTGAAAAATGATCCGGCGCTGGTAGCCCGCGCCCGCGCCGCCGCTGAGGCCTATCTGGGGCCGGAAAATGTGGTGGAGCTGGATATGTGGATGGCCGCTGAGGATTTCGCCTACTACTCCCAACAAACAGATGCGTGTTTCTATAGATTAGGTACCCGCAATGAAGCGCAGGGAATCACCTCCGGGGTGCATACGCCTACCTTCAACATTGACGAAGACGCATTAGAGGTGGGCAGCGGCCTCATGGCCTGGTTGGCCATCCAGGAGCTTCAGTCGCTGGGAGGTAAAATCTAGTTAATGCTTTATCAAAGCAGTTGCCACATTACCCACCCCTACCCCTCCAAGGAGGGGACTTTCTCCTGCTAACTTTGCAGATTATTCCCCTCTTTGGAGGGGTAGGGGTGGGTATCACTGTTGGGCGGTAAACCGCGCAACTCGGGTTATCGGGTTAATTAAATACCCAGCTCCAGTTGCAGGCGCAGAATCCAATTGTCTTGGGTAGTGTTGGCGGCTAAGTCTTCCTGGGTTTGGTAGGTGAGGTCAGATTGCAGCTTGATGCGGTGCCAGTTTACGTAATAGTTGGCTGCCACCGTGTATTGTTTCGTCTGGAGGGTCAGGTGCTGAATCTCCCGTTCCGGAGTGATGACTGAATAACGCCCCGCCAGTTCAAAATGGTTGGGAAACTGATAGCTTACCTGCCCATTGTAGCCTTGGCCGGCGTACACATACTGCAGATCGTCGGCTTCTGCCGGGAACACCAGATGACTTCCTTCCCGCTGAATCCACTCGTGGTATGTAGCCCAACCGTTGTACTTGAAAACCAGATCGGCCATGGCCGATTGTAGGTCTGTGAACCCCGAGACCTCTGCTCCAATCTGTCCGCCGGTGCGGTAAGCATTGTCATTTTCTGAGAAGCCAATCCCTACAGACAGCTTGGGAGTAGGTTCGCGTACCCAATCTCCCTCAAAATAATCTCCGTCCATGGTGAACTCCCCTAATGGGAGGACTTCGGCCCGGGCGGTATACGCCAATCCAGAACCTGCAAGGGGAGAAGTGTTTCGGCCATCGCCGTTAGAGAGGGCGGCTTGCAGGCGCACCGGCACAGCACCAATCTGGTGCCGGTAAGAAGCGAAAAGCCCGAAGTCGCGGTCAAGGGTAAAGGTGGCGTTCACAATGGAGCGATCTACAAACTGCTGTTCGCCGGAGGAGATGACCCGCTGTCGGTTGCCGGGTAGTTTGGTTTGGCCAAAGCCTAGCTTGAGCCGAGGGGTGAACTGGTAATACACCACCGCGTCTCTGATAATTTGGGGATGATCGGAGTTGGCCACATCCATATCGCCGGGGGAGAAGCCCAGTTGAAGAGAGTACGTCAGCTTCTTGTTGTAGAGAAAGCCCGAAGTGCGCAGCCGAAGCCGCTTGATGTAACCACCTTTTGAGGCCAACGAAAGGGAGTTGCCGTCTTGGGTGGTGAACTCGGCACGGCTCTGGATTCTGAACCGGAGGTTGATGCCCGCCAGTGAGTCGCGGGTGAGAATTCTGATTCCCTTGGTCCGGTCCAGTAGCACATCAGTTTTTCTATCTGTCTTTAAGTCTTGTGTAAAGCCTGGCAAATGCAGCGTCAGGAGTAGGAGAGCGAGCCAATAGTATTTCTTTTTCTTCATAGTTTGTGGCGATAAGCTTAATGGATGAGGGCAAACAAGGCCCTGAAACCGGAAAGAATCTGGAATCCATATTTTTATTGCCAAATTTTTCAGTGGCTGTTGCGTCAAAGAAGGAGGTATAGGTAAGTGAAAGCAGACATTGTGTCTTTTAATTTGTAGACTTAATTGAATTTTTTAGGACTTTTTGTCTTATTTAGAAAGGTTTTTGCGGTTGGTACAGAATTTATAGATAGGTAGATATCCAAGTGAAACTTCTAACTAAGAAATAAGACAATGACAACTGTAAAACAACACCCGGTATTGCAAAGCAGAGCTCCTCAGGCATTTAGCAGTCTGTTAGACAGCTTCTTCAATGATGCCGTAAGCACCCGCCGCGTACAAGGCTTTACCCCTGCGGTAGATCTTTGGGAAACAGATAAGAGCTATGAACTGGAAATGGCTCTGCCTGGTCTCAAGAAAGAAAACATTCAGGTTGAGTTTGAGGAAAACGTGCTGCGCATTAGCGGTGAGCGTACCTTCAACAAAGAGAGCAAGGAGCAGAAATTCCATAGAGTGGAAAATCTGTACGGTAAATTCAGCCGCGCCTTCCAGCTTCCAGAACATGTAGATGCCACCGCCATAGATGCTCAGTTTGAGAATGGAGTGCTGCACATCTCAGTGCCCAAAGTGGAGGAGAAAGTGGTAAAACACCAGATCTCTGTGAAATAACAAAACGTTAAGAGTATGTTAAAAAGGCGCTCCTGGGCGCCTTTTTGGCGTAGTCTTTGTTGACATAAGAATACTAGTTTTGCTATTTTAGCGTTTGGCACGTAAGAAATAAACAACAACTGTTGATTCCTTTTGCCAAAGAGATACGATCAATTTATTAACTATAAAGCTGACCTATAAGATGAAAACGAAACAGTTTATGTTGGGGCTTATGCTCTCTGCAATGGTAGGCGGCGGTGTGGCTGTTGGTGGTTATAAACTGCTGGAAGATGATGCGCCCGCCCCTGGGCAGCAATTGCCAAATACGAATGTGCGGTACACCAGCGCCATGCGCTCTTCAAACGTAGTAGTGCCCGAAGGGTTGAACTTCGTGACCTCAGCAGAGTTGGTAACCCCGGCGGTAGTACACGTAACCACAGAATACAAAGTACAGGCGCGTAGAGCCCCAAGTGATATCCACCCTTTTTTCCGCGATTTCTTCGGGGATGATTTTGAAGGCTATCAGCGCCAGCAAGGCCCGGCCATGGGTTCTGGTTCTGGGGTGATCATTGCCTCCAACGGCTATATTGTCACTAATAACCACGTGATTGACCGCGCCGACAAGATTCAGGTGATCTTGGACGACAAGCGCACTTTCGATGCCACCTTGGTGGGCACAGACCCAAATACAGATATCGCGCTGTTGAAGATCAACGCAGACAACCTGCCGGCCCTGCGCTACGGCAACTCAGACAACGTGAAAGTAGGCGAGTGGGTGTTGGCGGTGGGTAACCCCTTCAACCTGAACTCAACCGTAACCGCCGGTATTGTGAGCGCCAAAGGCCGTAACGTGGGTATTCTGCAAGGGGCCGGTAACATGAGCGTAGAGTCTTTCATCCAGACAGACGCTGCCGTGAACCCCGGTAACAGCGGGGGAGCCCTGGTGAACCTGAATGGTGACCTTGTGGGTATCAATACCGCCATTGCTTCGCAGACTGGAACCTTTGCCGGTTATTCCTTCGCGGTACCTTCTTCCATCGTGAGTAAAGTGGTAGATGACCTCCTGAAATACGGGGAGGTGCAACGCGCGCTCCTGGGGGTGCAGATGCAGGAAGTAGACGCAGATCTGGCTAAAGAAAAAAGCCTGAAGACCTTGAACGGGGTGTACGTGGCCGGTTTCTCTGAGAGCAGCGCCGCTAAAACCGCCGGTTTACAAGAAGGCGACGTAATCACGGAGATCAACGGCGTGAAAGTGAACACCGGTGCCCAGTTGCAGGAGCAGGTAACCCGTTACCGTCCCGGCGATAAGATCAAGGTGACGTACATGAGAGGCGGCAGCGCAAAAACTGCCAACGTGACCCTGCGCAACGCCAACGGCAGCACCGAGATTGTGAAGCGTGATCCTAACTCATCTAAATCCATGACCATTGACGGCGCTAGATTTGAGGCGGCCAGCAAGCAGGAGTTGAATAAGTTGGAGATTACCGGCGGGGTGAAGATCAGTGGGGTAGAGAAAAGCAACTTCGCGGAGACCGGCATGAAAGACGGCTTCATCATCACCAGCATTGACCGCAACCCTACGGCTACGCCGCAAGACGTAGACAAAATCCTGAAGAGTACCCGCAGAGGCGGTCTGCTCATTGAAGGGGTTTACCCAGATGGCCGCAGAGCGTATTACGCCATTGGTCGCTAGTTTGGGCCCTATTTAAGAAAAACAGGCGCTAAACGCCTTTTAAAGCTCCTGCCGGTAGGCAGGAGCTTTTTTTGTTTTATATCTTAGCAGAAAGGCCTATACTAGGGCTAATTCTTGTGAGTTTAATCCATATTGTATGCAAACAGACATCTCCCAAATACTCTCCCAATTAGGAATAAAAGAAGTAAACCCCGCCTACAGTACCGGTTTAACCTGGGGCGGTGAGCAGAGCCAGCAGACCCGCACCATCCATTCGCCCACCAACGGGAAATCCATCGCTACCGTGAACATGGCCTCTGAAGAAGACTATGAGCAGGTGATCACCCAGGCGCAGCAGGCGTTTCTGGAGTGGCGCAAGTGGCCATCGCCCAAGCGGGGCGAGGTGGTGCGCCAGATAGGGCAGAAGCTACGGGAGTACAAAGAGCCACTGGGCAAGTTGGTGAGCTATGAAATGGGTAAGATCTTGCAGGAAGGCCTGGGCGAAGTGCAGGAAATGATTGACATCTGCGATTTCGCGGTGGGCTTGTCGCGGCAGCTGCACGGCTACACCATGCACTCTGAGCGGCCCACGCACCGCATGTATGAGCAGTACCACCCGCTGGGCATTGTGGGTGTGATCTCGGCGTTCAATTTTCCGGTAGCGGTCTGGAGCTGGAATGCCATGCTGGCCGCCATCTGCGGCGATGTGGTAGTTTGGAAGCCTTCGGAGAAAACCCCGTTAACGGCAGTGGCCTGTCAGCAGATCATCCAGGACGTGTTGCAGGAAAACCAGGTGCCCGAAGGCGTGTTCAACGTGATTGTGGGTGATGCCGTGATTGGCAGCAAAATGGCCCATGATGAGCGCGTGCCCTTGGTGTCGGCTACGGGTTCTACCCGCATGGGCAAGAAAGTAGGCGAGGCCGTGGGAGCTAGGCTGGGCAAGTCTCTGCTGGAACTGGGCGGAAACAATGCTATCATCCTAACCCCTAACGCAGACCTGGAAATGGCCATCAGGGCGGTGGTGTTTGGTGCGGTGGGCACCTGCGGACAGCGCTGCACGTCTACCCGCCGTCTGATCATCCATGACAGCATCTATGACGAGGTAAAAGAGCGCCTCCTCAAGGTGTACCCCAACCTACCCATCGGTGATCCGTTGAAAGACGGCATTCTGGTGGGTCCGCTCATTGACAAAGAGGCCACGGCCGCTTTCCTCAGCGCCCTGGAAAGAGTGCAGCAGGAAGGCGGGAAGCTACTGACGGGCGGAACCGTGTTGGAAGGCGAAGGATATGCCACCGGCACCTACGTTTCCCCGGCCATTGTGGAAGCAGAAAACCACTATCACACCGTGCAGGAAGAGACGTTCGCGCCTATTCTGTATCTCATTAAATACAGTGGCGGCGTGGAAGACGCCATTGCTATCCAGAACGGCGTGCGGCAGGGCTTGTCTTCGTCCATTTTCTCCTCCAACCTGCTGGAAACCGAAGCTTTCCTGAGCCACTGGGGTTCTGACTGCGGCATTGCCAACGTGAACATAGGAACATCCGGCGCCGAGATTGGCGGGGCCTTTGGGGGCGAGAAAGACACCGGCGGCGGCCGCGAGTCGGGGTCAGATGCGTGGCGTTTCTACATGAGAAGACAGACTAACACCATCAACTTCGGGCGGGAGTTGCCGTTGGCCCAAGGAATTAAATTCGATTTCTAAGGCCGCTTTCAGGTGTCTGACATGACTAGGCAAAACAGCTTTTTGGCAGTAGCGGGCATTGTTCTTGTCCTGCTGCTGCCCACATTGCTTTCGGCACAGAGTATAGACCAGAAAGCTATTGTAGCCAAAGGGGCCCAGGTGGAGAAGTTGGGTGACGGATATTCCTTCACTGAGGGGCCGGCAGTAGACCGGGAAGGGAACGTGTACTTCACAGATCAACCCAATAACAAGATCTTCAAATGGTCTGCCGGCACGGGGAAGATTACACTGTTCACAGATCAGGCGGGGCGTTCCAACGGGCTGTATTTTGACCGGAAGGGCTATCTCATCGCGGCCGCAGACATGGACAACCAGCTTTGGTCTTTTGACCAGGCGGCGCACCACACGGTACTTGTTTCTGATTACCAAGGCAAACTGCTCAACGGCCCCAATGACCTCTGGATTGCCCCCACGGGTGCCATGTACGTCACTGACCCCTTGTACAAGAGAGAGTACTGGACCAGGAACCCCGAAAGGCAGCAGGATGGCGAGCACGTGTATTACCTAAGCCCAGACCGCTCCCATTTTTACCGCGTAGCCGAAGACCTGGTGAAACCAAACGGAATTGTAGGCACGCCCGATGGGAAGAAGCTCTATGTGGCAGACGCCGAAGCCGGAAAAACCTACGTGTACACCATCAAGGCAGACGGTTCCCTTACGGATAAAAAGCTGTTCGTGAACATGGGCTCAGACGGCATGACGATAGACAACCACGGCAACGTCTACCTCACCGGAAAAGGAGTCACGGTATTTGACAAAGAAGGGAAACAGATTGCGCATATTCCCATTCAGGAGGACTGGACCGCCAATGTGGTGTTCGGGGGGAAAGACCGGTCAACGCTTTTCATCACGGCCATGGGCGCAGTGTACGGGCTGAGAATGACGGTAAAAGGCGTGTTGTAACCCATCATCTTCGCCTGGGGCTTTGCGTTTAGGGGCTGTTTTTTGAAAAAGAGCCCCTAAACGCAAAGCCCCCACGGAGGTGATCCTCAGCATCTAGATGTAGAAATTCACTGAAAGCCCAAGCTGTTTCAACGGTTTGGGCTTTTGCGTTTAGAGGTCGTTTTTTCAAAAAGACCCCCTAAACAGAAAGCAGAACTACGCCAGATTACGTATCTTTTCTGGCAAACCATTCTCTGCCGTATGCCCAGCACTTCCGTAGCCGCGTTCAAAAAGGTCATCACCAATCCCGTAAAGCTAAAACTGTTTCTGTTTAAGAACCTGCCCATGGCGTACCTGGCAGGCGTCAGGATCAAGAGTCTGACCGAGCAGGAGGCGCAGGTGACCATTGAGTACGGCTACCTCACCAAGAACCCGTTTAAATCCATCTACTTCGCCTGCCTGAGCATGGCCGCCGAGATGGCCTCCGGGGTGTTGAGCATGATGTACCTGTACAAGGCGCAGCCATCGGTGTCTATGCTGGTGGTGAGCCTGGAGGCGGAGTTCACCAAGAAAGCCGTGGGTACTGTCACCTTCACCTGCGCAGACGGGGCCGCCATTGCCCAGGCCGTGCACCAAACCCAACAGACCGGCCAGGGCACCAGCGTGCAGGCCCTGAGCATTGGCCGTGATGAGCAGGGCGAAGAAGTAGCCCGCTTCCGGATTACCTGGTCCTTCAAAGCCAGGACCCCCAGGGCTTAACTTCCTTTTCCATCATCCTTCGGGCTGGCTTTCTCTCTTTCGGCATCGGTTTGTTTTGCCGCAGGTAACTTATAGCCGTCTGTCTTCAACCTTCCACTGCCTCGTGCGGCACCGTGGCCTGCAGTTCTCTGCGCTTGCTAAGAAGCAGAGAGCCAGTAAGTAGCAGCTTGCCGGGAGTTTGTGGCAACTTGGCGAAATAAATGAATAAATTAAGGGAATAAAAAAGAAGGCGAATTTTTGGACCGCCGTGCAACCCTGAGCCACTTTGCGTGTCTTTTGGATAGAAGATAGGAACAAAGGAGAGTCTGGAGGCTCTGAGTGGCGTTGGTGTTGTTCCGTGAGATGCTGTTACTAGATTACCATCATGATGAGCCTTAACCGGTAACGATTTGGAGACGCTGGAATACACCGACGTAAACGCGCACATAGTGGCCCGCTGCAAAGAGGGCGACCGGAAGGCGCAATATGAGCTCTACAAGCTCTACAGTAAATCTATGTTCAACGTGAGCATGCGCATCACCAATGACTACACAGAGGCCGAGGACGTGTTGCAGGAGTCGTTTCTGAGCGCGTTCCGGGAGCTGCACACCTTCAAGGGCGACTCCACCTTTGGCAGCTGGCTGAAGCGCATTGTCATCAACAAGTCCATTACCAAGGTGCGGGGCCGGCGGTTGCAGGTAGAACCTATGGAGGACCACCAGGACTTCGCAGACGAGGGCCCAGACCCCGCCCAGGAAGACATGGACTACAAAGTGGAAAGCATCAAAAAGGCCATACAGTCTTTGCCAGACGGATACCGGGTTGTGCTCACCCTGTACCTGCTGGAAGGATATGACCACGGCGAGATTGCCGAAATATTGAGTATCAGTGAGGCCACGTCTAAGTCACAGTACAGCCGGGCCCGCAAAAAATTGTTGAGTCTTATGCAGGAGCAGATGTTTTTAAGCTGATTTTGGAAAAAGACCCCCTAAACGAGTACAAAGAGCAATAGCCATGAAAGATAAATTAAAAGATTTTGTACAGGACCACCGTGATGAGTTTGACTCCTTCGCCCCGCGCCCAGACCTGTGGCAAGACATAGCCGCCGAACTGCAGCAGGAGAACAGCAAACCCATGCTGGCCGTTGCGCCAGAGCCCGCCCAAGCCAAAGTGTTCTCCCTTAACTGGAACACCGCCTTCCGGTATGCCGCCGCCGTGGCCGTACTGGTGATGGTGGCTTTTACGGCGCAGTACTTTATCTCCAATTCAGCAGACCAAACGGGTTCAGTGGCTGCCACCCAGCCGGTAACCTTAGATAAAATAGCCCCTGAGCTGCGCCAGATAGAAACCCAGTACGTGCAGGTGATCCAGGAAAAAGAATCTGAGTTGAAGGCCATGGGGGCCGGAGACATCCGGTTCGCAGATTTAGACTCGGCTTACAATGAACTGAAAAAAGAGCTGTACACTACCCCCAACAAAGAAGTACTGCTGCAGGCCATGAGCGATAACCTCAAAATGAGGATTGCGCTCCTGAACCAACAGCTGGAGGTACTGGAAAACAGAAGCAAAGAACAAACCCGCGTTCGTCATGAAACTACCAATATCTAAACTACTCCCGGTCCTCTGCTTTTGCGCAGCCGTAGGTACCGCCCAGGCGCAGACCGTGCATGTGCCGGCAACGCCTTCCTGCCATGACGCCATCACCCACGTAACCAAGGCTGAGGTAGCCGCTCACGTGGAGCAGGCATTGTCTTCCCTCAAATCTTTGGAGGTATTGGAGAACCTCAGGGAGATGAAAGTGGTGGAAAACCTCGAACTCCTGGCTTCGCCCGCGCGCGCTATGCAAGACCTGGACCTGCCAGAGCTGCCGGTTCTGCCCAACCTTGCCCAGGTCATGGCGCAAGACCTGGCGCAAGAAACCACGGGCGAGGTGTACAGCAAGAGCCGCAAAGTGAGTCGCAGCTTCAAAGTAGACCGCGCAGACAAACTCAACATAGAAAACCAGTTTGGCCGGGTAGACGTGCAAACCTGGGCCAAAAACGAGATTGCCGTGGAGGTGACCATTGTGGCCCGCGCCGTGACCGAAGCCAAAGCCCAGGAAATCCTGGACCGGATCAACATCAACGAGCTCCGCAGCGGCGGCCTCATTTCCTTCGTGACGCAGTGGGAGCCCATGCAGATCAGGAGCAGCAGCGAGAAAGGCTTTGAGATCAACTACCTGGTGAGAATGCCCAAGGCCAATCCGCTGCGGGTGAGCAACAAATACGGAACCGTGCAACTGCCTGATTTTGACGGCCCCACGGAGCTGGAGCTCAAATACGCCAAACTCACCACCGGCAGCCTCAACAACACCAGAAACAGCATTACGGTGGCCTACAGCGGCGGCGAGTGCCGGTTGGCCTACGTGAAGGGCGGCAATCTCAATTTCAAGTACTCCAGCATGCAGCTGGCTGCCGCCGATGACATCAGGGCCACCACCGCCTACAGCAACATCGGCATAGACAAAGTAGACGTGCTCAGCATGGAGAGCCGCTATGACGCCCGTTTCCATGTGGGTTCCGCCAGTCAGGTTTCTGGTTCTGGGAGCTACTCCAACATCAAGATTGGGAACCTGCGCGAATCCGCGAGCCTCAACGTGAAGTACTGCTCCGGTTTTGAGATCAGCAACGTGGCCAGCGGTTTCAGGAAAGTGGACCTGACGGGCGGCTACACCGGCATGGCCCTGGGCTTCGCCGATAACTCGGCCTTCAATTTTGAGGTGGACACGCACTACGGAAGCCTGAAAATGAACCAAGACCTGGCCGACTTCAGCTTCAAGGAAGTCCGGAACACCTCCAGCACCTATAAAGGCAAGTACGGGAAAGCATCGCCCAAAGGGTCCGTGAACGTGTCTAGCAGGTACGGCAGCATTGCGTTCAACTAAAGAAACACCCCTGCAAACAGCAAAGGGCGGGCCTCCAAAAGGCCCGCCCTTTTTTATCCCTGCGTTTTTAGGTTATTTTTGGAAAAAGAGCCGCTAAACGCAAAATCATGGACAAGACACCGTCAGAAATCATCCACGCCAACCAGGCGCCGGAACCCGTGGGGCTGTATCCGCATGCCAGAAAAGTAGGCAACCTGCTGTTCCTCTCGGGGGTGGGGCCGCGCGAGAAAGGCACGAGCCAGATACCGGGCGTCACCTTAGATGAGGCGGGCGCAGTGGTGAGTTATGACATTGAGGCGCAGTGCCACTCCGTGTTCCGAAACGTGCGGGCTATTCTGGAGGAGGCGGGCTCTGCCTGGGAGAATCTGGTGGACGTAACCGTTTTCCTGACCAACATGAAAGCCGATTTCCAGACCTACAACCGGCTCTACGCCCAGTATTTCCAGGACTGCCAGCCTTGCCGCACCACCGTGGAGGTAAACGCGCTGCCCACGCCCATTGCCATAGAGCTCAAATGTATTGCCACTATCTAACATGCGTTTAGCGGCCATTTTTCCAGAATTAGGGGTAAAACAGGCGCAGCCGCGGGCAATAAACCCAAGGATTTTCCTTTTGATAAGAGACCACCTGTTTTAGGCCTGTTTTCAGAAAAAGAGCCGCTAAACAGGGGAGGCGTACTAAGGAAAACATCACGCTGCCTTTTGGGGGCGGCGTTCAACAACAACAGCGAAAAAGACCAGCGCCGGGAACAGACGCAGACAGATTAAGTCAGCGCCCCAGGGCTTCTCTTGCAAGACTAACTGAATGACACAGACTTCTCCAGAAGCATTGTTCACAGAGCGGGAACAACGCTTTTTCGCCGCCGAAGAGCGGCAGGCTTCTACGTACCGGTGGGTGGGTTGGCTGCGGCTGGCTTTCTTTGTAGGCTCCGTGATTGGCTGCGTGGTGCTGTTCTACTACGGCAGAAGCGGCGCCGGGCTGGGTTTGCTCGTGAGCGGATATTTCATCTTCGCGGCGCTCATCCATTGGCACAACAAGATTGAGTACGCCCGCAAGCACCAACTCTACCTGGGCCTCATTAACCGGCGGGAAAACGAACGCCTGCGCGGCGAACTGACTGATTTCCCTAGCGGCGAGGAATTTCAGGAACCCAACCACTCCTACACCGCCGATCTGGACGTTTTTGGCCCCAACTCCATCTTCCAGCTCCTGAACCGCGCCGTGACGCGGCTGGGCCAGCAGCGCCTGGCCCAGTGGCTCAAGCAGCCCGCCAGCGCGCAGGAGATCATCGCCCGGCAGGAGGCCGTGGCAGAACTGGTGCCGGACCTGGAGTGGCGGCAAAACCTGGCCGCGCGCGCCATGCACCATGACCGCAAAACCCAACAGTTGCCGCAGTCTTTCCTGCTGTGGCTCCGGAGCCCCAACTTCTTCACGGGTAAAGGCTGGCTGGTGGCGGCCACGTTTCTGCTGCCCTTGCTCACCATTGCCGCCGCCGTGGCCTGGGCCCAGGATTACTCCCATTACCCGTTCATAGGACTGGTGCTCGTTCAGTTCCTGATCGCGTTCAAATACCAGCGCCAGCGCGATGAATATTATGATGAAAGCACCGGCATGTACGAGACGCTGCGCAGCTACACAGATTTGCTCGTGCATATTGAGAGCCGCACCTTTACCAGTGCCAAAGCGCAGGCCCTGCAACAGCAACTGAAGATTGACGAGCAGGTGGCCTCGGCGCACGTGCGCCAGCTGGCTTCCATTATCCAGTACTTATCGGCGCGGCTCAACACGTACCTCAACTTTGTCCTGAACCACATGCTCATGTGGGATTTTATCTGGATGTGGCGGCTGGAGCGCTGGAAGAAAACCATGTCGGGGAATATTGGGCAGGTGCTCAGCGCGGCCGCCGAGTTTGAGGCGCTGGCCAGTCTGGCTGCTTTCCAGTACGCCAATCCGGCGTACGCCGTCCCGCAGATAAGTCAGAACCCATTTGAGTTTAAAGCAGAAGAACTGAGCCACCCGCTTATTTTCAGCCCGGGCCGCACCGCCAACAGCATTTCGTTTGCGGGGGCGGGGCACACGGTGCTCATCACGGGGTCCAATATGTCTGGGAAGAGTACGTTTCTGCGGGCGGTGGGCGTGAACATGGTGCTGGCCTTTACCGGCGCGGCCGTCTGCGCCCGTCAACTCACCGTTTTCCCGGCTTTGGTGTACACCAGTATGCGCACCGAAGACAACTTAGCCGAGAACACCTCTTCGTTCTACGCCGAGCTTAAACGCCTCAAAATCCTGATCGACTTAACCGCCGCCGGGCAGCCCGTCTATTTCTTCCTGGACGAGATCCTGAAAGGCACCAACTCCCATGACCGGCACCAGGGCGCCATGGCGCTCATCAGGCAACTGCACCAACGGCAGGCGGCGGGCTTTGTGTCTACCCATGACCTGGAACTGGGCAACATGGAGCAGGAGTTACCGGGCGCGGTGCAGAATTTCAGCTTCAACAGCTACTTTGAGAACGGCCAGCTTCGGTTTGACTACACCTTGAGACCCGGCATTTGCCAGAGCTTCAACGCCAGCCAGCTCATGCGGCAGATGGGCATTGAACTGTAGCGTTTTTGCCCTGATTTTGGAAAAAGAGCCTCTAAACGGCGGCTCCGTCTCTTTTCCTGAAGAGGAGGCGGAGCCGCTTTTGGTGTAACCAAACCCGTGGGAAAAGGTAAAACTTCCATAACATTGATGCGCCCAAAGCGGTTACCTTTGTGTAGATTATCCAAGAAAGCCTTTACTTCTATAACACCATGCGCGTAGTAGCAGACATACCTCACCCAGATATTAAAATTACCTTATTGGCCTGGAACGGTAAATATTTACTTAAGCTGGAACTGGGTCCTTTTGAGCAAACCTACAAAGTAAGCGAGATGGATATCCTGGGGGGCGATGAGGAGATAAAGCGCTGGCTAGACGAGGAGTTTCTACTGAAAAGTATAGAATTATTTCTAGCCATGCGCGAAAACCTGCACGCCACGCGCCTGCGCCACGAGTAAGAACTAATAAGGTTTCAGTATTTGTACCCTTTCCATCGAAAGATTGTGGAAAATGTTGTGGAGAACTTGGAAATGCCAAATCCTTGCCCTAAATTCATTACAAGACAGACAAATGAATAGGCAAACAAGTGAGGTACATAAGCATTTAACCACCAGCGCTATCAGTTATTAGCGTATAGTCCCCCCTATAGCGCCATGAAGATAGGTTTAAGTAAAAACATCAAGATTTCCTATAGGGCAGATATGCGAACGGTCATTATCCGTTGGCAGCAGCCTGTCACCCTCACGGAGTTCAAGATGAACTGTCTCGCCATCCTTTCGCTGGCCAAAGAAAACGCGGCTTCGTCCTGGCTTTTGGACTGCCGGTCTAAGGGCGAGGTTACCCAACAGGAAAGTGACTGGCTCAGCAAAGATTTCTATCCCAAAGCGCTGGAGCAGGTGGCCCCGCACGTAATAGTGGCCTGGCTGCTGAACCCCAGGCAAATGCAGCGCCTCCGGGAAGCCCATACCCTTTCCGCCACTTCTGAAGATGGAATGGATGTGCGGCAGAAGGCTTTCCTCACGGAGCAGGAAGCCGTGAACTGGCTGGAAGGTTCCGTGGCGGAACTGGAGCACCGCAGCCACCGCTCCCGGTAATAAATCATCCTTTATAAACTGATCTCAGGAGAGAGGAGTCAAAAGCAACGGGTGCGTTTAGGGGCTGTTTTTTGAAAAACAGCCCCTAAACGCACCCGTTCAAATTTATAGAACCTGCTGGAGGTGACTTGTGCTACTCCGCAAAAGAAGGATACAGGGTCATGCCGCCGTCTACGTACAGGGTGGCGCCGGTCATATAGTCTGCTTCGTCTGAAGCCAGCCAAGACGCTACCCGGGCAATGTCATCGGGTTCCCCAATGCGGCCGTACGGAATCTGGGAGAGCATCTGCTGCTCGCCTTCCTTGCTGTCCCACTCTTCCTTGTTAATGGCGGTTTTGATAGCCCCCGGCGAAATGCTGTTCACCCTGATCTGCTTGGGTGCCAGTTCCTGGGCTAGGGTTTTCATCATCATGGCCACGCCGCCTTTGGAGGTGGCGTAGTTCACATGCCCCGCCCAGGGAATAATGTCATGCACCGAACTCACAAAAATGATTTTACCCGCCGCCTTTGAAACATCTTTTCTGATTCCTTGGGCCACGAATTCCTGAGCGGCTGCCCGGGCGCAGAGGAAGGGTCCGGTTAAATTGATGTCAATCACTTTCTGCCACTCGGCCAATGTCATCTCCAAAAAGTTAGCGTCTTTCTGGATGCCGGCGTTGTTCACCAGAATGTCTACGCTGCCAAATGCCTCCTTCGCCTGGGAAAACATCTTGTTCACCTGGTCTTCCTTGGAGACATCGGCTTCCACAATAAAGCCTTTTCCGCCGGCGGCTTCTATCTGTTTCAGGGTTTCTTGGGCCCCTTCTTCGTCTGAGTTGTAATTGATGACCACTTGGGCACCGTCCTGGGCCATGCGGATGGCAATTCCCTGCCCAATGCCCGAACTGGCACCCGTCACAAGAGCTACCTGGTTCTGTAAGCGTGCCGCTTTTGAGTTTTCCATGTTGTGTTATAAGTAGTGCTCTTTCTGATACTACGCCTCGGCGGGAAAAGTTGTAGGTACCTTGTGCTTCTGCGAGAAAGCTATATCTCTGAATGTAGCTGAGGAGGGAAATACTCCACTTGCCTCTAAGTTTCTCTGAAATTGTAGAAGCAGCCTTGCCTGAGTTAGATACAAATCAAAGAGATGTTAACGTGCTGATTAATAATAGGAGTTGACGGTTACGTGTTCGTGCACAATTGATATATTTCTTAGTGTGTTCGAACACATTTGTAGTTATGGCTCTTGTTTATCTTGTTTTATGTTTCTATGTTTAAAAAAATTATTCATAGTTGTGCCATGGAAGTGAAACCAACACTGCTGGTATTGGCGGCCGGAATGGCTACCCGCTACGGTAGCCTCAAACAAGTAGATGCCTTTGGGCCTCACGGCGAGACCATCATTGAGTATTCAGTCTATGATGCGATGCGCGCTGGTTTCAGGAAAGTAGTGTTCATCATCAGGCAGGCGATTGAAGAGGAATTTAAGGCAGTGATGCAGCAGAAGCTGAACGGCCGTATTCCGGTTGAATACGTTTTGCAGGAGCTTTCCCTGCTGCCGGAGGGAGTGGAGGTGCCTGAGGGCAGAATGAAGCCCTGGGGAACGGCCCACGCAGTGTGGGTAGCCCGCCACGTGCTCACTGCGCCTTTCGCGGTCATTAACGGCGATGATTTCTACGGCTATGAATCGTTCAAGAATATGGCCCAGTTTCTCCAGGAGGGAGGCAAATGCGGGTTGGTTGGCTTTGCAGTCGCGAATACGCTGTCTGAGAACGGTGCCGTGTCACGGGGAATCTGTGAGGTAGACGAAGAAGGGAATTTGCTGAGTATTACCGAGCAGACCCACATTGAGCGCGCTGCCCAGGGCATTGTAGCCGTGCAACCCGACCACCAGGAGGTGCCGCTGGCGCCGGAACAGCTAGTGTCTATGAACTTGATGGGGTTCTCGCCCTCGCTCTTGCCCTATTTTGAAGAGTATCTCACTGTTTTCCTGCGGGAACAAGCCCATGAGCCCAAAGCCGAATTCTACCTGCCCGTAGTGGTAGACAAACTGGTGAAAACGGGCGTGACCCCGGTGAAGGTGCTGCCTACCTCTGAGAAATGGTTTGGGGTAACCTATCCCGCAGACAAACCGCTGGTGAAAGCCGCCTTGCATCAATTGGTGGCCCAGGGGAAATATCCTGAGAATCTATGGGAAGAGACAATATAACCAAACAAGAAGCCATGGTACAGACAGCGGCGGTAAGTGAAACAATGACAGAGGTGCTTTCCCATTTCAGCCTGGAAGGATGCGTGGCCAGTGTGACGCCATATGGTTCGGGGCACATCCATGATACCTATCTGGTGAAGAACCTTGATTCAGGATGTTCGGATTACGTGTTGCAGCGGGTCAATCATCATGTGTTCAAGAACGTGCCGGGCCTAATGGAGAACATCCAGGTAGTGACAGCCCATTTGCGCCGGAAACTGGAGGAGTCGGCTTCTGCACAGCCAGAGAAAGAGGTGCTCACCCTCATTCCTACCAAAGACGGACAGTTGTTCTACATAGACCTGGAAGGCAATTACTGGCGCATGTACCTCTTTCTGGAAGAGACCACCAGTCTGGATCTGGTCTCCACACCCCAGCAAGCCTATGAAGGAGGCAAGGCGTTTGGGCGTTTCCAGGCACTGTTGGCTGATTTACCCGCCCACCAGCTCCACGACACCATTCCCAACTTCCACAATGTGGTAAGCCGCCTTGAACTGTTCAAAGAAGCAAAGGCGGCCAATTCTGCCGGTAGGGTGCAGGAAACGGCCCCTGAGATTGCCTTTGTGGAGGCGCGTGCCCAGCAGATGAGCACGATCTATGAGATGGGCCAGCGGGGCGAACTGCCCTTGCGCATTACGCATAATGACACCAAATTCAACAACGTGTTGCTAGACAAAGCCGGCAAGGCCCAGTGCGTGATTGATCTGGATACCGTGATGCCGGGTTACGTGGCCTATGATTTTGGAGACGCCGTCAGGACCACCGTGAATACCGCCTCTGAGGATGAGCCCGATTTAAAGAAAATACAAGTGAACCTGAGTTTGTTTGAAGGGCTGGCCAAAGGCTTTCTGGAGGAAACCAGTAGTTCCCTCACACCTCATGAAATCTCTTCCCTGCTGCACGGGGTACTGTTGCTGCCTTTCATCATGGGCCTGCGGTTCCTGACGGATTACCTCAGTGGGGATGTCTATTATAAAATTCATTTTCCGGCCCATAATCTGCAACGCGCCCGGGCCCAGTTCCAGCTGGTGAAACAACTGGAAGCGCAGCGGCCGGTGCTCCAGCAAATTCTGGAGGAGATAGTGCAGGAGACCCGTCTGGCAGAAACAGCCGCTAAATAACCAAGAACCATGAAGCAACTGGAAGTCCCCTATCTGTTTGTGCTGGACCGCGAGGCTTCGCAGCAGGAAGTATCTGAACGGTTAGATGCCTTGCCCAGACACGCGCTGGATACGGTGCCCTGGCCCGCTTACGCCTATAAACCAGAGGTGTCTTTTGCCGTGGCGCACAGCAATGACTGTTTCTTTGTTAAGTTCTACGTGGAAGAAGACTCCATCAGGGCGGTGTTCCGCCAGACCAATTCGCCGGTGTACCGAGACAGCTGTGTGGAGCTCTTCATCGCCTTCAATGATGAGGGTGAGTATTACAATCTGGAGTTCAATAGCCTAGGTTCCTGCCTGATGGCGTTTGGGGAAGGGCGCGAAAATAGGCAGTTTCTCTCTGAGGCAGTCATAAGCCAGATAAAAAGATACGCCCAAATGACCGTAGGCGAGCCCAACAAAGATGGCGCGGCGGTGAAGTGGGAGCTGACATTGACCATTCCCGTTGAGGTGTTCAGTTTCCATGCGTTTACTTCCCTTACCGGGCAAAGCTGTAAAGTGAACTTCTACAAATGCGGCGATGATTTGCCTGAGCCCCATTACCTCACCTGGAACCACATTCTGGCCCCGGAGCCAGACTTCCATTTGCCCCAGTACTTCGGAGACCTGCAGTTCCTGTAAGAGTAGCGAGGCAGATTTCTTTTCTGGACGTTTAGGGGCCGATTTTCCTAAAACTGACTTAAAACAGACACTTACCTCTGATCTAACTTTTGTGCTTTCACCCCTTTAAGAACAAGACCATGAGTAACAATAGGAGAGAATTCCTGAAGCTTGCCGGCCTGGCCGGGGTTGGCCTGGCCAGTACCGGATTTATCAGTGGCTGCGCCTCCACCGCCTCGGCTACTAAGCTGGGCCAGATCCAGGAGCAAGCCAAAAAGAGCCATCGGCAGACCTTCAACATGAGCGGGTATGCCGCCCCAAAGCTGGAAACCGTCCGGGTTGGTTACATTGGGCTGGGGATGCGGGGTATTGAGTCAGTGAAGCGGATGAGCCACATTGAAGGGGTGAAGATTAAGGCGCTGTGTGACATCAGACCGGAACGGGTGGCCGCCTCCCAGAAGAAACTGACGGCGGGTACTCCACCGCCCGCTACCTATTCAGGCAAGGAAGAAGCCTGGAAAGAAATGGTGAATCGCCCTGACATTGATCTGGTGTACATCGCCACACCGTGGCACTTGCATACGCCCATGGCCGTGTACGCCATGGAGCACGGGAAACACGTGGCGGTGGAAGTGCCCGCGGCCAAAACCATTGAAGAATGCTGGCAACTGGTGGAAACTTCTGAGCGCACCAAAAAGCATTGCATGATGCTGGAGAACTGCTGCTATGACTTCTTTGAGATGCTGACCCTCAACATGGCCCGCCAGGGATATTTTGGCGAAATCGTGCATGGGGAGGGAGCCTACATCCATGAGCTCATCGGGCTTAACTTTGGCAAGACCAGTGAGACCCAGGAGGCTTACTATGACATGTGGCGCCTGAAGGAAAACACCCGGAACGGGAGCCTGTATCCCACCCACGGGTTGGGGCCTATCTGCCAGATCATGAACATTAACCGCGGCGACCAGATGGATTACCTCGTGTCTGTGTCTTCCAATGATTTCACCATGGGTGCCAAAGCGAAAGAACTGGCGGCCAAAGACAGTTTCTACCAACCGTATGCCCAGATGCAGTTCAGGGGCAATATGAACACCACCACCATCCGGACCAAGAACGGCAGAACCATCATGATTCAGCATGATGTTTCCTCCATCAGGCCCTATTCCAGAATCCACTTGGTGAGCGGCACCCAGGGCATCGCCCAGAAATGGCCCACGCCCGCTAAGATTGCCAACAGCCATAAGTGGCTCTCTGCCGAAGATTACAAGAAAGTGGAAGCGCAATACACTCCGCCGCTCACCAAAAAGCTAGGCGAGATGGCGAAGAAAATAGGCGGGCACGGCGGCATGGACTTCCTGATGGAATGGCGCCTCATTGATTGCCTGCGCAACGGTTTGCCCCTGGACCAGGACGTGTACGATGCCGCCCTCTGGAGTGCGATTGCCCCCTTGAGTGAATGGTCTGTGGCCAACCGCTCCAACTCCATTGACGTGCCTGATTTTACCGCAGGCGCCTGGCAGCGTAACCACCCCGTAGACCTTAGCCTGGCCGGCGGTGGAACTACCAACGTGCGCGCCTAACCTCTCCCTCAATTTATCTCTCCTTGTTCTGTTTAGGGGCTCTTTTTGGAAAAAGAGCCCCTAAACAGAACAAGGTTGAAATGCCGGTAAGGAGCCAATTCGTCTCCGGGCCCTACAGAAGTACCGCCTCCCTCCCTACATGATTTTCTGACAAATGCCATCCTCTGCGCCAGTTCTGGTTTGCAGCGGTAAGGTCAATCATGTGCCTGATCATCCGCCTGGGCGGAGTACAATTTTGGTTTGTAATCCTAAACTCTTTCATGTATGAAGCAGCCTTTCTTTCATTCTGTTTATCTTTTTCTGTTTCTCGCCCTTTGTCAGATAGAACTACTGGCCCAGGACAGCCAGAAATATGCCATCATTCCCCAGCCACAGTCTTTAACTCCTGAGAAAGGGGAATTCCTGTTGAATGAGAAAACGACCCTTCTATTACCGGTAGACAGTGCCGGGTTTAAACTGGCCGCCAGCTTTCTGGCAGACTTGGTGAAAAATGCCGCAGGGTATGAGCTGAAGTACGGCAAAGCAGGAGCCAAGCCTTCTAAAAATACGGTTGCTTTTCTGGTAGATCCTAATTTGGAGAATGAGGAAGCTTATACGCTACAGGTGCATTCCAAAGGGGTGCAGATAAAGTCCAAAACCGCCAAAGGGGCCTTCTTTGCCGTGCAGACCTTAAGACAACTCATGCCTGCGGAGGTAGAAGGTAAATCCACTCAGAAGACTTTCCCCATTCCGGCCGTGACTATTACCGATGCCCCACGTTTTTCTTACCGCGGCGTAATGCTGGATGTGGGGAGATATTATTTTCCCGTAGACTTCCTGCGCAAATACATAGATCTACTGGCTTTCTATAAAATCAATACTTTTCACCTGCACCTCACCGAAGACGCCGGTTGGCGCATGGAAATAAAGAAATACCCCAAACTACAGGAAATTGCCGCCTGGCGAGACAGTACCGTGGTTGGGCATGCCAAAGACAAACCCCGCAAATATGACGGGAAGCGCCACGGAGGCTACTATACCCAGCAGGAACTGAAGGAGTTAGTGAAATACGCCCAAAACAGGTTTATCACCATTATTCCTGAAATTGATATGCCTGGTCACTCCTTGGCAGCTTTGGCTGCCTATCCAGAACTAGGCTGCCTCAAAGACACTACTTACCAAGTACTAACGGCCTGGGCCATCCAGAAAGATATTTTTTGCCCCCATGAAACCACTTTTACCTTTCTGGAAGATGTGCTCACAGAAGTGATGGAGGTTTTCCCCAGCAAATACATCCATATTGGCGGCGATGAGGCACCCAAAGACCGCTGGAAACAGTCTGCGGCGGCGCAGGAAGTGATAAAGCGGGAAGGACTCAAAGATGAGCATGAACTGCAGAGCTACTTCATCAGGCGTGTAGAAAAATTCGTGAACTCAAAAGGCCGGGCTATCATTGGCTGGGACGAGATTCTGGAAGGTGGTCTGGCACCTAATGCCACCGTGATGTCTTGGCGCGGAGAAAAAGGGGGAATTGCCGCCGCCAAACAAAAGCATGATGTGATCATGACGCCTAACACCTATCTGTACCTGGACTATTACCAAACCCCAGAGGCCCGTAAAACGGAACCCGTCGCTATTGGCGGCTATCTGCCCTTAGAGAAAGTGTATTCCTATAACCCTGTCCCGGCCAGTCTCACCGCCGCCGAAGCAAAGCATATTCTAGGTACCCAAGCCAACGTCTGGACGGAATATATTTCTACCGGAGATCATGCGGAGCACATGACTTTCCCCAGAGCTTCCGCGTTTGCCGAAGTAGCTTGGACACGCCCCGAGCGGAAGAACTATGCAGATTTCAAGCTACGGCTCCTCCAGCATTCCAAACATCTTGATAAGCTGAAAGTAAAGTACGCTCCTTATTTCAAAGCCGAAAAAGGGCTTAGCCAAGCAGGTAAATAAGAAGAGGTCCGTGATAAGGAACCTTGCCAGGGAAGCATAAGAATTAGGTTTTCCTGGCAAGGTTTTGCTATAGCAATTTGCTCTAGGGCTAAAGTAAAAGGATCTATTTTAGCTATAGGAGCCCGCTTGGCAATTGTAAACCTTGGCCAGACTTGGCATGTGGTAAAGCTGATGTACTATGATGCCTGATCATTTCCACAGTTCAAAGAAGATACTAACCGGTTCAACAGCAACGCTCCCGTTTAGGGGCTGTTTTTCTAAAAACAGCCCCTAAACGGGAGCGTTGCTGTTGATAATAAACTCAGTTAGCTCTACCTACTTCTTGAGTTGTATCTCTGCCACCAGAGGGAGGTGGTCAGAAGCGTATGTTTCAGTGATGGTTCTGAAGTTTTTGACGCTGAACTTGTTCATGGGGTGCAGCAAAATGTAATCTATGGTGCGGGTAGGTGTAACCGCCGGAAAGGTGGGCGGGCACGCAGCCGGGCAGCCGGAACCTAACTGCTGGAACAAGATATTCATAGTGGTGGAGGTTGGCTGGGCATTGAGGTCACCGGCAATGATGAGCGGCAAAGGGAGATTCTTTACTATTTTCACTAGTTCATTCGCTTGTAGAATGCGGTTGTCTTCAGGCCCTAAATGATCTAAGTGCGTAGACGCAAACAGGAATTTGTGGCCTTCTTTTTCAACCGTAACCATGGCTACGGAACGAGTCTCGCCGCCCAACTGAGTGGTAACCGGAAGCTCATATCGTTTACTTTCCAGAATGGGCAAGCGGGAAAGTACGGCATCGCCAAACTGGCCTCCCTGGTAGTCAATGGCTTTGGTGTAGAAGTAATGCATGCCGGTAAGTCGTGCCAGTTCTTTGGCTTGGTCTACTGTGGTGCCAGACCTTTTAGTGTTCACGTCTACTTCCTGTAGGGCCACTAAATCAGGTTTCTGAATGTTAATCACATTGGCAACAGCCTCCAGGTCTCTGTAGTCTGCGGGTTTGGAAGGCGGGTTCCCGATATGGATGTTGTAAGACATTACTTTTACCGTTATTTCCTTGGGAGCGGGTAAGGGTACATCCTCTTCGTCATCTGGGGTTGCGCTGGTTCCGCCACAGGCAGCCAGCAGAAATACGGGCAGAAAGAATTTCAGAAGCTTATTCATCTTTGTTAATTGCCTTAAATAGGTTTTTAGAAATGGAAAGCAGAAGCAGCCATGGAAGGCTATGCCCATGCAAGGGGAAACTTCCTGCTGCTTCTACACCTGGTTATTTGTTGCTATTCCTTGTACACCTGGAACTGTGTAATCACGGGTAAATGCGCACTGGTAGAACTGGCACCCACGGTATGGCTAATTACCCTAAACCTGCTGGGGTTCTTGTACATGATAAAATCAGAGAAATTGACCGGGTTGGCCACAGGGGTGTTTGGCGGGCAGGTGGAGCAAGGGAAGATGAGCTGAGCTTCTGCCAGTGAAACATACACCGGGCCTGCTGGTGGGCGGTCATTGAAGTTGCCTGCCAGAATGAGAGGTTCTGTGGTATACGTGTTTAGGATCTTTACTAACTCCGGTAACTGAACCCCGCGGCGGGTGGCATTGGAACTTAAGTGAGTGCCTGCGAATACTATTTCTGTTCCATTGCTAAGTTCAACGGTAATAACCCCCAGCGGACCTTTCTCTGTGTTTTCATCGCCGGTAGGCAAGATATGGGTCACGGCTTGTTTTAAGGGCAATTTGGAGAAGATGGTACAACCGTAGGCTCCGCCACCGTCAAAATTTGAAATAGAGGTAACAAAAAGGTAGTGGGGCATTCCAATTAATGGAGCCAATACCGCTGCTTGGTCTACTTTCCCGTTGCGGTTGGTGTTCATGTCCATTTCCCGTACCAATAAAATGTCTGGGCTGTGCTGATTGATGATATCTGCGGCCAGTGCCATGTTGTAGATACCTGCTCCCTTGCCAAAAGACATCACTTTGAGACTGGTGCCCTCTTTTTGCGCTTCCACCAGGAAATAAGCTGTTTTCAAGTTATTATTGATAGGTAAGTTGCCACTCACCTGGTCAATGGATACGGGAAGAAGGTATTGTTTGAAAGGTTCTAGTACCCCATTGGTGCGTACTTTTATCTTGAGGGGGAGAGAGCTAACTGAGCCCGAAGGAATAGTAGCCGTTGTCTGATTTAATTCATAGCTGCCGGAAGGCATAACGGCATAGTTGGTGCCATTAGTTGTGTTGAAAGTCTGTACCAGGTTTTCATCTACTTTAAAGCTCACCTCCACCGCACTGCCCGGTACGTCTGGCCCTCCGTAGGCTACCCCAAACACAATACTTTGCAGGGTGTCTGCCATGGTGAAGGTGCGCTTGGCCGGGGCCTCTATGGCCTGTGGCAGGTAGATTTTGACATAGTCGCTGGGGTTGGGGATGTCTGTGTCATACTTGCAGGCGGTAAGGCCGCAGCTGGCAAGCAACAGTACCCAATAGAAGATGTTTATCTTTTTCATGGTCTTTCTCTGAATTAATAACCTGGATTCTGCACCAGATTGCTGTTTTTGTTTATTTCCGGCTGGGGGATAGGGAAGAAGTAGTAGCTCTTCCGGAAGACACGGGTCTCAAAAACAGTTCTATTGTAAAAAGCCGGAGGGTCTGCGCTAATGTTCATGCCATAGAAGGGACCGGCATCTGTCTGCTCGGCAATTTTCCAGCGGCGGGTGTCAAAGTAGCGCATGTGCTCAAAAGACAGTTCTACCCTTCTTTCATGCCAGATAGCCTCACGCATGGCGCTCTGCGAACCAGGGACAGGCAAGGGAGAGGCACCTTCCCCAAATTGAGGAATGCCAGCTCTTTCTCTAATGCTATTCAGGTAGCGCAGAATATCTGGGTTACCAGGGTCTGTTTCATTGAGGGCTTCCACATAATTGAGCAGTATCTCCGCGTAACGGAACATGAGGTAAGGACGAGCTGTGTTAACGGCGGTTCTGGGGTTAGCGGCCGGCGACACGTTTTTACGATTGATGTATCCGGTACGGGAATGATCCCAGGAACCGGCCGGGCCAGATTCGCCTGAATTGTACGTCTGAATGACTTTTACTCCCTCGCTGGTGTTAATCCATTGGGCTCCGTTGTAGTTGACATTGGCATAGAAGCGTGGCTCCCTGTTTACGTACATATTGTAGGTGTTTGGGAGGGTGTATTTGGTGGCGGCTGCCGTGAAGCCTGTCTCTGTGTATCCAGACTGCGCATTAATGATAGGAGAGCCGTTTGCATTATAGCCTAGGATTGGTCTCATGCCGTTGGCCATATAGTATGCATCTACCATCTGCTGGGTAGGGCCGGTACTGGCGTAACCGCTGGCTAAGCGTGGGCTGGAGGCGCGCTCCCAACCCGGCAAGTTATTAGATACCCGGGCAAAGATTACCTCAGGGTTCCAGGCATCCAGAAAAACGCTGCGGTAAGAGAGCAGTGGATCAAAATTTCCTTGGGCATTATTCTTTTTGTAGAGTGAAAGAACACCTAAATCAATAATGTCTTTGGCCGCTTTGGCTGCTCTTTCCCATTTAACGGCACTATATTGTTGGTTGATAAGGGGTTTTCCGTCTAAGTTCACAAAGCCTGCATACTCCTGGTTGCCGTTAAACAGAGGGCTGGCGGCATATAAAAGCAACCGGCTCTTAAGCGCCATACAGGCAACCTTTGTGGCTCTTCCAAACTCCCCAACCCCATATTGCTGGCTATTAGATTCCTGAGTGGTCCAGTGGAGCGGGAGGTCTTGGCCGGCAAGGTCTAATTCTGAGACAATATAGTCTACGCATTCATCATAAGAATTGCGGGGCAAGTGGAGGAGCGGGTCAGTGGGATCTAAATCGCCGGGGAGTACCTCGTCGCCCAAAATAGTAATAGGTCCCCAGGTACGGAGCAAACTGAAGTACAGAAACGCCCGCACAAAGCGTGCCTCTGCTGTTCTGCGCGTGATGAGTTCTGGGGTAAATTGAGGGTTACCCCCAATGTTGTTGATGAAGGTGGTGGCTGACCGGATGCCTTTGTAATAGTCACTGTAGTAATTATCATAGTACCCGGAGGCGGCGCTCCAGTTGCCTATGTTCATCAGAAAGGTGAGATAACCCGGGCGGTCATAGGTAATATCTCCTTCATCAGAGAGACCAATCCAAGGGGCATTGTTTGTGAGGTAAGACTCGTCCTTGATGTAGTTGTATACGTTGGCCAGATATTGTTCTGAGGTTTCGCGGCGCATGAAGACCTGCTCTATGGTTAAGCGGTCGTCTGGTACCTGATCTAGAAAATCTTCTTGACAAGACCCCGTTAACAGGAGAAGAAATATGCCAATGCTGTATTTGAATAGACTTTTCATGGTTGGTGCATTAGGTCTGTTAGAAGTTGAGATTGAAGCCAATGCTAAAGGTGGCCACATTAGGATACATAGCTCCACCTGGGAAAGCGGCGTCACTTCCGTCTCCAAGCTCCACGTCCCAAAGTTTAAAAGGAGTGAATGTGAGAAGATTAACCCCGGAGAAGAAGATGTCTGCATTGGAAATCTTTACCTTCTCGGTGTACCTCTTGGGCAGTTTATAAGAGAGTTGGGCGGTTTTAAGTCTCAGATAACGTCCATTGGCAATCCACCAGGTGCTTCTGGCGTAATTGTCATTGACGGTTCCGGCGCTTAGGCGAGGATAGAAGGCATTGGGGTTGGGGTTTTCAACTGTCCATCTGTCATGGATATTGTTGAAAAGGTTGCCGCGGCTCAAGCCCTGCTGGAAGGGAATCAGACCTTCACCATTGAGCCAGATGTCCATGTTGCCTACCCCCTGGAATAAGGTAGAGATTGTAAACGCCTTATAGCCTAACGTAAAGCCGAAGCCATAGATGATTTCAGGTACCTGCCCGTATCCAATTGGGGCTTGGTCGTACGCGTCAATGCGGCCATCTGCATTAAGATCCTTGAATTTGATGTCGCCTGGGCGCACATCGCCAGCTTGGAAGGCACTGTTGGCAATCTCTTCCTCTGAGTTGAATAACCCAAGTGCAACATACCCGAAACGCTGCCCCACTTTTAGACCTTTGCGGTCAAGCCATGGATATATAGGGTTTGGCTCATCATTTTCTATGACCTCATTACGGTTGAAGGTAATGTTCCCCAGTAACTGGAACGTGAAGTTTTTGCCCAATTTACCTGAGTAGTTGGCAGACGCATCAATACCTTTGTTGTCAATCTTGCCTACGTTTCCGTACGGGTTGTTCCGCATGCCTACATAGGCGGGTAAAGAAGCCCGGCGTAGGAATATTCCTTCTCTGCGCTCATGAAAGATATCAACCTGTAGGTTTAAGCCATTGTTAACGGTCCAGATATCCAATCCAAGATTCGATTTCATGGCAGTTTCCCACGTCACATCCACGGCATATTCACCAATGTCGTATCCGGAGATGTTAGATGGAGTTTTCCCAAATGAATAACCGGTTGTGGAAGCTACAGTGCCCAGATAGGCAAATCTTCTTCCTCCAATGTTGCTGTTCCCTACAATACCATGGGAAACCCGGAGTTTCACCATTTGGGCAATGCCTTTTAATGGAGAGAAGAAAGGTTCTTCTGAAATAAGCCAGCCTACCGCCGCAGAGGGAAAGAAGCCGTAGCGTTTGCTGGGCAGGAAGTTCTCAGAGCCGTTGTAACCAAAGTTGACTTCGGCAAAATATTTCTCTTTGAATGCATATGTAGCTCTGCCTGCTATCCCTCTAAACCGGAATGGCAAAGAAGTTTCAAAATCAGAGGCTTGGGTGTTGATTTCATCACTTTGGTTAAAGAGCAGCATTCCGCCAAAGCTGTGGAGATCAAAATCCCGCTGATAATTAAGGGCCGCTTCATTATAGATGGTGCGGGAGCCGTTGTTGTTGCGGCTGTATCCTAAGAACTCTGTGCCAATGCGTGTCTGCTGGTAAATAAGATTACCCTCCGCATCGCGTCCGTTCGCTAACCATGTGTCTGGCGTTTTTGTTCTTCTAAGGCTTACGTAATTATAGGCATCAAAGGAGAACATGCCTGTCGCGGATAGTCCCTCGGTGATGAAATCCAGTCCTTGGGTTACCCGTAGGTTTGAGAAGAGCTGGTTACGCCATTGGTTTGCGTAGCCCGTTTGGGTTAATAAAGCGTATGGGTTCTGAACACTAGAGGCGGCCACATCCGCCATTTTGCCGTCTGGGTATTTAACAGGATTCAGGACAGGTGTCATGAAGAAGGCCTTCTCAAAAATGTCACTCGCGCTTGTGCCTGGGTAATTCACATTGGCTAAATAGCCTTGCACGCCCAATTTGACGGTGGTGCTGCTGGAAGGCTTAAGGGTAATATTGGAGGTGAGGTTGTATCTCTTGTAAGATACCTGCGAGTCATATTCAGCTAACTGATCAGTTTTGTAAAGACCTTTTTCATCATAGAAACTGGTGGCCACATAGTAGTTAACCCTGTCTGTGCCTCCGTTGATGTTGAGGTTTAGTCTTCGGGTGCTGCCCCATTTATTGAATAGCTCCTTGTACCAATCCACATTAGGGTACAGATAAGGATCTGTCTGGTTGCGTGTGGCTTCAATGGTTTCAGAACTGTAACGGGGCTGTCCACCGCGGGTAGTTAGTGCTTCATTCGCCATCTCCATGTACGTGACCCCGTCTGCAAATTCAGGGACTTTGGTGAATCTGGTGACGCCCTCATTGTAACGCACATTGAATTTAGGCTTGCCGGCGGTGCCGCTCTTAGTAGTGATAAGTAACACCCCGTTAGCCCCTCTTACGCCATATACCGCGGTGGCCGAAGCATCTTTTAAGATGGAAAAGTTCTCAATATCTTCTGGATCTACATCTGAGAAAGGCCGTGGTACTCCATCTACAAGCACTAACGGCTTACTTAAACTATTACTGAAAGTAGAAATTCCTCTGATATAGATGTCAGCATCATCGCCACCGGGCTCGCCACTGCGCTGTACAGAAACTACCCCTGCCAAACGGCCGCCCAAAGAAGTACTTAAGTTCCGAACCGGTAACTGTAACTCTGTTGGTTTCACAGATGACTGTGCGCCCACAGTACTGATTTTTCTTTGGGTACCGTACCCTACTACCACCACTTCATCTATTTGAGAGGAGTTGGTACGTAGCACTACATTCACAATATCTCTTCCCTTAACAGCTACTTCCTGTGAGTTATAGCCAATATAACTGAACACAAGAACCGCATTTTCAGGTGCGCTGAGCACATACTTGCCGTTCACATCTGTGCTGGTGCCAGTAGTGGTTCCTTTGATGAATACTGTAACTCCTACCAGAGTGGTACCAGTAGAGTCTGTCACAGAGCCCCGCACATCCCGGTTGTTGTCTTGGAAAGGTAAAGTGTTTGCCTCCTCAAAAGAGGCAGGAGTGGCTGGCGGTAAAACCACTGCAGCTGAATAGTCTTTACTAGCAGTCTTTGCTGTAAAAAAACTATCCTTAGCAAGGCTACTGTCAGGGACTGTAGATAGCATAAACGCCATCAACGCCACTGGCGGGTAAGGTAGAAGATTTCGCATTTGGAAACGTTTATGGTTAAGTCTGGTAGATAATGCAGATGAAAAGCCACTTTAAGGAGGAAAAGAGACCTTAGAAGTGGTTGCAGTGGACGTAGCGCTACTTTAATCATAGCTGCTGTCCACTTATGAAATCAATTCTGAAAGAATTTATGTCCTTCTCTTGCCACAGTAAGCACATTATGTGCTTAACTATACAAACATACCCGTCTCAAGTCCATTAATTGGACTTTTATGCTTTTGGTAAATCCTTGCTTATCCAAATATGAGTAAAAAAAAGTTGATTGCAAATAAATTAAGAAATAAATGTGTTCGAAAACACCAAAGAATATTCTATTTGTGTTCGAACACATTTATTTGTTGTATAGGTCTAGGGTGTCTGTTAGTGATCATGTAGGGAAGTAGGGGGATTTAATGTAAATTGAAATATAAAAGTATATGATGTTTATTTGTGACCTGTTATGGCAATGTTAAGAATACCTTTAAGCAGAGAATAGCATTAGTGAGAACAGATATTAATTTGAAAGCTCTTACACTTTCAAGCATTGGTCAGGATTAAAACACACGCATATCTATTTTAAGAAGACTATCCATATTAGATTGCATTATATTTTCAGAGCCGTGTCTTAGTTATAAGAAGGACACTTGTTCAAGTAATTGGAACTGCCTCTATGGTAAAAAGAAGTATCGTCCGGATAAAGGATATAGCTGAGAAAGCAGGGGTTTCTACAGGTACGGTAGACCGGGTGCTGCATGAAAGAGGAAAGGTTGCAGAGGAGGTGCGGCAGAAGGTACTGGAAATTGCCAGGGAGCTTAACTACCAACCTAACTTGTTGGCCAGAACCTTAGTCAACAACCGGATGTATGATATTGCTGCGTTAATTCCTGATCCGGGACAGGATATTTATTGGCAAGCTCCTAAAACGGGGATAGAAAAAGCGGAGCAGGAGTTGGCCCAATACGGAGTACAGGTAACCCACTTCATTTTCAACCCCTTTGATGCTGCTTCTTTTAAAGAGAAAGCAGCGGAAGTAGCCTCTTTAAAGCCAGATGCGGTGCTGTTGGCGCCCATCTTTTACCGCGAGTCTCTCCCTTTCTTTAAGCAGTGGAAAGAAATGAAAATTCCTTTCGCGCTGTTCAATACGCACATCCCCGACTACGAGCCATTGCTGTATATTGGCCAGGATTCCTATCAAAGCGGGTTTCTGGCAGCAAAACTTCTGCATTACGGTCATCCGCAGGGGGGAACATTCTTGGTGGCTCACATTGACGTAGATCTGTCTAATTCTTCCCATTTGGTTAACAAGGAGCAGGGCTTTTTTGATTATTTCAGCCGAGTTGAATCAAAAGTAAGTTATCCGCTGCTACAGGTAGATCTGCCTGATTCCAATTCCCAAGAGTTTCAGAAGCGGTTAGGTGAGCTAATAAAGGAGAACCCTGGCCTAAAAGGGATTTTCGTCACTAATTCCAAAGCCCATACGGTGGCGCATTACCTGCAGGAAAGAGCGATGACCCATATAAAGCTCATTGGCTATGATCTCATGGAAAAGAACCTGGAGCACCTGAACAAAGGAACCATTGAGTTTCTGATCAACCAGAATCCGAAAGGACAGGGATATTGGGGCATTTACGGACTAGCAGATCACATAGCGTTCAAGAAGAAAGTGAACCCCATTAAATACCTGCCCCTGGACATCATCACCAAAGAGAATCTCCATTACTATATAGAGGCAGACCTGTAGCAGATACTAAAGCCTATTGTTAATAGAGTAGAATGCTGTTCGAAGTGTGGCTGGTGTAACGGGCAATGTACATGGCCCAAAAAGCTACTCACTGCTTTTATGAATGACCTGAAAGGTATGTGCTTGGGGCCCAACGAGAGCAGCGGGAGTTATTTGGTGAAGCTGAGGACATAATTCTGTTTAACAGAAAAGCGGCTGTAGCCTTCAGTAACTAGTTTAATCTGGGTGCAGTGGTTCTTTGGGTTGGCTAAATAAGGAGAAAGGCCTTATACTTGAGCACTGAAAATCTTTACTACATTATGAAAAATCTGATACGCCAATGCATGCTCTTCCTGTTGCTTCTGCTAATCTCTTGGCCTGTGCTGGCCCAACAGGGAACCTTGAAGGAAAGCCTTAAAACCAAAAGCAAGATATTAGGCTACGAGGTAGACTACTCCATCTACTTGCCTTCGGATTATGAGAAGTCCAATCGGCGTTACCCGGTGCTGTACCTGTTGCACGGCTACACAGATGATGAAACCGGGTGGGCACAGTTTGGCGAGGCTCATCTTATCGCAGGTAGGCTGATGCAGGCAGGCCAGATACCTCCCATGCTCATTGTGATGCCAGATGCCGGCGTAACCTGGTACGTGAACAGTGTAGACGGCAAGGTGAAGTTTGAGGATTTCTTCGTGAAAGAGTTCATCCCGCACATTGACAAAGAATACCGTACCCGCAACAGCAAAGCCTATAGAGCGGTGGCTGGTCTTTCCATGGGCGGCTATGGATCGCTTATCCTGTCTATGAAGCATCCTGAACTGTTCGCGGCGGTGGCGCCTCTGAGTGCGGCTGTGTACACCAATGAAGAGTTCCAGAACATTACAGATGAGCGGTATACCAAGACCTTTGCCAGCATCTATGGGCAATACCCCCAAGGGCAGCAAAGGCTGAGTGCGCACTGGTACCAGAACTCTGTCCTGAAGATCATAGAAACCACCCCAGTAGATTCGCTCAAGAAAATGAAGTACTACATAGACTGCGGCGATGATGATTTCCTGATCAAAGGCAACATGGCGCTGCATGCCGCACTCATAGACAAGAAGGTGCCGCATGAGTTTAGGGTGCGAGATGGAGGCCATACCTGGACCTACTGGCGCACGGCGCTGCCGGAGGTACTCAAATTTGTAGGCGAGACCTTCCACCGGTAAGTTTCTGCAAGGTTGAAGTAGTGTAAAATGCGTTTAGGGACTGTTTTTCCAAAAACAGCCCCTAAACGCATTTTGTGTTTCAGAAGGAGGTGATGTGGCTTATACGGCTTCTGTTAAATAGAATATCTAATATGTAAAAAATAGAGTATAAGTCTATGAATACAAAAGTTGCGGCCTCAGCTGCGGCTCCTGTGAAAACTTCTATTGATAGACTATGCTTCATGTAAAAGAGCTTACGTTAAATATTCCAGATACCACCAAACCACGGGTAGTCATCATTGGCGGTGGCTTTGGGGGAGTGAATCTGGCCAAGAACCTCTCTGGCAAAGAGTTTCAGGTAGTGATGTTTGATAGGCAAAATTACCATGGGTTCTGGCCGCTGCTGTACCAGGTGGCCACGGCCGGGCTGGAACCAGACGCCATTGCCGAACCGCTCCGGAAAATGTTTGATGAGGAGTATGAAGACTTCCATTTCCGGCAGGTGAAGGTAACGGGTGTACACCCTGAAACTAAAACCGTCTCTACTCTGGTAGGTGATTTGCCTTATGATTTTCTAGTTATTGCCACGGGTACCAAATCTAACTACTTCGGGAATGAGCAGATCAAGCAGTATTCTTTCCCGCTAAAGCAGATCCCAGATGCCCTGAACCTCAGAAGCCAATTGTTGCAGTGCTTTGAGCAGGCCAACATGATCAAAGACCCTGAGGTGCGGCAAAGTTTGCTCAACTTCGTGATTGTGGGCGGCGGGCCTACAGGAGTAGAATTGGCCGGTGCCTTAGCCGAAATGCGAAAACACGTGCTCCCCAGTGACTACCCGGGCATGGACTTCAGCCGCATGAATATCTATTTGGTGGAGGGGCTGGATAGGGTTTTGCCCCCTATGTCTCCGGAGTCTAGCCAGACCACCAAAGAGTATTTAGAGGAGGTAGGCATCAACATAAAGCTTAATACTTTGGTGGAGTCTTATGATGGTAAGGTGGTAACCTTTAAAGGGGGAGAGCAGATTAAGACGCAGACGCTCATTTGGGCCGCCGGTGTTTCTGGAGCCCAGATACAAGGGCTTCCGCCAGAAGCCAGTGACAGGGGGCGTTACCTGGTCAACACATTTAACCAGATCATTGGCTTCCCGGAGATTTTTGCCATTGGTGACATTGCCTTCATGAAGACGGAAAAGTATCCTAGAGGTCACCCAGGCGTAGCCCAGCCCGCCATTCAGCAAGGAAAACATTTAGCTAAGAATCTGCGCCATATCATCAGGAGGGAGCCGCTGGAGCCTTTTGAATATTTTGATAAAGGGTCTCTGGCTATTATTGGGCGTAACCGTGCCGTGGCAGATTTACCCAAAAACAAACACCTGAAGGGCTTCATTGCTTGGATGGCGTGGCTTTTTGTGCACGTGTATTACCTCATTGGTTTCAGAAACAAGCTTGTGGTGCTTACTAACTGGCTCTACAAATTTGTGACCTATGAGAACAGCACTCGCCTGATCATAAGGCCCTATATTAGGAAGGATGATATAGCAGGGCAGGAGTTTGTAAGAAAGCAGGCCGATCTTGATTAGTCCTCTTCTCCTAAAGGCAGAAAAGCTATATAAACTGATTTCTGCCTTTAGGAGAAGAGCCCTTTTGTATCTGAATTTAAATATGCATAAGGTTAAAATGTTTTAATAGTTAAGTTTAATTTATAAGCTATATAGTACGAATATCTATACGTGTGCATTAATTCCACTACTTACTTTTGAGTAATATTTAATATTTTATGGAAATTGGTATATATAAATTTGTGGTTTGTAACTTTAGCACTATATTAGATAAACAAATTTATATTAATGCAGCCTTAAGCGATTTTTAAAGAATCAGCTTTGCGTTCTTTTTGGATTTAAGCAGTGATTATCTAATATAATATTTGTGTTTATTTATAAATTTTCATATTTAAGTGCATTAAAATGAACTTAAACTCCGTTCTATTGTTGCTGATAATAGAAAGATGCGCGGCACAGGAAATCTAACCCTTGGATAATGTGCTTGCCAAGCAGCAAAGAGCATATTCCTGTCCTCAACAATACATAGTTTTTATTGTCAAATTAGTAAACCGTAAGTTATGAAAGCAAAAGCTACCTTCTTGAGTTACATCTCTGCAGAAAAAAGATTAAGAAAAGAGCAATCTAAAACGAACACTGCTTCTAAGAACAGTAAGGCCGTGATGGAGCAGACTTCTCAGATTGAGAAACGTGCTTCCTTGTCTACCGCAGGTAACTGATTTAGGGTGTTTCTCCTGAAACGTAATTGTTCAACCTTCTAGCAGAGCTTTTTAAGCGACTCAAAATCTATCATCATTCTACAACAACATCAGAAGATTTAATACAGGTCAGTTTGCCTGGCCTGTAGCTTACCCCCTAATTCGGTTCTCTAACAAGTAAGCCGGACATTAAATAAAAAGCCCCACTGCTAATTTGCAGTGGGGCTTTTTAGATATAGGTGGTAAGCAATTAGCCAATGGCTACACGCTTGAACTCAGTAACTGTCATGCCTTTGTTAGTGTTATCTAACAACTTGGCAATAGTCAAGGAAGGATCTTTCACAAACTCCTGGTTTAACAAAGTGCTTTCTTTGTAGAATTTGTTCAGTTTACCTTGGGCAATTTTCTCCAGCATTTCCTCTGGTTTGCCTTCGGCACGAGCTTGCTCTTTTCCAATTTCAATCTCACGCTCAATAGTGGCAGCGTCAACACCGTCTTTGTCAACCGCGATAGGACGCATAGCGGCAATTTGCATCGCCACGTCTTTACCAACTTCTGTTACTTCTTTGCCGCCAGTGTTTGTTAAGCCAACCAATACCCCTAATTTACCATTAGAGTGGTTGTAGGCAACTACTTTCTCAGCAGTGATGGTCTCATAAGACACCACGTCAATTTTCTCTCCAATTTTACCCATCAGGTCAGTGATGTGGTCTTGCAGAGAACGGCCATCGGCTTGAGGTGTAGCCAACAGTTCTTCTTTGGTTGGTGCGTTGGTAGAAACGGCAGCTTCTAAAACAGCTTTCGCCAGGTTCTTGAAGTCTTCTACTTTAGATACGGGCTCAGTTTCGCAGGCAAGCGCGATCACTTTACCTACGGTGCCTTCCGCATTTACCTGCGTCAATACTGCTCCTTCAGAAGTAGCGTTATCAGCACGTTTGCTGGCAATTTTCTGACCTTGTTTACGGAGAATATCTTTGGCTGCTTCAAAGTCGCCGTTGGCTTCAGTCAACGCTTTTTTGCAGTCCATCATACCAGCGCCAGTTTCCTGACGAAGTCTGTTTACATCTTGTGCTGTAATAGCCATTGTTCTTTTATTAAGAATTACGGTTAATAAGTTTCAATAGGAGGGGTGCAGTTGCTGGGGAACGGCACCGGTTAGATTAAAAAGAAACTGAACATCAGTAGCTACGCTTCCTAATGTTCAGTCCCCTTTACAGTGCTCTCAAGAAAAGTAGAGGCTTATTCAGCGTCAATTTTCTCCTGGATACCTTCTTCTTCTGAACGTTTTCTGTCAGAATCTTCTTTGTCTACTTTACGCTCAGACAGACCTTCCTCAATGGCTTTGCCAATCAGGGAAGTGATCAAAGCGATAGATTTAGAAGCGTCATCGTTTGCCGGGATTGGGAAGTCTACAGTCTCTGGGTTAGAGTTTGTGTCTACAATGGCAAATACCGGTAAGTTCAGTTTCTGAGCTTCTTTGATCGCGATGGACTCACGCTTCACGTCTACTACGAACAACGCAGCTGGGAGACGTGACAAGTCAGCGATACCACCCAATACACGCTCCAGTTTCTCACGCTCACGGGTCAACATCAGACGCTCGCGTTTCGCCATGGCGGCAAAAGCGGTGTTTTCTTTCACCATTTTGTCAATGGTGGACATTTTCTTCAAAGACTTACGAACAGTCTGGAAGTTAGTGAGCATACCACCTAACCAACGGTCAGTTACATAAGGCATTTTAAGGCGTTTTGCCTCTTCCGCCACAATGTCCTGCGCTTGTTTTTTGGTGGCAACAAACATGATCTTACGGCCCGATTTGGCAATCTGCTTAATAGCAGCGGTAGCCTCATCCAGAGACGCAAGCGTTTTGTTCAGGTCAATGATGTGAATGCCGTTTTTCTCCATGAAAATGTACGGAGCCATTTTAGGATCCCATTTTCTGGTAAGGTGACCAAAGTGTACACCGGCATCCAGTAAATCTTTATAAGTGGTATTAGCCATGATATTGATACAGCTGATGATATATTAACGTTTAGAGAACTGGAAGGAACGACGGGCTTTGCGCTTACCGAATTTCTTACGCTCCACCATACGTGGGTCACGCGTTAAGAATCCTTCTTTTTTCAGGGCTGGACGGGTTTCAGCGTTTTCTTCCACCAGAGCTTTGGTGATAGCCAAACGAAGGGCTTCTGCCTGACCGGCAACGCCACCGCCTTTGATATTCGCCTTAATGTCGTATTTGCCAACGGCATCTAACAGCGACAATGGCTGCTGTACGATGGTTTGCAATACTTCACTAGGGAAGTATTCCTTTATATCTCTATCGTTAATAGTGATATTCCCTTGCCCTGACGTCATGTAGATGCGCGCCACCGAGGTTTTTCTTCTACCAGATGTATTGAGAACTTCCATTAAATATGTCTAGATTATTTTGTAAGTTTTACTTGAACTGGCTGTTGTGCTTCATGCGGATGCTCAGCACCGGCGTACACAAACAGGTTGCGGAATTGCTCACGGCCCAAACGGGTTCTTGGCAACATACCTTTCACGGCGCGCTCCACTAACAAGGTAGAAGATTTAGCTTTCAGCTCACGCGGAGTGAAAGTGCGCTGACCACCTGGATAACCAGTGTGCGTCACGAAAGTTTTCTTATCCCACTTCTTACCGGTCATACGAACTTTGTCCGCATTGATCACGATCACGTTATCTCCGCAGTCAGCGTTAGGCGTGAAAGAAGGTTTGGTTTTACCGCGAAGAATCATCGCGATCTGGCTGGCCACACGGCCAAGGGTTGAGTCTCCGGCGTCTATCACTACCCAGCCTTTGCTAGCGGCCGCCTTATTAACTGATAGCGTCTTATAACTTAAATGATCCATTGTGAATGGTTAACGAGTGAAAAAATGTATGCTTTTTCTTGAAAATGGTCACAAAGATACAAGCCTTTTCACTGGCATGCAACAGTTGCTCCATTTATTCCATTGATTTTCAAGCTAATTTAAGCTTGATCAACCACTTAAGACATATTTGTGAAATGATTAGCACAGGAGACGCTCTGCGTTTAGGGGCTGTTTTCCCAAAAATAGCCCCTAAACGCAGAAGCAGATTTCTCCTACCTATGCGCTGTTCCTAATAGATCAGCTGTCCCGGTTTCGCTGCGCCGCAGCGAGGGTAGTCCGGAGACTACCCTTCATCCAAAGGCACGAGTCCGGAGACTCGCGCCGGCGGCCTTGCATTCATAAGTTTTCCCCAAAACAGAAACTGGATTGGTTTCAAACTAGAGAAGCCATTACTACCCGCACCTGTTCCAGTCTTTCCTTCGAGCGCCTCGCTTGTGGCCAAAGAAAGGCATACACTAAGAGAAAGCTGCACTACCTGGCCGCAAGGGCAGTGCGGAGGGGAAGACGGGGCCCCGCGGCCGTGAGCGCTTACCAGAAGAAACGCAGCAACAAAGTCTATGAAGCCCTAGACAAACGCTACAGCCTAGGCATAAGCCAACTCATCCTTCCCAGAAGGGGCAAAAAAGAATTCCGCCCGAAGGCGGAATCAAACAGGCCTCAGCCATTCTTTCTGAGCAACTTCACCAGCACCTCAAAATCTTTGGGGTAGTCAGCGGTGACCAGGACAGGATCTCCGTTCAGGAGCGTGAACCCCAGCTGGTGGGAGTGCAGCGCGAACCGCTTGATGAGCGGCTGTTCCTCGGTGCCTTTGGCCAGGTTGAACTTTCGCTTCAGGCTGGAGAGGTAGAGTGGCTCGCCGCCGTACATCTCGTCCTGCACAATAGAGGCTTTCAGATACGCCAGGTGAAGCCTGATCTGGTGCATACGGCCGGTAATGGGTTTGCATTCCACCAGCGTGTGCCGCCCGAACTTCTCCAAAGTGGTAAAATAGGTTTGGGCCGGTTTGCCTTTGGCCGCCAGTTTGGCTACTCCTTTTAGCCCCGGCTGAATGGCACGGTCTACCAACAACTGATGGAAATCATGGCTGCCCCAGATCACGGCATGATATATTTTCTGCACCTGCCGGTTCTCAAACTGCATAGACAGATGGCGGTAGGCCTCTGGGTTTTTGGCAATGGCCAGACAGCCCGAAGTTTCCTTGTCCAGGCGGTGGCAGGCCTGAGCGTCTTCGTGGTACTGACGGGCCAGGGTTAAGAGGTTGGAGGCATTGAGGGAACGGTCCTCCAGGGTAGCCAGAAACGGTGGTTTGTTGACTACAATGTAATCTTCGTTCTCAAAAATAATAAGGTCGCGGAAGGCGGGTAACTTCATAGAAACAGTTGGGTCTTAGGGCTTGGCGCAACGTGCGTTTAGGGGCCGTTTTTCTAAAAATAGGTTCAAAACAGCCGCCGGCCCAGGAAAACACAAAGGTACCGAATAATTTCTGCTTGGCAGAACAACCCCGTTTAGGGGCAGATTTTAGAAAAACGGCCGCTAAACGCGCACTATGCGGTGCGGGCAGTGTGAAATCAGTTGTTTCCTATTGGCAATTGGAGAACAGTTTTGCCACTCCTTTGCTCATGGCTTTCTGAGTAGCCATGGCTTTGTCTGAGAAATTGACCGCATGGTCTCCTCCGTCCTTCTCCGGAAGAATGAGTGACCGCATCTCCGTCTGGGTTACCAGCGTGTAGATAAGCCTTCTTTCGTCAGTGGTGTAAAGTTGGAAGGTGAGTATGGCTTTAGAAACATCCTCCTCTTTCTGGTACGCCGGTGGGGTGGCCGGGTAAATGTCCTTTTTTTCTTCGGCGGAAGTGTGGGCGTAGGATTGGGTTGCCGTTAGACCTTCAATGTGCACGCGCAGGTAATAGGTATAACCCAATTTTTGCAGGGCGGCAAGGCTGGCCGTGTCTGCGTTTGGCCTTACCTGATACAGGCGCAGGTCCATTTCCTGCTCTGCGGCGTAGGCAGGTTGCAGGCCAGCCTCACGGGCCGCTTTCTCCAGCTTTTTGTATAAACCCGATGATTCATGTGCTGTGATACCCGGTACCTCAGCCATCAGTAGTTTCTCGCCGGCTTTGAAATGGGTGAGGCAGCCGCCCAGCGGAGCCGAGTGTTTGGTACTGACGCAGCCGGAAAGCAGCAGGCAAACCGCAGAAAAGCAAAAAACCAAAGGGTGGAAAGAAAGGCGCATGGTCAGGAACCGCTAAAGTATTCTCTCTCTTAACGAAGCATAGAAAAGAATAGTGGAAGCCGCCGGGAAATAACCTGCGTTTAGGGGCTGTTTTTCCAAAAACAGCCCCTAAACGCAGGTTACAGTTTTGTCTTCGGGAGTTTGAACCTGAGCGTGGTGCCCTGGCCCACCTCACTGAATACCGCGATGGTGGATTTATGCGCCTCCACAATGTGCTTGGAGATGGCCAGTCCCAGACCGGAACCACCGCCGCCGCCGTCACGGGTGCGGCTCTTGTCTATGCGGTAGAAGCGCTCAAAGATACGGTTGAGGTGCTCCTTCGGGATGCCGGGGCCGTCGTCGCGCACGGTGACCAACGTTTTCTTCTTCCCGTCCTGGAATGAGAGCCAGATGTTGCCGTTTTCCCGGCCATACTTAATGGCGTTGTCAATGAGGTTGATGAGCACCTGCTTGATGCGGCCGCGGTCTGCCAATACCTCAAAGAGATCCTCGGGTGCGTTGAGTAAATGCAGGCTGATGTTGCGGGAGTTGGCTTTGTTCTCCAGTTGCTCAAACACCTCCTGGGCCAGTTCATTGAGGTCGAAATGGGATTTGTGCATCTGCACCACGCCTTTCTCCAGCTGCGAGATAGTGATCAGGTCCTGCACCAGCGTGTCTAGACCGTCCAGGCTTTTGGCGGCTTTCTGGAGGAATTTATCGCGCACGCGCTCATCGTCCATGGCACCGTCCAGCAGGGTATGGATAAAGCCCTGGGCCGCAAATATGGGCGTTTTGAGTTCGTGCGAGACATCGGCCAGAAACTCGCGGCGCATGGCTTGCAGGCGTTTGAGCTCCTCAATCTCCTTCTGGTTGCGCTCAGCGAGCAGGTAAATCTCGTCTTTGATGCGTTTGAGCGGGTCTGGTCTGAACAGGAACTTGGTGCTCATCTGCTTAAACTCCTTCCGCTTGAACTTCTCCAGCCCCGCGTAGATGTTGTTGATTTCCCTGAAGATGAGGGCTTCATAGGAGAAGTACACCAGCAGGAAACACGCCGAGAAGGTGAGCGCCAGCGCCAGCACTTTCTGCCTGAACTCCAGTTGGGGCGAAATGGCCAGGTACGCCGCAATGATGCCTGCCACCAAGACAGAGATCATGATGGCGATGGCCTGCGAACTTAGCCGTACTTTTTGCTGCGGGGGCTTAGTCTGTGTTGAATTTGTAGCCAACGCCTTTAATGGTCTTTATCTGGTCTTCGCCTATCTTCTCGCGCACTTTCCTGATGTGCACATCTACGGTGCGGGCAATCACAAACACATCATTCCCCCACACGTTGTTCAGAAGCTCGTCGCGGGAGAAAACCTTGTTGGGCGTGGCCGCCAGAAAGGCCAGCAGTTCAAACTCCTTCTTGGGCAGCGTGATCTTCTGGTCGCCTTTGTGCACAATAAAGCTGGTGCGGTCTATCTTCAGATCCCCAATCTCAATGGTAGGGGTTTGCTCCGGCGTTTGGTTAGTGTCGCGGCGTTTGTAGGCGGCCAACCTGCTGATGAGGGCACGCGGTTTGATGGGTTTCACAATGAAGTCATCGGCGCCGGCGTCAAAGGCGGCTACCTCAGAGAACTCCTCGCTGCGGGCCGTCAGGAACAGGATGTGGGTGTCTTTGAACTTGGGGTTTTCCCTGAACTGACGGCAGGCGGTGATGCCGTCCATCACGGGCATCATAACATCCAGCAGAATGATATCTGGGTCAAACTTTCGGGCTGAGTCCAGCGCCTTTTGCCCGTTCTCCGCGTGGGCCACTTCATAGCCTTCCTTCTCCAGGTTGTACTGCAGCAACTCCACAATGTCTGGGTCATCATCTACTACCAGAATCTTGTATTTAGCTGACGTTTGCATAGAAATGAGGTTAAGTAAAAAGCGTGTGGCAAGGAGTATTTCTCACTGGAAAACCAGACTGCAACCCAGCGGGAGCCTCTTGATTCCAATACAAAGATACAGATTAGTTGCTGATGGTAACCGGTGATGTGATTGATAACAATTTGTTAATCTTTGGGTAAGAAAACAAATGCCGTTTAGGGGCTCTTTTTGGAAAAAGAGCCCCTAAACGTAATAGGGCCCGTTGGAAGCGTTTCTGTCTTCTAACGGGCCCTAAGTAGTTCACCTGCCAACTGCGCAGGGTTATTTGACCAGGTTCAGTCTGCCTTGCAGGCCGCTGTATTTATACAAGTCTACTTTCACAGAGCCCACAAACATTTCGGCCTGGAAGAGGACAGGAATTTTGTTGATGTCATCTGAGAAGTAGACAGAGATAGCGTCTTCTCCGCTGAAGAGTTTGTTCTTGGGCATCTTAGGCGTTAAGCGGTGCGCCCGTATCTTTCCGGCTTTGGTTTCTACGGTGGTCACGCCTTTGTAGGTAACGGTCATGTCAAAAGATTCATCGCCCAGGAAGCCGTGCATCTTCACCGTCTGGCCGGGTTTGAAGTTGTCCAGGTCCAGGGTGCGCAGGTAATAGAAACCGCTCACCATATCCTGGGCGTTGTCAGGCACTTTGAAGACCTGGTTCTTCTTCTCATCGCGGCTATCGTTCACCACCACCGTGTTGTTTTGGTGGTTGAAGTCGGTGGTTTCCTTGCGGCGGTAACGGCCTTCTTCAATGTTGCGGTGAAAACGCAGCGGCAGCATGGAAGAGGTGTCTATGTAAGACGTCCAGGTGTCTCTGATGCGGTGGAAGAAGTCAAAGGAGCCGGTTGTTTTGCCGCTTACCGTGGCCTGGTAGCAGGGGCGGTTATTGATGCGCTGCAGGTTAGAGGACACATTGATGGTGGCCTCTCCCGCGTTAATGATGCCGTAGTGTACTTTATATTGGAGCACCTCGCCGGGGGCGAAGGAAGTGTTCTTCACCGTGCGCATGGTGTCAGCCAAGGCAAATCCGCTTAATACTAATGCTAGTAAAGGTGCTAAAAGTAATAGTTGCTGTTTTATACGCATAAGCCAATCTATCCGGTATGCCTGAGGCTATTCAAATGTCGTACCAATTCCATTAAATATAATGAAAGTGCGGCAATGTCTTGTTGTTCACTTTAGATCTTACCGTAAACAGAAACGGCACCTTAAAAGGTGCCGTTTCATAAAAATAGATAAAAAGTTTATTCGTTGTCTTCCAGGGCGGCGGCCACTTTCTCTGGCTCTCCTTTTACAATGTCCCGGATCTTGTTTTCAATCTCTTGCATGAGCTCTTCGTTGTCCAGCAGGAACTGCTTCACGGCATCACGGCCTTGGCCTAAACGGTCGCCGTTGTAAGAGAACCAGGAACCTGATTTCTGCACCACGCTCAATTCAACGCCCAGGTCAAGGATCTCGCCTACTTTGGAGATACCCTCGCCGTACATGATGTCAAACTCCACCACTTTGAATGGAGGCGCCACTTTGTTTTTCACCACTTTCACCTTGGTGCGGTTACCGGTGATGCTGTCTGGGCCTTCTTTGATCTGGCCAATACGGCGGATGTCCAGACGCACAGAGGCGTAGAACTTGAGGGCGTTACCACCGGTAGTGGTCTCCGGGTTCCCGAACATTACCCCAATCTTCTCGCGCAGCTGGTTAATGAAGATGCACAGGCAGTTGGTTTTGTTGATGGTACCGGTAAGCTTCCGCAGGGCCTGAGACATTAAGCGGGCCTGAAGACCCATTTTGCTCTCGCCCATGTCGCCTTCCAGTTCGCCTTTAGGCACCAGCGCGGCCACAGAGTCAATCACGATGATGTCAATGGCGCCGGAGCTGATGAGGTGATCCGCGATTTCCAGGGCTTGCTCACCGTTGTCTGGCTGCGCAATGAGCAGGTTCTCTGTGTCAATGCCCAGTTTCTCGGCGTATGTTTTATCGAAAGCGTGCTCAGCGTCAATGAAAGCGGCAATTCCGCCTTTCTTCTGCGCTTCGGCAATGCAGTGCATTGTGAGGGTGGTTTTACCGGAAGATTCCGGTCCGTAGATCTCTACCACCCGGCCACGCGGAAGACCTCCAATACCCAACGCGATGTCCAGGCCCAGGGAGCCGGTAGAGATAGCCGGTACATCCACCACCTGGTTATCGCTCAGCTTCATGACAGTGCCTTTTCCGTAGGCTTTGTCCAGCTTGTCAATGGTGAGTTGGAGCGCTTTCAATTTTTCGGTGTTTACACTCATGTCTGTGTTTTCTTTGCTTAAATTTAGATGAAATTACAACTTCCTGAGCCAATCTGCAAACGCTTGCCGCGGCGTTTCAGCTGCTTTCCAGACTCATGCCGGAGGTGTATAGAAGAAACACCCAAAGTACTGAATTTGTCCCCTGATTTACTACTTTATTTAGTTTTATTTTTATGAGATTGCTAGTTAAAATAGCAATGCGGGTGGCCGTCGTCAATAGGGTTTATGCCGCTGCTGCCCTAGGTATTTCTTCTCTTCCTGCAACAACTTTTCTGCCTTTTTAGTTACAGACTCTGGCAGATTTTAACCCAAAGAGGCTAGCCTGAAACTATAGGCTGCACAGTGCCGTTTAGGGGCTCTTTTTCCAAAAAAAGCCCCTAAACGTAGTGAGCTGAAACAGGCCGCCCCCGGGCACGCATTCATTATATCCCAGTTTTGGCTTATCTTTCGCTTTGCAGAAGGCTTAGCTTGAGAGCAGGAGGCTGTTTGCGCCTTTCGTGCTGACCGTCTACCCATTTTACCCATTAAGGTGAGCGTTATTTATATGTATAAAAAGTGGCTTTTGATGGCCGTAGGAGCTGTTCTGGCAGGGCAGAACGCCGTGGCGCAGTTAAACAACAAAGCGCTGGAACAGCGGTTTCCGGTTAAGCCAGACCAAACCGGCGAGTTGCAGTTGGGCCTCAATGTGCTGGGCTACCAGAAAAACAACGAGTACTTCAATGATATTGCAGAAGGCTACACGCTGTTTGGCTACCACTTAAACCCGCGGCTGGTGTATTTCGCGTCGCCTAATGTGCGGATAGACGCCGGGGTACAGGTGCAGAAAGACTTCGGGACGCGCAGTTACTCTTTGGTGCAGCCCACCTTTACCATTAGGTACGAGGAGAACGGCATGGCCCTGCTCTTCGGGACGCTGGAGGGCCACCTGAACCACGGGTACATTGAGCCGCTCTATGATTTTGAGCGCGTGATCACCAACCGGCTGGAGAACGGCATTCAGTTCCTGTTAGACAAACCCGGGGTGAAGCTGGACGCCTGGATGGACTGGCAGCGCTACATCCGGCGCATGGATCCTTTCCAGGAGGAAGTGGCGGGCGGGGCCTCCGCGGAATTCACGCTGTACCGCACGCCGGTGGCGCTGGGGCTAGAGGAAAACACCCCCGGAACGGAAACTTACATCGGCTTGCCGCTACAGTTCACGGCGCAGCACCGCGGGGGGCAGATAGATGACACAGAGCTTCCGCTGGTCACGCTCACCAATGTGGCGGCGGGTTTGGTCATCAGGAAGAACTATGGCAGGAAAGTCTTGAAGGCGCTGTATTTTCAGCCGTACGTGGTGGGCTGGAAAGATTTCTCCAATGAGAAACAGCAAGCCTTCAAGCAGGGCGGCGGCCTGTACCTGAACGCGGGCATTGACACCAAATACCAGAATGTGATGCTGAGTTACTGGCGCGGCAGCGGCTATTACGCTGAGCTGGGCGGGAAGCTTTTCCAGTCAGTGTCCACCAATTTCAAGGCCCCAGGGTATACAGAGAAAAACCGCCAGTTGCTCATTGTCCGGTTCATGCATGACATAAAGCTGATGCAAGGCCTTGACCTGACCCTGCGCCTGGAGCCGTTTGTTGACTTTGACAACCCCAAGCTGGAGTTCTCCAACAGCCTGTACCTCAGTTTCAACTCAGACTTTTTTTTGGCGCGGCTCAAGAAGCGGTAACGCCGTTTAGGGGCTGTTTTTCCAAAAAGAGCCCCTAAACGCAAATGCTACCACCGCAACGCGGCGCGGGCATCTTCTTTTTTGAGGCGGTACACCAGAATGGGACGGCGCGGGGTGTGGGTGCTATCGGGTTCCTCAGGCATGTAGGTTTTAAAATAGGTGAAACCGCAGCGTTCCGCCACCCGCTGGCTCCGGTGATTGTCATGGGCGCAGCGCAGATTCACGCTCTCCATGCGCAATTCCTGGAAAGAGAATTTTATCAAGGCCTTTAATGCTTCAGAGGCGTACCCTTGGCCTTCCGCCTGGGCACCCAAGTAATAACCTACCTCGGCGTATGGCTTTCCGCGGGCCAGCCGGCGCAGCGTGATGTCGCCAATAAGTTCTTCCGTCTCCTTTCGCCATATCCCGAAGCTATACAAATCTCCCGCCTTAAACTGCGAGTGGTATACCCTGATGCGGTTCTGGGCATCGGGTAAGGACTGTACGGCCGCCGTTCGGTCGGGGAAATCGGCGAGCAGGCGCTGTCGGTTTTGGTGGAGCAGTTCCCAGAAAGCCGGGGCCATTTCCTGCGTGTAGGGGCGTAGCCAAAGCCTTTCCGAGGAAAGTTTGGTACCGGTGGCAGAAGTAGGGGCAGTAGGCGGCATCATACAGAAAATGATTTCCCTTGTTTGTACGGGGCCGCCGGTGGGCAGATGCAAAAAATCAACAATTTACCCAAACACGCGTTAGCCAAAGGACCGCATTAGATTTTTTGGCCTTCTTCCTGGGCGAGCGGTCTGGTAATTCACGTATGCGCGCAAAAAAGATTGTACACTCCTTGCAGGAATACGGCAGAGGCATTATTGGCGGTCTGCTGTTCAGCCTGCCCATGCTCTACACCATGGAAATCTGGTGGACCAGCTTTGACGTGTCTCCGTGGCGGTTGCTGCTGTACATGCTGGTGACCTTTGTTTTGCTCCTGGGTTACAACACCTATGCAGGCCTGCGCCCCGGGGCTTCCTGGAAAGAGATTGCCATAGATTCTGTGGAGGAGATGGGGCTTGGGCTGGTGCTGTCTTTCCTGTTTCTGCTGCTGCTGGGACAGATCCACTTGCAGGAGATGTCACTGGAGCGCATTGTGTACATGACGGTGGTGGAAGCTATGCCCGTGGCCATTGGGGTTTCTGTGGGAACGGCGCAGCTGGGTGCCTCCCGTGAAGAAGACCAGGAGGATACGGAACAGGCCCAGGAACCGCAACCAGCAGACGGTAACCAGCAAGGCCGGGCCTCTACCCTGGAGCTGATCATGCTGGCCACCTGTGCCGGTATGCTGTTTGGCGCCAACATTGCCCCAACGGATGAAGTGATGCTTATTGCCGCCAATGCTTCGCCGGTGCAGTTGCTTTTTCTCCTGGGCGTGTCGCTGGTCTTGAGCGGAGGCATCCTCTTTTACGTGGAATTCAGGGGAGCGCACGTGACGCAGGCCAACGAGCGGCCGGGGGCGCTGGAAGTGGTCTGGGGCTTAAGCATTACGTATGCAGCGGCCTTCTGTGTTTCGGCGGGAGCCTTGTGGTTCTTCGGGCGGTATGAAGGCGTGGGGCTGCAGGTAGGCGTGGAGGCTACGGTGGTGCTGGCAATGGTGTCTTCCCTGGGAGCCTCGGCGGGACGCTTCCTCCTGGATCAGGAGTACAGCTAAATTGAAAAGAGAAATTGATGAAGAAGAATCCGCTGGAATGGGTTGTATTTGGCTTGAGCGTCTTGCTCATTGTTTCTCTGCTGGGGTACTTAGGAGTGAATGCCTTCTCTTACCAAGATACCCCGCCGGACCTGCGCGTGAAAGTACTTCAGGAACAGGATAAGCTAAACCGCAACATTTACAAAGTAGAACTTACCAACCTGGGCGAACAAACCGCTGAGAACGTGATGGTGGAGGTAACTCTGCTCCAGAACAACGCAGAAACGGAACGCGCCGAAACCCTCTATCCCTTAGCTCCCAAAGAAAGCAAGCAGGAAGCGTGGGTCACCTTCAGGGCGTCCAAGCAAGCTGGGCAACAGGTGAAGGTCCATATTTTAGGCTATAATAAACCGTAAAGCCCTATGGGTGGAAAAGGCATTGTTGCTGTCCCGCCCATAGGGCTTCACGTTATGAAAAGAGAGAAAAGGATGCTCTCCCCGCAGAATTCGCGGCTTTTATTGGTTCAGGAAAGGGTAGTTGTACTGGAGCGGGCTGCCTAATTTCTGCAGGCGGGCAATCACTTCCATAGAGTGCGCGATTTCATTGAAGTACTCCAGCCTCCGAATGAGCTGTTCCTTCAGCAGCACTGTTCCCTCTGGGGTACGGATATAGGCGCGCTTGTCTTCCAGAATTTTGTGCATTACCTCAGACACCCGGCGGCCTTCCTTCATGTACAGATCATGGAACTCCAGGAGCGCATCAAAACCATCTTTGGTCACCTGGCAGGGAAAACCAGCCTGGGTGAGCACATCGCAGAGGAGATTCACCTCCAGAGGCATAGAAATATGATACGGAGTGGTACGTACGTCTAACCCTTTCTTGAGGTAAGAGAAGATGGTTTCCAGGTTGTTTTCAAAGCGTTCGTAAAGAGCTGCTGCTTCCATGCGGTTGGTTTTATAGAACTTGGGCAAAAGTACGCAAAGGCTTCGTTTTTTGCATCACCCGGTGTAGGGAATCCGGTTTTGCGTTTAGCGGCTCTTTTTCCGGAATCAGGCGCTAAACGGGAACGGGTGGGAACGTAAGCCAGATGCTGGGTTGAGTTGTATGATCTTGGGAGGGTTACCGGGCAGGCGAAAAACGAATATGCGTTTAGCGACCGTTTTTCGAAAAACAGCCCCTAAACAGACAGTCGGTTACAGCAGGCCTTTGATGATTTGCTCCACGGTGATGCCTTCGGCCTCGGCTTTGAAGTTTCTGACCAGGCGGTGGCGCAAAATAGGAATGGCCACGGCCTGCACGTCTTCAATGTCTGGGGAGTATTTGCCCCTGATGAGGGCATTGCATTTGGCGCCCATGATGAGGTGCTGTGATGCTCGCGGACCCGCGCCCCACTCCAGGTACTGGTTTGTCTGGGCGCCGGCCATCTCGGTATTGGGGCGGGTTTTATGCACCAGTTTCACGGCATACTCCACTACATTGTCTGTCACAGGCACGCGGCGCACCAACTGCTGAAACGCGGTGATTTCCTCTGCGTGTAGCACCACTGTAGGTTGATGTTTGCGGTCGCCGGTGGTGTTTTTCACAATCTGCAGTTCTGCCTCGTAGCTGGGGTAGGAGAGGGCCACATGGAACATGAAACGGTCCAACTGCGCCTCGGGCAGGGGATAGGTTCCTTCCTGCTCAATGGGGTTCTGGGTAGCCAGTACAAAGAATGGCCGCGGCAGTTGGTAATGATGACCGGCCACGGTAACTGAGTACTCCTGCATGGCCTCCAGCAAGGCCGCCTGGGTTTTAGGCGGCGTACGGTTGATCTCATCCGCTAACACAATGTTGGCGAACACCGGGCCTTTCACAAACTGGAACTGGCGGTTCTGGTCCAGGGTCTCAGACCCCAGAATGTCTGAGGGCATTAAGTCTGGGGTAAACTGTACCCGGTTGAAGGAAAGGTCCAGGGAGTTGGAGATGGTCTGGATCAGGAGCGTCTTCGCCAGCCCCGGCACCCCCACCAAAAGACAATGCCCCTGACAAAAAACGGCAGTCAGCACCAGTTTCACTACTTCTTCCTGACCAATAATGGTCTGGGAAATCTCAGCGGTTAAACGCTTGTAGGCGTGGTGAAGCGCGTCTGCAGCTTCTTTGTCAGAGGCAAAGGGAGGCATGTATGGCGTATTTAGTCGTCTAAACTACAGGTACTGAACTCTGGTACGATGTCAATGAACACCGTGTCTTTGTTTTTGTCAAACCACTCGTTAATGGCTTTGTTTCGTTTGTCGCTCAAGGCCGCGGCCGCTATTTTCTGGTAGTCGTCACGCATGTTGGCCTGGTGCGGCGGGGTCTTGGACTTGAGGTACATGATACGCAGGGCTTCTTTCCCGTCTTCGGTACGGTAAGGGAGTGGCGCACTGATAGAACCTACCTTCATGGTGTCTATCACGAAGAAGATAGAAGGGTCCAATTTGTCAATTGGGATGTACGTGGTAGGGCTGTTAGGCAGTGTAATCATGCCGCCGTTGCCTTTGGAAGCCATGTCATCTGAGAAATCTTTGGCCGCTTTGGCAAAAGAAATACTGTCTGTCTGGATGAGATTCCGGATGCTGTCTAGCAGATGAGCCGTTTGCTCCATGTCTACCTGGGCCGTGGCCGGTTTAATGAGGATGTGACGGGTGTTGAACTCTTCGCCGCGGCGCTCCAACAGCTGAATGATGTGGTACCCGAACATAGACTCAATCACCGGAGAGGTCTCCCCGGGCTGTAGCTTCAGGGCGGCCGCCTCATACTCTGGCACCAACTCCCGCTTCTTGAAGAACCCCAGCACACCGCCTTCGGCCCCAGAACCGGGGTCTTGCGAATATTGGCGCGCCAGCGTGGCAAAATCCTCACCCGCTAAGATCCGCTTTCTGATTCCCTCCAACTGCTCACGGGCGGCTTGTTTCTGGGCCGTTCCAATCTGGGCGATTTTCACAATTTGCCCCACTTCCACTTCGGTGGAGAAATAAGGCAAGCTGTCTTTAGGGATGCGGTTAAAATATTGCTGTACCTCTTTAGGGGTCACTTTCATCTGGCCAGCAATTTCCCGTTCCATTTTCTGAACGGTCAGCTGCTCGCGCAAGCTTCTGCGCAGATCATTTCTGATCTCGCTCATAGATTTGTTATAGTACTCCTCCAAACGCTCCTGGCTGCCAATCTGGGCGATGAATTGATTCAGACGGCCTTCCAACTCTGCGTTGATGGTTCCTTCCTCCACAATGACAGAGTCTACCTCAGCGCGGGCCAACAGGAGTTTGTTCTGTACCAGGGAGCGGAGAATGTCGCAGCGCAGGTTAGGGGATTTATAGCCTTGGGAGGTGGCGTTGGCGTGCTGGAACTCCAGCTCTGACCGAAGGATGATATGTCCTCCCACTTTAGCCACAATATTGTCTATAAGCGTAGCTTGTTGGGCTTCTGCGCGTTTTGAGGAAGCACCCAAAGCGCAGAGAAGCACAAGGCATTTTAGAAAAGAAGCAAAAGAAATTCTGATTTTCATGGTATCTCTAGAGCGGTTGCTTTCACTAGAACCGCAACTCTTGCAAAATAGTATAGATGTAAACAAACAAAGCTAGGCAAACGGCTCCACTAAAGGAAACTTATCTGCGCTTTACTTCTTGATGAGCTTCTGTACTTCAGACTGGTTTACAGAGATAGGGTATTTCTGGCGCAACTCCTTCACCCATTCCTGCTCCAGATAATTCTGATAGTCTGAAATCACCACTCCTCTGGTTTCGCTTAACTTTTTAGGGGCCGGAGGGTCTATCTGGTCAATCTTGATCCAGATGCTGCGGCCATCCTGAGTGAGCGTGTACGTGCCCGGCTTCCAGGTAACTCCGTCCAGCATCTTGTTCTCGCCGCGTTGGAACTTGCGGGAAGTTACTTGCAGGGCCAGAGGGTTGGACTGGTTCAGGTTATCGGCCAGGGCCTGTACATCTGTGGTATACACCCGTAGGGCTACCCGGCGGGTACTGCGGGCGCTGGTAGATCTGTCTGCGGCGGGTACTATCTGGATGTGGTCCTCATCTACGCCTTTCTGCTGCAGGTAGTTCTTTACCGCTGCCGCCCGGCGTGCAGGCAGGCTTACATTCTTTTTGTTTGTGGCCTCCCGTGTGTCTACGTAGCCGGTTAGCTCCAGCACCAGGGATGTGTCTGCCTGCAAGGCGGACGCCAATTGGTCTAACTGGCCGGTGGCGGTTTTGGAAAGGTCATCGTTCCCGAAGGCAAAAAGCAAATCTGGTTGCTTATGACGTACCGACAGGAATCTGCCCTGGGCTAACTGTGCCTGCGCCTGTGCCAGAACTGTTGGGTTGGCCGCGCTGAGGATGGTGGCCTGGGCGCGTTCCCCCCACATGTACTTGTTTTGGTTGGCTTCAAAGAAAGCTTTGAGACCGGTGGTGTCTTCCACCGCTTTGGCCCAAACTTTCTCCTCCATGAGTTGGAACAGCAGAATGCCGTCATGGTACTCATTTACCAGCATTTTATAGTCTGGGTGCTTTTCTTCCAGGTGCTCGCGCTCGTAGTTAAGCAGGCTGGTTTCCACAAACTTGTCATAAAGCAGGTTCATGGCATGGGCCGGAGATACGTTCTGGCGCGCGCGCTGGTTTGTCTCTATGTAAGTAGCAAAGTTACCGGCCGTATAGGGCTGCCCGTTGATGGTGAACAAGGTGGCCGTAGGCAAGTTTTTAGGCTCTGCCGGTACATTGAATTTCCACTTGCCCGCCAGCAAAGTAGAATCGGCGAGGCGTAGGACGGCTTCTTTGATGGCAGGTGTCTCCTGGAATTTGTTCTCTGTTTTGATGCGGCGCAGGAAAGCGGCTTTGTTCAACTCAGAGCGGGAGTCTTTGGCAATGCGGTTGCGCAGCGTTGTCTCCATCTCTTCATAAGACGGCAGTTCCTTGCGCTCCAGTAATTTGATGATGTGCCAGCCATAGGCCGTCTGCACCGGAGCCGAAATGGCGCCCGGCTGTGCCAAGGCAAATGCTGCTTCCTCAAAGGAAGGAATCATACGGCCGGTACCAAACCAAGGCAGCTCGCCGCCCTCATCTGCTGAAGAGGCGTCCTCAGAGAATTGGGAGGTGAGTTTGTTCCAGTCTTCTTTGCGCAGGACGCGGCTGTAGATTTCGTCAATCTTTTTCTTGGCGGTAAGCGAATCAGCTTTAGGCAAGCCTTGCTGAGCCCGCACCATGATATGCGCCACTTTGATCTCGCCCTGGGCCGGACGCACTTCGTTCACTTTAATGATGTGGTAACCAAACCGGGTTCTCACCGGCTGGGAAATCTGACCTACAGGCGTGTTGAAGGCGGCATTCTCAAAAGGATAAACCATTTGCAAGGCCGTAAAATACCCTAAGTTACCGCCGTTCTCCCTGGCCGAAGGATCTTCTGAGAAGCGTTGGGCCAACTGTTCAAAGGAGGTGCCGCTTACGGCCTGCTGCCGCAAATCCATTGCTTTTTGGTAGGCGGACAAGGTATCTTTGGGGTCTGCCTCCATGTCAACGGCAATTAAAATGTGGGCCGCGTTTACTTCTTTTTTCAGCCGCTCATAGGCCTCCCGCACTAACTGGTCTGTTACGCTTTTCTCCGTGAGGAACGGTTGCGCCAGCTGCTCTTTATAGCCGCCCAGCTCGGTCTTGAAGGCTTGCGTGGTGTCTAAACCGCGGCTTTTGGCCTCTGCTACCTTCAGCTTAAAGTTAGTGTACAGATTCAGGTACTCATTGACGCTGGCACTGGTATAGGCGCTGTCTGCGTTTCCGTTGTTTTTCTCATACACATACGCAAACTCAGAAACGGGTACTGCCTCTGGGCCAATGGTGAGTAGAGAAGGTTCACTGGGCTTCTTGGGAGAGGCACACTGGAACAGGAGCAGGGCGCTTAGGCCCACGTACAAAGAAGAAACTCGCATAGGTATTGGCAAAATGCATAATGGTTGGGTAACCACATGGCCCAATCATTATGCAATTTTACTCATTTTTTTGGAGAGAATGGGTCACTATACAAAAACATAGTGCCAAGTTAAGAAGCGGAGATTGAGCCTTTTCCGTTTTTGGCACCTTTCGCTCAAAACAGGCTCTAAACAGTTTTTATTGTGTGGGCTGGCTTAAAAAGTAAACAAAAGTTACTTCAGATATTTGTGCAGGCGGCAGATGTTGGTGGAGCCGTGCACATCATACTCTACTTTGTCCATGATCCGGTTTACCAAGGCCACGCCTACGCCCCCTTTCTTGCCTGTCCGGATGTGGTCATGGATGTTAGGCTCCTTGTAGTTGGCTTGCACAAAAGGAGTGCCGTTGTCTTCCAACTCAAAGATGATTTCCTTTTGATCATACCGGATGGTGAGGCAGAGGTTTTTGCGGCTGTCTTCGTGGTTAGAGTGGATAATCAAATTGGCGCAGATTTCGTCTACGGCCAAGATGATCTGGTTTAACGTGATCTCAGACAAATGGACAGGCAAAAGAGTATCCGTTACAAATGACCGGATAATCTTGAGGTTCTTCCTATCACAACTGACCCGGATCTTGTTAGTCATTGGCTATGGTCACAGCTTCTTCATAGGAAGAGACAATAGTCATGAGCAGATCCAGCCCCAGTATCTCAAATACGTTGCGCACCTTCTCCTGCATGTTAAAGAAAATCAATTTGATCTGGGCATCTTCAAAGCGTTGCAGATGGGAGATGAATACGCCCAAACCAGCAGAAGAGATATAATTCAGGTTCTTGCAGTCCACCAGAATCTTGCCAAACATCATGATGCTGGGATTAGACAGTTCTTCGTCCAGCAATACAGAGGAGCTGGCGTCTAGTTCACCATCCAGGCTAATCGTGATGGTGTTGTCGGAAATGGTATGTTTTATTTTCATCGTGCTTCTTTACGGTTGTACTAATTATTAGGTTGACGATGTTTAAACTTGATCACGAGCAGGGTCTGGTCATCATGCAGGATATCGCTGCTAAAGTCATTCACGTCGTTGATGATGGCGCTTTTGATGTCCTCGGCCTCCAGGTGGTAGGTTTGGGAAAGCATATACTTTAAACGTTCCTCCCCATATTCCTCCTGGCGGGGGCTACGGGCTTCTACAATGCCATCTGTGTAAATCACCATGACGTCGCCGGGGTTGTAGTCATAGTGCAGCCGGTGTATGCGTTTGGCATAAGAAGCGTCCCGCACAATGCCCAGGCCTAACCCTTCTGTCTGGAAATAGAACGTATCTTCCATCATAGAGTTGTAGTAAAGCGTGTGGCAGTGGCCCGCCCGGGCGAAGGAAACACCCTGCATTTTGTAGTCAATGATGTAGAGTGCTGAGGTGATGAAAGACGTACGTTCCAGGCAGCGGCTCAGGGCGCTGTTGGCCTGTACCATGAACTCGTCTGGCAGTAAATCCTGCTGCATAAGGCCATGGAAGATCCCTTTCATCTGGGCCATGTGGAAAGCCGCCGAGATCCCCTTCCCCGACACGTCGCCGATGATGATGGCAATGCGCGATTCACTCAGTTGCAGGTAATCATAGAAGTCACCACCTACTTCCTTGGCGGCCTGTGAATAGGTGCTGATGTCAAACCAGGTGTCGGTGGGGAAGGTTTTGGGGTTCAGGCGGTCCTGCACCAGGCTCGCAATCTTCAGCTCTTCTTTGTACCGTTCATTGTGCAGAGACTCCTGCATGAGGCGCAGGTTCTCAATGGTGAGCACCGTCTGGTTGGCAAAGGACTGCACCACGCTCACGGTGTCTGGGTCAAACCCCTGTTCTACCTCTAACAGCAGGTACAGGTGCCCGTAGCGCCGTTTGGCAGAAACCAGTGGCACCACCAGTAAAGAAAAGTAGGGACTGTGCAGGCTCTTGAACTCTGGTAGCAGGTGCAGTTCCCCGTTGAGATAGGTTTGGTCAATGGCGCTGCTGTCCTGCTCATGCACCATGGTCATAAATGCTTTCACCATGGCCTGCACTTCTTCGTCCAGGGGGCTTCCGTTGATCTGGGAGGTGTCTAGGTGCGTAGCTTCTCCTATGTCTAGCCAGGCGGCATCCGCCCCAGTGGCTTTGATGGCGCTTTCAAAGAGCATATTGTACACCTCTTCCTCGTTCTTGCCCTGCTGTATGGTCTGGCTCAGGCGCTGGAAACTGAGCAGATCTGCGTTCTTCTGCTCAAACACTCGGGAGGTAGGCAAACTGAACAGCGCCACCAGCAAAGAGGCCAGGGCATAAAAGAGCACAAAAGCCAGCGTAAGCAGTAGGAACGGATTGTCTGTATAGTCAATAACCAGTTCAGGCGAGTCTGTGTACTGGAACAGGAATTTGGCGAACAGAGCCCCAGAGGCCAGAATAGCCGTTAAAAGCAAGATGCTGCCCCATTTCTTGTCCAAACTCAGGAACGCTACCCAGCGCAGGTGCACGCTCATGTACAGACTATAGCCAAGGAGCAGGCCCAGGTCCAGGATGAGGAAAATGTGGTTCATGTACTCCACATTGAACAGGGGCACCAGCAAGGAAATAAAGACCAGAATCTCAAACCATTTCCACTGGTTTTGTACGTCTTTGGTTTTCTGGTAGAGGATGAGCTGGCGCCAGGTGTAAAAGGCTTTGCCCAGAAAGTACACCAGCAACCCAAATACCACCTGGTAAAACACATCTAGCAGGTAAGGGCTGTTCACCCAGTGTTGGTTCAGCCCTGGGTAGCCAATGGAAAAGAGCAGGCACAGGTAGGCACCTAAGCCTCCTTTCACAAACAGCCCCCATAGCGGCGTTGTGAACTCTGTGCTGCGCTGCCTTTGCACATGGTGGCGCTGGTACAGGAACACGGAGAGAATAAATATGACGGAAAGCAGGTTGCTAAGATAGGGGAACGCCGCATTCGCTTCCCCTTCGTGCCCCTGGCGGGCCAAAAACAAGACGTTCACCAATAACAGCACCCAACTCAGGCATCCGCTTATGAAGGTGAATCGTTTGATTGTTTTGTCTTGGGGCATTGTGAAACTTGCCTGCTGGTGCTGGTTAGGGTTTAGCTGTGCGTGAATACGATATTCTGCCTAAAAGTAACTAAAAAAAAGTTATGTTCTTCCAGTGGCTGCACTGCCTGTCTGATCTCCTCTACACATAAAAAATACGGCAGTGGAAACGTCGGCGAAGCGAAAATAGCCGAAGAATATATAGCAAACGATAAATTTTTAACAATGATTCACTAGGCAAGAAACTAACCTTTGTTGCAAGGGACGGTTGCTGGGCTAAAGAAGGTTTAACGCCTAGAAGATGAATGAGTTAGTGCCTGGAGATGAATTTGCGTTTAGCGGCTCTTTTTTTAAAAAGAAGGCGAAACCAGAAAAGCGAGTTGTCTTGGTTTACCCGTAAGGATAAAAAAGAAACGCTGTGCCCCAGCGGGAGGGACACAGCGTTTTGTAGGAAAGCAGGGGCAAATGCCCAAAGACTAGCGGCTATAGTTAGGCGCCTCACGGGTAATCTGCACGTCATGCGGATGGCTCTCGCGCAGACCGGCCCCGGTGATTTTTACCATTTTGGCTTTCTTCAGAGAGTCAATGTCTGGAGCGCCGCAGTAACCCATGCCGGCTTTAAGGCCACCTACCAACTGGTAAAGCACCTCCCCAGCCAGGCCTTTGTACGGCACGCGGCCCACAATGCCTTCGGGAACCAGTTTCTTCACGTCGTCCTCGGCATCCTGGAAATAGCGGTCTTTGGAGCCTTCGCCCATGGCCTCAATGGAGCCCATGCCCCGGTAGGTCTTGAACTTACGGCCTTCGTAGATCTGCATGTCGCCGGGAGCTTCCTCAGTACCAGCTAACAAAGATCCGATCATGATGGTGCTGGCACCACCGGCAATGGCTTTCACCACGTCGCCGGAGAATTTGATACCGCCGTCGGCAATGACTGGTACGCCCGTGCCTTCCAGGCCTTTCACGGCCTCAATTACGGCAGAGAGTTGCGGTACGCCAATACCGGCAATAATGCGGGTGGTACAGATAGAGCCCGGACCCACGCCCACTTTCACGGCATCGGCACCAGCATCTGCCAAGGCTTTGGCGCCTTCGGCGGTAGCCACGTTGCCGGCAATGAGGTCCACGTTAGGGAAGGCTTCTTTGATTTTGCGCACCGCGTCCATCACGCCTTTGGAGTGGCCGTGGGCGGTGTCTACGCTGATCACGTCTACGCCAGCCTCTACCAGGGCACTGATGCGGTCCAGCACGTCGGCGGTGACGCCCACGGCGGCCCCAACACGCAAACGCCCGAACTCGTCTTTGCAGGCGTAAGGGCGGTGTTTGCGCTTGAGAATGTCTTTGTACGTGATGAGGCCCACCAGTACGCCGTTGTCATCCACTACCGGCAGTTTCTCAATTTTATATTCCTGGAGGATATCCTCGGCCTTGTCCAGCTCAATGCCTTTGGGGGCGGTTACCAGACGGTCTTTGGTCATGATCTCAGAAACCTTCACGGAGTAATTTTTCTCGAACCGAAGGTCACGGTTGGTGATGATGCCCACCAGTTTCTTGTCTGCGGAAACTACTGGAATACCGCCAATCTTGTGCTCCTTCATCATCTGGATGGCGTCGCCCAGGGTGGCGTGCTCGTCCAGCGTGACGGGGTCCAGGATCATCCCGCTCTCTGAGCGTTTCACTTTGCGCACCTGCTCGGCCTGTTGCCTGATGCTCATGTTTTTGTGGATGAACCCAATGCCGCCTTCCTGGGCCATGGCAATGGCCATGTCAGCCTCGGTCACGGTGTCCATGGCCGCGGAGATGAGCGGAATGTTCACCCGGATGTTGCGCGTGAGTTGGGTAGAAGTATTGGTGTCTTTGGGAAGTACCTCAGAATAAGCGGGTAATAAAAGAACGTCGTCGTAAGTCAGGGCTTCGAACAACAGATTAGGAGCGTGAGACTGCATGGCAAATAGCGTATATGGTATTTGCCACGTAAAATTAAGGGAAAAGTTGAATATCCTAGTGTTTCAGGAAAAACTTTCTTTAAGAACTTGGCGGTGGGGCTAGCCGGGCGGGCCGTTTAGCGGCCATTTTTCCAGAAACAGGCGAAAAGCGGTATGGTTTAGTATACCGGAAACGCGGGATCTACCTCCAGCGCCCACGCATGTACGCCGCCTTTGAGGTTGAGCAGATGGGGGAAACCGTGGCGCTGCTGCAGGAACAGAAGGGCCTGGGCGCTCCGGAAGCCATGGTGGCAGATAAGCACGGTGGTTTTGTCTTTGTCCAGGGTGGCGGCTTGCTTAGAAAGTTCGCCCAGCGGAATGAGTTGGCCGCCCAGGTTGCAGATGGCCCATTCATGGGGTTCGCGCACATCAATGAGTTGCAGGGGCTCCTGGTTGTCCAGGCGTTCTTTCAGTTGTTGGGGCGTGATCTCTGGGAGCATGGGGCAAAGATAGGCCAAAATATTTTCCTGAAATGGCCCGCCGCCGGTACAAGCTGTGCAGAAGCTTCTATTTTTGCGGTGTTTCCCCTGCCCGTTCCCGTTTAGGGGCTCTTTTTGGAAAAACAGCCCCTAAACGGGAACGGACGTAAAGGCTTTCTATGGATTTTCTCTCGCCCAGTCAATGGGATCTGGCATTGGTCACCGAGGTGGTGGGCGTGGTCACGGGCTTGTTGTGCGTGTGGCTGGCGGCCCGCCAGAACATCTGGACCTTCCCCATCGCGCTCATCAGCGTGCTCCTGTACATCGTCATCTTCTACAAAGCCCGCCTGTATGCAGACATGGGCCTGCAGGTCATGTTTGCCGTGCTCAACTTCTACGGGTGGTACATGTGGCTGCACAAAGACAAACAGCGGGTCGAGCGGCCGGTCTCCAGAATGACCTCCCGGCAGTGGGGTTGGCTGCTGCTGTTTGTGCCGGTCTTCACCCTGGGGCTAGGCAGCTACCTGCACCACAACACAGACGCCGACCTGGCCTACTGGGATGCCTCCACCACCGCCGTGAGCCTGGGCGCGCAGTGGCTCATGAGCCGCAAAAAGCTGGAGAACTGGCTTATCTGGCTAGTGGTGGACGCCGTGTACGTGCCCATTTATATTTACAAGGAGCTGTACCCTACCGCCGGGCTGTACCTGCTGTACCTGGGGCTGGCCTGGTGGGGCTACCTAGACTGGAAGAAAAGCATGACCGCCTCGCCGCAGGAGGCAGCCCGGTAGCCGCTAGTTCCTTTCTTCCCCGGAAGGGCTGCCCGGTGCTTTTGCAGAGCATCGGTTATCATTCACCATTGTTATTTTGTGTAATCCTGCTGGGTTTCCAAGTATTGCTTCGCCTCATAAGTCAGGTTGTGGGGCGCTCTTGGTCTTCTCAGGAAAGAGTGGCTTGTGCGGCGCGCGCATACCAGTTTGTCAATTTTGATCGTTGGTGTGGTAAAGGAATGTGCCCGCTTGTGCCCATGCAAAAAGTGAGGAAGCCAGAGATTTCACCTCCTGGCAGGGAGGAAAAACGCTGCAAATTGTGAATAATGAATGATGACGCATTTGCCCCTGCCGCCAGGGTTACGGTGGCGATTTAGATAGATTTCCTGGAAAACCCGAGGCCGATGGCCCTGGGTTTTCTTTTTAGCTAGGAGTTGGCCTTAAGACGTTTAGGGGCTCTTTTTCGCAAAACAGACCCAAACCAGAGGCTGCATTTTTCAGTGGGTGAGCTGTGCAGGCAGGCAGAAGGGGCAATTTCAGGGGGCGGTGAGGTATAATCCAATAAAAATAGGCCCAAGAAGTAACCCTTTGCCGTTTCTAACGATTAAGCAGAAGATTACTTTCTCATCCCTCAAACTGTAGGCTTATGAAAAACATAGTACGTTTCTGGCTTGCCCTCACTTTTTGCATAGGTTTGTCTGGTCAGGAGTTGATGGCCCAGGAGGCAGATACGCTCAAAAAGTACCAGGACCCGGTGGTGGCGGCAGACACCTTGAAGAAGTACCAGGACTCTGTCACGGCTCCCGGCGCCAAGGCTCCTTTTTTCAAATCGAAAGCGTTTAAGGCCACCATCATCCCCACCATCCTGATTGCCTATGGCTTGACTACCATCAAAGACAACGGGATTTACAGCAGCTATGACGCCAAGCGCGATATTCAGAAGCACTTCCCCAACTTCAGGACCAAGGTAGACGATGTGCTGCTGGTGATGCCGTACGTGGAGCTGGCGGCGGCCAACCTCTTCAACGTCAAGTCCAACAATGACTTCCTGAACACGTCCATCCTCATTCTCAAGGCCGAGGCCATTTTTGCCGTCACGGTCTTCGGGATAAAGCAGGTCTCCAACCTGGAGCGGCCTAACGGCGAGAACCGCGAGTCCATGCCCTCTGGGCACACGGCGCAGGCTTTTTTGGCGGCCTCCATCCTCAACTCTGAGCTCAAGCACAAAAGCCCCTGGTACGGCATTGGCGCGTACACCATTGCCACCAGCGTGGGCGCGTTCAGGATGCTCAACAACAAGCACTGGCAGTCTGATGTGTTTGTGGGCGCGGGCATAGGCATGTTGTCTTCGCACCTGGCGTACCTGTCGCACCGCAACCGGTGGGGCCGCAAGCCTACCATTGTGATGTCGCCGGCCTATATCTATGGGGTGCCGGGCTTCTCCCTCACCATGAACCTAGACGATTACCGCAACCGCAAAAAGGGCTCTAGTTTCTACAGAGCAGAATAGATGCGCTGCCGGTAGCCTTTGACACAGGTTGACTGGCGCAGAGAACCCACGGCTTTGGCGGTGGGTTTTTGCGTTTTATCACGTTTAGGGGCTATTTTTCCGAAATCTGGATAAAAACAGGCCAAATTGCCCGCAGTTGTTAATTTTGCCCCGCCTGCCGCCGCAACCCCTGAAGCGCGGCCGGGTTTGCCACGCTTATACCTTTTATGCTATGAAGAAAATTCTCCTGTTGCTCTCCCTCGCCTTTGTCTTATTGCTGCCAGAGGCTTCGGCCCAGAATAACAGAAGGCATGACACCAACTTCAACGGCTGGTTCATGTACTTCGGAACCCACAAACTGACCGATAGATGGGGGCTGCACACCGAGTTCCAGCTCAGACGTTACAAAATAGTCACGGAGGCCCAGCAGTTCATGCCCCGCCTGGCGCTGGTGTACAACCTCTCTGACCGCGCCTCCTTGGCCGGGGGCTACGCCTACGTGCACACCTATCCGTACGGAGACAATCCCGCCGCCGATGATTTCCCGGAGCACCGCACCTACCAGCAGTTGCAGCTCAGGGACAACCACGGCATCTTTACTTTGCAGCACCGGTTCCGGCTGGAGCAGCGCTGGATTAAATTTGCCGGGGCCGAGGATTACACTTACCTCAACCGCGTGCGCTACCAGTTCAGGGCTACCATTCCGTTGCAGGGCGCTACGCTAGAGGACAAAGAATTCTACCTGGGGCTGTATGACGAGGTGTTCGTGAACTTTGGGCCCAACGTGACCAACAACATCTTTGACCAGAACCGCGCCTATGCCGCCCTGGGCTACCGTTTCCACAAAGACGCCACGCTGGAGGTGGGTTATCTGCACCAGCACGTGGCCCAGCGCAACGGCGTCTGGTTTGAGAACAACCACACCTTGCAGGTAGGCCTTACCTATAACCTTGACTTCCGGAAGAAAGCCCCCGTAACCCCGGCTCCGTAAGCTGATCTTCTTTTTATTTCCTTGCTTTCCGTTTAGCGCCTGTTTTTCCAAAAAGAGCCCCTAAACGGAAAGCTTCTTAACCTGAGCAGTTTGATCAAGATCGCCATCACGGGCCCCGAAAGCACCGGTAAATCAACGCTGGCCGCGCAGCTGGCACGGCATTACGGCGCCCCGTGGGTACCCGAATACGCCCGCACGTTCCTGAACCAATTGGGCCGCCCCTACCAGGCCCCTGACCTGGACACCATCGCCCAGGGGCAGCTGGACCTCTGGCAGGCCGAGGCGCGGGAAAATCCGCCGCTGCTGTTCCTGGACACTGAGTTGCTGGTGCTCAAAATCTGGTCTGAGCACGCTTACGGCAATTGTTCTCCCTTTATTCTGAATGAACTCAAACGGCAAGCCTGCGACCTGTACCTGCTCATGGACGTAGATTTGCCCTGGCAGCCAGACCCGCAGCGCGAGCACCCGCACCTCCGGCAGTTTTTCTATGACTGGTACAAGCGTGAGTTGGAACAGATGGGCGTGCCATTCGTAGAGATTTCTGGCTCCGCCGAGGTCCGGTTCCAGAACGCCGTGCAGGCCGTGGAGCACCTCAGAAACTCAACCTTTACCTCTCCCTCATGAACACCACCTATCTGGAGAACGACTATGTGCGCGTGTGCGTGAAAAGCGCCGGCGCAGAACTGTGTAGTTTGGTCAAGAAAGACGCGGGGCTGGAATACCTCTGGCAAGCCGATGGCACCTTCTGGAACCGCCACGCGCCCGTGCTTTTCCCTATTGTGGGCCGCCTGCCCCAGGACCAGTACCTGCACCAGGGCCAGACCTACCAACTGCCGCAGCACGGGTTCGCCCGCGACCAGGAGTTTACGCTGGTAGAGCAGCAGGCAGACCAACTGGTGTATGAACTGACTTCCTCCGCTGAAACCCTGAGAGTGTACCCGTTCCACTTCGCGCTGCGCATTTCTTACCGGTTGCAGGGCCAGACGCTGGAGGTGAAGTGGCAGGTACAGCATACCGGCGAAGGGGAGATGCTCTTTTCCATTGGTGCGCACCCCGCATTTAACGTACCGCTGCTGCCGGGGCAAGAGTTTGAAGACTATTACCTGGAGTTCTCCCAACCCGAAACCCTTTCGCGGTACCTGCTGGAAGACGGCACCGGTTTGCAGAACGGGCTCACGGAGCCGGTCCTGGACAACATGGCCGTGCTGCCGCTCCGGTATGAGCAGTATAAGAAAGATGCGTTGGTGTTCAAGGGCTTCCGCTCAGAGCGCATCACCCTCAAATGCGACCGGCACCCTCACTTTGTGCAGATGCAGTTTGCCGGTTTCCCGTTCCTGGGTATCTGGACCAAACGGGTAGGCGCCCCGTTCCTGTGCCTTGAACCTTGGTACGGCATTGCGGGCAGCGCGGGGGCACCCATTGAACTAAGCCAGAAAGAAGGGATGCAGTCTTTAGGCGCGGGAGAAACCTTTGAAGCCGCTTACTCCATTACCATAGGCTAGTTGCGTTTAGGGGCCGTTTTTTCAAAAACGGCCCCTAAACGCAATGCCTCTTCCGGTAAGTTTTATTTCAGTTGATAACTCAGGCCCAGCAACAGATGGGTGGCATTGGTCTTGGTTCTGCTGGCGGAGTCAGGGTCTTTTGTGATGTTGAGGAGTCCCAGGTTGTGCCGCAATTCAAGCTTCAGGCCTAGTGCGGGGGAGAGAGGCCGGTAATACGCCATACCGGCGGTGAGCCCGGCATCCAGCCGTCTGTAGTAAGACGTAAACTCCAGTTGCTCCCCTTCGGCGGCAAGTTCCTGGCCCAGCAAGAATCCGGCGTAGGGCCCTGCCGCCACGTGCAAGCCTTTCACGGGCGCCGGTACCTCCAGCAGAACCGGTACCGTGAGGTAATGGAAGCACTGCCGAATGGTGTAGTGCTTTTGGCCAGTGGCCTGCTGGTCAAGGTTATACTCCACGTAGCTGCCCTCTTCTTTGTTGCCTTTGTTTTCATACAGCAGCTCGGCCCGCAGAAATACTTTGGAAAGCCGGTACCGCAGGAATCCGCCGCCGGCAAACCGGACATCGGCGGGAAGCTCACGGGCGGTTTCGTTTCCGCGCAGGAACGTGCGGCTGGGGCCGGCCTGCAACCCTATGAACCATCGGCTTCGGTCAGGCGTTTGGGCCCCGCAGAGAGAGGAAAGCAGCAGCCCCAGAAAAAGGAATACGTATTTATACTTCATGCCCTGAGGTTTATACGGGAATACGAGCCTAACTTCAATCCAATATAATTTGTTCCGGCAAAATGCAGATGGCCCGCCGCCACATTGTTGGGATACCTCTGCAAACTCTGTAGCTTTGCGCACCGGCACGTCTGGTGAACTCCGGCCCGCCATATTCATTTCATACCCACATAAGTACACATGGAAGTAAGAGACAGCAACGGAAACCTGCTCAATGAAGGAGACACGGTTACGGTAATCAAAGATCTAAAGGTGAAGGGCTCCTCTTCCACCATCAAGCGGGGAACGGTGGTCAAGAACATCCGGCTCACCGATGACGAGGCAGAGATTGAAGGCCGGGTGGAAAGAACCGTCATGGTCCTGAAAACCTGCTTCCTGAAGAAAGCATAGCAGAAAAGGCGCCCTACGGCGCCTTTTCTGCTATGAAGGTTAGGCTGGTTTGGCGCTGTTTTCCCAAAAAGAGCCGCTAAACGGGTTTTGCTTACAGGTTGGGCAAGATGGCCAGTTGCTGGAGTATCTGCTGGGTAATGGTTTTGCGGCAGGCCGCGAAGTTCTCATTTTTGGTAGCCTGGTCTTTGTGCAGCCGCGTGGCGAAGAAGTAGACGTTGCCTTTGGTTTCCACGTAGCCTACCCACCAACCGCTGCTGGTGCCGCCGTAGCTGGTGAGGCCGGTTTTGCCGCGCAGGGTGTAGTCTGAGGTTTGCTGGGCCACCATCATCTGCTTCACCTTCTGGATGTTTTCTTTCCGGAACGGCAGCTTTTCCTCGTGGAACTTCCGCAGGAACTCAATCTGGTCTTTGGGAGAGATGGCGAAATCTCCGTAGTTCCAGAAATCGGCGCCTTGGCCGTTCCTAATCTTCCCGTTACCGTAGCCACAGCGTTTGAGGTAAGACCGGTACTTGGCCTTGCTTATTTTCTGGGCCAGCCGCACATAAAACCAGACCGTGGAGTTGGCGAAGGCGTTTTTCATGTCAGTGTCGGCGTTCCAGGCGGGAACGTCGCGGGTCTGTCCGTCCCACGGCAGGACTTCGTGCTCGTCCCGCACGGCTTTCTCCTCCAGCAGGATGAGGCTGTTCAGGATTTTGAAGGTAGAGGCCGGCAGAGAAGCCCGCTCGGCATCCTGGGCATGGGTGTACGTCCACTGGTTCTTCCGGAGGTCATAGACGGTGGTGCTTCCTTGGATTCCGCACTCCCGAAACGGTTTCTGCAAGTCCTGGGCAGGGGAGAGGAACGGCAGAAACAGGGCCAGAAGTACCGGTAAAATTCGTTTTGTGGTGGTGCTGAACATGGTGGGTAACAAAGAAGATAACTGCGCCCCTAAAGTAGTCACCTTCGCGGCACTTCCCCTGCTTTTGCCCACTTAAAAATCGGCTTGCCGAAAGCCCAGTAATACCTGCACATAAGTTCCTGGGATTATTTCCGGAATTGATACAAAAGCGTACATTTATGTAATTATATGGTCTAGCTCCCCTACGAGCCCTTCTATGCGCGAAGAAATTCAGAATTCATTTGGCCGTACCTTCTATGTGATTGAGTACAAACCTGAGCAGGACTTTATTGATACGGTCTGGCTGGGGTATGCCTCACAGAATGATCTCCGGAAAGCGTGCGAGGTAGGGCTGCAGATGCTGGAGCAAACCAACTGCCCCTACAAACTCAACGACAACAGTGAATCTGCCGGCCCCTGGGCCGATGCGGTAACCTGGCTGGAGAAAGAGTGGCTGCCCAGAGCCGTGAAAGCGGGCCTCCGCTACTTAGCCCACGTGGCTCACAAGCATTCTTACGGTGAAACAGCCGGCGAAGCCATGCAGGTGAGCAAGATTGGCGAAATGCTGGAAGTGGGCGTGTTCTCCTCCAGAGAAGAGGCCCTGGCCTGGCTGAAGAACTGCCAGCTCAAACCTACTGAGGCAAATGCTTAAAGTCTGTTTAGCGGCCGTTTTTCCAAAAACGGCCGCTAAACGCTATTCATTCTAGCTGAGACTTTGCCTTGCTGCTCCTTCTGTGGGAGCTTTTTCTGTTTCTAAGGTTTGGTTCTGGCGGCCTGCGCGGCTTTCAGGTCACAGCCTTCTTTGCGGCGGGTGTCTGAGATGCTGAAGATCTTCCAGCCCTGGGGCGATCGGTACAGCTGGAACGCATCTGCGCCGCAATGGCTGAACGTGTCTCCAATGTAGAACGCGTAATCGCACCACAGGGTGGCCAGATCACCGTCAATGTTCACTTTCACGCCCCAGATGCGCTCGTCCAGTACCTGCGGGTGCTTCTGCCCAATCATCTCCACAAATTTATGCATGGGCGTTTCCCGGGGGAGCACCTGCCCGTCTTTGCCGCTGGCCACCGAATAAAGCTTGGCGCTGGGGGCCAGTACCGAGCGGGCCAGGGTGCTGTCGCTGGCGCGCATGGCGTCAAAGAGCCGTATCACGACCGCCTCTACCGCCCTGGCGTCTGGTGAGGAAGAGGCCGGAGGCGATTTTTTGGTTTGGGCCAGCACGCTGCCGCTAAACAGAAGAACGAAGGAGAGCAGGAAAGGAAGTTTCATGGCAGGGCGAGGTTGGAGGTGAACAAATGGCAACGGAAGACGCGGGTATTAGAGGAACACCAGACGGTCCTGGAGCAGCGCCCGGAGCTCGGGCGGCAGCCCGAAATGGGTGTCCATGAAATCGTCCAGAATCTGGCGGGTGTGCGGCGAGATCAGTTCCTGCATTTGGTCCATGGCCTGGGCGCTGAGGAAGTACGGCATGTAGGTGTAGAGCAGGTCGCCGCCATCGCACTGGGCGCAGATCTGGTACTCGGTGCAGGCGCTGCGGGGCGTGCCGGTGACCAGGCAGTGCGCGAGCCAGTTGTCTAGCCGCAGCGGGTCTGGCAAACTGAGCAGCGCTTCGCGGCGCGCCACCAGGTCTACCCGCTCCCTGAAAAAGGCCTCTATGCGCTGCCGTGATTCCACAGACAGTTCTTCGCGCAGCTGCTGGGCGCAGGTAAGGCACATGGCGTACTCAAAGATGACATCCTGCACGCCCGCGTCTGGGTACACCCGTACGGCTTTCTCCACCAGATACCCCACGCCGTCTTGCAGCAGATGACACTGGCAGGTAAGGCACGTGTCAAACGGTTGCCCCGTGGCCATGGAGTGGAGTTCCTTGGGAATAGGCTCAAATTCATGTCCTAACTGTAGCGCGGGTAAGTCCATAGGCGTGCGGAAAGAATAAAATAACGACCTCCTAATGTAGCAGTTTGGCGGCAGCCGGAAAAGCGAACCCCGCAGTTTTTGCCTTATTTTGGAAAAACGGCCGCTAAACGGCCAAGGTCAGAAAGTTGCCCGGTAGAATGCTGCGCGGTCAGACAGGGAGGGATTGCGTTTAGGAGCCGTTTTCTGAAAAAGAGCCCCTAAACGCAAAATTCCGTCTGCACCGGCTCATCTGCGGTGGTAGGGAAAAGACTGGCAGGCAAAGGAAATTTTAGCATCTTTGGCCTCCTGACTGAACCAACTATGAAACGCATTTTCTCCCGCGCGGCGCTGCCGCTAGGCCTGAGCCTGTTCCTGGCCGCCTGTTCCCCCAACCCGTATGCCATCACTAACAAGGCGTACAAGAAACAGGTGAAAACCTATGCCAAAACGCTGCGCCAAACACCGGTCGCCAACCCCGGCGAAGACAGCCTGCGGCAGGGCGACCAATGGGTGGGCACCACCAACTTCAACATGCGCAAACCCAATTACGTGGTCATCCACCACACGGCGCAGAACTCAACAGAGCAGACCCTTAAGACCTTTACCATGCCTAAAACGCAGGTGAGCGCGCATTACGTGATTGGCCGCGACGGCAAAGTGTACCACATGCTCTCTGATTATCTGCGGGCCTGGCACGGCGGCAGCGGCAAATGGGGCAACACCACCGACCTCAACTCCACCTCCATTGGCATTGAGCTGGACAACAACGGCGCGGAGCCCTTCGCCGATGCCCAGATCAGCAGTCTGTTGCAGGTATTGGCCATCCTGAAGAAAACCCACGGCATTCCGGCCGCTAACTTTATTGGGCACTCAGACATCGCGCCCAGCCGCAAAGTAGACCCCAACCCCACCTTCCCCTGGAAAAGACTGGCCGAGGCCGGTTATGGCATTTGGTATGACGAGGATGCGGTGCAGAACTCCGTGTTTGAGCAGGTGATTCCGCCGTTCCAGGATTCGGTGGCGGTAGCGGCGGCAGATTCAGCGGCGCGGGTGCCCGCTGCGGCGGTGCTGGACCCGGCCGTGCTGGGAGTGGCGGCGGTAGACACCATTCCGGCCTCGTTTCAGCCCAAAGACGCCCTGCGCATCATTGGCTATGACGTGAAGAACCTGGATGCGGCCATCAAGGCGTTCAAGCTGCACTTCATCCAGAAGGAAGTGAACGGTATCCTCACAGACCATGACAAGAAGGTGTTGTATCACTTGTATAAGAAGAGTCTGTAAAAAACGAAGTATTTTAACCCCGTAAATTGGGCTGATGGACGGAAGATGCTTTCTGTTTTTAGCCTAATTTACGGAAAACAGCCCCTAAACCCGTTTGCAACTTCGGGAAACCCAACACTTTCCCGTAACTTTGGGCGTTTTGAGAAGGCGGGTTCTGTGCCCGTGTAAAGCCGCATGCCAGAAGAACAGAAGATCAAAGTTCCCCGTACCAGATATAACAAGTGGATCCGTGCCCTTTGGAAGACGTTTGCCTTTGGGGTGCTGTTCATTGTCCTCTATTTTGTTTCCGTAGACCTCAACCTGTTTTACCTGTTTGGGGCCTCGCCGGGTCTGGACGACCTGGAGAATCCGCAGAATAACCTGCCCTCACAGATCTACACCTCAGACGGCGTGCTGGTGGGCCGCTACTTCAGGGAGAACCGTGACCTGGTGCCGTTTGACAGCATTGCGCCCGTGATGGTGAAAGCGCTGGTGGCCACTGAGGACGAGCGTTTCTACGAGCACCAAGGCATTGATCCTATCTCTGTGCTGGCTGCCATCAAAGACAACCTGCGCGGCGAGTCAAGGGGCGCCTCCACGCTCACGCAGCAGCTGGCCAAGAACCTCTACCGTACGCGTACCAAAGACACCAAAGGCATTCTAGGCCACGTGCCGCTGGTTTCTACCATTGTGGCCAAAACCAAAGAGTGGAACACCTCCATTAAGCTGGAGCAGCGCTACACCAAAGACGAGATTTTGGGCATGTACCTCAACACCGTTGATTTTGGGAGCAATGCCTTCGGGATAAAAGTGGCCTCCAAAACGTTTTTCAGCACCACGCCAGATCAACTCAAAACCGAGGAAGCCGCCATGCTGGTGGGCGTTCTGAAAGCGCCTACTACGTACAACCCTCGGTTTAACCCTAAAAACGCCTTGGCGCGCCGCAACGTGGTGTTGCAGCAGATGGCCCGCAACAAAGTCATCACTTCGGCCCAGGCCGATTCCCTGAGCCAGCTCCCCATTGAGCTCAAATACCACGTGGAACAGCACCTGGATGGGGTGCCGGCCTACTACCGCCAAGCCGTGAACGAATTCGTGCGTAAGTGGGCCGAAGAGAAAGAGCTGGACATTTACGCCGATGGCCTCAAAATCTACCTCACCATTGACTCCCGCATGCAGCGCCTGGCCGAGGAAGCGTTGAAGGAGAAAATGAAGAGCCTGCAACGGCGCTTTGACAGCCACTGGCGCGGCCGCAACCCTTGGGTAGATGACAAGGACAAGGAAATTCCGGGGTTCATAGAAAGCGCCATCAAGCGTACCGGCGTGTATCAGTCGCTCAAAAACAAATACGGAAACGACGAAGCCGCCATTATCCGTGAACTGAACACGCCTAAGAAGATGACCGTCTTCAGCTGGAAAGGCCCCCAGGAAATGACCATGAGTTCCATGGACTCCCTGCGGTACTACAAGAAATTCCTGCGCGCCGGCATGATGACCATGGATCCTTTCACGGGGCACATCAAAGCCTGGGTGGGCGGTATTGACTATGAGAACTTCAAGTATGACCACGTGAAGCAAGCCAAGCGCCAGCCCGGTTCTACGTTTAAGCCCTTTGTGTACGCCGCCGCCATTGACGGAGGCTACTCGCCCTGTGACAAAATCCAGGACCAGCGGGTCACCATCAAATACGTGGAGAACGGCAAGCCGATGGAGTGGACGCCCCATAACGCAGACCACTCCATCTCCGGTCGACAGATGACCTTGCGCCACGCCATGGGCCGGTCCATCAATACCGTGACCGCCCAATTGACGGAGGCCATAGGACCGGAGACCGTCCGGAAGTTTGCCCGCCGCCTAGGCATCACCAGCCCCATTGAGGCCGTGCCATCCATTGGGTTGGGGTCTTCAGACGTGAGCATCTACGAGATGGTGAACGCCTACAGCACTTTTGTGAACAACGGTTTCCTGAACAAACCTATATTGGTGATGCGCATTGAAGACCGCAACGGGAACATTATAGAACAGTTCAATCCGCAGCAGAAACGGGTTATTACCGAAGAAACCGCCTTTCTGATGGTGCACATGCTCAAAGGAACCATGGAAGAACCCGGCGGTACCTCACAGGCCCTCTGGGAATACGACCTCTGGAAGAAAGGCAACCAGATTGGCGGCAAGACCGGTACTACCTCTAACCACTCAGACGGCTGGTACATGGGCGTAACCAAAGATCTGGTGACCGGCGTGTGGGTAGGCGGCGAAGACCGAAGCATCCACTTCCGGACCTCGGCCACCGGCGAGGGCTCTAAAACGGCACTGCCCATCTTTGGGCGGTTCATGGAGAAAGTGTACCGTGACCCAGACCTGGGCATCAAGCTCGGTACGTTCCCTAAGCCGGCGGTAAAGATCAAGAAGCCGTACAATTGTATTACGGTAGTGCCACGTAGACCTAAAGTAACCGATTCAACGGCCGTAGACACCATGCTGGAGCAAATGAACGACAGCGTCTCCTCACAGTTTTAGGCGTTTAGCGGCCCTTTTTCCAAAATTAAGCCCAAAACAGAACCCTCCTCTTTGTTCACAGAATAAGGGGGAGGGTTCTCTGTGTTTGTACCGCTTGGAAGTGAGACAATGGATAGATGAGCCGGTTGCTGGTACAGTTTGCCCTTTGAGGGGTGTTATTCTAGTTAAACAACGATGCCTTTCTACATACTTATTTTAGTTCATAGCTGATGATTGGGTGAGGTAGTGATATGATGGAAATATACTGCCTACCTTTTCTAAATATATAGTTTTAATAGTAATTGTGAGGTTAGACATAGCTGAAATTGACAATGTATTCAATGAAGTCTGGAAATTGAGTATAAAGTAGAATTATACAGCGTTAATAGCTTGTTAATTTTTCCCATTTTGGGAATTTGTAACTGGGTAATTGTTAGAAAAGTATAAAAATTGTGTATTTTATTTAGAGTGAATTAATTATGCTTTTAAAGCTTGTAAAGTAAAAAATAAATTGTCTAGCTTTGTGTATGATATGCCTGTTGAGGTTTTAATGCATTGAAAATGAATAACAATGTAATGAACTAAAGACCTTGCGGTTTGTGTATATCTTAATATAATTAAAAAGCGTGGTTGAATTTTGTGTGTTGGAATGTGATAGGAATAATGCTGGATTGATCCCTTCTTTTGTCTTAATCTTTAGCTTGTGTATAAGCTTGTGATGCGTCACAGGTAATGCAAGTATCTAAGGATTGATCTGCTCTCAAATTTGCTTTAAAAGAAAAGGTATTTCTGTTTTAGAAATGGTTTTCTGGCAGTGAAAGAGCTTTCCATTTCTTTCATGCAGGTTCATCTGCGTTTCCTTGTGTCTCTAGCCTTTTATCAATTGTTTTATAGCTTTTAGTATAATGTACCCCTTAAAATCTAAGTTAATTAATTTCCTTTTGCTGGCTGTCTCGTGCCTGGTCACGATAGCGGCTGTGTCACAGGTAATCGCAGAGTCTGCTTTGAAGGTTGTCTCTATCAAACCAAGTATCAATACCGGGCAAGATTACTCCCCCTGGTTAGATGAGAACTTATCTAATCTGGTGAAAAGTGTCTGGGCGGCCAACAACAACCAGTATGTAGAGGTAGTGCTTGCGCTGGAGAGCAAGAGCACCGTAACCAGAGTTTCCTTGTATGATCATCAGGGCACCTTCACTACCAATCCGGCGTATGTCTATGCCCAAAACGGATCTGAAAAGGTTTTGATTGGCACTTTTGACGGGAAAGAGTACCTGAAATGGGTAGATTTAAAACCCAGTGCTCCGGTAACGGCAGAGGCTATCATCATCCGGAAGTACGGGAACAACATTCCGCAGAAGGTGAAAATATACGGCCAGGCAGGAACTACCACTGCACCGCCGGCTCCTGCGCCTTCACCTGCTCCGCAGCAGGCCGTGATCACGTTCAACGCGCTTCCTGCCAGAAAAGTGGGAGATGCTCCCTTCGTGTTAAAGGCCACCAGCACCAACACTGCTACCCCTATTACGTTCACGTCCTCCAATAAAGCCGTTGTAACTGTGGCTAACACTTCCAAAGGTTGGGAAGCTACCATCATAGCCGCCGGAAACGCAAACATTACTGCCGCACAGGCCGCTGGGAATAATTTCACCGCCGCCAGCAATGTGACTAGAACCCAGGTAGTGGAAGCGGCCGCTGTTACAGAGCCAACACCAGCACCCGCTCCGGCCCCAGCCCCAGCACCCGCTCCAGGCACCGGAACAGTAGTACAAGGCGATATCCCCTACAAAGCCTACTGGGGGTACCACAAAGACAACAGCACCCAGAACATGGAGGCATTGTTCAACGAAGTGGTGAAGGAGAATGTGCACATGGGCTTCTCTGAGATGCTCACTGAATCTGACATTGTACTCAGTTTTCCAGACCAGATGGAGGTAGAACTGCAGCGTATCAGCTTTTATGACGGCGAGGGATCACTTTCCTCTGATGCTACCCTGGGTACTATCTTCATTGAAAGAGGCACCGGCAAAGAAATCAAAGGGCCAGATTATACAGGCAGTGAGTACAACAAATGGCTAGACCATACCCTTGGCACACCGGTAAAAGTGAGTGCCGTAGTCCTCCGGAAAAAGAAAGGGGCCCGTTTGCCAGATGAGATCAAGTTCTACGGCAAGTATAAAACGTATGCCGCGCCCACGTATGTGAAGCCCGCCTATGCCCTGAAACGCTTATTGGGAATTAATACGTATCCCTATGATAACTACAGCAAAGAAGCTGATGTGCAGAAGAAGAGAACAGCGGCCATTGCTCCGTATCATCTGGTGAGAGACTATGTAGACTGGGGTATTTTGGAAACTTCTGAGGGAGAATATGGCTTCAGCCCCACTTTGAAAGGTACCTGGCCGTTAGATGAAATCTATGCCCGCCACAAGGCCAATGGCAAAGAAGTATTGGTGTGCCTTAAGAACATCCCGGAATGGTTGAAGAGTACTTATCCGGCGGCAATTCAGTCGGAAGAAAATGCTCCCATGCCGTATAAAAGCACCTACACCACCGTTTCCGGCGGAACTACTAATTATTTCAACGCCCAATATGACGCTGATAAACTGAAGCCAGCCACGTATCTCAAAGTTGCAAAACTGGCGTTTCAGTTTGCAGCCCGCTATGGGGCTAATACTAGTGTGAACCCGGCACTGGTGAAAGTGACTTCCAAAGTGCAGTATGCCGGCGCGCCAGCCAACAAGGTGCAGATTGGATTGGACCTGGTAGATAAGATGGAAGCCAACAATGAGGCAGACCGCTACTGGAAAGGCCGTCAGGCGTACCAGAACAGCGATGAATACGCTGCTTACCTCAGCGCCTTCTATGACGGACACATGGGAACCTTGGGAGCTGATGTAGGAGTAAAACAAGCCGATCCGAACATGATTGTAGTCTGCGGTGGTATTGCCTCTACTAAAACTGCTTTCTACCAAGGCATAGTGGACTGGTGCAAGAAGAACCGGGGCTATCTGCCAGACGGACGGGTGAACCTGTGCTTTGACGAGATCAACTACCACGCCTATAACAATAACCAAGGGGGTGACCAGTATGCCGGAGGACCTCGGGTTGGGGTGGCGCCAGAACTTTCTGTGGCTCCCTCTAACATTTACAAGTTCCACCAGGTGAACAAAGAGTTTATTGGAGGCTTGCCTATCATCATCACAGAGACGGGGTATGACTGGAACAGCGCCACCCAGGGTACCAAAGTGATTGGAAGCAAAGATAAATTTGCAGTGCAGGGCGATTGGATTCTGCGCAGTTCACTGGAGTATGCCATGTCTGGTTTGTCTGGCCTGTACTTCTACCAGTTGTATGACGATGGCAGTGGCTCCAGCTCCAACACTACCCAATACATGACCAGCGGCCACGTAGAGCGTAATACCTTCAAACGTCGTCCGGCCGCCGATTACATTGGCCAAGTGGGGAAACAGTTCGGGGATTTTGTGCCCGTGGAGCGTTTGAGCAATGACCCTAGAGTAGACAAATACCGCGACAATGGCGGGAAGGCCATGTTCGCTTGCTGGATTCCGGACGAGAAAGACAGACGCAGCGATTATACCCTCAACCTGGGCACCGACTCTGCCAACGTGTACACCCTGCAAATAGGGAAAGAAGCGATGGCGGTGAAGCGTATGAAGACTAATTCCGGTAAAATCACCTTGACCTTGACGGAGACGCCGCTGTTTGTAGAGGCTGCCGGTAAACTACTGGTTTCGGCTACCAAGTCCAGTGAGATCCAGATGGAGACACCCCAGTCTAACCGCTTGGCTGTATATCCTAATCCATTCGCGCAGCAGGCTACTTTAGAGTTTATGCTGGAGGAAGACGGTGAGGCTGTACTGGATCTGTATGATGGGCAGGGAAGAGTAGTGAAGCGCCTTTTTGTAGGAAAGATAGAAGGTGGTGTAACCCAAACAGCGCAACTGAACGCAATAGGCTTGGCCAATGGTGTGTACATTGCCCGCTTAACTACAGGTAAAACCACGCTCACCCAAAAAGTTCTGCTCATGAACTAACCCGCTCCGGGGATAAAGCTGGGAAGTACTTTTTCTGAGAGGTAAACGCAGTTCTGTTTATGAGTGAAACGAATAATTCAGATAAAGCCAAACAGTAGCTTTGAGTTACTTCTTGGCGTGCCAAATAGAGAAATACAGTGCCTTTTTGGGAAAAGAGTAAGCGATTGTGGAAAAGGAGTAGAGACTGACAGTTATGAATTTTAGAAAATTAGGCTTTACCGTAGGGGCCTCAATTGCTATAGAGATCTTTTTATTAAAAATTTAATAAATTTATAATAAATATTCATATTTTTTTGTCTGGGGGAAGCAACTGGCTTATTTATTGTTCATCAGGTTCTTGCGCAGCGGCTAGTTGCTTTTTCTACTATAGAACTAGATATAATCACTCCTAAAAAAGCATTTACCAATTCAATTACTTGTAACCAAGCATACCATCAAGCAAATCAATTAGTAGCGTTGGGGCCGTGCCAACTTCAGGAAGATGTCTGAGCTTGGGAGGAAGAGGTCAAGAGAGAGAATTTTCTGCTTGTTGAATGAATATTCCAGAGCTATGTACTCATACTGCTAATGATCGTATCAAAAGAACACCTCATTCATGGGCAGGAAATCTCTGCTGACCTCTGCATTATTGGAGGCGGGCCTGCCGCTATTTCGGTGGCTTTGGGCTTTGTGTCTTCCAACTATAAAGTGGTGTTGGTAGCGGGTGGAGACTGGAGGCAAACCTGTATCAATAGAGATCTATACAAGGGAGAAGTCTCGCCGCCCGGGTCCCATGAGCCGCCCGAAAGAATGCGACGCAGGCAGTTTGGGGGTGGTTCAGCGGTGTGGGCAGGGCGTTGTGTTCCGTTTGATCCTATAGATTTCAGATACAGGCCTTGGGTGCCAGAAAGTGAGTGGCCCATTGCCTATGAAGAAATGCTGCCCTATTTTGAGAGGTCCTGCGGTATTTGCCAGATAGGCTTTTTTAAGTTCAATGCCCATGAGGTATTTCCTGCCCGGCAGAAAGAAATCATTCCCGGTTTTGACTCGTACGCCTTTGTCTCAAACAGCCTGGAGCGATACAGCACGCCTATCAATTTCGCGAAAGCCTACAAAGAGCAGTTAGAACAGAGCTCTGCCATTACAGTGCTGCTAGACAGCCACGCGGTGTCTCTGCAAATGCAGCATGGTGGAGAGAAAATAAGCAGTTTGCTTGTGGCGGCGGGCACTTCCACTATTCAAATTACGGCGGGCAAATACGTGCTCGCCTCCGGCGGAATAGAAAACCCGCGGCTGTTGCTGGCATCAAGGAACAATTATTTCCCCACCGGCATTGGCAACCAGCATGACAACGTGGGCCGGTATTACATGACCCATATCACGGGTACTTACCTGCAGGTAAATCCGGTGTGCCGGGACAAAATTCTGTTTAACTATGAGAAAGACAGCCAAGGCATTTTCTGCCGGCGCCGGTGGTGGGTTCCTGAGCAAACCCAGGAAGACCTAGAACTCCTGAACACCATCTTCTACCTTTCTTACCCTACCAGTACCAACACAGAAAAAGGCTTGATTTCTTCGGCGGTGTATGCCGCAGCCAAGCATCTCTCTGAGGTAACCGGGCTGCGCCAATTCCTCAGGAAAGAGATTCAGCGCATGAGCAGCATTCCCCCTAGGTTGGAACGACTCTACAACTTGGGGCTTCCGGCCATGCTGCCCTCTAAGAAGAGTAAATACTGGGGTCTGTTCTTTTCTGCGGAGCAAGTACCTAACCGGGAGAGCAGAATCACACTTGCCAAAAAGCAGCTAGACGCGTTTGGCATGCCCAGGGTAGACATCCAGATTGCCTTCAAAGAATGTGACGTGGAATCACTGGTGAAAGCGCATAACCTGTTCGCCGATAGATACAGGGAAAAGAAGCTGGGGGAGATACGATACTCGGAAGAAGGCTTTAGGGCTTATCTGAGGGAGAGGTTCCGCAGTTTCAATTCATACGCACACCACATGGGCACTACCAGAATGGCAGACATCCCGGAGAAAGGGGTGGTAGACCGAAACGCCAAAGTGTTTGGAGTAGACAACCTGTTTGTGGCGGGTGCCTCCACGTTTCCTACGGGCGGGCACGCTAACCCCACGGTAACGGTGGTGGCGCAGTCTTTAATGCTGGCCGACCACCTGAAAGAAGTTCTTGCGTGCAGGAGAGAAACGGTTACAATGACGTGAGAAGGGAAAACAGGCTCTGGTAAAATGAACCATAGACGCTGCGTTTAGCGGCTCTTTTTCCAAAAACACCGCCAAACCAGAAGAGGAGCAAGTGAGTTTTGATGGAGCCCGACGAGCAGCTTCGGGTTTCCTTGCCACCAGAGCGCGGCGCGGTAGTATTTCCTATCAGTAACAGGTAATTCATATGAACAAGTTTGGCAAGAGGATTTTGATAGGGGTTTTGCTGGTGAGTTCCTTTACCATTGCCAAGCAGGCTTCTGATGGATTTAGGGGAGCTTCGTCTGGAAAAGGGGAGACGCCACGGGCGGTGGGCCCTAACAGACGGGAGGGTGAGATTCCTTACCAGGCGTACTGGGGCTACCACAAAGACAAAAGCAACCAGAATCTGGAAGGCTTGTTTAACAAAGTGGTGAATGAGCAGGTGCACCTCGGGTACGGCCTGGAGATGCTGCCAGTGTCTGAGGTGGTGCTCCCGTTTCCGGAGCAGATGGACGTAGAGCTGAACGCCATCAGTTTGTATGACGGAGACGGCTCGTTGGGCCCGGACAACAAGATAGAAACCTACTTTATTGAGCGGCAAACCGGCCGGGAAGTAAAAGGCCCTGATTTCACGGGCGAAAAATATAGGGTTTGGCAGGAACATCGGCTTGCCGCACCTCTGAAAGTAAGCGCTCTGGTGCTCCGGAAAAAGAAAGGCGTTCGTCTGCCAGACGAGATCAAGTTCTACGGGACCTATACCCCTTATGCGGTGGCGGCATACAAGAAACCGGCGCATCCGCTCAAAAGGATGCTGGGCATCAATGCCTATCCTTATAATCTCCAAGACAAAGACCCTGCGGTACTTCAGAAGAAAATAGCCGCCCTGCACCCCTATTTTTTGGTGCGCGACTACCTGGACTGGCAGCTGGTGGAAACCCAGGAGGGGAAATTTACCTTTAACCCCACCCACCACGGCAGCTGGAAACTAGACGAAATTTATGCCCGGCACAAAGCCAACGGGAAAGAAGTATTGGTGTGTTTCAAAGACATCCCCGTCTGGATGCAGGAGACCTATCCCAAAGCCATCAGGAGCCATGAAAACGCACCCATGCCCTACAAGCCTGAATATACCACGGTAGAAAACGGAGAGACAAACTACTTCAATGTGCGCTACAACGCAGACAAAGGCAAGCCGGAGACCTACAGCCAAGTGGCGAAGGCGGCCTTCCAATTCGCGGCCCGGTACGGCAAAAACAAAAAGCTGAACCCTAAACTGGTGCAGGTCTATACCGGTACCCGCTGGACAGCCGACCCGGCCAACGAGAAGAAGATAGGGCTGGGACTGGTAGATAAGATAGAAGCCAACAATGAACCTGACCGCTACTGGAAAGGCCGGCAGGCCAACCAAAGCCCAGATGAATACGCCGCGTACCTCAGCGCGTTCTATGACGGCCACAAAGGCACGTTGGGTCCGGGAGTGGGCGTAAAACAGGCAGATCCAGATATGTTGGTGGTCTGCGGTGGCATCGCCTCGTCTAGGCCGGGGTTCTACCAAGGCCTGGTGGATTGGTGCAAGAAGAACCGGGGCTATCTGCCCAACGGCCAAGTGAACCTCTGTTTTGATGAAGTCAATTACCACGCCTACAACAATAACTTCGCGGGAGAGCAATACGCCAAGGGCGAAAGGGTAGGGGTGGCTCCGGAATTGTCAAAAGCCCCCAAGGGGCTGTTAGATTTCCACCGGATAAACCAGGAACTCATGGGCGGTAAACCTATCATCATCACAGAGACCGGCTATGACTGGAACAGCCTCACCCAGGGCACCAGAGAAATCAAAGGGAAAGACAAATTCACGGTGCAGGCCGACTGGATTCTGCGCAGTTCCCTGGAATACGCCATGGCCGGTCTGTCTGGCCTGTACTTCTACCAACTCTATGACGATGGCAGCGGTTCCAGCACCAACACGCGGCAATACATGACCAGCGGGCACGTGGAACGAAATACCTATGAGCTCAGGCCGGCGGCCCAGTTCCTGCAACAGGTAAGGGAACGCTTCGGAGAGTACGTGCCAGTGGAAAGGCTCAGCGAAGACCCCCGTGTAGACCAATACCGCAGCCCTAAAGGCCAGATCATGTACGCCTGCTGGATTCCGGATGAAACCGGCCGCACAGGTCAATACGCCTTGTCTCTTGCCGCCCCTGAAGCCCAGATTTTCACCCCAACCGTTGGGCGCAACACATTGACGGTTCAGCGCCAGAAAACCGGAAACGGGAAACTAACCGTAACCCTCTCTGAAACCCCCATCTTTGTCACAGCCGCCCCAAACGTAAAATAAAGTTTTAAGTAGACGGTTAGAATTACCAATAGGAGCCTTCCTGCGTTTAGGGGCTATTTTTGGAAAAATAGCCCCTAAACGCAATGTGGTTGTCCTGGGAAAAGGTGTGTCATAGGGAGAAGAATCAATCACCTGCTATTCTGGTAAGCTAAAACACGAAGCGCCAATAAATTGGCGTTTAGCGGCTCTTTTTCTCAAATCTGGCCTAAACCAGAAATACGTCAAGAGCTCCTTTTTTGAGAATTTCTCTACATTGCTCTCCGCTCTGGCAGAGTCAGAACCTCATTTTTTGATTATTCTCTTGAACAGCATCGTCTTAATTTCCAGGATTTGCTGAAACCGCTCACGGCTGGTGCGCGTGCTCTGCCATAGAAGTATGTACACGGTGGCCCCAGTAAACGCGCCTACCAGGCAGAGCAGCAGAGATGGCAAGTGACCCAGGTAGATTTTGTAGACCAGCATGGCCGCGCCGCTCAGGAGAGAGAACCCCCCCGGAAAAGCAATCTCCCGGAAGAAGCTGCTCACCGATACTGGAGAACCCTGGAGGCAGAAGCGCAGCAGCGGGAAAAGCAAGAGATACGTGACAATGGCGTACGCAATGGCCACGCCTGCCACGCCCCAATAAATTCCTACGGCAAAGCCGGCAGTGATACATATGGCGTTGTAAATGCCGTACAGAAAATATCTTCTCACCTGCCCCGTGGTAATCAGTATTAAGCCCTGGGTACCGGCAATAGGCTGTATAAACGCCGAAATAGCCAATAGTTTGAAGATGTAGGCCGCCGCCGCCCATTGTTCGCCCAGCACCAGCAGAATAAGTTCTTCGGAGTAAACGCCTAGTCCCACCACCAGAGGCATGGAAAAAAACGCCAGCGTGAACAGGTACCGTTGGTAGTAACTCCTGAATTTCTCTTTCTCCGTCTGAAGGCTACTTAGCACCGGCAGTGCCACCGCGTTCAGCGGATTGCGCAATTGGGTGATGGGCAGCATGAGCAGTTGATAAGATTTGGAGTAAAGCCCCAGAGCGGCAGCACCAATGAACTTGCCAATCAACACGTTGTCCATGTTCCTGGAAAAGTAGTTCACCAGGTCAAACCCCGTGATGCCGGCTCCAAATTTGAGGAAGGAGCCAAGGTCTGGGCTTTGTCTGGCCACTGAAGGTCGCCAACTGCAAACGCTCCACAGGGCAATAGTAGAGAATACCGGAGTCAGTACCATGGTGGCCACCAGCGCCCAATACCCGTATCCTCCCCAGGCCAACAGAATACCGGTCAGCAAACTGCCGGCGGTGGAGGCAATCTGGATCAATGACAGAACCGCAAACTTCATCTGCCGCTGCATGAGCGCGTTGTGCTGCAACGAAAGGCCGGTGATAAAGATGCTTCCCGCAAACACGAGCGTAATGGAGAAAAGCCGTTCCTCTTGGTAGAAATAAACCAGTACGGGGGCCAGCAAAGCCACCACCACCGCAATCCCGAAACTGATGAGCAGGTTCAGCCAGAAGACTGAGCTCACCTGCTGCTGGTCTATCTTCTCCCGCTGGACAATGGCGGCAGACAAGCCCAAGTCTTTGAAGATGGTGATGAAACCGGTAATGGCCGTAACCATAGCCACCAGACCATAATCATCTGGGGAGAGCAGGCGGGCCAGAATCACCGTAGAGCAAATGTTCATCAGGAAAGAAACTGCCTGCCCGCCAATAGTGTTGAAGCCTCCCTGCACCGACCGGTTTTTCAGATCACCTTTGAGATGGCGGGTGTCAAACCACTTATCAACGGCCTGCTCAGGCGTTGCCAGGGGTACGTCTGGGGCAGGTGGAATCAAGGTGTCTGGCGGGGAGGGCATGGGCAGATGTTTACGGGATGAGAGATAAAGCCGCAGCGGGTTGTGCCGCTTTCGCCGGCAGAATATATTCCAATAAGGTATTGGCCACGTTCTCCCAGCTGAAGTTCCCGGCAAACTGAATCCTCCTTTCCCTCTCAGCGGCATTGTCTTCCTCCAGCGCCTTTTCTATCTGGGCTAAAAATGAAGCCGGGTCTGTGGCCAAGTAAGTATGCTGCCCGAAGATTTCCTGCATGGTGTTGGTAGAGGTGGCTACCACCGGTTTGCCCAAAGCCAGGTACTCCACCACTTTGAGCGGAAAATTGCCTCTGGTGATCTCGTTTAAGAGCTGCGGATTAATGCAGACGTCAAAATGCTCCAAATAGGCGGGCACCTCAGAGGTGTACTTTTTGCCCAGGAAGAGCACGTTGGGTAGCCGGTGCAGTTCGCTCTGCTGGAACGGCGCGTCTTCCCAACCAATCAGCACGAAGTTCCATTGGGGTTTGGCCTTGGCCATTTCTAGCATCAGGTTCAGGTCTAATCTAAGGGTGATGAGCGCACCCACGTAGCCAATCACAGGGCCGGTGAGGTGCTGAAGCTCAGTAGGTTTTTTTTTGCTTTTGCTGCTGTCATACTGCTTCACATCAAAGCCGTTGCCAATGTAAAAGCTGTTGGGGTTATAGCGTTGGGCGCGTTTGGTGAAATCAAACGAATTACAGACCACGGCATCAGCTTTCGCCATCAATTTGGGTTCCAGCTCGGCACCGTGCCTCTTCCAATAGTCCATGCCCACGGTGTAATCGCGGTCCAGGTACACGTATTTGTCCGGCTTGAGCAGCTCTTTGAGGTAGAAGCTTCTGAAGATGTCTTTGTCATTGATCAGGATAAAGTGGTCAAACCCCAGGCGGTTAAGCGCGTCCCGGATGTCTTTGGCAAAACGCTGGTTGTTAAGCCGGTTGAAGGACGAGAAAACGGACGTGAACGGAATCCAGTTGATGGACTCAATCACCTGCGTAGGGTTCAGGACCCACAGGTTGGGCTTTATTTGGCTTAATGGCGGCTTTTTCGCCTTGATGGCGGCAATGTGCGCCCGCGTATATTCGTCCTGTTCAGAAGAGAATAGCGTTCTGCGGTCAATGGGCGAATTCACGTACAGCACCTTATGAGTTTTCGCTAACTCTTTGGCCAGACAGGTAGACGTAGAATCCCGGTCTGTGTTAATGCGCTGCAGGCTTACGAAAACAAAGTTCATGTAGATAAGTTAAGGTGCTGTTTTAGTTAAATTAATGGTTTGCGTTTAGGGGCCGTTTTTCCAAAAACAGCCCCTAAACGCAAACAGCGTTACTACTAGCTTGACGTATAGGAGAGCACTGTGCGCTCCGCTTTGTCCCAGGCGGCAGGTTGGTTGTTCCGGAGGTAGCGGAAGAAGCCCGCAAAAACGGCCACATTCATCATGGTGAAGTAGAGGGGCACCAGAAGCGGCTTTATCTTTTTTCCTCTCTCCTCGGCAAGCCAGCCGCCCCAGGCGGCGGCGTAAAACAGCACCTGCAACGCTAAGAAGATGGTGTAGAACCCGCCGTAAGACAGGGCTAAGGCCAGATTGAGCGGGAGCAGCAAGGCCAGCAAAAGCGGGGTGAGGCTCCAGCGCAGCACCCGGTGCGACACGTACAGGAACGTGACCAACGGCTGCCGAAGCGGGTTCAGCAGAGATTTGAGCCGTACCATAGACTGCCAACCGCCAGCACAGATTCTCACCTTGCGTTTCATCTCCTCGGCAATGGAGGCCGAAGGGGCTTCAGAGGCAAACGCGTTGGGTTCATACACTACTTTGTAGCCTTTCTCCACAATGCGCAGCGACTGGATAAAGTCATCCAGAATGGTGTCTTTCTCCAGAGGCTGGAACAGGTCCGTCCGGAAGGAAACCAATTCCCCGGCGGCGCCCATGAGGCTATGCACCTTGGAGTCACATTTCTTCAGGAACGATTCGTATTTCCAGTAGAGTCCTTCGCCGGCGCCGGAAGCAGAGGCAAGGGAGAAGATCTTTTTCTCGCCAGACACCGCCCCTACTGTAGGATCTTGGTAGTGTTTCACTATTTCACGCACCGCCTGCGGGTTTAAGTAGGTGTTACAATCGGTGAAGATCACGTAAGGGGTGTCTATGTGTTCAATGGCGCGGTTTTCGGCCATTGCTTTTCCGCCCCGGGCAGGAATATGCAGATGCCTGACCTGCGGATATCGGCTCAGTATTTCGCCCGAATGATCGGTAGAGCCATCGGTGATGAACATGATCTGAAGTTTCTCTGAAGGGTACTCCAGAGAAAGGCAATCCTGGATTTTACTTTCCATGATGCTGGCTTCATTGTAGGCGGGCACTACCAAGGTCACGTCCGGCTCAAAAGCGGCAGCTTCTACCGGTGGGGCAGAGCGTACCAGTTTAGACATGATCCACACCACAAGCCCGTAGCCCAGATAGGTGTAAAACACAACTATAAAAGCAATCCAGAAAAAAACTTCTACCAAGTGCATAGATATGGAATTATGAGTTGGTTTTTTTACCCTTTTTTAAACCTAGTATAAAGCCAATGGCCAGGCAGATAAAAGCAGGAAGGGCTATGATTTCTAGTGGCATAGGTCTTAGTTTATGATGGCAGGAGAAGTAGCTGCTTTATGCGGAGTAGGTAAAAATGATTTTTTGGCCTTCTTGATCCTGAGCAGTGCCAGGCACATGCAGAACAGCGCGTAAGGCAAACGGAGAACCGCTTTCAGAAATCTCTTATCCTGGTACAGCCTGGCCGGTAATGAAAGCAGGAGCGCCGTTGCCAACATAGCCAGCAACACTCCCCAGAACACCGGGGGCAGACCGTACGGGTTCACCCAGGACTGGAGGAAAAGCAGGCAAAGAATTCCTATCAACAGCATTCTGGGGACCAGGAATGCCTGGAGCGTCTTATTGAAGAACTCCAGGTTGCCGTGCTGCAGTAACTGCCGGAAACCCTCTAGGGCGAACTTCTTCATGAATTCTACCTGGGCGGCAATCCAGCGGGTTCTTTGTTGCGTAAAGACTTGGGCCGTTTCTATTTTTTCGTCATACACGTAGACCTGGTCAAGGTAGCAGATCTTCACCTGGTCTTTGGCTATCCTGAAGTCCAGTTCCTTGTCTTCGCCCACGGTTTCCCCTATGCCTTCCAAAAGGCGTTTGAAATAAGCGAAGTCAAACGCCATCCCTGAGCCAATCAATGCTGCGGAAAGGCCTATGGCAAAATGACCTTTGCGGTAGATATGGTTATTGATTTCCTCGTTGCAGGCATCCAGAAAAGCAAAAGACGTTCCTGTGTTCTTAGCCGTACGGTGGGCTTGTACCACGCTGTAACCTGCGTCAAAGGCCCTGTTTACTTCGTTCAGGAAGTTGATGCCCATGATATTATCCACGTCCAGCACAACCGCTATGTCATAAGAATGGGCAGACAATTCCTGCATGGCCGCTAATAATGCTTTGCCCTTGGTGCTTCGGTCAAAGCTTACTTGTATCACGTTCGCGTACTGGGCCTGCAGCTTTACAATGGTTTCTGGGTCCAATCCATCGGCAATGACAAATACGTCAAACGTTCCGTGATAATAGTGGTGCAATGCGGCTTTGCTGGTTTCCAGGATCACCGCACTTTCACGGTAAGCAGGAATCAGGACACATATCTTTCTGTAAACAGCCGGTTCCTGTTGAATTGGTTTAATCTTTCTCAAGCCCGCCACCGCAAAAAAGAGCAGGTAGCAACAGTTCCAGGCCAGATAAATGGCCAATCCATAAAACACTGCCTGAATCAAAGTAAGTAGTACAGTCATGAGAAGGTTATATCACTAAAAAGAAGCCAAACAGTGAGCTGGGCTAATTTGATTTAATTGGTGGAATATTCTTTGGTAATGCATTGGGTAGAGGTTTTCAAATAGCGCATGCCATGCACTTCTTTGTTGTTCAAGTTCCACCACAAGCCCCTAAAAAGCGCCCGAAGGTGTTTCCCTTGCAGTTGAAAGCCGTGGCTCACCATCTTTTTAGGAACCGCGGCCAGTAGGAAAATGCAGGCACTGGTCCAGAAAGGACCACCCTTGCTGTTCCTTCTCAGGAAGAGCAGACGGTTACGGTTCATGTAGTATGTCTTTAACACAGACTGCTTGCCCACCGAAACAGATTCTTTATGGAAGATGGATGAGTCTGCCACATAATGGCAGGTAAACCCGGCGCGCTTAATGCTTTCGCACCAGTCCAGTTCTTCATAGTACAGGAAGTAAAGTTCAGGCATGAGGCCCACCTGCTGCACTACCCGCATGGGTACCATCATGGCCGCACCGTCTGCCAATTGGGTAAGACTGGAGGTATTGTGCTGTCCATTGTCTTTTTCCAGATGACCGATGGTGATGCTTCTGCCCGTCCAGGGGTTGATTCCCTTGGAACCGGCGTATTGTATCAAAGCATTGGTGCCGTGATACAGAATTTTGGGCGAAGCCACTCCCGCATCAGGGGTTGTCTCAAACAAGCGTACCAACGGTTCCAGAAAGCCAGGGTGCACCTCAGTGTCATTGTTCAGGAAGAGGAGGTATTTTCCTTTAGCCTGCGCAATTCCAAGATTATTGCCTCCCGCAAAACCCAAATTCACTTCAGATCTAATAAGGGTTACTTCCGGGAAGGATTCTTTGATGACGTGCACATCTGCGCCAGTAGAGGCATTGTCTACAATGATGATCTCTATGTTATGGTAGCTGATTGCCCGTAGGGAGGTCAGCATTTCCAGCGTAACTCCCACCTGGTTATAGTTCACAGAAATAATTGAGACTAAGGGGCTATTCATCTGAGTCTGGTTGCGTTTCGTTGTCTAGTCTGGGGCTCATAAAAACCAAAGCCCATGATGCATACACTATGATGGAAGAAGGCATGTTATTGATCACCTCATTGCCGTAACTGCAGATGATGATGCCCGCTGACCCAGCGGTGAGGGCAATGAGCTTGGTTTTAAGGCTCTTGTTTTGGATGCCCCAGACAATGCCACAACACTTGCCTAGGATGTACATCACCATGCCTATCCAGATCATGAACCCTACAATGCCGTACATGGCCCATACTTTAACCCAATAACTGTCTGGCGGAATGGTGGAAAGGTATTTGTCTGCGTTGTGCAGGCGGCCAAAGTGCCCAATAACTCCCACACCACCTCCAAACGGGCGTGAACTCAGGTACTCCCGCAGTATTTTCTGGTTTTGGAACCGTACATTCAATGACGCATCTTCTGGGTTCAGAGAAGACCTGAGGCGCCTTATCTCGTAGTGCTGGTTCCCTATCTGGGTATACTTAAGACCATACAAGCCTGTTAAAACCAGTGCCGTGCCCAAGATCAATGTCTTGATGCTTTTGCTTAAGAACAGCGCCACGGCTACTCCAACTACTAAGGCAAACAAAGCACCCCGGGTGCCAGAAACCAGCATCCCATAAAACAGAATACCTGCCGCCACTAGCAGCAATCCTTTTTTCCACCATTTGAAAGGCCCAAAAGCAAGGATGAGCGCCACCAAGCCAATGTGCGCCTGAGAGGCTCCAAACTGCCCGGCATCGCTGTAAAAGGAGAAAGTCCTGAGCTTCCCGAAAAGCACGTGGGTTTTGGCGGCTCCCTGGTCTAGAAACCATTGCTCACCCGGCGAGAGGCCAAGATGCACCTGTTTGGCGCCGTTCAGGGCAGCTAACACAGACAACGCCAAGACAAGAAACAGGAAGAGATTTAAGTCACTCTTTTGGCGGAATAAGATGAAGACCAAAGGAGTGATCAGAAGCCAGTACAATGCTGAACTTCTCATTTCCTGAAGCCAACCCATGACACTCGCTCCGGCAGGGTTGGCTAGCTCCAGAACCGTTATCCCAAACCAGATTAGCGCCAGAAGGCATAAGTCATTGTTCACTCTATTCCAGATATACCCTCTGGTGCGGGTAAGCAATACAGACACGCAGGAGATCAGAAGCAAAGCATCAATTCCCAACCCGAAAGGTATTCCCTTAGACTCCCTCACCAGTATAAACAGCACAAAGCAATAGGTAATTGTAGAGACTAAGCCCAGCTTGGGCCTGGTCATTACTAAGGCTATGTACACAACGGTTAGGAAGAGTGCCATCAAGAGCCCGGGTACCTGAAAACCATTGGTAGCGGTAAGCCAACCTATACCAATAGCGGCAAGTATACCCAAGGGCAATGCCAGGCTTCTGGTTCTGGAGGCAGAGGTAGAGATGAACTCGTGCATACGTGGGGTCTGTGCTGGAATAGAAATGTGCAGTATGAGTTCTAAGACTCAAGCAGCTCCTGTTTTTTAGGATAGTCTGTGGTGCTTTGGGGCAACTGTAGAGGTTTGTCTCCTCTGTTCTTCTTCACTTGCATGCCTACAAAGTCCTCTACATGGCGTGGGATGACTCCATTCAATACAACCTCAATGGGAGCTTTGGTGACTCCCTTTATGCTGTCATATACATCGCGGTCCGCGTCTTTCCAGTTGCGGTTAGCCTTAATGGTGAGCAGGATCAGGTCAAGGTGCTGCAGGAGGGACGTAGGGTAAATGGTTTCCAGTAGTGCCGGAAATTCTATGATGATCACAGAATGCTTAAAGACTTCTACCCCATCTAGCAGTGTGAAAGGATTATTAGGCGTTAAAGCTTGTAAGGGCGAATAATAACTGCTGTAAGAACTGGTGAACTTTTGGTGGTCTTCATCATCGGGGAGAAGGCAGAGAGTGTCTATTCCCAGCTCATTCAGGTTCATGGTAAGAGTATTGGACACAGAGGTCTTGCCCTCACCCGAGTGACTGCTGAGCACGCCAATCACAAAAGGGGTGTGCGGATTCTGTTTTTGCTGAAGCCTGAGCAGAAGCTGCCGGGTGAGATGGTCTTCGGCTTTCTTCACGTCAATGTATTGGTTTGCTTTTGAATTGCTGAGCAACGGAAGAGATCCTATTACTGGGAAGGAGGTCACCTTCACTACCTTGGCAGGCTCTGTCAAAGATTCGTTCAGCAGACTGGAAGTAACAATGCAGCCGGCTACCACAAAGAATGAACTGCACATGCCAAACATGATCAGCAGTATCAGCTTTGTGGTTTCTGGATCTTTGGGCGTGTAGGGAGGGTCCACCACTTTGAGCTGAGAAGCCATGTTCACATTCTGCTGTGAGAGTTTGCTTTGCTTCAGCCCCTCTACCTGAGAGATATACTCCTGTTCGGCTACTTCTACCTCACGTTTTATCTTGCGTATGTCTGCGCTCAGCGGTACAAGACTGTTGTATTTCCCGCTGGAGCTGCTCTGCTGTTTGCGCATTAGGTTGAGCTGGCTCCGCAGTTCTTCTACCTGTGCAGCGTTCTTGGCATAGTCGTTTAATAGGTCTTTCACCGGCACCCCCTGAATAGAATTGCTGCTGCCGTAATAACTGTTAATAGTTTCATTGATCTTGCCGGTAATGGTTTCGGCCTCCTGTTTCAGGCGGGCCAATCTGGGGGCACTTTCTGGGAGGACGGTACTGGCCATTTCCAACTCTGCTATCTGGGAGTTGACCGCTGAGAGTTGGTTTCTGAGCCGCACAATTTCCTGGCTTTGCAGGTTAGAGGCGTTTCGTTTCTTCAGGAATTGCTCTCTGGCTTTGAGGGCAGAACTGGCGGCGGCATATTGCATCTCCAATTCATTCCGTCTTTCAACGGCCAGTTGATTTTCCTCTGTAGAGGTTACTATTTGCTGGTCATAGTCTACTATGTTATTGCTCTTGTTAAACTCAAACAATTTTCTCTCAGCGGCCTGCAATTTATTGTATGCCTCACGGGTGGCAGAGTCAAAGTAGCCGATCACTGCCTCGTTCTGCACTGAGAACAACTCCTTGTGCTTCTTGGTAAGTACCTGGGTTAACAGTTCCAACGTTTGCCGGCAAACGCTAGGGTCGGTAGAGTTGTATTCTATTTTGATCAAGTCACTCTGCCCAATTCTGTTTGGGGAAATCTCAGACAAAGCGGCTATGGAATAGGCTGAATGGATAGGGTCTGTCTTGGTGGGGTTTACAATTCTATAGATGGAGTTGCTGGTGTTGCGTTTGTAGTGCTGGAACACGTTGCGGGTAGTTTCTTCAAGGGTATTGCTCACCAGCTGTTTCTTAAGCGTTGCAGGCACAATTTGCTGTAAGGTTTGGTAAGATTTAAAGGTCAATACCGCAGGGTCATGCTGTTTTAGCATGAGGTGTGACGCCAGCAGGCGCAGGCCAACCTCTTCCTTCATCTTCCTGGAGTTGATGAGCGACATGAGGTTCCCGAAAGCAATCTCGTCTGTGTTCCAACCCCCGGCTTTATTATTGCCCCCGTCAATCTTATACCCAGACGTGATACCAGTGTACAGCACCGTGTCTGACACATATTTCTGGTCTTGGTTTCTGGTAAAGAAATAGATAGAAGCTGCGGTGGTGAGGGGAATTGTGATCAACAACAGCCAGTTCCGTTTCATTAACTTGTAGAATTGCTTTATTCTCATGGCGTCTTGATTAAGTTTTGTATAGGCATGCCAATGATCTCTTCTAACAGATAGAGTTCTGTCTGATACTTGTTTTTAGCCTGTGTTACGGCCAGTGAAGCTTTGCTATGGAAGTCTAAGGCCGCCATTTGCTCATCTACCTGTAGATCACCTTCCGTGAACCGCTTGTTGGCAATCTGTTTGTTCACGCTTGCCGTTTGCAGGGCGTCTTGGTAGTGTTCTAGTTCGGTTTTAGCTAATAATATTCTTTGGTACTGTTCAATCACAATTTTCCGTACCTCCTTTTCCCCTACTTTGCGGGCCGCTTCCGCCTGCTTAAGCAGTAGTTGCTCTTTGCCTATTTCATGTCTTCTGCTGCCCAGTTCGCCTAAAGACAGAGTGAATCTCAACCCCACGTTGTACTGGGCTCTGGCAGGCAGATTGAAGGCATTGATCTGGTTGACTTCCTGAGCGCCGTCTATGTAATTGAGCATAGTGCCGTACCCGTACCCCGTGTTTAAGGCTAAGCCGTTCATGAGCTTTTTGCGGGCCAGAAGAATGTTTTTATTCGCAATCTCTTTCTCTGCGTCATTGATCTCCAGCGCGGCCGAATGAGTAAGGGCGGCATCAATCAGAAGAGGAAGAATAGTATTGGGAGAATTGAAGAAGGTTGTCTGCCAGGTGCTGTTCGGCTGGGATTTTGTCTGTCCAAAGCCCCAGGTAACCTGAAAGAAGAAGAGGAAGAGTAAAGTATATTTTCTCATTACACGTTTTCTTTTTGGTACAGCGCCGGAATCGTTTTCAGGATGATCTCCATGTCTTTTTTAAAGGAAAAGCTTTGGGCATACTCAACATCAAGGGCTTTGCGCTCTTCTTCTGACATGTCTTCTTTGCCTCTTCTGCTCACTTGCCATAATCCTGTAATTCCGGCCGGAGCCATAAACCTTGACGCAGACTGATCTGTGGTAAGTCTTTCGGCTTCATAGAGGGGGAGCGGCCTATTGCCTACAATAGACATATCGCCACGTAAAACATTGTAGAGCTGTGGGAGCTCATCTATGCTGGTGTTCCTGATGAATCTGCCAATTCTGGTAATTCTGGGGTCGTTGGCAATCTTGATGAAGGCCGAACCACTTTCATTCTTCCGCATGATCTGGAACTGGTTTTCGCAGATCATCTGGCCTTGGGCGTCATAGAGCTTATGCTGGCAGCCGGTGCCCTGTCTGATGCAGCTGGCACAAAGTGCCAAACTCTGGCTTGGGGCTTCTTGCTGGGTTGTTCTGTACTGGTTCAGGTCTTTCATGGAAGAAAGCAACTGGTCTGCATCTTGCCGCATGGAACGCAGTTTCCAGAACTTGAAGATTTTGTAGCCGGTGCCCACGCGGTAAGAATAGTAGAAAATAGGACCCTTAGACTCAAGCTTTATCAGAACCCCAATTAGCAGGAATAAGGGTGCCAGGCAAAACAACGCTAGGGAGGCAAAGACAATGTCAAAGACTCTCTTGCCTACGGCCATCTTATTAGTATACACTTTAGGTGCCGGCACTGGAGGGATGAATTCATTTAGCGCCGAGGTGCTGTTCAGGCGGTGCAGAATCTGTTCTTTGGCTGGGGTTTGGTAGAAGATATCAGTAGTGCCAGCAGCGATGAGCAAGGCTTTCAGCTTGGGTGAAGCATTAGTGTTCAGAATCCAGAAGACGGGCACGTTCACCTGTTTTTCCTGCCTAAGTAACTTGATGAGGTTGAGACCCAACGGCGAGGCAAGGCCAGCGGAGTTCAGAATACCGTGGATAACCTCGCCTTTGTCTAGCCATGCGAGAAGCCGCTTAGGGTTGTTAAAATGGATAATTTCCAGCGCTTCCTCACATTGCGCTTGGAAGAGCTTGGCTTCCTGCGCATCTGCCGAGAGATAAAGTAATTTTCTTTTCATGGCGCTCCCTGCTTAGAGGTTGATCTTCTTTACCATATTTTTGATGCGCAGGTCAAGTTCCTCAGGATTGAACGGCTTAACCATGTAATCATCTGCTCCTAACCGCAGGCATTGGATTTTGTCTCTGGTTTCGTCTTTGCCAGATAGCATGATGAGCGGAATGTCTTTTAAAAGGGAACTTACCCGTAGAATCTTAATGAATTCTAAGCCATTCATGAAGGGCATTTCCAGATCGGCCACAATACAGTCGGTAAGGTTCCCTTCCTGTAGCCATAGCATAGCCTCCTGTCCGTTTTTCTTTACTACCACTTCATATTCTTTGGAAAAGAAATGCTCCAGAATGAGGCCAATAGAGGGTTCATCATCAATCACGAGTAATCTTTTTTTCATATAGGGGAATGGTAAAAAGAGGAATAGGAATATGTTATTAGTTATCTCATATTTATAATAACTTGGTTTATATAAGGGGAAAAGTGTGCCAAACGCATCATTAGCTGTCAGATATTTTAAAATGATGCCTGGAAGCGAATAGGAGCTATTTATATGCAATTCTAGCCTGGAAGGAGAGCCGCCTTTCTAGCCATGGTTTCCCAGAATGAAACAAACTAGTTCATATTGGGAAATCGATTGAGCTTTACTTTTTAAAGGAATGCTGGAATGAGGAGAGCCTTTTCCGAACACAGGACGTGTGGTAGACGAAGGAGAAAACACGCTTAGCCAAGTTCCCGCGTGAAAATAGCCACCACTCTATCTGTGATGTCGCGGGCGTGCTGCAGCAAAGTAGGAATCTGCTCCAGGTCTTTTCTGGTGGTGGCGTTTTCCTCAATCTTTTTCATGGCGGTAGTAGCCTCAGTTATTTTTATATTGGCGTACGTTGACTTCAGCTTATGAGCAATGGTGGCTGTTTCCTTCCAATCTCTTTTAGCCACAGACGTTGTGAGGGTGGTAAGTTGCTCAGGCACAATGTCTATGAACAAACGCTGCATCTTCTGAATAAAAACAGCATCTTCCGCAATATTGCCCAAGCAAGAGAAATCATAGAGTATAGGTTCTGGGGGTGAAGGCTGAAGCTCTTGTGTTGGGGACATGTCTTCTGCCACTGGAGGGGAGACAAGAGCGGCAAGCTCGGCCTCCATTTTACCTGAAAGGGAGTTAAGAGCCCTAAGGCTTTTTTCCTGTGCCGGGGTAAGGGGAACAGATAATAACAAGGGCAAGAGTTCTTGGGTGGCTTTGATATAATTGAGGAAATATTGGCGTATTTGGTCCACTTGTTCTTGCTGTAGCTGGGCATGCTCCTGGCTTTTCTGAAGGGCTGTTTTACAGGCTGTGATCTCCCCAGAGATAGACAACAGGTATTTTTCCCCCTCCGGACCAATAAATACTTTCTTGGTGGTTTGGAACCAGGCGCCAGCACCGGTGGCGGTTTTATAGTATTCCTCAAGAGAAGCAACTTCATGGGCGTTCAGAAGGCCTAGGTCCCGCTCCAGTGAATAATCTTCTTCCAGAACACCTTTCTCAATGATTGCTTCTGGCGTAAGACCAAATAAATGCGCGAAGGCCCTGTTCACAATCACAAATCTTCCCTTCGCGTCTTTCACATACATGGGGTGAGGAGTAACCTCAAAGAGGATACTTAGGAGCTTTATCATGGAGAGCCTGTTCTTTGGGAGATCAATGACTGCGTTACTGTACTGGTAATTGGATTGCTGTTGAAAGTAATGGGTGATTGTTGGGGTAGTTTGCGTTTAGGAGCCGTTTTTCCAAAAAGAGCCCCTAAACGCAGACCCCACAACTGCAAGGGAGCAGCCAAGCGCTTGGGTTAAGGATAGGTAGGTTCCAGCTTGTGAATGGTCACTTCCTTTTTCCTGATCATCCGGTAGATGGTAGACTTGCCAATTTTGAGCTTGTCCGCTACGTGCACCACGTTGTAGTTATACCTGATCAGGTAGCGCTGCACAATGTCTGCGATGTACTCATCCAGAGTCTTTTCCTCATTTGAATCAATAGGCTGTGCTTCCTGGAGGTGAATGTCTTCTGGCGTAATGGTTTCTTTGTCTGAGAGAACGGCCGCCATTTCCACCACTGCCTTCAGTTCCCGTATGTTGCCCGGGAAAGGGTAACGGCGTATCGCCCGCAGGGCTTCGGCCGAAAAGCTTTTGGCAGGCAATTGGTTCTGGAGGCAGAATTCTTTCAGCAGTTTGTTGGCAATGAGCAGGGCATCGTTCTCGCGCTCGCGCAAAGGAGGCAGATGAATCTGAATCCCCAGCAACCGGTAATACAGGTCCTCCCGGAAGTTGCCTTTGCGAACCTCCTCCAGCAGGTTCTTGTTGGTGGCGGTTAGCAGGCGCACGTCTACCGGTATGGTCTCATTGGAACCAATGCGGGTAACCTCGCGCTCCTGCAGCACCCTGAGCAGTTTGGACTGCAACAGAATGTCCATTTCGCCAATCTCATCCAGAAAAAGGATGCCACCGTTCGCCTCCTCAAACTTACCTATGCGCTGACTTACGGCCCCCGTGAAAGCACCCTTCTCATATCCAAACAACTCGCTTTCCAGCAGTTCTCTGGGAATGGCCGAGATGTTGACGGCCACAAACCGTTTCTTGGCCCGGTCTGAGTGCTGGTGAACAGCCTTGGCAATGAGTTCTTTGCCGGTTCCGGTCTCGCCGGTGATGGTTACGTTGATGTTGCTGGAAGCCGCTTTTTCTACCAGATTGAAAACTTTCTGCATGGCGGGGGAGGTGCCTACCAGTTCATTGCCCAGGCTGTATTTCTGCTTTACCTCCTGCCGCAGCTCCTCAATTACCTGCTTTAGGCTGGTGTTGTGCTTTATCTTCTCCACAATGCTCCAGAGGCGCTCTTTGGTGTCGCCGTTTTTGGCCACGTAATCATAGGCACCTAGCTTTATGAGATTCACGGCTTTGCCGATGTCTTCCTGCCCAGACACAATAATGGTGTAAGACGCAGGGCTTACTTCCATGATCTTGCCCAACACCGCTTCGCCGGAATGTTCCGGGAGGCAATAGTCCAGGGTGACAATGTTGGGGGCTTCCGGTAAGCGCTGCAGGAACTCCTCTACGCTGGTGAAAACCTCCACGTCATGGTCTGGGTTGAGCGAAAGGTGGTACGTGAGAAACTGCGAATACCAAGGGTCGTCTTCCAGTACGAAGATTTTGGTACGGGCTGTGGGGGAAGATTCTACCATAGTTTCATCTGGTAAGGGTGGGCGAAAAGAAGCAGGTGACCGGTCTCTATCTCTGCTCATGGGAAGTAGGTATTCTTCCGTTACAAGGCATATTCAGTGAGGATGCAGTAGGTTTGCGTTTAGGGGCTCTTTTTGAAAAAACAGCCCCTAAACGCAAAATGACTTACACCATAACCACCGTTTTCTCCTCCAGCAGTTGCAGGTGTTTTGAGAGCTTCTGGTACAACTGCTGCGGGCTGAAAGGTTTAGCCAAATAATCATTGGCACCAACGGCTGCAATTCTCAACTTCTCCTCCTGGCCCACGGTAGCGGTTAAGGCCACAATGGGTATCTTTAGGCCCAGTTTCCTGATTTCAGCCATGGCATCATAACCGTTCATGAAGGGCATGTGGAGGTCCATGAGAATTATGTCATAGGCTTTGTCTTTGAGTTTCTCCAAGGCCACCAAACCGTTTTCGGCCAGTTCAGCGGTGGCCTGCCAGCCCGCCAGCAATTGGCTTACCACCATCTGGTTGAATTCATTGTCTTCCACCACCAAAACCCTTGCTTCCTTCAGGCTGTTGGGGTCTTGGGCTTGAGCGGTGGCGGGTACCGCTTTCACGGCAGGGGCCTGTTCCTTCAGATACCGTAGCTTCACAGTAAACACAGAGCCTTTGCCTGGCGTGCTTTCTACCTTTACAGTGCCTTTCTGAAGCTCCACCAACTGCTTGGTGATGGCCAGGCCAAGCCCGGTTCCGCCGTAATGCCGATGGATGGACGCATTGGCCTGCACAAAATTCTCAAAGATTTGCTCCTGCTGGTCTGGATGGATGCCTATACCGGTATCTGAAATAGCAAACTGAAGCACGCAGTCCTTGTCTGACTGATAGAGCACCTCCGCTGAGATACTGACCCGCCCTTGCTTGGTGAACTTAAGGGCGTTGCTGGTGAGGTTGTTGATGATCTGCGTCAGTCTTGCGGAGTCACCGGTGATCTCCTGCGGAAGATGCGGATCAAGGATCAAGTCAAAAGCAAGTTGCTTTTCTGCGGCTCTCAGGGCCAAGGATTGGTAGATGTTCTTCAGGAGGTCTTTCAGGTTGAAGTTCACTTGCTCCAGCTCTACCTTGCCCATGTCTATTCTGGAGTACTCCAAGGTGTTATTAATGAGCGAAAGCAGACTTTGCGCCGAAAAATTGATGCTCTGTAGATTCCGGTTTTCCTGCCCTGCTTTTTCCTCCTGCAGCAACAGGTGCGTAAGGCCAATGATGGCGTTGATGGGAGTTCTTATCTCATGGCTGATGAGGGAGACAAATTCCGTTTTAGCTCTGGTGGCTTCCTCTGCGCTGGTTTTAGCGCGGATTAATTGCTGTTCTTGGTGCACATGCTCAGAAACATCTTGTACAGTGCCAACAACCTTCAAAAGCGCAGTGTCTTTGAAAACAGGCTTAGCTTTCATCTGCAGCCACACCTCTGTGGCTGTGTGGTCGGCTAGGCGTACTGTTTGGTCAAATGTAGCGCCGTAGGCCACCGCCAGCTCCCAGTGTTCTCTCAGGCTCTTCTGATCTTCTTCCCGTAACAAATTTATTATCGTTGAGAAACTGTTGAAAGATTTTGATGGCGCCTTGAAAAGAGAGGGGAGATTGTCTGTACTTAAAAAGTGATCTGTTTGCACGTTGTATTCCCAACTTCCTGCTTTGAGAAGATCTGCGGTGAGTTGCCACAGGCCAATTGGTTGCGCAGGGATATGGGCTGTTCCTATTGGGGAAATAAGCCCCCAGTTGCCTGCAAGTAATCCGCCAGGCATATCTACGGGAGTGTATTTATGGCTGGGTGAATGGGTACGTTCCTTTGGAACAGAACTATAAAAGTTCAAGTCTTGAGTTCCGGTTTCTTCCGGGAGTAAGTAGTGGGGGACGGGTGTATGGAAGAAAAGCTCCTTCAAAGATCCTTTTTGCAACTGACAGAACTGATAGGTAAGCCATTGTTTCATCTGCACTACCATAGATGCCAAAAGGGGAGTTGAGCGGTAATCAGGGGGTAATACTGATTTTTCCATAATTCCGAGATTAATAACAGCCTAGTCTTTTTTTGCTGGACGCAGCTGTTCTTATGTTCATGCAGCACATTATCAAAAGAGATGGTAGACGCATTGACGCACGCGGCTACGTTACCAGAAATCATTCTTGAAAGAAGCCTGCTCAGACAGATCAGTAAAGTTGCATTGAACTCTAATGGTCTGCCTATGGATTCTTTTTCAGGTTCTATCCAGAGAACACTCCAGATCTATATATGTTTAAATTGATATTTATTATGGTGTTGCTAAGGGTGAGCGAAGTAGATACGTTGAAACTAGTTGATTTGGTTTGTAAAAAATGAACTTTAGTCCTGAGAATATTTAATTTTACTTAGCTATAACGTATGGGTAATGTTAAGGTAACAGAACCAGATAACCTCAACGTTCTTGTTCTTCCATAGACACAGCAAAAGCAAAATTCTGGAGTGGGGAGCTGTGAAAGGCGCTTATTGAGAGTGTTTTAGAGTGTTGCTAACGCCTTGCTGAACTAATATGTTAAGGTTAGAAGGGGTAAAAGCTTTTCATTTTGACTAATGAATTATGTGAAGGACTCATTCATTTTCAGCTATCCTTGCCTTATTAATAGCAGCAATACCGGCAGATCTTTATATTAGGTTTATTCTATTTTTGTACTTGTCTTTGCTTAGCTACTTCTTCTAATGCAACTACTAAATTAAATCAATCCAGATCTAAATCAAAAAAATATAATAATAAATAAACATAGTTTAAATATTGGCAATTAATGCACTCTATGTGAAGGCAATTTTTAATTGTAGCTATTGAAAGTACTATGATGTTATATATTTAATAAAATATTGACTTATTTAATTGAGCCATGAACAGAGAAAGCCTCAGGAAAAGTGCTTAACATCACGTTTGGCTTAATAAAATACTTATTAGTGAGTAGTCATCTTCCGCTGGTTTTGCCCAAAACCAGCGGAAGGGGGAATGCCATAGCCTCGGAATCTTGGGCTGGGAAGAAAGCCCTTTAGAGAAGGATAGGTAACCAAGGAGGGTGGAGAGGCGTTTAGCGGCTTATTTTCCAAAAACAGCGCCAAAACAAGAACGCCCGCTACTTGGTAACGGGCGTTCTTGTTTTGGCGCTGTCAGCTGTTTTTGTCATAGAGTGACTCCAGGGCCTCTTGCAGGTGGTTGTACTCAAAAGTGAAACCCGTTTGCAGTACTTTGGTGGCACTTACGCGGGAGCCACCCAACACTACCTCACTCATTTCGCCTAAGACTAATTTCAAGCCAATGGCCGGAATATTGGGGAAGACCATGGGCCGGTGCATGACTTTGGCAAGTGTTCTGGTCAGTTCCTCGTTAGAGGCTGGGTGCGGCGCTACGGCGTTGTACACTCCCTGTATCTGGCGGTCTTCCATGGCCCTGATAAACAGGCGGCACAAGTCGTCAATGTGAATCCAGGACATAAACTGCTTGCCGGAGCCCAAGGGAGCGCCCGCCATCATTTTCACGGGTTTGGCTATTTGAGGGAGGGCGCCTCCTTTGTTGCTCAACACAATGCCAATCCGGAAGATAACGGTCCTGATGCCCAGGTTATGCACTTGCCACGAAGCCTGCTCCCATTGTTTGCATACTTCGGCCAGGAAATCTGAGCCGTAGCTGCTTTCTTCGGTCATGAGCCGGTCACCGGAGTTGCCGTAGATGCCCACCGCCGAGGAAGCCAGAAAGCCCTTCACATGATTAGGCGTTTTCTCCAGATAGTGGCAGAGCAGGTTCGTGGACTTGATGCGGCTGCTCAGGATCTGGCTTTTGCGCGCCGCCGACCATTTCTCGCCGGCTACGCTGGTGCCCGCCAGGTTAATGACATAGTCAGCGTACCTAATGGCGTTTTCGTCAATAAGACCTTTTTCTAAGTCCCACTTAAAGGTTTTGTAACGAGCGTACTTGTTAGGGGTACGGCTGAGGTGGCCCACCTCATAACCGCTGTCAATCAGCATCTCTGACAAACGTGTTCCCACTAAACCGGTACCCCCGGCAATCAGTATCTTTTCTGACATGTTGCGTTCTCTACAGTCTAGGCTCAGACCAACTTATACGGGAATGTACCGGGTTGGTAAGGCAGTCACTCTTTTTAAGACTAGCGAAAATGGAAACACAGCGTTCGCCTGAAAAATTCATCTTTATGCCTATTCCTCTTTTAGGTTATTTATGGTGCCGGATGGCCTGCAAAAACTCCAGTCGGTACGCTTCCTGCTCAAACAAGCCGGAGTACTCAGAGGTGATGGTGCTGCTGCTCACATCGTTCACGCCGCGGCTCATCACGCACAGGTGGTCGGCCTCAATGTAGACGGCTACGTTCTCGGTCTTGAGCACATCGCGCAGTTCCTGGGCAATCTGGCGGGTGAGGCGTTCCTGCACCTGCGGGCGGCGGCCATAGTACTGCACAATACGGTTTAGTTTAGACAACCCGATCACGTGCTCATTGGGGATATAGGCCACGTGGGCTTTGCCAATGATGGGCACAAAATGGTGCTCGCAGCTAGAATATAAGGTGATGTCTCGCTCCACCAGCATCTGGCGGTACCCGTATTTGTTCTCAAACAGGCGGGCGTTAGGCCGGTTCTCTGGGTTAAGTCCGTCAAAAATCTCCTTCACGTACATTTTAGCCACCCGGCGCGGTGTGCCTTTGAGGCTATCGTCTTCCAGGTCCAGGCCCAGCAGTTGCATGATCTCCCGGAAGTGGTGCTCAATGCCGTTTATCTTCTGCTCATCAGTGAGGTCAAACGCGTCTGGGCGCAGAGGCGTGTCTAAAGAACCAGCCAAATGCTCTTCTTCGGGATCTTCCTCGTTCCAATCCCTTCTATCCATGGTATTCAACAAAATTTCGTTCGGTTTCAAATAAAGTGACGGACAATGCAAAGTCTTCCGGGAGGTGAGGGCGCAGGCGCTGCCAGATGACTACGGCGATATTCTCGGCGGTGGGGTTAAGCTGTTGAAACTCCTCAGTGTCCAAATTCAGGTTTTTGTGGTCAAATTTATCTAAAATTTCCGCTTTTATCAGAAGACTCAGCTTTTTCATGTCATAGACATAGCCGGTTTCCTCGTCTACGGGGCCGGTGAGCTTTACCACCAGGTCATAGTTATGGCCGTGATAATGGGGGTTGTTGCACAGCCCGAAGACCCGTTGGTTCTCCTCCTCGGTCCAGTGGGGGTTGTGGAGCCGGTGGGCAGCATTGAAATTTTCTTTTCGGCAGACGGTCACGTTCATAGCTCTGAAAACAGGAATGGAGGCAATTTAGTTTTGATTTGCTTCTTTTAAACTATGGCGGGGCCGTTTAAATTTGTGAGGGCGCAGGGTGTCCTGGGCTGCTATTCCAGTATTTCATCAAGACAAATCAAGGGAAGGAGAAACATGAAAGGAAACTATACAAAGATCATTGCGGGCCTGGCGCTGCTTATTTTTCTGGGGGTAAGCGCTTCTGCCTGGGCGCAGAGCCCGCAGGTGGAGGAAATCGAGGTGGAGGTGAACGGCATTACCCGCAAAGGCCAACGCATCATGGTTCCCTCAGACAGCAAAGCGGTGGAGAAGGCGTGGGCTTCGTATCTGAAGGAAAAGTCTGGCGGCGCGGTCAAAGGTCCTTCCCTTCTGCCTACCCCCAAAGCCTTGGCGTCTAAGGGGATTTATACCGTGGAAAGTGGCAAGATGGACACCATCAGCAGTAAGCCCTTACGCATTGTCTCCAAAGTGGAAGCCGCCCAGGGAGGAACCATGGTGTGGTGGTCTTTAGACATGGGAAATGCTTATGTGAGTAAGAAAGAGACCGCCCAGGAGTGGGCCCGGGCTGAGGCGCTGTTGCAGCAGTTCGCCCGCAGCATGTACCTCCAGGACATTCAGCAGCAGGTAGCGGACGCCGAGAAAGTAGTGGTCAACTCCCAACTGGAGGAAGACCGGGTGGTGCGCCAGGCTAATGAGATCCAGACCAGAATTGCCAAAAACCACCAGCGGAAACTGGAACTGGAGGCGGCTTTGGTGGCCAATGCCCAGGAGCTGGAACAACTGAACAAAGAAGTGGAAACCAACCTGAAACAGCAGGAAGCCGCCCGGCTACAGGTACAGAACATGCGTCGTGCCGTGGAGCTTGTCAAAGCCAAAGCCGATAAAGTTAAGTAGCCGTTAAACCATTGGAGGAAATAACGGCAGCGCCCGGTGCACCAACACCGGGCGCTGCCGTTTAGGGGCTGTTTTTGGAAAAAGAGCCCCTAAACGGCAGGCAACAGCCGGAGGCACGGGAGAGGGGAGACCATTTGCTTTTGACTTGTAACCGGCGCCCGTACCTTTGCGGGTGGGCAACCTGCCTGGGAGAAAACACCGTAGCAGTTGTGCAATGATTGTAAGAGAAAGAGAGAACTGGTTTAAAATGCTCTTCGTCTGGAAGGGCTCTGTGTTACCGGCCATTCTGCCCCGGCTGGGCGCGCTGTTCCTGGTTTCTGTGGGCGTGGTGTACGTGCAGGGGAAACTGTTTGAATACAAGATTCCGTTGAACCCGGCGGCCTTTACCTTGCTGGGCGTGGCGCTGGCCATTTTCCTGGGTTTCCGGAACAGCGCCAGCTATGACCGTTTCTGGGAGGGCCGAAAGCTCTGGGGCGCCCTGCTCATTGACACCCGCTCCCTCACCCGGCAAGCCATTACCATGTCGGGGTACACGGCAGGCTCACGGGAAGTGCTGGTGTTTGTGCGCCTGCTCATCGCCTTTACCTACGCCCTCAAGCACCAACTCCGAAAGACAGATCCGCAGGAAGATTTCAGGCGGTTGCTCCCGCCAGACTTGGTGCAGCAATTGCAGAACGCCAGATTCAAACCTATTCTGCTCTTGAGGGAGATGGGGCATTGGGTGCAGACCGGTAAAGAAACCGGAAAAATAGATTCCATCACCCAGGCCGCCTTTGACCACAACCTGAACCAGCTCTCCAATATTGTGGGAGGCTGCGAGCGCATTGCCAGCACGCCCATTCCGTATACCTACAGCGTGTTGCTGCACCGCACGGTGTACCTCTACTGTTTCCTGTTGCCGTTTGGTCTGGTGGACAGCATTGGCTGGATGACCCCGCTCATAGTGGTGTTTGTGGCCTACACCTTCATGGCCCTGGATTCCATTGTGACCGAAATTGAGGAACCCTTCGGCACGGAGCCGAATGACTTGGCCCTGAACGCCATCAGTCAGACCATTGAGGCCTCGTTGCTGGAAATGGTTGGGCAGGAGATTCCGCCTGCGCTCCGGCCCAGGAAGAAGTTTATCCTGGATTAGACCGCGGCCGCCATAAAAAAACAAAATTGCGTTTAGGGGCTCTTTTTCCAAAAACAACCCCTAAACGCGATTTCTTCTGATCTTTATTCTTTCCTTAGTGGTTCCAGGAACCGAACTTGCCCTGTTGATAATCTTGGTACGCCTGGTAGATTTCGGCCTCGGTGTTCATCACGAAGGGACCTTGGGCCACCACCGGCTCCCTGAACGGCATCGCGTGCCCCAAGAGCAGGATGCTGTCTTCTGAGGCCTCTATCTGTAGTTCTGGCGCGTCATTGTTGAACTCCACCAGATTCCTGAACGGCACTTCCTGTCCGTTCACGGTGAGGGTGCCTTTGATAATATAGAAGAAGAGGTTGCGCTCAGCGGGTACCTGTAGCGTAAGCTTTCCGCCAGCCTGGAAGTACACGGTGCTGAGCATGATGTCTGACAGCGTTTCAAACGCGCCGGTGTGTTCCTCCCAGTTCCCCGAAACCAGGTTTACGGAGACCTTCCCTTCGTCTAGCGTGAAGCTGGGAATGTCTTCCTTTTGCAGGCCCTCATAGCGCGGTTCGGTCATTTTGAGTTTGGCCGGCAGGTTTACCCACAGTTGCAGAATCTCCAGCGGCCCGCCCGTTTTCTTGAACTCAGACGAAGAAACCTCTGCATGGATGAGGCCCCGGCCCGCGGTCATCCACTGCACGCCGCCTGCCGTGATCACGCTCTCGTGGCCCCCTGAGTCTTTGTGCATGATGTCGCCCTCCAGGATGAAGGTCACGGTCTCCATGCCCCGGTGCGGGTGCGGCCCGAACGGAAGTCCGCGGTTATTGGGCTTGTATACCTGGTGGCCGTGGTGGTTGAGGAACAGAAACGGATCTATCTGCTGCAGGCTGCGCGAAGGCAAAGGCGAATACGTGACCAGATCGGCGATGGGCGAATATTCGGCTTTATGGATTTTCTTGATGGTTCTCATGTGGGTACATTAAATATGCTGCTATATACGCAAACGGCACGGGACAAGTAAGATACCGCACTTACTTTGAGGAAAGCGCCCGCCTTAGAGGCAGTATTGCTCAATGGCGATGGCCACGCCGTCTTCTACGCTGGGGGCGGTTACCTCCTGAGCCACGGCCTTTACCTCGTCGCGCGCGTTGCCCACGGCTATGCCCAGCCCCACCGCTTGCAGCAACTCAATGTCATTGTAATTATCGCCGAAGGCTATGACCGCCTCCATCCCGAAATCATAGCGGTGTTGCAGGAGCAGCTCCAGCGCGGTGGCCTTGGAAATGGTTTTGGGCGCAATCTCCAGGTACGTGCTCTTGGAACGGTAAACGTGCAGTTGGCTGCCGTACTCCTGGGTAAGTGTTTCCCACAGCCGCTGGATTTCCGCCTCGGGACCCATGCACATGACCTTGTGTGCGCCGGTAGAGGTACTTTGCCATTCCTGTAGCACGTCTGTGATGGTGCAGATATGGGGCATTACCTTGGTGTTCCTGATTTCGCGGGCGGTCCACTCGTCTTCCTGCGGCGCGTGCCAGGCATCGTCTTGGTAGAGACTCACGTGGATGCTGGTGCCTTGGGCCAGTTCGGCTATGCGCCCGCAGACCGGAGCCGGAATCTGGACGGTGTCCAGTACCTGAGGGGCTTGGGCGCTGTCTTCATACAGCAGCACGTAGCCGCCGTTGAAGCAGATGAGCGGGTGGTGCAGAATACCCAGTTGCTCCTGCAAGTGGCGCATGGCGCTGGGCATGCGCGAAGAAGCCAAGATAAACGGCACGTCTTTGGGCAGGCGCTGCACGGCGGCAATGGTTCTGGCAGAAAGTTCGCGGTCACGGTTGAGCAGGGTGCCGTCAATATCTGTGCAAATGGCGCGTATGGTCATGGAGCGAAACGAAATTTGTTTGCCCAAAGGTAAGGCGGGATTTCGCTTGCGCGGAAGGTTTTACAGAAAAAGCGTTTAGCGGCTCTTTTTCCGGAATCTGGCCAAAACCAGGCGCAAAGGGGGATTAGGGGTTGGTGGTGTTTTGCATTGCTATTGCCAGAGTTTGATCAGTTCTGCCGTGCCTAAGGAAATACCCTCATATAATTTGCCTTTCTGGAAGTTAGGAACCATAATCTGGTCAACAACCCGTTGGCATACCTCATCTGTGAGAATTTTTTCAGTACCAAGCCCGGTGGAGATTCTTACCCTGGTTAATGTCTTGCTGAAAACAATGGTTAGCCCATTATTCTTGCCTTTTTCTCCTACGCCCCATTCTTTTGACAACTCCAACGCATACTCGTCGAAATCTGAGTAAGGCGCAATAGAAGGTACGGTCACTACTGCTATCTCATTTGTTCTTTTTTGCTTGTAATCAACAAGTATCTTGTTTAGCGCTTCAACCTGCTCAGGGGTTAGAATATTCTCAAAGTCATTTACATACCCAACAGGCCTAGGGAATTTCCTTTCATTTGATTCTGAGGAAACTAATTGTTTAAGTTGGCTTTGGCCTTCAGTCTCTGGAGCGGTACAGCCAAGAGAAAGGGAGCTTATTGTAAGGATTAGTAATGCAATAACTTTTGTGGATTTCATGAATAATAAGATTGGTGAATATTGATGTAATATAAATGGCGGGATGGCAATGTGCTGGAGCAGGGGTTATGTAGTTAGTGCTGTGTAGGTTTTATTTCTCCAGATTCCACCAGAAGTAAACATGGCTTATGCACCTTGTTAGCCAAATTTATTTTAATGCAAGCAGTTTCCAGGCCCCAATTTGCTTAAGGATATCAATCTTTCCCTTCATTGTAGAACTCTCTTTTAGAATACCGACGGGAAAGGCAATATCTTCACTTTTGATATTATTGGTTATTATTAAAAATCCTTTGCACTTGCCAATGGTGTAAGTCTCCTTTGGGATTGGCTTGTTCTCCGATTTTAAAACTCTTTCTGGAACATTGGTATTGGTTTCGCTTTCTTCATTATGATAATAACTCACTAACTGTGGTTCAAACTCCAACGTTATCTGGTTTCCTTTCAGTTTGTAGTTTCCTTTTCTCACGTAATGCCCTTCGCATAGGTTGTCGTACACAAACAGCTTTTCTGATATGAACATTAAGTCTGCGTTGCAGCAATCGCATGCCTCTGTTATTTCGCAAACGTTTCCGTCGATTCCTCCTCCCAGCACAAATGCTTTGCCTTTCAAATCAGTAAGTTCTATGGGCGTAGCCGGATTGGTCTGTTCAGCTTCATTTATCTGTTTACTAGAGACGATTAATGAAGTCCGGTTTGTCGTATCTTCAACTGCATCAGCACTTGGCTCTGAACCTTGATTATTCTCTTTTGAATCGGAACATGAGAAGAAAATGCCTATTAAAATGATGCTTATCGTTTTTTCATCTAATGATTTTAATTTTGGCTAACTAGATCATAAACAAAAATTCATCCTGGTGATTCGTTCATAGGAACAAATCACCAGGATGAACTACCTGTAAAATCTACAACTTTTAACGCTTATTTCCTAAACGCCTTGAACTGATTGATCAGGCCGTTGGTAGAGCTGTCATGGCTGGTAACTTCCTCTGCTGAGGTAAGCTCCGGCAGGATCTTCTTGGCCAGTTGCTTGCCCAGTTCCACGCCCCATTGGTCAAAGCTGTAGACGTTCCAGATCACGCCCTGCACGAAGATTTTGTGCTCGTACATGGCAATAAGGCTGCCCAGGGTTCTGGGGTCCAGTTGCTTGAACAGGATGGAGTTGGTGGGGCGGTTGCCTTCAAAAATCTTGAACGCTTTCAGGGTTTGGATCTCTTCCTCTGAGCAGCTCAGGCGGTGCATCTCGTCAATGACCTGGGCTTCGTCTTTGCCGTTCATCAGGGCCTCGGTCTGCGCGAAGAAGTTGGCCATGAGTTTAGGGTGGTGGTCACCGATGGGGTTATGGCTGATGGCCGGGGCCAGGAAATCGCAGGGGATGAGTTTGGTGCCCTGGTGGATGAGCTGGTAGAAGGCGTGTTGCCCGTTGGTGCCCGGTTCGCCCCAGATGATAGGACCAGTCTGGTAGTTCACCGGCTGGCCGTTGCGGTCTACGTACTTGCCATTACTTTCCATGTCGCCCTGCTGGAAGTAGGCGGCAAAGCGGTGCATGTACTGGTCATAGGGCAGCAGCGCGTGGCTTTCGGCCCCGAAGAAATTGTTGTACCAGATGCCCAGCAAGGCCAGAATCACCGGCAGGTTCTCTTCCAGTGGTGCCTTCCGGAAGTGGTTGTCCATGGCGTGTGCCCCGGCCAGCAGTTCTTTGAAGTTCTCGTAGCCCACGGTGCAGGCAATAGACAGACCAATCGCCGACCACAGCGAGTAACGGCCCCCCACCCAGTCCCAGAAGGCAAACATGTTCTGCGTGTCAATCCCGAACTCGGCCACGGCCGTGGCGTTGGTAGACAGCGCCACGAAGTGCTTTTTGATGTGCTCCTCGTCCTGAGCGTTCTCCAGGAACCAGCTGCGCGCGCTGTGGGCGTTGGTCATGGTCTCCTGCGTGGTGAACGTCTTGGAGGCGATCATGAACAGCGTGGTCTCTGGGTTGATCTTTTTCAGCGTCTCGGCAATGTGCGTGCCGTCTACGTTAGACACAAAGTAGGTGGTGATGTTGGGTTTCTGGTAGGCTTTGAGCGCCTCCGTCACCATCACCGGGCCCAGGTCAGAACCGCCAATGCCAATGTTCACAATGGTGTCAATAGACTGTCCGGTGTAGCCTTTCCAGGCACCGCTGAGGATGGCGTTGGAGAATTGCTCTACCTGCGCCAGCACGCGGTTCACCTCGGGCATTACATCCTGGCCGTCTTCCAGAATGGGCGTATTGGACTGGTTGCGCAGGGCCACGTGCAGCACCGAGCGGTTCTCCGTGAAGTTGATTTTCTCGCCGGTGAACATGGCCTCAATGGCATCCTGCAAGCCACATTCCTGGGCCAGCTGTACCAGCAGTTGGCGGGTTTCCTCTGTGATGCGGTTCTTAGAGTAGTCCAGCAGGATGTTCTCAAACGTGACGCTGAAGGTCTCAAAACGGGTGGGATCCTGCGCGAACAGATCTTTCAGGTGCGTGTCTTTGAGCTGGGCGTAATGCTGCGATAGTTTCTCCCAGGCTTGGGTAGTGGTAGGGTTTATAGAAGGAAACATGCGTTCTTGGTTAGTTCAAATTCTATTGTTGAGAGCGAAGTTAGGGATTGTGCCGGTTTTAGGAAAACCGCTTGGGCATGGCCCGCCTCCGCGGGATTTGCGTTTAGCGCCTGTTTTCGGAAAAAGAGCCCCTAAACGCAAGCCTCACTGCACCCATTGCTGAATAAGCTGATCGGCGAAGGTTTCGTCTTTCCAGGCGGCCAGGCGCGTGGGTTGTCTGGGGTTCTGGTGCAGGTACCATTGCTCCAAGATCTTCTTCACCGCCGGGTAGCGCCCAGAAAAATCACTGAAGGAATTGGGGGTGATGGTTTGTTCGCTGGGGCGGGCGGGCACGGCCACCACCAGATGGTGCAATTCTCCGTCGCGCTCCAGCACCAGCACGCCCACCGGCAGAATCTCCAGCACGGTGCCCGGCTCCTTTTGGTTGCCGAGAATAATGACGGGCACCGGGGCCGCGGGCCTTCCCTGCGCAGAATCTACCAGCGTAGACGGGATAAACCCTTCATTGCCGGGGTACGGCAGAAACTCCAGCTTACGCGGTTGTCCGGTCTCCAACTGGGGCACAAACTCCTTCTCCGTGGCGTCATACACCAAGGGCTGCGTAGAACCCGACGGCGTGGTCACCACCGCCTGCCAGTGTTTGGTTTCTGAGAGGGCGGGTAAGGTTTGGTAATCGGTTTGGCAACTGAAACAAGCCAGTGCCAGCAAGAGCAGAGAAAGCTGCCAGGTCTTGTGAAGGAGGGAATGCATAGGTTCTGCCAAAGATTGTAGTTGCTGTTCGCTTTTCTGTAAGATAGCCCAAAAACGGCAGGATGTCCAGAAAATTGACCAAACCACCGCAATCTCGCCAGCAGAAGCGCCTTCCGCAACCGCCACAACGGCAATTGGCGTTTAGGGGCTGTTTTTCCAAAAAGAGCCCCTAAACGCCGGTGGGCCTTGCCCTTAACTTATTGCAGTTCCTCCAGGAGCCGGAATGGGTTCACTGCTTTTAGGTTGAGGGTGTACCTAATGCTGTTCCGGAAGTCTTTGAAGCTCCTGGGGAAAGAGTCTGCGTAATTGCTGCCCGCCACGGGGAAGTAAATCTGGATGGCTTTGTTCAGGAAAGACCACTGGAGGCCCGTGCCGTAGAACAGTTTGTCAACTTCCTGCACGCGGCCCAGATCCAGGTAAACGGCAAAGGGCGTCACGGGCAGATCAGCGGTGAGGTTGAGGGCGGCCATCCATTCCTGGCTCACCACCGGCACCCCGTTGCGGAAGCCGCCGTCCTGGCGGTCGGTCTGCCGGATGGCCGCTGGTCCGCTTGCCGAGGTGAAGATTTCCGCTCGGTTGAAGAAGGGTGTCTGTTTAAGGTAGTCGGGACTGCCGGCCAAGCCTAGATAAAAAGGGCTCTGGGCCACATTCTCGGCCATGAAACCCACGAAGGCCCGCACCCTGATCTCCTTGTCTTCCTGGTACCGGTGCCAGTTCTCCAGACTCAGCCGTATGCGGGTGGGGGAGAAGCGTTGCTCTACCAAAGCGTCGCCCGTGGCTCCGGTTGCCGGGGTTACGCCGCCTTCCTGAACTTTGGTCTTATAACGGAATTGCGTTACCTCTAAATCAACCTGAGTACCGCCCACCGCATTTTTAGAAACGAGCTGGTACGCCAGGCGCGGGGCCTGGAAGTTGGGCAGCAGATCGTCCTGCACGTAATGCCAGGCCAGCGTGAGCTGCTGGCGGGGAGTAGTGGAGTTGTGCAGCCGGTTCTGGAACGTGAGGCTGGGCGCCAGCGTGTGGAAATTGGCGAATCGCTGGCCCTGTACGCCCAGCTCTATCCTGCGCAGAAAGCCCTGCGGAAGTACCCTGAACCGCACATCGGCGAGGCCGGTAAGGCGGCTGCTCCCAAAACCGTACAAGGGCATGACCAGGTAGTTCAGTTTATGTTCCGTAACAAATGAATTGTAGAAGGCCGCGCCTAACTGGAAGCCGTCTGTGGTGTTGTAGCCCAGGGCCGGGGCGTAGAACAGTTGCTGTTTATCAGAGCGCGGCACGCCCAGCAGCGGTTGCAGGTGCAGCGGCTCAGATTTTGGGAAGAGACGGCCCAGGCGGTATTGGTTGTCGCGGCGGTCCAGTTCCGGGAAAACGTAGTCGGGGTCCAGCACTACGCGATCTATGCCGCGGGCCTTGAACGTGATTGTTTGCGCGCGTGCGCCGGGCTGGGTCCAGTGGGCTTCCAGGGTTTGGCCTTCGGCGTTCAGCGCCGCCACCTGTACCGGCAGCGCCAATTTTCCCGTCTGTCGCACTGTAGCCTGCGTAATTTCGCCGGAGGTCCTAACCTTTTGCAGATGCGCGTCTGGCAGCGTGGTGGACGGCAACAGCTCCTGGAAAAACCAGGCTAAAGATTCTCCGGTAGATTTCTCCAGCACGGTCTGTAAATCTTGGGGGGCCGGGTGCCGGAACTGCCACTGGCGGTAATACGCCTGCATGGCGCTGTCATAGCGGGCGGTGCCCAGGTACTTTTCCAGGTACAGGAAGAGTTGCGCAGTCTTGAGGTACACGCCGGTGCCGTAGTTCATGCTTCTGAACTGCGCAGACGGGGCCGTGACCGGCTGGTCCAATCCTCGGCTGGCCGCCGAAAGAAAAGCGGGGGCATCAATGGCTGCCGGAGGCAAATCGGCTACGCCTAAGAGACGGCCCAGTTTGTTCTGATTTACCTCGCTGGAGATCATGCCGGCGTAGGGAGTACGCTGGGCTTTCACCCGGGTCTCATAGTAAGAATTGATGCCTTCGTCTAGCCAGGGGTGCGCGCGTTCGTTGCTGGCCAGAATGCCGTAAAACCAATTGTGGCCCACCTCATGGATAATGGCCTCCGGCTCCGTGACCGTGACCATGGGGTATTCCATGCCCGCCCCCGCACTCAGGGCTCCGTCTACGGCGGTGGCGTGGGCGTAGGGGTAATCGCCTAACCAAAGCGAGTAATAGTACACGGCATCGTTGATGTCCTGCACACTTTTGACCCACTCATCGGCATCCAGATTGGTGAACAGCAGCCAGGTGGTGACTGGGCGTTTGGAGTACGGCAGCGTTACCTGGCTCTTGAGTACGTTGAACCGCTTGTCTGCGAACCACGCGAAATCATGGATGCGGTCTTGGGTGTAGTGCAGGGTTTTGGTGGCCTTGCTTGAGGGCGGGAACGCCAGATCATGCGGGTCAAACTCTTTTTTGGCGGCGGTGAGCTGGGCCAGGCTGTCCAGACGTTTTTGTTCCTCTTGGTTCTGTAATTCGCCGGTGGCGCCCACGGTATAGTTGGCGGGCAGGGTAATGCGCACATCAAAAGACCCGAACTCAGAATAGAACTCGCCCTGGTCCAGGTACGGCATGGGGTGCCAGCCTAGCTGGTCAAAGACCGCCGGTTTGGGGTACCATTGCGTGATCTGGTAAGACTGCCCCACGTGCCCTAGCCGGGAGAAAGAATCCGGCAACTTCACCTGGAACGGAGTACTGATGGTGATGCGCCCGCCCGGGGGCAATGGCTGGTTGAGGGTAAGCTTCGCGATGTCTGGGTTTTGGGTGTCCAGTTCCCACTTCACCGGCTGGCCATTTACCTTAAAATCCAGTCCTGATATATGTCCCCGCGCCTTTGGGGGGGCAAAATGGAATTCAGCGTCGTTGTTGGCTAACTGCTGCTTCGCAAACGCAGTCTGGCGGTTTTGGTAGGCGTTGGGCCACAGGTGGAAGTACAGAAACGGAAGCGCCTGCGGCGAGTGGTTCACGTATTCTATCTGCTGGGTGGCAGAAAGGGTGTGGCTGCGGTCATCCAGGGTTACGTCCATGGAGTAGTGTACTTCCTGCTGCCAATAGCCCTGCTGGGCGAACACGGCAGACGGCAACAGAAACACGAGCGCAAGCAGAAGGCGGGAATACAGCATTACCAAAGGTGAAATTTTTCTCCTAAAGTACGATTTTCCGGCGGCATGGCGGTGGTTAGTAGTGGGTGCGCCCATGGGGAGGGTATTATGTTTTATGCGGCCTAAAACCTATTTTAGACGTTTAGAGCCTGTTTTTCGAAAAAGAGCCCCTAAACGGAAACGGCTATCGGTTTTCAGTTCTACCTCCATAATGAAATTGATCTTAAGCTATCCTCTATGAATTCACTCAAAACGTGGGCCTCGGCGGCGGCGCTGCTGGCGTTGGTGCAGACAACCCAGGCCCAGACTCCCGACCTGTACAGGCAGATAGACCAACTCGCCGACCAACTGGAACCCAAGGTGATCCAGTGGCGCCGCGATTTCCACCAGAACCCCGAGCTCAGCAACCGGGAAGTCAAAACCGCCGAGAAAATTGCCAAGCACCTGAAGCGCCTGGGCTTTGAGGTAAAAACCGGCGTGGCCAAAACCGGCGTGGTAGGGATTCTCAAAGGCGGCCAGCCCGGCCCCGTGGTAGCCCTCCGCGCCGATATGGATGCCCTGCCCGTGACGGAGCGCAACAGCCTGCCCTTCGCCTCCAAGGTGCGTACCACGTTCAATAACCAACAGGTGGGCGTGATGCACGCCTGCGGACATGATACGCACATGGCCATGCTCCTGGCCGCCGCCGAAATTCTGGCCCAGCACAAGAAAGACCTCAAAGGCACCGTGAAATTCATCTTCCAGCCCGCCGAGGAAGGCGCTCCCGCCGGGGAACAAGGCGGGGCCGATGTGATGGTGGACGAGGGGGTGCTGGAGAACCCCAAGGTAGACGCCATCTTTGGGTTGCACATCAACTCAGCCACGGAGGTGGGCACCATGAAATACCGTCCGCAGGGCACCATGGCCAGCTCAGACAATTTCAAGATTACCGTGAAGGGCCGGCAGGCGCACGGGGCGTATCCCTGGGCCAGCGTTGATCCTATTGTGGTGTCGGCGCAGATTGTGAACGGTATTCAGACCATTGTGAGCCGCCAGATGGAGCTCACCAAAGACGCCGCCGTAATTACCGTGGGTGCTATTCACGGCGGGGTGCGCTCCAACATCATCCCGGAGGAAGTGGAGATGATTGGTACCATTCGGGCGCTGGACACTACCATGCAGAACCAGCTCCATGAGAAACTACGCCGCACCGCCACCCTTATTGCCGCCAGCGCCGGGGCCACCGCCGAAGTGGAGATCGTAAAAAACACCCCCGTTACCTACAACCACGAGGCCCTCACCGCCCACATGGTGCCTACTCTGGAACGTGTGGCCGGCAAGCCGAACGTGCTGCTCACCAAAGCTGTGACCGGGGCCGAGGACTTCGCGTTTTACCAGCAGAAAGTGCCGGGGCTGTTCATCTTCGTGGGTGGCATGCCCAAAGGACAGGACCCCACCAAAACTCCCGCGCACCATACCCCAGACTTCATGATTGATGAAAGCGGCCTGAAACTGGGCGTGCGCACCCTGGCCTACCTTACCCTTGACTACCTGAATACACCCTTGGAATAACGGACGTAGGGACAATTCTACATCTTATTTCTACCTGTTTCCCTGCGGTGCGTTTAGCGGCTCTTTTTCCAAGAACAGCCGCTAAACGCACTTTCTGCTTTTCTGCCCGCCTGGCTCCTGCAAGAACCATCTGTACCAGAGGTCGTACCAGTTTAGAGTTGATTTTCTAAATCAGTTTTTCGCAACGACATCTAAACGAGAAAGATATGCCACAGCAGGTCAGTGATTTTATAGTGGAAAGAATGCGCCAGTGGGGCGTGACGCGTATTTTTGGCTACCCCGGCGACGGTATCAACGGCGTGATGGGCGCGCTGGACCGCGCCGAGGGAAAGCTGGAGTATATTCAGGTTCGGCACGAGGAAATCGCCTCGCTCATGGCCTGCGCCCACGCCAAATTCACCGGTGAGGTGGGCGTTTGCCTGGCTACCTCGGGCCCCGGAGCCATCCATTTGCTCAACGGGTTGTATGACGCCAAACTAGACCATCAGCCGGTGGTGGCCCTGGTAGGGCAGAAAGGCCGAACTTCCTTGGGCGGGCACAGCCAGCAGGAAGTAGACCTCATGTCCTTGTTCAAAGACGTGGCCAGTGAGTTTATCCAGATGGCCACCGACGCCAGCCAGGTGCGCCACCTCATAGACCGCGCCTTCCGCATCGCCAAAGATCAGAGAACCGTGACCTGCGTCATCTTGCCCAGCGATGTGCAGGAACTGGAGTATGAGGAGCCCAAGCACGCCCACGGCACCGTGCACTCCGGCATCGGCTATCTGCCGCCGCGCGTGCTGCCCCGCGACGAAGACCTGCAGAAAGCCGCCGAGGTGCTCAACGCCGGTAAAAAAGTAGCCATTCTCATTGGGGCCGGGGCCAAAGACGCTGCCCAGGAAGTAACCCAGATAGCCGAGGTGTTAGGTGCCGGGGTGGCAAAAGCGTATCTGGGCAAAGCCTCCCTACCCGACGACCTGCCGTTTGTGACGGGCGCCATCGGGTTCTTCGGGACGGAGGCCAGCCACCAGATGATGGCCCACTGCGATACACTGCTCATGATCGGTTCCAGCTTCCCGTACGCCGAGTTCCTGCCCAAGGAAGGCCAGGCGCGGGGCGTGCAGATTGACCTGGACGGCCGCATGCTCAGCATCCGCTACCCCATGGAAGTACCGCTCATTGGCGACAGCGCCGAAACCCTGCGGGCGTTGATTCCATTGCTGAAACGCAAGGAAGACCGCAGTTGGCGGCAAACCATTGAGCAGAACATCCGGAACTGGTGGAAAGAATTAGACGAACTGGCTACGCACCCGGCTAACCCGGTAAACCCCAGGCTGGTGTTCCAGAAGCTTTCGCCGCGCCTCCCGGAAAACGCTATCCTGGCCGCCGATTCCGGTTCCTCCTCCAGCTGGACTGCCCAGTACCTCAAAATCAGGGAGGGCATGAAGTTCTCGGTGTCGGGTACCTTGGCGACTATGGGCTGTGCCGTACCTTACGTCATTGCCGCCAAATTCGCGTTCCCAGACCGGCTGGCGCTGGCCTTTGTGGGCGACGGGGCCATGCAGATGGGCAGCACCGAAGAACTGCTCACCATCCAGAAATACTACCGCCAGTGGAGTGACCCGCGCCTGATTGTGCTGGTGCTCAACAACCGTGACCTCAACTTTGTGACCTGGGAGCAGCGCATGAACGAAGGCAACCCCAAATTCAATGAATCACAGGTGGTACCGGATTTCAACTACGCCGCCTACGCCGAGAGCATCGGCCTGAAAGGCATCCGGATTGAAAGCCCCGACCAGATTGACGCCGCCTGGGAAGCCGCCTTACAGGCAGACCGCCCCGTGGTCATAGATGCTGTCACAGATCCGGAGATCATGCCCATTACGCCGCAGGTGGCCGCGCAGTCAGCGGAGAACATCGCTGAGGCCATTGCCAAAGGCGATACCGCCGCCCAGCAGCACCTGGAAGAACCGCTTAAATCTGAGGTGGAGAAAGCAAAAGACAAGTAGCAAGGCAGCGTATTTCCTGAGAAGCGTTTAGGGGCTGTTTTTCCAAAAACGGCCGCTAAACGCATTTTCGTTATCAAAGCAGGCGCGAAAGCTTTGGACAAACGGCAGGTTCATAGCATCAATGGAAATGAGAGTTGGCTGTAGAATTCCTTTTCCCGGTTGGGCGGTGTATTTTTGTGTTTAGGGGCTGTTTTTCCAAAATCGGCGCTAAACCAGAACATGTATACCCCTAAAACTGCTTCTTTCCTGCTGCTGCTGGCAACCGTGCTCGGTTTTTCCTCCTCGGGCCGCGCCCAAAGCGGGGAGCTCCATGCCCAGATAGACCAACTGGCCGGGAAGGTGGAGCCCAAAGTGATCCAGTGGCGCCGCGACCTGCACCAAAACCCTGAACTGGGCAACTATGAGGTGAAAACCGCCGCCAAAATAACTAAACACCTGAAAGCGCTGGGGCTGGAAGTACAGACGGGCGTAGCCAGAACCGGTGTGGTCGGGATCCTGAAAGGTGGTCAGCCAGGTCCGGTGGTGGCCCTCCGCGCCGATATGGATGCCCTGCCCGTGACGGAGAACAATACCCACAACCTGCCCTTCGCGTCTACGGTCAAGACCACGTTTGAGGGGCAGCAGGTGGGGGTGATGCACGCCTGCGGGCACGATGCGCACGTGGCCATGCTCATGGGCGTGGCCGAGGTGTTGAGCAGCATGAAGAAAGACCTCAAAGGCACCGTGAAATTTATCTTCCAGCCCGCCGAGGAAGGATCGGCGCCCGGACAGGTAGGCGGCGCGAAACTCATGGTGCAGGAAGGGGTGCTGGAGAACCCCAGGGTAGACGCCATTTTCGGGCTGCACATCAGGTCAGATGTGGAGGTGGGCACTATTACCTATCGCCCACAGGGCATGATGGCCAGTTCAGACAATTTCAAGATTACGGTGAAGGGGCAGCAGGCGCACGGTGGTACCCCGTGGCTGGGCGTAGACCCGGTGGTGACCTCGGCGTATATTGTGACGGCCCTCCAGACCATTGTGAGCCGACAGGTAGACGTGACCAACGCCGCCGCCATTGTGACGGTAGGGGCTATCAACGGGGGCGTGCGCGCCAACATTGTGCCTAGCCAGGTGGAGATGATCGGCACCATCAGGGCGCTGGACGTGCCCATGCAGCGGCAGATCCATGAACGGCTGAAACAGACGGCCACCAGCATCGCCACGGGCGCCGGCGCCACGGCCGAGGTTTCTATTCAGGAAATGACGCCAGTGACCTACAACCACGAGGCACTCACTGCCCACATGTTGCCCTCGCTCCAGCGTACGGCGGGCCAGAACCAGGTGAAACTCACCAAACCCGTGACCATTGCCGAGGACTATGCCTATTTCCAGCAAAAAGTGCCGGGGCTGTACCTGTTTCTGGGCGGCATGCCCAAAGGCGCAGATCCCGCCAAAGCCCCTTCGCACCACACGCCAGATTTCTACATTGACGAAAGCGGCCTCAAACTGGGCGTGCGTGCCTTGGCAAACCTGGCCGTTGATTACCTGAACAATCCTTTAAAATAGTGTTTAGGGGCCGTTTTTCTGAAAATTGCCCCTAAATGACTTTCCCACTGTTGCCCCTCCTGGAAAGGCTAGGGGAGGTTTTACTTTTTCAGACCACGCTTTCAAAACATATTTACACCATACCTTGAAACTAGCATTAGTAACCTATGACGCCATTACTAGCTATGGCTCATTAAGCGGCGCTGAAGACGGGCTGCTCATTCAATACCTCAGCTCCAAAGGCCTGGACATTACCCCTGAAGTCTGGGACAACCCGGCGGTGAACTGGGAAAAGTATGACCTGGCCCTCTTCAAATCTCCCTGGGACTACTTTGACAAGTTCCCTGCCTTCCGGGCTTGGCTGGACCGCATAGAGGCGCTGGGCCTGCGCACGCTCAACCCCATCTCCACCATCCGGTGGAACGCTGACAAACATTACCTCTTGGAGGTAGCCCAGGCCGGTTTGCCCGTAGTGCCTACCGCTCTGCTCAAAAAAGGAACCCGCGTGCACTTGGAAGGTTATTTCACCCAGTTCAGTACCACAAAGCTGATCATAAAACCCAGCGTGAGCGGCGGCGCGAAGAATACGTTCATTGTAACCCAGGACGAAGCGAAAGCGGTGGTGCCCAGACTGGAGGAACTGCTAGCCGATGAGGATTTTCTGGTGCAGCCGTTCATGCCCCAGATTCAGGAAGAGGGCGAGTGGTCTTTCCTGTTCTTCAACGGCAAGTACAGCCACTGTCTGCTTAAGTCGGCCAAGTCAGGTGATTTTAGGGTGCAGCATTTCTTTGGGGGGACCATCCATCCGCAGCCCGCACCGGCGCACCTGCTGCCCCAGGCTCAGAAATTGGTAGACCAATTCGCCAGGGGTTGTCTCTATGCCCGCGTAGACGGCGTGGCGGTAGGGGAGGAACTTCAACTCATGGAACTGGAGCTGATTGAGCCGTTCCTGTTCCTGCACACGCATGAGCCCGCCCTGGAGAACTATTACCAGGCGCTTCGGGAATTGATGTAGGCGGATAATCCTAAAACGCGTTTAGGGGCTCTTTTTCTGAAAATGGCCCCTAAACAGAAAATCCTCCCAGGTTCTGTAGCCGGGGAGGATTTTTTATGTGTTTAAGGTAAGTTACCCGAATAAGTTGATGCTCATGCCTCCGTCTACGGCAATGCACTGGCCGGTGATGTAGGCGGCGGCGGGCATGCAAAGGAAAGCCACGGCGGCGGCACAGTCTTCGGGGTTGCCAATGGTGCGGGTGGGGGTGCGGCTGAGCACGCTTTCCAGATACTCCTGGTTTTGCAGCACCTGTTCGGCCAGCGGTGTCCTGATGTACCAGGGAGCCACGCAGTTTACCCGTATGCCGTCTGGCGCCCATTCACCGGCCAGGTTCTTCGTGAGCTGCACCAGCGCTGCTTTGGTCATGCCGTAGATAGCCCCCGTGCGCACGTGCCCCAGCCCCGCCACCGAAGACACATTCACCACATTGCCCTGCGCAGACTGCTTCAGGAGTGGATAGGAGAGCCGGCACAGCTCAAACGCTGAGGTGAGGTTGGTCTGCAACAGGTAGTTGTATTCTTCTGGCGTGTACTCGCCTATTTTCTTCCGGATGTTGGTGCCCACGTTGTTCACCAGAATGTCCAGCGCGCCCCAGGTGTTTTCCACCAGTTGGAGCAGGTTGTGGCGGTCGGCGGGCTGGCTCACGTCGGCCACCATGCCGGAGGCGTTGAGGCCGCGGGCGCGCCAGTCGGTCACAGCTTGGTTTACCTCCAGTTCTTTGCGGGCCACAATGAGCACTTCGGCTCCAAAGGAAAGGAGTTCTTCGGCAATGGCAGCGCCAATTCCCTTGGTACCCCCGGTCACCAGCGCCTTGCGCCCCTCTAAACTCCAGCGGTTGTTCTGCATGTTCTTCGTTCTACTTGTAGTTGGGTTCAACGTCTAAGTGTACGCATAAAAAGGCAAACGGGGAAACGGCAGACCAATAGTTTGTTTAGGGGCTGTTTTTCAAAAAAGAGGCTCTAAACGCAACATCAAGAGAATGTGCGTTTTGCCGGAGCAGATGCCAGAGGCAAACAGCAAAAAAGCCGATCTCGTGGGAGATCGGCTTTCCTGGAACTAAAACTATGGAAAAACTAAACCGGAAGGAATTAGCTTCTTTTTTCTTTGATACGAGCGGCTTTACCAGAAAGACCTCTCAGGTAGAACAGACGGGCTCTTCTAACTTTACCGCGGCGGATTACCTCAATTTTCTCGATGTTTGGAGAAAGAACTGGGAAAATACGCTCAGTTCCGATTTGGTTAGACACTTTTCTTACAGTGAAAGTCTCGCTGGCACCAGAGTTTCTGCGTTGCAATACCACGCCTTGGAATTGCTGGATACGCTCTTTGTTACCCTCACGGATTTTCACGTGAATATTCACGGTGTCGCCAGCAGCAAAAGCAGGGATTGAGGCGCGTTTCTCAGCGTATTCCTGCTCTACTAATTTAATTAAATCGCTCATGACTATAATATAGTGTCTATTTATCTGCAAAATTCGGAGTGCAAATATAGACGTTATTTTTCTAATTGTAAATCAACAACTACTAATTTTTTTCATCGCGCAGCAAATCAGGCCGTAGTTGGTGGGTGCGCTGCACGGCTTGTTCAAACCGCCACTCCTCCACTTTAGGCGTGTTGCCGGAAAGCAGAATATCGGGTACCGTATGTCCTTCAAAGTCAGCGGGACGGGAGTATACCGGCGGAGCCAGCAGATTGTCCTGGAAAGAGTCTGACAAGGCGCTGCTTTCATCGTTCAACACCCCCGGGATGAGCCGGATGAGGGAGTCTGCCAGCACGGCGGCGGCCAGTTCCCCACCGGACAGCACGTAATCCCCAATGCTGATCTCGTGGGTCACGAACATATCCCGCACGCGTTGGTCCACGCCTTTGTAGTGGCCGCACAGAATGATGATGTTCTTCAGGAGAGACAACCGGTTGGCCATGGGCTGGTTCAGCGTCTGGCCGTCTGGGGTCATGTAAATCACCGCATCATAGGTGCGCTGGGCCTGCAGTTCCCTAATACATTTGGCGATGGGTTCCACCATCAGAACCATGCCGGCGCCCCCGCCAAAGGCGTAGTCGTCAATCTGGCCGTGTTTGTTGATGGCGTACTTCCGGAGGTCGTGCAGGTGCACTTCCACCAGACCTTTGTCCTGCGCCCGCTTTAAAATGGAGTGGTCAAAGGGGCCGGTAAGTAAGTGGGGCTGGCAGGTGATAATATCAAACCGGGTCATTGTCTTCGTCCTCCTCGCCTTCCAGGGGCGGTTCCTCTACTTGGCAGTTAGAAGGCTGGGTGTATACCTCCAGCAGGCCCTCGGGCAGGTTCACGTAGATTTTGCGTTCCTCTTTGCTGGAGCGCAAAATGATCTCATCCTGTACCGGAATCAGGACCTCATGCCCTTGGTAGTCCATGGCCAGCAGATCCTGGTTGGGCAGGTCAAAGAAAGCCTGCACCGTGCCCAGTTCGCCTAGTTGCTGGTCTACCACCGTGTAGCCAATCACCTCATGGAAGTAGAACTGGTCTTCCTCCAGCTCTGGCAACTGGTTCAGGGGAAGGTAAAGCGAAACGCCTTTCAGTTTCTCGGCTTCCGGCACGGAGTTCACATCCTCAAACTTGATGATGCTGCGGCCTTTGTCCTGCGGGTTGAGGTCGTCAATGAAAAAAGGAACCAGCTTCCCGTTGATTAACAGGAAAACTGATTCCAATTCATCGTACTCTTCCGGAAAGTCAACGTCAAAAAACGCGACTACCTGGCCTTTGGTGCCATGCGTTTTCACAATATACCCCAATTGGAAGCATGCGTCTAACGTCATGGCAGTAAAATTAAGCTTGAGCTTCTTCGGTTGCGTCTGCAGCAGGAGCGTCAGCGGCGCCTTCAGTGGCATCACCTTCAGCAGCAGGAGCTTCTTCAGCAGCCGGCTCAGGCGTGTTTTTCAAACGGATCGCTTCAGCACGGGCAGCGTTCACTTTAGCCTCAGCTTCCAGAGCAGCTTGTCTCTTAGCGGCTTTGTCTGAACCTAATTTGGCAACTTTTCCAGTGATTTTGGCTTCTTTGGCGGCTTTCCACTCAGCGTAACGGGCATCTGCCTGCTCCTGAGTAACAGCACCTTTCAATACACCAATCTGTAAGTGTTTTCTGAACATAACACCAGTGTAAGAAAGCATAGCTTTCACGGTGTCAGTTGGCTGAGCGCCTTTCAATACCCAATCCAACGCTTTGTCTTCGTTGAAGTTGATAGTGGCAGGGTTGGTAAGTGGGTTGTACGTACCCAATTTCTCGATGAAACGACCATCACGTGGTGAACGAGAATCAGCTACTACGATGTCGTACATAGCTGCTTTTTTGCGGCCTCTGCGGGCCAGTCTGATTTTAACAGGCATAACTAAGTTTGTTAAAGCGCCGGAACCCGTCCGGCATTGGGGTGCAAATGTACGGCAATTATTTTTAATGTGCTAATAATTTGGCAATGAGCTGCATTGCCTGGTGCGTTTAGGGGCTCTTTTTCTAAAAACGGCCCCTAAACGCACCTCAATCGGCTAGGGCCGGAAAGGGATAGGTGAAGGACCGAAGGCTATGGGAACCCCGGCCAAACAGATCTCCGGCTAAAAAATAGCGCTGAGCGGAAGGAACATCTGCGTCTAAAAGCGAAGGCCCATACTGTTGCCGCACCCAGGCCGGAGCATATCCCTGTAGGGAAAGCAGTGTTGGGAAAACATGGGCGTGGCTGTGGCGGTGTTTGGTGGTTGCCCCGGGCGAAAGTCTGGTGAGACGGGCGGGATCCCAGATCCAGAGCGGCACGGCGGCTTCCTGGGCAGACGTTTCATGCACCGAGGCGTGCGTGATACTAATGCCCGATTGGCTCAGATTCTGGCCGTGGTCTGAGGTGTAGACCACCACGGTGCTGTCGGTGGGTGAAATAGCGCCCATCAATTTCTGCCAGAACATATCTACCGTCCATCTCAGGGCATTGTGGTACGTATTGAGGGTGAGTTCCCGGTCTTTGTAAACACTGCGCGGCGAGAGGACCGGCTGGAAGTGCGCCAACTCTGCGGGGTAGGTACGGGCGTAAGGCCAGTGCGCCCCGGCTTTTACCACGTACACAAACACTTTAGCAGGCGTTTTGGATAACTGCGCCAACCGGGTTGCCACCAGCATGTCGCGGTTGTGGTAAGGTTCCTCCGGGTGTTGGGCACCGGGCCGTTCCACGTGGTCAATGTAACGCAGGTCTTCGGGAGTCATGAAATTCTGGAGCACGTTTCCGCCTAGTTGGGCATCTATGTAGTAGGTGGTGTAACCTGCTTTCTGGGCATACTGGAAAATGTTGGTGCGGGAAAAGGTGCGGTACGCCGTGTCTGGAAGTTCGGTAGGGCGGGTGCCGCTCATCAAGGCAATATTGGAGCCGCCGCTCTGGTTGGTGAAGGAGCTGGCTATGCCAAAATCAAGGAGCTGTTCCCGCCGGGAGTAGAGAAAGGGCGTGGTCTGGAGGTTGGGTTGCTGCAACGTGAGTTCTGTGGCGGTAATGCTTTCGTCTACCACCAGGAAGAGGTGCCGTACACCGGGGGCAACCGGGGAAACAGGAGCGGGCTTTCTGGTAGGTTGCGGTAATTGATCAGTGGCGGCGGCCAGAAGCGTGATAGGTACCCGGTACAGGGCAGGATAATCATCTACAATGCCGGTGGTTCTTTTGAGTAGCAGGAACGCCGCCAACCCCACTAACAGAACCAACCAGCCGCTGGTGGGGGCAGTACGCCATGGTGTCTTTTTTCTGATCCCGTGCACCAGGGCCAGGAGCAGTGCGGCTGCCAGAAAGGCGGCCGACATTTGCCAGAAGTAATTTCGGAGGGCAGTGTCAGCCAGGTTCAGGTTGTTCCAGGCCAGCACCGCATCTGGGTACATAAAGTTGTAGCCACTGATGAACCGGTAGGAGAGGCTAATGAGCAGGCAGGGGAACAGCAACACCAGTGTTGCCGCGTAAAGGCTCTTGCTGCGGTTGAAAAGTAAGGCCAGCAGTCCCAGCAGGGAAGAAGCGAATACCAGCAGGTACAGCAGCAGGTGCAGGACACTGTCCTGGAAAAGCAGGTACGTGAGAAGGAAATACAGCCTCCCAGGACGCATTTCTATGGTAGCCACGTATAGCCCGAGGAGCAGAAACAGTAGTAGAAACGTCTTGAAATGCTTTCGGGGCACGGAGAATGGGGTGGATGCCATATTTTTGTGTGAACTTCGGCAAATTAATAAAAGCAACCGTGACAAAAGTCTCTCCAGGCACTCTTTCTGAACCTGCTTTCTCTTCATCCCGGCGGGAACTGTCCCTGGATGTTCTCCGTGGCTTCAGTCTGGTAGGGGTGGGGGCCGCCAATTTGATGGTGTTCAACGCAGAGGCTGGTCATATTGAGGCGTATGCCCAAGCTTTCACGGGAACTTTGAATCACTACATCGTTTCATTCTTTATCATATTTCTGTGGGGGAAGTATTTCCCCGTGTTCGCGTTCCTGTTTGGACTCTCAGCGGCCCTGGCCCTGGAATCAAAAGGAGTTCGGCCATTCTGGAAGCGGGCTTGGGTGCTCGGGGCGTTGGGCGTGCTTCAACTAATTTTCATTTGGAAGGGCGATGTATTGCACCAGTATGCACTCATGAGTCTGCTTCTGTTGCCCTTGAGGCATTTATCCGTCCCAGCGCGCATATATCTAGTGGTGGCACTCTATCTGGTGAGCTTTGCCGATGTATTTTTGCCACATGGGCTGGGAGACGCTTCTTTGCCCTTGCAACTTTCTACCTCAGATGTGTTCAGGGAAGGAACTTTTGGAGAGGTGTTCCAGAGGCGGATGGAGTTGTACTGGAAAGAAGCCTGGTCTTGGGAAGCGTTGTTTTACCAACTCAGGATCTTTGCCTGGCTTCTGCTGGGTTATTTGGTGGGGGAGAAAAAGAGATTCAGGGCCTATGTGCAGCCATCCAGAGTATATCTGGTTTTAGGTGTGGGAGTTTTGGTCATGGTATCGGCCGCATTCCTGATTCATGTAACCGGGCTCCGCGGAGAAGCGGTGCGGCCTTTAGGTGAGAATCTGCTCAAAGCATTCTTTTCTTCCTTATTCTATGCCGGAGACGTGCTCTTACTGCTGGTTTTGCCGCTGGCCTTGTACGTAACCGGGATTGGTAAAAAGGTCTTGGAGGCCTTGGCCCCATTCGGGAAAATGACGCTCACTCATTATCTGACTCAGAATCTGTTGTTCAGCTTCGTTTTCTATGGGTATGGATGGGGGCTGTACGGGAAGGTGGCACCGGTAATTCTCTGGATGGGTTACCTGTTGCTGGTAACGGTTCAGGTATTGGTTTCAATCTGGTGGCTCCGGCGGTTTGGGCAGGGCCCTATGGAGAAGGTGGTCCGGTATTTCACTACCGCCCGTACATAAGAAAGCCCCGGCAGTTTCTGTTGCCGGGGCTTTCTTATCTGTATGCAAGAACTAGGCGCGGGCCTTTTTCAGCTTAATGATGCCTATTTTATCCAAGGTCCAGATAACGGGATAGGTTGGGTCCACTTCCCACCATTTCACCCCGAAGTTGACGCGGTTAGGCAGTTTGTGGTGGTTGTTCTGGAAGAGCTCGCCGCCGGTCAGGAAATCAAAGAAGAGCGAGTTCTTGGACTTGTCATGGTTGTCAAAGTTCTGATAGCCGTATTTGTGGCCGCTCCAGTTCACAATGGCACCATGGATAGGGCCCATCAGGAAGTGCACCGGCAACAGCAGGTACATCCACCACTGCGTGGCGAAGGTGATGTAGAAGACCACGTAGAACGTTCCCCAGGCAATGCGCGATATCCAATGGTCGCCAATGCTTTCTACCAGGCGCCAAACCGGATAGTTGCCGTCAAAGCGCATCTCAGGCTCCACGCGGTGCTTCAGCACGTCATTGTAGATGTTCTTGGTTTTCCACATCATGGTGAAGGCGTTGCTGGAGAAGTGCGGCGAGTGCGGGTCGCGGGCGGTGTCTGAGAAAGCGTGGTGCATGCGGTGCAAAATGGCGTACGCCCGCGGCGAAAGGAAAGAAGACCCTTGGCTAATGTAGGTGAACAGGAAAAAGAACTTCTCCCAGAAAGCGTTCATGGTGAACATTTTATGGGCCGCATAGCGGTGTAGGTAAAAGGTCTGCACAAACAGAGACAAGTACCAGTGTGCTACAAAAAAGACAAGAATGATCATGCTGGGTGATGCAATCGATTAAGTATGGGCTACAAGTAAGCAGCTGTGTATGTAACAGCCGCACTATAAATAAGTTCACAAAGCTACAACGCAAGGGGCAATCCTCGCAAAAGCAAAAGAGAAAATTGCGCCAAAATGACGAAGATCATCTTTTGGAAAGGCAAAACAGCTTGGAACTTTGGCTGGCGTTTAGCGCCTGTTTTTGGAAAAGAAGGCCCTAAACACCAGCCCTCCTCAGCGCCTTGTAACGTTCTAGCGCTTCTGTCAGGCAGAGGGTTACGGCTGGAACGGCTGCCAAACCGGAAGCGCGGGCGGCGGGGCCTGTACGGTGACCCAGGTTTTCAAAACAGGGTGTTCAAAGCCCAACTCACGGGCGTGCAGACAAATGCTCTTGTTGGGCAATGGCTCCGAGGCGCCGTATTTTACATCGCCTAAAATAGGGCATTTCAAAGACGCGAGCTGGACCCGTATCTGGTGGGGCCGGCCGGTGACAGGGCGTACCTCTACCAGGAATTTCCCCTGGCTCCCCGAAAGCAGGGTGTAGCTCAGTTCGGCGCGTTGGCTGCCCGGTTTCTCTGCGGTCAAGGCTTTGGTGACGTTTCTGGTGGCGTCTTTCACCAGCCAATGCACCAGGGTGCCTTCCTGTGGCTGCGGGGCTCGTTGGGTAAGGGCCCAGTACGTCTTTTTGGTTTTGTGCAGCCGGAACTGCTCGTTTAATCTGGAGAGGGCTTTGGAGGTTTTCGCCAGTAGGACTACACCACTCACGGGCCGGTCTAGCCGGTGCACCACGCCCACAAACACGTTGCCCGGCTTCTGGTATTTCTCGCGCAGATAGTCTTTGGCCAGCTCAGAGAGAGGAATATCGCCGGTTTCGTCGCCCTGCACCAACACACCGCTCGGCTTGTTCACCACCAACACATGGTTGTCTTCATAAAGCACTTGGAACGGAACGGTGGGCATGGTGTTTTAGGCGTGTTTTCAGAAAAAGAGCCGCTAAACGGCTACTGGCTGGCAGTTCATTGCTAATTGCTTTTTGGGTACAACAAGCAATCAGCAATGAACTGCCAAACAATCAATAAGCTTCATTGGGGCTGGGGAAATCCTGTGACTTCACATCCCGGATGTAGCTGCTCACTGCCGTGGTGATGGTCTCGTGGAGTTCGGCGTAGCGGCGCAGGAAACGGGGTTTGAACTCTTTGGTGATGCCCAGAAGGTCATGGATGACTAGCACCTGCCCGTCTACGTGCGGACCAGCCCCAATCCCGATGATGGGAATCTGCAGTTCCTCGGCCACGCGCTTGGCCAATGACGAAGGAATTTTCTCCAGCACAATAGCAAAGCACCCCAGCTCCTGCAACACACGGGCGTCTTCCAGTAGTTTCTCGGCCTCGGCCTCCTCTTTGGCTCTCACGGAGTACGTCCCGAATTTATAGATAGACTGCGGGGTAAGGCCCAAATGGCCCATCACCGGTACCCCGGCGCTTAAGATACGCGTGATGGAATCTTTGATCTCCACGCCGCCTTCCAGCTTCACGCCGTGCGCACCGGACTCTTTCATGATTCTGATAGCCGAACGCAAGGCCTCAGAGGAATTGCCCTGGTAAGAACCGAAAGGCAGGTCTACCACCACAAACGCGCGTTTGGTGCCGCGCACCACAGAGGAGGCGTGGTAAATCATCTGGTCCAGGGTGATGGGCAGCGTGGTGTCATGACCGGCCATCACGTTGGAGGCGGAGTCGCCTACCAGCAGCACATCTGTACCGGCGGCATCCAGAAGGGTAGCCATGGAGAAGTCATAGGCGGTGAGCATGGAGATTTTCTCGCCGCGCTGTTTCATGCTGTGCAGCTGGTGGGTGGTAACAATTTTTACCTCGCTTTTGTGAACCGACATATCAAATTTGTTTAGGCTTGGGCAAAGGTAAGGAGTGAGAAATTAGAATACCGGAATAAAAGCCCAAAAAATGGCCTGTTAAGTTAAATGCTTTCCCGCAGGATACCAGCGCTCATTCCCAGTTTGGGCGTGTTTTCAGAAAAAGAGCCCCTAAACAGACGGGCCACCCAAAGTAGGTGGCCCGTCTGTTTAGCTGTGGGAGTCAAAGGTTTAGAATGGTCGGCCGGTGGCGCTCTCGCTGCGTCTGATGCGAAGGTCTCTGAGGAGCGCAGATTTGGCGTTGATGTTGATGGAGTAGCGTTGCAGCACCCCAAACGGCACCCAGTCAATGGACATCTGCCAGCAGTGCAGGTCTCTGGTAATGCCTATGTTGGTATAGCTCAGGATTCTGTTCTTCAGGTCATAGCTGGTGGTGTAATTCACCGCCCATTTGTCTGTAAGCGTCACGGAGCCGTTGATACCCGCAGAAGTGGCGTTGTTCACCAAGCGGTCTGTGAGGTTGTCACGGGTGAAGTTAGATGTTAAATCCACAGACAGGGTCCAGGGAATGTTGAAGTCTACGTAGTCGGCGGCGGTGAGTGTGCGCTGCAGGGAAGGCAGGTTGGTGGGCGCTGCCGCCCCTGATTCGGTTTGCTGTTGGCGGGCCTTCTGGTTAAACTCAAACCCGGTGTTAAAGTTCAGGTTCATGAGGCGGGCTAGCCTAAAGCCTCCGTCTTCCACCAAGTATCTGTTGACGCGTCTGCCGTTTACATACTGATATGGGTCAAAGCTTCCGCTTAAAGTAACGCCTACGTTGTTGAACAGCTTGGTAGACAGGTTCACATTAATGTTGGAGAGCTTAAAGGAGTCTGCGGCCATGTTGTAGGAACCTGCCAGGTTAAAGGCGTCAATAAGGCTCACTTTCTTGAACACTCCGGCACTGTCTGTCTTTACCTTCATCTCCACGTTGTTGTTGATGGAGAAGGAAATGGCGCTGCTCAGGCCCGGCCCCGGCACGTTGCCTTCCAGCCCCTGGAACCGGGAGAGAAGCTGCGTGTTGCCCAGGCTGTCGCGCTGCACTCGCTGGTAGAAACCATATTCGGGCCGGCCGAAGTCTGGGCGGAAACTGTAGGAGATGTTAGGGGTAATGGTGTGCCGAATGGCTTCTACCTTCTTGCCTCTGATCTGGGCCGTTCCGTACAAGTTGGTGGTAAGGGAAATTCCGCCTTGGTACTGGTAAGCACGGTGCAGGCCGTTGGTGGTGTCTACCGCCAGCATGTTAGACCCCGGTATGTTGCGGTACGAAAATTTCTTCATGAACCAGCTCTCGCTGTAGCTTACGCTGGGGGTAAGCTTGAAATGCTTGAAGAGACTGAGCGTTCCCAGCGTGATGGGAATGTCATGGTTGATGCTGGTGCGGGCGTTCCGGAAGATCTGCGACAAATTGCCACCGTTGATGGCCACAATGGTATCTCTGCCCTGCCTGTTGGAAAAAGGATAGCCCAGGCCTGAACCAGTGGAGAGGCTGTTGGTGACATACTGGCGGGCGCTCAGGTTATACCCAATCCTGATGCCTTCAATCCACCGCCCGGTAAGGGTGCCGCCAAACCATTCAATAGGGCTCTGGCTGGCCACCCCAAAGCTGAAATCCGGCAACGTGAAACTCATTTGCTGCACCGGTACTACTTCACCCTCGGCATTGTACTGGTTTCTGGTGGTCTGGCTTTGTGAGATAGTGACCGCGTAATTGATAGGTGAGTTGGGGCTGCTCTTGCGGTAAGACACCGTGGAGTTAAACGCCGGCGACAGCGCATTCTGCGGACTGGTGGAGTTCCGTTGGTTATAAAACTGGCTACCGGCGTTCACGCTGGCGGAGAACTGCCCCTTGCCCGGTCTGGTGATGGGGGAGTGGCTCCAGCTAATCCAGATGTCACGGGAATCTGAACGGTAGTTGTACACGGGGTCTGTGGTGGCGCCCGCGCCAATGTTCTCGCTCGCCTTAATAAAGGTATGGCTCACCGAGAAATTACCGTTGAATTTATAGCGCTTGGTATAGTTAGACTGAACCCTTAGTCCATAGCCGCCCAGTGAGAAAATGTCACCGGTGATGCGCATGTCCATGTAGTCGTTCATGGCCCAGTAGAAACCACCTTCGCGCAGGTAAAAGCCTTGTTGGGCAGACTCGCCAAACGTGGGAATGATGATCCCGGACCCTCTTTTGCGGGGCGAAGGGAAGAACCCGAACGGTAAACCAATGGGAGTGGGCACATCGGCGAAAACTAAATGGAAGGGGCCGGCCACCACGCGGTCATTAGGAATGACCTTCATTTTGGTGGCTTTTATGTAAAAGTGCGGGTGTTCCAGGTCACAGGTGGTGTAGCGGGCGTGGCGGCCGTAAATGCTGCCCTCGTTGTCGCGCTTGATGGTTTCGGCGTGGATGTAGCCTTCGCCCTGCGTGGTGACGGCCCCAAGCACGCGGCCTTTCTTGGTCTTGTAATTGTAGCTCATCCGTTCCGCCTGGTAAGTCTCGGCCCCGTTCTTGAAGAGGGGTTTCTGCTGGAGTACCCCGGCAGAGTCTAGCATGCCTTCGGCGTCAATGATATTGGTTTTCCAGTTGATCTGGATATAGGCTGCGTCCAGGGCAATCTCGCCGTAGTCTATGTGGGCATCGCCGTACAGGTACATGATCTGCTGCACGGCATCATACCGGATAGAATCTTTGGCCTTATAATTGATGGTGGTTTCAATATCGCCGCGGCGTTGCGCGTTAGCGGTATCAGTGGGGGGGGAGACGACAAGGGTGTCTGGTCGAGTAGCCGTAGGGGCGTCTTGCCGCCTGGGACGTACCTGGGCGCTTCCCTCCGGGCCGGAAAAAAAGGCGATCACAGAAAAAAGGGCGATAGCCAAAAACTGGAGGGATCTCTTCGGATTCAAGTAAACTTTTAGTTATTTTGTTAACTAGGACAAAGTTATTAACAATAGCTTTTAACTAACGCATCTCGTGAAAAATATTGTCTCGCTTACCGTTTTTGCTTTTCTGCTTTTCAGCTCTTTTACTACGTTTGACAGGAAGGAGGTAAAAATACGCACGGTGGTCATTGACGCCGGCCACGGGGGGAAAGACACCGGCTGCCACGGGGCCTCTGCCAAAGAGAAAGATGTGGCGCTGAAAGTGGCCTTGCAGCTTGGGGAGCACATTGAGAATAACCTGCCCGATGTGAAAGTAATCTATACCCGCAAAGACGACCGGTTTGTGGAGTTGATAGACCGGGCAGGCATCGCCAATAAGAACCACGCCGATCTTTTCATTTCCATTCACTGCAACTCCGGGCCTAGCTCTGCCTTCGGGACGGAAACCTACACTATGGGGCTGCACACGTCCAACGGAAACCTGGCGGTGGCCAAGCGGGAAAACTCGGTAATCTTGCAGGAAGAGAACTACGAGAAAAAGTACAACGGCTTTAACCCTAATTCGCCGCAGAGCCATATTCTGTTCAGCCTGTACCAGAGCGCTTACTTAGACAACAGCCTGCGGTTTGCCCAGAAGGTGGAGAAAGAGTTTAAGACCCGGGTAGGGCGCTCCAGCCGCGGCGTAAAGCAGGCCGGGTTCCTGGTGCTCTGGAAATCTGCCATGCCCAGCACCTTGATTGAGATCGGTTTCCTCACCAATCCGCAGGAGGAGAAGTTCCTCAACGATAAATCCAACCAATCGTATATGGCATCAGGCATATACCGGGCTTTCAAGGAGTACAAACAAGAGCTGGAAGCCATGAACTAACTAATTCTATCTACGTGAAATTTTCCAAAGAACTCAAAGTAGCACTGCTAGGGGTTGTCTCTCTAGTGGCGCTCTACGTGGGCTTTCTCTTTCTAAAAGGAAGTAATATCTTCTCTTCCACCCGTACCTTCTATGTGACGTATGACACGGTAGAAGGACTTGCGGCCTCCAATCCGGTTTTGATCAATGGCTTTAGGGTAGGCATGGTGAAGGAAATGGTGCTGGAGCCCAAGAAAGGCAACAAAATTTTGGTGACCCTGGACATCAACAAAGACATAGACGTGGGAGACTCCACCGTGGCCATGCTTGTGAGCTCAGACTTACTGGGTAGCAAAGCCGTGGAATTGTACATGGGCCGTAACCGGGTACGCTACAAAGGAGGAGAACACCTGATCCCGTTTGTGAAGCGCAGCATCACAGACATGCTTTCGCAGCGGGCTATGCCTGTGCTGGGAACCGTTGACACCACCTTGCAGCGCCTGAATGCCTTCCTGGACAAAGACGCGAAGAGAAGCATACAGGCCATTCTATTGAACGCCCAGGCAACCTCAGAGGCCCTTCGCTCCGTGGCGCTGGCCAACCAAGGCAATATCAATGAAATTACCGGTAATCTGGCGCAGTTAACGGCCGCTTTGCGGGGCACTGAGGCCAAGTTCAGCCGCCTGGCTAGTAACCTGAACACCATTACAGACACCTTAGATGTGCAGTCTATGAACAGCGCCATCAGAGGCCTGGACAGTACCATCGCGCAGGCGCAATTGACCATGCAGCGCATCAATGAAAGCAACGGCAGCCTGGGCAAACTCATGCATGACGACTCCCTCTACCGTAACCTCAACGCCTCCAGCGCCAGCCTCAATGATCTCTTGATTGATCTGCGCACCAATCCTAAGCGGTATGTGCATTTCTCGCTCATTGGCGGCGGTACCAAAGTGAAGGAAGCTAAAAACGTGAAAGAGGCGGCTAAAGTGCGGAACGCCGAGCGGGTGGAAAACGCCGGTGCGGTTCAGAAGCAGTAGCCTTAGGTAAACCACTTTTATAATTAAAAAGCGTTTAGGGGATGTTTTTCCAAAAACAGCCCCTAAACGCTTTTTTGTTTCTTCCGTTTGAGGAAAAGAAAACATTGCCTAACAAGTGTTAGGCAATGTTGCGGGAATTTCTATATTTGTAAGCCCCGCCGGTTAGCGCCGGTGAATACCTGATGAAGAGTCCATCAAATCCAATCAGGCTAGGGTACACGCAAACCCTCATCATACTTCCATGGATATTGAATTTAATAAGAACGAAGACGCCCTTAAACAACTTTGCTTTCAGCTCAAGTCCAGACACGCCAAGGTAGCCTTAGGCGGTGGCGAGAAAGCCATTGCCAAGCAGCACGAAAAAGGCAAACTCACCGCCCGTGAACGGATTCAATATTTGATAGACGATGCTTCTGATTTCCTGGAGATTGCCGCCTTTGCCGGCGAAGGCATGTACCAGGAATACGGCGGCTGCCCCAGCGGCGGCGTAATTGCGGGTATTGGCTACGTGAAAGGGCGGCAGTGCATGATTGTGGCCAATGATGCCACGGTAAAGGCCGGAGCCTGGTTTCCCATCACGGCCAAGAAAAACCTTAGAGCCCAGGAAATAGCCCTGGAAAACCGCTTGCCGGTCATTTACCTGGTAGACAGCGCGGGCGTGTTTCTGCCCATGCAGGACGAAATCTTCCCAGACAAAGAGCATTTCGGGCGCATGTTCCGGAACAACGCCATCATGAGCAGTGAGGGTATTGTGCAGATTTCGGCCATCATGGGTTCCTGTGTGGCGGGCGGCGCGTATCTGCCCATTATGAGCGACGAGGCCATGATTGTAGAGGGCACCGGCTCCATTTTCTTGGCGGGTTCTTACCTGGTGAAAGCGGCCATCGGGGAAACCATTGACAACGAAACCCTCGGCGGAGCCACCACCCACTCAGAAATCTCCGGCGTCACGGACTATAAGTTTGAAACTGACCAGGAGTGTCTGGACCACATCCGGAACATCTTCGACAAAATGGGCGATACTCCCAAAGCCGGTTTCAACCGCGTGGCATCGGCGCAGCCCAAACTAGACCCCAAAGAGATTTACGGGATTCTGCCGCAGGACCGTGTGAAGCCCTATGACATGATGGACATCATTCTGCGCCTGGTGGACAATTCTGAGTTTGAGCCTTACAAAGACCTCTACGGGCAGAGCCTGATTTGCGGCCTGGCGCGCATTGACGGTTGGGCCGTGGGCATTGTGGCCAACCAGCGCAAGATTGTGAAAAGCAAGAAAGGCGAGATGCAGATGGGCGGGGTGATCTACTCAGACAGTGCAGACAAAGCAGCCCGGTTCATCATGAACTGCAACCAGAAGAAGATTCCGCTCCTATTCTTACAGGACGTGTCCGGTTTTATGGTGGGCAGTAAGGCCGAACACGGCGGCATCATTAAAGACGGGGCCAAATTGGTGAACGCCATGAGCAACTCTGTGGTGCCTAAGTTTACTATTATTGTGGGTAACAGCTACGGCGCGGGCAACTACGCCATGTGCGGGAAAGCCTATGACCCGCGCCTCATCTACGCCTGGCCCACGGCGCAGTTGGCGGTAATGAGCGGCGCCTCGGCGGCGAAGACTTTGTTGCAGATTCAGGTGGCTTCTCTCAAAGCCAAAGGCGAAGAGATCACCCCGGAAGCTGAGAAAGAACTGCTGGACAAAATCACCGCCCGCTACAATGAGCAGCTGAGTCCGTATTACGCCGCCGCCCGCCTGTGGGTAGACGGCATCATTGACCCGCTGGAAACCCGCAAAGTGATTTCCATGGGCATTGAGGCGGCCAACCACGCCCCCATCACCAAACCCTTCAACGTGGGCGTGATCCAGACATGATGAAGAAATAGGAAGTAAGAATCAGGCACAGCTCCAGTACAAAATATTTCCACTCGTGCGTTTAGGGGCCGTTTTTTGAAAATCAGGCCAAAAACAGAAAGGTGTGCGGCTGGTGCATGAATGGATAAGGGAGGCAAACAGAACCTACTGCCAAAGCATAGAAAGAACCGTTGGAAGCGTTTCGGGGCTGTTTTTCCAAAAACAGCCCCGAAACGCTTTTGCCTGCAATCACGTTCTTTGAGAGAGGCGTTGCGTTGGGCTGCCGCGGAGTTTTGCCACTTCGTGCGGCAGATTCAATTCTTAATTCCTAATTTTAAATTCTTAATTCAACCCGAGCTCTTGACCAATAAAGAAATAAAAGCCCTCATCTCCCTCCTGGACGACCAAGACCCGGAAGTGGTGGCGCACGTACACCAGAAAATTGTGGAACTAGGCGATACCATCACTCCTTTTCTGGAGGAGGCGTGGGAGGAAAGCCTGGACCCCGATCATCAGAAAAAGCTGGAAGACCTGATCCATGACCTCCAGTACGGATCTTTGGAGCGCCGCCTCAAGGCCTGGAAAGACGAAGGCGCCACAGATCTACTCAAAGGCATGTGGCTGGTGAGCACTTACCAATACCCAGACGTGACGCTGGAAAAGATTAAGCAGATTTTTGCCGAGCTCTACTATGAGGCCTGGGTAAACGTGCGCCCCGAGATGCACCCCTATGACCAGGTGAAGGCCCTCAACCACGTGCTCTTCAAGCTGCACAAGTTCTCCGCCAACACCAAGAACTTCCACGCGCCCGCCAACTCCATGCTCAACCAGGTGCTGGAAACCAAGCGCGGCAACCCGTTGAGCCTCTGCGTGATTTACCTCACACTGGCCCAGAAACTGGGGTTGCCGGTCTACGGCGTCAACCTGCCCAACCTGTTCATCCTCACGTTTAAGAGCGAGGTCATTCCGCAGTTCTACATCAATGTGTACAACCGGGGTCTCATTCTCTCCAAAAGCGACATTGACAATTACCTGCTGCAACTGAACCTGAGCCCGGTGGATATTTTCTATGAGCCCTGCGCGCCCATAGACATTGTGCGCCGCGCGCTCAGAAACCTTTCTCTGTCTTACGAAAAGCTCAACGACCCAGAGAAAGCCACCGAGATTGAGAAACTCATAGACGTGCTGGGCGATGAAAACGCCGCCCAGGCCGCTTCCTCCCCAGACGATGATGAAGACGACAATGACGAGGAAGGATACGATGATGAGGACGAAGACCTGTAGCGTTTAGCGCCCGTTTTCTGAAAAACGGCCCCTAAACGGAAATCCCCGAAGAAGCTGCTCTGCGAAGAGGGCCTTCTCGGGGATTTCTTTTTTTATTGCGTTTAGCGGCTCTTTTTTCTGAATCTGCCCTAAAACAAATTTTCACAGCTGCGGCAGAATACTATCTTTAAGGTTCATGCCTTACTTATGATACAGAAGAGTACCCGCCTGGACAACGTCTTTTACGAAATACGCGGCCCCATCTTTGAGAAAGCCATGGATCTGGAACGGCAAGGGTACAAGGTGACCCGGCTGAACATAGGCAATCCCGCTCCCTTCGGGTTTGACACCCCAGACGAGATTGTGCATGACGTGATGGTGAACCTGCGCAACGGCCAGGGCTACACAGACTCCAAAGGGCTCTTCGCCGCCCGTAAAGCCATCATGCACTACAGCCAGAGCAAAGGCCTGCGCCACGTGCATGAAGACGACATAATTATTGGCAATGGCGTGAGCGAGCTCATTATGCTCAGCATGCAGGCGCTCCTGAACCCCAATGACGAAATCCTGATTCCCGCGCCAGATTACCCGCTCTGGACGGCGGCCGTGAACCTGTCTGGCGGCAAGGCCGTGCATTACCTCTGCGACGAAGCCTCTGACTGGTACCCAGACCTGGCCGACATGGAACGGAAAATCACGTCCCGCACCAAAGGCCTGGTCATCATCAACCCCAATAATCCTACGGGCGCGGTGTACCCGGCCGAAGTCCTCCAGCAGATTGTGCAGTTAGCCGAGCGCCACAAGCTCATTATCTTCTCAGACGAGATCTACGACAAGATTCTGTATGACGGGGCGGTGCACCATTCTACCGCCGCATTCACGGAGGAAGTGCTGTGCCTCACGTTCAGTGGCTTGTCAAAAAATTACCTGGCTGCTGGTTTCAGGGCCGGTTGGCTGGTGGCCTCCGGAAATAAAACCATTGCGGCTTCTTACCTGGAAGGCCTCAACGCCCTGGCCAGCATGCGCCTGTGCAGCAACGTGCCCTCCCAGTTCGCCATCCAAACGGCTTTAGGTGGGTACCAGAACATAACTGATCTGGTGTTGCCCAGCGGCAGGTTGCACAAGCAGCGGGAGGTGTGTTATGAGAAATTGACGGCAATACCGGGTATCACTTGCGTAAAGCCTGCGGGGGCGTTCTACATGTTCCCCAAGATAGACACACAGAAGTTCCGCATCCACTCAGACGAAAAACTGGTGCTGGATCTGCTCATTGACCAACATGTGCTGCTGGTGCAGGGTTCGGGGTTCAATTGGCCGCAGCCAGATCACTTTAGGGTAGTGTATCTGCCCACCGTAGAAGAGCTGGAAACTACCTTAGACAAACTATCTATTTTCCTGCGGGAGTATAAGGGCGAACTTGTAGAATAGCCAAGAATTTGGGCGGTCTCACAGGGTTCTCCAGAAGGGGAAGTTTATTTTGCTGCCCAGAAGGCTGAACATTGATTTTGTGCTAAAGTCTCTGTAAATTATCTTGTTAAGTAGGCCAGATAATTTATTTGATGGGGAAAACTTTTACTACAAGCGTTTTAAGGAAACTTTTGGTTGCCGCCTGGCTTTTGGCCTCTACTTACCCGGCAGCCGGGCAAGGCGGAAGGATCATAGCTCCAAAAGCGGTCAGTAAACTGGCGCCGGCTTTGCAGCACGCTTCCCAGCGGCAGTCTGGCCAAAGCGTGCGGGTACGGGTAAAGAATACTTTCGCCTTCCAGAACTGGCTCAAAGAAACAATGCCGCAGGTTAGGATGCAGCAAGCCGAAGCCTCAGATACCACAATGCTTCTCTCCAACCTGGAAGCACGGCAAATAGCGCAATTAGCGGGTTGCCCTTGGGTGGTGTTTGTGGATGTGCCAACCAGGGTGCCGCAGGAAGAGGCGCATCTGCAGAATTCAGATTTAACGGTAAATAAAGTAGAGGCGGTGCACTTGCGCTATCCTCAGCTCGCTGGGCAGAACTTAGTGGTTTCTGTCAAAGAAAACCCCTTTGATAGCACAGATATTGATTTCAAAGGCCGGGTAGTGTCTGTAAAAGCTGCCGCGCCTCCTACGCCCCATGCCACCAGTATGGCTACCTTGGTGGCTGGCGGGGGCAATACTTCTCCCTCCGGAAGGGGAGTAGCCTGGCAAAGTCACTTAATCACCTCAGATTTCGCCCGCCTGATGCCTGATGAGACTGCCTGGCTGCGTTCTCAGAAAGTGTCGGTGCAGAACCATTCTTATGGGGTGGGGCTGGAAAACTATTATGGCTTGGAAAGCCAGGCCTATGATGCGCAGATTCTGGAGTACCCAGAGCTGTTGCACGTATTCTCCTCCGGTAACGCAGGCACCCAAACCGCAAAAGAAGGACCCTACGCAGGCGTGTCTGGCTTTGCCAATTTAACGGGCCAGTTCAAGGTCTCCAAAAATACCTTAAGCGTGGGCGCCGTGGACACCTCTGGGCAGGTGAGCGCTTTAAGTTCCAGGGGACCTACCTATGACGGCAGAATAAAGCCTGAAGTCGTCGCTTTCGGTGAATCGGGTTCCTCTGAAGCCTCAGCCGTGGTGTCTGGTATTGCGCTCCTCTTGCAGCAGGTATACCAGGAACAGCATAATGAAACACTTCCTGCTGCCTCACTGGTAAAAGCGGCTATCATTAATTCTGCTACTGAGCAGGGGCGGCCCGAGGTAGATTATGAAGCCGGTTTCGGGAATGTGGACGCACTCGGTGCAGTGCAGGCTGTGCAGGATAAACGGTATTTTACGGGTAGTGTAGCCCAGGGGGAAAGTAGACGTTTCACCATTGCAGTGCCCGCCGGAGTGGCCAAACTGAAGGTGACGCTGGTCTGGCATGAAACCGCCGGAGATCCTACGGCTGCGGCGGCAGTAGTGAATGACCTGGATCTTACCCTGCAGGCAACAGCAACAGGGCAGAAATGGCTGCCCTGGGGACTCAGTGCTTTCCCGCACACAGATTCACTCCTGTTACCCGCCCGGCGGCAAGTAGACCGCATTAACAATGTAGAACAAGTCTCCTTGATGTCGCCTGGCCAGGGAGAATACCAAATGCAGGTAACTGGGCATAAAATCTCCACCGGCTCTCAGTCTTTCAGCTTGGTTTATGGGTTTGAAGAGGCCTTTTCCTGGGCGTATCCTTCCAAGAATAGCCGGATAAAAAGCAATGAAGTGAACAAAGTGCGGTGGCAAACCTCTATGGGTAATGCTACATCCGCCCGGGTGGAGTACAGATGGGCGGGGCGTGAGTGGCAATTGATCAAAAACGATGTGCCGGTGCAGCAACAGTTTTTGCACTGGAGAGCGCCAGATTCCACTGGCTTGGCCCAACTCAGGATAGTGACTAGTTCAGGGCAAACTTTCCTGACGGACGAATTCCTGATAAGCCCGGTGCTTCCCTTGCAGGTGGGTTACCAGTGCGGAGACGAATTTATGCTTTACTGGCCCAAGGCCAAAGGCAGTAACCAGTACCAGCTGTATGCGTTAGGAGAGAAATACCTTGAGCCAGTTGCGCAGGTGGCAGATACCCTAGTGGTACTTAGGAAACAGGCGCACCCTGTGCTGCACTATGCCGTGGCACCCTTGGTGGCTGGCAAGGCCGGAAACCGAAGTCTCACCATCAATTACTCAGAACAAGGAGTTGAGTGCTTTATCAAGCAGTTCCTGGCCCGGCAGTTGGTCTCAGACACGGTGGTGTTAGAGGTGGAGCTAAGCACGCTGCACGGGGTGACCAGTGTTTTTCTGGAAAGACGGGAGAAGGATGGGTTTCAGGTGGTGAAGGCTTTGACCCCATTAGAACAGACCAGTCTGGTTGTGACAGATGCGGCCCCTGTGCCTGGTAAAAACGAATACCGGTTGAAGGTAACCACGGAAAAAGGAGAGGTTTTCTACAGTGCATTAGAAACCGTTTTCTATGCTCCTCAGTCTTATGTGCAGGTATTTCCCAATCCTGCTATGGCTGGAAATGAAGTGCATGTTGTAACCTTAGATGATGAGATGGCCCGTATTCATATCTTAGATTATACAGGGAGAATACTAAGGGAAGTACAGCAAGATGGGGCTATGAAATCTGTAACTATTAAAGGTTTGTCGGCGGGGGTATATGTGCTGCGGGTGTATCATAAAAACGGATCTAATAAGCTTTGCCGCCTGGTGGTAATTTAGCTCATTAAAATAAATACACACAGAAATAGCCGCTGTGAAAACAGCGGCTATTTCTGTGTGTATTACAGCTCTATTTCAGAAATTAATAGAGGTATTTAAGGGCAGTGCGGTCATTGGAGTTGAACGGACGGTTTTGGCCAGTAGCTACGCAAGCGAGCATCCAAGAAGTAGCGTCAGCGGTAGTTGGAGTGCCTGGGATATGCACGGCTCCTACGTTGCTTGCGCCTTCGTTGGTATATGCGCCGCCGCAGCTATAGCTTCTGTCCATGTAGTCTGTATGGCGGAAACCAATGCAGTGACCAATCTCATGCGCCAGAATGGTGGCCAGGTAATTGGTGCCAGGGTTAGAGCCCAGGTAAGAAGAGTTCACCAGTACTCTGTTGTACGGGTTTCCGCCAGAAGGGAAACCGGCAGAGGCCAGATAACCAGCAGTGGTGGGGGCTTTGGTTAATAGGATGTTATAGCCAGAAGACACGCGCTGGAACTTCAGGAGGAGGTTTTCAGCGTTATATCTTCTGATGGCCTCATCCAGAGCCGCGGTGTACGCCGCTGGCAGTGTGCTGGAGATGGCTACCTTAATAGTGCGGCCGGTACCTGCGTTCACCAGGTTAGTGGTGCGGTACTGCTCGGTTTCACCTACCCGCAGGAATTTGTGGTCATGCTGGCTGTTCAGCTGCTCATCCGTCAGGAAGATGTCCCCTTCTACCAGGTAACCACCTTCCACTACTTTCACATCAGTGGTCCCGAAGCCCATGGCGTAGATCTGCTGGAGCTTGTCTTGGGAAATGGCGGCTTTCTCAACTACTTCTTCTTCGTTGACGGAGCAGGCTGTGCTGCCAAGCAATAGCGCAAAGGCTAAAAGCTTGATGGTGTAATTTTTTTTCATACTACTTATTGGGGTTTATGTTTAAATATGAAGCTATTTTAAATATAAAGCCCCAATAATGCAATAGATTGATTTGTGTTACATAAAATAAATTTATTCAATAAGTTACGGAAATAATCACTTAAAAAGGTTTTGTGTTTAACTAACAACTTGTGGTATAATGTAAACTATTTTACAATTTCAATGCGGTTGTTGGGCCAAGCCGTAATGTGGTTTCAATATGAATTAGATTAATCAAATAGATAGAATTGATGCAGGAAGTAAAAGGAGTAATAAAACGTGTATTTACATCTGATTAATCCTCATTATCTGGTCTTTTATAAAGATGATCTCCATGGAGGGAAGTAGGACTATCTTAGATGGGTTGTAGGATAGTCAAAAGCTGCCAAAAGAGGATTCTTTTGGAAACTCCATGATCTGTATTTGAGAATTTTCGTCTGGATGAAAGGTCTTTACAAAAAGAAAGGCTGCGTATGCAGCCTTTCTTTTTGTAAGTAACTATGAGGTGAGCGCTTTAATTAGGCACGTACTGTAGAAAACTTAGGTTCTCTTCCCGCAAGGTATCATTCGCTATCTCCACCAGGTCATGGGCGGTCACCTCCCTTATTTGGCCGAAAATATCATTGAGGCTCTCCACTTGGTTCAGGTCCAGGATGCTTTTGCCCATCATCATCATAAAGCCCATGTTGCTCTCCTCGGCCATGGCCAGTTGGCCCATGAGTTGCTCTTTGGCTGTGTGCAGCTGCACAGAACCCATCGGCTTTTCACGGAGCAGTTTGAGTTCCTTTAAAACCAGCCCGATGGTCCGTTTCAGTTGCTTTTTCTCCGTGCCAAAGTAAATCCCGAACAAACCGGTATCTACGTAGGTAGAATAGTTGGCGTCAATGGTGTACACCAAACCGTGCTTTTCACGCACTGCCAGGTTAAGGCGGGAGTTCATGCCGGGGCCGCCCAAAATATTCACCAGCATGAAGAAGGTGAGCCGACGCGGGTCTGAGAGCGGGTAGGCCGGACAACCAATCACGCAGTGCGCCTGCTGAATCGCTTTCTCCACCACCAGAGTCTGGGGCTGGTACGAATTGAAGAGCAGGCGTTCGCGCGGCTGAATCTTGCTTTGCAGGTGCCCCAGGTACTTCTCGGCTAGTTTTACCACCCGTTCCATGGGCCAGTTGCTCACGGAGCAGAACACCAGTTTGTCTGTGCTGAGGTTGCGTTCAATAAAAGCCTGGAAGTTCTCACGGGTAAAGCTGCTCACACTCTCGCGGGTGCCCAGAATGTTGTTGCCCAGCGGGTGGTTCTTGAACACCACGGCATCAAACTCATCAATGATGGCGTCTTCGGGCGTGTCCAGGTACATGGCCATTTCCTCCAGAATCACGCCGCGCTCTTTCTCTATCTCCTTGGCCGGAAACGTGGAGTTGAACGTGATGTCTGTGAGCAACTCAAAGGCTTTCTCAAAGTGGTTCTCCAGCACGGAGGCGTAGAAGCTGATTTTCTCTTTGGTGGTATAGGCGTTGAGCTCGCCGCCCACGCTCTCCAGCCGGTTCAGGATGTGGAACGATTTACGTTTCTGCGTGCCTTTGAAGGCCATGTGCTCCCAGAAGTGGGCCAGGCCCAGTTCATGCGGTAACTCGTCGCGGGAGCCAATGTCCATCATAAAGCCGCAGTGCGCAATCTTGGTGTGCGGCACCTGTTTGTGCAGCACCCGTATGCCGTTAGGCAAGGTATGGATATAGTAATCAGGTAATTTGGTCAATTTGTCTTCTGTATTTACAAAGGAAACACTTACATGCGGCTCTTCATTCTATAAAGGCGGAGAGCAGCCTGCAAAGGTACGGAGGAATGGCGTGAAAAGGTGAAGATTTGAAAATTTGGAAAGGCTTGCGTTTAGGGGCCGTTTTTCTAAAAACAGCCCCTAAACGCAAGGGGCAGCCCCGGGCGGTCAAGGTGCTTTCTTAGGCTATACTGGTAGCGTACTACAAGCTTAGCGCGCCAGCACCTGCTCGTACACCCGGTGCAACTGCGGAATGGTCACCTCGGGCCGGAACGTTTGGGCGTGCTCCAAACCAGCTTTCACCATTTGCTTCTGCAAGTCAGAATTGCCCAGGATTTCCTGGATGTGGTGGGCCAGGGCTTCAGGATCGGTGGGGGAGACGTAGCGGGTGGCGGGGCCGCCGGCCTCAGAGAAGCAGGAGCCCGTGGAGGTGATCACGGGAACGCCGCTGTTCAGGGCTTCCACAATCGGGATCCCGAAGCCTTCAAAGACGGACGGGTACACAAACAGTGAGGCCAACTGGTAAATCAACGGCAGCTCCTGGAAAGGGATGTAGGGCAGAAACAGCACCTTGTCCTGCAAAGCGTTTTTCTGGATGAAGGCCTCCATCTCTTTATAATAGTCGGTCTTCTTCCCAATGAACACCAACGGAACCGGCGCACCGGCGGCCAGCCAGCCCTGTAACAGGTGCAGTTGGTTTTTGCGGCGCTCCAGCGTGCCCACGCATAGAATGAACTCGGCGGGCAGGTTGTATTTAACCCGCACGGCGTTTAGCGGCTCTTTTTCCGGAATCAGTTGAAAAACAGGATCGCAGTCTTGGTACACCACCTGTACTTTTTCGCGGGCCACGCCAAAAAATTCCTCCAGGTCCTGCGCCGTCTGCTCACTGATGGCCACAATCTGGTGCGCCATGTCACAGGCGTCTTTGAACTTCTTGCGGTAAATGTAGCGGTCAATGGCGGGGTACAGTTCCGGGAACCGCAGAAAGATAAGGTCATGGATGGTAACCACTAGCTTGGTGCGGGTGCGGTCTATGCCGTACGGCAGCTCATTGCTGAGGCCGTGGTACACCTGCACCCCGTGTTTGGGCAGGGCAGCCCGCAGCCCGAAGGTGCGCCAGAACGAGGAGAAGCGTTTGCCCATGCCGTTGGGTTGCACCACCTGGGTCTTGGCCACCGGCGGATAAAAGTTCTTGAACAGATCGTTCCGGCGGGGTGTGAACAGGGCGTACTCCTCCTGGGGAAAATGCGTCATCATACCGGAGATGACGAAGCGGCTGTAGTTTCCCAGGCCCGAGGTATTGGTGAAGGCGCGTTTGGCGTCGTATCCTATTTTCATCATGCAATTACAAAGTAGGGCAAAATACCTGCTTCTGCCAAGTGCGGCGGCTCCTATGCCCCTTGTCTTTAGTCGCGGAACGGCTGCTCTGCTTACAGGAGGGCCTGCAAATTAAACTTAGCTTTTACCGCGGCGAGGAGAGCGTAGGCGTAGGGCGTTTAGCGGCTCTTTTTCCCAAATCTGCCCTAAACCGCATTTCTTCCGTTGCCTGCTTTTCACGCGGTAAGGCACTATGGGGAAAAATCATTTTAAAATAACTAAACATTTAGTTTGAAAACTAGGTATTTAGTTTTATGTTTGAAGAGTTACCATTCCCCATTCCATTCTATGAAAGAGTTAACCAAAGCAGAAGAACAGGTCATGCAGATTCTGTGGCGTCTGGGCCAGGGCTTCGTGAAAGACATCCTGGACCAGCTGCCCGAGCCCAAGCCCGCCTATAATACCGTTTCCACCATTGTGCGCATTCTGGAGAAGAAAGGCTTTGTGGGCTACAAGGCCTACGGAAAAACGCACGAGTACTACCCGCTCATCGCCCGTGACGACTACCGTCATTTCTACCTGAAGAACTTCGTGAGCGGTTACTTTGGGGGCTCTTTCAAGCGGCTGGTTTCCTTCTTCGCCAAAGAAGAGAACATGGACCTGCAGGAACTGGAGGAAATGCTGAAGCACGTGAAAGAGGACCTAGACAAGAAAGAAGATGAATGAGAACCTGCTGCAGTACCTGCTGGAATCGGCGGCGGGCCTGACCTTGCTGTACCTCTGCTACGCGCTCCTGCTCCGGCGCGAGACCTGTTTCCAGTTTAACCGCTACTACCTGCTGGGTTCACTGGTGCTGGCTTTCTTGGTGCCGCTCTCCCAACTGCCCGGCCTTGCCCTCTGGCCCCAGGAGCCAATGCAGCAGGAAGTGGTGCTTGAACCTATGGACATGACCATGGTCGCGGCCCAAGTAGTGGTAGTTCCGGAGGAAACCTTCAACTACTGGAACCTGCTCTATGTGGTCTACGGCATTGGCCTGTTGTTTTTCGGCCTCCGGTTGGTGGTGCAGTTGGTGCGCCTCCGGCGATTTGCGCGGCAGAGAGGCGTCAGCTTTTACCTGCCCAACCTGTCGCCGGTTGTCTTTACGCAGGGGCAGCTCCCTACCTTTTCCTTCTGGCGCTACGTGTTCTTTGACAACAGCCAAAAACTTACCCCCGAGGAAACGGAGCGCATTCTGCAGCATGAGCAGGTGCACATAGACCAACGCCATACCCTGGATGTGCTGCTAGTTTCGGTGGTGGGCATTGTGTTCTGGTTTAACCCGCTGCTGGTGCTCTACAAAAAAGCCCTGGAACAGACGCATGAGTTCATCGCCGATGCCCAGGTGGCCCAAACCGCCGGTTCCTCGCTGTATTCCTATCTGCTGGTGAAGCAGGTGTTCAGGAACGCAGATTTCCCTTTAGGCAGTTATTTCTTTCTCCATAAATCCCTCACCCTAACCAGAATCAAGATGATGAAAAAATTACACCAGTCGCCCCGGCTTAGCCGGATGTTGATGGCCGTTCCTGCGTTAGCCTTGTTCTTAGTGGCGGTAGCGGCCATGCGTCCGGCCCCGGCCCCCCAGGCCGCCTTTGAGAAAAACACCAAAGTAACCAACGGCCCCGCCGAGTTTCCAGGAGGAAAAGATGCGTTGGAGAGATTTGTGAAAAGCTCATTCGTGCTGCCGGAGGTGGCGTTCCAGAAAAGGAAAAGCCCCAATGACTACGTGCGCGTGGTGGGTACCATAGAAGTGGATGTGAAGGAAGACGGAACGGCCGTATTTGGTAAAACCCTTCATCTGGAAGTTAACCCCAATGACGCCGCCGTGACCCAAGCTGTGCAGCAGCAGTTTGCCCGGCTGGTGCAACAGATGCCCAAGTGGTCGCCGGCCAAAAAAGACGGACGCGCCGTAGCCTCCAAAGAGAGAATCTCAGTGACCAGCACCGGCGGAAATTTCCTCAGCTACGGTGCTTACCTGGAAGGCCGCCAGCAGAAGACATCCGTTACTGGCAAATCGTCGGCAGAAAAGAGCGGCACTACCCAATCAGCGGAGTATCCTGGTGGTAAAGCAGCCCTATATCGTTTCCTGACCAGCCAATATATTACGCCGGAGGAAGTTTTCAGGAACCGAGAGGCCGCAGACACTACCGCCAAAATGGTGCAATATATCAAAGCAGAACTCACCATTGGTGCCAACGGGAAGGTGACCGATGTGTCTACTATAGAGGTTGCTACCAAACCGGCCCAGCCTTCTGCCATCACTCAAGCCATAGAAACCGAGGTGCGGAGAGTGCTGCGCCAGATGCCTGCCTGGACCCCCGCCTATAAAAATGGTGCGGCGGTAGCCTCTAAAGAAGCCATCTCTTTTGCCTCAGTAGTGAACAGAAACGCGAAAAAAACGTCCCAGAAAGAAGCTGCCCCAGCCAAGGATAAGGATCTTGTGTTCATAGCCGTGGAGCAGATGCCAGAATTCCCGGGCGGACAGAAAGCGATGTTTGATTTTCTGAAGGACAATTTCGTTTACCCACAAGATGCCAAAGAAGCCAAAGTAACAGGAATGGTAGTAGCTACATTTGTGGTGAACACGGAAGGAAAGGTAACAGACGTACAGGTCATGAAAAAGCTGCACCCCAGCCTGGACCGAGCCTTTACGCAGGTTCTGCTGAAAATGCCCAATTGGAAACCGGGCACCCAGAATGGCAAAGCCGTGAACGTGAGATACACTGTTCCATTCCGGGTGACAAGCCCGTCTGCTGCTGCCCCGGCGGCCCCACAGGAAGATGAGCGTGTGTTTATTGCCGTGGAGCAAATGCCGGAGTTCCCGGGTGGGCAGGCCGCTCTGTACAAGTACCTGAGCAGCGCGGTAGGCTACTCGGCGGCGGCCAAGGCTGCCAACGCCCAGGGAATGGCAGAAGTGTCTTTTGTGGTGAACAAAGACGGCGCCATTACCAAGGTACAACTCCTGAAGGGAGTACACCCCAGCCTGGACCAGTCTCTAATGAAGGCGATTGAGTATATGCCTGCCTGGAAACCGGGTCGGCAGAATGAGAAAAACGTGAATGTAAAACTAGTGATGCCCTTCAAGTTTGTAGCTCCGGCCAAGTAAAGCGTAGTTTATCATGTAAAATGGAAAGAGCCTCTAACGCGTTTAGAGGCTCTTTTTTTTAAAACAGGGCTAAACCAGAAGAGGCGTAAGGCTGGCTGAACGAGAACGTGGCAAACTAATGAGAGGGTTGAAGGCCGAGAGAATCCTGCCGGTTCATTTCATTATTCCCAGACCAGTTCAACCACAGTGGGGCCCACGTGCAGCGTGGTATGCGTCTCTTTGGGTTTGCGTTTCACCACTATCCGCTTTTTGCGCAAGGAGATTCTCTGCTGAGCCATGACCACCGTGGGTGATTCCTTCCGGTAGAGCACAATACCGCCGTTTTCCTCGGTGAGCAGCGAAGGTTTGTGCTTGTAGACAAAACGGTTGCCCTCTACGGTAACGGTTTCTTTGGCGGGCCAGAGGGTGGAGAAGCCCTGTACCAGTTCCAGTGCCTTGAAGGCGTTGGGTACGCCATACCCCACATAATTATTCCCGTAGGGATACAGGTGGCTGCTTTTCTTGATGATATCTGTGAGCTGCTGGGGCGTGAGCGATGGGTCTTCCTCCAGCAGGCAGGCCGCCAACCCCGCAATGATGGGCGCCGCGAATGAAGTGCCCGAAGCCGCGAAACAGGCCACATCGGGTTTGAGGTAAGGCAGGAAACCTGGGCCAATGCTGCTATAGCCCTGTTTGGCCCAGGTGGTAAAATCAGTGGCGCCTACGGTGAGCACGCCGGGAGCATCGGCGGGGGTGTTCACGATCCTCCATTTCTTATTTCCGCCGTCGTTGCCCGCGGCAATCACCAGCATCATGCCTTTCTGTTCCACGGCCATCTGCACGGCCCTGGCAATGAAACTGGTCCCGTCCATCTGCTCTGGAATGTAATTCTCAGCGGGGTTGTCAAAGCCGGTGCCGTAGCCCAAAGACGAATTCACCAGCCGCACGCCCAGGCTATCCATCCACTCCAGGGCCTGTACAAAGTATTCTTCCTCCACACGGGTTTCGCGGTTGCCGTGGTCGGTGCGGGCCAGGTAGAACTCAGCCTCCGGGGCGAAGCCGCTCAAAACCTGTCTCTCGGGGTCTGAGCCAGCCATGAACAGGAGCACATCGGTGCCGTGCGAATCCAGGAGACTCTCGCGCTGGGAGTAAGGCTGGGTTTTGGCGGGATTCACGAAATCGCGGTACGCTTTCAGGCGGCCATCTCCAAAAATTGGCTGCAAACCAGACTTGTTGGGGGCATCATAGAAACCGGCATCAATCACGCCCACCTTCACGCCGCGCCCGGTGAGGCTGGCGGCAAAAATGGCTTCGGGTTTAAGCTGTTTCAGGGCTTTGCCCATGTACAGGGCCTGGTAGGGTAGGGCAGCGGTGCGGGTGGGCACAAAAAAGCCGGTAATGGGTTGCAGGTCCTGTACAAAAGAAGTCTGGCGCAGAGGTGCTGCTTTCTCCGGTGTGGCGGTGACCACGGCGGCGTTGAGCCACTTGGAGACAGCGGTAACGGTGAAGCCCCGGGCGGCCAGGCTGTCCAGGTACGGCTGGTGCACGGGGGCGTCTGAGGCCTGCGTGACCGAAAGACGCTGGAGGCGGCGCTGGTGCTGGGTGGCAGTGCTGACCCAGAGGGTAGCGCCCGCCGCGGGTTTGTCTTTGAACATGACCCAATACCGCTGCTGCGCCTGTACGTTTTCAGCGGCCCAACCCGTTATAAACAAGACACAGAAAAAGAATATTTTAGTCCAACCCCTCACGCCAAAAAGATTAAATGAAGGCTATTTGCCTGCAAATTACGGTTTAATGTCATACATTTAAGTTTCAAAAGAATAACGGTTTAGGGCTTATTTGAGAAAAAGAGCCGCTAAACGCCCATAGCCGGTAGCACCTGCTTACCACAAAACGTACCGCCATGAAATACGAGCCTATTGGGAAGGACCTTTTTATCCACAATCGCCAGAAATTTGTCTCTTACCTCAAGCCGCAGTCTCTGGCCATCTTCCACTCCAATGACGTAATGCCCACCAACGCCGACGGCACCATGCCGTTCAGGCAGAACAGCGACCTGCTGTGGCTCAGCGGCATTGACCAGGAGGAAAGTATCCTGGTTCTTTTCCCAGATGCCCGCGAGGAACGCCTGAAGGAAATGCTGTTCGTACGCGAAACCAATGACCACATCCTCACCTGGGAGGGCTACAAACTCACCAAAGAGCAGGCCCGGGAGGTCTCTGGCATTGAAACGGTTTTCTGGACCCATGAGTTTGACAGCATTCTGGCCGCGCTCATGCCCTACACCGAGAACGTGTACCTCAACTCCAACGAGCACCTGCGCGCCGTGGTGGAGGTGGAAACCCGCGATGCCCGCTTCATCAAGAAGCTAAAGGAGAAATACCCGCTCCATAATTACTGCCGCAGTACCCAGCACCTGCATTACCTGCGTTCCATCAAGCATCCCCGCGAGGTGGAGCTCATGCGCACGGCCTGCAACATCACGGAGAAAGCGTTCCGCCGCGTGCTCCAGTTTGTGAAGCCCGGCGTGATGGAGTACGAGATTGAGGCCGAGATCAGCCATGAGTTCCTGCGCAACCGCTCCCGCGGACCAGCCTATAGCTCCATCATCGCCTCGGGTGCTAATGCCTGCATTTTGCACTACGTAGACAACTTCCGGGAGTGCCAGGACGGCGATGTGCTGCTCATGGACTTCGGGGCCGAGTACGCCAATTACGCCGCAGACCTCACGCGCTCCATTCCGGTCAACGGCAAATTCACCAAACGCCAGGCCGATGTCTACAACGCCGTGCTGCACGTCATGAACGTGGCCAAGCAGATGCTGGTGCCCGGCAATACGCTGGATCAATACCATAAGTTTGTGGGCAAGGTGATGGAGAACGAGCTCATCAAACTGGACCTGCTCTCTGAGAGCGAGGTGAACAACCAGAACCCCGCCCAGCCGCTCTACAAGAAATACTTCCCGCACGGCACCTCACATTTCCTGGGCCTGGACGTGCATGACGTGGGCGATAAGTACCGCCCGTTTGAAGAAGGCATGGTCTTTACCTGTGAGCCGGGCATCTATATTAGGGAAGAAGGCCTGGGCATCAGGCTGGAGAATAATTTCCTCATTACCCACAATGGCCCCGAAGACCTTATGGCCAACATTCCGCTGGAACTGGAAGACATTGAGCGCGAGATGCGCCGTTAGTTTGATAAGATAAAAGTTGAGAAGTGCGTTTAGGGGCTGTTTCCCGAGAAAGAGCCCCTAAACGGCATGAGCATACACCAGGGTAACCCACACCCACAGCAGATTTTAGAGTGAACGTGCGTACAGTAAAACGAGTAACAAGAGTAAAGTGGCCATTGGTTTTTGTCTGGGTACTGGGTGCTGTTTTGGTAGCCTTGCCCGTGGCCGCGCAGGACACAGACAAAATTCCTAACATTGACACAGAAGATCCCACTACCCGCCGGTTGAGTTTGCCCGAGGTCATCAAAATGGCGCGGGAGCAGTCGCCAAGCTATCAGCAGGCACTCACGCAGCTGGAGAACCGCACCTGGCAGTACCATACGTACAAGAGCAATTACCTGCCGCAATTGGCCCTTTATGCCACGCTGCCCTCTTATACCAAAGACTATGAACGGGTAACAGATGCCACCACTGGTAAAATCAACTTTGTGGGCGTGCAGTCAGCTATCTCTTCGGGGCACCTGGAGCTGAAACAGAATGTGGGGCTAACCGGCGGCGTCATCTCCATTGATTCAAAACTGCAACGAATTGATGATAACGACGGACATTCCTATGCATCTAACCCGGTTGTGGTTACCCTGCGCCAGCCCATCTTCAACCACAATAACCTCAAGTGGGACCGCAAGACAGAGCCGCTGCGCTATGAGGAAGCCAAACGTAATTTCTGGGAAGAGATGGAGCGCATTGCCGTGCGAGCCACAGACTTATTTTTCTCTCAGCTACAGAGCCAGATCAGCTATGACATCGCGCAGAAGAACGTGGCCACCAATGATACACTTTTTAAAATTGCCCAAGCCCGGTTCTATAATGCCAAGATCAGCGTAAACGAACTCCTGCAACTGGAGTTAAGCCTGCTTACCTCCAAACAAAGCCTGGAGCAAGCCAAACTAGAGATTGAAACCACCACACTGCGCCTTAAAACCTACTTGGGCCTCACAGAAACATACCCCATCCGGTTGATCGCGCCTGCCCAGATTCCGCAGTTTGAAGTAGCTGAAGAAACCGCCCTGAAACAGGCCCTTGAGAATCGTTCGCGGGTTATTGGCATCAAAAGAGAAGAGATAGACGCCGAGCGTAATCTGGATTGGGCCGAGGCCAGTTCTGGGGTAAATGCCGATCTGTTCCTGCAGTACGGGCTCACCCAACGCGCCGAATCCATTGGCCCAGTGTATCAAGATCCTACTTCGCAACAGCGCGTAAACCTAGGGCTCAGCATCCCGCTCATGGACTGGGGCCGCAATAAATCCAGAATAGGAACCGCCAAGGCGAACCTGAAATTGGTAAAAGCCAATCTGGAGCAGCAGCGCGTGAGCTTTGAGCAGGACGTGTACCTGCAGGTGAAACGATTTAAGATGCTACGCGAACAGATGAAAATTGCGCAGCAGGCCAATGGTTTGGCAGAACGCCGTTTCCTGGGGGCCAGAGATCGCTACTTGAACGGGAAAATCGGTTTTTTGGAATTGAACCAAGCCTCTTCAGAACGTGACTCCGCCAGAAGAAGCTACGTGAGCTCCTTGCGTAATTTCTGGGACGCTTACTACAACCTAAGGCTACAGACACTCTATGACTTTGAGACCAACCAGCCCCTGACCATGCCGTTGCCGTTCTAGGGCCTTGGTAAAAATAGAGCCGTTTAGAGACTTATTTCAGAAAAATGGCCCCTAAACGGCAGCGCCCTCCAGACTTAATCTGGAGGGCGCTGCCGCTTTATGGTAGTAAAGAAAAGGAGTTATCTACGCGAATTATATTCCGCTAGCCACTGACGGGCTGTTTCCAGGTCATCAAAAGATTTGGCTTCAAAAGATTTTACCTCTTTGAGGAAAGTAGAGGCGGAGGACTCGCCAAAACTTTCAGGGTTGGCGAGCATGGCAATGCGCTTCAGACCGGCTTTGGCGGCATTGGGGGCCCAGTCATTGATCACCCAATCCAGGGAATGGTCCCAGGAACCTATGATCAGTCTGGTGTCATTGAGCACGCAATGATAGCCGGCATCGGCTAAGGCTTGGGTATAGGCCCGGACACCGGCCTTTACATTCTCTTCGGTTAAGTAGCCCATCCAGTTTACATAGATTAGCCTGTTTTTAGCATCCTCCTGTATGGTGAGGTACGTTCTTCCAAAAGGATTGACAAGTTCTTTGGTCATAGTGAAATAACGTGTTTCGGCTTCTGTCAGAGCTTTAAATATATAACTTTTGTTTAACAAAGCTTTGCCGGTTCCTCCTATGAAACCGGTAGGTTTAAGCATTAAACGCAAAAATCCGCTGTTTAGGGGCTCTTTTTTCAAAAAGAGCCCCTAAACAGCGGATAAGGTAAAAGTAGAATGATTCCGTTTTTGGGTGATCTTGCAGGAGTTGTGCTTACCCTTTGCTGGCCAAGAGGTAAAGCACCGCCATCCTGATAGCCACCCCGTTCTCCACCTGGTCCAGAATGATGGAGTGGTGGGAGTCTGCGGCGTCTGAGGTGAGTTCCACCCCGCGGTTAATAGGGCCGGGGTGCATGAGCACGATTTCCTTGTCCAGCTCGTCCAGCATTTTTTTGCTAATCCCGAAGTACAGGGCATACTCGCGCAAAGACGGGAACAGCTTGCCGGTCTGGCGCTCCAGCTGAATGCGCAGCACATTGGCCACATCGCACCATTGCAGGGCCTCGCGCACGTTCCAGAAAACCTTTACGCCCAGTTCCCCTATGTGCTTGGGCAGTAGGGTGGGCGGCCCGCAGACGGCTACCTCGGCCCCTTGCATCTGCAGCGCGAAGATGTTGGAAAGTGCCACGCGGGAGTGGGTGATATCTCCAATTATGGCCACCTTCTTACCGGCTACCTCCCCTAATTTCTGCCTGATGGAGAAGGAATCCAGCAGGGCTTGGGTGGGATGTTCATGGGTGCCGTCTCCGGCGTTCACAATATTGGCCTGTATTTTCCGGGACAGGAAGTGCGGAGCTCCGGGGCTGCTGTGGCGCATCACAATCATGTCTACCTTCATAGACAGGATGTTGTTCACGGTGTCCAGCAGGGTTTCGCCTTTTTTCACGGAGCTGCCGGAGGCCGAGAAATTGATCACATCCGCCGAAAGGCGTTTCTCTGCCAGTTCAAAGGAAAGGCGGGTACGCGTGGAGTTTTCAAAGAAAACATTGGCGATGGTGACATCGCGCAGAGACGGCACTTTCTTGATGGGGCGGTTCAGTACTTCCTTGAACTGGTCTGCGGTCTCAAAGATTAACTGAATATCCTGCGGGGTAATCTCCTTGATGCCCAACAGGTGCCGGACGCTAAGCTGTTGCATGGGGTTGTTCTTGGTCTGGGGTACGTGTCAGGAGCCAGATGGCGTCCTCAGGTGATTGGCTGTCCTGCCAACTCACTTCTACCCGCTGGGAGTGCAGCGAGTCTACCCGCTGGCCCACGTAGGTGGCTTCAATGGGCAAATCACGGGTATATTGGCGGTCTATGAGCACCAGCAGTTCTACCTGGGCGGGTCTTCCGTAGGAGATCATGGCATCCAGGGCGGCCCGCACAGAGCGGCCGGTGTAGAGCACATCATCTGCCAAGATCACCCGCTTTCCTTCCAGGGAGAATTCTACTTTGGTGGCATTGGGGGCCAGGGGAGTGGCACGGCGCCGGAAATCATCACGGTGGAAGGTGATGTCCAGATAACCGGTTTGTACGCTGATGCCCAAGATCTCCTGAAGGGTCTGCTGCAGGCGGTCAGCGACAAAGGTGCCGCGGGGTTGTAGCCCCAGGATAACGGAATTGGAAAAATCACCGTGCGTCTCTATGAGCTGGTGCGCCAGGCGCCGGATCATGATCTGAAACAGTGCGTGCGGAACAATGAGGCGTTTGTGCATGGCCGGGTTTTGGGCAAATATAAAAACTTACTCCCTGCCAATACTAGTAGAACCTGTTTTTTCTGAGGCAGCCTCTAGTGTTTACCGGTTAAGAAACTAAAATGCCATGTTCTGCAGGTAGAAAACGGTGCGGGCTTCGCCGGTCTGGGGCCGTATGCGCTGGAACCCGAAGGCAATGAAGTTACCGCCGTACCAATGCACAATGCCCTCTGAATTGCTGGACACCATTTTCTCCGTTTCCTCCTGAAGCCGTACCTCTACCTTTTCCTCGTTGGAGAGGGATTGTTTAGGCCTTAAGGTTTTAAACCAGATCTTTTCCTCTTCTGGGTACACCAACGCAATGGAACCGTCTGCCATCACTCCAGCCTCTACAGTGGGGGCCAGTTCTGGGTACGTGAGGTTCTTGAGTTTGTAGGAGTTGTCCCAAAGGAGGTTGCCTTCCCGGTCAAAGACGCAGGCAATGGCATGCGAGAACCTATAGCCGTTGAACATGTTTCTGGTTCTGGGCTCACGCATTTCCATAGGGTAACGGCCCGCCAGGTAAGGGTTCTCTATGTTGTTGCGGTACTGCGGGTAATAAATCTCACCTACAATGGCGTAGCCCTGCGGGTGCGGCAGCACGGGGTGCAGCAACATGCGGTACCTGAGCACCAAGGGTTTCTCCCGGGCCTCTTGGCGGGCGAACTTAGCCTTCATGCGGCGCTCCGCCCGCGGCGACAGGTACTCAAAGAAGTGGTCCAGCTTGCTGAAATCAAAATACTTCACGTTGCCCGCCAGATTACTGGTGAACAGGCCTTTGGAGAAGATAGACGTGCGGTAGCCGAAAGTGCCAATGAGCACTTTGCTCAGCGTGTCGCCGGGCGTGAGGCGGCCGGCCTGCAGGGTGTTGTAGTTGCGGTAGTCTATCTCAGGCTGGATGAAATAAGTGCCTATGACATCGCCTTTGGTGTTGATGCGTTTGGTCTGTACCCTAGAACGCCAGCCATTAGATTCCGCCACCACAAATTCTACCGCATGGGAGAGCGTGTCAACTCTAAACTCACCTAAATCTTCCTCCATCCCGAACACCGCGGGCAGCAGTTTCACTTCTTCCTGCCGCGGGTTCAGTTGCAGCATGTTGAGGTTGGGACCTTCCAGACCGCTCAGAAACACTTGGCCGTCCAGAGCCTCCATTTCCCGCAGGGTAAGATTGTTGGAGGGCAGTTCGTGTTCACTATACGTGGCGTTGCCGGTGTTTGGGTTTACCCGGTAAAGCAGCAGCTTTTTGTTGGATAGGGTAGAGAACAGCAGAAAGATGTTGTTGCGCTCAGCGGACACAAACAGCAGGGAGTGGTTGGGCTTGTGCTCATGTTTGGTCTGCCAAATTTGTTTCAGCTGCCGGTCATACCGGGTCAGGGTGAAATCATCTTTGCCAAACCAACTGCTGCGCTTGAAGCTAGCCACCAGCAGGGTGCTGTCGGGCAGCGGCTTTACCACATGTTCATCGTCAAAAGAATTACTCTCCAGTTCTGCCCGGTAGTTTTGGGTAGGCGGGGCCGGTTTTTCCTTGTCCTTCTCTTTTTTCTGGCGGGCATGCGCCGGCAGGAGCCAGCCAGCGCACAGCAGGAGGATCAGCAGGGAACTATAGATGCTTCTGATGATGGGGAACATAGGTGTTTTTAAAAATTTAAGCCAAATCAGTAAAAACGCCGGCTGCCTGCCCAGCATGCGGAGCCGTGTTATTGGCCCATGCGCAGCAGAATCTCAAACTCCTCGGGAGAAAGAGGCATCACAGACAACCTGGATTGCCGCAGCAGGGCAATGTTCTGCAACCGCTCCTCTTTTTTGATCTGGTCCAGGGAGACAGGTTGGGCAAACGCCTGCTCGGGCACCAGGCTTACCGCCAGCCAGCGGGGCTCATTGGCGGTGGGGTCTGGATAGGCTTCTTTGCTTACTTTGGCCACGCCCACAATAGATTTCTCAGAGACGCTATGGTAATACATGACCAGATCGCCTTCTTTCATCTGTTGAAGGTTGTTGCGGGCCTGGAAGTTGCGCACGCCGTCCCAGGTGGTTTCTCCATCGCGCTGTAAGTCAGTCCAGGCGTATTTCTCGGGTTCAGATTTTACGAGCCAGTAGTTCATATAAATAACGGAAAAATTCAGTAAATGTAAAGCAAAGGGAGGACCTTTCTAAAAATTTTCAGGGAAAACAGACCCCGTACTTAACTGTGGAGGTAAGAGATAGGTGCCTCCTCCAGTACCTGGTACTGCTGATTTATGATCTTAGGTAGAACCAGATAAGCCTTTACCAGCTCATTGGTGGCCGCATAGGCCAATAAGTGGTCTGGGAAGAAAGAAATAGGTGTCTGTAGCTCGGCTAATTTCTTCGCCGCAGAATACGTAAGGGCATACGCATGGGTGCAGTCATGATAGCCGGATTTGTAAATGTGTTTCGAAATCTGTTTCGGGTACAGGTTACGGATAGCAGTATGGGTGTGCTTAAGCAAGCCAAGCGAATGGATCAGATGGTAAAACAACTTCTTTAGCGGGGCGTTTGCCGGCGGAACTTCATGCAGGGCAAACCCGAAGTAGAACAACTCCCAATCATTAGGCAGCTCAACGAAGACCTCTGGGAGTAACGCTAGATTCTGGGTGTCCAGTACCACATCATCCTCCAGAATCAGGACTTGCTGGTAACGGTGCATGATGATGTCCTCATAGATCAACCGGTGGCTCCAGGAGCAGCCAACCATGCCCGGGGGCATGGGTTTGCCGTATCTGTGGTGTTTCTTGGCAAGAGCTTCGTCATAGATGCCGGCCGCGTTCAATTCCGCAAGAGAGAATTCTTTTTTGTCTTTTCCATAGAAAAATTCATAGTTAAGCCCTTTCAGTTCTTTTTGGATATGTGCGTGTCTGTCATTCGCCCTGTGAAGGGTAATCACATATATCTTATCATACCTCTGGTTGAGTAGATCCAAGTACTGCTGCATACAATAGCGAGCCTATCTAGAAAAGACGTAAGAGACTAAAAACATAAAAAAGTACAGGGTTGGCTAATCAGTCTTACGCCGGATTTTAAGTAAAGTAGGCGTGGCCGAGATGATCTCAATCTGCTCCGGCTCATGCTGGGCGTCTTTGAACTTGATCTGCAGCAGGTTCTTGCCTCCGGCTTCCCAAGTGCCGGGTTGTTCCTCCAGGCCGTCTGTGGGCGCTATGCCGTACCGGATAAACGTGCCGTCTTTCTGCAGCATAAAACCTGTACGACCTCTGGAGGGAGGAAAGTCAAAGGTGTTGGGGCGGTAAGAGCGCACGTCGGCAGAGTCTTCTTCATAGGAGTAGAGCCAGGTTTGGCCGTAAACAGCATCTGGTACGCTTACACCGTCGCCACATTGAAAGGCCATCAGCCCCATGGTCAGGAGGCAAAACAGAGACAGGTTTTTCATGCGGGGAAGGTCTTTTAGAATCTATTTTAAACGCAAAGTTGTCACAAGATACAAAAGAGTTCCTACCTGCCGCCATACGGGCGCTGGGAAGTGCGTTTAGCGGCTCTTTTTCCGGAATTGAGGCAAAACCAGTCAGTCTCCCAGCTTACACCCAAGACTCGGAACTCAGGACTAACATACGCAGTATGTTCCTTATCTTTGTCTAAATCCCATTAGCAAGCATACCCGTGGAGAACAAAGAACTCATTCGTATGTTCCGGCTCACGGCTTCTTTGATGGAGCTGCACGACGAGAACCCGTTCAAGATAAAATCATACACCAACGCCGTTATGGTGCTGGAACGCCTGGAACAGCCCATTCACCAGATGAGCCAGGCCCAACTGGAGAAGCTGGACGGCATTGGCAAGGGCATGGCCGCCAAGATCATGGAAGCCATCCAGACGGGCAGCCACGCCGACCTGAACCGGCTGCTGGAAACCACCCCCGAGGGTGTGGTGCAGATGCTCAACATCAAGGGCATCGGCCCCAAGAAAATCAGGACCATCTGGAAGGAACTGGGCGTGGAAACCACGGAGGGCCTGCGCGAGGCCTGCGAGCGGAACGAGCTCTCCAAACTCAAAGGCTTCGGGGCGAAAACGCAGGAAACCATTCTGCAGGCACTGCAATACTCAGAGGACAGCAAAGGCAAACTGCTCTGGGCCGAGGCCGAGCCGCTGGCGCTGGATTTGCTTCAATTCCTGAAAAACAGGCCCGAAACGGCTTCCGTGGAACTGGTGGGCGACATGCGGCGCAACTTGGAGATTGTAGATACCCTGCAGTTTCTGGTGAGCCTGCAAGACGACCGCTCCTGGCCTGAGTTCCTGAATGAAATTCCCGGCATTACATCTGTGGAGCATCTTTCTGGACCGTTCGTGTGGCGCGGGCAGTTAGTAGGGGCAGGGCTGAAGCTGGAGGTGCGGCAGGTGCCGGAGCGCCGCTTCGCGAACCAGACCTTGCTGTACTCCGCTAATCCGCACTGGCTCATCCAGCCCCTGAACGAGAACGGAGATACGCTTATGGCCGAGGCCTACGGCGAACCGGCTGCTTCTGAAGAGGAGATTTTCCAGCGGCTGAAACTGCCGTTCATCGCCCCAGAGCTGCGCGAAAGCGTACGCGTGCTGGAACTGGCCAAGGAAAACAAACTGCCCACCCTGCTTCAGGACAGTGACCTGAAAGGCATTCTGCACAACCACAGTACCTACTCAGACGGCGCGCATACGCTGGAGCAGATGGCGGTGCACTGCCAGCAACTAGGTTACGAATACCTGGGCATCTGCGACCACTCCAAATCGGCGTTCTATGCCAACGGGTTGCAGGAGTTCAGGGTACAGACGCAGCACCAGGAAATTGAGCGGCTCAACCAGCAATTGGGCCCGTTCAGAATCTTCAAAGGCATTGAGTCTGATATCCTCGCCGATGGGTCTCTGGACTATGACAATGATGTGCTCGCGTCCTTTGACTTTATTGTGGCTTCCATCCACAGCAATCTCAAAATGGACATCGTGAAGGCTACAGATAGACTGGTGACCGCCATCCACAACCCCTACACCACCATGCTGGGACACCCCACCGGCCGCCTGCTCCTGCGCCGCGAAGGCTATCCTATTGACCATAAAGCCGTGATAGACGCCTGCGCCCAGAACCAGGTAATCATTGAAATCAACGCGAACCCCTGGCGCCTGGACCTGGATTGGCGCTGGGTAGAGTACGCCCTCAGCCAGAACGTGATGCTCAGCATCAACCCAGACGCCCACAGCATGCGCGGCTATGAAGACATGCGCTACGGCGTACTGGTAGGACGCAAAGGCGGCTTAACGGCGGAGATGACGTTCAACGCCAAAAGCAGAGATGAAGTAGCCGCGTATTTTGCAGAGCGGAAGAAGGCCAAGAAGAAAGGAATTTAAGTTATCTTTAGTATGTGATGCTAATTCGATAAATTAAATGTTATGGATAATCTTACTGTATACACATTCAAAAGTTGGGTTAATGAATTAATTAGATTCACAAAGCACTATACAATTGAGTTTATATCAGGTTGTCCAGATAATAAAATGAAAGGGCTTACTCCTAAAAGAGAAAGGGTTTGTAGATTCTGTGGGCGAAATAACACACAAACAAAATTCAACAAGATTGCTCATACAATTCCTCAACTACTTGGGAATAAACATTTAGTTTCTGATGATGAATGTGATATCTGTAATTCCCTCTTTTCTTCCTATGAGAATGATTTGACAAACTTCTTAGGTTTAATAAGAACTATTTCTGGAGTAAAGGCTAAAGAGAATATTCCTAAATTTACATCTAATGATGGGGCTCTTGTTGCTAAATATGGGGAGTTTGATGGATTAAGTGATTGTGTTAAGATTGAGCAAAGTAATTTTGAAAAAAAAGTATTTGAGATTAATGATGAGTTAGGTAGGGCAGAGATACGATTCTTAAAGAATCCATATACACCGATCAAAGTATATAAGGCATTTCTGAAAATAGCATTAGCTGTTATTCCAAAGGAATACATGAAGTATTATCAGGAAAGTGTCAGGCTTCTATTTGAAAATAGATATGATGAGGTACTATCTGAGTTGTTTAAAGTGGTACATTACCAATTACCACTAGAATACAGTGATAAGAAACCAAGTTGCTTTATTTTTAGGAAGTTAGATGATAATGAGAAGTGTGTCACCCATATATTCTATCTAAGATATTTAAACAACGTTTATGAGTTTATTATTCCATTGCATTCTGAAGATCTAAAACATGGTCTTTACAGAGGTGGAAACAAGGTTGTAGTGCCAATGTGCCCACCTCTGTTGTTTTCCATGCCTAAAGATGATAGTATTTGTGGAGTTAATATGAAAGATTTATCATCGAATATCAGATTGAAAGAGGAAGAAAAGATTGAATTTGATTTTCCTCCGAATCTTATAAGTAGCACTATATGCATCAATCCAAAAACGGGTGAAGTAACAGACCATATTTTCGATCCAAATGATATCGTAGCAATGTTGCTTGCACCTGGTGGCTCAAAGATTAACCTTCCCAATAACTGATCTATCTAATAGAGCTGATTGAATAAATACTTCTGTATTCATAGAAATTTATTGTTTCTTTTATCTGGATGTATCAAATGATGCCTCAACCAACTCCTTCTCCCCGCATCACCTCCTTCAAAGAGTTCTACCCGTTCTACCTGCAAGAGCACCAGAACACCACCAGTCGGGTGCTGCATTTTACAGGCACAGGGCTGCTGCTGATCCTTTTGGTGGTGACGTTGTTCCTGGGCCGTTACTCTTGGCTGTGGCTGCTGCCGGTCATTGGCTACGGGTTTGCGTGGGTGGGGCATTTCTTCTTTGAGAAAAACAAACCGGCTACCTTCCAGTACCCGTTCTATAGTCTGGCCTCAGACTTTGTGCTGTTCTTCCAGTTGCTTACGGGGAAACAGAAATTCAGAGCAAAGTAAACTTTCCCTTCTATCCAACTTTGCGTTTAGGGGCCGTTTTTCCAAAAACAGCCCCTAAACGCAAAGTTTCTATTCTTCCTTTCTGGTAGCGGCAGCCTTGGTGGGGGCAGGGCTGCGTTTGGTGGCCCCGGTGGCTTTTTGAGTGGCACTGCCTCCCTTTACGTAGGTAAATTCCAGAATGGCTCCCTTGTACTGGCTGCCTTTGGGATCTTCGCCCGAGGGGCCGGAGGTTACCGAAGAACTGTCTACGGCTAGGTACAGTTTCTTTCCGTCTGGTGAGATAGCCAGGTCCCGGTACCGGATCTGGGATTTGTGGAAGTAGGAGAGAGTATCGCCGGAGGGGGCGGTGCCCGATGCATTCAGCGGTACCCTGATGAGCTTCCCAGATTTGAGCGTGGGAATAAGCAACGAGTTCTGCCACCCCGGAATAGCCGAAGCGGTATAAACGTCAATGCTGCTGGGCGCATCAGAAGGCCATTCTGGCGACGCTTTCTCATCGTTTCGGGATTGCGTCATTATGTTCCGGATGAAGGCCTGGGAGTTGGGGTAGAGACTCAGGAGAGGGTCGCGGTAAGTGTCTTTCCCCAGGGCGGTGGCGTTCTCTTTTTCGCTTTTGATGGTGGGGTAGGTGGTATGCCACTCGCCGGGTAAGTTAGAGTGGGTACTTACCCCGGCGGCCAGTCCGTTGTAGTTGTTGTCGGCGTACCCAATAATAAGCGGGTGACCGTAGTTTTTGCCCTTCTCAATAAGATTCAGCTCATCGTCAGAAAAAGGACCGTGCTCACTGGCGTAGATTCTTCCGGTGCCGCCAATTAGCGCGTACGCCAGCCCTTGAGCGTTGCGGTGGCCGTAGCTCCAGACGGCGTTCTGTTTCTGGGGTTTGGTAAACGGATTGTCATTGGGAATCCAGCGGTCATATTCCCCTTGATCTTGGTCTGGCTCCAGATTGAACCGAAGCACTTTGCCTTCATAGCTGCTAATTTGCTGCGCGTGGTTAGGTCTGCCCACGTTCTTGAACTGCCCCGCGCCCATGTCACCCACGGTATAAAACAGAAACGGCTGGCCATTGGCGGGCGCAATGAGCAGGCGCCCCGAGTTATGGTCGTTGCTGCCGGGAATGCTGTCACAGAGCACCAAAGGGTTCACCAACCGTTGCGCCTTCGGCTGATATTCATACCGCACCACGCGCATGGTGAAATGACAACCGCCAAAGTTGGGGTCACAGCCGCTGCCGGTCTGGTCTGCCCCTGCAAACTCATATGCATAGGCCAGGTACACGTAGGGTTTACCCGTGAGAAGCTGCGGGTGCAGGGCCATTCCCATCAGCCCGCCCTGGGGCCAGGGTTTGCCGCCATCTTTTTGGTCTGGAATTTTGTCATATCTGGGGAAGTTGCGGGCCGAATTCAGGTCCAGCAGCACGGTCTGGGCCCCGGTGGCCGGATTAAGCCTGCTTACCCGGTATCCTTTAGCTTCGGTGACCCACAGATGCTGATCGGGGCCATAGGTTACTTCCCAGGGGTCGCTGAGTTTGTCTTTCACCACCCGCAAGGTAAAGACTTCGCCCTTGGGCCCGGTAAGGTTTTGGGCCGAGGTGGGGCTGGCCGCGCAGAGCACCAGCAAAAAGCAGGAGAGCAGAAGAAAGAAACGTAGCATGGGCAATAACTGAATCTGACGTTAGGACACAGATTCTTTAAACCCCCACCGTTGCCATTAGGTTGTTGAAAAGTAGGCGCTAAGGAGCAGAAACCGTATTTATCCTTTCTGCCGGAACTGCTCTGGCGTGGCCCCCGTGTGTTTCTTGAAGAACCGGCTGAAATAGGAGTTGTCCTCAAACCCAAGCGCCAGCGCCACCTGGGCAATGTTCAGGTGCGGCGAGTGGGTGAGCAGACGCTTGGCTTCCAGAATAAGCCGTTCCTGCAGCAGGTCTGTGGTAGTTTTGCCCAAGTTCTCTTTGCAGAGCTCGTTCAGGTACTTGGGGCTCAGGTGCAGGGCGTTGGCGTAGAACGCAATGGGCTGGTGCTGGCGGTAATGCTGCTCCACCAGTTTTTCCAGCTGGTACAACTGGTGGGGCCAGGTGCTGGTGCCGCTGCGGTGTTGCTGGCTGGGGTACAAGCGGCTTATCTGAATGAGCAGCAGGTGCAGGTACGCCCGCAGCGCATCGGCTTGCAGCGGGAGCGCCGCTTTGTATTCGTTTTGTATACTTTGGAATGTTTGGGCCGCCGGAGCCAGTGTCTGGGCATCTGCGTACAGAACCGGCGCATGTTGCCAGGACCTGAAAAACGGGAACTGCCTCAGCGCCTCACTTTCTTGCCCGTTGGAGAAAAACGCGGGGGAAAAGAACAGCAGCGTGCCTTGGGTGTCTGGCGATAAGTTCCAGGCATGTACCTGCCCCGGCGTGAGGAAGAACAGGCTGTGGGGCTTCACCTCATAGGCGGTGAAATCTATGGTATGGGTGCCGGAGCCTTGCCAGACGTGCAGGAGCAGGAAGAAATCGTGTTTGTGCGGCGCCTCTATGAACGCGTGTTTCTGCTGGTGCGTCTGCAAATCTACCACATGGAAACCCTGGGCCATGCCCCGGGCGGCGGTAAAATCTGGGATACGGTAAACCGGTAGTTTTTCGGGCATAGGCCAAGAGACAGCGGGGAGCCCGCTGGTTTGGGCCTAATTTGGGAAAAACGGCTCAGAAACAGAAATCTTCTAGTGCCCCCGGGCGTGCGGACGGGCGGCGGCGTTAGGATCATAACTGATGAAAATATTGATCCAGATGGCCCTAGAAAGCTTGAAGATAGCCGGCAGAAAAAGTACTAGGGTAAGGGTGAGCGCCCCTACAAACATGAGCATGGTTACTTCGTTGAAAACCAGTAGCATGAGCAGCACCATAATGAGCGTAGGGCCGGTGGTAAGCCCGTAGCTCACATACATGGCGCCGTAGTAATACCCTGGCTCGGGCTCATACACCTGCTGGCAAATCGGGCAATGCTCCTTCATCTGCGAGAACCGACTCCAGCTCAGGAGGCTGTTGTTCTCAAAGAGGTCGCCTTCGTGGCAGCGGGGGCATTTGAGTTTGAAAATGCTATATAATTTAGATCCTTTACCTAACATCAGTACCGTTCATCTGTTTCTACAAAAGTACGTGTCTCTTCCCGGGAAAGATAGGACAAATGGCGGGAGTTGCGGTGATTTTTGTCTTAGGAGGGAAGAATGAGGGTTTGCAGATCTGGTTCTTTAAGGGCTTGCCATGCGGCACCTGGGCAGTGCTTTTAAAGGTTAGTTGCGTTTAGGGGCTCTTTTTCCAAAAAGAGCCCCTAAACGCAACTGAACAATGCAGGCCTTACTTGCTCACCCGGTTTTCCTCGTCAGAGGTGCCGGTTCTGCGGCTGCGGGCGGTTTTGATTTTGCTGTTGCCAAACTTGTAGTCCAGCGTGAGGTTGAGGCGGCGGCTTTCCCACTCGTTCTGCCAGTACATGTTCACGTTAGCGTACCTCAGGTGAGCCCTGAAACGGGCGGTGTCAAAGATGTCGTTCAGTTTCAGGCTCACGGTGGCGCGGCCGTCCAGAAAGGTTTTCTTGCCGCCAATGCTCATGAGGTAAGACGCCTTGTTCCGGAAAAGCCCAGACACCGAGGGCGAGCTGTAGTACGCCGAGTACTGCACGCTGAAGTTCTTAGGCAGGATGAAGTTATGGTCGGTGCTGAGGTCCCAGGAGAACTGCTCCTGGTTATATTGCTCGCCCTGCACGGGAGTGGTCACTTTGTTCAGGCTGCCCTGTACCTGCAGGTTGGCGTTCCACCACTTGCGTACGGGCAAGGTGCCGCCGCTACTGAAACTAAGGGAACGCGCGCGGCTCAGGTTCTTGGGCGTACTGATGCTCTCCTTAGTGTCATCGTTCTGGGTAACCACCTCCATGACAAAATCCTTCTCCTGCAGATAGCTGATGCTCAGCACCTGAAAGCTCTTGAACGAATAACTGACCATGAAAGAGTTGGAGAACGACGGCTGCAGAAACGGATTGCCCAGAAGGCCCGTGTACGGATCTGAGTAAAACGTGAACGGGTTCAGGCTCCGGTAGTTGGGCCTACTGATGCGGCGGCTGTACGAGGTGGAGAACTGATGGTCCTCTGAAGGGGTGTAGCCCACAAACACGCTGGGGAAAAACCGCCAGTAATTGCGGTTAGCTACATTTTTGAGGGTTAGGGAATTGCCTTCGGAAATGGTCTGTTCGGCTCGCAGCCCAGCTTTCAGGCTCAGGGCTTTGCTTACTTTCTTACTCAGGCTCACATACCCGGCGTTGATGTTCTCGTCGTACAGGAAGTGGTTGGTGCGGCGCACATCATTGAGCCAGCGGTCTTCCTCCCGACGCTCAAACCTGATGTCGGCGTCATTGCGGACCCAGCTGCTCTTCCAACCCGTTTCCGCTTTCCAATTATTGGCCAAGGGATGCACGTAGTCCAGTTTAAGGGCGAAGATACGCACATCGGCATCTGAGAAACTCTGCAACTCTTCCAATGCATTTTCGCTCACCACGGTTTGGCCAAAAAACTGGTTTGTGAAAAGCTCATCGGCGGCATTGCGGTAGCGCACAAAGTCAGAGTCAAAGGTGAGCGAGCGGCCGGTGGTGTCTATGTCAAATTTGTAGTTGACGTTGAGGCTGTAGTTGTGGGATGTTACATCGCGCGGGTTGTGCATCTGTACGTTGCCAATGGGGTTGCCAGGCACATCATAGTTCACCGAGTTGCTGGTGGTGAGCACGTCTTGCGGCGAGGTGTAGCCTTTGACCATGAAACCCACCGTGTGTTGCTTTGAGATGAAATAATCGGCCCCGGCCACCACGTTCACGCTTTTAGTGATGGGGTGCCAGAAGTTCACGGAGCGGTACAGGCTGTCTCTGATCTCCCGCTCCATGGTGAGGCGGTTGTAGGAGTTGTAGTGGCCCGTGTTCAGGCGGGTGTAGAAACTCACCTTGCCCAGGTTGTAGTTGAGGTTGAGGCCAGCCCAGGCTTTCTCATATTTCCCGTAGCCGGTGCCCGCGCTCAGCGTCCCGTTCATGCCTTTGGTAAGTTCCCGCTTGAGCTGAATGTTGATGATGCCCGCCGTGCCCGCCGCGTCATACGAAGCCGGAGGATTGGCCATGAGTTCTACCTTGCTCACCGTTAAGGTAGGCACTCAGTTCCGCGCCGTTCATGTAGGTCATTTTGCCGTTGAGCATCACGTTCACGCCCCCGCTTCCTCTAAAGAGAATGTTATCGTCTTTGTCTATGCGTATGCCGGGGGCGTTTTTGAGGACCTCCAGCGCGTTCTCACCGGCGGTGTTCAGCTTCTCCACGTTCAGGATGAGCCTATCGGCTTGCTGCTCCAGCAGGGGGCGCTGGCCCTGCACCACCACTTCTTTGAGCGCGGTGGTCTTGGGAGTCGCCAGGATCGCGGGCACCTGCACCGGCTGGCCGTTCACCTCAAACGGTTGGCTCAGGGCGGTGTTGAAGTCAATGCGGCTGGCTTTTACCACATATCGGCCAGCGGCCACTTTCTCAAACAGATAGGTTCCCGCCTCATCGGCCATCTGGGAGTGGGCGATGGCCGAATCTGGGAGGTGCACCAGCATAATGGTGGCAAAGCCCAACGGCTGGCGGGTTTGGTCTAGCACAGTGCCCTTTACCGGAGCGCCGGACTGAGCCAGGGCTACTCCAGAGAAAAGGCAGAAGGTGAAAAGAAGAGAGAGAAGGCGGGTGGAGTAGAGGTGACAGCGCATAGGAATGGGGTTTGATAAATAGATGCTCAAAGGTGCGGGTGGTTGCTTAGGGCTGGAAAAAAATGATCCCGAGGATTCTCAAGTACTACTGGGTGCCTGTTACATAAGGAATTTGGCGGGAAGCGGCTGCGGATAGATCATGGAAACCAGCGTTGGGCAAACTCCAGCACGGCATCACGGCCCTGTGCCCTGTCTCGCTGAGTTGGTTTTACCACCACGTCTGGCTGAACGCCGTCACGGTTGTGGCGGTCTCCAGTGGGGTGGGTAAAATACTCAGAGGGAGTAGAGGCCACCAGGCGAGTATGGGGTAGCATGAAAGACATCATCTCGCCGTAATCATTGAGCGGTTCACAGGTGGCTTCGCCGATGAGCGTGCCCAGTCCGTATTCTTTGATACTCCCCGCTAAATTGTTGGCCGCCGAGAAAGTGCCCTGCCCAATAAGAAAGCAGAATTGGCCTGTGTAGAAGGGTTGCCTGGTACGGTGCGATTTGGCTTTGTAGCGGGTGGTTTTCACCAACCCGTTAGGAAGGCTTTTCAGCAACACCCGCACCGGTTTAGGAATGGTGCTGTTGACCAAGTCATACTGAAACTCCTTAGAGGGCTTGCTCAGCTTGAATTTGGTGAAGGCGTGAAAGCGGTAAGGCTTCCGGGTAAGGTAGGAGAGCAGAATCTGGCCCAGGCGCGGGTCGCCGCCGCCGTTGTAGCGCAAATCAATAACCAGCTTCTGAACACCCCGCACGTGCATGTCTGTGAAGGCGCTGTCCAGAAAGGAGATAAACCGGCTGTGATATCCCCACATGCGCCGGAAGTTGAGGTACGCCACGCTGTCTGGCAGAACCTGATAGGTATAATAGGCCGGGCTGCTAACGGTGGAGCCAGAAGGTGAGGGCTTTGGGTAAGGATTGCCTTCTACGGTGAAATGGGTGAACCGCCCTCGGTGGCTGGCCCGTACCCGGAACGGAGACCTGATGGAATCTGCGAACAGCAGGAAGTGGAGATTGTTTTTGACGTGTCTGGTGCGCCAGCAGTCCAGCCCACCGTTCAGGTTTTTGTATTTCTGGATCAAATGCCTCACCGGAATCCCATTGATGGCCCAGATAGTGTCAAAAGGAGCCAGGTGTTGCGGCTGAGACAAGTCTTTCTGAATGATAAGAGCATCATGCATGACCTCCGCAATGGTAAAAGGGAAAACCTGCGCCTCGCGATAAAAATGTTTCCACTGCTCCTGGTGGGTGACAAAGCCTAGATGTCCTTCGTTCAACTGCGCCACAACCGCACTTAGCGCAAAAATGGCTTGGAAACTGTTCAAATGGGCAGGTAACGCGGCCGCCACACTGTCTTTGTACCGGGTCAGCTGCTCCCGGCTCACAGAATGGTATAGGTTGGGGTGCGCCTGCTGTAGGGTGTGGAGCAGAAACTCTAAGTCTTCCTGCACCTGGGTTTTGGTGAACCGAGTAGTCACCAAGCTAGAGTCTGTGGGTTGGGCGTAGAGGATTTGCGCTTGGCCAGCAAAAGGACTGAAAAGAAAGGCCACGCAAACCAGTAGGCCACTCAAACATCTGAGATAAATAAAAAAGCGCATGCCGGGTTAGGTTGGGTGAAGGAATGCCCAAAGGTGCAGGGGGTTGCTCTGAGCGGGAAAAAAATGATCCCAACGTCTCCAGATTTTATCCCAAACTGCGTTTAGGAGCCGTTTTTAGAAAAAGAGCCTCTAAACGCAGGTTCACATCAGGAAAAGAGGGATTGGGATAAAAAAGGCGGAAACCCTTGCCGCTCTTTCTAGCTTTGGGACATGAAGAACCAAAAGATTGTGCTCTACCATGTGGCGGCCTGGGTCCTGTACCTGACGTACAGCTTGATAGGTATCTATATAGAACAGCCAAAGTACCCGCGGTCCCTCATGTGGCTCCAATCCTCGTTCACGCTGTGCATGGCGTTGGAGTTCTACTACTGCTACCGTTTGGTGTACCCCCGGTTCCTGAACCGCGAACGCCTGTTGGCCCTGGTGGTGGGGTTGGGGAGTGCGCAGCTACTTTTCATCCTCTGCCGGTACCTGCTGGAAGAGAATCTGTACCCGCTGGTGCTGGGGTTCCAGAATTACAGCAAAAGCACCCCTTTTCTGCATTACTTAACAGACAACCTGTACTACGCCACGCCCATGGTGGTGCTGAGCCTGGTGGTCTACAGCGTGCAGGATGCCTTTAAGAAAGAGAAGGAAAACAAACTGCTGCGCCAGGAGAAGACCCAGGCCGAGTTAGCCTTCCTTAAATCTCAGGTGAACCCGCACTTCCTCTACAACACGCTCAATTACCTGTATGCGCAGGCGTACCCCGTTTCTGAGAAACTGGCCGAGGCCATTCTCAAGCTCTCTGACCTGATGCGCTACATGCTCCATGACAGCCCCGATGGCCAGGTGGAGCTGCAGAAAGAAGTAGACTACCTGCACAGCTACATCCAGATTTTCCGGCTGCGGTTCCAGGATTGTTTCTTCGTGGATTTTCAGGTGGAGGGCTCCGTGGAGGGACAGCGTATTGCTTCTCTGTTGCTCATCCCGTTTGTGGAGAACGCCTTTAAACACGGCATAGCCGATGATGCCGCCAACCCCATCCGCCTAAAACTGGAGATGACGGGACAAGACTTGATTTTTGAGGTAGAGAACCACATCCACCACCACCAGAAAGACCAGACCACCGGCATCGGGTTACAGAACATAAAACGGCGGTTGGAGCTGCTGTACCCCAATGCCCATACGCTCACCGTCAAAAACAACGGTGATGTGTACCTGGTCACGCTGCACTTACGTTTAGGGGCTGTTTTTCCAAAAACAGGTCCTAAACGCAATAGTGCTGCCCATTAGAAAGTTGTTGGAGCTTTCTGCATTTTGGGTATTATCTTTAATTTCCTACTTCCCAACTTACAAGAAGAATGATCAGGTGTATTTGTGTGGATGACGAGGCGTACGCGTCTACCTTGCTCAAAGCCTATATTGAGAAGGTGCCGTTCCTACAGTTTGCGGGCAGCACTACCAGCCCTATTGAGGCGCTGGGCTGGGTGAGCGAAGGCCGTTGCGACCTGGTGTTCCTGGACATCCAGATGCCCGAGCTAACCGGTTTGCAGTTCCTGAAACTGGCGGGCAACAGGTGCAAAGTCATTCTCACCACCGCCTACCCAGAATACGCCTTGGAAGGGTACGAGCATGATGTGGTGGATTACCTGCTCAAGCCCATTGCGTTTGACCGCTTCCTGAAGGCGGCGCAGAAAGCGCAGGCGCAATTGCAGCCTGCTAAGGCGGCTCCCATTGGAGGTTTTCCCGATCCGCTGGTTCCCGCTGCGCCCGCCCCAGACTACATGTTTGTGAAAGGCGAGAGCAAAAACAAGTTCCTGCGCGTCAACTACTCAGATATCCTGTTCATTGAAGGTCTCAAAAACTACGTGTCTTTGTACCTGCCGCAGCAGCGGGTGGTCACGTACCAAACGCTTCGGGATTTGGAGGAGCAGCTGCCGCAACCACCGTTTTACCGGGTTCATAAATCCTACATCATCGCCATTGACAAAGTGCGCATGGTAGACGGGCACACCCTCTACATCCAGGACAAGGAAATTCCGCTGGGCGAAACGTACCGGGACAACTTTTTCCGGCTCATTAGGGAGAAGGAGCAGGGGGGAAGGCAGTCTTAAGAGGGCCTTTGTATGTAAGCTTGCCGCAGTTTTCGGCCTGTTTCCAGAAAAACATGCTTAAAACCCCAACCTGTCTTCCGCGTTGCGAAAATAAAAAATCTCTGCCCCTGTGCTGTAAGAAATACCCGCCCGCTGCTACTAATGAGCGTTAGCAAAAGGATTACCCTTGGCGATAAACCGGAAAGAGTCTCCGGTTACGGCGTTACCTGCTGCTTCACCATTTACCAGTGCACAACCCTTTATTTATTCAACCCCAACAGTATGTTATTTAAAAAGCATCTATTCGTTGCGGCGGCAGCGGCCATGCTCTCTTCTACGGCAGCGCAGGCGCAAAAAGTAGAATTCACGGAGTATGATTTACCCAACGGCTTACACGTGATCCTGCACCAGGACAAATCTGCCCCGGTGGTGGCGGTGTCTGTGATGTACCACGTAGGCTCTAAAAACGAACAGGTGGGCCGCTCGGGCTTTGCCCATTTTTTTGAGCACCTACTCTTTGAAGGCTCACAGAACATCAAGCGCGGCGAATTCATGAAGCTGGTTTCCAGCAACGGCGGCCAGAACAACGCCAATACCTCGCATGACCGCACGTTCTACTATGAGGTGTTCCCCAGCAACCAGCTCAAACTGGGCTTGTGGCTGGAAAGTGAGCGCATGCTGCATCCCGTGATCAATGAGGTAGGCGTGAAAACCCAGAACGAAGTGGTGAAGGAGGAGAAACGCCTGCGCATTGACAACCAGCCATACGGCCAGTTCGCCAATGAGATCTTCAAGCGTCTGTTCACCAAGCACCCGTACCGCTGGCAGCCCATTGGCTCCATGGAAGACCTGGATGCGGCCAAGCTGAGCGAGTTTCAGGCGTTCTTTAAGAAGTATTACGTGCCTAACAACGCTGTGCTCTCCATTGCCGGCGACATAGACGTAGCCCAGACCAAAGAACTGGTGGCCGCTTACTTCAGTGAAGTGCCCAAAGGCGAGCCGGTGGTCTACCAAAAGGTGGAGGAAGCACCCATCACCAAGGCCATTGTAGACACGGCCTATGATGCCAATATCCAGATTCCGGCCATTATGGCGGCGTACCGCGTGCCGGGCATGAGCACCAAAGACTCTAAAACCATGCAGATGATCTCTTCCATCCTTTCAGGTGGGGCCAGCTCCAAGCTGTACAAGAAAATGGTGGATGAGAAGAAGAATGCGCTGCAAGTGGCGGCCTTTAACTTCGCGCTGGAAGACTACGGCGCTTACATCACGTTGGCGCTGCCCAATAATAACACCCCTCTGAACACCTTGCTCACTGATATTGACGCGGAGGTGGCCAACCTGCAGAACAACCTCATTTCTGAGGAGGATTATAAGAAAATCCAGAACCAGTTTGAGAACCAGTACGTGACCGCCAACTCCACTATGTTGGGCGTGGCCGAGAACCTGGCCAGCGGCTACACCTTCCACAACAAGAACACGAACAACGTGAACCAAGAGCTGGAGCAGATCAGAAGCATCACCCGCGAAGACATTCAGGCGGCAGCCAAAAAATACCTGCAGCCCAATGCCCGGGTGGTATTGTATTACCTGCCCACTTCTGCAAAACCAGCTAAATAAGATTAGAGGAAAAGATTGCTTTGCGGGCAAACCATTACCTAACGGAGGTGTGCCCGCCTAACATAGAAACTACCATGAAAAAATATATTTTGATTGCCGCCAGTGCCCTTCTGCTGTTCCAGGCAGAGGCGCAGGTGAAAGTGGACAGATCCAAAAAGCCGGAGGCCGGTCCGGCCCCCGCCATTACCCTTAAAGACCCCAACACGTTCAAGCTGAAGAACGGCATTACGGTGCTGGTGGTGGAAGACCATAAACTGCCCAGAGTTTCTGCCAGTTACTTTATAGATGCCGGCCCTATCACGGAAGGGGCTAAAGCCGGGGTAGTGAACCTCATGGGCCAGATGCTGAACGAGGGCACCAAAGACATGCCCAAAGCCGCCTTTGACGAAGCCGTTGACAAAATTGGCGCTGAGGTGAGCCTGTCGCCCACGGGAGGCAGTGCCGCGGCGCTTACCCGTTATTTCCCGGAGGCATTCGCCCTCATGGGAAAAGCCTTGCAAAACCCGGCCTTCACGCAGGAATCATTTGACAAGCTGAAATCCCAGGCAATTACTGGCTTAAAAGCCGATGAGAAGAACGTGAAATCCGTTTCTGGCCGGGTAGTGAATGCGTTGTCTTACGGAAAAGACCATCCTAGCGGGGAGTTCGTGACCGAGGAAAGCATCAAGAACCTGACCTTAGCCGATGTGCAGGCGGCCTACCAGAAGTACATCACGCCTTCGCGCGGCTACCTCACCATCATTGGCGACATTAAACCGAAAGAAGCAAAAAAACTGGCCGAGAAAGTCTTCAAAGACATGAAAGGCAGTGCGCTTACCTTACCTACCTTGGCTCCGGTGCCCAACCCGGCTAAGACGGAGATCAACGTGGTAGACATGTCCAATGCGGTGCAGTCTGAGATCACGGTGACCAATTTGGTAGACCTCAAGATGAACAACCCAGATTACTTCCCGGTGTTGCTGGCCAACCAGATTCTGGGCGGTGGTTCAGAGAGCCGTCTGTTCAACAACCTGCGCGAGAAACACGGCTTTACCTACGGTGCGTATTCCAGCATCGGGTCGGGGCGGTTCCAGAGCGATTTCTCGGCCTCGGCTTCCGTGCGGAGCGCCAAGACAGACAGCGCCGTGGTGGAGTTTATCAACGAGATAAACAAACTACGCAATGAGCCGGTCACTGATGAGGAACTGGCCAGCGCCAAAGCTTTGTATAACGGTTCGTTCGCACTTGGCTTGGAGAACAAAGGCTTAACGGCTTCCTTCGCACGTAACATCCTCATCAATGAGCTGCCTAAAGATTTCTACCGGACGTACCTGCAGAAAATCAACGCCGTGACCAAAGAGGACATTCAGCGGGTAGCGCAGAAGTATTTCAACAGCACCAACACCCGCGTGGTAGTGGTGGGCAATACCTCCCAGATGCTGGACGGCCTCAAAAAGCTGAATTACCCGGTGAAACTGTATGATGCCTTCGCCAACCCAGTTACGGAAACAGCCAAATCGGCGGCAGCCGTAAACGTGAAAGCGTCTGATGTGTTCACCAATTACCTCAAAGCCATTGGCGGCGTGGAGCAACTGAAGAAAGTGAAGTCTATTGCCGCCAATATGAGCATGAGCATGCAAGGAGCCACGCTAGATGTGCAAACCAAAGCCATGGCGCCTAACAAAGAGGCCATGACCATGTCTATGGGCGGCAACGTGATCATGAAAACCAGATTCAACGGCACGGCCGGTTACCAGGAGCAGATGGGCCAGAAAAAGGCCTTAACGCCAGAAGAAGTGAAAGAGAAGAATTTAGTTGCCAACCTGTTTGAGCAAATAGATTTCCTGAACAACAAGGCTTTCAAAGCCGAAGTGACAGGTGTAGAGAAAGTAAACGGATCTGATGCCTACAAGGTGGTGGTTACCTACCCCGGCGGCAAAACCAAAACCGACTACTATGACGTGGCCAGCAAACTTCTGGTAAAAAGAGAGGAAGCCACTACCGCCAACAACATGACTATTAACAACACCTCGGAATTCAGCGACTACAAAAAAGTTGGTTCCATCCTGTACCCGTACACCCAAACCATTACCGTGTCTGCGGGCGGACAGCAACAGGTGATGGAGATGAAGGCTAAAACGGTAACGGTGAACGAAGGAGTGACCGCCACTGATTTTAATTAAGGAAATTTTCCTCTGGAGTAAATAAAAAGGGAGCAGATTAAAGTCTGCTCCCTTTTTATTTACTGTCTTTACCTATAAGCAGTAGCTGTTCCTGTTTAGGGGCTATTTTTGAAAAAATAGCCCCTAAACGGAAATCAATGGCTATTGGGCAATGACTAATTTCTGCACCAGTGTGCCTTGGTCTGTCTGAAGGTGGAGTAGGTAAAATCCGGCAGTAAGACTCCGGAGGTCAAAGACCCAACCAGCGGCAGTTCTACGGGGAGTAAGGGTGCTGATCTTAAGCCCTGCCTGATTGAGTACCTGTGCTTTCATAAGGCGTACAGATGCCGGTGCCTGTACGGTGAAGTCTGTGGTAGCCGGGTTAGGATAGAAAGAGAATTGCTGCCCCAGTCCTTCGCGCATACCGGTTACCAAAGTGGCACAAACCTCATTGGAAGCCACGCTGTTCCCACCTGCCGTACCTCCAAAATCGGCGTAAATCCGGTAGCAGAAATTGGGATTGCCAGTACCAGAATAGGTATCTAGAAAAGTAGTAACGTCTGCGTTCACCTGGCCTACCAGCGTATAGCCGGCCGAGGAAGGGACGCCAGGTTGGCAGGCATTTGGGGTGAAGGAGGAAGAGGGGCCTTCTTTGCGATAAATGTAAATGCGGCGGGCGTTGGCACAGCTATAGGTATCCCAGGTTAGCCTAATACGGGTACTGCTTTCCTGTACCGCAGACCGGAGTACCGGGGGCGGCCCCACCACCGTAATGCGCCAAGGCTGTAGGTCTTTTAGCCGTACCCCTGTAGTTGGTTGGTCCTCGGCTGTAAAAAGCACCTGGTAAGGCTCAGCTTTGATGTCCTGGCAAGACGTTTGCCAGGTAAACGCGCCGGAAGTGGTTCCTGGGATAAACGTTGCGCCGGAAGAGGAGGGTGTGAGTATACCGGCCAGTGCCGAGAGTGACACCGCGTGCCCATCTGGGTCTTGGGCCGTGATGGTTTCCTGCACAGAAGCGCCCGCTACCAGACAGACATCTTTAGGAATGGTGAGTACCGGAGGGCGATTACTGTCTTCCAGTATCATGATCTGCATGTCACGGGTTACCTGTCCCAGCAGCCGGCCGTTACGCCACTCCTCCACCACAAAGGCCACATTCACTTCACCTACCACCCCGGGCGTATTCCAGGTGAGTAACCCGGTGTATTTGTCTATGCTGAACCCCGCAGGCTTGACGGTATTCACCGGCCCTAGGAAGTTCTCTAGTCCCTGATACCCTGCTGCAATTTTACCCGTTGGGTCCCCGCAGGCGCTCAGGCTGCTTTCAGTCTTCAGCGGTACTATCTTAAAGGAAAGGCTGTCGCCGTCTGCATCATACGCGAACGGGTTGTGCTGAAAGACCTGATTCCGGACGGCGGCATCCAATGGCGCATACTGGAGCACAGGAGATTTATTGGGTCCCAGAAGTGGGTCCACCGTGAGCGTGCTCTGAAGGAAGAAGGTTTGCTGAAAAGCATTGGAGATATTCAGAACTCCTCCGTTGCGGTTAGAGCCTACATAGGTAACGGTATAGGTGCCCGCGGCTGTATACGTATGCTCAAACCTGTACACATTCATATAGGAGTTGTTGAGCAAGGTTCTGGACTCTCTGGTCACAGTCTGATGGGTGCAATCCCCAAAATAGAGGGTGGCCTCCATATCCTCATAAGTCGCTGCCACGCTGAACGTCACCAGTGTTATATAAAATTTATAAGGACTGCGTGCGGCAGTAGTGTCACTTTTGTAGAAAATGTTACCGGCTTTCAAGTGGGTAGCCTGCGCGGTAAAAGTGAATGTCAGTAAAATGAAGAACAGGACAGGCAGAAGCCATCGCTTTGCCTGGTTATGAAGGAACGCTTTTCTCATAGTAGGCAGCAAGTGCTGTATTATATATTAAATTAACTTTTGTTATAATCTTTGATTTTATAGAAATGAAATAAGCTAAAATAACTCCTTAAAGCAATTTAAATTCAAAATTTTTTAGATGTAACTGATTGTTAATAAGTGAAATATGTGCGTGGTTTAGGTGGGGAGAAGGAAGGAAGGAAGGAAGTGCTGATTTCCTGTTTAGGGGCTGTTTTTGGAAAAAGAGCCCCTAAACAGGAAATCAATGCCCTACTAACAGTTTGTGCACCAGCGTGCCCTTGTCTGTCTGGAGGTGGAACAGGTAAAACCCGGCGGCAATATTTTTTACGTCAAAGACCCAACCAGCGACAGTTTTACGGGGAGTAAGATCGGTGATTTGTTGGCCTGAGGAGTTCAGCAGGATTCCTTTCTGTACCTGAACAGAGTTGGGAGCCTGTACGGTGAGGGTGCTAGGGGCCGGGTTAGGAAAGAAAGAGAATTGCTGTTTCAACTCTTCCGCCATGCCCGTTACAAAGCGGGCGCAAACCTCGGCCGAAGCCTCACTGGTCCCGCCGGCCGCAGAGGCATATTCAGCATAAATCCGGTAGCAGTAAGAGGGATTGGTGGTGCCTTGGTCAATCTTGTCGTCTACAAAAGAGGTGGCATTCCCGTCTACCTGCCCTATGAGCGTGTAGCCTTCCGGGGCAGAGATGGTGCGTTTCCGGTTGCCTGTACCGGTGGCAGGAGTAGTCTGCTTGCGGTAGATGTAGAGCTGTTTTGCGTCTTGGTAGGTATAGGCATCCCAAGCTAACCTGATGCTGGTGTTGCTTTCCTGTACCGCAGACTTAATCATGGGGGCAGGACCTACTACGTGAATCAGCCAAGGCTGCATATCTACCAGTTTTGTCCATGTCGTTGGCGCATCTATCGCCCGGAAGACAACCAGATATGGTTCTTTCCGCACATCAGAATCTTCGGGTTTCCAGGTGAAGGTACCGGAAACTCCATTTTGGGTGGAGAAACCGGTAGCGGTATTGAAAGAGGTGGGTAGATGGGCCAGGAGGCTCAAGGAAACGGAGTGCTCATCTGCGTCAGTAACAGTAATCTCCTCCTGTAGGCTAGAGCCGGCTTTTACGTAGATTTCCCTTGGCACGGCAATGACCGGCGGTCGGTTGGAGTCCTCCCGCACATAGATCTGCATGTCCCTGATGACGCGCCCGATGAGCCTCCCGCCGCGCCACTCCTCCACCACGAAGGCGATGTTGAACTCGCCCAGCCTGCCGGGGTTATTCCACGTCAGCTGCCCGGTGTAGACATTGAGAGTAAGACCGGCGGGACGACCTGGGGCAAGCTGGCCGCTCAGGTAGTTCTCCAGCCCCTGGTAGCCGGGCGCCACCTTCCCCAGCGGGTTGCCGCAGGCGTCGAACCGGTCGAAGATGCGGGGCTCTACTAATTTGAAGGCCAAGCTGTCTCCGTCGGGGTCATAGGTGGCGGGGTTGTGCACGAACACCTGCCCCCGCACCGCCACGTCCACGGGCGGGTACTGCATGCGCGGCGAGCGGTTCCTAAGCAGCAGCGGGTCCACGGTGACAGTGGTCTGCAGGAAGAAGGTCTGCGTCACGGAGGAGGAGATGTTCACGATGCCCCCGTTACGGTTCTCGCCCACGAAGGAGACGGTGTAGGTGCCCGGCCCGTAGATGTGCTCGAAGCGGTAGACGTTCATGAACGAGTTGTTCTGCCCGTTGTCCAGCAAAGTTCTGGACTCACGGGCTACCTCCTGTCTGGTGCAGTCCCCGAAGTAGAGGGTGGCCCTCAGGTCCTCAAAGGGGGGCGGGGCCACGCTGAAGGTGACAAGGGTGAAGAAGAAGCGCCCCGGCACCGGGTTGGCCGTGGTATCTGCCACGGCGTAGATGTTGCCCGCCCGCAAGTGCGTGGCCTGTGCTGATAAGCCAGAACAGAGCAGGAAAAGAAAAACACTCAGGAAAAGATGCCAGCGTTTGCCAAAGGGTAGAGATATTGTCATATACAGGTAGAAGGGGAACTAGGGAAGATTAAATATGAGATAATATTGTGAATACATTCAAGCACTTAAAGTCAATAAATGTACTATTTGCTAATTACAGGTGCAAAGTAATTTCTTGTGCTAATCAAAGAAAGCGCTGTTTTAGGGAAGACCTTTTACTTGTGTTGGAGCGAAAGTAGCAAAACCTGTAACTTGTCTTCCGTTTAGGGGCCGTTTTTGGAAAAAGAGCCTCAAAACAGAAATCCTTTGTCTATGCTTGTTTTCTTCGTACTGCTATACCTGGCGCTTAATGTATTGCTGGGCTTATGGGCCGCCCGCCGCGTGCATAATACCTCAGATTTCATGTTGGCTGGTAGGGCATTACCCTTGCCCATGGCCACCGCGGTGGTGTTTGCCACCTGGTTCGGGTCTGAGACCATTCTGGGAGCCTCTGCCGAGGTGGCCGAAGAAGGATTGATGGGCATGGTGGAGGACCCGTTGGGCGCGGCGCTTTGTCTGGTGTTAGTAGGGCTGTTCTTCGCCCGTAAACTGTATCGCATGAACCTGCTTACCTTCGGAGATTTTTACCGCGTCAAGTTTGGCCGGCCGGCCGAGGTAGTGGCCTCTGTCTGCCTGGTGGTTTCTTACTTTGGTTGGGTGGCGGCGCAGATGGTGGCCTTGGGCATAGCGTTCAACCTGCTGCTGGGTACCTCCCTGTGGCAAGGGGTATTGCTGGGAAGCTTTTTGGTAGTAGTATATACTTATTTTGGGGGCATGTGGAGCGTAAGCGTCACAGACTACCTCCAAACCATCATGATTATTCTGGGGCTGCTGGTGGTCACGTGGTGGGTTATGCGTGAGAAGCCTATCTCAGAAGTCACCGCTAGTTTACCAGCCAGTTTTTACCGGATCACGCCTACAACCGGCACTTCCTTTACCGGATGGCTCAATTACCTGGCCCTCTGGCTGACCATTGGTCTAGGCTCTATTCCGCAACAAGACGTGTTCCAGCGGGTTATGGCCGCTAAGTCTGAGAAGGTGGCGGTAAGCGCCTCACTGCTGGCGGCGTTTCTTTACGTGACAGTGGCGCTGCTGCCGCTGGTACTGGCGGTCTATGCCAAAGTACTGCACCCTGAATTAGCTACCAAAGATGCTCAAATGCTGGTGCCTAGCCTGATTTTGGGCAACAGCCCCATGCTCATTAAAGTGTTGTTTTTTGGGGCGCTGATCTCAGCCATCATCAGTACGGCCAGTGGGGCTATACTGGCCCCTGCGTCTATTTTGAGCGAGAACCTGCTGCGCCCCTTTTTCAAGAAAATGACCGATCAGAAGTTGCTGGCCCTGTCCAGACTGAGTGTGTTGGTGGTGACCGTTGTCTCCTTGGGCTTCGCCTTATCCCGGAACAACATCCATGAGCTGGTGAGCGAGTCTTCGGCGCTGAGTCTGGTGAGTCTGCTGGTGCCGCTGGTGGCGGGCATTTACTTCAGGAAAACTTCGGCGGGAGCCGCTATCCTGTCTATGGTACTGGGCATGGGGGTGTGGTTTTTCTGCCGAATCTCCGGTACTGAGGTAGAACCCATGTGGTACGGTTTGGCCGCAAGTGCGCTGGGTTATCTACTGGGCGTGGTATGGCCTTGGAGGGCCCAACAGGTGCTCTTGCAGCCCAACCCAGCGCCAGAGAAGGCCCCGGTACCCTAAACGCTACCTCCTCTGGGCATACCCTTTCCCGCCGAAGACCGTTTCTTTACAGAGGGCTTGCGCTTAAGCGAGCCATACTATTGTAGAGAAACACCATGGAAATTACACAGATCGTATTGGCCAGTCGGCCGAAGGGAAACCCCAGCAAAGATAATTTCAGGTTTGAGAAAGTAGAGTTGCCGGCTTTACAGGAAGGGCAGGTGCTGCTGGAACCGCAGTTTTTCTCCGTTGACCCGTACATGCGCGGTCGCATGAACGATGCCAAGTCCTACACGCCCCCGTTTCAGGTAGATGCGCCGCTGGAAGGCGGGGTAGTGGCGAAGGTGCTGGAATCCAAGAGCGAGGCCCTGCAACCCGGCGATGTAGTGCTGGGCGCGCTCCCGTGGGCCACGCAATCCATCGCGGAAGCCAAAAAGCTCCAGAAAATTGACACCAGCCTGGCCCCCGCCAGCTATTACTTGGGCATTCTGGGCATGCCCGGCTTAACCGCCTATTTCGGTCTGCTGGACATCGGGCAGCCCAAGGAGGGCGAGACGGTGGTGGTATCGGGCGCAGCCGGCGCCGTGGGCACGGTAGTAGGGCAGGTTGCCAAGCTCAAAGGCTGCCGCGTGGTGGGTTTGGCCGGCTCAGACGAGAAAGCCGAGCTGCTGAAAAAGGAGTTCGGCTACGATGAAGTGATTAACTACAAAACCACCCAAGACCTGCGTTCCGACCTGAAAGCCGCCTGCCCCAACGGCGTGGATGTGTATTTTGACAACGTGGGCGGCGAGATCACTGATGCCGTTTTTTCGCTCATCAACTTCCACGCCCGCCTCGCCATCTGCGGCCAAATTGCGCATTACAACGACGAAAAGCCCCAGCAGGGCCCCCGGTTCCTGCCGCTGGTACTCACCCGCAGCGCGCTCATCAAAGGCTTCATCGTGAGCAACTACCACGCCCGCTTCCCCGAAGCCATGCAGCAACTAAGCACCTGGGTCAAAGAAGGCAAACTCCACTACCAGGAAACCATCCTGGAAGGCTTCGACCAACTCCCTGACGCGTTCTTAGGTCTGTTTACCGGCCAGAACCAAGGGAAGATGCTGGTGAAGGTGTAAGGCTTTGGTATCAGGTGAAAAGATAAGCCCTCCCAGGTTTCCTAAACCTGGGAGGGCTTTTGCGTTTAGCGGTTCTTTTTCTGAAAACAGGCCCAAAACGCATTGAAGGGTCTTACCAATTACAGCTTGTACGCATTCCGTCCCCCTTTGAGGGGGTAGGGGGATGATGACGCATGCTGAAGGAGGTATTCCAGAATTTACTTTCGCGCCTTGATGATAAATCTACCTGTGGCTCTCGGCGGTCTGGAGACTCGCCTCATCCCGAGGCACGAGACTGGAGTCTCGCGCCAGTAAAAAAAGACCTCCCAGGTTTTCAAAACCTGGGAGGTCTACTGCGTTTTGGGCCTGTTTTCAGAAAAAGAGCTGCTAAACGCATCTCCAGTGTTGCCCTGCATTGGAAAAGGAGATAGGAGGAAGCTTACGCCAGCAACTCTGCAATAGCCTTATCTACTTTCTCAAACTGGAAGCCGTTCAGCACATCTTCCATCAAGCCTTTGATCTGCTCTGTACACAGGTTCCCAATGCTGCCTTCATGCGTGTGGTTTACCGTTTCTGGCCGTTCAAACTCGCCTTTCTCAATGGCCAACCCTACGTTTTTGTAAGCGTCTCTGAACGGCACACCGCTCAACACCTGGTTGTTCACCACTTCCACGCTGAAGAGGTACTGGTATTTTTCGTCTTTCAGGATGTCTTGGTTCAGTTTCAGGTGCGGGAGCATGAAGGTCATCATCTCCAGGCAGTTCCTGATTTCGGTGAAGGCGGGGAAGAAGCTTTCTTTGAGCAATTGCAGTTCGCGGTGGTAGCCGGAGGGCAGGTTGCCCAGGAGCATCTGAATTTCGGTGGGAAGCGCTTGCAGGCGGTTGCACTTGCCGCGCATGATCTCGAACACATCGGGGTTTTTCTTGTGCGGCATGATGCTGGAGCCGGTCGTCAGCTCGTCGGGCAGCGTCACGAAAGCGAAGTTCTGGCTCATGTACAGGCACACGTCCATGGCCATGCGGCCGAGGGTGCTAGCGATGGAGGCCAGGCCCATGCTCACGCTGCGCTCGGTTTTGCCCCGGCCCATCTGGGCGTACACCACGTTGTAGTTCAGCGCCTCGAAGCCTAGTAAATCCGTCGTCATCTGGCGGTTGAGCGGGAAGGAACTGCCGTAGCCAGCCGCTGAGCCTAGTGGGTTCTTGTTGCTGATTTTATAAGCTGCTTGCAACAGTTGCAGGTCATCTACCAGACTTTCGGCGTACGCCCCAAACCACAACCCAAACGAAGACGGCATGGCCACTTGCAAGTGTGTATAACCGGGCAGCAAGATGTCTTTATTTTTTTCGCTCAACTCCTGTAGCGTGTTGAACAGTGTGTGCACGGCCTCTACCGTCTGGCGGATTTCATGGCGGATGAACAGTTTCAGGTCCACCAGCACCTGGTCGTTGCGGGAACGGCCGCTGTGGATTTTCTTGCCCGCTTCGCCCAAACGGCGCGTTAAAAGCAACTCTACCTGCGAGTGGACGTCTTCCACGCCTGGCTCAATTTCAAACTCGCCCCGCTCAATGCTTTGGTATATTTCCTTGAGTTCGCGCTGCACGGCGGCCAGGTCTTCCGGCTCCATGAGCCCGATGCTCTCCAGCATGCGCGTGTGCGCTAGGGAGCCCAGCACGTCAAAAGGAGCCAACTGTAAGTCCATTTCGGCGTCTTTGCCCACGGTGAATTTCTCAACGTTCTGCGCCACGGAGGTTTCTTTCTGCCAGAGTTTCATGCTAAGCGGTAATAACGGGTGTCAAAAGTTCTATGTAAAGCTGAATGCCTTCTTCCAGTTCTGAAAGGTAAATATATTCATCGGCGGTATGCGACCGCGCCGAGTCACCGGGGCCAATTTTGAGCGAAGGAATGCTCAATAGCGCCTGGTCTGAGGTGGTAGGGGAGCCGTAAAGTTCCCGCCCCAGCTTGATGCCCGATTGCACAATGGGGTGGTTCTGGTCAATAGACGAAGGCCGCAAACGGGTAGACCGCGGTGTCACCTCGCTTTTCACGTGCTCCCGAATGATGGTTAACACTTCCTCGGGCTGATAGGCATCGGTCATCCGTACATCTACCGTAAACTTGCATTGGTCCGGTACCACGTTGTGCTGCGTTCCCGCCTGAATCACCGTCACGCTCATTTTGATAGGCCCCAAGAAGCTGGACTCCTTCTGGAAACGGAACGTGCGGAACCACTCTATATCAGGCAGCGCCTCATAGATGGCATTGACGCCTTCCTCCCGCGCGGCATGACCGCCTTGTCCGTGGGCTATGCAATCCAGTACTATTAAGCCTTTTTCGGCCACGGCCAGGTGCATTTGGGTAGGTTCGCCCACTATGGCAAACTCCACCGGGCCCAGTTCTGGGTACACCAGCTCAATGCCGTTTCTGCCCGAGATTTCTTCTTCGGCGGTAGCCGCCAGCACCAGGTTATACGTCAAATCCTGCCGCTCATAAAAGTGCAGGAACGTAGCGATGAGCGACACCAAGCAACCACCGGCATCATTGCTGCCCAGCCCAATGAGTTTGCCGTCTTGCACCGTAGGCGTGAACGGGTCAAACGTCCAGCTGGGGTGGGGCTTCACGGTGTCATGGTGCGAGTTCAACAGCACCGTGGGCAAGGCTGGGTTGTAGTGTTTATTGAACGCCCAGACGTTGTTCTGCTGCCGGTGAATTTCCACGCCCCGCACCTGTAGAAACTGAGCTATCGCCTTCGCCGTCCCCGCCTCCTCGCGGCTGAACGACTGGATGGAAATCAATTGCTGGAGTAACGCGAGGGCGTCTTGGTATAAGGTGTTGTTCATTGTTTAAATTCAAAATTCCGCTGGCGTGAGTTTGCAACTCGTGCCTACAGATAAGGAGTAGTCTCCAGACTACTCTCGCTGCAACGCAGCGACAGCACACATGGCTGATCTGTCTTTAGCTTTTGGTTTCCGGCGAGTCTGGAGACTCGCTTCATCCTTTGTCACGAGACTTCAGTCTCGCGCCAGAAGTTTTCTGTTTTCGGCCTGTTTTCGGAAAAAGAGCCGCTAAACGCAAGCGTGCAAATGACCTCTATTTTTCGTCGGTATATAACTTCTCCGCTTTTTGCGCCGAGGTTCTAATTCCCTTAATCATGGCCGAGCTGAAACCGTTGTGTTCCATTTCGTTCAGGCCGGCAATGGTGCAGCCTTTGGGCGAGGTCACTTTGTCAATTTCGTTCTCGGGGTGACTGCCGAAGTGCAGCAACAGCGAAGCCGCGCCTTTAGCCGTTTGAGCGGCCATACGTAGTGCATCTCCCGCATGAAAACCAATCTCGGTGCCGCCCTGAGCCGCTGCGCGGATGGACCGTAAAAAGAAGGCAATACCGCAGGCCACCAAGGCCGTCGCCGAGGACATGAGTTCTTCCTCAATTTCCACAGTCTCACCCACGGCGGAGAAGATGTCTTTTACCAGTTCTATGTTCTCTGGCGAGGCGTTTTTACTGGCAATACAGGTCATGGACTCCTGAATAGCGATGGCAGTGTTAGGCATGGCCCGCACCACTTCCACTACCTTGCCAATGCGGGTGATAATGTCAGTCACGGCCACGCCCGTCACTATGGAGATGAACAGATGGCGGCTGGGGTCGATGCTCTCCAAGATATTGTCCAGCACGCTGTCCAGCTGTTGCGGTAGAATGCTGAGCACGATGATGTCGGCCTCGGCCACGGCCAGCGCGTTGTTGCTGGAGGCGCGGTAGCCCTGCTCCACCATTGCATCTAATAGCTTGGTATTGCGGCGGGTGAGGGTGATGTCCTCGGCGCGGTACTTGCCCGAGGCCACCATGCCCTTCGCCAAGGCAATGCCCATGTTGCCACCGCCCAGAATGGCTATTTTTTTGTACTGTTCACTCATGGTGCACTTCGTTTGAGCCGATTGTTCGGCTGAGTTTCTATGGTTGCTCCTGCAAGAAAACCATTTTGCCTTTGCAAAAGCTGTTTCCTGACTATTTTCTGAAAAACAGCCGCTAAACGCTTCTGGCCGAGACACTCGCAGGAGCTGCGCACACTACGAGGTCTTTTGCGTTGAAGCCATTGGAGGAACGCTGCTCCTTTCCAATTCTACTACTTTCTCACCTGACGCAAGCGTCCGCTTGTGCAAATGTTCCGTTCTAGTATGCGTCGGGAAACAAGCGGATGCTTGCGCCAGAATCTTTCTTGACCCTAGAGTTTTAGTTTTTGCCCTGATTTCAGAAAAAGATCCCCTAAACGCATCTTCTGAATTCTCTTTCTTATTGGAGTGAGAGGAACTTCACTGGCGCGAGTCTCCAGACTCGTGCCGATGCGTGCGTGGAGTCTCCAGACTCCATTTTGCCCGCATTCACCGCTCCGTGGTTTCCGGCGAGTCTGGAGACTCGCTTCATCCTTTGGCACGAGACGGAAGTCTCGCGCCAGTATTCTTACAGCGTAATTTTCGTTCCCGCCTTTCCGACTACGGCGATGTCCTGAATCTCGGCGGCATCACCGATGATAACAACTTTCACCCCGGCCTGAAGCGCCGAGAAGGCATTGTCCAGCTTCGGCAGCATCCCCGCGAAGATGGCGCCTTGTTCTTTCAGCTCGGCATAATAGGGCGGTTGAAGATGGTGAATCACGCTGGTTTCATCTTCTACATCCAGGAGCACGCCTTTCTTTTCGAAGCAATAAATCAAGTTCACCTCAAACTGGCGGCTCAAAGCCACGGCCAGGGTAGAGGCGATGGTATCTGCGTTGGTATTGAGCAGGCTGCCCTGTCCGTCATGCGTGAGCGCGGCGAAAACGGGGGTGAGGCCCTGCTCGGCCAAAGAAGCCAGAAACGTTACGTTCACCTGCTCGGGATTTTCCACATCACCCACAAAACCGTAGTCAATGTCTTTCACCGGGCGCTTGTGGGCAGGAATGACGTTGGCATCGGCACCAGTCAGACCGAGGGAATTACAGCCTCTGGCTTGCAGTTGCGCCACCAGGTTCTTGTTTAGTAATCCGCCATAGACCATGGTGACCACGCGCAGGGTATCGGCATCGGTAATGCGGCGGCCGTTGACCATGTTAGGTTCAATGCCCAGCTGCTTGCTCAATTCCGAGGCAATTTTCCCGCCGCCGTGCACCAGCACTTTAGGGCCTTGCACGGAAGCAAAATCAGTTAGGAACTGTTCAAGCTGCGCCGGGTTGTCCAGCACGTTGCCGCCTATTTTGATGACGTTGAGTTTCTGCATGTTTTATTGGTATCACGTATCGCGTATCAGGTAGCACGACACAAGATTTTACTTGTTCTTCCAGATTGGTAGTTGTGAACAGTAACTGGACTTTCACTTGCTCTTCCGGATTTCTAATCCGGAAGCATTCTGTCGGGGATTTACTAATCCCCGTTTCTACAAATCTTGCCCATGGCTCCCGGCGGATTGATAAATCCGCAACAGAGGGGTTCGGGATTACAAATCCCGAACAGCATGGCAAGCCTTAGCTAAATGTTTTCCTTCCGTTTTTGGCCCGTTTTCTGGAGAACAGGCCGAAAACAGCTTTTTGCATGAAGCAAATTCTGTCTAGTTCGCCACCAGTATCCTTTCAGGATGACAAAAAATGATCCTGGTGGTAGTGACAGGGTTATCGCGCTTCTTTCTGGCAGACCTCACAGGTTTTCAAAAACTGTGAGGTCTTTGCAGGCATTACTGAATCCCTTCAAGTAACCTCTTCAGCACCGCTTGAGCGGCAAATTCACGGTTGGCGGCTTCGTTTACTACTAGGGAGTTCGGGCCGTCCAGGATTTCATCGCTGAGTTCCACGTTGCGGCGTACGGGCAGGCAGTGCATCACTTTGGCGTTGTTAGTGTTGGCCAGGTGCTGGTTCGTGAGCATCCAGCTGGCGTTTTGGGTGAGCACGGCACCGTAGTTGGGCTGAAAGGTGGACCAGTTCTTCACGTAGATGAAATCGGCCCCTTCTAACGCCTCTTGCTGGTTGTGGGTGATGGTGGCGCCTTGGGTGAACTGCGGGTCCAGCTCGTAGCCTTCGGGGTGAGTGATGACGAAGTCCACATCGGCGGCGCACATCCATTCGGCGAAGGAGTTAGGAACGGCCTGCGGAAGCGCCTTCACGTGTGGTCCCCAGGTCAAGACCACCTTCGGCCGACGGCCTTGTGGGGCGTGCTCGGTGATGGTGATCAAATCTGCCAAGCTTTGCAGCGGGTGACGGGTAGCCGACTCTAAGCTCACGAACGGCACGTTGGCGTACTGGATGAACTTCTTCAGAATCTCCTCAGAATAGTCTTCCTCTACGTTCTGCAGCTTCGGGAAGGAGCGGAGGCCCAGCACATCGCAGTACTGACCCATGACGGCGGCGGCGTCTTTGATGTGCTCTACGGTGGTGCCGTTCATGATGGCACCGTCCTGGGTTTCCAGTGCCCAGCCTTCCTGGCCCATGTTCATGACCATCACGTTCATGCCCAGACTCTGCGCTGCTTTCTGCGTGCTGAGGCGGGTGCGCAAGCTGGGGTTCAGGAAAATAAGGCCCAGCGTCTTGCGCTTGCCCAGGTGCTCAAACGCGTACGGGTTTTTCTTCAACTCCAGCGCTTCCTGCACCAGGGCGTTTAGGTCTTCTACGTCGTGAACGGAAGTGAATTGCTTCATTATTTGTGGGTATCAAGTATCGCGTATCACGATACTAGTTGATAAAATCTAAAATCGTGATACGTGCTACTTGCTACATGATACAAGCGCAGCGAACGCCTCTAAAAATCTATCCAGCTCGGTCTGAGTTACGTTCAGGGCGGGCAGAATCCGGATGGTGTTTTTGTTGGAGGCAGAGCCGGTGAAGATGCGGTACTCGTCCAGCAGGGCTTTGCGAAGGGGAGCGCAAGGAGTTTCCAACTCAATGCCCACCATCAAGCCTTGACCGCGCACTTCGCGCACGCCGGGGATGGCTTTGGCTTTCTCCATGAGGTAGTCGCCCATTTGGGCAGCGTTCTCTACCAGATTCTCCTGCTCCATCACTTCCAGCACCGCCAAAGAAGCGGCGCAGGCCAAATAATTTCCCCCGAAGGTGGTGCCCAGCATGCCGTGCTTGGCCGGAATCTCCGGCGAAATCAAGACGCCCGCCACCGGGAAGCCGTTGCCCATGCCCTTGGCGATGGTAATCAAATCTGGCTTAATGCCTGCGTGCTGGTGCGCAAAAAACTTCCCGGAACGCCCGTACCCCGACTGGATTTCGTCCAGAATGAGCAGCGCGCCGTGTTTCTTGGCTAGTTTTTCCAACTCCTGCAAAAATGGCGTGGTAGGGATGTTCACGCCGCCCACACCCTGAATGCCTTCCACAATAATAGCGGCTACTTCGTTGGTCTGTAAAGCTTCTTCCACCGCGGTAGCATCATTGAACGGCAGAAAGATTATGTTCTCGGTCTCATTCACCGGGGCCACAATACTGCGGTCATCGGTAGCGGCCACTACCGCCGAGGTTCTGCCGTGAAACGACTTGCTGAACGAAATCACTTTCTTGCGGCCCGTGTGGAACGAGGCCAGTTTCAAGGCGTTTTCGTTCGCCTCTGCGCCGGAGTTAATCAGGAACAGTTGGTAATCTTCGTAGCCACTCAACTGGCCCAGTTTCTCCGCCAGTTCCTGCTGCTGCGGAATCTTCACGGAGTTAGAGTAGAAGCCAATGTTGTTGATTTGGTTGGTGAGGCGCTGCACATAATGCGGGTGGCTGTGGCCGATGGAAATCACGGCATGGCCGCCGTATAAATCCAGATACTCAGTGCCGTTCTCGTCCCAGAGCTTGGAGCCGAGGGCCTTCACAGGCGTGATATCGAAGAGGGGGTAAACGTCGAAGAGGTTCATGTTGAAGACGTAAGATTCAAGATGTAAGACATCAGACTTTTCCGTTTAGCGGCTGTTTTTCAGAAAACAGGCCGAAAACAGAAAATTGTATGTTGTTGGCGCGAAGGTTTGATTCACGTTAAGTGCAATTATTTAGATTGTCCTCCTGAAAGGACCTTGTGAGCATACTAAATAGCGTTGTAGTAAACGCTTTTACAGTTCGCCCACAAGGTCCTTTCAGGAGGACAAAAGAAGCGGAGGTTGAGGGTCTGTTTCTAGTTTAGGTCTGTTTTCTGAAAAACAGCCGCTAAACGGAAAGCTAAAACCCAATCGCTTTCAACTGCAAGCCCGCCCTTTCGTCCAGTCCGAACAGCAGGTTCATGTTCTGCACGGCCTGGCCCGAGGCACCTTTCAGCAGGTTGTCAATCAGGCTGGTGATGACCAGTTGATCCTCGTGCTTCTCTATATATAAGAGGCACTTGTTGGTGTTGACTACCTGTTTCAGGTCGGGGTTCTTATCAGTTACCAGCGTGTACGGGTGGCTTTCGTAATACTGCCTGAACAGTTGCTGGGCTTCTTCCAGGCTCAGGTCTGAGCGCAGGTAGGTGGTGCATAGAATGCCCCGGCTGAAGTTACCACGGTACGGCACAAAGCGGATAGTGGTGTCTAGGTTGCTTTGCAGCGATTGCAGGCTTTCTGTAATCTCATGCAGGTGCTGGTGCCCGAATACTTTATAGCTGGAGATATTATTGTTGCGCCAGCTGAAGTGCGACGTCTCGGCCAGTTTCTGTCCTGCGCCAGTAGAACCGGTAATGCCGCTCACGTGCACTTCTGCGGGCAGAGAACCGTTCTGCGCCAGCGGCAGCAAAGCCAACTGAATAGCCGTCGCAAAGCAACCTGGGTTGGCTACATTGGCCGCCGATTTTATCTTTTCCCGGTTCAGTTCTGGCAATCCGTACACGAATTGACGGTTACCAAAAGCAGATTTCTCTGTTAAGCGGAAATCCTGGCTCAGGTCAATGATTTTGACCGTGTCCGGAATAGGGTTAGCGTCTAAAAATTTCTTCGCATCGCCGTGGCCTACGCAGAGGAACAGCACGTCCACCTGGATGCCCAGTTCGTTTGTGAAAACCAACTCCGTATCACCCAGCAGGTCGGTGTGGGTGTCGGTGACAGGTTTGCCGGCCTGACTGTTGCTGTGCACAAAGCTGATTTCTACGTGAGAGTGGTGCACCAGCAAGCGGAGCAGCTCACCACCGGTGTAGCCTGCTCCGCCTACTATGCCCACTTTTATTAGATTATTCTGCGCCATCTTCGCCGTTGATTAAGCGGTACATCATGGTCTGGTTCCCGAAAATCTTGGAGAAGCCTTTCACGTCTTCGCCCGTCCAGGCGTTGTTCATCTCGCCGTACGATCCGAATTTAGACGACATCAAATCATGCTCCGATTCAATTCCTTCTACCTGGAAGCGGTACGGCGCCAGCCACACGTGTACTTTTCCGGTCACAGTTTTCTGCGTGTCGGTCAGGAACGTTTCGATGTTACGCATGGTAGGGTCCAGGAACTGGCCTTCATGCATCCAGTTACCGTACCACATAGCCAGGCTGTCTTTCCAGTATAACTGCCACTTGGTAAGCGTATGTTTCTCCAACGCGTGGTGTGCTTTGATGATGACCATGGGAGCCGCCGCCTCAAAACCCACGCGTCCTTTGATGCCAATAATAGTATCACCCACGTGAATGTCACGGCCAATGGCGAACCCACCGGCAATCTCCTGCAGCTTCTGGATCACGTGCACCGGATTGTCAAATAGCTCCTCGTTTAAACCAACCGGCTCACCGTTTTTGAAGTGCAGAGTAATGCGCTCCGGGGTTTCTTTAGTAAGCTGAGTTGGATACGCAGATTCTGGTAGCGCCTGATGAGAAGTCAAGGTCTCCTTGCCACCCACCGAGGTGCCCCAGATACCTTTGTTGATAGAGTACTGCGCCTTCTGGAAGTCCATCTCCACGCCTCGCTCTATCAGGTAGGCAATTTCTTCCTCTCTGGACAGTTTCAGGTCACGGATAGGCGTAATCACCTGCACGTTCGGCACCAGAATATTGAAGACCATGTCGAAACGTACTTGGTCGTTCCCTGCGCCGGTGCTACCGTGGGCCACCGCTTCGGCACCAATTTCCTGCGCATACTTGGCAATGGCCACGGCCTGCGAGATACGCTCCGCACTCACCGAAAGCGGGTAGGTGTTGTTCTTCAGAACGTTGCCAAAAATCAAATACTTCAAGCAAGACTGGTAGTAGTTATCGGTTTCGTCTAAGGTTACGTGTTGGGTCACGCCCAGATTCTCCGCCCTTCGGGCAATCTCCGCTAACTCCTCTTCAGAGAAGCCGCCGGTATTCACAATGGCCGAATAGATTTCATAACCTTGTTCCAGTAGGTACTTCACACAGAAAGATGTGTCTAAGCCGCCACTGAACGCGAGAACTACTTTTTTCATGGGTAAATTTTAATGGGTGTTATTTTCTAGTTTTTTGTCCCCCTTTGAAGGGGTAGGGGGATGACGACTCGTGCTGATGAATGCATGCCCGAGGAACATTCTCTTATTTGCTATGGCAGAAGTTCCTGCTTTGCTCCAGCATTGTCATCCCCCTACCCCCTTCAAAGGGGGACGACCAGCAATGTTTTAAATAATTATTCTTCTGTCTTCGGCGGAACGTAGAGCATGGCCGTGCAGAGGCAGTTGCTGCGGTTTTTGGCCGTTAAGATGTCAAAGTTCACACAGCTACGGCAGCCTTTCCAGAACTCCTCGTCGTTGGTGAGCTCAGAATAGGTCACTGGACGGTAGCCCAGATCTGAGTTGATCTTCATCACCGCAAGTGCCGTGGTGAGTCCGAAGATTTTGGCGTGGGGATATTTATTGCGCGATAGTTCAAACACTTTCTGCTTGATACGCTTAGCCAGACCACTCTTACGCAGGTGCGGCGACACAATCAAGCCGGAATTCGCCACGTACTCGCCATGACCCCACGTCTCAATGTAGCAGAACCCGGCCCACTTGCCTTCTGCATCAAACGCAATGACGGCTTTGCCTTCCCGCATTTTTAACGCCACATATTCCGGCGAGCGCTTGGCGATACCAGTTCCACGCGCTTTTGCCGATGACTCCATCTCATCGCAGATTTGTTGGGCATATGGGGTGTGTTCCTCTGTGGCCACCACCACCGTGAAATCAGATTGAGTTTCCATGGAAACAGATGCAATAGGCTGCAACTCTACAGCCGAAGCGCATGTACGCATCGCAGTATGTTTTGAAAAAATAAGTAAAAAGAAAAAGGGGTACTGCTACCAACTTTAAGAGTTGGTATACAGAGATACATCCGGTTTAGTTGTAGATCACAACCTACGCCGGTGGCCTAGCGCCTGGATCGGGTAAGGTAAATAGGTTCACAAAAAACTGTTCTGGGCAGAACAGAAAAAAGCGCACTCCCTGTGAAGGAGCGTTTTACCGTTGTAGTGACAACTGATAAAAGCGACTTTTTATTCATTGACGTAATTTAAAATTAACAAGCGGTGTGGGTGTGCCACTTCGCTACAAATTTTTCATATTAATATTGTAAAATGCAAGAGTTAGGTCAAAAAAAATATAAAGATTTAAGCCCGTTGCTGCCACAATGTCTGGAGTACATGCATAAAAAAAGGGAGCAACTGCTCCCTTTTTTTATGCATGTACTCCAGGTAAACTATTTTTTTACAAACGTTTCTTCAAAAGTTCTTGCCCCTCCATTAGAAGTCCATTTGAGATGAAAGGTTTTAGTAGCAGGGTCATAGTGGCTACTTGGATCAGTAGCAATTGGTAATAAGGTTGTCATAGATACAGTTACTTTATGAGTAATAGGATCTATATTCAAAGTCACTGCGTTTGAGTATACTCCTAATAGACCTGGAGATAATGTTACAGCATTTGCACCTAAAGTGATCATGTTTACTGTGTTAGTTCCATTTCCTAAAGAAGAAGTATATGTGTGGGTATATGCGCCATGATACTGATTCTGAGCACCAACTATTGCTAAGCGATTGCCAAAGTTACCACTTATTATATAGCCTGGTTTATCCACGCTAACAATGTTGAAACCTAATCCATAAGTAAAGTCTGCATTCAAATCAGAAGATTTTAAGCGGATTTTGACAACAGCTGATCTGCTCCCTTTAGGAATAGTTACGGTTAAGCCAGTACCTTCAAATGAGTAGAAATTATTAGGTAGTTGGGTAACAGTTGGATCTGTTGCAGGCTTATTCTTATTGTGATTGTCAATAATTTGTTGACTATTGCTAATACCTAGCTGTACTGTGATATCTTCTTGAGCAACCTCTTCTGCTGCAAGATTCACTGTAAGAAAGTCAATAACTTCAGCTTGCTCTGAGTAAGGTAAAAGTTGAGCAGAAACGGCTGGGAGCTCAATAATCTTTTTCGTATTAAGATCAATCATCCCATACTTCTGGTCTTCAATCATCTCATCATTCAGACAAGAGGAAAGGCTCATGGCAAGGAATGCCATGGGTAAAAACTTTGTGAACTTTTTCATATAATTAATGTCTTGAATGCTAGAAATTATTTATCCCAGAAAACTTTATCATTTTGAGGATTGATATTTCCTTCAGCAGCTACATTAGCAGAGTTATAAGTGTATTCAGCTTGAGGATAGAGTAATCTCTGAGGGATACGGTTATTACCTCTGTTAGGAGACAATGACAGTGGAAGATCAGTTGGTATACCTACTCTTCTATAATCTACCCAAGCTTCAAAATTATTTACACCCACTAATGCAAGATATTTTTGCATCACAATCAGATTAATCTTGTTTGCAGCAGCATCATAACTAGCAAAGCCTTCTGACAAGTATGTATTTGCTGTAGCTGTTGCGTTTGTAACACCTAACCAAATAAATGATTCTCTTACAGCATTCTCATAAGCAGCCTTAGCATCGCCTGATAACCAGCCTCTTTGAGTTGCTTCAGCTTGCAGAAACATACTCTCAACAGAAGTAAATAACCATTGTGGTTGAGTAGCTGATTTTGCAAGACCAGGACCAGCTACATCAGATGAGTTTGCAGCATTAGGAGCGCTATTAGGAATGATCTCACCAAAGTTATAGCCATAGTAGGTATTACCACCTAGCGGAGTGGCGGCAGCACTAAAGAAGTACTGATATCTAGGATCATTGTTACTGCGGAATTTGTTCAGAACATAGTTGTTAGCACGGTTATAATCATCTTTTGTGCCTAATGCTCCTTGCTTATAAGTCTCAAAATAAGGGTTCTGCTGATTAGCTGAACCTGCAGTATAACCTGGCTGTACGCTAGCAGATTGGGTTGTGCCTAAGAAACCACTACCATCAGTAGTTATTTTGGCAATCTCAGCTGTTGGGGCTGTACCTCCAAATACTTCAGATTGACGTAGCAGTAGCTTCAAGCGTTGTGAATTAATGAGCTTGCGCCACATCAACCTCTGGGTAGCAATATCAGCCGTTCTGCCCTTTCCAAATAGAATATCAACTTCGTTCATAGCAGTTGTGATTTCAGCATTAGCCATCAGCTTAGCTGCCTCATCTAACTGTGCCAGCAGGTCTGTGTAAATATCTTGTCCTTTGTCATAAGACGGTAAGATATTCCCAGTAACATCAAAGGCTTTAGAGTATGGCACATTGTTGTACTGGTCTACCAAATACATGAAGCCAATAGACTTTAATAATTTAGCAGATGCGACATAGAAGTTTTCACCACTAGCAGCAGCTTTTTTTTCCATGATATCTACGTCAGTGAGTAGATCATACCATCCAGACCATTCATCTGCTTGAAAACCAGTCGTGATATTATAGCTCTCTTGTTCCTGGCTTGGGCCGTAAGTTCCGGAGCGAGCCCAATATCCCATCCAATGAGCCGAGAAGTCATAGGAAGTAGCCATTCTGGAAGCTGTAGCATGTAATACTCTTGGGAGAATATACTGCGGGTTTACAGATTCAGACGTAGGGGAATTAGGATTCTCGTTAATATCAAAAAAATCATCACTACAACCCCATGCACTTAGCATCAGTATAGTGAATACAGAATATATTACTTTTTTCATTTTTAACTAAATTGGTTTTATGCTCCTTAGAAAGTTAGAGTAACGCTACCTCCAAATGTTCTAACTGGAGGGTTGATTGTTGAGTTGGTGATACCAGCTTGATTACCAGATGTTACCCCTGTAGAGTTTCCGGTGCCGAAGTTAGTTTCTCCTGGAGAGTAAGTGAAATCTGGGTCACTGTAAACATTTGTTTTTGGTAACCATAAGAATAAGTTTCTACCAGTAAGTGCTACAGATACTCCCTTCACTACCTTCTGTCTGCTGATAAGGCTAGAAGGCAATTCATAACTTAATGCAACTTCGCGTAATCTCCATGAAGCTGCGCTAGTGATGAAGTTGCTAGCAACAGTTCTGTAAATACCTGTGTAAAAGTTTTCCGCTCCGTTGATAGTAACGTTTGTGTTAGGAACATAATTACCATCTGCACCTAAGATCACTGAATTAGGGAACACGAAGTTTTGACGGCTATTACTTGCTGTAGCTTCAGATACACCTGTCCAAGCCATGGCATTTCCTATATCATGATAGGCATAGTGCCCTGTTTTGTATTCAGCCAATACTGAGAGATTAATACCTTTCCATGAAACAGATGGATTAAAGCCCATTATCCATGTTGGCATGGTGCGTCCAAAGATCTGTGTAGCTGGATTCTGAGTTGGCATTCCTGTAGAAGCATCTACAATCACTCTTCCTTCTGGATCTCTGTTATAGTCTGTTGCTCTAAACACAAATGCTGGATATCCTTTGATAGCATAGTTGGCAGCAGTTGTGTAACCACCAATTGGCAGTTGGTCTAGTCCTTCAAATATTTTTGTAACCTCAGTAGTGTTATAGGTTGCGTTTGCTCTGAAATCAATTTTTACATCACCTAATTCAACAAGGGGAGTGATTCTCAGATCTAATTCTACCCCTTTGTTGATGAATGATGCTGCATTCACGTATGCTTTTGTGTAACCAGTAGCCGATGATACATCCACATCGATGATCTGGTCATCCATGTCTTGGTTGTAATAAGTAGCTTCTATGTTAATTCTGCCATCAAGGAAACCAGTCTCAATACCAATCTCACGGCTCTCAATAAACTCTGGTTTTAAGTTAGCGTCATAAGTAGTGTTATTGGCTGTAAATCCTGGTAAGCTACCAAAAGGGAAACCGGCAGGCTGACCAAAGGTAGCAGCTAGCAAGTAAGGTGCAATATCAGCGTTACCTGTTTGATTCCAAGAACCTCTAAGCTTCAAGTATGAGAGGATATTGTTGTCTTGTAAAGCACCAATAGCGTCTGTTAACACTAATGAACCGCTTACACCTGGATAGAAGAAAGAGTTGTTTCCAATGGCTAATACAGAAGTTTGATCATTTCTACCTGTTACTTCTAAGTTAGCCCAGCCTCTATAGCTTAATCCAACGCTTCCGTATAAAGAGAATAATCTTGAAGTTCGCTCAGGAGAAGAACCTGTTAGCTGGCCAACACGATTAGAAATGTTGAATAATTCTGGAACTACTAATTGGGTTGCACCAACTCTAGTGTCACGGGCTTGATCCTGACGAACGTATGTACCAACTACTGCATTTATTTTAAAGTCTTCATTAATCTCTTTGTTGATATTAGCAAAGGCCTCTGAAGATAGGCGGATATTACGGAAAGATCTTTCTGAAACAGTTCCAGGAATGGTTTTTACTCCTCTTGGAGATCCAAATGAATTTGGGTTTTCACCTTTAGATGTAGTTCTTTCAGATATATTTTGAGAAGTAAGAGCGGCTCTATAGTTTAATGACAACCAGTCAGTTGCTTTAAAGCTTAAGTCCAAGTTAGTAATCAAGTCTTCTCTTTTACCATCTCTACGCCAGTTGTCTAACGCAAAATATGGATTAATTCCATAATGGTTAAAGTAGTTATTGTAGGTTGCAAACTCATTGTTTTCAAAATCCTTGTAATTTAACAACGGAGCATGCGCTGGAGTGTTGAAGATCAGGTTCATCAAACCTTGGTTCAATCCTACGTTATTAGAGCTATTCCAGGAAGCCATAGAGGCGTCATCAAACACATTGTAGTTTTGCTGGATATAGTTAGTGTTTAAACCAACTTTGACTCTGCCATACTCACGGCCAGTATTTAATCTGATTCCTGTTCTACGGTTTTTGTCATCAGGAACAATCCCTTTTACAACCGCATCTTGTAAACTTATATAGAAGTCCTTAATGGCTAGAGAGACATTGTTTTGAGTAGTCACACCTGTATCAAAAAACTTCTTTCTGTCATTCCTTGCACTATAAGCTACTCTTTGCTCATTACCATTTGCTAGAGGATCTCCAAGCAGTACTTCAGATCCATCAAATTCAGGGCCCCAAGACCAGTTTTCGTAAGGAATATATTCTCCTCCGCCCCCGCTACCAAACTTTTCTTGGAACTTAGGGAAAAATGATATTTGGGTTAATTGAGTAGAATGGCTAAGTGTAATTACTGGCTTTTCATCAAGTGATCCTTTTTTTGTAGTCACTACAATCACCCCGTTTCTTGCATCTGGACCATAAAGTGCTGCGCCAGAGGAGCCCTTCAGTACAGTTACATTGTCAATATCGTTCGGGTTGAGGGACGATAAGTAGTTAATATCAGAAGGAACACCATCTAATAATAGAAGAGGGTTGTTGTTACCTGTTAATGAACGGATACCACGTAGGTTTATCTTTACATTTTCAAATACACCACTGTTAGTTGTAGTGATATTTAAACCTGAAACTTTACCTTGTAAACCAGTAGCGACGTTCACAGGCGCAGCACGTGTGATTACTTCCTCAGTTACAGTAGTGGCAGCATAACCTACTTCCTTCTTCTGTCTTTCAATACCCAAGGCAGTTACTACAACTTCACCTAATGCTCTTGCATCAGTGGCTAAACGGGCATTGATAGTGGTTTGATTTCCAATGGCTATTTCTTGATTGGTGTAGCCTATAAAGGAAAACACTAGTGTTCCTCCTGTGGTAGGAACAGCAATTGAGTAACCACCATTCACATCTGTAGGGGCAGCTGTGCTGGTTCCTTTGAGCTGAACTGTAACCCCAGGCATGCCTTCTCCTGTAGTTGCATCAGTCACTCTTCCTGTGATGGTCTTCGTCTGTGCCATGGCTTCGTTGAGAAACACAGACAACAAAAGAAGACTCAATAGTAAGATTTTCTTCATGTTGGTTTAGGTTTTGTTTGTAAATGAAGCCATAATAATACAGCTTTTTGTTGAGAAATGAAATAAAAAACGTTAGCAGCTTCTGATAGGTCGATCTTCTTTAAGTCACTTTGTTTCTGTTGCTTTTAATTTTCTTGTTAAAGTTCTAATGACTATAATCAAAGGATTTGTTTTGAATATTTATGGATAATCAGAAAGGTGCAACAGTTAAGGGATATTGAGTTTTACCTATTTCTCTATTTGATTAGAGGTATAAGTTGTGATGAAATGTTTTGTTAGACTATACTTATGCTACACAAGAGCATAACTCATTGGATTGATTCTGTAAGATAGAACTAACTAATCGAGTGCTATGGATTTAAATCTAATGTTCTAAAGGCTAATGTCTAATCGCAAACAACTCTTTGCTTACTAGACTAGTATCGCAGGCTTCTATTGCGTCGAGTTTAGTGTTAAAGTGTAAAGTGTGTTTACGTAGTTTATTTATATATACAACTTTGCTAGTTTGTAGATTTGGATTAATTTGTTTTGCTTGATACTTTATATTCTAATTAATTTTTTGAAGAGTAGCTAGAAATTGATCTACTATGAACTGTCCGTAAAGGTATGAGGCGGGGAATTTAATGTTTTTGAGAGGCTTTGCTCGAAGCGTCAACAGGGTTGATGGAGTAGCTCAGCATCAAAAGAAAGAGGCACCTTTAGATGCCTCTTTCTTTTATTTCGCCTCAAACTGTAGCCTCAGTAGATTAGCATAAATCCCTTCTGGATTATGAGCCAGCTCATCATGCGATCCCTGTTCCACAATCTGCCCTTTGTCTATTACTAAGATCTTATCTACTTTCCTGATGGTGGCCAGGCGGTGAGCAATGATGATGGTGGTTCGGTTCTTCATCAGCTCATCCATGGCCTGCTGCACCAGCATCTCAGACTCAGAGTCTAGGGAACTGGTAGCCTCGTCCAGGATCAGGATGGCGGGGTCTTTCAGGATGGCGCGGGCGATGGCGATGCGTTGGCGCTGTCCGCCAGAAAGTTTAATGCCGCGTTCGCCCACTACGGTATTAAAAGCTTCCGGGAAGGATTGAATGAACTGCAGCGCGTTCGCTTTCTGAGCAGCCAGGAGAACTTCTTCCTCCGTGGCGTCTGGGCGGCCATAAGCGATGTTCTCCTTGATGGTGCCTCCAAAAAGCAGTACCTCCTGCGGCACAATGGCCATGTTGCCGCGCAGCTCGTGCAGGTGCAGTTGGTTAATGTTCTGTCCGTCTACGTAGATTGCCCCTTGGTCTACTTTGTAGAACTTCATGAGCAACTGCGCAATGGTCGACTTGCCGGCGCCGCTGGAGCCTACCAAAGCGATTTTCTCTCCGGCCCGAATCTCAAAATGGATATTCTGTAGCACCTGGAGGTCGGGGCGGGTAGGGTAGGAGAAGCCCACATGCTCATAGCGTACGTTGCCGTTGAAGCGGACCGCTGCCGGGGTAGGCAGCGTTAGATCAGGCTGCTCCAGCGGAAGGTCTAGTATCTCCAGGATACGCTCAGATGCTCCTACGGACACCTGAATTTTGGCGTATAGGTCGCCCAGGCCTGCTACAGAGGCCCCAATAAAAGAGGTGTAGAGGATGAACGAAGTAAGTTGGCCAAATGTAAGGTCGCCGCGCTGCACTAAGGTGGCCCCGTACCAGATCACGAGAATAATGCCGCCAAACAACCCGATGATGATAAAGGAGATGAACGCCCCGCGATAGAAAGAGGTGGAGATGGCGGTTTTTACAGATCTTCCCAAGGCCTGCTTGTACCGGTTAATCTCAAAGAGCTCGTTGGTGAACGCCTTCACTACCTGAATAGCTTGCAGGGTTTCCTCCACAATCACGTTGGTTACGGCCAGTTCATCCTGGGTCTTGCGCGACAGTTTCTTCAGCTTTTTGCCAAACACCATGGCCAGAATCACCAGAACCGGGAAGGTGGCCAGCATGAACAGGGAAAGCTTCACCGAGATGAACATGATAAACCCAATGCCCACCAGTAGGGTAGTGATCTGCCTGAAAAGCTCGGCCAGGGTAATGGAGAAACCATCCTGAATATAGCTTACATCTGAGGTGATGCGGCTGGTGATCTCGCCTACCCGGCGTTGCTCGAAAAACGTGAGTGGCAAGCCCATGAACTGGGTGTAGAGGCTCTTCCGGATGTCGGCGATGGCGTTTTCGCTTACTTGGGCGAAGAAATAGACCCTGAAAAAAGAGAAAATCCCCTGGAGCGCAATCACCGCAAAGAGCAGTACGGCAATGTAATCAATGTCCTGTATCCAGAGATCCGGTTTGCCCACGGCGGCGTCTATGAGCATGCCCGTAACCGCCGGAAAAGCCATGAACGTGAGGCTGGAAAAAAGCAGAAATACCAGACCAATGTAAAATTTACCTCTGTAAGGCAGAAGGAACCTGAAGATCTGAAGACCGCGCCGTAAATTCTCTTTGCTTAATTTGGCTTTACCTTCTGTTTCGCCTCCGGCCGCCGCCCCTGGTCCGAATCCTCTTTTTGCCATGTAGTGTAGTTCCTGTTTGTATAGATTGAGGTGCGTTTATAGTAAGCTTGTTCTTTCAGGTTTACGTTTAGGGGCTGTTTTTCAGAAAAGAGGCTCTAAACGCATTCCTCTGCCTGAACAGCGAACGCAACCCGCAAAGGTAGGCATATCCATTGATTTCCGCAGCCCATAGAAGGTCGTAAAACCAGAATGCTACAGACTTTTACGGGCTGAAACGAACCAGAGCCCTAAAAACATGAGAAATCCGTTCAGCAGCAGCACCTCAAACCCAAACTGATAGCCCCAGAACCACTGGGCGGAATGGGAACTGATGACGTACGTGAACACCGGAGATAGAACGCCCAGTACCGGAACGGCACCGTCCCGAACGGTTCTTGTGGTGAGCAGACCAAAGGTGTACATGCCCAGCAACGGACCATAGGTATAGCCCACCAGCGTGAAGAGCGTGGCAATGATGCTCTCGTCATTGTAGAGTTTGAACAGGAGAATGACCAGTGCCAGCAGCAGGGAGAACGCCAGGTGGACCCAATTTTTGTAACGTACCCGCTGGGCCTCCGGCCGATGCTGGAAATCCAGGAAATCGACGCAGAAGGCGGTGGTCAGAGAGGTGAGGGCAGAGTCTGCCGAAGCGTAGGTGATGGCCGTGATTCCCAGGATAAAGGCCAAGCCTACCACCGAGGAAAGATGGTTCAGGGCCAGGAACGGGAATACGTCATCGCCTTTGGCGGGTACTCCTATTCCTTTGGCCGCCGCAAAGGTGTACAAAAGCACGCCCAGGCAGAGAAAGAGCACGTTCACCACCACCAGAATGACGGTGAACCAGAACATGTTCTTCTGGGCCTCGGGCAGGTTACGGCAACTCAGGTTTTTCTGCATCATGTCTTGGTCAAGGCCCGTCATGGCAATGGTGATGAACGCGCCGGCCAGAATCTGTTTCACGAAGAAATTAGGCGCTTTGGCATCCCAAACGAAAAGGGTGGCATGGGAGCTGTCCGTGATGGTGCTTACCAGTGTGCTGAACGAAAGGTGCAGTTCCTCAGAGATGAGCCAGATGCTGGTGCCCAGACAGAGAAGCATGGCCAGCGTCTGGAGGGTATCGGTCCAGACAATGGTTTTCATGCCGCCCCTGAACGTGTAAAACCAGATGAAAGCGATGGTGAGTGCCACGGTACCCGCAAACGGAATGCCCAGCGGCCCGAATACCGCCAGTTGCAGTACCCCCGCCACCAGATACAGCCTGAGGGCGGCGCTGAGCGTGCGGGAAAGCAGGAAAAACGCACTGCCGGTTTTGTAGGACCAGAAACCCAGCCGCTGCTCCAGATAGGTGTAGATGGAAACCAGCCTCAGACGGTAGTATAGCGGCAAGAGCACCAGCGCAATCACTACGTAGCCCAGCACGTAGCCCAACACAATTTGTAGGTACGTGAAGCCGGTTTTCTCCACCATGCCCGGAATAGACACAAAGGTGATGCCCGAGAGCGTGGTCCCAATCATGCCAAAGGCCACCACGTACCAGGGAGAGTTGCGGTTAGCCAAGAAGAAACCCGAAGTAGATTCGCCTTTCTTGCTCGTGAGAAAAGAAACCAGCAGCAGCAGGCAGAAATAGGCGATGATGATGCCCAGCGTGAGAAGTGGAGACATGCGTAATAACCTCAAACAAAGCTGGTCTGGAAAAGTGTGACCAACGCGCTGCAAAGGTACGGCCCAAAACCGAATTTGGCTTATTTAAAAAGGCTTGCGTTTAGGGGCTCTTTTTGGAAAAAGAGCCCCTAAACGCAAGCCTTTACATGTTCTTTATACCTGATTAAACAGGCGTGGTGGCGTCAAGCAGATCGGTTTTCTTGCGGGAGATGGAGTATAAGCCCATAAAGGTCAGGAATCCGTTCAGGATCAGGACCTCAAACCCGAACTCATACCCCCAGAACCAGTCTACGGAATTAAGGCTGATGATGTAGGTGAGCACCGGGGCCAGCACACAGATGAACGGCACGAGGTTGTCGCGCACCGGACGGTTAGAGAATACCCCGAAGGAGTAAAGCCCCAGCAGCGGGCCGTACGTGTAACCGGCCACTTTGAACACTGCCTGCACCACGCTTTCGTCGTTCACAATCCGGAAGATGATGATCACAATCCCCATCAAAAGAGAGAAGCCCAGGTGCACCCAGTTTTTGTATCGGATGCGCTGCGTCTCGGGCCGGTTCTTGAAATCCAGGAAGTCTACGCAGAAAGAAGTGGTAAGCGCCGTCAAAGCGGAGTCTGCCGAGGCATAGGTGATAGCGGTAATGCCCAGAATAAAGGCGATGGCCGCAAACGAGGAGAAGTGGTTCAGGGCCAGGAACGGGAACACGTTATCGCCTTTCTCCGGCAGGCCAATGCCCTTGGCTTCAGCGAAGAGGTACAGCAAAGCGCCCAGGCTCAGGAACAGGATGTTCACAATCATCACAATTACGGTGAACGAGAACATGTTTTTCTGGGCCTCCTTCAGGTTTTTGCAGCTCAGGTTTTTCTGCATCATGTCCTGGTCAAGACCCACCATCACAATGGAGATGAAAGCACCGGAAAGAAACTGCTTGAAGAAGTAACGCGGGTCCTTTACATCCCAGAAGAATACCTGTGAATATTTACTTTCGCTGATGGTGTCTACCATGCCTTGGAAGGAAAGGTTCAGCTCGCTGGAGATCATAGAGATACTGATGCCCACGCAGATGAGCATGGCCAAGGTTTGGAAGGTATCGGTCCAGATGATGGTTTTCATACCGCCTCTAAACGTATACACCCAGATAAGCGCGATGGTAATGGCCACAGAAACCTCAAACGGCACGCCCAGTTCGTCAAACACGGCCAGCTGCAGTACGCCTGCCACCAGGAACATACGCAGGGAAGCTCCCAGCGTGCGCGATAGCAGGAAGAATGCCGCCCCAGTTTTGTAGGACCAGAAACCGTACCGCTGCTCCAGATAGGTGTAGATGGAAACCAGGTTCAGGCGGTAATAAAGCGGCATGAGTACCATGGCCACCACAAAATACCCCAGCATGTTCCCCAAGATGAGCTGCAGGTAAGAAAACTGCGCTTTTTCCACCATGCCCGGAATAGAGATAAAGGTTACCCCAGACAGGGAAGTCCCAATCATCCCGAAGGCCACCACATACCACGGCGAAGACCGGTTTGCCAAAAAGAAACTGTCCGTAGATTCGCCTTTTTTACTCGTTATAAAAGAAATCAGGATGAGAATGCAGAAATAAGCGGCAATGATGCCCAGAATTAGGGTTGAAGACATGGGTGAGCTGGGAAGATAAGTTTTGTCTTGGTTAGGTGATGGGGCAAATATAACCAAAAAACGATATGCCCAATTTATAAAATTAGCAGCATGAGCGGCGGCAATGGGCGTAAAAAAGCCTTTCCGCCCACAAGCGGAAAGGCTTTTTTATGAAACAGATAAAGAAAGTCTCTTTTTATTAATAGCCCCACATAGAGTTAAAGCCGCTGCCCGGGTACCCGTACCCGTAGTGGCCGCCGTTGCCGTACCGCACCCCACCGGAGATGGTCACGTTGGGAGCCACCTGGTACTGCGCCTGGAACTGGAACCCTTGGTTAGGAAACCTACCGTACAGAAACGGGTTGGCATTCCATCTGTTGGTGGCGGAAGGGGTTAAGTCTTTCCAGACACTGCCGCTCAACTGCAGCCGTTCGCTCATGGCGTAAGTGCCGCCCACGTGCAACAGGTACTGCCGGTCTGGTGCCCCCGATAAGGTAGTGGCCGTTCCCTCTGGAGTAGTGGTTCTGAACGTAGGACCGCCCCAGGTCTGGAGCACCGTTAAACTGCTGAACACCTGAAACCGAGGGCTTACCCGGTACTGTACCCGTGGTTCCAGATAGGAAAACGAGCCCAAGTTGCTGAATGCCGCGCCCGCGTTAAGGCCGTAGCTCACACGTGGAACAAAGGGTGCGGTGTGGTGCAGAGAATCAGCCCCGGATGGTAAACCAGTTTCCAGTTCCTGCGCCTGACTCGTTAGCAGAGTAGTTGCCCAGATCAGGAGAAAAAGAAACGTATATCTATAAAATCGTTTTGCCATTTGTCTTACTTTGAAATGCCGTGCCTGAGAAACACAGGTGGCGGCACTACTAAGATAGTGTATTTCTACCTCTAACGAAACAACCGGCCGCTTAGTCTCTTGGTTCCATTCCGTTTAGGGGCTGTTTTTCCAAAACAGCCCCTAAACGGAAATCCTGCCTTGTATAAAGTCCATTGCTTTTAGAGCGTCCGGCAGAATAGGAACCTGAAAATTTACTTTGATTTACCGCTTAACCAAGCTTCCCGGCGGGCTTTTTCTGTTTTGGAAGCTTTTTCTAACGGCACCAGTTTTAGGTCAGGGTCTTGGGCTAAGGTAAGGGGCACCGTTTTCTTAGTGCCCTGCTGCAGAACCTCCAGTTGCACCTGGTCTCCGGGTTTGTGGTGGGTCAAGAGGCTATCCAGGGTTTTCTGTGAGGTGAGTTTCTGGCCGTTCAGGGTGAGGAGTGCATCGTCCCGGTCCAGGCCAGCTTTATACAACGGACTGTTGGCGAAGGTGCCCTGGGCAATAGTAGCCTGGTCGTTCTGGAATCTAAGTCCCTCCCAACCCAGCACGGCATTTTTAGAGGACTGTAACGCCAGCCCCATTTGGTTGGCCAACGCGGCGTACGGAATCATCTCCTTGCCATAAATGTGCCGCTTAAAGAAGTCCTGCGCGAAACCGGGGTCTTTGGTAAGGTCAGCGAGGGCTTTCTCCAGGTCTGGGAGCGTGTACGGTTTCTCCGGCTTGCCGTGGCGCTGCCAGAGCAGGCGCATGTAATCGTCTAGGCTCAGGTTTTTGAACTTGGTGCGTAGGGTGAAGTCCAGGCCAATGGCGATGGCGTTGCCGTAGGTGTAATAGGAGATGTAGGTATTGGTGCGGTTAGTTGGGTCTACGGAGCGGGAGGCATCCACGAACGGGGCCTGCATGCTCATCTCCACCGGCGAGAAATAGTCTTTCCCCGGAGAAACCGTTACGGCCAGAATTGGGTAACCGGCGCTTTTCAAATAATCGGGTTGGGAGGTAACGCCGGCCCGGGCCATCAACAAGGTGCCGTAATAACTGGTGAAGCCTTCGGCCAGCCACAGCTCGCCGCTCATGTTGGCGTCTGCGAAGTTAAACGGCTCCAGGCTCTGCGGCCTGATGCGCTCCACATTCCAGGCGTGGAAGAATTCGTGGGAAAGTGTACCTAGGTTAGAGTTCATGCCATTCTTGAGCGGGCGCGAACTGGTGATCACGGTGGAGTTGCGGTGCTCCATGCCGTCGCCGGGCGTGCCGGGAAGGTAGCAGGCAATAAAGGTGTACTCGCCAAAGTCAAAGGTGGGAAGTTCCCCGAAAACGGCCTGGGCTTCCTGCACAATGCGCTTGGCTTTCTGGGTGTACTCGTCCAGTTCCTGGGCGGTGCCGCCGTGGTGCATGCCAATCCTGATTTTCTGGCTTCGGCCTTTGTCCTGTACCGTCCACTCGCGCCACTGCAAATTAGCCAGTTCAATGGGGCTATCCATGAGGTACTGGAAATGCGGGGCCGAAAAAGTGAACGGCGCCGTCTCTGGCTTCAGCTGGGTGGCAGCGGTCCAGTTCTGTCCCGCCGGAGGCCGAAAGCTGATTTGCACCGGGGCCTGCTCCATGCCGTTGGCGTACATAAACGTAGCGGGCGCGTTGAGGTGGGCATGGGTAGGGCTTACGCCGGCGTAGGTACCGTCAGGGTGGTCAGCGAAGAGCGTATATTTCACGGTGACCGTTCCGTCATGGCCCGCCACGTTCCACTGGTGCAGGTTAGGCCGGTTAGGCGTCAGCGGTCGGCCCTGGCCGTCGGTGACCTGGATGTTGTACACGTTCTTGGCGAACTCATGCAGCGCGTAGCGGCCCGGCGAGGAGCGGGCCATGCGCACTTCCAGCACCGGGGCCTGCACGCCTTTGAAGGTAGCCGTGACAGAGGCCTCATGGTGGGCTGCGTTTTCAAAAGAAACTTGGTAATTGACGCTCTGCTGCGCCATAGCGGGAGAAATGAACGCCATCGCCCCAAGGGCGAAAGCTGCGAAGAGGGTTTTCTTCATGTAAAGGGAGAGTTTGGCCGCCCAAGATACACAGGAAAGCCAAAAACAGCTACTGGCCAGATAAATACTTCTGGCTTAGGAACCAAGCGGCTTCTGCAGCACCTGCGCCCTGATGAAGAAATGGAAGAAAAAGGCTTCCTGCTTGGTAACAAACCCCAACTGGGAGAACAGAGCCTCAAATGGAGGCAAGCCGGTGCCCGAAATGCCGCTCACCTGCCTGAAGAAACGGTACATGGCCCACAGCAGCGGTTTCTGCCAAATCTGTCGCCGTTTTTCCGGAGCCAGGTAAAAATCGGTGTGGAGCCAGAGGCCGCCGGGGAGCAGGGCCTGGGTTAGCCGTTGCATCATGTGCAGAGCCTGGGGGGCGGTGAACAGATCCAGCACGAAGGGCGTGAGCACCACGTGGAACTTCTCTTCTGGCAGCAGTTGGTCCTGGGTACCGTGCCGGAACTCCACCTCGGCCCCGGCCGAAGAAAAGTTTTGATATCTGGTGCGGGCTTGGCGCAGCATCTGGGAAGAGGCTTCCAGGTACAGCACATAAGCCGGGTTACTTTTTTGGAGGAGCCGGGCCAGAAGCCAGCCGCTGCCGCCCCCCAGCACCAGCACGCGCGCTCCCAGCGGGATTAGCTCCAAAAACTGCGCCTGCGCTTTTTGCTGCGCCTTGCCAAACACCAGTTGGGCCAGGGCGTCATACACGGGGGCAATGAAGTCAAAGTCTGGGGCGGGAGCAGTGGACATGGGCAGGCAGGGAGTTGAGCGTTTAGCGGCTGTTTTTCCAAATTAAGGCAAAAAACGCTAGGCCTGTACACGCCAACTCGCTACCGGTAAATGATGACAAATGGCTGGTTTAAGCCCGTTTTAGGAAAAACGGCCGCTAAACGGGAGGGTGAAGGGTTCTTCTCTTACTCGTGCTGGAAGTGCCGCTCCACGGTTTCCTGCAGCTTCTGGAAGATGAAGTCCTTAGCTTGGTCGCGCATCTTTTGGGCATCGCCTTTGAAGACCTGGCGGTACTCCTCCACTTTGTCTTTGAAGAGGATGGAGACGAAGGTGGTGCCCACGGGTTTTTCGGCGGTCTCTGAGCCGCCTTCGCCAAACAAGCCGGTCACGGCCACGCAGACATCGGCTTTGAGGAGCTTCTGGAGGCCCTGCACCATTTCATTGGTCACCTGCTGGCTCTCGGCGGTGTAGAGTTTGAGGGTTTCGTTCTTCACGCCCAGCACCTTGTTTTTGGCCACGGCGTTATAGGTGACCATGCTGCCCAGAAAGACGTCGGCGGTACCGGTGGCTTCGCTCAGGGCGGCGGCCAGGCTTCCGCCGGTGCAGCTTTCGGCGAAGGCAAGCGAGAGGCTTTTGTCTTTCAACTTCATCATCAGTTGGGTCAACTCTTCTGGTTTCATAGCATTCTGTTCTGGCTCTGAGAGGTCTTACTGGTTTTGGGGGCGCTAAGTTGTATGGGGCGGCATTTCCAACGCCAGGCGCGGGGGCTACGTATTTTAAGCATCTTGCCGTTTTGGGCCTGATTCCTGAAAAAGGGCCGCTAAACGGAAAGCTGTAGACAAGACACTATGAAAAAAGCAATTCGGAAATTTGTGGCGGCCTCTGCGCTGTTTACGGTGGAGCTGGTGGTGATATGGGCGGTGTTCCTGCTGTGCCTGGTCCTGTTTTTCTGGCTGGCCCGCGAGGTGCTGCCCGGCCGCGAGCTGCGCTTTGACAGCCTGGCCTTCGCCTGGGCCGATGAGCGGGCCAACCCAGCGCTTACAGAATTCATCAAGGGAATCACGTTCCTGGCTTCGCGCAATTTTATTACCGGGGCGGGCTTTATGCTCATTGGGTATTTCCTGTTCGTGAAAAAGCACAAGTGGTACTCGCTCAAAGTGCCGGTGATTGCGGTGGGCAGTATCTCCCTGAACCTGCTGCTCAAGTACCTGTTCAACCGGCCCCGGCCGCTGGTGCCGCACCTGGTAGACTCCTACGGGCTCAGTTTCCCCAGCGGGCACGCCATGATCAGCGCTTCTTTTTATGGGTTGCTCATTTACCTGGTCTGGAAGAACGTGGAGGTGCCCGCCTGGCGTTTTCTGCTCATTACGCTGCTCTCGCTCCTGATTCTGTTCATCGGCTTTAGCCGGGTGTACCTGCACGTGCACTACGCCACCGATGTGCTGGCCGGTCTGGCCGCCGGTCTGGGTTGGGTCATTCTGGCTATTTTCCTGCTCAACCGCATGGAGAAGTTCTCCAAACGCAACCTGCACCCGGTGGTGAAAGGGGAGCAGCCGCCCACCTCCTGAAATTTTTTTGCAAAAATTTGCCCCAGGTATTGCATAAAAATAAAAAGTAGTATCTTTGTGCACCCTAACGCAAGAAGGGGATAAATAATGCGCAGGTGGCGAAATTGGTAGACGCACTGTCTTCAGGCGGCAGCGCCTTCGGGTGTGGGAGTTCGAATCTCCCCCTGCGCACAAAAGGCCAGCTTCATATGAGGCTGGCCTTCTTGTTTTACTCCGGTCTGGAGCGCAGCAGCGGGTTCAGATTCAACGGGGTGAGGTACGCCTCAAAGTCCGGTTGCCGGGTAACGGCGCTAATTTTCTCCATCCGGTTCCTGGTCTGCGAGAAGTACACTTCGGCAAAGAAATTCTGGGTCCAATACAACTGCACTTCATACTCTCCTTCGTTTCTGGAAACCAGCCGGCGGCCGTGCGCCTGTAAAAACTGGGCGCGGCCCGCGAAGTCAAGGTACAGAAAGCCCAGCAGGTACAGCATAGTCAAGGTACGTTTTTAGCCTTAGTGTCGGATTTTGAGGAGGTTAGCCGCTGCCGGGTGCCGGCGGTGAATCTTTGGGGCTACTTTTTTGCGTACACTTCCCAGAATACAGAAAGGCGTATGCAGCAAGAAGTGAAGCAGGCGGGTAAAAAGGCGGGAATGGCGCTCACGGTGGTGTCAGGGCAGATGGTGGTGGCCTGGCTGGTGTTTGTGGGCTCGGCGCTGCTGTTTTTCTGGATGACCCGGGTGGTGTTTGTGGAACAGGAGAAAGAACTGGACCAAGCGGCGTTTGCCTGGGCTGACCAATTCGCCAACCCAGAGACTACCCAGGTCATGTACTTCATCACCTTCTTCGGGTCCAAGAATTTTCTCATCTACGGGTCTTTGGCGCTGGCGGCTTTTTTCCTGCTTTTCAAGAAGTGGCGGTTCTACTCGCTCAAGGTCATTGCCATCTCGGCCACTACCACGCTGTTCAACCAGACCATGAAGTGGCTGTTTGGGAGGCCCCGGCCCGAAACCGCCTTTCTGGAGCAGGGCGGCAACAGTTTCCCCAGCGGGCACGCCATGATTGGGGGCGCTTTCTGGGGACTTCTGGTGTACCTGGTCTGGACCAACGTGCCGCAGCGCTGGGCCCGGTGGCTTCTGTGCGGGCTTCTGGGGGCTTGGATTCTGCTCATCGGCTTTAGCCGCGTATACCTGAACGTGCACTACGCCTCAGATGTGCTGGCCGGTTGGGGAGCGGGTTTCTTCTGGCTCATGCTCTCCATTTTCCTGCTGAACCGGCTGCGGCAGCGCAAAGGCCGAAAAGCCGGGCAAGTTCTGGAAGAGTAGAAAGCTACTGCGCTAAGCTCTTATTTTTGCCCCTGAAAATAGCGGCTTTACCGCCTACAGGCGCCTAAACAGCGGCGGCAGGTATGTTTTGTTAAGAAAAATACCCAATTTACGACTGCAAATCTTACGATAGCCATACAGAGGTATTCTGTGAAAACCATTTGACATGATCATTACACCAAAAGTACGCGGGTTTATCTGCTTAACCGCCCACCCAGAAGGCAGCGCTAAAAACGTAGAAAACCAGATTAACTATGTGAAATTCAAAGGTTCTATAGACGGGCCTAAGAAGGTTTTGGTGCTTGGGGCTTCCACCGGTTTCGGGTTGGCCTCCAGAATCACCAGCGCCTTTGGAGCCAACGCCGCCACCATTGGGGTTTACTTTGAGAAGCCTTCGGCCGAAGGCAAACCGGGTTCACCGGGCTGGTACAACACCGCCGCCTTTGAGAAAAAAGCCCAGGAGGCCGGCCTCTACGCCAAAAGCATCAACGGCGATGCGTTCTCTGATGAAGTGAAACAGAAAACGCTGGACCTGATCAAAGCTGATCTGGGGCAGGTAGACCTGGTGGTATACAGCCTTGCCTCGCCGCGCCGGGTGCACCCTAAAACCGGGGTGATTCACAATTCGGTCCTGAAGCCCATTGGCCAGACCTTCTCCAACAAAACCGTTGATTTCCATACCGGCAAAGTGTCTGAGGTGTCCATTTCACCGGCCAACGAGGACGACATTGCCAACACCGTAGCCGTGATGGGCGGCGAGGACTGGGCCATGTGGATTGATGCTCTTAAAGCCGAGAACCTGCTGGCGCCGGGCGCGGTGACTGTGGCCTATTCCTATATTGGGCCGTCACTCACCGAAGCCGTTTACCGCAAAGGCACCATCGGCCGCGCCAAAGACCACCTGGAGGCCACCGCTTTCACCATCTCAGACTCCTTGAAGGATCTGGGCGGCAAGGCGTACGTCTCTGTGAACAAAGCTTTGGTAACCCAAGCCAGTTCGGCCATTCCGGTGATTCCGCTGTACATTTCGCTGCTCTACAAAGTGATGAAGGAGCAAGGCCTGCACGAAGGTACCATTGAGCAGATGGACCGCCTGTTCAGAGAGCGTCTGTACACCGGTGGCGAAGTAGCGGTAGACGAGAAAGGCCGCATTAGAGTAGACGATTGGGAAATGCGCGATGACGTGCAGGCCCAGGTGGCCACCCTGTGGGAGCAAGCCAACACTGAGAACCTCTCTGAGATTGGCGACCTGGCCGGTTACCGCACCGATTTCTTCAACCTCTTCGGGTTTGAGGTGGAAGGCGTGGACTACGAGAAAGACGTGAACGAAGTGGTAGAGGTACCGGGTCTGGTATAAACTGCTTTTGTTTCTAGAGATGACGGTGCATTCACCTGGCTCTCTATTCTAGACACATTACTATTACAGAGCATCTCGCCTGCGACCGGAAAAGCGATTCCGGTTACCGGCGAGATGCTTTTTTTATTAGATATCCAAAGTGCGTTTAGCGCCTCTTTTTCCCAAAACAGGCGCTAAACGGAAGAGGCACAAAGATCTAAGCAGCTCAGGGTGCTAACCTGTTTAGGGACTGTTTCTGGAAAAAGAGCCCCTAAACAGCTAACACTTCACTTTCACGCGCAGGGCTTTGAGTCCGCTCACTCCCTGAAGATCCTCAATCTCCAGCTGTTCCACGCCATCGGTTAAAATATTCTTGTTCTGGAGGTATTCTATGTATTCCAGGTACTCATTGGCCTCACGGGCCTGGGAGTAGACAATGGCGATTTTGCCGGGCTGGGTGAGGCGTTCCTCGGTGCCGCGCACCAGGGCTTTGTCTACCCGCTTCTTCACAATCTCATACCGGATGTTGTAGGCCCCGTCTACGTCAAACTTGCGCTCGTCTTGCCGGAACCGGATGGCCAGCGGCTGGCTGTGGATTAAGATGAGTTGCGTGGTTTCCAGGGGCACTTTGAGCTGCGGTTTGAGGGCGGCGGCACGGCGGGTCACCTCGCACATGACCATGAGTTGCCACAGGCGCAGGTTGCGCAGGAACATGATGTCAAAGGGTTGCCGCTCTTCCAGAGACGCGCCCACGTAGATGTTGAACTCCACGCCATCGGTCTTGAACTTCTCAAAGTAGTGCGGGTACATTTCCTGCGCGTTCTGCTCTTCCTGCTCTATGTACTCAGAAATGGTCTCATTGATGAGCGTGAGGCTTTCCTCAAAGGCCTTGCGGCGTTTGTACAGGATGCCCAGCTCAGGGTCCATGGCGTCACGGTAGTTCTGGATGTAGGGCAGCAGGTCTGGGTGGGTGGCTTCCAGAAACTCAAACATGGGCTCTACCTGCGTGCGCAGCATCTCAAAAATGAGGATACCGTCCTGAGACAGCAGCCCTTTCTTCAGTTGTCGCAGATGTTTGGACACCGAAAAGCGCAGTTCATCCAGAATGGGCAGCGAATGAACCTCAATGGCTTTTTTGAGAATGCGTTCGGCCAGGTGGAGGTGCTCCACCAGGTCGCCCAGAATGGCGGTATTCCGCTCAGTGCTGGAGCCGCGCACATCGGCGGCGGCGTAGAGTGGGTACACATCTGGGAAAACGATGGGCTCCATCTCCACGGGGCCGGTGTTGTTGTTGATTTTGTCCAGCATGTTGAGGGCCGCCTCCCTGAACCGCCACTCCAGCACCGGGTGAATGGCGGTGAATTTCTCCCTGATCACGGCCTGCACCCGCGCCTCAATCTCCTCTGAGTTTCGGTTTACCGCCACCGAGAAAAGCGGCAGGAACTGCTCCATCTTGGCCAGCGAGAAGTTATCCAAATCGCCGGGGTTGGGGGAGCCCAGTTCTAGGATGCCAATGGGTTCGTCGCCGTAGCGGAGCAGGGCCAGAATGATGTTCCGGATGCCCATGCCCAGCATCTCCTCGCGCACGCCGTCTGGTAACTGGTTTGTTTTGGCCACGTCTTTCACCACCAGCGGCTGACCGTCGCGCACCAGGGTGTCATAAATGGATTTGAAGCCCACGTAGCTGCTGCTGCCCGGCTCGCTCTGCAACAGAAAGCTGTGGTTGATCTTGTTCCCGAAGTTCACGAACGTGCTCCGGTTCTTATGGAAGGCGGCCACGCCCAACTGCAAATGCGGCCGCTTAAAGAAGATGCGCACTTTCTCCTGCAACTGCTCAAAGCGGTCGGGCGCCAGCATCACGTCACGCTCCAGCAGGTCGTTCTTGAGCGAAGACAAGACTTCCTGCACGGTCACGTCTACCAGGTGCAGCGTGTAAAACCCGTTGATCTCAAACAGCTCGGGCGGCAGGGCCTCCATCCAGACATCCATGTTCCGGATGTTGTCCAGTAGGTGCTGGAGGTCTGCCTCGCTCAGTTCGGGCAGCGGCTGGGTGTTGGTGATCTCCAGGAAATGCGTGTTGATCTCCACGTTGTAGTGCCGGTAAAGGCCCAACTGGTAATCTGGAACAGTGTAGATCAGGAATTCCTCATGCGGTACCTGCACCCCGTAGAATTTCTCTAGAATGAGGAAGTATACCATGCGCACCCGGTTGAAGAGCATACGTTGCTCATCTATGTTGAGCGGGCGCTTGAGATGGTTATGGTCATTGAGGATGATCTGCTTGAACAGGTCTGTGTGGTAGAAGCTCACGTCATAATTGGGCCCAACGGTGCCAATGGCTTCCACTTCACGGGTAGCCGCCGGAAAAACGGCCGTCATGAGCAAGTCAAGAATGCATTCGTGCTGTTGCAGAACACTAAAATCAATGATGGGCTCCAGGAGTTCAGGGGCCTGCTTTAACTGCTTGTTAATTTCCTTTGCGCACAAAAGCGCACTGGTTCTGCAGCCATCTTGCTGTTGTTGCCAATAGCGGATAATGGGGGCAAAACTCAAATGGGCTTTAAAGGGAAACGAGGTAACGCTGATCAGATGTTCTTGGGAATGCATACACGGCTTTTAACGCAAAAAGCCTCTGGCAGATACAAAAAACGGCAGGAAACGCACCACGGGAAACCAGTTATTTCTCCGCTGAGCGGAGCGGCCTACTAGGAAGCCTTTACGGTAAATTTTTCAGGACCAGCTCCCGCTGTTTTGGGCCTGTTTTCAGAAAAAGAGCCGCTAAACGGAAGACGCCTAACGCGTTTCAAATCTATTCCTGAAAAAGAATCAGCATTGACACCGGCGGAATGTGCACGGAACCGCTCACGTTGCGGCTACCCTTCAGGTGAATGTGTTCGCCCTCGGCGGCTACCGTCCAGGTGCCTTGCAGGGACACTTGTGTGGCGGATGGGCGACCGTTGTAGTACACCAGAATGTTTTTCCAGGAATCGCCGTTGGCATGGTCTTTCAGCAGGTAGCCCACCAAACCGGGTTCTGTGATCAGGAACTGGAGGTGTTGGTTCACCAGTTGGGTGGTGGGCATCCGGAAGGCGGGGTGGGCTTTACGGAGGGAAATGAGGCTTTGGTAGTAGCTAAATACGTCTTGGTGCGTCTCTTTCCAGCCCCAGTTGATCTGGTTGATGGCGTCTGGTTTGTTGTAGCTGTTGTGCTCGCCGTTTTTGGTGCGCATCATCTCCACGCCCGCGTGCAGAAAGGCAGTTCCCTGGCTGGTGAGCACAATGGCGTTGGAGAGCAGGTGCATCTTCTTCAACTGATCAGGGGAGGCGTCTGGGGCAGAGGCTTTCAGTTTGTCATACAGGGTGAGGTTGTCATGGCAGGAGACATAGGAGACCGCCTGCCACGGCTCCCGAGCCCAGAAGTCTTTAGAGTAATTGACCTTGCCTATGTTTACCTGCGGGTGCTGCACGCTGCCCACCACTCCAAACTTGATGGACTCTTCGGTGTCTGCGGCGCCGCTCACAAAACCTTTGGCTTTTTCGTCAAAAACAGAGCCTTTGATGGCATCCCGAAGGTCATCTGAGAAGGCAGCCGTATGGGTAAGCAAGCGGGTATTGGCTTTGAGCGCCTTGGCGTTGTCGGGCAGCGGACTGGTGCCGGCGGTCCAACCCTCGCCGTAAATGATGATGTTGGGGTTGATTTTCTTCAGCTCGGCGGTGAGAAGGTTCATGGTTTCCAGGTCATGGATGGCCATGAGATCGAACCGGAACCCGTCTATGTGGTATTCCTTAGCCCAGAACTTGCAGGACTCAATAATGAATTTCCGGGCCATGGCCCGCTCGCTGGCTGTTTCGTTTCCGCAGGCCGAGGCGTCTGAATAGGTACCATCTGGCTTCTGCCGGTAGTAGTAATCCGGAAACTCCAGGTTAAAGTTGGAGCCTTTGGTGAGGCCCGTATGGTTATACACCACGTCCAGCACCACGCCCAGACCTTTGTCATGGAAACCCTTCACCATCTGCTTAAACTCCCTGATGCGTACCTCGGCGCGGTAAGGATCTGAGGAGTAAGAGCCCTCAGGCACGTTATAGTTCTGCGGATCATAGCCCCAATTGAATTGCGGTTTATCCAGAGCGGTCTCGTCAATGGAGCGGTGGTCAAACGCAGGCAGCAGGTGGATGTGCGTTACGCCCAGTTCTTTCATGTGGTCAAGGCCTGTGGTCACACCTTTGGTAGTTTTGGTGCCGGGCTCCACCAAGCCTAAGAATTTGCCGGGGGCAGAACTACCTGAACTGAGGTGGGAGGTAATGTCGCGGACGTGGGCTTCCCAGAGTACCACCTCATTAGGCGTTTTCACGGTTGGACCTTTGTCCTGTGCCCAGCCGGTGGGGTTGGTAGAGGATAAATCCAGTACCATGGCCCGTTGCCCGTTTACTCCTACGGCGGTGGCGTAGATGCCGGGTGTCTCTTCCTGCCATTTCGTCCCAATCTTGACTTGGTAGGTGTAATAAACGCCTTGAAGATCTCTCTTTACGGTAAGTTGCCAGAGTCCTTTCTCACCTTTGAGCAGCGACAGCTTTTCCCGGGCGGTACCGCCGTTCCCTTTCTCATACAGCTTGAGCACCACTTCCTCCGCCACCGGCGACCAAATCCTGAACGTGGTGGCAGCGGGGCTGTACTCTACCCAAAGATTAGCCTCTACCGGGGTAGGGTACTGGTCAAATTTCTGAACGGGCATGGCCCAAAGGGTGGTAGAACTCATCAGGTACAGAAGGATAAGATACACAGAGAAGGTCTTACGGCGTTTCATGGCAATTGGTAAAGGGGGATGAGAACCCAAGGTGAATTCTTAAGAAAGTGGTTTTCAGCTAAGAAGTTAAACTTCCTCTGTTTTAATCCGGCTGGAGAGCAAGGCTACACTTATGCCCATCAAGGCGATCACGGCAAAAGACAGACGCAAGCTACTGATACCGGCCAGCAAGCCAATCAACGGTGGCCCCACCAGGAACCCGGCAAACCCAATGGTAGATACAGCCGCCAGCGCCATGCTGGGAGCCATGGTTTTGGTTTTGCCGGCCACGCCATACACCAGCGGTACCACCGCAGACACACCGGCACCCACCAGCAGAAACCCAAGGATGGCAGTCACCATGTGAGGGAACAAAACTGCAATTGTTAGTCCAACCGCCGTTACAAGCCCGCTGAACTGCAAGACACGTTTCAGGCCCAGTTTGGTGGTGAGCCAGTCGGCGATGAAGCGGGTGAAGGCCATGGTGCTCATGAAGGCGGTATAACCGGCGGCAATCCAGGCTTTCTCGGCCTGCACCACTTTCTGGAAGTACACGCCGCTCCAGTCAAACATGGCCCCTTCGCAAATAAGGGAGCAGAAAGCAATGAGCCCCAGCCCCATGAGGGCTTTGTCTGGTTTCACGAATATAGGCTGGTTGGCCGGGGTCGGAGCGTCTTTTGGGACAGCGAACTGATAGGCCACGGCCACGCCCGCCATAACCACGGCCGCCATGACCAGGAAGTGCTGCAAGGGTTGTACCTCCAGGCCAATCATGAGGGTGCCAACGGCGGCGCCCGCAAAGCCGGCCAAACTCCAGAGCCCATGGAAGGAAGCCATGATGGATTTCTTGTAGAGATTCTCTACGCCCACCGCCTGGGTGTTGACCGATATGTTGGCCATGTTGCTCGCAAAACCGAACAGGAACAAGGTACCCACCAACTGCGCAGTAGTTTGGCACAAGCCTATCAGTACTAAAGTGGTGCTGTACAGAAATAGCGCGATGGTCACTACTTTTCGGCTGCCAATTTTAGAGGTAAGCCAGCCGGTAAACGGAAGTGAAAGCATGAGGCCCACCGGCAAAGAGAAAAGGACTGCGCCCAATTGGGCCTCAGACAGGTGTAATTGTTGCTGAATAGAAGGAATTCGGGAACCCCAACTGGAAAAGCAGAGGCCCTGCAAAAAAAACAGAGCACCTACCGCTATTCTGTGGGTAGTTCTGGAAAGGGGGGAAGTAATGGAAAAAGTCATGTATTAATTGTAAATCAGACAAAAATAAACCATTCAGATGGAAGGAACTATTGTGGAACGGTATCTGTCACGCCAGTGAGCATTTCTGTCTGCCACCAGACTCTTTTGGAGCATTGGCTAGCTGAAGAATTTGCGTATATTTGATTGCCACCTACCTAGGATTTTTAAGTACTGAATGAACAAGCAGTTCCCTGCACAGACACACTCTACGCGGTTAGAGGAAATGAGCTCCACCACTGGCAAGGTATTTCTACAAATAGAACTGGAGCCCGGGCAACAGTGGATCTACGCTAACTGGATTGGGTACCCCACGCCAGATAACGTGGCCAAGGGAGCGTTCGCGTACCTGGACTGGATGCAGGCCAAAGGGTGCACTGCCGTCTTGAACGACAACCGCCAACTGGTAGGCCGCTGGGATCAGTCGCTGGACTGGCTGGAGAAGCAATGGATTCCCCACGCCTTGAAAACCGGCCTCAAACACTGGGCGCACTTAGACAACTTAGCCACTTTCTCTGCCAGTTCCGCTGATCAACTCCGCGAACGCGTGAAGGGACGGTTTGAGATACAGCTCTTTGATGACCAGGCCGCCGCTGAGGAGTGGCTGAGAAAGCATCAGAAATAAAGAGGAATAACCTCTGGAAATAAAAGTATCGGCGCTGGCGAACGCATTCTTCTTGAGCGTTCGCCAGCGCCGATCTGTTTCTCAATTTCCGTTTAGGGGCTCTTTTTCTAAAAACGGCCCCTAAACAGAAAGCTGTGTTACTTGGTGTCTCCTTTGAGGATGGTGAGCATGTTCATTTCCAGGGTAGGATAGGCGGTTTCTACTATGCGGCCCACCTCTTTGCCATCGCGGTACAGGATAAACGTGGGCACTGCGGTAATGCTATCCCCTTTTTCCTCTCCCTTCAGGCTGGATTTGTCTTCCCGCAAGCTGATCAGCTGCAAGCGGGAGTGCGGGAAGCGGGCCTGGTCAATGACCTTGAAGAGACGGGGCAGATCTCGCTGTGAGTCTAGGCACCAGCTGCCTATATAGCCTTTCACGGTCACGTTTTCCAACAAGGGTTGCAGCTCATCCATGATCTTCTGGTTAGGCTGGTAGCGCAGGTACGCCGGGTGGAACCATGTGTTGTACGGGGCGTTTTCAAAGGCTACCCGGGTGGTGGGGCCAATGAGGATATTCTCTGTGCCGGCGGCGTTTTTCTCCTCGCGGTTCTCGCTGGGGTCAAGCCCAGACTGTTCAGAAGCGGAATATGTAGCCCGGCGGGTGCAGGAAATGGCCGCAAACGCCAGCATCGCGATGATCAATAATCGGAAAAGCATCTTCTACAGTATTTTAACAATGGGTAACTAGGCAGGGTCCATGCAGGAGAAACGTAAAATAGGGGCAACAGGTATATGTGCCGCCCCAAACCGCTGCCTTTAGATAGACTCTATAGGCCGAGGCGCGTCCAGATCAACGAATTCACCTTCCCAGCGCGCAATAACGGCGGTAGCCAGACAGTTTCCTATCACGTTTACGGAGGTGCGGGCCATGTCCATTAGTTCGTCAATACCTAAAATAATGAAAATAGGTTCTACCGGAAGGTTAAAAGAGGCGGCCGTTCCCATTAGAATCACCAAAGAGGCGCGCGGTACCCCGGCAATTCCTTTGCTGGTGAGCATGAGCGTGAACACCATCAGCAACTGCTGTTCCCAGGGCATTTCAATTCCAGCGGCCTGCGCCACAAAGATGGAGGCCAGCGACAGGTAAAGGGTAGAACCGTCCAGGTTGAAGCTGTAGCCCATGGGCATCACGAAGGCCACAATCTTACGCGGTACCCCAATGGATTCCAGTGCTTCCATGGCCCGTGGCAGGGCGGCTTCTGAGCTGGTGGTGGCAAAGGCAATAGAAACCGGACCCGCAATGGCATTAATAAACATTTTGATGGGAATCCGGAACATGAGCGCCACCGGCAACAACACCAATACCAGGAAGGCGAGAAGCGCCACATACAGGGTAGCCAACAGCTTGAACAGGTTCACCAGAATCCCGAAGCCCATGTGCCCCACGGTGTAGGCAATGGCGGCCCCCACGGCTATAGGCGCGAAGAACATGATGATGTTGGTGAACTTGAACATGGTTTCGGCCAGGCTCTCGGTTACTTCCAGCAGCGGGCGGCGCTTGCGCTCGTTCAGCATGGCCAGGGCAATCCCGAAGAGCACACTGAAGACCACAATCTGCAATACCTGTCCTTCGGCCACTGATTTGGCAATGTTCTCTGGGAAAATATGCAGGATGATGTCTTCAAAAGTTTGCGCCGGTGGGGCGGTAATCTCGTTGCTGGCCTGTCCTTTGAGCACAATGCCGTCGCCGGCGCGGCTCAGGTTAATGGCCGCCAGACCAATGAACAGGGCAATAGTGGTTACTATCTCAAAGTAGATGAGGGCTTTTATCCCCATTTTGCCCACCTGTTTCAGGTTTGAGTGTCCGGCAATGCCCACCACCAGCGTGGCAAAAATGAGCGGCGCAATGATGGTTTTCACCAGTTTTAGGAACACCTTGCTCAACACGTTCAGGTGCTGGGCGAAATCTGGGAAGCTGTAGCCAATTTCGGCGCCAATGACCATGCTCACCAGAATCCAGGTGGTGAGGGATTTTTTCTGGGTGGCAAAGAGTACTAAGGCGGCGATGCCTGCCCAGCGGGTAGCCGTGAGCAGTATTTCCGGAAGAGTGAACAGGCCGTAGTTTTGGGCAAGCGTGAGCACAATAGCCACCGTGAGAATCACAAAAGCCAGAATAGCGAGCGTGGATTTTTTCATAAAAGAATCAACTTCCCTCCCGGTGAGGGAAAGGGAAACGCAAGGGTTTAGTTTGGTTGGGTAGAATGCCGCTTGGGCTGGTTAACGCATTGGAAAGAACAAATATAGGGTTTTCTTCCGGTTCCTGAAAGCGCCCTCTCCCTGGGCTTTGGAGCGAAAGAATAACTGCAAACTCGGTTTTTTATTGGCCTTTGCGTCTTTTTTAGTACACTTGGGGTTCCCAAACCCCACATTTTACTATGCTACAATGGAATCTGGAGGCGCTGGACCTCACCCTGCGCTATACCTGGAAAATCTCCCGCAACGCCTCTGATCTTAAAACCAACCTGTTTGTGACCGTAGGCGATGGCCGGGTGCAAGGCAGGGGCGAGGCCGCTCCCAACGTGCGCTACGGTGAAACCCCCGTGCTGCTGCAGGAGCAGTTTGCCGCGCTGCAAGCCAACGGAATAGACCAGGTGGCGTCTGTAGATGAGCTACAGCACCTGATGGGGCAGCACCGGGTACTGCCGGCCCTTCGGTTTGCCATTGAGTCTGCGTTTGTGCATTATCTCTGCCGCAAGAACAACCAGACCGTGACCGAGTTTCTGGGAGTTCAACCCGTATCTTCAGCTCCCACGGCCTATTCTTACCCTATTATGGAACCGGGCAAGATTGCCGCCTTTACCCAGGAGCACGGTCTGCACCGCTTTGAGTACCTCAAAGTGAAGGTAAACCAGGAGAGTGGCCTGGATATGATGACCCAGGTAGCCAAAGCCGCCCCGCAGCAGCCGCTTATGGTAGACGCCAACGAAGCCTGGCAAGACCCAGACGCCCTCATGCGGTTCTTTGAGAGCCTGAAGAAGCTCCCCATCATCATGATTGAGCAGCCGCTTCCCTCAGCCCTGCAAGACGAGTACCTGTACCTGAAGAAGCGCACGCCCTATGATTTGTACGCCGATGAATCTGTCACCGACCACGCCGACTGGGAGTTGCTGCAACAGCAGTTCCACGGGGTGAACATGAAACTGATGAAAGCCGGTGGCTACCTCAACGGGCTGTCCATTTTACAGAAGACCCGCGCCATGGGCCTCAAGACCATGATTGGCTGTATGATGGAAACATCCATGGGTATCTGGTCGGCGCTGCAACTGGCGCATAACGTAGACCTCCTGGACCTGGACGGAATGCTGGTGGTGAAAGACGAGCCGTTTAAGTTGGTAAGGGAAGAAGCCGGCAGGTTATATCCGGTGGAGCAGCCGTAATGTCAAAAAGCGTTTAGGGGCTCTTTTTGGAAAAAGAGCCCCTAAACGCTTTTTATTTTGTAGAACACGCCTCGCCTATTTTCGGCGCGAAGCCCTAAATCCTACTGCCACTGAGCAAGCGGAGCGAATATCCTGCTCCCCAGACTTCGGCGCCTGTGATTACTGTTTTTTCTACTCCTGGGCAGCTATCTGTTTTTGCACAGCGGAGATGTCTGCGTCTAGTTTCTTGAGAGAAGCTGCGTCTGGTTTGCTTTGAACGGTTTGTTGCAGCAGTTCGCTTTTGAGTTGCAGCACGCGTTGTTTCTCTTGCAGAAGCTTGAGCCGCTCGTTCATCTGTTGGGCCTGCAACAGCTGTTTGCCAATGCCGGTGGTGTCTCCGGTCACGGTGCTGCTGCGCTGGACCACCACGGGAGAACGGGTCAGGTTGCCCTGCAGGTCCATACGGTCACCTTCGTTGAGCTGGAGGACCTCGCCGCCCGTAACCGTAAGGGTGCCGTTTGGTTGCAGCGTAGAGCCGTTGGGAAACGTTCTGGCCTTGGTGAGGGGCGCATAGCCTTTGCCCTGTATTTCCATCATTTTCCCGTTGCGCATGAGCACGCCCTGCCTGACCGGGGTGACGCTGGTAGTGGTGGTACGGCCACTTTCTCTTTTCTCAACAGACCCGCTTTGGGCTTGGCTCACCGCCGGCAGCAGCATGGCGGCAAAAATCAAAAGACCGATAAGGTGAAAACGCTGGCGCATCTTTTATAGGGTTAAGGTAATTGCTGGTTTTACGTTATTTTCAGAAAAAGAGCCCCTAAAGGGAAACTGCCTAGGCATGCGCTTCTTTTTTCCGCTCTTTCAGGTACTGGATGATACCCGGCAGCACCGACAGGAAAATTATGGCAGGAATGGCGTAGTGCAGGTAGTCTTTCATCTGCGGGAATTGCTGCCCCAGGAAATAGCTGGCCAAAACCAGCGAGCAGATCCAGAGAGTGGTCCCTATCACGCTCAGCAGGAAGAATCTTCCCAGCTCCATACCGGTCACACCCGCCAGCAGCGGGTTGAACGTGCGCACCACCGGCACAAATTTGCCCAGTACTACGGCCAGTTTCCCTTTCTCGCGGTAGAACTTCTCGGCGCGTTCCAGGTTCTTGCGTTTAAAATACCAGGTGTCTTTTTTGTGGTACAGCCTTTTCCCCATTTTCTTGCCAATGCTGTAGCCCAATAAGTCACCGGCAATACCGGCGGCCACCATGCTGGGCAGCAGTACGGGCAGCGGAACGGTGAAGACATCGGCGCCAGCCAATAGTCCAGTGGTGAGCAAGAGGGAGTCGCCGCCCGGGATCACCAGGCCAATGAGAAGGCCGGTTTCCACAAAAACCACCGCCAGAATAAGGGTCAGGCCGCCGTACCGGATCATGTTCTCTGGGCTGGCAAACAGCTCTGACCAGGAAACCAGAAAAATATCTGTCATTGTGTATAGAAGCTCGTTTCAGGGTGGATACGCACAAAAGAACTTGTATGTTGGTTGTATCTTTGTAGCAGGTTGTCTAAAAACCGTTTGTATGTTGCTGATTTTACGGTAGGTACATATCTTTGAGTATCCCCCACGTTTTTTAGTTGAAACATGAAGATTGAAGAAGAAATAAAACAGAGTGCCTTTAAAGATCCTTTCCAGAAAGCGTTTATCAATGTGGTGTTCACGGCTAACTGGGTGCAGCAGAAGCAGTCTGCCTTGTTTAAGCCCTACGGGGTCACTTTGCCCCAGTACAACATCCTGCGTATTCTGCGCGGGCAGTATCCCAAGCCGGCCACGGTGAACCTGCTCATTGACCGCATGCTGGACAAGACCTCCAACGCTTCCCGCATCGTGGACAAACTGGAGGCCAAAGAACTGGTTACCCGTAAGCAATGCCCCACCGACCGCCGCACCGTTGACATCCTGATCACGGAGAAGGGGCTGCACCTGCTCCAGGAGATGGATGCCCTGGGAGGCGGTAACCAGACCGGTATCCAGAACCTAAGTCCCCAGGAGGCCGAGCAGCTCAACAACCTCCTGGATAAGATCAGAAGTTAACCTTTTCATTCTCTATTTTTACCGCTGTAACTCCTACATCTTTAACCAGAATATACCCATGAAAAAATTGTTTCTTTCTGTTGTGGTAGCAGCCGCTTTAGGAGCTTCTGCCTTTAAAACCGTTACTTCCACGCCAGAGCATACTGCGCCTGCCGCGGTGGCGTATGCGGTTCAGACATTCAAGGTGAACACGGAGGAAAGCAAAATCACCTGGATTGGCCGTAAAGTAACCGGCGAACACAATGGCAACATCAAGCTAGCCAGCGGTACCATCCTCATGGAGAAGAATAGCCTGCGCGGCGGTACTTTTCTCATGGACATGACCTCCATTACCTGCAATGATCTGCAAGGCAACTCCAACAAGAACCTGGTGAATCACCTCAAATCAGATGATTTCTTCTCTGTGGAGAAAAACCCTACGGCGGTGTTTGCCATCACGAACCTGACCCCGAAGCAGAACGCCAAATCCGGGGCCGCCAATTACACCATTACCGGTGACCTCACCATCAAAGGCATTAAGCACGAGATTTCTTTCCCGGCCATGGTGAACCTGAAAAAAGGCGTGGTAACCGCTAAGGCCAACCTCAAGTTTGACCGTACCAAGTGGGACATCAAATTCCGTTCTGGTAACTTCTTTGAGAACTTAGGCGACAAAGCCATTCAAGATGATGTAGAACTGAATCTGGAGTTGGTGGCTAGGGAAGAGGCCGTGGCTAAAAAATAGTTTCAGGATAAACGCTCCTGCAGAAACAGGTTGGTGCCAAACATCAACCTGTTTTTTTATGCCTGTATAGTTTCTAAACAAGAAGCCCGGAAACAGCGTGGTGCTGCTTTCCGGGCTTCTTGTTTACGGAAATGGGAGCTACTAGACCAGGGGAGTAGTCTTTACCCGTGGCGAGCTGTAGTCAGGTTCCCAGTCATTAATGGGCAGGCAAATGCCTGGTGGGAGGTCAAGGTCGGGCAAACCATCGTTCAGTGGCTCGCCGCCGTCGTCGTCATTGTCGTCATGCGGGGGCACACTTAGTTTTTTCCGCGGGGCCAGCGCTAGAAAAGCGATCAAGGCAAACATGGCCAAAGCGTATACAATCATCATAAGAACAGATGCATTAGAAGTCTCACATCACATCCACAGCCACGCGGGCGTCTCTTCTTGTTCAACGTATAGCAGCCTTTCGATGTTAGCCCTATTCTGAAAAAAATAAGCAGGTTCTTGAGAACCGGTTGGTTAAGAACATTGGGGGGTGTAGCTTTGCCTCAGTTTAGGGGTGCCTTAAGATAACGGGCTGAGATCATACCCATTGAACCTGATCCGGGTAATGCCGGCGAAGGGAAAAACAAGGGAAACAAAACAGAGTGGGAGCACCGGCCCCGGGTGGCTTCTGTATGTTTTACCATTTTCGTCTTTTTTTCACATGAAAAAAGTTCTGGCCCTCTTGCTGGGCTGCCTGCTGCCGTGGTATGCCATGGCACAGATCACTTTGTCTGGCCGTGTCATAGACGCCGCCACTCAATCACCGCTTACCGGAAGTACCGTTACGCTTACCGCGGGCAACCGCGCCACCCTCACTGATGCCGCCGGCCGTTTCACTTTCCCTAACCTATCTGCCGGCGAGTACACCGTGCAAGTGAGTTACCTGGGCTACGCCAATGCTACGCAAACCATTGCCTTGGAAGCCTCGCAAACCTTAGACTTTGCCCTTACCCGCACCAGTGTGGCTACCAAAGAAGTGTTGGTGACCGCCACCCGCGCCAATGAGAAAACCGGGACCGCGTTCACCAACGTGGGCAAGGAAGAACTGGAGAGCCGCAATTTTGGGCAGGACCTGCCGTATCTGCTGGAAAACACGCCTTCATTAGTGACCAATTCAGATGCCGGGGCCGGGGTAGGCTATACCAACATGCGCATAAGAGGCTCAGACATCACCCGCATCAATGTCACCGTGAACGGGATTCCGGTGAATGACGCCGAGAGTCACGGGGTGTTCTTCGTGAACATGCCAGACTTTGCTTCCTCCTTGCAGGATGTGCAGATCCAGCGCGGGGTGGGTACTTCCTCCAATGGGCCGGGTGCCTTCGGCGCGAGCCTGAACCTGCAGACCCAGGATGCCAGCCCCGAAGCCTATGCCCGCACAGACAACGCCTACGGCTCTTACAACACCTGGAAAAACAACGTGCAGTTTGGCACCGGTCTGTTGGGCGGCAAATTTGCCGTTGACGGACGCCTTTCCCGCATCACTTCAGACGGGTACGTAGACCGCGCCAGCTCCAACTTAAAGTCCTTCTACCTGTCTGGCGGATACTATGGAACCAAAAATTTCCTGAAAGCGGTGGTGTTTGGGGGACATGAGAAAACCTACCAGGCCTGGAACGGCGTGGACGAGGAGACCCTGAAAACCAACCGCCGCTATAACTCAGCGGGGACTGAGATGGGCGATGACACTCCCTACGGAAATGAGGTAGATGATTACCAGCAGTACCACTACCAATTGCACTACGGCCACGAGTTCAGCCCGCTGCTGTCTCTGAGCGCGGCCCTGCACTACACCCGCGGTTTCGGGTTCTACGAGAATTATAAAGCGGGCGAGGATCTCTCAGATTACCTTATTCCGCCTGTAACCATTGCAGGAACTGCCGTGGAGGAAACGGATCTGGTGCGTCAGAAATGGCTGGACAATCATTTCTACGGAACTACGTTCGCGTTGCAGTACCGTGGCGCGGGCAAACTTTCGGCCGTACTGGGCGGAGGGTGGAACCGGTACACCGGCGCGCATTTTGGGGAGGTGATCTGGGCGCAATATGCAGCCACTATTCGGCCGGGGCACCGTTACTATGACGGCGATGCCCGCAAAACCGATTTCAACGTGTACGGTAAAGCCACCTGGCAGGCCACGGAGAAGTTGAGCTTCTTCGGGGATGTGCAGTACCGTACCGTGGACTACAGACTGGACGGCACCGACGATGACCAGCGTGATGTGACCACCCGCGCCGACTATGGGTTCTTCAACCCAAAGGCCGGGGTAACGCTGGCGCTCTCAGAGGTGCATCAGTTGTACGGATCAGTGGCGGTAGGGCACCGCGAACCCACCCGCTCCGACTTCACCGACCGCCCGTTGAACGACCAGGCCAAAGCCGAGCGCATGGTAGATTATGAAGCCGGTTACCGGTTAAATCAGCCTTTGGGCGAATGGAACGGCCTGCCATTGCGCCTCACCGCCGATCTCACCTACTTCTACATGGATTACAAAGACCAACTGGTACTTACCGGGCAGGTTAATGACGTAGGCACCGCCCTGAGAACGAATATCCCCGACAGCTATAGAACCGGGGTGGAACTGTCGGCCGGCATTGGCTTAGGTCAATTGGCCCGTTTCACCAGCAACCTATCTTTGAGCCGGAACCGCATCGAGAACTTCGGGGAGACGCTTTACCGCTTTGATGAGGACTACAATCCGGTGGAAGAACTGCGCACTACCTATCAGGAGACCACCATCTCTTACTCGCCCAGTGTGGTCACGTCTAACCAAATAGAGGTGCAGCCGGTGAATGGTCTTCGGTTCCAGTTCCAGTACAAGACAGTGAGTGAGCAGTTCCTGGACAACACGGCCAGCCAGGAGCGCCGCATTAAACCCTATGAAGTAGGCGATGTTAGGGTGTTTTACCGCTTCAGACCCGTGAACTGGATGAAGGAAGTGGAATTAGGCTTGCTGGTGAACAACGTGTTCAATGAAGTATACGAGGCCAACGGCTTCACTTTCTCTGAATACTACGTAGGTGATGACACCCGCTACCACTACAACTATTACTTCCCGCAGGCACCCCGCAATTATATGGCCCAAATCAGCCTGCGTTTTTAAGCTTTTTTGAGAAAAACGGCCGCTAAACAGAAGCCAACAGTTGTACGCTGTTGGCTTCTGTTTTTTCAGGAAGTAACTTAAATAGCAGTGTTTAATTATACCATCTGAGCTGGGCCACCCTGCCTTTCCCCAAAGAGAAGTTCCCCTGCTCCTGTTGCAGATGATTCCCCTCCTGGGAGGGGTAGGGGTGGGTTACAGACAGCTCAAGTCGGCAGATCGCAAATAAAGCTAATTAGTGCATGGGCGGTGACGGCTGCCGTTTAGGGGCTCTTTTTCCTAAAACGACGCCAAAATAGAAAAATGGCCGCTGGGAATGCATAAGGTTTTGGGAGATGTGCTTGGCGCATGCCGGGTTTCTTGTTATGTTTGGCTAAAGACATCTAACCTACAAACTATGGCTGTAGATAACTCCGGCGCACCAGATTATTTCAACGTAGATGACCTTCTCACCGACGAGCACAAGCTCATCAGGCAGACCATGCGGGACTTTGTGAAGCGTGAGATTTCCCCCAACATTGAGAAATGGGCGCAGGACGCGCACTTTCCGTCTGAGATTGTTCCCAAGTTCGGCGACGTAGGAGCCTTCGGGCCAACCATTCCCACCGAGTACGGCGGCGGCGGCCTGGATTACATCAGCTACGGCATTATCATGCAGGAAATTGAGCGCGGCGACTCTGGTATGCGGTCTACGGCTTCGGTGCAGGGTTCTCTGGTCATGTACCCCATTTACGCCTACGGCTCAGAGGAGCAGCGCAAGAAGTACCTGCCCAAACTGGCCAGCGGCGAGTGGCTGGGCTGCTTCGGGCTTACGGAGCCAGATTTCGGGTCTAATCCCGGCGGTATGGTCACCAACATCAAAGACATGGGCGACCATTATTTGCTCAACGGCGCCAAACTCTGGATCTCCAATTCGCCGGAGTGCCAGGTGGCCGTGGTCTGGGCCAAGAACGAGCAAGGCCGCATCAAAGGGCTTATTGTGGAGCGCGGCATGGAAGGTTTCACCACCCCCGAGATACACAACAAATGGAGCCTGCGCGCGTCTTGCACCGGCGAGTTAGTCTTTGACAACGTGAAAGTGCCCAAAGAAAACCTGCTGCCTAACGTAGACGGCCTGCGCGGTCCGCTGGGTTGTCTGGACTCGGCCCGTTACGGCATCGCATGGGGAGCCATCGGCGCAGCCATTGACTGCTATGAGAGCGCGCTGAACTATGCCAAACAGCGCATCCAGTTTGACAAGCCCATTGCCGGTTTCCAGCTCATCCAGAAGAAACTGGCCGAAATGGTCACTGAGATTACCAAGGCTCAACTGATGGTGTGGCGTTTAGGCGTACTCAAAAACGAAGGCAAAGCCACCACCCAGCAGATTTCCATGGCCAAGCGCAACAGCGTAGACATGGCCCTGCACGTGGCCCGCGAGGCCCGTCAGATTCACGGCGGTATGGGCATCACCGGTGAGTACCCCATCATGCGCCACATGATGAACCTGGAGAGCGTGATCACTTATGAAGGTACCCATGATATTCACCTGCTCATCACCGGGGCAGATATTACCGGTATTCAGGCGTTTAAATAGAGATCAGTCATCATCAGATGGAAGAAAGTCAAACCCATGTTTCCTCACCTTTTGAAGCATTACAGGAGACAAAAAGTAGAAGACGTGATCTGTTGCCCTGGTGGATAAAGACCTTTACCTGGCTTTTCATGTTGATGGCGGCGGTAGTGCCTATAGGAGTGGTCATGGGCTTGATGGGTCTAAGCTTTACTATGTCTTTATATGGTTTTGAGACCACCAACCCCATCTCGCCCACAGGTATTGCCCTAACGTTGCTGATCTTATTTAAAGGAGTAACTGCCTATGGCTTATGGACCGAAAAAGATTGGGCCGTCAGACTAGGAATTATTGATGCCATTATTGGTCTTGTGGCTTGTGGGGTTGCTATGTTTGTACTTCCGCTGGTGGATAGGTCCGAGGGGTTCGTGCTTAACTTCAGATTAGAGCCTATACTTCTAATTCTGTATCTGTTGAAGCTGCAAAAAATAAAACCTACTTGGGAGGCGCTTTAACGGCTGAATAAAGTATGCCATAGTTCTACTTAAAAGACAGTCAAACAATATCAAGAAAAGCAGTTGCGGAAACGTAACTGTTTTTTGTTTAATGTCGATTTTCGAGAAATACGCCTAGTATGTTATTGCTAAAAGAATTGGTTATCTGTGAGGCTGCTGGTAAAAATAATAGCAAAAAGGGAGCTTTTTACAGCTGTTCAAGGACCGTTTTTAGCCCCGCATGTGTTATCTTTACGATTGAATCTTTGCTTCACGCCAAGAGAGTTTACACATGAGAGAAGACTATTTAAACGGTTCCGCCGACCATCTGTCGCCCACAGAGCGTGAGATAGACCGTGCCCTCAGGCCGCTGGATTTCGGTGACTTCACCGGGCAGGAGAAGGTGGTGGAGAACCTGAAAGTATTTGTGGGCGCGGCCATTATGCGCGGCGAGGCGCTGGACCACGTGCTGCTGCACGGGCCTCCCGGTCTGGGCAAAACCACGCTGAGCCACATCATCGCCAATGCGCTGGGTTCTAATATCAAGATTACCTCCGGTCCGGTGCTGGACAAGCCCAGCGACCTGGCGGGCCTGCTCACCAATCTGGAGCGCAACGACGTGCTGTTCATTGACGAGATCCACCGGCTGAACCCTATTGTGGAGGAGTACCTGTACTCGGCCATGGAAGATTACAAGATTGACATCATGCTGGATTCTGGGCCTAATGCCCGCTCCGTGCAGATTTCACTCAATCCGTTCACGCTCATCGGGGCTACCACACGGTCTGGCTTGCTGACCTCGCCGTTGCGCGCCCGCTTTGGCATCAACTCGCGGCTGGAGTACTATGACTCCAAACTGCTCACTACCATTGTGCAGCGGTCATCGGAGATTCTGGGGGCGCCCATCCATGAGGATGCCGCCTTTGAGATTGCCCGCCGTAGCCGCGGAACGCCTCGTATTGCCAACAACCTGCTGCGCCGTACCCGTGATTTCGCTCAGATTAAAGGCGACGGTACCATTACCGTAGAAATTGCCAAGTTTGCGCTCAATGCTCTGGACGTGGACCAAAGTGGTCTGGACGAGATGGACAAACGTATCCTGAGCACCATCATTGACAAGTTCAAAGGAGGTCCGGTTGGTCTTTCCACCATTGCCACCGCCTGCGGCGAAGAGGCCGAAACCATTGAAGAAGTCTATGAACCGTTCCTGATTCAGGAGGGATACATCAAGCGCACCAGCCGCGGCCGCGAAGCCACCGAAGCCGCCTACCGCCACTTAGGCAGAATTGCCCCTAACCACGTGCGCAGCGGCACCTTGTTTGACCAAGCCGAGTAATTGCGTTTAGGAGCCGTTTTTCTGAAAACAGGTAAAAAGCGGTAGGCATTTGCAGAAGCTGCGCACACTGCGAGGTCATAGAAGTAAACCTCACAGGTTTTAGAAACCTGTGAGGTTTTTTGTTTCTCTAAAAACTGGCGCGAGTCTCCAGACTCGTGCCGCTGGATGGATGGAGTCTCCAAACTCCAGAGATTAAGAATTTGCTCTTGGTTTCCGGCGAGTCTGGAGACTCGCAGCATCCTTTGTCACGAGACGGAAGTCTCGCGCCAGTTTCCTTTATTAGTAGATTCAGATAGCCAGCTCAAAACTCCTTCCTGCTTTGCACATGTTTTTCCGTTTAGGGGCTCTTTTGGGAAAAACAGCCCCTAAACGGAAAAAATGCTTTATGTGAAATTCTTTTCCCCCAATTTTGTTCTCTGGCTACAGCCTCACGCAAACCCATGTTCAACCTCGCCCCAAAGCATACACAACTCATCAAGCAGAAAGCCCAGGAGCTGGGGTTTATGTACTGCGGGGTATCCAAGGCCGATTTTCTGGAGGAGGAGGCCCCGCGGCTGGAGAACTGGCTCAATCAGAACATGCACGGCCAGATGCACTACATGGCCAATCACTTTGACAAACGCCTGGACCCGCGGCTGCTGGTAGACGGGGCAAAGTCAGTGGTGAGTTTACTGCTGAATTATTATCCGGAGGAAACCCAGCCTGAGGATACCTTCAAAATCTCTAAGTACGCTTATGGGCAGGACTACCACTTCGTGATCAAAGACAAGCTCAAGACGCTGTTCCAGTACATTCAGGAGGAGATTGGCGAAGTGGGTGGACGTGTGTTCGTGGACTCGGCGCCGGTCATGGACAAGGTGTGGGCCAAGAAAAGCGGCTTGGGCTGGGTAGGCAAGAACAGCAACCTCATCAGGCCGGGGGTGGGCAGTTTCTTTTTCATCGCGGAGCTTATTCTGGACCTGGAACTGGAGCCGGACGGACCTATCAAAGACTACTGCGGCACCTGCACCAAATGCATGGATGCCTGTCCCACAGACGCTATTTCAGAGCCCTACGTGGTAGACGGCAGTAAATGTATTTCTTACTTCACCATTGAGTTGAAAGACCAGATTCCGCAGGAGGTAGAGGGGAAGTTTGGGAACTGGGTGTTTGGCTGCGATATCTGCCAGGATGTGTGCCCCTGGAACCGGTTCAGCAAACCGCACCGGGAGCCGGCGTTCGCGCCCCATCCGGAGTTGCTCCACCTTTCCTCTTCAGATTGGCTGGAGCTAACTCAGGAAGTTTTTGGGCATATTTTCAAAAAGTCGGCCGTGAAACGGACAGGCTTCGCGGGCTTAACCCGCAACCTGCAGTTTGTGGCAGAGGAACCAGCGGCCTTAGGCGGCCATCACGTTCCCGAAGACCTTGTCTAGAATGTTGTTGTATGAACCGGAGAAGCGCTTGTAGCACCACTCACGCAGCGTTACTAACTCCTTCCGTACCAACATGCGCAGGCTTTTTCTCAGTTCTTTCTCAAATAAGTTTGAGTCAAAGCTTACTTTATCTAAAATCAGTTTAACGTACTCTAACATGGTTGTAATAGGAATAAGTGTATGTGTTTCTGTAAGGATTAACATATACGCAACGGACCTATTTTTGATGCCTGTTTTTATACTGATTTTATAAAATAATTGCACGAAAAAAGGCAATCTGTTAAAGATTGTCCTTTTCTGTTCTATATGAGTGAGTTACGCCAGGAACGGAGCTACAATGGCGTTCACCTGAGCCACGGTGAGCGGCTCATCAAAGGCCTCAGAAGCGGCATTGGCATCTATGGCCACCCCGCCAAATGTACCCGTAATAGTGACGCTCGCCTGTGAAACCGCCTCTTCCCCGTCATAGATCCCCTGAAATTCGGGAGGAATGCCGCCCCGGTCTTTCATGGTGATCCACGGTTTCAGGTTGGCTACGCCGCTGGGCATGTCTCGGCGCATGCGGCGCAGGTGGGCGGCGTGGCGTGCTTCCACAGAGTGAATCTGCAGAGCTGCCTGCAATACGTCATTGTTGCTGATGAGGGCCGGGGCTGCACCTTTGTACGCGCGTACGCCGGTGTCTTCAAAAGCCTGGGCCACGGCCAGCATGGTGGGGTAGTCAGTGAAGGTGTTGTTGCCCAGGAGGCCGTCGGCGGTCCAGTCAAAGTTAGCGTCTGTATATGAAGTAGGGGCTGCCCCACCCAAACCGGTAATGGCCGTACGCAGGAAGTTGACGTGGTCTTCCTCATGGTCCCTGATGACCCCAAAAGCAGTTTTGCCCGCCGGGGTAGGGAAAATATTGGTATCGGCGGCGCGTTTATAGAAGTAGTATTCCAGGTTTTCCAGCTTAAGGGCAAATTCCAGCACCTCGCGCACCGAAGGGGTAGTGCCGCTTTGGCCGTAAGCTTTGTTCAGCATGGAGCCAAACGCCAGCGGAACCGCTGCTGCTACCAACTTTTTGCCGAAGCCCCCAAAATGCTTGAAAACAGCCCGGCGCGGGTCTAGACGGTCAAATACGTTTTCATCTACTTTTTCTATTTCTTTGAGTATGTGAAAAATATTCATGGCTTTCTGGAGGTTAGTTAGTTGGTAAGTTGTTGCCGTTAATGGTTTCCCTGATGAAAGGCTGGGCGGCGGCAAGTACTTGGGTTGGCGTTAAGGCTACATCCAAACCGTTGGCGTCTACAATGTTACCAGCCGTGATGCCGGCGGCCCCGCTGGCGAAGGTTCCGTTCTCAATCATGTCTCTGATCTCGGCCGCATGGCGGGCCTCCACAGACACAATTTTACCGGCTATGCCCAGATAAGTAGGATTGGTGATGAGTTTGCCCGCTCCGTTGTACGCCGCTACGCCTAAGTCTTCAAATGTTTTAGCCAGGTTCAGGATAGAGGCACGGCTGGACAGGGCGTTGGCTGGCAGGTTAGGGGTGAGGCTGGGAATAATCTGGCTGGCGGCGGCGCCGGTAATGGCGGCCTTGAAGAACTCACGGTGCGCAATCTCGTGGTTCCGGATGTCGGTGAGTACTTGTCTTTCAGTCGCGCTGGTGAAAAGCGTGGAGAAATTAGGGAGCGCCACAACGGCGGTGTAGAAAGCGGCTTCCAATTGTTCCAGCGCATACGCATAGTTAAGTACGCCTACATCGCCAGAGCCCAAGTTCACGGCCCCGGGCATGTTGTCTGTCACGGTGCTGTCATCGTCGTCATCGCAGCCGGTGAGCAGAATAGCTGATGCCGCAACTCCTGCCCCGGTGTATCTCAGAAAAGAGCGGCGGTTCAGGGGATTCTTCCAAGCTTGCAGTACCTGCTGCTCAGAATCAGAATTTAAGTTTTTTGCCATAGTTTTAAAATTGAGGGTGAACATTCTTCGCCGCCGTAAGCCACCAGTTCCTGATAAAGTCTCCCAAAGCGGCGCAATCAGCGAGACCTACGACGGGCACTGGGCAACCGGATTTTGGCGGTGAGAAAAAAGTGCAAATATTCTGTGGTTAGGAGCTCTGTGGGCGTTACTTGAAAGAAGATGGAGGGCGCTTGGCTGCTTCTTTGTACTTTTGAAAAATCATGCGGGCCGTTTAGCGCCCGTTTTTCTGAAATCAGATGAAAAACACGGTGGTTCTCTTTTTGTGCTTTCTGTGCTGGGCGGTAGGTGCACGCGCGCAGGAGCACACCATAGAATACGGCCCCACCACTATTCCCATAGAACAATACTTCACCATCTCCCTGAAATCAGGGGGGACTAAACCTACTAAGGTGGAAGGTTTCCCAGAGATTGAGGGAATGCAGAAAAGCACCCAGAAATCATTCACCACCACCTACACCCGGGGAACGAAGAAGTCTGTGGTGTACACGCTCACCCAACAGTATGCGCCCCTGCGCGAAGGCGAGTTCACGGTGAAGCCCTTCACCTTGACCGTTGACGGGAAAAGCATCCTGTCGCCGGGCATAAAAGGACGCGTGGGGGCTACACCGCCAGCCGGCGCAACCCCCGGAGACAGTTTACCAGTGGTCCCCGGAGGAGCGGGCGCCCCAGAATTTGTGGAGGTGAAGGAAAATGCCTTCTTAACGCTGCACGTACCCAAACAACGCGTGTATGTGGGGGAGGCAGTACCGGTTTCACTGTGGTTCTATGTGGCAGACTCTGATTTGGGCTTGCTGGATTTCTATGAGTTCAATACCCAGATCAGCGGCATTATTGGGCAGCTGAAACAGCGGAGTACCTTGGAGGAGGTGGTGCAGCAGGACGAGATTACCCCTGAGAAGCTGAAAATTGGCGGCAAAGATTTTACCCGGTACAAGTTACACGAGGCGGTTCTTTTCCCAATTACGCCGCAGCCGCTCCGTTTCCCTACCGTTGGCCTCCGGATGATCAAATACAAGATCGCCAAAAATCCTTCTTTGCTCACCCAGAACCGTTTGCCGGAGTACAAAACTTATACTGCCAAAGGCAGCGAGGTAACCGTGAGGCCGCTGCCCCCGCATCCGCTCCGCGATCAGGTGGCGGTAGGCGCATTCCGGCTGGAGGAGCAGGTGTCACGCAACACCATTTCCCTGAACCAGAACCTGGTCTATCTGCTCAAGATTGTGGGCGAAGGAAACATCAGGACGCTGCCCACCCCGCAGCACATTGCGGTTTCCAGTGAGCTGGAAATCTATACCCCAGAGATACGGCAGAACGTGCAGGTGCAGCAGGGAAGAATGACCGGGCAGAAAACCTTCCGGTACTTTATGGTGGGGCACCAGGCCGGGGGATATCCGCTGCGCGAGCTGTTTCAATGGGTATATTTCAATACCGTTACCGCCCGCTATGACACCCTTCGGCCTGCCTTTACGGTGCGGGTGCGGGGGCAGGAAGATCAAAATACCTTCATAAGGGCCCAAGATGTGGGCGAATTTTACAATATTGCCGACACAGAAAGCAACCAGCTAGTGGGCTTGGACCAATTCAAGGAGGTGCGCCTCTACATAAATGTGGTTCTGGCCGTGATGCTGGGGGTTGCTTTAGTTATTTTCATAGTAAACAGGAAATGAGCAATTCGTACGGGTCCATCTTCCGGATCACCACCTTTGGGGAATCGCACGGTACGGCCGTAGGCGTTATTATAGATGGCTGCCCCGCCGGACTCCCTATCACCGTTGAGGAAATTCAGGCCGCGCTAGACCGACGCCGCCCCGGGCAATCAAAGATCACCACGCCCCGTGATGAAAAAGACCAGGTGCAGATTCTTTCGGGTATCTTCAACGGCCACACGCAGGGCACGCCCATTGCGCTCTCGGTGTTCAACAAAGACCAGGCAAGCCATGACTATTCACACATAGAAAAGGCGTATCGGCCCTCGCACGCAGATTATACCTATACCGCCAAGTACGGCTCCCGCGACCACCGCGGCGGCGGAAGAAGCTCGGCCCGCGAGACGCTTGCCCGGGTAGCGGCCGGCGTTTTGGCCCAGAAATTTCTGGCCTTGCAGGGTGTTCAGATCACGTCCTATGTGTCGCAGGTGGGTAACATCTATGCCCCGGCAGATTATAGTCAATTAGATCTGAGCCAGGTAGACAGCACCATTGTGCGGTGTCCGCACCCAGAAACTGCCGAGGCCATGATCAAGCTCATTGAGGAAACCCGCGACCGACTGGATACCATTGGCGGGGTGGTTTCCTGCGTGGTGAAAGGCGTGCCGGCGGGCTTGGGCGAGCCGGTTTTTGACAAACTCCACGCCGAGCTGGGCAAAGCCATGCTCAGCATCAACGCCGTGAAAGGCTTTGAGTACGGCAGCGGCTTTACCGGCGTGAGCATGTACGGCTCCCAGCACAATGATGTCTTCTACACCGATGAAGACGGCCACGTGAGAACCCGCACCAATCACTCGGGCGGCATCCAGGGCGGCATTTCCAACGGGCAGGACATTTATTTTAAGGTTGCCTTCAAGCCCGTGGCTACCATTTTGCAGCCCCAGACCACCATTGACCAGACCGGCGAGGAGGTTACCTTGCAAGGCAAAGGACGGCATGACCCCTGCGTGTTGCCGCGCGCTGTGCCTATTGTAGATGCCATGGCGGCACTGGTACTCGCTGATTTTGTGCTTCGGCAACGGGCTAATAGAATTGACTAGTGCTTTTGCGTTTAGGGCCTGTTTTTCCAAAAACAGGCCCTAAACGTTTTTTAATTGGCTGTTGCCTGGGCTTTGCGGTTGTCTATGACTTCATGAGCCTCTTTGTTCCATCTTATCCGGTAAGCGCTCACGGCCGCGAGGCCCCGTCTTCCCCTCTCGCACTGCCCTTGCGGCCAAGCCAGTGTAATTCTCTCTTAGTTTCTTGCTTGCTTGGCCACAAGCGAGGCGCTCGAACGAAAGACTGGAATAGGTGCGGGTAGTAAGGCCGTTGTCGTGTCTCAGTGAACTTAGTAAATCAAGGCCGATGAGAATCAACGGTATCTAGCACGCATTTCGTCCCCCTTTGAAGGGGGTAGGGGGATGAGCACCTGTGGAGAATCTAGGAGCAATGCGTTACTATCAGAAATAGAAAAGCCGTTTAGGGGCTCTTTTTGAAAAAAGAGCCCCTAAACGGCTTTTCGTTGGGACAAAGTGGGGAAGCTACCGGATCACGATCAGCCAAATCAAGGCAAGTACCGGGAGCAGGTACACCACAGAGTATTTGAACATGTACTGGAAGAACGGCGGCATTTTAACGCCCGCTTGCTCGGCAATGGCTTTCACCATGAAGTTAGGGCCGTTGCCAATGTAGGTCATGGCGCCAAACAGAACAGCTCCCACCGAGATGGCTTCCAGCACCAACAGCGTTTCGGGAGATTGAGCCAATCCATAGGCGAAATCGTGCACCTGGGCGGTGTCTGCGTAGTTGAGGTGGTATTTAGCCATGCCCAAAGACAGGAAGTTGGCGTAAGTGGGCGCGTTGTCCAGCACTCCGGAGAGCGAACCAGTTACCCAGTAAAATACGGTGGGCGTGAGTTTGGCCGCAAATTCCGGCGAGGAAGCCAGCTCCGCTGAAAGTTGCAGGGCGGGCATCATGGTGAAGAAAATCCCGAAGAACAGGAACACCACCTCCATGATAGGGTCAAACGAGAAGTGATTACCGTTGAGGGCGGTGCGGCTGGCAAATTTGAAGCACAGCAGCGCGGCCGTCAGCTGCACTAACTCGCGCACAAATGATACCTTGATGCCACCTTCCAGGGGAATGTACGGCAGCCAGTCAAAAGAAGCAGGGTTCAGGAACGTGGCCCCAATGATCACAGACAGCCACAGCAGGTTGCGTTTTCCGGTAAAGAAGAACTCCGTCTTAGCCTCAATTTTGGCCTTCACTTCGGCTTTAGGCGTAAATCCTTCCTTGTTGCGGCTGTCCAGCACAAAGAAGATAAGGCAGAGTGTTCCCACGGCAATTGCCCAGGGCGTGAACAGGTGCTGGAGGGTCCAGAAGAACGGCACGCCCTTCAGGAAGCCGATGAACAGCGGAGGATCGCCCAAGGGAGTCAGCATGCCGCCCGCGTTGCTCACAATGAAGATGAAGAACACGATCTGGTAAGGCTTAATGCGGTGGTTGTTGAGCCTAATGAACGGCCTGATGAGCAGGAGCGAAGCCCCGGTGGTACCAATCACGTTGGCAATAATAGCCCCGAAGATCAGAATTCCCACGTTGATGAGCGGGGTGGCATTGGCGTTGGCGTTAATATAGATGCCGCCCGCGGCGATGTAGAGCGAACTGAGCAAAATGGCGAAAGAGGCGTACTCGGCCAGGGTCTCGGCGGGCAGGTGGGTGTCCTGCAAGACAAACAGGTAATAAGCCAGCACCAGCAGGCCCAACCCCACCGAAATGGTCTTGAAGTATTTGTGCCAGAAGTGGGGGAAAAAGATGGGGCCGGTGGCAATAAGGCCAATCAGCAACGCGAAAGGGGCAATCAAATAGCCCGGTACGCTATGGGGCGTAGAGGCTAATAAGACAGTGGCTTGTAGCATAGAGGCATGGTTGGTGAAAAAATCAAGCAGGGTAAAGTTACGTTTTCTGTTTTAAAGCACGGGCGTTTTGGCCCCGGTTTCAGAAAAACGGCCGCTAAACGCAAGAGGCGCAACGGTTCCCCCAAGGGAACTAGAACGTATTGGATTTTTACCTAATTTTGGAAACTTAAACCCTAGGCAGTAGGTTTTTACTATAAATCAAGAATAGCCATGACTGAAAATACAACTAAAGCCGTGTCGGTGTACGCAGAGGCGAACCCCAATCCGGAATCTATGAAATTCGTGCTCAACACCACCTTGTTGGGCGAAGGCGGCAGCGTGGACTACCCAACTCTGGAGAGCGCGGTGGAGTCTCCGTTTGCGCAGGAGTTGTTTAATTTTGACTATGTGTCCAGAGTGTTCATCGCGAGCAACTTTGTGACCGTGACCAAAAACAGCCCGGTACAGTGGGCGCAGCTCATCCCAGAACTCAGAACGTTCATCAAATCCTATATTGAGGCAGGCGGTCCTATTTTCCTGGGAACCCCTACCACGTCAACGGCAGCATCGGCGGCCGCCGAAGTGCCCGCAGACCTTTCGGCCGAAGACACTGAGATCTCCCAGAAAGTAATTGACCTGCTGGAGAACTACGTGCGCCCGGCGGTGGAGCAGGACGGCGGTAACATTACCTTTAAATCTTATAAAGAAGGCATTGTGACTGTGAACCTGCAAGGTTCCTGCAGCGGTTGCCCCTCTGCCACCGTTACCCTCAAAGCCGGTATTGAGAACCTGCTCAAGCGCATGGTACCGGAAGTACAGGAAGTCGTTGCTGAAGGCGTGACTCTGTAATTGATCCCATATCTAGATAAAAAAAGGCTTTGGCTTTGCGCCGAAGCCTTTTTTTATGCCCCTACGGCATGGATGGAGGTGGGAAATCCATTCGGGAGAGGCAGAGTCAGGGCAGTTCAGATATAGCAGTTCCAATATTTTTTGCTACTTTCAAAGCTGACTAAACAAGAATACCTGAATGTCTACATCAACTTCCAAGCACCCTAAGGGCTTGTATTTCCTTTTTCTGGCAGAAATGTGGGAGCGTTTCGGCTATTACCTCATGATCGGGATTTTCTTCCTGTACATGACAGATACCCAGAGCGGCGGCATGGGCTTGCCCAAAGACCAAGGCTCTGATATTTATGGCACCTTCATCGCGCTGGTGTTTTTAACGCCTTTCATTGGCGGCCTTTTGGCCGATAGATTATTGGGTTACCGGCTGTCCATCACCATTGGCGGATTGCTCATGGGGCTGGGGTACTGTGGCTTGGCGCTGCCCGGCAATACTTTCTTCTTCATTTCACTGGCGCTCATCATCATTGGGAACGGTTTCTTCAAAGCCAATATCTCTACGCTGCTGGGCAACCTGTACTCAGAGCCGCAATACCTGCCCCAGAAAGACGCGGGCTACAACATCTTCTACATGGGCATTAACGTGGGGGCGTTCATCTGCAACTTTGTGGCGGCGTACCTGCGCAATACCTACGGCTGGGGCTTCGCGTTTCTGGCCGCGGGCATTGGGATGTTCATTGGCCTAATCATTTTCTGGGCCGGCAACAAAACCCACCGCGACTATGACATCCGGAAGCCCGCGCAGCCGCACGACATGCCTCTCTGGAAAGTTTTCGGGTTGGTGATTGTACCGGCCGTTCTGGTAGGTATCCTGAGCTGGGTGCTTATCCCCGGCGATGTGTTCGGGTCAGACTCTACAGACGCGTTCATCTTCGGCTCCATTCCCATCATTCTGTTCTACGTGAGCCTTTGGGCCAAAGCCTCTACGGAAGATAAAAAACCCATTGCCGCCCTGCTGTCCATTTTTGCGGTAGTAATTGTATTCTGGGGCGTGTTCAAGCAGAACGGTACTGCCCTCACCACCTGGGCCGAGTATTATACAGACCGCGGCCTGCCCGAATCTCTGGAGAAACCCGCTGCCTCTTTGGGAATGGTGCAGAGCATAGACACCACGCCTAAAACCGTAGCCGATTTTGACGCCGCCTTCCGTACCCGCACCGACGCCGAGGGGAAAGTGGTGACCAAAGAAGGCGTTGACCCTTACTTCAACAACCTGCCGCAGGAAGAATGGCCGCAGGAAGGCAATTCACTGTCTCTTATCTCCACGGAGCTCTTCCAGTCTATTAACCCATTCTTCGTGATTATCCTTACCCCGCTGGTGGTGGGTGCCTTTAGCCTGTTGCGGCGCAAGGGCAAGGAGCCCAGCACGCCGGCTAAGATGGCCTGGGGGCTGTTCATCACGGGTTTGTCCACGTTGGTGATGGTAGGTGCCGTGTGGGCCGGCGATAACGGTCAGGATAAAGTTTCCAGCCTGTGGCTAGTGGGTACTTACTTTGTGGTGACCATTGGCGAGCTGTGCCTCAGCCCTATGGGACTTTCCCTGGTGTCTAAGGTGAGTCCGCCGCGGTTAACGGCTTTGCTCATGGGCGGCTGGTTTATCGCCACTTCCATCGGGAACAAACTGTCCGGGATTCTGGCCAGCCTCTGGGATACCTATGATGACAAGCAGTTCTTCTTCTGGGTTAACTTCGCGGTGACGGTTTCGGCGGCTCTGGTGCTGGTGCTCATGCTCAAGTGGCTCCGCCGAATCATGGAGAAACCGGTTGTCTAGCGGCCAATAGTTTCTTCTTGCTGTAGAGTGCGTTTAGCGCCTGTTTCTGGAAAAAGAGCCGCTAAACGCACTTGCATCAAAGAGAAATGAACGATGCCTTAGACAACTAACTTAGAAATAAATAGAGTGCCCGTTTCCGTTTAGGGGCTGTTTTTGAAAAAGCAGCCCCTAAACGGAAACGGGCACTCTTGCATAGAAGCGGTGCTGCTACATCAAAATACCGGCCAGCGTAGCCGATAGATAAGAGGCCAAGGTTCCGCAGGTCAACGCTTTCAGGCCTAGTTTAGCCAAATCCTGTCGCCGCTCCGGCACCAACTGACTGATGCCGCCCACCTGAATGGCAATGGAGCTGAAGTTCGCGAAACCGCACAGGGCGAAGGAGGTAATCAATAGGGTTTTGGGTTCCAGAGTGCCTTTGAGAGCCGTCAGGTCCAGATACGCCACAAACTCGTTCACTACTATTTTAGTGCCCATCAGGGAACCGGCCGCGAACATGTCTTTGGCAGGTACTCCCATCGCCCAAGCGAACAAGGAGAAGACGCTGCCCAGAATGCTCTTCAGGCTCAGGTGCTCCAGCGGAATGCCCACGGCGTCCAGGGAAAGCCCCAGTCCGGCCAGAAAGCCGCCCAGATACCCCAGGAAATAATCTACCAGGGCAATGAGCGCGATGAAGCCAATGAGCATGGCCACCACGTTGAGGCCCACGCGCAGGCCGTCTGAGGCGCCGTGCGAAATTGCGTCTACCAGGTTGGCGTCCTGCTTTTTCACCTCCAGCGCCACCTTGCCTTTGGTCTCTGAGACCTCGGTCTCCGGGAAAACGATTTTGGAGATGACCAAAGCACCCGGCGCGGCCATGATGCTGGCGGCAATGAGGTACTCGGCGGGTACGCCCAACGCAATGTACACCGCCATCACGCCACCCGCAATACAGGCCATGCTGCCGGCCATGGAAGCCAGGAGCTCTGAGTTGGTCATGGTTTTGAGGTAAGGCTTGATCATGAGCTGAGCCTCCACCTGGCCCACAAACACGCTGGCCACATTGGAAACTGCCTCGCTGCCGCTTACCCCCATCAGTTTATGCACCCCGCGGGCCATTACGGCCACCACGCGCTGCATGAGGCCAATGTGGTAGGCAATGTTCACCAGTACCGCCACAAAAATGATGGTAGGCACAATCTTGAAGAAGAAGATCACGTCATTGCCCACGCCAAAAGCCCGGTCCATTTTCTCCTTGTTCACCAGCGCGCCAAAGACAAACTCCGCCCCCCGGTCAGAGAAGCTCAGGATCTGGGTGATGAAGTGCCCGAACTTCTGGAAAATCATCTGCCCGAAGGGAATCTTCAGGATGAAAACCGCCATGACCAGTTGGAGCAGCAGCCCCACGGACACGAGCCTCAGATTAATGGCTTTCCGGTTGTTAGAGAGCAGGAAGGCAATGCCCAGGATCAGTACAATGCCAATCAGGCCGGTAAATCGGGTCATAAAAGAAAGAAAGGGTTTAGGTGAGTGTTAATTCGATTTCTCCGTGGCGATGACCATCTGGAGCTTGTTCCGGTTGATGATGTCCACCACTTTCACCAGCTCGTTCACCTGGATGGTGCGGTCTACCCGCAGCACCACGGTAGGTTTGGCAGGCGCGGAAGCGTACCGCTCCAGAGATTCCTCCAGCCCCGCGAACGAAAGCGGTTCCTTCTCCAGAAAATAGTCCAGCTGGGCATTCACAGAGATGTTCAGGATCTGTTTAGGGATGTTCTGGGTGTGTTTGGCCTGCGGCAACAGCAGCTTAATGGCGGTGGGGCTGGCCAGCGTGGAGATGATCAGGAAGAACAGCATGAGGAAGAACAGAATGTCTGAGAGCGAGGCCGCCTCCACCGCGGCCGCGTGCCGCTTAGTTTTCCTGAAGTTCATACTGCGGTACTTTGAAGAGTAAATCCATGAACCCGATAGACACCACTTCCAGCTTGTTCACGGTCTTGTCAATCTGGGCGTGCAGCAGCGTGTGGAACACGTAGGCCAGCATGCCCACCACCAGACCCGCCGCCGAAGTGATCATCTTCTCATAGATTCCCCCGGCAATAATGCCGATGCTGATGTTATCGGCGAGGGAGATGTGGTAGAAGGCCTTGATCATGCCCGTAACGGTGCCCAGAAAGCCCAGCATAGGCGCAATGGCCGCAATGGCTGAGAGGTAGCCCATGTTCTTCTCCATGCTGTACACTTCCACGTGGGCCGTGTTTTCAATGGCGCTTTCAATGTCACGGGTAGAGGAACCCACGCGGCTCAGGCCCTTGGCCAGCAGGCGCCGGGGTAGGCGTTACCTCGCAGAGGGAAGAGGCCTCGCGCAGCTGGCCCTGCAGGATTTTCTGCTCTATGGTCTTCAGGAAAGCAGGATCAGTTTTACCCGCCGACTTCAGGTAGAGCATGCGTTCTATGAATATATACAGCGCCGCCAAAGACAAAAGGGAAATAGGAATCATGACCATGCCCCCCTTCAGGAGCAGATCAAGCAAAGACATGCCGGCCTGGCCCGGTTCTGTGGCCGGTACCTGGGCTAAAACGAATAATGATAACATCTTGAACTAGAATATAATGAGATAACAGGTGGCGGGTGCCACCGGAATAAAATGACATAGGAGAACCTTACGCTGCCGCCCGGCACCAATAGGTGCCAGCAACAGGTAATGCGCAGGGGAGGTGGCTCTGTGGGCCACAGGCTTTATTGGCGTTTAGCGGCTGTTTTTCTGAAAATTAAGCCAAAACGCACCGGCTCTCACCTCTGTTCAGCACTTGGCTAAACCAAAGAAAGCGTAATGATGAGCCGAAAAGGAAGGGGGAAACTAGGGGGCGTTGGGGAGAATCCTGAAGAAATCAAAGATTTTGTAGGTGCTGCTGGAATAGGTTACCCTGGTGTTCTGAAGGATGGGGAAAAACAGCAGGGCTACGAAGGCAAAAAGCAGAGGGAGCAGCGAAAGCTCCGCCTCATGCAGAATCCCCGAAGGATCCAGGGGTTCGCTCGCTTTCCACACGTAAGGAGCCGCGGGCGTTTGGTCTGTCCCGGTAGTCAGCACCACTTTTTCCGCCTTTGGCGAATAATGCACCTTATGGACCGGAGTGGCCGAGAAGAAGCACGCAAACAGATACAGCAGGGCCGCCACCGCGAACGAGGCTTTGAAAGACGGGCCGTTGAATCTGCTCATTGTCATAGGCACAAAAATAATGATATTTTGCCTGACAGGTACTTCGGGCATAAAATATTATATATGCGCTCCCGGCACTAGGATTTTTGGAAGAGACCTTTATCTTTAAAGAAACTTTCCTGTAAACATGAGCAATACAAAGCAGCTTCATAGGTCTCTGGGCCTGCGCCTGGTGGTAGTGGTGGTGATTGGAAACATCATTGGGTCTGGGGTTTACAAGAAAGTGGCGCCCATGGCCGCCGAGCTGCACTCACCGGGCTGGGTGCTGGTGTGCTGGGTGCTGGGCGGCATCATCACCTTGTTTGGGGCCTTGAGCAACGCCGAGGTGGCCGGTCTCTTAGCCGATACCGGCGGAGAATATTCCTATTACAAGCGCATTTACAACCGGTTCTTCGCCTTTATCTATGGTTGGTCTCTGTTCACGGTTATCCAGACGGCGGCTATCTCTTCTTTGGCGTACGTGTTTGCCCAGTCATTGCACAGTCTGGCGGCGGTGCCTCCTTTGCTCAGTTCCTGGGCCGAGGTGAGCATTGGCGGGGTGTTCTATCCCTTCGCCGATTTCAGTGTGAAGCTCACGGCCATCCTGCTCATCCTTTTTCTGACCTGGATCAACAGCCGGGGCATTAAAGCGGGCGCAGGGCTGGGCACGGCTATTCTCCTGTTGGTGTTTGCCGGTATTTTCCTGATCATCTTCTTCGGGCTGGGCAGCGGGCAGGCCAACCTGGGCCAGAGCTTCAGCTTACAGACCACCAACAACACACCTGTTACCTTCAGCGCGATTTTCACGGCCATGCTGTCGGCGTTCTGGGCGTACCAGGGCTGGGCGGCCATTGGGTTTCTGGGCGGCGAAATCAAAGATGCCAAGCGCACCATTCCCAGGGGCATCACCATTGGAGTTCTGACGGTGATCAGCATTTATCTGTTGGTCAATGCCACGTATCTCTCGGTGCTGTCGGTGCCGGCTTTGGAGGAGCTGTACCAGGCCGGGAACAAGATTGCCGCCATTGAGGCTGTGAAAAGCTTCTGGGGTGCCGGGGGCGGCTTCTTCATGTCTGTCCTGATCCTGATCACCACGCTGGGCTGTACCAACGCCACGGTGCTGGCCAGCTGCCGCACGTATTTCGCCATGGCCCGCGAAGGGCTGTTCTTCAGGAAAGCAGCCAATCTCAACGATGCTCAGGTACCGGGCAGCTCCCTCGTTTTCCAGGGCGTTTGGGCCTGTGTGCTGGTACTTTCTGGCACGTTTGACCAACTCACTGACATGATCATCTTTGCGGTGTTCATTTACTATGGGGCTACTACGCTGGGCGTTTTCATTTTAAGGAAGCGCATGCCAGAGGCGCCGCGGCCGTACAAAGTGTGGGGCTATCCGGTGGTGCCTGCCATCATGATTCTGTTCTGCGCCGTGCTGTTCTGCAACACCATAATGGTGCGTCCCCGCGAAGCAGCCATCGGTATGGGGCTCATGCTCACGGGTATTCCCATGTACTGGTGGTTCCTCAGAAAAAACAAACCAGACAATGCTCCCGTGGAAGAAGCAGAACCCAAAGCCATGGTCAATTCCTGACGGTTACCAGTTGAAGATAAAAAAGAAGGGTTTTGCATTTAGGGGCTGTTTTTGGAAAAACGGCCCCTAAACGCAAAGCCCTTCGGCATAAAAAGAGGAAAAGGTGGTTAGTGCAGTGATCTTCGTTTCACCATGCCGCCATCAGTATCATCTATGCTCTGCTGGATGAGGAAAGCGTGCGGATCAATGAGTTTCACTTCACGGCGCAGGGCGGGTATCTCCAGCCGGGTAACTACGGTGAAGATAATGTCAATCTCGCCGGTTTTTTCGCCCCGCTTCCCAAAGCCCCGCTTGCCCTGGTAAATGGTCACGCCCCGGCCCAGTTTCTCCGTAATGGCTAGTCTTATCTCCTCGCTGTGCGTGGAAACCACCGTTACCCCCGTGTACTGTTCAATGCCGTGCAGAAGGAAATCTATCATTTTGGAGGCCGAAAAATAAGTAAGGATGGAGTAAAGGGCCACGTCTACGCCCAGAAAGAGGGCGGCGGTGCAGAAGATGATAATGTTGAGGAGCAGGATCACGTCACTCACCTTGAGCAGCGGGTAGTTTTTACTGACCAACACGGCGGCCACCTCAGTTCCGTCCAGCACAGAGCCGCCGCGCATGGCCAGGCCTATGCCCAAGCCAATGAAAACCCCACCAAAGATAGCCGTCAGCATTTTGTCAGTGGTCACGTCTGGGTAGGAAACAAACACCAGGCAAAGCGATAAGCCCACAATGGCCAAGGCGCTCTTGATCGCGAACAAATGGCCTACGTAGCGGTAACCTAACACCACAAACGGCAGATTGATGAGCACAATCAGCAAAGAAAGCGGTATCCCGAAGATGTGGGTGAGCAGCATGGAGATGCCCGTTACTCCGCCGTCAATGAAGTGGTTGGTGAGCAGGAATCCCTTGAGCCCGAAACCTGCCGAGAGGATGCCGAGCAGGATATAAATTATGTTTCTAATTTCGGATTTGAGTACAATCGCATTGTCGTTGGCTGGGTGCATAGACAAAGAGCAATAGGTTTAGTTGGACTTTTCAAAAACAAGACAAGAAGCAATATAGCTAAAACTATTTTCTCTGTGTCGGCGGCGTCCTAAAACTTTGCGCGGCAGGAAGCCGTTTAGCGCCCGTTTTTCTGAAAACAAGCCTAAACGGCTGTTAAAAAGTGCAACTAAGGAAACCACCGTTGCCAGATGAACCTCTGAAAATGAGCTAGACCGGTGAAGAATATGGACGCTATTGCCGTGAGAATATATCATTTATGGCAGAAAAGCTATATTTTTGTAGATATGCTGAAAAAAGTATCTCATGTGATTCAACACCATCTCAAGTACCCGCTTATGTGGGTGATGTTGCTCTGGGCACTTACGTTGCCGGGGCAGGAGGTGGAGGTGTATCGCTTCTTATTTGGAGATACATCATCGGCTACGCCGCGCCTGCACCTGGGCGCAGCAGACCATCAAGGCAAGGGCGCATCCATCAAGGCCGAAGGGCTGCATGTTTTCCAGGATGCCAAGGCCTCTTCGTATCTGGTCTTAAGCCTGCCACAGAATCTATCCGTTTCGGCGGACTATATCCTCCCTGCTTTTTCCCCGGCGTATGACGAACCGTCTGTTTCCTATGCCGTGGTTCCGGTTGCCCTGCTGCGCCTGGCCCAGCTTTTACCCTCTTGTCTGCAGCCTAACGCCCCTTAGAGGCTACTTTTTGCGCTTATTTTCTCTGGCTTCAGAGAGGCTTCTCCCAAAGAAGACAAGTAAACCGGCGCACCAACCTTTTGCGTATTCTAGAACAGGTAATGCAGCTTATGGGCTGTTGGGCGATCACGCGCTCGCCGCCGCCTCTTGCGTACCTGAGCAGAGATAAGACACCATCAGACTAGTTTGTTTTCCGTTTAGGGGCTGTTTTCTGAAAAACAGCCCCTAAACGGAACTCATTTGCGTGTGGCGCTTCACCAGTGACATTTAACAGACCAGGTCTGTCTCCTTGTTCAGGACCCTTTTCCGTTCATCGGGCTCACATTCATCATTTCAGGTTTTTCAAGAACCTCAACAGATACATACATGACACACTTACCACACTTAGTCACTGATCTAGGGCTGATTCTGGGGGCTGCCGGCCTCATGACCTTAATCTTTAAGAAACTGAAGCAGCCCTTGGTATTGGGTTACATTATTGCAGGGTTACTGGTGGGCCCTCACTTTTCGCTTTTCCCCACCATCATTGAAATAGAAAATATTAATATCTGGGCCGAGATTGGCGTGATTTTCCTGCTGTTCAGCCTGGGGCTGGAGTTCAGCTTCAAGAAGCTGGTGAAGGTGGGAGGCGCCTCTTCGGTTATGGCTCTCATAGAAGTAGTAGTCATGCTGCTGCTGGGCTATCTCACGGGCAAAATATTGGGCTGGTCTACCATGGACAGCATTTTCCTGGGCGGTATTCTCTCCATCTCCTCTACCACCATCATCATCAGGGCTTTTGACGAGCTGGGCGTGAAAACGCAGCGGTTCGCGGGGCTGGTGTTTGGCGTTCTCATTGTGGAGGATCTGGTGGCCATTTTGCTGATGGTCTTGCTTTCCACGTTGGCGGTAAGCCAGCAGTTTGCCGGTTCAGAGATGCTGGAAGCCGTACTGAAGCTGGCTTTTTTCCTGCTGCTCTGGTTCCTGGGCGGCATCTTCCTTATTCCTACCTTCCTGCGCAAGGCCAGCAAGCTCATGAATGACGAGACTCTGCTCATTGTGTCGCTGGCGCTTTGCCTGCTCATGGTCATTCTGGCGGCGCAGGCTGGTTTCTCCCCGGCCTTAGGGGCATTCATCATGGGCTCTATCCTGGCTGAAACCACCAAAGCCGAAAAGATTGAGCATTTGATTTCCTCTGTGAAAGACTTGTTCGGGGCTATTTTCTTTGTGTCAGTGGGGATCTTAATCAACCCGGCCATGATTGTAACTTATGCCGGGCCTATTGCGCTTATCACGGTGGTGACGCTGCTGGGGAAAGCCCTCAGTATTACGGGCGGCGGATTGATTTCGGGCCAGGGCCTGAAAACCTCTATCCAATCGGGGATGAGCGTTTCGCAGATTGGGGAATTCTCCTTTATCATCGCCACGTTGGGGCTCACGCTTAAAGTAACCAGCGATTTTCTCTACCCGGTAGCGGTGGCGGTGTCTGCCATCACCACTTTTACCACTCCGTACATGATCAAGCTGGCGGAGCCCTTATATCGTTCTGTGGAGCGGGTGCTGCCAGAGAAGTGGCAAAAGTCCCTGAACGAATACAGCTCCGGCACCCAGACCATTGGCACCACCAGTGACTGGAAACTGGTCTTGAAATCGTATGTCATCAACCTGGTGGTGTACTCTGTTGTGATCATCGGGATTGTGCTGTTGGCGGCCCGTTACCTGAACCCGTTCATTACAGAAAACGTGGTAAACGGTAATTTAGGTGACATAGCGACCACCGCCGTTACCTTAATATTCATGGCGCCGTTCCTGTGGGCTCTGGCGGTGCACCATCCGCAGAAAGAAGCGCAGGGGCGTATCTGGGCTAACCGCAATTACCGCAGCCTTATCATTGTGCTGGGATTTGTGAGAATTGCCGTTGCCATTCTGTTTATTGGGTTCTTGCTCAACCAGTTCTTCTCGGCGCAGTTGGCGTTCCTGGTGGGCTTGGTGATCATGGCGTTGATGATTGTGTTCTCCAAGAGAATCCAGCGGTTCTACATCCGGATTGAGAACCGGTTCGTCCGGAACCTGAACGCACGTGAATTGAATGAAGCCGCCAAAATGCACCATACCCTCACGCCCTGGGATGCGCACCTTTCCAGCTTTGACATCTTGCCAGATTCTGTCATTGTGGGCAAGAGCCTCTTTGACTTGCAGATTAGGGAAAAATACGGCATTAATGTAGCGGTGATTGAGCGCGGTGATAGAACCATTATGGCCCCCACCCGCAACGAACTTGTTTTCCCGAACGATAAGCTGTACGTTTTTGGCTCAGATGAACAGATGGAGGGCTTTAGGCAGTTTATTCAGACCACCATTCCAGCGGCTGCCAACGGTGAAGGGGAAAAAGAAGAAGTACGCTTGCAGAAACTACAGATCAAATCTACCTCCGCGCTGCTGCACAAATCCATCAGACAGTCTGGGGTACGGGAAAAGACCAAAGGTCTTATTGTAGGTGTGGAGAAGAACGGCAACAGAATTCTTAACCCAGACTCTGAACTGGTTTTTGAAGAAGGAGACATTGTCTGGATTGTGGGAGTACCCAGACGCATTAAACAACTGGAAGGAAACACAGTAGAAGAAGTCCTCCAGAGTTGAAACTCATAAAGCACCCTAATAAAAAAGCCGGACCATTTATTTGGTCCGGCTTTTTTATTAGATGAAAGTTATTGCAAATTATCTGGAGGCAACTGTTGGAGTTACCGCCACTAATTTCTCTTTATCAATTGAGGTAGTGTCCACTACAATTGGTGCCGCAATGAACAGGGTAGAGTAAGTACCGGTCAAAGAACCAACCAACATCGCGAAGGAGAAGCCTCTCAGGGTCTCGCCACCAAACACGAAGAGCACAATCACTACCAGTAATACCGTTAAGTTGGTGATGATGGTACGGCTGAACGTGCTGTTCAAGGCCGGGTTCACAATATCACGGAACTTGATGCGTGGGTTCTCGTGCGTGTACTCCCGGATACGGTCAAACACTACCACGGTATCGTTGATGGAGTAACCAATGATGGTTAGGATGGAGGCGATGAACACTTGGTCCATTTCAAAAGAAACTCCAAACAGGTTAGCGATTGTGAAAGCTGAGAATACCACCAATACGTCGTGAATCAAGGCGATTACCCCACCCAAGCTGTACTGCCAGCGGCTGAAACGGAACGCCAGGTAAAGGAAGATACCCGCAAAAGAGAGCAACACGGCAATAACGGCAGTCTTCTGAATATCATCGGCCATGGTGGCTCCTACTTTAGCAGAGCTTACGATAGTTGGGTTCTGTGCTGAGTATTCTTGCAGACCTTTTACCAGCGCTGCCTGTACTTTCTCATCGGCTTGGGTTGACTCATCTTCGGCAATGTAGCTGGTGGTAACGCGCAGGCGGTTGGCCGCTCCGTACGTTTTCACTTCGGTACCGGCACCTTCAAATTCATCATCCAGGGCAGATCTCACATCAGACGCAGGAACCGGGGCGTTGAAGTTCACCACGTAAGAACGACCACCTTTGAAGTCAACGCCCAGAGGCAATTCTCCTTTGATGAAGATTGCCGCAATCCCGAACAGGATGAAGAGAGTTGAGATAATGTAAGCTTTCTTGCGGTTGCCCAATACATCAAACTTGATGTTCTTGAACCAGTTTCTGGAAAGCGGGGTCTCCAAAGACAGCTTCTTAGGATCTTTACCAGAGGTCATCCACTCTACCAACAGACGGGAAATGAAAACCGCCGAGAAGAAAGACGTGGCAATACCAATCATAAGGGTAATGGCGAAACCTTTCACCGGACCGGAACCGAAGAAGTACAGAATAATACCGGCCAGTAAAGTGGTCACGTTGGAGTCAAAGATAGAGCTGAACGCTTTGCTGTATCCTCTCTGAATGGCTTCTCTTATGCCTAAGCCAGCGGCCATCTCTTCCTTGATCCGCTCAAAGATCAGTACGTTCGCGTCCACAGACATACCCATGGTCAAAACCATACCGGCAATACCAGGTAAGGTAAGCGCTGTCCCGAACTGGGCCAGAATACCAATAATAAAGAAGATGTTAAAGAACAGGGCAATGTTAGCCACTAAACCACCTTTGCTGTAGTAGGCAAACATGAACAGTACCACCAAGGCCATACCGGCCAAAGAAGAAACCAAACCTTGGTTGATGGCTTCCTGACCCAAAGACGGACCTACAATGGCTTCTTCCACAATACGGGTAGGAGCAGGCATTTTACCGGCTTTCAGGATATTGGCTAAGTCTTGGGCTTCTTCAATGGTGAATGAACCAGAGATAGAAGAGTTACCGCCGGCAATCTCACTCTGCACTACCGGGGCAGAATAAACGTAGTCATCCAGAACAATGGCTACCTGGCGGCCAATGTTATCGCCGGTTAAACGCTGCCACTTCTTAGAACCGGCGGCATTCATGCTCATGGTAATCTCTGGGCGACCGGTCTGGTCGTAATCCTGGCGGGCGTCTGCAATGTATTCACCGCTCAATGGCGCTTTGCCATCACGGCCTTTCTTAATGGCATACAGTTCCAGGAACTCAGCGCCATCATTGGCTACAATTGGCTTCACGCCCCACAGGAACTTCAGGTTTTGCGGGAAAAGCGCTTTTACTTCTGATTTGGCAAATAAGGCATTTACCTTAGCGGTGTCACGTACGTTGGTTCCTAAGCCACCTGGAAGAGTGGTGAACAAACGAGCCAGAAGAGAGCTTTGATTAGGATTGATGGAGTCGTTCTTGGCAGCGGCGCTGTCGGCTGGTTTGCTCAGTTGAGCCGCTAAAGCAGAGGTGTCTGCCCCGGCAGCACCGGTTAAAGCGTTGGCAGAAGTATCTGCGGCCGAAGCTAGAGTAGAAGAAGGAGCAGTGCCTTTCAGTTTATCAGCGGCCTCTTGCTTCACCAGGTAATCATTTAACTGAGTGAAATAAGGTCCAAACTCCTGCACGTTCCATACTTCCCAGAACTCCAGGTTGGCAGTTCCCTGCAACAATTTCCGAACCCGCTCTGGATTGTCTACCCCTGGCAGCTCAATCTGGATACGGTTGGTGCCTTTCAGGTGCTGGATGTTAGGCTGGTTTACCCCAAACTTATCAATACGGGTACGCAGAATGTTGAATGAGCGGGCCACGGCATCGTCAACTTCCTTGTTGATCACTTTCAAAACATCCTGGTCAGAGGAGTTGTAGCTCAGGTTACGGGTGGTGCTGTTCGCGAAAAGTGTAGCCAGCTTGCTGTTAGGCTGAATTTCACGGTAAGAACGGTAGAACAGGTCTACAAAGCTCTCCTGGCTGGTGGCCTGTAGTTTCTGGGCACGGGCAAGAGCCTGCTCAAAAGCAACGTCTTTGCGGTTACCGGCCATCGCGCGGATGATTTCCACCGGAGAAACTTCCAGCGTTACGTGCATACCGCCTTTCAGGTCAAGACCTAAGCCCAGCTCGCTTTCCTTGATTTCCTGGTACGTGTACTCGGCACCCAGGAAATTGAATACCGGGGTTTTCCAGACCGAATCCAGGTAAGCCTGTCTTCTGTAATGGTCTACATTGCCATTAGCGGCGGTGGCAAACTGAGTAGCGTCTTTTTCAACGCCTCTGGAGACCAGAGAGAGCGATAGATAGTAAAGGCATAGCGCCGATACTATCACCGTAAGGGTTAATATAAAACCTTTGTTACGCATTGGTGATTAAGATGAATAATAAATGAAATTACTGAATGAAAATGATAGGTAACGCACAGGAGCCAATGCTTTAAAAGCAAAACTGTGTAAAATTACCTGCTAAAATAGAGAGCCTCCCTAAAGGGATGACCGTGTTTCTTAGGTTTCCGGGAAGAAAATAGAGACGCTAGGGAGCGTTGGGTGAGATAGCCAGCGTAGCCAGTTGCTGTAGATAATACGTCCAATAGGCAGCTTCTACCGGAGGAGTGTTTTCTTGTGGTGCCGGCGGCACCAGCGTGAAGTGCGGGAAAAGGGTGGGTTCCGCCGCCTGAAAGTCAACATAGGACGTGGTGGCCTCAAAAGAAACCTTTTGCTTGACCACAGAGGAGTCTGCGTCACGGCCTTGTTTCTTTACCTCAGTGCGTTCTACCGGTAGGGCGGAAGCATAAGCAGGTAAGGCTCTGTGGTTCACAGTAAGCACCAACAGCAAGGCAATGCTTGTGCAAAGCAGCCGCCAATTACGTTGTATGTAGTGCCCAGGTTTCATCTCTATAAGCAAAGATAACGGAATCTTAAAATAAAACAAAAGCCTCTGCCGGGTAACAGCAGAGGCTTTTACAAAGTGCCCTGGGAGCAGCATTGTTTATCTTTTGATCTTTGAGTTCAGGTAGGTTACCAGCACCTCCAGCCCCACTTCAAAGTTGCGGTTGTTGGGGATGATCACATCGGCCTCGTTCTTGAACGGCTTTATGTACTTCTCGTAGGTAGGTGCCACGTGGTTGGTGTAGCGGTACAACACATCGTCCAGGTCATAGCCGCGTTCCACTTTGTCACGCAGGATGCGGCGCTGGAGCTTGATGTATTCTTTGGCGTCTATGTACACCTTCATGTCCAGCAGTTTGGCTACTTCCTCAAAGTAAAACACAAAGATACCTTCCACCACCACAATAGGGGCCGGTTTAAACTCCAGTTGGCGCGGAACAACGTTAGGGTTGTTAAAGGTGTACTCCTGGCGGTAAACGGTTTCCCCTTTGCTTAATTGCAGGATGTCATGGGCGTAGGCCGCGCTGTCAATGGAAGAGGGCAAGTCAAAGTTATGGATCCCGTTCTCATCCCTGATTTGTTTGTCGCGGTCATGGTAATAGTTGTCCTGTGAAATGAGACAAATATCTTCCGGTGCATACGAAGCCAGTAGTCTGCTCAGGAACGTGGTTTTTCCCGAAGCGCTTCCTCCCGTAATTCCTACAATAAATGGCTTTTGATGCATAAATAGGTGTGGTTTACGGGGTGCAAAATTAGCTATTTGTAGGTATGCAGCCTAACGCCCGGGCAAAAGAATTTAGCCCAACCATTTATCTAATTTTACTTTGCGCCAACGGTTTATGCGTTTAGGGGCTCTTTTCCCAAAAACGGCCCCTAAACGCATAATGGCTCCTGGAGATTTAGGCAAGACTCAGGTGCCGGTCTGGATGTACCGGTGTTGCAGAAAGGAAACCAGTTGCTGTACCGCCCGCCCGCGGTGGCTGATCTGGTTTTTCTCCTGGCTGTCCATCTCAGCGAAGGTGCGGTCATGGCCTTCCGGAACGAAAATTGGGTCGTAGCCAAAGCCTTTCTCACCCCGCCCAGACGCTGTAATATGTCCTTCCACAATGCCATCAAATAAATGCTGCTCACCCTCTTCCAGAATAAGCGCGATAGCGGTTCTGAAACGGGCTTTTCGGTTGGTCTGGCCTTGTAGTTTCTCCAGTACTTTCTGCATGTTGGCCTGGTTGTCTCGGGCGGGCCCGGCGTAACGGGCAGAGTACACGCCTGGTTCATGGTGTAAGGCCTCCACTTCTAGTCCGGTATCATCGGCGAAGCAAAGCACTCCGTACTTCTCCCAGACATAGGTGGCTTTCTGCAAGGCGTTTCCCTCCAGCGTGTCCTGGTCTTCGGCCAATTCCTCGGTGCAACCAAGCTGCTCCAGGCTGATCAGTTCAAAAGGAGGGCCCAGCAACTGCTGAATTTCCTGTAGTTTATGGGCGTTGTTAGACGCGAAACAGATTTTCATAGCTATATAGTATGGTAGTAAGGTGCGGCAATGATACTATGCGTCTGCGGCAGATCAAAATAGCGTACCCAGCTAAAATGCGTTCTAAAGCCATTCTTGCAGCCTGCACAAAAGCGGTTCTATAGGTTGTACTCCGGTAAACCGGAAGAGTTTACATATGGGCCCTTGGAAGTACTGGATGTTTTTGATAGGTCATCAGGCTTTTTGATGTAATTTTGCCTGCCTTGGCCTTGGGTTACGGTTGCCACCGCTGAGGCAGGTGAGGCCTCGCTTTCTGGTTTAGGCGTATTTTGGGAAAAAGAGCCCCTAAACGGCAATGCTGTCTGCGCCCCTCGTCCCGGTGCTGGAGAAACTAAGGGGCAGGTGTTTCAGTAACAGCTATGGGGCCAATAGCCGTACAAGAGTGAAGGTTTATGCAGAACCGGTGGTGCCAATGGGCACGTGCCAAAGACGTTAGTGACCAACCTATATATATAAGAGTAGGTTTGTTGCCGAAAACAAAGACTGTAGATGAAATTTCATAATGAGGATGAAAAGCCGCCCAGACGGCCCCGCGCGCAGGTGATTTCCCGCCGCATGGACCGTGTGTTTACGGAACTGGCTAATATAGCGGCGTTTATTGGGCGCTTCTTTCGGGAGGTGTTTTTGCCGCCTTACGAGTTCAAGGAGATCATAAGGCAGTGCTTTGAGATTGGTGTCAAGTCATTGCCGCTCATCTCGCTCACAGGGTTTATCATAGGGATTGTGTTCATGAACCAGTCAAGGCCCTCCCTGGCCGAGTTTGGTGCCACTTCCTGGTTGCCTTCGCTGGTGTCTTTGGCTATTGTAAGGGCCTTGGCCCCCTTGGTAACGGCGCTCATTGGGGCAGGCCGTATTGGTTCCATGATTGGCGCTGAGCTGGGTTCCATGAAAGTGACCGAGCAGATTGAAGCCATGGAGGTGTCTGCCACCAACCCTTTCAAGTTTCTGGTGGTAAGCCGGGTGCTGGCCACCACGTTCATGATTCCGGCGCTCATGATGTATACTATGCTGGTGGCGCTTTTAGGAGCCTACCTCAACGTGAATGCTAATGAGGGCACCAGCTTTACCACGTACTTTACTCAGGTCTTTGACGCCATCACCTTTCTTGATATTTTTTCCTCGGTATTAAAGTCCAGCCTTTTTGGGTTCACCATTGGAGTGGTGGGGTGCTATAAAGGGTATCATTCATCAAAAGGAACCGAAGGCGTGGGCAAAGCGGCCAACTCTTCCGTAGTAACGGCTATGTTTCTGGTGTTTATTGAGGAGCTGCTGTCCTTGCAGGTCATTACCGCGCTCCGCTAACCTTTTCGTGTCCTTATGAAGAAGAACAAGCCAATCATAGATACCTCCAACAGCGTCATCAACATCAGAGGACTTGAGAAATCCTTCGGTGATCTGGATGTGCTGCGCGGGGTAGACCTTGATCTATATAAAGGAGAGAACCTGGTGGTGCTGGGGAAATCCGGAACCGGGAAATCGGTTTTGATCAAAATCATTTCCGGTTTGCTCAAGCCAGATGCCGGGGTGGTGAATGTGCTGGGGCAGGAAGTAGACAAATTGAAGGGCCGTACCTTAGATGAATTGCGCCTCAAGATTGGGTTCTCGTTCCAGAACAGCGCCCTTTATGACAGCATGACCATCCGGCAGAACCTGGAGTTCCCGCTGGTGCGCAACCGCCGTGACATGACCCGCGGCGAGGTAGACCGTATGGTGGCAGTGGTGCTGGATGCCGTGGGGCTTTCACAGACCATTAACCAAATGCCTTCTGAACTGTCCGGTGGGCAGCGCAAACGCATTGGGATTGCCCGTACGCTCATCCTGCAGCCCGAGATCATGCTGTATGATGAGCCAACCGCCGGTCTAGACCCTATTACCTGTATTGATATTAATAACCTGATCAATGAAGTGCAGAGCCGCTTCCATACCTCCTCTATCATCATCACCCATGACCTCACCTGCGCTAAAGATGTGGGAGACCGCGTGGTAATGCTCCTGGACGGGAAATTCCAACGCCAGGGTACGTTTGAGGAAGTGTTCAACACAGATGACGAGCGGGTGAAACTATTTCATGATTACAATTTCATAGACTAAATGAGTGCAGCAGAAAATAAGCGAACTGTTATTGTCGGAATCTTTGTCTTTCTGGCGCTGGTGATTCTGGTAGTGGGCATCTTTGTGCTGGGCGGCCAGCAGAAACGGTTCACCAAAACCATTCAGATCTCCGCCGTTTTTGATGATGTCACCGGGCTGAAGACGGGAAACCACGTTCTGTTCTCCGGCGTACGGGTAGGCGTAGTGAAGCAGATCAATTTCAACGGACCTTCCCAGGTAGCCATTCTCATGGATATTACGGAGGAGTCTCAGAAATACATTAGAAAAGACGTAAAGGCCAAGATAGGTTCTGAAAGCCTGATCGGGAACAAAACCATAGTGCTTTACGGCGGAACCCCGCAGATGCCCGTGGTGCAGGAAGGAGACCGAGTGTTCACTGAGACGCAGCTGAGCACAGAAGACATGATGCAGACCTTGCAGGAAAACAATAAAAACCTGCTGGCCATCACCAACAACTTCAAAGACCTCAGCTCTGGTTTAGCCAAAGGCGAAGGGTTGGCCGGGGCGCTGCTTACAGATGATCAATTGGCAAAGAACTTCCAGGCCATCTTAGCCAATCTGCAGAGGACATCGGCCACCAGTACCCGCGTTAGCCAGGAACTCGCAAGGTTCTCTACTAAACTCAATACCCAAGGCGGCCTGGCCGATGATCTCCTTACGGACACTGTCACGTTCAATAAACTGAGAGCAACCATGGCGCAGTTGGAGCAGGTCATGGCTTCTACCGCTAATTTGACCAACAAGCTCAACAGCACCACAGACAAACTCAATAATAATAACAATGCCTTGGGCGTGCTGCTGAACGACGAGCAATTTGCGATCGACTTGCAGCTTACCATGCAAAATCTGGAGGCGGGGACTGATAAACTGGATGCTAATATGGAGAGCCTGCAACACAGTATTCTGCTGAACGGCTTCTTTAGACGAAAGGCCAAACGTGATGCCAAGCAAAAAGAAAGAGAACTGCAGCGCCAAGAACGCTTACAGAAGCTAGAGGAGAAGCAGGGTATAAACAAACAGTCTCCGGTAGGTCCAGCAATGCAGCCAACCCAGCGTCAAACTCCAGCAGATTCATTAGCTCCAGCAAATTAAGATTGCTGGAGCACCACATAGAGGCGGGTGGGGTTTAGGGGCCGTTTTCGGAAAAGCGGCCGCTAAACGCCACCCGCCTCCCTTTTATGGGTCGGGAGGCCC
>NZ_RJJE01000015.1 GCF_003721565.1 Rufibacter immobilis | reverse complement strand
AAAAAAAGTTTTGCCGAGCGCTTGCGGAGAGGGGAAAACTTCCTACCTTTGCAGCCCGCTTCGGGATGAAGGCCTTCGGGCTTGGGAACGGAAGCGCTTCTCGGTCGGACGGATCGAGAAAAAAAAGAAAAAGTTTTCCGAGGGTGCTTGCGGAGTGAGAAATTCTTCTTACCTTTGCACCCGCTTCCAGAACGAAGCAAGGGAAGCAAGCTCAACCGACAGGGTTGAGGGAATAAAAAAAATAAAAAAAA
>NZ_RJJE01000014.1 GCF_003721565.1 Rufibacter immobilis | reverse complement strand
CTCAGGGTATTCGACGACAAGGGCGCCGGCACGCTCACCCGCATCTACTCGGCCCTCAACTACGCCTACCAGAACGGCAAGGCGGGCGACGTGGTCAACATGAGCCTCAGGGTGGACGGCTCCACCATGCTCGACGACCTGGTGAAGAAGACCGCCGCCAAGGGCATGTTCGTGGTGGTGGCCGCCGGCAACTCCTACGTGGACTGCAAGGCCGACTCCCCCGCCCGCGTGGTGGCCCCCAACGTGTACGTGGTCTCCAACATGGACAGCAACGGCAAGTTCAGCCCCACCTCCAACTTCGGGGCCTCCGTGCGCTACGCCGCCCC
>NZ_RJJE01000013.1 GCF_003721565.1 Rufibacter immobilis | reverse complement strand
ATCGTGTTCGGGGGCTGGGACGTGTACTCGGACAACGTGTTCGAGGCGGCCTCGAAGGCCAGGGTGCTGGAGCCCATGCTGCTGCACGCCGTGAGGCCCGAGCTGGAGGCGATCGTGCCCATGAGGGCCGTGTTCGACAAGGCCTACGCCCGCAACCTGGACGGCGAGCACGTGAAGGAGGGCGCCGACAAGATGGAGCTGGCCGAGGCGCTGATGGAGGACATCCGCAGCTTCAAAGAAACCAACGGCTGCGACCGCCTGGTGATGGTGTGGTGCGGCTCCACCGAGATCTACATCGAGGAGGCGGAGGTGCACAGGTCCGTTGCCGCGTTCGAAGAGGGCCTGCGGGGCAACGACCCGGCCATCGCCCCGAGCATGATCTACGCCTACGCGGCCATCAAGTCGGGGGTGCCCTTCGCCAACGGGGCGCCTAACCTCACCGTGGACATCCCCGCCCTGGTGGAATTAGCCAGGGAGCACGGCGTGGCCGTCTCGGGCAAGGACTTCAAGACCGGGCAGACGCTGATGAAGACCATCCTGGCCCCCGGGCTGCACGCGCGGGCGCTGGGCGTGAAGGGCTGGTTCTCCTCCAACATCCTCGGGAACCGGGACGGCTACGTGCTGGACCACCCCGAGAACTTCAAGACCAAGGAGGTGAGTAAGCTCAGCGTGCTGGACGAGATCTTCCGGCCCGAGTCCAACCCCGAGCTCTACGGGGACATGTACCACAAGGTGAGGATCAACTACTACCCGCCCCACGGCGACAACAAGGAGAGCTGGGACAACATCGACATCTTCGGCTGGCTGGGCTACCAGATGCAGATCAAGATCAACTTCCTGTGCCGCGACTCCATCCTGGCCGCGCCGCTGGTGCTGGACCTGGCCCTGTTCACCGACCTTGCCCAGCGGGCCGGCATGTCAGGCATCCAGGAGTGGCTGAGCTTCTACTACAAGTCCCCGCAGACGGCGGAAGGGTTGGCCCCCGAGCACGACATCTTCAAGCAGCTCATGAAGCTGCAGAACACCCTGCGCCACATGATGGGAGAGGACCTCATCACCCACCTCGGCCTCGACTACTACCAGGAGCTCGTCGACACCCTGTAGGGAAACAGAGG
>NZ_RJJE01000012.1 GCF_003721565.1 Rufibacter immobilis | reverse complement strand
ACAGACGCCCACCCCTGGAGACAGCGGTGGGCGTCTCCCGTTTACAGCCAAGGGGGAAGGCAGTACCTCCCTACAACACCCCGCCAGGGAACAAAGAAGGAGGGAAGGGAGGGAGACCGTGAAGGTCTAAGTGCTTTTCTGGAGCATACATCGTTTATCCACCAAAAAGGGCGAGGCTCACCTAAATAGCAGGTGAGCCTCGACCTTTT
>NZ_RJJE01000011.1 GCF_003721565.1 Rufibacter immobilis | reverse complement strand
TACTACTAACTACGGGGGTTTTACTTCATAGCCGTACAGATGCCCAAATTAAAAAAACCTTGATTTCCGCTTAAAAAGGCTTTTTTTTCAGTAAAAACCCCCTCAAAACCCGTACAAAATCCCAAACAGATCAACCTTATTTCTACAATTAGAGATCCTTTGTTCTACTGTCTAGACTTTCAAAAAGAGTAGAAAAAAATCTATTGTTTTATTTCTTATTAGTATATATTATTAAGTATTATGAAAGATAACTGATTTATTATCAACTAGTTATAAGCTTTTAGGCGTTCAAAATCCCAAACAGGGCGTACATAATCCCAAACCACCCGTACAATTTCCCAGCTCAAGGGGTACAATTTCCCAACTCAAGGGGTACTGAATCCCCAACACCCGTACACTTTCCCAAATACCCCTACACTTTCCCAAATACTCCTGCACTTTCTCAAATACCCGTACACTTTCCCAAATACTCCTGCACTTTCTCAAATACCCGTACACTTTCCCAAATACCCCTGCACTTTTTCTATTTCACTAGCTTAGGAACTATGATTTTAATAGCCGTACAACCTAATAATTTTGTACGTATATTTGGTTCAGCTTAAATTCCAGACTAATGATAGAAGGCTCTCTACCTGAGTTGAGTGAATCAGAACTACAACCCATAATACCAGACTTAGTACCTCTTAGGAACCCTCATAGCATAGTCACTCAGTCTAATGACTTGATTAATGCTTATTTTGATATGAGCACTGTACAGCTAAGAGCCTTTGTCTATGCTGTTGGTCATATCCATAAAAAAGATAAGGACCTAACCGCTGTGAAAATACCTATAAAGGCTCTATACAGTGGTGAAGGTGGCAAGAACTATAGAAATACAATCAAACTAGCACAGGAACTACAGAAAGTTGACATTAAAATTCTGAAGCTTGTCAAAGATAGTGAGGGTACTAAGCGTCAATATGAATCTTATACCATCTTCCCAACGGTAAAGTATACTGAAGACTCTAAATACATCGTCACCAGAATCAATCCTGACCTGAAGCAGTTCCTAATCAACCTCAATGGTAACTACACTCAAGCTGAACTGACCAAGCTTCTCTCTCTCAAAACTATTCAGGCGTACCGTATCTATATGTTCATCAAAATGAACATTGATAAAAGTAAGGGTAAGATTCCTGAGACTTTCAAGGTTGACTATAGAGAGTTCAGATTGATGCTAGGTCTTGATGTGATTGAAGATGCTGCACCAATGAAAACCATTAAACCCAAGACAACAGAATTGAGCTTGTTTAGTGAACTAACTAGTGTGCAGATATTTCCCGTTAAACCAAAAGTTAAAGTCTTAAAGTACGCAGAGTTTGACAATTTCAAAAAGCGGATTCTAAAGACTGCACAGACAGAACTCAAAGAGGCTGAATTATTAGACTTCGACTTTGAAGCGGATAAGCAAGGGGGGAGGAGTGTCAAGTATGTAACCTTCAAACTACGTCCTACTATTATTTTAGAGCAAACAGGAGAGCAGCCAAAATTAAAACATACACCGTCAACTCAGCTGGAAGGCTTGACACCTAATCAGAAGATTGTCTATAGCAGAATGTTGAAGTACCATTTTGAGGAAGACAAGGCTTATAGAGCTGTGACAGAGGCTGTAGATCTTGCTAATCTGTTAGTGTACATCAACCAAGAGATTTACTATGATAAGAAATCCATAGCTGTTGTTTGGGTTAACATTGAACCAGCCTTAGTGAAGAAGCGCAAGCTTGGTATCAGAGGTGAGAGGTGGTTGGATTGGACAAGAAAACCTAAGCCTGAGGGGTGGACTGAAGAAAAGTAAGCCTTTTATAAGTGCTATCATCATAGAAGTTCAGTCCTCTATGATGATAGCACTTTATTCCTTAGGCCCTGATAGGAATACCTAAAGCTGTGATATACAGTAATCTTCAAGAGTAGCTACAACGTGTTGTATATGGATAGAATCTATAACAATGAAATTTATTCTATTAATGTTAGAAATAATAACGCTAATAGAATAAATTTCATTGTTATAGATTATTTCTAATGTCAACTAATTTAAAGATGTTTAACATCTACTTGCATAAGACGTTCTGATTAAGAGAAAACTAATCCAAAGCTTTGGGTTAAGTAAAATAGGAAAACTAGATGCTGCCAGGCGAATTTATAAAATACAGTAGAGAAGAAGTGTTCAAGAAGTATAAGCAACTACGCTATACAAAGAATAACAATTCGTTTTTTCTGTATCTAATTTATACTGCAGGAACTTGTGTTTACGTAGGAGAAACCAGCAACATCTTCTGGCGGGTCACCAAGCACAAGGCCAAGTGCACGGCCGGGTCGGTCATCTACCTGCGCGAATACCCTGAAAAGGAAACGGTGCTCCGGCTGGAGAAGCACTACATCCGTATGCTCAAGCCAAAGTTCAACAGCCGCTACTGCCAGGCAAACCAACTGGAGCTTTTCTAATCATAAACTCAGTTCTAATTTGGTAGTCGCTAGGAAAGGAGAAGGGTAGAGGTAAACCATTCAAAACATTCGTAACTACTTCCTGTAACAGATGTTGATGGCACGTATGGCTTCAAATGGTCATCTCAAAGTGAGTCAATGAAACTGCTGACGTTTTCCCAGCCCCAAGATTTACATAAAGTACCCCATAATTCGACAGGCCTATTGTTCATATTGCCGTTCTTAATGTAAATGCCAAGCATTTTCAGCCCTTCCTCTTTGCCGCATTTTATTTCCCACAAAGCCCCGCTCGCGTTCCTGGTGTTCTCTGAGACTAGGACAATCATAGCATCACACCCCCTGATCCGGGTTCTGCAGTTTGTTTTCCAGCTGTTGTCCCAAGGCACTTTCACGGACATGTCCACGAACTCGTATGGGACCCTGGTGTTTTTAGCATGCCCGCAGAAAAGGGTTTTAATGGCTTCGTCCTCCATTGCGAAGGATACAAATACTCTTTTTTTCATGTTATATTCTTTTGTCCCTCACTAACCTCCAATAGTGGTATCCCAAAGCCGTGAGTTTGCAGCTCCTGCTGTTCATCGCGGCAAAGTACATGTGGTCCTCATCGACGGGTACCACTAACCCCACCCTGTTCATCTGCTGTAATTTCTTGAACGTTGCCACATTGTTAGCCACGGCATACGGCTCTTTGTAATCATGGACTACGCTTTTGTCATTCGTAAACTCGAACGAGGGGTCTAGAATAATCTCTTCTGTGGGGTTGACGAAGAGGTTTACAATGTCTCTTAAGGTCTGCAGCGGAATTTGGGGAGTCACTTCTCTGAGGGAGGTGAAACGGTTGATATTGGTTTTGAAGACTGGTCTCTGATCCCAAGGACCAAGCGCCTGGTCGATGAAAGCATATATGCTTCCTGGCGTTATATGGCCTCTCAGATCGGCAGCGCCACCTTTCAAAGCTTCTAAGAGAAGGGTTGTGAAAACCCCATGCCCGCCGATCTCCAGCGAGTATTCATTATTTTTGCTGGCTGTCAAAATGGATATACCATCTCCGATGTTAGCCTTGTTATCGCCTGTCGGGGTACCGAAGGCTCCAGAATGGCAGCAGTCCAGGATTATCACCTTGTTCTTACAGGCGGATTTATTCGCATGGTTGAGTATGTCATCCATCGAGATGCCGAGGTCGTTCGGCTGGGCATCAGGCGTGACGATATAGCCTCCCCCCAAGTCATCCAGGAACCCATGGCCGGAAAAGTAGAGTAGGCAAGTATCGGCCTCTCCGGAGAAAAGGTCGATGATCAATGTCTTCAACTCTGATTTTGAAGGAACATTGAGCTCTAGCCTGACGTCAAAGTTCGGCGAACCGTCTGCGTTGGACTCAAGTACAGTCCGCATTGAGATGGCGTCATTCTCGCATCCCCTTAGCGGCGCAGTAGGGTAGTCGTTTATTCCTATCACTAAAGCCTTTTTCATTATCAGAATATATTAACGTTCCTTGTAAACGGCTTCATGCCGGAACTGATGAAATCATCCAAGACCACATATTTCGTGGCATTCTCGATGACCCATAATTTAGGCTCGTCTCTGTCGCTAAGCCTCTTTTTCGCGAAAGGGTATAGCTTCAGGTATTCAAACCCAGTATAGGATTCGGGAGAGTTGCTTGACTCGGAGACGGGGAGAACGGCGCATTTTGTGGTATTGCCATCCACGAAACCTAATTCCCAGGGCATCCACTTACTTGTGGATGCGTTTGTTGAAATAGCCAAAAGCAGGCTTTTCGAGCTCTTCATCCTATTTCGGATATGCTCGGCTGATGCCTTGGTCACATTGCCTCTGTCCAGATGGGGGTCTATGATCCAATCCACATACACCTTGAAACCCAGGGAGGTGAGCTCAAAGAAAAGACCTTTGACTACCTGCCTGTCCAGGAAAGAATGGGATAGGAATATGTCAAAGGTTGTGTAACTCTTGCTTTCATTGATGATTCTTTCCGACTGGGAGAAGGTACTCCTCTCAGAGACAGCCTTTAGGTACTGGGTAGTATATAGGGGCATAGGGGGTTATAGTTTTATTCTAGGCAGCCAAATGCCCAGAATAACAATGGTGGAATCAATTAAGTTAGTGCGAGGTATTCTTGCCTTACTCAAGCGGACTTTGGTTGTATGGATCAGCCATGGCAAAGCATCAGAGGATGCTTGCTATCCAACCAGATCAAACCGGCTTCTCTTTCTACTAAACCATTAGATTTCTAATCTAAGCAAAGATACCGGTCTTTTGTTGCCTGCCCTGGATTAGGTGGAGCTGTTTATGAAGAAACATAACTCTACCATGTTCTTTTGAAAAGTAGTGCATGTCCACCCTGAGGATAACCTCCTAAAAAATCTATTTATCAAGATAGTCAGAGATTTTGGATATCAGCCCCTGAGTGCTTTTAAGGTCTTCAACATAGCTTTGCAAAAAGCCAGCCTTGTCTAACTGTTTCTCCAAATCAGACTTTTTGATTCCTTTCCTGTCTTCATATATATGCAAAAGCAGTGTGCTGTCACCGTCAAAATTCTCTATTTTGTCTTTTAGGTGGGCTTCTTTGTCTAATAGGGCTGTGAATATAGTGCCGATCTCATTTTCATCAAATGTTATAGGAGCGGATTGGTTCATAGTGATAATTTAACAAGGTGTTAGCTTACGTTGCTCAGCTATCAAACTTAGATAAATTATACTATCATAGGCAATATAATGTTGTGGAGCTATGCAAGATAGATTAAAGAATGCAACCTTGTGCTTTCTCTCCATGGCATGGGCTATTGCCAGAGCGGCTCCTTGTTCCAGTCATTCAAGAAGCCGAGCTTATGGATTCCTATATTCGGATTAGAGGCGAAAAGTGCTAATATCCTGTCTTTGATCTGATGCCCAGGGCTTATATGGTTGCAAAGGTAGACCATAGCCGAAATAATCAGGAAAGGTTTTTTGGTCTGCGCCTGTACTAGCGGCTTTGTGAACCACAGGCCAGTAGGGTTATTCAGTCGCACAGTAGGTGTCTTGACCATGTTCCTGCTCCATAGCCTTGAGTGGTGGGCGATTATGTTCCTGACGTAGGTGATGGCCTCCAGCCAACTGGAGAGCTCGCTATGCAGGTTTAGCCCCATCTCCTTGGCGATCGCGGCCTTCTCGGGCAATTGGTGTCTCAGGTTCTTATATAGCTTTGATAGCGTTCCCATCGATGCCACCTCCAAGGTCTTCCAGGCATCGGCATCCTGGTTGGGATAGCGCCGATGGTGGTCTTTGATGAATGTTTCCTGGCTTCTCTTGAACTCCTTCTTTAACTCGTCTATTGTATTTTGATGGCTGGTCTTCAACGTTCCGTCATGTGCCCTTAGTACAGCGGTGTCGAAAAGCCCGGGGTCCAAATACGACAGGCCGCCGTATCCAACGGATAGGTGATAGATCAGTTTGGTGCGTAGGGCGATCTCTATCCTTTCCACAGCGTCGAACAGGATCAGCCTCAGGTGGCGATCGAAATTATAGCGGTCAACGATGTCTTCGAAGAAAGTACCCGATTTCAGGGTATGCAGCGTTTTGTCATCCTGCCTATCCCACCAGTACCCTTTTAGACGGTAGTAACTGATATTCCCAAGGAGATGGAGGGCACTAGGCTCATCACGGAATAGCATCCCCCTGCTTTTGAGAAGGGCTACCTGATCGGCTATGGTGTAGGCGCTTTTGTTTGCCACAGCTATAAAAAAAATGACCCACTTGCAGTTCTTATGGTATGCAAGCAGGTACTGTTGCTGCAAATTTACGCAATTTTTTAAAAAAGGTGGTAATGTATTTTCTAAAATGTATCTAGTCTCTCTTTGTCGTGAGGTTAAGCTTACAAGAACAGTATTGCTTTTTATACAAGACATTTTTTTAGAAACAGTTGAAGAATAAGATTCATGAACCAGTAATTCCGATGGGGGGTTGCAAAACCCAGCTATCTCCTTAGCCTAAACCTTTATCTTAGCAGACAGAAGCAGGCATTACCTTTTCTCTATCCTGAATGACTATTCCAGAATATCTAGACCGCATAAATACCCGATACCAGACCGGCATTTCTAGAGAACACAGCTACCGCGGCGACTTGCAGACGCTGCTGGAGAGCCTGGTTCAGGACGTGCTGGTGACCAACGAGCCGGCCCGGGTGGCCTGCGGCGCGCCAGACTACATCATCACGCGCAGGGATATTCCGGTGGGCTACATTGAGGCCAAGGATCTGGGCAAGCCGCTCAACAGCAAAGACTACAAAGATCAGTTCGACCGCTACAAGGCTTCGTTGAGCAACCTCATCATCACTGATTACTTAGACTTCTGGCTCTTCAAGGAAGGCGAGCTGGTGACCACACTCAAGATTGCCGAAATTAAGGACGGGCAGGTGACACCGCTGCCGCAGAACTTCGCGCTGTTTAAGGCCTTCATCATTGATTTCTGCCAGTTCAAGGGCGTCACTCTGAAGTCACCGGCCAAGCTAGCCACCATGATGGCTGACAAGGCCAAATTCCTGGCCCAGATTATTGAGCGCGCGCTTAGCGTGGAGGGCGATGCGTACGAGAACCGCACCCTGCATGATCAGTTACAGGCGTTCAAGGTGGTTTTGCTGCATGAGATTACGCCCCGTGAGTTCTCAGACATTTATGCCCAGACTGTGGCTTACGGAATGTTCGCGGCGCGGCTGCATGATCCCACCCTGCCCACGTTTTCTCGGCAGGAGGCTGCCGAGCTCATCCCCAAAACCAACCCGTTCCTGCGCAAGCTTTTCGGGTATATCGCGGGACCCGACATCGATGACCGAATCAAATGGATCGTAGATGCGCTAGCGGACGTGTTCAGGGCCACAGACATCAAGGCCATCTTGAAGAACTTCGGGAGGAGCACCCAAACGCATGACCCTATCATCCATTTCTACGAGACCTTCCTGGCCGAATACGATCCCGCCCTACGCAAAAGCCGCGGCGTTTGGTACACTCCGGAGCCGGTGGTGAACTTTATAGTTCGCGCTGTGGATGACATCCTCAAGACTGAGTTCGGGCTGAAAGACGGGCTGGCTTCTACCGAAACAACTGAGATTGAGGTGACCACCCAGTTAACCGACCGCCGCACTAAGGACAACGTGAAAAAAGCTAAGCAGACGGTGCACAAGGTGCAAGTGCTGGACCCTGCCACCGGCACGGGCACGTTCCTGGCCGAGGTAGTCAAGCACGTGTACGGGCGATTTGAGGGGCAGGAGGGTATCTGGAGCCAGTACGTGGAGAGGCACCTGTTGCCGCGCCTTAACGGCTTCGAGATCCTGATGGCCAGCTATGCCATGTGTCACCTCAAGCTGGACCTGCTCCTGCAGGAGACCGGCTACGTTCCCCAGAGCCCGCGCCGCTTCAAGGTGTACCTCACCAACAGCCTGGAGGAGGCCGTGCCCAGCCAGCTCAACCTCTTCGCCTCGTGGCTCTCGGACGAGGCCATGCAGGCCAACGCCGTCAAACGAGAAACGCCTGTGATGGTGGTGTTGGGCAATCCGCCGTACAGCGGCGAAAGCCAGAACAAGGGCAAGTGGATCATGGACCTGATGGAAGACTATAAGAAAGAGCCCGGCGGGAAGGAAAAACTAAAGGAGAAAAACTCTAAATGGATCAATGATGACTACGTGAAGTTCCTGCGCTTCGGGCAGCATTTCATCGAGCAGAACGGCGAGGGAATCTTGGCTTTCATCAACCCGCACGGCTTCCTGGACAACCCAACCTTCAGGGGGATGCGCTGGAACCTGCTCAAAACCTACGACAAGATCTATACGCTTGACCTACACGGCAATGGCAAGAAGAAAGAGACCGCTCCAGACGGCTCCATCGATGTGAACGTGTTTGGCATAATGCAGGGGGTTTCGATAAATCTGTTCATGAAAACAGGCAAAAAGAAGCCGAATGAATTAGGCAAAGTATTCCATTACGACTTGTTTGGGAAACGAGAATCCAAATATGACTTCTTGAATCAGGAAACTCTAAATTCTATAAGGTTTACTGAACTCGATGTAGGAGGTCCCAATTATTTTTTTGTCCGTAAGGATTATGATACCCTTACAGTATATAATGAGGGGATTTACCTGAAAGACCTGTTTGTTGTCAATTCCATTGGATTGGTGACGGCAAGGGACGAGTTCACGCTGCACGACTCCAAAGAAAAAGTAAAAAGCATCGTTGAGGATTTTCTAGGGTTGGAAAACGAGGTAGCCAGAACAAGATTCTCCTTAGGAAAGGATGTGAGGGATTGGTCGGTTGAGTTCGCGAAAAAGGATTTGTTGAGTTCCGGACCCGATTTCAATAAAATCGTTCCTATCAGTTACCGACCTTTTGACACAAAGTATACCTACTTCACCGGTAAATCGAAAGGTTTCCATTGTATGCCTAGGGGGGAAGTAATGCAGCATTTCCTTAAGGGACCGAATATTGCCCTGAATCTGTGTAAAATGGGCAGATCCATTGATTCGCATAATTACTTCTTAAGTGATAAAATCACGGACAAAAACCTTACATCATCATTAGATAGTGTCAATACCTTTCCCCTCTATCTTTACCCCGAAATCAAGGAGCAAACGCAACTAGACGGGCTGAAAGCGGTGCGCACACCAAACCTAGACCCCAAGGTAGTGCAGAAAATTGCCGAGGGGCTGGGACTCACCTTCGTGCCCGAGAAAGAAGGCGAGGGCAAGGTCTGTTTCGCGCAAAGCCTTGAGGTCCGGCCCGAGTTCCGACAGATCTTCGCGCCCCTAGACCTGCTGGACTACATCTACGCCGTGCTGCACAGCCCCAGCTACCGCGAGCGCTACAAGGAGTTTCTGAAGATAGACTTCCCCCGCGTTCCCAACCCGCAAGACGCCGAGCAATTCTGGCAACTGGCGGCACTTGGCGGTGAGTTGCGCCAACTGCACCTGCTCGAGCACCTAGCTGTGCGAAAGCCCATTACCCAATACCCTTTGGCGGGAGACAATGTAGTGACAAAAATCAGGTTTGAGGAAAACTATGAGATCCTGGAGAAAGACTGCATCAGCCTTATTGAACCCGTGTACCGCTCAGGCCGTGTCTACATCAATGAAACCCAGTTTTTTCAACAGGTGCCGTTACAGGCTTGGGAGTTCTATATCGGTGGTTACCAACCTGCCCAGAAATGGCTCAAAGACCGCAAAGGCCGCGAACTCCAGTTTGATGATATTGTGCATTATCAACGCATGATTGTGGCTCTTTTTAAGACGGCAGAATTAATGTGGGAAATTGATAAAGTACTCGCGCCTGAGAAAACAGAAGATGTTCTTTCATAAAAAAGGAGACCATATACTGTCGTTCTGTAAAACGGCATATTGTAGAATAAAGGCCTTTTAGAGGTGGTATCAAGGTTTCCAGAGGCATGGGACACCACCGTCCGACGTTGACCATAGCTTTAGAATATGAGTTTTAAACTGTTCTAGACATTAAACCGGATCCGCTGCGGCGATCCCTGCCCATGGACTGCAGAGGCACGAAACTATGTGTCGTAAGTAGATGGGTTTTTAGGTGTTAAATGGGGTATTTCATAAGGCGGAATGGCATTGGCCAACCTCCTAGTCAACGTTGCGTTTTACGTTGCCGAATTGCCCTAAAAGTGACCTGTCAGGAGCCAAGGGACAGAGGAGCGTGGGGCAGGTGGTATTAGTTCGGAAAACAGCTATATTGGGAGGGTGCCCTGAGACAGGGAGCGGAATCACGGGGACCAGGGATACCGCAGTGCGGCCCCCGACCAAAGGGCCAATAACCGGAACTGCTCCTTATATCCAGTAATTATGGTGCATTAATAGATAAGATGAGAAAGGAATTAAAAGATTTCAATTGGCACGTCTACGGGCTTTCTCTCTCTGACTATGAATATACTTTTCAAATAGTCACAGAAGTAATTAGAGATAGGCAAAAACAACTTCAACAAAAAATCGACACTCTTGAAGTATTCGACGGAGACGGGAACCTTATAGACTTATCTACAGGCGAATCCGACGAAGCGATTGACGATATAGCATACTACAACTACATTGAAAATCTTTATCTCTGGCACTTTGGCCTATGGCGATTGCAAGGTGTTTTCGAAGGGATTTTAAGACAAGAATTCTTCCATCAAGAAAAGCTTTCAGGTTTAAAATCAAAGTTAGATTTCGTTAAAAAACTAAATTATAGAATTTCAAAATCTGACTATGAAGAAATCTTGGAATGGGGAAAGCTTAGAAATGCATTGTCTCATCACCCGCCTGAATAGTATAGACCTTGTGGACTTGAAGAAGAAGATCTAAAGGAATATTGTGAATTAGTAAAAAGAGTTACAGAAGATTTACTTGAGCAAAAATTGAAAAATAACGACACCACAACAACACCTATACGATAGCTATGCCACCGCATAGCCAAGTCCGTTAGCCACACCATCCTTCCCAAAGACGGCGCTTCCTGGGTCCATAGGAAGGCGCCATTAGGAGACAGATTCAATGCTTTCCGGACCAGCCAAAATAACTTTCCAACATTGCGTTTTGCGTTGCATTCGGCCTGAAACTCGGCTCTAAAACCCCTACGGAAAACAACCGCAAACCTGCTGAAAAACCGTCTGGAAGGGCCACCATGCTATTCTTCGCAAGTTTACAAGGTGTAAAATTTGACTTTGCAACGTCCCGGTCAACGTTGAGGGGAACGTTGACCGGGACGTTGACTTCACCGGCTCCCCTGGCCCAGGTAGCGGTAGTATGTGGCCCGGCAGGAGCGGCAGCCAACGATGCAGACAGCAAAGTACTCGTTCCGTAAAATGGTTATTCTATGAGATCCAAGAAAGTATATCTCATTTAGAATATGTTTTTCATTTTTCTTGCGTGATCCCCTATCACGCTGACAGCGGCGGTTTAATCCTGCCAATGATGAACACCTTCTGTCTTAGCTTAAGGGCTACTCGCCATGCCGGGCATACAAACAGCCTGCTTCCCCAAAAAGATCAGAATCATTGCAATACTATGAAGCCAGTATTCTGTTATCACAGCCATCATAAACATATAGATCACAGTTATATTCTCGTTTGTAAAGGCAAAATACCCAATAGTAAGTATTCCTTATGCTTGATCTAATATTCATATTTGTTAACGGTGCACCCATTTGAAACTTGATATGAATAGAGCATTTATTTCCATCACACTGGCTATTCTAAGTGCTTTAGCCCTACAATCCTGCTCTTCATCAGGGAAGGTGGCATCCTCTAAAAAGAATGCAGTTGTTGACGTAAACACGGCATTTGAAAAAGTCTATAACGCCACACAGGCAGCGCTCAAGAGGTCGAACAACACTCTGAGTCTTGAAAGCATTGATTTAGCATTTGCCACAACAGTAAGCTCAGAGTTTGGGGGAGGGGCTAAACTATGGGTTGTAACGCCAATGTACTCCAGAGGAAAATCCAAGGCCAAAACAACAACCTTTACTTTTGGGAGGGGAGAAGCTAAATCAGGATTCGTAGAAGATGAAGAAAAAGAGTTTATCGAATACCTGGTTTCAGTTATAAATGCCACAAATATAATAAACCCGATTGATAATTTCGGTTTGAAGGAAGTAGAGGTTGAAATGGAGTTCACCACATCAAACACAGGCAGTGTGGAAGTAGAAGTTGAACTGGTGCCTATTACACCTAAAGCTTCTTACAAAAGAGGGAAGGAATCGGTCCATACTATTACGCTGAAATTCAAGAAACCAGAACCTGCAAAACCAGATTCCTCCAAATTAAAAGCAACAGATCAATAGTTATCAATCAGATAAACAAAGCATTATACTTTCCTACTAAAACCAAGAGCGTATCATAGCAGAGGGGCAGTGTATAAAATTATAGAGGGCAATTAAACTGTCTTTTTTCAATCTAATTTTTAATCCAGTTATGAGCATTCAATTAACTTATTCGGGTAATTTGGGATGGATCAGAGAATCCACCACGATCGCTAATGGAATTCTGAGTTCTGAGGAGTTCTTCAACATGATTGCAGATACGCCAGGGACCTATGATGATATTAAGCCTGCTGACCTCTCGCCAGCTGATATCGCGGGCTTCTTCAGAAACTCAAGCCTTAGGCTAGATGTAAGGGAATACACCGATGACGATCCTGATGTAGGGGGGGAATTTAGATGGAAAACCCCCAACTCGCTTTGGGCTAATATAGGCAACGGCCGTAGAGGATGTACATACGCTGCAGTTTTGATTCATGAATGCGTACATGCTCTTAGTTACCATACCCCAGGTGCTGATTTTACCCATCCATATAGTAGTGGTGATGAAAACTATGACGGGAGCAATTCTGATACAGCACCCTATACCATTCAACGTCAAACGAGGGAGTCGTTTTGTAGGGAGGATTTTACATTGAAAGAAGACCTGATAGAGGTAAAAGTTGATGAATCTGAATAGCATAAATAACAATGGCCTTCTTCGGGTTTGACTTACATCGGTATATACCGGATGCAGCTGTGTGAATTGGCTTTCTGGTGCTGTCACCAGGTGTCAACTAAATGTAAGATTTAAAGTGGCTAACGCATGTAGCAAAAGAAAAGGCCCCTCGGTTAGAGGGGCCTTTTCTTTATGAAAGGATATGCTACTACCTTCCCAGCTTTTGGCTATGGTCCATAGGGCAGGCTGACCCGCTGCTGGAAGAGATGATGCGCCCAGTGGTTTTATCTCACAAAATGCGATGGTTATGGGGTCCGGCCAGCTAATTTTCACAGTCACTTTGCTGTACCACAGATAGGGTGAGGTGCTTGTATACCCCTTCTTAACCGCGGTGCGGCAAAGCGAAGAACCCCGGGTTATCTGCCTTTAAACAACCTACTCTCAATCTCATGGTTCATTATATGGATCAGGAGTGAGGGGGTACCTTGATGGGACGATTCTCTGCAGAAGTCTTCGGCCTCACCCTCCAATCTGAACGGCTCCAGCCTCTCTTCCCCGCTCTGGTTTTCATATAGCACGACAAACGGGAAGTCGAATATGTCGAACCCGTGTTTCACGTAGATATTGTCCCGCATCAACTCCCTTTCCGTGATGTTCTCGGCCTCCGCTTTCCCCGACTCCTCAAAGAATGACTGGGGCGTCCTTCGCTTCTCATACTCTGGGGGGAACCTGTAGCCGTCAATGGGTTGCTTGAACCGGCTGTTGATCAAATCGGAGAAATCCGAGTCGGTACTGAGTGACTGTAGGGTTGGGTTCTTCATCTCTGTATAAGTTTAACTTTAATCATCCCGATTCCGCACCCGAAGCGGGAACAAGGGTTTGGGCTTTACCGTCCTTACCCTGCGGCTGGCCTAGGTGGCGAATCGGGCGCAAGGATAGCGATAATTTGCTTTATAACACATATATGTGTTAATAATTGCAAGGGTGAATCCTCAACTTGGCCACGTGACCAAAATAAGGGATTCAGAGCTGCTGGAAAGGTTCGGGGACCACCTCAAGGGTATTCGTACCGGCAAGGGGCTTTCGCAGGAGGAGGTCGCCTACCGGGCCGACATTCCCATCAACCAGGTCGGCAGGATAGAACGGGGGGAGGTCAATACCACGGTCAGCACGCTGTTCGCCCTCGCCAAAGGCCTAGAGGTACCGCCTGCCCAGTTGCTGAGTTTCGAGCCTTCCCTCAGCCAAGGGTAAACAGGTGACATCTAGCTTAGGACCCACGTAAGAATTCCCGTATCCCCTCTCTTTGGATCCCGGTATTACTATACAGCCTTGTCCTGAAATACGCTGAAACGACCCGCTTCAGGAAGCGGCACATTTGGGAGGCAAGTGCCAGCGTGCCTACCCAAAGTCATGATGCCGGAAAACCACTGTCCAACGTTGCGCTTTGCGTTGGCAATGCCCCAGCAACGTTGCTGTTTCCGTTGCCTAATACGTTGCCAACGGCCTGATAACCGAACAAATCCGTGGGGCAAGGGACATCTGCCGCAAAACCACTTGAAAGGGCCTATGCGCTATGCATGGCAGGATAATACGGTAGAAAGTGAGACATTGTATGGAATCGGTCAACGTTGCTGTCAATGTTGACCGGACGTTGCCTTTTGCGTTGACTTAGCGTTGACCAGGGCTTTAGAAACGGGTATCAACCTTACCAGATATATCACCGGGTCAGCTGCTGCTATTCTGCGTTTCTACGCAGGGAAAGGCCTTCCCGCCATAGTAAATGAGGTGCTTTGCGGTAAATCAAGGCATTCCATAGGGCAGCCTTGCATTGACCACCGTCCCAGTCGACGTAGGCTTCTGGATTGATTTCTGCGTTAACTTTAAGTTGACCAAGCATGGAATTACCGGTTGGCGTTAGGACAGTGAATACGACTCATCTAAGAAACAGCTATATTGGGGATTAAGGGGCTACCGGAGAGAGGGTTGTGAAAACAGTAGCGTAGACCCTGTACATGGGGCCAATGACCGGATGTCCTCCTTGTGCACTGTAGTTGGGCGTAATTACATATACAAAAAGTCTTCCATGAGTCTGAAGAAATTCTCATTCCTAGTAGCTGTATTACTGATTGGATGCTCTGAAGCTAAGGATTGTGATTGCATAGGCGATAATGAAATTATGATCCAAGAAGCAAGTAGCAATAAGCTTATAACCCAACTTTCCAGAGTTGACCATGGGGCTTTTGGGTATGATGTTACTCTGAAAGTGTGTGACACTTCTAAAAAGCTCATAGAAGCAATTGGATTGAGGGGAGAGGACTATTTGCCAAGTATCGACAGCATTGTGGGCAAAACTATCTATCTGCATTACTCTTTCCCTTCAAGGCATAATTCAAAGCCAATCGACAGAGATATAGAATTTGAAAGTGTTGCTTTAGGTGAAGCTTTAATTCATAGTGAAAGCTTGCAATTCAACTATATCATTCGAAACAAAAAATAACTTCACACATCGTACTTGTGTAAACGTCAGCAGCGGCCGACGGCCTAACCGTCGTTTACACAAGTACGATGGCAGTGATTTCAAATTTAAGTGAAACTATGAAAGCAATCATCAAAATCAAGTTCCCAGGGGACTACCATGAATCTGTAAGTCATCTGCATCCCGACCAGCCAGTTAGTTTTAATAATCAAAGACCTAATGGAAAAGAGTTTAATTGGATAGGTGAAATTAATGGGATACGAGTTAATATTTCTAATGGTAGAAGATACTCCTCTCAACTAGACTTAGACTCAAGACTAGACCCATATAGAGATATAATAGCCCGAGCAATAAGTGATGCTTTACGAGAATGGGATTAATAATTAAAGATTACAGGACAAATATTAACTTTTAATTAAATCTTACATGCATTACATTCCGCCCTTTATTATATTTCTTTTTTCAGCTATCTCAATTGGTATAATTGCTTTGATTAGCTTCAAAGGCAAGAAGAAGAGGAAGACACTCTTTTATTTGACAACATTAACAATATTGATTGTTACTACTGTTGTTTACAACAAAAGCATGGAAAGCTATGAGATGGCTCAAAAACATAATGCCTTTGAAAGAGTTTATAATCAAATAGTTCTCGAAAAATATAATGGTATAGAACCTACCGATGAAGCTTTGAAAGATGAAATATTTCTAGAGGCTGCGGCAAAAATGGATTCTTTAGGCATTGGTTTTAAGTAGTTCATAGTAATTTCCTCTAAGAAAAGCTCCTGCCAACATTGTGCAGCCATGCTACGGCCTCTCACGCCTCATACACGAGACCATTAGGCACACGATCATACCTAAAGACGGCCCGTCACAGGGCCAGGAGCCAGGCACCTTATCTGAAGTAAGGATTCATGCTTTCCCGACTGGAGAAAACACTGTCCAACATTGCGCTCCGCGTTGGCAACGTCCCCAGCAACGTTGCTGTTTGCATTGCCTGATCCGTTGCGCTCCGCGTTGCTAACGCCCTGATAACCGGAGGCGGAACAAATACCGTGGGGCAACGGGATATCTGCCACAGAACCACCCGGAAGAGCCTATGCACTACGCCAGGCAGGGTATTGCGGTAGAAAGTGGGTCATTTACGGAAGGTTGGCGTTGAGGGCAACGTTGCCATCAACGTTGCTGTTTGTGTTGACTAACCCGTTGACTTTGCGTTGCTGTTGATGCTATCTACCTATTGGAATCAGATCCAGCAACGTCCCTGGAAACGGCACTTTCTAGAGCCAAATATTAGCATACCACTTTCCAAGGTCAGATCTACGCTTCCCGGGCCTCACAAAACCAATGTACCAGCGTTGACAATGGCTTAGGTCAACGTTGCATTCCTCGTTGCGTTTGGCGTTGCTGAATTGCTCTCGAAAATGCCTTGCCGGGAGCCACGAGACAGAGGAGCGTGGGGTGAGTGGTATTCGTTCGGAAAACAGCTATCATTGGGAGGTGTTTTGAAACTAGAGAGTGCAATCACCGGGAACAGAGGAATATGGGGTACCGCAGTGCGGTTTCCAACCAAAACACCAATAACAGGAGCTCTTTTGGTATACAATAGTTGTCAGCAATTTTAAAGTAAAAAACCATGGTTATCGTTTCAGGTATTAAACAAGCAAAATCAAATAAAGACTGGTCAGTAGTTATAGTTGAAAATACTGAAGATTTATTTTGTAAAGAACACACTGAAGCACTTGGTTATATTTACAAACCTAAAACTGCTACCATACCAGTTCTAACATCGAAAAATTTTATGGTGGTAGGTCAACTTTACTATGATATAGAAATCATAGGAAAATTGAGAAATTATCCTTTTTGGGAAGGGCAGAAGCCTAACAGAGCCGGTATTTATAAAAATAATGAAATAGTTAAAGTAACACCTGTCAATAAACTTGTAATAGAGTTTATTAATAAATTTTATTTTTTATTTAAGACTAATAATATTAGTGAAATACCAAATACCTGTCAGGTAACAATAAATGGATTGATACCTAAAATTAAGCCATTTGTTGATATTTTCAATTTTCTTTCAATTAAGATCAAAGTGATAAGACCTAATTACCCTACATATTGGGATATTCATCCTGATGAAGATGGTGATAGAGAATTCAATATTTATGCTGAAAATTACTGTTTAATTATTGGGTACAAGACAAATCCAATAATTATACATCTATTGATACTCATAAGCCAAGAATTATATAGAAATTATAACTTAAAAATTATATTCAGTTATTCTAAATATGATTTTGATGATTATGAAAATTTAATTCCAGGGAATTCAGATTCGTGCTATTTTACATTTGATTACTATTCGCAAGGTAATTACCACAATATTTCTGAATCTATTGAACCCAAGGTGTTACTTGATTTAAATATTGAAGCAATAGATGAGGAATTTATAAAAAGTAGGTTTCCAAACTATAATCCAAGTGACTGCGATCACATTGAGCGAGTCTATGAAGATTATGGTGAAGAATATAATTCAAGACAAAGTAATTATGAGGCAGACCGAGATGCATTTGATGCACTAACGGATGGACAATACGGAGATTATGAAGACTATTTTTAATTGTTGTAAAAATTAGAAACATTTTCAAATATTAGGCGCGCGGCAGTTAGCCACACAACCATGCCCAAAGGCGGCGCTTCTCAGGTCCGGAAAGCATATCGTCTGACTCTGGACAATGCGCTAGTTTCCGAGCCTAGGAAAATCACTGCCTTTTGCGTTGACCAATCCGTTGACTTTTCAGAGCTAACTACCATCGGAATCGTGTCCAGCAATTTCCCAGAAAACGGCACATTTGAGAGGCAAATGTCAGCGTGCCTACCCAAAGTCAGGATCCGTGATTTCCGGATTGGAAAAACCACTGTCCAACGTTGCGCTTTGCGTTGGCAACGTCCCCAGCAACGTTGCGGTTTGCGTTGCCTGATACGTTGCCAACGGCCCGGTAACCGGAGACGGAACAAATCCGTGGGGCAACGGGATATCTGCCACAAAACCAACCGGAAGGGCCTATGCGCTACGCCAAGCAGGGTATTTCGGTAGAAAGTGAGTCATTTTACGGATAGGTTGGCGTTGCAGCAACGTTGCGTTTTGCGTTGCAGTCAACGTTGCACTTTACGTTGCGTTTTGCGTTGCCAACGGCCCGGAACTCGGAGTCGGAACCCTTCCGGGAAGGCAACCGGATCTCTACCGCAAAACCACCTAAAAACCCCTTCACACTATGTCAGGCATGGTATTGCGGTAGAAACTGTGGCTTTGCAACGCCCCGGTCAACGTTGCATACGACGTTGACTTTTAGGTTGACTTTTGCGTTGACCAATCCGTTGACTTTAGCGGCTCCCCCTGCCCCAGGTAGCGGTAGCAGGTGGCCCGCCCGATGCCCAGGATCTTGGCGATCTCCCCCACGCTCTTGCCCCCGGCGTCGAACAGGATCCGGGCGGACTTCGCTTTCTCCGTGGCCTCCGGGGAGAGCCCGGCGGGCCTTCCCCCGTTCCTTCCCCTCGCTTTGGCCGCCGCCAGCCCCGCCTTGGTGCGCTCGCGGATGATCTCCCGCTCGAACTCGGCCAGGGAGGCGAACACGTTGAAGGTGAACCGGCCCGTGGGCGTGGCCGTGTTGATGCCGTCCTGCAGGCTCACGAAGTCCACCCCCTTGGCCTTGAAGCCCTCCACCAGGTCGATCAGGTCCCGCAGGGAACGGCCCAGCCTATCCAGCTTCCAGACGACCACCGTGTCCCCGGACCGGAGCTGACTTACCATTTTCTCCAGCTCGGGGCGCTCCTTGTTCTTGCCCGATTTCTTCTCTTTGAAAATGCGCTCGCACCCGTGTAGGGTGAGCGCGTCCGTCTGCGCTTCCAGCTTCTGGTCCTGGGTGGAGACCCGGGCGTAGCCTATCTTCATAAATGTGTCTCTTTAACTCATCTCAAATATAAAAATATCTTTTGATTTGTGAGACGGACAGATGAGACGTATTTAGGGCCAAGGGGAGATAAATCATGAATAAGGTAAATTGTCTCTTTAAACGGCCGTTTTATGGGGCAGGTACTTTGTATAGGGAGACTCTTTAGTTCTGCAGGCGAAGGAAAACTGTTGGGGGCAATGCTGGCCGAGAGCTCTTTCGAGACACTGAAAGTAAAGCTGGTCTACCACCGGAAATTTGCCACCAGCCAAGAGGTCAACCTGGCTGTGTTTTGAGTAACTGGAGCTAGACAGCCCAGTAGCTCGCCATCTGGTTGTAGCTAGACTTGAAGTGCAAAGTATTTCCCGTCCCTCTTACTGTCAGGTTTAAGCCTGACAGTAAGAGGGACGGGAAATCATAATCAACAAATAACACAGTTTAAAAAACACTCTCGTCAGTAGCTTACCCAGCCATTCAGAACCAAATCTGTTTCTGCATAAGTAGGGCTATAAAGAATTTCTCTAAGATGCTGTGTTGCATATATTACATTAAGCGATTATTCCGCAAGCCTTCAGCATAATGTCATGAAGTTCTATGTTTTTAACAAAGGGTTTTAACAATTCGCTACCTGGCCCATACATTGCCAGTTCTACATAATCAGCAGAATGATGTATTGATCCCCACCCAACAGAGGTATAATTGTATTGAATTTCGGCCAATTGGCTAAAAGGTAGCTTTTTAGGGTTATAAACCCCAGTCTCATCAAGTGCTTTTATATGTTTTAAAAGTACTTGAGCTTCATCAGTAGTGATCGCAAAACTTTGTGCTTCTTCTACCCTTTCTACTACTTGTTTAAGACTAGAATCCCTGCTGATGCCCGTTAGTATCCAATCATTTGTGTACCTAAATTTCTGGATTTTATCAAAATTCTCTTCTGCTTTTTCATTAGAGTATAATCCAGGGTTAGCATTGCCATGATCTGTGGTGATAATCACCAGTGTCTCCTTGTCTTTATCAGCAAAATCTAAGGCTACCCCAATTGCATCGTCAAAAGCAATCTGGTCATACAACAACCCACCAATATCGTTGGCATGGGCTGCCCAATCTACCTTACCGGCTTCTACCTGTAAGACAAAACCTTTCTTGTTGTTCTTAAGGTGCTTGATCGCATGACTGGTCATTTCAGCAAGGGTAGGTACCTGTTCTTTCAATTGCTTGTCCTGAACTCTATCCAAGGAATAAGGCAAGCCATTTTCATGGAAAACGCCTAATATTGGGGCTCCGGCAGAAGTTGATGCGTTCATCATCTCTTTCCGGCTTCTAAAAACACCGTACCCTTGCCGCGCATACTCCTGAAACAAATCAGCTTTGTCCTTTCTCTTCTCGGCAGTAAAGAACTCTGTTCCTCCTCCCATCATTACATCAAACCGAAGAGAAAGATACTGCCGGGCAATGCCCTCCTGATCATCTCTGGATTTACTGGCTATGCAAAAGCCTGCCGGGGTGGCATGGGTGATAGGAACGGTGGTGACACAACCTACCGCTTTACCTACAGCTTTAAACTTTTGGAGTATGGGTTTATTACTTGAGCCATCCGGATTAACGTTAATTGAGCCATTGTTTACGCGCACTCCTCCTCCCCAGGCAGAACTGGCTGCCCCAGAATCTGTCACAAGAGAGTTTGCCGAGGCAGTGTCCATCAGAGCACGTATTGCCTTATTCTCCTCATATAGTGAAACCCAATGGCTTTTCCTTCCCTCTTTCCGATGAAGCAGAAGGTTAGCCATGTTCAAGGTACCCGTGCTCATACCATCACTAACCAAGAATATAATATTCTTAGCTGTCTTGCCTGCTTTTTTATCAATTGAATGGGTAAATCCAAAAGTCGGAAGTAAGGTTGCACCTGCTGTGGCAAGGGTAGTATTCTTAAAGAAATCTCTTCTCTTCATTACATAAATTTTAAAGTACAACTACTAAATGATGTTTATTCATTAGAAATCCACCTTGCCTTATAGACACGTATTTCAGGAAAAGAAGCTCTTTGGTTTGGATCCATGAAATTGACATGATAGGTCCACCAGCTTTCCTCTGCCTTTGTATAAATAAGCTGCTTGCTTACCGGGTGCTTACCAACACTTTTGACATTTTTCATTCCTTTCAAAGGAGAGAATTCAGAAAAGCTGAAACTACTTAGGTCAAATTCCCAAACGGTGCGTGTGTCAGTAATAAGCAGCTTTTCTTCAGAAGGAACCAATTGCAGGTCATGCCCTCCTGTGTTGGGCAGTTTCCATGAATTATCTAAGGTCAGAGAAGTACCTGTTTTATCGTTCTTCAAACTATACTGCCGGAGCTCATTATAGCCTAGTGCGTATAACTTCTTCTGTTTGCTATGCCAGACAACCCCATGGCCAGAGTACAGGCTGTCTCTATAAACTGCTACGCCGGGCTTATCTAGTTTGTAAAGTTCTATACAATTGCCTTTTTCTGCGGTTGAACCCGCAACAGCTATGATGTTTCCGGGCAGCAATTCTATAGAATGGGCATTGGGAACAAACCCGAAATACAGGACTTTCTTATTTGCTTTGTTTAGCATAGCAAACCCACCGGAGGAGGAGGAAATGAGAATTTTACTTCCTTTTTGGTAGGCTTTACAATCATCTACTGTCTCAAAGAACTTTTGCCGGTAGTCATCTGGAAGGTCTGTAGCGTCATGTGCGTCCCAACTCCAGGTGACTATTGGAATACTGTCTTTTGTTAAGCTGTTATCAACAATCAGAACTTTACTATCACCACAAACCAAATATTCCATTGGTCTGGCTTTCTGCGCAATTGCTTTCAGGCTGAACAGGCACAGCATGAGAAGACCAGCGAGTGGTAGTAAGCGCAGGTATTTTGGATGTCTTACCATATTAATAAACTCCAAGCTGTTCTAGATTAATAAACTGTGATGCAGATATATGCGGAGAGGTTGCCACAAACTTTATGTACCTGCCTCGGGCAGGCTCCTGAAGCTTAATGGTATGCCATTCGCCAGGGTTGGTAAGCGGTATTTTTGTTGCTACCACTCTTTTCCAATTCTGATTATCATCGCTCACATAAAATTCAAGTCCTTTGATGGGGCCATTATTTGATGCCCGCTGCTTTAAAGCATAGCCGTGCATGGTTTTCGCTTCTTTCATATCTATTACCAGCCAATGAGGATATGGCGTGGCTCCACCGGCGTAATTCGTATGCCATATGGAAGTATTGTCTAACAGCACATTTCCCGGAAGATTCGCAGTGGTATTGGAGGTGACATGCATACTACTATAATCCAGCACTTCCCAGCCCGTGCGATTCATGATGGATTGAGGCTGCCATAAGGTATTTACCTGCAATTCCATGGAGGCCGACTTCTGCCCTAATATTTTGGCAATCACGGGATCACCGGAGGGGTATTTTGTATCAGCCATTTCCAGTCTAACTATATTAGGCACCTGCAAACCTTTGACCTCAAATCTTCCTTTATCATCTGTGGTTCCAGAATATACCAATGCAAAGTCTTTGCTTCCTTTAGGCTTAGCAAAGACATTTACTTTCACATCTGCCAGCACATCATGATTCTCTTTTCCCTTGAGCATGACTTCTAAGTCCGCAGATGTTTCCAAAGTATCATCATCCCATACCCCCGAATCATCACTGCAGGACAGGGTAAACACTGCTAATACAAAAAGGGTAAGGGCAGCTTTTATTTTCTGTTTTAAGGCTATCATCTTTAGAATTCTTTTCTGTTAAAAATGTGAAACTCTCCATTCAGCAGTTCTTTAATCAGCTCAATCGCACTGCCGAAACACATGATTGTCGGGATAGCTGAAATCATTCTTTACCAGCCACCGAGCCTTGTAAATCTTTAGGTCGTTCTGCTGAAAAATCCGTCTTCCGTGTTCATCTTTCACCTCATCAGACCAGTATTGAAGCTTAGGCTGCATTAATAAAATTGGCCAACCTGGAGGGCCAGAAGAAATGCTTTTGATGGCACTTTGCAGAGGGGTAGCCTGTAATAAAAAACTTGCTGCCTGGATATTAAATTTATAGACATTGGTAGTGGTAGACATCCATAGGGCATCTTCACCATACACTGGGAAAAGATCGTGCGGGTGCGTGCCCGGTCCCGGCACAGCAATGGACACCACTTCAGTTAAACCTGGCTGGCTGCAATTATTGTTATAGGAAAAAGCTTTCAGTGTGGAGTTAGAAGTAGCCCATAATCTCTGCCGCTGTCTGTCCCAAACCACATTATGCCCATCCTCTATGAACATTGTTCTCCTATACCCTTGATCAGGATAAGTGAGCGTATCCACCTTGAACAAGGTGAGCTTATTGCCCGTGCTGGAAGAGGTAACAATGTTTCCGTCGGGGAGCAGTTCTGCCGAATGGGGATTGCCGCCTGCGTTTGCGTAAAACAAGGTCTTCTTGTCTTTGATACGAACCAAGGCTACGCCACCACCAGAAGCTGTCAGCAAAATGTACTTGCCACCATACACAGGCTTAGCTTCATCTGGCAAGTTAAACCATGACAAGTGAGGCGTCAGAACATTAGACTCTGCGGCACTCCACTCCCAGATAATATTCTTAGAAGTCAAATCAACAATCGCCACTCTGTTTTTCAATTGCTCTGCCAGCACAATACATTTCTCACAGTCCTCTACACGTATCTGTTCTACCGGCACCTTAGGTTCCTCAGGCACCTTAGGCTGCTCTACTTCATCTTTTTCACAACTGAAGAAGACCATAGGCAAGGCAACTAAAAGTATCAGCCTTCTCATCTCTGTTAAGTAATTTCTATTCAAACAATGCATAAAAAACCCGCTGTTGAACATGAATTAATAATTAGGATTTTGCTCCAAGGCAGGGTTTAACTCAAGCTGGCGGTCAGTGATAGGCCACCAGTAATCGCGCTGAGGGTTGAAAGTTCTAACCAATATGGGGCTCCCGGCATGATTGTAAATGGGTCCATTCATTACCGTCTCTGCGGTTCTCCAGCGGCGGATATCGGTATAATAGAAGCCTTCGCCCGCCAATTCCAAGCGGCGTTCTCTTCTAATAATATTCCGCATTTCTGATTTACTGAGCCCAGTTGGTAATTGCCAAGGATTCAGCCCGGCTCTTCTACGGACAGCATGTAAGGCATCATATACACTTTGATCAGGCGCACCCAACGCTTCATTCTGCGCCTCGGCGTACATCAACAATACATCTGCATACCGGATGATCATGTAGTTGATCTCTGATATTGACGGCAAAACATTGTTGGTTTCCCTATCATAGATGCTGTATTTCTTTTGCGTGTAGCCAGTGTTGACATAGGTGCTAGTACTCGTAGTTGCTCCCCTGAACATTGCTCCCGGATAAACAATAGTCTGGTCCAGTCTAGGATCACGATTGGCATAAGGATTTGCAGGATTGTAGAGCGGAGATTCTTCTTTCGTCTTTCCGTCTCTCATCCAATAGGCATCAACAAGATCCCGCAGTGGGGCCACGGTATTGTATTGTCTTAACACTACATCAAAGCCGGTTCCGTACTGGGGAGCTTTGAATTGCACATCAAATATTGACTCGCTGCTGTTTTCATTGGCCAGAAGGAACAGGGCGCGGTAATCTGGGTATAGGGCGTAACCTGCTCCTTGCAAATCCATGACTGTTTTGGCAGCAATTGCTGCCTGCGCCCATTTCTCCATGTTACCTCCTGTGTTAACCAACGGGCTTGCCTCAAACAGCAGCACTCTGGCTTTGAGGGCTAAGGCTGCACCTCTTGTGGCACGACCAATATCTGTAGCAGCGGTATATCTGGTTGGTAACACTTCTGCTGCCTCATTCAGGTCTTTCAGTATCTGCTGTACTACTTCTTCTCTGGGAGCACGCGGTAAGTTTGCCTGAGAAATATCGGGTTCATCTAAAATTAAGGGCACCGCACCATAATAAGTGGCAAGCAGGTTGTAATACAGCGCCCGAAGAAACTTAGCTTCTGCTTTCATCCTGCCTTTCAGGTTATCATCTAAGGGAGAATTACCTACCCTTGCAATAAAAGTATTACACCGCCCTATGCCCCCGTAGGCATCATTCCATCTGGCGTTGATGATAGCGGAGTTAGTAGCTGACGTATGGGTACCCAACGCTATCACATTGAACCCGGCAGAGTTGTCATAGTTATAGGCGTTTGGGGTAGCAGTTTCTTCCCATAGCACAGTGGCTGTTCCGCCAAATGTGCCGGTTTTGGTCAGGCTGTTGTAGCAGGCTGTAAGTGCTCCAACAGTACCTTTCTCAGAAACCCAAAAGTTTTCAATTGTGTAGCGGTCTGTAGGCTCGGTATCAAGCAAATTATTGCAGGAAGCCAAGGTTACCGCCACCAGTGCTGTATAAAGAAATCGTTTCATGTTTTCAGTTGAAGTTGAAGTTGATTAAAACGTTACATTCAAGCCCGTGCTGAGCGTCTTCATCATAGGATAATCATAGAGGTTATCCGCTTTGATATCCTGCTCAGGATCCCATAATTTGAAATCTGTCCAGGTAACCAGATTTTGCCCATTAACAAATAATGTCAGTTTCTTGATCTTAATTTTTGCCAACAGATGCTCTGGCAAGGAATAGCTTAGTTGAATGTTCTGCAGACGCAGGTAAGAAGCATCTCTTAACCAGAAAGTGGAATTTTGGAAATTTTCAGTGCCTCCTGTAGCAGTGGTTAACAGAGGATATCTGGCATTAGGAGTTTCTGGTGTCCAGGTGTTGCCAATCCAGTCACGGGTGATACCGGCCCCATTGTTGAATGGGAAAGCAAGGTTAGCAGTAGGGTAGATACTGATGCCACTGACTCCCTGAAAAAAAGAGTTGAAACTGAACCTGTTGTAGTTTAGGTTTATGCCAAAGCTAAACGTATAATCAGGCATAGATTTACCTGTTATAACCCTGTCGTCTCCATCTATCTTTCCATCGCGGTTAATGTCGCGATACTTGATGTAACCTGGTTTAACAGCATTGCTAACAGTAGCACTGTAATCTATTTCTTCCTGATTCTGGTAATAACCATTTGCCTGTAAGAGGTAATATGAATCTATAGGATATCCTTCTTTTATGATGCGACGGCCACTGATGATTGTCTCTCCGTTCAGATCAACTACCTCATTCTTGACATAGTTAACGCTAGCCAAAACGTCATAGCTGAACTTGCCAACAGTGTTACGGTGGGTTAGCGTCACTTCATACCCAGTATTATCCACTACGCCAATATTCTTTTGCGGTCCTCCCAAGTTACCTACCTGAGCAGGAATACCAACCGGCCTTAGAATGCCAGATGTCCTGCGCTTGAATACATCAGCTGTTACCCCAAATTTTCCTTGCCACAACAACACATCCAATCCTGCATTGTAAGAAGTGGTAGTTTCCCATGAAATATCAGGGTCATTGTAATTGGTGATGGCAGCCCCAGGTTGAATGGTGTTTCCGAAGGCATATTGATAAGATGACCCAGTGTTCACCGTGCTTAGATAGCTATATAAGGGAACAGCTTGGTTACCCATCTTACCCCATGAGGTTCTTAGCTTTAATAGGCTAATCTGGTGAACGTTTTGCAGAAAATTTTCCTGATGAATGTTCCACCCCGCCGATATGGCCGGAAAATAACTCCATCTGTTAGCAGGGGCAAAACGGGAAGAGCCATCATATCTTGAAGTTATTTCCAATAGGTATTTATCTCTGAAAGCATAGTTCACCCGGCCAAAGTAGGAGAGTAATCTATCTTTAGAAGATTGCCCTCTGGCCACCTGATTCGTTGACCCTGCATTTAAATCGGTTAACTGGTTATCAAAGAAACCCTCTGTGTAAGCATCAAAACTTCTGTTATCAAAACCTACATAACTGGAGCCAACCATGGCGGCAAAACTGTGTTTCCCGTTAAATTCACGGTTCCAATTCATGGTGTGGTATAACGTTAAGTTAAGGTGATTTGAGCTCCAGTCTCGTACCCGGGGTGCCGATCCATTGAATGCTCTTTCTTCCCCTGTTTTTGGGTTATAGGTGTACATCTGGGGAATAAAATCCTTGCTGAACCTATCATGTTTATCATATCCTACATCCACATTGTAGACCAGATCAAAAGGAAGTTTATATTCAGAAAAGAGCTTCACGAGGAACCGCTGGTTCTGGCGAAAAATAGTACCTTCCTGCACTTCCATTCTGGGGTTCTCAATGTTGTTTCTTCCTGGAGTGGCTAGCCAGGTGTTACCATAGGTACCATCTGCTAAGGTGTCCGTAAAGATGGGCAGGCCACGCATGATGACACTCATGACAGTACTCGCGCCATAGCCTGGTTCATGAAACTGACGTAGATTTCCGGTAACGCTTCCTCCTACTCTCAGTCTGTCTGTTACCTGTGTGCTCAATTTCATGTCCAGGGAAAACCGATTGGCCTTATCATTCGCGATGAAGATGCCTTTCTGATCCATGTACCCTAAGGAGATATTATATTGGGTCTTGTCCACACCACCTCTAAAGGCAAGATTGTGTTGCTGAATAGAACCATCCTCTAATACCAAATCAAACCAATCTGAGGCAGGATAAACAATAGGATTTGCACCCATTCCGTTGCGGTATTCTTCTATTTGTTCATTGCTATAGTCCCCAATTAATTTACCTTCATTAAGAACAGCCTGATTTCTCATCTGCATGTATTGGATAGGATCCGTTAAAACATCAGGTAATCTGGTGGGTCTTTGAACACCAAAGGAGGTGCTGTAGGTGATATTATTTTCACCTACCCTCCCCATTTTTGATTTGATTAAGATTACTCCATTAGCTGCTCGTGAGCCGTAAATAGCCGCTGAAGCATCTTTAAGCACAGTGATGCTTTCTATGTCATTCGGGTTTATTTCACTGATAGGATATTCTATCCCATCCAACAACACCAGCGGATCACTGTTGTTAAGCGTGCCTATGCCCCTGATCCGGATAGTAGCTCCGTCTTGCCCTGGCTGTGAGCCCGCCTGATTTACCCATAAACCTGGTACTCCATGCAAGGCCTGGCTGGCGTCTGTAATTGGCTGATTCGCCTTGGTACTCATTTCTAAGGTACTTAGAGCACCAGTTGAATGGATCTTCTTCTGCGTGCCATAGCCAACCACCACTACTTCACTTAATGCCTGATTATCTGCCTGCAGCCTTATGTTGATTTCCTCTCCGTTTGCACTGGTTATTTCCTGCGTTATAAAGCCCAAGTAGGAAAAAACAAGGGTTGCCGCTCCATTTGGAATGGACAGCGTAAAGCGGCCTGAAGCATCAGTGGACGTTCCTCTTGTGGTACCTTTCAGCACTACTGTCACCCCAGTAAGAGCCTCACCTTTTTCATCGGTCACCTGTCCGGTCACTCTTCTCTCCTGAGCTGCCCTCTGTTGCTCTTTTGTCTGCCCCGCCATCTTCTGTAAGACAATGGTGTTGTTCACTTCATGGTATCCTATTTTATTAGGGGTAAGAAGCTTCTCCAAAACTTGGCTTAGCGGAGTATCTTTAAAAGAAACAACAGGAACATGCAACTTTTCCAGATGCAGTGACTCAGGATCATAGGCAAATAAAACGCCGGTTTGCTTTTTGATTTTCCGGATGGCGGATTCTAAGGTTTCTTTTTGAAAGGAGATGCTCACACTCCGGTTTATGCTGCCATTCTTCTGAAGCTCGTGGGCATACACCGGTGCGTTGGGCAATTCCGTAAGTAAAAGAGCAGCAATGAGTAATGCTGACGGCAATTTCATGACCGCCCGTAACCTTCTTTTCATATCTTTGTTAATGAGATGGTTGAATTATCTTCGACTGAATAGCCTACTGTTTCAACAGTAGTGATTTTCTCCAACCGCTGTTAGGACCAGTAACAGCGGTTGCTTTTCTCTTTAGTGCAGGACTATCTTTCCATTTTCTTTTCTGTGTTTTAGTTGGTGGATAGCGGCAATGATTTCAAGGGCTGTCTCTCCTGACAATTGTTTATCTAGGGTAAGGGTGTATCTGTTGTTTTTGATTTCATTCCTCCCTGCCGAAAGCCTGAGGTTGTAGAGGCTGTAATAAGCTTCGGCCAGTTCATGGAAAGAGGCCCTTTCCAGATTGATTGCAGGTACCTGCCAGGCGGTGGCATAGTCTGGGTTGATGTTGCTTACTTCATGCTTAGCTCTAAGCGTATCATAGGTTACCTGCTTCCCTTTGGTTAGCAGCGCCAACGTAGCAGCAGAAGAACTTACCTGCACCTTGCCTCTAATCACGCTCACCTGTATCTCTGGGTATTGAGAAGATCTCTTAACGTTAAAGGCGGTGCCTAACACCTTGGTCTCAAGCTGTCCGGAATGTACAATGAAAGGAAGGCGTTCATTGCGCTTGACATCAAAATAAGCCTCCCCGCTCTCAATCCATATTTCGCGGTTTTTTTTCCCGAAGCCGTTGCGGGTGTACTTAAGCTTGGTGTTTTCATTCAGCCATAGGGAGGAACTATCTGGCAGTATAACTTTTAAATGCTGGCCTTTACCGGAAGTGAGATAAGCGTAAGATGGAGGCGTGTTATTGCTTTTGAACTGGTAGTAAGCGCCCAGCAGCATGAGCACCAGGACAGCCGCCACGCTTGCCACCCTCTGCCAGAGTTGCAGTACTTTTCCTTTTCTGATGTTCTTCAGAATGGCTGCGTGCATTACCTTCCCGTCGGCAGGGGTAATGGTTTTTTCTACGGGAGCAGGTTCTAGAGTATCAAAGGCATTGTACCAGTTCTCTACCCACTCTTTTTCTTTTGGGGTTGCCGTTCCTTGCTGGTACTTCCTTAGTAACTCTTGCTGTTGTTTCAGGTCCACTGTGTATAGGTGTGTTTACCTATATATCAGCTAACCTGCCCTTGCGTACCTAAGAGTTAGATTAAGGTTATGTTAAGAAATAACAACACCCGACAACAGTAGCAGCAGATGGGCGTATTGCTCCGGATTCTGATGGGCCACTTTGCCTCTAAGCAAGATGCGGGCGTTAGAAAGGGAATTTTTCACCGTCTGAACAGATAGTGAGAGTTGTGCTGCAATTTCTTTGGGCGTAAAGCCCTTTCGGTAACTTAAGAGAAATATTTCCTGCATACGGTCAGGCATATCTTCTACCGCTTCCTGAATAATAATCTCTAGCTCTTGCACCGCCAAACCAGACTCTGCCAATGAAGCAGTAGAAACCTCCTGCTCAGCCAGCTGCGCATTGGCATATCTCAACCTGACCTGGTCGGCCTGCAGGTAGTTGATGATTCTATAGCGCAGGGCCGTAAACAGATATTCTGCTGCTTTGGCATCTTCAGGAATTTTAGTCCGCCTGGTCCAGATACTCACAAATAGTTCCTGAATGATGTCTTTCGCATCATCCTCACTGCTCATCCGCCTCAGGGCGCTGGCATACAACTGTTGCCAGTAGCGTTGGTACAGTTCAGTGAATGCGTCTTCATCTGAGTTCTGTATCCCTACTACCAGCATTTCATCAGTGTACCCCTGCAACATCATAAGTAATCTCAATAAATCTGCACACAAAGGTAAAGAACAGAGATTAAGCTAAGTTTAACATATTGTTAGCGTGGGTTCAATTTACTCGCAAAGCCATGAAAATTATAGAGATTTCTTTTGCAAAGTACCCAATTTCAGAAAAGAATAAGGGTTTCAATCAGAGTGGGGAAAGAGTCTGTTGCCAGGCAGAGCAAGAGGGCTGCCCGCCTATGCATGAGCGAGGTGATGACCATTGTGATCCTCTTTCATTTCTAAATTGGCCTAGCTACCAGATATAGAAAACTACTATGCTTATCTGTATTGTGTACAAAGCCAACTCCTGCGTACCTATCTTACGGTAGTCGGATAAACGAAACCGGCAACCGAAAGCAATCTGCCTCCATTTCCTCCAGGTAAAATACCAAGACCGGCAATTTCAGTTCCAGTGAATGAGCCGGTTTCGCTAAATATCAGATGTTGCGTAAAGCCCAGAAAGATTCTCTTAGCCCATAACCACTCTTATGTAAAGCCAATAACGGCTACTATGTTAAATAGAAAAAAGCGCTGAAACCCCCAGGCGCTTTGGATTACGTTCTAACATTTGAAGTAATAATGGTTAGAAGCACGTGTACTGATTTCTAAGAAGGGGCTACTAAGGAGCTTTCTATCAGAACTCTCCAAAGGATTAATGTGAAGTATGGAAACACCCTTAAGCGAGAAACAGCTGCAATTAACTAGCCTAGCAGTAGCGGCTGTTGAACTTGGCTTGATTGCCCGAGTATGATAAATACTTCTACAATCTGAGCACGGTTTCCTTATGGGTGTGTTCTAAGAGGTAGATCACCCAATCATTGGTGCTGGTCGCACACGGCTCAACCATTTGCGAGCTGTAAAATTGGAGAAACTCCCAAATGCCTCCTTAATGCAAACAAATAAAAACGTAAGTCCAACAGTACCATACTACGGCTGAATAAACTTTAGTTGCATGGAAGCGACAGTTGTTGAACTTACGTTTTAGAGTCGTAGAGGACCTATCCTTCTACTTCACAATTCTCTTCTTTCTGTTCTTCTTCTTTGCAGCTACAGCAGCTGGTAGCGGTTTTTCTGCATCTGAGTTATTGGCTAGATACATTTCTACAGCATTGATGACAGTGTCCATAATACTCTCTCTGTTCCAATATTGGTGCTGTTGCATCTTCTGGATTAACCAAACTGGAAGTCTGGTAGCAAACGGTTTAAGCTCATTAGGATCTGCTGCCTGCAGCTTCTCTGATTCTGGTAGATCTCTTACCGGTGCACCTGCTGAAGGAATTTCCCCTACTCCACCCATCATCTCAGCATCAAAGCCACTTGTTGCAGTTTTAACTGCTATATTCCTAAAGTTCTTTTTCTCTACCATATCTAAGGTTATAGTTTTTAAAGAAACGTTATTGTAACTATAAATGTTAGAAATTATAACCGTGTTAACAGCTCTTGTACCATTGCTCTATAATCTTGTGCAGCAGCAGAGTCAGAGGCATAGGTAAATATTGGAAGTTTATATGCCATTGCTTCTTTGACGGACACGTTATTCCTTATAGTGGACTCCATGACCAAATCTCCATATGCCTCACGTGTACCGGCTACCATGTCGGAGTCAATTCGAGATCTGTAAGACGAATGATATTTAGTAAAGAATATGCCAGCGACTTTCAAAGCAGGATTGTAGCGTTTGCGTACATTAGCCACAGTCTGCAGAATATTAGTGATACCACTAATACTGAATTCCTCTGGAGCCGTGGGAATTAAGACATGTGTAGCAGCAATAAAGGTGGTGTAAGCTAATGTCGTAAGAGATGGTGCATTATCAATTACTACATAATCATACATAGTTTCAAATCCATCTTCTTCCATTCTTTCTCTTAATATAAACTGATAGTCCTGCTCTGCACCAATTGCTTTGGCATAAGTATCTAGTGCACGTTTGGCTGGCAGTACATCAAATTTTTCCATGTATTTTACCACCACTTCACTGTACTGTTTTTCCCCCACTAACCACTCACCCACGTGATTTGTAGTTTCACCAATTGTGGCACCTGTAGAATTAGCCTGCGCATCAAAATCAATAAGCAATACCCTTTTAGTCGTCTCTTGTGTTGCTAGGTAGGCTGCAGTGTTTATAGCTGTTACCGTTTTAGCCACCCCACCCTTATTATTCATAACCGTAATTATGGTCATATGTCGAATCTGTTAGTTCTATTAACAAATATAGAACAGCTATATTAAAAAGCAATGTTAAATATTCTATCTTTTCTAACATCGTTATATTCACTAACTATTCTATTAAATAAATAATATATAGCTAATACTTAGTATATTAAGAATTAGCAATAGTCAATGAATGATAACAAAGGTGAAATCTAGCTTAGATAATTACTTCAGCACGAAAGGAGCAAGGCAGCCTAGAACACAACAACCTTACCTAGCTGGCAGACTTAGTCTATCGCAGGACTTAACTCCAAGTTCTAAGTTTTGGAGTTCTCAAGTATGATAATAATCACAGGGAGGATTATTAAGAAAATATTAGTGCGCTTGCTCTACTTTATGCCTGGCACAGGGCTAAAGGTATATTATATACGGATTCAATACTCCTACTCTTGTAATTCTACTACTAACTACGGGGGTTTTACTTCATAGCCGTACAGATGCCCAAATTAAAAAAACCTTGATTTCCGCTTAAAAAGGCTTTTTTTT
>NZ_RJJE01000010.1 GCF_003721565.1 Rufibacter immobilis | reverse complement strand
CTGGACTATGAAATCCAACAACTTCAAAAAAGCGGTCTCCTTCTTCGCCCTGGCCTCCGTGTTCTCCATGGCGGGCTGCCAGAAAGACGAGCTCCTGGAGGAGACGGCCACCGCGCCCATGGCGCCCGCCGCCGTGTCCAACGCCGTTGACGGCAAGTACATCGTGGTGATGAAGGACGGCAACCTGAGTTCTACCCAGGA
>NZ_RJJE01000009.1:992933-1327667 GCF_003721565.1 Rufibacter immobilis | reverse complement strand
GGGAGAGTAGGTAGCCGCCAACCCCACAACAGACGCCCACCCCTGGAGACAGCGGTGGGCGTCTCCCGTTTACAGCCAAGGGGGAAGGGGGAGTTTTTGCTGATTATGCGTATCTTCACAGATAACCAGTCCTCAAGCAGATGCTCCCTCTACTAGTCGGAACAGCAGTTGCTGCTGTCACCTTATTCATAATTCACTTCTTTGGTCTGCGACTTAGGCAAACGCTTGAGTTCCCCCACCTCCAGTTTTTAAGTGTTCTTATTTCCAGGACTCGCTCTGTTCGTAAGATTTACAATTACTTTCTTCTCTTCCTAAGGCTACTTTTTATTGCGTCAGCACTAGGTGCCTTTATTTTCTACCTTGTTCAAGGAAACAGAGGGCAAATTAGTACAGGTGTAAAGGCTACGGTACTAATTGATACAAGCTGGAGTATGCAGAGCTCATCTAGTGAAAAAGCCAGTACTAAACTCACTTTAGCTGCGAAGGATTATAAAGAGCTACAAGCACTACAGAGCCCGTATGATACTGGAGTTTCAGATAATAAAAATTATGATGAGACTCTCTCTAATCATTTAAGCCTTTCATCATCTGCAGCAGATCTACTAGAGCAGGAGGATATGATCAATAGAACCTCTCACACTTATATATTTTCAGATTTTCAACGCTCAGTTTTCACAGAAACTAATTTAAAAAAGTTGTCTAGGAAGCGTCATTATACTTTAGTCTCCTATGTAAATGAGAACACCTCTAATCTATATGTAGATTCGGTTTGGTTAGATCAACCCACGTTATTTCCCAATTCTCTTGCAAATGTTTTCGTGCAAGTAGCAGGTAGTATGCTAACAGAAGGGATCTCTGTAAAGATTACAGCATCTGAAGATAATTCTCTGTTAGGTACTACTCAAGTATTAGTGGAGCCGGGAAAGAAAGCAATTGCTCGGTTTAAGATTCCTTTGACGGTAGGTGCTGAAAAGCAAATTATTTTCTCTGTTGAAGATGCTGCTACTCCTTTTGACAATAACTTCTATGTAGTTCTTCCTAAACCTACGGCTGTAGGTATAAAAATAGATGAAGCCATAAGTACACGTCATCCTGTCATTCAAGCATATGCTACTGAGCCTTCTTTTACTATAACTAAAGGACGTGCTCAGGAGGCGAAGCTGTGGGTTTACGAAATTCCATCTACTGGAGTAGGGCTTTCTACAGTTGCAGCCATAAAAGCTTGGTTAGATGACGGCAGATCTTTAGTACTTCTGCCTAATGCAAGTGCAGCTAATTCCACAATAGCATTTCTTGATCAGCTCGGATTAAAAGGCATAAGAGAGGAAAGTAATCAAATAGATGCTAAAGCTTTAAAAGAACCTGACTTATCTGATGCTTTTTTTTCTCAGATTTTTGAAAAAGAAGTCAAGAACATGAGGATGCCAAACGTGAAACCATTATTACGGTGGGAAAGTGCTTACCATACCATATTAAAGTTTGAAGATGCCACTCCTTTCTTGAGTACCTTCAGAATTGGAAATGGACAAGTGCATTTGTTTGCCTCACCATTAACAAGTAATTCTTCCTTCATTTCACACCCCTTGTTTGTTCCAGTACTATATCAATTAGCTTTAACAACAAGTGCTGCCCCTATTGTACTGTCTCATGCTCCTCAAAACGGTACTATCACAATCCCTATTGTGCCAAAAGATGTAGCTAATCAACAAGTTGCTCTCTATAATAATGGGCAAACTTATATTCCAGATCAGAAGATTTTCCAGAATCAACTACAAATGACATTGCCAAAGGAGATCAGTAAGCCTGGCTTTTACACGGTGACTGTTGCAGGGAAAGAGGTCCCCTCTATCGCATTAAATATTCCTAGAGTTGAATCTAAATTAGAAGGTTATACAGTTGGAGAACTTAAAGAAATTTTAGCTGAGTATGGAAATAAAGTCAATGTTTTAGAGGCTGATGAGAAGATCTCATTACAAAAACAGTTGCAAATGGAAGGTACCAGCTCATCCCTTTGGAAATATTGCCTAATATTGTGTTTTATGTGCCTCATAGGAGAGGCTGTCATTTTAAGCACTAAAAAAAGTGGATCTTCTATTTAAAGCAGTCACCGTTGTTGATTCATCTTCCCCCCTGGATGGTCAAGCCGTAGATATTCTTCTGAAGGATGGCCAAGTTTCTAAAATAGCTCCAAGCCTTGAGGTAGAAAATGCACAGGTAATAAATGAACCAGGATTGTGCTGCTCTATTGGATGGTTTGATCTGATTGCCTTCAGCGGGGAGCCAGGATATGAGCAAAGAGAAACCTTAGATGGTTTTATGCGGGCAGCTGCGTATGGTGGGTTCACTGAAGTAGCATGCTTACCCAATGTAGATCCTATCACGCAAACAAGATCTTCCATCCAGTTCTTCACGCAGAGATCTCAGCAGAGTTATGTTCAGTTACATCCTATTGCAGCAGTTACGCACGATCTGGATGGAAAAGATTTGGCTGAAATACTAGACTTAAAAGCAGCTGGAGCTATTGCATTTTCAGACGGAGTAAATTCTTTAGACTCAGCAGATACAGTACTAAAGGCTCTGGAATACCTGAAATTAATTGACGGCGTTCTAATTAATAAGCCCGAAAATAAGAGAATGGCGAGTGGAGGGCAAATGCATGAAGGCATTGCCAGCACTCGTTTAGGATTGAAAGGAATACCTGCCATTGCCGAAGAGGTACAGGTAACCCGTGATTTACAACTGCTAAGGTATACCGGAGGCAGGTTGCACTTTACTCAGCTTTCAACCGCTGGAGCATTGAATGCTGTAAGGCAAGCAAAACAAGAGGGACTAAAGGTAACCTGTGATGTTGCGGCCCACCAGTGTGCATTTATTGATCAGACCATGATACCCTTTGACGTAAACTACAAAGTAAGCCCCCCTTTCAGGAGCGAAGAAGACAAAGTGGCTATTTGGGAAGCATTGCAGGATGGAACCATTGACACCATCGTTTCTGCTCATTTACCTTGGAATGAGGAAGCCAAAGAAATGGAATTTGATTTAGCAGAAGCAGGAATCATAGGCTTGCAAACCGCTTATGCTGTTGCCAATGAAACCATGACTGCTCAAGTTTCATGGAAAAATATAGTGCAGAAATTAAGTGTAGGCTCCCGAAATGTCATAAGCCTACCTGTACCCACCATTGTAGAAGAAGGGGCAGCAAATCTTACTTTTTTCAATCCTACTAAAACTTGGGTGTTTGATCCAATGCTCAATGCATCTTCTGCCAAAAACAGCCCCTTTCTTGGTCAAGAGTTGATAGGCTGTGTCTATGGAACATACATGAATGGGCAGTTAACTCTAAATCCTGCTTATTCAAAATAAAGTAAACCCTTTCAAAAAGCTGATGTTTGACAAAGCTGTTATTAATACTGCCATCAGATATGGCGTAACAGGAGGAATTGCAAGTTTTATTTATATACTTATCCTTGCTTTGACTGGGTTTGAGAACCCTTATGACAATGCCAGCGAGTATTCGTCCACCCTTATTTTTGTTTCTGTCTTCATTTTTCTTGCCATTAAATATTACAAGAAGTTTCATGATGCTGAAATAGGTTTTGGAAAGGCGTTCAAAGTAGGTTTCTATACTGTTTTCTTTTTAGCGTTTACTACCGCGATGTTAATGTGCATCTATTCTTTTTTTGCCGGAGAGCAGATGATCCAGGAATACATTATATTGAGCCAGAAACGGATGGAACAGACTAAGCCTGAACTGGTAAAAATGATGGGAGAACTAAACTATAAGAATGCTTACCAAAACCTGAATCAGTTAAATGCTTTTGTGCTGGCTCAGATAACCTTCGTGAATCGTATGTTGGTGGGCTTCTTCATCAGTATCGTTCTAGGCGTTTTTTTTAGAAAATAACTTAAAACAAATAGCTATGAATGAAAGAACAGTTACTCCTGGCTCTGTAGGTGTGCGATATGGCATCATTACAGGGTTTATTTCCATCATCTTCAGTTTGATTCTTTATGTAACAGGACTACATACTAATAAAGCTGTAACCTATATAGGAATGATAATTCCTATTGCGGGGATCGTACTAGCCTACAACTATTTCAAAAAGGAGAATAACGGGTATATGTCGTATGGGCAAGGGCTTGGTATAGGTACGCTTCTTGCTACTGTTTCTGGGGTTCTAAGCAGTATCTTTGCTTATATTTATTTGAAGTTCATTGATCCTAATATCATTGAACAGATTAGGAATTCCTCAATTGAGGAGATGGAGCGCAATGGAATGAGTGATGAACAAATTGAGGCCGCTACCAGCATGACTGAGAAGTTTACCACCCCTGAAATGATGTTTATCTTTGGATTAATTGGGGCTGTCTTTTTAGGTTTCATTTTCTCCCTTATCATCGCGGCCATTATGAAGAGAAACCGGCCAGAGTTTGAGTAAATTATTCATGCAGAATAGAGTAGATATTTCGGTGGTTATACCACTACTGAATGAGGCAGAGTCTCTGCCTGAACTTACCCAATGGATAAACCGTGTGATGGTATCGCACGGTTTTCTTTATGAGGTTATTCTAATAGATGATGGTAGTACAGATAACTCCTGGAAAGTGATCCAAGAATTGTCTGCACAAGATCCTAACTTGAAAGGTATCCGGTTTAATCGGAACTATGGTAAGTCTGCGGCTCTCAATACAGGTTTTAGAGAAACCACAGGTAGAGTAGTCATCACAATGGACGCTGACTTACAAGACAGCCCAGATGAAATTCCAGAATTATATAAAATGATTGTGGAAGATGGATATGATCTGGTGTCTGGTTGGAAGAAGAAACGCTTTGATCCGTTAAGCAAAACCTTACCTACTAAGCTTTTCAACGCCGCAACCCGCAAAATATCTAAGATCAAATTACATGATTTTAATTGTGGATTAAAAGCCTATGATGAGCGGGTAGTCAAGAGCATTGAAGTCTATGGAGAGATGCACCGCTATATACCGGTTATTGCCAAGTGGAATGGATTTGGGAAGATCGGAGAAAAAATAGTGCAGCACCGTGAGCGAAAGTATGGATACACCAAATTCGGCTTGGAGCGTTTTGTCTATGGATTCTTAGACCTAATGTCAATTACGTTTGTCTCCAAGTTCCGCAAGCGCCCTATGCACTTCTTTGGTAGTTTGGGATCTTTATCCTTTTTGATTGGCTTTCTTATTACTACTTGGCTAGTAATTGAGAAAGTGTATTACTCTTACAAAAACCAAGTTGCCAGAGATGTGACAGACCAGCCTTTGTTCTTCTTGGCACTAGTGGCGGTGGTGGTAGGGGTACAGTTATTTCTAGCCGGCTTTTTGGCAGAGATGGTTTCTTTATCTGGAAGAAGGAAAAATGAATATTTAATCCGTGATAATATAGGGTTCTAATATATGGCCCGTATTGTGATTGTAGGTCCGGCCTACCCGTTTAGAGGAGGTATTGCAGCTTTTAATGAGAGCTTGGCCCTTACTTGGCAACAACTAGGGCACCAGGTGGAAATCTATACCTTCACTACTCAATATCCCACTTTTCTATTTCCCGGTAAGTCTCAATATGTAGAAGGGCCTGCGCCTAAAGGACTTTCTATTCATCAAGAACTCAGTTCAGTTAATCCATTAACGTGGATAAAGTTGGGGTACAAGATTAAGAAGGCAAAGCCAGATCTAGTGCTCTTTAGATATTGGTTGCCTTTTATGGCACCAAGTTTAGGTACGGTTGCCAACATTATAAGAGGAAATAAGCACACAAAAGTGGTGGCGCTTACTGATAATGTGGTGCCTCATGAGAAACGTCTGGGGGATTCTCTGCTCACGAAATATTTTCTGCAGGCATGTGATGCCTTCGTGACTATGTCTGCCACCGTTACGGCAGAGTTAGAAACATTTAATATCCATAAGCCAATCATCTGCCAGCCACACCCAATTTACGATACCTACGGGCCCAGGATAGACAGAGAAAAAGCACTTGAGACTCTTCAATTACCAGATGAAAAATACCTGCTGTTCTTTGGCTTTATCAGGCATTACAAGGGATTGGACATTCTGTTAGAGGCTATGAAAGACCAGCGTCTTCATAAAAGAGGGGTTAAACTAATTGTGGCTGGAGAATATTACGAAAATCAGGAGCCTTATATCAAACTTTTAGAAGATAAGGCTCTTCAGGGACGAGTAGTTTTGGCTACCCAATATATTCCCCATGAACAGGTGGGAGCTTATTTTTCTGTGGCGGACCTTGTTGTACAGCCATATCGGCATGCTTCGCAGAGCGGAGTAACCCAGATAGCCTATCACTTTGAAGTGCCTATGGTGGTGACCAATGTAGGAGGGTTAGGGGAGATGATTCCAGACCAAGAGGTTGGCTATGTGGTAGAGGTGAACCCTCAAGCAATCGCAGACGCGATTGATCTTTTCTATCAAGAGGATAAAAACCAAAAAAGAATGGTAGAGAATATCAGGGTAGAGAAACAGAAATACACTTGGGAAGCCTTGGCTAGTGCTATTTTAAAAGTAGCGAATATATGAGCAGGAAGGTCTCTCCTCACAATTGATACTTGCTAAGAAGGCCCCTAGTAAGTATTAAGTATAACAGCTAATGTGGGGCGTAACCCAGAGGCGGTGAAATAGGAGAAGATATCTATAAAGCTGTTCGATATCGAACATTTTTTGTTCAGACATGAACACTTGGGTGCAGTTACATTTTGTAAATTCACTTTGCCAGCTGCTTTAAAGCGTTTTTATCTGATTGGCATAGTTTAGGTTTACTTACTTCTAAACCATGACCGCCGTGGAACAGAACCTAGGAAAAATTCTGATCATAGATGACAATGAGGACATCCTTTTCTCTGCAAAAATGCTGCTGAGGAAGTATGCCCAACAGGTGCTTATTGAGAAAGACCCCCGCAAAATACCGTTCCTGCTCAACCAAGATACCTATGACCTCATCTTGTTGGACATGAATTTCCGGGAAGACACCATCAGTGGGAATGAAGGCTTTTATTGGCTCAAAGAGATTCTCAACCGTGACCCTTCAGCGGTAGTGATCATGATAACTGCTTTCGGGGACGTGGAGATGGCGGTACGGGCGTTAAAAGAAGGAGCCACAGACTTTGTGCTGAAGCCCTGGCAGAACGAGAAACTGTTGGCTACCCTATCTGCCGCCTCCAGGTTAAAGACTTCTTACAAAGAGATTTCTACCCTAAAGAAAACGAATTCGGTACTAGCTTCTCAACTTAGTGACCAGGTAAATTTAGTTACAGGTCAAAGTCCGGCCATGCAGCAGTTGCTGCACCTGATGAGCCGTGTGGCAAAGACAGACGCAGACGTACTTTTATTGGGTGAAAACGGCACCGGTAAAGAAGTAATTGCGCGTAGCCTGCACCAACAGTCGGCTAGGGCAGAGAAAGTGTTTATCTCAGTAGACATGGGGTCACTCACGGAGACCTTATTTGAGAGTGAACTCTTCGGGCACAAAAAAGGAGCCTTTACAGACGCCCGTGAAGACCGGATTGGGCGTTTTGAGATGGCGAACGGCGGCACTCTGTTCTTAGACGAGATAGGCAATCTATCCATGGCCATGCAAGCGAAACTACTTACTGTGTTGCAACGCCGCGAAGTGATCAGGGTGGGGACAGGCCAACCCATTCCCATTAATGTACGGCTGATCTGTGCCACTAACATGCCACTGCAGCAAATGGTAGCACAAGGCCGATTCCGGCAAGATTTGCTTTACCGCATCAATACTATTGAGCTGAACTTACCCCCTTTACGCGAGCGCCTGGAAGACCTCCCGCTCTTGGTGGAGCACTTCCTGAAACGGTACGCCCAGAAATATAAACAACCGGCAAAATCTGTTTCAGCGGCCGCACTGGAACGGTTACGGCGGTATGAGTGGCCAGGTAATATAAGAGAGCTGGAACATGTGCTGGAGCGGGCCTCTATCATTTCAGAAAACCATATTCTGCAGCCCCAGGATTTCTTCTTTTTGCAGGTGCAGCAGTCAGCAATGGCGGAGCCAGCGGTGCAGACCCATAATTTAGATGAGGTAGAGCGCGCCACAGTAGTGAAGGCCATGGGCAAGCATGACGGCAACATTTCCAAAGCGGCGAAAGAGTTAGGTCTTTCCCGTGCTTCCCTATACCGGCGTCTGGAGAAATATGGGCTTTAAGAACTTCCGGTTTCAGGTAATACTGCGGGTACTGTTAATAGTATTTACCGTCTTCCTTTTCTTCCGGTTAGATTTCAAAGCTTCTCTGTTTGCTACTCAGGTGGCAGTTGGGGTATTGATCGCGGCCCAAACGGTAGCGCTTATCCTGTACATTGAGCGCACCACAGACCGCCTCATTAAATTCCTGAATACCATTAAGTACGATGATTTCTCTGAGGTTTTCTCCTCCCGTGGTGAAGGAAAGGTGTTTGATGAACTCTACCAGCGGTATAATGAGGTAATCAGGAAGTTCAGGGACATCCGTTCTGAGAAAGAGGCTACTACCCAGTACTATCAGGCGGTGATCCAGCACATCGGCATCGGGATTCTTACGTTCAAAAAGTCCGGAGAAATACAGCTCATCAATAACGCCGCCAAACGGCTTTTACAGGTGCCGCACCTTCTGCACGTGGAGCAACTACGGGCAAACGCGCCACAGTTGGTAGCGCAGTTACAGACCTTGCCCGCCGGCCAAAGCGTGGTTTTGCAGTTAAAACATGCCAAAGAACGGGTACCTGTATCTTTGTTTGTGGTGGATCTTGTCATGAGGGGGGAAGATTTCAGGCTCGCCTCTCTCCAGAACATCCAGAAGGAGTTGGAGGAAAAGGAGATGGAAGCCTGGCAGAACCTGATACGGGTGCTTACGCATGAAATCATGAACTCGGTTACGCCCATTTCCTCTCTGGCGGGCAGCGTGGCCGCCGACATTGACGATTACCTGAAAGCCCAACCGGGCTCTGTCTTGCAACTACAGCGCGAAGAAACAGAAGACATGGGCTTAGCGCTTCAAACTATTGAACGGCGTAGCCAAGGACTAGTCCGCTTTGTGCAGGATTTCCGCAGTCTGGCTCGGGTACCGGTACCCCAAAAGCATTTTTTTGAAGTAGGGGAAATGCTAAAGGAGCTGCAGACACTGTTCCAGGAAGAGTATAACCAAGAGAATATTCAGGTATCTTTTCAATGCCAACCACAGACTTTGCAGGTACTGGCAGACCGACAATTGGTGGAGCAGGTCCTGATCAATCTGTTGAAGAATGCTATCCATGCATTGGCAGACCAGAAAGACAAACTATTGCAGATAGATGCTTTCCCTGACATGGATAGCCGGGTAGTGCTACAGGTGTCAGACAACGGGAGTGGCATAGCCGAAGAAGCAATAGAGCAGATTTTTCTGCCTTTCTATACCACCAAACCCACCGGTACCGGTATAGGCCTCAGCCTGTCACGGCAAATTATGCGATTGCACAACGGCTCTCTTACGGTGCACTCAGAGCTGGGGATAGGTACTACCTTCACCATGCGGTTTTGATCTTTTTTTGAAAAAAGAGCCGCTAAACGGGAAATCTGTCTGTAGTAGTTCAAGGAGATGTGTATCTTCCCTGAAACAAAGATGCTTGTATGCCAGCCTATTTACTCCCTTTTAGACAGAGACATTTGGTATTGGGGATAGTCTGCCTATTTGTCTTCGGCCTGGGCAGAAATGCGTACGGGCAGAGTGGGAGTCTTGGTAGCGTAGTGGGCACTGTGATTGATGCGCAGACAAGGCAACCGCTGGGTTTTGCCACCGTTTTCCTGGCGCAGACTACTTACGGCACTAATACCGCTGAGAACGGCACCTTTAAACTCACTGCTTTGCCCCCCGGAAGCCATGAGCTGGTTGTCTCCTTTTTGGGGTATGAGACACTCTCGCATAAATTCACCTTGCAGGCTGGGGCGAAACTCTCTTTCAGACTTGAATTAACTCCTAAAGCCAATGCGCTGCGGGAAGTGGTAGTGCGGCCAGATACCAATTGGCGCTATAACTACAGTGTCTTTCTCAAGAACTTCATAGGCCAAACAGCCAATGCCGCCCAAACGCATATCACTAATCCAGAGGTTTTGTATTTCCATTTCGATGCCCAGGAGAGAATCTTAACCGCCGAAGCGTCCAAACCATTAATCATAGAAAACAAAGCGCTTGGGTACCGGATCCATTTTGTGCTGGAGGCGTTTGAAGTGCGATTTGCCAACGGACAGACGTTTCATGCAGGCTATCCCAGGTTTGAGGAGATGAAACCACGTAGCCAAATGCAGAGGAAACGCTGGCAGAAAGCCCGGGTACAGGCTTATCAAGGTTCTTTGATGCATTTCACGAGGGCGCTGTACCAGCGAAGATTAGAGGAGGAAGGCTTCAATGTACGTAGGCTGCAACGGTTGCCTAACCCCCACCGGCCGCCGGAACAAGAGATACAGGCAGGGCTTAAGCGAGCCCGGGAACAGAGGCAAGGCTTAACGGTTATCAAAATTGATGCGGCCGGAAAGGAAGACAGTCTGGCTTATTGGATGCGCATGTCCAGATTGGCTAAAATTGTTGCCTATTTACATAAAGATCCCATTCCGTATCATCAGCTCATTACTCAGGATTCTGCCAATAATGCCCTCCGGCTACAGTTCAAAGATCACCTGAACGTGGTGTACACCAAAGAAAAAGAAGAACTAGGGTACGTTAACAGATTAACTTTCGGCCCCCGCCGCGCCCCATCGTTCCAGACTTCCATTCTGTCGCTGCTACAGCCTTACACCTTTATAGAGGCCAATGGCATGATCCTGAACCCTTATTCGCATATAGTAGAGGAGTACTGGGGGTGGGAAAAGCTGGCGGAGATGCTGCCCTTTGATTACAGTCTTCCGCAGGAGTAGGCAAAATAGGCACAAATTATAGTGCTTGCCATAGCCTATTCAGCCTAGATGATTACTTTACCTTAGAATAACTATAAATAAGGTGTTGGAAGTGAGTGAATTGGTCTTTTTATTTTTAACTTTCAGATGAAGAAGTTTCTCTTCCTCAAACAAACAGCGAGGTAAAGGGAAACGAGATGATACTCAAATAGGTGTCTCCCCCGGCACAGAGATTATCTCATGAACTATAGATAAACGAAATATAAAATACACATCTCTTTGGTGAGCGCATATCTTACTATTTAAGCCTCCCCAGAAGATTTATTTGGACAAAGTTGTCTTTTTATAAGAACCATATATTCAATACTTAAATTATACTATATCCCTAACTCTACCCCTTTATGCCCTTTTTTTCCTCTCGCAAAACATGGCCTGTATTGGCTGTGCTGCTCTTGCTGTTCTATTCCGTAGCGTTTGCCCAAGAAACGCCCGTAAAGTTTGGAAAAGTAACAGAAGAAGAGCTGAAAATGAAAGTCTATGACAAAGACACCAGCGCGGCAGCTGTGATTCTGGCAGATTACGGCCGTTCTTACTTCACGTATGTGCAAGATTTCAAAGTAAATTTTGAACGCATTCTGCGCATCAAGATTTTGAAGAAGTCTGGCTATGACTGGGCGAACATGGTAGTGCCTTACTACCAGAAGAACACTTCCAAAGAGCAAGTGATCAACGTGAAAGGCGTTACCTATAATCTGGAGAACGGGAAGGTGGTCAAAGTGAAGATGGATGATAAAGCCGTCTTTGATGAAAAAGAATCGGCGAACTGGTTTAACAAGAAATTCACACTGCCCGCGGTAAAAGAAGGATCTGTGCTGGAGATAGCTTATACTGTTACCTCAGACTTCCTCTTCAACCTCCGCGACTGGAATTTCCAGAACACTATTCCCGTCCTTTACAGCGAGTACAGAGCGTCTATCCCAGAATATTTCGAGTACAAGCAGATGCCGCAGGGCTATGAGCCTTTTGTGGTAAATGAGTCGCTGCCGGGCAATTTTGACTTCACGGTGCGCTGGAGCAGCTCTATTGAACCGGGCCTGAGGGGCGGGCGCACCCCCGGTGGGTCAGAGGCTATTTCGGCCCGCGGGGTGAACCACAGATGGGTTATGAAAGATGTGCCTGCCATTGCGCCAGAAGCTTACATTACTACCTTAAACGACTATGTCTCCAAGATAGAGTTTGAATTGGAATGGGTGCGGTACCCTAATACTGTGCCGCAAAGAATTGCCGGTAACTGGAGCAGCCTCTCAGATGACTTGTTGACTGATGAGCGCTTTGGGTTACAGCTGAACCGCACAGGGTTTTTCAAAAATGAAGTGGCGGCGCTGCAAGCTGTGAAAGACACGCTGGCCAAGGTGAATTCCATTTATGAGTTTGTGAAAAAGTCTGTGAAGTGGAATGGGCAGGGAGGCAAATACGTGACCTCTACCCTTCGCAAAGCCTTTGATACCAAAACCGGAAACGTGGCAGACATCAACCTCATGTTAGTGGCCATGCTCCGCGATGCAGGCTTTGAGGCGCATCCGGTTATCCTCAGCACCAGAGACAATGGGCGTACGCCGTTTTCGCCCATCTTGAGCCGGTTTAACTACGTGATCGCGTATGCCCGCATCGGGAACCGGGACGTGCTCATGGATGCTACAGATCCTTTGATGCCTATGGGTTTGCTGCCCAAGCATTGCCTGAACGGACAGGGCTGGCTGGTCCATAAAACAGCCGGAGATTGGGTGGTACTGCAAAACAGGGAACGCACCACAGAACTGCTCAACGCTGATCTTAAAATTCAGCCTAGCGGTGTGTTAAGCGGGAAAGTGGCCAAGTCTACCAGTGGTCTGTGGGCCGTCAACCTGCGCCATCATGTCATGGAAGAAGGCGAAGAGAAATACCTGGAAAAGCTTGTCAGTAACCAGAACCAGCTGGAGCGGAGAAAGCCCACGTTGAAGAATCTGAAAGAGCTGTACAAGCCGTTGGGGCTGGAGTATGAGGTAAATAGTGTGGGCGATGAGCAAGCCAAAGACATCATCTACATCAATCCCATGATGCTGAAAGCGCAGCCAGAGAATCCTTTTACCGGGGCCAACCGCAAATACCCGGTAGATTTTGCCCATCCTACAGAAGAAGTATATATCTGCAACTTTACTATTCCGGCGGGTTACGCAGTAGAGGAAATGCCCAAAAACATTGTGATGGCCTTGCCAGAAGATGGAGGAAAATTCACTTACCTGTTACAGGTGGTAGGAGACAGAATTCAGGTCATGAGCAAAATGACCATTTCCAAATCCATCTTCTACAAAGAGGAATACGAGTCCCTGAAGCAGTTCTACACTCAGGTAGTAGCCAAGCACGCAGAGCAAATTGTGTTAAAAAAGAAAGGATAATGGCGTTTAGAGGCTCTTTTTCTTAAATCTATGCAAAAACGATTCTTATTTCTTCTCCTCTCTGTGCTGGTTTGCGGTGGGAACTGTTGGGCCGGAGAGACTCCTTCTTACGCTTCCTTCACCATTAAACCCGAGCTGTCTAAAGGAGCTAATGCCGTGGTGCGCACGGAGGAAACGGTGTTTACCGTGCTTTCCCCCAAGTCTTCCACGGAACGTATCAAACGCGTGGTAACGGTCCTCAACGAAGACGGGAAACAACATGCCCGGCTGGTGGTGCGGTATGATAAACTGAACACCGTTAACTTCATCAAAGGAACGGTCTATGACCTGCTGGGCAAGAAAGTAAAAACGCTCAAAACAGCAGAGATCAAAGATTACAGCAACACCAGTGACTTCTCCCTGTATGAAGACAACCGCGTGAAAGTGGCGGAGCTTTCTTTGCCGTCTTACCCGTACACGGTGGAGTTTGAGTACCAGGTTACCTCTGCCAACATGCTGTTCTATACCGGCTGGATGCCCTTAGATGGAGAAAAACTGGCGGTAGAGAATGCTTCTTTTCAGGTGAACCTCCCCAGTAACATGCCGCCGCTCCGCTACCATGAGCAAAAAGTACCAGGTAAGGTAAGCGTAAAGCAGGAAGCAGGCCAGCAAGTGTATCTGTGGCAGGTGAACGATGTGAAGCCGGTAGAGGAAGAAGTGTACGGACCGCCTTTCAGGGAACTGGTGCCGCTTGTACGCACCGCGCCCGCCACGTTTGAAGTACAGGGCTACGCCGGTACGCTGGAAACTTGGCAGGCCCTGGGAGAGTGGCAGAACAAACTGAACGCGGGCCGCGACCAGATCTCTGAAGCCACGAAGCAGCAAGTTCAGGCCTTAGTTAAAGACTTACCCACCCCAGAGGCGAAGGTCAAAGCCATTTACCAGTTCATGCAGAACAAAACCCGTTACGTTTCCATCCAATTGGGAATTGGTGGATGGCAGCCTTTTGAAGCCAACATGGTAGACAGCAAAGGCTACGGAGACTGCAAAGCCTTGAGTAATTACACCAAAGCACTGTTAGAGGCCGCCGGTATCAAGAGCCATTACGCGCTCATCTACGCCGGCGATGATAACAGACCCATCCTGAAAGATTTCCCTAACAGCCAGTTCAACCACGTGGTGGTGGCAGTGCCTACCGCCAAAGACACTATGTGGCTGGAGTGTACAAACCAAATGGCCGATGCCGGCTATACCGGTTCCTCTACCGGCGACCGGTACTCGCTCCTGATTACCCCAGAGGGTGGCAAACTGGTGTCAACACCCAGATTCACCGCTTCTGACAACACCCAGCTACGCACGGTGCAGGTGAAGCTTAGCGCCCAGGGAAGCGGGGTAGGGGAAGCTTTCACGCAGTTCGCCGGTCTCCAGCACGAGCCTCGCGGCGCTGTTGTCCAGCATTATACGCCAGATGAGCAGCTCAAATGGCTTTATAAAAACACCCAGATCCCTACGTTTGAGATAAAGAAGTATACCCTGGAGAAGGTGAAAGGAGAACCACTGGTCAAGGAGAAATTGCAGCTGGAGCTCCCCAAGTTAGCTTCTGTGAGTGGCAAACGCCTCTTTATCACACCTAATTTAATGAACAGGTGGACCGGAGTGCCTTCTTCCACTGAGAACCGGAAGCAGGAGGTAATCTGGTCAATGTCTTTCCATGATGTAGACAGCGTGGAGTACGAGATTCCGGCGGGATATAAAGCCGAGAGCGTTCCCCAGCCAGTGAAGTATACCTCCATTTTTGGGGAGTACAAGGCACAGGTACAAATGAAGGGGAATAAACTTACCTACGTGCGCCAGCTCACCATGCACAAAGGCAGACACGCGGCGTCTAAATACATGGAACTGGTTAACTTCCTGAAGCAGGTTTCCAGAGCAGACCAGCAGCAAGTGGTCCTGGCCGCCGAAACTACCTGATCTTCTTTCTGGAAGAGGCCAAGGTGTTACAGTAGCCTTGGCCTCTTCAACTCTTTTAATGGCTTTATTGGCTGACTTCTCTATTTCCTATCCAAGATTTTATGTACCCCAAACTCTTTAAGAAGCAGTGGCTTTTTCTGCTGTTGCTCCTGCTGGGCGTGACTACCCCAGGCTTCGCAGATGACCCATTTAAAATGGGACTGGTAACCCCAGAAGACCTAAAAATGACCACGTATGCCCCAGATACCAGTGCCGCGGCGGTAGTGTTGTATGACATGGGCGAATCTTCTTTTATGTTCACCAGTGGCGTGCAACTGCAGTTTAAGCGGATCATGCGCATTAAGATCCTGAAAAAGAGCGGGCTTAATGAAGCAGACATCGTCATTCCGTTTTACAAGAAAGGGGACGGCAACAAAGAGGAAGTGCTCAATGTGAAAGGCTTTACCTACAACTGGGAGAACGGGGCTATGGTAAAGATGAAGTTAGAGGAGAAAGCCATCTTTGAAGAGAAGCAAGACGCCAATTGGCACTTGAAGAAACTGACCATGCCCGGCGTAAGGGTGGGTTCTGTGATTGAGCTTACTTACACCATCAAGTCAGATTTTCTGCAGTTCCTGCGGGAGTGGGAATTCCAGCGGCCTATTCCTGTGAAGTGGAGTGAGTATCGGGTGGGTATGGTGCCTTTCTATGAGTACAAGCAGGTATTACACGGCTTCCACCCCTTCCATATCAAAGATGCCAAAGTAGAACGGAAAACCGCTGCCTTGGTGCAAAACAGGCAGGCCCACATAGTAAACGTAGAAGAGCGGGGCACTATCTCCATGCAAGTGGTGCAGTACCGGTGGGTCATGAAAGATGTGCCCGCCATGGCCGAAGAACCCTATTTGCCCAACATGCGCGACTACATGGCCAAACTGGAGTTCGAACTCTCCAAGGTGCAATACCCAGATGAGCAGCCTATCTACACCTCCGGCGACTGGGAAAGCTTCACCAAAGAACTACTAAAAGATGAGTCCTTCGGTAAGCAGTTAGACAACACCACCTTCCTCGCCAAAACCGCCCATGAACTTGTGGCCGGTAAAGACGATACCTTGAGCAAAGTAAAGGCGGTGGTAACCCATGTGAAAGAGCACATGCGCTGGGACGGCAAGCACCGCATTTATGCAGAGAACTTGCGTAAATCTTATGACCGGCGTACGGGCTCTTCCTCAGAGGTAAACCTTCTGCTAACGGCTATGTTGCGCGAGGCAGGAATACGGGCCATGCCTATGCTGGTGAGTACCCGTCAGCACGGGAAACCGCTCACCTCGTCACCTATGATCAGTAAATTTGATTATGTGATCTCTTATGTGTCTGTGGGCGGCATCAATTATCTGTTAGATGCCACTGAGGCTAGTCTGCCCTTCGGGATGTTGCCTTTCCGTTGCCTCAATGACCAGGGGTGGGTGGTGCAGCAGCCTGCCGGCAAATGGGTGCCGCTCATGGGCCTTGAGAAAAACCTGCAGGTGGTGTCTGGACAGCTCAAAATTAAAGCGACGGGTGAAGTATCGGGTATTCTCTCTGAAAGCTATCAGGGAGTGCCAGCCGTGTCGGCCCGGTCAGCGGTGAAGGAAAAAGGGGAGGAAACGTATCTGAAGGAGTTCGCCAACGCCGGGACAGACTGGATAAGGGCAGCCGTAAAGCTCAGTAACCTGGACAACCTGCAGAAACCCTTCGGGAAGGAATATGAACTCAACAGAGCCGGGGAGGACCAACCGGTTGATTTGCTGTATGTGTCGCCTATGCTCACCCATGCGCAGGGTGAGAATCCGTTTAAGCTGACTACCCGGCAGTACCCCATAGATTTTGCGGCTCCCGTAGATGAAACCTATTTCTTTACCTACCAGCTTCCGGAGGGATATGTGCCGGAAACTTTACCGGCTCCGGCTATCTTGACCCTGCCGCGCAATGCCGCCAAATTCACGTATGTGGTGCAGGCGCAGAACGGCCAATTACAGATTACCAGCAAACTCAACATCAACAAGACGTTTTTCACCCCAGAGGAGTATGGGAACCTGCGCGAGTTCTTCAGCCGGATTGTGGCCAAGCACGCCGAAAAAGTTGTCCTGAAGAAGAAAAGCTGAAACCTGAACGCAATTCTTCGCTTCCCGTAGAGCCTTTTCTATTGCTGGCATTTCTGTGATTAAATGATAGTGCCCATGAAAGAAGCCTTGCTCAAGCGCAAGGCTTCTTTCATGGGCACTACGCCACTGGCCGCTGAACAGAGCGTAGTGGCAAACAGCCCGGCATCTACGTTTTAACTGGTGAAGAATGAAATTAAGGATTGGGATTCTGGGTTTGCTGGGTGGCTTTCTGCTGGCAACAGCGGCTACTGCCCAAAGAGGTAACGTGAACCACTGGTTACAATATTCCGGCTCCTACTGGATCAACCCCCAATGGGTGGCTACGGCCAATCTGCAGTACCGCACGTACCGGCCCGTCAAAGATCCCCGAACCTTCTTTACCGGAGCAGAACTGCAGTACAACTTCAAAAAAGCTCCTGTGTCGCTGCTATCGGGCTACGCCCACCTATTTAACCGCAATTACCTGGACCTTGAAAACACCGACTACAGCCACGAAAACCGTCTGTACCAGCAGGTGTCCATAAGGGGGCAACTCTGGAAGGCCAGTATCACGCACCGGTATCAGGTGGAGGAACGCTGGCTGCCCCAGGGCTATCACACACGGTTCCGGTACTCAGTGGCGCTGCGGGTGCCTATTGGGTCTCCTGAGCGGGAAGTGAGGCCATGGTACGGCATCTTCCGGAACGAAGTGCGCGTGATTGTGCGGGACCAGCCCTTTGACTCTAACCGGGTCTTTGGCGGAGTGGGCTATACGTTCAGCAAACACTTCACGCTGGAAGGCATGTGGATGTCACAACTGGCCGGTGGCGGCAATCATCAGCATTTCACTATGTTCGTGCTCAAACATGACTTCGGGCGGATGGAGTAACGGCAAGCTGGTTCAGGCAAGATTTGGGAAAAAGAGCCGCTAAACGGAAAGCCGGAAAAACAGAGAGGCCGTTGTCTTGGGAACAACGGCCTCTCTCTGTGTAGAATTGTCGGAATGGCAGGATTCGAACCTGCGACCTCCAGCACCCCATGCTGGCGCGATACCAGGCTACGCTACATCCCGATCATTGGTATCTGCTGCAAAGTAAAGGAAAATTCGGGTTTGGCGAAAGTGCTTTTGAAATTTGCTGTGCGTTTAGCGGCTCTTTTTCCTAAATCTGGCCCAAACCGGCTTTTACTCCTGGTCTTCGGTCTGCAGCTGGCGCTCGTAGAGGGCACGGTACAGGCCATTCGTGTCCTGCATCAGGTCTTCATGGGTGCCGTGCTGCACCACCACGCCATCGTCCAGCACCAGAATCTTGTTGGCAAGTTTCACGGAACTCACGCGGTGCGAGATAATGATGGACGTACGGTTGGCCATCACGCGCTGCAGGCTGTTAAGAATCGCGTTCTCGGTTTTGGTGTCTACCGCCGAGAGGGAATCGTCCAGGATCAGGATTTTGGGTTCGCGGGCCAGGGCACGGGCAATGGAAACGCGTTGCTTCTGCCCGCCGGAGAGGGTAATGCCGCGCTCGCCCAGCACGGTATCAAATTGGGCCGGGAAGTGCATGATGTTCTCATACACATCAGCATCTTTGGCGGCCTGCAGCATCTTTTCCTCGGGCAGGGCGTCTACCCCAAACCCGATGTTGTTTCTGATGGAGTCTGAGAACAGGAACACGTCCTGCGGCACGTACCCAATCTGGCTGCGCAGGTTGGAGAGGCTGTAGTCACGGATGTCTTCGCCGTCAATCAGGATTCGGCCGCCGGTGGCGTCATAGAGGCGGCACACCAGCGCGGCCACCGTGCTCTTGCCGGAGCCGGTGTTGCCAATCACGGCCAAAGTCTCGCCGGGATTAATCTGGAAAGACAGTTTCTTGAGCGCATGGATGCCGGTGTCTGGGTACACAAAGTCCACGTCTTCAAACACAATGGCGCCTTTGAGGTCTTTCTCCAGGTGTTTCTGGGAGATGATATCGGTTTTGGTGTTCAGGAACTCATTGATACGCTGCTGCGAGGCGGCGGCGCGCTGTACTAGGGAGGTGGTCCAGCCCAGCGCCGTCACCGGCCAGGTGAGCATGTTCACGTAAATCAGGAATTCGGCAATCACGCCGGGCGTAATACTGCCGTTGATCACTTCCTTGCCGCCCAGCCACACGGTAATGATGGTGCTCAGGCCAATCAGGAACAGGATGAGCGGGAAGAAAAGTGAGTTCACGAAGTTGAGCTCCAATGACTTGTCTTTGTAGGTGTCGCTGGCTTTGGTGAAGTTGGCGTGCGAATCCTGCTCGCGCACAAACGACTTCAGCACCCTGATGCCCGAGAACGCCTCCTGCACAAAGGTGGTAATGCCGCTGAGGCTTTTCTGAATCTCGTCGCTCTTGCGCTCAATGATGTTGTTCACGTAGTAAATGCTCACCGAGAGGATGGGCAGCGGCAGGAGCGTGTAAATGGTGAGCTTCACGTTCACGGAGAGCATGTAGGGGATCACCATCAGGAAGAGCACCACCAGGTTCACGCCGTACATAATGGCAGGCCCTAGGTACATGCGCACCCGGCTCACGTCTTCAGAGATACGCGCCATAAGGTCACCGGTGTTGTTGCGGCGGTAGAAGCTGAGGGGCAGCGTCTGGTAGTGGGCGTAGATCTCGTTCTTGAGGTCGTTCTCAATGAGGCGGCTCATGACAATGATGGTCTGCCGCATGAAGAACAGGAAGATACCCCGCAACAGCGCCATGAGCACGATAACTGCCCCGTAGAACAGGGTACTGCGGGCGAAGGAGGCGTACACATTTTCTTGCTGCGCGAACCCGTCGTGCAGTTGGTACATGGTAATGCCCTCGCGCACCAGGTCAAAGGCGTGGCGCACCACCTGCGCCGGAATGATGGCGAAGATGTTGGACACAATCACAAACACAATCCCCCAGAAGAAGCGGAACTTGTATTTGAGCAGATACTTGTTTAAATATTTAAGTGATTTCACAGCCAGCAGTTATCCAAAACACGTACTAACACTTGTTAGTAATTTTCTTGATCTATCAGAAATATACCCTTACTTTCGCAGCGAAATTACCAATTAGCTTCCCCAATATCTAACAAAAGAGGGTAGCGTTACCGCTACTATACCACATGATAGAAGTCAAAGAGTTAGCAACTGCGCCAGAAACCTCTGTTTTTAGCCAGATTAGCGGATACCAGCACGAGCAGGTGGTTTTCTGCCACGATCATGAAACCGGCCTCAAAGCCATCATTGGTGTGCACAACACGGTGTTAGGACCTGCCCTGGGTGGTACCCGCATGTGGACGTACGCCTCTGAGGCCGAAGCGTTACGTGACGTGCTGCGCCTGTCGCGCGGCATGACCTATAAATCGGCCATCTCGGGGCTGAACCTGGGCGGCGGAAAGGCCGTGATCATCGGGGACTCCAAGAAAGACAAAACCGAAGCCATGATGCGCAAGTTCGGTCGGTTTGTGAACAACCTGAACGGCAAATACATCACCGCCGAAGACATGGGCATGACCACCCAGGACATGGCCTACATTGGCATGGAGACCAAGCACGTGGCCGGTCTGCCGGAGTCGCAGGGCGGGAGCGGAGATCCCTCGCCGGTAACGGCTTACGGGACCTATATGGGCATGAAAGCCGCCGCCAAAAAAGCCTGGGGCCATGACAGCCTGGCCGGGAAGAAAATCTCGGTGCAGGGAACGGGCCACGTGGGCGGTTATTTAATTGACTACCTGGCCAAAGAAGGTGCCCAGCTGTTCATCACAGACATTGACCAGGAGCGCCTGCAGCGCATTGCCGCCAACACCGGCGCCACGGTGGTGGGCCTGGATGAAATCTATGACCTGGACGTTGACATCTACTCGCCCTGCGCCATGGGAGCCACCATCAATGACCACACGTTGCAGCGCCTCAAGTGCCAAGTGATTGCCGGTTGCGCCAACAACCAGCTGCAGGACGAGAACGTGCACGGTCCAGCCCTGGTGAACCGCGGCATCATCTACGCGCCTGACTTCCTGATCAACGCGGGCGGTATCATCAACGTGTACTCAGAGGTGAAGAAACTGAACCGCGAGTGGGCCATGCAGCAGACCGAGCAGATCTACAACACCACGCTCAATATCTTCGCCAAAGCCGAGGCAGACGGTACCCACACCCAGAAAGCCGCCACAGAACTTGCGCAGAAGCGTATTGATGACATGGCCAAGATCAAGCAGACCTACTAGTTCCTCTTCTCCCTCAGAGGAGCGAATTCCACTAAGCGTTTAGGGGCTGTTTTTTCAAAAACAGCCCCTAAACGCTTTTTTAGGTTTGTGCCTCACCTACGTTTTGAGCTTGTTTTCAGAAAAAGAGCCCCTAAACGCACTTAACCCACCCCTACCCCTCCCAGGAGGGGAGTCCCGCCACCTAGGATCAAGACGCAATGCCTTTGATTCATTCGGCCCCGCACTCCAGCCACGCCCGCAAGCTAATGGGAATAACAGCGATCCCTCTGGCAGTAGGCTTGCCTGCGGGAGCGGGCAACGCAGGGGCAATATGCCCCGAGGCGCTTAGCGGGAGCACGCTCAGACGGTAAAAGCCTGCAATAGCCTTAGCTTCCTATAGAACAGAGGACGGCTGCCCGGTGGTACCTCAAATGAAGAAAAGACTGTCCGAGCGTCAGCGAGTTTCTTTTCTTCTTGATTCTTTTGGTTACTTTTCTCATCAAGGAGAAAAGTGACAGACGTTGGCAGAAAGTAAAATGATAAGAGGTTCGGCAGGAACGGCAATGGAAAGCAAAGACGGATAGAGCAAACCGGAGCGGCAGTCTTGGTTGTCGGTGAGAACACCAACAACGGCGAAAGCAGCAGGAGTTTCGGCAAGGAAGGTAATATAGCCCTAGGTTCGGCAGGAACGGGAGTGAAAGGCACCTGTCCTTGCAGGCAAGTCCAGAAGAAGAGAGACCGGCTCGTGTAAACATCCCCCTACCCCCTTCAAAGGGGGACTCTCGGAGGTGAGAAGCAGTTCTCATGACATGAACCTTTTGCCAAATGTGGAGCACAATAGACAATCCTTCAGAATACAAAAAACAAGTAATGCGTTTAGCGGCTCATTTTCCAAAAACAGGTGCTAAATGCAACTTGAGAGAAACGCCGCGCCTTTTGCCCAAGTAAAAGGAATAGTGCTAATTAAAAAGAGAGGACCGTTTGCTTCTTGGGCTACAAGTTCGGACCTTTGCGGCAGAATTGGGGGAGGGGCCGTATAAGGGCGAAAGCCACCCGCCAACTCCCAACTTTTAGCTTAATTTTCACGTTCACCACGTTCTTTCCTTATTTAATATGCTCAACCGCAGAATACTCCGTATCAAAGCCATGCAAGCCATTTATGCCTACGTGCAGGCAGAAGGGTCAGACTATTTACTGGCGCTGGATTTGATCGCGGACCGATTTGCCCCCGACCTGATGGCCATTGAGCCGCAGGACCGTAAAAAACTGGAAGGCCAGAAGCAGATCGCCACGCTGCTGTTCAAGGAATGGTACGAAACCCGCAAATTTGACACCGAGGAGAAAGACCGCGAAATTCTGGATGCAGCCCAGGCGGCCGTTAATTTCTACCAGAACGCGCTCCGAAAAGACCTTAAGTTCTTCGGTAACCAGATGCTGACCGCCGCTGAGGAAATCTATGACCGCTACCTGTTAACCTTGCTGGTGCTGCAGGAGCTGGTGCACCTCATTGAAGGCGATGAGAAAAAAGCCGCCACCCGTTTCACAGAGCGCACAGACGCAGACTTGAGCAAACTGCTCCAGAATAAAGCCCTGCAGAAACTGTTGGGCAACAAATTCCTGGAGCAGCGCGTGATCAGGAGAAACCTGAGCTGGGCCGGTGACCTGGAGGTAGTGCAGAAAATCTACCGCAACAGCCTCAAAAAAGACGAAGAAGTACTGGCGTACCTGGCGGTAGCCGAGCCAACCTATGAGCAGGATCTGGAACTGCTCAAACATATCTTCAAAAATCTTATCTTTAAGGACGAGAACCTGCAGGCCCTGTTTGAGGAGAAAGACCTGAACTGGGTGGAGAACAAGTCTGTGGTGAAAAGCCTGGTAAACAAATCCATCAAGATGCTGGAGGAGGATACCGATGAGAACCTGGCCCTGCTAGACCTTTCGCCCAGCTGGGAAGACGACAAAGCCTTCTTTGAGGAACTCTACTTTGAAACCCTCAAAGACGATGAGAAGTACGAAGCCATGATCTCAGAAAGCGTGAAGAACTGGGACGTGGAGCGGGTGGCCCTCATGGACAAGATCATCCTCAAGATGGCGCTCTGCGAGATGCATATTTTCAGGAGCATTCCGGTAAAGGTGACCATCAATGAGTATATTGACATCTCTAAAGTGTACAGCACGCCTAAGAGCAAGCAGTTCGTGAACGGGGTGTTAGACAAGCTGTCTCAGGACCTGCTCTCCAGCGGCGCCATCCGTAAATCTGGAAGAGGTTTGCTAGACAACAAATAAAAAGACCAGTTTTGCGTTCTCAGTGAAACCAATAACGTAGCCGGTTTGCGTTTAGGGGCTGTTTTTCCAAAAACAGCCCCTAAACGCAAACAGAGGCTCTTGCGTAACAACCTTAATACTACCTAAAACTATGGGCAAAAAAACCAATGCTATCCTTGCCTTCTCTACCGGCATCGCTACGGGAGCGGTGCTAGGAATCTTATTTGCGCCAGAGAAAGGCCGTGAAACCCGTGACAAACTGAGCTTTCAGTTAGAGAAATACCGGGCCCGTCTGCTGGAGCTCACCAATGACCTCATTGCCGGAAGAGAAGAGCAGGGCTCTGCCGCCAAAACCGAGGGGCAGCGCGTGATCAAAGATGCCCGCGACAAAGCCGAGCGTCTGTTGGTAGACGTAGACTCCCTCATCAATCAAATCAATAACAGAAAGGAAATCTAAGCCCCTTGACCATGACAACCGTTACCCTTATTCCCGGCGACGGGATAGGTCCTGAGATCACGGAAGCCGTAAAGGCGATCTTTGCAGCCGCACAAGTGCCCATCACTTGGGAAGAAGAAAACGCCGGACAAACCACCTTTGAGTCCATGGGTGAGCTGATTCCGCAGACCCTTATTGCTTCCCTGGAGCGTAATAAAATCGCCCTCAAAGGCCCTATCACCACGCCGGTGGGCAAAGGCTTCAAGAGCATCAACGTACAGCTCCGCCAGAAATTCGATTTATATTCCAACGTACGCCCGGCCAAGACCACGGCGGGTGTGAAAACCCGGTTTGAGAACGTAGACCTGGTGCTGTTCCGGGAGAACACAGAAGGACTGTACTCCGGGCTGGAGATCTATGACGAGCGCCTGGGCATTGCCGATTCCATCTCGCGCGTGACGGTAGAAGGTTGCCATAAAATTGTGCGGGCTGCTTTCCAGTTTGCCGCCAAGCATAACCGTTCCAAAGTGACGGTGGCGCACAAAGCCAACATCCTGAAAAACGCCGGTAGACTGATGCTGGAAGCTGCTGAGGCCGTTTCCAAAGAATTTCCTGAGGTGCAGTGGGATGAGAAGATCATTGACAACATGTGCATGCAGCTGGTGAGCAAACCAGAGCAGTTTGACGTGGTGGTCACCACTAACCTGTTCGGAGATATTCTCTCTGACCTGTGTGCCGGTCTGGTAGGTGGTCTGGGTGTGGTGTCTGGCGCCAATATTGGCGATGATATGGCTATTTTTGAAGCCGTGCACGGCTCGGCCCCAGATATTGCCGGTAAAGGCTTGGCTAACCCAACCGCCCTGCTGCGTTCTGCCCTCATGATGCTACAGCACATGGGCTTGCAGGAGCAGGCAGACAGAATTGAGAACGCGCTGGAGAAAACCTTGCTCAACAAAGAGCAATGCACCCGCGATTTAGGTGGTACTGCGTCTACCTCAGAATTTACGCAGCATATAATTTCAAATTTGTAACTTGTCCTATTCTTTTAATAGGTAGAATCTTATGAAAAAGCAATTTGTCATCGCATTGCTCTTAGCCGGTGGTCTCTGGACAACCAGCTGCGAGAAAAAAGCAACTACAGAAGAAGCAACCGCCACTGAGCAGAACGCTTCTGAAGGGACTGCTCCGGCAGCCAATGATCCGGCTACCAACCCTAACGTGGCCAGCCAGGAAGCCGTGGATCCTAACGCGCCTAAGCCCGTCATGACGTTCAAAGAAACGGAGCATGATTTCGGTAATATCAAGGCAGACAAGAAAGTGCAGCACACTTTTACTTTCACCAACACCGGCCAAGCGCCCCTGGTGATTGAGAGCGCCTCCGCCACCTGCGGTTGTACCGTGCCGCAATGGCCAAAAGAACCTATTGCCCCTGGCAAAACCGGCGAGATCACTGTTGAGTTTGACCCAGCCGGTAAAACTGGCCAGCAGTCTAAGCAGATCACCATCACCGCCAACACAGATCCGCAGATCAACCAGTTAGTGATTAAGACCAACATTACCGGCACAGTGCCGCAGGCAGGAGCAGAAGGACCTGTTCGTTTATAATCTTAGAACAACCTTATGTTAACAATTTTATTGCAAGCCTCCGCAGAGAACACCAATGTGTATGCTAATTTCCTGTTCATTGGCTTAATTATTCTGGTATTTTATTTCTTCATGCTGCGCCCGCAACAGAAAAAGGCCAAAGACCAGAAGAAATTCAGAGATGAACTGAAGCGCGGAATGAACGTGGTTACCATTGGTGGGCTGCACGGCCGCCTGCTCAGCATAGATGATGACACCGTTTGGATTGAAGTAGACAAAGGCATTAAGCTGAAATTTGACAAAATAGCGATTGCGATGGAACCTACCAGCCGTGTCAACGCTAATGCCAGCACAGAACCCACTACGTAAAAAATACCTTGCCATTTAATAAGACAAAGCACGCCCTCCTCTGGTTACTGAGACCGTTTTCACCCAAACAGAAACAGTACTGGCGGGTGGTGTTGCTTTGTTTTTTTACGGCCGCTACTTTCTGGCTGCTCAACGCCCTCAATAAAAGTTATACCGCGCAGGTATCCTATCCCATCCGGTTCAAATATGATCCGCAGGCGTTGGTGCCCGTGAAGCCTCTGCCAGAAGTGGTCATGATTAGTGTGACCGGCAAAGGCTGGAAGCTGCTCCGCAAAAACCTGCTGTTTAACGTAAAACCCGCCGAACTCTCCATTAGGGGGTTGCCCCACGTGAAGCGGTTGCCAGGGCATGCCCTACGGCCCGCCATCGCCAATGTGTTGGATGGCTTGGCGCTCAATTTTGTGGTCACAGACACCGTCAGCTTTGATTTTGATCGGCTACTTACCCGCAAGTTCCCGCTGGCTATTGATACCACCCAGGTAATCGCAGCCCCGGGCTTCCAATTTGTAGGGCCCGTGAAAGTGCGCCCAGACTCCGTCACCTTTACCGGACCTGAGCAGATCCTGAATCAATTTCCCAACCCATTCCTGTTAAGCGTTCCTAACCGAAGCCTAAAAGCGCCTTTCAAAGCCGAAGTACCGCTGGTATATGATTATACCTCCCTGGTGCAGGCAGATGTAAGCGAGGCCGAGGTTGAGTTCAGTATAGTAGCTTTAGAGCGTAGAGAAGTGGTGGTGCAGCCCACGTTGCAGAACTTCCCGGCAGGATACCGCCTGCGGGTGATGAACGGACCGCTGGTGGTGCAGTATGCTTGCCTGCCCAAGAGTAGAGAACTTCTGCAGCCCGAGCTATTTCAGGTAGCACTTGACTTCAGGCAGTTCAACGCCGCAGACTCCACCATTGCGCCTACGCTGTTGCAGAAAGCACCTCTCACCAAACAAATCAGCCTGCTGCCTGCCAGGGTCAAGATATCTTTAATACCGCAGTGACATGCTTAAAATTGGCATTACCGGGGGCATTGGCTCTGGCAAGAGCATAGTGTGCAAATGCTTTCAGCTGTTAGGGGTACCCGTGTATGATTCAGATACCCGCGCCAAATGGGTGATGAACCATGACCCGGAGCTGCGCGAACAGCTGATCTCCGCTTTTGGACCGGAGACCTTTGATGCCCAGCAAAACCTGAACCGCCCCTACCTGAGCCAGAAAGTATTCCATAACACAGCTGAATTGGCCAAGCTTAACGGTATGGTGCACCCGCAGGTACGCAAAGACTTCTATAAATGGGTAGAGCAGCACCAACAGGCCCCCTATATTCTAAAGGAAGCTGCGCTCATGTTTGAGTCCAATGCCTATACGCAGGTAGACCATGTGCTCACGGTTTCAGCGCCGTTGTCCATTAGAGTAACCCGCACGCTCCAGCGTGATTTGCACCGCAACCAGGCCGAGGTGGAAGCCATCATCCATAAGCAATTGCCGGAAGAAGAAAGAGTGCGGCGGGCACAGTTCGTCCTTTACAATGATGATACCCAACTGGTGTTGCCGCAAGTGGTGCAGCTGCACCAGAACTTCCTGCGCTTGGCCCATTAGGCATTTAGAGCCTCTTTTCCCAAAACAAGCCCCAAAGTAGCAATTGCCTACAAAGACTTATCCTCCAGTAAAACTTGCTGTTTAGTCACAGTTTCTGGATGTGCAGAGAATTCAGTGCGACGCTGCCTCTTACTGCGCAGACCTTACGTTGATGATTGGGTACCGCGTGAAGGGCTTAGTTGGATCAAAAATCTTGCGGTACGTCACGTGGGTTTTGTAGATGCGGGCTCCCAGGCCTTTGGTCACCAGCATCATCTTGGGGTTGAAGTCGCCTACCCAGTTCATTTCAATCTCGCGGGCACCGTAGGCGTTGAGGGGACCTTGCGCATGGCAGATAAGGTAAGAGTCCACGCCTTTGGCCTGAAATTCAGGCACTACGCCAAAAATCACCCCAAACACTTTCTTGTCAGTGCGCTTGTTGTAGCGCCAGCGGTAGTAGAGGAACTTCAGTTTGGCCAGAAAATCAAATTGACCGTTGAGGTGCTTGAAAAGTTGGTTCAGCTCTGGCAGCATGATGAAGAAAGCAATCGGTTTGCCTTCAAAGTAGGCGAAGTTGATGAGCTGCTCCACCATGACCGGTTTCATGCTTTCCACCATTTTCATGGCTTTCTCCAGGGTCATCTCATTGATGCCGGCATGCCCAGACCAAGCTTTGTTATACACTTCCAGAAAGTCCTGCGCCAGTTTCTCCAGATTCTTCTTGGAGGGGTGCCCAAAACTGTAGCCAGGCGTCTCATCCAGCGTTTTAGACCGCTGCCGTATTTTCTCGCTGAACTGGGCGTGCGTGTCCATGTAATAGGTGTACTGCTTAAAGTATACCTGAAAGCCATAACTCTCAAACAATTCCTGATAGTAAGGTGGGTGGTAGAACATGCCATAGTTAGGCTCCGTGAACCCTTGTGTCAACAGGCCCCACCAGCGGTCCCGTTCCCCAAAGTTGATGGGCCCATCCATGGCTTCCATGCCCTGGGCAGCCAACCAGTTCTGGCACGCGTCAAACAAAGCGTTGGCGGCTGACTGGTCATTGATGCACTCAAAGAAGCCCATCCCCCCCGTGACGTACTCAGAAGCATCTTTGGTCTTGTTGTTCACAAAAGCAGCCACCCGGCCAATGGTTTGTCCTTGCGGGTTCTGCAAAATCCATCTAATGGCGGTGCCGTTCCGGAAGTTAGGGTTCTGGGCGGGGTCAAACACTTGCTCAATGTCTTTGTCAAGGGGCCTGATCCAATTAGGGTGGTCTTGGTAAACCGAAGTAGGGAAATCAAGAAAGGCTTTGGTAGTGACCGCGTTTGTGACCTCAAGTAAGTGCATATCCGGTGGGCTAAGAAAGGCAAAAATACAGAATATGCATCAGATACGCTAAGTAAGGGCTTAAACCACCCTGTCTGGTACCGTGACTTACTACATTTCCACACCTCATGGAGAGAACAGTTCATTGAGGCATAGGAATGGACAAACGCCGCTTTCAACCAAGAGCCGGCGCAGAGATAATCAGAGTAGAGGTTGCCGCGCGCCAGCCCAGTGCCAATACACGGTTTATACCTTTGGCGAGGGCTTGGGGAATTACCCTTTTCTGTAACTTATGCGGCCTTGTGGGGAAGCGTAGGGAAACTCAGCCAGGTTGCGTCAATGAGGTAAGAGGGCAAGGATTTTTCTGCGGATAGAGCCTAGGGCAAATCTTTAAACTCGGGCTGGAACTAAAACACAAAAGCCTCACGGTTAGGTGAGGCTTCATGTAAGTGGGACGTGCTGGATTCGAACCAGCGACCCTCTGCTTGTAAGGCAGATGCTCTGAACCAGCTGAGCTAACATCCCAATAAAAGGGGTAGAAGATCTATCATCTTCAAGTGAAGTTTCGCATAAAAAAGCCTCTCTAAGCGGAGAGGCTTTTTTATGTAAGTGGGACGTGCTGGATTCGAACCAGCGACCCTCTGCTTGTAAGGCAGATGCTCTGAACCAGCTGAGCTAACATCCCGAAGGCTCCGAAGACCCGCTGTCTCCGTTTGATGATGCAAATATGGCAGGTAGAAATTTAATCACCAAATCATGCCCTGAAAAAAAGTAAAAAAATATGCCACAGCATGGTTTGGCGCTGGCACGGCACCAACGGGAACGGGTTCTTCAAGCGCATTCTGGCGGCGGGGCAAAAGGAAGGCAGGGGCGGGAAGGCCTGGCGTTTAGGGACCGTTTTTACAAAAACAGGCGCTAAACGCCAACTCGTTTCTGGCCGCGTCGTTTGTCTAATTCTACACTAACGCATTGAAACTATGGCTGAAGAAACCACCGCTTTACTCAAAGAATACTCAGAACAGGAGAAAGGGGCTTACCTGGGCGCACTGGCCACCATCGCCTCGGCAGATGGTCATGTGTCTGAAGAAGAGATCACCTTTCTGCAACTCATGGCCGAAGCCGCTGAGCTGCCCCAGAATGTGCAGGAAGAAGTAGTCTCCATCGCGAAGAATCCCTCCCAGATAAGTCTCCAGCGTTGCCTGGACGTGCTCAAGGGCAGCCCCCTCCGGTTTTCGTTTGTCACAGACATCATCAGCTTCGCCAAGTCAGACGGGGAATATACCGCAGAGGAGCAGCAGCGCATCTCAGAGATAGGCAAGTACCTGGGCATTGACCAGAAACAATTCAGCATCCTGGACCAGTTCGTGGACAATGCCAACCAGGCGCAGGAGCACGGCGAAGACCCCACCTCCAACTCCTTCCTGAGCAAAAGCGGCTTTGGCGACATGTTCAAGAACGCGGGTATCTCGCCGGGCATGGTTACCGGAATGCTGGGCGTGCTGGCCCCAATTGTGATCAGTGGCATGATGAACCGCCGCCGTGGCAGCATGATGGGCGGCGGCATGGGCATGGGAGGTGGCCTGGGCGGACTCCTGGGTGGTTTGCTGGGCGGCGGCATGATGGGTAGAGGCGGCATGTACGGCAGCGGCCGAATGGGGGGCTTAGGCTCTATGGCCTCTATTCTGGGTGGCCTGGGCGGGCGCAGAGGCTACGGCGGCGGCATGGCTTCGGGCGGTCTGGGAGGCTTGCTGGGCGGTATCTTGGGCGGCGGCCGAAAAGGGTCCGGCTGGTAGCAGCTTTTTCCGTTTAGGGGCTGTTTTCCCGAAAAAAGCCCCTAAACGGAAAATTTGCCGCCATCGCCTGCGCCACGAAGGAATCTGAAGGTTTACGCTTCCTCGCGCTGCACCAGCACGGTCTGCGTCCGGAAGGCGAATTCAGCGTGCTGCTGCTCCACAATCTCCACAATCCGGTAGTTGATTTCCTCCCTAATCTCCATGTACTCGTTCCAGTCAATGGTGTTGATGAAGTAAAGCACCAGAATGTCTTTGGAGTGGGGACCCAGGCGGTAGAACCGTACCTTGCCGTCTTCGTTGGTGCGCGGGTGCTGGTCTATGTATGCCTGAATCTGAGTACTGATGGCCTTCATCTGCTCTGAGGTGGTCTGGTAGGTGAGCATGAGTTCAAAGGTCACCCGCCTAAACGTGCGCAGGGTAAGGTTGTCCAGCGGCTTGTCTATCATGCTTTTGTTGGGCAGCGTCACGTAGCTTTTCTCAATGGTCCTGATGCGGGTGCTCCTGAACCCAATTTTCTCAATAGTACCTGTGATCTCGCCCACCTGCACCAAGTCGCCTACCACAAACGGGTGGTCCAGGAAAATGGTGAAAGAGGCCAGCAGGTTCTCCAGGCTCTCCTTCGCCGCGAAGGCCAGCGCCAAACCACCCACTCCCAGGCCGGCCACCAGGCCCGCCACGTTCACCTGAAAGACCGCCCCCAGAATCACGAAGAACCCAATGATGGCAATGATCACCTTGCTGAAGTCCACGAAGAAGGGCACCAGCTGGTCGTCTAGCTTAGACAGGGTTTTGGCGGCCCGCTTGGAGAAGATCATGCCCACGAAGTCTACCAGCCGCATGGTTACCCACGTGAGCGAGACAATGAGGAAAATGCTGAAAATGCGCTGCAACACCTGCTTGAGGCCCAGCTCGTCTTTGGCGGGCAGACCCAGCTCCGGCGGGTAGTTGAGTTGGTCAAAAGCGATGTAGAGAAACACCAGCAGCGAGAGAAACTCCAGCGGCGTGATCAGCAGGCGCCTGAATTCCTCTTTGGTCACTTCTTTGTTGATGCGCTGCACTAGCACCCCAAACAGAATTGCCGAAAACAGTTTAGAAACGACGGTCTTGAACAGGAAGCCCACCAGCATGATCCCCATGAACATGAGGTACTGCTGCACGGTGTTCCCCAGAAACACAAATTGAAGGATATCTTGAAGTTGGTTTTGCATGGATTCACGTTCTGCCTGCCCCCGGCTCGTACGCTGCCGCAAAGGCCCTGCGGGAAAGGAAAAGCAAATCTATGAAACGAAAACGGTATCCCCGCTTTTTGCCCCCGCATTGCTGCGTTGGGAGAAATCAGGCCGGGTGGGAGGTGGAGTGTGCGGATATGCTCTTTCAGATTTATAAACCGAAAGCCAGGCCGATTTGTAATCACGAGTGGGACATTAGAAGGTGAGGGCAGCTCTTAAATCAGCTTCTCAAGAGATTGGGATTGTAAACCTGATCAGCAGAATCAGCATTCCAGAGCAGGGGCGGCAGTTAAGTACGGGTAACGTTTAGCGAAATGCAGAAGGTTCTTCAATAAAAAAGCCATTTAGGGGCCGTTTTCTGAAAAACGGCCCCTAAACGGCTTATCAGTACCTGTGAGCTCTCTTGCTTAACTACGCGGGCGCTGACAGGCGATTGAGGTGAGCTATATTCCCTTGGGGCTACTACAGCAGCTGGCTCAGGGCAATTTCAAAGCAGGTTTTGGCGATCTCGGTTTTATGCGGGTTCCGCTCGTGGGCCTTTTCCAGGGCCTTCCGGATGGTGTTGGAGATGTCGGTGAAAATAGCCTCGTCGGTGATTTCCACGTCCTGCTCCATGAGGTAGGCGAACACGCGGGCCATGCCGCAGTTGGCCACGAAGTCGGGGATCACGGAAACCTGCTGATCGGCGAACTCACCCGTAGCCCCGAAGAAGATCTCAGGATCTTTGAACGGTACGTTGGCGCCGCTGGAAATCACTTCCAGGCCATGTTGGCGCATGCGCTCCACCTGTTCAGTGGAAACCAACCGTGAGGCGGCCGCCGGAATAAAGATTTCGGCGTCTACGTCCCAAATGCGGTTGTTCACTTCTTCAAAAGAAAGCAGATTTTCGGCCTGCAAGGTGTTGCCCACGCGGTTAAGGAAGAGAGTGGTGATTTCTTCAAACGTGAAGCCTTCCTGCTTGATCAGGCCGCCGGCGCGGTCAATGATGCCCACAATCTGCACGCCTTCAGAGGAAAGATAATAAGCCGCGGCGGCGCCCACGTTGCCCCAGCCCTGGATAATGGCACGTTTGCTTGGCAGCTCGCCGCCCCACAGTTCATAATAATGCGCCACGGCTTTGGCCACCCCGTAACCGGTGATCATGTCTGCCACGGTGTATTTGCGGGCGAGGGAAGGCGAATAGTGGGCATCTTCCAGCACTTTGCTCACGCCCTGGCGCAGTTGGCCCAGTTTGTTTATTTTCTGCGGCTCAGTGGCTTTGAAGTGGCCGTTCACAATGCCTTCCTGCGGGTGCCACAGGCCGTATTCCTCCGTGATGGGAATCACCTCATGGATCTCGTCTACGTTCAGGTCGCCGCCGGTGCCGTAGTAGTTCTTTAGCAGCGGGAACACCACGCGGTACCAACGCTCCAGCACGTCTTGTTTCCTGGGATCTGCGGGGTCAAAGTTGATGCCCGATTTTGCGCCGCCAATGGCCGGCCCCGATACCGTGAATTTTACTTCCATGGTTTTGGCCAGCGACTCTACCTCGCGCTTGTCCAGGCCTTTGCGCATGCGGGTTCCGCCGCCGGCCGCGCCTCCGCGCAGGGAGTTGATGACTACCCAGCCTTCGGCTTCGGTCTCAGAGTCTTTCCATTCAAAAACAATCTCGGGGCGTTTGTTCTCAAATTTGGCTAACAGGTCTTTCATGACGGGAGGTGCGGTTTGGTGAGTGATGCGCAAAGGTACAGATAACGGTCGTTTGTTAAAATGGAGGGGAGGAAAGGAAGATTAGTTTAAGCCTATTTTCTGAAAAAGAGCCGCAAAACGTAATTTTCTTGGCTAATGCCATGGCTTGCCGCTTGTCTATGGCTTTATAAGCAGTGCTGCTCCATCTTTGGCGGTAAGCGCTCACGGCCGCGGGGCCCCGTCTTCCCCTCTCGCACTGCCCTTGCGGCCATGCCGATGTCGTTTTCTCTTAGCTTCTGCCTATCTGTGGCCACAAGCGAGGCACTCGAAGGAAAGACTGGAACAGGTGCGGGTAGTAGAGGCTGTTGCTGGTTTTGGGTGTAGCTCAGCAGGAGTAAACCCATCCCTACCCCTCCAAGGAGGGGAATTTATTGCATAGCGGAAGCAATACAGCATTGTTGTTTATTTGGGCGTAGAGGCAGCAGAAGATTTACTGCTTGAACGGACTGCTTAAGCAATTTCCCCACTCTAGCAGATAATTCTCCTCCTCGGAGGGGTAGGGGTGGGTCCAACCCGCCTCCCGCCACGTTACCGTCAACTCAAACGACCTCGCAGCGTCCGGAGGACCTGCGAGCGTCTGCGCCAACTCTCGCCTCTGATCCCTACTTCCCAAACTAAGCCAAAACTAAACTCAGAACTCAAGACTCAGGACTTGTTTCTGATCTGCGAGTGCCTGCGGCAACTCCCATTTAGCGCCTCTTTTTCCAAAAACAGCCCCTAAACGTTAGTTCCAGTAGATGGCGCCGCCGCAGTTGTCGTGGTGGGCGCCGGTCACGCTGCGCAGGCAGTTGGGCTCCTGCCGCCACCGCAGCACGCCCAGAAACGCGAAAATGAGGGCTTCTTTAAAATTCACCAGTTCGGGTTCGGGTACCACCACTTCAAAGTCAGGTCCCAGATAATGCCAGATCTGCTCTACCAGAAACGTATTGAACGCGCCGCCGCCGGTAAGGAGCAGTTTCCCGCTTTTCTGGTTGGCGTGCTGCCGCACCGATTGGGCAATTTGGTAACCAATGTGGTGGCAGGCAGTATGCAACTTGTCTTGAACGGAGGCGTTGGATTCTTGTATGGTCCGTAAACTGTGCTCGTCGGCCCATTCCTTCCCGATGGATTTGGGGAAAGGAGCCGTGAAATAGGCCGGTTCGTTCAGTTGGTCAAAAAGGTCCTGGTGAAACCGGCCGGAGCGGGCCAATAATCCGTCTTTGTCATAAGGTTGCCCTAATTGCTCAGCCAAGGGGTTCAGGAGCATGTTACAGCAAGAAATATCAAAGGCCACGCGGTGGTCTGGGTCTTCCTGCGAGATATTGGAGATGCCGCCCAGGTTCAGGCAGAAATCGTACTCGGCGAACAGCAACCGGTCCCCAATAGGCACCAAGGGAGCTCCCTGTCCGCCCAGGGCGATGTCCAGGGTGCGGAAGTCGCAGACGGTGGGCAACGCTGCCGCAGCGGCCAGGTACGCACCGCTGCCTACCTGAAACGTAATATGCCGCTGGGGCTGGTGAAACACCGTGTGCCCGTGGGAAGAAACAAAGTCTACCTCCAGCTGGTGCCGGTCCACGAAGCTTCTGACTAGCTCGCCCAAGTGGCGGCCGTAAGCCCGGTCAGTAGCAATAAGTTCCGCCGCACTTACCTCCGCGAGGCCCGCCAGGCGCTGCTCCCAAATATTTGAATATGGAAGTGTTTCAGTATTAAGTATTTTATATATCCAATTATCTTCTTTATACGTAAATCTACAATAAGCCAAGTCAACTCCGTCTAACGAAGTACCGGACATGATACCTATAACATGGTAAGTCGCCATGCGTTAAAGTAACGTAATGTTCAGGTAGTAAGCAAAACGGACTGCCCGGCGGGTTTAAAAGGCGCGGCAGCGCGCTTATGTAGTACAGGTTTTAGTGTGTCTTTATGAAAAGTTTATTATCCAGAGTAGAGTCTAAGAAGATAGATAAGGCGGCGTCTATGTTAAAAGTACTGGCGCACCCCAAACGGCTGGCCATTGTAGATCTTCTGGGTAAGGAAGATAAGATGACCGTGACGGAGATCTACCAGTACCTTGATCTGCCCCAAGCCATTGCGTCACAGCATTTGATCACACTGAAAGACAAGGGCGTGCTCTCGTCTTTCAAGGTAGGCACCAAGATCTATTATTCCCTTTCCATCCCCAAGCTGATTGATGTGATTGACTGCCTGGAGGAGTGTTGCGGTGATCTGTAATCCCCCGCCAGCTTAGCTTCCCCCATCAAGTAAGTATTTCCCGGAACCGTTTCCAGCCTGTTTTGAAAAAAGTAGGCCAGAAACGGTTTTATTTTTTTCAAGGAGTTTATTCCTTGTACTTCAGCACCAAAACGGCCGGCACCGGTCTATGGCCTTCCTTGTCTGAGGGTTTGATGGTGTCTTTCCCTTTCACATACAGGGCGCTGGAGCCGCCGCCGTCTAAGTTCAAGGCTTCCTGGCAGCCTAAACCTACCATCAGGTTGGCCAGTTGGTCTAGGCTGGCACCTTCGGCGATGCCTTTGTTGCGGCCTTCCACCATGAGGATGATTAATTTCTGGTCAGGGGTGTAGCCGATCACCGTGCGGGGATTGGGACCTCTGAAACCAGCCCCGCCGCGCATCTCTTCCTCAGCGGTGATGTGCACTTTGCCATTCTGCACTAGTACCGGGCCGCCACCCACGGCGGTTTGGGGTTTCCAGCGCTTCAGGCCCTTGGCGGTACGTTTGGTGGGTTCTGGGGCAGGTTTGCCGTTTACTTCAATGGTATAAGGGGCGGCCAGTTGCATGGTTTTCTTTTTCTTGCCCATGTTGTAGGCCCAGGCTATGTCTGCGGTACGATTCCGGAAAAAGCCGATGGCGCCGGTGGTAGGGTAATAGGTGAGGGTGTCGGTGCCTTTGGGGTTCTTGCGTTTTACGGTGGCCTGCGGAGCCAGTACTTTCCCGTCACTGATGACCAGGTTCAGGTTTCGGTTGTCGGCGAAGGAGAAGAAGGTGGTGTTAACCACGGCCAGCACATTACCGCTTTCCTGCTCATAATACTGCTTGGGTGTATAGCGCTTGCCGTTGCCCACTCGGGTGAGCACTTCCAGTTTGGGGTCTTTCAGGTCGGCTTCCAGATAATAGGCTTTGAAAGGTTTGCCATCCAGAGAGTCTGAGGTGGTGAAGATTTTCACGGAGGAAGGAAGCCCCTGCTGGTGTTGCGGAGACGGTGACCAGGTTACTTGCGCCATGCCCGGGAGAGAGGCAAAGGCCACGGAGAGTATAAAAAGCAGCTTTTTCATGCCGCCAATATAAAAAGGAAGCCGGGAGGATGAAAACACCGGCCGCTATTCTATACGTGGAAGAGTATGGCGGCACCTTGACTGCCATCGTTTCCGTTTAGGGGCTGTTTTTGGAAAAACGGCCTCTAAACGGCTTTTATATTGTGTAGGGACTATATACCTGCCCAAGACGGAAGAGCCGGCCGGACTGCAAAGAGGGGCAAAAAAATCGGGATATTCTGGTTGAGAACATCCCGATTGATCATTAACTGATATTGGTGCTGTGGCTTAGCTGTGCGCCTCGGCAGATTGTTTCTCCAGATCAAAGAGATCTGTGAGTACGTCAATGAGGGTTTCGGCCTCGCCGCGTTTGCAGGCGGCTTTCAGCTGTAGTACCGGCAGCTTGATGATTTTCTGCATCATAGACTTGGTTACCTCATCCATGTGTTTGGCCTCCGCGGGCGAAAGTTTTTTCATGTACCGGGCCATTTCTTCCTGACGGATGGTCTCCAGCGCATTCTTCAGTTTCTGGATGGTAGGGGACACGTTCATCTCCTTGGTCCAGTCCTGGAAGCTTTCAATAGACTCTCTGATGATCTGCTTTACCTGCGGCACGGCGTCTAAACGGCGTTGCAGGGCTTCTGAGGCTTTGTTCTGGATGGTGTCAATGTTGTACACCAGTACCCCCGGAATCTGCTCCACTTCGGGCTCTACGCTGCGCGGTACGCTCAGGTCAATGAAGAATTTGTAGGTGAGAACGTTCAGGCGGCTTACCATTTCTTTGGTGAAGAACGGCTCGTTACGGGCCACGGAGGAGATAATCACATCGGCCTCTTTCATGGCGTCTACCAGCTCTTCAAACGGAACTACCTCCAGCCCGCATTCCTCGGCCAGAATCTCGGCTTTGGCTTTGGTGCGGTTAGAGATTTTCACGTTCTGGAAATCTGAGTCTTTGAGGTGGCGGCACACATCGGCGCCAATCTCGCCCAGGCCTACCACCAACACCTTCGGGTTGATGAGCTCAGACGTGAGGCTTTCCACTAGTTCAAGGGCGGCGTAAGAGGTAGAGGCGGCGCCGTCTCTGAAAGACGTTTCCTGTACCACGCGCTTGTTGGTGAAGAAGATGGTGTGCAGCAGGCGGTGCAGGAACGGGCCGGCGGCTTCGCTGTCCACGCTCCACTGGTAGGCTTGTTTTACCTGGTTGGAGATCTGCATGTCACCTACCACCTGCGCTTCCAGGCCCATGGCCACGTTGAACAGGTGTTGCACGGCATCTGCATGCTCGTTCACAATGGTGAAATAATCTAGGTACTGGGATATATTGTCTATGCCCTTGCTAATGCCCAACAGCTTCACGATCTCGTGGCTGTAGTCAGCATCAGAGGTATAATACACTTCCGTGCGGTTGCACGTGGAAAGAACTAGTATGTCAGTTGCCTGAATGAAATTTTTGAGCGTTTGCAGGAACTGTCGGCACGACCCCTCATCCAAGGCAATTAGCTCTCTTATAGCTAAGGGAGCTTTTTTATGGGAAAGACTGACGGCTCTAAAATTGTTAAGCATACGGCAGTTTTGAAATAGCATGCAAAATTACGCTGCTATCTTTTAAAAATGAATTACCTGTACTATCTTTCTTTTATTTATACTCATTCCAAATTAAGAACAATAGACGCTTCTTCTGCTATCTTCGTTAACAGAGAACTCAATCCTAAGACGGGCGTATCTGTTCTAGCGTTGCTTTTGTTCATGATTCCAACCTCCATATATTCTAAAAGATCCCGGTTAAAGCTCCTGATCATTGGTATTGCCCTGGCCATTGGCGCAGCCACCGTCATTTACACCAATCTGCTGGTAGCCAAGCTCTCTGAGCGGGAGCAACAGCTCATTGACCTGTACGGCAAAGGGCTGCGCTACATGATTAACGCCGAGATAGACTCAGACAACCTGGTGTTCATTCAGGAGGAAATCATTGACGCCAACCGCTCGGTGCCCGTGATCCAGACCGATGAGAAGGAGAACGTCATCGCCTATAAGAACCTCAACATCCCCGAAAAAATTTCAGAGAAACGGAAAAAGGCGCTCCTGAAGCGGGAGATAGCCAAGATGAAGGCCCAGCACAAGCCCATTGTGGTGGCTTACCAGCAGGAGTTCAAAAACTACATTTTCTACAAAGACTCTGAGTTGCTCACCCAGCTGCGCTATTACCCGTACGTGCAGCTCACAGTCATTGCCTGTCTCTCTGTCATTGCCTACTATGCCTTCAGCTATTCGCGCAAAGCGGAGCAGAACCGCGTTTGGGTGGGTTTGGCCAAGGAAACGGCGCACCAGTTGGGTACGCCCCTGTCTTCGCTCATGGCCTGGTACGAGTACCTGAAAAGCAGCCCCCGATTTGAGAATGAGCCTATTGTGGACGAACTGGGCAAAGACGTGCGCCGGCTGGAGATCATCACGGAGCGGTTCTCTAACATTGGCTCTGTGCCCGTGCTCAAAGATGAGCCGCTGCTGCGGGTGGTGGAAAACGCCATTGGCTACCTGCGCAACCGCGTCTCCAGCAAAGTGGCGTTTGCGGTAGAGTCAGACTTTCCGCCTGAGACCACGGCCAAAGTCAATATCCCGCTGTTTGAGTGGGTCATTGAGAACATTTGCAAAAATGCCGTAGATGCCATGGAGGGAAAAGGCAGTATTACCCTGCGGCTGGTCAAGTCCAATACCAAAGGTGCCATTGCGCTGGATATTCAGGACACGGGCAAGGGAATTCCTAAAACCAAGCAGGAAGAAGTTTTCTTGCCCGGGTACACCACCAAGAAACGCGGTTGGGGTTTAGGTCTTGCGCTGGCCCGGCGCATTATTGAGAATTACCACCAGGGCCGCCTCTACGTGAAATCCTCTGAGGTGGGGAAAGGGACTACGTTTAGGGTGGTGCTGAACAAGTAAGTGCGTTTAGGGGCTCTTTTTTGAAAAAGAGGCTTAAAACGTATTAGCGGAGAAAATCCTCTATTCTGTAGAACACATTTTTTGGGAAGCTAGTGTCTCTGACGGGAAGCCCGCTCACTGAAATACCGCCCAATACTCCCTGAAATGAAGCGTGTGGTGCTTGGTCTGGTAGCAGCGCAACCCTTATTGCTTGTAGGTTTCCCAAATCTGAAAGACGAATCCGTTGGGTTTGAAAGCCGATTGCGGAGATAACAAGCCATTGTTGCTCCAGGGGCGTTGTTTTAGAAAACGCCAGACGGAAATTGCCTAGAGCATCTGCCTTTGTTTCCACGGTGTCATCCAGCCTGATGGTTACGATAGCTGATTTACCAGCTAAAACATTTCCGCTGATAGAGGTACTATCCTGAACAGGAACAATGGGAGAAAGCGGAATTGTGGGTGCTGATAAGAGTTCTATTTCTGTGCTGCGCTGTTGGATCTGCTGGGCGACAGCGGGCCGTTCAGTTAGCCATGTTACTAAACCTAGGGCCAAAGCCGATAAAGTCCACCTCTTTTTGGAACCAGTCTCAGGCTTAAAAGCTCGGTTGAGTTGATCTTCGCGGAATTTCCCGCAACCATTCTCTAGTTGTTTTGTCAGCCACTCCACTACTTCCGCATCAGACATCGCCGTAAAGTCTACTACCGTTTTCTGGCAACTTTGGCAGAAACGGCCCTGGTGCTGCGGCGTCATGGTATTCCAATCCTCGCGGCAAGGCTGTGGAATGGTAACGGTTAGGGTGTTTTTGAACATCGCTTCTGGTTTAAGGCAGATTCTGGAAAAAGAGCCGCTATACGTAATTAACGGAACAGCCCCTTCAGCTTTTGAAAGAACCCCGCTTTTTTAGGAGTGGCCGGGGTTTGTGGCTGGGAGCGCCGAAGCGAAGGCGGGATGACCACCACTTCCCCTATGGTACGGGCATCAGGGTTTAGTCTGATAACTAGATTTTTCTGTTTCAGGATCTCTTTTAGCCGCAGTTCCTGGGTGGAGTAGCCAATAAACGAAACCGAAAGAATCAGTTGGTCTTCTGGTATGTCGGGTGGAATGGAGATGGTGAAGACACCTTCCGCATTGGTGGGGGAGGCATCAGTAGTGCCCTTCCACATCACCGTCACTCCGGGCATAGGGGCTGCGCCATCACCTGAAATTACCTTGCCCCTTATGGTTGCCAAGCTATCTGGCACGGGCTGCTGGGATTGCGGTGCAATGTTGGCTGCGGCTAAAGACGGGTTCTGCTCAATGGCTGGTGGCGCTACAGTTTCCTGGGCATAAACAGGTTTGGTGCTTAACCAGGTGGCAATACCCAGCGCTACGGCTCGCCAAGTCCTGTTGCGTTGGGTGGAGGTGCGCAACAGGAATTCCTGCCCCAGTTGCTGGAGGTGGAAGCTGCCGCACACGCGCCCATTCGCTTTCCCCAGAAAAGCAACAATCTCGGCATTGGTCATCGTGCTGAAATCCACTACAGTTGTGGCGCAGCTTTGGCAGAAACGGCCCTGGTTTTGGGGCGTCATGTCCTGCCAGTTCTCCTGACAAGGTTTCGGGACGGAGAGGGTGAGGCGGCGGACGGGCATAGGGGCGAGATTTCTCTAAATATACGCAGTTCGCCACGCTTTCAGAATATTTTCCTTAACTTTTACCCTGAAATTCTACACCCAACTATAACAAGTGAGCTTTAAAAGTCTTTTCCGCCGCAAGAGTCTGACCTCTGTTTTGCATACGCCGCCCGCCGATGTAGCCGCCCACCCGGGAGCGGTGGAGGAGGGGCTGGAGCGTAACCTTTCCGTCAGGGACCTTACCTCGTTGGGTATTGCGGCCATCATTGGCGCCGGTATCTTCAGCACCATTGGCAACGCGAGCCATGACGGCGGTCCGGCAGTTTCTCTGCTGTTTGTGTTCACGGCCATTGCCTGTGCGTTCTCGGCGCTGTGCTACGCGCAGTTTGCGGCCACCATTCCGGCCAGCGGCTCGGCCTATACGTACGCCTACACCTCATTTGGGGAGCTGGCCGCCTGGATTATTGGCTGGGCACTCATCATGGAATATACCGTAGGAAACATTGTGGTGGCCATTTCCTGGAGCGATTACTTTACCGGGCTCATGAGCGGGGTAGGGCTGGATATCCCGGTTTGGCTTACCATGGGCACACAAAGCGCTTATAAAGGGTATCAGGAGGTTGTGGCGCTGTTGCAGGCGGGGCAACCACTTACGGCGGCAGACCCGGTGCAGCTGGAAGCCTACAATGCGTGGCAGGCGGCGCCAGACTTTTTAGGCGGGAAACTGGTGGTAGACCTGCCCGCTTTCCTGATTAATGCCGTGATTACGGCGCTGGTGTACGTAGGAATCAAAGAGTCTAAAAATGCTTCTAACCTGTTGGTGGTGCTAAAGATGATTGTAGTGTTGGTGGTGATTGCCGTGGGCGCTTTTTACGTGAACCCGGCCAACTGGAGCCCCTTTGCGCCCAACGGAATTGGTGGCGTCCTGAAAGGCGTGTCAGCGGTGTTCTTCGCGTACATTGGGTTTGACGCCATCAGTACCACCGCCGAGGAATGCAAGAATCCGCAGCGCGATCTGCCCCGCGCCATGATCTACGCGCTCATTATCTGTACTATCTTATATGTGATCATTACGCTGGTGCTTACCGGCATGGTGCCGTACAAAGAACTCGCCGTAGGCGATCCGTTGGCCTATGTGTTCACCAAGGTGGGCGTAGACTGGTTGGCCGGTATTGTGGCCGTAAGTGCCATTTTCGCGATGGCCTCCGTGCTGTTGGTGTTCCAGATTGGGCAGCCGCGCATCTGGATGACCATGTCGCGCGACGGGCTGCTGCCGCCGGTGTTCTCCAAAGTACACCCTAAGTTCAGAACGCCGTCCTTCTCTACCTTGGTAACCGGTTTCTTCGTGGGAGTGCCCGCGCTGCTCCTGAACATGGACCTGGTGATTGACCTTACCAGCATTGGTACCCTTTTCGCGTTTGCGCTGGTGTGCGGCGGTATTCTCATCATTGACCCGCACGGCACTTCCGATGCCCGCTTCAAAGTACCTTACCTGAACGGTAAATTTTTGGTGCCCTTGCTGCTGGTGATAGCCGGCGCACTGGTGCTGATGTACAACCGCCCCGCCATTGACGAGTTCTGGGGCGCGGTAGCCGGAAACGGCGGCTATGAAGAGTTTAGGCACCAGATCCCTATGCTCGTGTTCCTGATCTCCTGCGTGCTGCTGGCGTATGTCTCCTTCAGAAAAAGCCTGTCGTTGCTGCCGGTGCTGGGGCTGCTCACCAACCTGTACTTAATGACCCAGCTGGGCGTGAATAACTGGCTGCTGTTTACGGTATGGCTCTTGATAGGCCTGGCTATCTACTTCGGGTACAGCTACAAGCATAGCAAGCTGGCTTCTAAACCGCAGGTGAGGTAGAGGAAGGCGGCCTTTACGGCAGAGCCGAAAAAAAGGTTATAAAGTTTTTATTTTCTTCCGCCCGATGTCTTATCTTGATTAAGCGTTGGCCAAAGGGAGGTCCCGGTGTGCCAAGACCAAGAAGCAGCCGCAGTGATGGAGAGAAATGAAAACGAAAGCAATCTGCGGTTAACCTACCGCCCCGACCTGGACATTCTGTTTCTGCGGTGGCTGCGGTACCCTACCTCGGCCCAGCTGCGGCAGGGGTATATGGAGGCTCTGGAGCTGGCCGTGCAGGAAGATTGCCGTTTCTGGCTGTTTGACTTGCGTAGCCGCGGTTCGCTGTCAGTAGAGGATGAGGCCTGGATGCTGAAGACGTATTTCCCCGGTATTGAAGAGAGGTTGCCGTACCAGAATTACTTTGCTAATCTGGTTACGCCCACGCATTATACATATATCCAAGAGCACATCGGCCTGAGCTTCCTGAGTAATTACGGCAACTTTACCAAGCTGGGCATTTTTCTTTCTGAGCAGGATGCCGTTGCCTGGCTGCTCAAATGCCGCTCAGAGGAGAAGGACCAAACTATTTAGCTCTGTTCACCAATAGAACTCCACCAAGGATGATGGCCATGCCCGCGTAGTGCATCAGGTGAATGGTCTCGCCATCGGCCACGCCCCAGATAAGTGCCACAATGGGCATGAGGTAAGTAGAAGTGCTGGCAAACAGAGTATTGGTCATGTGGATGAGCTTGTTGTAGAACACCAACCCTATGGCCGTGCTGAATACCGCCAGCAAGGTTATATACCCCAGTGCCTCCCAGGCGGCGGGTTGCGTGGCCAATTTATCGAAAGCTGAGGTGGTGCATAGATACGCAAAAGCAAGAGGGCCTACCGTGAGCAAAGCCAAGCTGGCCATGGTCAATGGTTTGATGCCCGCCAGGCAGTGCTTGATCACGTTCAGGCTTCCGCCGTACAGGATAGTGGCCAGTACCACGTACAATCCATAGAACGAGTTGGAGGAATTCTCCTGGGCACTGCCTGAGAAAATAAGCACGGCTGTGCCGGCAATCCCAATCAGAATACCCAGCACCCGTAACAGCGTGATCTTCTGCTGAAAGAAAATAGCTCCTATGATCAGCGTGAACAGCGCCGTGAGAGAATTCAGGACCCCGGCCAGCCCACTCGCCAATTGGGTTTCTGCGTACGCGAACAGGAAAGCCGGAATCAAATTCCCGATGAGCCCGCTCAGCAACAGGAACTTCCACTGGCCCGGGGCAGGCGCTTTCAAGCCTTTCAGGGCGAACGGTAGCAGCGCCAAGGTGGCAATGGTGATGCGCAGGGCGCCCAACTCATCTGAGGAGAAGACCGCCAATCCTTTCTTGATCAAGATAAAGGAGGTGCCCCAGATAAGGGAAAGGCCAGCAAGAATGACCCACGCCATAGCGGGAGTGGCATTGGTATTCGTTTGAATAGAGGCAGGGGAAGTTGTTTTGAGAGCCACAGGAACAGCTATTAAGAGGCGCAAAGATAACAGTTGCCAAACCGTTTAGAGGCTAATTCTGGAAAAAGAGCCCCTAAACGCAAAAGCAGGTTTCTCTTCATGCTCTTCAGTCGTCCCGGTTTCACTGCGTGGCAGCGCGGGTAGTCTGGAGACTCCCCATTATCCAAAGGCACGAGTCAGAAGACTCGCGCCAGCAGCCTTTTGTTTAAAGTGTCCTAAAACAGAAACTGGATTGGTTTCAAACTAGAGAAGCCATTACCACCCGCACCTATTCCAGTCTTTCCCTAGAGCGCCTCGCTTGTGGCCAAGCAAGAAAGAAACTAAGAGAAAACTGCATTACATGGCCGCAAGGGCAGTGCGAGAGGGAAAGACGGGGCCTCGCGGCCGTGAGCGCTTACCGCCAAAGATGAAACACACAGCACTTAAGGCTCTAGGCAAGCGGCCCAGCCAATGGCATCAGCCAAACCACTCTACAAAAAAAATGCGTTTAGAGGCTCTTTTTCCAAAAACAGCCCCTAAACGCATTTACTTAAAGAAACTCAGAAAGCTATTCCGCAAGAGCGGCATACTCCATAGAGTTGGCAATCTCATCTAAGATGGCGTAAATCTCCTGCGGGTCTTCGGTCTGGACCAGGCGCATGCGGTAGCTCTTCACGTTGGGCAAGCCCCGGAAATAATTGGCATAGTGGCGGCGCATCTCAAAAATGCCCAGGCGCAGGCCTTTCCACTCCAGGCTCTTGTCAAAGTGCATCTTGCACATGTCAATGCGCTCCTGAATGGTAGGCGGGGCCAGCAGTTCGCCAGTCTGTATATAATGTTTGATCTCCCTGAAAATCCAGGGGTAACCAATGGAAGCCCGGCCAATCATGACCCCGTCCACGCCATATTTGTTCTTGTACTCCACGGCTTTCTGCGGCGTGTCAATGTCGCCGTTCCCGAAGATGGGGATCTGGATGCGCGGGTTCTCTTTGATCTTCCGGATGAGCGTCCAATCGGCCTCGCCTTTGTACATCTGCACACGGGTGCGGCCGTGTACCGTCAAAGCTTTGATCCCGATGTCCTGCAAGCGCTCGGCTACTTCCTCTACGTTTTTGGTGGAATCGTCCCAGCCCAGGCGCGTCTTCACGGTCACTGGCAACCCGAAAGGCTCCACCGCCTGCACAATGGCTGAGGTCATCGCCACCATTTTGGGAATATCGCGCAGAAGCGCCGCGCCCGCGCCTTTGCAGGCCACATTTTTCACAGGGCAGCCGTAGTTGATGTCAATGAGGTCTGGGCCCACCTGCGCCGAGATCACCGCCGATTCGCGCATGGAGTCAATGTCTGACCCAAAGATCTGGATCCCGATGGGGCGCTCGTAGTCAAAGATATCCAGTTTCTGGCGGCTCTTGGCCGCGTCTCTGATAAGGCCCTCTGAGGAGATGAACTCCGTATACATTAAATCAGCGCCGTTGGCCTTGCACACTGCCCGGAATGGAGGATCACTGACGTCTTCCATGGGCGCCAGCAGCAGCGGGAAGTCCGGAAGCTCTATCTGACCTATTTTTACCACGTGATTGAGTTTAAATATTTCGCGTAAATTTACCTCATTAAAACCACACCGCCTATATGAAAGGTTTCATCTCGCCGTTGTCGCATCCTTTTAAGTCGCTTTTGCTGTTTACCTTGTTTGCGATGGCGGGCCTGTTCATTGGAAACTTTCTGGCCATGGTGCTCATCAAAACCATCTGGGGCTACGGGATAAACGAAACAGCCAACATGCTGGCCCGGCCCGCAGATTACCCCGAGAGCCGCAGTGCGCTGGTGCTTTTCCAGGGGGTGGTGCACCTGTTGGGCTTTACCGTTGCTTCTTTGGTGTACCTGCGCACCACGGTGCAAAAGCCGGGTATATTTCTTTCTCCGCGCGCCGCGGTGCCGTTTTACTTGTTATTAGGGGCGGCGGTGCTGTTACTGGTGATCATGCCGGCCTCCTCCTGGATTGTGCACTGGAACGCCAACGTAGATTTTCCGCCTTTTCTGGATGCCTTTGAGCAATGGGCCAGAGCCAAGGAAGACACACTGCGTGAACTCACCCTGGAGCTGACCAAAATCTCTACCGTGCCGCAGCTGATCCTGGGCTTAGTTGTGTTTGCCGTGCTGCCCGCCATTGGCGAGGAGCTGGCCTTTAGAGGTATTGTGCAGCAGGAGTTGCAGCGCTGGTGGAAGAACCCTCATTTGGCTATCTGGGTATCGGCCATCGTCTTCGGTATCATCCATATGCAGTTCTATGGGGTAATACCGCGCATTATGCTGGGAGTGGTGTTTGGGTATCTGTACTGGTGGTCTGGCAACATTTGGGTTCCTATAGTGGGGCACTTCATTAACAACGGCTTCATGGTTTTGATGATGTTCTTGCAGCAGCGTGGGCAGATTGAGCTGGACGTTGAATCTACCCAAGCCTCGCCGTGGCCCATTTCCCTGGTTTCACTGGCCTTGACCATAGGGTTACTGTATGCATTGTACCGCGGCTTCAAAAGCCTTCCGGCGGCGGTGCATGAAGGCGAAGGCAATTCCCGTTTTTAAAGTTTATTCCTGTCAGGTTCCCCCGCAAATCAAATTCCTCCAGTTTGGGGGTTATATTTCACGCTCAAATTTTAACCATAGCGCATAATGGAAGCTACCCCTAAAACCTTATCAGAATTAACGGATCAGGAACTGTTGGCAGAAGCAAAGAAGCTGAAAACAGCTGCTATCATCAATGCCGTCTTCATCGGGTTTCTGGTAGGGATTCTCTTGTTCAGCGTGCTGAGCAACGCCTACGGGTTGGTCACCCTGCTTCCTCTGTTTTTAGCATATAAGTTAATGAAGAACTCTAAGTACAATACAAAAGAAGTAGACGTTCTTTTGAAGGAGCGGGGCTTGAGATAGAATCATGATGGCAACCTGTAAGAATTGCAACGGAGAAGTAACGCTCAACTATTGCCCCAGCTGTGGCCATCCTGCCAAGCTGAAGAGGATTGACGGGCATTATATATGGCATGAAATTGAACATGTTCTACATTTTGAGCGCGGAATTCTCTACACCATCAGGGAACTCATCACCAGCCCGGGCCGAAACGTGAGGAACTACATTTCAGAGAACCGGAGCCGGCTGGTCAAGCCCATCATCTTCATCATTGTCACTTCGCTTATCTATTCAGTCTGCAACAGCTTCTTCCACCTGGAAGACCGCTACATGACTTACCAAGGCGATCACAAATCTGCCATCAGCGCTATTTTTGCGTGGGTGCAAGGGCACTACGGCTATGCCAACATCATCATGAGCGTGTTCATAGCTCTCTGGATTAAACTGTTTTTCAGGAAGAGCCCTTACAACCTGTTTGAGATACTGATTCTGCTGTGCTTTGTCATGGGCATGGGCATGTTGATCTTTGCTGCCTTCGGGGTTGCCGAAGGGTTAACCCATTTCAGCTTCCTGAAGAACGGGATGGTACTTGGGCTTGTGTACATCATCTTCGCCATTGGCCAATTCTTTGGCCCGCGTAAAGTGACCAGCTATGTCAAGGCGTTGTTCGCTTACCTTCTGGGCATGCTCACCTTTTCTGTGGCGGCCTTGGCAATTGGAGCAATCATAGATTTGCTCCTACATAAATAACAGTTACAGGTAACACAGACAGAACCCGTTTAGAGCCTCTTTTTCCCAAAACAGCCCTAAAACGCAAAATTTTGGCGTAGCGAGCGTATAATCACCATCTATGGAGCAACATCAACCTAAGAAAGAACTGAACAACCTGCAGCAGCGTCTGCTGGCGGGCATTATTGGCGGGGCAGTGTTTATAGGGGCTATCTACTGGAGCGAGTGGACGTTCTTCCTGCTGTTTCTGGCGCTCACGGTGCTGGGGGTGCTGGAGTTCTACCGCTTGCTTTCTTCCAGAGGGTTTCAGCCTAACAGAGTTCTAGGCGTAGTACTAGGAGCTGGTTTGTATGTGGCCGGCTTTGCCGTGCAGCGAGGTGCCCTTTCCAGCGACTGGCTGTTCCTGCTTCCGCCCGTAGTGTTCCTGACGCTGGTGGCTGAGCTGTACCGTAAGAAGGAAAATCCTTTCACCAATGTAGCGCTTACGCTGTTGGGGGTTTTATATATAGCGGCCCCGTTCACGCTGTTACACGTACTGGCTTTTCTGCCAGACAGATACAGTTGGCAGATTATTCTGGGGGTGATGTTTCTGATCTGGTCTTCAGATACCGGTGCTTATGCAGCCGGGAAAACCTTTGGGAAAAATAAATTATTTCCGCGTATTTCGCCCGGCAAAACCTGGGAGGGCTGGGCCGGAGGCGTGGTTTTGTCTTTGGCGGTGGCGTGGCTGCTTGCCCAATTCTACGCAGATTTAACCCTGTTCCAGTGGCTGGGCGTGGCCGTCTTGGTGTCTGTGTTCGGCGTGCTGGGCGATTTAGTGGAGTCTATGCTAAAGCGTAGCCTGGAGGTGAAAGACTCCGGCACACTCATCCCCGGGCACGGAGGTATTCTGGACCGGTTCGATAGCTTACTTCTAGTAATTCCCTTCTTGGTAGCCTTTCTGGCATTATTGCCGTAATCTCTAAATAGAGAGACTAAAGTTAGTTTGGTATTATATATTTGGTAATTTTGCGCCCATATTTTACCAGATAATTGTCAAATTTATAATTTATGGCAGCATATAAGGCAGTGGTCCAAAGCAAGATGGCTTATAAAGAGCCTGCGCCTATCAAAGACAAAGAGAACCCGTTTGAGTCTATGATGTCCCGCTTCAACATTGCGGCGGAGGTGCTGGGTTTGGATGATGAGACGTATGAAGTTCTGAAATCGCCTACCCGCCAAGTGATTGTGAACTTGCCCGTAACCATGGATGATGGCAGCGTCAAAGTGTTTGAAGGCTTCAGGGTGGTGCACTCTAACATCCTAGGCCCTTCCAAAGGAGGTATCCGCTATGACAAAGGCGTGTTCCTGGATGAAGTGAAAGCCTTGGCTGCTTGGATGACCTGGAAATGTGCGGTAGTAGATATTCCTTACGGTGGTGCCAAAGGCGGCATTGTCTGTGACCCTACCACCATGTCTGCCGGCGAGATAGAGCGTCTTACCCGTGCTTATACCGTGGCGTTGATTGATACCTTCGGCCCAGACCAGGATATTCCAGCCCCAGACATGGGAACCGGTCCCAGAGAAATGGCTTGGCTCATGGATGAGTACTCCAAAACCAAAGGCATGACCGTAAACTCTGTGGTAACCGGTAAGCCGCTGGTATTAGGTGGTTCACTGGGCCGCGTGGAGGCTACAGGACGTGGCGTGATGGTTTCTGCCATGGCGGCCATGGAAGTGCTGGGAATGAGCCCAACGCAGTCTACCGCAGCGGTGCAAGGCTTTGGGAACGTAGGTTCCTGGGCTGCTAAACTTTTAGCCGAGCGCGGAGTCAAAATTTTGGGCGTAAGCGACGTGAGTGGAGCCTACTGGAACGACAACGGAATCAACATTGAGGAAGCCATTGCTTACAAAAACGCCCACAGCGGTCGTTTGGAGGGATATGCTGGTGCCCAGGTGATCAGCAACGATGAGCTGTTGACCTCTAAAGTAGATGTGCTGGTGCCCGCCGCGGTAGAAGACGTGATCACGGCCCGTAACGCAGACCAGATCCAGGCCAGACTTATTGTGGAAGGAGCCAACGGCCCAACCTCGGCCAACGCCGATAAGATCATCAACGAGAAAGGCATTATGGTAGTGCCAGACATTCTGGCCAACTCCGGTGGGGTAACCGTGTCTTACTTTGAGTGGGTGCAGAACCGTTTAGGCTACAAGTGGAGCCTGGACATGGTGACGGAGCGCTCTGACCGGATCATGACCGAAGCCTTCAACAAAGTGTACGCCACCTCGCAGAAGTACAACGTACCTATGCGGATTGCGGCTTACATTGTGGCCATTGACAAGGTAGCCCAAACCTATAAATTCCGGGGGGGCTTCTAAGCGGGCAACGGCTGAAAGCGCCTGAAATTACACATTATTGCCGCCTCCTGTCTTTTTTTTAGACAGGAGGCGGTTTTTTTTATATTTTTGCTTCATAAGCCCAAGGAGTATCTAATGAAAATTCATAAAGAAGGACGAAAGATTCTGTTTTTTACGCTGTTAGGCCTGTTAGTGGTGAACATGTTGCTTTACTATTTTAACAGTGAACACCTCACGTTCAACCGTATCTTCTCCGGCATTTCCTTCATTGTATTCCTGCTCATTCTGCAGTTTTTCCGGAGCCCTTACCGCAACCTGCTCCTGCATGAGGACCTGGTGGTGGCTCCCGCAGACGGCAAAGTGGTGGTGATAGAGAACGTGGAAGAACCGGAATATTTCAAAGACACCCGCAAGCAGATCTCCATTTTCATGTCGCCCATTAACGTGCACATTACGCGTAACCCCGTTTCTGGCATTGTGAAGTATTTTAAATACCACCCGGGCAACTATTTTGTGGCGTGGCACCCCAAGTCAAGCACCAAGAATGAGCGTACCACGGTGGTGGTAGAATCATTGGCCGGGCCGCAGGTGCTGTTCCGCCAGATTGCCGGAGCCATGGCCCGCCGCATTGTGTGGTATGTGACCGAAGGCGATGAAGTAAACCAGGGCGAGGAGTTCGGGTTTATCAAGTTCGGATCAAGGGTGGATATCTTTGTGCCAGTAGACACCGAGGTGAAGGTGCAATTAGGCCAGAAGACCAAAGGCGGGCAGACTGTTATTGCGCAGTTGAAGACAACGGTATAGCAGAAGGCATACCGCCCGTAAGCAGTAGCAGCTAAATTAAATTTCCCTGATCGTTCAGGATATGAGCATAAAAAAGCCTCGCCCGTAAGGGAGAGGCTTTTGCGTTTAGGGGCTGTTTTTGGAAAAACAGCCCCTAAACGCAAGCCGGAACGCAGAATGTGTTAGAACCAGTTCTCGGCCAGTTTCATCAGTTGCTCCAGGTATTTCTGGTCAACTTCGTCAAAGTCATTGAGGCGGTCGCTGTCTACGTCCAGCACCATTTTCACTTCGCCGTTCTTGAGCACCGGAACCACAATCTCAGACTTAGACTCGCTGCTGCAGGCAATATGCCCCGGGAACGCTTCCACATCTGGAACTAAGATGGTTTCCCGGCGGGTGTAGCAGGCGCCGCAAACGCCTTTGTGGAACGGGATGCGGGTGCAGGCCACCGGTCCCTGGAAAGGCCCCAGCACCAATTGGTCTTCCTTCACCAGATAAGCGCCCACCCAGAAAAAGCCGAAGCCTTGTTTCAGGGCAGCCATCACGTTGGAAAGGTTCGCGATAAGGTCGGTTTCCGGGGCCACCAACGCCTCTATCTGGGGCAGGAGGGCCTTGTATTTCTCTTCTTTAGAAAGCGTATTGTCTATAAACAGGTTTTCAGCCATGGTAAATCAAGATCTAGGTATTGGGCTGCCCCTGGAGCGGGTAGCTCACGCAGAGCAGCTCTTTGTAATACAAAGGTAGCGGACGGAGTTGGCAGGTACAACTTCCTCCGCTGCGCGACCAGAGTTCAGTGCTCCGTTCTGGAGTTTCTGGTTTAACGCCGATTTTGGAAAAAGAGCCGCTAAACGCAACATCTACTTTTTAAGACTGCCTGTTCCGGTAGATGGTTAACTCGTCTGCCCCTACCGTAGAGCGGGAGACAAACGGGAGATAAGGCAGGCGTGGGGCTCTAACTCCATCCTGTAAGAGCGTTGGGCTTTTGAATATCCTAATCTCGTCCCAATGGTTTGTTTGCAGCAGTGCCTCCAGCAGCACGGTGCCGCCTTCCACTAGCACAGACTGTACGTTGCGTTTGTACAGATCCGTTAGCAACTGTTCCAGGAAATCAGCATCTGGGGAGAGGGAAATGAACTCTGTCTGAGCGGTTGGTGCTTTTTCTTGCAAGGTATAGACAAGGGTGGGGTGGCTGTCGTCCAGGAGGTGGTGCGAAGCCGGGACCTGTAGCTGCTTGTCAATGGCTATCCGCAGGGGAGCTGGTCCGGGCCAGTGGCGTACATTCAGCTGCGGATTGTCAAAGAGGGCGGTACGGGTGCCTACCAGAATGGCCTGTTCCTCGGTGCGCCATTTGTGCACCAGCTGCTTGGCCAAAGGACCGGAAATCTGGCAAGGCTGGCAGTTGGGCAAGGCAATGAAACCATCGGCGGACTGGGCCCACTTCAGGACTAAGTAAGGCCGCTTCTTGGTCTGGAACGTGAAGAAACGGCGGTTCCGCTCCAGGCCTTCCTGCTCCAACACCCCAATATGGACTTTGCAACCGGCGTCTATCAATTTCTGGATGCCTTTGCCGGCCACCAATGGGTTTGGGTCTGTGTTGCAAATCACCACATCACGTACACCGTGCTGGAGCAGGAAATCGGCGCAGGGAGGGGTTTTACCGTAGTGGGAGCAAGGCTCCAGCGTGACATATACTTGGCTCTCCGGCAGCAGGCTTTTGTTCTGAACGCTGTTGATGGCATTGACTTCGGCATGCGGGCCGCCGTACTGCTGGTGCCAGCCTTCGCCTATAATCTTGCCTTCATGCACCACTACGCAGCCCACAATGGGGTTAGGACGGGCTCCGCCGGTACCTAGCGCCGCCAAGTCCAGCGCCCGGCGCATGTGTTTATGTTCTGTGTTCATTGCCTTGTCTATACGCGCCCGTCAGTTTCTTTGCCCGAATATCGGGTGTTTTTTCAGAAATTGCCCAAAACTGGAAATATGCGAACCATTGAAGAGATTTTAGAGGACCTGGCGCGCGAACTGCAGGCGGTGTACGAAGAACCCGAAGCCCGCACCATGGCCGAATGGGTTTTGCAGCATGTGCTGAAGGTGAATCGCTTTGAGTTGCTGAGCCGCCGCCGTGAGAATGCCCCAGACGGGTTGCAGGCGGCAGTGCAGCAATACCAGGCGCGTCTGCTTCGCCAGGAGCCGGTACAGTACGTGTTAGGGGAAGCACACTTCTACGGCCGTGACTTCATGGTTTCTCCGGCGGTGCTCATTCCCCGTCCGGAGACCGAGGAACTGGTGCAAAAAGTAATCAAAATTTACCAAAACCAGTCTGGGGTGAAGCTTCTGGACATTGGCACCGGGAGCGGCTGCATTCCTGTCACATTAGCCGCTGAGCTACCTGGCGCGCAAGTGTGGGGGCTTGACGTTTCCGTAGAGGCCTTGGCAGTGGCCAAAACAAACGCAGCAAAATTAGGGCAAACTATAAACTGGCTACAGCAAGATATTTTACAGGAGATACCAGCAGTAGAACCCCAAAGTCTGGACGCCGTGATCAGTAACCCACCGTATGTGCTGGAAGCAGAAAGGGAGCTCATGCGGCCTAATGTGCTCCAATATGAACCGGCGCTGGCGCTGTTTGTGCCCAATGAAGATCCGCTGTTGTTCTACCGGCGTATTGCCCAAGTGGCACAGCAACTATTAAAAGCCGGGGGAAGGTTGTTTTTTGAAATAAACGAACAGTTTGCCAGCCAAACCCAAAGCATGTTGGCTCAGATGGAATATAAGAGTATAAAAACCTACCAAGACCTGCGCGGAAAGGACCGGATGGTGGAGGCAATGTGGGAGGGTTCCGCGGCCTAAGTAATACAGAAACAATTTGGTTATCTAAACCTATTGTAAAAACTTATACCTTTGTAATGCAAAATAAAGGTATCCTAAGTGCCGGGTTATTCGTAAAGAGCCCGACTCTTTGAACAATTGCTGTGTCCATGACTCATTCTGCCCCCCTGTATAGTGCCCATGAGACTGCTGTCATTGATGAGGGCTGTCAAATTGGAGAGGGTACCAAAATATGGCATTTTTCTCATATTATGTCTGGTTGCATCATTGGTAAGCGCTGCAACATTGGTCAGAATGTGGTCATCTCTCCTCAAGTGATTTTAGGAGAGAACGTGAAAATCCAAAACAATGTGTCGGTCTACACTGGGGTAGAGTGCGAAGATGATGTCTTTTTGGGGCCTTCCATGGTATTTACTAATGTATTGAACCCCAGAAGCGCCTTTAACCGGCGGGGAGAGTATCAGAAGACCTTGGTGCAGAAGGGAGCCAGCATAGGGGCGAATGCGACTGTGGTGTGCGGTCATACCATTGGGGCCTACGCCCTTGTAGGAGCTGGGGCTGTTGTCACGAAAGACGTACCTCCTTATGCCCTGGTGTACGGCAATCCTTCACGGCAGCATGGTTGGGTAAGCGAAGCAGGGCATACTTTATCCTTTAACGAGCATCATGAAGCAATTTGCCCAGAAACAGGTGAAAAGTACAGTTTAGAAAATAACGTAGTAACTAAATCTTCCATTCAAATAGATTAACCGTGTATCAACAACTCCTCAACAAAGAAGCCAAGCTGGCCGTTATCGGATTAGGATATGTAGGACTTCCGATTGCCTTAGAGTTCGCCAAAAAGATAAGTGTGATAGGGTTTGACATCAATGCCAAACGGGTAGAAATGATGCAGAATAACATAGACCCTAGTGGTGAGTTAGAATCATCTGCGTTTGAAGGGTGTGATATCACCTTTACCCATGATCTGGAGGTGCTGAAGGAAGCTCGCTTCTTCATTGTGGCGGTGCCAACTCCTATTGACAACCACGCTTTGCCCGATCTGAAACCCTTATTGGGGGCTTCTAACACGGTAGGTAAAGTTTTGAAAGAAGGTGATTTTGTGGTGTATGAGTCTACAGTATATCCAGGATGTACTGAAGAAGATTGTATTCCGGTATTAGAGCGAGAGTCAGGGTTGAAGTTCCCAACAGATTTTAAAGTAGGTTACTCTCCTGAACGCATTAATCCCGGAGATAAAGAGCATACCCTCACCAAAATTGTGAAAGTGGTCTCTGGCTGCGATGCAGAATCCTTAGACATCATTGCCAAAGTGTACGAGTTGGTAGTGGAAGCCGGCGTGCATCGTGCTTCCTCCATTAAAGTAGCGGAGGCCGCCAAAATCATTGAAAACACCCAGCGCGATGTGAACATAGCCTTGATGAACGAGCTGTCGATCATTTTTGACCGCATGAACATCAACACATTTGAGGTATTGGAAGCGGCGGGTACCAAATGGAATTTCCTGAAATTCTTCCCTGGCTTGGTAGGTGGTCACTGCATTGGCGTAGATCCTTATTACCTCACGTACAAAGCAAAAGCTCTGGGCTATGATTCAAAGATCATCCTGAGCGGCCGTACCATCAATGACGGTATGGGTGCCTATGTGGCCAGTAAGGCTATCAAGATGATGATCAAAGAAGGGAAGGCAATCTCTAAAGCCAAAGTTCTGGTAATGGGTGCCACATTTAAGGAGAACGTAGAGGATATCCGTAACTCTAAGGTGGCAGACGTAATCAATGAGCTGAAGAGCTTTGGCGTGCAGGTAGACGTGGTGGATCCTTATGCTTCTTCAGAAGAACTGGAGCATGAGTATGGATTTGCGTTAACTGAAAACCCCAGCAATGACTATGATGCAGTGGTTGTAGCCGTTAACCATAAGGATTACCTTGGGCTTGATGAGGAATATTTCAAAGGCATCTCACATGATCAACCTATTGTGATAGACCTGAAAGGGATTTACCGCGGAAAGATTAACAATTTAGCTTACTGGAGCTTATAATGTACTTCTATGAGTAAAATTCTTGTAACCGGCGGGGCAGGCTACATTGGCTCCCATACTGTGGTAGAGCTGGCAGAAGCCGGCTATACCCCCATTGTAGTGGACAACTTCAGTAATTCTGAAGAACGGGTATTACTGGGGCTATCCCAAATTTTAGGGAAAGAGGTTATCTGCTATAAGGTAGACTGCACAAATACCGCTGCTTTACAAGAAGTTTTCTCTAAAGAAGAAAATATAGAAGGAGTGATCCACTTTGCTGCGTTCAAAGCAGTGGGTGAATCTGTGGCAGAGCCGCTAAAGTACTACCACAACAACGTGGCCGGCTTAGTGGCACTGCTACAGGTAATGGAGGCGAACCAGGTTGCCCGCTTGGTATTCTCCTCTTCCTGCACTGTGTATGGCGTGCCTGAAAAACTTCCGGTAACGGAGGAAACACCTACGCAGAAAGCCAATTCTCCTTATGGCAACACCAAGAAAATTGACGAAGAGATTCTGCGCGATGTAGCAGCTAGTGGCAGTTCACTCAGAACCATCGCTCTACGTTATTTTAATCCAATTGGAGCGCATGAGTCGGCGCTGATAGGTGAGTTGCCGCTGGGCGTGCCCAGTAACCTGGTGCCTTTCATTACGCAGACCGCCGCCGGAATCAGAGAAAGCCTTACGGTGTTTGGGACAGACTATGACACTCCAGACGGCAGCTGCATCAGGGATTATGTACATGTTGTGGACTTAGCGAAGGCGCACGTGGCGGCAATCAGGAGGCTGGAAAAAGCGGAGGCTGTTCCCTACGAGGTATTTAACATTGGCACAGGGCAGGGCAGCAGCGTGTTGGAGGTGATTCATGCCTTTGAGCAAGCTACAGGGCAGAAGTTCAATTTCAAAACCGGACCCCGCCGCCCCGGCGATGTGCCCGCTATTTACGCTGATGTGACCAAGGCCACCCAAGAATTGGGCTTTAAGACCTCTCTGTCTCTGAAAGATAGTCTGGGTAGTTCCTGGGCTTGGCAACAGAAATTAATGACGGATACTTCTAATAAATAAGATGAAAATATTGATAACCGGTGGTGCCGGATTTATTGGATCTCATGTGGTACGCCTGTTCGTTACCAAATATCCAGCCTATCAGATCATAAATCTGGATAAGCTTACCTATGCGGGTAACCTACAGAATTTAACAGACATTGAAAATGCCCCTAACTATACCTTCATTAAGGGAGACATCACAGATCAGGATTTTATAAATAGCCTGTTTCAGGAGCAGCAGTTTGATGCTGTCATCCACCTGGCGGCAGAATCGCATGTAGACCGGTCTATCACAGATCCTATGGCCTTTGTGCGGACCAACGTGAACGGTACCTGCAATTTGCTGCACGCGGCCAAAGAGCTCTGGAAGAATGACTACAGCGGGAAACTCTTCTACCATATCTCCACAGATGAAGTCTATGGCTCTCTGGGAGAGGAAGGAATGTTCACCGAAGAGACCAAATATGATCCTCGGTCTCCTTATTCCGCTTCCAAAGCCAGTTCAGATCATTTTGTGCGGGCATACTACCATACCTATGGCATGCCCGTGAAGGTGTCTAACTGCTCCAATAACTACGGCCCCAACCACTTCCCGGAGAAGCTGATTCCGTTGGCTCTGAACAACATCAAGAACAACAAGCCTGTGCCGGTGTATGGTAAAGGCGAGAACATTCGGGATTGGTTATACGTGATTGACCACGCCCGCGCCATTGATGAGGTGTTCCATAGCGGCAAATTAGGCGATACCTATAACATTGGCGGCGTAAACGAATGGCGTAATATTGACCTGATCCGCCTGCTCTGCGACATCATGGACCGCAAATTAGGTAGGGAACCAGGCACTTCGCAGCAACTGATCACCTTTGTGACAGACAGAGCCGGGCATGACCTTCGGTATGCCATTGATTCCTCCAAAATCATGCATGAACTGGGCTGGAAACCCTCTGTCACTTTTGAGGAAGGTCTGGAGAAAACCGTAGACTGGTACCTGGAGAACGAGGAATGGCTGCAAAATGTCACCTCCGGGCACTACCAGGAGTATTACCAGGAGCAATACAACCGCTAAGATTCTCGTGCGTTTAGGGGCTTATTTCAGAAAAATAGCCCCTAAACGCACTTCCTGTTTCAGCTTCCTTTATGATATCGGTGACCTGGTAAAAGGTTGTTACTCTCTTAAAGGAAAGAATTCTGTTTAGCGGCCGTTTTTCTGAAATAAGCCCCTAAACGATTGCAAGCCCAAGTTAAATTTCAAAGTTATTACCGTGTACGATCATCCATTTCACAGTGGCTCTTTGGAGCAAACTTCCTTTTTAGTAACCGGCGGTGCTGGGTTTATTGGTTCTAATCTGGTGGAGTATCTCCTAAAGTACAACGCCAAAAAAGTACGGGTGCTGGATAACTACTCCAACGGTTTCCACAAAAACCTGAAGGCTTTCCAGGGCAATGAAGCACTGGAAGTACTGGAAGGCGATATTAGGAATCTGGAGACGTGCATGAAGGCTTGCGAGGGAATGGACGTGGTGCTGCACCAGGCGGCGCTAGGCTCGGTGCCCAGAAGCGTAAAAGACCCCGTTACCTCCAATGAAGTAAATGTGGGCGGTTTCGTGAACATGCTCATGGCCACGAAAGAGCAGGGCGTGAAGCGGTTTGTGTACGCCGCCTCGTCCTCTACCTACGGCGACAGCAAATCGTTGCCTAAAGTAGAAGACGTGATTGGCCGTCCGCTTTCGCCGTACGCCGTAACCAAATATGCCAATGAGTTATATGCCGATGTGTTCGGCAAAACCTACGGTATGGAGATCATCGGGCTGCGGTATTTCAATATCTTCGGGCCGCGCCAAGATCCTAATGGAGCGTATGCGGCAGTAATCCCTTTGTTTATTGATGCCGTGCTGAACAACAGAGGCCCCAGAATGAACGGCGACGGCGAACAGACCCGTGACTTCACCTTTGTGGAGAATTGCGTGGAAGCCAACATCAGAGCCGCGCTGGTGGAAAACCCCGAGGCGATCAACCAGGTGTATAACATTGCCGTGGGCGACAGAACCTCTTTGAACGATTTGTTCAATATCCTGAAGGAGGAAGCCGGGGTAGACGTGCAGGCAGAATACGGCCCAGAACGGGCCGGAGACATCAGAGACAGCCTGGCCGATATCTCTAAAGCACAACGCCTGCTGGGTTACAACCCGCAGATCAGAATTCAGGAGGGCCTGCAAAGAACGCTAGCCTGGTTCAGAGATAACCAAGACTTTATCTACAATCAAAAATAGAATCATGAAAGGAATTGTCTTAGCCGGTGGCTCAGGAACAAGATTGCACCCACTTACTTTAGCTGTCAGCAAGCAGTTAATGCCGGTGTACGATAAGCCCATGATTTACTACCCGCTGTCTACGCTCATGCTGGCGGGAATCAAGGATATTCTGATCATCTCCACCCCGCATGACCTCCCCATGTTTGAGCGCTTGCTGGGCGATGGCAGCCAGATTGGCTGTAACTTCAGTTATCAGGTGCAGGAGGTTCCCAACGGTCTGGCCCAGGCTTTCGTGTTGGGGGCAGACTTTATAGGCCATGACAAAGCGGCCCTTATCTTAGGGGACAACATTTTCTACGGCTCAGGCATGAGCAAATTGTTGCAGGCCAATAATGATCCAGAAGGTGGCGTGGTCTATGCGTACCATGTGCAGGACCCGGAACGCTACGGCGTGGTGGAGTTTGACGAAAACAAAAAAGCCATCTCCATTGAAGAAAAGCCTGCGCAACCCAAATCTAATTACGCGGTGCCCGGCCTGTACTTCTATGACAATGAAGTAGTAGACATTGCCAAGAACTTACAGCCCAGCGCCAGAGGCGAGTATGAAATCACGGATGTGAACAAAGAGTACCTGCGCCGCGGCAAATTAAAAGTAGGCATTCTGGACCGGGGTACCGCCTGGTTAGACACCGGTACCATTCAGTCTTTGATGCAGGCCGCTACGTTTGTGCAGGTAATTGAAGAGCGCCAGGGCCTCAAGATTGGAGCCATTGAAGAGGTAGCGTACCGCATGGGCTTTATCAACGCAGAGCAGCTGCAACGGGTGGCAGAACCTTTGCGCAAGAGCGGCTACGGAGATTACCTGCTGAGCATCCTGAAGGAACAGTAAAAGTGAGCAGCTACTGCTGCCTTATGAGAGAGAAAGAAGCAGTAGCGCTTCATATGCAAACAGAAAGCCCTGCGGAGGAAGTATCTCCGCAGGGCTTTCTGTTTAGGGGCCGTTTTTCCAAAAACAGGCTCTAAACGCAAACTAATTGCCCGGGAACATCAACCCCACCACCAAACCAATCAAAATCAGGACGGGAGCCGGAATCTTGGTCCACTGAAGCAGCGCAAAGGTGGCTACTACCAATCCAAAATTATAGGGCGTGTTCTCAATGGGGTGGTACAGCATAATGGCCGCCGCGCAGACCATGCCGCAACCAACTGCGTTAATTCCCTCCAGTGAAGCTTGAATAACCCGGTATTTCCGGAGTTCTTCCCAAAACCTAATCACAAAGAAAATCAGGAATGTACCCGGGAGAAAGATAGCGATGGTAGAGACTACGCCCCCAATGATCTGCCCGCCCCACCCGTACGGGCGCATAGAAAGGGTGCCAATGTAGGAGCAGAAAGAGAAAACCGGTCCGGGGAGCGCCTGTACCAAAGCAAAGCCAGACAGAAATTCTTTGGAGTTGAGGTACTGCTTAAATTCCACAAACTCTGTGTACATAAGCGGAATCAGGACCTGGCCGCCTCCAAAGATAAGGCTGCCGTTGCGGTAGAAGTTCTCAAACAGCAGAACTGCCCGTAGTTGGGTAAAACGCCCCAGCAAGGCGGCGGCAATCAGGACGCCTAAAAAAAGAATAAAATTTGCCCATTCTACCCGCATCGGCTTTTTCTCCAGCACAGGTTGCGCCTGGAACCGCAGGGCCGTCAGGCTGCCTCCCAGCAGCAGTAGCGCCGGAAATACCCACGGTGACCGGAAGAAATAAGAAAGAATAGCCGAAATGACCATGATCACGATGCCTCCCTTGGTGTGCACCACTTTAGAGCTGATCCGCCAGGCGGCAAAGGCCACAAAGCCCACGGCCATAGGCTGAATGAAGCGGGTAAAGCCCAGGGGCGCTCCTTTGCCCTGTAGAAAGGTAATGAGCAAGCCGGCGGCAATCATGATCACGGCGGCGGGGGCAATCCAGACCAGTAAGGTGAGGTAGGCCAGGTTGGGTCCGCCTACTTTGAACCCAATGGCCGTGACGGTTTGGGTGGAGGAGGGGCCAGGCAAGATTTGGCAGAGCGCGTTCAGCTCCAACAATTCTTTTTCTGTGATGTAACGCCTTTTCTCTACCAGCAGACGCAGCATCATGGCAATATGTGCCTGTGGCCCCCCAAACGCGGTAAGCGAGAGGGCTGCAACGTCTTTGAGGAAAAGGTAATTACGAGGGCGCAAAATGGGGGCGTTGAAAAACTTTAAAGCCGGTTTTAAAAATAGGCATAAAAAAGAAAGGAGCCGTAGAGCTCCTTTCTAAATCTGTGATAAAGTTTATTTCTTCAGTCCAAGTTCTACCAGGCGCTCGTTCAGGAATTCGCCGGCAGTGGTGTCTGGGAACTGTTTAGGGTTCTGGGCATCAATGCAGCTCTCCAGGCAGGTTAAGTCCATTTCTGAACGGGGGTGCATGAAGAACGGAATAGAGTAGCGCGAAGTATTCATCATTTCCCGCGACGGATTTACCACACGGTGGATGGTAGACTTCAGCTTGTTGTTAGTGTGGCGAGACAGCATATCGCCCACGTTCACGATGATCTGCTCGGGCAGAGCCGTGATGGGAATCCACTTTCCGTCGCGGCGGAGTACCTGAAGGCCATCGGCGGAGGCGCCCATCAGCAGCGTGATAAGGTTAATGTCACCGTGCTCGGCGGCACGTACGGCATCGGCCGGAACGGCGTCTGGGTTCTCAATAGGGAAGTAGTGGATGGGGCGCAGAATGCTGTTCCCGTTGTGCACTTTGGCATCAAAGTAATCTTCAGACAGACCCAGGTAGATAGCCAACGCTTTCAGCACCTGTTTCCCGGAGGCTTCCAGGCGCTGGTACGCCTCCAGAGCCACTTCTTTGAACTCAGGTACTTCCACTGGCCAAACGTTGTCTGGGTATTCTTCTTTGATGGGATCATTGTCGGTTACTTCCTGGCCCACGTGGTAGAACTCCTTCAGGTCGCCGGTGTTGCGACCTTTGGCAGACTCTTTCCCTTTGCCCACGTACCCGCGCTGGCCCGCCAAACCCGGAATCTCGTATTTCTGCTTCACTTCATCTGGCAACGCGAAGAACTTCTTGATAGCGGCATAGAGCTGATCCGTTAATTCATCGCTCAAACCATGGTTTTTAAGGGCCACAAACCCAATATTCTGGTGCGCATCACCCATGGCCTGCACAAAGGCAGCCTTACGGGTGGGGTCGCCAGACGTGAAATCGGCTAAGTCTAAGGAAGGGATCTCCTCTAATAATTTATCGGTCATGATGTCTTGTTTTAACGTCTTCTTAGTGGAGCCTAATAAGGGCAGCAAGTTACAAAATTTCTATCTTTGAAACATTCTGCGTATTTATACGAAAACCTAAGCACTATGAAAAAGAAACACTTGTCTTTCCTGGCGATAGCCGCCATGTTAATTGCTTCGGCCTGTGAGGGCAACCGCTCTACGGCCACTACAGAAACAGACAGTACCGCCACCGCCGACCATTCTGGCATGGAGCATGACTCTGCCGGGGTACAGCACCAAGGCTCTATGGGCACACCTATGGAGAAAGGGGGCCTCAAAGTGTATTCGTACAGCAACTCTGTAGATTACCCAGACGCGAAGCTGACTCTGAACAAACCGGAGAAGAACGGCAAAGTAACCGGAGATTCCACTGCTTTTGAATACGAGGTGAAGGATTTCCAGCTGAGCCAGCAGACCCCAGACGCCGGTACGCATGAGCACGCCAACTCCAAAGAAGGCCAGCACATCCATAACATTGTAGACAATGAGCCTTACACCGCACACTACAAACCAACGTTCAAGAAAGCCATTGAGCCAGGCCAGCACGTGGTGCTGTCTTTCCTGTCACGGTCTTACCATGAGAGCATCAAGCATGAGAGCGCCTATGACCTGCGCGTGATTAATGTGGGCAACACCGCCAGCAAAGCTGCTAAATTTGATGAAGACGGCCAGCACCTGTTCTACAGCCGCCCCAAAGGGGAATACAAAGGAGCCGACACCAAGAAAGTGATGTTGGATTTCTATCTGGTGAACACCACTCTGGCCAAAGACGGCAACAAGGTGCGCGCCACCATCAATGGCAATGAGTTTATCTTAGACCAGTGGTTGCCGTACCTGGTGGAAGGTTTGCCTATGGGCGAGAATACCTTCAAGCTGGAGCTCATCAACAACCAGGGCCAGGTAATTCCGGGGCCGTACAACACCGTAGAAAGAAAAATCACCCTGAAGCAATAGTCACAGACCTTCAGCCCTTTCACCAAGGCCGCTCCAGATGTGGGGCGGCCTTTCTTATGTTAGTATCTTGATGATGAAGCGGTCAATGCACCTGTTCTGAGCCCCGGCCGTGTGTCAGGATGGAGGTAAAGTTCTCTTAACTTACCCCTTTGACAACTCCCGTACCAGTTGCCGCGTTCTGTTTAGGAGCCGTTTTAAGAAAAAGAGCCGCTAAACACCCGGCAGTAGAAACCCCTTTGAAAATTCCTTATGAAAGAAACTTCCGCCACCGTTCATCTGCATTTTGACTCCACGCATAGTTTCACCGCCACGGGCAAGCACGTCCGGGACGGGCTTTCCACCGTGCTGCGTACCGGCGACTATCTCTGGCTCAGCTGCGATGAACAAACCACCCTGGAACGCCTCAAGAAAACCGGCGAAAACACCTTTGGCGAACACGTGCACTTTGACCTGACCCAGTACCTTGATTTGCCAGACGGCACCAATTCTGAGATAGACATTGAGGGTATGGGGGCCAGCGGCGGCTATCTGTGGTTAGTAGGCTCGCATAGCCTCAAGCGGAAGAAACCGCGCAAGGAAGAATCTGTGCAGAAGCAGATGAAACGATTGGCCAAAGTGCAGTCAGAGGCCAACCGTTACCTGCTGGCCCGCATTCCGTTGGTGCAGGATGTAACCACCGGCGAGTACACGCTCTGTAAGGAATGCACAGACCTGAAAGATCCTTCCAAAACCTTGCGGGCCGCGCAGCTCATAGGGGCAGGCACAGAAAACCAGCTCATGCAGGCCATCCAGGATGACCCGCACCTCAAAGATTTCCTGCCCATTCCGGGCAAAGACAACGGGTTCGACATTGAAGGGCTGGACATCCAGGATCACCGCCTTTTTGTGGGGCTGCGCGGCCCGGTGCTGCGGGGCTGGGCCATGGTGCTGGAGCTGCAACTGGAAGATACCGAAGAAGAAGGCTATCTGCAACTCAAAGCCAATGCAGACGGCACGCTGTACAAAAAGCACTTTCTGCACCTGGTGGGCAAAGGCATACGGGAACTGCGCATCAAAAACGAAGACCTGTACATTCTGGCAGGCCCCACCATGGACCTGGACGGTACCATTGCCGTGTACCGCTGGCCCAAGGCCATGGCGCAGACGCTGGAAGGCGAACAGATGGTGCACCGCAAGGAGCTGGAGCATCTGTTTGACGTGCCCCACGGTAGCGGCCCCACCTCGGGCCAGGACAAAGCCGAAGGCCTGGGGATCTATGACGATGAGCACCTGCTGGTAGTGTATGACAGCCCCACCCATGCCCGTAAAGTAGAGGAAGATGCCGTGGCGGCCGATGTATACCGGCTCCCGTCTTAGCTTACAATTATTTACCGGCCTGTCTAAATAACTTCGCCCGCGGCGCGTTACCCAGAAGATTCTTCTCTTCAATGCTTTTCTGTTTAGGGGCTGTTTTTAGAAAAACGGCCCCTAAACGCTTCTCCCCTTTGTCTGTGTACGCAATATCTTTGTATGAGAAACGTATGTTTGCTGCTTCTCCTTTTCCAGCTGTCGGTTGGTTTGGCTTTAGGTCAGGTAAAAGGAACCGTTCTGGACAAAACTACCGGCAAACCCGTGGCCTACGCCAATATTTGGGTGGAGAACGAGAACATAGGGGCCACCTCCTCAGAGAAGGGCGAATTTCAGCTGGCGCAAACCAACCTGTTGGGCAAGACGCTGGTGATTTCCTGCCTGGGGTATGAGAAAGCGCAGGTGGCCATTTCATACAGGAACCTGCGGGTTCTGTTAAAACCGTCTGCCGTAGCCCTCAAGGAAGTGACGGTGAAGAAAAGTACCAAGCGCAGCAGGTTCATCATCAACCAACTGGACGGCAACACCCAATATTCGTTCGGGAGCAACGGCACGCCCTGGATTGTGGCGCAGTACATTCCGTACAAACCTTCCTATGCCGCCACCCCGTTTCTAGACGAGATCTCCCTGGTCACGCTCAGCAACATCAGGAACGCCACGTTCAGGCTGCATTTGTACGCGGTAGATAAAAACGGGCAGCCGGGGCGCGAGCTATTGTCTGCCCCTTTGCTGGCGCAGGCGCCGAAGGGGATCAGGAGCGTGAAGGTAGACGTAAGCCAGCACGACCTCCAGATGCCGCCGCAGGGCCTGTTCATCGGGTTTGAATGGCTTATTCTCCGGCGGAACCGCCACGAGCCGGTAGACCCCGAAACCGGTGTGGCGGAAGGCCCCAGCCGCGCTTCCTATGAGCCCAGCCTCCGGTGCTACGGCCCCGAACAGAAAAGCCCCAACGGCTGGATTTACCACCAAGGCAACTGGCGCAGCACAAACCAGCGCGAAGGAGACGCCATCACCTCGGCCACGCCGCACTTCCAGCTCACGCTCAGTGATTAGTTTCTGTTTGCGTTTAGGGGCTCTTTTTCCAAAAACAGGCGCTAAACGCACTGCATAAAAAAAGCCCCGCTCTGGTGTAAACCAAGGCGGGGCTTTTTAAGAGGTGAACGGAGATGTTCTTACCGTTTGCTTTCCAAGCTATCTGCTTTAGGGGCTTTCTTGGCTTTCTCCATAGCGTCATACACCACCTGCATCACGTTGGTGCGGGTGTTCAGTTTGCTCAGGATACTGTTCTCGCGGGTAGGGTGCACACGGTTAGACAAGAACACGTACACCAACTGGTTCACGGGGTCTACCCAACTGTAGATGCCGGTAAAGCCGGTATGCCCGAAACTCTCAGCGGAAGCGCCGGGGGCTGCATTGCCGTTCAAAGAACCGGGCTTGGAAGGACGGTCAAACCCGAGGGCGCGGTAGTTGTCTGGGCAGAACTGGCATTTGCTGAACGTGCTCACCGTCTTATTGGCAATGTAGCGCTTGTCTGCGTAGATGCCGTCATTGAGGTAAAGCTGCATGACTTTGGCCAGGTCATTGGCGGTGCCAAACAGACCGGCGTGGCCACTGATGCCGCCCAACATGGCGGCTCCTTCGTCATGTACCGTGCCGTGCAACAGCTGCTTTCTGAACAATGAGTCATACTCCGTGGGCACAATGCGGGACAGTGGGTAGTGCTTGTACGGGTTAAAAGTCAGCGTAGAAGCGCCCAGCGGGCCGTAAATGTTCTTCTTCAGGTACGGTTCAAAGTCCTCGCCGGTGATGTTTTTCACTACCAGCGGGGCCAGGATGAAAGACAGGTCACTGTACACATACCCCGGCTTTTCATTGAGCGGCGATTCTTTGATCTGCTTGTAGATTTCCTCCGCGTGGTCTTTGTGGATGAACAGGTTCTTGGCTACTCTGTAAGGGAACTTAGCCGATGAATCTGCGCTGAACACGTTGCCCTTCAACTCACCGTTCTTTTTCACTTCTTCTTTCCAGAAAGGAATCCAGGCTTTCAGGCGGGCCTGGTGCGTAAGGATGTCGCGGTACTTGAGGTTCTCTTTGTTGGAGCCCTGCATCATGGGAATGTACTCACCCATGGTTTTGTCCACGTCAAATTTCCCTTCGCCGTTCAGTTTCATGTAGGCGGCCAGGGCGGTGGTAATTTTCGTTACCGAGGCCAGGTCATATAAATCTGTATTCTTTACCGGCGTCTGGTTTTCATACGTGTGGTACCCGAAGGATTTGTAGTAAATCACTTTTCCGTTTTTGGCTACCAGCACCTGCGCGCCCGGAGTGGCTTTGGCTTTGATGGCCTGGTTTACCAAGGTGTCAATTCTGGTGAAGTCAGCAGATCTCAGGCCTACTGCCTCTGGCTGGGTATACGCCAACCGGAAGCCGCCCTGCGTCTGCAAACCGTCATTTATCCGGAAGGAGTTAGACACATTCACCGGCAGCTTGCCTTTGGCACCCACGCCGCCAAAGACGATCTGGGCGGCTACGTCCTGGGTTAACTCATTCTCCTGGTACGCGGCCAGTACGCCGTGGGCTTTCTCAATGTCTTCAAAACGGGTGAGGCTGTACACGTTCCCAAATACGCTCACCACCGTTGGCTTGGTTCTGATGAGGTCTTTCAGGAACAGGTTCATCTCTGCGGTGATGCCAAACGTGCCGCTGCCAGATGCTTTCAGCTGCAACTTGTGCACCCCTACCAGAATCATGTTATAATCTTTGAGCTGGTCTTTCAACAACTGAAGATCAGCGATGGAACTGGTAGGCGACAGGAAGAAATTATCTACTTTGGCATATTTGGCCAAGCTACGCTGATACTCCGTTTCCTGGGTAGTGCCCATGGCCAAAGCGGCAATCTTGAGGGTATCCAATGTTTTGATAGGCAGAACCTGGTTCTTGTTGCGCAGCAGCGTGAGCGAGGCCTCCGTTAACTGACGGTTGATGTAGTGGGCGGTAGGGTTGTTCAGGTCCTGGATGAGGTTCTTGGTTTCTATGGGTTGCCATTTGTCCAGACCCATCCATTGTTTGGCGGCCAGTACTTTCTTACAGCGGGCATCTACCTCGGCCTGCGTGATTTCTTTATTGGCAATGGCTTTCTTTACCTCCTCAATAGTGGTTTTTACGTCCATAGTGTTCAGGAGCATGTCATTACCGGCCAAAAGAGCCTTCACATCGACAACGCCGGCAGGATAAAATTTAGCCACGCCCTGCATGTTAAGCGCATCTGTAAACACTAAACCCTTGTAACCCATTTCTTTCTTGAGCAGGCCGCTCACAATGGGCTTAGAAAGGGTAGAGGCCAGGTCTTTGGTGTTGTCCAGCACCGGAATGTTCATGTGCGCCACCATTAAGCTGCCCAGTCCGTTCTTCATGAGCTCCCGGAAGGGGTACAGTTCAAGTGAGTCCAGACGGAGTTTGGAGAAATGGATCACTGGCAAACCGTAATGCGAGTCTACGTTGGTGTCACCGTGGCCGGGGAAGTGTTTGGCGTTGGCCAGTACTTTGTTGTCCTGCATGCCTTTCACGTAAGCGGTGGCTTTGCGGGTCACATTGTATTTGTCTTCGCCGAAGGAGCGAAACCCAATCACCGGGTTGTTGGCGTTGTTGTTCACGTCAATTACCGGCGCGAAGTTCACATGAATGCCCAGGCGGCGGCACTGGCGGGCAATCTCGGCACCCATGTCATAGATGAGGCGTTCGTCCTCAATACCGCCCAGAGCCATCTGGTACGGGAACCGCACAGTGCTGTCCAGGCGCATGGCCAGGCCCCACTCACCGTCAATAGAAACCATAAGCGGCACTTTGCTTTCGCGTTGGTAGCGGTTGGTCATGTGCGCCTGCCGTACCGGCCCCCCCTGGAAGAAGATGAGCCCGCCTACTTTGTAGGTGGTAATGAGGCGACTGATGGAGTCAATGTGCGCCTGGTTTTTGTTGGAGTACACCGGAATCATGATGAGCTGCGCAATGCGTTCTTCCGGGGTCAAAGTTTTGAACACAGAGTCTACCCATTTCTGGTTGGCGCCCAAAAACGGCGGATCGGTTTTAGGGTTGAAAGCGGGGGCAGCGGGCTTTTTGGCGACCGCTTTCTTGGCCGAAGCCGTTTTCTTGGCGGCGGGTTTGGCTTTGCTTCTGCGGGTCTGCGCCTGTAGGGGAACATGCCCCACCAGGAAAATAAGGAGGAGAAGGAGGGCTAGGAAACGTTGTTTTTTCAAGGTAATAAGCAAAATATAGGGGTGTAAACGCAAGAAAGAGCGCAAATTACTGTAATATTCTCAAAAACAGGGCCATTTAAGGGCAAAGTTCCTGCACTTAAGCCACAGCACTGCCCACTAACCGTAAAGTACCGGCTGCTGCATCCATTTCCGCCTCGGCGCCCACCGGAACGGTGAACTTATGGGAGATGTGCCCAATCATGGCTCCTGAGTAAACGGGCACCTTTAATGGCTGTAAATGCTGTTCCAGGACTTCTTCTAACGTAAGGGAGCCGTAGCCGCCCTTGCCGGGTTCGCACTCTGAGCATTTCCCAAACACCACGCCTTTCACCTGGTCCAGGACGCCGGCCAATTTCAATTGCGTGAGCATGCGGTCTATCCGGTACACGGCCTCGTTCACATCTTCCAGAAACAGGATGCAGTCTTTGAAATTGGGCAAGTAATCAGAACCCATGAGAGCAGAGAGCACTGTTAAATTGCCGCCTACCAATTTGCCGCGGGCGGTGCCGGGGGTAAGGGTAGTAATGCGGTCTTTGGTTACAGTAAGGTTGTCGCCTACCTCTTTGGGGTTTTGGTACAGCACCGGAGCACACTCAAACAGCACCTGCCGGAAAGAATCCACGGAGAATTTGTTCCAGGTGGCGGAGCCTACCGGGCCGTGAAAAGTAACCAAGCCGGTTTTGGCATGAATGGCCAGCAGCAAAGCGGTAATATCTGAGTAGCCAATAAGCGGTTTCGGGTTCTTCTGGATGGTTTTGTAGTCTAACAGCGGCAGCAGGCGTGCGCAGCCCCAGCCCCCATGAATGGCCAAGATGCCCTGTACGCTTTTATCCGCAAACATGGCGTTCACGTCCTCGGCCCGGGCCTGGTCTGTGCCGGCCAGGTACCCGAAACGGTCAAATACATGCTTCCCCAGTTTCACTTTAAGCCCCAGCGCCTCCAGAGATTCCTTGGTGATCTGGACGGTTTCCTTGCTGAAGGCAGCCCCGGCCGGGCAGATGAGCCCCACGGTGTCGCCGGGTTTAAGGCGGGGTGGGAGCAGCGTTTTAGGGGCTTTGTCAGGGGGCGTGGCCGAGGTGAAACCTGCCAGGGGGAGAGTGACGGCGGCTACGGTGAGAGAAGCCAGCATTTCGCGGCGGGATCTTAAAGTCATGTCTGTCAAGTTAACGGAGGTGCAGGAGATTGAGCGCGTTAAAATAGGGAGTTTGTTTCTGTTTCAGCTGTTTAGTGGCCGTTTTTTCAAAATAAGAGCCAAACCAGTGCTAGATTGTCAGCCCACTCAGGTCTGCTTTGAATTTTTATAGGAGAATTTTTTTGTTCCTTCCAGATTCTTGGTCTAATTAAGGGTCCAAACCCTAAACCCTATGCACCTTTCCTTCTCTGGCCGCTACTGGCACCTGTTCCCTTGTCTTTTGATGCTCTTACTGCTGGGCTGTGGCACCGCCAAGCAAACCCCGGTGGCCTCTGAGCCAGCGCCGCCGCCGTACGGGCCAGAGGTGATCAGGCAGCGGGTGCTGGAGTCTGAGGTGGGCAAGAACCGGTTTGTGGGTTTCGCGCTCTATGACCCTGCCCTGGGCAAGATGGTGGTGGAACATAACGCCGACAAGTATTTTGTGCCCGCCTCCAACACCAAGCTGTTCACGTTCTACGCCTGCCTCAAGATGCTAGGCGATTCTATTCCGGCGCTCAAATACGTGGTGCGCGGCGATTCCCTTATCTTCTGGGGCACCGGCGACCCTACCTTCGCCCACATGGACCTCAAGAACACCGTGGCCTATGACTTCCTGAAGAACCGGAAAGAGAAACTCTACTACCTGGAAGCGCCTTACACCAGCACGCCCTTCGCCACCAACTGGGGCTGGGATGACTACAACTATTATTACCAACCGGAGCGGAGCGTGTTTCCCATTCATGGCAATGTGGTGAAGTTCGCGCGGAAAGGTGGTCCTGCCCAGCTGTATACCACTACCCCGGCCATCTTCAAACCCGGCATCAAGACAGATACCGCCCGTTACGCCCACGGCGATGCCTTTGTGCGGGCCTGGCGCACCAATGAACTCACCTACTACCCTAAACACGCCTCCCCAGATTTCGCCGTGGAAGTGCCCTTTATTCCGTCGCCGGACATGACGGTAAAACTACTAGCCGATACCCTGAAACGGAAAGTGACGCTGCTCAAGAACCGGGCGCTGCCGCAGGGGGCAAAAACTTTCTACGGATTGCCTTCAGACACCGTGTACAAGCGCATGTTGCAGGTAAGTGACAACCTCTTCGCGGAACAGTTGATGGCCCTCTGCTCCGGTACGCTGTCAGACACACTGTCGGTGGAGCGGGCTATCCGGTACGTGGTCAAGAACCATTTGTCAGATTTGCCAGATGCGCCGGTATGGGTAGACGGATCTGGCCTTTCCAGCATGAACATGTTTACGCCCCGCAGCATCATTGCCCTGCTTCAGAAACTACAGCAGGAACGCCCCAGTGACCGTCTGCTGCCACTCATGGCCACTGGCGGGCGGCCCGGCACCTTCCGGAGCATCTACAAAGCGGAGCCTCCGTTTGTCTTTGGCAAGTCTGGGACGCTGGCCCACGTGCACAACCAGAGCGGCTACATCATGACCAAGAGCGGCAAGCTGTTGCTCTACAGCTTTATGAACAACAACTTCAGGGTTCCCTCCGGTGACATTCGGAATGAGATGGTGCGCATCATGACGGAGGTGCACGAGAAATATTAATCACCTTTTATTCTCGTAACCAAAAGCCGTTTAGGGGCTCTTTTTCCAAAAAGAGCCCCTAAACGGCTTTTGGCTTATTTAAATGTGCAAGCGATTAGGTGCGGAGACCGGTACTTCTGCCAAAGCCTCCTCAGTAAACATCTTCTTGCTTGTTTCTTGCCAGGTACTGATGGTGCGGGATAATTAGAAGACAATGTTTTTAGAGACGCTTGTGCCAAATAGCGGCTTCACTGGTACTTTTTAGATAACTCCAAGATTTATATATAGAATTGCTATATAAGAGGCCTTGAAGAATAGTTAATTTTAGTATCTTTGTGATTTAAAATTGTATTATTCCAAATAGTCGCAACGGATGGATTTGGCGCAGGAGGAGGTTAGCCAGCAGGGGTTATTCGTAACCATTGAGCGCTTGGAGCGTGAATTGAAAGAGAAAGAACGGCAGTTAGATCTTGTCAACCAGGTAGGGGGAATGCTGAACTCTGAACTGGAGCTTGACAAGGTAGTGCAGAAAGTGATTAACATTGCCACCAAGATCAGCAAAGCTGAATTTGGGGCCTTTTTCTACAATAAAACAGACAAGAACGGAGAGGTATATGAACTGTATGCCCTGGCAGGGGCTAAACAGGAAGACTTTGGCCGTTTCCCTATGCCCCGCAAGACCGCTGTTTTTACTCCCACCTTTCGGGGAGAAGGCATTCTGCGGTCAGAAAACATCACCTTAGACCCACGGTACGGCCAAAACCGGCCCCACCACGGCATGCCGCGCGGACACTTACCGGTAAAAAGCTATATGGCGGTTCCGGTGATCTCCAAAAGCGGGAAAGTGCTGGGTGGTGCGTTGTTTGGGCACTCTGAACCCGGCGTGTTCACCCAGAACGAGGAAGTGCTGGTGCAGAATATCGCCTCCCAGGCGGCCATCGCTATAGACAATGCCTATCTGCATGAGGCCAAACTGGAAGCTGAGCAAAGGAAAAGCCGCGAGCAGATCAATACCATTCTGGAAAGTATCACAGACGGTTTCTTCACCATTGGCCATAATTGGGAAGTAACGTATTGGAACCAGGAAGCGGAGCGTATCACAGGGAGAAAGAGGGGTGAGCTCCTCATGCGTGATATCAGAGAGGCATTTGGGGACCAGCGGCTCCATTCACTTTACCGCAAGCTGCACGTGGCCGTGAGCAGACACCAGCCAGTAAGCTTTACCAGTTACTATTCCTTATTTAACGCCTGGCTTACCATAAGTGCTTATCCTTCAGAAGATGGGCTCTCTGTGTACTTCAAAGATATAACCAAACAGCGGCACGCCGAAGAGCTGGAGCACCTGGGCAAGAAAGTGCTGGAACTGAACACTCGGTCAGACAGCAAGCTGGAAGACATAGTGACCTATTACCTGAAAGGGCTGGAGCGCATTCACCCAGACATGCTTTGCTCCGTGATGCTGCTGGAGAATGCGAAGCTCAACATTTTATCGGCTCCCAGCCTACCTGCGTTCTACGTGCAGGCCATTAACGGATTGGCGGTGGAGCCAGAGGTAGGCTGCTGCGGCGCGGCGGCGTTCACGGGAAAACCGGTTTTCTCTCAGAGCATTGCGCATGACCCTAAATGGGCCAACTACCGGCAAACAGCCTTAGACGCCAATCTCAAAGCCTGCTGGTCTTCCCCCATCTTCAGCTCAACGCAACGCGTGTTGGGTACCTTCGGGATTTACTATCAGGAGATGCGTGAGCCTACCCCTGGAGAAATACATTCTGTGGAGAGCTCCAGAAACCTGCTCCAGATGCTGTTGGAGCACAAAGCCATTGAAAATGCGCTGCGGCAAAGCAACCAACGGTACAATCTGGCCACTTCGGCCACCAATGACGCTATCTGGGAGTGGGAAATTACTACCAATAAGGTGTACAGCGGCGCGGTGTATGAGAAAGTCTTCGGGTACGAGTTCCAGGAATACGAAATAGTGGAAGACCGGCACGGCCGCATCCATCCAGAAGACAGAGAGCGGGTGCTGCGTTCCTTTGAGGAAGCCCTGGAAGACCCCGCCGCCCACCTCTGGCAGATGGAATACCGCTATATGCGCAAGAACGGTACTTTCACCTATGTATTGGACCGGGCCCACATTGTGCGGGATGAGCAGCAGCAGGCGGTGCGGATGGTAGGCGCCATGCGCGATATCTCAGGCACCAAGGAATATGAACTGGAAAGAGAGTTGCTGATTGAGGAGCTGAAACAGAATAACTCAGACCTGAAGCAGTTTTCGTACATCACCTCGCATAACCTGCGGGCACCATTGGCCAACCTGCTGGGCATTATACGGTTGCTTAACCCAGAGGCCATCTCAGATGACATGAACCGCACCCTGGTGCACAAGTTCAAGGAAGCCACGCTGAAACTGAGCAGCACGCTGGAAGACCTGTTAGATGTGCTGCTCATCAGAAACCACAGCGGGCTCAAGGCCGAGCAGGTCTCCATTGGCAACAGCCTGCAGAAAGTGCTCCTGTCCGTTGATGACCAGATCAGGGAAAGCAATGCCACCGTGCGCACTGATTTTTCTGCCGGGGAAACGGTGTATGCCAATCCCAGCTACCTGTACAGTATTTTGCTTAATCTGTTCTCCAACGCTCTCAAGTACCGGTCCCCGGAAAGACTCCTACAGATTCAGCTTACCACAAAGGCAACCGCCGGATTTATAGAGTTGCGCTTCTCAGACAACGGTTTAGGAATTGACTTGCGCCGGTTTGGGGAAAGGATCTTTGGGCTATACCAGCGGTTCCATAAGTACGAGAACAGCAAAGGCATGGGACTTTTCATGACCCAGGCCCAGGTGAAAGCCATGGGCGGAAGCATTGCCGTGGAAAGCAACGTGGGGGAAGGAACCACCTTCATCATCCAGCTCCGGAAACAGCCCGTTTAGCGACGCTGAGATTTACGGTGCTGAGAAGATGATCTGATTATAAAGAGGTTTTGGCGTTTAGGGGCTGTTTTTCCAAAAACAGCCCCTAAACGCCAAAACCTTTTTTTATGCTTCTACTGGAAAAGAGAAGCCGTGCGCAGATCAATCAAAGTAGCCTGCGGCGATACCCGTTTGGCGCGCAGGAAGCGTTTGAGCTCAGATGCGTCATGATTGGGCGCGGCGGGGTCCATGCTGTTGATGCGCACCCGCCCCGCGGAGTGGATGAACTCGTTGTTCCCGATCCACATGCCTACGTGCACCACGCGTTCCGGCTTCCCGTCTCTGGCCGGTGACCCGAAGAAGAGCAAATCGCCGGGACGCAGGTTCTGGAAGCCGTTCTGGGTGTCAATCAGGTCGCCTACGTGTACTTGCTGGGAGGCATCGCGGGGCAGCACCAGACCGTTCATGAAATATACCGTCTTGGTGAAACCGCTGCAATCCACGCCTTTAAAGGAAGTACCGCCCCACAGGTAAGGCAGGCCCAGCAGGCGCTTGGAGGTCTCCACCAGGTTTTGCTCGGTGGGTTGGCGGCTCGCCGTCCATTTGCTGTATTTCTCCACCTCCGGAATTGAGACAAACGCGGTACGGCCATCTGGGAAGGAAACTTCATAAAAGCCTTTGTTCTGGCCTTTCAGGACCATCATATCGCCATACACCAGGTCAGAGACGGTGGCGCCTTTGGTGTCTGGGGTGGCGTAAGCGAAGCCGTAAGGATGGGTATACAGCAGTTTTTCGCCCTGTTGCCAGTTGGTGAAGGCGTTTTGGTCCATGAGCTGAATGCCGCTGCCGTCTACCCAGGCCAGGTATTGGTCGGGGGTCTGCACCAGATACCAGCCGCTTTTCTGTTTCCAGACGCGCAGGGGCGTGCCCATGGTGGCCTGGGTGGCCAGTTCGGCGGGGTGTTTGGGTTCAGAGCGCAGATTAGCGACGGAAAGCGTGACTACCGCCAGGTGTTTGCCATTTAAAGCGGCGTCTGGCAGTACCTGAATGCTGTCCTGGAAAGAAACCCCGGCGGTGCGCAGGCGCTCCAGCAAGGCGGCTTTGGCGGCTGGGTTGTTCGTCTCGCCGGTGAGCACCGTGCCGTTGGAAGACACATTGAAAAGAACCACCCGCTTGTCTGGGGCAAATTGTTGCCGAACGGCGTCTATGTGGGCGGTAAAGGGCGAAGGAGCCACGTTAGCCTGCGCCGAGGGCGTGTCGGGGGCCGGTTTACTGCTGGAGCAGGCGGCCAGAAAGCTTAGCAGGAAAAGAAAATAAGGGGTCTTTTTCATATATGCGGGGTATTGGAGGCAAAATAGGCAAATTCTTCCATTTCAGAACAGCCCTAAAGCTATAACCGTTCAGCTAGCCTTTGCTCACAGCGCAGCCGCGTTGCCGTTTAGGGGCTGTTTTTCCAAAAACTGCCCCTAAACGCACCAGCCTTTGCCTATCTTTGGGCATTAGTAAAAAGCTTTATGACTACTGCATCCGCTACTCCTTCGGTTTCCATTATTGACTACACCCCGGCCCACGCTGCCCGTTTCAGAGAGTTGAACCAAGCCTGGATTGAACGCTACTTTGAGATGGAAGAACTGGACCACAAATCATTGGGCGACCCAGACGGCTACATCATCGCCAAGGGCGGGTTCATTTTCATGGCCGAGTACCAGGGAGAGATAGTGGGCACCTGCGCGCTCATCAAAGTGGACGCTACCACCTATGAACTGGCCAAGATGGCCGTGACAGACAAAGCCCAGGGCCTCAAAATTGGGAAACGCCTGGGCGAAGCGGCCATCCAAAAAGCCCGGGAACTGGGTGCCCAAACTCTCATGCTGCTGTCTAACCGCAAGCTGGAGACGGCGCTGCACCTCTACCACAAACTGGGCTTTGTGGAGGTGCCCGATGAACTGAAAGAATACAAACGCGCCGACATCAAGATGGAGCTGGCGCTCTGAACCTCCTTTTCTCCTCTTTAGACTTCCTCCTTATTATGAAGCCATTCTTCTTTCTGTTGCTGCTGGTGTTGCCGTGCCTAGCCTGGGCGCAGAGCGTTACGGTGCAGGACCGCGCTAGCCTTCAGCCGCTGGCCAACGTACGGGTGGTGCCCGTGCAAGGCAGCGGCAGTGTGCTTACAGATCTGCGGGGAAGGTTCAGCCTGACCACATTGGGGGAAAGCGATAGCCTGCGGTTTGAACGGGCAGATTACCAACCCCGCATTTTGGCCATCAGCCAACTGAAAGCCATGCAGTACAGGGTACTGCTAGTAGAGAAAAGTTATTCACTGGACGAAGTTGTGGTTTCTGCCAGCAAGTTTGAAGAAAAACGCGCCGATGTGCCCCAGCAGATTCAGGTGCTCAAAGCCCGCGAACTGGCTTTCCAGAGCAACCAAACCACCGCCGATGTGCTGCAGCAGACTGGGCAGGTGCTGGTGCAGAAAAGTCAGGCTGGGGGCGGCAGTCCCATTCTACGTGGGTTTGAGGCGAATAAAGTACTCATGGTCATAGATGGCGTGCGCCTGAATAACGCCATTTACCGGGGCGGTCACCTGCAAAACGTGATCACCGTTGACAATGCCACGCTGGAGAAGGTGGAGATTGTCTTTGGGCCGGGTTCTGTGGTCTATGGCTCAGATGCGCTGGGCGGGGTCATGCACTTCTACACCAAGAACCCTCTGCTGACCGACAGCACCGGCGGCACCCGTGTTACTGGCGGAGCCTTCATGCGCTATGCCACCGCCAATCAGGAGAAAACGGGGCACGTAGATGTTTCTGTGGGTGGGCGTAAATGGGGCAGTTTCACCAGCTTCACGTACTCAGACTTTGGAGACCTCCGGCAGGGCAAAAACCGCAATCCGTTCTACGGCACCTGGGGGCTCCGGCCATACTACCAGGAGTGGAGAGACGGCAAAGACGTGATGGTGCCTAATGAGAAGGTGAACGTGCAGAAGTTCACGGGCTACCGGCAGTATGATGTATTGCAGAAGGTTCTGTTTCAGCCGTCCGTGAAAACCTCGCACCTGTTGAACGTACAGTTCTCCACCTCTTCTGATATTCCGCGGTATGACCGGCTCACCGAAGTGGACGCACAGGGAACCCTCAACCACGGCGAGTGGTACTACGGGCCGCAGGAACGATGGCTGGCGGCGTACACTTTTACCACTAAGGGCCGTGGCTGGCTGGAGAACCTGCGGGTGACGGCAGCTTACCAGCGCGTGAAAGAAAGCCGCCATAACCGGAGGTTTAGCCGCAACGTGTTGCAGAACCGCTTTGAGCACGTAGATATCTACACCCTCAACGCCGACGCCAGCCGCCTCTTGGGAGAGCATGAGCTGCGCTACGGGTTGGAGGGAACCTACAATGACGTGTCTTCGCGGGCGTACGGCTCAAACTTGGTTACCAGTGAACGCACCCCCCTGGATACCCGTTACCCCGGCAGCGGTGCAGACATGCGTACCGCCGCCGCCTACTTCACGCATACCTGGGAAATATCGCCGCGCTGGATTCTGTCAGATGGTATCCGTTTGAGCCGGGTAGCGCTGAACGCCGATTTCTCCAAAGACAAGAGTTTCTTCCCTTTCCCGTTCAATGACGTGGCTCAGAAAAACACTGCGGTGAACGGAAATGTGGGGCTGGTTTTTCAGCCGGGGCAGGAATGGCGGTTTGCCGCCGTGGCTTCCTCGGGCTTTAGGGCACCCAATGTAGATGATCTGGGCAAAGTGTTTGAATCTGTGCAGGGCCAACTGATAGTACCCAACCCTGGCCTGAAGCCGGAGTACACCTACAACGCTGAGCTTTCCATTGGCAAAACCATCGCGCGAAGCGTGCGGGTAGAGGGAGTGGGGTTTTACACCTGGTACAAAGACGCCATCACCACGCAACCCTTCACCTTCCAGGGCCAGACCCAACTGGAATACAACGGTGCCCTGAGCCGGGTGGTGGCGAACGTGAATGCAAACAAAGCCTACGTGTACGGGTTCAGCGGCTCTCTGAAGGCAGACATCACGCAGGCTTTCCAGCTTGCCTCTACGCTCACCTACACCTACGGGCGCATCAAGGGAGAGGCCGCAGAGATTCCTTTGGACCATATTCCGCCGGTGTTCGGGAAAACCAGCCTATTCCTGACGTTGCCTAAGTTCCGGTCTGAGTTCTTTGTGCAGTACAACGGCTGGAAACGCCTGAAAGACTACAACCCCGTGGGCGAGGATAACTTGCAGTACGCCACTCCCGAAGGGCTGCCCGCCTGGTACACGCTTAACCTGAGAACAGCCTATCAGTTGCACCCCCGCGTGCAGGTACAGGCCGCTTTGGAGAACCTGCTAGACCAGTTCTATCGCGTGTATGCCTCTGGGGTAAGTGCTCCCGGCCGTAATTTCTCCCTGACGCTTAGAGGGAATTTTTAATAAACGCATAAAAACAAGAGTCTTCCGTTTAGGGGCTGTTTTTCCAAAAACAGCCCCTAAACGGAAGACTCTTGTTTTTACTCTCCAATTGCCGGAACAGCAGTGGAGCTTTCGCTAAAATTCTTTCAGGGTAACCAGGAGTTCTTCCAGTTCCAGAGCTCTTTGCTTGGTGAGATCCATTATTTTGTTGGCGCGCACGGGTTGCCACATAGTGCCTTGAGCATTGCCATAGGTAGCGCCAATCAGTTCCAGTTCCTTTTCTTTAAACGCCAGCCATTGCCTTTGCGCGGCTATCAGTTTCCCTTTAGCCGCTGGTGGCAGCTGGGCTAAGAGCGATTTGTAGTCAGTGTTCAGTTTCTTGTCCCAAGCGGCCAGCGCGGTGTAAACGCAATCGCACATGCCCGCAGTGGTCTGGTTTTCTTTTTTGTCAAGGCATTGCGCCATGCGTACGTCAATGGGGTTGGGCGTTCCATTCTGCTGGGCCGCAGCAGAACCGGCGCCTAAAATAGAGACCAATACGAAGAAACAGGAAAGAAAGCCTCTGGCCATAAAAGAGCTGGTTACATTTTGAACTGTCTGCTTACGCAGGAATGAATCAGGTGAGGGCAGGCTTTTACTGCACCTGGGTTTTGTCTACGCGCTTAGGCGTTTTCTTGCCCTGCACAAAGTCCTTCGCGCCCAGCGCGATGGCCTTGATCATGTTGGTCATGTGGGCCATGTCCAGGCTTTCTACCTCATCGTTCACGGAGTGGTAAAGTTTGTCCTGGTCAATCTGTACTGAGGAAATGGTGTGGGCCGGAACGCCCAAACGGGCCAGGGTGGCGTTGTCTGAGCGGTAGAACAGGTTCTGCGAGGGGTACGGGTCTGGGTGGAAACTGTACGCCGTTCCCTTCACCGCCTGCTGCAGCAGCGTCCCGAAATCTGATTTCTCAAACCCCGTAATGTAGGCGCTGTTGGGGCCAAACTTAGAGCCTTTGCCAATCATCTCAATGTTGAACATGGCCACAATCTCGTCTGGGTTCAGTTGCTTGGAGAAGTATTGGGAACCGTAACCGCCAATTTCCTCGGCCGTGAAGGCCACGAAGATAAGCGTGCGCTCCGGCTTGCCCTGTTTCTTGAAGTGTTTGGCCAGGCTGATGACCGCGGTAGTGCCCGAGGCGTCATCATCGGCTCCGTTGGCAATAGAGTCTCCCTCCACCGGCTTCTGAATACCAATGTGGTCATAATGACCCGAGAACACCACGTATTCCTTAGTCCGTTTGCCCGGGATCATGCCTGCCACGTTGGCCAAAGGCATTTCAGTGACGGCGTTTTTGATTTCGGCGTCAAAAGAACGTACTTCGGTGAGCGGAGAGAGCACAAAGACCAGCGTATGGCCCTTGCCTAATTCCATGACCGGGTTAGGTTGCTTAAAGTAGCTGGCGTAGCGGTTAAACATCTGCTCATGTTTGGGGTGCACCATGACCAGAGCGTCTTTCTCGGCGCGGCGCACTTTGTTCATGACCTGCCGGAAGTCATCTTTCTCGCCAATGAAAACGGGCTGCGGCGCTTTCTCTTCCCATTCTACCTTGCGGTGCACCGTGCTCACGAAAAAGGCCTCATCACCCACGCGCTCCCCGTTGATTTCAATATCGGCTTTCTCAATCTTGAGGCTGTACATCTTAAACTCCTGCTTGAAATCAGTGTCGCCGGTGAGGGGTTGGAGGCCGATGGTTTTGAATTCATTGGCGATGAACGTGGCGGCTTTCTCAATGCCCGGGGTAAAGGTGCTGCGTCCCATCATGTCATCGGCGGCCAGGGTGCGGACAATGCGCTCCACGTCTTTCTGCTGAATATCTTTCTGGGCATACACTCCGGCCAGCGGAAGTAGGGAGAGGCAGACGGTAAGGGTTCTTTTCAGGATCATGTTTAAAATTTCAATAGGGGCTTTAGGATAACATACCGGCTTCTGAGAAGCACTGCATATTAGTCATTTTTCGGGCATATTTCTTACAGTGGCCGCCGAAGAGATAAAGGATGGATGGGAAATTTGTTATTGGACGGGAAGACTGCTTGGCAGCGCGGCAGGCGTTTAGGGGCTGTTTTTGGAAAAAGAGCCCCTAAACGGAAACCGGAGGTGTGGTGCTACTCTGCTGGTTCCTGGTGTTTCTCCTCTTTGGCAATGGCTTCGTCCTCGCCTTTCACTTCCACGCCGTAGTCGCCCAGCACGTCTTCTATGTAGAGCATTTTCACCAGCACCATGACCACCGCCACCAGCGGAACCGCCAGGAGTAAGCCCCAGAAACCGGCAATAAGTCCCAGCAACACCTGTCCCACAATGGTAAGCACGGGAGGGAGGTCAATGATTTTTTTCTGCACAAGCGGGGTAAGCACATAGCCTTCCAGACTTTGCAGCGCCACAAAGAAAGCCACCACCGTAAGGGCTTTGTTTGGATCTTGTACCACGGCCAGCGCCACCGCGGGCAATCCGGCCACAAAGGGACCAATGTTAGGGATAAACTCCATGAGCCCGGCAAATACCCCCAGAAGCAACGGCAGAGGTACGCCAATGATCCAGAGGCCAAGGGTGGTGAGGGTACCAATGACCGCCATGGCCAGCAAGGTTCCCTTCAGCCAGCCCCAGAGCGTGTACCGCAACACATGAATGACCTCACGGGCCCTTGACCTACGGGCTTTGGGAACGAGCCGTACCAGCCCGTTGGCGGTTTCCTGCGGGGCAGTAGCCAGATAAATACCTACCACCAGCACAATGAGCAGATTGGCCAGCGCCCCAAACGTGGAAGAGAACAGCGTAAAGGCTTTTTGCATGGCCGCGCCTGAGCTCTGGCCCTTGAGCAACTGACTTGGCTCTGGAATCTGCTTGAGCAGTTGCTCCCCGTACGGCAGGGAAGAGATCTGCGCCTTCAGTTTTTCCAGTACAGAAGGTAACGTTTTCTGCAACTGAGTGCCCTGTTCAGACAGGCTGGGGCCCAGGTACAGGAAGAAGCCAACCGCTAAGGCCACCAGCACCAGACAGACCACCGCCAAGGCTCCCTTGTACGGCAACTTAGTGTGCCGTTGCAGGAAGCTGCTGAGGCCGTGCAGCAGAATCCCGAACAGCACGGCGGCAAAGATGACCAGAAATACCTCAAAGGCTAGCTTGACCAACGTGTAGAGCAGAAATAAAACCGTTGCTAACAACGCCACGATTAATACTTTGCGAAGAAACGACGGGGAGTTGTCTGGGTACTTAGGGGAAGGAGGAAGAACGCTTTTCATATAGGCGAAGGAGAGTCTAGAAATCTGTTTATGAACTCTTTTACGTAAAGAGGGCATAAATCGCTATATATTATCAGACTCATATTTGGCTGAATCCTCCCCAACTGGCCTTAAGGGGGATGATTTGAAAAAATAGTAGAAAAAACAGAAGCCAACGCAACTATTCAGACCCAATTGCGATAAAATGGATTCGCCGATCTAGGAAAAGACGGTGCGCCGGGCACTTGTTCTGGCGCTGAGAAAAGATCTATCATCTTAAATTATTTTTTACAACTATGGAAAACCAAGTAAACCAGCCCGCAGCTCAAGACGCAGTGTCTTACACTCAAGATTCAGCCCAGAACAGTACTGGAGCAAACAGCCAAAATGCAGGACAAGGAGGCATGTTGAACAATCTGACCAGCGGCCTGAACAACATTCAGATGCCACAGGCGGTGAAAGACTTTGGTGCCACCTGCGCCCGTTCTTACAATAGCCTGAGCACTACCCAAAAAGTGATTGGCGGTGCCGCACTTGCTTTAGGCGCATCTTACCTGGTAGCCAACAACCAAGGTTGGATTGGACAAGCCAAATCGGCTATAAAAGGGAAAGCCTCTAACACGCAGCATTCTTAAGGCAGAACCTGTGACAAGAATGGCCCTTTCAGCTAATTGATTTTTTCTTTTAAGGCTGATCTTGGGTAGTTCCCACACATAAAAAAGCCGGCCTCTGTACAGGGGCCGGCTTTTTTATGTGTGAAAAGGCTGATTATCTTCTGCCTCGGTTTCTGGAGGAGTTGCGGTTGTTGCTGCTTCCTGCTGGAGAATTGTCTTTGCTCTGGCTGCCGGCGGGGCGCTGGTTCGGTCTTCTGTTGCCGCCACCGCCCTGGCCTGCATTTCTCGGGCCGCGGTTCTGTCCGCCACCGCCGGAGCGGTTTATTTTATCCGTTGCTTTTCCGCCGCCCAAAGGAAGTTTAGAGTACTCTGCATGGTACGGTTGCTCTTCTTCTACCGGAATGGTCTGCTTGGTGAGGCGTTCTATGTCGCGCAGGTAAGGAAGCTCAGTGTCATCGCAGAAAGAGAGGGCCATGCCTTCGGCGCCGGCGCGGCCGGTTCTGCCTATGCGGTGCACATAAGTTTCTGGTTCATTGGGCAGGTCTACGTTGATCACGTGCGTGAGGTCATCTACGTCAATACCGCGGGCGGCAATGTCAGTGGCTACCAAGGCTTTCAACTCGTTGTTCTTGAACTGAGTGAGCGCTTTCACGCGGGTGCTCTGGGCTTTGTCGCCGTGGATAGACTGCGCCGAGATGCCTGCCTTAGACAGTTCTTTGGCAATGCGGTCTGCGCCGTGTTTGGTGCGGGAGAAGACTAAGGCGCGTTCAATGTCATCGCCTTTGAGCAGGTGCTTGAGCAGGGCCCGCTTATAGGTTTTCTCCACGAAGAATACTTTCTGGGCAATCTTCTCAGCGGTGCTGGAAACGGGAGTTACTTCCACATATACGGGCTCCCGCAAAATGCTGGCAGAAAGTTTCTGGATTTCCTGGGGCATGGTAGCGGAAAACAGCAACGTTTGCCGATTAGCCGGAATCTGCGCGATTACTTTGCGTACGTCATGGATGAAGCCCATGTCCAACATACGGTCGGCCTCGTCCAGAATAAAGGTCTCAATGTATTTGAGCGAAAGCAGACCTTGGTTCATGAGGTCCAGCAAGCGGCCCGGGGTAGCCACCAGAATGTCTACGCCCCTTCTAATCTGCTCTACCTGCGGTACCTGACCCACGCCGCCAAAAACCACGGTGTGCTTGATGTTGGTATAACGGCCGTAAGCCTTGATGCTGTCGCCAATTTGCAGGGCAAGTTCCCGGGTAGGAGTTAAGATCAATGCTCTAATGGCTTTGGCCGGGTGCGAAGGACCTGCCTCATGCAAGCGTTGCAGCAACGGTAAGCTGAAGGCTGCGGTTTTCCCGGTCCCCGTTTGGGCACAACCCAAGATATCGTCTCCGTTGAGCACGGGCGGAATGGCTTGTTCCTGGATAGGGGTAGGGGAGGTGTACCCCTCTTCCTGCAGGGCCTGCAGCAGGGGTTCTATTAAGTTTAGTTCTGAAAATGTCATTATGAATGGTAACGGCCGTAAGTGATGGCCACGCATGAAAAAAAGCGGAATACTGTGGTCCGCTACTAAGAAGACGCAAAGATAGGTAAAAAGATTCAGTCTCTGTTTTGGGGCAGTTTTGGCAAAAACGGCTCCTAAACGCCACTTGTAAGGGAACAGGGCTGAGCCTAAGACAACTTTTATGGCTGAAATCGGTTAAAATTCTTTGGAGGGCTGAAGGCCTTCAGTATTAATACGAAGCTAAAGAACGTAGACGCTATGGGATCCAAGAAAGACAAGAAACGACATAAAACCACCAAGAAGGCCTCTAAAAAGCGCTTGAACAAATGGCTCAGGATTGGGCTGAGCGGTTTGGCGGGGGCAGTGGCCGTGACTTTGGTACATGAAAGCGTACGCCGCTTTTACCCCAATGCTCCCCGCATGGATATTCTGGGCATGCGCGCCATTGCCAAAGGCTTGCGCTACGTCGGCCAGACTCCGCCTCCTAGAGACCAATTGCATACCTGGTCACTGGTAGGCGACATTATCTCCAATGGGTTGTACTACAGTTTAACCGGCGGTGGTAAAAAAGCCATCTGGCGCGGCACTATTCTGGGCGCTTTGGCGGGAGTGGGCGGAGTGGCCTTGCCCGGACCTATGGGCTTGGGTACCGCTCCCAGCAACCGGACCAAGCAGACTCAGGCCCTTACCATTGGGTATTATCTTTTAGCGGGTGTGGTAGCCGGTGGTGTGGCCAAGTGGCTGCGGAAGGTGAAGAGGTAATTAACAGAATCCTTGGCGTAAAACACAGGATCCGTTTAGGGGCTGTTTTTCCAAAAACAGCCCCTAAACGGATCCTGTGTTTTGTCATTTCAGTAGAGCTGCAAATTACGAGTGCTTGCGGCCCGAGCCACTTTTCTTGCCGCCGCCGTCTTGCTTGTTCACGGTGGCCCAGGCCCGTTTCTCGGCTTCTTCCTCGCTTAGGCCTTTTTTCTCGTAGCTTTCTTCTATGTGTTGGGCCTGCCGTTTCTGTTTGTCTGTGTAGGCAGATTTATCTCCTTGTGGCATCTTGTCTCCTTTCGGGTTAAGGTGAAACATACTGCTTTTACGTATCTGGCAGAAAACAGGCGCTATGGTTTGCAGTGGCAGAGTACTTCGCGCTGAATGGGAGCGGTTTTGTAGTCTGGTAAAGAGAACTCCTTCATGTAAATGACAGACAGCTCGTGAATCTGTTCCTCGGGCGGGTGAGACTCATTCCAGCGGCGCAGCAGGTAAAAGCAGTAGTAAGGCCGCATGTACTCATTAGGGGTAAACAGATAGTTCTCTGAGTATTTGCGCCAGCGGTCATTTTTGAAGAGGCTCATGACAGAGGCAGGTTTGGTGGTGTCGGGCTCTTTGCCCTGCTGGTTCAGGTCCACTTTTTTATTGGAATTGGTTGATCCTTCCAGCACATACCAGCCATCGTCTTTGAAAACATTGGGCGCGAACATGCTCCAGTTTTGGTCCAGCCTGGGCACCAGCGTGGCCCAGTGCAGGCGCTCTGGTACCTGTAAGTACGTTTTGCCTAAGGTGCTCAGGTTCCACCAGAACGCCAAAACCATGGCTACCAGTACTAATCCTTCTCTCACATATTTACGCGGGAAAGCCTGAGCCCACCTAGGCGAGGTCCATTTGAGTTGTACCTGCAGATCAAGGGGAGAACGCCAGTTTGCCCCCCGCCGGGCCCAGCGCTTCTGGAACTTGGCGTACCCTTTGCGTAGGTACTGGTCTACCACGTTCATAACCGGCGTAGGCAAGAGCCCTATCACCGCCGAAATACTGATGAGGTAAAAGAGCCCCACAAACAGGGTAAGGCTAATGCCAATGTGCAGGCCTACGATGGCGATAAAAAACAGCATCCTGAACCACGTGTTCCGCCAGGGAATGAGCAAGACAAACGGCAGCCACAATTCCAGAAAATAGGTGGCATGGGTGAGCTGCTCCATCAGGAGGGGAAACTGGTAGAGAATTCGGCCGCCGGGCATCAGGATCTGGTCCAGGCTGAGGGCGTAGTACAGGGCGGTGCCGTCTTCAGTCCAGTCTGGGCCGCTCTTCAGCAAGGCGGTGAAAACATAGACCCACCCCACCTGCATGATATAGGCGGCAGTGGCGGCGCTTAGGTAGTGGCTGGAGGTTTCTGAGGTGAGGGAGCGACGGGCATCTACAGAATAGTGCCGGTGCCAGGGCAGGAACATGCCCCAGAAGAGCAACATGCGCAGCAGGCTGTCGCCGGATTGGGTAATGAGCGGGTTGCGGTTGTGCAGAGACACCAGCAAGATCCAGGAGATGGCAGTGGCCCAACGGGTATGGTAGCCCAGCAGCAGACAGACCGCCGCCGCCGCCGCTATGGCAAAAAGAATGGCCTGGAACTGCCACATGCCACTTAAAGCGTGTAGGGAGAAGAAATATTGGTTCCAGGCATTGGCGTGTAATACATGCAAGGGCAGAACCCCCATGTTGGAATAATGCGCCTCTATATCTGAAGCCCGTATGCCAATGTCCAGCAACAGAACACTGGCCACCCATATTCTCATGAGGGAGAGGGCCCTGGTATCTGTATAGAACACGCAATGCAGATACTGTCTAAGTAGATGCATAGAGAGTCTGATGAAGGTGGAGAGAGAAGAAACAGAAAAGGCAAAACCGGTGGGCCTTGCCTTTTCTGCATCATTACTTCGTTCCGAGGAACGTCATGGGAGAGTACTAGCGGCTGGTAGTGCCAGTTGTTCCGGTAGTGGTACCTGTGGTAGTTCCGGTGGTGCCTGTAGTACCAGTTGTTCCGGTTGTACCAGTGGTGGTGCCGGTAGTGGTACCCGTAGTAGTTCCGGTGGTTGTTCCAGTTGTAGTACCGGTAGTGGTACCGGTTGTGCCGTATGTTGTACCGGTTGAGCCCGTAGTACCTGTAGTGGTGCCTGTGGTTGTTCCAGTAGTACCGGTAGTGGTTCCGGTGGTGCCGTATGTGGTGCCCGTTGAGCCTGTAGTACCCGTAGTGCCAGAAGTAGTGCCTGTGGTAGTACCGGCCTCAGTGCTCATGTCCGTAGACGTGGTGTCTGTGGTAGTCTCAGAGCTTCCAGAGCAAGAAGTCATAGCACCGGTAGCTACAAGAGCGGCAACAGCGAAGAAGTTTAAAAACGTCTTTTTCATAGTTCAGTTAGATTAATGGATGGTTATAAATTGTTTTTTTAATTTAGTTCTGCTTTTCAAGTTCATCTTTTACGCACACTTCTTAGAAAGGTGCCATTCTTTTGTTAAAATTTATCAAAGGGTAGCAAATAAGGCTGAACTAGGGCCTTAGCCGGTACGTACCCACTAAGTGTTTATACTAGTCTAACCCACTATGCTACCTACTTCTCCTACTATTCTATTTGATGGGGTCTGTAATCTTTGTAACGGATTTGTGCAGTTTGTGATCAGGCATGACACACAGGCATATTTCCGGTTCGCCTCGTTGCAGTCGGGGGTAGGGCAGGAGGTACTTAGTGCATATGGGATGCCAACAGAAGAATTCAGGAGCTTCCTTTTCATAGAAGATGGGCAGCTGTACAGCCGGTCAACGGCGGCACTCAAGGTTTTCAGACGTTTAGGCGGTGCCTGGGGCTTACTGTACGGCTTCATGCTAGTGCCTAAATTCCTCCGTGACCCGGTGTATGATTGGGTTTCCCGCAACCGGTACCGCTGGTTTGGCCAGCAGGAAAGCTGCATGCTGCCTATCCCCGCTCTCAAAGCGCGTTTTCTCTAACCTTTCCTTCAGTACGCCCCTGCGTCTCCAATGATGCCTTAGGAGAAAAACTTGTTTTTGCTTTCTCCTATTACTCTATAGAGATTTGGCGGTTTTGCCGAAATCCTGCCGTAAGTTTGCAGGCTCTTTTACTAATAAACAGATTTAGTGGAAAAAATAGATGCTTTTCTGGCGGAGGCCAGTAGTCTGGCTTGGGGAATGCCCTTGCTGATTTTATTGATGGGCGGTGGCTTATTCCTGATGCTGTACTGCCGTCTTATCCCGTTCCGGATGATGGGTCATTCTATCCGTATCTTGCAGGGCAAGTACCAGGATCCTAACGCAGCCGGGCAAATCACGCCGTTTCAGGCCATGGCCAGCGCCCTGGCTTCTACCATTGGCATGGGCAACATCAGTGGGGTGGCCGTGGGCATTGCCATGGGCGGACCCGGCGTGCTGTTCTGGATGTGGGTGAGCGCATTTGTGGGCATGGCCACCAAATTTTTTACCTGTACCCTTTCCATCATGTACCGCGGCAAGAATGAATTGGGTGCCGTGGAAGGCGGACCCATGTACATGGTTACACAGGGGTTGGGCAAGAAATGGAAGCCTTTGTCCATCTTGTTCGCTTTTGCCGGTTTGTTTGGGACCCTGCCGCTCTTTCAGGCCAATCAACTTACCCAGATCATCACCGATGTGGTGCTCAAGCCCAGCGGCGTGGTAGGGGAAGATACGTTTGTGTCTAACCTCATCATGGGCATGGCCATGGCGCTGCTGGTGTCTATCATTTTGTTTGGCGGCCTCAAACGCATTGCGGCGGTGGCTTCCAAACTGGTGCCGTTCATGGTGGTGCTCTACACGGGCTCGGTGCTGTACATCATCTTCTCCAATATCTCGGCTGTGCCCGGCATGTTCTCCCTTATTTTTGAAGATGCGTTTACTGGCAATGCCATGATGGGCGGAGCCGTGATGCAGGTAATCATCATGGGTGCCCGCCGCGCGTCATTCTCCAATGAGGCCGGCATTGGCACTGCCGCCATGATGCACGGCGAATCGCAGAACAATGAGCCGGTACGCGAAGGCTTGGTGGCTATGTGGGAACCGTTCATTGACACCATTGTGGTCTGCACCATGACGGGGCTGGCCATTCTGGTGACGGGCGTTTGGGAAACGAATTCCGGCAACGGAGTTTCCATGACGGCGGCGGCTTTTGGCGAAGCCATGCCCCAGGTGGGCAAATACCTGCTGGTGGTCTGCGTGTTCATCTTCGCGTTTACCTCTCTGTTCTCTTACTGCTACTACGGCTCCAAGTGCTTCACCTACCTGTTCGGGTTCAAGTACCGCCGCCTGTATGACTACTTCTATATCCTCACCATCATTATTGGGGCCATTGTCACCATTACCTCAGTGATCAACCTGGTGGATACCGCCTTTGCATTTATGGCCGTTCCTACCATGACGTGCGCATTGTTGCTGTCGCCTAGGGTGATGGCGGCCACGAAAGAGTATCTGGCTAGATTGAAAGCCGGGCAAATACAGCGGTTTTAAAGGGTATCAAGTAGCAGGTATCACGTAGCAAGATATGAGATTCCGTTTTCGGGTTGTTTTCTTGAAAACAACCCGAAAACGGAATTTGCTTTTTTACGCTGGCGCGAGTCTAAAGACTCGTGACAAAGAGTGCTGCGAGTCTCCAGACTCGCCGGGAACCACGGGAAGATAATCATCCGCTGGCGCGAGCTTGCAGCTCGTGGCCACGCATTTCTGAAGCAAAAATTCCTAAGCCGAAAATTTTATCGGCAACGCCCGGACACGAGCTGCAAGCTCGCGCCAGAAAACGTCCTGCCGCAAGTTTAAGCTGCACTCAAACTTGCGGCAGGACGTTTTCCGTTTTTGGGCTGTTTTTCCAAAAGCAGCCCAAAAACGGAAAGAGGCAGTTCCCATAAAGGAACCGCCTCTTTATAAATCATAAATCATCGCGCTACGTGATACGCACATCGTACTACGCCAACACTACATGCTCAGGTACAGGTTACGCTCGCCGTATACTTTGGTGAAGTACTCGTCTTCCAGGTCATCAATGAAGTAAATGGCCTCACCGGTTGACTTCATTTCTGGCCCCAGTTCTTTGTTCACCTCAGGGAACTTGCTGTGGGAGAAAACCGGAACTTTGATCGCGTAGCCTTTTTTCACCGGGTTGAAGGTGAAGTCAGTCACTTTCTTCTCGCCCAGCATCACTTTGGCAGCGTAGTTCACATACGGCTCCTGGTAGGCTTTGGCAATGAAAGGCACGGTGCGGCTGGCGCGCGGGTTGGCTTCAATGATGTACACAATCTCGTTCTTGATGGCGAACTGGATGTTGATGAGGCCCACGGTGTTCAACGCCAAGGCAATTTTCTTGGTGTACTCCTCAATCTGGTTCATCACGTTCTCGCTCAGGTCAAACGGAGGCAATACGGCGTAGGAGTCACCGGAGTGGATACCCGCTGGCTCAATGTGCTCCATGATGCCAATGATGTGTACGTTCTCGCCGTCACAGATGGCATCGGCCTCGGCCTCAATGGCGCGGTCCAGGAAGTGATCCAGGAGTACGTGGTTGCCCGGGCTGTCTTTCAGGATGTCCAGCACCTGCGCTTCCAGCTCCTTCTCGTTGATCACAATCTTCATGTTCTGGCCACCCAATACGTAAGATGGACGCACCAGCAGCGGGAATTTGAGGTCTTTGCAAACTTCCAGGGCTTCCTCGGCAGAGGTCACGCTCGCGAACGGCGGGTACGGAATGCCATTTTCTTTGAGCAGGGTAGAGAACGCACCGCGGTCTTCGGCCAGGTCAAGGCTCTCATAGGTAGTACCCATGATCTTGATGCCGTAGCGGGTGAGTTTCTCGGCCAGCTTCAAGGCAGTCTGTCCGCCCAGCTGTACGATTACACCTTCTGGTTTTTCGTGCAGAATGATGTCATAGATGTGCTCCCAGAACACCGGCTCAAAGTACAGCTTGTCAGAAATGTCAGAGTCTGTAGAAACGGTCTCAGGGTTACAGTTGATCATGATAGTCTCATAACCACACTCGCTGGCCGCCAACACGCCGTGCACACAAGAGTAGTCAAACTCAATGCCCTGCCCAATGCGGTTAGGACCGGAACCCAGAACCACCACCTTTTTGCGGTCGGTGACAATGCTTTCGTTCTCGCCGTCAAAGGTGCTGTAGTAGTAAGGCGTTACAGCCTCAAATTCACCGGCGCAAGTGTCTACCATTTTGAACACGCGCTTGATGCCCATGCTGGTACGCTTCTCGTGCACTTCGCTTTCCTTGCAACGCAGCAGGTACGCCAGCTGTCTATCGGCGAAGCCTTTCACTTTGGCGCTGCGCATCAGGTCGGCCGGAATATTGTCTATGGTGTATTTCAGGACCTCGCGCTCAGTGAGCTCCAGTTCTTCAATCTGCTGCAGGAACCAAGGGTCAATCTTGGTCACTTTCTGGATGGTGCTGGTGGCCACGCCGAATTTCATGGCGTCTTTGATGGTGAAGAGTCTGTCCCAGCTTGGGTTGGCCAGGCTGTCCATGAGCTGGTCATAGTTGGTCTTTTCTTTGCCATCGGCGCCCAAGCCGTTGCGCTTGATCTCCAGGCTTTGGCAAGCCTTCTGCAAGGCCTCCTGGAAGGTACGGCCAATGCCCATCACCTCGCCCACAGATTTCATCTGCAAGCCCAGTTTCTTGTTGGCACCTTTGAACTTGTCAAAGTTCCAGCGCGGTATTTTCACAATCACGTAGTCCAGCGCGGGCTCAAAGAACGCCGAGGTGGTTTTGGTGATGGAGTTTTTTAGTTCATCCAGGTTATAGCCAATGGCCAGTTTGGCGGCTACTTTGGCAATAGGGTACCCGGTAGCTTTAGAAGCCAGCGCCGAAGAGCGGCTCACGCGCGGGTTGATCTCAATGGCGATGATGGTATCATCTTCTGGGTTCACGGAGAACTGCACGTTACAGCCGCCGGCGAACTGCCCAATGCCGTTCATCATTTTAATGGCCAGATCACGCATCTGTTGGTAGATGGTGTCGGGCAGGGTCATGGCTGGGGCTACCGTGATAGAGTCACCGGTATGGATACCCATTGGGTCAAAGTTCTCAATGGAGCAGATGATGATCACGTTGCCTATGTTGTCACGCAGCAGCTCCAGTTCGTACTCTTTCCAACCCAGGATGCTTTGCTCCACCAGTACTTCATGGGTAGGGCTGGCGTGCAGACCGCGGGTAAGGGCTGCGTCAAATTCTTCCGGGGTATTCACGAAGCCACCGCCGGTTCCACCCAGGGTGAACGACGGACGGATCACGAGCGGGAACCCAATCTCCTGAGCAATTTCCTTGCCTTCCAGGAACGAGGTAGCCGTGTTGCCTTTGCAGACATTCACGCCCAACTCAATCATTAACAGACGGAATTTCTCGCGGTCTTCAGTGGTCTCAATGGCGGCAATGTCTACCCCAATGATTTTCACGCCGTATTTTTTCCAGATACCTGCTTTCTCACAGTCAATGGCCAGGTTCAGCGCGGTCTGCCCGCCCATTGTAGGCAGCACCGCGTCAATCCTATGCCTCTCCAGAATCTCTATGATAGACTTTTTCTCCAGCGGCTTCAGATACACGTTGTCCGCGGTGATGGAGTCTGTCATGATGGTAGCGGGGTTGGAGTTGATGAGGGTTACCTCAATTCCCTCCTCACGCAGGGAGCGGGCGGCTTGGGAGCCGGAGTAGTCAAACTCACAGGCTTGTCCTATAACAATAGGACCAGAACCGATGATCAAGACTGACTTAATGGATTGATCTTTGGGCATTGTTAAAGTGGTATGTATAAATTGCCCAAAGTTACAGTAGAAAGTTTAGAATTGACCAATAAACTGCTCTGAGCAATAAAAATATTAAACTATTTGTTTTAAAGTATTGATAGCCAGCTTGTGTGTGGAAGCTTGGTCTGAACAGCAAGAAAAGGAAAGAGAGTTCCAGTTAGTCTGAAAACAAAGCAGACGGAACTGGCTAAATGCAGCATAGGGAGAAGTGAGGCAGAAAAACGGGCGAAGACCTTTGGCGTTTAGGGGCCTTTTTCAGAAAAAGAGGCTCTAAACGCAAAGGGCAGGATAAGCTACAGACTAACCCCACGACGTTCCCACTCAGAGGCTAGTTCTAATTTGGGCAGCAGCGTTTTCAGGAACCAGTGCTCCAGTTCTGCCCCGGCATGGAAAGGGGTGATGTCTACGGGCAGTTCTTCTTTGAGGTGCTGCATGCGCGCGGTGTGGAAGATGCGGGAGTCCAGAATCACAAACGCACCTTTGTCTTTCTCGCGCCGTACCAACCGCCCAAAGCCCTGCCTAAGTTTATGTTGGCTGGCCGGATAATAGAACTTGCTCCAGAAAAAGCCGCCCTCCACCTCGCGGCGGTGCGCCACCAAGGGGTTGCCCAGTGATGGATTCGGTAACCGGAAAACAATCACCTGGGAGAGCGTCACGCCCGGGAAATCCACGCCAGACCACATGCGGTCCAGCCCCAGCAGCACCGAGTGCTCCTCTTGCCTAAACCGCCTGATTTCCCACAGACTGGTGCCTTCCTGTTTGAGCAGTTCAATGTCATAGGCGGGCAGGCGCGGGTGCAGCCACCGGTAGGCGTCTTCCATGTCTCTTCGGCTGGTGAACAGAACCAGGGTTCGGCCATTCAGGGCCACAATGCACTTCAGGAGCGTTTCCATAGAAGTTTGCAGCCAGTCCTGTTTCTGCGCTTGCGCCATTTTGTGGTCATAGCAGGGAATGAACGCGGGCACCACGGCGTGGACTTTTTCCTGCTGCTCATAGTTAAACGGTGAGAGGTAACGCACCTCCTGCTCAAAGGGCTCAGCGCGCCCCAACTGGTTCCGGAAGTATTGGGTGTTGCCGCCCACGTACAGCGTGGCCGAGGTGAACAGCAGGCTGGGGTAGACGTTCTGCAGTTTCTCCATCTCGTCCTGCAGGTAGTACGGCATCTTGCTCACCGACCAGTTATGGGCGTTTTTCTCCAGCACATGAATCCACTTGCGGGCCGGGAAGTCACTGGTGATTTTCTGCAGCGTGTCGGCAAACTCCGCGGCTTTTTCTTTGTAGGTTTCCAGGCGGCTGAAGGTCTTGTCCTCAGGTTTTTTGAGGAGGCGTAGGATGCGGTCTATCTTACCCGCCACAAACTGGATGGCCGTAAGAAGTTCCTGCAGGGCCTGTTCAATATCAGCGCTGAATTCTCTTTTGACCCAGCGGCCATTCTCCTGCAAAGAGATTTCCTCCTGCCACCGCTGCTCGCCCTGAATAGGAAGCGCCTGAATCATCTCTCCGCTGCTTCTAATGGTGGCGCAGTCGCGGTGAATGGAGTCAATTTCAGCCAGTACCAACTGGGCTGTTTCAGTGTCTGCGTGGTGCGCCACCTTTTCGGCCACAATGTCCAGGAAGCCTTTGCGGTAGTCTTTGCCCAGCAAGGGGCGCAAAAGACGGGCTTCCACTACTCCCAGACTGAAGTTCATGCTCAGGGCGCTCCGCGCGAAGTCGGGGAACTGGTCGGCCTCGTCTATGACGCAGTGCTTGATGGTGTCGGTGAGCTTGGGCGGAAGCTGCAGCAGTTTGTGGTGGTTGGTCACAATAATGTCGGCGGCGTAGGCCAGTTCCATGTGCTTGGCATAGGTGCATTTGGCCGGCTCCAGGCACAGTTTAGGCACGCATACTTCCTGGGCATTGGCCTCAGCAAGGAGCCGGGAAGTGTCTGGCAGAATGGCCTTGATGTTCTGCGGAATCTCTTCCACTTCGCCCTGCGTCTGGTGCACGCGCAGCACCAGGTAAAGCCAGCTCAGCCCTTCCCGAATGGTGCCTTTCTCCTGTACCACCAGCTCGTCATACAAGTCCAGCAGCGCCGAGAGGCACAGGTAATTATTCTTGCCCTTGACAATGGCAGGTCGCAGATGGGTGTGCAAGCCGCCCTTGAAGCGCAACCGCGGAATCTCGCCCTGCATGACCTGCTCCTGGAGGTTTTTGGTAGCGGTGGCCACCACCACTTTGCGCCCGGGGTTGAGGCGCAGCAGCTCGGCGGCGGCCATGAGGTAGCCCATGGTTTTACCGGTGCCCGTCCCGGCCTCGGCCACAAAGGTGCCTTTGCCGGTTAAAGCCTGGTTGCAGAATTTGGCGTACTGCATCTGGGCGTAGCGCTCAGGCAAGCCGTGTTTTTTGTACCAGGCGTGCAGGGCATCATGGATGAGCTGGTCAGAGGGCTGGGCAATGTCTACCCTGGGTTTTACCACCGGCGAGTCTGTGACGGTGGGGAGCCAGGAACTGAGCAGGGTGCGCAGGTGGAACGGCAATACCGGTACATCTGAGGTGGCGGCCGGTGTGAGCCAGTGCAAGTCCAGGGGCTCCAGCGTCTCAATGTGTTCGGCGGCTTTGAGGAGGGCCCGCCACGCGCTGCCCATGTAGACGGTTCCTAAATCCAGCACTTGCCGCAGCAGTTGCATGAACAGGGTTGGTTCACCGACCTGGGCTTCCGGGGTGCTGGGGATTTTCTGCAGTAGTACCTCCAGCAGTTTGAAAAGCTGGGTGTGCAGGGCCGCTAAAGCTACGTGCATGGGTTGGGAAGCGGGTTTCTTCTGGGCTGTCGTAGACAAGGCCACCACATCACCTACCTCCATCAGGTTCAGGTGCGGCAGAAAAAACGAAGACAGCAGGGCCAGATCGGCGCAAGCAGGCGGGGCAGCCATTCCGGCCAGCACGTATCTCTGCAGCCAAATTTGCTCATGCCGTTCCTGGAAGAAGAACACGTGCGTGAAAGAAGCCAGGTATTCCTGAATCTCAGTTTTCTGCTCTTGCCAAACCGGGGCGTTTTTCGCCTGCTCCTTACTGATTTTAGACTGCTTTTGTACGCTTCGGCCAAACTCCACCTCTGGGTTCACAAACCACTCCTTCAGCACCGCGTTTCCTTTCTGCAACGACAACACGCCCACCTGCAGCAGCCCATGCTTGGAACCATAGGAGCCGGTAGCGAATAAATGCAGAATGGCAAAGGAGGGGGAAGCAGCTTTCATCAGGACCTCACACGTCAACAGAGTGCAAAGGTACTCTATGCTAAGGAATTTGCCGCACAATAGTACTGGATGCTAAGCTGTTTGGTGGAGGTGCTGGTTTGGGGGTGTTTTGAGGAAAAGTGGCTTCAAACGGCACAGGAAAGCTTCTGCTTTTCGGTTGCCAAGATAACCCACCCCTACCCCTCCGAGGAGGGGAATTATCGCCAATTAGGAAAACTCTACTTGGAGAAACTCCCCTCCTCGGAGGGGTAGGGGTGGGTTTCGCATTCTGAGCAGTGAGTGCAAATGCAAAGCACGAAAGTAAATCCGCGCCATAGAACTGTCTGGAGCTTGTTCCGTTTAGGGCCTATTTTTGGAAAAAGAGCCCCTAAACGGAAAAGGCCACACAATGCGTGCGGCCCTTTCCTATATATGCAGTGGTGTGGTTTCTGTTACTTATCTGGCTTCTACGGTTTGGGCCAGGGTAGGATAATCTGTGTAGCCCACGGCGCCGGTGTTGCTGTAGAACGTGTTGTAGTCCGGGGCGTTCAGTTCGGCATTCTCCGCGAAGCGCTCCACCAGGTCTGGGTTGGCGATGAACGGTCGGCCGTAAGCCACTAAATCGGCAAGGCCGTCTTCCAATACTTTATTACCGGTTTCCTGCGTGAAGCCGCCGTTGATGATGAGCGTGCCGTTGTACAGCGGGCGGAAGTGCTTGGCTACTTCTTTGATGGCATACGGTAACTCAGCCACTTTAGGCGAAGCCTCCGTGAGGTGCAGATACGCCAGATTGTAGTCGTTCAGGCGCTTCACGATGTACTCAAACGTAGGGGCGGTTTCCTCGTCTACCGTAATCCCGAACTGCTCGTGCATAGACGGGTTCAGGCGAACGCCCACGCGGCTTAGGTCGATGACTTCTTTTACGGCGTCCAGTACCTCAAACAGCAGGCGGGCACGGTTCTCAATGGTGCCGCCGTAGGCATCGGTGCGTTGGTTGGAGCAGCGGTTGAAGAACTGGTGGAACAGGTAGCCGTTGGAGGAGTGGATTTCCACGCCATCGAAACCGGCTTTCACGGCGTTGGCCGCCGCGTTTCTGAAATCCTCCACAATACCTTTGATCTCCTCAACTTCCAGCGCTCTGGGCGTGACGGTTGGTTTGAAACCTTCGGCCGTGAAAGCCTGGTCATTGGGGTTGATAGCCGAGGGAGCCACGGGTAACTCGCCGTTGTGGAAATCTGGGTGCGACATGCGACCCACGTGCCACAGCTGGGCGTAGATTTTGCCGCCTTTGCTGTGCACGGCGCTGGTTACCGTTTTCCAGCCTTCTACCTGCGCAGCCGAGTAAATACCCGGGATGTTGATGTAGCCCACGCCCTGCGGACTTACCGGTGTACCTTCTGAGATGATGAGGCCGGCGCTGGCGCGCTGGGCGTAGTATTCAGCGTTCAGTTCATTAGGTACGTTCTCTGGGTTGTTAGACCGGCTGCGGGTCATAGGGGCCATGACTAAACGGTTGTTCAGGTGTAAAGCGCCTTTCTGGTAAGGCTGCAACAGCGGTTGGTTTTCTATTTGGCTCATCGTTTATTTTGTTGTTAAAACATAAGTTGTATATACAACTATATAGGTAAAAAAATATTAGTGACAGTCTCTGATCTTGTCCATGAGCTCGCCAATCAAAGCGGCTTCGTCTGGGTTAATCTGCTTGAATCTTTCTTCTAAGCCTTGAATGATCTTATCGGTTTCTTTCAGCAGCTCCAGGCCTTTCTCCGTGATGATGATGTCTACCTTGCGGCGGTTTTCGCTGCACTGGCAACGCGTAACCAAGCCTTTCTCCAGTAGTTTGTCTACCAGGCGGGTGGCGTTGGAGTCGCGGTCCATCATGCGTTCCTGAATGAGGCCCAACGTGGCGGGATTGGGGTACTGCCCGCGCAGAATGCCCAGCACGTTGTTCTGTTGCGAGGATAACCCCAATGGCTTCAATTGGCAGCTCAGTTCCTTCAGGAGCCAGTTGCCCGTAAACATGACGTTCACAATCATGCGGTGGTGGGGGCTCTTAAAAGATTTCTGCTTTAGTTCGTCTTCCAGTCTCATGGGGTAGCCAATGGTGTGGCAAATCTAGTTATAACTATTGTATATACAATTATTGTAGGTGTTTTGTTTCCTCTTCTGCCGGTTTCTTTCAGGAAAGTGCGTTTAGGGGCCGATTTCTGAAAAAGAGCCCCTAAACGCACGCTTCAGCTAAGATTGGCAATTCCCTGCGCGGCATTACCGGCGCAAAGGGGCAGCGTGTAGTTGGCGGTTCCAGGTCATGATACCAGAGGAGAGCCCGCGGGGGCCACGTACCCGGTGGTGGCCGGCGATTCCACGGTGCTGTCTGGGTCGGCGTCTTCGGTGATGTCGGTGTGGCGGTCTCGTTCTTCGGCAGGCTGGTCTGGGGCGGTTTTACTTTCGCAGGCGCCCAGCAGCAGCAGACTGACGGCGGCCACCAAAGCGCCAGATTTCTGAACAAGGCGGGCCAGGGATAACGGAGTTTCTTTTTTCATAGAGTGCAATGGAAAAGGTTCCTCTTGCTTTACGCAAAGCCCGGGGTTTTTCTTCAGAAAGTTTAGGAGGTACGCGCCGCTTCGGTACACGGTTACTGCGCCAGTACCTGGTCCAGCGCCGGGGCCACGTCTTCAAACTTGGCGTACCCGCGGGTAACCAGGTACAGTTGGTCGCCGTTCTGCGCCACCATAGACGGAAAACCCTGAATACCCCATGCCTGCACCTGCGCAAATTCCTGCTGCGCCAACTGGAGGTATTTCTCGTCTGTGAACATGGCCCGGAACTCCTCCTGGGTAAGGCCGGCTTCCTGGGCCAGGGGAAAATACGTTTCTACTTGATTGAAGTCTTTGCCCTCCTGGAAATGCAGGTCCTGAATGGCCTTGGCGTATTTTACCTGCTCCTCTGGTTGGGCTTCTTTCAAGATGCTGAACGCAATGGCCGGGGGCACTGAGTTGCTGATGTAGGTGCCTTTCTCCAGGACATCGTTCAGATAGGCTTCACCCATGGTCACGCCGGAGATCTCGTTTAAACGCGGCATGGCCTGCTTGATGAAACTAGCCATGTTCCCGATTGGCCCCACACGCTCGCCGGTGATCATGCCGCCGCTGAGCACTTCAAACCGGAACTTGTCTGCGTAGGCCGCGCGCAGTTTCTCTATCTGCGGCCCCATGGCGTAACACCAGCCGCAAAGGGCGTCTGAAATATAAAAAAGAGTAGGCTTCATTTAATTGGGAATTAAGAATTAGGAATGGGGTTCTTGCTTCCCTGGTCTGTCTCCCGGCAGGCCGAGGGAAAGAAGTAATAACGGGCAGAACAGATTTCCGTTTAGAGGCTCTTTTTTGAAAAACGGCCCCTAAACGGGAATGCAAAGGTACGGACCAAAGTACGGATGTGCGGGATGTTACTGGTTTCTGCGGGTAAACCCGAGAGACTGTTTCAAAGGAAAACGGCCTGGCCGGCAGTCCTTTTTGAGGAGCATAAAAACGTTTAGGGGCTGTTTTCTAAAAAACAGCCCCTAAACGGAAAAGTAATCCTTAACAAGCAACAACCTAAACGGTTTTTGCTCCCATTTCTGTCTTTACCAAACCTCTACTTGAATTACTTTCTATTAACGTTTGTCACTTTTCTCCTTGATGCTCAACCTAACCAAAAGAATCAAGAAGCCTCAAACTCGCTGCCGCTCAGACAGTGAAGCTTCAATTGTTTCCGCACCTGGCAACCGCTATTTCTTCCATAGCTACGGCAGCCATTACAGTTTTGAACCATCTATCCGTGCTCCCGCTAAGCGCCTGCGTGCCTGTCGGCACTGCGTTGCCCGCTCCCGCAGGTAAGGCTAAGGAAGCTCTGCGTTTTTAGCCTGTTTTACTGGAAAGTAGGCCAAAACGCAAAAAAAGATTACAATTAACAATTCTTTCTTCTTACGGCTGTAGCCTGTTCTCCAGCATGCGGTTGTTGTACTGCTGGATGAACGCCTTGAGCTTGTTTTCCATGGCTATCCTGAGCTGAGGCTGCGTGTCTTTGAGGTTTTTCTTCAGGAACTTGTCTTCTTTGTAGTTGAACAAGCCCAGCGTCTTGGTGCCGTCAAACTGCAGGAAATAGTCGCCTTCGGTCCATTGGTAGCCGCCCTGGTAACTGATGGCGAAGTTACCTTCCTGAGGCTGGAGCATGTTTTTCCCGAAGGAGAAGTACGGCTGGTTATACCCCAGATAACCCAGCACCGTGGGCATGATGTCCAGCTGCTGCACCACGCGTTCCCGCTCCACACCCCTGAAGGTGCTGTCGCCGGGGGCGTAGAAAAGCAGCGGCACGGCAAAATTACCCAAGGCGGTCTGGTACTCGGTGTAATGGGTAAAAGTGGCGGAGTGGTCGGCGGTGATCACGAAGAGCGTGTTCTTGAACCACGGAGCCTGGCTCGCCTTCTGGAAGAATTTGCGCAGGGCCATGTCGGTGTACCCGATGGTCTCAAAAATCTCATAGGGACCTTTCTTGAATTTACCCTGGTACCGGGCCGGTAATTTGAACGGGTGGTGCGAAGAGGTGGTAAAAACCGCGCTCATGAACGGCTCCCGGAACATGTTCAGCTTACCGGCCATGAACTGCAGGAACTCCTCGTCCCAGATGCCCCACATGCCGTCAAAGTCTTCGGGCTTGCCGTACTCCGTCATGCCGTAATATTCCTGCACGCCAATGAGGTTCATGAACGCGTCAAAGCCCATGGAGCCGTTGGGCGCGCCGTGGAAGAACGAAGTGTGGTAGCCCTGCTGACCCAGTGTGCGCGGCAGGCTGGGCAGGTTGTTGCTCACGTACTGCGTGAGCACGAACGGCTCCTGAATGCTGGGAATACTGGTGAGCACGCTGGGCAGCGCGTCAATAGATTTCCGGCCGTTCGCAAACGAATTCCAGTAAACCTTGCTGTGGAGCATGAGCGAGTCCAGGAACGGCGTGAAACCGGTGTAGGTGCCGTTCTCCAGGTGCCGGTTATAACCGCCCACGGCCTCTTTCCCGAAGCTCTCCAGAATAATCACCACCACGTTCTTCTTCCGGAACCGGGCCGAATCTGCGGGCTGATGAATGGGGCTGTACAGCTGTGCCACCTGCGGCTCCGGAAAATAATCCACCTTCTGGTAACTGGTCTTGTTGATAGTCCTGATGACGGAGAAAGGCGTGTTAAGCACGATGTACATTTCCTGCGGACGCTCCACGTACTCACCGGCGTTGCTGAGCGTAATAGGCCGCGTGCTGTGCCGGAAGCCCCCGCGCATGGCCCCAATGCTCAGGCCTACGGTAAGCACCAGCAGCACCGTGTGCCACGGATAATAAAACCAGGGGTTGTACACCGGCGCTTTCTCCAGCTTTATGCGGTTGTACAGCCAAGCCATAAGCGCCACCAAGGCTACCCAGATGACGGCCACGTACCAGAAATCCACCAGAAAGCTGAAGACAAAGCCGCCCCAGTCCTCATTCCCGAACTCTTTGACCACGTTGCCGGTGGTGCGGCGCAGGGTGAACCTGTAATAAATGAAATCTACGCAGTTTAGCGCGATGCCTATGCTGTTGAAGACCAGAAACACCCATTTCACCACCTTGCGGTAAACCGGGTGGTGCCGGAACCTGAACGGCAGCAGCATGAGCGCGATGAACAGCAGGTTGGTGTACAGCACCGCCACCAGGTCAAAGCGCAGGCCGCCCCACATGAGGTACAGCAGATCTGAGAAAGAGGTTTCTTCAAAAAAACCGATGTTGAAGAAATAGAAAAGAACCCGGCAAACGGTATAGAGCAGCATGGCCACGCCCAATGCCAGCAGCATGACAATATGCACACTCCGCCGCAAAGCCCTCGGCTGAAAAGATTGTATCATGTTCTAAGAGAAGAAACACAAAATTAGGCAACCCAGCGCAGATATAGAAGCCAGTGCAGGAATAGGCGTTTAGGGGCTGTTTTTCCAAAATCGGGCCTAAAACACACGTTTAAAACCCACTATCAGATTCTTTGCGGCGTCTCCTGTCTGCTGGTGGAAGATTACTGTGCTTCCCCGGCTTGTTGGGTAGAGTCTGGGCCGGCACTGGCTTTGGCGGCTTCATCGCGGTTCTCGCGTTCAGACTCTACATTTTGCTTTGAGCCGCAAGCGCTGACCAAGAGGCAAAGCGTAAGCGAGAAAGCGAGGACGGTCTGGCGGAAAAGGGAACATTGTTTTTTCATAGTGCTAGAGGGTTAGTAGCTGAATGTGCTAATGAAAAGGCTATACGCAGCAAATGGGTTGGAGGTGTTCACCAAGAGGTTCTATTAGGGTTTTCAGCACCTGGGCAACACAAAGCCTCCCCTGTGGTTTTGTTTCCTCGGGAGCAGTGATCGGGATAAGGTAATCTAAAAAGCATCTCCTTTGCGTTTAGGGGCTCTTTTTGGGAAAAGAGCCCCTAAACGCAAAGGAGATGCTTTTTACCGCTTGGTTCTGGCGGCAATGCCAGGGCCTGTGGTATGGGCAGCACTGTCTGGGTGAGCAGGATACAATAACTTCCTGATTTCCTGCAGGTAGCTGAAACTTCCGTTGGGCAGGTTGCTGAGCACGATGAGGGCGCTGTGCTCTTTGGGGTGACGGAGCATATAAGAGGAGAAGCCGTGCCATAGCCCGCCGTGGTACACAATGGTATCGCCGTTTTCAATGGGCCTGATGCGCCAGCCAAAGCCGTAGTCTTCGTCTTTCTTCTTCTCGGGCCGGTAACCGGTAAAGGCTTCCTGCAAGGTTTCTTTGCTCACCAGTTTCTGCGTGTACAGCGCCTGGTCCCATTTATAAAGGTCTTCCACGGTAGAATAGATGCCTTTGTCGCCCAGCACGGTGTCTAAGTAATCTGAGGTGCGCTTCTGCCGGAAGCGGGTGTGGCCGGTGGCAATTTTGCCGGTGAGCGTGGCTACGTCTGGGCTGTAGGTGAAGGTGCGGGTCATCTCCAGCGGCTCAAAAATGCGCTCCCGCAGGAAATCGGCGAAGGGTTGCTCGGCTACTTTCTCCACAATGGAAGCCAGCAGGCTGTAGCCAGTGTTGCTGTAGTCAAACCGGGTGTTGGGCCGGTAGTAAGGCTTGGGCTGGTGGGCCACCATGAGGTTGATGACATCCTGGTTGGTGAGGTTCTTCTGGCGGTCTGGCCAAAGCTTATCGCTGAAATAGGTGTAATTAGACAAGCCGCTCTGGTGAGTGAGCAACTGCCTAATGGTAATGCCGTGGTACGGGAAATCTGGGATGTATTGCTGCACGCTGTCCTCGTAGGTGAGCTCCCCGTCTTCCTTCAGCATCATGATGGCCATGGCCGTGAACTGCTTAGACACCGAGGCCAACTGGAAAGCCGTTTCCACGGTAAGGGAATCCCGCTTATAGAAATCGGCCATGCCGAAGGCGCCTTTGTAGATGACCTGGTCATACTTGGTTACCAATACTGTGCCGTTGAAGCCCCGCCGTTTGTGGAAATACTTGAATACTGAATCCAGCTTCAGGGCCAGCTGCCGGGCACTATCGGCCGTAAATGCCGCGGGTACCGTTACCGGTTCCTTGGTGTCATCTTTGCCACCCCAAAAGCTTTTCCTCTTCCCCGCTTTCTGGCAACCCAGCAAGAGAAGACCGCAAAAAACGGCGGTGATGCCGCTAACAAAGAGTGATTTTGTCCTGAGAAAAGCCATACCTAATAATGCCAACAAGAAACCGGACGCTAAAGATAAGGCAACTACAGAAAATATTTGATGAAAAAGGAGAAGGAAGTGTGGCTGGCATTGGTTCACCTAGTCCAATAAAAATCATAAGGTGACCATTTTTCTTTGTTTGCTCCCTCTTGGTTGATTATGTTTCTTCTGCTGAGGTTCTGGGCTCGTTGTTTATCTGGGCTATGTCTTCTGCCTGTGCAGTTGTAGATGGTTTGCTGCTACAGCTAAAAATGAAAATCATTGGCAGGAAAGGCATTCTTTCTCCCATCCTTGTGTTTTAAAAACGGTTTTGGTTTTGCGTTTGAGCGGGTTACGGAGCTTACAGCAGTCAGTAGGCACTTGAATTGAATAGAGGCGCAAAGCTCCAAGGTAGGCACGTCAGCCTGCTTGATGTAAAGCGCGTGTTATGCCTTCATTGTTCATTCACTTAATTGGCAAGTAAAGTTTCATCGTGCCTTTCTTAAACAACACTTCGTCTAAATGCCCCATTTTTTGTCGGTCTGCAGTTATTAAGTGCATGTGCAGGTAGGTGTCATGGTGCGTGAAAATCGCCTTATGTTCTGTAGAGAAGAAGCCAATTATTTCTGATGGTTTATTCTTTACTTGGTAATTCACTTGCCCTTTATGTGCTTCGCCTGGTGAGCTCACTTTTGAACCTTTGGGTAAATTTACAACATGGATTGTCCCTTGTTCAACAACCCCAGCGAGCTTGAACATGAAGGGCCGCGGCGAATCTTTAGTTTCTTTATCAAGGTATTGTTCAAGCTGTTGAAGGGTTTGGATACTGGCAGGCAAAGTTCGTTCAGACCACCTGGCAATGTTCGCATAACCAAAAAAAGGAGCTTTCAAGTCATACGTTTCTTCAACTTTCATGGCCGTGTCAGAAACAACCTCGGACCTGTAAGACTTGCCGTCAATAATTAGGACTTCTCCTGATAAATATTCAACTGGTCCTAATCCGTATAAGTTCTTCTTATTGGCAATGGTGTCCAAGTGTATGTTCCCATGGAGTTGCCCTTTCCACATTACATTTCTCATTTGACCAACAATCTGCACCTGATTAGATGTTTGTTGAGCGTGTGCAGAGACACTTGTCAAAATCGCAGTTGAGAGTATAAGGTGTAATGTTCTGAAGTTCATTTTTACTATTTGCTGTTTAATGTTTCTGCGTCGTTTCCCATGAAGTCTAGCAAATGTGGTTAAACGACAGCAAAACCGTTGACCAATGCTTACACAATGGTAGTAATTGTTATTTATGTCTAAAATTTGTAGTAGTACTTTGGATTCCAAATTCAGGAGGGGCAGAAGATGAATAAATATGATAGGGTATTTTTGTGTTAGTCTCAAGTTCTTCATTGTTGATTGATAGCAACTTTGATGTTGCAGATGATAAAAATCCAACAGAAACAGAGATAATACTATCTGAAGATAAGCGCCAAGTTCCGGTTACCATCTTTGGTGATATATTACAAGGAAAATGCCTGTCCACTTTCCCGTCAGAATAAAATTTATAATACCCAGCTTGGTAGCAAGAGTCTAACACGGCAGACTGAACTCTATATACGGTTTTCAGATCCTCACTGTAAAAAGTGGTCGTTATTTTATAAGGGTACCAATTATATCTTGTTATCAGTGATTTTGGAGATAGATCAATTGGGTCTTTTTTACAAGAAGATATGAGGATAATTAAAAAAAGGATGCTGATGTATTTCATTTATACTTGTTATTCGTTTTAGAATTATGATTGTATAACGTCTAGTGCATGAGGCGTGCAAGGCCGTCGGCCGAAGCATGGCATATGCACCTTGTTACGCGAAGTTGTTTTTATTTTTACACGTGCTATTTTGTTAGCTCTAAAGAAGGATTTTCCTGCTCTAATTCGTTTCCAATCTTATTTAGCAAATACATCACTACTAAGGGCACTATGTTGACAACAAGGAAAGCTTCATCGTGGTCCGTATTCCAGTTATATTCAAAGCTGGACAAGGCAGCATTTAGTTTTAACAGCATACCTTCAGTTATGTCGAAACCGATAGACACCCCTAATCCTGAAATATATTGAAAACTATAGCCCGCAACGGCGAAACCAATTAATTGAATGATTTGATTAATTCTGGAGGGTAGCATTCCTTCTGCAGGGTTATTTAGCAAAATTAGTCCGCTAGCAACTGAGAATAAGTATAGTATTAGCATGACGAACAGGAGGAGAACTGCATAACCATTGAAAGCTTCGGTTTGTAATATGTATTGAATCATCATTCCAAGTCCGATGATTCCGCCAATTATCTGATACCAGCTAAGAATTTTTATTTCAGTATCTAATTTCATCTATTTTCAATTACGCGTAACTAAAGTATAAACGTATCAATTACCTTTATCCGGCCTATATTTATCACCAAACCTACGTTTATCATACCTGTACCGGCAGATAAACGTACTTGGCTACCCAATATACTATATAGCCACCACTTCAGGAAGCGCCTCCCGTTTAGGGGCTCTTTTTCTAAAAACAGCCCCTAAACGCATCCCTTTGTTTTCTCTCTTCAGATTCCTGAACTTTACCGCGTGAAACTTCTCCGCAAAATATTGGTCAAGGCGCTCGGGTTTGAGGGCTATCTCAGGCTGGTCAGCCGGATGTACATCATTATGGTGGGCTCGGGCCGGGGCCGCGAAAAATACCCAGAGCTGTTCTTCCTGAAAAAAATCATCAGGCCGGGTTCTACTTGTCTGGACATCGGCGCCAATCTGGGCTATTATTCCACGTTCCTGTCCAGGCTGGCCGGGCCGAACGGCAAGGTGCTGGCCGTGGAGCCGGTGCCGCTGTTCGGGCGCATCTGGCAAGACAACGTGCGGGCCAGCGGCGTAGACAACCTCACGCTGTTGCCGTACGCCCTGGGCGGCGAGAACACCACCATTGAGATGGGCACGCCCGTGCGCAACGGGCTGGTACACCACGGCATGACCAAAATCGCGAGCTCGGCGCAGGAGCAGTACGCCCAAACCTATCAGGTGGAAATGCGCGTGCCCGATGAACTGTTCTCCCATCTGGACCGGCTGGACTTTATCAAATGCGACGTGGAAGGCTATGAGCACCAGGTGTTTGCCCGCCTGCAGGAAACTATAAAACGCCACAGACCGTTGATCCAGACAGAGCTCAACGGCTCAGAGAACCGCCGCGCCGTGGTAGAGATTTTAACCGGTTTAGGCTATGGTGTGTACACGTTAAGCGAAAAACAGACGTTATCTGCCTGTAGCCCGCAAGAAATTGACCAGTACCAGGGCGGCGACTTTTATTTCAAACCAAACCCTAACGCCTAGTGAAATTTATTTTGATCATGCTGGCGGTGATGTTCCTGTTGCGGTTCTTAATGCCGTACATCATCCGCTTTCTCCTCAAAACGTTTGTCCAGAAACAGATGCGCAAGGCCCAGGAATACGCCACCTTCCAGGGACAGCCGCATCAGCAGCAGCAATACCAGCAGGCCCGGCAGCACCGGGCCCAAACTTCTTCCGGGGGCGCTAAGGTAAAGGTAGACTACGTGCCCCAGGAGAAGCGTCCGCGCAAAGACTTCCCCGGCGGCGAGTACATAGATTATGAAGAAGTGAAATAAACTGAGTATCTTTCAAGCCCGATGCCCGCCGCATCGGGCTTTTTTATTGCAATCAAACCCCATGGCCTCACCTAAACTCGACTTCAACCGCCAAGTGTTGCCGCACCTGCTGGTGCTCCTGTTTTTCCTGCTGCTGGTAGTAGCCTATTTCTCACCCATCTTCTTTGACGGCAAAAGCCTCATGCAGCACGACGTGGTGCAGTTCCAGGGCGGAGCCAAGGAGATTGCCGATTTCAGGGAACGTACCGGCCAGGAAGCCCTCTGGACCAACTCCATGTTCAGCGGAATGCCCGCCTACCTCATCAGCGTGCAGTTCTCCGGAGATCTGTTCCAGTACGTGCACTCGCTCTTCACCGCCGGGTTGCCGCTGGTAGCCTCCAATATCTTCATCACGCTGGTGTGCGCCTATGTCATGTTTGTGGTGTTCGGCCTGCGGCCGATGCTGGCCGCCGTAGGAGCCGTTGCCTATGCGTTCGTGTCTTACAACTTCGCCATTCTGGAAGCCGGGCATAATACCAAATCCCTGGCCATCGCCTACCTGCCGCTGGTGCTGGCCGGGCTGTGGCACGCCTACAGAAAGAACCTCTGGATAGGGGCGGCGCTGTTCGCCTTCGGGTTAACCATGCACATCCGGGTGAACCACTTGCAGATCACGTATTACCTGCTGCTCATTGTGCTCATCTTCGGGATTGTGGAGCTGGTGGCCTGGGCCAAAGAAGGCCGCATAGCAGATTTTTTCAAGCGCACCCTTATCCTGGCCCTTGGCGCCGCCCTGGCGGCCGGTGTGAGCTTCGGGCGTATCTATACCACCGCTGAGTACGGAAAATATTCCATCAGGGGAGCTTCTGAACTAACCCAAGGCAAAGACGCCGCTGAGGTAGGAACCGGTCTTGACCGGGAATATGCCTTCCAGTGGAGCTACGGCGTGGGCGAAACCATGACCCTCTTGGTGCCCAATTTCTACGGCGGCGCCTCACAGGGGCCACTGGAGAAAGACTCTGAAACCTATAAACAATTAGTGCAGGGCGGAGTGCCGGAGGCGCAGTTGCAGAACGCCACCATGCCGTTCTACTGGGGCGACCAATCCTTTGTGGGAGGTCCGGTGTACATGGGGGCTATCATTTGCTTCCTGTTTGTGCTGGGCTTGCTGGTAACGCCGCGCCGTCTCTGGGTTTGGCTTTTGAGCGCCACTATCCTGTCCTTTATGCTGAGCTGGGGCAAGAACTTTGAGGCCTTCAATTACTTCATGTTTGACTACTTCCCGGGCTACAACAAGTTCAGGGCGGTGAGCATGGCGCTGGTGATTGCCCAGATAACCATGGTGCTGCTGGCCATTCTGGCCCTGTGCCGGGTCATCCAGAACGAGCCTGTTGAGAACCTTCAGAAGAAACTGTTGATCGCCCTGGGCGCTACCGGTGGGGTTTGCCTGCTGCTGGTGGTCTTGAGCGGCACGTTTGATTACGTAGGTGCCGTAGATGAGCAGCTGGCCCAGTACCAGTATCCTATCCAGGCCATCAGGGAAGACCGGGCGGCCATGCTGCGCGGCGATGCCTTCCGCTCTCTGGTGTTCATTCTGCTGGCGGCCGGGGCACTGTACCTCTACACCAAGAAGAAACTCACTTCTTTCATGGCTACGGGCATCATTGGCTTGCTTATTCTGGTAGACCTCTGGACCGTAGACAAACGTTACCTCAACAACGACGACTTCCAGAAAGACTACAGCGCCACGTACTTCCAGCCTACGCCCGCTGACCTGGCTATTCTGCAAGACAAAGACCTGAGCTACCGCGTGTACAATGTGCCTAACCCGTTCAATGATGCCCGCACCTCGTACTTCCACAAATCCATTGGCGGGTACCATGGGGCCAAACTGCGCCGCTACCAAGACGTGATTGAGCAGCACATTGCGCAGGGCAACATTCAGGTGCTCAACATGCTCAATGCCAAATACGCCATCACAGGGCAGGAGCAAAATCCTGTGCAACTGATTCCGGGGTACTTGGGTAATGCCTGGTACGTAGATGAGATCAGAGCCGTGAACTCGCCAGACGAGGAACTGGCCGCCCTCAAAGGCATTGATGCCAAGCACGAAGCCATTGTGGACGTCTCTAAATTCCCGAACGTGAAGCCGCAGGGCTACACCACCACCGGCTCCATCATCAAACTGATTGAGTACCAGCCTAACTACCTCAAATACACGGCTGTGGCCGCGCAACCGGTGGTAGCCATCTTCTCAGAGATCTACTACGCAGACGGCTGGCAAGCGTACCTGGACGGAAAGCCGGTAGACCATTTCAGAGCCAACTACATTCTGCGGGGCATGAACGTGCCGGCCGGTAACCACGTCATTGAGTTCAAGTTTGAGCCGAAGGAATACAGCCTGGGCAACACGGTGGCGCTGGTGTCGTCGCTGTTGCTGTTCGCCGGACTGATAGGGGCGGTGGTGTATGGCTTCCGCCGGAAACCTGCTCACGTATAACTGAAGTTTGCAGCGGTGGGCGTTTAGGGGCTCTTTTTCCAAAAAGAGCCCCTAAACGCCCACCGCTTTCTTTTTTAGATTTCTTTGCCGTATGTCTGTGTTTCTGCAACCACTTTCAGATCCAGTACTCACCCAGAAAGGGGTGGAGGTAGCGGTGCTGCGCGAAGACCTGCTGCACCCCAGTATTCCGGGCAACAAATGGCGGAAACTCAAATACAACATTAGGGCCGCGCAGGAACAACAAGCCCAGACACTGATCACCTTTGGCGGCGCTTTCTCCAACCACATCGCGGCGGTGGCCGCTGCCGGGCAGGAGTACGGGTTTGCCACGCTGGGCTACATCAGAGGCGAGGAAATCCTTCCCCTAAACCCCACGCTGCAGTACGCCACCGGCTGCGGAATGGAACTGCGGTACCTCAACCGCACTCAATACAGGCTTCGGAACGACCTCCAGTTTCGGGCCGAAATTGAAAAAGCGGCCCCTAAACCCTACCTGCTCCCCGAAGGCGGTACCAACCTGTTGGCCGTAAAAGGCTGCACCGAGATAGTGTATGAACTGACCCAGCCCTGGGATGTGCTCTGCGTGGCGGCCGGCACCGGCGGCACCCTGGCCGGTATAGTGGCGGGAGCCAAGGGGAAGGGAAGTATCCTCGGTTTCCCGGCGCTCAAGGGAGGCGAGTTTCTGCAGCCTGAAGTCGCTCAACTGGTGCAGGCGTATACCGGGCAAGCCTACCAGAATTGGGAGTTACAGACCGGGTATCATTTCGGCGGTTACGCCAAGCATACTCCGGAGCTTCTCACTTTTATTCAGGACTTTCATGCCACGCAGGGCATTCTGCTGGACCCTGTATACACCGGAAAAATGCTCTATGGCGTGTTTGACCTCATCATGCAGGATTATTTTACTCGCGGCACAAAATTAGTGGCGGTGCACACCGGCGGGCAGCAGGGCTGGGCTGGCTACGCGCAGCGGTATAACCTAAATCTGGGTTTTATAGACTAATCTATCTTTGGGTGAATCTTGTCCCAGGCGGGGAGGCGGTGCCCCCAGATCTGCTTTACACCTACGGCGGCCAGCATGAAAATGAACGGCAGTATGGGAGCCATAAACCGGCAGTCCCAGTCTTCCACCGTGAACATGACCATGAGTGTCTGTAGGCCTATAATGGTGAAGAAAGCCAGTATTGCCGGCGCATTCCTCTTACGGCGCAGAGCCCAGCCGGAGAGAAGATAACAGGGGTAAACCGTGAAGAAGATGAAGACATTGTGCGCCTTGGAGAAATATGGTTTGGCGAAGGCCAGAAAGACAGCCCCCTTCACAAAAGCCAACTTCAGGAAATAAACAGGGTTGTACCAAAAGAAAAGCGCAAGTTTTTCCACCGCCGGAGCATCTGCGGGCGGCATCTGGAGCGTACTAGGTGGCACCAGACGGTACATGGTGGACCCCGGTGGCGTGAGACTGGAGTAGGCGGTGCCGTAAATAATCTCGCCGCGGGCGTACGTCTCTACCAGGGTAAAGGGGCCCAGCAGCTGGTTCAGGAGCAACAGAAACAGTACGCCCACGCCGCCCACCGCCCAGAACATTCTTCGGCGGTCCTGGGGGGATGCCCGTTCCAGATATTCCGCCAGATAGTAAACCGCCGCCGCGGCTACGGCTATGAACCCGTTGGGCCGCACCAGGCAGAGGAACAGCCACAGCGGGAGGCTGAGCAGTCGCATCTTCCGGGTCTTGCAAAGCACCAGAACAGCTACGCAGCAGACCAGGGTGCTGGTGAAAAGGGATTCGGTTAAGAGATAGAAATTCCACTGCTGTATATCCTGGCTGGAGGCCGCCAGCAACGCGGCCGCAAAGGCACAGAGACGGCTGTTGGTAAGCACTACCACCATGCGCTGCACCAGAAATAAGGCCACCAAAGAAAGCAACACCTGAAACCCCACCAGATACCCAAACGGTAACCCCGCTTTCATGAACAGCGCCATTACAGACGTGTAGCCCGCGTACCGGATGTCCTGGCCCAGGTCATAATGGAAGTTCTGCGCAATTTCCTGGGCATAGGGGATGTAGCGGAAAATCGCGTCGGCCGGGATCTGGATGCCTGATCTTCGGTAGAGAAACCATTGCAGCAGGAACCAGACCACCACCGGAAGCGCCACCAGGCCCATATTTCGCCAGGCTGATAAGCGGGAGGAGAGCTTAGGAGCCAAGGGCGGAACGGTTAAAGACCAACGGAAAACGCGACTGCACTCCCACCGCAGCCAACAGCAGAAACGATGGTAAAACCGGATAAAGCCATCGGCCATCCCAGTCTTCAATGGTGAGCATAGTAATGCCTGCCTGCCACAGAACCGGCGTAAGCAGCAACGCTTTTACAGATGTTGGCAGCTGACCGCGCCGCCAACCAGCCCAGGCAAAAGCATACACGGGCACCAGAAAAAGGATAATGGCTACATTGTGCGCCAGCGAGTAAAACGGCTTTATGTGCGCAAAAAAGAAAAAGCCTTTCAGCAGGGCCATGCCCAGAAAGTACAGGGGGTTGTACCAGAAAAACCAGAGTACTTGCCCCAGTTGGGTAAGCGTGGGAGGCGGCATCTGGGGCTGGTGGTACTGGTTCAGGACAAAGCCGTAATAGCCATAAATGAGGTCGCCGCGTTCATACGGGATCATGAGCATGAAGGCCTTCAGCAGAAACCTGTCCAGCACAACATAAAACCCAACCGCCGCCAGCAGCCCCACGGTGCCTAAAACCCATTTATTGTACGCCCTGAACGGCCTGTAGGTAGAGATTAAATAGGTGGCCGTTGCAAACAGTAAGATGAAACCGTTCGGCCTCACCAGCACGGCCCAGAGAAGCGTAAGCGCAAACCCGATCCAGAGAGAACGGCGCTTGGGCAGGAGCAACAGACTGAGGCAGATGGTAGAAAAACTGGTAAACAGGGAGTCTGTGAGGATATAGCAGTTCCAGGCCTGTAGATCGGGGTTGAGGGCATAAAGGGCGGTGGCAAGGAGGGCCAGCCAGGCGTTGCCGGTGAGGTGTTTGGCCGCCTTGTGCAGGAAAAAAGCCGCCAGACCCGAGACCGCCATCTGCGCCGCCACCACTAGTTGCAGCGAGGCGCCCAGCCCAAAGAAGGGCAGCAGAAACCCTGGGTACCCCACGTAACGCCACACCTGCGGGTAGGTAACCGGTTGGCCCGCCAATACCTCATTGGTGAAAAGAATAAACCGGTGGCTGTCATACACAATCCGCACGCCGTAGTGCTGAAAAAGCAGGAACTGCAGTAGAAGCCAACCCAGCACCAGCAGGGCCTTTGTCGCCGTTATCTTTGTCATAGAGTTAACCTGCCGGAGGTGCTTCAAAGGTACAAAATTTCAGGGGCTTGCGGAGGTTCTGCCGTTTTGGGCCAAATTCTGAAAAAACGGCGGCTAAACGGTAAAGAAAACCTTCGGCAAGGTTTTCGCATATAGAAGGGTACATCTATCTTTTGTCAATGCGTCTACTTTTTGTGCTTCGTAAGCTTATTCCCTGGGTGCTGCTTTTGGTGGCGGTGGGGTTAGCCTGGCGTTTTCTGCTTACCCCGGTGCGGGATTTCCTGGCGCCCAAGGAGGAACCCCGCGTAGAGATAAACCATAATACCGTGCTCACCAAGATTGAGGAAATGGGCAAACTGGAACTGGTGCGGTTCAACTTTAAAGATGTGGTGGAATACAAGAAGGAAGTGTCCCGGTTTCTGCCCGACTCTAAAGTGGCGCTCATTGTGGGCGGCGAAGCCGTGGGCTGTATTGACCTGCAAAAACTAAAGCCCAGTGATCTGCATTTTATTGGCGACTCGGTGCTGCACGTGAGTTTGCCGGCCCCTGAGATTTGCTATTACCGCATAGACCACACCCAGTCCAAAGTCTTCAGCAAGGAGAACACCTATTTCCGGGATGCCGATCTGGTGGACGAAGGCTATAAATACGCCGAGGCGAACGTAAAGCAGGCGGCGCTCAACAGCGGTATTCTGAAGCAAACCTCCGTGAACGCCGAGAAAATTCTGAAGCCTATGCTGGAGAACATGACCGGCCGCAAAGTCTACCTCATGCCGCAGGAAACCATGGCCCCTCCGCCGGTACTCAAGAAAAGGTAAGCCAATGTCGTTTAGGGGCTGTTTTCAGAAAAAGAGCCCCTAAACGACATGCTATTTTTAACTCAAGCCCAGCTCGCGCCACGCGTCCTGGATCAGGTCTAGTTCATAGCCTTTGCTTTGCAGGAAGTACTGGATCTTCTGGCGGCGGGCCAGCGGGTTGCGCTCTCCTTCAGAATGGTTTTTCTTTTCCAGCAGGTGGAGGAGGTTCTGCCAGTACACATCGGGGTCAATTTCCTGCATGCCCTTCCGGATGCAGTAGTCTGAAAGGCCTTTGGCTTTGAGCCCTAGCTGAATCTTGCGGCGACCCCAGCGCTTTAAGCCGTATTTGCCGCGCACAAATGCTTGGGCGTACCGTTCTTCGTCCAGCAGTTTTTCCTGCGTGAGCAGAATGACCAGTTCATCGGCCTCGTCCAGGTCCAGTCCGTAGTCCAGCAGTTTGGCGCGTACCTCGTTCTGGGTGCGTTCCTGGTAGGCGCAGTAGGCGGCAATTTTAGGCAGCGCCTCTTTCTTGGTGTAGACTTTCTTTTTCTTGGGGCTGAACACAGGCAAAAACGTTGGTGAGAATACTTAAAGCAGTATAACTTCTTAACCAAAAGTAGGCAAAAACAGTTTGCCAAAAGGCATGCAACTGGGAGGGAAAACTGGAAAATCTGCGCTTCTCCCCCAGAAAACCCCCTACCTTTGCGCCCGCAATTCCCAACGCTTTCCGTTATGACCAAGGGTGTCCAGTACATGCTGCTTTCCACGTTCTTCTTCGCGCTTATGAACGTCTGCGTGAAGTTTCTGGCGCACCTGCCGCCCATGGAGGTGGTCTTGTTCCGGTCAGTGATTTCTCTGGTGCTGAGTTACGGGATGATTCGGCAGGCCAAGGTATCGCCCTGGGGCAACCGGAAGCCAATTCTGGTCATGCGCGGGTTGGCGGGGGGCTTTTCGCTGCTCATGTTCTATACCACGTTGCAGAACATCCCGCTGGCGGGGGCGGTCACCATCCAGTACCTGGCGCCCATCTTCACCGCTTTGCTGGGGGTGTTCATCGCCAAAGAGAAAGTGGCCCCGTGGCAGTGGGTGTTTTTCCTGATTTCCTTCTCTGGGGTGCTGGTGATTGAGGGGGTAGATACGCGCATTTCGCTGTACTATCTGCTCATTGGCATAGGCAGCGCGTTTCTGTCTGGGGTGGCGTACAACTCGGTGCGCAAACTGAGCGAGACCGAGCACCCGCTGGTCATTGTCTTTTATTTCCCGCTGGTGTCTTTGCCGCTCTCGCTGGTGTTCTGCTTTTTTGACTGGGTGCCGCTACAGGGAAACGATTGGCTCTGGCTCTCGCTCACGGGTATTCTCACGCAGCTGGGGCAGTACTTCATGACGCGCTCTTACCAGGTGGAGAAGCTGGCGCGGGTGGCCAGCCTCAATTACATTGGTATTCTGTACGCGCTGGCGCTAGGCATGCTGTTCTTCGGGGAGACCTTCCACCTGTACGCCTATCTGGGCATTGCGCTGGTGCTGCTGGGCGTGGTCCTGAACATGCAGTACAGCCGTAAACTCAGGAAGCTGGAAACTGCCCAGGCAACCAAATAGACGTTTAGCGCATCTTTTTCCAAAAACAGGCGCTAAACGTGCGGTAGGGCTAGAGTGCTGCTGCTTATCTTCACCTAGCGCTGCGCCTGTGCCAGACATAGGACATTGTGAATATTTTGCCGATGTGCCTATGTCATACCCGTAGAAAATCACGTTATGCTGCCAAACCCTTTGCCTATGCTTTCTGTGTTTCTGGCTCTGTTCGCCTCCCGGCGATTGTCCGTCGTGTTCCTGCTGTGTTGTGGTCTTGCCGTAAGCTGGGCGCAGGCGGGTACGCTTAAGGGCAGGGTAACCGATGAAGCCGGCAAGGGCCTGGCGTTTGCCACCGTGTATTTACAGGGGTCTACCGTGGGCTCCACCACCAATGAGCAGGGCGACTACCAGTTTGCCGTGGAGCCGGGGAAGCATACGGTGGTGTTTCAGTACGTGGGCTACAAGAGCCAGACCAAAACGCTTGAGGTGCCGGAAGAAGAGCAAACTTTTACCCTCAACGTACAGCTCCTGCCCGATGTCTACAACCTGAACGAAGTGCGCGTGAGCCTCAGCGGGAAAGATCCGGCGTACGGCATCATGCAACAGGTGATTGCCAAACGCGAGTACCATCTAAAGGAAGTGCAGGCCTATACGGCGCAGGTGTATGTGAAAGGTTTGCAGCGCCTCATTGACGTGCCCAAGCGCGTGCTAGGCGTCATTAAAGTACCGGCGGGGCTCAAGCCGGGTATTCTGTACCTGTCTGAGTCGGTGGCGGAGATGAGCTTCATGCAGCCCAATAAGTACCGGGAGCGCATGATTTCCTCCAAGGTGAGCGGCAACAGCCGGGCCTTCAGCTTTAACCAGGCCTCTGAGTTCAACGTGAATTTTTACCAGAACCTGGTCAAGGCGCAGGGCGTGAACGAACGGGGTTTTGTGTCGCCGCTGGCGAACAATGCCATGTTCTTCTATAAATACGAACTGGTGGGCAGTAGCCAGAACAACGGACACCTCATCCACCGCATTAAAGTAATTCCCAAACGCAAAAGTGATCCTGTAGTGTCTGGTTATCTGTACATTGTAGACGGAGACTGGCGTCTGCAAAGCCTGAACCTGTACGTGACCAAAGACCAGCAGATTGAGTTTGTGGACACCCTTCGCATTACGCAGCAGTTTACGCCCGCCCCCGGCAACGTGTGGGTGCTGCAGTCGCAGAAGTTTACGTTTGACGTGAAAGGGTACGGGTTTAAGGGCAACGGGTATTTTATGGCCGTGTACAGCAAGTACCGCATAAAACCCGCTTCTTTCGTGAAGCAGGAACCGGCTCCGGTGGCCGCCGCACCTGCCCAAACCCTCACTCCCCCGGCAGCCGCGTCTGCTCCAGCTCCCAAACTTACCCGTAAAGAACGCAAAGCCCAGAAAAGCGCCGCTCCCGCCCAAGGGATGCCAGATGCCGAGTTCTTCAAGAAAAAGGAGGTGCTCCTGATTGAGAAGGAAGCCAACACGCGTGACAGTGCTTATTGGGCCCAGATAAGGCCCGTGCCGCTCACGCAGGAAGAGGTGGTGGATTACCATAAAAAAGACAGCCTGCAGGTCATTAAAGACTCCAAGCCGTACAAAGATTCTTTGGACCGGAAGAACAACAAATTTTCCGGCACCAGCCTGTTGCTCTCGGGGTACTCGTACCGCAATTCCTTTGAGCGCACCAGTTTCAGCATAGAGCCCATCACGCGTATCTGGCAGTACAACACCGTAGAAGGGCTGGTGGCCAACCTGCGCATTGACTACTCCAAACAGTTTGAGGACCGGCGGCGGTACACCATTTCCCCCACGTTGCGCTATGGGTTCAGCAATGAGAAGCCCCAGGCCAAGCTGTCAGCTACGTACTATTATGATTTGATCAAGCGCCGCGCCGTGGGGGCGGAAGGGGGGCGCTTTGTGAGTCAGTTCAACCCCAGTGAGCCCATCACGCCCTTTGTGAACACGGTGTATACGCTGCTGTGGGAGGAGAATTACGCCAAGCTGTACCAGAAAAGCTTCCTGCGGCTGTGGCACAACCGGGAGCTGTTCAATGGTTTGTCGGCCACGTTCCAGGCCGAATATGACCAGCGCGAGATGCTGTTCAACACCACTGACTATGTCCTGCGGGACCACGCTTCCAAGACGTTCAGCCCCAACAACCCTGACAACGCCGAGGTGGGGGAATATATCACCTTCCCGCGCCACCAGGCGTTGGTGGCCAGCGTCCGGCTCCAGTTCCGGCCGGGCACCAGGTACATTTCGCACCCAGACCGGAAAATTAACCTGGGTTCGCCCTGGCCTACCTTTAGCTTGAACTACCGCAAAGGCATAGCCGGTGTGCTGGGCAGCGACGTTGACTATGACTTCGTTTCTGTGGGCGTGAGCGATAACCTGCATTTAGGCCTGCTGGGCTCCAGTAACTACTCGGCCAGCGTGGGTACGTTCTGGCGGAAGAAGGAGATGTACTTCATGGACTTCCGGCACTTCTCCGGCAACCGCACCATTCTGTCCGGTGACTTCAGTGGGTTCCAGCTGTTGGATTACTACCGCTACAGCACCCAAAAGACCTACGTGGAGGCGCACTACAGCCACCATTTCAACGGTTTCATCCTGAACAAGATCCCGCTGCTGCGCAAGCTCAAGCTCCAGGAAGTGGGCAGCTTGAACTACCTGCATACAGACGCCGCCGGGCATTACCTGGAGGTGGGCGTAGGCCTGGAGCACCTGTTCAAAGTATTCAGGGTAGATTTTGTGACGGGCTTCCAGGAGAGCGAGAAAGTGAGCTCCGGTATCCGGATTGGGTATGGGTTCTAAATCCGCCTGGGCCCGCGTCCTTGCCTTCGGCATAGCCGAAATGCGTACCTTTGCCTCATGCTAGACCTCCAACACCTCCATCATATTGCCGTAATCTGCACAGATTACCCTATTTCCAGGCGTTTCTACACGCAGATACTGGGGCTTGAGCTGGTGCGGGAGGTTTATCGGCAGGAAAGGGATTCCTATAAAGCTGATCTGGCCCTGAACGGGCACTATGTGCTGGAGCTGTTCTCGTTCCCCAACGTGCCGGCGCGGATGTCTTACCCAGAAGCGGCGGGGCTGAGGCACCTGGCCTTTGCGGTGGCAGACGTAGAGGCCGCCAGAAAGAGCCTGCAAGGGCAGGGAGTGGAGGTGCAGGAAATTAGGGTAGATGAACATACCGGCAAACGGTTCTGCTTCTTCTCTGACCCAGACGGCCTGCCGCTGGAATTGTATGAGCTGTAAATTTGCGTTTAGCGGCTCTTTTTCCAGAATCAGGGCTAAAACGCGCTCCTTAGTCCCCGGCCCCGGATGGTCTGGAAAAGCGAAACCCACAGCTTTCGCCGTGGGTCCACTCAATTTAAACATAAACAACCCTTAAAATTATAAAGCGGCAATAGACACTTTCGCGGTTTTTGGTGCCGGCCGGGCATCAGAAGTATTGGGGTAAGGCTGCACCTCCGTCAGGATCAACTGGTAGGGTTTCCCGCCCAAAAGCACCTGCACGGTATCTGCCGACCGTATCCCACGGTCTTCGGGCACGGTGAGCGCATCTCCCAGGTACAGGATTTTGGTGGCTTCGTTCCCTTTCTGGTCCTTTACCTGCACGTAGGTTATGGCAGAGCCCTGCCGGATGCACATGGCATTCATGGGGCAGCGGCTGTCTTCCACTTTCAGCAACTGCAAGGTCATGTCCTGCACCGCTACGGGCTTCTGTAGAGGCAAGGACAGGGCCATTCCCAACGCGGTTACTTCCTGCTGCTCCGTGGTGCCCAGGTTTTCTGTGTGCGCACAACCTGTTAAAAGAAGGCCCGCGGCCAGAAAGAAGACGCTGTTTTTCATGCAGAGGAAAGTTTAGGAACCACTGTTACCAAGAAGAGCCCTAAACCGGGGCATTGGTTGCATGGGCCGGAGGAAATCAGGAAAGTTTTTCCGGCTTTCTGCCGATGGGCAGGTTGTACAGCACCACAGACAGGAAAATTATCCCGTACGCCACTATTTTCTGCTGGCTGGCCACCTCCCCGAAGTACAGGAACGCCATGGTGAAGTTGATGATGGGGTTGAGGTACATGAGCACGCCCACCGTAGCAGATTTGAGTTCTTTGAGCGCATACAGGTTCAGGAACAGCGGGAACACCGTGAAAAGCCAGCTCAGTAACACAATCTGCCCCGCAAAGTGCGCCGTGATAGGTTGGGCCGCGGCCCCCACAAACCAGGGGTAGCTGGGGCCAATGAAGGCAAAGGCCAAAAGCAGTTGCAGCGTGAGCAGTACAATCTTGTCATAGTCTTTGAGCAGCCGCTGGGTAATGAGGTAAAAGGCGTAAGAAGCCGCAATCACCAGGCTGAACAGCAGGTTGTACACAGAATCTGTACCCACCAACAGGCAACTCATGAGGCTGAGCGCCACAGAGATCCATTGGTTTACGCGTAGGTGTTCCTTCAGAATCAGGTAGCCCAGCGTGGCCGTGAGAATAGGGCAGAGCAGGTAAGAAAAAGAGCCGGTCTGGATGTCTACGTGGTTCACCACATAGATGAAGGCCAGCCAATTAATGGTAAGCAGAAAGCCGCCCAGCAGCGTGAACAGCAGAAACCTCCGGCGCTCAAATGAATTGCTTCCTCTGAAAATGTTGATGGTTTGGCGCCATTGCTCCCGCCGGGTGGTGCCAGAGATGACCAGCAGCGTGAGCACCGCCACCAGTACCCTGAAGTAAAGGATCTGGCTGCTGGGGTAGGCGGTTAAAGCTTTGAGGGGAAAGGGGATAAAGCCCCAGATAACGAAGGCACTGATGGCAGCGCCGTGGAAACGGTCAAATCTCACAATATTTTTTTCAGGAGCACAAAGGTAGAGTTTGCGCCCCGCACTGCCTAATATGCCGGTCCCTGCGCCTGAAAACAGAAGTGGCCTTTGCCCAACCAGACATTTTTCTCTGAGAGGAAGGCGTTTAGCGGCTCTTTTTCCTAAAACTTGCCCAAAACGCCAAACCAGTAACCAGGCAGTGGCATGAAAGACGGTGTGCACTGGTATTGCTTCTGTTGTATATTTGACTACCTGAATTTCTACAGCATGTTTAGTTTCAAAGAAATTGCCCAAGTAACGGGAGGTATGTTGGTCCAGTGCCCGGGCGCCTACCCGGTGCAGCACCTGCTCACCGACAGCCGTAAAATAGCCAATGCGGTGTCGTCGGTGTTTTTCGCCATACGGGGCGAGTTCCATGACGGGCACCAGTACCTCCCTGAGCTGTATGAGGCTGGGGTGCGGCAGTTTGTGGTGGAAGACGCCTCCGGACTCATGGATCTGTCTACGTATCCAGAAGCCAACTTTCTGCTGGTGAGCAACAGCGTGCAGGCCTTGCAGCGGCTGGCGGCTTACCACCGGCGCAAGTTCCATATTCCGGTCATCGGGATCACGGGCAGCAACGGCAAAACAATTGTCAAAGAATGGCTGGCGCAGCTGTTGAGCGTGTCTGAACGCGTGGTCAAGAGCCCCCGAAGCTATAACTCCCAGATTGGGGTGCCGCTCTCGGTGTGGCAGATCAACGAGAGCCATACCGTGGGCGTGTTTGAGGCCGGTATCTCGCAGCCTGAGGAGATGGCCCATCTGGCCAGCGTCTTGCAACCTACCCTTGGCGTGTTCACCAACCTGGGGCCCGCGCATGACGAAGGTTTTGCGTCTACCGCCCAGAAACTGGAGGAGAAACTGAAGCTGTTTGAGCACGTGCAGCAATTGGTGTATTGTGCAGACCAGGCCACGGTGCGGGAGGCGGTACAGCAGGCTGGTTTGCCGGGTTTTGGGTGGAGTACTCAAGGACATCCTTCGGCCCAGGTGCAGCTGAACGTGCTGGAAATGCACCAGGGCAAAACCAAGGTCAGGTTCAGGTATGCGGGGCAGGGCCAGGACCTGGTGCTGCCTTTCTCTGATGAAGCCTCGCTGGAAAATGCCCTGCACTGTCTGGCGGCGCTGCTCTACCTGGGTGTGAAGCCCGAGGAACTGCCCGCCCGGTTTGAGCGCCTGGCTCCCGTGGCCATGCGTCTGGAGCGTAAAGAAGCTATCAACGGGTGCTACGTCATAGATGATACCTATAACAATGACCTGGCCGGTCTGCGCATTGCCTTAGACGTACTGGGCCAGCAGGCGCGGCGTGGCCGGAAAACCCTCATTGTCTCAGATTTACTGGAGGCCGGGGTAGAGGAAAAGGCGCTGTACCAGCAGGTGGCGCAGGAGGTGACTGCCCGGGGTGTAGACCGTGTCATTGGCATCGGGGATATCATCACCCGTCACCAGGACCTGTTCCCGGCGGGCAGCGAGTTCTACCTGGGCACCGATTCTTTCCTGGGCCAGCTCCGCTCAGAAACCTTCCGCCAGGAAACCATTCTGGTGAAGGGCGCGCGCATCTTCCAGTTTGAGAAAATTGTGGCCGCCCTGCAGCAGCAGGTGCACGGTACGGTGCTGGAAGTAAACCTGGACGCGCTGGTGCACAACCTCAATTACTACCGCTCCAAAGTTCCGGGCCCGACCAAAATCATGGTCATGGTCAAAGCCTTTGCCTACGGGGCCGGTTCCTATGAGATTGGCAACCTGCTGCAGTTCCACCGCGTGGACTATCTGGCCGTGGCCTACACAGACGAGGGCGTGGCCCTCCGTGAGCACGGCATCACGCTGCCCATCATGGTCATGAACCCCAGCCCAGACAGCTTCCTGAAAATGCAGCAGTACAGCCTGGAGCCCGAAATCTATTCACCAGACCTGTTGCACCGGTTCCTGGACTATTTCCCCGAGAAAAGCCCCCAAACACCTGCCATTCACCTGAAACTGGATACCGGCATGCACCGCCTGGGCTTTGATGACGCCGAGCTGGAAGAAGCTTTAGCCGTGCTGGACCAGGTGCCCCACGTGCGGGTGCAGAGCGTGTTCAGCCATTTGGCTGGCGCCGATGAGGCGCTCTACAATGATTTTACCCGGGAGCAGATTGCCAGATTCCGGCAAATGTCGGCCAAGGTGGAGCAGGGGCTGGGTTACTCCGTTACCAAGCACATTCTCAACTCGGCGGGCATTGTGCGCTTCGGCGAGGAGGCGGCTTTTGACATGGTGCGGTTAGGCATAGGGCTGTACGGCGTGGAGTCTTCGGGGTCGGAGCAGAGCAGCCTGCAAACCGTGGGACAGCTGAAAACCACCGTCTCGCAGGTGAAATCCATCAAAGCCGGTGATACCGTGGGCTACAGCCGCCGGGGCATAGCCACCACCCACAAACAGACCGCCACCATCGCCATCGGCTACGCCGATGGGTATGACCGCCGCTTCGGGAACGGGGTGGGCGAAGTGCTCATCAACGGGCAGCGCGCACCCATCATCGGGAACGTGTGCATGGACATGTGCATGGTAGACGTGACGGGCTTAGATGTGCGCGCCGGAGACGAAGTGCTGGTGTTTGGCGAAGAACTGCCGCTCACAGAGCTTGCCGCCCGCATTGGCACTATTCCGTATGAGCTGCTCACCAACGTGAGTACGCGGGTAAAGCGGGTCTTTTTCAACGCCTAGCGTTTAGGGGCCGTTTTTCCAAAAACAGCCCCTAAACGTGATTCGTCCTTCACGGGAAGAGTTTAGCTAAAGCCAATTTTCTGAGGTAGTGTTGGTGAGTGCGCCAAAATGTGAGATGGTGATAAAGAACTGGAAGCAAGGTTAGCGTGGCATTTCTGTTTAGCGGCTCTTTTTGGAAAAACGGCCCCTAAACGGAAACGCAGCAGGGAAACTTTGCCTAGAGTACAAATAAAAAGGGCTACAGATATGTCTGTAGCCCTTTGCTATGAATGGATCTGAGGAAAGCAACGGTTAGTTTCGGCTGTTGATTTTGGAGAGCAGCCGCAGGATCTCAATGTACAGCCATACCAGCGTCACGGTTAACCCGAAGGCCGCGTACCATTCCATGTATTTTGGCGCCCCGTATTCTACGCCGCGCTCAATGGTGTCAAAGTCCAGAATCAGGTTCATGGCCGCCAGTACCACCACAAACACACTGAAGATAATGCCCGCCGTACCGCTGCTATGGATCAGGGCCATTTCCACCCCGAAGAACTGGAGCACAAAGGCCGCCATGTAGTAGCAGAATATCCCGAAGGTAGCGGTGTAAATAATTGACCTGAAACGGTCAGTGGCTCTAATGACCCGGGTGCTGTACAGGAGCAGCATACCGCCAAACACAGTGAAGGTCAAGAGCATGGCCTGGTTCGCAATGCCGGGGAATTTCATTTCCAGCATACCGGAAACGCCGCCCAGGAACAGTCCTTGCAGGGCGCAGTAGACAGGGGCTATATAGGCAGCCAGGTGTTTTTTGAACGAGATCAGGAATGCCAGCCCAAGGCCCACTAACGGAATGGAGATCAGGAAGGGAATGGGAACGCCTATGAAACTAAACAGATCCCAAGAGAACACCGCGAACACGAGCACAATGCCCACCAGCAGGGCTGACTTGCCCATGGTGCCGCCCAGCGTCATGGCCGGAGCGTCTAAAACCTCCGGAGTGGTGGTTGGGGCAAAAGCTTCCTCTTTAAGCGTAGGATTGTTAGAAGTGAAGAATGACATGTTTTTTGGGGTTGTTTGAACGAAAAGTACGCAAAATAGAGCTGCCGGTCAACAAAAAAGAGTCTTTTAGGGAGCTAGGCTGCAAAACATCCCTATCTTTTTGGAATCAAAAGGAACACCTTGTACCTTGCAACTGTTTATAACAAGTCTAAATAAAGCAGGATCAGGTGCAAGGAGAGCAAAAAAGCGTACGGGATTTGAAGATTGGCGAGAAAGGCATTATCTGTAGCCTGTCTGACCCTGAAATGTCTTTGAAGCTGTTGGAGATGGGCTGTATTCCCGGTGAGGAAGTCATCCTCAACAGCCGCGCCCCGCTTGGCGACCCCATTACCATCATCGTGAACGATTACACCCTGTCCCTGCGTTTAGACGAAGCTGCTACCATCAAGTTAAAAGCTTAGTCTATGTCTGAAGTTCTTGCGCCGGCCCCGGCTTCTGTTCCTCGTGCTACCACCGCTGCCCGCACTGCTGTTCCTAAAATAGCCTTGATCGGGAACCCTAACTCAGGGAAATCATCGTTGTTCAACCATTTCACGGGGCTGAACCAGAAGGTGGGGAACTTTCCGGGCGTAACGGTAGACAAGAAAACGGGTGTGACCAACCTAATGCCCAGCCTGAGGGCACAGGTTATTGACTTGCCTGGTACCTACAGCCTCTACCCCAAATCATTAGACGAAAAGGTCATCATTGACCTGCTCCACGATAAAAAAGCGGCCTCTTACCCAGACGTGCTGATCATCACCGCCGATGCCTCTAACCTGAAGCGGAACCTGCTGCTGTTCACCCAACTCGCCGATCTTAAGATTCCGGCCGTGCTGGCCCTGAACATGCTGGACGTGGCCGAGAAACACGGCGTAAAGATTGACGTGGCCGAACTTCAGCAGGAGTTGGGGGTGCCGGTGGTACCCGTGAACGCCCGTACCGGCAGCGGGATTGCCGCGCTTAAAATCCTGCTTTCCCAACAACTGGAGGCGCCGCGGCCTACTTTCTTCCAGATCCCTGATGAACTGCTGGTGATGGTGCGCCAGATCAGGTACTATTTTGAGCTGAGCAATGACTATCTGGCGTGGCATTACGCCCACCAGTACCAGAAGCTGTCTTTTCTCTCAGAAGATGACAAAGAGTACATTGCCGAGCTGGTAAAGAAATACGGCTTCAAGTCTAACGCGCTGCAAGCCGCCGAGACCATTGAGCGCTACACCCGCATCAATGGCCTGCTGCTGGATGCCATGCGCGTGACCAAAGCCCAGAACAACGAGCAGTTCAGCAACAAGATTGACCAGGTGCTCACCCACAAGGTGTTTGGGTACTTGATTTTCTTTGGGGTGCTGTTCATGATGTTCCAGGCCATTTTTGCCTGGGCCGCTTACCCCATGGACCTCATTGATGGCGGGGTGGCCGCGCTCAACGCCTGGATTCATACCCTGGCCCAGGGGCCGCTCATTGACCTGCTCACCGATGGGGTGCTGGCCGGTTTGGGCGGCGTGCTCATCTTTATTCCGCAGATTGCCCTTCTGTTCGCCTTTATCGCCATTCTGGAGGAGACTGGGTACATGGCCCGCGTCACGTTCCTGATGGATAAAATCATGCGAAAATTCGGGCTGAACGGTAAAAGCGTGGTGCCCCTCATTTCGGGCGTAGCCTGCGCCGTGCCGGCCATCATGGCCACGCGCACCATAGACAACTGGAAAGACCGCATGATTACCATCTTCGTGACGCCGCTCATGAGCTGCTCGGCGCGTCTGCCTATCTACACGGTCATGATTGCGCTGGTGGTGCCGGAGACGTACTTCCTGGGTTTCCTGAGTTTGCAGGGGCTGGTGCTCATGGGGCTGTACCTGATTGGTTTCCTGGCGGCTATTTTCTCGGCGGCTTTGCTGAAGTGGGTGCTCAAAACCAAGGAGCGCAGCTACTTTATCATGGAGTTTCCCACGTACAAAATGCCGCGCTGGAAAAACGTAGGTCTCACCATTGTGGAGAAAAGCAAGGCGTTTGTGTTCCAGGCCGGTAAAGTGATCCTGGCTATCTCCGTGATTCTCTGGGTGCTGTCTTCCTACGGGCCGGGCAACGCCATGCAGCAGGCCGAAGAGCGCGCCACCGCTGAATTAACTGCTTTGAACCTGGCGGATGCGGATGCCGAGGCGCACGTGGCCGGTCAGAAACTGGAGGCTTCTTACGCCGGGCAGTTCGGGAAGTTCATTGAACCGGCCATCCGCCCACTGGGCTACGACTGGAAAGTGGGCATTGCGTTGCTTACCTCGTTTGCGGCCCGTGAAGTGTTTGTGGGTACCATCTCCACCATCTACAGCGTAGGCGACTCTGAGAACATTTCCACCGTGAAGGAAAAGCTGCTTGCGGAGAAAGACGCCAACGGGCAGCCCTTCTTCACGCCGGCCCGCGCCTTCTCCCTGCTTATTTTCTACGTGTTTGCCATGCAGTGCATGAGTACCATTGCCGTGGTGTACCGCGAAACCAAAGGCTGGAAATGGCCTATCCTGCAAATGCTCTATATGACGGGCTTGGCATATGCCTCGGCCTTCGTGGTCTTCCGTCTGTTTTCATAATGTTTGCGTTTAGAGGCTGTTTTTAGAAAAAGAGCCCCTAAACGCAAAAAAAGAAAGAAGCCCGGCTTGGTACTCACTCCAGGCAGGGCTTCTTTCTTTGTATTACCAGCACGTTATATGTTTAATTATATGATTGCGTTTAGCGGCTCTTTTTCCAAAATTGGGCCTAAAACAGCTTTCAAGGTTTTGGTGAGAGGTAAGTCTGGAGCTTGAACTATTTAGGTATACTATAGGTTAATTCATAGGTGAACTCTCTCCAAGCCTGGCGTTTTCCCTTTCAGTAATAGGAAAAAAACTGCTGGTAACGTACATATTGTGCTGTTGCTTGTGTTTCAGTGGATTTATTTGTACATTTGTGCGATTAAAGTGAAATGGAGGGGACGAGAGAGTCCCCCTTTTTATTTGTTACCCAGATTGCGAATGGCTTTAGAGGAAATAATTATTCAAGGATATGCCCAGGCAGCATTGCCAGAACCAGATCTGTTCATTGTGAGCGTAAAGGTATCTGATTCGCCGGTGCGGCCTAAGGTAACCATCCTTGCCGACGGTGACCAGGGAATCAGCATTGACCAGTGCGCCACCATTAGCCGTAAGGTTGCCAAACGCATTGAGGAAACCTACGGTGAGGAAATCTCTTATGTGATTGAGGTGTCTTCGCCGGGCGTGGATTTCCCGCTGACCTCAGAACGCCACTACAGAAAGAATGTGGGCCGTATGGTCAAATTGACCTTCGCCGAAGGCGTGGAGAAAACCGGGGAGATCACAGAGGTCCAGCCAGAGGGGATTCTGTTCTCTGAGGAAGTAAAAGTGAAACATAAGAAATCTATGCTGGAGCCCGTGTACGTGGCCTACAGTGATATTGTGAAAGCGCAGATTGTAATCTCTTTTAAATAAGAAAGACATGGATAGTTCAGTATTGATCGAGTCGTTTGCGGAATTCGCTAAATTCAAGAACATTGACCGCCCTACCATGATGCGGATCTTGGAAGACGTGTTCCGCACCATGATCCGGAAGAAATGGTCTACCGATGAGAATTTTGACATCATCCTGAACGTAGAGAAAGGCGATCTGGAGATTTGGCGTAACCGTGAGATTGTAGACGATAACTCAGAAGACATCTGGGACGATGATAAAATCAGCCTCTCTGATGCCCGTAAGATTGAGCCTGACTTTGAAGTAGGGGAAGAAGTATCTGAGCTGGTGAAACTGGAAGACTTCGGCCGCCGTGCCGTCCTGACTGCCCGCCAGACCCTGATCCAGCGCGTGAAAGACCTGGAGAAAGACTTGCTGTACCAAAAGTACAAAGACCAGGTAGGGGAGATCATCTCCGGCGAAGTCTACCAGGTATGGAACCGCGAGGTGTTGATTCTGGACTCTGAGGAAAACGAGCTGCTTATTCCTAAAAACGAGCAGATCCCCAAAGACCGTTACCGCAAAGGAGACGTGGTGCGGGCCGTGGTGCAGCGCGTGGAGATCATAAACGGTAACCCAAAAATCATTCTTTCGCGTACTTCTCCACAATTCCTGGAGCGTCTGTTTGAAGGCGAGGTGCCCGAGATCTTTGACGGTCTCATTACCATCAAGAAGATTGTGCGGGAGCCAGGCGAGCGTGCCAAGGTGGCGGTAGAGTCTTATGATGACCGTATTGACCCGGTAGGCGCCTGCGTGGGCATGAAAGGTTCCCGTATCCATACCATTGTGCGTGAGTTGGAGAACGAGAACATTGACGTGATCAATTACACAGACAATATGGAGCTGTACATCCAGCGGGCGCTGAGCCCTGCCAAGATCAGCAGCATCAAGATAAACGAAGAAACCGGACGCGCCTCTGTGTTCCTGAAACCAGACCAGGTGTCACTGGCCATTGGTAAAGGCGGACAGAACATTAAGCTGGCCAGCAAGCTGGTTGGTTTGGAGATTGACGTGTTCCGTGAAACCGAAGGGTTTGAAGAAGATATTGACCTGACCGAGTTCTCTGACGAGATTGAAGGTTGGGTAATTGATGAGCTGAAGCGCATTGGTCTGGACACAGCCCGCAGCGTAATGGCCGTCAGCAAGGAAGATTTGGTGCGCCGCACGGAGCTTGAGGAAGAAACCGTTGAGGACCTGCTCCAGATCATCCGCCAAGAGTTTGATTCAGAAGAAAACAACTAGTGGTGCGCTTTATGTGCCGGGTTATTTGACCTTACCGGAGGGTGGGTGCCGTTTTAGGCCTATTTTCCGGGAAACAAGGCAAAAACGTGACGTAGTCAAGGCCACCCATCCTTAAATGAGTAAGAAACAAGTAACTACTAAAAGTAAATCATAACAGCATATTTGAACATGTCAGAAGAAAAATCGATGAGGCTTAAACAGGTAGCAACCACCTTGAACATCAGTCTTTCCACGGTAGTGGAATTCCTGGGCAAGAAAGGGGTTGATATCGAGAATAAACCTACTTCAAAAATTACCCCGGAGCAGTTCAATATGCTGTCGAAAGAATTTGCCTCCTCCATGCAAGCCAAGGCCGAGGCGGCAGAGTTGAACATCGGGAAGAAACAGCAGCCTGAGCCGGAGCGCCCAGAGCCTAAAAAGCAGGCCGATCCGGAGCCGGAGATGTTTATCAAGTCCAATCAGGTAAAAGTACAGCCAGAAGCGCCTAAGCCGGCCGCTCCTGCGCAACCGGCACCTACTCCAGCCCCGGCACCAGCCGCCGCTGCGGGTTCTTCTTTGCCCGGTATCAAGATTCTAGGCAAGATTGAACTGGATTCCAAAGGAAGACCAGTTCCTAAGCAGGCTCCTGCGCCAGCAGCACCTGCTCCGCAGGCCCCGGCCGCCGCCGCTCCTGAAGCACCGGCACCAGCTCCAGCTCCGCAAGCTCCTGCCCCAGTTAAACCTGTAGAGGCACCTGCACCAACTCCAGCACCTGCTGCCCCTGCGGCGCCCGTTGCTGCAGCACCTGCCCCGCAACCGCAGGCTCCGGCAGTACAGAAAGCACCAGAGGCTCCCGCAGCACCTGCTAAACCAGTGGCTCCGGCCCCAACCGCAGCGCCAGTGGCAGAAACGCCTAAAGCACCGGCTCCAGAAGCTCCTAAGCCTGCTGTAGAGGCTGCGCCTGTTGCTCCGGCTCCTGCCGCACCCGCTACCCCAGCCCCGGCACCAGTTGCCGCTGCTCCAACCGCGCCTGAGAAACCAGCTGATACTGCTGCGCCTGAGGCCCCTCAAACTACCATTAAAGCCCAGGCAGACCAACTGAAAGGGTTAACGGTATTGGGCAAAATTGAATTGCCAGTGAGCGGAGGCCGTGGTAAAGGTGGTAAGCCTGTGGCGTCTTCAGATGAGCGCCGCCGCGGAAATCAGCCAGGTGGACCAGGTCAGGGACAAGGAGGAGATAAGAAGAAACGTAAGCGCATTGAAGTGCCAAAAGGCACTCAGGGTGCTAACAACAATAATACAAACAGCAATCAACCACAGGCTCACCGCGCCGGTGACAGAGCTACCAGTACCCGTCCGTTAGGAACCGGGCAAGCGGCCAACCGTCAGGGAGGTGCTGGAGGACCACAGCAAGGGAACCGTCCGGGTGGCGGCTACCAAGGCAACCGTCCGGGTGGCGGGCCGCAACAAGGCAATCGTCCGGGTGGCGGAGGTAACCGTGCCGGTGCTCCATCCGCTCCTCGTGCTGAACTCACCGACAAGGAAATCCAGGATCAGATCAAGGCTACGCTGGCCCGCTTAAGCGGCGGTAAAGGCGGAAACCAAGGTAACAGAGCCAAATACCGCAGAGAAAAACGTTCTGCCGTGGCTGAGGCCGCCGATGAGCGTAGAATGCAGGAACAATTAGAATCTAAGATTCTGAGAGTAACGGAGTTCGTGTCTGCCAATGACCTGGCCGCCCTGATGGACGTGAGCGTGAACGACGTGATCAAGACCTGTATGAACTTAGGCATGTTTGTGTCTATCAACCAACGCCTTGATGCCGAAGCCATCACCATCATTGCCGATGAGTTTGGTTATGACGTGCAGTTTGCTTCTTCTGAAGAAGAGGAGAATGTAGGCGTAGAGGAAGTGGATGCAGAGGAAGATCTGAAGCCACGTGCGCCAATTGTGACCATCATGGGTCACGTTGACCACGGTAAAACCTCTTTGCTGGATTACATCCGCCGTTCAAAAGTAACAGCTGGTGAGGCCGGAGGTATTACGCAGCACATTGGTGCATATCAGGTAACCACAGAAGCCGGTAAGAGCATTACCTTCCTGGATACCCCAGGTCACGAGGCCTTTACCGCCATGCGTGCCCGTGGTGCCAAAGTAACGGACGTAGTGATCATTGTGGTAGCCGCTGACGACAGTGTGATGCCACAGACTAAGGAGGCGTTAAACCACGCACAAGCCGCTGGTTCTCCAATTGTGATCGCGATCAACAAAGTGGATAAACCAACCGCCAATCCAGACAAGATCAGGGAAGAACTTGCCCAGTTGAACGTACTGGTGGAAGAGTGGGGTGGTAAATACCAAAGCCAGGAAATTTCAGCTAAAACCGGTCAAGGAATTGACGAGTTGCTGGAGAAAGTATTATTAGAGGCTGAACTTCTTGAACTGAGAGCCAACCCAGAGCGCCGTGCGGTAGGTACCGTAATTGAAGCTGCCCTGGACAAAGGTCGTGGTTATGTGGCTACGGTACTGGTACAGACCGGTACCCTGGAGATTGGAGACATTCTGGTAGCCGGTTCACATTACGGCCGTGTGAAAGCCATGACCGATGTGCTGGGCAAACGCCATAAGAAAGCAGGACCTTCTACTCCAATTCAGGTATTGGGGATTGACGGAGCTCCGCAAGCCGGTGACAAGTTTGTGGTGATGGAAACGGAGCGTGAAGCCCGTGAGATTGCCGTAAGCCGTCAGCAGTTGCAGCGTGAGCAGAGCATGCGAACCAAGAAACACATCACACTGGATGAGATCGGGCGTCGTTTGGCTATTGGTACCTTCAAGGAGCTGAATGTGATTGTACGCGGTGACGTGGATGGTTCCGTAGAGGCACTTTCAGACTCATTATTGAAGCTGTCTACTGAAGAGGTACAGGTAAACATCCTGTCCAAAGGGGTAGGGCAGATCTCTGAGTCAGACGTTCTGCTGGCCTCCGCTTCTGATGCGATCATCATTGGTTTCCAGGTTCGTCCGTCTTCCAATGCCCGCAAGTTGGCGGAGCAGGAGCAGATCGATATCAGGCTATACTCTATCATCTACAACGCCATCAACGAGGTGAAAGACGCCATGGAAGGTATGTTGGCACCAACCGTACAAGAAGTGGTAGTAGCCAACGTTGAGGTGCGCGAGGTGTTCAAAATCACCAAGGTGGGAACCATTGCCGGTTGTATGGTCACCGATGGAACCATTACCCGTAACTCCAAGATTCGTCTGGTGCGCGACGGTATTGTGGTGCACTCCGGTGAGATCCTGGCCCTGAAGCGCTTCAAAGACGATGCCGCCGAAGTACGCCAAGGCTACGAGTGCGGTATCAGCATCAAGAACTTCAATGATCTGCAGCAAGGCGACGTGATTGAGGCGTACGAAGAGCGCGAAGTGAAACGGACGCTGTAGTCTACCGTTGAGACAAACAACTTTTTATACCCAAGCCCCACCTGTTCAGGTGGGGCTTTTTTTGTGCGTTGCGTTTAGGGGCTCTTTTTTGGAAAAGAGCCCCTAAACGCAACATGTGTCTCCTGGAGGAGAAAGGCTTCTGTGAGCGGAACGGGAGTCTCTGCCAAGGCTTACGAAAGGATGGTTTTCCCAATCGCATTAAAATAAAAAAGCCCTTTCCTGGCTAAGGAAAGGGCTTTCATGGAACTGGAAAAGCTTAAAAAATCAGGAGTTTGCGGTTGCGTTTGTTCTGGCTTTGCTGGTACATCCGGCCATTGGGGTTATCCTGGTCTATTAGTCGTTTAGACTTTTTTTGTTTTGCCTTTTTAGACTTTGTTTTGTTTTTGTAATCGCCCATAGAGAACCTTCCCGTTCCGGTTTCATACTTATTGTCTGGGAGGGAGTAATGGGGACCTGCGTACATACCGCCGCTGCTTTTGGCAGAGGCAATGGCTTTCTGGCGGTCCAGGAGCATTTTACGCTCGCTGTTACCATTGGATACTTCGCCGCGCTTACGGCCGTCAGGGCCGCGGCGGGTGGTCTCACGTTTTGCTTTTCTGGGCTTTTGCGCCACGGTTTCAGCCGCGCTTACCCCTACCACCGTTACGGCTATTACGCACGCAATCACATATCTGAAGAAACTACGCATAAAGTTGAAAGTGCAAGAGTTCTGGAATTTGTTCTGTAACGCGTAACCAGGGGGATCTGTTCCGTATACAAGAACTTAAAGTTGAGAAAAATATGATACTTTCCTAAGTTTTTAGCTGGATATGACGCAAAAAGAGAGCATTTTAAAGGGATGCCGTAGAAGCAGAATATTCTGTGTGGATTTCTTTATATTTGCGCCTTTCACTTGGTAAGAAAAGTACGTTTATAAAAATAGAACATGGCCCAATACAACAATCTTCTGCTGGAGAACAAAGGTGGCGTTTTGTTTATCACGGTAAATCGTCCTAGTAAGATGAATGCCCTCAATATTGAGACGGTAAAGGAAATAAGTGCCGCCATGCAGGAAGCGTATGATGACACAGAGGTGCGGGGGGTGATCCTGACGGGCAGCGGCGAGAAAGCGTTTGTAGCCGGGGCAGATATCTCTGAGATCGCGGAGTTGAACGAGGTGAACGGACGCCGTTTCGCGGAGCGGGGACAGGATGTGTTCTCCATGATTGAGGAATGTCCTAAACCGGTGATTGCGGCAGTGAACGGTTTCGCGCTGGGCGGTGGTTGCGAACTGGCCATGGCCTGCCACATACGCGTGGCCAGCGAGAACGCCCGCTTCGGGCAGCCGGAGGTGAACCTGGGCATTATTCCCGGTTACGGAGGCACCCAGCGCCTGACGCAGTTGGTGGGCAAAGGCAAAGCCATGGAACTGATGATGACCGGCGACATGATCTCGGCGGCCGAAGCCAAAGAAATTGGTCTGGTGAACCACGTGACTACTTCAGAAGGACTTATTGAGAAGTGTCTGGAGATCATGCAGAAGATCATTGCCAAAGCTCCTTTGGCCGTGGGCATGATTGTAGACTGCGTGAATGCCTGGTATGACAAAGAGGAGCACGGTTACCAAACGGAGGCCAACTCGTTCAGCCGTTGCTGCGGTTCTGAGGACTTCAAAGAGGGTACCTCAGCGTTTTTAGAGAAGCGCAAGCCCGAGTTCAAAGGAGAGTAGTACGTACAACTGTATTGCTGCTATCGTAAATTTTAACTCAATGCCTACTCCCGTTTAGGGGCTGTTTTTCCAAAATCGGCCCCTAAACGGGAGTAGGCGTACATAGGAATCTAGTTTCTGCCTTTTGTCTTTCTTCCCTGCACCTATTCCCTCCGCTTAACCAACTATGAGTATCGCTAAAAAACTGGTAGGACAAACGGCTGCCTACGGCTTGAGCAGCATTGTGGGCCGAGGGCTGAACTTTCTGCTGATTTTTCTGCACGGGTATGTCTTTCTGCCAGAAGAGTATAGCGTGGTGGCCAAATTATATGCCTACGTCGCTTTCCTGAATATTCTCTACACCTATGGGATGGAGACGGCTTTCTTCCGCTTTGCCAATAAACCCGGAGCAAACAGGCAGGTGCTATATAACCAGGTGCAGAGTCTAGTGTTAACCTCTAGCATACTGCTCTCCGGGCTGTTTATTTTCTTCTCTGGGCCTATTGCCAATTGGCTGGGTTACCCAGACCAGCAACGGTACATTGTCTGGCTGGCTATTACCATGGGGGTAGATTCTATTGTGGCTATTCCCTTCGCACGGTTGCGTTTGGAGAACAAGGCCATGAAATTCGCCAGTATCAGAATCATCAACATTTTATTGGTGGTAGCCGGTAACCTGTTCTTTCTGCTGCTATGCCGCCATATTTACCTAGGGAAGTATCTGCCCCAGTTGAAAGGCCTTGTCTCCTACCTGTACCAGCCGGAAATAGGAGTAGGGTATATTTTTCTAGTGAACATGGTGGCTAATCTGCTATTTATTCCCCTTCTATGGCGGGAGTTTGCGAGTTTCAGGTTTTCTCTCAAGCTAGGAGCTATGAAGCCTATGGTGGTCTATGCTTTACCAATCTTATTTATGGGACTGGCAGGAACTACCAATGAAGTTTTGTCACGACTGATGCTAGACGACTGGCTACCCGAAGGCTTCTACCCCAATATGAGCAATGAGGCGGCGCTGGGAGTGTATTTTGCCAATTACAAGCTGGGAATGTTAATGAGCCTCATGATTCAGGCGTTCAGGTATGCTGCTGAACCGTTTTTCTTTTCACAGGCACAGGACAAAAATTCTCCGCAGACGTTTTCCGTGGTCATGCGCTGGTTTGTCATTGTTTTAGCCTTGGTCTATCTAGGGATAAGCGTCAATCTGGATTTGTTGCAGTTTGTGTTCAGGGAGGATTATAGAGCGGGAGTAATAGTGGTGCCTGTTTTGCTGCTGGCGTATCTTTTTAATGGTGTCTATTATAATCTCACCGTCTGGTTTAAGCTCACAGACAGAACCCAGTACGGAACCTACATTACAGTTTTTGGCGCGGTGGTGACGGTGGTGGCCAATTTCCTGCTCATTCCTGTCATGGGGTATATGGGCAGCGCGTTGGCAACCCTTCTCTGCTACTTTACTATGAGCGTGGTATGCTATGCCATTGGGCAGAAGTATTTCCCGGTGCCGTACCCCCTCAAAGCCATCTTTGGGTATCTGCTGTTGGCTTCTGGGCTCATCTGGCTGTCCCTGTTTATTGAAATAGAAAACTTCTGGGTGCGGCAAGTGTTCCATCTGGCGCTTTGCCTGGTGTTTGTGGCAGTGGTGTGGGGGCTGGAGAGGAAGGGGCTGCGCCAGATAAATAGATAATTCCTTATATTAGCTGTCTATGAATACCACACTCCCTGTTAAAGTGATCAATTTGGGCAAGCATCCGCTGCCCGCTTATGCCACAGAACACTCTGCCGGGCTAGACCTTCGGGCTAATCTGGAGGCTCCGGTTACGCTCAAGCCTCTGGAACGCGCTTTGATTCCCACTGGTCTGTGCATTGAACTGCCGGAAGGCCATGAAGCCCAGATAAGACCCCGCAGCGGCCTTGCCTTTAAACACGGTATCTCCATTGTGAATACCCCCGGCACCATAGACGCCGACTACAGAGGCGAAATCAAAGTGCTGCTGGTAAATCTCTCCAACACAGATTTTGTCATTGCCGACGGGGAACGCATCGCTCAAATGGTGGTGGCCAAATACGAGCGGGTGGCTTGGCAAGCGGTAGAAGAACTCTCTGAGACTGAACGTGGCGTGGGTGGTTACGGAAGCACCGGCAAGCACTAAAATGGTTGGGGCTGCGGTTTTTACTCTTTTTTGAAAAAATAGCCTCTAAACGTGAAATTGCCACATCTTAAGTGGCAGAAAAACGTAGGTAGGCCTTACCTAAGCAACATTTTTAAAAGACACTATGAGAATTATTGTACCAATGGCCGGCATGGGTAAACGCATGCGTCCCCACACCCTTACTGTTCCTAAGCCCCTCATCCCTATTGCGGGTAAACCAATTGTGCAAAGGTTGGTAGAAGATATTGCCAAGGTATGCCAGGAACCCATTGAAGAAGTGGCGTTTATCATTGGTAACTTCGGGAAAGAAGTAGAGGCGCGCTTGCTCAAAATTGCGGAGTCTGTTGGTGCCGTAGGATCTATCCATTACCAAGACCAGCCCCTAGGTACCGCCCACGCCATCCTTTGCGCCAAAGAAGCCCTGAAAGGAAACGTGGTAGTGGCCTTCGCCGATACGCTGTTCAAAGCCGACTTCAAACTGGATACCTCCGCCGAAGGGACTATCTGGGTGCAGAAAGTGGAGGACCCACGCCCGTTTGGGGTAGTGAAGCTGAACGAGCAGGGACATATCACTGAGTTTGTGGAGAAACCACAGGAGTTTGTCTCTGATTTAGCTATCATTGGTATCTACTACTTCAAAGACGGCGAGTACCTGCGCGAGGAGTTGCAGTACCTGCTGGACAATGACATCAAAGACAAAGGCGAATACCAGATCACCAACGCGCTGGAGAACATGAAGAGCAAAGGTTCTGTGTTCATACCGGGCCAGATCTCTGAGTGGCTGGACTGCGGTAACAAAGATTCCACTGTGTTCACCAACCAGCGCTACCTGGAGTACATCAAAGAGGAGGAAGGTTTGGTGGCCAATTCTGCCCAGATAACGAACTCTGTGATCATTCCGCCGGTTTATGTAGGAGAAAACGTGGTCCTGAACAATTCAGTGGTAGGTCCGCACGTTTCTATCGGAAACAACACGCAAGTGAACGGTTCTGTTATCAGCAACAGCATTGTGCAGGAAAGCAGCAAGCTAAACCATGCGCACATTGCTAACTCAATGGTTGGAAACTTCGTTGTATATGAGGGCGTTCCTTCTGACCTGAGCTTAGGTGATTACAACGTCCTGCGTGGTTAGACAGGAGATTTAACATATGCTGAAAAGAGGACTCACGATAGTGGCCGCTTTGTGCGGAATGGTAGTGGCGGTTGAGAAAAGCTATGCCCAATCTGAGCGCAAAAAAGAGAAGAGTTCCTTCACCGAAACCACCGGTGCGCCTTCTCTTGCCCTTAGCCCGCAGGAGCAGCAGCTAAGTGAGTCCTATTTTCTGGAAGGCATGAAGTTTTTCGTGCTGGAAGAATATAATAAGGCATTAGACCGGTTCCAGCGGGCGTTTGCCATTAGTCCTACCAACGCGGCGGTTAACTACAAGTTAGCTGAGACCAGTCTGTTACTGGGCAACGTTCGCGGAGCTTTGCCGTTTGCCAAGGCGGCTCTGGAGCTGGAGCCTAAAAACCCATATTACCATCTGTTGCTGGCCCAGATCTACACCAACCAGCAGCAGTATGAAGACGCCATCAAGACGTATGCGCGCCTTACCCAGGAACTGCCCAATACAGAGCAGTACCTCTTCAACCTCACAGATCTTTATCTGGCCAAGAACCGGCTAGACGATGCCTTGCGCACGCTAAATCAGATAGAGACCAAGTACGGTCTCATTGAGGAAATTTCTTTCAAGAAGCAGCAAATCTACCTCAAGCAGAACAAACTGGACTTAGCCCTCAAGGAAGGGGAAAACCTGATTTCCTCCAACCCAGAAGAGGTGCGTTATCTGTTGGCCCAGGTAGAGATTCTGGCCGCTAATAAACGCGTACCCGATGCCGTAAAAATGGCCGAGAAGGCGTTGAAGGTAGCCCCAGACAATGCCTTCGGCCGATTGATGCTGGCTGATCTACTGCAACAGCAGGGCAAAACTGAAGAGGCCGATGCGCAACTGGAGCTTGCCTTCGGGAACCCCGCTCTGGATATAGACTCCAAAGTGAAGATCCTGGTAGACTACATCCGACGCCTGCCCAATGAAAAAGTGGCGGCTCAGGCAATCAAGTTGGCAGAACTCACCACCGCCGCCCACCCCAGAGAAGCCAAAGCGTTTGCCGTTGCCGGTGACATTTACGTGAACACAGACCGCAAACTGCCCGCCCGCGACAATTACCTTAAAGCGGTGGCCTTAGACCCTGGACATTTCAAGATCTGGCAGCAAATAGTGCTGTTAGACGGTGAAATGAACCAAAACGATTCCTTGATTAACCATTCTGAACGGGCGCTGGAGTTCTTCCCCAACCAGCCTATGTTCTGGTTCTACAACGGTACGGCACATTTAATCAACAAGAATTATGTGAAGGCCACTAAGTCCCTAGAATATGGGCGTAGGTTGGCTGGGAATAACCTGGAATTGCAGCTGCAATTCAATTTGCAGCTAGGGGATGCTTACCATTCTCTGGAGCAATATGCGCTTTCAGACCAGGCGTATGAGGCCGTGCTGTCTCTAGATCCTTCTAACCCACACGCGTTAAACAACTACAGCTATTTTCTGTCTGTGAGAGGGCAGAACTTAGCCAAAGCCAAAGCCATGGCGGGTGCTCTGGTGGCGCAGTACCCAGATAACCCTACGTACTTAGACACTTATGCTTGGGTGCTCTACAAACTGAAAGATTACCAGGAAGCCAAAAGGCTACTGGAGAAAGCCGTAGCCAGTAGTTCAGATGCCACTATCATAGAACACTACGGTGATGTGCTCTACCAGCTGGGGCAGCGGGAGCTAGCCCTAAAGCAATGGGTAAGAGCCAACCAAGTGGGCGGTGCCTCGCAAGGCATCAGCAAAAAGATCAAAGACAAGAAACTATATGAATAGCGTAAAATATATCTGTGCCGTTGGATTGGGTTTGCTCACATTGGCCGGTTGCCAGAGAAAAGCCACCCCAGGGGCATCTACTTCAGTGGTTCCGGAGACCATGAACAAGGTAAGCGTAGTCAACACAGACTATACCTACTTCTCCGCCAAGGGCAAGGTACAGAGCGAGAACAGCAAGCTCAGCGCCAATCTTACGCTACGCATGAAAAAGAACGAAGTCATCTGGGCTTCTGTGCAGGCATTGGGTTTTGAGGCAGCGCGCCTGAAAGTAACGCCAGATTCAGTCTACATGGTAAATAGACTGAAGGACGAGTATCTGGTGGGCTCTTATGACATGCTGCGCCAGCGGTACAACATAGACGTTGACTTCAACATGCTGCAGGACATCCTCATCGGGAATTTTGTCCCGGGGAGCTCTGACAGGGAGAAGGTGGAGCAGGACGGCCCTATGCAGCATCTGCGTACCCTGCGTACCAATCTCCAGATAGATCAGTTTGTAGACACCACCCGCTACAAACTCAAGCGTGCTGAGGTGCGCAACCTACAGAGCAAAGACTACATGTCTGTGGATTACCAGGAATTTGAGGACCTGAACGGGAAGCCATTCGCCATGGCGCTGCTGCTTTCCATTCAGCAGCCAGAGGGCAACGCCGCCAAAACCAACGTGGTAGCGGTAAGGCATCGGCAGGTTTCCACGTCAGAGACTTCTCTGGATTTCCCTTTTTCTGTACCTTCGAACTATGAACGTAAATAGGGCGGGGCTACTTTATCTTTTTTTATTCTTTTTCTTGATCGGGTTGAATTCTGTTGAGGCACAGCAGAAAAAGACTACCCGTTCCACTGCCAAAACCGCTACCAAGAAAGCACCGGTCAAAAGCAAAGCCCAGCTGGAGCGTGAAAAAAATGCGAACCTCAAGCGTATTCAGGAAGCCAACCGCATCCTAAAACAAACCACCCAGAAGAAAGAAGCCTCCTTGGGTCAACTGAACGTGATTAAAGAGAAAATTACGGTTCAGACGGGCGTTATCAAAAATATCTCTTCAGAAATCACTTACCTCAACCGGGACCTCCGCACCACGGAGGAGAAAGTGGCCGATGCTCAGACTGATTTGCAGCGGCTGAAGAAAGAATACGCCCGCCTAATCTACGCCGCCTCCAAAACGGCTAACAGCTATAATAAACTGATGTTTTTGTTCGCCTCAGACTCTTTCAACCAGATGATGCGGCGCATGAGTTACCTGCGCCAATACACAGAGGCGCGTAAGAAGCAAGCTGCCGCCATTGAGGAAGTGCAGCAACGCCTCTCCAACCAGGTGAATATACTCAATTCGCAGAAACAGCAGAAAAAGAGCCTTCTGAATGTGCAGCTGAAGGAGAACAAGAACCTGCTTTCCATGCATGATCAGCAAGACCAGGTGATTCAGCAATTGAGTTTGCAGGAGCAGTCTTTGAAGCAGGAAGTGGAGCGCCGGCGGCAAGCCGTGCGGCAGTTGGATAGGTTGATCGCGGACCTTGTGCGGGAGGAGATTGCCCGCGCCGCCCGTGCGGCAGAAGCCGCCGCCAGAGCCAAAGCCGCCCGTGAAGCCGCTGCGGCAGCGGCCAAGGCCGGAAAACCTGCCCCAACCCCAAGTGCCAGCGCACCAGCCAGTACCAAAACCAAGGCCAATGTCTCCCGCACCGACCGTGTGACGCTTACCCCAGAGGCCGCTGTATTGTCCAACAGCTTTGCCGGTAACAAAGGCCGGTTTGCGTGGCCCGTGGAGCGAGGGTTTATTTCGCAGCGTTTCGGGCGGCAGGCGCACCCGGTTCTAAAAGGAGTGGTAGTAGAAAACCGGGGTATCGATATCCAGACCGGAGCAAATGAGAACGTGAGAGCAATTTTCGGGGGCAAAGTGCTGGCGGTACAGACCATTCCGGGAATGAACAACATTGTGATGGTGCAGCACGGCGAGTACTTTACCGTCTATGCCAAGTTGCGCACGGTAAGTGTGACCGAAGGACAGGAAATCTCCACCAAACAAACCATTGGCACTGTGTACACAGACGCTGAGGGTACCTCTGAACTCCAGTTCCAGATCTGGAAAAACCAGACCAACCTGAACCCGCAGGGTTGGCTCATGCCTAAATAGAAATTGCGTTTAGGGGCTCTTTTTCCAAAAAGAGCCCCTAAACGCAATGGGATCATTTCTCAACCTGGCAGCTCTAATCTAGCCGTGATAGTGCGCTGCAAGTAACAGGGTGGCTAATGCCGTTTAGCGGTCCTTTTTCCAAAATCAGGGGGAAACCAGCCGTTGAACTACCTTCTGTAAATGAGGAAAACAGCTGGCTGTTTGTGCAGGTCAGGGACTTTGCCTTTCCAGTCAGAGATGCGCAGGGTTCTGATGAACTCATTGGGGCCGGTGATGTTGGCCGCAATGCAGAGCTTGGTGTCTTTGCTCAGGTGCTGCAGCAGGTCTTCCACCATTTGCCGGTTGCGGTAGGGCGTTTCCATGAAAATCTGTGTCTGGTCTTTCTGCACCATCTCCTTCTCCAGTTGCTTCAGGGCTTGAATGCGATCCCGCTTCTCAATGGGCAAATACCCATGGAAGGCGAACGACTGCCCGTTGAACCCAGAGGCCATAAGCCCCATCAGAATCGCCGAAGGCCCCACCAGCGGTACCACTTTCACGCCGTGCTGGTGTGCCAGACGGGCTAACTCGGCCCCAGGATCGGCCACGCCGGGGCAACCCGCCTCTGAGATAACCCCGGCGTCTTGCCCAGCTAGCAGGGGCTTTAAGGCGGCGGTGAGTTCTGCGTCTGAGGAATTCTTGTCTATGACCGTGATCTGCAGTTCTTCAATGGTCTGGGAGGGCGCAATGGTTTTAATGTAGCGGCGGGCGGTGCGGGCATTCTCCACCAGAAAATACTTCAACTGCGCCGTCACTTCCGCTACCTGTCTACAAATAACAGCGGAGGCCGTGTCTTCGGCCAGAACCGTGGGAATGAGGAAAAGCGTGCCTTTGGCGGAAGTACTCATGTAGGATCAATCAAGTTTAAGAAAATTGGAGCCGGATTTTTAGGCCTGCAGGAACGCCATGGTGCGCTGGTAAAACTCCTGGGGCTGTTCGGCGTGGAGCCAGTGACCGGCGTTCTCTATGGTTTCTATGGCAGCGCCGGGGAACAGGGCCTGAATCTGCGCCATGTCCTGCTCTGGTTTAATGTACCTGGAGTTGCCGCCGCGCAGGAACAAGGTAGGTTTGGTGAAAGGAGTATCAGACTCAATATTGCCCAGGATTTTGTCCAGGTTCTGCTCAATGGCATCCAGATTCAGACGCCAGGCAAAGCTGTTGTCATCGGTGCGGTACAGGTTCTTGAGCAGGAAAAGGCGGGTGCCCACGTCGTCTACTTTTTGGGCTAATTGGGCATCGGCTTCCTGCCGACTTTGGAGGGAGTTCAGATCAATAGACCGGAAACCGGCAATGATTTCATCGTGGTGGGGCGGGTAGGCTTTGGGCGCAATGTCGGCCACCAGAAGTTTGGCCAATTTGTCTGGGTGCTGCAGCGCGAAGTTCATGGCCACTTTGCCCCCCATGGAGTGCCCTATAATCATGGCGTCCTGTAACTGGTGCTGCTCAATGAACTCCAGCAGGTCATCGGTCATGAGTTGGTAGCTGAATTCCTGGCTGTGCGGGGAGCGGCCGTGGTTGCGCAGATCCAGTAGGTACACATTAAAGGTCTCCGCGAACTGGCGGCCCAGCGTCTGCCAATTGTCTAATGTCCCGAAGAGGCCGTGTAAGATGAGCAGGGGCTGTCCCTGTCCTTGTTGTTTATAGTTTAATTCCATGGGTGTCTAGAGATGGTTAAGTGCAGAGGTTACTTGGCCTGTTTTACAGAAAACAAGCCCATTTCGTTCTGGTTTTAAGGGGTACTTGGGGCCAGAGGGCCAGCAGCTGCGGTAGCTCTATCAGGAGCGAGGTGATTTTAACCTGTCGGCCATCGGTGAGGGAAAGCGTGAGGTATTGGTAAGAACTCCAGAAAAAGCGCTTTGAGGGGCTCTGGGTTAGGGTAATTTCCCGTATATTCCTTGGTTGCAGCAGATATTTGCCGCCGGGTTGCAGCAGCAAGGCAGTGTTGGTTTCCTTCTCCAGCTCCAACGCATTTTCCCGTTCATAGCGCCAGTACTGCAGGTGCACCAGGAGGGTAGGCAAGGAGAACAGAAACAGCACCGAGCCCAAGCCGATGGCGATGCCTTTCTCCAGCGGAGTGTCAGTTTGGTCCCGGATGAGCAGACTCAGCATGGAGCCGCCCAGCCAGAAACTCAGCAGCGACCAGAACACTATCTTGAACTGGCGCATAGACGACAGGTAATATACCCGCTGTTGCCGCCTCAGCAGCCAGGACAGGAACCGCACCCCGTACTGCGCCGCAATAACCAACGCCGTTATCTTGAGCAAAACGCCTAGCATACCAAGTACCGGTTACGGTGCGTTTCGGGGCTGTTTTTCTGAAAAAAGGCCGAAAACGGGAAGTGCCGCATTAGAAGTTCAATTGGCGCAGGTACAGCTGAATGGTGTTCTCCAGACCGTAGTAGAGCGCGTCACAGATGAGGGCGTGGCCAATAGAAACTTCCGCCAGGTTGGGCAGCTGCTCCTTGAGGTAACGGAGGTTGTCCAGGTCCAGGTCATGCCCGGCGTTCAGGCCCAAGTTGCACTGCTGGGCTACCCGGGCAGCCTGGGCGTACGGTTTTACGGCGGCCTCCCGGTTGGTGAGGTACTGGTGGGCGTAGGCTTCGGTGTAGAGTTCTATGCGGTCGGTGCCGGTGAGGGCCGCGCCTTCCACCTGGGCGTTGATAGGGTCCACGAAGATGGAGGTCCGGATTCCTTCGGCTTTGAACTGGGCAATTACATCCACCAGAAAATCTTTGTGCTTGAGCGTGTCCCAGCCGGCGTTGGAGGTGATGGCCTCGGGGGCATCGGGCACCAGGGTAACCTGCTCAGGCTTTACGGCCAGCACCAGTTTGATGAAATCTGGGGTGGGATTGCCCTCAATGTTGAACTCGGTGGTGACTACTTCCTTCAGGTCATACACGTCCTGAAAACGGATGTGCCGCTCATCTGGTCTGGGGTGCACTGTAATGCCCTGCGCCCCAAAGCGCTCGCAGTCCAGGGCAGATTGCACCACATTTGGCCGGTTGCCGCCGCGGGCGTTCCGTAACGTGGCTATTTTATTTATATTTACGCTCAGTTTCGTCATGTTGCTCTTACGTTGGCGTTCATGCATTAAGATGGACAAAGATAAAAGAAACTTGGCGTCACTTGGCTAATGATTTCTTACCGGGTGCTGCGGCGCCTTTACCTACATAAACTATGAGCCTGAAAGAAAAAGTAGAAGCCGGCATAAAACAAGCCATGCTGGCGAAAGATAAGACCCGCCTGCAAGCCCTGCGCGCTATTAAGTCGCAGATTTTGCTGGCCGAAACCGAGAAAGGCGGCGTGCAGGCACTTACCCCAGATACGGAGCTGAAGCTGTTAACCAAAGCCGCCAAACAGCGCCGTGAGTCTGCCGAGGTGTACCGTGCCCAGTCCCGCACAGATCTGGAGGAAGTGGAACTGGCCGAACTGGCCGTGATTGAGGAATTCCTGCCCCAGCAGCTAGACGAAGGAGATCTGCGTGAGCGCCTTCTGGAGATCATTCAACGCGTGGGCGCGTTGGGACCTTCAGACATGGGCAAGGTGATGGGCGTTGCTTCCCGTGAACTGGCCGGCCAAGCCGATGGCAAAGCCATTTCCAACGCCGTGAACGCGCTCCTGAACAACCCTAACGCCTAAGCCCTCTGTTGCGTGAGCACCTTTGACCTCTTTCTGCTATTGCCTGTGGCCTACGGTGCTTTTAAAGGTTTCTTTAAAGGGCTGGTGCTGGAGATTGCCTCTCTGGCTTCGTTGGTGATCATCACCGTGTTCGGGATGAAGCTGGTGGGGCTGGTGACGCCGCCCATTCATGAATGGCTGGGCGACAGCGCCGGCTTTCTGCCGTTTCTCCCGTTTTTGCTGGTGTTCATTGGGATTGGGTTTGCGGTGCGGGCCATTGGCAAGGTTATCAAGAAAGGAGTACATCTTACGCCGCTGGGCCTCCTGGACAACGTGATTGGTGCCGGTATTGGGGCTGCCAAGTGGGGTTTCGCCATCTGCCTCCTGGTGTACTTCGCCAATGCCACGGGCTTAGATAAAGCCCTGCAGACCGTGCGGGAATCTGAAGTGTACCCGTATTACCTGGATGCCGCGCCCGGTGCCTGGTCTTTTGTGCAATGGGTGATTCCCTTCGGCCGGCAGGCCCTGGATTCCTTCGCTTAAAAATTATGTGCGTTTAGGGGCCGTTTTTCTGAAAACGGCCCCTAAACGCACACTTTATTTTCTGTTTCGCCGGAGTTCATCATAAGCGGTTCTCTCTGGTTTAGGCCTTATTCTGGAAAAACGGCCGCTAAACCCGAATATCTTTTTTCTCTCCTCTGCGTTTTTTCTCTGTGCTGTTGCTTCTAGATAATTTTGATTCCTTTACCTATAACCTCTATGATTATTTCAGGCAGTTGGGGGTGGAGGTGGAGGTGCGCCGCAATGATGTGCCCTTAGCGGAATTGCAGGCCTTGCCACTCAAAGGCATTGTGCTGTCGCCGGGGCCGGGCACACCGGAACTGGCGGGTGTGATGCCAGCGGTGATTTCTCATTACCATGACCGGCTGCCCATGCTAGGGATTTGTCTGGGGCACCAGGCCCTGGGCCAGTTCTTCGGGGCTAAGGTGGTGAAAGGACGAATGCCTATGCACGGGAAAGTCTCGCAGATTCTGTGCGCCGAGGACCCCATTTTCGCCGGGCTTCCGTCTACTATACCGGTGGTGCGCTATCATTCCCTGGTGGTGCAGGAGGCCCCAGAAGATCTGGTTCCGCTGGCGCAAACCGTTGAGGGTGAATTGATGGCGTTCCGGCACGCACACCTGCCGTTGTACGCGCTGCAGTTCCATCCAGAAGCAGCACTTACCCAACATGGGCTGGAGATGCTCAGAAATTGGTTGAATATTACTAATATTACATCCCTATAATTGTTTCTACTTACTATCATTACAAGCGATTTTCTCACATGGACTTGGAAATCAAGAAGGAAAGCGGGTTTGAGTATATAGATGAAGGCGAAGGCGAAGTGCTTTTGCTTTTGCACGGTCTGTTTGGGGCGCTGAGTAACTGGCAGGGGGTAGTCTCCTATTTTCAGAAAAATTACCGCGTGGTCATTCCGCTCATGCCCTTATACGAGATGTCGTTGCCGCAAGCCAGTGTGCCGGGCCTGGTGGAGTTTGTGGAAGAGTTTGTGACGCACAAGAACCTGACGGACTTGACCTTGTTAGGCAATTCCCTGGGCGGGCACGTAGCCTTAGAGTACACCCTGAAAAATCCCGAATTGGTGCAGCGGCTGGTGTTAACCGGTTCCTCCGGTCTGTTCGAAGACTCCATGGGCGGTTCTTTCCCTAAGCGCGGCAACTACGAGTTTGTGAAAGAGCGGGTGGCCTACACATTCTATGACCCCGCCGTGGCCACCAAAGAGCTGGTAGATGAGGTGTTTGACATCACTAACAGCAACCAGAAAGTACTGCGCATCATTTCCATTGCCAAGTCTGCGCAACGTAATAACCTAGGGAAAGACCTAGGCAAAATACAGGCGCCTACCCTGCTTATCTGGGGCCTGAATGACACCATTACGCCGCCTATGGTAGCCCATGAGTTCAACAGGCTCATCCAGAATTCTGAATTGCATTTCATAGACCACTGCTGCCATGCGCCCATGATGGAACATCCGGACGCCTTTAACAGTATCTTAGAGAGATTCCTGATAAAGACTGCTGCCTATGATAGCTGAAGAACTGATAAACCAGATGGTTCCGCCCCTCAAACTCTCTGACACCGGCGAGAAAGCCGTGCGTTGGATGGATGAATTCAGGCTGAACCAGCTGCCCGTTGTAAAAAACCGGAAATATCTGGGGCTGGTAACGGAGGAGAACGTGCTGGAGGCGAAAGACCCAGAGCAGGTACTGGAGAATATCCCCTTTGACTTTGAGCACGTGCATGTGCAGCAGAACCAGCACTTCTACAACGTGATGGAGCTGGCAATCAAAAATAAAGTGCAGGTGGTACCCGTGCTGGATGAGCTGCAGGAGTATCTGGGAGTGATCACCGTGAACGACACCATTTCTGCCTTCGGGCAAATGTCTGCGTTGCAGGGGCAAGGTGGTATTTTAGTACTCTGCATGGCCGAACGAGATTATTCCCTGAGTGAGATCAGCCGGTTAGTGGAATCTAATAACGCGAAGATTCTAAGTGCCTACGTTTCGCCAGATGAGACGGATATTTTCAAGATAAAACTCACCTTGAAAATCAACACCGTTGAACTAGGCAGAATAGTGGCTACCTTGGAGCGCTTCGGGTATAAAATCACGGCACAGTTCCAGGACACCGCCAGTGCCCCAGAAGATCAGGATAGATTGGATCTGCTTATGCGGTATCTCAATATTTAATTAACCATTAAGCCATTTGCCTTCTTTGCTTTGATATAGAAGACTTTGGTTTACCTTTGAGCAGAACAGACCATGAAAATAGCAATAGTGGGCAAACCCGTCAAAGAGGAGGTTGTTCCTTTTGTGCGTCGGTTGTTTGATCTTTTGCTCAGTCAAGGTATAACGGTACTAGTGGCAGACCATTTTGCAGAATCTTTGGTTCCATTTACCCCGCTGCCGGCCCAGATAGATACCTTTACCCGTGAGACTAATCTCTTTGACGTAAATTATGTACTGAGTTTAGGGGGAGATGGTACTCTTTTAGACACGGTTACTTATGTGGGGGCATTGCAGATTCCTATTTTGGGTATAAATATGGGGAGGCTAGGCTTTTTGGCCTCATTGCCCTATGAGCAATTAGATCTAGCCATTGATTCCTTGCTGAGAGGACACTTTACGCTGGAAGACAGATCACTTATCCATTTAGATAGCGATCAGGAGGTTTTTGATGGAAAGAACTTTGGATTAAATGAATTTACCATTTTAAAGCGAGATACTTCCTCCATGATTGCCGTACATACGTACATAGACGGCGAGTATCTCAACTCCTATTGGGCAGACGGCCTGATAGTGGCAACCCCAACCGGGTCTACCGGTTATTCGCTTTCCTGCGGAGGTCCGGTAATGATGCCGCAGACAAACAATTTTGTAATCTCTCCCGTATGCCCACATAACTTGAATGTGCGGCCTTTGGTGGTCTCTGATAAGAGTGTGATCTCTTTTGAGATTGAGGGAAGAAGTACAAGATATCTAGTCTCACTTGATTCCAGGTCTAAACCAGTTGATGCTTCCATTCAACTGGCGGTTAGGCGGGAAGATTTCAATGCAAGGCTGGTTAAATTGAACCAAGTTAATTTTTTAACAACCCTTAGAACCAAAATGCATTGGGGACTTGATCAAAGAAATGGTTAGGATGAAAATTAAATATAATAAAGTCCTATATATCTGTTTGTAATAATAAAAAAAGGTATAATTTTGTCCGTAGCAGGGCAAGTGCGTCTTTATGAGTAACAGTAAATTAGTAACAGTTGATGGCATGAAAAAAATTTTCTCTACTTCTTTAATTTTGTTTGTTCTCTTCACAGCTGCTCTGCCAGAGGCAGAGGCACAGCGGTTTAGTAGGAGAAATCTTTACAATAGTGTAGGGATTAGCCTAAACGCCATGAATTATTTTGGTGACGTTACTCCCGAAGCTGATTTTACCAGCTTACGTTTGAATTCTACCCGGCCTAGCGTCTCTGTGCACTTTACCCGCAAGTTCACTCCCAGAATTTATGGTAGAGCCGCTTTCTCCTGGGGAAGAATCACGGGGGATGACAGCAAAAGCGCAGATTTCTCCGAGCCAGAGAACGAAGGAAGATACAAGCGAAATCTGAGCTTCAGGAATGATATCAAGGAGCTGAATCTGGTTGGTATCATTGACCTGTTTGAAAACCGCAGATCTTACCTGCGCCGCCCTGACTTTACTCCTTATGCCTTTGCTGGTGTTGCTGTTTTCCACCATAATCCTAAAGCCTATTATGATGGCAGGGATAATAGACTGCCTGCCGGTTGGTATGAATTGCAGCCTCTAGGTACAGAAGGCCAATATGCCTCTAATAACCAAGGTTATCCAGAACCATACAAGAAAGTACAGTTCGCCATTCCTTTTGGATTGGGCGTGAAATATAAACTGGCTAGAAGCTGGGATCTTGGCTTTGAAATTACCTGGCGCAAAACCTTCACAGATTACCTGGATGACGTGAGCACAGTATATGCTAACAAAGCCGATTTGTCTGAAACCGCAGCTATTCTTTCTGATAGATCTGCCGAGAACCCAAGAGCGGGAACTTCATATCCTATTATCAATGATAATACGCCCAACGGAACCTTCAGTAGATTGCAAGGCTATGGTAGAGCCGGTGACCAGAGAGGAGACACTTCTGATGATGACTGGTACATTACCACTGGGTTTTCACTAAATTATATATTGGCTCCTACACGAAGAGGCCCGAAATTCCGTTAATACGGAAGCACCCTTTGATTTTGAGTACATGAGTTTAAAGATAATTCGCACACTCCTTATTTGCACTTCTGTACAAATAGGGAGTGTTTTTTTTGGGCTCTCTGCTAAAGCGCAGATGCAGACGGGACAACCCAGAACAACCAGTGAAGTAGGAATAGGTGTGGGAGGGGTAGCATACAAAGGGGAAGTGGCCCCTCGTTATCAACTCCAGAATAACAGGCCAGCCCTTATGCTCTTCTATAAGAAGGATGTTTCCAGTGCTGTGGCTTGGAGAGGAAGCTTATTAATTGGCCGTACTCAAGCAGAAGACGACACGGAGAAAAACTCATCTTTAGCCAAAGATCTCCCGTTGGAAATCTATAGAAAAGCCAAAGTTACCACAAGCCTTTTGGAGCTAAGTGGGGGCATTGATTATAAGTTCCTTGACTACTATGACTTTAGGCGCAACACCCGGTGGACCCCTTATTTTACGCTTAGTGTAGCGGCCGTCGTTTATAATAACAGAACTACCGCAGAGGACCCTGAAATTATCTATCCGGCTAATAGTGGCAAGGATGAATCCTATAGAACAGGGTTTGCGTTTGCCGTACCCATTGGCGCCGGTGTTAAATATGCTCTCTCAGAGCATTGGAACATAGGGGCCGAAGCAGGGGTGCGTGTGCTCTTTACAGATGACTTTGACAATCTATCATCACAGAATGAGCAGGTGATGAACAAAAACAGCAGAGACCTGTACTTTTTCAATGGGGTTACGCTTTCATATACCTTCTACAAAATAAACTGCCCCGTTACGCCCTCCGGTAAAAAGTAAGACAAACCAAGGATAAGTAAAATGTGCTAAGCTTTTCCTAAATTGCATTGAAATTTCTTTTTAATGAGCCTTAGGGAAAAGATAGACATAGACAATTTGCCACAGCATGTTGCCGTTATCATGGACGGAAACGGTAGGTGGGCAAAGAAAAAAGGCAATCTTAGGATTTTTGGCCATCAGAATGCTATTACTGCCGTGCGTGAAACTGTGGAGGCAGCGGCAGAACTAGGAATCAAGTATCTGACGCTGTATGCTTTCTCTACAGAGAATTGGTCAAGGCCGAAGTATGAAGTAGATGCCTTGATGCAATTGTTGGTGAGCACCATCCGCAAAGAGACAGAAACCCTGAGCAAGAATAATATTAGGTTGCAATCTATCGGTGATAAAGCTGCTTTACCGGCGGCATGTAGAGCCCAGTTAGAGGAAGCCATAGAACTTACCAGTAAAAATACCCGCATGACGCTTGTATTGGCATTAAGCTATAGCGGGCGCTGGGAGCTGGTAAACGCAATGCAGAAATTAGCGGACCAGGTGAAAGCCGGAAAGCTAGCGCCTGAAGATATCAATGAAACTGCAATCCAGGGAGCTTTGAATACGGCGGAAATGCCAGATCCGGAGCTATTGATCAGAACCAGCGGAGAGCAAAGGATCAGTAATTTTCTACTCTGGCAATTGGCCTATACAGAACTTTATATCACAGAATTACTGTGGCCTGATTTCAGAAAAGAGCATCTTTATGAAGCTTTAGTCTCTTTTCAGCAGCGGGAACGCCGTTTTGGGAAGACAAGCGAACAATTACAAAAAGCACATTCTTAATGAGTAAGTACTTTTGGCTGTTATGCCTTTTAGTGACGTCTGGTGTAACTGCCACCGCGCAAATCAGACTAGGTGTTGGCAGCGGCAATGCAGCAGCGTCCATTGATTATGCGAATCCCCGTAAATATGAGATTGGCGGTATTACCGTAAGTGGTGCCAAGTTCTTAGATCCTTCTACGTTGATCTCCCTTACCGGGTTAAGGGTTGGGGACGAGATTGATGTTCCGGGTGATGCCATCAGTAGGGCTATTCAAAAGCTTTGGGACCAAGGCATTCTGGGGGGCGTAGATGTACGCGCCACTAAGATTGAAGGCGATAAGATCTATCTTGATTTCTTACTGACGGAGCGTCCGCGCTTGTCTAGATTTGATTTTTCTGGAACATCCAAGTCTCAAGCGGAAGATCTGGAGAAAAAAATATCTCTTAACAAAGGAAGGGTAGTAACAGATGCTCTTTTGAATTCAACCCGTACTACGGTACAGAGTTTCTTCCAGGAGAAAGGCTTCCTCAATACGCAGGTAGTAATCAGACAAATTCCTGATTCTGTCATTGCCAACAGTGTTTCTCTTGAGATACGAGTAGATAAAGGCGAGAAGGTGCGTATTGGCGAACTGGAAATAGAGAGAATCCATGCAGCTACGGATAAGTTGGAAAACCGTAGTCTGGCAGAGAAAATTTCTGGTTTGTGGAGCAATGATGACCGCACCTTTAGTGAGTCAAAGCTGAAGCGTCAGCTGAAGAAGACGAAGGAAAAGAAGTTTTACAAGATTTTTACGGGTGCCAAATTCAATAAATCAGAATATGAAGAAGACAAAAAGCTTCTGATCGACTTCTATAACAAAGAAGGTTATCGGGATGCCGCCATTGTCTCAGATTCTATATATACCCTTAGTGATGACCGGATAGGCATCAAATTAGTGGTAGATGAAGGAAGAAGATATTACTACCGTAATATTAGCTGGAGCGGAAATTACCTTTATGATGCTGCCTTCCTGGCAAGAGTTCTTGGATTAGAAAGAGGAGACGTGTATAACAGAGAAGAACTGGATAAACGCCTCAACTATAATCCTAATGGGAACGACATCACCTCCCTCTACATGGATGATGGTTATCTGTTTTTCCAGATTGAACCGGTAGAAGTAGCCGTTGAAGGAGACTCCATTGATATTGAAATGCGTTTGAGCGAAGGCTCTCAGGCAACTATCAATTCAATCACGGTGTCTGGTAACACCAAAACCAGTGACCACGTGATCCTGCGGGAGCTACGTACTTTGCCGGGGCAGAACTTCAGCAGATCTGCGTTAATCCGTTCTCAGCGTGAATTATCTAACCTAGGGTACTTTGACCCAGAGAAGATTGGCATGCAGCCTATTCCTAACCCAGAGAATGGTACAGTAGACATTCAATACACTGTTGAGGAAAGACCAAATGACCAAATCACTTTATCCGGTGGTTGGGGCGGTGGCCTTGGGGCAGTGGGTACCGTTGGTTTAGTGTTGAACAACTTCTCCCTCCGGAAAGCAGGTAACTGGAAAGAATGGAGACCAGTACCGTCTGGCGATGGGCAGCGTCTGGCTTTGAACATTCAGGCCAATGGTAAGAGATACCAATCCTACTCTTTGTCCTTCACTGAACCTTGGTTAGGTGGGCGTAGACCTAATTCATTAACCGTTAGCTTAAGTAAATCTATTCAGCGGTTTACGCAGCAGGATAATGATAATTTTGGTCAGTTAACAGACGCTCACATAGACATTACAGGGGCAAGCGTTAACTTAGGTAGGCGTTTACGTTGGCCAGATGATTACTTTACGTTGAGTAACTCTATCTCCTACTTTAGATATAATATGAGTAACGGGTCTGCTATCTTCGGTAATTATGCAGAGGCAGATAAGATTAGAGATGCTAATAACATTTCGTTTATTACATCTTTTGCCCGGTCAAGTATAGATAACCCAACTTATACCCGTTCGGGTTCTTCTATTGGCTTGAATGTAACATTTACACCGCCTTACTCTCTGCTCAACAGCAAGTCTAATCCATTCCAGTGGATAGAATTCCATAAGTGGATGTTTGATGCTTCATGGTTCCATTCTTTGAGTGGAAACGGGAAACTGGTTTTGAACACAAGAGCGCACTTCGGATTTATTGGTACTTATGGATCTGGCAAGACCATTGGGCCATTTGAAAGATTCAAGCTAGGAGGTTCTGGTTTAGGCGGTGGTTCTTTTATTGTAGCTACAGACTATATTGGCTTGAGAGGCTATGAAGATGAAAGTATCTCTCCAAACTCAGCTGGTGGGGTTGCCTTCAATAAATATGTAGCGGAACTACGTTATCCTATTTCATTGAACCCAGCTGCAACTGTCTTTGTTCTAGGATTTGCAGAGGCAGGTAATAACTTCGGCAACTACCGTCAATACGATCCATTCAAGCTTTATCGTTCAGTAGGGGTAGGAGCAAGAGTGTTCATGGCCGCCTTTGGTCTGTTGGGCTTTGATTATGGTTGGGGATTAGACACAGTACCTGGTTTACCAGGTGCTAATGGCGGTCAGTTCCACTTTATCATTGGCCAGCAAATCAGATAAGTTGGAACAGAATTTGCAAGATTAGAATATGATGAAGAAGTTAGGGTGCTTTTTATTACTATGTTTGTTCATCCTCTTCGGGAAGAATGTAAACGCCCAGCGCTTTGGCTATATTGATTCAGGCTTTATCTTGCAGAAAATGCCGGCCTATACCAATGCCCAGACAGAAGTTGAAAAGCTCTCCCAGTCTTGGCAGAAGGAAATAGAGAATATGCGGGCGGAACTTGAAAAGCTTCAAAAGAGTTATCAGGCTGAGGAGATTCTACTAACTCCAGACATGAAGACCAAGCGGCAGGAACAGATAAACCGCAAAGACACTGAAATACGGGAGTTCCAGCGGAAGATGTTCGGGTTTGAGGGAGCTCTCTTCAAAAGGCGCCAAGAACTTATAAGACCTGCCCAAGATCAACTGTTTGAAGCAGTAGAGAAAATAGTTCGGCAACGGGGCTTAAACTTTATGTTTGATAAATCTGGCGATGTGGTCATGCTGTATACAGATCCCCGTCATGATTATACAGAATTTGTGTTAGAGGAACTAGGTTTGGCTTCTAAAGAACAGAACACTGCAGGGGCACGACCCGCAAATGCTTTAGTGGATGATCCGGCAGATGTGCCGCCTTTACCAGAAACTGCTGCTCCTGCCATAACGCCGGCCAAAGCAAAACCAAGTGGGCAAAAGGTCCCAGTGAAAAAGAAAAACAATTAAAACAAACTAAGTAACCTACAATGAACAAATTGAAATCTCTGTTGGTAGCCGCTTTCTTACTTGTAAGTGTGGCTTCTTTTGCACAGACAGGAACAGTAAAGGTTGGCTATACAAATGCCAACTACATTATCAGTCAACTGCCTGAAAGCCGCCAGATTGAGTCTGATCTTAAAGCACACAGCAGCCAACTGGAAAAAGAGCTTCAGAATAAATATAAGTCTTATCAGGAGAAAGTGGAAGCTTACAAAAAAGGAGCTGGCCAGATGACGGATGTAGTTCGTGCTGATAGAGAGAAAGAATTGACTACTCTGCAAGCTTCTATTGAAGAGTTTCAGCGCAACGCCGATGCTTCTTTGCAGAAAAAAGAGCAGGAGAAGCTTCAGCCAGTAATGGAGAAGATCCAGAAAGCTATTGACAAAGTAGCCAAAGAGAACGGTTATACCCACATTTTCACTGCCGAGGCGCTGCTGTATGGTCCTGAAGACGGAAACGCTTTCACTGACCTGGTGTTGAAGGACCTTGGGGTAACCCCGGCTCCTAAAGGCTCTCCAGCTGCTTCTGCTGCTTCGCCAGCAGCTACAGCTCCTAAGCCAGCCGTTACTGCTCCTTCTGCTGTTAAAAAGAAAAAATAAGGTTTAAGTTATCTTATTCATAAAGAGCCGGTGAGGAATATCTTCACCGGCTCTTTATTTTTGTGCTTATTTTGGAAAAAAGCCTCCTAAACGCCATGCCATTCACAGACGCCAAAGAAGAAGATTTTGAGGAAATAGGCAGCCTAGATTCTGATGAATTATATGAGCACCATAGAATACAGGTAGACAAGGGACAGGCCTTACTGCGATTGGATAAGTTCTTGATGGACCGTCTGCCTAATGTGACCAGAAATAAGCTACAGGATGCCATCAAAGCGGAGTCTGTACGCATTAACGGAAACGTGACCAAGGCAAGCTACAAAGTAAAACCGTTAGACATCATTACGGTGACGTTGGCTACTCCGCCTAGAGACACAGATGTTGTTCCTGAGGATATTCCGCTCAATATTGTTTATGAAGACGAGGACTTGTTGATGATTAACAAGCCTGCCGGCATGGTAGTGCATCCGGCTTATAACAACTGGTCTGGTACTTTGGTGAATGGTTTGGTGTATTACTTGCAGAACTTGCCTACGCATCGGAATGGAGAGATTAGGCCAGGTTTAGTGCATAGAATTGACAAAGATACTTCTGGGTTACTGGTGATCGCGAAGACTGAGATAGCCATGGCCCATTTAGCTAGGCAATTCTTTGATCACTCCATTGAGCGTACCTATTATGCATTGGTTTGGGGGGTGCCTGCCCAGCCTAAAGGTACTATAGTGGGCAATATTGGCCGCAGCCTTAAAGACCGTAAAGTGATGGCTGTCTACCCCGAGGGAGATTTTGGGAAACATGCAGTCACGCATTATGAGGTGCTGGAGTCTTTCAGTTATTGTAGTTTGATTAAATGCAATCTTGAGACCGGACGTACGCACCAAATTAGGGCGCATATGAAGTACCTGGGGCACCCGCTATTCAATGATGCTACCTACGGTGGTGATAAGATCCTGAAAGGCCAACAGACTGGCCCATACAAAGCATTTGTTCAGAATACTTTTGCATTGTTGCCCCGGCAAGCCCTGCATGCTAAATCACTTGGATTTATTCATCCTACTACGCAGCAGTTCATTCAATTTGAATCTGATTTACCTGCTGATTTTGTAGCTGCTCTGGAGAAATGGAGACAATATGGGCAAGTACTCCAGTCTAGATCCCAAGGACTTTAGTATCAAGAACCAGTCGCAGCAGTACTTATTATCACTATACAACAAGTCCGTTTAGGGGCTGCTTTTTCAAAAACAGCCCCTAAACGGACTTGTTGTATAGAATGTGTCTTGAGGGAAAATCTTCTGCTTAATATTACTATATCCGATAGAGTAACCGCACACATTGCCATTTGCGATTGTTTGAAATCAACTGGCTGAAATAGGGAATTACCTACAAAAAAAGCGCCTCTTTCACAGAGGCGCTTTTTTTGTAGGCTCAAGATAAGCAATGTTATTTCATCGCTTTCAGACCATTCAAACCATTAGATGCATCCGTATTGGTTGGATCTAAGGTTTTTACTTCTTGCCAGTGCTTGGTAGCATTCGCTTTATCTTTCTTCAGGTAGTAGTAATAACCTAGGTAGTTATTCGCAGTGATAAGGTCTTTCTTATACTTCTCTTTATCACCTGAAGTGAGTTTGATAAACTCTTCATAATGTGGTTTTGCCAAACCTTCTTTTGTCTCAGGGTCTAGGTGAGAGTTGACACGCGCTCTCCACAAATGGCCATAAGCATATGTAGGGTTATTGGTGGTAATAAGAGTATAGACACTGTCCGCGGTTTTGTAGTCATCGTTCAGTTCATGGGTGTAGCCATAGTAGAACAAGTCTGTGTTAGTTGGCGGGGTAGTGGCAAATTTAGCTTTATATGCCTCAATAGCCTTCGGATAGTTCTTGAGGGAAACATATTGTTTCGCCAACAGATCATTATACAAAGGGTTCTTTGGATCTAACTGTTTTGCCTTCTCAATGATGGCTACAGCTTCCTGCGGCTTTTTATTCTCTACCAAAATGTTGGCATAGTACTCATAGTCTGAAGGAATACGCTGCGACTCATCATACTTGTTAAAGTAAGCGGTCATGGCTTCCAGAGCTTTGTCATACTGTTTGGTGTCATAATAACTATAAGCCACCAAACGGTTCATGGCAATGTTATTAGGATCACTCTTCAGTACCGACTGTATCTCTGTCATGGCATTGGTATAATCCTTAGTCAAGTAGAGAATTGAAGCATATTTAGCACGGGTCTCTGGTGTGTTCTCTGCCATAGACACATACTTTTTGATGTACTCAGAGCTCTTAGGATATTGTTCAGCACGGTAATACAGCTCTGCTAACTCAAGGTAAGTAGGGGCATAGTTAGGGTCTGCTGCCAGCGCCGCATCTAAAGCTTCTTTCGCCTGAGTAAAATTGCGTGACTGTACATACAACTGACCTTTACGCAGATGGGCTTTTGCAAACTTGTTATCGGCGGCAATTGCTTTGTCATAATTGGCCAATGCCTTACCACCGTCTACTGTTTTATTGTGCAGGTAAGCATCTCCCAGTAACACAAAGGCATTAGCGTTTTTGGTGTCTTTGCTTGTTGCTTCTTCCAAAACCTTAATTGCCGGTGACAAGTCTTTCACGCCAGAAGTCACATAAGCCTCGCCAATCATGATCTTGATATTATTGTCCTTGTTTTTAGTCATGGACAACGCTTTATCAAAAAGCTGTTGGGCTTCTGCTACTTTGTTCTGAGACAGGAGGGTTTTCCCCTGCTGTACTAAACCAGCGGCCGAGTTATCTTGTACTGCAACAAAAGCAAGGGTGGCCTGCCCCTGGTTTGATTGTATAACCAATTGTGTTTGCTCAATCTTACCAGAACGCAGCGCATTGTTATGTGCTGAGGCTCCTGCGGCAGTAAAGAAAGCGGCCGCTAAAGCTCCATACGTCTTCCAGTTTTTAATCATGGGTCAAGTTGTTAGTGTTAGTGAAACTCTTGTTACTCTTGTTGTGAAAACCCTACAATGCGTACAGGCATTGAGGCAGGCACTAAGCCAGACTTTAATATGATTCTTTGCCCTTTATCTCCTGTTATAAAAGATGCAAAACCTGTGCCAAGACCTGCCCGGGCTTCACGGCTTACTATAAAAACCTCTCTCCGTAGCGGATAAGTTCCTTGTGCCAGATAACCTTGATAAGGTTGTATGTAATCATCTACAGAGGTAGGGGCGTCTTGTACACTAATGCCAACTACATTAACTTTCTTAAGAAAACTAATAGCTGTGCTGTCACGGCGGTCACTGATCCAGTTCACCCCAATAACCCCAATTGCATTTCGGTTTTGTGCTACGTAATCTACCAGTGTTGAGTTAGAGGTAGTGGCAAAAGTATTTGGGGGCAATGGCTTTTTGTGGTTGATGGAGTCCAGAATAAATCTGGCGGTGCTGGAACTGCTGTTGTCAAAAACAATGGTAATCTTTCCATCTGTAGCAGTTGGATCCAATTGGCGCCAGTTAGTGGTTTGGCCAGTGAACACATCCCTTACCTGCTGTAAGGTGAGCGTAGTATCTGTGTTTTCCTTGTTCAGGATAAGCGCAATTCCATCAATGGCAATTTTATATACTCTAGGGGTAATCTTTAACTTGTCAAACTCCGCTTTTTCCAGATCCGTTAATTGACGAGCCATCACTGCAAATCTGATGGTGTCCTCCAGCAGATCTTTCACAACCTGTACTTCTGGTTTGTAAGCCACATCAACGTTGGCATATTTGTAGAGACTTTCAAACGTCTGTATCTGTGCATCTACAATAGGGGCAAATGATTCATCGGCACTTATTTTGATATGCCCGGTAGTGGTGGTGTCTGCGGGGCCTTTTCCAGACTGACCGCAGGAGAAGGTAGCAAAGGCTACACCAGCAGTTATAAGAAAAGTGAAAAGATTAATCTTCTTCATTTCGTCTGGGCTTTTTAAAATATTGCTGATACGCTCTCACAAATCTAATAAAACCATAGAAAAGGAGCAGTCCGCCTAAAATTATTTTATACTCTTTGGGAAACGGTATCTGTTTAGGACTAGATAGTAAAACGTATAATCCAAAGCCAAAGTATAGCAGCACCATCAATATTGACATATATTTCATGATGTTTCCATAAGTATTCTGTTGGCTCCGGCGAGGTGGTCTTCTGGAGTAATTCATAGGTTGATAGATGGTAGGTAAAGCGCCAAAGGATATACGCAAAACGACGCAAGGCAGTAAAAAAGAACTCCGAAGACAACCCATTCTTAGTTGAATGTCTGTCTTCGGAGTTCTTACTCAAAGAACCATAGTAAGTTAGGTTACTTGATTACGATACGGTAAGGTACAGTGTATTTCACAGATACTTTACGACCGTTTTGTTCTCCTGGGCTCCATTTAGGCATACCCTTGATCACTCTCACAGCCTCTTCATCAAGACCATAACCTAGGCCTTTCATTACTTCAATGTTAGAAATCTCTCCAGAAGGTCCTACCACGAAGCTCAGTACTACCGTTCCTTCGGCACCGGCACGCTGAGCGGCAGATGGAATCCGGAACTTATCACTGAGGTATTTGAACATTGCGGCTTGTCCGCCTGGGAATTCAGGCATTTTCTCTACCGCAATGTATACCTTCTCTTCAAAGACCTCCTGAACCGGACCCGCAGGGCCTGTACCGTTTTCAATGCCCTCAAGGGTTGGTGGCGCTGTTGGGTCACCTTTCACTGTAGCGGTACCTGCATCTGTTTTCTGCAGTTCCTTCACGTCTGGAATCTCCTCCTTCACCACTTCCTCGTCTTTCTTCACAACCGGAGGCGTGAATTTAACGGTGGAACGTACGGGTGGCGGTGGTGGTGGTGCGTCTGGTGGCGGTGGTGGTGGTGGTACCACTTTCTCCACGGAAGGCGGTGCTGCCAAGTCCACTACTTTGACAACCGGAGCTTTCACTACTTCTTCTTCTTCCTTAAACATTGATTGAATCAATGGGATGCTCAGGAAAAGAACAAATAAAATGATTGCAATAACGATTGCCCGGTTTACGTGCTTCGTATAAATCTTACGGAGCATGTAGGCGCCATACTCTTTGTTACGGCCTTCAAAGACCATATCATCAAGGGTGGCGGTTGCTAAACGTTCGTTATCCATTATTGCCCTCCTTTCTCTGTGTTTCTAAGTAATGTAGCATCTGCGTTATCTAACGGCACAATCGCATACTTCTGGGTTGAGGTGATGGCCATCTCATCTAAGATATCTACCAGATTCTTATAAGAAGAAGTTTCATCTGCCTTAACCAGAACTACTAGATTTGGATTTGCACGCGTTGCTTCCAAAACCGTTTTTCTGATCCCGTTTGCAGACCAGTTGCTTTCCTCCACCGTGGGAATAATTCCCACGTTTGGCTGGTGAAGGCCACGGTAGAAGAAGATACGGTCATCAGATCCTAACAAGATGGTAAAAGCGTTAGAAGCTTTCAGTTCCATCTGCTCCTGCTCATTTTTAGGCTTCACCGGCATGTTGATCTCCATGATCTGCGGCTTGGCCAAGGTGGTGGTCATTACGAAGAAAGTAAGCAACAGGAAGCCTAAGTCTACCATGGGGGTCATGTCCACCTTGGTAGAGGCTTTTTTGGCCCGTTTTTTACCGCCTTCGTCGCCGCCTTGCTGTTGTATTTCTGCCATTTCTTTTCCCTTTCGTTATAAGTTACGAGGTTTCGCTTCCATGTCAGTTACAAGATTGAAACGGTTGATGTTTTTATCCTGTAAGATCTCAATCACACGACCAGCTACCGGGTAACCTGCCGTTTGGTCTCCTTTGATGGCTACAACAGACTGTGGGTTTGAGTAACGGGCTAATTGTACCCAGTCACCTAACTCATTGCTGGTAGAATCTATAGGAATACCCGGCTGATTTACCTGCTTCATTTGATCAGGGGCCATTGACAGATAAGACTTTAGCTGAGCAATAGGAACTCCAAAGGAGCCTAGCGTAGAGAACGTCTGCTTTTCAGCGTCTGTAAAGGCTACTCCGTATTTCTCGCTGATCTTATCAATCAATCTTAGTTTAGTGTTTTTGTCATCCACTCCAAAGAAAACCCGCTCATCGTTACCAATACTAATGGTGATAATGTTGGCATCCGGGGCTTTGATTTCTGTTGTTGCAGACGGCGTATCCACCACCAGCACTTCTTCTGGCGCGAACTTCGAGATAAGCATGAAGAACGTTACCAGAAGGAATGCCAAGTCCACCATGGGCGTCATGTCCAGGGATGGAGAGCTTCTATGTGGTTTTACTTTTGGCATTTTGTTTTCCTTCTAAGTAAGAAGTTCAAATTAGATAGTTCTGTTGTTTTCAGTGTGCTGAGCGGCATACGTCTGGATGATGCTGTAAGAAGCCTCATCAATGCTGTATGTTAACTCATCAATTTTGCTGGTAAAGAAGTTGTATGCCACGATAGCGATAGCAGAACCAGTGATACCAAGGGCTGTGTTGATCAAGGCCTCAGAGATACCATTTGCCAGCTGAGTAGCATCTGGAGCACCACTTGCAGTTGCAAGGGCCGCGAACGCTTTAATCATACCCAATACTGTTCCAATCAGACCTACCAGAGTAGAAGTAGAGGCAATTGTAGAGATGATTACCAGGTTTTTCTCCAGGATTGGCAACTCAAGAGCAGTAGCTTCTTCAATCTCTTTCTGGATAGCCAGGATGCGCTGATCTTTGGTCATGCCATGCTCGTTGTGCATTTCTTGGTATTTCAACAGACCGGCTTTCACCACGTTTCCGATAGAACCTTTCTGCTGGTCGCAGATAGCAATAGCGCCGTTCACATCACCTACGTTCATTTTCTGACGTACGCTACGAACGAAAGACTCAAGGCCTTTTCCGCCTTTTGCTTTGCTGATAGTCAGGAAGCGCTCAATAGAGAAAGTTATTACCAGAATGTTGATCGCGATCAGGATTGGTACAATGAATCCTCCTTTGTAAACCTGACCAAGATAGTTACCTGGAAGTGGGTGGTTTGCATTGTCGCCACCTTCAAAGTTGGCAGGGTTACCAAGGATGAATAAATAAATACATACAGCAGCGATAATTGCAATTGGAATTACGATGCTGGCAAACATTGAGCCTGTTTTGCCTTCACTTTTTTGAACTGGTTTCGCAGCTGCAGGTGCACTCTTTTTTTCCATTTTTTCTAAAAATTTAGGTTTAGTTGTTTGTGTTACTGTGTGAGTTGTTAAAAATTAAATTGGTTGTTAAAAAGTAATGCTCTTTTGACTCTTATAATTCCCCTCAACCGTTGTTTAGCAAGAGAGTTAAAAAAGTTTTGAAGCAACCTAAATACAAGCCTAGGGATTTAAATGCAAAATATCAACTAATACTAAGAAATTTATTGCAAAAGTGCAACTGTTAGCCCAGTATTTGCAGGAATCTTACTATTGATCCAGAGGGGTGGTTTTAGTTTTGGCTTCATTCCAGTAAACATCCATTTCGGCCAATGTCATTTCACTTAGCTTCTTCCCCTGGGCGTTTGCCGCCTGCTCCAGGTACTGAAAGCGTTGAATGAACTTTAAATTGGTTTTAGCCAAGGCTTCTTCAGGGTTAAGGTCTAGGAAACGGGCAAAGTTGATCAAGGAAAAGAAGACATCGCCCAGTTCATCTGTCGCTTTTACTCTATCTGCGTCTGTAAGGTTGGGTTTGTCAAACTCTGTTTTGAACTCTGCCAACTCCTCTTCCACTTTCTCCCATACTTTTGACGGTTCGTCCCAGTCAAAACCAACGCCGCGGGCCTTCTCTTGTATACGCATGGCTTTCACCATGGATGGGAGTGAAGAAGGAACGCCGGACAGTACAGACTTATTGCCTTCTTTCAGTTTCAGGCTTTCCCAGTTCTGTTTCACCTCTTCTTCTGTTTCTGCCTTGGTGTCTCCGTAAATGTGCGGGTGCCGGAAAACCAGCTTATCGCATTGGCTGTTCAGGACTTCCGCAATGTCAAAGTCTCCTTTCTCTGCGGCTATCTTGGCGTAGAAGACCAGATGCAGCAGCACATCGCCTAATTCTTTCTTGATTTCAGGCATGTCCTGGGTGAGAATAGCCTCAGAAAGTTCGTACGTCTCCTCAATAGTGAGGTGGCGCAGGCTTTCCATGGTCTGTTTCCGGTCCCAGGGACATTTCTCACGCAAATCGTCCAGAATATCCAGCAGGCGGTTGAAGGCATCTAGCTGGGCTTGGCGGGTGTAAGCGGGGGCTGCAGGGTTCTCCATTAAGCAAAGATAAACGGAATGTTAAAAAGTTAGAGGGTGCACCTTCTAATCTTCATGATTTAGTAACACAGTAAACCATAAATTTTACCAGCAACGGTAGTGTCAGCGAACCTGTTTTGGGGCTAATTTCGGAAAAAGAGCCGCTAAACGGGTTGCGTTCTTGCCAGGGCCTTGCCCCAACAATGAACGTCTTTTTCTTCTAAGATGCCGGCGGGAGCAGGATTCCATAAAGGGGAACAAAATTTTTTTGTCTTTTTTTCTGGAGAATGCTAAAGCGGCGTTTAGGGGCCTTTTTTCTAAAAGTAGCCCCTAAACGCCGTGCTTTGCCCAAAACGTGTTTCTTTTGCAAGAAACCGTTTGCCCAAGTGTTTGCCACGGGTGATCCGGCTTATGCTAGGGGATGTAACGGGCTTATTAGCAGCGGTTGTGCTGAATCGGTTCTATTTTACTACTTTTGTCTATTCAAATACTAGGAATCAGTGGCACTTATAAAATCAATTTCAGGAATAAGAGGTACAATTGGAGGAGCGGTTGGCGAAGGCCTTACACCAGTAGATGTAGTAAAGTTTGCGGCTGCCTTTGGTACTTGGGTACTCCAGACTACTCAGAACGACACCATTGTCATAGGCCGTGACGCCCGTCTTTCTGGCGAGATGGTAAGTAAACTGGTAGTCGCTACCCTGCAGGGACTAGGCATTAATGTGATAGACCTGGGGCTTTCCACTACGCCTACCGTAGAGATGGCCGTTCCCGCCAAAAAAGCCGGAGGAGGCATTATTCTCACCGCCAGCCATAACCCCAAGCAATGGAACGCCCTTAAACTTTTGAACCAGCACGGCGAGTTCATCAATGATGCCGAAGGCAAACTGGTGCTGGACCTGGCCGAACAGGAGTCGTTCAAATTCGCAGAGGTGACCAAACTGGGCAAATACACCCAGAGCGACAAGTTCCTGAAAAAGCATATCAAAGCCATCCTGGACCTGCCGTTGGTAGACGTGGAGGCCATTAGGGCCAAGAACTTCAAAATAGTGGTAGACGCCGTGAACTCCAGCGGAGGATTTGCGGTGCCTTTGCTGCTGGAGGCCCTGGGCGTGGCGCAGGTAGAGAAGCTGAACTGTGACCCCACCGGGCACTTTGCCCATAACCCAGAGCCGCTCCCAGAGAACCTGGGCGAAATCTCCAGAATGTTGGAGAAAGGGAATTTTGACTTAGGCATTGTGGTAGATCCAGACGTAGACCGTTTGGCCCTCATCAACGAAGACGGCAGCATGTTTGGCGAAGAATATACGCTGGTAGCTGTTTCTGACTACGTGCTGCAGAACCAGGTGGGCAACACTGTATCTAATCTGTCTTCTACCCGTGCCCTGCGCGATGTGACCGAGAAAGCCGGTGGGCAGTATTTTGCCGCCGCCGTAGGCGAGGTAAACGTGGTGAACATGATGAAAGCCCAGAACGCCATTATTGGCGGCGAAGGGAACGGCGGCATCATCTATCCAGAACTGCACTACGGCCGCGACGCTTTAGTGGGAATTGCATTGTTCTTGACTCATTTAGCCAAATCTGGCTTAAGAATGTCACGGTTGCGCGCCAAGTACCCAAGCTATTACATCTCCAAAAACAAGATTGAACTCACCAAAGACATTGATGTAGACGCGGTGCTGGCCAAAGTACAGAAGCGCTACGCCAAGCAGCCTATCAATACCATTGACGGTGTCAAGATTGAGTTTGACAAAGAGTGGGTGCACCTGCGCAAGTCCAACACCGAGCCTATCATCCGGATCTACGCCGAGTCAGACAGCCTTTCCACCGCTGACCATTTGGCCAACAAGATCATCGGAGACATCAAAGAAATCATCTCAGAGAAATCTGAATAACCGTTTCGCGTTTAGGGGCTGTTTTTAGAAAAAGAGTTCCTAAACGCGAAACCACAAACGTGGCTTGCCTTGCGGTAAACTGCAATCCTATTATATAATCTGCTTCTGCCTACATAAAGCCTGAAGAGCATGAACCGTATCTGTTCCACTTGTTGTTGCTGTAAAAAGTAAAATTCCCATGCGTGTATATTTAGACAATGCGGCTACCACCCCGCTAGACAAAGAAGTTTTTGAGGTAATGGCTCCCTTCATGCTGGAGCACTACGGAAACCCATCCTCTATACACGCACACGGTAGGCATGTGCGGGCGGCCATTGAAGGCGCCCGGAAAACAGTGGCGGGCCTGATCAACGCCTCGCCTTCGGAAGTGTTCTTCACCTCGGGTGGCACCGAGGCCGATAACCTGGCCATTATTTGCACCATCCGCAGTCTGGGCCTGAAACACGCTATCTCTTCGCCGCTGGAGCACCACGCGGTGCTGCATTCTTTGGAAGTGCTGGAGAAAAACGGTGAGATTGAACTCACCATGCTACGCGTTGCCCCTGACGGAACGCTGGACTTGCAGCACCTGGAAGAGACGCTGGCCTCCAAGCCCCGTACGTTTGTATCTGTGATGCACGCCAACAACGAGATTGGCAACCTCAATGATATCCAGACCATTGCCGATCTCTGCCAGAAATATGACGCCATCTTCCACTCAGACACGGTGCAGACCATGGGTCACTACCACCACGATGTGCAGGCCCTGGGCCTGAATTTCCTGGTAGGCTCGGCGCATAAATTCCATGGGCCCAAAGGTGTGGGCTTCATTTACGTTGATTCCTCGGTGAAAATCCATCCCTTGATCCAGGGTGGTTCGCAGGAGCGCAACATGCGCGGCGGCACCGAGAACGTGTACGGCATCATCGGGCTGGCCAAAGCCCTGGAGATTGCGTACCGCGACATGGACGAGCATCATCGCCACATCCAGAGCCTCAAAGACCGCATGATCTCTAAGTTGCGCGAGCAGATAGAAGACGTGCAGTTCAACGGCCTCTCGGCCGAAGGCGACAAGAGCCTCTACACCGTCCTGAACGTGAGCTTACCAGCTTCTGAGATGAACGAGATGCTGCTCTTCAACCTGGACATCAATAAAATTTCCGCCTCGGGCGGTAGCGCCTGCACCAGCGGCGTGGACCTGGGCTCGCACGTACTCCGCGGCATTGGCTGTGACATGGAGCGCGGCAACGTCCGGTTCTCGTTCAGCAAGTACAATACCATAGAGGAGATTGACTACGCCGTGGCCACGCTGGCCAAGCTGTACCAGAAGGAGACGGTGTAACACCATAGGCCTACACGTACATGGAAGAGAACTGGCAAGAACGCGTCTCACACGAGATTGAAACCAGAACCCACGCGTACACAGAGCAGGAACTGAAGATCTATTCTGTGCCCACGCTTCGGAACCTGATCTCTAAACTGCCCACCCTGGAGGCTTCGGCACAGCAACGCGAAGTACTGCAAGGCAACATTGAAGCCGTTGTGATGCTCTTGCCGGCGATGCCAAATCCCAAAGACGAAACGTTTGGTTTGTTGCAGAAGCGGATCAATGCCCTTAAAAAGCTGGTGAGAGAGCAATACAAACTAGTCTCAAAAGGCTACTATAGCGGCATCTGGCTTCCGCTTGGAATAGGCATAGGGTTGCCGTGGGGCGCTATGTTCAAAAACATTGCGTTAGGAATTCCCATTGGAGTAGGGATTGGACTTGGCATAGGGGGTTACTTAGACCGCAAAGCTGAAAAAGAGGGCCGAGTGATTTAGTTGCGCCTTGTTCATTATATTATATGAAACAGCAATCCCCGCCCCATAAGCGGGGATTGCTGTTTAGCGGCTCTTTTTGGAAAAACGGCCGCTAAACAGAAACTTAACCTACGGGAGCAGCTGAAAATGAGCCAGCATCGTAGTAGCTTTGCAGGATTATTCTACGCAACATGGCAGACATAGGCAAAGAGGTACAACGCGCCGCCGCATATCTAACCCAGGGCGAACTGGTCGCCATCCCCACCGAAACCGTGTACGGCTTAGCCGCCAACGCCTACGACGAGGTCGCCGTAGTCAAGATTTTCGAGGCGAAGAACCGCCCCGCGTTTGACCCGCTCATTGTGCACACGCACGCCGTGTCTGAGGTGAAAAACATTACCCGCGAAGTGCCTGATGTAGCGTATCTGCTGGCCGAGCGTTTCTGGCCCGGTCCGCTCACGCTCATTTTGCCCAAAGCCGAACACGTGCCGCTGCTGGTGACCTCTGGCCATGACTCCGTGGGCGTGCGCATTCCGCGCCACCCGCTCACGCTGGACTTGCTGCGCCAGTTGCCGTTTCCGGTGGCCGCGCCCAGCGCTAATCCGTTCGGGTACGTGAGCCCTACCACTGCCCAACACGTGCAGGACCAATTAGGGAGCCGTATTCCGTATATTTTAGACGGAGGTTCCTGCGCCGTGGGCATTGAGTCTACCATTCTGGCCCTGAACGGAAACGAGGTGGAGGTGCTGCGCTTAGGCGGCCTGGCTCTGGAGGAACTGGAGGAAGTGGTGCAGATTTCCAAAGCCCGCATCAAAACGTCATCGTCCAATCCCGCCGCACCCGGCATGCTCAGCAGCCACTACTCGCCCCGCAAGAAAGTGTTGTTGGGCTCTATTGAGGAAAACCTGAACCTGGTAGACCCCGCCAGAGTAGGCACTATTTCGCTGCGAAAGAATTTCCCGCAGGTGCCTATGGAACAGCAAATCCAGCTTTCCGCTTCGGGTGACCTCGGCGAAGCCGCCCGCGCCCTGTTTTCCGCCCTCCGTTCTCTGGATGAACAACCCATTGACCTGATTCTGGCAGAGCCGATGCCAGAGCATGGCCTGGGCCGCGCCATCAACGACCGTCTGCAACGCGCCAGTTTCCAAGGGTAGTCTTGGGTATCACGTATCAAGTATCAAGTAGCACGACAAAGTGACTTTACCTGGCGCGAGACTTCAGTCTCGTGACATGGGATGAAGCGAGTCTCCAGACTCGCGGAAGTAAGGTGCGTTTAGCGGCTCTTTTTCTGGAAACAGGCTTAAAGTGGAAATTCGGGTTATAATGAACCCATTGATTCCACGCATTCCGTCCCCCTTTGAAGGGGGTAGGGGGATGATGACTCGTGCTGATAATGGCTTTCCCATAGATGTAGGGGAATTCACCGTGGTTCCCAAGCTTCGTAGTGAAAGCTATTGGTTCTTTAGATTGCCTTGTCATCCCCCTACCCCCTTCAAAGGGGGACGGAATGCGAATAGAAAAGGTAGAAGAAGTATCTTGCTGTAGAAAGTGTAGTCAGTCTTTATTGTGGCTTATAGATTAGGCCCAACACTATCGGGAATTGTCATTTGCAGAAGCTTTTCCGTTTAGCAGCTCTTTTTCTGAAATCAGCCCCAAAACAAAAACGCCAGCCCTTCAAGAAGGCTGGCGTTTTCTATGCTAAGGTAAGTTCAGACTACAAGTTCCGCTGGATAAACTCAGTCATTTTAGTGAACAGGTGGATGGTGGTGTTGCCGCCGCTGATGCCGTGGTTCCGGTTAGGGTAGTAGGCGCTCTCGAACGGAATGTTGGCTTTCACCAGGGCATTGACCATCTCCACCGCATTCTGGAAATGTACGTTGTCGTCGCCGGTACCGTGGATGAGCAGGTACTTGCCGCGCAGTTTGTTCGCGTGGGTGATGGGGGAGTTGTCGTCGTAGCCTTTGGCGTTGTCCTGCGGCAATTTCAGGAAGCGCTCGGTGTAAATGGAGTCATAGAAGCGCCAGTTAATTACCGGCGCCACCGCGATGGCGGCTTTGAACACATCGGCGCCTTTGGTGATGGCCAGCGAACTCATGTAGCCCCCGAAACTCCAGCCCCAAATCCCGATGCGGCCTTTGTCTACGTACGGCAGGTTGCCCAGGTGCTTCGCGCCTTCAATCTGGTCAATGACTTCATAGTGGCCCAAGTTGCCGTAGGTCATTTTCTTGAACTCGGCACCGCGTCCGCCGGTGCCCCGGTTATCAATCACGGCAATGATGTAGCCTTGTTTGGTAAGGTAGCTGTGCCATAAGTAATTGCGGCCTCTCCAGCTGTCTACCACTTCCTGGCTGCCAGGGCCGCTGTACTGAAACATAAGCACCGGATATTTCTTGTTCGGGTCGAAGTCAGTGGGTTTGATGGTGTAGCCGTTCAGGGTCACGTTCTCTGAGGTCTTGAACTGGAAGAACTCCGGCTTGGGCATGTTGTAGGTAGCCAGCGTGCTCTTCAGGTTCTCGTTGCTCTCCAACACCTTGATCTGCTTGCCGTCTGAGGTGTGCAGGCTCACCACCGTAGGCGTGGTGATGGTGGAGTAGTAGTCCAGGTAATATTTGAAATCGCGGCTCAGGTTGATGGTGTGCGTGCCTTTGGCGGGCGTGAGGCTTTTCTTGTTCTTGCCGTTCAGGCCCATGCTGTACAGGTGACGCTCCATGGGCGAAACCTCCGTGGACGTGAAATAAATGGTGCCGTTTTTCTCGTCTACGCCGTAGAAGCTGCTCACTTCCCACTTGCCCTTCGTGATCTGGCGCACCAGTTTGCCGTTCATGTCATAGAGGTACAGGTGGTTGAAACCGTCTTTCTCTGAGCTGTGCACAAACTGCTTGCCGTTGGCCAGGTAGGTGAGGTCATCGGTAATGTCAATGTACGCTTTGTCGGTCTCTTTCAGGACCACTTTGCTCTGGCCGGTCTGGGCGTTGGCGTGCAGAATCTCCAGGGTGTTCTGCAAACGGTTCATGCGCCGGATGGACAGCAGATTAGGCGTGTTGGTCCAGTTGATGCGCGGGATGTACTGGTCGGCCTCGTTGCCGGTTTCCATCTTGGTGGTTTTACCCGATGTCAGGTCGAAGGTGTAAATAGCCACGGTGGCGTTTTTCTCCCCGGCCTTCGGGTACTTGAACTTGTAGTCCTGCGGATACAGCGGGCCCCACATCTGCATGTTGTACTCGGGCACCTGGCTCTCATCGAACTTGTAGAACGCAATCTGATTGCCCTGCGGCGACCAGAAGAACGCCTGCGCAAACCCGAATTCCTCCTCATACACCCAATCAGTGCCGCCGTTGATGATGAAGTTCCACTTGCCGTCATTCGTAATCTGGCGCTCCTGCATGTTGGCCAGGTCCACGTAGAACAGGTTGTTGTCGCGCACGAAGGCCACGAACTTGTTATCTGGCGAGAAGGTGGCGTAGCTCTGCTTACCGCCCTGGCTCAGTTTCTGGAGCTTTTTGCTGGCGCGGTCATACACGTAGAAATGGCCCTTGCTGCTGCGGCGGTAAATGGGCTCGTGCTCCGTCTCGAACAGGATTTTGGTCTCGTCATTGCTGAAGCTGTAACCGTCGTACTTCAGCACTTTGCCGTCCATCTTCAGGTCTTCGCCCTCCAGAATGGTGCTAACCGGCTGCCCAGTAGTCACGTCTACCTGCACAATGTCCACGGCCTTGTTCTTGTCATCGGCCACCTGGCTGGAGTAGAACTGGCCGTTGCGCATCCAGTTCACGCCGTACACCGAGCGGGCCTGGAACGTGCCTTTCCGGAAAATGTCGTCTAAATCAAAGTCTCGTTTCTGCTGGGCTTGGGCGCTCACGGCCAACACCAGGCAGCTAGCCGCTATCATCCAGCGGTTAAGGGTATGTCTCATTCGGTTTGTTAGAAAGTTTGTAGCCTTAAAAATAGGCATTTATTTTAAGATGGCCCCCGCCGAAGGAACGTTCGTTTTAGGCCAGATTTGGAAAAAAGAGCCGCTAAACGGGAAAGAGTCCTGAGTCTTGAGTTCTGAGTCCTGAGTCTGGCAACAGACAAAACTGCCCTTCCGCTGGCGCGAGTCTCCAGACTCCCGTGTTCCGGCTGGTGGTTTCCGGCGAGTATGGAGACTCGCATCATCCTGTGTCACGAGACATCAGTCTCGCGCCAGTTTCTGCCAGTAGACCAAGACTCAGAACTCGCGACTCAAGACTCAGAACTCTCTTTAGCGGCTCTTTTTCCGAAATCAGGTCAAAACTAGGCTACAGCTTCACGCACACATTCTGCGGCTCGGTAAAGAAACGCAGGGCTTCCCAGCCGCCCTCTCGGCCCACGCCGCTTTGTTTGGTGCCGCCGAAGGGCGTGCGCAAATCCCGCAGCAGCCAGGTGTTCACCCACACAATGCCGGCTTGCAGTTGATGCGCCACGCGGTGGGCGCGGGTGAGGTCCTGGGTCCAGACGGAAGCGGCGAGGCCGTATTGGGTATGGTTAGCGTAAGTGAGGGCTTCTTCCTCGGTATCAAAAGGCAAGAGCGTGACCACCGGCCCGAAGATTTCCTCGGTGTTGGTGCGGCAGGTGTGGGGAAGGTTCTCGAAAACGGTGGGTTGCAGGAAATAGCCGTTCGCGCAGCGGCCTTCCAGTTGCACCCGTTCGCCGCCGGTGAGCAGCGTGCCGCCTTCCTCCTGCGCCAGCGCGATGTATTGCTGCACTTTTTGCAAATGCGCTTCTGAAACCAGTGCACCCATGTTAGAACCAGCTTCCATGGGATCACCTACGGTCAGGTTTTCGACTCTTTTCAGAAAAGCAGCCTTGAAACGCGCGTACAACGAACGCTCCACCAGAATACGCGAGCCGCAGAGGCAAATCTGTCCCTGGTTAGCGAAGGCAGCCTGCACGGCGGTGGTCACGGTTTTCTCAAAGTCACAATCAGCGAAGATGACGGTGGCGTTCTTGCCGCCCAGTTCCAGCGAGAGTTTCTTGAACATCGGCGCAGCCGCGCGCGCAATGGTTTTGCCGGTCTGAGTGCCGCCGGTGAAGGAAATGGCTTTCACCTCAGGATGCTCGCACAGCGTCGCGCCTACTTTGGGACCGGTGCCATGCACGATGTTCAGGACGCCCGCGGGCAAGCCGGCCTCCACGCAGAGTTCTGCCAGCAGATGGGCGGTGTAGGGCGTAATTTCTGAAGGTTTGGCCACTACGCAGTTTCCGGCGGCCAGGGCCGGGGCAATCTTCCAGGTGAACAGATACAGTGGCAGGTTCCACGGGGAAATGCAGGCCACCACGCCTAGCGGCTTGCGCACCGTGTAGTTCACCGCCACGCCTTCCATGTGGTGCGCCTCGGAGGCGAAATGTTGCACGCCCGTCCCGAAGAAGTACAGGTTGCTGCTGGCCCTGGGGATGTCTACGGTGCGGGAGAGCGAAAGCGGCTTACCGTTATCGGTGGTCTCGGCTTCGGCCAAACGCTCCAGATCCCGGTCTATCAGTTCGGAGAGCTTTATCAGAAAACGGCCCCTTTTCTCCGCCGAAAGTGCCGCCCACGCCGGGAACGCCGCCTGCGCCGCCTCTACCGCCGCCTGCACATCCCGCTCGTCAGAATCCGGAATCTGCGAATACACCTCACCCGTGGCCGGATTGATATTGGGTAGGTACGCTCCAGAAACTGGAGCTTGGAAAGTGCCGTTGAGGAAGTTCTGGATGTGCAGCATAAAAGACACAGGATATAAGACGCAAGACACAAGATAGCAAAATACGGGAGATGCCTCGCTCTAGCCTTATTTGCTTTTCCTTTAGTTGTTTATTCTCCTTTGTCATCCTGGAAGGATCTTGTGGGCGAACCAGGATAGCGCTGAAGTAAAGACCATTGCCGTTGGCTACAAGATCCTTCCAGGATGACATGGAAGGGGCTTGAACTGAGAAGCTTTTCTTTGATGCTCGCTTAGGTTGTGCTTCTCCTCCTCAGAATTCTGTTTACAGATTCCCCAACCGTCCGCCGTCTACGGGTATGTTGACGCCGTTGATGTAGCCAGCGGCGGGCGAGGCTAGGAACGCGGCGGCGGCGGCTACTTCCTCGGGCTCAGCGAACCGGTTGGCCGGAATGCCCGCCAGCATCTCCTTTTCGATTTCCTCTCGGCGGAGGCCGGTTTTCTGCATTTTGGTCTCAATGAGCGAGTGGTGACGGGCCGTGAGCGTGGCGCCGGGTAATACGTTGTTCACCGTAATACCAAAGGGAGCCAGTTCAAAGGAAAGCGTTTTCGCCCAGTTGGCCACGGCTCCCCTAATGGTATTAGACACGCCCAAGCCTTTGATAGGCTGCTTCACCGAGGTGGAGATAATATTGATGATTCTCCCGTAACCCGCTTCTTTCATATAAGGCACCACCGCCTGCACCAGCACGTGGTTAGACAGCAAATGCGCCGCGAAGGCGTTCTCAAACTCTTCCAGCGCCGCATCCAAGGCTGGTCCGCCCGCTGGTCCGCCGGTGTTGTTGACCAGAATATGGATTTGCCCGATTTTTGCCAAATGAGCCTCTAAACGCTCCTGCACCTCGCGCGGACGGCTGAAATCTGCCACCACGTACTGGTGCTGCTGACCAGCCTGGGTGGAAAGTGCTTTTACGGTTTCCTGCAGGCGTTCTTCGTTTCGGGCTACTAAGGTCACCGTGGCACCTAATTGCGCTAACTCCAGAGCCACCGCTTTCCCGATACCCTGTGTACTGCCGCAGACCACGGCGTACTTATGCTGTAAATTCAAATCCATTATAAAGAGTTCTGAGTCTTGAGTCTAGAGTTCTGAGTAAGCAAAATAGGAAATATTGAGGTGACCTGCTCTTTTCCGTCCTTGTCATCTTGGAAAGATCTTGTGAATAAGTAGTAATAGTGCTTACGGAAACGACAAGATACTTGCAGAATGCCAAAGAGCTTTCGGTATCTACCTCTTTCAACGGAATGTTTTCGGCCGATTTTCAGAAAAAGAGCCCCTAAACAGGATTTACCTTTTTCGTGGCGGTTTCGTACCTTGGAGCAGCCGCTGGCCTGAACCAGAGGCGCATCTTCTACGCAAACGCAACTCCTATGGCCTTACAACCTGCCTTCAACTTCAAGAAATGGATAGAGGAACACCGTCACCTGCTCAAGCCACCGGTGGGCAACCAACAGGTCTACAAAGACAACAAAGACTTTATCGTGATGGTGGTGGGCGGCCCCAACTCGCGCAAAGACTACCACATCAACAACGGCGAGGAATTCTTCTTCCAGCTGGAGGGCGACATTGTGCTCAAGGTCATTGACAACGGCGAGTTCAAAGACATCCACATCAACGAAGGCGATATTTTCCTGCTTCCGCCCAACGTGCCGCATTCTCCGCGTCGCGGCCCCAACACCGTAGGTCTGGTGATGGAACGCTACCGCGATGAATCTGAATTGGACGGTTTCCAATGGTACTGCGAGAACTGCAACACCAAACTGTACGAAGAGTTTATCCCCGTCTCAGACATCGTGGGCCAATTGCCGGTGGTCATGAATGCTTTCTGGGAGTCTGAAGAGAAACGCACCTGCAGCAATTGCGGTGAAGTAATGGTGAAGCCCGCTCCGGTGCAGTAGTTCATCTAACTAGGAACCACTTACACCAAGTATAACGGAAATACTCACGCTACTATCCGAGTTCATTCTTGCTTTCTTGGCGGGCGGAAAAGAAGAGAGATACAGAGGCCGTAACAAAGTCATGAGCATTATCAGTATTATGCTATTGCTTTCCGGGGTGGTTTGGCTCGTGCGGGAAGTGCCTTTTATCCAAGCCTTATCGCGGCCTAATCTGTTTGTGGGCGTAGCCGCTACGGTGGGTCTGCTTCTTGCGGGTGTTATTATTTTTCTGCTGTTTAGACTACAGATTGTGTATTCCATTACCCGCACCTTGCTTTTCCTGCTGGTAGTCTCGCTTTCGCTCCAACTATTTTGCCTAACTAGCTTTCTAAACCGAAACACGGGCTACCAACTAATGACAACCCAAACGCGAGCGCAGACTTCGGGGAGGTAGGAAGAGGAACATCACGATTTGCTTTTTCTCACGGTGTCTTCCTGAAAAGATCTTGTGGGCGAATAAAGATTGCCTTTTCTTTAAACTTGGATGGCATCTGACTGGGGTGTGAAGATAAGGCCCGCAAATTTTTGCTTATTTTTGACTCTATCAAGTAAAAGTAGATATGCAAGAAAAACTCTTAGAACGGATAACAATTGACCCTAATATTTGTCACGGGAAACCCACAATTCGCGGATTGCGGTATCCGGTAGACAATATGCTGGAGCTTTTGGCTTCTGGGATGACCGTAGATGAACTGTTGGAAGATTATCCAGATTTAGAGAAAGAAGATTTTCTTGCCTGCCTTCAATATGCGGCTAAGCTAACTCAAGTAAAAAGTATCTATAGAATAGCTTCATGAAGTTTATTGTAGATGCCCAATTGCCTAAGACACTTTCTGACTTCATAAAATCAAAAGGGATAGATTCCATCCATACCCTTGAATTACCAGACAAGAATAAAACGCAAGACGGGTACATCACACGATTAGCTTTAGAGGAGCAGCTTATCGTCATCACCAAAGATGCAGACTTTCTTGAATCTTATGTTCTAAGAAAAGAACCGCCTAAACTGTTGCTGATCAAAACGGGAAATATCAGAAACAGTGAGTTAATAGATCTGTTTGACAAGTACATAGAGTTGATTGTCAAACTCTTTCTGACGCATTCCCTGATAGAAGTTTCAAAAACAGAAATAGTAGTTCATGCCTAGGAGCGTCCCTTCTTGAGTGCGCATTGGCCTAAATGAATCTTTTCAACAATAGCAAAAGGCCCGCATTCTCTTCAGAAAGCGGGCCTTTGCCGTTAATTCCGTTTAGCAGCCGTTTTTCAGAAAACAGGCGCTAAACGCAGGTTATTCGTCGTCTCCGGCGTCTTCTTTCATGTTGTGGTACACGGCCTGTACGTCATCGTCCTCTTCCAGGCGGTCCAGGAGTTTGGTCATGTCTTCCTGCTGCTCGGGCGTGAGTTCTTTGAGGACGGTGGGGTAACGTTGCAACTCAGAGGTTTTCACGTGGATCCCGCGCTCTTCCAGGGCTTTCTGCATGGCGCCAAAGTCACCGAAGGAAGTCTGGATAATGATCTCGTTTTCCTCTTCGTCCTTGTCAATGCTCTCCAGCCCGAAGTCAATCAGGTCCAGCTCCAGTTCTTCCATGTCCAGGCCTTCACCGTTGAGGTGGAACACGCCTTTGCGCTCAAAGATGAAGTCGAACTGGCCGGTGCGACCCAACTCCCCGCCGGTGCGGTTAAAGTGCATGCGCACGTTGGCTACGGTACGGTTCACGTTGTCGGTAGCGGTTTCTACCAGAACGGCCACGCCGTGCGGACCGTATCCTTCATATACTACCTCTGAGTAATCGCTTTCTTCCTTGCCCTGGGCCCGCTTGATGGCGGCTTCCACGCGGTCTTTGGGCATGTTCACGCCTTTGGCGTTCTGGATGCACACGCGCAGACGAGCGTTGGTGTCTGGGTCAGGGCCTCCGGATTTCACGGCCATCACAATTTCTTTCCCTATGCGGGTGAACTGCTTGGACATCATGTCCCAGCGTTTCATTTTCCGGGCTTTCCGGAACTCAAATGCTCTTCCCATGCGGTTAGTCTAATTCGAAGTGTAGGCAAATATCGGGAAAAACGGCGGATGCCCCAAGCGGGTTGCTATACATGTTGGGCTAAATAATCTTCCAGCCGCAGCCGGCCTTTTACGGGCGCCACGCAGTCGGTTTTGGTCACTTCCACAAAGAAAGCCACTTTCTCATACCAGGAGCGGTTGAACAGGCGCAACAGCGGTAGAAAGGCCTGAACCAGCCAATACGGCATGCTGGGAATAACGTGTTTTTTGCCCACGGCTTTGCCCAGGAGCTGGATCAACTCCAATCGGGTATAGGCCACAGGGCCGCCCAATTCCAGGGTGTCGTTTCCGGGTTGGGTGAGCGCCTGCACGCAAACTTCGGCTACCTCCTGCTCATGAATGGGATTAGTGATGGTGTCGCCGTCACCCAGTGAGGAGAGCTTTCCGTCGCGGGCCCGGGGCAGCAGGTCCAGAAACGCAGAGAACAGAGCGGGCGGCTTAATGATGGAGAAGGCAAATCCGCTTTGCCGCAGGGCCTGGGCAAAATCTTCGTGCGCCCTGAAATAAGCCACGTGCGGACATTCTTCCCCGCTGAAGGCCCCCACGTACACAAACTTTTGCAGGTGCGGGGCGTGTTGCTGCGCCAGCCGGAGCACGTTCAGGTTTCCCTTGAAATCCACCTCATGGAAAGATGTGCGGCTGCGGTCGGTTAACCGGAGGCTTTTGCCCAGCGCCGAGATGATATAGTCCACGCCCTGCACCAGGGCCGGGGGCAGTGTTTCTGCCTTGGTAGGGTCACAGACCACCACCTCGTGGGCCCAGGGTTTCAGTTGTTCGGCTTTGAGCGGTGTGCGGGCGGTGGCCCTTATTTTATAACCGTGTTGTCTGAGTACTTCCAGCACGCAGGAGCCCAGGCTGCCGGTGCTTCCTAAAACAAGAACTGTTCTCATAGGCAGGAGTAAGAATGGGCGGGGGCACGGTTAAGCTAAATCCTTTTTGCCTATTTTGCAAAAGTTGGGCCTGTAAATATCTGATAAAGTGAATTTTAAGAAGCGACCGCTGCCGCAAAGAAGAAGCGCTGCATAAATGGCGAAGGCGCGGCGGGCGCCAATGCGGGCGTTTAGGGGCTAATTTTCAAAAAAGAGCCGCTAAACGCCTTGCCGTGCCGGTGGCAGAACATTATATGCCGGAGATTTCGTAAGTTGAGCAAAGTTGCCTTTAGTTTGTCTTGCCGCTTATGTTGAACCAGTCCCTTAAAATAGACATCCACACGCACATCCTCCCGGAGAAATGGCCCGATTTGCGGGAACGGTACGGCTATGGCGGCTTCATCCGGCTGGAGCACCACAAGCCCTGCTGCGCCCGCATGATGATGGATGACCGGTTCTTCCGCGAAATCCAGGAAAACAGCTGGGACCCCGCCGCCCGTATGCGCGAGTGCGACCACCACGGTGTACACGTGCAGGTGTTGAGCACCGTGCCGGTCATGTTCAGTTACTGGGCCAAGCCCGAGCACACCTGGGACCTCTCCAAAATCCTGAACGACCATATTGCCGGGGTGGTGGCAACGTATCCGCAGCGGTTTGTGGGGCTGGGCACCCTGCCCATGCAGGACACCGAGCTGGCCATCAAAGAACTGGAGCGCTGCATGAAGGAACTGGGGCTGGCCGGGGTGCAGATTGGCTCCAACGTGAACGACACCAATCTGGACGATGCCGCCCTGTTTCCCATTTTTGAAGCCGCCGCCGATCTGGGCGCTGCCATCTTTGTGCACCCCTGGGACATGATGGGCGAGAAGAAGATGCGTAAATACTGGCTCCCGTGGCTCGTGGGCATGCCCGCCGAGACTTCCCGCGCCATCTGCTCGCTCATTTTTGGGGGCGTGCTGGAGCGGTTGCCCCACCTGCGGCTGGCCTTCGCCCACGGCGGAGGTTCTTTCCCTTTCACCATTGGGCGCATTCAGCACGGTTTTGACGTGCGGCCAGACCTCTGCGCCGTAGACAACCCCGTAAAACCCGAAAGCTACCTGGGCAAGTTCTGGATAGATTCCCTGGTGCACTGCCCCAACACCTTAGACTATGTGGTAAAGCAGTTTGGGGCAGATAAAGTGGCGTTGGGCTCAGATTACCCCTTCCCGCTGGGCGAACTGGAGCCGGGAAAACTGATTGAATCCATGCCCTACACAAACGAGGTGAAGGAACTGCTCCTGAGCGGCTCTGCCCTGCAATGGCTGGGGCTGGATAAAAAGCTGTTTCTAGGTTAGAGAAACCTGTCTTACTTCGTCGGCCGCTTTTCCGTGAGTTAAGAAAGGATTTGCGTTTAGGGGCTTTTTTTGGAAAAAGAGCTCCTAAACGCACGGTAATGGTCAGAATAGTTTAAGCCGAAATGTATGGTGATCTAACGCCCGTTAGGTAATTTAGCCAACCATTCCAACAACCAAGATTTAACGAGCTTCCATGTCTTTTCAAAATACCCTTGCCTACGCCCAGGCGCAAGACCAGGCAGACCCGCTTCGCACATTTAGAGACCAGTTCCACATTCCGCAGCAAAACGGCCAGGACACCGTGTACCTCTGCGGAAACTCCTTGGGCTTACAGCCGAAAGCCGCCCGGGCCGCGGTGGAGGCCGAAATGACCAAATGGGCCGAACTGGGGGTGGAAGGCCATTTCACCGGCGATTCTCCCTGGTTTACGTACCATGCCACCCTGGCCGCGCCTACCGCCCGCGTGGTGGGGGCCAAGCCCGAAGAGGTAGTGGTCATGAACCAGCTCACCGTGAACCTGCACCTTATGTTGGTATCTTTCTATCGGCCGCAGGGCCCGCGTTACAAGATACTCACGGAGGCTGGAGCTTTTCCCTCAGACCAGTACGCGCTGGAGAGCCAGGTGAAATTCCACGGGTTCGACCCAGAGGACGCCATCATAGAAGTGGCTCCCCGCGCCGGTGAGCACACCCTGCGCACCGAAGACATCCTCCGCACCATCCAGGAAAACGCCGACTCTTTGGCTCTGGTCATGATGGGCGGTATCAATTACTACACCGGTCAGGTGTTTGACATGGCCGCTATCACGCAGGCCGCCCACGCGGCGGGTGCCGTCTGCGGTTTTGATCTGGCCCACGCGGCGGGTAACGTAGTCCTGCACCTGCACGACTGGGACGTGGACTTTGCCGTGTGGTGTACCTATAAGTACCTGAACTCAGGCCCCGGCGGAACCTCTGGGGTGTTTGTGCATGAACGCCACGCCCAGAACCCAGACCTGCCGCGCTTTGCCGGGTGGTGGGGACATGACCAGAGCGTGCGTTTCCAGATGAAGAAAGGCTTTATCCCCATGCCCGGGGCCGAAGGGTGGCAGCTCTCCAACAGCCAGATTCTGCCCATGGCCGTGCACAAAGCCTCGCTGGAACTCTTTGACCAGGCCGGCATGGACAACCTGCGGGCCAAGAGCGAGCAGCTCACCGCCTACCTGGAGTTCCTGATCAACGGATTGCAGCAGCCCAAAGAAGCCCTGGAAGTGATCACGCCCGCAGAACCATCAGCCAGAGGCTGCCAATTGTCATTGCTGGTGCACCAGAACGGCCGCCAATTGTTTGACACGCTCATGGCCAACGGCTTCATTCTGGATTGGCGCGAACCCAACGTGATCAGGGTGGCTCCTACGCCTCTGTACAACACGTTTGAAGATGTGTACCGGTTTGGGCAGTTTTTAGCAGCGCATTTCCAGAGATAATGGTTATTCCTAAATAGCGTTCCCTACTTTAGTATACAGGTGCCGCCTCCCGTTTAGGGGCCGTTTTTGCAAAAACGGCCCCTAAACGGGAGGCGTTGTTTTGCAGAAAAGCAGGAAATAGTTGATCAAAAATTGAGGGTTTTGCAGAAAATAGGTCGGAAAAAAAGAACCAGATTCCGTATGAAGTAAGTATTTATACGAGTTGCCCAACTCCCACCTACAGAAACAGCACCACCCATGGATGTTTACCTGATCTCTTTTCTAGTGATTGGCATAGCCGCGCTGGCCATGGCTTGGTTGCCCACTTGGTTCAAGAAAGTGCCTTTCTCTTACGCCATGCTTTTTGTGGTAGTGGGGTTCCTGTTGTTTAAACTGCCTATAGGTCTTCCGGAGCCAGATCCGCTGCGGGAAAATGATTTGGCGTTGCGGCTGTCAGAGCTGTGCGTCATCATTACGCTTATGGGCACGGGCATTAAGATTAACCGGCGGTTTTCTTTTTTCAGTTGGCAGGTGCCTTTCCGGCTGGTCAGCTGGACTATGCTTCTCTCTATTGGCGCCTTGGCCTGGCTCGCGTGGCAGTTTCTGGGGTTTCCCGTAGCCTCTGCCGTGTTGCTGGCGGCGGCCATGGCGCCCACAGACCCGGTACTGGCCTCAGATGTGCAGGTGGGGCCGCCCAGCGAGGAAATTGAAGACGCTCCCCGTTTTGCCCTCACCTCCGAGGCCGGCCTCAACGACGGCATGGCCTTCCCTTTTACCTGGTTGGGAATAGCGCTGGCCACCAAAGGCCTGGCCCCAGAAAACTGGCTCACCCACTGGCTTACCTATGATTTGCTGTACCGCATTGCGGTAGGAGTAGGCGTAGGCTACCTCATGGGGAGAGTGCTGGCGTACCTGCTTTTTAAACTGCCTAAAAAGAGCCGCTTCCCCGAAACCCAGGATGGCTTCGTGGCCATCTCGGCTACCTTATTAGTGTATGCCTTAACGGAGATGCTGCACGGCTACGGCTTTATTGCGGTATTTCTTACAGGGCTCACTCTCAAGCATCAGGAGAAAGATTACTCCTACCACCGCGAACTGCATGACTTCACAGACCAGATTGAGCGGATTCTGCTGGTGATTGTCCTTATCTTGCTGGGCGGAAGCCTGAGCCGGGGATTATTAGACGCGCTTACCTGGCAAGGGGCATTGGTGGGCGTTGGTTTTCTGCTGGTGGTACGTCCCCTGGCCGGCTACATTGGGTTGCTGGGCATCAAAGTAAAAACCCGCGAGAAATGGGCCATCAGCTTTTTTGGGATCAGGGGCATTGGCTCCATCTTCTACATTTCCTTTGCCCTGAGCAAAGCTTCTTTTACCAACCCAGAAGAGATCTGGGCCGTAGCGGGTTTTACCATTCTGCTGTCTATTGTACTGCACGGAGTATTGGCCACCCCTGTGATGCAGTACCTGGACAAAGTACGAAAACCTAGCGATTACATTGATCCACGCAAAGCCAAGGAAGATCTTACCAAAGAGAAAACAGATTCATCTGTCCCGGCCCCGGAAAGTGCGTAGCTGAACCAACCACATATGCCAGTAGTATCTCCTGACTTTGAACAAAACTATGCGTCCTGTCAATTGCCCATGCAAGACGCCCAGGTGTACCTGATCCCTGATTTTATTTCCAAAGAAACGCAACCGCAGGTGCAGCAGGCACTGGAAGAACAGGTAGCCTGGCGACAGGAAAAGATTAGGATGTTTGGCCGGCAAGTAGAACAGCCCCGCCTCACCGCCTGGTACGCCGATGCCGGCAAAAGCTACACCTACTCGGGGCTTACCTGGGAGCCTTTGCTCTGGATTCCCCAACTGCTTGCCCTTAAAGCAGACTTGGAACAGGTAACGGGCGTTCCCTTCAACAGCGTACTTCTGAACCTGTACCGGCACGGGCAAGACAGCATGGGCTGGCACGCAGATGATGAACCTGAGTTAGGCCAGAATCCGGTTATCGCGTCGCTGAGTCTGGGGCAGGACCGGACCTTCTCTTTCCGGCACCGGCAACAGAAAGACCTGAAACAGCAACTAGTGCTGCCCTCGGGGAGTCTGCTGCTGATGGCTGGTACCACCCAACATTTCTGGCACCACCAGCTGCCTAAAACCGCCAAAGCAGTACAGCCCAGAATCAACCTTACCTTTCGGTTTATCCATGGATAGGGCAGAATGACTTTTCCTTCCCAAAGTTGGGTTTAGGGGCCGTTTTTCTGAAAACAGGCCCAAACCAGAGAACAGGGTGCCGCGGCGGTAAGCGTGTGGGCAAGCACATTTGGCGGCCAAAGAGGGACATTGGCGCAGACAGGTGGTGGCTTTTTCATTAAAATTAACCAAGTTTACCTCTTCTTTCCGTAGAAAGCAGTATTTCATGAAAGATCCTGCTTAGCGGTACTGTCTGTAACCTTAATCTGATGGAGAAAACCACCCAACTCAGCGTGATGGGCGGGGGCCTGGTAGGCTGCCTGCTGTCTTTGTACCTAGCCAAACAAGGGTATCGGGTGGATGTGTATGAGCGGAGGCCAGATTTGCGCCGTACAGACATCAACGCAGGCAAATCCATTAACCTGGCGTTGAGTGACAGAGGCTGGCGCGCGCTGGAAACCATTGGGATTGCGGAAGACATTAAGAAAGTGGCCATTCCCATGTACCGCCGGGTCATGCATGATAAAAACGGCAACCTGTCTTTTCAGCCGTATGGGCAAGAAAACCAGGCCATCTATTCGGTTTCCAGAGGTGGTTTGAACCAGGCTCTATTAGACCTGGCCGAGGCAGAACCGGGCATCTCCCTGCACTTTCAGCAACAGGTGCTGGAGGTGGAAGTGGTTACCAACAAAGTGACCATGCTGGATGCCGTCTCGGGGCAGGAGCATCAGATTCAGCCCGATGTGATTTTCGCCGCAGACGGGGCTTTCTCCATGGTACGGCTGTCTTTGCAGAAAACAGACCGGTTCAACTATGAGCAGAGTTACCTGGACTACGGTTACAAAGAACTTACCATTCCGCCCGCCGCAGACGGAAACTGGCAACTGGAGAAGAACGCCCTGCACATCTGGCCCCGGGGCCAGTACATGATGATTGCCTTGCCCAACATAGATGGTTCTTTCACCTGTACCCTGTTCTTCCCGTACGCGGGCGAGCCTTCTTTTAAATCCTTGCAAACATCGGCGCAGCTGGAGGCTTTCTTCAAAGAAGTTTTCCCAGACGCTGCCGCCCTTATGCCAGACCTGGCGCAGGAATTCTTTGAAAACCCCACCGGTTCTCTGGTCACGGTGAAATGTTTCCCGTGGAGCCATGGTGGCAAAATTTTACTTCTGGGAGACGCAGCCCACGCCATTGTGCCCTTTTACGGGCAGGGCATGAATGCCGGGTTTGAAGACTGCACCGTGTTGCGCGGGCTTTTAGAACAGCACCAAGACGACTGGGAAACTATTTTCCAGACGTTTCAGCAGGTGCGCAAAGCCAATACAGACGCCATTGCAGATTTAGCGGTGTACAATTTCATTGAGATGCGGGACAAAGTAGCCGATCCGCGGTTTCTGTTGCAGAAGAAGATAGAAGCCAAAATCACGGCCCAGTATCCAGATGCCTGGCTCCCGCTGTATTCCATGGTCACCTTTTCCCCCGATTTGCCGTATGCCGAGGCATTGGCCAACGGAAAGCGGCAGGAGGAGATCATGCGGGAGCTCATGGTACACATCCAGACGGAGGAAGACTACAACAAGCCAGCGGTTCAGCAGTATCTGCAGACCCAACTCGCATAAGAACCTGTTGCACCAGACCGTTGTTGAATAAACTTGCGCCGCTCTCTGGGCATATTATAGAATAGTAGAAAAGAGAAAGAACATTCTGCCAGACAGAAACAGCGTAAAGCCGAAGAGGACGAACCATACATGTTATTTTCCCGATTTAAAGATTATTACCTGGCACTTGGCTCCTCTTTGTTAGTGCTGGGCATGACTCTGTATGCTTTCTGGGTCTCCAGGGCGAATGACAAAGCCGAAGACATACAGTTGTTTGAGATTAGGAAGGTGCAGATCAAAGGTACCCTGGAGCGCCGCATGGGCTACTACCTGCAAATCCTGAAAGGGGTAAACGGTTTGTTTATGGGGTCAGACACCGTTACCCGCAGAGACTTTCAGAATTACCTCCGGTCTTTGCAGGTACGTAAGAACTACCCTGGGGTGCAGGGGATTGGCTACGCGGTTATGCTCACCCCTGAACAGGTGCCCGCGCTGGAGAGTCGCATCAGGGCAGAAGGCTATCCCAATTTCCAGGTAAATCCGGTAGGGCCGCGCACTGAGTATTCTTCCATCATTTTTCTGGAACCCTTAGACCTGCAGAACCGGCGGGCGTTTGGTTATGACATGTTCAATGACCTTACCCGGCGGGAGGCCATGGAAGCGGCCCGTGACTTCAACCTGCCTGCCATGACCGGCAAGGTGCAATTGGTGCAGGAAAGCGGGAACAAAGTGCAACCGGGCATCTTGATCTACATGCCCGTTTACTACGGCGGCACCGTGCCTACTGATCTGGAGGGGCGCAGAAGCAGGCTTAGGGGGTTTGTGTACGCTCCTTTCAGGGCTACCGATCTGTTCTCCAACACCATCGGGGATGACTTCAAAGACATCAGCATCTCCATTTATGACGGCAAAGAGGCCAAGGAAGACGCACTGCTGTACCGCAACATAGCAGAGGCAGACCAGGTAGAGAACACAGACAGCGTATTTTACGCCACAGATGTGATGCGTGTGGCCGGCCGTACCTGGACCATGCGCTACAAAGCAACCCGTGCCTTTACAGAAGCCTCTGGCATAGATCAGCACGATCTCATCTTGCTGGGTGGGAGCATCATCAGCTTGCTTATCTTCTTCGTGATCTGGTCTTTGCAGCGCTATCTGCGGTCTAACCAGCTCACAGAACTCATCACCAAAAATACCACCGCGGGCTTGTTCATGTTAGATGACCGCGGGTATTGCACCTTCCAGAATCCGGCGGCCGAACTATTGCTGGGGTATTCCCTGGAGGAACTCAGGAGCCGGCCCATGTATGAGCTGGTGCACCTGAAGCAGGAACCCGGCAATTTGTCTCCGGAATTGGTCTCTCAAAAAGCCTTCCGGTTTGAAGACACTTTCATCTGCAAAGACGGGAATTCCATCCCGGTTGCCTGCTCTACCCGTTATGTAAAACAAAGCGGCCAGGTAGTGGGGCATATTCTGGAAGTGCGGGATGTCACGGAAGAGAAAAGAGCCCAGCAGGCCTTGCTAGAGAGTGAGGCCCGCTTCCGGAACATGGCCGACAGTGCTCCCGTGATGATCTGGACCACCGATCAGAACGGCCACTGCCAGTATGTCAACCGTCAGTGGCTCAAGTTCACCGGCTCTACCCTGGAAGGCAACATGGGGAAACAATGGCTGGAGTTTATTCACCCGGAAGACAGCCCTAATGTGACCAAGATATACAACAAAGCCCGGAAAGCCGAAGCAGAATTCAGGGTGGAATACCGCCTCTGCCGGCACGACGGCGAGTACCGGGGAGTGGTGACCACGGGCACGCCGCGCTTCAGTGCCGAAGGTGCTTTCATGGGCTACATCGGCTCGGCTATTGATATCAGTGACCGGATTAAGATGGAGCGCAAACTGAAGCAAAGCGCCGAAACCCTCCAGCAGATCTTCATGCAGGTGCCCGCCATTGTAGGCTTGGTGAAAGTAAAAGACCTAACCTATACTTTAGTAAACAGCTTCCTGAGCAATCTCTATGACGGTAAAGCGCAGGTAGGGAAATCAGTGCTGGAGTCTTTGCCAGAAGAACGGCACCAGAACTTCAAGGAAACCATCAAGCGCATTGAAGAAACCGGTGAGCCTTACATTGGAATGGAGGTGCCTATTCCGTTCACAGACTCGGCAACCGGAGAAAAATACGTCCGGTATTTCAACATTGTCTATGAACCCATCCGGAACGGGAAAAATGTAGTGGAGTCTGTGCTCACGTTTGCCGTTGAAGTAACGGAGCAGGTGAAAAGCCGGGAGCAGCTTTCGGCTTTCAATGATGAGCTGAACCAGAAAAACCAGGAACTCCTGCGCATCAACAATGACCTGGACAACTTTGTGTACACCGCCTCGCATGATTTAAGGTCGCCGCTGGCCAACCTGGAAGGCCTCACCACCGCCCTGTTGGAAACCGTGGAGGGCAAAGAGGACAGCGAAGAATATTTCCTGCTGCACATGGTCACTTCTTCCATTGCCAAGCTGAAAGGCACCATCCATGACCTGACGGAGATCACCAAGGTGCAGAAAGACTTTGACTCGCAGGCCGAGGTGCTGTCCTTCGCTGAAGTGTTGGCTGGGGTGGAAGAAGACATTGCGCCGCTCATCCAGGAGGCCGGAGCCAAGCTGGAAACCTCTTTTGAGGTGAAGAGCCTGCGGTTCGCCCGCAAGAACCTGCGCAGCATCCTTTATAACCTGGTTTCCAATGCCGTGAAATACCGTGACCCGGAGCGCAAATCCAAAGTGACCATCAAGACGCAGCGGCAAGATGAGTACGTGGTACTCACCGTGGCCGATAATGGGTTGGGCATACGGGAAGACCAGCAGGAAAAGCTGTTCACCATGTTCCGGCGGTTCCACTCGCACGTGGAGGGCACGGGCATTGGCTTGTACATTGTGAAGCGCATCATTGAAAACAACGGCGGCCGAATTGCCGTGGCCAGCGAACCTGGGCAGGGCACTACCTTCACCGTGTTTTTCAAGGAAGACGTAGCGTTCGCAGCCCCTATACCGGCTACAACAGAGAAAGACCGGTAAAGCAGATGCTACGGCAGGGGAGCCTGTAAAAATACCCGTTGCGTTTAGGGGCCGTTTTTCCAAAAACGGCCCCTAAACGCAACGGGTATTTTTATAAAGGAGGTAATCTAATCTAACAGAGGAAGCAAGGCATCCGGGTCTAGCTTGCGCAGCATCTGTTCTATCTGTTGCTGGGTAAACCTTCCGTTGACCTGTACCATGGTAAAGTTGTTGCCGTACTTGCGGTACCCCACCAGTTCCTGTACCTCATTGTTAGACTGCCTCATTCTGAACTGCAGCGCCCCCGGCGTGGTGTCTAGCAAGGGAATAGCCGTATAATTCTCTCTCTGTAGCACCTGGTCCAGTTCTTGGGTGAGTTCACGTTCCAAAAGGCGTTGAGACTTCTTGTCAGTGGGCGTGAAGGTGAGGGTCCGGATGGAGGAGATATTGGCCAGCGCCGCCCGAACAGTCGTATCGGTCACGCCCCTGGCCACCAGGCGGCTCACCAGCCCCACCGGAACACTGGTTCCTTTGAAGCCGGCCTCATTTTTATATTTCTGGTAAAAGTCTGACGTGGTTTGGGCCGGTGGCAGTTTGCTGGTGCTGCTGCAGGCCTGCATAATCAAGAAGACGGCCCCCGCCACCAAGGGCAGCAGGCGCTGGAAAACTGTTTTCTTCGGGTGGTTAAAAAGCATAGATATCATAGCTGATGGATCATTTTTTACCTCTTCTACGGGAGAAAAGGCAAAAACGCTTCTTTCAGGTGTCATTCTACCTATCAGGTGTCCTGATAAGCACACTTGGCTTCGCCTGAAACTACTGGTCTAGCCAGGCCCTGAAAGCCCCCACGCGTTCCCGGCTCACCAATACCTCTTCCTGTTGATGATGGCGTAACGCTACTTTAAGGCGGCTGTTGGTGTAGTGGATAATGTCCTGAATGGCGTTTACCTGCACCAGATACCCGCGGTTTACCCTGAAAAACCGTTTGGGGTCCACCAACTGCTCCAGCTGCTCCACGGTGTAGTCAAGGGCGAAGCGGCGGTTGTCTGTGGTCTGTAGAAAGGTAGCTTTCTCAAAACTGTAGAAGAAGTCAATTTCCTCCACCGGAATGGCCCGCAGGTGCTCGCCCACTTTTAAGACAAACCGATTCTTGTACGTGGGACCAGCCGGGTTCTGCAACTGCTGCAAGGCTTGCTGGAGCAACTGCAAGGACTGGTCTGGAACGGCCGGGGCCGAGGCTCGGTTTCCCGCCGCTGATCTGAGCCGCTGAAGCTTCTTGAGGGCCTGGGCCAGTTCTTCGTCATCAATGGGCTTGAGCAGGTAGTCTATGCCGTTGGCTTTGAAGGCACGCAGGGCATAGGCGTCATAGGCGGTGGTGAAAATGACGGGGCAAGTCACCTCAGTCTGCTCAAAGATCTCGAAGCTCAGGCCATCGCCCAACTGAATGTCAAAGAAAGCCAGATCGGGGAGGGGCTGCTCCCGGAAGTACTGCACCGCCTCCTGCACAGAGGCAAGTTTGGCCACCACCGTGAGCGGCAGTTCGGTCTGGGCCAGCAGGAGTTTTTCCAGCCGAGTGGCTGCCAGAGGTTCGTCTTCAATAAGGAGGGCGCGGAGCATGTTGATGTCTATGGCTGGTTGTTGATGAGGAATGGATTTCCTGGTTTTGGCCCTATTTAGGAAAAAGAGCCGCTAAACGCCTTACTGGAACGTGAGCAGAGGCAAGCGTACCAGAAAAGAGGTGCTGGTGGGCAGTATTTCCAGGTGCCTGTCGGTGAGCATCTCGTACCTTGCCTTGATGTTGGGCAGCCCCAGACCGCTGGGCGGTTCATGCTGGGGTTTAGGCTGCACGTTGTTTTCCACCAGCAGGGTCTGGTCTGCCACGCGCACCGTTACCCGCAGCGGTTCCTGGGCCAGCACCCGGTTATGTTTAATGGCGTTCTCCAGCAGGGTTTGCAGGGCCAGGGGCGGCAGGTGCAAACCGTGGGGGAAATCGCGGGGGAAGCTTACCTGCAATCCGTCGCCGTGCCTGATTTGCTGAAGAAAAGCGTAGCGTTGGGTAAAATTCAGTTCTTCTTCCAGAGACACCACCTCTTTGTGCTGGGAGTCCAGCACGTAGCGGTACACCTCAGACAGCTGCTTGATGAACTTCACGGCCAGGTCTGGCTCTGGGTGCACCAGGCTGGTGAGCGCGTTGAGGCTGTTGAACAGGAAATGCGGGTTCACCTGGTTCTTGAGCGCCTCGTATTTAGACAAGGCATGTTCCTTTTGCAGCCGCTCCGCCTGAATGGCCGTTTCGCGCCAGCCCCTCAGGAAAGCGACGGCATGAATGGTCATGGTAATAATGTAGGTGATGAGCATCTGCATGAACATGCTCTCCCTCACTTTGGGAGACGCCATGACGGCGAAGCTCTGCTTGGGCAGCAGCACGAACCAGAACCAGTTCACCAGAAATACCACCAGCGCCGAGTAAAGGAGTACCAGCAGTAAGGTAATGATAAACCGCTTCCAGGGATTGACAGTCCAAGGGACCAGGATGCTTAGGTTGTTGCTCAGGTAGCCGTTGCCCAGCCAGAGCATACTGAAGAGAGAGAACGAGTACAGAAAGTTGCGCCAGGCCGCATTCAGGCTGGAATAGCACGCAGAACAGGTGAGCATGACCTGAATGCCGGCCAGCAGGGCAAACAGCAGAAACCATCTTAGGAAAGACAGGAATTTGTTTTGCGGTAAGCCGTACGTTGCCATGGCAGGAAGTTAAGGATTTTTGGAAAAGATTCTTTCTGGGCACGGCAGAAAAGCCGTGCCGGGCGTTTAGGGGCTGTTTCTGGAAAAAGAGCCCCTAAACGCAAAGAGCTTAGTTACATTTGGCCAGCAGGGCCAGTGCTCTGCTCTCGCCCCAGTTGGGGAGCAGGGCGTTGGCGGGTTTCTGGGTAGCGTATTTTTCCTTGGCTTTGGCTAAGATGGGTTTGGCTACATCGGTGCCGCCGCCAAACATTTTGGGCGTGTTAAAAGCGTTCTGGCCCAGCAGGAAATACACGCGCGGGTTGTTGGGGTTCAGGGTCTTGGCTTTCTCCAGGGCGGTGGAGGCCAGGCCGGAGTACTTCATGCCGCGCATCATGGGCGAAACTACCAGCCGGGCCTGGTGCAGGTAGCCCTGTAGCACATAGAGCTCAGATTCTTTGGGCTGTAGCTTCAGGGCGCGGTCCAGAAAGGTTTGGGCTTTGTCCAGGACTTGGTCGCGCTGGTCATCGTCCTTCAGCAGGAACGTGAGGGTGATGTTGGTGTAGGCGGCGTAGTAGTTGGGAAGCCATTCTTTGGGCTCGGCGCTGACAATGCGGCTACACTGGTTGGCAACGCTCTGCATTTCCTCAGCGGTATTGGCGGTTTTCATTTTAGTTAAAGCATCTGTGAGCGCGGTTTGGTAGTTGGCCTGGGCATTCACAAACAAAGCCAGGAACAGGAACGGAAGGATGAGGAGCTTTTTCATGGTGGTTATGTTTTTATGGTTAGGTTGATTGCTTGGTAGAGGGTGAGTTTTCTATTGTGTAAATCGAGGGTGCTTATTTCTTCCCGTCGTTGATGGAAATGAGCAGCGCCAGTAGGGCGAAGCGTTTGGCGCCCGGCACCACGGGCTGTCTGTCATATTGGCCTTCTGCGTTGGGCGTGGTGGCATACCGGTACCCGAACACGTTGTTGAAGCCCAGCAGATTATTGCACGCCACGTGCACAATGGTGGAGTGGCCTTTGAACGAAGTGAGGTAACTGGCGCTCAGGCTCAGGTCCAGGTAATGCTTGGTACGGCTCCGCTGAAAGCCCTCCAGGTTGGGATTATGGTACGGGCGGCCACTGGTATAGCTGAACGTGGTGCCCACGTAGGTCTTGATTGGTTTCACCATCTGCTTGTACACCAGGCTCAGGTTGTGCGTAGAGGCGAAAGACGGACGCGCCGCCTCCGGAAAACCTTTGTACAGCCGCTTGGTGTCCAGGAGCGAATAAGAAATCCAGTAATCGCCTAGCTTAATGCTTTCCTGGTCCCTAAAGAAAAACTCCACGCCGCGGGCGTAGCCGTGGCCGCCGTTCGTGATCTCCGTGGCGTCAAGCAGATTGGTGGCGTTGTAGCGGATCAGGTGCCGGTATTGCTTGTAGTAGCCTTCTACCCTAAGGGTGCGCTTACCGATGGTGCGTTGGTAGTTGAGAATGTAATGCGTGGCTTTCTCAAAGGTGAGCGGGGTGTGGTACTTGAGGTAATCGTTCTCCGGGGTTTGGTAGAAGTGTCCGTAGGCGAAGGAAACCTGGGCATCTTTTCCTACCTGGTACGCCAGCGCCAAACGGGGCGAGAGGGCATTTTTGGCCAGAAAGTAAGAGCGCTCCCACCGCAGTCCGGGGCGGGCTACCAGTTTGTCGCCCAGATAGACATCGGCTTCGGCGAAGCCAGCCACGTTCTGCTCATCTACCACGCCTTTCTGGGCTGCGGTGTTGGGGTGCTCCAGGTAGGTCTGGCGGTAGCCGCGCAATTGGGTTTCCAAGCCGGTGCGGAGCGTCACAGACCGGCCAATGTCGCCTATTAGCACGGCTTTCCCGTTCCAGGTGTTTTGGTGGGCAGTCACCAGAGCTTCGCCGGCGGCAATGTGGTCTTGGGTGTGGGTGAAGGTCATGCCGGTTTGCAGGGTCCAGTGCTCTTTAAAAATTTCTTCATAGGTGCTGTTCAGGAAGAGGTTCTGGTTGCGCAGGTCTACCGCTACAGGGTTTTCAGGATGGTCTACGTCTGGCTGCGTTACCGCGAAATGGCTGCTGGCGTAGGTGCCATAGAGTTTGAGCATGCCGGTGGGCGATGTCTTCTGCCGGAACACAAGACTGCCGGCTTTGCTTTCGGGCATGTGCTGCCAGCTTTGCTGTTGGGGAACCAGTTTCATGTAAGGAGCCAGGTTGGTGTAGTCCGCAGAGACCGCCAAAGAAGTGTTGGTCCAGCGCTTGGTGCGCGAGAGGCTGCCCCCAATGGTCATGAGGGAGATGCCGGTCTGCGATTCTTCGGGCAGGTCCTGGCTCTGGAGCAGCAACGCTGAGGAAAGGGCCTGACCAAACTCAGCCGAATACCCACCCGAGCTGAAGGCCATGCCGCTGAACAGGAAAGGCGAGAAACGTCCGCGCGAAGGAACATCCGGGATGGTGGCGGTGTACGGATTAGCCACCTGTAAACCGTCAATAAACGTTTTGGCTTCGTAACTATCGCCGCCGCGCACGAACAGTTTGCCTTCTTCGCCCACTTTCTGGGTGCCCGGCAGGGTATTGATGGCAGCCATGATGTCGGCGGAGGCACCGGCGGTGGTGACAATGTCTCTAGAGTTCAGCAACGCGGCTCGCTTCTCATCACTAGCCTCAAACGCCCCCGCCGAGATTTGTACCGCCTGAAGCTGGCGGTAATCGGGCTTCAGGGTAAAAGACAGGGAGCGCTGGGGCTGATCTAAGTTTATCTCTTTCTCTACCGTGGCATAGCCCAGGAAACTAACCGCCAGCGTCTGCGCCCCTTTCAGTTTGGTACTGAATCTGAAGGCGCCGGTTGCATCTGTAGAGGCTCCGTCATACGCTCCCTTCAACACTACATTGGCCCCGGGAATAGGCTGCCCCGTTGCGTCTTTGACAGAACCTTGTACCAAGGCCTGGGCAAAGCTTTGTGACCCAATGAACAGGAGTAGGAGCAGAAGGAGGGGAGCGGGTTTCATAGCGGTTTGTCTTAGATTCTGATCAAAGATGTACCGCTAGAAAAAGGATTGAAATTTAAAGAAGATGAACTGTTGGGAGAGGTAGACGAACTGTAGAAAGGCAGAACCGAAGTGATTCTGAAGAACCGAAGAATCTGGGGCGTGAGTACTTGAGGGGCCTGTAGAAAGAAACGGAGCTACCTGTTAGGATAAGGCCCCTACAACAGAAAAGCCCGCATGGAGGCGGGCTTTTCTGTTGTAGGGGAGAGAAACGTTTCTTAATAAGAAGCTAGTTTTTTATTAGCCTCTTTTTCTTTCTGAGCCAGTTTACGGGCGGCTTCTTTTTCTTTCAATTCCAGTGCTCTTTCTTTGGCGGCTTGTTTTCTAGCTTCTTCCTTTTCTTTCAGGGCCAGCTTGGCAGCACGCTCTTTTTCTTTGACAGCCTCTTCTTTCTCTTTCAGAGCGTCTTTTCTTTCCTGCTCTTTCAATTTAAGGGCGGCCATTCTTTCTTTTTCAGCTATTCTTCTAGCTTCTTCTCTTTGCAGCATGGCCTCGTCCAGGGCTTCATACTTAGCATCTAGCTGGGCTTCACGGGCAATGGCTTTTTGCTTCATCAGCTCTTTCCGCTCCTTGGCTTTTTGTTTCGCTAACTCGGCACGCTCCTTTTCTTTCTGCTTCAGTTGCGCAATGCGCTCCTTTTCTTTCTGCTTGGTGCTTTGGGCTTGGGTAGATCCTAGGGCTAAGGCAAATACGAACAGTAAAAGAGTAATGTGTTTTAACATAGGGGTAGAGCGTTTGATGATTAGTGGGGAATCAATTTTGTCTGTTGTTTGATAATCAGTGTAAAGTAAAATGATTTAAAGTTTAAATGCTACAATTTCTTGTATAAAATGTTTCTGCAAAGTTATAATATAATGTTTTTGCTATGTATTCATATCTAATATATTCATGTTTATATTCTAAAATAGATGATCAAAAGAGGCATAGGGAGTTAGCTAGCCAACTTCTTCATAAATTCTATTACTACGGACAGATTATCACTTTGGATGAACCGGGTGGGATTTTTCTCCTCCAGCAGCAAAAAAACAGCAAGAGATAATCCTGTGGAAAAGTCTTCTGAATTCGGCTTGCAGAAGAAAAAACTGTAAAGAATGGCTTAAGCAGGAGAGGGGCAACAGCCTTTGATAATGGCACCTGCCAAGGTAGACCGTCTGTAGCGGAGGTTCGTTTAGCGGCCGTTTTTCCTAAAACAGACTAAAACCAGCCTTCAGGTTTTTAAGGGGCAATGGAGGATTTGCCGTCGGCTAATAAAAAACCGCCCTCCTGTTGTGCAGAAGGGCGGCCAAAGATGTATCTCAAAAATATCCTGCGGGTTAAAACTCAGCGCTCTTAGGGAAGCGCGGGAACGGAATCACGTCTCTGATGTTGCCCATGCCGGTCACAAACAGCAGCAGGCGCTCAAAGCCCAGGCCAAAGCCGCTGTGCGGAACCGTCCCGAAACGGCGGGTGTCCAGAAACCACCACATCTCTTTCTCTGGCACGCCCATTTCCTGCATGCGGGTCACCAGTTTCTCATAGCTCTCCTCGCGCTGGCTACCGCCAATGATCTCGCCAATGCCGGGGAACAGCACGTCCATGGCGCGTACGGTTTTGCCGTCATCGTTGAGCTTCATGTAGAAACTTTTGATGTCTTTGGGGTAATTGGTCAGGATCACCGGTTTCTTGAAGTGTTTCTCCACCAGGTAGCGCTCATGCTCGCTCTGCAGGTCAGTGCCCCAGTCTACTTTGTATTCAAACTTCTGCTTGGCCGTCTTCAGGATTTCCACGGCCTCTGTGTAGGTCAGGCGCTGGAAATCATTCTCCACCACAAAGTGGAGACGGCTCAGCAGTTCTTTGTCATAGAGGTCGTTCAGGAACTGAAGGTCATCTTGGCAGTTGTCCAGGGCGTAGCGCACCAGATACTTCAGGAAATCCTCGGCCAGTTCCATATTGTCTTCCAGTTCATAGAAAGCCATCTCAGGTTCAATCATCCAGAACTCAGCCAGGTGGCGGCTGGTGTTGGAGTTCTCGGCTCTGAAAGTGGGACCGAAGGTGTAGATCTCAGACAGGGCCATGGCGGTTACTTCGCCCTCCAGCTGCCCAGAAACCGTCAGGTTGGTAGATTTCCCGAAGAAGTCTTCTGAGAAGTCCACTTCGCCAGCCTCGGTGCGGGGTGGGTTCACCGGATCTAAGGTGGTCACCCTGAACATCTCACCGGCACCCTCGGCGTCTGAGGCCGTGATAATAGGTGTATGGATGTAGAAGAATCCTTTCTGGTTGAAATATTGGTGCACCGCGAAGGCCATGGCGTGCCGGATGCGCAATACCGCCCCAAAGGTGTTGGTGCGCGGGCGCAGGTGGGCAATCTCACGCAGGAACTCCAGCGAATGGCCTTTCTTCTGCAAGGGATACACTTCTGGATCGGCGGTGCCTAGTACCTCAATGGTTTTGGCTTGCACCTCCACGGTCTGGCCTTTGCCCTGGCTCTCTACCAACGTGCCTACCACAGAAACGCTGGCACCGGTAGTTACCTCTTTCAACGCCTCCTCGGTAAACACATTCATGTCTGCCACCACCTGCATGTTATGGATGGTGGAGCCGTCGTTCACGGCAATAAAGGTGACATATTTGTTGCCGCGCTTGGTGCGCACCCAACCCTTTACCAACACCTCCTGCCCGCTGGCCGGTGTCTGGAGCAATGCTTTTACTTTGGTTCGTTTCATGGAGTTACTCGTATCACGTGTTGCGTATCATGTAGCAAGACAAAGGCAAAAATAGGACTCTGCGCTCTAAATTCTTACAAAGAACTTGTTTCAGGCCTTAAATTTTATCTGCCGCGCCAACGGCCCTTTGCGCCGGCTCCTGTTTTCAGGCTTTTTTCAGAAAAACGGCCCCTAAAGGCAAGCCTTGAAGGCCTGCTGGCGTCACAGAGCAAAAACCGCAGGAAAAGGCGGGCAACCGCTTCTCCCGCGCCCCCAACGGCAAATGGCCCTTTGGCTGAGGGCCTTACAAAGCCTGTCTCGCTTCGCGATAGTAACCATGAGTTACCCCATGCCGCCGCGCGATTAACCTTTTTTGCAAACCAGTAGTAAAAAACCATAACTTTGGCTTAGTCCGCGCTTGAGGGGCCGGTGCCGTTTGTCTATGCAGAGACTTGACTTAAAACAGCTTTTATCCCAGAAATTATCGCCGCAGCAGATTCAGTTCATCAAGCTGTTGCAGGTGCCTACCGCTGAACTGGAGGCCCGCATCAAAGAGGAACTGGAGGTGAATCCCGCTCTGGAAGAGGGAGATGCCGCCGATGACCCTGCGCCCGATAATGAAGACACCAACAGTGATGCCGATGATGATTTCGACAACACCGAGGATGATTTTGCCGAAGAGGAAGCCCGCCGCGACGATGATGACGTGGACCTGGGCGACTACCTGAACGACGATGAGATAGCCGGCTACAAAATGCAGGGCGACGGCCCCGGCGACGAGGAAGACCGCGAAACACCCATCGCTTTCTCCGGCTCGCTTACGGATGCCCTCATGGACCAACTGGGGTTCCTGAACCTGGACGAGAAACAGTTGGCCATTGGCGAGCAACTCATCGGGTCCATTGACCAGGACGGGTACATCCGGCGCGAATTGCAGGCCATTTCAAACGATCTGGCTTTCTCCCAGAACATAGATGCCTCTGTAGAGGAGATAGAAGACGTGCTGCGCCGCATCCAGGCCTTTGACCCGCCCGGCATTGCCGCCCGCGATTTGCAGGAGTGCCTGCTGCTGCAACTGGAGCGCCGCGACCCAGATGAAGTCACCGAGGTGGCCGAGCAGATAGTGCAAGACACCTTTGACGAATTCACCAAGAAGCACTACCCCAAAATACAGCAGAAGCTGGAACTGGAAGACTATGAGATGAAGGCCGCCATTGACCTTATTCTCAAGCTCAACCCCAAGCCCGGCGGAACGGGTGGCGCCACGCGCGTGCAGTACGTGATCCCAGACTTCATCATCGCCAATGAAGAAGGGCAGCTGCAACTGTCTTTGAACGCCCGCAACGCGCCAGACCTGCGCATTTCCCGCTCCTACGCAGACATGTTTGACGCCTATGACAAAAGCGCCAAGAAAGACAAGAAGCTGAAGGAAACCGTCACGTTTGTAAAACAGAAGCTAGACGCCGCCAAGTGGTTCATAGACGCCATCAAGCAGCGCCAGAACACCCTGCTGCGCACCATGGAGGCCATCATGCGCCGCCAGTACGAGTACTTTCTGGAAGGCGATGAAAGCAAACTCAGACCCATGATCCTGAAAGACATCGCTGAAGACATTGGCATGGACATTTCCACCGTGAGCCGCGTGGCCAACAGCAAGAGCGTGCAGACCGAGTTCGGGATTATCCCGTTGAAGTTCTTCTTCTCTGAGGGCATTGCCACCGATGCCGGTGAAGACGCCAGCAGCCGCGAGGTCAAAGCCATCCTCAAAGACATCATTGACGCCGAGAACAAGCGCAAGCCGCTCTCTGACGACAAAATTGAGAAGATGCTCAACGAGAAAGGCTACAACATTGCGCGCCGTACCGTGGCCAAATACCGCGAACAGCTGAACATACCCGTAGCCCGTTTGCGCAAAGAGCTTTAACACGCGCAGCGTGTTAAATTAGGAATTAAGAATTAGGAATTAGGAATTTTAACTTTGATCAAAAGCTTCAGCTAAATTTAGATGACATCAATTCCATACATGCTCAACAGTGCTCTGAACCAATTCTTAATTCCTAATTCTTAATTAATACCGTGGACCCCCGCCTTGCAAGAGCATTGTCAGTGCTCTTTCATCCTTTACTGATTCCTACGTACCTGTTCAGTCTGTTGCTGTATTACCTGCCGCCAGAGGTGTTCTCCTATCCGCCGGAAGGTAGGCGGCTTATTCTGCTGCTGGTCTTCATCTGCACTTTCCTGCTGCCCGTGCTGGGAACCATGCTGCTGCAACAGGCGGGTATTGTGGCTTCCATTACCTTAGATGCCCAGAAGGAGCGGCGCTGGCCACTGTTACTGGCGGCCAGCTGTTACACGGTGCTTACCGTCATCTTCTATAGAATGTCCTTCTTTGATCAGTTGTTCTACCTGCTCATGGGCATTATCACGGTCTCTGTGTACGCCACGCTGTTCATTAACCAGTTCTGGAAGATAAGTGCCCACGGCATTGGGCTGGGCGGCGGGCTGGGAATTCTGGTGTTGCTGCATGGGTGGCTGGCAGAGGCGTATTTGCTGTACCCTATCAGCCTGGGCTGTGTGATCTGCGGCGCCGTGCTGTCTGCGCGGCTGGCCCTGGGGGCGCATAACTCCAAGCAGGTGTATACGGGGTTTATGCTGGGGTTTATGCTGGGCATCAGCCTGTGGGGAATTCCGCTGTAAGTGCGTTTAGCGCCCGTTTTTCCAGAATCAGGGCCAAAACGTATTGCTGAAACGGCAGATGTTTTCCTGGAAGATGCTCTGCCCAAGGAATTGGCATCAACTTTGAAAGAAAGGCCGGGGCGCATGGCTATTCTTAACGAATGGAGAATAACCTAAGTAACCGCATCTGTTTTTGAGCTAATTTTGAAAAAACGGCCGCTAAACGGGGGCGGTTAGCTTAGCAGACGTAGCAGAGTCTCTATCGCAACCCTTCGTCTTATGCTGTACTTCCATCTTTATCCTATGCGTATCAAATCACTTGTGCTGTCTTTCTTTCTGGGATTTTCCTTGTTTTACGCCTCAGAGAGTGTGGGGCAGGCGGGCAAAGCAGAGGCTACCCTTGTGCAGGATTTCCTGAAGTTTCTGGCTTCCCAGAACGGTCCGCACAACCGGATAGATAAGAACATAGTGCCCTGGAAACTGCCGGAAGTCTACGTGAACGACTCCCTTTGGGCGATTGTGAATGTCTCAGACCAAGGCAGGCTGGCTGCCCGGGGGGGCTTGCACGGGGCCGGGCCGCAACTGCGCATGGATTACAAACTCACTAATCAGGAGTTTGAGCAGATCAAAGCCAAGATCAGGCAACAGAGCAAAACCGAATGGACCCAGGAAGATTTCCCCAATAGTACCTTGCTGCAGGAACTGAACCTGGTGCCGGCTTCTTACTATGCCTACTCTTCGCCCATAGTACTGCCCGCCAAAAAACTTATTCTGGTGAAACGCTATTTCAGGGCAGAGAAAATGACCAGCCGCTGGTCTAGCCTGGAAGTGTACAGAATTGTGAAGCCCGGCCAGTACAAGCTGGTGAACAGTTACTTAAGAACTCCTTAAATAAGCCTTTCAACGCATCTTTCCTTCTGAGTGCGAGTAGTTTTTGTGTTAAGTTTGGGTTAATTATACAGGCTTCTCTATATTTAACGGCACAAACACTTCTCTAATGAACAAAGCTTTTACCCTCGTCTTGGGTGCCGCCTTTCTGGCTGTGCCCGCTTTTGCCCAGCAAGCAGAGCCGCTAGATGCGGCCGTGGTGGAGAAAATCCGCCAGGAAGGGCTCAAAAACTCCCAAGTGATGGACATCGCCTTTTACCTCACTGATGTAAACGGACCTCGTTTGTCAGGCTCTACCGGCTTGGCCAAAGCCAACCAGTGGGCCAAAGACAAACTCACTTCGTGGGGCTTGAAAAATGCTGTCATTGAGCCCTGGGGCACATTTGGCAAAGGCTGGGAGGTAGAAAAGTCTTACCTGGCGCTCACCAAACCGTACTACCAGCCCATGATTGGGTCACCTAAGGCCTGGACTCCCAGCACCAATGGTCCGGTGAAAGCCCAGGTGGCCGTAGTGAAAGCCTCTAAAGAAGAAGACCTGGCGCAATATGCCGGCAAGCTGAAAGGCAAAGTGGTGATGATGGAAGTGACTACTCCTATTAAGACCACTTTCAAGGCAGACGGCAACCGCTACACAGATGAGCAATTGCAGAAAATGGCTGAGCCGGTGCAACCTACCGCCGGACGTACGCCTATGACCGAAGAGCAGATGGCCGCGTTCAGAGCGCGCCGGGCCCTGGCCACCAAGATGAGCGAAATGTTTGCCAAAGAAGGCGCGGTGGCAGTGTTCAGCGGCCGGAGCGGTTCGCACGGCACGTTCTTCACCAGCAACGGTGCTTCTTACGCTCTGGATGCGCCTACTGTGTTGCCAGAGTTCGAAATGGCGCAGGAAGACTTGGCTCGCATGAGCCGTCTGCTAGCCGCCGGTATTCCGGTGGAAGTGGAGCTGGAAAGCAAAACCCGCTTCCTCACCGAAGATCCGCAAGGCTACAACGTAATTGCCGAAATCCCGGGCACCGACAAGAAACTGAAGTCTGAGATTGTGATGTTGGGCGGTCACATAGACTCCTGGCACGCCGCCACCGGCGCTACGGATAACGCCGCCGGGGTAGCCGTTATGATGGAAGCCGTACGCATCATCAAAGCTTTGAACCTACAGCCTAAGCGTACCATCAGAATCGCGCTTTGGGGTGGGGAGGAGCAAGGCCTCTACGGTTCGCGCGGGTATGCCAAAAAGCATCTGGGAGATCCACAGACCATGAAGCTGTTGCCAGAGCACGCCAAGATTGCCGGTTACTTTAACTTAGACAATGGTTCCGGCAAAATCAGAGGCATCTATACCCAAGGCAACGAGGCCGTAGCCCCGTTGTTCAAAGAGTGGATGAAGCCATTCAATGATCTGGGCGCCACTACCGTAACCAATCGTAATACCGGGGGTACAGACCACCTTTCTTTTGATGGTTTGGGTCTGCCGGGCTTCCAGTTCATCCAGGACGAGTTGGAGTACAACACCCGTACCCACCACACCAACATGGACACCTATGACCGTCTGCAAGCCGATGACCTGAAGCAAGCTTCTGTGATTGTAGCCAACTTTGTCTACCAAACTGCAGTGCGCAAAGACAAATTGCCGCGCAAAGCGCTTCCGCAGCCTAAGCCGCAGTCTTAAGTGAACAACCACGCACTCAGTTTAGGAAGTCTATAAACTGACGAATCCTTATAGAGCGGCCTTTTCTTCTACTGGAGAAGAAAAGGCCGTTTTACTTTACCGCAAGGGTAATTGCCTGTACTTTTACTTTTCTATCATCTTACTCACCCATGAAGAAACCTCGGTTTGTTTTATTCACGCTGCTATTTTCAGCTCTTACTTTCTGGTGCCAAGGCCAGACGGCTTCCGTCAACAACATTGTGCCTAAGCCCGTCTCCTTCATCGCCACCGGCGAAAAACCAGTTACCCTCAACAAGCACACCGTTATTGTGGCAGATGCTGCCTACAAACAACAGGCCGAATATCTGCAGGAGTTGCTGTTAAACCAGTGCAATCTTGGGTTGGCCATTGCCGCGCCAGATGCCCGCAAGACCCGCCATTCGCGCATCATGCTGGTGCATGACACCGTAGAAGCCAACCGTCCGGAGATGTACTGGCTGGAGGCCGGCGGTCCGGTGGTAAGGATCAAAGCTAGAGATGTGGCCGGTATGGTGCACGGCATACAGACCCTGATGCAGTTGTTGCCGCTGCAGAAAGTGAAAGAAGTCAAATTCGCCACGGTGGAAGTGAAAGACTACCCCCGGTTCGCGTACCGCGGAATGCACCTGGACGTGAGCCGCCATATCTTCCCTCTGGATTTCATCAAGAAGTACATTGACTACCTGGCCTTCCATAAGTTTAACACGTTTCACTGGCACCTCACAGATGACCAGGGCTGGCGCCTGCAGATTGACTCTTACCCCAAACTCACGGAGGTAGGAGCCTGGCGTAACTCCACCTTGATTGGCCATTTTAAAGACACTCCGGCCCGCTATGATTCTACCCGCTACGGCGGATTCTACACCAAAGACCAGGTGCGGGAGATAGTGAAATACGCAGCGGTGCGCGGCATCAACGTAGTACCAGAGATTGATATACCAGGGCACAGCCGCGCCATTATTGCCGCCTACCCCGAGTTCAGCACCAGACCAGACACGGTATGGCAGGTAGCCAACACCTGGGGTATGTATAACCGCCAGAACAACGTATTGGCGCCTACTCCGGGAACGTTCCAATTTCTGGAAACCGTTTTTGGCGAAGTGGCAGATCTCTTCCCCGGTGAATACGTCCATATTGGTGGCGATGAATGCAGCAAGATGTGGTGGAAAGCTGATCCTAAAACCCAGGCGTTCATGAAAGCCAACGGGCTCAAAGACGAGAAAGAGCTCCAGACGTACTTCATCAAACAGGTGTCTGGGTATCTGGCCAAGAAGAACAAGAAGGTAATTGGCTGGCATGAGATTCTGGAAGGGCACCTGGACACCACGGCGGTGATCATGAACTGGGGCGGCGCCAAACAAGGCATTGAGGCAGCCCAGCGGCGGCATACCGTCATCATGTCGCCGGGTAAGCCGCTGTATTTTGACGCCTACCAATCCAAAGACCCCAAAGACAGTCTGGCCATCCATGGCTATAATCCGCTGGATGCCGTGTACAACTTTAACCCAGTGCCGGCAGAACTGCAGCAGCTCCGGTTAGACAAGTACATTCTGGGTGCGCAGGGCAACGTCTGGACAGAATACATGGGCAGCCCCGCGAAGGTGGAGTACATGGTGTTCCCGCGGATGACGGCCCTGAGCGAAGTGCTCTGGACAGATCCAAAGCAGAAGGACTTTGAAGATTTCAAGCGCCGAATCAAAACCACGATGATCCCGAGGTTCTCTTTCTGGGGCAGTGCTTACTTCAAAAATTTTGAACGCTGGACAGTGGCAGACCAATAGCCTGCCGGTTAGTTGTTTTACAGAAGGTATGCACTTTTCTGTTTTGGGCATCGTTAAAGAAAGGTAGCTTAGAAACAGGTTTGTAAGATGCAGATGAAACGGCGTGTATTGCGTTTGCCTGGGTTAGTGCCTCCCAGTATCTGCCTGTCTGGCAAGTGAAGCGCATCTTCTCGTTCAGGTTGCTAACCTACCTCTTGCCGGTTCCTGACATTGTTTTCAGGGGTTTGCGTTTTGGTTGATTCCAGACCTGCGGGAGCGATAAAAGTAAGTCTGCTAAGTTTTGTCTTTCTATGGAAACATTTTTCTTAAATCTATCGCCGGAGAAGCAGAACAGTTCCGTTTTGTCTAAACTGTACCTGTTTATGGCGGTAGTGTTCTTTGTACTGGGTGGGCTGGGCGTGTACCGGCAATACGCTGCCCAGGAGACGGTGGTAAGTGTTTACCTTTTGCCGTTGCTGCAGTTGGCGCTGGCTATCTCCTATCTTATCATTGCCTGGCGTCGGCGGAAGCCGGGTGGTCAACGCTACGTGCAGGTAACCGAGGATCATCTGGAGCTGAAACTGTCGGTGAGCCATGAGGCGGTTACCCTGCCCTGGAATGACATCAGCCTGTTGCGGGTACAGCCAGACCGGCTCCTGTACCGTCTGGTGTCTGGCCAAACCGGCGAGGTGGTGTTTGACTCCATTCCCGAAGAATACGAAGAAGCCGTGCGGGATGCCATCAGGCAGGCCGGCAGACGCAAAGGAGTAAGTCTGTAAGCGGTAGTACATTCCTATCACCTCAAAAGAAGGAGGGCGTTTAGGGGCTGTTTTTGGAAAAACAGCCCCTAAACGCCCTCCTTCTTTTTGCTCCCTTTCTCAGAGAGAAGAAAGCGGTCTGGCAACGGCCAAGTTAACCCTGCACACGCTAACCCGTAGAAAAGGGAGGGCAGGCCGCCGCCTGTTCGCCATTGGTACAAGATCTAAACTATGAAAAATTACCTGTTCTACCTGCTGTTGGCAGCCTCTGTGTCTTTGTCTGGTTGTGGCAATTCTTCAGATACTACCTCCGTAGATGCGGCAGGCAGACACAATGAAGACCTGCTGGAGAGTACCGGAAAAGACGAGAGAGCCGGCTGGTTTGTGGCAGAGGCAACAAGTGGAGGCCTTTTTGAGACAGAGATGGGTCGGTTGGCCAGCAGCAAAGCCGCAGACCCGCGAGTAAAGCAACTGGGGCAGAAAATGCTGGACCATCATCTCCAGCAAAATACCCAACTCAAGCAAATCGCAGACCTGAAGAACCTGATGGTGCCCACTAGCCTGGGAGATGACCACCAGGAGCAATACAACAAGGTAATGGCCCAAGCCGGGCAGGCGTTTGATAAAGCATATCTGGAAGCACTTATAAAAGACCATAAAGAAGCCATTGAACAATTTGAGGAGATGAGCCAGGATGGCAAAGACACAGAACTGAAGACGTTCGCGGCCAAAGGCTTGCCCCTGTTGCAGGCGCATTTAGCCCAAGCCGAGCAACTACAACAGGACCTGAACTTCTAGATACGAAGGTTTGCAGGTGTCCTGTTGCTAGTATAAGTAACACCGTTTCTTAGCGAGACGTGGAATAAGTTGTTGATTATAAAAAAGAAGAAGCGATGAAAAAGAATGTATACGTGCTGCTTTTCAGTGCCATGGCGGCCGGAGCAGCTTGCAGCAGAATAGATACCAATACCGCTAACACCGTACCTACGTCAGATTCCTACGCGGCTACCGTTACCGCCGCGCATGCGGGAGCCGGTAATGCCGCCACTCCGGCAGATGCGTACATCTCTACCGGCTCGGCGGGCAACGTGCCCGGCACCATGATGTACGGAGCCCGGGCCATCACCGAGGCCTCTTTCCTCATGGAAGCCGCCAGCAGCAGCATGATGGAAGTACAATTGGGGAAACTAGCCCTGGAGCGGTCTTCCAACCCAGAAGTAAAAGCACTTGCCCAAATGCTCATTGATCACCATACCAAAGTCAATCAGGAGTTGGCAGACATTAGCTCCGGCATGAATGTGGAGTTACCCTCTACGCTGATGCCAGATCATCAGAAACTGGTAGACAAGCTCTCTAAACTGACCGGCGGTGAATTTGATGAAAAGTACGTGGATGAACTGGAAGACGCCCATGAGCGCGACATTGCTTTGTTTGAGGTAGTGAGCAACGGCGCCCAGACTACCACTGTTAAGGCTTTCGCCATCAGAACCCTGCCCGTTCTGCGCGTGCATGAGCACCAGGCCGACAAGTTGGAAGAGAAAGTAAACAAGTAAGCAGATGCCAGTGGAACAGATGCTTGTCTTGGATTCAAAACAGCGGTAATGAGAAAGCTATGTATTTGCATTAGCACCACCGTCTTGCTGGCGGCGTTTGCCTGTAATAAAGGTGGGCAAGAACCGGCTTCTACCACAGACACCCATGCCGCGGGAACTGAAACCTCAGAGACGAACTCCCCAGCGGCCACCAGTAGCGCGGGCAGCAGCGGCATGGGCGGCGCTACTTCCACCCATGCTCTTGCCTCTGACACCTTATCCTCAGATACTGCCAGCACCAACAGATAAGGCAGGGACTAACCTGCATAACGTGTAGGGGGAGTGCAAATAATAACGCTCGTTTGGTAAAAGAAGCTAACCCCTTCAAAATAAGCGCGTATAGAAATCTGAACTGATAAAAATATAAAAGGAACTATGAAAAAATCTATGTTAATCTTGGCGGCCGGAGCTATGTTTACAGCCTCTGCCTGCTCCAGTACTTCTACTGACACAACTGGCAATAATACATCAACCGCAGGCACCGCAAGCTCTACAGACGCTTCCTATGGCGGAGGAACCGCAGGCACTACTACCGGTACCACCGGCACCACTGGCGGAACTTCCGGTGCTACCGCGGGCACTACCATGGACATGACCAACATGACTGATGCCATGTTCATGATGACCGCCGCCAGCAGCAACATGCTGGAGATACAGGCCGGTAAGCTGGCCGCGCAGAAGGCTACCAATGCCGATGTGAAAAAGTTCGCGCAGATGATGGTAGACCACCATACCAAAGCAAATCAGGAAATGATGACGCTTGCCTCTCAGATGAAAGTGACTTTGCCTAAAACCCTCATGCCGCCGCACCAGGCCATCATGGACAAGTTAAACAACAAAACGGGCAAAGACTTTGACGAGGAGTATATGGATGCCATGGAGACGGCCCATGACATGGACATCGCTATGTTTCAGATGAAGAGCAACAACGCAGAAACTCCAACGGTGAAAGCAATGGCAGCGAAGACTCTGCCAATGCTGCAATCGCACAAGAAAATGGCTACTGCCCTGGAAGATAAAGTAGACTAAGCTACCGTTTATCGTTAGCAGGCTTGCCCGTTTAGGGGCTGTTTTTCTAAAAACGGCCCCTAAACGGGCAAGCCTTTATATTAGGGCTGCAGAAACCAAGGGCGCTAAGAGATAATCCCCTTGACATGCGGGCCGAGAATAACCACATCTAAGCAAGCCGGAGGAAGTTAACCCCGGCCCCAGCCGCACGTATAGAGGGAACTAAACCTAGTACTACGCGAGCAATACAACTATGAAAAAAGGAATGTTTCTATTCGCAGCGGCTGCCTTAATGATAAGCGGTGCTGCCTGTTCAACCTATACTGCCAGCACAGACCCAGATGATTTAGGAACCGGCTATGCCCTGAGTGGAGACAAAGCGGGAACGGGCCATACAAGTAGCCACGAGGTGGCCGAAGCCAACAACAATGCCACCTTTGATAATTCTGCCACGGGGGCAACGCCAGACAGCACCAAGGCGAGTCCGCAAGCAGACAGCACCGAGGCGAAGAAAGCCAGTACTTCCGCCCCAATCAAAGTACAGACCAGCAATCCTAACGGGCAATAAGAGCGGCAGTAGCCCAGATTAAGGGTTTTCTTGCCTGCGATTTTTGCTGTAGAAGAAACGCGAAGGCCCGCCTTACTAGGTGGGCCTTCGCGTTTAGAGGCAGTTTTTGGAAAATCAGCCCCTAAACAGAATCTGCGGGTAAAAAGCTTAGCCCAGCCAGCCAATTGTTTTTTGACGGGCTAACTGTACCTTTGGGCAAAATTTAACACAAAATGAAAAACATACTGCCTTTCTTCGCGGCTTGCGCTTTGCTTGCTGGTGTAGCTTGTTCTACGTATACGTCCACTACAGATCCTAACGACAAAGGTTCAGGTACCGCTTTAACCGAAGAAGCTACTACCGCCGCTCCGGCTGCTGAGGAAGCCCACTCCGCTGCTCCTGCCGCCATGCCTACCAGCACAGACAGTGCCGCTGCGCCTAAAGCCGAAGCTGCCGCACCTACTCAAGAAGCTGCCCACTAGTAGAAACCAAGCCTTCTTTAAAGGTCTGTTCTGCAAAATAGTAACGGGTAAACCGCAAAGATTTTATCCAGGTCTTTAGAAACAGCAATGCCTTGCCCTTGAGCAAGGCATTGCTGTTTTAGGCGTTATTTCAGAAAAACGGCCGCTATTCGGCTTTCTTTTTCCGGCCAGCTTTTTTCTTCTCTGCGGCAGGTGGAGTAGCCTCTGCGGCTTCTGGTTCTTTCTTCTTGCGGCCGCGGGTCTTCTTCTCCGGGGCCGGAGCGTCAGTTGCCTCGTCTTCCGTTTCCGGTTCGTCTTCCACCAACACGGGCGCGTCTACGTAGTGGCTTGTGCTCAGCTCCTCCTTCAGGAAGCGGGCAGTATAGCCAATGGGGCTTTCCGCTACTTCTTCCGGGGTGCCCTGGGCCACAATGGTTCCGCCTTTGGCGCCGCCTTCCGGTCCTATGTCAATGATGTGGTCAGCCACTTTGATGAGGTCCATGTTGTGCTCAATAATCAGCACGCTGTTGCCTTTGTCCACCAGGCGGTTCAACACATCAGATAAATGCTGAATGTCCTGGAAGTGCAGACCCGTGGTGGGCTCATCCAGGATGTAGAGTGTGCGGCCCGTGTCTTTCTTGGAAAGCTCCGTGGCCAGTTTCACCCGCTGCGCCTCGCCGCCAGATAAGGTAGTCGCCTGCTGACCCAAGGTGATGTAGCCCAAGCCAACTTGGTTCAGCGTCTGGATTTTGCGAAGAATACGCGGCTGGTTCTCAAAGAACTCCACGGCGTGCTCCACGGTCATGTCCAGTACATCGGTAATGGATTTGCCTTTGAAGCGTACTTCCAGCGTCTCGCGGTTGTAGCGTTTGCCTTTGCAGGTTTCGCAGGGCACGTACACGTCTGGCATGAAGTTCATCTCAATGGTACGCATACCCGCGCCCTCGCAGGTCTCGCAGCGGCCACCTTTCACGTTAAAAGAGAAACGTCCCGCCGAATAGCCTCTGATTTTAGCCTCAGGCAGTGATGCGAACAGACTGCGTATCTCCGTGAATACACCGGTGTAGGTGGCGGGGTTAGAGCGCGGCGTACGCCCAATAGGACTTTGGTCTACCTCAATCACCTTGTCAATGTTCTTGAGGCCGTCAATCTCCTGGTAAGGAAGCGGCTCACGCTTGGCATTGAAGAAATACTTGTTCAGGATGGGGAACAGCGTGTCATGGATCAACGATGATTTCCCGGAGCCCGAGACACCCGTTACGCACAGGAACTTGCCCAATGGCAGCTCCAGCGTCACGTTCTTCAGGTTATGGCCGGTGGCACCGCGCAGAATGAGGCTCTTGCCATTGCCTTCGCGCTTCTGCTTGCGCACCGGAATGCCGCGGCGGTGGCTTAGGTAGTCGGCGGTGGTGGTGCCGCTTTCCATCATCTCCTTCGGGGTACCCGCGGTCACAATCTGCCCGCCGTGCGCGCCTGCGCCTGGTCCTATGTCCACCACGTAGTCGGCGGCCAGAATCATGTCTTTGTCGTGCTCCACCACTACCACGGAGTTGCCCAAATCGCGCAAGTCTTGCAGGGCCTTGATGAGCTTCTCGTTGTCGCGCTGGTGCAAGCCAATGCTGGGTTCATCCATGATGTACAACACGCCCACCAGCTGCGTCCCAATTTGCGTGGCCAATCTTATCCGCTGACTTTCGCCACCTGATAAAGTTCTCACCGAGCGGTGCAGGTGCAAATATTCCAATCCCACGTCTACCAGGAAGCCAATCCGCTTCCGGATTTCCTTAAGCAGCTCGCGGGCGATGAGGTTCTGGCGTTCGCTCAGGCGCTCTTCCAGGTTGGCTACCCAGGCGGCCAGCTCGGCAATGTCCATTTCGGCCAGCTGGCCGATGTGTTTATCATCTAGCTTGAAGTGCAAAGATTCCTTTTTCAGGCGGTAGCCGTTGCACTCGGGGCAGGTGCTCTGGGTGGTGTATTCCTGAATCCAGGCACGTACGTTCTCAGAGTCAGACTCCAGCTGTTTTTTCAGGAAGCTCATGACGCCCTCAAAGATGAACGGCTCGCGCTTGCCTTTGGGGTCTTCCTCTTCAAAACCATACAGCAGGTCATGCCAGGCCTGGGCGGGAATATCAGAAATGGGAACGGTCAAAGAGGCTTTGTGGCGCTTGAGCAGGGCCGTGATCTGACTGAAAATCCAGATATCGCGGTACTCGCCCAGCGGCGCGATGCCCCCACGGCTAATGCTCAGGCTCTTATCTGGCGCAATGGAATCTTCGGTGAGTTCCTCAATTTCGCCCAAGCCGTTACATACCGGGCAGGCCCCGTACGGCGAGTTAAACGAGAAGGTATTGGGTGCCGGGTCATCATAGGCAATACCGGTGGCCGGGTCCATGAGGTGGCGGGAGTAGAACTGCGTGGCGTTGGTGTCAGCGTCCAGCACCAGTACGGTGCCTTTGCCGTGCTGTAGCGCGTTCTGGATGGAGGTAGACAGACGGTAGCGGTCCTCAACAGAGGGCACCAGTTTGTCAATCACAATCTCAATGTCATGGATCTTGTAGCGGTCTACCTGCATCTTGGGCGTGAGTTCCACCAGTTCGCCGTCAATGCGCGCGCGCAGGAAGCCCATTTTCCTGATTTGCTCAAACAGCTCACGGTAGTGGCCTTTGCGGCCTTTCACCACGGGCGCCAGCACAATGGTTTTCTTACCAGAGAAATGCTCCAGCACGTGCTGCACAATCTGGTCATCAGACTGTTTTATCATCTTCTCGCCGGTCACGTAGCTGAAGGCCTCGGCGGTGCGGGCGTAGAGCAGGCGCAGGAAGTCGTAAATCTCGGTGATAGTGCCTACCGTGGAACGCGGGTTGCGCGAGGTGGTTTTCTGCTCAATGGAAATCACCGGCGAAAGCCCCTCAATCTTGTCTACATTGGGGCGCTCCAGTCCGCCCAAGAACGAGCGGGCGTAGGCCGAAAACGTCTCCATGTAGCGGCGCTGTCCCTCGGCGTAGATGGTGTCAAACGCGAGCGAGGATTTCCCGCTGCCCGAGATGCCCGTGAAGACCACCAACTCGTTGCGCGGTATTTTGAGGCTGATGTTCTTGAGGTTGTGTTCCCGCGCGCCGTACACTTCAATGAAGGGTACGTCTACGGTAGAGCTATTTTGTTTGGCTACAGGGGTAGCCGCAGAATCTTTTGGCGTCATCCGATTTGGTTCGGTTTAAAGAGCAAAGGTAGGTATTTACCCGCTAGAAAAGCAGCGGCCAACACATCTCTTCTTAACCGAATTCAGAGCAGAATAGTTTAGGGGCGGGAAGGAGTTTTGTGGTGGCGTTTTGGGGCTGTTTTGGGAAAAAGAGCCGGGAAACAGGAATGCCCGCTTGGGAAACCGCTGTTGGCACAGACGCTCGCAGGTCCGGAGACGCTGCGAGGTCATTTGAGTAAGTGGTACTGCTGCTTACATCCAATCATTGGTGATGATGGTATGTAACGAGTTAGCCGTTGTGCAGAAGACCTCGTAGTGTGCGCAGCTCCTGCGGGCGTCAGCGCCAGTTCCGTTTAGAGCCTCTTTTTCCTAAAACAGGCGGAAACTGAAACCCTAGCTTTGGCCAGTGCCACTTAAATGTTCCAGCCGCTCGCCCTGCAACGTGGTGTAACCTTTCATCAAATCAGCAGTCAAACAAGAATGCACTGGCAGCACACCCACCAAATCCCGCACCTTAAACTGAGAAAATAACTCCGGCGAAGTCCGTACCACGCCATGCTCTTGCGAGAGAGAAACTACCGCTGTAGCAGGCAAAGGTGCTCCCCAACCATCTTCCGTCAGCAGCACCACCAACCCGAAGAGGACGCTACCGTCTGGCTGCGGCAGCGCGTCTTTGGAGAAATGTACCGCGCCGCCGTAGAGAATGACCTCGTTCCGGTCTGGGTGCAGGGCTACCACGGGGCAGGCCATGGCTACGGCAATGTCTTCCAGGCGGCAGGAACCGATGCGGTGTTGCATGAGGTCATAGAAGACAAAGTTGCCGGGCCGGATTTCTTCCATGCCCGAGAAATCTTCCATCACGCTGCAACTGGGTGTGTCGCCAATGGAAAGTTGCAGATCAGGCCAAGCCGCATCATAACGTTCTTTCAGCGCCTGCATTTTAGCCAGCGTTTGCGCATGTATTTCAGCAATAGCATCTTTACCCCGGGCTTTGTACGTGTGGCCAGCGTGGGCCAGAAAGCCGGAGAAGGTGTGCTGCGGTGTTTGCACCATTTCCTGTAAAACGGCATCCAGCACGGCGGTATCTTCGGTTTTAATGCCAGTGCGGCCATAGCCGGTGTCTGCTTTCACCCAGATGTTGACGGGTACAGAAAGCTGCTCCCGCAGAAATACCACATCATCCGCTGACGTAACCGTAACTCCAAGATTAATCTGCTGCGCCAGTTCGGCAATCTGGGACAACTGCCGGCGGTTCAGCGGGAAGGCGATGGTGATGTCTGACCAGCCGTGCCGTGCGAAGTACTGCGCCATTTTCGCGGAGGAAACCGTGATAGCCGTAACGCCTTCCACCTTAAACCATTCGCCTACCTGTCTGCTTTGGTGGGTCTTGAAATGCGGGCGCAGGCGCACATTCTGCCTTTTGGCTTTTTCGGCCATGCGGTGGATGTTGGCGCGGGCGATCTGCTCATGGAGCAGGAGCGTGGGTTCAGAGATTTGGTTCAGGAAGGGCATGGCGAAGGGGCAGTGGTGGAAAGACAAAGATAGGAGTTGCCGGGCTTCCGGGGCGAGCCTATTTCCTGCCGGCAAGTTTTTGGTTCCGGTTTTGCGTTTAGCGCCTCTTTTTGGAAAAACAGCCCCTAAACGCAAAGGAGCTCTCCAGAAAAAGCCAGGACTGTAGGCTAAGTTACACCGGGCGCAACGGTCTCCCCGGTTTTACGCCTTCGGGTTTGGCCGATGGTGAGGGAAGTTCCTGCTTCATGCGTTTTGGGCCATACCAAAGCCAAAAACCGGTTACGGTAAAGATGAGCAGGGCCACGCCCATGACGGTGCTGTAGATGACCTTGAGGGCGCCGCTGTCTATACCAAAGATCCGGTCCAGGATGGTGCCGTCATGCAGGTTCTCAATAAAGTCGGCGCGGCGGGTTTCCAGGTGCAGCAGTTGACCGGTGGCGCCGTCTAGCTGCACCCCCAGGTACTTCTCCACGAAGAGGAATTTCACGGTGCCTTTGTCTGGGCGCATGTCTATGCGGTCCAGCGTGAGCGAAACGTCTTGCCCCAGAGAATCTTTGACAACTTGGAAAGCGTTGGCGGTGAGGCGTTCCACTGGGAGCCAGTCTTTGAGGTTGGTAGACGTGCCAGCGTGGGTTTTGGCCAGAATGATGCCCCCCGTGTGTTTCTTCCAGCCAAGCAGCAGCCCCGTCACGGAGAGCACAAAGAAAAACACGAACAGGAAAGCCCCGGTGAGCCGGTGTATCTTCCGGAAATCGCGCAGCACACGGGCCTGTTTCTGTCTTTTGGTAGCAGTAGTCATGGAAGGCAAAAGGGTTTTGAAAGAATCTCGCTGCGCGAAGGAGGTTTGGGAAACGTGAAACAAACTTCGTCTAAGCACATTCTTGAGTTTTTAATCCTCTACGTATTCTAAAATATCTCCCGGTTGGCAGTTTAACGTTTTGCAGATGGCCTCCAACGTGCTAAACCGGATGGCCTTGGCCTTTCCTGTTTTTAGGATGGAAAGGTTAGATAAAGTTACCCCAACTTTTTCAGACAACTCATTCAGGGAGATTTTGCGTTGGGCCATGACAACGTCTAAGTTTACAATGATGGGCATTCGTTAAACGGTTAAATCGTTCTCGGCTTGCAGCTCGGCGCCTTTTTTGAAGATCAGCGTCAGGATATAGATCACGCCCGCAAAAAATAAAATCTCCTCGCTGCCCCAGTGGAGCGGAATGGCTATTCCCTTTTTCAGGACGTATTTACTGTGCCCGCTGGCGATCAAGGCAATGATACCGGCTCCCACCGCGTAGTAGCTCACCTGGGAGAACAACGCCACCAATTGCTTGCTAAACGGCCTTGCGAGCTTGAACTTGAGAAAAACCTTGACCACCAGGTAGGCGATGTAGGCTTTCAGACCCGTGAGGGCAATAAACAGCGACACCGTCTGAATGTAGAGTGACCTGTTGAAGTGGTAGAGTTGAGACAAATCCAGCCCTTGGTACAAGTCCTTGGCGCCCTCGGCATTTACAAAAAGACTTACGGCAAACGAGACGAGAATAGCACCTGTTTTGATGCAGAGACCAATAAACAGTACCCAGAAGATAACGTTCATGAATCTTAAAATGGTAGAGGGAGTGTTTTCCATAGCGACATCAAGTTTAAATATGAAAACAATTATCGGTAATTATTTATTGAAAATCAATAAATAATTACCGATAATTAAAAAATATGCTTAGAGGCTGGATAGGAATACAGTGTTGCTTTGTCATCATCTTCCAGTACTTCCCATTTAGGGGTTGTTTTCAGAAAAAGAGCCCCTAAACAGAAAATGCTGAAGGGTCTATAAGTAAAGAAAGTCTGCTGCCAAGGCGGCTTCTTAATACGGAACTAAAACAAAACCGCCCCTAAAGTGCGTTTAGGGGCGGTTTTTCTGAAAACAAGTAAAAAACAGTTATTTGATCTCAATCAATTTGTCTCTCAGTTCCTGAGGGATATCCTCCACAGAAACAATCTTGAGTCCTTCACTTTGGAGAGGGGCAAACGCCGTGTTCTGGCTTAGCAATGCCTGCACGTCTCTCTGGTTGAATTTGTACATGGCGCCAGTGGCAGGGTCTACAATGAGCATACCAATAAAGCCGCCAAAAATAAGGTTCCCGAAGTACCATCCGTTAAGATCAGCTTCCAGGGTGAGGGTTTTGTCTGTGTGCCCTGCCTTTGAAAACTTAATAGAATAAATCGCTTTCTTGAAGAAGCCGTTTCCGGTTTTAAGGGTAACTGTGGTGGGAGTTTGCCCAGAAGCCACCTCATGTCCATTACGGTCAACAATGCTGAACTTAGCGCCGTCTGGGGCACTTGAGAGATTAATTGGATACCTGGTCTTGCTTACGATAGATGCGCAGCCGGAAGCGAACAGAGTGGTGCCGCACAAAAGCATGACAATTGCTTTTTTCATGATAATTAAAGGGTTAGTATAGATTGGATATTGTATTAAATGACAAAGGGGGGCTATAAAAATCGGTAAAAAATATAAGATATAGATAAGGTTGTGGAGAAAATAATTAGACTGAACTTCGTCTAGCGCCTGTTTCTAAAAAATAAAACCGCCCCAAATACGTTTAGGGGCGGTTTTTCTGAAATCAGGCCAAAACTGGCGCTGGAGAGCGTTCTTAGAAGTTGGGAGACAGCATGTATTTGCTGTAGAAGTCATCAATGATCTTAACGGCATCGGTGGCGTTGTCTACCAGTTGCACCAGGTCCAGATCTTCTGGGCTAATGTTGTGCTCCATCTCCAGCATGGCGGTCTTGATCCAGTCAAACATGCCTTGCCAGTAGGCTTTGCCCACCAACACAATAGGGAAACGGCCAATCTTGCGGGTCTGGATTAAGGTCATGGCCTCAAACAGTTCATCCAGGGTGCCAAAGCCGCCGGGCATTCCTATGAAACCCTGGGCGTATTTCACAAACATCACTTTGCGCACAAAGAAGTAGTCAAAGTTGATGAGCTTGTCTGGGTCAATGTAAATGTTGTTGAACTGCTCAAACGGCAGGTGGATGTTGAGCCCCACAGAGCGGCCCCCCTCAGAGTGGGCGCCTTTGTTCCCGGCCTCCATAATACCGGGTCCGCCGCCCGTGATCACGCCGTAGCCGTGGCGCACCAGTTTGGCGGCAATTTCCTCGGCCATTTTGTAATAAGGGTTGTCTGGCTTGGTGCGCGCCGATCCGAAAATAGAAACGCACGGACCAATTTTGGCCATCTTCTCAAAGCCTTCCACAAACTCAGACATCACCTTGAAGATCTGCCAGGAGTCGGCTATTTTGATTTCGTTCCAGTCTTTGTCTGTGAACGCCTCCCGGATTCGCTTGTCATCTTCACCCAGGACAGGGGCTTCCTGCTTGGCTATTTTCTTTGCTTCCTGTAAAGATTCAACCTTGTTGTCATTTACCTCTGGCTGAACAATGGTGGTGCCGCTGCCCACGTTGGTGGTTTCGTCTTGCAGCTTGGTTTTGCTGGTTTTTCTCAACTTCGTCATATATCAATCATGTATATAGCCTGTCTGTTCTACGGAAAACATTCCCAAACAGGCGCGTCAAATTATCTGTTGCAAATACTCTGTTGCAAAAGCGAATGAAGGGGGTAAACGGGTGGGCTGGGAGGTTATTTAGACCTGATGGCAATAACGGGGTCCAGGTGGGAAGCAATGACCGCCGGTATAATGCCTGAGAGCACACCAATCACGACCGATACGCCCAACCCTAAGAGAATGTTGCCAGGCGTAAGGATGATGTCTAACGCACCCATGGGGATTAAGGTTATGAGGGAAACCAGCAGAATGCCCACCCCGCCGCCTATAAGGCTCAGGAAGACAGACTCAAACAGGAACTGGAACAGGATAAAAAAGTTTTTGGCACCCAGAGATTTCTGGATGCCAATGATGTTGGTGCGCTCTTTCACAGACACGAACATGATGTTGGCAATGCCAAAGCCGCCCACCAGAATAGAGAAACCGCCAATAACCCAACCGGCAATGCCAATGATGGAGAACATTTCGCCAATGGCGTCTGCCATCATCTCTGAGCGGTTAATGGCAAAGTTGTCTTCTTCATAGGGTTTTAGGCCCCTGATGGTGCGCATCTTGCCTTTTACCTCATATTCCAGGTTCTGGAGGTTAGGGTCATCGGCGCGGCCTTTGATCATGAGCGTGGGCTGGATGCCTCTTGGGCCGCCGGCAAACATTTTCCCGAAGGCCCCAAAGGGAACGTAAGCGTTTTTGTCATTGGTGGGCATGCCTTCAAACAAACCGGCCCCCTGCTTTTCCATGACGCCCACCACGGTGAACTTCTGGCTCCTGATTCTGATGTTACCGCCCAAGGCGCTGCCGTACGGGAACAGATTGGAGGCCACCTCAGCACCAATAATGATCACGTTGCGGGAGCCTTCAGTTTCCTGTTGGGTAAAGAACCGCCCTTCGGCAATGGGCACTTCGGCTACTTTGTTAAAGTCTTGGGTAACGCCTTGCAGCATAATGCCGCTCATGCTGTTGTTGCGCTGTTTAAAGGTGTTGCTGCCGCGGCGGGCCACCAGGGCCACCCCTTCGTCGTTCTCCAGCTGTTCCTCCATAAACCGGAATTCCCGCATGTTGGGCGATGGGCGCTGCATGAACTTCCACCAGGGAATGTCATCGTCCTTGAAAATCCAGGGCCACTTCTCCACGTACACAATCCGCTCGCCCACAAAACTCATGCTCTGGCGTATGCTGCGCTCCAGGGAGTCTACAATGGTGAACACAGAGATAATGGCAAAAATACCTATGGTTACGCCCAGCAAAGAAAGGATCGTGCGCAGGAGGTTAGACCGCAGGGCCTGCCACGCAAAACGGAAGCTCTCAAATACCAGCCGGAAGTAAATCATATGGGAAAGATACAGCTTTTAAAGATGCCGAAGAGAACATCCTCTTTATGAAATCGTTATTTAATTAAGAAGTTGATAGTAAAATATCTACTGCGCGTACGCAGCCGGCCTGCTTTCTGTGAAAACGAAAAGAGCAGAGTGAGCCAGATACTTAATTTGCCTGAAAGTAAAAGAATTTAGCGGAAAGTGCCTACCTTTGCGCACTATTTTTCGCTAATATTTTAATACCGTAATATTAAAACATGAAGTTATCAGAGTTTAAATTTGACCTGCCCAATGAGCTGATGGCCACGCATCCGGCCCCAAACCGTGATGAAGCCAGAATGATGGTGATCCACCGTGACAGCGGCAAGATAGAACATAAGGTCTTCAAAGACATCATCTCTTACTTTGATGACGGCGACGTGATGGTAACCAACAACACCAAGGTGTTTCCGGCCCGTCTGTACGGCAACAAAGAGAAAACCGGTGCCAAGATTGAAGTGTTCCTGCTGCGCGAGCTGGACAAGCGCATTCACCTTTGGGACGTATTGGTAGACCCAGCCCGCAAGATACGGGTAGGCAATAAACTCTACTTCGGAGACAGCGACCTGGTGGCGGAAGTGATTGACAACACCACTTCGCGCGGCCGTACCATCAAGTTCCTGTATGACGGACCAGATGAAGAGTTCTACAAAGTGGTGCACAGCTTAGGCGAGACCCCGCTTCCCAAATACATCAAACGCGAGCCGGAGCCAGAGGACGAAGAGCGTTACCAGACTGTGTATGCAGAGGTAACCGGTGCCGTAGCCGCCCCAACCGCCGGGCTTCATTTCACCCGTGAGGTGCTGAAGCGCCTGGAACTGAAAGGGGTTGACGTAGCACCTATCACGCTGCACGTGGGCCTGGGCACGTTCCGCCAGGTAGATGTGGAAGACCTCACCAAACACAAAATGGACTCTGAGCAGTTCTTCGTGACCGAGGAAACCACCAAGATTGTGAACAAAGCCCTAGATGCTAAGAAACGCGTTTGCGCCATTGGTACCACCACTATGCGGGCCCTGGAGTCCTCGGTGTCGGCGAACAGCCGCCTGAAGCCAAACGAGGGCTGGACAGACAAGTTCATCTTCCCTCCCTATGACTTCAAAATCGCCAATAGCCTCATTACCAATTTCCACATGCCGGAGTCTACGCTGTTAATGATGGCCGCCGCCTTTGGAGGCTACGAACTGATTGTGGAGGCTTACCAAACCGCTATCAAGGAGAAATATAAGTTCTTCAGCTACGGAGACGTAATGCTCATTCTATAGTACATTTATTTTCAAACAAAAAGCCCCACTGGTAGTTTCACCCGTGGGGCTTTTTGTTTAGGGGCTGTTTTCAGAAAAAGAGCCCCTAAACGCACATCTGGTGGTAGCAGGAAGCAGTTTCCGTTCAGTAAGTCGAAAATTAAGAGTCAACAAAGTTGGTGGACTAAGAGCCATTTTACCAGCACTCTCGTTCTTAAAGAAGTAACTCAGGAACAGATGGCGTGACGTTTAAATAGTCTCGTCTTTTTAAGAAAATTTAAAAAATAAGCTTGTTGTAATAGATTGGAGCAAGTGGTACTTTCATGAGTTGAAAAGGTAGAAGGCAGGCAGGTATTCTGGAAAGAAATTCTGGAATAACTATGTGAGCAGCAGATAAAAGCGAATGCTCCGGGGAAAAGGCATAAGGACGAAATGAACACAATGTTGTAGCAGGTGCTATGAATAGATCTGTAGATAAAGACTTGTCATTTAGTGTCTTGGAAGATGCCCAGGAGCAGGTGAAAGCATTGCAGTTGGAATTGGCGCAGGTAAGGGAAGAGTTGGCCCAAGCCAAAGCTCAAGCTGTGTCTGGAGATGCTTTTCCGGCTTCTCTCTCTTCGGCCAAGCCTAAAGGTCCCTTTGGCGTAGAGTTGGAGCTTTTGGGGAAACAGGTGTTGGAGAAGAATGCCACCCCCGGCTCTACCCTGGAGGAAATAGTGAGCCTGTACTTGGCTGGCATTGAGAAGCTGCACCCCAAAATGCGGTGTGTCTGCATGCGCTTGCAGGAAAGACACCTGTATGTGGTGGCAGCGCCCAATTTCCCAGAGAACTTCATTGAGGCTATTGACGGCATAGAGATAGGCCAGACCGTAGGTACTTGCGGGGCGGCGGCAGATCAGCAGGAGAAAGTGATCTGTACGGATATTGCCCGTGACCCACGGTGGCAAGACCTGCGCGTAAAAGCCCTAGCTAATGGGTTTAGGGCAAGTTGGGCTTTCCCGCTCATAGGCTCAGGGGGGAAAATGCTGGGGACTTTGGGTATTTATTATGATGAGCCCAAAGCACCCGCACCAGAAGAGGAAGCCTCCTTAGAGAGTGTTAGTGCTTTGCTGCAACTCGTTCTGGAAAACAAGCTAGCTGAAATAGAACTACGGCAAAGCAATGAACGCTACTACTACGCCACTATAGCCACCAATGATGCCATCTGGGATTTTGACATTGAGGCCAAAAAAATTAAGTGGGGCATAGGCTATGAGCGTCTTTTTGGCTACAAGGTGCAGGAGTATGGGGGCGAATTTGATATGTGGGCGGCGCAGGTACACCCAGATGATCTGGGCAGGGTGTCAGGTTCCTTAGATAAAATGCTGCAATACGGCACTAAAGGAGGGCATTGGCGGGAAGAGTACCGCTTCAGGAAAGCCAATGGGGAATATGCTTGGGTCATAGATCAAGGATACCTCATCAGAGATGAAAACCAGAAACCGGTAAGGGTGGTGGGTGCCATACAGGATATCACTGCCCAGAAGCAAGCCGAGGAAGAGGTAAGAATGCTCTCCGTGGTAGCCCGTGAAACCATCAATGGGGTTATGATCCTGAACCCAGACCTTACCATCCAGTGGGTAAATGATGCCTTTACCCGTTTAATGGGCTATACGCTGGAAGAGGTGCAAGGTAAGATTCCTTCCACTTTTATGAATGGCCCCGAGACCGACCCAGAGATGGAGGAATGCATGAGAGGGCGTCTGGAAAAGCTGGAATCTACTGAATGCGAGATCATACAGTACTCCAAGAGCGGGGAGAAACATTGGATTAGGCTACAGATGCAACCCCTGCTAGACTCCAACGGGCGGCTGGAGCGGTATTTTGCCATGTCTACGCATATCAACCGGCAGAAGGAAGAGGAGCTAAAACTAAAGCTGCAGGAATCTGTGATTGCGAACGCGCAGGACGCCATCATCATCAGTAAAGCCAACCCTGAGAAACCGTGGCAACTGGAGGCTCTCTTCTTCAACAAAGCCTTCACCCAACTGACGGGCTATGAGAAAGAGGAAGTGCTGGGCGGAAACATGAGTTTCATAGTAGGGCCTAACACCAGTTCAGAAACCCCATAGCACAGCTTCAGCAATCTATGGCAGAGGGCCAAGTGGGTGAGGCTGAACTGGTGATCTATAGAAAAGACAGAAGCTATTTTTGGGTGCAGCTGCTCCTTATTCCTATGATAGATAGTAAGGGGCAGCTCACGCACTGGATTTCCATGTTCCGCGACATCACTGCCCGTAAAAATTATGAACAGGAGCGGGAGGTGCTTATTGCTGAACTCACCCGGAACAACGCCGACCTGAAGCAGTTTACCTTTATCACCTCGCACAACCTGCGCGCGCCGCTGGCTAATCTTACCGGTATCGCCAATCTGATTAACCTGGACGCTGTGCCGGAGGGCCGTAACAAGATCCTGATCCAGAAGTTCATTGAGTCTACCGCCCAAATGAACACCATCATCAATGATTTGCTGGAGGTGCTGGTCATCAAGAACAATCCAGAAGAGAACAAAGAAGAGGTAAACTTGCAGGAAGCGCTGGAGAAGGTGGTGCTGTCTGTGGAGAACTCACTCATGGCTACCCATGCAGAACTGGTCACTGATTTCTCCCAAGTGCCCACAGTGTATTTCAATGCCGGTTACTTGCACAGCATTTTGCTGAATCTGCTCACCAACGCCGTCAAGTACCGGTCGCCCAACCGTCCGTTGCGCATTGAGGTGAAAACTGTGCAGGAAGGCAACCGCCAGGTGCTGTACTTCTCAGACAACGGCCTGGGCATAGACCTGAACCGGTACGGCGAACGCATCTTCGGGCTATACCAGCGGTTCCACCACCACAAAGACAGCAAAGGCATGGGGCTGTACATTGCGCATTCGCAGGCCAAAGCCATGGGCGGGAACCTGAGCGTCACCAGCGAAGTAGACAAAGGTGCCACCTTCATCCTGGAATTCTAAACCCAAGAATACCTATTCCCGGCAAGAACCCCCACTTTGCGTTTAGCGGCTGTTTTTCCGGAAACTGCTTCAAAACAGCTGCCGCTTCTGGCCATGTGCCGCTAGAAAGAAATGAAGATACTTCTGGTTTGGCCCTTCTTTTGGAAAAAGAGCCCCTAAACGGCGCTGGCCTAGGCAAGCGGGAATGCGTAACTTGCCACTTCCTATGGAATCTCCCGTTTTCAAGAAATACGCTGTTATTGTAGCCGGCGGCTCGGGCAGCCGAATGAAGGCAACCCTGCCCAAACAGTTTCTACACATTGCCGGCACGCCGGTGCTCATGCACACCATGCAGCGTTTCCATGCGTTTGACGCGGCCATGCCGTTGGTGGTGGTGTTGCCGGAGGCGGAAGTCTCTACCTGGAATTCTCTTTGCCAGCAGCATCAATTCACGGTGCCGCATCAGGTGGTTTTGGGCGGTAATACCCGGTTTCAGTCGGTGAAGAATGGGTTGGCAGCCTTGGAGCAGGAGGAAGATGGGGTGGTGGCGGTGCATGACGGGGTGCGCCCGTTCGTGGACAATGCTATTTTGCAGGCCGCCTATGGCACCGCCGCGCAACGGGGAGCTGCCGTGGTGTCGGTTTCATTGAAAGACTCCATTAGAAGAGTGCGGGGCGGCACTTCCAAAGCCGTAGACCGGGCCGCGTACCGGCTGGTGCAGACGCCCCAGTGCTTCCGGCTACCGTTGCTGCGCCGGGCCTACAGTCAACCCGAAAGTCCGCTTTTCACCGATGATGCCTCTGTGGTGGAACGGTTCGGGCACAAGATCCAACTGGTGGAAGGCAGCTACCGAAACATCAAACTAACCACCCCCGAAGATCTTGTGCTGGCCGAGGCTTTCCTGTTACAGGAGAAAAGGACATAACTTTTCAGAGTTCGTACGTGCTGTTTTGGGGCTGTTTCTGGAAAAAGAGCCGCTAAACGGTTGGTCTACTTAGATGGGGCATGCTGTCTCTCCTCCAGGAATTGTTGCTGCGCCAATACCGTCTGGGGCGTGATGACCTCTAAGGTTGGGGACGGGTGCGAGATGTTGAGGAGGTAGCCTTGCAGGGGCAGCAGGTTGAGCAAATCATGCGTAATGCAAAGCACCGTTTTCTGTTCGTGGTGTACCCAGCTGGTCATAAGATCAAACACCCTTTTTTTGTGGTACACATCCAGCTGCTGGGTAGGTTCATCTAGCAGCGCGATGGGCGCGTTCTGGAGCATGAGCTGCGCCAGCCAGACCAACTGCTGCTCCCCGCCCGAAAGTTGGGTGAACGTGCGCTGGCTCAGGTGAGAGATGTGCAGGCGGGTAAGTACGTCATCCGTGAGGGCGTAATCTGCGGCGGTATAATGCTCCAGCAGCCGTTTCTGCCTGAACAGGCCCATCACTACCAACTCCCGCACTTTGATGGGAAAGGCTACATTGTTTTTCTGCGGAAGGTAAGAGAGGGATTGGGCCAGTACGCCAGAAGTGGTTTTGAGCGGCTGGCCCTGCACCAGAATCTGCCCCTGGTAGGGCACCTGCCCCGTGAGCGTTTTGAGCAAAGTAGACTTGCCGCTGCCGTTGTGCCCAATAATGGCTACAAACGCAGGCTCTGGCACTAAAAAAGAAAGGTTGCGGAGGAGTACGCGCTCGTCGTATCCCGCAACCAATCCTTTTATTTCTAAAACAGCCAACGTTCTTAATTGGGAATTATGAATGTGAAATTAAGAATTATCAATAAGGCCATTCTTAATTCCTAATTCCCAATTCTTAATTAAGACTAGTATTCGTCTTCGTTGAACATGAAGTCTTCCTTGGTAGGGTAGTCTGGCCAAACTTCTTCAATGCTTTCATAGGGCTGACCATCGTCTTCCAGGGCCTGAAGGTTTTCTACCACCTCCATAGGGGCGCCGGAGCGAATAGAATAGTCAATTAATTCATCTTTGGTAGCTGGCCATGGCGCATCTTCCAGGTAAGAGGCAAGTTCAAGTGTCCAATACATAGTAAATCCGTTTTTTAAGTATGTCTATACAAATTGTTTGCTCATGGAAACGGCCTGCAAAAATAGAATTTTGATTGACAATTCAAAGATTTCTTCTTATTACCAACCGTTCGCAATGCTAAAACACAACGGGTAAATAAGTAAAATGTTTACCCGTTGCCGTTTTTTTTCTTATTGGTGACGGGCGCTGCTAGAGCCATCTCCGGTGTTAAACAGGTAGTTAATGCCAATTTGCAATCCGCCTACCATGTTCTGCCGCAGCGTGTATTCATCTGGGTCTCTGGCGTTGTCTACTATGTGTTCCTCTTTGCGGATGTTCACGAAATTGTAGAGATACCGCAGGTTGGCGGTAAGGCTCAGGTTATCGGTGAGGCTGTATTCTACCCCGGCTCCCAATAAAATACCCGCATCATACTCGTTGAACTTGCCTACGTTGGCGTTGCCGGAGCGGTCACGGTCCTCGGTGCTGGCCAATAGATAGGTGCCAGCCTGAATGGGGAAAGATTTCTCTTTGAGCTGGTAGGTGGCGGTGCGCGAAAAGCGGTTCTCTTCCGTGCCTTTCTGTAATATTCCCAGTTGCGGCCCCACCTGGAAATTGAAGCGCAGCGTACCCGTGGTAGTGTATTTGAATAACAGCGGAATGTTCCAGTACACCAGGTCAATCTCTTTCTCACCGGTCTTGTTGCCGTCGCGGTCTACCAAGTCAAACTTCTCGCCTTGGTGCGAGCGGTAAATCTCTGCCTGCACGTTGTGGTTCTCGTTGAATTTGTAACCAGCCACAAAACCATAAGGAGCCCACTTGGTGGTGAAGCGGTGTTTGTAGTTCACCCCTTCGTATTGTTCGTCATTGATGATCCAGGTGTTCTGGAACTGGGTGGTGAGCCCCAGGTACGGGCCTTTGATGTTCTGAGCCTGCGCCAGGAAGGAGGCGCACAGGAAAAGGAGTAGAAGGTATTTTTTCATAGTGTAAGCCGTTAGAATTTAGGACAATTTCTAACGGCTTACGAATGACTTAGGCAATTTTGTTGCTTTGCGCGCCAGACTTTTTGCGCAGCAGCTCTATGAGTTCGTTCTTGGTACGGATTTTACGGTTGAAGTTCTTGATCTTGCCTTCCAGCATAGACCTGAACGCTTCATTGCCCGGGTTAGGGTTTAAACGGCCCAGGTTGGTTTCCAGTACTTCCAGTTCCTGCTTGTCATGCTTGATGAAATCACGCAGGGCGTTAATGCGGGCGTACAGCTGGTCTGTCTCAGAGTTCTTGCCTTCCGGCAAAGGACGCTTGCGCATGAAGTGTTCCAGGCTGCTCAGTTCAAAGATTTTATCGCAGGCTACCAGAAAGCTTTCCCACACGGCATCAGACGCTTCCTGTTTCACGGGGCCTACTTTCTTCCAGGCTGCCTGTAGCTCCTTGGCTTGGGAAACGGCCTGTTGTACCGGTTCGTCTAACAGGGCCTCGGCCTGGGCCACCAGGGAGCGTTTCTTTTCCAGGTTGTCTTCCAGATACTTGTCCTTAGACTCAGTTTTCTGGCTGTTGATGTGCTTTTTGAGGCGCTCAAAGAAGTGGTTGTTGGCCGCCCTGAAGCTGTTCCAGAGGTCATTGGACATTTTGCGGGGCAGGGTGCCGCCAATCTCTTTCCACTGGTTTTGCAAGTCTTTCAGCTTTTTGCTGGTCTCTTCCCACTCCTCAGAGCTTTTGAGGGCTTCAGACTGGGCAATGAGGACTTTGTACTTGTCTACCGTGCGGGAGAGCATGTCCTTTTTGTCCTGGAAGAACTCTTTCTTGCGGGTGAAGAAAGCCTCCACGGCCGTTTTGAAACGCTCCTCCAGTTCATCTGTGAGGGACTTGTCTACCGGGCCGGTCTTGATCCAGTTCTGGCGCAGTTCCTTCAGTTTGTCTGTGGTCTCTTGCCAGTCAATGCTGGTTTGCAGGGCCTCGGCCTGCTGGATGAGCGTGATCTTGGTGGCCAGGTTCTTGTCGCGGTTGCGGGCAATGGCTTCCTTGATCTCGGCTTCAGCGGCAGAAAGGCGGTGGTGCAAAGATTCAAAGTCGCCAACGGCATCATACTTCTCAATCTGCTCTTTTAAGTGCAGCACTTTCATCAGGAAAGACCCCTTGTTCTCAGAGGTCTCTATCTTCTCCAACAGGCTGTAAACCTTTTGTCTGAAGTTCTCAAAACGATTCGCAAAGTACTGCAGTGATTCTTCAGGGACCTCTTTTACGTCACCTACCTGGCGTGCCGGGAAATGCATAAACGGTTTCAACCACACCTGGTTCCCCTCAATGTAGCCGTACTTATGGGCCTCCTCAGACAAATCTTTGGTTTCCATCTACTGGATTATTAACTGAAAATTTTAAAGTCTATTTTGGTACAAGTTTATGAATTACCTCCAATTTTCATAACCCGGGCCCGCCAAAATTTACGATATTTGTGGCCGTTGGCAGAAAAACCTAAACTTGACATTTGCTTTCATACTGATTTCTAAGAACAAGGTTTTTGGTTTTGTTTAGCGGCTCTTTTTCTGAAAACGCCCTCTAAACGCCGCCTGCCAATACTCAGAGCAGAATCTATACACATACGCCATGAGCAACGAAACCATCATCTTCTCCATGGCGGGGGTGAGTAAAATCTACCCTCCGCAGAAACAAGTCTTAAAAAACATCTACCTCTCTTTCTTTTACGGCGCTAAAATTGGCGTGCTGGGTCTCAACGGCTCTGGTAAATCCTCTCTTTTGAAGGTGATTGCCGGCGTAGACAAGCAGTTCCAGGGTGAAGTGGCGTTCTCGCCGGGGTACTCCGTGGGGTACCTGGAGCAGGAACCGCAGCTGGACCCTACCAAAACCGTAATGGAGGTTGTGCAGGAAGGCGCCGCCGAGACCGTGGCTCTTCTAAAGGAGTTTGAGGAAATAAACGAAGCCTTCGCTGATGAGAACGCCGACTTTGACAAACTAATGGCCCGCCAGGGCGAAGTGCAGGAGAAACTGGACCACCTGGGGGCCTGGGACCTGGACAGCAAACTGGAACGCGCCATGGATGCCCTGCGCACCCCGCCGGGCGAAGCCGTGATTGGGAACCTCTCTGGGGGTGAGAAGCGCCGCGTAGCCCTCTGCCGCCTCTTGTTGCAGGAGCCAGACGTGCTGCTGCTGGATGAGCCAACCAACCACTTAGACGCTGAGTCTGTGCTCTGGCTGGAGCAGCACCTGCAACAATACAAAGGCACCGTGATTGCCGTTACCCACGACCGTTACTTCCTGGACAACGTGGCCGGCTGGATTCTGGAACTGGACCGCGGCGAAGGCATTCCTTGGAAAGGCAATTACTCCAGCTGGCTGGAGCAGAAAGCTGAGCGTCTGGCCAAAGAAGAGAAAACCGAGAGCAAGCGCCAGAAAACCCTGCAACGTGAGTTGGAGTGGGCCCGCATGAGCCCGAAAGCCCGCCAAGCCAAATCTAAAGCGCGTCTGGGTAACTATGAGAAGATGGCCTCTGAGGAAGCCAAAGAGAAAGAACAGAAACTGGAGCTGTTCATCCCAGACGGTCCGCGCCTGGGCAACGTGGTGATTGAAGCCGAAGGCCTGCGCAAAGCGTTTGGCGATAAATTACTGTTTGAAGACTTAACCTTCAATCTGCCGCCGGCGGGTATTGTGGGCATTATTGGTCCTAACGGAGCGGGTAAATCTACCTTGTTCCGTTTAATCACTGGCCGTGAAACCCCAGATGCCGGTACTATCAATGTAGGCCCAACGGTGGAGACTGCCTACGTAGACCAGCAACACGAGAGCCTGGACCCCAACAAATCTGTATTTGAAACCATCTCCGGCGGCACCGAGACTATGCTCTTAGCAGGCCGCCAAGTGAACGCGCGGGCCTACGTGAGCAAGTTCAACTTCACGGGCGGTGACCAGGAGAAGAAAGTGGGCGTACTGTCTGGGGGCGAGCGTAACCGCGTGCACCTGGCCATGACCCTGAAGCAAGGTGCCAACCTGCTGCTCCTGGATGAGCCTACCAACGACCTGGACGTAAACGCCATCCGGGCGCTGGAAGACGCGCTGGAGAACTTCGCGGGCTGCGCCGTGGTCATCAGCCACGACCGCTGGTTCTTGGACCGCATCGCCACCCACATCCTAGCCTTCGAAGGCGACAGTCAAGTAGTTTGGTTTGAAGGTAACTTCTCAGACTACGAAGAAGCCAAGAAGAAGCGCCTGGGCGACGTAGAACCTAAGCGCATCCGGTATAAGAAACTGATGGACTAAGCCTGGTTTTGCCCTGATTTAAGAAAAAGAGCCTCTAAACGCAGTATAGAGGCTCTTTTTTGGTTTTGGGAGAATTAGGAGATTGCAAGTTTAACCGTTGTTGTGCTTGTTGGTGATAACACCAACAAGGGTAGGGAATCGTCTATTTCAAGAATGTATTTGTGCCAATTTCAATTCCATCTATTTTGAGATTGATAGATATAGCACATTCTTGTATAGAAAGGAACGAGTTTGAAGTCCAATTGTAATTAGGCCTTTGATTGAATTCAGACCAGAAGCATTGGTAATCTTCGGCCTGCACAAAAGTCTTCTTGTCCTTAAAACAGAAGGGTAATATAAAGACGAAAATCAAGTTTGCGTAATGAAACTCTCCTACTAAATATGGGAAAGTAGTGTTGGTTGTTTTCCTTTTATATATTACTACAAGTGGATCTCTTTTAAAGAAGTTAATGTGTTGAAAAATAGAAATAGGAGGCAATTCAGTTGCATCAAATGCTTTATTTATCCAATCTATAGTGTTTTGAAAATGAATTACATCTTGTTTGTCAATAACACTCAAGATATATTTTGACAGACACCTGTAGATGTCTTGTGGGATGAAGGTTTCATTAAGGTTCAGTTGCGTTTCAATACTTTGCTTTTGGGTAGAGTCAGAAAGGTTAACTCTTTTTAAAATATCTAAGAATCCGGAACTGTCTATTAAGAAATCTTTCCCTTTAAGCTTCTTTAATCCTTTCTTGCCTTCTAGACTATATGTACTGCGAAATACCTGTAAGAGATTTATCAATGAAGATTCAATTCCTTTGTGAGCTCCAAAACGCTCATTGCAACTATCACACTCATCACTGGTGAGTACTTTCTTGTTGCCTAATGCCTCAGAGAATGCATGAGCTTTTTTGTTGAAGCTTACAATTGAGCCAAATTGATTTTGTTCATTTGTTTTTGCTCCACAAAAACGACATGTATTATTCTTTTTATGATTACCCCCTTCTATGAGTAGCTTCTGATGCCCAAAATATTCAATATCATAATTCTTAAGGAGCTCTCCCCATTCAAAGCTGGTTAGACTATTTTGGTTATAAATACCTTTTTGTAGATGGATCTCAGACAAGTAATTCCAGTGTTGGATAAGCTTTTCTGTGTCAGTGATTCGACCTTCAATAATGAGGAAGTATTCATTTTGAAAAGAGTTGAGAAGACTTGGTAATTTTTTTAGTATTGGTGGAAGTATTTTTTCATGGGTTTCTATGAAGTGTACGATTCCTTCGCGTAAATCAGGACTGCTTAGCTGGAGTGGGTTTATAACTATTTTTGGTTCATGCGCATTTGTTTGATGGTTGAATAGCAGCAGAAAGTTTTTAAACACTTCCTTAGAATCTGCTTCGCCCGCAAAATCTAAGTATATACTCTGTTTGAGAGATATAAAAGACAGGCCCACTTTATAGTAATTACTAATTTGATCCATATTCTTATACTATTAATAGTTTAAACTAGCAATCATTGTCGTGATAATCATTATATATCCCGCCGTTGTTGGTGTTCTCACCAACAACCCAAACTGCGGCTCTTTACTCAAGATAGTGCGTTAGAAAACCAAAGTCATCTTTGTTCTCCAAATAAAATCTAGCCGAGGAGTAATAGTAGCCCTCCGGCAGTTCAGCCAGTTTCCATTTCTCCTGCAGTGGGTTCTGGTGGATGTACGTTAGTTTCTGTTCTGTCACGGCAACAGAATAGCAGGAAATAGACAAAGGATTCCGCTCCCAGAACTGATATTGCCGGTCCTTCGCCTCTACCCTAAACCGCTCCAAAACCTCTGGGTGGTTCTTGGCCAAATTGAATTTCATCTGTTGCCCGGTGAATTTCAGGAAGTCACGCTGCACATCTTGCCGCCGGTGCGGTTCCTCCATCTTCCAGAGCAGGTGCACATGGTTGGGCATAAGCACGAAGCCATACACTTTTACCCGCTTCTCCCTTACCAGAAACCGAAGGCTGTTCAAGACTATATCTTTGTACTTGTCTGGTTTCAACAGGTGTTTCCACTCCAAAATGGTGGCCGTGAAGAAGGTGATATGCCGGTGTTCCTCCATGTGCAAACAAAAAGTTTTCTTTTTACAGAACGGGCAAGGGAATGGTTCGTGGTCAAGCCAACAAGGTAGGTCGGTCACGGCGCTAAAGTTGGAACACAAGAGAGCAGGGAAAAAGACTGCTGTTCCAGAAGGAAGAAGAAAAGGAAGCCTGGTTTAGGCTTGATTTCAAAAAAAGAGCCTCTAAACGCAGTCTAGAAGCTCACTTGGCAAGATAGGTAAAGATTACTGCTGTTTCTTGAACTTGTAAGTAGAGACATCTTTGTGGGTAGTCTTGCTGTCAATTTGGAGGGTTTCCGTGATCACCCATTCCATTTCTGTAGTGGTCAGTTTAGTGATCTGGTACGTGCCTTTGTCTTCGCCGTTCTCGGCAAGAGTTATGTAATCTTTGCCATCTACTTTGGTGAAGGTGTAGTCACAGGTTTCTTCTCCCGGAGACATAAATTTACCGCCCGCAAAAGTGCAGGGGGCATTGGGTTCCTCACGTTCGCCTTGATCTTTCTGTAGCTGGTCGTTGATGTAAAATTCGTAGATCAGGTCGGTCATAATCCAATGGCCTTCTACAAGGTTTAGGGTAACCAACTGCTCCATTTCGTCTTCTGAGGTGTCACAGCCAGTAAAAGTACCTATTGCCAAAAAAGCAAAGGCATAGGGAAGTAATCTTTTTAATTTTATATAAAATATAAGTAATTGTCTTTTTTGGTCTAAGCCTTAAAAGATAAAGTGCAAAGATACAAAGAGTTATTGAGTCTGCCGTTGAGGATTTTTTGAATGCTAAATGGATATGGTCTTGGGCAAACGCACAGAGCGAGGTGGTGGAACAGCATAAAATAAAAAGAGCCCCTGACCGAAGTACAGGAGCTCTCATGTTTAGGGGTAAAATATTGTATTATATGTTATATGAAAATAGTTAAAGTCTAAGTCGCCCAACCGGAGCACAGTGGGGTAGTATTGGCTTGAATGATAGTGGGTGCTGGTTTTCTGCGGGTAAACTGCCTCTTTCCTTCTTCGTCGCTGTCCGTTAATCTGCTTTGGATTATCCCTCGTTTTTTCTTTTACAAAGTACAGAGGAATAGGACTAAAATGTAATACCGATATCTAGGTATTTTAAGCAGATCTTTTCACCGCAAATGGTGTAATGGCAACACTGTATTGGCTTTTTGCCGCGCTTCAGAGATTTCTTCTATATATAATTATTACTATTTAATACAGATAATTGGGGCTATGGCCTCTGCGCGAAATACGGAGATACATGGTAAATATGACAATTCTGTTAGGCAAAGACATCCATATTCCTCTGCATCCGTTTTTTATCAGGTAGAAGAGATTGACCAAAATATATGATTATGAGTATGTTAAGACAATATTTCAAGAGACTGGCTTCGCCGGTGGCGATAGGGCTTGTGTGGGCGGCTGTGGTAACAGGCTGCGCGTCTTCCACCCAAATTACGGGCACCTGGAAAAGCCCCGATGCCACCACCGCCAACTACAACCGCATCATTGTAGCCGCCCTTACCGATAATCCGGTGGCCCGGCAAACCATAGAGGCGCAACTACAGACGCAGTTGCAGCAACAAGGCATACAGGCAGCCCGAAGCATAGACTTGTTTCCGCCGGCGCTCATGCGTGATGGCAAAACCACGGCAGACGCTATTCTGGACAAGATCAAAGGCAACGGCCATGATGCCATATTAACGGTGGCCCTGGTGAACACAGAGACCGAAACCCGTTACGTGCCCGGTTCCACTATGTACACGCCGGTAACCCGGTTTGCCTGGTACGGTACGTTCAGGGGCTATTACACGTACCTGTACCCTACCATGTACAACCCCGGCTATTACCGCGAAGACAAAGTCTACTTCCTGGAGACCAACCTCTATGACGCCACCTCGGAGCGCTTGCTTTGGTCGGCGCAGTCAGAGTCGTATAGCCCGTCTAGCCTGCAGAGCTTCTCAGAGAAGTTTGCGGAGTTAACCGTGAGCCGCATGCAGAAAGACAACCTTATTAAAGGCACCGGTGCCAGCGCCAGCCGGTAACCAATGCCAGCCTAACCGTTCTCTGGTTTTGCCTCCATTCTGAAAAAATGGCCCCTAAACGGATGTGTAGGGGCCATTTTTCTTAAGGAATAACTATACTATTGCGTTTAGCGGCTCTTTTTCCGGAATCAGCCCTAAACCAGATTGGCAGGTCACAGTGAGTTGGGCCGCGTATTAGTGCCCGGTTACCTATTCTTCAAACTTCTTGAAAATAGCCGTGGCAATGTGGCCGCCAAACCCGAAGGTGTTGCTCATGGCGTACTTCACCTGGGTGGCAACCGCTTGGTGGAGGGTTAAGTTGAACTTCTGGCTCAGTTGCGGTTCCGGTTCAGTTACGTTGATGGTGGGCGGAATAAGGTTGTGCTGCACGGCTTTTACGCAGGCGATGGCCTCAATGGCTCCGGCGGCCCCCAGTAGATGCCCGGTCATGGATTTGGTGGCGCTGAGGTGCAGGCGTGGGTTCTGGCCGAATACCCGCTCCACGGCCTTCAGCTCGCTGGCGTCTCCCACAGGAGTGGAGGTGGCGTGGCAGTTGAGGTAATCAATCTCGGCGGGGGAGAGGTTAGCTTCTTCCAGCGCCAGCGTCATGCCCAGGTACGCACCCTCGCCTTCGGGGTGGGTGCCCGTGAGGTGGTAGGCATCGGCGGCCATGCCTCCGCCCACTACTTCGGCTAAGATAGTGGCATTGCGTTGTTGCGCGCTCTCATAGCTTTCCAGAATGAGGGCTCCGGCGCCTTCGCCCATCACAAAACCGTCCCGCTTCACATCAAACGGCCTACAGGCAACCGTGGGGTCTTCGTTATGGGTAGACAAGGCTTTGAGCGCCCCAAAACCGCCCATGCAGGTCTCATTGATAGGAGCCTCAGACCCCCCGGCAATAATCATATCGGCTTTGCCCCAGCGTATGTAGTTGAACGCTTCAATGAGGGCCGTGTTGGAAGAAGCGCAGGCCGAAACGGGAGCAAAGTTGATGCCCCTTAACCCGTACTTCATGGAGATCACTCCGGCGGCGATGTCCACAATCATCTTGGGGATAAAGTAGGGGTTGAACCTGGGGGTGCCGTCGCCGTGGGCGAATTCTACGGTCTGTTCCTGAAAAGTACCCATGCCGCCGTGGCCGGTGCCCCAGATCACGCCAATGCGGTTGCGGTTCAGGCGCTCAAAGTCAAGGCCAGCGTGCTGCACGGCTTCTTCCACGGCAACCAATGCGTACTGGGTGTAGAGGTCGTATTTGCGTACCTCGGGCTTGGCCAGAAAATCTTGTGGATTGAAATCTTTTAGCTCACAGGCAAAGCGGGTCTTGAACTTGGAGGCGTCAAATTTGGTGATGGGGCCCGCCCCGCCCACGCCCTGGGTTAAGGCTTGCCAATAGGCGTCTACTGTATTGCCAATAGGCGTAAGCGCGCCCAATCCGGTAATTACTACTCGTTTCATTTCTTATCCTGCGGGTTTTATCTGGTGAACTGGCGCTGTGGTTGGTGGGGTGTTCTGGCCTTGCCTGCCCAAAGTCCTGTCTTTCTTACGTTCTACCCAGAAAAGCGCGGCAATATACTTGTTCAAAACGAAATGCCCCTTGTACCTTCACGCTTCTAACGTTGGTTAGAGGTTTTTTAGTCCCGTAGATAATCCCTTAACTGTATGAGGCGCTTCCTTCTATTCCTGCTGCTTTGTTTCTCTCTTTCCAGCAGCGCACTGCTGGCCCAGACCCAGCCACCCAAGCCGATCACGTGGCAAGACCTGATGCAGTTGTCCACCCCTGCCACCGGAGAGCGTATTGCCTATGGAACCGACTCTCTGCAGTTTGGCGTGCTGCGCTTACCCGAAGGGAAAGGCCCTTTTCCGGTAGTGGTTTTGATTCATGGTGGGTGTTGGCTTGCCCAGTACAACTACAGCTATATGAACCACGCCAGCGCCGCGCTCACCAAGGCGGGCTTTGCCACCTGGAACATGGAGTTCAGGCGCGTGGGCAACCCAGGTGGCGGGTGGCCCGGCACGTTTCTGGATGTGGCACAGGGCGTGGATTTTGTACGCGAACTAGCCAAACGGTATCCTGTAAACGCGAAGGAGGTCGTGCTCATGGGCCACTCCGCGGGCGGACATCTGGCCTTGTGGGCCGCCAGTCGCAAAAGTTTGCCCCGCCACAGCCCGCTGTACACCAGAAACCCTCTCAAGAGCAAGGGAGTGGTCTCGTTGGCCGGTATTCCAGACTTAAAGGCGTATGCCCTGGCCCCGGGGAGCTGTAACCAGGCGGTGCCGCAGCTGTTAGCCGGTATGCCAGACCAGGTGCCGGACCGGTACGCGCAGGCATCGACGGTGGGGGTGTTGCCCATGCGCCTGCCCGTGAAATTGGTACAGGGCGTTAAAGACCCTATTGTGCCGGTAAGCCAAGCCCAGACGCTGGCGCAGCATTCCTCGCACAGAAATTATCTGGTGAAGACCGTACTCTTGCCCAACGCCGGACATTTTGATCTGGTAGCGCCTACCTCGCCGGTGTGGCCCACCATTGAACAAGCCGTGAAAGACCTGCTGGTGAACCCCTAGAAGCTGAAAGCCCAGCCATTGCCGCGTTTTGCGTTTAGCGACCCTTTTTACAGAAACAGCCCGAAAACGCAGGTCTTCGGGCTGTTTCTGTAAATGAGGTGATGTTTCCTATTGAACGCTGGCTGAAGCGTCTGCCGGTCTTTTGGCAATGAGGTCCAGTTCTATGTTCACGGTTTCAGAGATGAACTTGTCGCCCAGGGTTTTGTCATTGCCGTAGTTCATTTGCCACTGGCGGCGGTCAATGTCAAAGTTGGCTTCGGCTTCCATGGTGTTGTCGTCCAGTTCAATGCGGGCCGGAAACGAGATATTCTTGGTCACGCCCTTGAGTGTGAAGTTGCCGCTCACGTTAAAGTTAGCGCCCTGTACAATAGAGGTGTCATTGCCGGCATTTTGGTAGGGCTCTACCTTGGTGATCTCAAACTTGGCGGTGCCAAACTTCTCGGCGTCAAAAAAATCGCCGCTGAGCAGGTGCGGTCTCAGTTTGTTGTCAATCATGTCGCCCTCTTCCTCCATGTCCATTGATTTGATATCAATGATGAACTCGCCGCCGGTGATCTGGTTATTGGCCACGGCCACGGAGCCAGACGTTAATTTAAAGGAACCGGGGTGGTTCTTGCCCACGCCATTGCCGGTAAACTCTACCAATGATGCTTCTGTGTCTACCACAAATTTCTGCCCAGAGGCGGCGGCGGCGCTTTTTTCATCTGTGATGGTGGCTTTGTCGCCTTTGGGAGCCTCGTTGCAGGAAGCCATGGCCAAACCGGCCATCAGGGCCAGGCCAGCTGTTTTAAGGGAGAAGGAGTTTTTCATAGTACAAAAGGTTTGGTTGATACAGGAGGCGGTACGTAAAAATACGTACCGCTTGTTTTTTCTCTCTCAACGATGAAAGTCTGGTTTTGTTTATAAGCCCCGCGTATAACCTAATGGGCTTGCTTCGCATCGGCTTGGCCGAAGCTCTTTTTACTTTACCTGCGGCACCAGTTTCTCTGCCCTGAACACGCCGTCTGCGGCTTGCAGTATCTTGGCTTTCAGTTTAGGATTGTAGTTGGGGTGAGTCTCCAGGAAAGTGCGCACGGTAGTGGCGGCCTCAGCGCTCTGGTAAGAGCCCAGCGTGGCCGAAAGCCAGGAGGCGGGGAAGAAGATGTCACTGGTCAGTTGGATTTCCTCCAGCAGGTCCAGGCTCTCCTTCAGGTACTTTTCAGAGGTGGCCGTGCGCAGCGGGTGGTGCAAATAACCCAACGCCGACAGTACCCAGGATTCTACCTCCCGGTTTTCTTCTTTTTTGAGGGAAGCGAAGAAGGCATCCCGTTCTTTCACATCAGAAGAAAGGGCGGGCAGCAGGAATTGCAGGCGTTTCTTGCGGTCTGGGTTGGAGATGCGCGCCAGTTGCCGGGCCAGTAGCTGCGGGCTGTTCTGGTAGTCTCGCACGGCCAAAGATTGGGCCAGGGAGGTATAGTCGTCTTCGGTAAGCCTTACGCCGGTGGGCGCCTGCTCTTTGTCCCAGATCTGGTACAGGCGGTCTTGCGCCGCCGGGCTGAGGGCAATGCCCTGGTAGGTTTTGAAAAGCAGTTTTTTCACGTTGCCGGAAGATGCCTTCTCCAGCGCCGACCAGACTTCCTGTTCCAGTAGCGGGGCCAGGGCCGCTCTTTGGCTGGCCGGAAGGAAGCGCCAGAAAATATCACTCAGCTGGCCAGTCATCAGTTTCAGGTTGAGTTCTTCCTGCTCGCGGGAAAGGCCAAGGCGGTAGAAGTTCAGGAGTTGCGGTGGCGTAATCTCTCTTCCGTTCTGCATGTTTTCATACAGATTGATATACGCAGATGCCCGCGCCACCGGGTTCTGCAAGGTGTACAGGCCCTGCTGCGTCTGGGTGTCTACCGGAAATACGCCGTAGCCTTGCCCGGTGGAGTTGAACAGAATAAATGAGGGAACGGCTTCACCGGCGGCAGTGGCTAAAGTCACCTCGGGCTGGTTCATGTTCACGGTGATTTCTTTGAGGTGGTCTGGGTACACTAGGGCAATCTCAAAGTGCTGGGGCCAGAACCGGGCAGAACCGTCTTCGCCTTGCTGCCGGATGGTGAGGCGGGAGATTTTGCCGGCGTTGGTCTGGAGGGTATAGTCAAACTGCGGGCGGCCCGGCTCGTTCACCCACACCTGATTCCAGGCTTGTAGGTCGGCGGGGGTAAGGTGGTCCAGGATCTGGATGAGGTCTGGCCAGGTGGCGTTGCCGTTGGCGTACGTTTTAAGGTATTGCTGTAGGCCTTTCCGGAAGGCTTCCTCGCCCATGAGCCGCTCCAGCTGGCGCATCATCACGGGTGCTTTGTGGTAAATAATGTTGCCGTACATAGAACCGGCATCCTGCAGGTTGTCCAGCGGTTGCCTTATGGGGTTGGCCCCGGCCGTGCGGTCTACTCCGTAGGCGGCGGGCAGGTGGTCTACCAGAAACTTGAGGTCATAGTTGGCGTTGGCAACGGCTACCTGGGTAATTTTGTCGGCCATGAAATTGGCGAACACTTCTTTCATCCAGACATCATTGAACCACTCCATGGTGACCAGATCCCCAAACCACATGTGCGCCGTTTCATGGGAGATGAGGCTGGAACGGGAAATTTTCTGGTCCTGGGTAGCGCCTTCGTCCAGAAACAGGGTAGAGGCCTTGTACTGGATAGCGCCTACATGTTCCATGCCGCCGTACTGGAAATCTGGAATGGCCACGTAGTCAAACTTCTGGAACGGGTAAGGAATGGCGGTATACTCTTCCATAAAGCGGAGCGCATCCTGATGAATCTGGAAAATAGCCGGAAGGCTCTGCTGTAGCTTTTCTTTATCCGTTTCATGGTGCAGGAAGTGCATGGGGCGGGGGCCGTTGGCCTGAGCCACGTGGTCAAACTTGCCGGCCGCGAAAGAGAACAGATACGTAGGGAGAATGTCTGAGTTCTGGTAACGGTACGTCTTCTGCCCGGCACTCATGGCTGAGTCCTGCAGCGGGGCGTTGGCAATGGCCTTCCATTCCTGCGGAAGGGTCAGCGTGAGTTTGAAGGTAGCCTTGAGGCTGGGCTGGTCAAAGCAGGGGAACACGGTACGGGCGCGGTCGGGCACCAGCAGCGTGTACAGGAAATCCTGTTGCCGGTTCAAAGAAAGGTTACCGGCCACAAACTCAATCTCTACCTGGTTCTCGCCTTTCTTCAGGTACTGCGCCGGTAGAATGAGGTGCTCCTGCGTGTGCGAAATGGGCACCACTTTCTGGTTCACCTTCACCTGCTTCAGGTTCTCGGTACGCTCCTTGAAATCTAGTTGCAGCGGTTGCCCTGTCTCTTTTAAATGGAAAGAAAGGACCTCAGAGGCCAGCACCGGGGCTTCTTTCTGGGCCGGAATGGTAAAGTGTAAATCATAGGCCACCTTGCTCAACTGCGCCATCCTGAAATCGGCGAGCGGCTTGGACACGCCGGGTACAACGGGAACAGATGCGCTGGTCACAGACATAGGCTTGGTGCAGGAAACCGCCGCGGCGAAGGAAAACAGGAGCAGGCCTTGCTGCAACGGCCAGAGGTACTTATTTTTCATGATAGGTTAAAAATACGAAGAACCCGCCATTCCATTTGGCTTCGCCCGTAATTCTCTGGGCAAACGGCTTGCGTTTAGGGCCTGTTTTTGGAAAAAGAGCCCCTAAACGCGCGGAGGCAGAACTGCCTGAAACAGCACCGGAGCCTGGCGGATTGTCGGAAAGAAAACGAAGTATAGGAAGAAGTAGTACAATCTTCTGAATGAAGCCATGCCGGGGCTGGTACCGGCGCTCTTGCTCCAGATCGTGTTTAGGGGCTCTTTTTCCTAAAATTGGTTCAAACTAGAAAAGCACGGTATGAAGCCAACCATGTCATCTGTGAAAATTTACCCCTTGGGAGATGCGGCCATTGTACTGCAGTTGGGCGAGGAGATCGCCCCGGAGGTGCACGAACGCGTGAAGGCGGTGGCGCGGTATCTTGAGCAGCATCCTTTCACGGGGCTGGTGGAATATGTGCCGGCTTTTACCACGGTAACGGTGTACTATGATCCCTGGCTCGTGAGCCAGAAAGGGGAACTAGCCCCCTATGCAGAAGTAGAACGGCACCTGCGGCAGATGCTGAGCCAACTGCCTGCCTCAGCGGCCACGGCACCCGCCCAGATTAAAGAAATCCCGGTAGTCTATGGTGGTGATTTTGGGCCCGATCTGGCGTTTGTGGCGCAGCACACCGGGCTACACCCCCAGGAAGTAATTGCCCTCCATACCCAGCCGCAGTACTTGGTGTACATGATCGGGTTTGCGCCGGGCTTTCCTTACTTGGGAGGCATGGATCCACGCATTGCGGCACCCCGCAAGCAGGTACCCAGAAAAGTTATTCCGGCCGGGGCCGTGGGCATTGCCGGACAGCAAACCGGGGTGTACCCCTTAGAGACACCCGGCGGCTGGCAACTGATTGGCCGTACCCCGCTCACTTTATTTGACCCGCAGCGCGAATCGCCTAGTTTGCTGAACATGGGAGATTTGGTGCGTTTTGTGCCCATCACGGAGCGGGAGTTTGCCTCATGGAAGGAGGGAGCGTATGAGCATTAAAATCACCAAACCTGGTTTACTGACCACCTTGCAGGACCTGGGGCGGTATGGCTACCAGAAACAGGGCATGGTGGTGAGCGGAACCATGGACAAGTTTGCCCTGCGTCTGGCAAACCTGTTGGTAGGGAACCCAGAAAACGCGGCCGCCCTGGAAATAAGCCTAATGGGACCCAAAGTGGTGTTTCAGGAAGACCAGGTGCTGGCGCTCACGGGCGCCAATCTATCGCCCAGACTGAACGGAAAGGCTGTGCCCATGAACCGGCCGGTGTACGTGAAGAAAGGAACCGTGCTGGAATTTGGTCCGCCGGTGCAGGGAAGCTGGGCATATTTGGCTGTAGCCGGTGGTTTTGAAGTGCCGCTGGTCATGGGCAGTGCCGCTACATACGGACGGGCTGGGCTGGGAGGTTGGCAGGGCAGGGCATTGCAGAAAAACGATGTGCTTCCATTTAGAAATCAGCTTACGGAGCAGGTGCGGCAGTGGCCGCAAAAGTGCCCGCCGGAGAAAGCTTTTCTGGTGGCCAACTGGAGCGTTTCCCCTCAAATACTGCCCACTTACCAGGAGAATCCAACGGTACGCGTACTGCCGGGGCCGGAGTATGATCTGTTCACTTCTGACAGTAAAGCGGCCTTCTGGCAAACCGACTTCCACATCTCGACCGCCTCTGACCGCATGGGCTACCGGACCGAAGGACCTGTGCTACGGTTGAACCAGCCGGTGGAGTTGCTGTCTGGCGCGGTCACTTTTGGCACGGTGCAGGTGCCTTCCAGCGGGAATCCTATTATCTTAATGGCGGAGCATCAGACCACGGGTGGTTACCCCCGCATTGGCCAGGTAATTACCGCAGACTTACCGGTGCTGGCGCAGGCACGGCCCGGGAGCCGCCTCCGTTTTTTGGAGGTTTCCCTGGACCAGGCGCAGACGCTCTACTGTGAGCAGGAGCAAGACCTGGAACGCCTACAATCAGCCTTATCCTTACAACTGAAAAAATGGACAACCGCTATACCGTAGATTTAAACTGTGACTTAGGCGAGAGCTTCGGGACGTACCGCTTAGGCCATGATGAGGCTATTCTGCCGCTGGTCACCTCCGCAAACATCGCCTGTGGCTTTCATGCCGGAGACCCTTCTGTGATGAGAAAAACGGTGCGGCAGGCGTTGCAGCACCAGGTAGCCTTGGGAGCACATCCGGGGTTTCAGGATCTGGTGGGCTTTGGCCGGCGCGACATGGCCATTTCCCCTGAGGAAGCCTTTGACCTGGTGGTGTACCAGATTGGGGCGCTCTCTGGTTTCATTAAAGCCGAAGGCGGGGTGCTGCACCACGTAAAGCCCCACGGAGCTTTGTACAACATGGCCGCCGTGCAACCAGCCCTGGCCGAAGCCATTGCCGAAGCCGTCTATAAAGTAAGCCCGGAGGTGGTGCTGTATGGCTTGGCCGGAAGCGCACTGGTACAAGCAGGGGAGAAGCTGGGCCTCAAAACCGCCCATGAAGTTTTCGCCGACCGAACCTACCAGCAAGACGGCACGCTCACTCCCCGTAGGCTGCCCAATGCCCTCATCACCAACCAAGAGGAGGCGGTGCAGCAGGTGGTGCGTATGGTCAAGGAAGGCAAAGTGCTGGCTCAGCAAGGCGTGGAGGTACCCATTAAGGCAGATACCGTCTGCCTGCACGGTGATGGCGCCCATGCCGTGGCGTTTGCCCGCCTCATTAGGGAAACCCTCACGCAGGAAAAGGTAACGCTTCAGGCCCCAGTGCTCTAGCTTATGAAAACACAGAGAAATTGGAGCGTGCTGCTGGGGGCGGCTTTTCTCATGGCTACCTCGGCCGTGGGGCCGGGCTTCTTAACCCAGACCACCGTCTTTACCCAAAGCCTGGGCGCCAGCTTTGGGTTTGTGATTCTGCTTTCCATTGTGCTGGACATAGGCGTGCAGCTGAACGTCTGGCGGGTAATCGCTGTCTCTGAGAAGCGGGCGCAGGATGTAGCCAACGCCGTGCTGCCGGGGTTGGGGGCCTTCATCGCTTTCCTCATAGTTTTGGGCGGGCTGGCCTTCAATATTGGCAATGTGGGCGGCGCAGGGCTGGGGCTCCATGTGCTGGCAGGCATTCCTGTGGAGGTAGGGGCAGTAATTTCGGCGGCCATTGCCATTGGTATATTCCTGGTGCGGGAAGCCGGGAAGCTGATGGACAGGTTTACGCAGATATTGGGCGCGCTCATGATCGGGCTCATTGTGTACGTGGCCTGGGTGTCATCGCCGCCGGTGGCGGAGGCCGCTATCAGGACCATTGCGCCAGAGGAAGTAGATTTCGCGGCCATTGTCACGCTGGTGGGCGGCACGGTGGGCGGGTACATTACGTTTGCGGGCGGCCACCGGCTGCTGGATGCGGGCGTTAAAGGAAAAGAAGCTTTAGGTCAGGTAACTGCCAGCGCCGTGTCTGGTATCTCGCTGGCCTCTATCATCCGGATTTTCCTGTTTTTGGCCACGCTGGGCGTGTTGCAGCAGGGCAAAATCCTGAACCCGGAGAATCCGCCGGCTTCCGTGTTTGAATTGGCGGCCGGATCCTTTGGGTACAAACTGTTCGGGGTTGTGATGCTGTCGGCGGCGGTGACCTCTGTGGTGGGCTCGGCCTATACCTCGGTCTCTTTCATCAAGTCCTTTGACAAACGCATTGCCGAGCACGAGAACTGGGTCATCATTGGCTTTATTGTAGTGTCTACCACCATTTTTATCTTTATTGGCAAACCCGTGAAACTGCTGGTGTGGGCGGGGCTGCTGAACGGTTTTGTGCTGCCGGTAACGCTGGCTACTATGTTACTGGCGGCGCACAAGAAAAGCCTGATGGGCAATTACCGGCACCCCAAGCTACTGACCTTGTTCGGTGTGCTGGTAGTGCTGCTCATGGCCTGGATGGCCGGTTCCACGCTTTTGCAGCAGATTGGAGGTTAAGCGAATAGTTTGCGTTTAGGGGCTCTTTTTCCAAAAACAGCCCCTAAACGCAAACTGAAATTATTGCTTTACCTTCTGGCGAAGGGCGGCATATACCTTGTCAAAAGTAGGGACGGGTACTTGCAGCCGCTGCCCCAGCCGAACCACGTAGCCGGTGAGAGACTCGGTCTCGGTTTTGTTCCCGTTCAGGAAGTCGCTGTACATGGAGGTGATGCTGTCGTGTGGCAGGCGGGCCATCATGTCCAGGTGCCGCTGGCTGATGTCTTCGGGCAGAGTGATGTGCTGGGCTCTGGCTACGGCTTTGAGTTCTTCCAGCAGGGAAGCCAGGAGCTGTCTGTGTGCCGGGGTGCTTAATACCGAGCCAATGGTTTCCTCAAAGTACACCAAGGTGGAAGACATAGACGAGATAAAGAGAAACTTCTCCCAGATGGAGGAAAGGATGTTGTCTGGGTGGAGCACCTTAAAGCCAGCATCCCCAAAGAGAGTCTCTGCCTGTTTCAGTTTTTCCGGAGTGCCGTCTGCGGCCCCAAAGATCAGGCGCCCGATGCCGCCGGTCTCTTTTACCAAACCCGGCTCCAGGTACCTTGATACCACGTACACGCAACCGTCCCAGACTTCGTTCTGCGGCAACACCGCTTTGATGCGCTCTTTGCTGTCTACGCCGTTGAGCAGCGGCAGCAATACGGTGTTGGGCGTAATGCAGGCGCTGTACTGCTCCAGGCTTTGCTCCAGGCTATAGCTTTTGGTGCAGATCAGGAGCAGATCCATGGGGCCCAGTTCTGTGGGGTCTGCGCTCACCAGTGTAGGGTGCGCCACAAAATTTCCGGTAGTGGTTTCTACGGTGAGGCCTTTCTCCCGGATGGCTTCCCCATGCTCCCCGCGGGCCATGAAATACACCTGCACCTGGTCTGAATCTTCGTACTTTTTCGCCAGCAGCCCGCCAAAGTAGCCACCCACGCCGCCAATGCCCACAATGCCTATTTTCTTCATCTTGTTTCTTTTGTGTTAGGTAAGTTCTACGCAAACCACCAGGTCCCACGCTGGCCTTCAGGGCCGAAGCACCCGTTTAGCGGCCGTTTTTCCTAAAACAGGCCCAAACCAGCCGGTGCTGCCTGTAGGGAAAACGGCCAATCTTCATGCTAAATCAACTCGGCCTGCACCCACGGTTGCGTAGTTTTCCCTAAACCTAAGAAGAAGTTCAAAGAAAAAGGCGTTTCCGGGGTCTTTTCCCGAAAACGCCTTTAAAACAGATTGTTTAGGTTACCCTAGAAAATGCGGCCTTCTTTTTTGGCTTTGCGGCCTTTGAGAGGTTCTTCTTTTTTAGGTTCCACTGGCGTGGCCACGGTTTCGGTTTTAACCTGTACCGGAGCGCCGTCTGGGTCTAGCTCCACCACCTCGTAGCCCAGTTTCTCCAGGCCTGGCTTGATGGCAGCTTTGTCGCCCACCAGCATGATGCTCATTTTCTCTACCGGCAGGTACTTTTTGGCCAGCGCATTGATCTCCTCCTTGGTGATATTCTGCAAAATCTGGTTCTGCTTGTTCACGTAGTCGGCGTCCAGGTTGTAGCGGAGCATGTTGTTGAGGAAGGCTGCTTTCTGGAACGAGGTCTCGTACTTGCGGGCATCGGACTGCCCGATGGCGCTGCGCATAAAGGCGAGCTCATCGTCGGTGATGCCTTCTTCTCTAAAGCGCTTGATCTCCTTCATGAACTCCACCACGGCGCTGTCAGACACATTGGAGCGTACCCCGGCGTAGGCGGTGTAAGGCCCCGAAGATTCTGTTCCGGAGAAATAGGAACCGGCGCCGTAGGTATAGCCTTTGTCTTCGCGCAGGTTCAGGTTGATACGGCTGTTGAAGGCCCCGCCCAGCACGTAGTTCATGAGCCCGGCTTTATAGTAATCACCGGTGGCATCATACGGCATAGCCATATAGCCAATTCTGATCTCAGACTGCGCGGCTTTCTCTTTGTCCACAATGAAGATCTTGGTCTTGTCAATGCTGGCCAGTTTAGGCTCTGCGGGCATGGTGACCGATTTGGCTTGCCACTTGCTCAGGAACGCCAATTTGGGCATGATCTGCTTCTGATCCACGTCGCCTACCACTACCAGGTTGGTCACGCTGGGCGAGAAGTAGTTGGCATAGAACTTCTTCACGTCATCCAGCGTGATGCTTTCTACGGTAGCGGTGGTGCCAATCACCGGAATGGCCTGAATGTGACCTTCGCCGTACAGGGTTTTGTTGTACACGTTGTTGGCGATGACCGTAGGCTGCGTGCTCTGGTTTTTGATGGCTTCCAGGCGCTGTTTCTTCAGGCGGTCAAAGTCATCTTGGGAGAAGCGGGGGTGCATCATTTGCTCTTCCAGCAGAGCCAGGGTAGCATCCAGATTCTTCACCTGAGACTGCACCTGCACGGTCATGGTTTCTGAACCGCTCCCGAAGTAAATAGAGCTGCCCAGTTTCTCCAGCTTGCTGCTGATTTCCTCGGCGGTGAATTTCTCTGAGTCTTCATTCATCATGGCCGCAGTGAGTGACGCGATCCCTGCCTTGGACGGATCATGCGCCTCCAGTTTGTGCCCGCCCTGCAGGGTGAACAACATAGTGACGGTAGGCACCTCGTCAGACTTGGAACCAATCACTTTGATGCCGTTGGCCATGCTTTCCTTCCAGAACGGAGGTACGGTGATGGTAGGGTTAGGTCCAGAACCCGGACGTTTGCTGCGGTCAAAGGTGTCTTTGGCTTTTACGTACTTAAGGCCAGAGTATTGGTCTGCCGGAGCTTTGTAACCAGATTTGTCCACGGTGAAGTTATCGGCTTTGGCCACCATCTCGGGCTTGCCTTTGGGCACCACGCTCAGGATTACCGCTTTTTTGCCTTTGATGTACTGGTTGTACACGCGCATTACGTCTGCTTTGGTAACGGCACGGTGGGCTTTGAGCTGGTTGGTGAGGTAATTAGGGTTGCCCGTGAAGGTCTGGTAAGAAGCCAGGGTAGACGTTTTGCCCGACACGCTGGAAAGGCTGTTGATAATACCGGCTTCATAAGAAGCTTTAAAGCGCTCCAGATCATCATCTGTGACGCCGCGTTTCTCAAATTCCGCGAAAGCGCTGCGCAATTCTTTCTCCATGTCGGCTAAGGTTTGGCCGGGCAATGGCAACACGGTTAAGCTGAACTCACCGGCCAGTTCGGTGCAGGGGTGTCCGGCGTTGGCTTGTACGGCTTTCTGGGCCTTGGTTAAGTTCTGGTACAGGATAGACGTTTTGCCACCGCCAATGATTTCGGCTAAAATGTCGAGTGGAACTTCGTCTGGGTGGTAGTTGGGCACCGTTGGGAACGTCATCTGCAACATAGGGAAGCGGACGTTGTCCTCATAAGAAATGTAGCGGTCCTGGGTGAGTACCGGAGCGGCCAGTTTCATGTTTTTAACTTCCGGCCCGCGCTGGATGGGCCCGAAGTATTTCTCTGCCAGTTTCACCACCTGGGCCGGGGTTACGTCACCGCCCACCGTTAATGTAGCGTTGTTAGGTCCGTACCAGCGCAGGAAGAAGTTCTTGAGGTCGTTGACGTTTACCCGGTTCAGATCCTCAATGTACCCGATGGTGGTCCAGGAGTACGGGTGGCCGTAAGGATAAAGGGCGGCGCTGTTTTTCTCATACACCAACCCATACGGGCGGTTGTCATAGTTCTGGCCGCGCTCATTTTTCACGGTCTCGCGCTGTACCTCAAATTTACGCTGGGTTACGGCATCCAGGAGGAAGCCCATACGGTCGGCCTCCAGCCAGATGGCGGTCTCCAGTTGGTTGGAAGGAACGGTCTCAAAGTAGTTGGTGCGGTCGCGGTTGGTCGTTCCGTTCAGGGTGCCGCCCGCCTGAGATACGATCTTGAAATGCTGCTCGTCACCTACGTTGTCTGAACCCTGGAACATCATGTGCTCAAAGAAGTGCGCGAATCCGGATTTACCCACTTCCTCGCGGGCTGAGCCCACGTGGTAGGTCACATCTACGTGCACAATGGGGTCTGAATGGTCTTCGTGCACCACTACGGTAAGGCCGTTAGGCAGCACATACTTCTCATACGGGATCATCAGTTCAGAGCCCTTCCGGGTCACTTTCTCTACCAGTTTAGTGCCTTGCCCAGCTTTGGCGGCAGCAGTGGTAGTGGTGGCCTTTTTGGCCGGGGCGGCTTTTTTGGGGGCTTGCGCCTGAGCCTGCGTGAGCATAGCGGCGGCCAGTAACACGGCTAGGGTACTCTTCTTTGACATACGCTTGTGGTTATAAATGAATTTGACCTAAGTAATTTACTAATTAGTCTGATATTTCTATAAAAAATTATTGGTTTTTGTATCTGGCAGAAGAAGCAGTTCTCTTGGAGCAGTGGGGTAGAAGCAGAAAAAGCAGGGGAAAAATATAAGAAATATATAAAGCGGCAGCCTAGGTTGGTGTTTTGCCTCTGATTTCAGAAAAACAGCCGCTAAACGGAAAGGCCTTTTGGAGCCTTGGTCTCTTCCTGAAGTTCAGAGATTCAAAAGTTAATGTTTGTTAAATGTGGAGGCAGCACCATGACCCTTCACGGGTAATTCTTTAACATTAGTGCCTGAAAGCCACCTTTTTTCCTTCATGTTCCATTTCTATCCTGCCTGTATGAAATCAAGCTTACTCACTTGCTTGCTGTTGTTTTTGATGGGCCTGCCCACGGCCACTTTCGCCCAAAACCAGAAAGGCGAGGTGAAGGGCAAACTCTGGGACGTTACCCACAAAGAAGCCCTGCCTTATGCCACCATTGCAGTCTATACCGCCCAGGACACCACGCTGGTCACGTTTAGGGTGAGTGATGACAAAGGCAGTTTCAGGGTGCCTGGCCTGGCCCTGAACAAACCCCTGCGCATTGTGATTACCATGACTGGTTTCAAGGTGTACCGGAAGGAGTTTACCTTAACAGCCGGCAATGCAGAACTGGACTTAGGGCAAGTGGAAATGACCCAAGCTGATCACTTGTTGGGCGAAGTGGTGATCATGTCTGAGGCACCGCCCATTGTAGTGCGCAAAGACACGCTGGAGTTCAACGCCAACTCGTTCAAGACCCTGCCCACGGCGCTGCTGGAAGACCTCCTGAAGAAACTGCCGGGTGTGACGGTAGACGGTTCGGGCAGTATTGCGGTGAACGGCAAGGCGGTGAACAAGATTCTGGTAGACGGAAAAGAGTTTTTTGGGAACGATCCCAAAGTGGCCTCCCGCAACCTGCCCGCCGACATGATTGACAAGGTGCAGGTGGTAAACGACCCCGATGCCCAGCGAAGAGACCCCGACCTGCCGGTGAATGAGATTCCGCAGGTGATTAACCTCAAGCTGAAAAAAGGCATCAAACAGGGCGCGTTTGGGAAGGTGTACGCGGGTACGGGCACTGACCAACGGTACGAAGGCGGCGGTATCCTGAACGTCTTCCGGGACACCACCCAAATCAGCGTGCTGGGTTACTCTAACAACCTGAACAAACCGGCCTTCGGGTTTGAGGACATTTCCCGTATTGGCGGCTTTAACCGCAGCGGCATGAACTCCATTATGGTGCGCAGCGACGGCGGTTTTGCCGTGAACGGCATTTCCTTCGGGGGCACCGAAGAGGGCATTCAGCGGTCTACCGGGGCGGGTGGGAACTTCAACACCCTGCTCAAAGGCGACGTGAAGGTGAACCTGCAGTATTTCTACGGCGGCATTGACGCCGATCTGAACCAAGTGGTGAACTCGGCGCAGAGCCTCCCCAATGATACACTAGTCTCGCGTCGCACTAGAAACCAGGACAGCGACAACCAAAGCCACCGGTTCGGCGGCAGAATTGACTGGAAGATTGACTCCGTGACCAACCTCAGTTTCTCGCCCAGCGTGGTGCTGGCCCGGAGCGCGTCTAATCAGGGGCTGTTCACCAATACCTTCCGCAGCATCAATGAGCCGCTCAACAGCAGTGAGAACCAGCAACAACTGGACAATACCACCACCACCTTCTCCGGGAACCTGTCGTTTGACCGAAGCTCGCGCAAGAAGAAAGGCCGGCAGTTCAATTTCTATGGCACCTATAACATCAACGATGGTGACCAGGACCAATACTACCAAGTAGAAAGCTATTACTACGGCCAGAATCCCTACTCAGAGTTCCTGGACCAGTTGCGCGATAATGTGGTGACAAACCGCGCCATCAATACCTCCTTCTCTTATACCGAGCCCTTCAGCAAGAACCTGAGCGGCGTAGTGAGGCTGAACGCTGAGTACTTCAAGGACGGCAACCGGGTGTCTACCTTTGATTTGGCGGGCGAAGGAGCTGAGGAGCCTTTATTGCTTCCGACACTCTCAGATAAGGTGGAGCGCAGCGGCTGGCGCAATTACGTGACCACCAGCCTGAAGTGGAAAGTCAAGGACCTGACCCTGCAACCGGGTATTCGGTTTACGCTGCTCAACATTGAGAACACGTTCCAGAAACTCCAGCCCATTGATCAGGATTACTTTTATGCGTTCCCGTCACTCACAGCCAGCTGGAAAAGCTTCAACTTCAGCTACAACGTGAACGTGCGGGAGCCCTCGGCCGCCGATCTGCAGCCCGTCACGGATCAGTCCAACCCTTTGTTCATCCAGTACGGCAATCCGGAACTCACCCCCACTATCTCGCACTCGGTGAACCTGCATTTCCGGAAGTTTGATACCAAGCGGTCTGTCAACTATTGGGCGTACCTGTCGGGGAGCATCAGCAATGACGCCGTGACCCGGGCCAGAACCTTAGACGAAACCACCGGCCAGCAGACCACCCGCCCCGTGAACACCGACGGGAACTGGCAGTTGAACAGCAGCACTGAAGTTACAAAAGACTGGAAGTTTGACGGCCAGCGGCAGTTTTCCCTCACGGCCTCCCTGTGGGTGAACTACATGAAAACGCTCATCATCCTCAACAACCTGCGCAGCTACGGGCAGAATATCTCCCTCAACCCTAGCCTGAGCGCGCGCGTGAACCTGAACGACAAGTTTGAGTTCAATGAGTCGTTTACCCTGGGCCGCCGGCGCAGTGTGTATGAAGATGATGCGTTCCAGGACATCCGGTTTTCTACCACTACCTCCCGTACCGGCGTGGTGGTGCGCGTGCCTAAGAAGATTGTCTGGGAAGCCACATTTGACTACACCTACAACTCCAACGTGGCGCCCGGCCTGCGCAAAGACATCAGCCGCCTGAACGCCGCCGTTACCTTCCTTTTCCTGAAAAACGACCGGGCGCAGCTGAAACTGTCGGTGTATGATTTGCTGGACCAGAACATAGGGGCGTACCGGGCCATTAGGGAGAACTTTGTGGAAGACTTCCAGACGCAGGTGCTTACCCGCTACGCCATGCTCACGTTTACTTACAACATCCGCAACTTCGGCGGCAAAGTGGGCGGCACCAACAGCTTTTTCCGGTTCTAGCTACAGTGCCACGGAAAAGGAAGAAAAAGGAGTCTCCCAGAAACCAGTAACTTACTCTGGGGACTGTAACTATTTTGGCTTTCATTCTGTAAAAGGAGCGCCTAAAACAGGTGTTCCTTTTGTTTTGTAGTCAGATGTTCTCTTCTGTCTGCGGAAAAGATGCTGCCTTCTTTCGGCGGCAGTCCGTATAAGGTATGCCCTTGTTTTCAGAAACTTTGCTGGTGCGAAATCCCAAATCAATAATTGCCCATTAACCTCCCTTTATGCCACAGAACTACAGAGATGAAGTTGCCGCAGATGCGTTGCGTATTTTTCAGGGAAAAGGACAGATGGGGGCCATGATGCGGGCCTTCAATTGGGAAGCGCATCCGCTAGGGCCACCTACTAATTGGCCCCAGAGTTTGCAGGCAAACATCAGGCTGCTACTGAACTCAAACTTCCCCATGTTTATCTGGTGGTCCAGGGAACTGTATGCCTTTCACAATGATGCCTATATTCCCGCCCTGGGCGATAAACATCCGGCGGCGTTGGGGGCCTCGGCCAGAAAAGTCTGGGCTGAGGTCTGGAAAGACATAGGAGGCATCGCGGAAAATATCCTGAACGGTGGGGACTCTTTCTATGCCGAAGGCCTGCGCCTTATTCTGGAACGGAAGGGATTTCTGGAGGAAACCTATTGGACCTTTTCCTATAGCCCCGCCTTTAATGACGAGGGGCAGGTGTACGGCGTTTTCTGCGCCTGTACAGAGGTAACCAGCACCGTGCTTGGGCAACGCCGCCTCAAAACCCTGAAAGACATAGCCGATGCCATGGCCCAGATCCAGTCGCTGGACCAGGCTTGCCAGGAGGCCTCGCAGATTTTAGCCCAGAACCCCCTTGACCTGCCTTTTAGCCAGATCTATCTCATTAACCGACAAGAGACAGAAGCTAGGCTTCTGGGCGCATCTGGTCAGGAAAGGGCCCCGGAAAGAGTGCCGCTCTCCACCCCTGAAACCGTGGGCAAGTGGCCTTTTACGGAGGTGCAGCGTACCCATGCCCTGTACTTGGTGGAAGACCTGCATAGCCTGCGGGAAGACGGGCAGGTGGTCCAGATGCCGCAGAGGGCTGTGGTGCTGCCTATTTTTCAGCCTGGGCAAAACCGCCTGATTGGTTTCTTTGTGTCAGGCATCAGCCATGAGCTGGAATATGACCAGGATTACCAAAACTTCCATGAGTTGCTGGTGGGGCAGGTTGCCACGTCTATTGCCAGCATCCAAGCTCGGGAAGAAGCGGCCCGTCAGCAAGCCGAGTTGATCGCATTATTTGAGCAGGCACCGGTGGCCATTTGTATTCTGCGCGGACCAGAACATGTGGTGGAACTGGCTAACCCCGGCATTTGTGAACTCTGGGGCAAGCAGTATGAAGATGTGATCAAGAAACCCATTCTGGAGGCCTTGCCTGAGGTGAAGGACCAAGGCATCAAAGAGCTGCTGGATGGGGTGTACACTTCTGGGGTGCCCTATGTGAACAATGAACTGCAGGTCATGCTGGAGCGCAATGGCCAGTTGGAGCCCGTGTACTTCAGCTTTGTGTACCACCCCATGCGCAATGCCAAAAGAGAGATCATAGGCGTGATTGCCGTGGCCATTGGGATAAACGAGCAGGTAGAGGCCCGCCATGAAATAGAGGCGATGAACGCGGAGCTGCGCGCCATCAACGCTGATCTGGATAATTTTGTGTACTCCGCCTCCCATGACCTCAAAGCGCCCATCTCTAACATTGAGGGCCTCATGGACACCCTGCTGGATTACCTGCCGGAAGACATTAAACAGCAAGACGTGGTGCAACGGGTACTCAGCCTCATGCACGCCTCTGTGAACAGGTTCAAGCGGGCCGTGGCAGACCTTACGGAGGTAGCCAAAGTTCAGCGTGTGGCCGGGGATGATGTGACCTCCATAGACCTGCGGGATGTGCTAGCTGACGTGCAGCTGGATTTTGAGAACACCATCAACAGCACCGGAGCTGTTATCAACACCCGCCTAAGCCCAGACTCCACCGTGAAGTTCTCGGCTAAGAATGTGCGCAGCATTGTCTACAACCTGTTCAGCAACGCCCTCAAGTACCGCAGTCCAGAGCGTGCGCCAGAAATCAGGATCCGCACGGAGCATGTGCCGGGGTTTCTGGTGCTGTCTGTCACAGACAACGGTTTGGGCATGAAACCAGAAGACCGAGCAAAGATTTTCACCATGTTCAAGCGCCTGCATGACCACGTGGAAGGCACCGGCATTGGCCTCTACATTGTCAAACGCATTGTGGAAAACGCCGGTGGCAGAATTGAGGTGGAAAGCGAGAAAGGCAAAGGCTCTACCTTTACGGTCTATTTCAAGCGTTAGTCTCCTAACATTTTAGGCCATAATTTCAAGAACAGTATCAAAAGAAGGAAAGGACAAACTGCTTATTGGGCCTGTGATCCATCAGTTGTTGGTGCATCTGACACAGGTCTGCACGTCTGGATTTTCTCACGGCGTTGCGTCAGCTCTTCAGGTAATCTCCTTCTTTGATCACGATGGGGGAGCCTTCGGCCAGGAAAACGGAAAGTGGGGAGGCAGTGTTCAGGACCACGAACTCAGGGCCATAGAGCGCCTGGAAATCCGCGGAAATAGCGTATTCCTTCACCGGATAAACCTCCCACCGGGGATGTTCTACCTGATAAGCAGAGGTCTTGTATCCGTTACGTTTGGTATACCCCCAGTAATGCTCTGTAATAAATTCTGCCTCGCTTCCCTCCGCAATAGGGTGCGATGTGGCTGAAGTCAGAACCCGTAGATGATACCAAGACTTTTCCTGCCATCGGTACTCAACCTTCAGTTCGTTCTCTTGCTGCTCCAAGGTATGTTGCATAGGTCGGGTGGCATAGTGCTCACCATACAGCACGTTAGCTATCAAGGTAATCGCAGGTTTGGGGACTATTTCTTTGATGAACACCACCCCCCGTTTATATAGTCCGTTGTCTAGGTACTTCACGTAAAAACGGAGGTTTACCTCCTCAAAGTTAACGTGAAACGGCACCTGAATGCCTTTGATTCGCGTGTTCTGGAACATGAACCCAATGAGGCTCACGTAGCAGGTGCCGTTCCAGAGATCAAGTTCTGTGTGAGGGGGGAGGTGCCTGACCAGCAACTGCGGATCAATGGCATAATTAGCGATGATGAGTTTGCGCCATTCGGCGGTAAGGAAGGTCTTTTTCATAAGTGGAAGTCTGAACGTTAGAACTTGCCAAAGAATAACTTAAGTCTTTCCCCTTTTGGGGCTGTTTTTCAAATTTGGGGCTTAAAACAGGAACCGCTTCTTTGGCAGGCAGGCACAGCCGCACGGCCTCTTCAATGGTTCGTACCTGAAACTGGTACCCGGACTGTTGCAGGCGGGTGGGCACTACCCAACGGCTTTTCAGGAGCAGTTCGGTTTCTGTTCTCAGGAGCCAGGCGCCAATCTCCAGCATCCATTTTCTGGCCCGCAGGCCAAAGGAAATGCCCAGGGCCTGCCGCAGTGTTTGCATGAAATGGTGGTTGGGCACGGGGCGGGGAGAGGAAAGATTGAAGTCACCTTCCAGTTCTTCGTGCTGCATCAGAAACTCAATGCCGCTAATCACATCCCGGGCATGAATCCAGCTGAAGCACTGCAAGCCGTTGCCTTGGCGGCCGCCCAGCCCCAGACGGGCCAGGTTCAGGTAATAAGGCATCACCCCTCCTTCGTTGGCCAAGACAATGGCCAGGCGCAGAGCAATCTTACGGGTGCCGGGCGTGTGCTGGGCGTAGAAGGCGTTCTCCCATTTGCCGCATACTTCCACCGAGAAACCCGTGCCAATCTCGCCCGTCAATTCGTCTTGCGGACCGTCCTGCGCGTGGCGGTAGATGGTGGCCGAGGAGGCGTTGATCCAGAGTCGGGGCGGACGCTGTAATTGCCGCACCGCGTCTCCCAGAGCTTGAGTAGCATTCACCCGTGAAAAAATAATTTCCTGCTTATTCTTTTGGGTATAGCGGCAGTTCACGCTTTTGCCCGTGAGGTTGATCAGGACATCGGCGCGTTCCAGGTGTTGCACCCATGGTCCGGGGCCAGTGGCATCCCAGTAGATTTGCCGGGCCGGAGTTTGCCACGCGGCGGGTTTCCGGGTGAGAATGACTACCTCATCGCCCTTGGCGAGGAAATGGTGGGAGAGGAGCTGCCCAATAAAGCCGCTTCCGCCTGCTAAGACAATCTTGGCCATACTATTGTTTTTTTAAGTGATTAAATGTTTTGAATTTTCAGTAAAAATTGAAACATAAAAGGCAAAAAAATAGCCGCTACTTGAACAGCTTGAAAATAGACCCGAAGAACCAGTTCTCCTCGGCTTTCAGCATGGTCTCCAGGGTTTTGTCCACGTTACCGGCCAGCTTGTTAATGTCCGTCACCGATTTTTTGAAAGTACTGTAGTCAGGGTCCTGCGCATCGCCTTCCACTTCCTGTAGCTGCGTGAGCAGCTTGAGCACCGGTTCCAGCTCGCGGCGTTTGCGTTCTTTGGCTACCTGGCGGGCAATGGTCCAGACATCTTTCTCCGCGAAGAAATATTCCTTGCGCTCGCCGCTGCGGTGCTGCTTCTCAATAAGGCCCCAGTTAATGAGGTCACGCAGGGTCATGTTGGCGTTGCCGCGCGAAATCTGCAGTTGCTCCATCACCTGCTCGGTGGTGAGGGCCTCCGGCGAAATCAAGAGCAGGGCGTGTACCTGGGCCATGGTGCGGTTAATGCCCCACTCAGACCCCAGTTTTCCCCAGGCTTCTATGAACCGTTGTTTCGCCTCTGCTAATTCCATGGCTCAAATATACATAAGTTTTCAAACTTTCAATATTTATTGAAATATACTTCCTGAAAAAGAAAAGGTTTTACCGTTGTAGGAAAAATAGAGCAGCAGGCCTTACGGGAAGACACATCATCTGCCGGAAGCCGTTTTGCGTTTAGGGGCTCTTTTTCCAAAAAGAGCCCCTAAACGCAAAATGCCCGAAGCCTTTGGGAAACAAGTAGAAAAGTGAGCTTAACAGGGAACAAGGCGGGCGCAGCCTCGTTAATAAAAGCTCCACTTAACGTAGCAGAACCATGACAAGTACCGCAAAATACGCCCTCGTGACGGGGGGCACCGTTGGCATTGGCTATGAGCTGGCCAAAATCTTCGCCCAAAACGGCTACAACCTCATTCTGGTGGCCCGCGACCAGACCGAGCTGGACCAATGCGCCGCCGAGTTCCGGCAACAGCACGGCGTGGAGGTGGTGACCTTCGCCAAAGACCTGTTCCAGCGCCAGGCGCCGTTTGAGGTCTGCGAAGAAGTGAAAGCCCGCGGCCTACAGGTAGACGTGCTGGTGAACAACGCCGGCCAGGGCCAGTACGGCGAGTTTGTGGACACTGATATTAACCGCGAACTGGACATTGTGCAGCTCAACATTGGCGCTTACATTACCTTCACCAAGCATTTCCTGCAGGAGATGGTGGCCCGCAACCAAGGCAAGATCCTGATGGTTTCCTCCATTGGCGGTGAGCTGCCGGGTCCGCTCCAGAGTGTGTACCACGCCACCAAAGCATTTGTCTCCACGTTCACGGAGGCCATCCAGAACGAGGTGAAGGAAACGGACGTGACCATTACCAAACTGCTGCCCGGCCCTACCGCCACCGATTTCTTCCAGAAAGCCGACATGGAGAACGCCAAGATGATCAAGGAAGGCGATCTGGCAGATCCGGCCAAAGTTGCCCAAGACGGGTATGAGGCGCTTATGGCGGGCAAGCTGGAAATAATCTCGGGGTTCAAGAATAAAGCCATGGTGGCCGCCAGCAAACTCATGCCAGACAGCATGGTAGCCGAAAACATGCACCAGCAATCCAAACCCAGCGAGGAGTAATCTTTTCGGGGTTTTCCTATGAACCGCGTTTAGGGGCTGTTTTTGGAAAAACGGCCCCTAAACGCGGTTTTCTGTTTCTTCTTCATAGGTAGTGGCTCCGACAATAGCGGCCAAAAGTATCTTTACCGTTCCGTCTCACGTTGGTAGCCCTATGGGAACAGTTGCTTTTGTTGCGTTTGTATTGATTATCTGTGGCATCTTTTACCGCTGGGCTACCCGCAAGGGAAGGCACCGGAATAAAGTGCTGGCGCAGGAGTTCCCGGCAGAATGGCGGAAAGTATTGGTAGATAGGGTAGGTTTTTACCACACGCTCCAGACCCCGGAGGAGAAGCAGCGCTTTGAGAAAATGATCCAGCTGTTTCTTTCTGAAAAGCGCATCACCGGCATTGAGGTGGCCCTGGATGATGTGACCCGGGTGCTGGTGGCGTGCAGTGCCATTATTCCCGTGTTCGGGATACAGGACTGGGAGTATCGGAATCTGGGCGAGGTGCTGGTGTTCCCCGGCAGTCTGGAGCGGTTCAAGGACCAGGACAGTGAGGCCGTGTCTGAGGTGCTGGGCCGCGTGAACCCTTTCCAGAACGACCATTACGTGACGCTCTCCAAACCGGCGCTGGAGCGTGGCTTCCACAACATGACCGACCGCCAGAACGTGGGCATCCATGAGTTCGCGCACCTGCTGGACCAAGCTGATGGGGAGATTGACGGTACCCCCGGCGCGTACCTCCCCAACGAGTTGGTGCAGCCCTGGCAGGAACTGGTAGACCGCAAGATCAAACAGATCAAGAAAGGCGAGTCAGACATCAATCCGTACGGCGCCACCAATGAGGCCGAATTCTTCGCCGTGTCTACGGAGTACTTCTTTGAGAAACCCGGCCAGCTCTCCGAAAAGCATCCCCGGCTGTACGCCATGCTCACTCGCATTTTCCGGCAGAACCCCAAACGCCGCTTCCGGCTGAACTTCCAGGAACTGCTCAACCCCTACGGCAAGCGCCTGGGCCGTAATGAACCCTGCCCCTGCGGCAGCGGCCAGAAGTACAAGGTCTGCTGCCTGCCCAAGAAATCAGCGGCGTAGTCAACCCACAGCCTTGAAGAGCGTGCGTGTTGCCATTTCTATTGAACAGTACTGTTCCTCGGTTTCAGGAACTCCTTCGGCACGTAACCATAGACAAAACCTTCACAGATGTTCCGTGAAATGTTAGCTTGCGGAAGCTTCAGGGCGAGGGCCTTGGGCTGACGTTGGAAAATGCATATCAAGGATTAGGTTATCCCGAAGCGCAGAAAATCAGTATCTAATACATATTGTTTCACTGTATAACTTAATGTTATTGCTATGTCATTGTTAACAGATAAAGTGGCCATTGTCACGGGAGCCGGGTCGGGGATTGGCCGGGCGGTGGCCGAAACCTATGCCCGTGAAGGTGCTAAAGTGGTGGTTTCTGATATCAACGCCGCCCAAGGCGAGGAAACGGTGAAAGCCATACAAGCCGCGGGCGGAGAAGCTGTTTTTGTGGCCGCCGATGCCTCCCTGGCCGAGGACAATAGGAAATTGGTGGAAGCAACCGTGGCCCAGTACGGCCGCCTGGACATTGCCTGCAACAACGCCGGTATTGCCGGACCGCCCGCACCCACCGGGGCGTATGACATTGCCGGCTGGGACAAGGTCATCGCCCTCAACCTGAACGGGGTGTTCTATGGCTGCCGCTACCAGTTGGAGCAGATGGAGAAAAACGGCGGGGGCAACATTGTGAACATGGCCTCTATCCACGGCACCGTGGCCGCACCCAACAACCCCGCCTACACCGCGGCCAAGCATGGCGTGGTGGGCCTCACCAAAAACATTGCCGCCGAATACGGGCAACGCAACATCCGGTGCAACGCCGTAGGGCCAGGTTACATTGAAACGCCTCTCTTAACCAATAACCTGGATGAGCCTACCTTAAAGGCCATTGCCGCCAAAGCCACCATGAACCGCTTAGGTACCCCGCAGGAAGTAGCCGATCTGGTCGCTTTTCTGAGCTCAGACAAATCCTCGTTCACCACGGGCAGCTACTTCATCTTAGACGGGGGGTATACCGCTATCTGACAGTACTGTTACCATTTTAATGCTGCGCTTTGGAAAGAGGTTGCGCAGTACTTAAAAGCCACGGCTCCCGTTTAGGGGCTATTTTTCTAAAAATAGCCCCTAAACGGGAGCCGTGGCTTTCAAGAGTTCTGGGCGGCTTTCCTGATCTACTCTTTCAAGATAAACAAACGTTCTTGCTCGCTCAGCTAACAGCAAACAAATCTTTCTACTTACACCTCCACCTCAAACCCCACCGACTGGGTGACTCTTTCCCACTGCGCAAACTCTTGCTCCAAGCTGTTCAGTTTAGCATTTGCAAATTCATAGGCATCTGAACCCAGAAGTAAGTGCAAAGGAGAGTTCTCAGCAGCGGCGGTTTGGATGAGAGCGGCTACTACTTTCTCCGGGTCGCCGGGTTGGTTGCCGTTGATTTGTTCCTGGTGCAGCGCCTGCATTTCGCGGGCGTTGGCGTATTCGGGCATAGGAGCTTGCGGCGTGACCAGTGAGCTGTCTGTTAAGAAGTTGGTTCTGATGTAGCCGGGCATCACCAGCGTCACCTTTATCCCGAAGGGGGCTACCTCTTCGGCCAGGGCCTCCGTAAGTCCGTTCACGGCGAACTTGGTGGCGCAGTAAATCCCGAAGCCAGGGAAACTTCCGCTCAGACCCGCAATAGAAGAGATGTTGAAGATATGGCCGCTGCCCTGGCGGCGCAGGTATGGCAGCGCCTTCCGGATCACGTTCAGCGTCCCGAAGACATTCACTTCAAAGTTCTGGCGCGCCTCCTGGTCAGAGAGTTCTTCCAGGCTGCCCAGGTGGCCGTACCCGGCATTGTTCACCACCACATCTATCTGCCCGAAGGTTTCCATGGTTTTCGCCAGCGCCTGCGCCACGCTTTCCTCGTTGGGTAGGTTCATGGGCAGGGCCAGAAACTGGTTTGTAGAGACACCCACGGCTTCCTGAAGTTGGGCCACGCTTCTGGAGGTAGCCGCTACCATGTGCCCTTGCTGCAACAACTGGCGGGTTAAGGAGAGGCCAATGCCTTTAGAGGCACCCGTGATGAACCACACTTTTTTGGTTTGATTTCCCATGATTTCCAAGGTTTTAAAAGTTTAAAACAAAGGTAGGGAAGGGGCGGGCGGCGGGGTTTGCGCCCATCAAACCATCACTTACAAAAATCAAACATGCCTGAACTGTGAGGGCGGCAGGGTGGTGTGTTTCTTGAAGAAGTTGTTGAAATGCGCGGGTTCAGCGAAGCCCAGGCTGTAGCCAATCTCTGAGATGTTCCAGTCAGTGTGCTTGAGCAGGGCCTTGGCTTCGCTCACCAGGCGCGAGGCGATCAGCTCGGTGGTGGTTTTGCCGGTGGTTTTCTTGATGGCGCGGTTCAGGTGGTTCACGTGCACGGCCAGCTGCTCGGCAAAGTCCTTCGCCGACCGCAACTGGAACCGCTGGCCCGGCGATTCAATGGGGAACTGGCGCTCCAGCAGCTCACTGAACACGGCCGTAATGCGGGCATTGGCGTCTGGGTGCTCGTACAATACCTCGGCGGGTTGGCTTTTCAGGGCGAAATGCGTCATCTCCGTCACGTAGTTGCGCAGCAGGTCGTACTTATAGAGGTAGTCTGAGTTGATCTCAGAAAGCATCTTCTCAAAAATGGCGCTCACCTGCTGCTCCTGCGCCGGGGCCAAGGAGTAAAACGGCTTTCCGCCCATGGCGAACATGGGTAAATCTTGCAAACTTCCCCTGATCTTCTCGGTGAAAAATGCTTCTTTGAAAATGCAGAAATACCCGCTGGGCTCCCCCGTCACCGTTTCCCAGGTGTACGGCACCTGCGGATTGAAAAACATGAGCGTGGTGCCCGTGGCCTCCACGCTCCTATCGGCGTAATGGTAGCGCAAGTGGCCCCTGATCAAGGAGATTTTGTAGAAGTCGCGGCGGCTGTAGTTGGCGGGGGTGAGCGCACAGTCTTCTAGCCGGAACACGTTGAAGTGCCCTATGTCCTTCTTCAGGTTCTCGGGGAGTCCGTTGAATTTGTGGTGGTAAAACTCTTCTAGAGTCTCGGTGGTTGCCATGGCGTAAGATAAGTGATTTTGGGTGGACGTACACTTGTGATCCTGTTTCTCTTCCGTTTTTGGAAAATCGGCCGCTAAACGCCGGTCAGAAAAGACCTTTCTTTAATTAACATTACCGTAGGGGCAATCCCTTGTGGTTGCCCCTACGGTTGTGAGACGGTTTTTCAGACTGCTTTCTGAAAAGCAGGAGTCTACTTCTCTTCCCGGTACAGCACCATGCCGGCGTGGTAGAGAATGCCGTCTCTGAAGTCGCCATCGGCAGTGAAGCCGGTGTCGTCTTTGTAGTCAATGTGGTCTCCGGTGAGGGTGTAGGAGCCTTGGTAAGCGCTTCGGCGGGAGCCGCGGGCCTCGTCATAGCGGCCGTTGGGCAGGAGTTCGTGCCGGATGTACCCATCGGCGGTGACCCACATGCCTGCGTAAGGGTTTGCTGTTTCTTTCATGGCAATTGGTGAAAAGGAGGAGAAGCGTTTGCGCTTTCCGGTTTTATGGAGCAAAAGTAGGCGGTGCCGGCGTGGCGGAGTTTGCCCCATTCAAACCATTGCTTGCAAAATTCAAACAATGCCCGGGAGGCGTGAGAGAAGAGGCTACCGTTTCTCTGAAGGGAAGCCAGTGCGTTTAGAGCCTCCTTTTTCAAAAACAGGCCCAAAACAGACCTTGAGGAATTTAACGGGGCAGAAGGCGGAAGAACTGTTTTTTTCGGCAATATCGCTGCGGAGTAGGGCGGAAGTCTTTGAAAAATTCACCAACTTACGGAACAATCAACCTTTTTCGGCTTAATTCCCTCGTTTCATGAAAAAAGCGCTTCTCTTTGTCTTTCTCAGTGCCATCGTTGGCATTGCAGCCTTCACCTCGGTGAAAAAAGAAGAAAAATATGCGTATCCGTTCCAGGACCCCTCGCTCTCCATAGAAGCCCGGGTGAACGATCTGGTGTCGCGCCTTACTCTGGAAGAAAAGGTAGCCCAGATGCTCAACTCGGCCCCGGCCATTGACCGCCTGGGCATTCCCAGCTATGACTGGTGGAACGAGGTGCTGCACGGCGTGGCCCGTACACCTTATAAAGTAACTGTGTATCCGCAGGCCATTGGGATGGCCGCTACTTTTGACACCACCTCCCTGCAACGCATGGCCGATTTCTCGGCGCTGGAAGGCCGGGCTATCTATAACAAAGCCATTCAGGAAGGCAAGAGCGGGCAGCGCTACGTGGGCTTAACGTACTGGACCCCCAACATCAACATCTTCAGGGACCCGCGCTGGGGCCGGGGGCAGGAAACCTACGGCGAAGATCCGTTCCTCACGGCCATGCTGGGCCGGGCGTTTGTGCGCGGCTTGCAGGGCGATGACCCCAAATACCTGAAAGCGGCCGCCTGCGCCAAACACTACGCCGTACACAGCGGCCCCGAGCCTGAGCGCCACGTGTTCAACGCCACCGCCACCAACTATGACCTCTGGGACACGTATCTGCCCGCCTTTGAGGAACTGGTAGTGAACGCCAAAGTGGCCGGGGTCATGTGCGCTTACAATGCCTTCAAAGGCCAGCCCTGCTGCGGGAGTGATGTGCTCATGAACGACATCCTGCGCAACCAGTGGCAATTCACCGGCTACGTCACCTCAGACTGCTGGGCCATTGACGATTTCTTCAAGAACCACAAAACCCACCCAGATGCCGCCTCTGCCTCCGCCGATGCGGTGATGCACGGCACTGACATTGACTGCGGAACCGATGCCTACAAAGCCCTGGTGCAGGCCGTGAAAAACGGCCAGATCACTGAGCGCATGATTGATGTGTCTGTGAAGCGCCTGTTCACCATCCGGTTCCGCCTGGGTATGTTTGACCCTATTGCCATGGTGAAATACGCCCAGACTCCGCCCGAAGTGCTGGAGAGTGAGCCCCACAAAGCCCACGCCCTTAAAATGGCGCGCCAGTCTATGGTGCTCCTCAAGAACGAGAAAAACACCCTGCCCCTCAAAAAGAACCTGAAGAAGATTGCCGTGATAGGCCCCAACGCTGATAATCCTATTGCGGTGCTGGGGAACTACAACGGAATTCCTTCTGAGATTGTGACCGCCTTGCAGGGCATCAAAAACAAAGTGGGTGCCGGTACGCAAGTGGTGTATGAACGCGCTTCTACCTTTACCAAAGACACCCTACTGGTGTACACAGATGTGAAGTCGCAGCTGAGTTTTGAGGGCAACCCCGGCGTGAAAGCCGAATACTTCAACAACGTGGAGCTGAAAGGCCAGCCTGTGGCCACCCGCCAGGAGCCCGAGATCAGCCATTTCTGGCAGGAAGGCGAAACCGTGGTAGGCAGCATGAAAGCTTACAACTTCTCGGCCCGCTACACCACAGACTTTACCGCTACTACTACCGGTTCCATTACTTTTGAGGTGGAGGGCGATGACGGATATCGTCTGTTGGTGGACGGTAAAGAGCAGCTCAATGCCTGGACCCGCAACCGCTGGGGCGCCAAAAGTTATAAACTGTCCACGCAGCAAGGCAAGAAATACCGCCTGGTGCTGGAGTACTACCAGGATGGCGGAAAGGCCTCGGTACACCTGCGGGCCGGTAACTTTGCTAAGTCGGACTTCAAAGCCCTGGCTAACCGCGTGAAAGACGCCGACGCCATCATCTTTGTGGGCGGCATTTCGCCGCAGCTGGAAGGCGAGGAAATGAAAGTAGACGAGCCCGGCTTCAACGGCGGCGACCGTACTTCTATCTTACTGCCCAAAGTACAGACTGATTTAATGAAAGCGCTCAAAGCAACCGGCAAACCAGTGGTGTTTGTGATGATGACCGGCAGCGCCATCGCCATTCCGTGGGAGGCCCAGAACATTCCGGCCATTGTGAACGCCTGGTACGCAGGCCAATCGGCGGGTACGGCCATTGCCGATGTGCTGTTTGGGGATTACAACCCGGCGGGCCGCCTGCCGGTGACCTTCTACAAAGGCGACCAGGACCTGCCGCCGTTCGGCGACTATTCCATGACCAATCGCACCTATCGCTACTTCACCGGGCAGCCTTTGTATGGGTTCGGATACGGCCTCAGCTACACCACCTTCACGTATGACAAGCTGGAACTGCCCAAAAACAGCCAAGTGAACAGCCCGGTGCGGGTGAGCGTGCGCGTGACTAACTCTGGTAAGATGGACGGCGAAGAAGTGGTGCAGCTTTACCTCACGCGCCAGGTGAACGGTTACAAAACGCCCCTCAGAGCCCTGAAAGGGTTTGAACGCATTGCCCTCAAACGCGGCGAAAGCAAGGTGGTTTCTTTTGACCTCCGTCCGCAGGACCTCCACGTCATTGCCGAGGACGGTACCGCCAAGCACCTGCCGGGCAACGTGACCGTGAGCATAGGCGGCGGCCAGCCAGATACCAAAACGAAGAAAGGCAAGCAGATGGTAGAAGGCACCCTGGCCCTGAAAGACTAGGTGCCGTAGAACCCTGCTGTGGCAGAGGCCTTGCGTTTAGGAGCTGTTTTTAGAAAAACCGCCCCTAAACGCAAGGCCTCTGTTGTTTTATGCGGGTGTTTTGTTCGTATGTGTTGAGGAATGTTTAAGCCATCTTTTCCTTGCCGTGCTACGGTTAAAGGGAGAGCATGTATTCATAATAGTATACGTTTAGGGGCTATTTTTCTAAAAACTGCCCCTAAACGCAAAAGTGAAAATGGAAAGCCGAAGGAAGTGTGCCATGAGGTTATTTCCCCGTTTCTATGTACTGCAACGCCCGGTTCAGAACTTCGTCTTCGCCTCTCTTGGTGCCGGCAATGGTGGGTTTTACTTCTATGTCAGGCACAATTCCTATGCGTTGGGTCTCGCGCCCGCTTGGGTAGTACACGCCTAGCCCAGACATGCTGGCTTTGAAACCGCCCGGAAACGGAATGTATACGATGTTGCCATCGGCGCCCGCCGTCTGGCTCCCAATGGTCACTACGTTTGGGGCTGTCTGGAAATTCATGGTCGCGAATTCACCGGCACTCATGGTACCTTCGTTAATCAAGAGAACTACCTTGCCTTTGTAGTTGTCCCGTTTGTTTTTACTCCCTGATTTCCAGGGGGAGTTGGGCCTGAACACGCCGGGGTAGGAGAGGTCTGGGTAAGTGAGGTAGGCGTAATGTGATCTCTCGGCTTTAAGATAAGCGGCTACCGCATGGCTAACCGGCTTGGGGTATTCCCTGAGGTCAAGAATAATCCCTTTCGTATCCCAGATATTCTTCATAGCCGTATTAACCTCTTTTGCCACCAGATTGCTCAGGTCAAGGTAACCTACTTTGCCGGGCAACAAGCGCCAAGGCTGCTTTGATAGCGTGGTATCCTGAGGCCCGAAGCGGCTAAAATAGTACCTCTTTATCTCCTTCGTCTGTTCTATGCCATCTGTCTCTACCGTGATGTTGAGCGTATTGGTAGAACCATTGAAGAGAAAAAACTGCGTGCGGCTTAATTTGTAGGCATGGTTGGAGCCCGAGATATATTTCAGTTTTGGTTGCAGCGCTTCCGCCAGGGGTTTCCCATCCAGCTTGGTGATCACGTCTCCCAACTTGATGCCATTGGCAGTGGCCAGTTCCTGGTTGTAGAAACCTGTGACCACGGCCTTGTTATCTATCAGTTTGTATTTGAAGGGAACATGATAAAAGCCGAAGTGTGCGGCCGTGAATTTAGTCTGGAAGAAGTTGTGCCCGTCATTGATGCTGTTGCTTAGCTCCAGCATGGCCAGGTGGTATTCTGTTGCCGTGGAGGCATTTTTAAAGCTAGGCAGCATGTCCGTCAGTACCTGGTCCCAAGGTTGGCCAATCAGGTATTTATAAGGGAAGAAGTAATTGATGATGTTCCAGTGCCGGAAAAGGCTGAGCAAACGGTATTCCTCTGCGGGATAGTCTGCCAGCGTTTCATAGGTCTTTTCATTGGGGAAATACGCCTGTGTCTTGAACAGCGGATACCTGCGTTGCACGTAAAAATTTTTCCCCTGGTTGCGGTTCGCCCGCAGGTGCAGGAGCCGTTGGGTAAGTTGGGGCGTGAACACGGCAGAATCTTGGAACCAGGCAAACGTGACGTTGCGCGTCAGGCTGTCGGGGAGGTTGGTGTTGCATTTGCGGCAGGCTTTCACTTTGCCCAGTCCGTCTATCCATGCGGTGTAGATGGCGGCAAGCTCCTTTCTGTCTTTCGCTCGTTTCACCTCTGCTATCTTTGCCATTAACTCAGCATCCCAGTCTACTTTCCCTTTTGTCACCGTAGGGTGGTAGTATTTCAGGAAGCCCCATACCTTGGCCAGGCTCTCCAGTTTCTGGTTTTCAGTAGGCGGTATCTGGGAAAATGTTGGTAACGCATTCAGAAAGAAAAGAAGCAGCAAAAGTCTTTTCATGGGGTAGGAATATTAAATTTTATATAAATATTAAATAGAAGCTATGTAGTAAGTAGAACTGAACAAAGCATCTTTTAGTACATGGGAAGCACAAAACTGTCTGTCGTTCTTCCAGAAAACCGCAGAGTAGAGGGAAAGAGGCAGAATACCTTTTTTTGATAGTTTTGCACCTCCATCCGGCACCGGAATCCGTAAGGGAACCCGGCACGCCCATTCTTCCTGAACTCCTTCCCATGAAATACCTTTTTACCTCTTTTTTCTTTCTACTAGTTCTTTCTGCCGCTGCGCAGGTGACCGTGACGGGCCGTGTATTGGATGCCCAAACCCAAAAACCGCTGGAGGGAGCCGTGGTGAGCGATGCCAGAACCGGTCTTCAATCCCTGACAGATGCCACCGGTCAGTTCAGCATCATACTGGCGTCCCGTTTTGACACGCTGTTGGTGCAGCGCGCCACCCATCGGTTGCAGAAATTAGTAGTGCCCCAGAGTAGGAAGCCACTGGTTATTCTGTTAGAACCCCTGGCGGTGAAATTACAGGAAGTGGTGGTGAGAGGCTACGAAACCCAGCGGCCCTTGCTGCAAACCGCCGGGGCAGTGGGCCTGTTGGAAAAACGTGATCTGGAACGGTTCAGTGAAACTACGCTGGTACCGGCCCTCAATACCATTCCGGGAGTGCGCATGGAAGAACGGGCCACTGCCAGTTACCGCATCTCCATTAGGGGAAGCTCGTTGCGGGCGCCATACGGGGTGCGCAATGTGAAAGTCTACTTAAATGAAGTGCCTCTGGTGGAAGCCAACGGCACTATTCCGCTGAACTTACTGGATGCCGCCACCATTGGCAACGTTGAGGTGCTCAAAGGTCCGGCGGGCAGCGTGTACGGGGCGGGTACCGGCGGCACCATCTTGCTGGAAACCGTGAAACCCGCAGAAAGCAGCGTGCTGGCCGGGGGCATGGTGGGTTCCTATGGCTTACGCCGAGGTTTCGCTTCGGCCAGCGTGGCCTCTGAGAAATCTAACCTGCTGTTGCGCTATGACCACCAGACCCTGGACGGCTACCGGGAGCAAAGCGCCATGGACCGCAAGACGGTACTACTGTCGGGGCAGTTTTACCCTAACCAGAAACAGACCTTCTCCTTCCATGCCCTGTATTCAGATTTGTTCTATGAATTGCCCGGTGCCCTCACGCGGGAGCAGTTTGAGGCCAATCCGCGGGCGGCGCGCCAGCAGAACAAAGACCAGAACGCATCGCTTAACCTGGAAGGGCTCAACCTGGGCTTTGTGCACAACTACCAGTTCAATGAACGCTGGAGCAATACCACTTCTTTGTTTGGCGTGTTCAGTTTTCTCAACCATCCCTTCGTGACCGACTATGAGCGAAACGTGAACCAGAGTTTCGGGGGCCGTACGCGCACTACTTACCGCACCAGTATAGGCGGAATGCCCGCCCGTTTCACGCTGGGGCTGGAAGGGCAGCGTCGGTTTGTGAATGCCCGCCAATACGTGAACAATGCCGGTACCCCGGGAGCCTTGAGGTATGACGATGAAGTCGCCGTGACCGAGGGTTTTGTGTTTGGGCAGGCCGCCGTGGATTTGCCTCTTGATTTCCTGCTTACCCTGGGAGCCAGCCTGAACGACCTGAAGTACAAGATTGCCCGCGTCTCTGATGCGGTAGCCAGACCAACCGGCTACATTCAAAACCGGGAGTTTGATGCCCAATTCTCACCCCGAGTGGGGCTGGTAAAAGTGATTTCGCCTGCTTTGTCTGCGCATGCCAGCGTGAGCGCCGGTTTCTCACCACCCACTGAGGCCGAGGTGCGGCCTTCAGACGGAAGCATCAACACGGCTTTGCAACCAGAGCGGGGACTGAACTATGAATTGGGTCTTAGAGGGATCTTGCTCAACCAGCGCTTCACATTTGATCTGGTTGGCTTTCATTTCAAGCTGAAGGAAACCATCGTGAGCCGAACCACTCCTTCTGGGGTGGCGGTATTTGCCAATGCTGGTGCTACGCGTCAGAAAGGCGTGGAAGCTGCGTTGGGTTACGCCATCATTCAGGCGCCGGAAGCACAGCTGCGGTTGCTGCGGCTGTGGGCTACCTACACCTACAACCACTTCCGGTTCAGAGATTACCGGCAGAACGAGAATGACTTCTCGGGCAACCGTCTCACCGGTACCGCCCCGCACGTAGCCGTGGTCGGTCTGGACGTGGAGAGCCAACTAGGGCTTTATTTAAACGCCACGGCCAACTACTCCGCTGAGATACCACTTAATGATGCCAATACCGTTTACGCGCCAGACTATGTGGTGGTGGGTGCCCAGGCCGGCTACAGACGTGCTTTTGCCCAAACGTGGCGGCTGGAAGTATACGGCGGCGTAGAGAACGCCACCGACCGGGACTACAGTTTGGGCAATGACTTAAACGCCTTCGGGAACCGGTATTTCCAGGCAGCGCCCGGCCGCAACTTCTACAGCGGCCTGCAACTGCAGAAGCGTTTTTGACCTGTTTCTGGAAAAAGGGCCGCTAAATGGAACATAAGCGGGAGCAGGTGGTGGAGTAAGTGTAGCCACTAAATGATAAGCAGTACCCACGGGCATGAAAAAAGGCGTTTCCGGGGTCTTTTTCCGGAAACGCCTTTAAAACAGGGATAGCCTTTTGGGCCAATCCTCTAGAATTGTCAATTAGAAAACACGGCCTTCAGCTCTGGCTTTGCGGCCTTTCTTGGCGGGCTCGGCTTTCTTAGGCTCTACCGGGGCAACGGGAACTGCTGCCTGAGCCTGCACCGGAGCGCCGTCTGGGTCCAGTTCCACCACCTCATAGCCCAGTTTCTCCAAACCAGGTTTGATAGCAGCTTTGTCGCCCACCAGCATGATGCTCATGTTGTCTACCGGCAGGTATTTCTTGGCCAGCGCGTTGATCTCCTCCTTGGTGATGTTCTGCAAAATCTGGTTCTGCTTGTTCACGTAGTCGGCGTCCAGGTTGTAGCGGAGCATGTTGTTCAGGAAGGCCGCTTTCTGGAACGAGGTCTCGTACTTACGGGCATCAGATTGCCCGATGGCATTTTTCATAAAAGCCAGCTCGGCATCAGTAATGCCTTCCTCTCGGAAACGCTTGATCTCTTTCATGAACTCCACCACCGAAGCATCTGAGGCATTGGAACGAACCCCGGCAGAAGCCGTGAACGGACCAGCTTCCTCAGTACCGGAGAAACCGGAACGGGCGCCGTAGGTGTAGCCTTTGTCTTCACGCAGGTTCAAGTTGATGCGGCTGTTGAAGGCCCCGCCCAGCACGTAGTTCATGAGCCCGGCTTTGTAGTACTCGCCGGTGGCATCATAAGGAAGGGCCATGTACCCGATTCTGATTTCAGACTGCGCGGCTTTCTCCTTGTCTACAATGAAGATCTTAGTCTTGTCAATGCTGGCCAACTTGGTGTCTGACGGCATGGTCACCGGTTTGGCTTGCCACTTGTTCAGGAACGCCAGTTTAGACATGATCTGTTTTTGATCAGTGTCACCTACCACTACCAGGTTGGTCACGCTAGGGGAGAAGTAGTTCGCGTAGAATTTCTTCACGTCATCTAGCGTGATGCTTTCCACGGTTTGTACGGTACCCACTACTGGAATGGCTCTGATATTGCCTTCGCCGTAGAGCATTTTGCTGTACACGTTGTCGGCTACCACGGTTGGCTGGGTGCTCTGGTTTTTGATGGCTTCCAGGCGCTGCTTCTTGAGGCGGTCAAACTCAGACGCGTCGAAACGAGGGTGGAACATGCGCTCCTCCAACAGAGCCAAGGTGGCATCCAGGTTTTTCACCTGAGACTGTACTTGTACGGTCATGCTTTCCGCGCCGCTGCCAAACCCGATGGATGAGCCTAGTTTCTCCAGTTCTGTACTGATTTGCTCAGCGGTGAATTTCTGGGAAGACTCATTCAGCATAGAGGCGGTCAAAGACGCGATACCCGCCTTAGACGGATCATGTGCCTCCAGTTTGTGCCCGCCTTGCAGGGTGAACAGCAAGGTCACGGTTGGCACCTCGTCAGACTTGGCTCCAATCACTTTGATGCCGTTGGCCATGCTTTCCTTCCAGAACGGTGGAACCGTGATGGTAGGCACAGCACCGGCAGCCGGGCGTTTGCTGCGGTCAAAAGTGTCTTTGGCTTTCACATACTTAAGGCCAGAGTACTGGTCTGCCGGAGCTTTGTAGCCGCTAGGATCTACTTTGAAATTATCGGCTTTGGCAATCAGCTCAGATTTGCCCTTGGGCACCACGCTCAGAATCACGGCTTTCTTGCCTTTCACATATTGGTTGTACACACGCAGTACATCGGCTTTGGTCACCGCGTTCACCGCCTGTCTTTCCTTTACCAAGTGGTTTGCATTGCCGGTCATGAACTGGTTAGCCGCCAAAGTAGACGTTTTGCCAGATACGCTGGACAATCTGTTGATGATGCTGGCTTCATATGAGGCTTTGTAACGGGCAATGTCCTCATCGGTCACGCCTTTTTTCTCAAACTCGGCAATGGCATCACGCAGTTGTTTCTCGGCATCGGCTAGGTTCTGGTTAGGGAGTACCCGCGCAGACAGCGTGAATTCACCGGCTAACTCAGAGGTGGAGTGGTACGCACCGGCCTGGTTGGCTTTCTGCGTTTTTACCATGTTCTGGTAAATGAGAGACGTTTTGCCACCGCCAATGATGTTAGAAAGAACATCCAGGGCTGGCTCATCTGGGTGATTGGCCGGCACGGTAGGCAACGTGATCTGCACCAATGGGAAGCGGACGTTGTCTTCGTAAGAGATGTAACGGTCCTGGGTTAACACCGGAGCCGGCAGTTTCTGGTTCTTCACCTCGGGGCCGCGCTGGATAGAGCCGAAGTATTTCTCTGCCAGTTTCACCACCTGGGCCGGGGTCACGTCACCGCCCACGGTGAGGGTAGCGTTGTTTGGTCCGTACCAGCGCAGGAAGAAGTTCTTGAGGTCATTGACGTTTACGCGGTTCAGATCCTCAATATACCCAATGGTGGTCCAGGAGTACGGGTGGCCGTAGGGATACAGGGCGGCGCTCACTTTTTCATAAGACAGGCCGTAGGGGGCATTGTCTACCCGTTGGCCGCGCTCATTTTTCACGGTCTCGCGCTGCACCTCAAATTTCTGCTGGGTTACGGCATCCAGGAGGAAGCCCATGCGGTCTGCTTCCAGCCAAAGAGCGGTCTCCAGTTGGTTGGAGGGCACGGTCTCAAAGTAGTTGGTTCTGTCGCGGTTGGTGGTTCCGTTCAGGGTTCCGCCGGCCTCAGAGACGATCTTGAAGTGTTCTTCATCGGCTACGTTGTCTGAGCCTTGGAACATCATGTGCTCAAAGAAGTGCGCGAAACCAGATTTACCCACTTCCTCGCGGCCGGAGCCTACGTGGTAGGTCACATCTACGTGTACAATAGGGTCTGAATGGTCTTCGTGCACAATCACGGTAAGGCCGTTGGCCAGTTGGTATTTCTCGTAAGGAATTACCAGTTCACCATTCTTTTTAGTGACGGTTTCCAGCTTGCGGGTGCCTTGCTGGGTTTTGGCCGAAGCCGTAGCGGTGGTTTTTTTAACCGGAGCGGCCTTCTTCTGGGTTTGCGCCTGGGCCTGCGTTAGCATAGCGGCGGCCAGTAAGATAGCCAGGGTACTCTTTTTAGACATGATCTAAGCTCGTTTAGTTTGTAGAAAGCAGAACTCTCAGGATAATAATACGAATTTATTGCCACATTCCTAGAAGGAAGTGGCGGTAACGGTTTGATTTATAATGGATTGAAAAAAGAAGAGACAGGGTGAGTGGCGGATCATTTTCCAATAACTGCGTCATAAGTCGAGGGGGCGGGTAGAATATTACAGGCATTTCCGTTTAGGGGCCGTTTTTCTTAAAAAAGCCCCAAACCAGAAGGCCTCTGCCAGTTTAATGCAGGGCAGAGGCCTTCTGGTTCCAGGGGAGGCGGTGTTTTATTGTACCCGCGTGAACTCCAGCTCAGAAAAATGGAAATCAGGGTTGTTGGCATCCAGCCTTAGTTCAGCGATGGAGCCGTCTGGGCCGGGCAAAAAGCGGGCTTTAGTAGGGGTGAGCAGCGCAAAATTATTTTTCCAGCGCAGGTCAAAGATATCGGGTTGCCAGAGGGAAAGCTCACCGCCCAGGGCAGGCGCGGCGGCCAGACTCAAGACCAGCTTGCCTTTCTGTAAGGCCACCGTGGCATTGCCGTAAAGGGGACTGTGGTAAGTGCCGGCATAGGCGTTGAGGTCACGGGTAAGCTTGGCTTTGGCCAGTTTCGTTTTGGCGGATTTGCCCTCAGCGGCTTTCTGCGCTTCTGCGGCCTTGGCGGCCATCTCCAGGTTAAACTGGCTCCAGTCGCGGCCGTCTTTAATGCCCATGAACTGGTCAATGGTGTAATTGGCGATAGGCGCCATGATGCTGCTCATGCTGTTGGTCAGGATCACGATGCCCAGTTTTTCCTCTGGAACCAGTACGGTGCGGCTGTTCATGCCCTCGTGGCCACCGCCGTGTACCACAATCTTACGACCCTGGTAATCATTGAGCATCCAGCCCAAACCGGCCCCGCTGAAGTGGAGAGAGGGCGTGATGGTTTCCATCTGGGGGGCCACGGGAAGAGCGTTGTGCATGGTCCACATGGTGTGCGAGGCGGCTTCAGAGAACAGGCGCTGGCCGTGGTAGGTGCCCCGGTTCAATTGTAGTTTCAGCCATTTGGCATCCTGGGTTACGCTGGTGAAGATACCGGCAGCGGGATTCCAGTTGTCCCAGGCAGTAAGGACTGTGGGCACGGGTTTACCACCCTGGGTGGTAGGATTGCCGTGCGGCGTAGCCACGTTCTCCACGCCCTTCAGTTGGTTCACTGAGGTGTAAGAACGAGTCATGCCCAACGGACGGAAGATGCGCTCCTGAATGAACTGCTCCCAGGTTTTCCCGCTCACGGCTTCCACCACTTCGCCGGCGGCGATGAACATGAGGTTAGAGTAGCCGTACCCGCCTCTGAACGGATACGCCGGTTTTAGGTATTTGGCGCGTTCCAGAATTTCTTTGCGGCTGTAGGTGGTGTTGTACCACAGTAAGTCTCCGGAGAAGGTCTGCAAGCCCACGCGGTGGCTGAGCAGGTCTCGTATGTTGAGGTGCTGGGTCACGTAGGGGTCATAGAGTTGCAGGTAGGGGAGGTACTTAGTCACTGGATCATCCCAGCTCAGTTTGCCTTCGTCTACCAGCATGGCCAGCGCGGCGGCGGTGTAGGCTTTGGTGTTGGAGGCAATCCCGAAGAGGGTGTTGGCGTCTACGGCACCGCCTTTCTGGATGTCGCGCACGCCGTAGCCTTTGGCAAACACCACGGAGTCATCTTTCACAATGGCAATGGCCATGCCCGGCACGTTCCAGTCTTTAAGGGCTTTCTGGTAATAGGCGTCTAGTTTCTGGAAATCTACTTGGGCCGAGGAGGGGAGGGAGAGGCTCCACAGCAGCAAGGCCAGGAGCAGCGGCCGGAGAGACCGGCGGTAAAGGATAGCAGACATGGGTGAAAAGTAGTTCTACCGCCTAAGGTACGCAAAAGCCCAACGCTTTGAAAGAGCCCACTGCGGCAGGGCAACAGGTTTTCCGGAAGAATGCGCTACCTTTGCAGGATACGGCAGGCCGCTTCAAGCAGAGAAAAGCCGAGGCCGTTCGTTTCCGGGCCTTTTCCCGGAAAATCACGTAAAAACGCAAACCATGGGACGCATACTGGCCATAGATTACGGAGTAAAGCGGGTGGGGCTAGCCGTCACAGATCCGTTGCAGATCATCGCCTCTGGGCTGGACACGGTGCATGCCCAGGATGTGCTCGCTTTTCTGGCCCAATACTGCCAGAAAGAGGAGGTAGACGAGATAGTGGTGGGCATGCCGGTGCACCTGGACGGGAATGCTACCAACAACACCCAGCATGTGGTGGGCCTGGTGCGGAAACTGCAGAAGCAGTTCCCCGGTAAAAAAGTAGTGACCCATGATGAACGCTTTACCTCGCGCATGGCGTTCCAGACCATGATAGACGCGGGGCTGGGTAAAAAAGCCCGCGCCGACAAAGCCACCGTGGACAAGATAAGCGCCACCATTATTTTACAGAGTTATTTAGAGAGCAGACAATACCTATGATCTACCCTATTGTTGCCTACGGCGATCCGGTGCTGCGCACCAAAGCCCAAGACATTCCTACAGACTCCGCAGAGTTGCCCAAGCTCATTGAGGATATGTTTGAGACCATGTACCATGCCCACGGCGTAGGGCTGGCCGCTCCCCAGATTGGCAAAAGCATCCGCCTGTTCGTGATTGACTCCAAACCGTTCATGGAAGAGGGCGAAGAAGACAAAGGCGTGAAGAAGGCCTTTATCAACCCCACCATTCTGGAAGAGTCTGGCGAGGAGTGGGGCTTTGACGAAGGCTGCCTCAGCATACCCGGCGTACGCGAGGAAGTGTGGCGCCAGGAGCGCATCAAGATCAGGTACTATGACTTGGACGGCAAGGAACACATTGAGGAATACGATGACCTCACGGCCCGCGTGATCCAGCACGAGTACGACCACATTGAGGGCATCCTCTTCACCGACCACCTTTCTGCCCTGAAGAAGCGTCTGCTCAAAGGCCGCCTCACCAAAATCACCAAAGGCGACGTAGACGCCGATTACCGCATGAAGTTCGCCGGTTTAGGCAAACGCTAAGACTGTAGTATTGCGGCAGAAGATGTTGAAACCTCACTGGTCATGGAGACCGGTGAGGTTTTTGCGTTTAGGGGCTGTTTTTCTGAAAAGAGCCCCTAAACAGGAATTAGGGCAGCGCATTGGCTTTAGCCGCTTCCCACCCAATGATGGCCGTTTTCCGGTCTGGTCCCCACATGTACCCGCCAAACACCCCGCTGGACTGTATTACTCTATGGCAGGGAATCAGAAACGCCACCGGATTACTGCCAATGGCCGTGCCCACCGCCCGAGAGGCCTTGGCGTGGTTGATTTGCCGGGCAATGCTGCCGTAGGTAGACAGGTTACCCATGGGTATTTTCAGGAGCGCTTCCCACACTTTCAACTGGAACTCGGTGCCTTTGAGGTGCAGCTTTATCTGGGGCAGTTGGCTCCAGTCATGGGTGAAAATCTGTAGGGCATCTTGCTGGAAAGCATCGGCCGCGGCCGAAAATTGCGCTCTGGGGAACTGCTGCTGCAAGACGGCCAATGCAGTTTCTTCCTCTTCGGCGAACGCCATATAACAAATGCCTTTGGGCGTAGAGGCCACTAGAATCTGCCCAAACAGACTTTGCCCGAAGCTATAGTTAATGCGCAGGTGCTCGCCGCCGTTTTTGAACTCGCCGGGTGTCATGCCTTCCATTTTCATAAACAGGTCATGGAGCCGGCTGGTGCCGGAAAGTCCGGTCTCTGCCGCCGCATCAAACAGCGTGGCTTCTCTGGCTTTCAGGACCTGTTTGGCGTGGGCCAGGCTCACGTACTGCAGAAACTTCTTGGGGCTCACCCCGGCCCACTCGGTGAACAGGCGCTGGAAGTGGAACGGACTCATGTGCACCTTCTCTGCCAGTTCTTCCAGGCTAGGCTGCTGCCTGAAGTTCTGCCTGATATGCCCAATGGCTTCGGCTATTCTATGGTAGTTGAGTTGCGCTTGTTCTGTCATGGCCCTTCAAGTTAAGCAGCGCAAAGGTAGAACGCCACCCCGCCCGCCCCAACCCGAAACTTGCGGATTTGCGTTTAGGGCCTCTTTTTCCCAAAACTGGCCCTAAACGGGTGAACTTGGGTGTGTAATAATTTCGTATACAGCTATATGCGAAGAATCCTGCTGCTGCTCCCTTTGCTTCTGTTGCTGAGTCATGCCCAAACACACGCCTGGGGCTTCTACGCGCACCAACGCATTAACCAGCAGGCGGTGTACACGCTGCCGCTAGAGATGATTGGGTTTTACAAGCAGCATTTGCCGTACCTTATGGAGCAGGCCGTGGCCCCGGACAAACGCCGCTACGCCGTGCCCGAAGAGGGTGCTCGCCATTTCATTGACCTGGATGCCTACGGCGATAGCGCCTTCGCCAAACTGCCCCGGCGCTGGGAAGAGGCCGTGGCCCAATTCTCCCTGGATACCCTGCAACGCCACGGCATTGTGCCCTGGCACATAAGTCTGGTGCAGTACCAACTCACCGAGGCTTTCAAGCAGCACGACATCCCGCGAATCCTGCGGGTATCGGCGGAGCTTGGGCATTACCTGGCCGATGCCTGCGTGCCCCTGCATACCACCCGCAACTACAACGGGCAATTCACCGGGCAACGGGGCATCCATGGGTTGTGGGAAAGCCGCCTGCCGGAACTTTGGAGCCAGGAATATGATTTCTTTTTAGGGCAGCCCCAGTACGTGCAGAACCCTGGCCGCACCGCCTGGGAAGTAGTGACCAGATCGCATCTGGCCCTGGATTCGGTTTTCTCGGTGGAGCGACAACTGACACAGGCTTTTTCTGAGGACAAGAAATACAGCCTGGAGGAAAGAGGGGCCACCACGGTGAAGGTGTACTCCCGGGAGTTCAGTCAGGCGTACCACCGGGGGCTGCATGGACAGGTAGAACGGCAGATGCGGCTGGCCACGCACCTGGTGGCCAGTTACTGGTACACCGCCTGGGTAAATGCCGGCCAACCCGATTTGAAGCGCATGGCCCCGCTTACCCCGGCGCAGAAAGAACAGCTGGAGCTGGAGAAAACTACATTCCAGACCGGCGAACATGATGCCCGGGAACAGTGAGTCTTTTCTGTTTTTTGCTTAATTTGTGAAAAAGGGCCGCTAAACGCATCTTGTTGAGAAACAGCCCTAGCCGGGACAATAGCATCAGAAAGGACGGAAGGAACTACGTAATGAAGCAACTTCAGAAAATAGATATTTTCCTCATCGCCCTGGGTTTGGCTACCTTGGTGGTGCAGCGGTTCTTTCTGTTTCCGGCGGCGGAGAATGAGGAAACGACGCAAGCTTTAAGGGCAAGGCATTTAGCCGCGGCGGAAGCGTACGCGGCGGTGCCCCGGGAGCCCCGATGGGAACTGACTTTCCCGCCAGAATCAAACTACCAGAACCTGACCCCTCCGCCCGGCGCAGACCCCAACCCGTTTGAGGAGGTGCAGCGCATCATAGAGGCCAACGGCAACGTGCGCAATTACGCCGGCAAAGACACAGACATGCGGCAGTTGCTTCTGGCCCACGCCGGCAAAGACTATCTGTTTGTGTTGCAGCAGCAGGCGGCCAATGAGATGCTCCGGTATGAACTGTTCCCGCACTATTACGCAGACCCCACGCAGCCGCAGATGCTGGAAAGCATTGCCTTTTACACCCAGCAGCTGGTGGAAGCCAAATCTGAGGACGCTAAATTGCTGTACATGTGTCTGCAGGCCTTGAAAGACTATTGGCCAAAAAAGCAGATTGAGCAGGTGGCGCGGCTCACGGCGGCCCGGGTGCAGGATCGTGCCCAAAAGGTGGTCCCAGACACGGCCACCACAAGTGGATACCATAGGCAAGTTTACGCGCGCGAGCTGAAGAAGCTGGCCCACCGCCTGCAAGGGCGCACCTGAGTGGAAAACCCTGTGGATAAGCCGGTGGAGAAAGATTCTCCTTTAAATTCATCAAGGAACTCACCTAAAGTATTACTTTAGATGCGACGGGTAGGGTAAAAATCAGATCGCCTGTCTCTTATACAATCCATTATTCTTAGCTTCATGACGTATATTTTGACCAGACGGATGGCGCTGGTAATAGCCTGCGGCAGTGTACTGGGCTTAACTTCCTGTGAGAAGATGCTCAGAGACATGGCCTCCAAAACATCGGCAGACCAAAAGGCAGCAGATACCACCACGGTGGCGTCTTCCCCGGCGCCTGAGGCACCAAAAGCCCCAGAATTTGAGATCACCTATCCCAAAGGCTCAAAGTACGCCGGGCTCACTCCGCCAGCCGGGGCCAAGGCCAATCCCTTTGAGGAGATTCCCACCATCATAGAAACGCATAAAGACAAAGCCAACTGGGCAGACAAACACGCCGACATTAAAGGCGTGCTGTTGCAGAACGGGCGGAAAGATTACCTGTTTGTACTGCAACAGCAGGGCGCCAATGAGATGCTACGGCACGAGCTGTTCCCGCACTACTACCAAGACATGGGCAACACGGCGGTCCTGAACGCCATTGGTTTTTATACAGAGCAGCTGGTAGAGGCCAAGTCTGAGGATTCTGAGTTAATTTACAAATGCCTGCGTGCCCTCAATGGTTACTGGGAAGCCGATAAGATTGCCAAAGTGGCCCTTACCACCGCTAAGCGCGTGCAGGCCCGGCCCATCACTTCGGCGGCCGATACCACCACCCGGATTGGCAGCTACCGGCAGATTTACGCGCGGGAGTTGAAGAAAATGGCGCAGCGGCTTTCTGCCAACGGTGCTTAACCATAAAAGCAACTTTACGGGCTTTAAATTTGTACTATAATAAAGGAATCTTCCTGTAGCCAGCGGTTTTCTGTCTTTAGAAAAGCACTTCTGCGGGAGAAGGATGAACAGCAGTTAAAAAGATACCAGATACTATGGAAAATAAAACTGAGCGCAAGAAAATAGAGAACTCCCTGTTTCAGGTGCGGTTGCCGTTTTTTCTGGGCTTGGCAGTGGCGGTGGGGGTTTTACTGGGAGCCACACTGTTTCAGCCTAGTTCCAACAATCCGCAGGGCACGGCCAAGGGCTATCTCAAGTTCAGGGAAATCCTGAGCTATATTGACCGCGAGTATGTAGACACTGTGAACACAGAGCGTTTGTCTGAGTATGCCATTAACAGCATGCTGGAGAAGCTGGACCCGCACTCTTCTTACATTCCGGCCAGAGATCTGAGCATGGCCCGTTCTTACTTGGAAAGCGATTTTGACGGCATTGGGGTGGAGTTTAACATTTTTAGGGATACCCTGTACGTGATTGCACCTCTCAGCGGAGGGCCTTCTGAGCAGGTAGGCATCCAGGCCGGTGACAAAATCATCAAAGTCAACGGCGAGAACATTGCAGGGGTAAATGTCTCCAATGACTTAGTGTTTAAAAAACTGAGAGGCCCCAAAGGATCCAAAGTGAACCTGACCATTATGCGGCCGCATGAAACAAAACCGCTGCAGTTCACGGTGGTACGGCGTAAGATTCCGTCTGTGTCTGTAGATGCCGGTTATATGATTGACAACCGCACCGGGTACATCAAGGTAAGCCGTTTCTCCAACGGGACCTATGACGAGTTCAAGTCCAAGCTGTCTGCCCTTAGGAAGCAGGGGCTGCAGCGCCTGATCCTGGATTTGCGCGACAACCCCGGCGGTTACCTGGACCACGCCACCCGCATGGCCGATGAGTTTATCGCCGGTAACAAGAAACTGGTGTACACAGATGGCAAAGGCACCAAATATGACGCCAACTACTACGCCAAGATGAAGGGCGACTTTGAGAGCGGGGAACTGATTGTCTTAATCAATGAGGGAAGCGCCTCGGCCTCCGAAATTCTGGCAGGTGCCCTGCAAGACCATGACCGGGCTTTGATTGTGGGCCGCCGGTCCTTTGGGAAAGGGTTAGTGCAGGTGCCCATTCCGTTGTCTGACGGTTCTGAGTTGCGCCTGACCATTTCCCGCTACTATACGCCAAGCGGACGTTCCATCCAGAAACCGTATGACCCAGAGTCTACCGAGGATTACGAGATGGAACTCATGAACCGCTACAAACACGGCGAGTTGTTCAGCCAGGACAGCATTAAGTTCAATGATTCGCTTAAATATAAGACCAGCCGGGGGCGCGTGGTGTACGGCGGCGGCGGAATCATGCCAGACGTGTTCGTACCCCGTGACACCACCGACAACTCTACATTGTTAACGGAGCTGTACCAGAAAAACGTGCTGCGCGAATACGCGCTTACCTATTTTAGGGAGCACCGCAAGCAGTTGGAAAGCATGTCTAAGGCCAGTTTCCTGGAGTCTTTCCAGATAACCGATGCCATGGTGCAGGAGCTCCTGAAAGAAGCCAGGCAGGCCAATGTGAAAGTAGACAACCGGGACCTGAAGAAATCGGGGAGGACCATCCGGAACAACCTGAAGGCCTTCATCGCCCGCAGTCTGTATGAGGCAGACGGTTTCTACCCTGTCCTCAATGAAGCAGACCCAGATTTTCAGCGAGCTATGGGGCTTTTTGATCAGGCCCGGCAAGTGAGCCTAGGGAAGTAAGCAAAAGCGCCGCAGGAAATTGTTCCTGCGGCGCTTTTGCTTTGTGGACAGGATTGTTATAACTTATTACCCCATAAGACATTCATTCAAGCAAGTATGGCATATTATCATCGGTTAGGCAATATCCCGCGCAAACGGCATACGCAGTTCAGGCAGCCAGACGGCAGTCTCTACCATGAGCAACTGGTGGGCACGCTGGGCTTCTCCGGGGTTTCCTCGCTGCTGTACCACCAGCACGCGCCCACCAAAATCTCGCGTATTGGGGAGCCGGTGCCGTATGGGCCGGTGCAGTCGGGGGTGCCGCTGGCGCCTTACCATCTGCGTCCGTTCAAGGGGGAAACCACCGGCGAAGATTATCTGAGCGCCCGCAAGACCGTCTTGATGAACAAAGACTGCACCATCTCCATCTGCCTGCCGCGCCAGCGCACCATGGACTATTTCTACAAGAATGCCTTAGCAGATGAGATTGTGTTCATCCATGAAGGCTCTGGGGAACTGCTGTCGCAGATGGGGCGCCTGGAAGTGGAAGCCGGTGACTATGTGGTCATTCCCAGAACCATCATTCACCAGTGGAAGTGGAACGAAGGCCCGGTGCGGCTCCTCATCACAGAAAGCTTCAGCCCGGTGGAAACGGTGCGCCGCTACCGCAACCACTTTGGGCAACTGCTAGAACACTCGCCCTACTGCGAACGCGACATCAGGCCACCGCATGAGCTGTTCCTTGACAATACACCCGGTGATTACTTAGTGCAGATTAAGAAAGAGGGCTTTCTCCACCAGTACCACTATGATTTCTCCCCGCTGGATGTGGTGGGCTGGGATGGGTATTTCTATCCGTATGCGTTCTCCATCCATGATTTTGAGCCCATTACCGGCCGCATTCACCAGCCACCGCCCGTGCACCAGACCTTTGAGACGCAAGGCTTTGTGGTTTGCTCCTTCGTGCCCCGGTTGTTCGATTACCATCCGCAGGCCATTCCGGCCCCGTACAACCACTCCAACGTAGACTCAGACGAGATTCTGTATTACGTGGCCGGTAACTTCATGAGCCGCAAAGGCATTGACATTGGGTCTTTCACCATACATCCCAGCGGCATCCCGCATGGGCCGCACCCGGGTACGGTGGAGGCCAGCATCGGCAAGAAGGAAACCCATGAGCTGGCGGTCATGATTGACACATTCAAACCCCTGTACCTCACCACCGACGCCCTGGAGTTCCTGGACCAGAACTATCCCATGAGCTGGAACCCAGACGTAGCCCCGCAAGCTCCCCGGCCCGCCGATCTGATGGATTAACAGTTTGGTGCCAATTCCGGAAAAACGGCCGCTAAACGCCTATAGCTGCAACGTCTTCTATCCCATAAGAAGCGGGCAGTTATAGGCGTTTTGTTTTACCCAATCATTTATTCCAGAGAGACAATTAAGCACCTCTGCATTGAGGGGTGTGTTTAGGGGCTCTTTTTCCCAAATCTGCCCCAAACCAGGCATCTGTTGGGGAGTGCTGCCGCATTGGGAGCACTCTCTGCCTGCCCAGAAAGGAGGGGCAGGCAAAACCTTTTCTCGCCTGGTTGGTTATTTTACTGCTGAGGTTTTTAGTGGACTTTAATATGAATTAATCTTATTTATTTGATTTTAGCAATAAAGGTATTGGATGTTGCTGCTGTGTGATAGTAGTTGACTTATTTTGTTGTTACCTTTGTTTTGTGATTCATTTGGTTGAATTACAGTAGTATAAAATATAGGTTGGTTTCTTTTGATGTTTAAGAGCGGTAGTTTATCCTTCCCCCTGGATCTGCTCTGTTAATTTAACTATTTAATGATGCGTTGGGTGTTGATTGCCGCCTTGTGGGGGGGCTTATGGGGAGGGAGTATGGTCTCTGCGGAGGCCAAGGTAGCGGGGGAGAAACAGAAGCTAACCATAGAGGCAGAAGCTAAAGTAGACTCATTGAATGAATTGGCCTTTGAGCTAAAGCGGCATGATGTAGACAAAGCGCTGTCACTGTTGAACGATGCCCTGTATCTGGCAAAAACACACCACTATACCAAAGGGGAAGCCACGTCTTATCTATATGAAGCCGGAATTTACCGGCAGAACGGCTATTCTAAGCGGGCGCTTTCCCTGTTCACCAAAGCGCTGCAGATCAGTCACGGCATCAAAGACACGTTCAATATAGCGCGGGCCAAGGCGCAGATTGCCAGCGCCCTGAAAGAAGCCAATGAACTCCAGAAAGCTGAAAACCTTTACAAGGAGGCATTGCAGGCCTTTATGGCGCTGGAGAAATGGAAGGATGTCATCAATGTGAGAAACAACATGGGGCTTCTGGAGTTGCAGCAAAAGGACTACGTTCAGTCTGAAGCCTATATTCTACAGGCGCTGGCAGAAAGCAACAAGAGGGGCTACGCCTATGGTGTTAAGAAGTCTTACTTTCATTTGGGATTGCTCTACCTGCAAAAAGGGGAACTCGCCAAGGCGAAACGCTTCTTCACCAGCGCCCAGCAACTGGATTTAAAATCAAACGACAAATATGGGATTTCCCTGGCTAGTAGTAAGTTGGCTATAACGGCCAGCCGGGAAGGCCACCATGAGGAAGCCATCCGCCAGGCTCTGACTGCTTTGCAGTCTGCCAAGGCGATCAATGCCTCCCAACTGGAAATGGAAGCCATTCATACGCTTACGGAGGTGTACAAAGGGCAGCAGAATTGGGTGAAGGTGGTAGAGTGGCAGGATTCGCTTGTGGACAAGGGTGCCCAGCTTTTTGAGCAGGAGAGGTCCTATGCCATCAACTTTCTGGACATTCTGAAGCAGAAGCAGGAGCAGCAGCTGGCGTATGAGAAAGCGGCGCTGCTGGCCAGCCAGAAAGCCAAAACCGCCAATTACCTTCTGGGGGTGGTGGTAACTATCTTGGTGGCCTTGGGCATGATCGCCTACCTGTGGTACCGGAACTACCACATCGCCAAGAAGACCAGCAAGGAACTAAAGGCGAAGAATGAAGTCATTGAAAAACATTCTACCGCCTTAAACGCTTTGAACAAAGACATCACACAGCAAAACCAGAGTCTGGAGGAAGCAAACCAGATGAAGAACAAGCTGCTGTCTATTCTTTCCCACGACCTGCGCGGCCCCCTGGCCAATACCAAAGGCATTCTGGAACTCATCAACAGAGGGGCCCTGAGCCCGGAAAAGTCCGCGGCGGTTCTCAAGGAGCTGGAGAAGCAGTACATGCGGTCATTGTCATTGCTGGAGAACCTGCTGTTCTGGATCAAAAGCCAGATGAAAGGCGGCTCCATCAAACCAGAGATCCTGAATATAAGACAGATGCTCAGTGAGGTGATCTATGAACAGGAAATAGCGTACCGGAACAAACAGATCACGGTTCTGAACGAGGTGGCCCCAGAGCTGGAAGTCACCGCCGACGATGAAATGCTGAAAGTAGTCTTCCGCAACCTGTTGTCTAACGCCATCAAGTTCACGAAAGCCGGCGGCGAAATTATGGTTTCCTCGGCGGTAGGAGAGCAGGTCATGGTGAAAATAAAAGACCAGGGCGTAGGAATCAGTGAAGAGGCCTTGCGTAAGATAAGAGGGAAAAAGTACTTTACCACCAACGGCACCGAGAATGAGGGGGGCAGCGGTTTCGGGCTTATGATCTGCGAAGAACTCATCCAGAGGAACGGCGGTGAGCTGGAGGTGGAGAGTACCGTAGGCAAGGGCTCGCTGTTCACGGTGAAGTTGCCGGCCTCCAGCTCAGAAGACCATCGCCATCTGGCAGAGGCATACACCGGCAACAGCAACAGACTGTGATTTTCAAGAGAGACAGGCAAGGGCCGAAGCGCACTGACTTTAGAGGATATTAATTCTGTGGCGTTGTACCTCTCTGCTGTTTTATCTTTGCCGTTAGTACCAAAACCTCATGAACCATATGCGCGAAGACTCACCTGCCCATAAATTACAGAAACTGATTGTAGTAGGAGACCGGCTGCTCATTAAACCCAAATCGGCGAAGGAGCAGACCCGGAGTGGCCTGTTTCTGCCGCCCGGCGTGCAGGAGAAAGAGAAAGTGCAGGAAGGCTACGTGATGCGCGTAGGCCCCGGATACCCCATCCCCGCCGATTATGGCCTGGACGACGAACTCTGGAACCATGACGAAAAGGAGCAGGTGCGGTACCTCCCGCTACAGGCCCGCGAAGGCGACCTGGCCATCTACCTGCAGCGCGACGCCGTGGAAATCAACTACCTGGGCGATAAATATTTCATAGTACCCCAATCTGCGGTGCTGCTGCTGGAGAGGGAAGAAGAATAAAGACTTTGCCCGACGGTCTTTCCGTTTAGGGGCTGTTTTTCCAAAAACAGCCCCTAAACGCTTTTAGGAGGATGGTGCGGTTACCAGATGAAAACAGGAACTCCTCTGGTGTCATAGGTGAGTTGCCAGCTCCTTTTGTTGCCGTAGGTGGTGGTATTGGAGTAAGTCTCAAAAATTTTGACTTGATAAGTAGTAAAATTATTCTTGGAAAGTGAGCGGTAGAAAGAGTCGTCAAACATGAACAGTGCCTGAAATGGGTTTGGGGCAGTGTCATAACCTCCAAACATTTCGGTTTTAACCTGAATGATTTCCTTAGGGGTATAGGAGTCTTTTGAATATTCCCTTGTCTCTACCTCTGCCAGGTTGCCTGCCGCGTCAAACCTGAAGTATTTGGTGTTTTCCTTTCTGCTGTTCCCAGAAACGAAGACCCTGTAGGTGCTCAGGCTGTCAAGTCTCGCGTTGCTATAATGATAGCGCACTGAGTCATGGCCGTTGCGGGTACTTAATTTGAGTACTCTGTATTCAATCTGGTTTGCCCCAGCGAGTTTTAAAAGGGTTTCAGATTCAATAACTTCTACTTCTGGGTGGGAAGAACGGGGTAAAATCCGGATGGTGTTGTTTTGGTACAGAACGGTGTCAAACATATATCTCTCAGCAGGAGGGCAGGGGGGAAAGGTACACCCAACTATCCAGTGACGCTTAAGGGGTTTGTGGCGGGCGTCATATTTAAGTGTGAAGACTTTAGGGTGGTTGCCTATGGCGGCGTCTTCATACATATTAACCGTAAAATACGGCGAGTATTCCTCCACCAGAAATACCGGTGCCACGTCCTCTTTGCTGCAACCAAAAAGGAGGTAGGGAATGATGCAGATGAGGAAGAGTTTCCTGGTCATGGAGAAATAAGTTTATCTGTGAACCTGATGGGATGCATGGCCTGCTCACTTCTGGTAAAGGCATTTCATCCTGATAATAATAAGGACTTTAAACGATAAAAACAGAATTTGCCACCCGCCTTCTTAAGGGTAAGAAAGCTGTAGCTCCTGAAGAATAGGGAGGACTGACTTGCTAAAGATTCAAACCACCCATTTGTTGTGAGCCAACCACCACAGCTTATAGCCCTCCAATCCTGCCCCGGAAAGCTGGTTTGTGTCTGAAGCTGTAGGGCTGGTTTGGTGCTTTTTCTGGAAAAACAGCCCCTAAACACTTTTATGGCAATGGCGGTGCCTAGCCTAGCGGCCTCAGGCCTTTCTAAGCTTCTTGTAGACCATGATGGCGGCCATGAGCAGTACAGATAGGCCAACGAAACCCAGCACGCCCCAGGTGGCGCTCAAGCCGTTTTTCAGGACCACCAGAAACACAATGCTCACCAGAAATAGCGTGGCCACTTCGTTCCAGATGCGGAGGGTGGTGGAGCTTTGCTTAATTTCGCCGCGCTGGTGCTGTTTGAAAATGCGGTGGCAGTATAGGTGGTAGGCCAGCAAGCCCGCCACAAAGCCCAGCTTGATCCAGAGCCAGGTAGGGATGGGCGTGTAGTAATGCAGCAGGCTTAGCCCCATGATGACCGTAATTACCGCCGATGGCCACGTTATGCCGTACCACAGCCGTTTCTGCATGAGCGCGAACTGCCGCTGCAGAATGGTTTTCTCCGGTTCAGGTTTGGCCGCGGTCTCGGCGTAATACACAAACAGCCGCACAATATAGAACAAGCCGGCAAACCAGGTCACCACAAAAATGATGTGCAACGATTTCAGGTAAGAGTAACTCATAACGGCTTCTGCTAAGGAAAACAATCTGTATACGCGGCTGCAAAAATGGCAGAACAAAGCGTATAAACCTACTTCTGACACCGCGTTGCGTTTAGCGGCTCTTTTTCTGGAAATAGCCCCAAACCAGCGTTACAGCTTCAGGCGCAGGCCCAGGGCCAGGTTCAGGATGTCCGGCACGGAGATGCCCTTGTTCCGGTACTTATCCACAATCATGACATCGCTGGTGCCAATCTCAGCATAGAACTCGCCGTAGAGCGGGCGGGCGTGGCCTTTGAACGTTCGGCCCACAGAGGAGCCCACAAACGGCAAGATGCGGGTGGCGGTGGGCCAGATGTAGTAGCCTTCGGGGTATTTCTTGGGGAAAAACGTCTCAAACTGCTCGCCAATGGTCATGCTAATGCCCGCGCCCGCCTTGATCCAGCTGATCTTGAAGTCTCTGTACAGCGGTTTGGGGTGCGATTGATAGTAGACTCTGGTGGTAAACGTGTGGGTGGTGTTCTTGAAGCCGTAATTGGGCGTGAAACCGTACATGATCTCGGCGTTGGTGCGGTCATGCCGGCCAAAGTCATAGCCCACGCCCGCCGCCAGAATCCCAATTAGCCCCGCGTGCTGCATGACCAAATAATCTGGGGCGTACCATTTGTTTTTAGGCCGATCTTCCTTCAGGGAGTCTTGTTGCGCAGACGCCGCGAACGGGCAGGAGAGGGAAAGCAGCAGGCAAAGAGTAAAAAAAGAGCGCATAGAGTCTAGAATTCTATTTTTTCAAAGGTTGCCTGGGTTCCTGTTACCGTTACCAGCACGTAGCTGCGCTTGAGGGCGGCCGCGGTGGTCACGTACTTTATGCCGTCTTTGTAGAGCTCTCTGGCCTGGTAGTTATGCGTGTGACCTTGCAAGGAAAGCCGTACGTTGTACTGGCGCATGAGGCGGGCGTAATTTTCTTCCTGGTTGGGGTTGGCTTCGCTGTTCTCCGGGCTAATGTGGGAGAGCACGAATTTGTTGGCAATGGAGGCGGGCGTCTGCAGTTCTTGCTCCAGCCAGCTCATGTTGGGCACGCTCTCATCAAACTCCAGGAAGTTGGTGTTCAGGAAAATGAACTTGTGGGGCCCCAGGGTGAAGGAATAGTCCAACGGCCCGTACATCTCTTTGTAAAGCTTGTCGCCGTCGCCCAGGCAGTCATGGTTGCCGATGACGGTGAGGTATGGCATCTTAAGCTTAGATAAAGCGCGGTGCATGCGCTCAAACTCATCGGTGAAAGCGTAATTGGTGAGGTCGCCGGCGTGCAGCACAAACGCAATGTCGCGGGAGTTCATGTCTTTCACCATGTCCTCGGTTTCGGCAAAGTACCCCTGGGTGTCGCCAGTGAGGGCGAAGCGAAGCGGCGTTAGCGGGTTGCTGTACTGCGTCTCCAGCGCCTTAATTCGGTCAAGGTTTTGGGCGGTGAGGTTTTTGTACTCCAGGTTGCCCGCGTACGGGTGGTATTCAAAGGCCTCGCAGGCAGATAGAACTAAAAGTAGCAGGAGCGGGGCCAGCCACTTCTGGATGCGTGGCAGGTGCTTTGTCTTCATGGAGTGTGTGGTGTCTGGATGGTCTTTTCCCTTACTTATTTCAAGAACAAGGGTTGCTGCCCGATTGTTTTTATTCCTGCAATGCCTCCCTGTCAGCCCTGAATGGTCTGAAGAGCATCCATAAAAAAATAGCAGGAAACCCATGGGGCTTCCTGCTATTTTGCGTTTAGGGGCTGTTTTTGGAAAAAGATCCCCTAAACAGGATTAGCGTTTGATGTACTGGGCAAACTCCTTGGCAAAGTACGTGAGGATGATGTCTGCACCGGCGCGTTTCATGCTCAGGAGGGTTTCCAGCATGATTTTCTCACCGTCAATCCAGCCATTCTGGGCGGCGGCTTTCACCATGGCGTACTCGCCGCTCACGTTGTAGGCGGCAATAGGCAGGTGCGAGTTCTCGCGGAGCAGCTTGATGATGTCCAGGTAAGACAGCGCGGGCTTCACCATGAGGTAATCGGCGCCTTCCAGAATATCCAGCTCGGCCTCAAGGAGGGCTTCGCGGCTGTTGGCGGGGTTCATCTGGTAGGTTTTCTTGTCGCCGTGCTTGGGCGCCGACTCCAGAGCGTCACGGAACGGGCCGTAGAAGCCGCTGGCGTACTTGGCGGTGTAGCTCATGATGGCCACGTTGGTGAAGGCGTGCTTGTCCAGGATCTGGCGGATGTGCGCCACCCGGCCATCCATCATGTCTGAGGGGGCCACAATGTCGGCACCGGCCTGGGCTTGCGCCAGGGCCATCTGGCCCAGCACCTCCAGAGAGGCGTCGTTCAGGATTTCGCCGTTGTCCACAATGCCGTCATGGCCGTCTGAGCTGTAAGGGTCCATGGCTACGTCAGTGACCAGGACAATGTCAGAGAACTGGCGCTTCAGCTCAGAGATGGCCTTCAGGTACAGCCCCTCGGGGTTCTTGCTTTCCTGGGCGAAGCGGTCTTTTTTCTCCTCCGCAATGTTGGGGAACGGCGCAAACGTTTTGATGCCAAGTTCCACGCAGGCGCCCACTTCGTCTACCAGACGGTCTAGGCTGAAGCGGGAAATACCGGGCATGGACGGAATGGCTTGCGCCACGTTCTGGCCTTCGGTCACAAATATGGGGTAAATGAGGTCGTGTAGGGTGAGGTGATTTTCCTGTACCAAGTCTCTAACCACTTGAGACTTGCGGTTCCGGCGGGGCCGGTGGGTTAAATGGTTCATAGCAGCTAATAGGTTACGGCAGGCTAATTCCCGGTTCAGGGGCGGCCTGCTGCTGATACAACAAAGGGGCTTGGGAAATAGTGTTCTGCGGAGACGTTTTTTTCTGCGCCGGTTCATTTCCCTGCCCGGGCGCAAAGGTACGGCGCATAGTTTTCAGATGCTACCGCGCCCTAGAAAGAAGCCAAAGAGCCCCTAAACAGAGAAAGCTGCGCCAATTCATGCAGCCTTCTCCGTTTAACCCGCGGTGCTTAAAACTCGGCCAGCGTTTTCTCAATAATGTCGCAGCACTCGTTCAATTGCTCTTCTGTGATGACCAGGGGCGGCGCGAACCGGATGATGTCGCCGTGGGTGGGTTTGGCCAGCAGGCCGTTCTCCATCAGTTTCACGCAGACATCCCAGGCGGTGCGGCCATCTGGGGTGGGCTTGATGATGACGGCGTTGAGCAGGCCGCGGCCGCGCACCAGGCTCACCAGTTCTGGATGGCGGTCTTTGAGTTGGTTCATGCGGGTCCTGAAGATCTCGCCCAGGCGCAAGGCGTTCTCCGTGAGGTTTTCGTCCTGAATCACCTGAAGGGCGGCCACGGCTACGGCGCAGGCCAAAGGATTGCCGCCAAACGTGGAGCCGTGCTCGCCGGGCTGGATGCAGAGCATGATGTGGTCATCGGCGAGAGCCGCCGAAACCGGCAGAACGCCCCCGGAAAGGGCCTTGCCCAGAATCAGGATATCGGCTTTCACGCCGTCGTAGTGGGAGGCCAGCAGTTTGCCGGTGCGGCCAATGCCGGTCTGGATCTCGTCAATGATGAGCAGCACGTTGTATTTCTCGCACAGTGCCTTGGCCTGGGCCAGATACCCGTTGGAGGGCACCACTACGCCCGCCTCGCCCTGGATGGGCTCCACCAGAAACGCGCAGATGTGGGCATTCTCCTGCAAGGCCTGCTCCAGGGCGCCCAGGTTGTCATAGGGCAGCACTTTATACCCCGGCATGTACGGCCCGAAGCCCGCGGTGCTGCTGGGGTCTGTGGAGAAGGAAATGATGCCCGTGGTGCGGCCGTGGAAGTTGTGTTCGGCTACCAGAGTCTGGGCCTCGTGCGGCGGAATGCCTTTCTCTTTATAGCCCCATTTGCGGGCCAGTTTGAGGGCTGTTTCCACAGCTTCGGCCCCGGAGTTCATGAGCAGCGCCTTGTCATACCCGAAGAGCTGGGTCAGGTACTTTTCGGCCAGGCCCAGTTTGTCATTGTAGAACGCGCGGGACGTGAGCGTGAGCTGCTGCGCCTGCTGCGTTAAAGCCCCTATGATGCTTGGATGGCAATGGCCCTGGTTCACGGCGCTGTACGCCGAGAGGAAGTCATAATACCGTTTGCCTTCCACATCCCAGAGGAATACGCCTTCGCCGCGGCTCAGGACCACCGGCAGCGGATGGTAGTTGTGGGCACCGTACTGGTCTTCTAGGGCAATGGCCTCTTGGCTGGAGATGCTGGTGGAAGTAGTCATATAGGTTGATGTTTTTAGTGAACGGAAAGACGCGGCCTCCATGGCTAAACATACGGGAAACACGGCTCTCTGAGATAAAAGTAAAGAAAAGTCTTCAAAGCCTAAGCTTCCAAAGCCCCAGACGCGCCGCCCGCCGTTTAGCGGCCGATTTTCCAAAAACAGCCTCTAAACAGCCTGGGCAGCGAAGAGTCCTGAGTTCTGAGTTTTTAGTCTGCACCTATATAGAAGAAACTGGCGCGAGACCGAAGGCTTGTGAAAAAGGATGAAGCGAATCTGGAGACTCACCGAGAACCACCGGCCGGAACACAGGAGTCCGGAGACTCCACTCATCCATCGGCACGAGTCTGGAGACTCGCGCCATGCCATCATTAGTTTCAAACTGGAACTGCTCTTACTACCCGCACCCTTTCCAGTCTTTCCCTAGAGCGCCTCGCTTGTGGCCAAAGAAAGGAAGAAGCTAAGCACAAGCTGCATTCACATGGCCGCAAGGGCTTGCGAGAGGGGAAGACGGGGCCCCGCGGCCGTGAGCGCTTACCGGAATGGATGAAACAACACAGCATTTAAAACAATAGAAAAACAAACGAGCCAAGGCAACAGCCGAGAAAAGGTGTTGCTAACCCAACAGGCGTTTAAGGGCTGTTTTCAGAAAAACAGGCTCTAAACACCTAAAATCAATCCCAGACTTTCCTGCTAACCCACGGTCCCTTATCTTTGCGGCATGAAGCCAAAACCGCTGCCGCTGGAGCCCGGCGACTATTACTTCAATGAGCAGGGGCTAATGGTTTTCACGGAGCAGTACCACCGCCGGCGTGGCTATTGCTGCCGGAGCGGCTGTCTGCATTGCCCCTACGGTTACCGGAAAAAGGGCCCAAACAACCCCGAAACCGGAAGTGACACCACGGGTAAAACCGGATAAAGGGCTTCTGAAGAACAGGTTAAAGAAAAAAGTTAGGGGGTGGGGTTGACATTCCATAACTTTTTATGGATATTTGCATCCCTTTTGAAATAAACGATACTAAAGATAAAATGGCACGAGTTTGTGATTTAACCGGTAAAAGAGTGCAGGTGGGTAACCGCGTTTCGCACGCTAACAATAAAACCAAGCGTAGATTCTACCCTAACTTACAGAAGAAGCGTTTCTACATCCCAGAAGAAGATGCTTGGGTAACTTTGAAAGTTTCTACGTCTGCCCTGCGCAACATCTCTAAAAACGGTATCTCTGCCGTATTGAAGAAAGCCAAAGAAGACGGTTTCATCGTTTACTAGTCTCTGCCATGAAGGCTCTGCGACACCTTTGTTTATCATTGCTTGTGTCGCTGCCGTTGGGCGTGGCCGCGCAATCTACCGGCCCCGACAAACCAGCGGATTTCCTGAGTAAAGAATTTCACCGGCAACGGAGAGAGGCTCTGCGGCAACAGCTGCCAGCCAACTCCGTTGCCGTTTTGTTTTCTAACCCCATCCGGAACCGGGCCAACGACGTGGATTTCCATTTCCACCAGCACCCCGATTTCTACTACCTCACCGGCTACCGGGAGCCTAACGCCGTGCTGCTGCTGTTCTCTGAGCAACACGTGATCAACGGCGTGGCCACCGATGAAGTGTTCTTCGCGCAGCCCCGCAACCCGCAGCAAGAGTCCTGGACCGGCAAGCGTCTGGGCGAGGAAGGAGTGAAGCAGCATCTGGGTCTTGCGTATGCCCTGCCCGCCACGGCTTTCGCCAATTTCAAGTTAGACACGGCCGCTTTCCAGCAGATTCTCTTCCTGGACCTACCCCACGACCTTCGCAATGATCCGCGGGACCAGGCTGATCTGCATGATCTGGTGGCGCAGTTCAAACAGAAGATCGGGTTAAAGTCTGGTCAGGACCTGGGGCATCTGGCGCTCTACAATGTCATCAAAGCGTATGATGCGCAGGCCGGTGAGCGTGTGCAGCAACAGGTGCAACGCCAAATGGCCGCTAACCCGGCGCTGCAAAACAACGCCTTCCTGAAAAGCTACGTGGCGGCCAAAGATGCGGCCGGTAGGGCCGCAGTGGTAGGCAAAATGCCCAAAGAGAAGTTAGATCTCTCCACGCTGGAAGGCGTGTTGAGTGGTCTACGCGAAGTGAAAACCCCGGAGGAGATGAAGCTTCTCCGCAAAGCGGTGGCTATGTCGGCGGTTGGGCAGTTGGAGGTCATGAAAGCCATGCATCCCAACATGTCTGAGACCGAGGTGCAGGGCATCCATGAATACGTCTACAAGAAGTACGGGGCAGAGTATGAGGGCTATCCGTCTATTGTGGGCGGCGGCAACAACGGCTGTATTCTGCATTACATTGAAAATGAAAAGCCCAAGCTGGGCAATGAACTAGTTTTGATGGACCTGGGCGCGGAGTACCACGGCTACACCGCCGACGTGACCCGCACCATTCCGGCTAACGGGAAGTTCACCGAGGCCCAGCGGCAGATTTATGAGATTGTGTACGCGGCCCAGGAAGCGGCTTTCAAAGAGTGCAGGGTAGGCAATGCCTTCAACGCTACCAATACGGTGGCGCAAAGAGTGCTGGCGGAGGGATTGGTGAAGCTGGGCATCATAAAAACACCAGAAGAGGCGCGCCGCTACACCATGCACGGCGTGTCGCACTACCTGGGGTTGGATGTACATGATAGGGGCACCTATGGCGCGTTTAAGCCCAATACCGTGATCACGGTGGAGCCAGGCATCTACATTCCGGAAGGCAGCCCCTGTGATAAGAAATGGTGGGGCATAGGCGTGCGCATTGAGGATGATGTGCTCATCACGGAGAAAGGCTGGGAGAACCTCTCAGCCGGGGCTCCGCGCACCGTCAAAGACATTGAGGCCGCCATGGCGCAACCCAGTCCGCTGGATCAGTTCAAACTGCCAGAGTTGAAGTAGGCATCTGGTGGGAGTAGGCCGTAACCAGAAGCAGCCTGTTTAGGGGCTTATTTAAGGAAAAGAGCCGCTAAACAGGCTGCGGTAACTGCCGCAGAAGAGGTTGCTGTAGAGGGTAGGCACAAAATTCTTGTAATCAATTTGTAATTCAACAACTAAGGCTGTATATTTGCAGTCCTAAATAAAAAATCAACTTCGCGATGGCAAAGAAAGCTAAAGGCAATAGAGTTCAGGTGATTTTGGAGTGCACTGAGCAGAAAAACTCCGGCGTACCTGGCATGTCTCGGTATATCACTACCAAAAACAGAAAGAACACTCCTGAGCGCCTGGAGATGAAGAAGTTCAACCCTTTCATGAAGAAAGTAACTGTACATAAAGAAATTAAATAACCATGGCTAAGAAAGTAGTTGCAACCCTGAAAACCGCTACCGGTAAAGACTGGGCTAAGGTAATCAAAGCGGTAAAGTCTCCTAAGACCGGTGCTTATACCTTTAGAGAAGAAATGGTGCCTGTGGACCAAGTTCAGGACGCCCTGAAAAAATAATTGCCTTATATCGCTTTATGATATACCTGTAAAAGTCCCTCCATACGCGGGACTTTTTTGGTATTCTGCCCTTTTTAAATAATTCTTACATCCAGTAGCACCCTAACCGCTATGGCACTTTTTGGTTTCTTTAGTAAAGACAAAAAAGAATCTCTGGACAAAGGTCTGGAGAAAACCAAGACCAGCTTCTTTGACCAACTCAGCAAAGCCGTGGTGGGCAAGTCAAAGGTAGACGAAGAGGTGCTGGATGAACTGGAGACCGTGCTGGTGCACGCAGACGTAGGAATTGGCACTACCGTGAAGATCATTGAGCGCATTGAGAAACGCGTGGCCCGCGACAAGTACGTAGGCACCTCAGACCTGGACAAGATCCTGCGCGAAGAGATCATGGACCTCATGGAAGAAAACAAAGGAGGCGTGGCCGCCGATTTCAGCCTTCCTGATACGGGCGGAAACCCGTACGTAATCATGGTAGTAGGCGTGAACGGTGTGGGCAAAACCACCACCATTGGCAAACTGGCCTCGCAGTTCCACAAAGCGGGCAAGAAAGTAGTGTTGGGGGCCGGTGACACCTTTAGAGCCGCCGCCGTGGACCAGCTCAAAATCTGGGGCGATCGCGTGGGCATTCCCGTGATTGATCACGGCATGAACACAGACCCCGCCTCGGTGGCGTATGACGCCGTGAAGAAAGGCGTGGAAATGAACGCAGATGTAGTCATCATTGACACCGCCGGACGTCTGCACACCAAAGTAGGCCTCATGAACGAGCTCTCCAAGATCAAGCGCGTGATGCAGAAAGTGATTGAAGACGCGCCGCAGGAAGTATTGCTGGTTTTGGACGGCAGCACCGGCCAGAACGCCGTGATTCAGGCCCGCGAATTCACCAAAGCGACCGAGGTAACCGCACTGGCCGTCACCAAGCTGGACGGAACTGCCAAGGGCGGCGTGATCATTGGCATCTCAGACGAGTTCAAGATTCCGGTGAAGTACATTGGTGTGGGTGAGCGTGTGGAAGACCTGCAGGTATTTGATAAGCGCGAGTTCGTGGACTCCCTTTTCTCTAAGAAATAGCTTTCCCGTTTAGGGGCTGTTTTTTCAAAAACAGCCCCTAAACGCAAACCTTAATTCTAACGTCAGGCTTCCGGAGAACAGAGCGCCAGAACATCGGCGTGCGCCGAAGACCAGTTCTGTTTGCTGAAGAAGCTCCCGCTCCCTTAAGATTTTTCATTTTATACGGCACCAAGTAAACCAATTACCGCTGCTTGGTTGTTGCTCCTCTACATAAGTTTCCAAGACAGGCACGTGAAAGTAAGATCGCTTAAAAAAGACAAATACAACGTTATCACGCTGGGTTGCTCCAAAAACCTGGTAGACTCTGAAGTACTCATGGGCCAGTTGCGCGCCAACGACCGTGACGTGGTGCATGACTCAGAGAAAGATGACGCCAACATCATCATCGTGAACACCTGCGGCTTCATTGACAACGCCAAGCAGGAGTCTATTGACACCATTCTGCGCTACGCCGATGCCAAAGAGGCTGGCGCTATTGATAAATTGTACGTGACGGGCTGTCTCTCCCAGCGCTACAAAGACTCTCTAGAAGAAGAGATTCCGCAGGTAGACGCTTACTTCGGGACGCTGGAGTTGCCGCAACTCCTGAAAACCCTGGAAGCCAACTACCAGCACGAGCTCATCGGTGAGCGCCTGCTCACCACGCCCAAGCACTACGCCTACTTCAAAATCGCCGAAGGCTGTAACCGCCCCTGTTCCTTCTGCGCCATCCCGCTTATGCGCGGCAAGCACGTAGACCGCCCTATGGAGAGTCTGGTGCAGGAAGCCACCCGCTTGGCCAACATGGGCACCAAAGAACTCATCCTTATTGCCCAGGATTTGACGTATTACGGCCTGCAGCACTACGGGGAGCGCAAGTTAGCCGAGCTATTGCAGCGCCTCTCAGACGTGAACGGCATTGAGTGGATACGCATGCAGTACGCCTACCCCAGTCAGTTCCCGATGGATGCCTTGGATGTGATGGTGGAGCGTGAGAACATCTGCAAGTACTTAGATATGCCGTTGCAGCATATCTCAGACAACATGCTCAAGACCATGCGCCGCGGTATCTCTAAGCGCCGTACCCTGGAACTGGTAGACACCATCCGGCAACGGGTGCCGGACATCGCGCTAAGAACTACGTTGATTGCCGGTCACCCCGGCGAGACGCAGCAGGACTTTGAGGAGATGTACCGCTGGGTAGAAGAAACCCGCTTCGACCGCCTGGGCATCTTCACCTACAGCCACGAGGAGAATACCCATTCCCACACGCTGGAAGACAACGTGCCCGATGAGGTGAAACAAGAGCGCGCCGATGCCATCATGGAACTGCAGCAGGGTATTTCTATGGAACTGAACGAGGCAAGGGTGGGGCAGACCTATAAAGTACTCTTTGACCGCAAGGAAAGCGGCTACTTCGTGGGCCGTACCCAGTATGATTCCCCTGAGGTAGACAATGAAGTACTGGTGCCCGCCACAGACACCTATGTACGCTTAGGCGATTTCGCCAACGTAAGAATCACCGATTCCTCAGACTTTGACCTGTACGGCGAAGTAGTGCAGTAACTGGTTTAGGCCTATTTCCAGAAAAAGAGCCGCTAAACGCAATATTGGAAAGCTCCACGGGTAAGCAACCTGTGGAGCTTTCGGTAGTGGTTTAAAAAGTATGATGCTTGGCTTTACGCCTGTTACGATAGTTGAACATCAAGTCAAGAGCCGCTAGGTGGTTTTCTTTCTTTTTGGAGAAGCAGGTGGTCTTTCTCACGAACCTTCTGTTCCTGGCCCTGATACTGGTGTTCACGCCTTCTATGTTCTTGGTGTGGGCTTTCCCCACGGTGTGCTTTTCCGGCGGCGGCACTTTGGCGAAAGCCTTCCAGTGGTCGGTGCAGTATTCATCTATCTCCACGCCTTCGGGCTTGCTGAGCAACTCCCGCACGGTTTTGGCGCTTCTGCCGCCGCAGCTGTAGGCCAGTATCTCATCTTTTTGCGGGCTGTAGGCATACAACAACCAGTACTTGCCTTTCTTTCGTTTGCCTACATAGCTCCATGCCTCATCTATCTGAACCGATGCGTAGTGCCTCTCGGCCGGTTGGATGCAAATCTTGCCCGCATGCCTGCACAAGTTATCCAGGACGCACTTTCTGCTTATGCCGAGCGCCTCTGCTGTGTCCCTGACGCCGCTGTTGCGCTCCAAAAGCCGCACCGCCAGCTGCCTTACGGTTGGGTCTGCCCCTCTGTTCCGGTACTGTGGCAGAAACTGCTTCCCGCAACTGCGGCATAGCAAGTTTTGCCGCCCATTCCTTTTCTTTCCGTTTCTTACCACCTTGCTGCTCTGGCAGTGGGGGCAGTTTGTCTTGATGAGAATCTCGCACATTCCATCTCCTTAAACCCTTCGCTGCCAGCTTTTATCCCATCATACTTTTCAAACCACTACCCCACCCTGTGCTTTGTTTAAATTCATTTTGCTCTTCTGTAGACATCTGTTTCAAAACTACTTTGAGAGTGAACCCTTGGCAAACAAGAAATAGCGCAAAGGCCTCATCTACTCCATAAAGACGGACAAAGGCGTTTAGCGGCTCTTTTTCCGGAATTTGCTTTAAACTGACTTTGGGTAGGCACAGTTTCCTGTATAATACCATCCCTGCGGCGCTCAGAAACGTACTAGCCCTATAAATCAGAAAATAAGCTTTTACCTTTGCATTTCTTGCGGGCTATACCGCCGCAGCCGTCCTTATGAACGTTTCCTGTCTTGACTATAACGCCACTGGTGCCTTCTCTTCCCTGGTTTTGGATTATCTGCGGAAGGATACCAAGCTACAGCCGTTTTATGCCCATTTTCCTGAGGTAGCCTCGTTTGCGGCGTTAATCAAAGACCGGAATTTTCCGCAGGAGCAACGGCAGGTGCTGGTGGAGGAGTTAACGCGGCAGTATGAGGGCGTGGAGTTGCCGGAGGCCGTAAAGTCAAACCTGGAGGCCTTAGCGCAGCCGCAGACGTTTACCATTACCACCGGGCATCAGCTGAACCTCTTCACCGGACCGCTATACTTCATCTACAAGATTGTGACGGCCATCAAAACCGCGCAGGAACTTCAGAAAGCCTATCCGGAGCAAAAATTTGTGCCGGTGTACTGGATGGCCACCGAGGACCATGACTTCGCGGAGGTGAACCATTTCACGCTCTTCGGGAAGACCTATACCTGGGAGAGTGATGCCAAGGGAGCCGTGGGCCGTTTCTCCACCGACGGTCTCAATGAACTTCTGGACCAGTTGCCCGAGAGTTACCCCCTGTTTGAGAAGGCCTACACAGAAAGCGCCACCCTGGCCGAGGCAACCCGTTCCATTGTGAATGGCTTGTTTGGAGTGTACGGAGTGGTGTGCCTGGACGGCGATAGCCCAGTTTTGAAAAGATCTTTCAGCCCGGTGGCCCAACGGGAGCTCAGGGAGCAGATAGGGTACAAAACCATCTCTGAAACCAATAAAGCTTTAGAGAAACACTACAAGCCCCAAGTCATGGTGCGCGAGATCAACCTCTTTTACCTTGACCAGAACCTGCGCGAGCGTATTGTGCAGGAAGGGGAGGTATATAAAGTACTCAACACTGAACTAACCTTTACCCAGGAGCAGATCTTGCAACTGGCGCAGGAAGAGCCAGAGAAGATAAGCCCTAACGTGGTCATGCGGCCCTTGTACCAGGAACTGGTGCTACCTAACCTTGCCTATATTGGCGGCGGGGCCGAAGTAGCGTATTGGTTCCAGCTGAAGGGTTTGTTTGAAGCCTTTCAGGTTCCGTACCCGGCCGTGATGCTGCGCAACTCCGCTATGTACATTACCAAAGCCAACGGACAGCGCATGGAGAAGCTGGGGCTCACTGTACCGGAAATGTTTAAGGAACTGCCGGAACTGAAGAAGCGCTTGGCCGAGCTGCTGAACCAGGAAGAAGTGAGCCTGGAGGGCCAACGGAAAGCAGTGGAGGACATTTTCCGTCAGGTAGAAGAGTTGGCCCAACGCGTAGATCCTACCTTAGTGAAGGCGGTGGCCGCCGAGGCGCAGAAAGCCCAGAACAGTCTGCAAATGCTGGAAAAGAAGCTGAACAAAGCCGTGGAAAGCAAGAATGACACCACGTATAATCAGCTCATCAACCTAAAGGAAAAATTATTCCCAACGGGTGTATTGCAGGAGCGGGTAGACAATCTGCTTACCTACCAGACCAATAACCCAGACTTCATTCAGGAGCTAGTGGCGGCTTTTGAGCCATTTGCCTATTCTTTCACCGTTTTACAGGAAGAATAAGCATGGCTTTAAAAGCAGATCTCCGGAAAGCGTATCTGAACGCACGTCGTCAATATCCCTTAGAGGAGCTGGAGGCAAAGAGTCAGCAGATTTGCGATCTTTTCTTTCTAGAATTTGCCCTAAAGGCAGGGCAAACAGTGCATAGCTTTCTGCCCATGCAGCAGCACCGGGAACTGAATACCTGGTACATCATCAGGCAGTTGTGGCAGCAGCAAGTACAGGTGGCAGTGCCCGTCTCTAACTCCGCAGACTTCTCCATGACACATTTTCTGTTCACGCCAGACACTGGTTTGCAGGAAAATAAATGGGGGATACCAGAGCCCGTAGGAGCGCTCCCCATCCCAGAGGCCGAAATAGATCTAGTGCTGGTGCCCTTATTGGCCTTTGACCTGCAAGGTCATAGAGTGGGCTACGGAAAGGGGTTCTATGACCGGTTCATGGCCCTTCTACCTAAAACCACCCAGAAAGTGGGGCTGTCGTTGGAGGCCCCGGTAGAAGTGATTGATGATATTCATGTCAATGACCTCACGCTAGACGCCGTAGTGACTCCTTCGCAAGTCTATAACTTCCAAAACGTTTAATACTATTCCCTTTACTGGAGAGCGTACCCTTCTTTCCTGCTTTTCCTTAGGCCAGGACTAGCGCACACCACCGTAGAATACGTGGCACTTAAGGAAGTACGCGCTTTACTGAACTATTGAGACGGTGGGCATTAGAGCCCTCCTGGAACTAGTAAGGAATTCCCTTTCCCTGTATTTCTTTCATAGAATTCAGACGCTGCACAGGCGGGCGAGGCTGTCTGAAATTTAAATCATCCCTTGGCAATGGCTATCCTCTGGTGCATTATTCATTGGTACCTGAGGATAGCTATTTGTGCTTAGTAGTTAGGAGTTTATTAAATTAATTAATATACTTCCTAACAAATATTCCTAATCTACAAAACAAACATTCGCTTTTAAATCTTTTAATGCATGAAAAAAACGTTACTCTTTTTGTTGACGTTGGTTTCCTCCCTGAGCATAGCTTATGCACAGCAGCGGGAAATCAGCGGTCGGGTTACGGCGTCAGATGATGGCAGCGGCCTGCCGGGCGTAAGTGTGGTAGTCAAAGGTACTACCATTGGCACCTCTACAGACGCAGACGGGCGTTATAATTTGCGGGTTGAGGAGAATAGTGTTCTGGTGTTTAGTTTCCTGGGGTATCTTCCCAAAGAAGTGCCCGTGTCTGGACAGACTACTATGAACGTGGTTCTGGCGCCAGACGCAAAGCAGCTGGGCGAAGTTGTGGTCACGGCTTTGGGGATTGAGCGAAGCGAAAGGTCTTTGGGCTACTCTACGCAGGAAGTGAAGGGGGAGAACCTAACCTTCACCAAAGAACAGAACGTGCTGGGGTCTCTGGCCGGTAAAGTGGCAGGGGTACAGGTGGCAGGCTCTTCTGGGGCAAGCATGGGCGGTACGCAAAAGATCCAGATACGTGGGGTAAACTCCGTAACTGGTGGTGGGCAACCTTTGGTAGTGATAGATGGAACTCCTATCTCAAACGCCAACTTTGCAGGCAGAAACGGAGCAGATTACGGAAACCTAGCCCAAGACATCAACCCAGAAGACATTGAATCTGTCAATGTGCTCAAGGGCCCTACCGCTTCTGCCCTGTATGGTATCCGTGGGCAATACGGTGTCATTATGATCACGACCAAAAAAGGAAGCAAAGGCCCTAAAAAAGTAGTGGTGCAGTTGAATTCTGCCTTCTCTCTTGAGAAAGTGGGCAACTTAATGCCTATGCAGAACCTCTACGGTGGCGGATCAACCCAAACGTTCCGGACACTTGCCAACGGACAGAAATACGTAGACGGAACAGATGAAAGCTGGGGGCCTAAGATGGATGGAACCAATGTGCGCCACATGCACAGTTTCTACCCGCAAGACCCAATGTATGGCCAATTGGAACCGTTTGTGGCACACCCAGATAACATCAGAGATTTCTTTGAAACCGGGTTTAACCTCAACAACGGGGTAAGTGTTGCCGGTGGTAATGAAAATTCTACCTTCCGCTTAAGCTATAACAACACTTATATTGAAGGGGTGGAACCCAACACGTGGCTTAAAAGAAATAACCTGGGCGTTAGCGCTTCGCTGGACCTTAGTAAAAAGGTAAGCGTTTCCACTAATTTCAACTACGCGAATAACAATGGGCAGCGCCCTTCGCAAGGGTATTATGAAGGCTCCCGAAACTTTACCCAATGGTTTCAGCGCAACCTTGACATGAAAAGGTTGAAGAACTATAAATATTCTGACGGTACTTTTTACCACTGGAACACCAACCGGCCTACTGCGGAAGGGGTGATTACTGACCCTGAGCCTGTAGATTGGAACAACCCTTACTTTGAAGCCTATGAGAATATCAACAGTGATAATCGGGAACGCTTCTTTGGCGATGTAGGCTTAACTTACCAAGTGTTGCCAGAATTAAAACTGAGCGGTTTTGTCCGTTCAGATATGTTCACCCAGAACATTGAGCATAAAGAGGCTGCCGGCGGCAGGTACGAAGACGGCTATTCTGTGGCCAAGTACCAGAACAGAGAGATGAACTATGAGTTTTTGGCGCAGTACACAAAAGATCTGAACGATTTTTCTTTCAACGTAAACCTGGGGGCCAATTTATATGACCGGCATTACACGTTTCTGTCACAGGCTACTGCCGGTGGTTTATCAAGCCCAGGGTTTTATAACATTGGTGCCTCCCGGGAGCGCCCTACCAGCGGGCGGGAAGACTATCCTTCCTATTTATTGAGAAAGAAGCTGCAGAGCGTCTACGGGATGGCTACCATAGGGTACAAAGACACCTATTTCATAGACTTCTCCGTACGCAGAGACCATTCCTCCACCCTGTCTGACCCTTATTACTATCCCTCGGTATCTGGTTCATTCGTGTTTAGTGAACTGCTGAACTGGAAGCCTCTTTCCTTTGGAAAGCTGAGAGCAAGCTATGCTCAGGCGGGGAATGATGTTGCCGTGTATGCCACTTCCTTAAACTATGAAGTAGGCGGTTTGTACGGCAATGAAAGCGGCACCACCAATACTTCCTATGTGCCAGATGTCTTAAATAATCCTGATATCAAGCCTTCCTTTGCCACCTCTTATGAACTGGGAGTGGATTTGAAGTTCTTCAACGGGCGTTTGGGGGCAGACTTTACCTACTACCAGCAGCGCAACAGAGATGATGTGATTGCGCTCAACGTGTCTGGTGCCAGTGGCTATACCTCTGCTTATGTGAATGCCGGGCTTATGGTGAACCGAGGCATAGAAGTAGCTCTTACCGGAACCCCGCTGCAAACAGGGAAATTCTCCTGGGATGTGGCTTTCAACCTGGCTAGAAACAGAGGCACCGTGAAAGAACTTTATCCTGGCCTTGATTCACGCCTGATTGAGTCCAACAGCTACAGTGGCGTGTCTATGTATCTGTATTCAACCGTGGGGCAACCTTTTGGGACCATTGTAGGACAGGCTTACCAGCGCGATGAAGCCACTGGCAAAGTTTTGCTGGGCAGCAATAACCAGCCCCTGTACACCACGGCTACCCATAACTTTGGAACTGTATTGCCAGACGCCACCGGAGGTTTTCAGAATACTTTCCGGTTTGGGCAATTTGATCTGGGCGCTATGATTGACTACCAGTTGGGCGGGCAGTTCTTCAGCTGGTCCAGGATGCTGGCGGTAAAAGCAGGCTTAGCCCCTGAAACCGCCGCTATCAATGAAAATGGCAAGAACGTACGCGATCCTCTGGCTGAAGGAGGAGGAGTAAAAGTAAATGGCATTTACGGGCCTGGCGTCAAAATCAATGGAGTAGATGTTTCTGGGCAGGAGTTCAACGGATTTGTAGATGCCAAGACTTATTACAGAACTACCATTGGTACACGGGTCTATGAGGAATGGCTGTATGACGCCTCCTACATCAGACTGCGTGAGGTGAGATTAGGCTATACTTTGTCAAGAACCGCCTTAGGGAAATTACCTTTTGAGAGAGTAGGCATCGCCTTCATTGCCCGCAATCCAGCCATGATTTGGCAAAAAGCGCCAGACGGCTTGAATCCTGCAGAATTGGCCACAGGTGCCTCTTCCTTTAGCTGGTTAGAGACCGGAGGACTGAATACTGTTCGGTCTTATGGGGTTAACCTGAACATCACCTTTTAATTAGAGAAGACCATGAAGAGAATATATCTGTTTTTAGTAGTCTGCCTGGCCCTGTCTGGTTGTGAGTTTGACGAAGACATCAACATTAATCCAAATAAACCAAGCCAGGCCTCTGGCGGACAATTATTGGCCAATGCCATGCTTTCGCTGCCAGGGCTCAGCTCCTCGCCGCAGGGTGAATTCATGGCGCAGTATCTGTCTGAGACCCAATTCCCGGGCGGTTCGCTTTATCCAGAGGGAGCCACCAGTTTTTACGGGCTCTACTCAGATCCTTTGATGAACCTGGAGGAAGTGATCAAGGCAGATGATTTAGATGCGAAAGAAGGGCCGGTGGCGAACCAGAAAGCCGTTGCGAAAGTCCTGAAAGCTTATTACTTCTGGAATATCACTGATAGATGGGGAGATGTTCCTTTTAGCCAAGCTTTAACTGGGCTAAATAACTTCTCACCTGCTTATGATACCCAGGAAAGTATTTATAATAGTCTTTTTGTATTACTGGACAGTGCCAACCAAGGCTTTGTAGCTGGAGATATAGCTAATGATATTATCTACGGAGGTAAAGTAGACAAATGGAAAAAGTTAGGGAACACAATTCGCCTTTTGATGGCTCTCAGGCTGTCAGAAGTAAACGCCACCAAAGGCAAAGAAGAGTTTAACAAAGCCTTGGCAGCTGGTGTCATGACCTCCAATGAAGACAACTTCACCTTTAAGCACCTGGGGGTAGTAGCAAATGAAAATTACTGGTACAGTCAGGTTGGTAGGCAGAAACGGTTATGGTGGGCCTTAAGCGAAACCCTCGTAAATACCATGAAACCTACTTCAGACCCACGTTTGGCGGTGTATGCAGACCCTAATGAAAAAGGAGAGTATGTAGGGCTTAAATTTGGGAAACTGGAAGGAGGAGCCCCGGCAGAGTATGCCATGCTGGGCTCTGATATCTGGAAACAAGATGCCCCGGTCTATCTGGTAACGTATGCCCAGGTATTGTTTGCCAAAGCTGAGGCGGCCAAACGCGGCTGGATAACCGGAAGTGATGTTGAAGCCAAAACCAACTATGAAGAGGCTATCAAACAATCTCTTAAACAATGGACAGGGAGTGATGCCGGAGCCGGTGCCTTTTTGCAGCAGCCTACCATTGCTTACAACCCTGCTACAGCATTGGAACAAATTGGTACGCAGCGGTATATTCACCTCTTCATGCACGGCTATGAAGCCTGGGCGGAGTGGAGAAGAACGGGTTTCCCTGCTAATCTGATCATGCCCAGTGATAAAGCAATCCCAACCAGGTTGATGTACCCTGCACAGGAGGCCGCTAACAACACGGCCAATTACAAAGCCGCACTACAACGCTTAGGCGGCACAGACGGGTTGTACGGCAAAGTGTGGTGGGATAAAAACTGATTTTTATTCCAGATCCTCAAGAAAACAGGAAAGGCCGGTAGTATACCGGCCTTTCCTGTTTTGGGCCTGTTTTAAGAAAAACGGCCCCTAAACGCTTACTGCTCCTCAAAGAAGGCCAATAGGGCGCCGGCGTAGCTTTCGTCCCAGCCTTCAGCCAAGTCTTCGTAGGCTTCGTCTGGGATGTTGGTTTGCTTCACTTCCATGGAGCAGCCCTGCTTGTGGGGGTGGAGCTTGATGGTGACAATGGAGTCTTCGGGTTCGCCTTCAAAGTACCAGTGCTGGACAATCTTTTTGTTTTCCTCAAACTCCAGATTCTTGCCCACAATGCTGCCGTCCCAGAGCGAGAACTCAGAGCCGGGCTGGGTAGACATTTCGGCCTTGTCGCCGGTCCAGATCTCCAGTGTGATGGGGTTGGTGAGGGCAATGTAAACTTCTTCCGGGGTGGCCGGAAGGGTGTAGTATTTTTTGAAATCTTTCATAGAATGAACAGACAGTTAGACGAAGGTAAAAACTGTTTGGCTTACGCGCACGCCTCCAGGTTATTTTACCTGGGTGATTTCCCCCGAAGGGGAGATCTTGAACCGTTTGCGGGTAACGGTAAGTTTTCTGGTGTTGGGGAGCTCGCGGTACTGTGGGTCAAATTGCCAGCGGATGGTGCTGTCCACGTGCTCAATAGTGAAATCCTTTCGGATGGTGTACTGCTCGCTGTGCTGAAATCCCGGCTCCTCGCCGCAGGGGTTGAATTTAAGGTCCTGCTCATCCAAGATGGTGCCGTTCGGGCTGTAGGTCCGGAGGCGGGGCAGGGTTTCATCGGCGGGGAAAAGCACCAGGAGCGCCGTCACGTTTTTGTTGACGGATAAGCGCCGGTAAGGCAGCTCGTGGGGCTTCAGGTAATTGGTGGCGGCCGTGGTGTCTAGCCGTGAGCCTAAGGTATAGTCAAAGGCACAGGTGGCCTTGAACGGCAACACAAGCGCGGGCAGCTCCGCCGCGAAACCGGTAAAGGAAACCGTGGGGCTGGCGTCTACCACCTGCTCCGCCACCGGGTTGGTCTCATATTGGGCGGTATTGTCTCTGGTGCAGGAAAACAACAGGGCCAGGAGAAAAAAAGCGGGTATACGTCTTTTCATAGTAGGTTCTTTGCGCGAAGAAATAGAATGCCCCTCATACGTGAGAATAAGATTCATAGATGACAAAGAGCGAAAACTGGTTTAGGCAAGATTTATGAAAAACGGCCTCTAAACGCAAACTCTGCGTCTAGAGGCCAGTAAGTTTTCCTGACTCACCCTGAGTTATATTGGAGCTCTGGAGCAGTATTTCCGTTTAGGGCCTCTTTTTGGAAAAAGAGCCGCTAAACGGAAAATCCTGTAGCACGTAGTATTGGTAGAGAGAGAATAAAAGGAAGAAGCCGCGACTGTTTTTTGGGTCGCGGCTTCTTTTCTTTTCAGAGGAGAGTTTTAGTTATTCTGCTTCCGGTTCGGCGGCTCTGGTAGACTGAGGTTTTTTGTTGGTGAGCTCAATCTCGCGGTTCATCTCAGTGATGTCCACGGTTTGGGAGTAGTCGCCCAGCAGGTGTTTGCTGAAGTAATCGCCCATCATCCAGAAGAAGTACTCGGTCATGTTCCCGAAACCGTGGCGTTGCCCCGGCATCAGGATAAAATCGAACCGTTTGTTGGCTTTGATGAGCGCGTCTGCCATCCTGATGGTGTTGGCCGGGTGCACGTTGTTGTCCACGTCGCCGGTCACCAGCAGGAGGTTCCCTTTCAGGTTCTTGGCCAGATCGGCGTTTTTATCAATGGAGTATTGGAAGGTGGTATCGCCTTTGGCGGAAATCACTTCTTTAACGCCATGGTGTTTCTCAGACCACCAGCGGTTGTAAATGCTGTTCTCATGGTTTCCGGCACCAGACACTGCCACTTTGAAGAAATCTGGGTACACCAGCATGGCGGCCGTAGACATGAAGCCCCCGCCGGAGTGACCGGTTATGCCCACGCGGCTGAGATCAATGAACGGATGGCGGTCTGCGAGCTGCTCAAGCGTGGCTTTTTTATCGGCGAGGCCGTAGTCACGCAGGTTGCCGTAGCCGTAGGTGTGGTACCACTTGGAACGGGCCGGGTGGCCGCCGCGGTTCCCCACGGTGACTACAATGAAACCCAACTGCGCCAGACGGTCAATGCGGTCCATGCTGCGGCCAAAGGCTTTGTTCACGGCCTCGGTCTGCGGACCGGGGTACACGTATTCAATGACTGGGTACTTCTTGGTGGAGTCAAAGTCAAAGGGCTTGTACATGACCCCGTACAGGTCGGTGATGCCGTCATCTGCTTTCACGGTGAAAGGCTCCGGAAATTTGTACGGCGTGGCCAGCAGGCGGGACAAATCTGCCGTTTCCAGATCCATCACTTTCTTGCCGTTCTGGTTGTAAAGCGCAGTCTTGGGCACCGTGTTCACCCGCGATGAATTATTCACGAAGAACTTGCGGCTGTCGCTCATGCTCACTTGGTGGTCAAAATTGCCGCTGTTCAGGAGCTTAAGGCCCGAGCCGTCAAAGTTGATGCGGTAGAGGTGCAGGTAATATGGGTCTTCCTTGGCTTCGCGGCCGTTGGCGGTAAAATAGAGCACGCGGGCTTTGTCATCAATGCCAATGATCTCTTCGCAATGATAGGAACCCGAGGTGATCTGGTTTTTGAACTTTCCGTTGCCGTCATAGAGGTAGAAATGTCCCCAGCCGTCGCGCTCAGACCAGTGGATGAGCTCGTTGCCGCCGTTCACCAGGCCCACGCGGCTTACTTCCACGTAGGTATTGAAGCGTTCCTCAATAAGGGGTTTTACGGTTCCCGATGGTACGTCCAGCACCAGTACGTCAATCTTTTTCAGGTCTCGGCTGGTACGGGTGAAGTACACTTTCTGATTGGTGCCGTGCCATAGGCTTGCCCTAAATTCATCATCGCGGGAGCTTTGCTTGGCGGGCGCCGGCCACACAGATATTTCCTGGTCTTTGAAAGCGGTAGTGCTGATTTTCTTAGACGTTTTATCTGCAAAGTTGAACAGCAACAGCTCTCTGATGGGCGCTTCCTTCTCGCCGGGCATGTGGTACTTATACGTCTCCAGGGCAGGTCTGCCGGCGGCGGTGTTATGCAGCACCCACAGGTCTTTCACCTTGCGGGCATCTGTGCGAGTCATGATAAAGTACTTAGAGTCTGGGGACCACATGATGAACGCGGGCTTGCGGTTCTTCCTGTTTTTCTCCCGCTCCACGTTGGTCTCGCCGCTGTTATCGCCGTAGCTGTAGTTCTCCACCCCATCGGTGGTAAACTTGGTTTCTACAATGGTAGAATCTTTCTCGTTCTTGAGGGCCTTCTCATAGTTGGCGCGGTCCATCCAGTAGAGGTTATGTTCTTTGGCGAAGACCACAAACTTCTGGTCTGGCGAGATAGAGGCCCACCGTGGCTTCTGTTTAGGCTTCTCGTAGTCTTTCAGCTCCGTGAGCTTGCGGGTAGCCAAGTTGTACTGAAAATAGAAGGTCTTCTTCTCCAGAGAGTCGGCGGCCTTCTTGTCAATGCGGTCTTTCTTCACTTGGTCAATGGTGCTCTTCACCTCAAACTGCACGTTCTTCTCGTCTGCCGTGAACTTGAGGTTCTCTAGGGGAAGATGCTGGGCATCAAACGGGTCGCGCACTACCATGGTGATAGCGGCGGCCAATTGGTCTGTGTTGAAAATAGCCTGCTTAGACTTGGTGGCGGGGTCTACTATATACCAGTTCTTGCCGTTAGAAGACTCATACATGTACCAGAAACGGTCGGTCTGCTTGAGCCAGTGCGGGTCTAGGCTGGTAGTGAAGATGAGCTTCTCCAGTTTCTTAGGGGAGAAGCGGGCGGCCATTTGGTAATTGGCTTTGGAGGGGCCAGATTGGGCATGGCCTACCTGGCATGTCAGCAGAAGGGCTGCCAACAGGTAAAAGATTCTCATGTAAAGGGGTATCTGTTAGTTTGGAAGCTGGAAGATACGAAACAACGGGGTATTAAGCAGCCTGTTGGCACAGCGGCTTATAGTAAAGAGTGCGCTAGGCTTTCACGCCGCGCGTCATTTCCCTTTTGCCGGGAGGGCCCGGTAACGCCTCCACGGCAAAGCCAGCTGCTTTGAGGCTTCTTTTAAAGCTTCCTTTGGCGCAGTAAGTCACCAGGGTGCCGCCGGGGGACAGGCAGTCGTGCATTTTCTGGAAGATGGCATCGGTCCAGAGGTGGGGTTGTTTCTCCGGGGCGAAGGCATCGAAATAAATCAGGTCATAGCTGTTGGGAGAGGGGGCGAAGGCTTCCAGGTCGGTCTCCAGCTTGAGCAGGGTGAACTGCGGCGTTACGGGAACCGGCTGCTCCCAGGCGGCGGCGTGCAGCGGGCCGAAGAAGTCCAGCAGCTCTGGGTTGAGGATGAATTTATCAAACTGCAGTTGGGCCACCACCTGCGGGGTAAGCGGGTACTTTTCTAACGTAGTATAGTGCACCGTAGCCCCAGAGGCCAATGTATGCTGTAGCGTGAGCAGCGCGTTGAGGCCGGTACCAAAGCCCACCTCCAGCACCCGTACCCCCGTTCTGGTTTCCAAGGCGGCCTGCAAACCCATCTTGATGAAAACGTGCAAAGATTCTTGGAGCGCCCCGTGTACAGAGTGGTAGTGTTCGTTCAGGGCAGGGACAAAAAGCGTGGTGGAGCCGTCTTTGGTTTGTTTTACTTCTACGTTCATGCTCGGAAGTTAGGAATTAGCGGCAGAAAAGGGAAACCAACCCTATAATTGTCTGCTTAAAGGTCTGTTGGGGGTAAAACGAGATCTATTTCCGTTTAGGGGCTGTTTTTGGAAAAAGCGCCCCTAAACGGAAATAGATCTGCTGAAAATAATCCTGTACTGAACGTAAGGGTTAGTCTACATATCCTTCATACTGGATGCTGCTCACCTTGCCTTTGGTTAGATGGAACCTGAGCCAGGAGTTCTGCTCCAGATCACAGACTTCCACCACATTTTTCTGCTCTTTGATGAACAGTTTATATTCCTGGAGTTTTTGCAGGAGTTCCTGACGGGTGCAGCCCACTTTGATGCCGTTCTTCAGGGCCAGGTTAGGGCTCTTGATGTCGGCGTAGGAGAGCAGGAACCGTTTGGTGTACAAAGGGTAGTACAGCTCCACGGTGCTGGAGTCAAAGTGCAGCTGAAAGAGCGTGTCTATGTAACTGGTGTCATGGAAATTGGCTACAGTGTCTTTCACCACCGCGCATTTGGTTTTCACTTGGGCGGTATAGTGCTGCAGCATGGGTTCAGCCACTAGCAGAAACGGGTTAGAGATGAACTCAGATGCTTTAAGTGCCTCTGGGTGGTCTTCCGGCAACTGCTCTATGCGGTCATAGAACGCCTTCATGCTCACAGAGTTGTCATAGTTAGGCCTGAAGCCCGTGCTTTTTGGGGTGCCCGGTTTTGGCTTGGCACCAAGTGTAGCCACCCGCCGCGGGGTGTCAGTCCTCTGAATGGTCTGGCAGTCGCCGTGCGCCCAGATTGGGAGCAAACATAAAAATAAAATCAGCCGCCGCATACCAGTGTCAGAAATAGAAGAAGAGGTTTAGCCAGATAGGTGTTCTGTATACGTAAAAACCTTGCGCAAAGCTACGTAGAAGCAGCACAATTCTCTCTATCCCGTAAGACCGGTGAACCGGAAAATACCCCTAATCCCCAATTATTTTTCCTTAAAAGTTAGTAACCCAAACGGCCAGCCGAAAACAGGTTGGCGGCCCGTGATGGTAAGCCCGTTAGCCCAGCCGCGCTCTTGCCTCATTCTGCCGCAGGCGGGGCTGTTTTGGCGCCGTTTTAGGAAAAAGAGCCCCTAAACGCTACTTCCGGAAACGGCCTTCTGCCGGTGGTCTGCCGGCCATGGCGTCATCGGTTTCTTCGTGCGGCAGCTCACGTATTTCTATGCGCACGGAGTTGTGGTTGGGCTTCACCGGCTGACCGAAGGTATCGGCGTATTCCTGCGTGATCTCGGCCCCGAAGAAGATGATGAGGGAGGAGTAGTACACCCAGGAAAGCAGCACCACCATGGAGCCCGCCGCCCCGTAAGAATTGCTGAAATCGCTGCGGCCAATGTACCAGCCAATGAGGTATTTGCCCAGCAGGAAGAGAAACGCCGTGACCAGCGCGCCCACCCACACGTCGCGCCACCGGATGATGGCGTCTGGCAGGTACTTGAAGATCAGGGCAAACAGCAGCGTCACAAAGCCCATGGACACCACCACGTCCAGAATGTAGACAAACACCACGGCCAGCCCAGGCATGAGCCGTTGCATATAATCTGTGAGCACGCCAATGACAGCGCTCACCACCAAACTCACCAGCAGCAGAAACGAAAGGCTCAGAATCATCCCGAAGGACAGGAGACGGTCCATGGCCAGTTTCAGGATACCGTTCTTGGCTTTGGTCTGCAGGTTCCAGACCTGGTTCAGAGACTCCTGCAGGGTCACAAAGATGGTGGTGCCGGCAAACACCAGCGTGCCAATGCCTATCCAGGTGGCCACGGGGTTGGAGCCTTCCAGGTGCAGCTTGGTAATCATGGTCTGAATCTCTGCGGCCGCATCTGCGCCCACCAAGCCTTTGATCTGGGTGTATAGCTGGCCCGTCACGGCCTCTTCGCCAAAGAAATACCCGGCAGAGCGCACCACAATGAACAGCAGGGGCGGCAGGGAGAAAATGGTATTGTAGGAAAGCGCCGCCGCCAACCGCAGCGAGTTGTTCTTCATGAACTCCGCCCCGGAGTTGGTGATAAGCCCTAAGATGCTTTTAGTTGAGTACTTGGCCATTCGTATGGAGGTCTGGTCTGTGTTTCTCCCTAAAACTACGGGAAGCAGAAGCCATTGGTTAATGTAGGGCCACCGGAGCCGCCTTTTTGTATTTCCGGGGGAAGGCGCTTTTCCAGAAGTCAAGGCGTTTGCTAAAGAAGAAATGCCGTTTAGGGGCTGTTTTTGAAAAACGGCCCCTAAGCGGTAAGAGGGGAGGAAAGGGACAGCCTACTGAAACTGCACTGAAAGTTGCCCTGTGGCCAAGAACTGGGCGCGTATACCGGCGGGCGTAACCAGCAAAGTGTCTGGGGCAATGGTGAAATTGGTGCCGCGCAGCCAAATGCCTTTCTGCAGTTCCTGTTCTTTGAGACCCGCCTGCAAAGACTCCCGCAGCAAAGCCAACTGACTTTTCACGGGCACCACCATCTGCTGCTCCAGTTGGGTCCGTACCTTGTTGTGCAGCAGCCATTGGGCCGTGTTCACCAGTTGGTCCCGGGTCTGGATGGAAAACTGCAGGTCTTTCACCTTAATGCTCTGGGTGGCGGCGTCATACACGGGCGTGGCCTGCAACCACACTTTCCCCTGAAACTTCTTCTTGACAAACGCTGCCTTAGACTGTCCGCTCACATCCAGTGCCAGCAGCAGTTGGGTGCCTTTGCCGCTCACGTCCAGGCTGTGCACAGAAAGCTGGTGTTTGCCTTCTTCAAAAGAGAACGTCTGGTTCTCCAGTTCCTTCTGCAGCATCTGGGTGAGGTAGGGGTAGGAGACATCGCTGGCAATGGCCAGCTGGGCCTGGGGCGGCAGGGTGCGGGCCGGGATAAAACTGGGCAGTGCCGAGGTTTTGACTGCCTCTGGTTTCTGCCCCGTGGTGACCCGTATGAACGCATCAACGCCTACCTGTAGCCTCAGTTGGTTCTGCTGGAGTTCCAGCGGTGTGAGCCGTACGGCCTGCGGGTGAATGGACAGCCAGGCGTTGTACTGCTGGTGCAGCAGCACAGGGGTTTGCAGTTCTTTCCAGGCCAGCCCCAAATACTGCTGGAGCGGCACGCGCTTGCCTAGTTCCTGGTCTAACTGCTGCAACATAGGCGCAATCTGCGCCTTTAGCTGAGGCTCTATGAACGGAGCCAGGTTTATCTTTAGTGGCCCCATGGAGAAAGCGGGTTTTTGGTTCCCCCACTGAAAATCGCCGGTGGTGTAGCTTTTGAGGGTATAGTCTGGCTGGATCTGCAGGCGGCTCTCAGTGCGTACCACCACCTCAAACTCGGTTTCCTCCGTTTTCTGGATGGATTTGCAGAGTTCGCAGGCGTTCCATTGCCATCGGCCTTTGGCCCAGATCTTGAGCGGCACTTCCATGCTCAGCTTGCTGAACTGGGCACCCAGTTTCATGGGGCCGGCTTTGGTCACCTTCACCATGAGGTTGTCGTCTTGCAGGGAATTATCTTCGTAGAGCACACCCTTGAGTTCCTGGTTCACGCGTTCTTCCAGGGCGGCCACGGGAATGGAGATGGGCACACTGATGGTGGAAAGCGGTAGGTCTGGGGCGGGTAAAGGGGCAACCTGTGCCTCTGGGCGCACATCTGCCAATGACGCCGACTGCTGGCAGGAAAACAGCAGGCCGCCGCTAAGCAAAACGGGCAGCCAAAAGAGGAAAGAAGGTCTTTGCATGCAGTAAAGGGAAAGCGCCTGCAAAGTAAACATATATAAGCGTTTAGAGGCTTTTTTTAGAAAAACGGCCCCTAAACGGCTACTCTTTGCACGCCAGTAAACGGTCCAGATACTTCCGGACTTTTTCCTCGGTAGACAACAAGCCGCAGTCGCGCAAAGTGCCTTTGAAGTAGATGGCGAAGAAGGGGGTGCCGGTGAGTTTCACTTCCTTGCTGGAAACGGGGTTCTCAGACGCATCCATCTGCAGAAAAGTGATGTCTTGGTAGGTGGGGTTCTCCGAGAATTTCTTGAAGGAAGGAGCCAGTGCTTTGCAGATTTCGCAGTTCTCGTCCAGAAACTTGACAATCACCCGCTCCTTCTCAAAGATGATAGAGCGTAGTTCATTGTCAGAGGAAGTGTGAATGGCCATCATGAAAAAAGAATTTGTTCGAACTATTTTTAACGGGTAACCCGCCACAGAGTTTGAGAAACAGGATATTTGCAAGAACATTCATCCTATGGCGGGCAGTCCCAAGCACCTGTTGGCGGCACAAAGCAATGGCCCGAAAAGCGGGAGGGGAAGGTGCCGCGGCGTAGGCACGGCTGCCAGGATTTTACCAGAAGAAAATTAACGGGCTATTTGACTTTGCTCAGTTCCCATTCTTTCCGGTGGATGGGGGCCTGCCACATGGCCTGCGCCAGCTCCTGGTCTGACCCGAACTGCAGCTGCGTGAGGCAGCGGGCTTCTACGCTAATGTTGAGCTGCGCCACCTCAAACGGCCAGGGGTTAACCTGCACCACTCCGGTTTTGAGCAGGGTCACCTCATACCTGATTCCGTCTGGCCCGTTGCTGATTTCCAGGGCCCGTTCCATCTCCGGCAGCTCATTGCGGCACAGAATGAGGGAGAAACGGTCACACCACTGCATGAAGTCATAGGCGTACCGGGCCTCGGCTTTCTTTATTTTGAGTTGCTGGCGCCACAGTTTCTGGTTGGTCTGTTGCTCGTCTAAAAAGGTATCCCACTCCTGTTTCTGGCCACGCAGCTCCTCATACAGGAAGGAGAGGTGCATGCTGGTGAGCAGGCTGCGCCACCGGCCCTGGAAGCGGGCTTCTTTCATGACCTGCCGGGCCTGCTCCAGACTGAAAGGCAGCTGCGTGAAATTGGCGGGTGCCCCGGCGGGAGTAAGGGCATAGTGGCCGGTCCAGTCTTTCTGCCCATCGTCGTGCTGGGCGATGGCGGCCAGGGTCTGCATGAAGTGAAGGGGACGTTTGGCGGGCAGCCACGCGAAGCCTATCTCAGCGGCCAGCAGGGCGTGCGCCTGTTGGTAAATGATTTCCCAGCCCTTCTCATCCGGATTTACAATCATAGCGCCTTGCTCTTTAGAGATGCCGTTTTTCTAACTTGGGTTTCAGGGGAAAAGTTGCCTCCGCGCCCAATGGAATATCGGTTTCCGTTTAGGGGCTGTTTTTCAAAAAGCGGCCCTAAACAGGAAGGCACAAAAAAGCCCGGGGGTAACAGTACCACCGGGCTTTTCAAAAGGCGTTTATGTCTTAGAACACGAAACCTAAGCGCAGGCCGCTGTTCACGTTAGGTCCAAATCTGAAGGTGCCGCGCTCCCCGTCAATGGTGGTGTTGGGGCCGGAGTTGGGCTTGATTTTCACGTCTCCTTCTTTCTCATATTGGAAACCGAGGCCGAATTCCACTCCCAGGTACACGTGCTTGGCAAAGTAGAAATCTGCCCCGGCCACGGCTCTTAAACCTAAGGCGAAGTAGTTGCGGTTAGAGATGCTGTTGCTGTTGCCGCCGCTAGACCAGGCGCCTTCCACCTCCCCATAAGGGTTTTCCTCGTTCGCGAACAGTTTGGAAATGCTGATTTCACCGCCTACGTACGGAGACAGACGGTCTGTGCCGGCAAAGTGTTTCTCAATACCCGGGGCCAGTGAAATGAAGGTAGAGGTGCGGTTGAAATCGTCGTTCAGGTCTTCATTTTCAGTTTGCAGCGTGAAGGAGGCGCGTACGGCGGTGGTGGGGCTCAGGAAATAACGGCCACGCAGTTGGTTCAAGCCTAAGTTAATGGTGCTGTTGTTGGTGCCGGTTAGGCTCAGCTGCACCTCGGCGGTCAAGTCTCCGGCGGCGGGTTTAATGTCTGAGCTTACTTCCTGGGCAGACGCGGCCACTCCCAAGGTGAGAAAGAAGGCGCCGGCAATAAAGAATTTCTTTAACATGTGCTTAAAAATTGATGGGAGAATTAAATGAGCCGCAATATTAGCGAAGCGCCGCTGTGATTGAAAAAGTTCGGCCCTGGCCGGAGCGTAACGGGTTAAAGATGAAGCGGTAATATTTTACAGGCTTTGCGTTTAGGGGCTCTTTTTGGAAAAACGGCCGCTAAACAGAAAGCCCCGGCGGTTCTGGGAACTACCGGGGCTTTATTCAATGCCTAATGCAGGAAGTTTAGTTGTTGATGCGCTTCAGGTGCAGGAGCATGTCATCGGTCATGGCGTCCAGGTCATAGGTGGGTTTCCAGCCCCAGTCCTGGCGGGCGGCGCTGTCATTGATGCTCTGCGGCCAGGAATCCGCAATCTGCTGGCGGGCGTCTGGTTCATACGTGATGCTGAAGTCTGGGTAATGGCGCTGAATGCTGGTGGCAATTTCCTGCGGGGTAAAGCTCATGGCGGCCAGGTTGTAGGAAGACCGCACTTTCACCAGCTCAGCGGGGGCGTGCATCAGGTCCAGGGTGGCTTTGAGGGCGTCTGGCATGTACATCATGGGCAGGCGGGTGTGCTCGCTTAGGAAGCATTTGTAGGTGCCTTTGGCCAGAGCCTGGTGGTAAATGTCCACGGCGTAATCTGTGGTGCCGCCGCCGGGCAGCGCTTTGTAGCCAATGAGGCCGGGGTACCGGAGGCTGCGCACGTCCAGCCCGTATTTCTGGAAGTAGTATTCGCACCAGCGCTCGCCGGCCTGTTTACTGATGCCGTACACGGTGTTGGGGTCCATGATGGTGTCCTGGGGCGTGTTCTGGCGCGGCGTGCCCGGCCCGAAGACCGCAATAGAAGACGGCCAGTACACTTTCTCCACCTTGTGCTCCAGCGCGAAGTCCAGCACGTTGAAGAGGCCGTCCATGTTCAGGCGCCAGGCAAACTTGGGGTTCTTCTCGCCGGTAGCGGAAAGGATTGCTGCCAGGTGATAGATCTGCTTGAATTTATAGCGGGAGGTAAGGTCTGTGAGGTGCTGGGGCGTGAGCACATCCACTATCTCAAAAGGGCCGCTTTCGCGCAGCTCGGCCTGCTTGGGGTACTGGATATCGGCGGCCACCACGTGGTCATCGCCGTATATTTTTCTGAGTTCCAGGGTGAGTTCAGAGCCTAACTGTCCGCAGGCGCCTATCACTAAGATGGCATTTTTCGTTTTTGTCATGCAGGTGCTGAAATAGGAAAACAAATGTACGTTATTCAGGCGGCTCCAAAAAATACGGAGGAGTGAAGAGGTTTTGTATCTTTGGAGGCGAATGCGTGGTACACTATACGGGAATTACGTAGAGGCCGGATAAGCTTGGCCACAGGCACAAAATACTGTTCCAGCCCCATGCGTTTAGCGGCCGTTTTTCCAGAAACAGGCCCAAAACAGAGAACCAATACTCTTGATAGAAGCTATATGTACGAAACCTTAAAACCAGACTTAGAACAGCAGTTAGCCGAGATCAAGGCCAACGGCTTATATAAAAACGAACGGGTGATTGTGACCCCGCAGCACGCCCAGATCAGGACGCAGCAGACCGGCGAGGTGCTCAATTTCTGCGCCAACAACTACCTGGGGCTGTCCTCGCACCCGGCGGTGCTGGAGGCGGCCAAACGCACACTGGATACCCATGGCTACGGCATGAGCTCGGTGCGCTTTATCTGCGGTACCCAAGACATCCACAAGCAACTGGAGCAAAAGCTGGCCGAGTTCCTGGGCACCGAGGACACCATTCTGTACGCCGCCGCCTTTGACGCCAACGGCGGGGTGTTTGAGCCTTTGTTTGATGAGCAGAGCGCCATTATCTCAGACGCCCTCAACCACGCCTCCATCATTGACGGCATCAGGCTGTGCAAGGCCCAGCGCTACCGCTACCAGCACAATGACATGGCCGACCTGGAAGCCAAACTACAGGAAGCCCAGGGTGCCAAACACCGCATCATTGTGACAGACGGCTCTTTCTCCATGGACGGTACCATTGCCCAACTAGACAAAATCTGCGACCTGGCAGACCAATACAAAGCGTTGGTGATGGTAGATGAGTCGCACTCCAGTGGGTTCATTGGCAAAACTGGCCGCGGCACGCACGAGTACCATAACGTGATGGACCGCGTAGACATCATTACCGGTACCTTGGGTAAAGCGCTGGGCGGTGCCATGGGCGGCTTTACCACCGGCAAGAAGGAAATCATTGACATGCTGCGCCAGCGCTCGCGCCCGTACCTGTTCTCCAATTCACTGGCCCCGGCCATTGTGGGCGGATCACTGGCGGTCCTGGAACTGCTGAGCTCCACCACAGAACTGCGCGACCGCCTGGAGTGGAACACCAAATACTTCAGAGAGAACATGACCGCCGCCGGGTTTGACATCAGGCCGGGCGTGCACCCCATTGTGCCGGTGATGCTGTATGAGGCTTCCTTGGCGCAGGAGTTCGCGGCCAGAATGCTGGAGAAAGGCATTTACGTGATTGGTTTCTACTACCCGGTAGTGGCCAAAGGCGCGGCCCGTATACGCGTGCAGCTTTCCGCGGAGCATACCCAGGAACATTTGGACAAAGCCATTCAGGCCTTTACCGAAGTAGGCAGAGAGCTGGGCGTGCTGAAAAGCTAGGCATTTTGGGCACGTTTTCCGGAAAACGGCTCTAAAACGGCTTGCCTTCGCACAAAAGAAGGCGGGCCGTTTTTTTGGTTTCAACGGTTCCGGGAACGGTGGGAAATAAAACCAAACGAGCGATGAAATAAAGTAACTAAACTTATAGTTTAAAAACTGAGTAACTAGTTGTATTGCGTAGTCGCTTTTGTTTTCCACCCTTAACTCTCTCATCTATGAACCGTTACCGTCTGTTTGTCTTTGTGTTCGCCGCGGTGCTGCTGTGCACGGACACGCTTTCCCCGGCCTCGGCCCAAACGCCCCAAGGGCATTTTCTGCTAACCTTTAAAAATGGGCAGACGGTGAGCCCGCTGGTTGGGTTCACCCCGGAAGAACTCAAGGGTGACCTGATGATTAAAGTTGCAGAGGGGATGGAGGTGCTGAACATTTACCACCTACGCGGCGAGCGGCCCCTTCGGGCAAAAGCCATCCAAAACCAGTTGGAACTGAAGACGTTGAACCTGGCACATTGGCTGGCCGGCAAGGAAGGCGTTGCCGGTCTGCCAGACACCGTCTCCGCCATCACCAAGGTGGATGTCCGGCCCGGCGACCGGATCGCGTTCCAGGCCCGGTACAAAGGCCAGGATGTCTCGGTCACTTATCCGGTCAGGTAATTCCTTTCCAAAAGCTTTTGGCCCAAGCTGGTTTTACCTTAATTCCGGAAAAACAGCCCCTAAACGGCCTGTCCTTTTTTTAAGGTCAGGCCGTTCTTATTTTTTAACTACCTGAACTTTGATTAAAGAATAAATCTTGAGCAATATAAAACTATATAGTTAGTTGTTAAACTAGTTTATTAGTTTTAAGTATAGGTAAATTAGAAGCAGAGGAAAGCAATAAACTCCGCTCTTATGAAGTAAAACCACCAGTTTATAGCAGTATTTTATTATCCATTAAACTATATAATTATGTCTATGTTAACATCTCCAAACTTCAGAAAACGGTTTTTCGTGAGCCTGGTATTTGCTCTTCTATTCAATTTCTCCTCTGCTTGGGCGCAAGAAGGAATCAAGCCTTTGCTTTTCAAAGACGGGCAGACCGTACAGCTTTCGCGCAGTTATTCCCTGGATGAATTGAAAGCGGGCGTAGTGATCAATGCGGTGGAAGGGTTGGAAATAGCCGGTATTTACCTGGTGCGGGGAGCACGGCCAATAAAAGCCTTGAAACTGAAAGACCGGCAAGAAATGCAGGCGTTTGAGCTGTACTCCTGGGCCACGGGCAAAGACAAGCCCGCAGCGGGTAAAGCCACTGCCTTACCCAATTCAGACGTTAAGGCCGGTGACCGGATTGCCTTTGATGCCACGTACAAGGGAGAACCGGTCTCATTTACGATAAAAGTACAGTAGACAGAAAGAGTTGCCAGCGGTAGGGCGTACGCTCTAGTCGCTTCCCCTAAAATAAAGTGTAAAACGGCGCCAGGAGCAGGTACTAGAACTGCCCCTGGCGCCGTTTCTAGTATAAATTAACGCTTCAATAATTTAGGTTGCCCGCATAGGAATGATTGCCTACTTTTGCCTAATTATTTATAAAGCGCTAAGGCACTTGGCAGAATCTGCTGAGTGCAAGTGGGTTGGCGGTAGTGATGTATGGCTTAGACGCGAATGGATAGATTATGAATTAGAAAGTGGTCGGCCAGACTAGATAAATGAAGGTATTAATAAGCTATAGCAAAATATTCCTCCCAAGTTTCTATACTGTAATTAGAGTATTGTTTTCAGATTTTCCCCCATCTAAACGTCTCTCTGTTTTTACCGCTTTCTCCTCCATTTCTCCCTCCACCACCATGTATTGACTTGAATTTAACACCCTAACAGATACATATGAGATAGAAGAAAGACAAATAACAGATAGACAAAAAACAGAACAACATGCAGGACAAATTAGTGAGAATTGGCGTCTTCTATGACGGCAATTATTTCTTACAGGTCAGCAATTACTACGCCTACGGCCACCAGCGCAAACGTAGGATTAGCATTTCTGGCCTACATGAATTCATACGGGAACAAGTGGCGGAAGAAGAAGGGGTAGACCCTCGCTTCTGCAGAATTGTAGACGCCCACTATTTCCGGGGAAGACTCAATGCCTACGAAGCCAGCCAGCGCGGCGACACCCTTTACTGGGATCGCGTGTTTGACGACATCCTGATGTCTGAGGGAGTGACTACCCATTACCTGCCGGTGCGGACTACGCCGGAAGGATACAAGCAGGAGCGCGGCATAGACGTTTGGTTAGCCCTGGAGGCGTTTGAGCAGGCCTTTTACAAACGGTTCGATGTGTTGGTGTTAATCTCTTCAGACGGAGATTACGTGCCTATGGTACGCAAAGTCAACACCCTGGGAACCCGCGTAATGGCCCTTACCTGGGAATTTGAGTACACCACTGATAACGGACAGCGGATGACAACGCGCCCGTCACAGGATCTGTTAGCCGAGGTAACTTACCCTATGGCCATGCACGGCATTATTGACCAGCGCATCGCCCGCCATGATTCCACCATTCACCGGCTGTTTGTGCAGCCAGATCAAAAGAGAAATCACGCGGTGGCCGAAGACCACCATGAGGACGATGAGGATGAGGTGATGATCCAGGGTGGGCGTGGCGAAGGAGAAATCATGAGCCTGAAAAACGGGTATGGTTTCATCAAGTTTCCGCCAAACAACCTGTTCTTCCACTTCACCAACGTGATTGACACAGACTTCAATGAGCTGCACGTAGGTGACCGGGTTGAATTTGACATTGAGAAAGACGAAGAAGGAAACGATGTAGCCAAAAGCGTGCGGTTGCTGTAGCCTGACTAACTACAGACGCCATTTGCGCAGAAGCCATCAAGAACTTCTTAAACAAAAGCCAAAAGGGGAGAGCCGTAAAGCTCTCCCCTTTTTTGTGGAAACAGCTCGTTTCCTTGTCGGGTGATGAGATAAGGCGTTACAGCCCGCTGCCTGAGAGTGGCGTAAGCGCCTTGGTTTGGTCTATGTACAAGAAGGCGTCATAGCGGCGCGGCAGAACAGTGGGCACATAGTTGCCGCCTTCGGCGGCGGGGTTATAGGTTACCCCAATGGCTCTATGGCCTCTGCTTTGCATGGCTTCCGGGCTGCTCTGGAGTTCCCGCAGGAGGAGGAGTTTGTCTTGGACGCTGAACCGGTGCAACAGGTCTTCCCAGCTGTTGACTCTGGCTGGCGGAACGCTCATGGCCCGTACAGCGCCGCCCCACTGGGTAGAGGCAATTACCTGCCCCTGATAAGTCCCGAAGCCCACCAGATACACACCTGCCCCTGCATGCTGCTCGCGCAGAAGCTGCCCAATGTTGACCATTCCGGCGCCGGCCATATCGGTGTAGCGGGCATCACCCACGTGGGTGTTATGCGCCCAGGCAACCACTTTGGTGCTGTTGCCCCGGTGCGCCACCAGACGGTTCACGGTTTCCTGCATGTGGCGGTCACGCACGTTCCAAGACGTTACGTCACTCCTGATCATCTGGTAATAATACCGTTCACCGTTCACAGCTACCAGTGCATTCTGCTCGGCGTTGAAAGCCGCCTCATCGTTGGCGGGTTGGCTGGCCCGGTGTGCCTGCACGGCTTCCAGTAGCGCCTGTAATGGTGCTGCGCAGGAGGTACCCCGGGCAGTGGCTTGGGCATACTGTTGTTCATCCTGGTTGAAAGGGGCCAGACAATTTTGGGCTTCGCGGGCCAGGTGGGCAATGGCAGGGGCTTCGGTTTCAAGATAGGCCCGCACCTCTGCCAAAGATTCCCAGAGGCTGTACACGTCCATGCCATAGAACCCTGCTTTCTGGGCTGCGGGTAAACTTTGGTTATGCTGCCGGAGCCATTCAGAGAATGTGGCTACTTCCTGGTTTGCCCACATCCAGGTTGGCCAGCGCTGAAATGCCTGTAAGGCCTGTTGGGCTGTACCGTTCCGTTGGCCCTGCACGTACTGATTCAGGATATAAGCGGCGGGCCAATCTCCTTCCACGGTGACTACCGTAAAGCCTTTCTCTTGAATGAGGCGCTTAGTAAGGTTGGCGCGCCAGGTGTAAAATTCTGAGGTGCCGTGCGAGGCTTCCCCAATCAAAACATATTGGCTATTGCCTATTTCCGCTAGGATTGGGTCCAGGTCATCTGTGTCCTGTAGGGGATGTACCTGCCCCGCCAAAAAATTGGTTTCCTGTTGTGGCTCCCGCAATTCATCCTCCTCTGAGCAGGAGAAGAGCCAGCCGCTGAGCAGGAGTATCCAAATCAACCGCAACTTTCCCATCTTCATTTCTTTCTGTAACGCTGATAAAACCTGGAGTAGGAATAATGCTAAAACTGATGTGCTGTTATTCCTGTTGTTCTACAGTTAACGGAGCCAGAAGAAGGAGGTGGTTTGAATTAATACTGCATTTTAGGGTGAGAAATACGGCAAGTGCAGGAGGTGCCGCTGTTGCGTGATATTGGGTTTGTCTTATTGGAGAAAGAAGAAGTAAGCTAATGCACTATATAAGGCTCTCGCCCGAAGGTTTGTCAGGAAAGGGAAGCACCTCCGCCAAGGGCGGAAGCCAGTAGGGTACTCCGTATTTGGGGTTGAGGACCAACTTGTTGCGCATCTCGTCCAGGGGGCTTTCCTCGTGCAGGCGATGGAGCAGGTGCCAGGTGGCGGTGGCGTCTGGCAAGGCACGGTGCCATTTAGTGAGCGGAATGCCGTAGGCCTTGCACATATCGGGCAGGCTTCTGGGCGAAGGCTGCCGCAGTCGGCACACAGACAAGGTGTCCAGGAACGGAAACTGGACGGGGCCTAATTTCAGGCGGCGGTAGGTACTGTACAGAAAGCCCAAATCAAAAGTCGCGTTATGGGCAACCACGGTACTGTCTGCAATAAACTCTTTGAGAATAGAGAAAGCCGTGCGTTCCTCCATGCCGTGAATCAGATCTTGGGCCGTAATGCCGGTCAATTGGGTTATTTTTTCAGGGAGCTCGCCTCTCAGTTTCACCAACGTGTGGAAGCGCCCAGTTATTTGTCCGTGAGCCCCTTTCAAGGCGGCTATTTCAATGACTCGGCCTTTGCTGCCGCTTACTCCCGTGGTTTCCAGGTCAAGCACCGTCACGTTGCTCAGCACAGGCGTGAGGTGGGGAAAGAGCGGGAGAAAAGGCGCGTCTGCCATAGAAAATGAGTAGCTTGTGGCTTTCTATACGCAAGAACCGAAATCTGTTTAGCGGCCGTTTTCAGAAAAAGAGCCCCTAAACGGCAAGCCGATGGAACAGTTTTGCAGTATAAGGCAACGTACGTAAACAGAGAATAAACCATGGCAGCATATGACGCGGTAGTAGTAGGTTCTGGGCCTAACGGATTGGCAGCCGCCATTGCGCTGCAGCAGGCAGGCCTGAGCGTGCTGCTGCTGGAAGGCAAAGACCAGATTGGCGGCGGTTTGCGGTCACAGGCGCTTACCCTGCCCGGTTTTGTGCATGATGTCTGTTCGGCGATCCATCCGCTGGCGGCTGGGTCGCCGTTTTTCAAGACCTTGCCGCTACGGGAACACGGGCTGGAATTCCTTTATCCGGCGCTGGCCGCCGCCCACCCCTTTGACAACGGAACTGCCGCCGCTCTGGCTACTTCTCTGGAGGAAACGGCCCGCTCCCTGGGCAAAGACCAACAGACTTATCTGAACCTGCTGAAGCCTTTGGTGAAGAACTGGCCGGCATTGGCCCCCGATGTACTGGGGCCCTTACGGATTCCGCGCCACCCAATAGGCATGGCAGCCTTCGGGTTGAACGCGCTTACCTCCGCTACGTTTCTGGCCAAGCGTTTCCAGACGCAGGAGGCGCGCGGGTTGTGGGCGGGTATGGCGGCGCATTCCATACAGCCGTTGTCTAACCTTACCACCTCGGCTATTGGATTAGTACTCATGGCGGTGGGGCATTTACAGGGGTGGCCGGTTCCCAAAGGTGGCTCCCAGCAGATTGCCAATGCGCTGGCGTCTTATTTCATAAGCTTGGGCGGGAAGATAGAAACTGGTTCTTATGTTACCTCACTGGCGCAGCTACCTCAAAGCAAGGCGGTGTTACTGGATGTGACACCTAAACAACTGCTGGAGATTGCCGGCGATGAATTATCTCCTCTCTACCGGAAACAGCTGCAGCGTTACCGCTACGGCATGGGTGTGTTTAAAATAGATTGGGCGCTGGATGGTCCTATTCCGTTCACGGCGGCCGCTTGTCGCCAGGCCGGAACCGTACATTTGGGCAACACTCTGGAAGAAATTGCCGCTTCTGAGCAGGCTTCGGCCGCGGGCCGGCATCCGGAGAAACCGTTTGTGCTCCTGGCGCAGCAAAGCCTGTTTGATCCTACCAGAGCTCCCGCCGGAAAACACACCGCCTGGGCCTATTGCCACGTGCCCAACGGTTCTACGGTAGACATGACCGAGGCCATAGAGCGGCAGGTGGAGCGTTTCGCCCCCGGCTTCCGGGAATTGATTCTGGCCCGCCACACCATGAACACCGCGCAAATGCAGGCGCACAACCCCAACTATATTGGCGGCGACATCAACGGCGGCATCATTGACCTGGGCCAACTGTACACGCGCCCGGTGCTGGGAATATCGCCGTACCGGACGTCTAAGAAAGGAGTTTATCTATGCTCATCGTCTACGCCGCCGGGGGGCGGGGTGCACGGCATGTGCGGCTACCATGCTGCCCGCCGCGCTTTAAAAGATGTGTTCGGGTTAGCAATTGCGCCGTTGTCAGAGGAAAAATAAGAAGATCTGATAGGGGGGGAAGCCAGTGAATAAGGTCTTATAGGCTCATGAAGGGGAAAGCCCACCAGAAGCACCGGGTGCCGATGGTGGGCTTTATGTTTTGGGGCTGATTCTGGGAAAAGAGCCGCTAAACGGGATAGTTGTTTCTGTGGGCTTCGCTACCGGTTCGCCGGTTAATACTTCTCCACACCGGGTGCCGGTTTCCAATCAGATTTGGGTTCAAAGTGCTGCCAAAGTGTTTTAGACACTGCCCGGATGAGAGCGTACCCGGCGTTGTTGTAGTTCCAGCTTTCATCCTGCTGGTTTTTGGTGATGATGCAGAAGACGTAATCGCCGTGCGGGGCGTTCACTAAAACCACTTCAGACCTTGATCTGTTCACCGCCCCCTGTTTGGAGGCCGTGTGCACGTTTGGCGGAATCTGGGAGAGAGCGATGTCATCTACGTAAATGCGGCCCAGGTTGCGGTACATGCGTTCGCTGGCCGTCGCACTCACCGCCTGCCCTTCCCTGATCATGGTCACCAGCGTGGCCATCTCGCGGGGCGTGGTCTGGCCCCAACCGTATTTCTCCCAGTTAGAGCGGCGGCCGGGCGTGCGGGAATTCATGCGGGTATGAGTGAAGCCGTTTTTCTCCAGCCATATGTTAATGGCCGTGCCGGTGCCCGCCAGCTGCTGCAACCAAAGGCTGGCGGTGTTGTCTGACGTGGTGATGCTCAGCATCTGGATTTTGCCCAGGGCCACCGTGCTGCTGTCTTTGAAATTGCCCACAATGTCTTCGCCGGCATAATAGAGAGAATCGCGGTAGCGGAGGATGGTTTTAGGGTTCAACTCGCCGCGCTCCATCTTGTCAAACACGCCTACCATAATAGGCACTTTGATCATGCTGGCGGTAGGGAAGAGGGTGTCTGCGTTGATGGCTACCGTTTTGCCGCTTTTTAGGTGCCGCACGTAAATTCCCACATCGCCTTTGAAGTCTTTGGTGAGAGCCAGCAGCTTTTGTGTGAGTTGGCGGTCTGTTTTCTCTTTGGGGACTTGTTGTGCAACAGACGGAAGGCAAAGCAGGAAGAGGAAACCAGTGAACAGTGGGAGCAGGCGCATTTTATCTTGGATAGTTTGGCGCCCATAAATTACAAAGTTTTCTTGGATAGCAAGGCCGGGCTTGCTGTGTTCAGGCTTAAGTAGAATAAACCGCGTTTAGAGCCTCTTTTCTGAAAAACAGGCCATAAACGCGTGACTTCTGTAGAAAATAGAAAGAAAGCTGAAGACAGGCAAAACCACACACAGGTTTTGTGCTTAGAATTAACCCGAAGTTGGATGACGTTCAGTTCTTCTGAGCTGCCGTGTGGCAAAGGAATTGGTGGAGCCTTAGGCGGCGGCGGTTTTCTCCACTACTTTGGGCTCAATGTCAAAGAGGTAGTGGTTGAGCTTGGAGCGGAGGTCGGCGGCGGAAAGGTTGCGGTGCACCTCGCCGTTGCGGACTAGCGCAATCTGGCCGGTCTCCTCAGATACCACCAATACCACGCTGTCGGTGACTTCGGTGAGACCGATGGCCGCGCGGTGCCGAAGCCCCATGGAAGCGGGCACGTCATTGCTTTCCGTCACGGGCAAGATGCAGCGGGCGGCTTTGATGCGGTTGCCCTGTATGATCACCGCGCCGTCGTGCAGCGGGCTGTTTTTGTTGAAGATGGAAATGAGGAGGCGTTTGCTCACAATGGCGTCAATGGCATCTCCAGACTCGGCGAAATAGCGCAACTCAGAGCTTCTGGCAAACACAATGAGCGCCCCGGTGTTCTTGCCGGCCAGCGATTTGGCAGTCTCCACAAACGGCGTGATGGACAACTTGTCTGGATTTTCTGTGCGTCGCCACGGAAAACTTTTAAACAGGCGCTCATTGTTGAAGGCGGTGGTTTTGCCAATCATGAGCAGGAAGCGCCTTATCTCGGGCTGAAACACAATGATGGCCGCCAGTACGCCCACCCCCATAAACTGACCTAGAATGATGGTGAGCAGTTCCATGCCGGCAGCTTTCACCACTAGGTACAGCAGGTAAATAGACAGCAGGCCTAAGAAGATCTTGAGGGCTACGCTTCCGGTGAGGAGTTTATAGAGCTGGTACAATAGTACCGTGACCAGCAGCACATCAATGATGTCCAGCCACTCAATCTCTAAAAATCCTATGGAAAACAGTCCTATCAAGCGGTCAGTGTCTTTCTTACTATTTCAATGGTATGTATTGCCTCCTTCACGTCATGCACGCGCAGAATGTCTGCCCCGTGGAGTAACGCCAGCGTATTGGCAACAATTGTGCCGGTTAAAGCTTCTTCTGGCCCCACCCGCAGGGCTTTATAGGTCATAGACTTGCGCGAAAGACCTATTAAGAGCGGTAACTCAAGGAGTTCCAGTTCGCGCAGGCGGCGCAGAAGCTCAAAATTCTGGTCAATATTTTTGGCGAACCCAAAACCCGGGTCTATGATGATGTCTTTTACGCCGGCGGTTCTCAGCTGCGCTACCCGCTGGGCCAGGAAGGAGATGATTTCCTCCAGCAGACCGTTTTCATACGTGGTAAGCGTAGCCATGTTCTGTGGGGTGCCGCGCATGTGCATGAGAATGTACGGTACCCCCAGTTGGGCTACGGTGTCAAACATGCGCTCATCCAGCGTACCGCCAGACACATCATTGATGAGGTGCGCGCCTTGCTGTACGGCTGCCTGGGCAACTTTGGCTCTAAAGGTGTCTACGGAGAGGAGAGCCTCCGGAAACTCCCGGGCCAGTGCCTTTATGGTAGGTACTACGCGGTCCAGCTCTTCCTGTTCTGTAACCTCCGGGGCACCCGGGCGCGTAGAATAACCGCCAATGTCTAAGAACGTAGCCCCTTCAGTGAGCATTTTCTCGGCCTGTTGCAGGACGGCATCAATGCCCTGGAGCCGGCTGTGGGCGTAAAAAGAATCTGGGGTAATGTTGAGAATCCCCATCACGGTGGGCTGCCGCAGCGAGACCAACCTACCACCGCAGTTGAGGGTGGTTTTTTTGCAAAAAAGTGTATCTTTCGCGTTCAATTGGCCTATTTTCTCAGTTTCTATAAAAGTAAAACGAAAAACTTGATTCACCAAACCGCCCAGGAATACCAGCGTGTGATCTCCGCGTGCCAAGAGTTGTTTTTGAAGAAAACCCAGGACTATGGCACGGCTTGGCGCATCCTCCGGTTGCCCTCCATCACAGATCAGATTTTTATCAAGGCCCAACGCATCAGGTCCATCCAGGAGAAAGGCACCCAGAAAATCCAGGATGACATTACTTCTGAGTTTGTGGCCATTGTAAACTACTGCGTGATTGCCCTCATGCAGGAACAGCTGCTGGCGCAGGTCGTAGAGGAGCAGGCCTTGCCGGTAGAGCAGGTGCAGGCGCTGTACGAAGACCAGATCAGGAAAACACGGGCGTTGCAGGAAGACAAGAACCACGATTACGATGAAGCCTGGCGCAGCATGCGCGTAGAGTCCATGACTGATCTGATCCTGATGAAGATTTACCGCACCAAGCAGATTGAAGACAACGCCGGCCAAACGCTGGTCTCTGAGGGCGTGGAGGCCAACTACCGTGACATGCTCAACTATGCTGTTTTCTGTCTCATCAAACTAAACTACCCAAATCATGCTGCCGCGTCTGCTTAGCCGATTCGCCTGGGTGGCGGTAGGGGGACTGTTCATCTTTTCGGGCCTCATCAAGCTGAACGACCCCGTGGGCACCGCCATCAAATTGGAGGAGTACTTTGAGGTCTTCTCTTCGGATTTCTCCCCGGTTTTCCTGGTCTTCAAACCGTACGCGCTGTACCTCTCCATTTTCCTGAGTACGTTGGAGGTGGTGCTGGGGGTGGCTTTGCTGGTGCGCTGGCGCCTGAAAACGGTGCTGTGGAGCCTCTTCTTCCTGACACTGTTCTTTACGTTTCTCACCTTCTACTCGGCGTACTTCAACAAGGTAACCGACTGTGGCTGCTTTGGCGATGCCATCAAGCTGACGCCGTGGCAATCCTTCGGGAAAGACGTGGCGCTGCTGGTGTTGCTGGTAGTACTGTTGGCCACGCAACGGCACCTGCTTTCCTTCGCGCGCATGAAAGGCTCCACTACCGGCACTATTGTGTTGGTGACTACGGTGCTGAGCGTGGGAATGGGCGTGTACGCCTACCTGCATGAGCCGTACCTTGACTTCCGGGCTTACCGCGTGGGCGCCAATATTCCCAAGCTCATGAAACCGTCGGCCCCGCTGCGGTACCAGTACATTATGGAAAAAGGCGGCGAGGAACACATTTTTGACACGTACCCTACGGATACCACGTTTAAATTCAGGAAAATGGTGCCCCAGAACCCTGAGGATGGGCCAAAGATCACTGACTTCAACGTCTGGAATGACCAAGGCGACTTCACGCAGGAACTGTTTTTAGGAAACCGGCTGCTGGTGCTGGTGAAAGACGTAAGCAAAGCCGATCAGGAGAGTTTTAAGGAAATCAATGCGCTGCTGCAGGGGCTGGAGAAAAACCCAAGCCCCAAGGTAGTACCGGTAGTGATTACCTCCAGCAGCAGCCAGGACTTTGATGTGTTCCGCCACGAGGTGAATCTGGCGGCTCCTTATTTCTTTGCAGATGCCACCGTGCTCAAGACTATGATTAGGGCCAACCCGGGTTTGCTCCTGTTCAAGAACGGCGTAGTGGTAGGTAAATGGCACCACAATGATGTGCCCACGCTACAGGAAGTACAGAAACTGGTAGGCAATTAGTGTTTAGGGGCTCTTTTTAGAAAAAGAGCCCCTAAACGCTAACCTATATAGATTGCCTTTCCATGCCGCACCTCTGCCCGGTTCCAATCGTCTGGTTGAAGTTCCATAGCCTTCGGGCCGTTTGTCTTCGGCTCTGAATGTCAGTTTAGGCCAATTTCTGGAAAAAGAGCCTCTAAACACAAGCTGCCTTATCTCTTATTTATATTCCAAAGAACTGCAAAAATGCCTTTGTCTCAGGAGCCACGTTCGGCAATCGTTTTCTTGGTAGGGATGCCCGGGTGCGGGAAGTCTACCGTAGGCAAGGCACTGGCGGGTCGTTTGCAGTTTACCTTCCTTGATCTGGATTTCCTCATTGAGCAGCGCGAAGGACTCTCAGTGGCGCAACTGTTTGAACAGCGGGGGCAGGCCTTTTTCAGAGAGGCGGAGGCGGCCGCGCTGCGGAGCGTTACCGCTGCCCAAGGCGGCGTAGTGTTGGCTACCGGGGGCGGCGCACCCTGCTTTCATGGGAACATGACGTACATGGTAGAAAGCGGAGTGGCTGTTTATCTAAAAGTTTCTCCCCAGGAACTAGCGGCCCGGTTCACCGCTCATGACCTACAGGTGAGGCCCTTGCTGCGGGATAAAACCCCCGAAGAACTTTTGCAGTATCTCTCCCATACGTTAGCCCAGCGGGAGCCGTTTTACCGGCAGGCCCTCCTGGAAATAGTGGTGAATGAACGTACCGTAGAAGAAGTGACGGCCGTGCTGCAACGGCAGATTATGCCTTTTCTCTGATATTTTTCGTTATTTTTGCGTGTTTGACGGATAGAACCGTTTCATTTAATTTTTTCAACCATGAAACCGAGTCATAAAGGATCTGCAACATTATTCAAGAACCCCGTGCTGGAGCGGATGACGCACACGCACATTGCCCTACCCATTTCCATCTTCATGGTAATTGCCGCCGGATTGTTGGTGTACGGCTTCCTGTATGGCTTTCTGGATGTTTTGTCTGCAGTGGGTTTGTTTTTAGCCGGTTGGCTGATGTTCTCTTTAGTAGAGTACTTGGCCCACCGGTTCATCTTCCACATGGCCCCTACCAATGAGTTCAAGCGGAAGATTCAGTACACCTTCCATGGTAACCACCATGATTACCCTAAAGACAAGACACGTCTGGCCATGCCGCCCATTGTGAGTCTGTTCATTGCGTCTTTCTTCTTTTTTGTGTTCAAGCTGATCTTTGGATCGCTGGTGTTTGGGTTAGTAGCGGGCTTCTTGTTTGGGTACGCACTGTATCTGTTTGTGCATTACGCAGTACACGCCTATGCCCCGCCTAAGAACTTCCTGAAACAGCTCTGGATTCATCACAGCATTCACCACTACAAAGATCCTGAACGGGCGTACGGAGTTTCTTCCCCGCTGTGGGACTGGATCTTGGGCACCATGCCACAGAAAAGCAGAAAGTAATTAGTTGCTAGCTTATTTCAAAGAGGCCTCCTGTAGGCCTCTTTTTTTTTGCCAGTCCACCCTGTCCCGCTGAGCCTAAGGAACGAAGTAGATGTAGTTGACGAGAACATGCCCTATGCTGATGCTACAACCTTCCCAGCGCTGTATAAAATAGTTATGTTTTATATAGGTCAAGTTCCAAAGGTCTTTATAGGGAGGAAAGCACTGTAGTCATAGATGGCTGATCTGGTAGAGGAATTAGTGGAGTAAATAATTGCATAGAGGTTTTCCGACCATTCTCTCCCGTGATGCATATTTTCTAAGAAAAGAGTTCGTTTTTAGGCTGTTCAATCGATTTCCTAAATAGTATGCATGTCTCATTTATATAAATGGCCTAAGATTTAGACTTGTACTTAAAAAAGACTTCTTAAAAAAAGTTTATAAATAAATAAACAACTTTTTATACTTTATAAACAATATTTGTCTATTTTCCTTTAAAGGATGAATTATAAGCTTACATCTAAAATCTAACTTCTTCCTACTGCTCACCTGTTTCATCTAGAATATGCTTGAGTTCGCCGAGCATAAAGCTCATTTCATGGCAATAGAAGTCAATTTTTATTCTTAAAATTGGGTTTATTTAATCCATTGTTGAATTTTTGTTTGTTTAATGCAATGAGTTAGGTTATTGAATTGCACCTGTTAATCGCCATACCTTTGTTCTGTTGAAAATAAATCATTGGAATAGGTCAAAAACAGGTAGGTATGGTAGCAGTTTTACAATATTTAAGAGCAGCTTTTTTAGTAGGGCTTATTTCGTTAACAGTTGCTTCTTCTTCCTTTGCGCAGTCGCACCCTATTAAGGCCATAGGTACTTCTTATACACAAGACTTCAATGGGTTGCCAAGGTTTGAATCTGTCTGGGATGAATGGTTTTCAAGTTTAAATCGTTCTTGGCAAAATGAAGAAACTTTGCCCGGATGGAGCGCACAGTTGGGAAACAGTAACATTACCAGCATTCAAATCAATGATGGAGATCCTTCAGGAGCGGGTTTAAAGAGCTTTGGAACCGGATCCTATAGCACTAACCGTGGCTTGGGCGGTTACGCTTCTTCTTCCAGCGCCTTCATATATAAAGTGAGATTTAGCAATGCCACAGGCAAGTCTTTGACCAACATAGGACTTGAATTTGTGTTGCAGCAGTGGTATGACGGTTCTGCGGTGACTAGTCTGGTGCTTGAGTACCGTATCAATGAGAAAGGCAGCACCACTGGTAACTGGACGTCTATTGCCTCATTGCGGGCCCCTGTAATTGCTAACGGAAGAAGATCTCTGGATGGTACTGCCAGCGCAAACCAAAAAGCGGTAAGAGAGCAATTAGGTGCCATAGTATTGGAGCCTAACCAGGAATTGACCATTAGGTGGGTAGATGCAGCCGGCGGTGGAAAAGATCTGCTGTCTATTGATAACTTCAAACTGACTACTGCTGAGTACAAACCTCAACCCAAAGTGTTCTACAGCAATGTACTGTTTGGAACCGAACTTAGTAACCTGGCTTCTTGGAATACAGACGGTATTTTCTACTCTGGAGAAGTACCTACTTCCTTTACTGCACCCAACCAGATCTTTATTGTGCAGAATTCTATCTGGTACACGCCTAAGTTGAGCAAGTCAATTGAGTTACACCCAACTTCCAAGTTGGTGATTGGTACAGGTCGGGAGATTGAATTCAATGTGCCTGCCAATGTTTCCCTGGAAGGTGTGAACATGGATTTAGCTGCGGGTGCCACGGTCACTTTCAACAATGCATCCTTACCTATTTTAGGGGACATTGACCCTGCCAGCACCGTGATCTACAAAGATGGCAGCACTCAGGTGAAAGAGGCTAAGTATGGTAACCTCATCTTTGATATCACCAGCGGCCTGGTGAAGAAATTAACCAGAAACATTGTAGTGTCTGGTCAATTGGAGCTGAAAAATGGCGCTAAGCTTGAATTAGGAAACTATGATGTGGTGCTGGAAGACAGCAAAAAAGCAATCATTTATGATGCCCAGAGCTTTGTAGTGACCAAAGGAAAAGGCCGCCTGAGAATGAGATTGGCTGCCGGAGAAAGTGCAGTGTTTCCTGTAGGGCTTGACAAAGTATCTCCCGTTAAGCTGCAACTGAAAGCCGGTAGCGTGGCAGACACTTTTAGCGTGCACGTAATTGACGGTGTCTATACCTCTTATGAGAAAAACTTGCCAGGTGGTATTTCTTTAGAAACCGCTCTGGTGAACAAGACCTGGATTATTGACGAAGGTATTGCCGGTGGCACAAACTTAGACATGACTTTGCAATGGACCGCAACGGAAATGATTGGTGCCCAACCAGAGCAAGCATTCCTGATGCACTACCACCAAGGTGCCTGGGATGAAGGAAATGCTTCTAATGTAGTGTTACAGAATGGAGTTTACTCTGTTACCCGTACCAACATCACTTCTTTCTCTCCTTTTGCGGTGAAAGATTTCAAAAGTCCCGTTGGGCAAACACCAGGTACATTGCCAGTGGAGTTAACCCACTTCCAGGCAAGAAGAGTAAACCAGCAGATTCAACTGGACTGGGGTACCGCTTCTGAGAAAGACAACGACTATTTCACTATTGAGCAAAGTTTAGACGGGGTAACCTTCAAAACCGTAGGGCAGCCGGTGAAAGGAGCGGGTAACAGCGCCATCGCTATCGCCTATAAACAGCAGATCGCAGACGCTAGCCCAGCTAAAACCCAGTACTTCCGCCTGAAGCAGACAGACTTTGACGGTACTACTGAATACTCTAAAGTAGTGGCTTTGGGTCCGGTTAAATCTGCGGTAAAAGTACAGCTGCAGCTAAGTGCTTACCCAAACCCATCCCTTGACGGTAAAGTGAGCTTGGTGAGCAAAGGTACCACGGAAGAAGCAGAGATCGCTGTTTTCCACAGCACCGGCAAACTGTTGTTCCAGAAGCAAGTGAGCCTGTCTCAGCCAATAGAGCTTGATTTGGCAGGCCAAACTTCAGGAATGTACCTGGTGCAGGTAAAAACAGCCACCGCCAAAGAAGTGATCCGGGTTGTAAAACAATAGAAGATCTACTTAGATAAACAGAAAGGCCACTCCCATGGGAGTGGCCTTTCTGTTTAGGGGCTCTTTTTCCTAAAACTGGCCCAAAACAGTTATCTCCGTATTTTTCTTAAAAGCCACAGAACCAGCAGGACCACTAAGACTATAATGATCACCGAAGCCCACATGCCCGCTTTAAAGATGTCACCTATGACATCGCAACTGGACAAGGACAAGGTCACAATCGCCATGAGGGCGAAGAAATAAGCTTGTAAATTTTTCATAGTTATAGGTTTAATTCAACGGAATGAGTCTCTGGAGAGTAGAAACTATTGTATATTTTAAATACTGTATTTGAGGTAAAAGGTTGGATGACCCGTTACTCAAAGTAAGGCTTCTGAATGTACAAGCTGATAAAAATAAAACGGAAACACCCCCTAAGCCGAAAGCTTAGGGGGTGTTTCCGTTCAAGAACTGCAAGGTGGCAGGTTCCTATTTTGTCTACTTGAGTGCGATTGGGTCTGGCTTGCCGTCCGGGTCTGCGGTGACGGTTCCCTGGGAGCGGAGCTTGCCCCCGGTGAGGGCCAGGGCGCCGGCCACGTGGGGGGCGGCGTAGGAGGTGCCGTTGGCGGTGGCGTAGCCGGAGCCCTTCCAGGTGGTCCTCACGTTCGTTCCCGGGGCGGCGTAGCGCACGGAGGCCCCGAAGTTGGAGGTGGGGCTGAACTTGCCGTTGCTGTCCATGTTGGAGACCACGTACACGTTGGGGGCCACCACGCGGGCGGGGGAGTCGGCCTTGCAGTCCACGTAGGAGTTGCCGGCGGCCACCACCACGAACATGCCCTTGGCGGCGGTCTTCTTCACCAGGTCGTCGAGCATGGTGGAGCCGTCCACCCTGAGGCTCATGTTGACCACGTCGCCCGCCTTGCCGTTCTGGTAGGCGTAGTTGAGGGCCGAGTAGATGCGGGTGAGCGTGCCGGCGCCCTTGTCGTCGAATACCCTGAGGGCCACGATGGTGGCGTTGGCCGCCACGCCCACCACGCCCAGGCCGTTGTCCTTGGCCCCGATCACGCCGGCCACGCCGGTGCCGTGGCCGTAGCCGTCCTCCCAGGAGCTAACCCCGGAGATGAAGGACTTGCTCCGCGCCTTGTCCACGTTCAGGTCGGGGTGGGAGGACTGCACGCCCGAGTCGATCACCCACACCGTCTTGCCCGTGCCGTCGCCGTAGCCCACCCGGGCCACGCCCCACGGGATCTCCTGCGTGGAGCTGGTCGTGCTGGTCGCGGAGGTGGAGGACGGTGTGGCTTTCCCCAGCAGGACAGCCTGCTCAGGCTCAATGTAGGCCACGCTTTCGTCTTGTCTCAGCTGCTGGACTTCGTCTTTGGAAAGGTTTCCGGTGAAACCGCTGGCGCTATTGCCGTTGAACAGTTCGCTTACCCGGCTCCGGCTAATGCCTAATCTCTGCATAAGGCGCTCCCGGCGT
>NZ_RJJE01000009.1:0-992792 GCF_003721565.1 Rufibacter immobilis | reverse complement strand
GTCTTTCTGGCAGCCCGCCATGGAGAACACGGAGGCCAGGGCGAAGAAGGAGACCGCTTTTTTGAAGTTGTTGGATTTCATAGTCCAGCTTTTATTGGTTAAAGACAGTAAAAACGTAACCTTTGGTTTCGTATTTCCGTAACCCGCCTCTTGCCTTGATGGTTCAATGAAGTATGAAAAAAACAGGGAAGATAAATGTGTTTTTGTGATAATACTCTGATAATCAATTATTAAAGCTGTTATTTTTTATAATGTGATAGAGGAGACTATTATTTTTTGAATAAATGTATTTGTACTAGTCTAGTGCATTATATAAAAATAAAGGGAGGCGCTTCTTTGCGTGAAGAAACGGCCTCCCTTTATTTTGTGAAATTTGGTTCAAAAGACGTTTTCGCTTTACCTCCCAAAGAGAAAGCTATACTACATAAGACAGCCTGAACTCCGGTAGCTCAATGTTCTGGTAGCCCAAGTCTGACAGATCATCCCGAAGCTGGTTCATGACCGATGTTTCACCGTGTACCAGAAAAATGCGCTGTACTTTTTCTTTGTCCTGGCAGTGGAGGAACTTGGCTATATCGCCATAGTCGGCGTGGGCGCTGTACTCCTTCATAACCAGCATTTCTGCTTTCACTTCTACTTCTTCGCCCATCAGGTAGACCTTCTCTGCGCCGTTCATAAGTTTGCCGCCTACGGTAGACGGTTCACAGTAGCCGGTGATCAGGACCGCGCTGTTAGGGTCTGGTAAGTTTGTCTTAAGGTGATGCTGAATACGCCCGGCTTCCATCATGCCAGAGGCCGAAATAATCACGCAGGGCTCGTCTAGCTTATTGAGCTCTTTGGAATCTTCCACCTCTGTGATATAAGTGAGCTGCGGAAAACCAAACGGATCTGGGTCAGTTTTGATGTACTCCTGCATGCTTTCTCTGAAATACTGCGGATTTTCACGCATGATATCTGTGGCGTACACAGAGAGAGGGCTGTCTACAAATACCTTTACCGGCGGCAGTTTTCCTTCCTCGGCCAGGTAATTCAGAGAGTAAATCAGTTCCTGGGTGCGGCCAATGCTGAAGGCGGGCACCAGCAATTTGCCCTGCCGCTCTACGCACACCTCCTGCACAATCTTGAGTAAGCGCTCCTCTGTGTTTTCCAGGCTGTCATGCACGCGGTTGCCGTAGGTAGACTCGCAGATAATGATCTCGGCTTGCGGGAATGCCTGCGGCGGGTTGAGGATTCTGTTGGCAAACCGGCCAATGTCGCCGCTGAAACAGAGGGTGCGTTCCCGGCCGTTGTCTTGCAGCCTCAGATTGATGGCGGCACTGCCCAGCACATGGCCAGTATCAGTGAAGAGGAGCTCAATGTCTTCGTCTATCTGGAAAGGTTTGTCATAGTCAACGGTTTCAAACTGCTGGAGGGCCTGTTCCACGTCTTCCTCGGTGTAGAGGGGTTCAGCGGTACTGTTGCCATTGCTTTGTTGGATGCGGGCACTGTCGCGGAGCAGGAGTTGGCAGAGTTCCAGGGTGGGCGGGGTGCAGTAGATAGGGCCGGTGTAGCCTTCGCGCACCAGTCTTGGAATAAGGCCCGAATGGTCAATGTGCGCGTGCGACAGGATGAGGCATGTCAGGTTCTCGGGCTCAAAGTCAAAGGAGCGGTTCAATTCTTCGCTTTTGTCGCCCATGCCCTGGGTAAGGCCGCAATCCAGCAGAATGCGCTTCCCGTTCTCCAATGTGATCAAGTGTTTGCTGCCGGTAACGGCCTGGGCCGCTCCGTAAAAAGATATGGTCATAAGATTTGTCCTGAATGGTGGGTGTTGTACGCACGGCAATGCATTCAGATACAGAAGAAGCCGTTTAGGGGCCGTTTTTCCAAAAACGGCCCCTAAACGGCTTCTTCTGCGGGAGTAAATCTAAATGGCTTTGAAGCTAGATGGAGGATTTGGCGGGGCTTGAATGCCTTGAGTAATAGGAGCAGAACTTTGCGTTTAGGGGCTGTTTTTGGAAAAACAGCCCCTAAACGCAAAAGAATTACAATAGGCCTCTGAGGCGCTCGGCGGCGCTTTCTGGGGTGATGTCACGCTGCGGATCAGCCATGAGCTCATAACCCACCATGAACTTCTTCACCGTGGCGGAGCGCAGCAGCGGTGGGTAGAAGTGCATGTGCAGGTGCCACCCGGGATATTCCTGCCCATCGGTGGGGCTTTGGTGGATGCCTGCCGAGTAAGGGAACGAGGTGTTAAACAGCTTGTCGTAGACAGAGGAGAGCTTCTTCATGATGTCGGCGTAGGCGTCTTTTTCCTGGTCTGTGATCTGGCCCAGGTGCTGGAAGTGGCGCCGCGGAATCACGATGGTCTCAAATGGCCAGATGGCCCAGAAAGGGACCAAAGCCACAAAATGTTCGTTCTCCACCACAAGTCTGGTTTGCTTCTCCAGTTCCTCGGCTAGGTAATCAGAAAGCAGGCTGCGCCCGTTCTGCTGGAAGTAGGCCTGCTGCTGCTCGGTTTCTTTGGCGGGTTCCCCGGGAACCGAGCTCTGGGCCCAGATCTGGCCGTGCGGATGCGGATTGCTACTGCCCATCACGCTGCCTTTGTTCTCGAAGATCTGCACGTAGCTAATGTACTCAAGGGCACCCAGTTCCAGGTATTGCTCCTGCCAGAGGTCTACTACTTTTCTGATTTCGCTTACCTCCATGTCTGAAAGGGTAAGGTCATGGCGGGGAGAGAAGCAGATTACTTTGCAAATTCCGCGTTCGCTCTGGGCGCGGAGTAGCGACCCAGTTTCCTGTAAAGAACCGGCAGGGCTTTCTGCCTGTAGTGCCGCAAAGTCATTCACGAACACATAGGTAGAAGGATAGTCAGGGTTCTTTTCTCCGTTGGCCCGTACGTTGGTGGGGCAGAGGTAACAGTTAGGGTCGTACTGAGGCCGGGTTTCTTTCTCTGCGGACTCCTGCTGGCCTTGCCAAGGGCGCTTGGACCGGTGCGGCGACACCAAAACCCACTCGCCCAGCAGGGGATTGAACCGGCGGTGCGAATGTTCTGTGATATCAAAAGTTTCCATAGTTTTCTCTGTATTGGTGGGTACTGGCCAGGCTTATTTGGAGAAGTCAATGGGCACAAGACTGCTGCCCTCCACAATCTCGGCCACGTACGTCTTTAGCTGAATGCCATACTGCTGCTGGTAGGCCTCTGTCATCTGTTGAGTGAACTCATCCAATTGGGCTAGTTTCACCAGATTGATGGTACAGCCCCCAAAGCCGCCGCCCATCATGCGGGCACCTAGCACCGCGTCTGATGCTCTGGCCTTATCTGCCAGGAAATCCAGTTCAGGGCAGCTTACCTCGTAGTCATGTTGCAGGCCTTGGTGCGAAGCGAACATCTTCTGCCCAAATGCCTCCAGATCGCCGCGCTCCAGATCCTGGCAGGCTTCCTCCACGCGCAGGTTCTCCTGCACCACGTAGGTGCAGCGGCGGTACACCACTGGGTCAAACTCGGCCTGGTGCTGGGTCAGCATCTCCAGCGTCACGTCCCGCAGGCTCCTTACCTGCGGGTAATGCTGCCGTAGAATTGCTACGCCCCTCTCGCATTCCTGCCGGCGGGTGTTGTACTCAGAGGAAGCCAGCGAGTGCTTTACCTGCGTGTCGCAGAGCACCAGGCGGTAATCCTCTATTTCCAGCGGGTAATATTGGTATTCCAGGGAGCGGCAGTCCAGTTTTACCACGTGGTTGCGCTTCCCAAACATGCTGGCGAATTGATCCATAATGCCGCACATTACTAAGGCGTACTCATGTTCGGCCTTCTGGGCCATCTTCACCAGGTCAAACCGCTCAATGCCGTAGGCGAAAAGGTAATTAAGCGCGTACGCCAAACCGCATTCCACAGCCGCTGAGGAGGAGAGCCCCGCCCCAATAGGAATGTTGCCTCCAAACACCACATCGAACCCTTTCACTTCATGACCCGCCTTCTGGAGCTGCGCCACCACCCCCAGCAGGTAGTTGGCCCAACCTATGTCTGCGCGCTGCACCTTGTTGAGATCAAACTCGGCGCTTTCTTCCAGATCAAAGGCGTGAGCCCGCATGGTTTGGGTGCCGTTTGGAGCTAGGGCAAAATAGATCTCCTTGTTGATGGCCGCCGGCAGCACGAAGCCTTCGTTATAGTCTGTGTGCTCCCCAATCAGGTTTACCCGTCCCGGTGAGCGGGCTACTACAGGCTCGTGGTGGTACAGTTCTTTGAATTTAGCTACAATGTCTTGAACCATGATTTCTCCTTTAAGCTCTAAAGGCACAGCGCTTATGTAAGTGCTGTGCCTTTAGAGGTAAACGTAACTGAATTTATTTTGATGAACTCTCTCTTACCAGAAAGCAATATAAAGTGCCGCCAGGATTCCGCAGATCAACACTGATAAGATCGCAAAGCTAGTGGTGGTCTTGAACATGGAAGCATCAATTTCCAGTCCTTTCGGGTTGTTCTTGCTTTTAGGATCCAGCAAGGTAATGATAATCATCAGAACCATACAGATCACAAACACAATACCCATCCGGTCCAGGAACGGAATCTCTGGATACATGAACTTCAGGAAGGTGGAAAGCGGAATAGTTAACACTGCCGCCGTTAAAGCCGCTGCCGAAGTAGTACGTTTCCAGAAGAAGCCCAGCGCGAAGATGGCAAACACCCCAGGGGAGATAAAGCCGGTATATTCCTGAATGTACTGGAACGCCTGGTCCAAATTCCGTAATACCGGGGCCACCACAATGGCAATGATGAAGGAAGCCACTACAGTGATCTTTCCAAAGCCTACCAATCTGGTTTCTGAAGCGTTTTTGTTGAAGAACTTACGGTAGATATCCAGAGTGAAAATGGTGGAGATACTATTGGCTTTACCTGCCAGAGAGGCTACAATGGCGGCCGTAAGTGCCGCAAAAGACAAGCCTTTCAGACCTACCGGCAGCAGGTTCAGGAGTACAGGGTACGCGTGGTCTGGCTTGATGTGGCCTAATTCATTGGCCATTTCCGCCTGGAACAGTCCGTTCTTATGCAATACATAGGCTGCAATACCTGGTAACACTACTATAATAGGCATCATCAGTTTTAGGAAAGCGGCAAAGAGAAGACCACTGCGGGCTGTCTTTAAGTCGGCTCCCAAGGCACGTTGGGTAATGTATTGGTTACAGCCCCAGTAGTTGAGGTTCACGATCCACATACCGCCAATGAGTACAGAAAGACCGGGAAGGTCCATGTAGGCATCACGGGTTCCGCCTTCGCCGTTAGGAATCATGATTTCTCCTTCAGAAAGAATCATGCTGAAGTGGTCGGCGGCCTCCTGTCTCAAGAAGCCAAGTCCGTCCCAGGCACCGGTACCACCCAATTGGTCAGAAACAAGGTCGAGGGCTAGGTAAGTGGTAGCCAAACCACCCAATACCAGTACAAACACCTGGATTACGTCTGTATACCCAATCACTTTCATCCCGCCCAGAGTAATGAAAATGGCGAAGATGGCGCAACCGTACATACAATAATAGAAGTCAATGCCCGTAATGGTTTCAATGGCCAGAGCACCCAGATACAGAATAGAAGACAGGTTTACAAAGACGTACACCAGTAGCCAGAACACTGCCATAATAGTACTCACAGAGTCATTGTACCGCTGTGAGAGGAACTGGGGCATGGTGTAAATCTTGTTCTTGAGGTAAATAGGAATGAAGAACACCGCTACTACTATCAGCGTGGCAGCCGCCATCCACTCATAGGTAGAGATGGCCAGCCCCATGGCAAAACCAGAGCCAGACATTCCTATAAACTGCTCCGCAGAGATGTTAGAGGCAATAAGGGAGGCGCCAATGGCCCACCAAGTAAGAGATCCTTCCGCTAAAAAGTACTCTTTGGAATCCATGTGGTCGGCCTTCTTCTGCCGGTAGATCCAGTAGCCATATCCCGACACGATAAAGAAATACGCGAGGAAAATGACGTAGTCAATGGTTTGTAAGCCCATAAGAAAGAATGTGTGACAGTGTTTGTTTAGTTTTAAAATATAGGTGCGTGGGTGAAGTTATTGTTTTTTACTGATTATCTCCTAGCTTTTTCATAGAAGGACACCGTATTTTTTTTCAGCTATGCCATCGTTTGCATAATTGGTCAAATTTTGCCTGTACAAAGGGCAAGCAAGAAGTAAGTTTCTGAATGAAAATCTAAATAATTGTTACTTCTGGCAAGAGTACGCTTCCAATATCTTGGAGTATAGTTATGGGAGCTGAATATGGTTATGTATTGTTTGGGCTAATACTACTGTTTTCCTCTCTTCTATCTAGGCGCTAATTCCACCACTTCATAGCCACAGCTCATCGCCAATGTATAAGCAGGAATTTTTTAACTAGGTCTATACCGCTTGTGTGTTAAAGCAGAACCATTCACGTCTTATCAAGGAGCAATCTAGCGGATACGTTAATCGATTGGTTTTAAATAAGCTGTATTTGAGGTGAGGTAAAGATTTATATCATAGATATCTTAAAAGAATGATAACAATGTGCGCTTTATAGACTAGGGCTACTGCTTTAAAAATTAAGTTCTTTGAAAAAGTTTAATTATAGATCAAAAGAATACTAAAAACGTACTAAGAGACAAAGTTTCTACGGTCATCATAGATAAACCCTTAAAGCATCTAACATGAAAAGAAAATTACCAAATGATTTGGTCTTGGAAGAATGTCAGCATCCTCTAAAGAAGTTGCTGAGTAGCCGATGGCTTTTCCTGGTCCTCTTAGGGTTATTCATAGGAATAACCGCCCAGCAGGCTAAAGCACAAGGAACCGCGGTTACAGGACGGGTAGTCAGTGCCGAAGGGGAGGGATTGGCTGGTGTAACCGTAGTGGTGCGCGGAACCAGTAACGGTGCCTCTACCGATGCCACTGGAAATTACAGCATCAACTTAGCTTCTGGACAGGAGAATGGCACCTTAGTCTTCTCGTATATTGGGTTCAGGGCACAGGAGGTACCTATTGCCGGACAAACTACTATCAATGTAACCCTACAGTCAGACGAGCAGGCACTGAGTGAGGTTGTAGTGATTGGATACCAAACCATAAGGAAGGAAGACCTTACGGGTGCTGTCTCGGTGGTGGAGGCCAGTGATGCCAGAAGAGTAACCGCTAATACTGTAGCGGAGTCTTTGCAGGGATTAGCCGCTGGGGTAACCGTTAGGACTACCGGAGCACCTGGAGCTGCCGCCAAAATAGACATTCGCGGTACTGGTACTTTTGGGGCTAATGAGCCTTTGTATGTGATTGATGGGATGCTCACCAATGCTACCCCAGATTTCAACCCCAATGATATTGAAACCATTCAAGTACTGAAAGATGCTTCTGCGGCGGCTATCTATGGATCTAGAGCAGCGAACGGAGTAATTATCATCACCACCAGAAAGGGAAAAGAGGGACCGTTGCAGATTGCAGGGAATGTGAAAACAGGTATTCAGCAGTTTAGAAAGCGTTGGGATCTGAGAAATAGCAGTGAGTTTGCCGAACTGAACCGCCAGGCATACGCCAATGTAGGTGTGAACCCACAGACTTCCGTTTCTACAGAATTTGACCCTAACGTAGACACAGACTGGCAGGATGCCTTAATGCGGACCGGTTCCACCCAAGATTATAACCTAAGTCTTTCTGGTGGTAGTGCAACCGGCAATTATCTGGTGTCTGGTAATTACTTCAAAAACAAAGGAACCATCATTGACAACAGTTTTGAGCGCGCCAATATTAGGGTAAATACTACTGGTGAACGTGGGCGTTTCTCCTTTGGGGAATTCTTTCTGTTCTCTTATACCCATGATGATTATTTAGAAGGTACCCCGTTGGTAGATATGCTCCGGATGTTGCCCACCATGCCCATTCAGAGCAGCCGTTATGTGGGGCCTAATAACCCAGAGGGCTGGTCTATTGGGGACCAGACTTTTGCGAATACGTTCGCTGAAAACCCAGTAGCGTTACAGAACCTGCTACAACGCGATTTGTACAGTTACAGAGCCAGAGGAAATGCCTTTGTGGCATTTGAGATTCTGGAAGGCTTATCTTATAAATTCAATGCAGGTTTGGAGACTAGCTTTGACAACTTCAGAGGGTTCCGCAGGCCGGGAGTCATCAGGCAGAGTACTCCTAACGTATTGGCCACTGCAGATGAGAACAGGGCGCAGTTTCTGTCTACCTTATTAGAACACACCGTCAACTTTGAACGACGGTTTGGCGACCATAATGTAAGCGCTGTGGCGGGTATCAGTAACCAGATTTTCCGATATGAGCAGATTTACGGTCAGAAACAGAACCTTCCTTTCAACTCTTCAGGGCAGTATTACACGGTGTTGAATCAAGGGGACAATCCTATTGTGGGGAGCTACATTAATAAATGGGCTATCTTAGGTTATCTGGGACGGGTGAACTATAGTTTTAAAGACAAGTATTTATTGAGCGCCTCTTTCAGAAGAGACGGCGATTCACGCTTTGGTCCTGACTATAGATGGGGGAACTTCCCTTCTGTGTCAGTAGCCTGGAGATTAAGTGAGGAAACATTCTTTGAATTGCCTTGGGTGAGTGATTTAAAGCTGAGAGCTTCTTATGGTGCCTTAGGAAATAGTGAAGTGCTCTCGCCGTGGCAGTACTTTGGACGTATTAGTCCATTCCCAAGAGCAGTATTTGGTACTACTCCCACAATTTTCCCGGGGTCTATCAATATTCAATTAGCCAACACAGATCTGCACTGGGAAGAAAAGAAAACCACCAACTTTGGGGTAGATGCCGCTTTCCTCAATAATAGGCTCTTGGTGACTGCTGAGTATTTTATCTCTAAAACAGAAGATGTACTTACAAACTTGCCCGTGCCGCTCACTACCGGTAATGCGGGAGGTTCGCCGCCGGTAAACGCTGCCTCCCTGCAAAACAAAGGAGTAGAACTTTCTGCCACTTGGCGTAGTGCAGAAAAAGCCTTTAAATGGGACGTAAACGTAAATTTTACGCATATTAAAAATGAAGTACTGGAACTTGGGAACTTAGGGGAAGGGCGTACTTATATCCAATCTGGAGATGCGCGTACCCAAGTGGGCAGAGCAATTGGGGAATGGTATGTTTTGAAAACAGATGGCATCTTCCAGAACCAGGCAGAGATTGACGCGCACGGAGTGCAGCCATGGGCGAAGCCAGGTGACATACGCTACATAGATGTAGATGGAAACAAAGAACTGGACGTAGACAAAGACCGCACTTATGTGGGTAGTCCATGGCCTAAAATCCAAGGGGGGGTGGTCTGGAATGCCTCTTACAAAAACTTCAACTTCTCCATGCAGTGGTATGGCGTGGCGGGCAACAAAATCTATAACCGGCCCCGCTATAACACAGACAGAGGAGATGAGAATGCTTCTTACCGCAGCGATTACTCTCCCTGGACACCCGCTAACACCAATACAGAGGATCCAAGAATCGGTTTTGGGAACACAGACAGAGGCATTCAATATAATGCGAGGCCTGACACAGACCGCTGGCTGGAAGATGGTTCTTATCTGCGCCTGAGAAACGTAGAGATAGGCTACAACGTGCCGGCAGCGCTTCTGCAACCCGTAGGACTTCAGTCTGTGCGGGTGAGTCTAAGTGGGCAGAACCTGTTCACCTTTACCAAATACACCGGGCTAGATCCAGACATTGTGGGAGTGAACATTTTTGAGCGGGGCTTAGACAACGGACAGTATCCCGCGCTTAGAATTTACTCTCTTGGTGTTCAATTCGGGTTTTAAGGAGCGTACGAAATCTATTATAACTTATTAGACATGAAAAAGATATTCAGCTATATCATGGCCTTTGCGCTTGCCGGAGTGGCTATGTCATGTGAGCATACATTAGACATTGAAAACCCGAATGAGATAAGCGAACAGAGTTTCTGGCGGTCAGAGAACGATGCCTTGGCGGGAGTAAATGCCGTCTATGGCGCATTCTACAGAAATGGCACCTATGCACGCTGGCTTCAGATGTACCTAAACCCGCGGTCAGATGATGGATTTGCTTCTACCGGTTGGGGTGAGCTCCGAAGTACCATTGATTTTACCCAGGTAGACTTAAACTTTGAAGGAACCCGTAATATTTGGGATCACCATTATCGCGCTATCTTCAGAGCTAACCAAGTGATCACCAATGTGCCCAACATCCAGATGGATGAGACCTTAAAGCAACGGTACATAGGAGAAGCCAAATTTCTGCGGGCTCTCCATTATTTTAACATGGTGTCGCTTTTCAGGTCAGTGCCTTTGGTGTTAGAGCCCTCTAGGCCTACAGACCTTCCGCCGCAATCGTCAGAAGAGGCTGTCTGGGCTCAGATTGAAAAAGATCTGTCTGAGGCGGCGCCTAATTTACCTGCCAAATATGATGCGGCCAACCTGGGCCGTGTCACTAAAGGAGCGGCCTATGCTTTGTTGGGGAAAGCGCATTTACAGCAGCGTGAATACCAGCAGGCTCTTGATGCATTTGCCTGGTTGGTAGATGGTAATGGTACCAGGCTTGGCTTGTCAGGGAATGATCTCTATGACATAGTGCCTAATTACCGAGACAACTTCCTGCACACCACAGAAAACAACAGGGAGTCTGTGTTTGAGGTACAGTTTCTGGCCTTACAATCTACCACTGATGAAGACGCTCCTACTTCTAACTTAGGCAACCAGCGCGGACCTTTCTTCGGCCCAGGCCGAAGAAACCAAGGAGATCCGCAGGCGGGCTTCAATGATGTACAGATGCACCGCTGGGTCATAGATGAGTTCATGGAAGAAAGAACCACCAGCAACGGCGTAGACCCCAGACTATATGTAACGGCCATCTACAACGGCAACCCTGAAACCTTCTACGGCAGAACGTTTGGTCAGCTGGTGCCAGATGATCAAATGCAGCGGGCATGGTACCGCAAATACCTCAATGATTACCACCGGCAAGATGAAACCTTTGAAGGGCCTATCAACTTCAGGGTGATCCGGTATGCAGATGTACTCTTAATGTACGCCGAATGCCTGAATGGTCTCAACCGCACGTCCGAAGCGTATCAATATGTAGACCGCGTTCGGCGGCGGGCAGGCTTGGCTACGCTTACGGCAACCAAACCAGGTCTTTCAGCGGCGGCGTTTCTGCAACAGTTAATGCATGAAAGGGTCACAGAACTCACCGGTGAGAGTACCCGTTGGCTTGATCTACTGCGCTGGGGCTACCTGGATGACCAAAGCAGAATCAATGAGCTGAAGACCCGTGACCCTGAGTTCAACAACTTTGACATTGGCAGAGACAAGTGGCTGCCCATTCCGCAGAGCGAGCTCGATATTAACCCCAACTTAAGTCAAAACTTCTAATATTATAGAATGGCGAGCAAGACAGTGCCAGTGTCTGCTTGCCATTCTATTGAGAAGCAGCACCACCTGATAAATTGAAAAGAGCAATGGAAACAAGACCAAATAACAGAAATTGGCTGCTGCTGATAGGGTGGGTCTTCCTTTTTACGCAATGTAAAGGAAGCGATGAGAGCAACCAGGGACCAGTAACACCTCCTACACCAGATGCCGCAACTACTTTTACCAATCCGCTCCTCATCAGTGGGCCAGATCCGTGGGTATACCAGCAGGGGCAAACCTATTATTATACCCATACCTTGGGAGACCGCATTGGCCTTATCAAGACCCAGGCAATCTCGCAGCTGAAGAACGAGCGGTTTACTACCGTCTGGACCCCGCCCGCCACCGGACCCTATTCTAAAAACCTCTGGGCTCCGGAATTACATCAGTTAAACGGGAAGTGGTACATCTACTTCGCCGCCGATGATGGTACCCAAGCCAGCAATGGTGCAGATATCAATCACCGCATGTACGTACTGGAAAACGAGGCCGCAGACCCTACCACCGGAACCTGGACGCTCAAAGGCAAGATTGCCCCCACTACAGACCGTTGGGCCATAGACGGATCTGTGTTTGAGCATAATGGGCAAATGTATTTCATCTGGTCGGGGTGGCAGGGAAGCAATGACCCGGGCATACAGCAGATTTACATTGCCAAAATGACCAATCCCTGGACCTTGGAAGGAGACCGGGTCATGCTCACCCGTCCCACTTTTGACTGGGAAATGAATGGGTTGGTGAATGAAGGCCCTGGGGTTATCAAAAATGCCGCCGGGAAAGTTTTTCTTATCTATTCCGCCAGCGGGTGTTGGACAGACAGTTATGCATTAGGCCGACTGACTCTCAGAGACAATGGAAACCCCATGAACCCCGATGATTGGATCAAAGCGCCCACGCCCGTTTTAGCCACCAACGCAGACAACGGTGCCTTCGGGCCGGGGCACAACGGGTTCTTCAAATCACCGGACGGTACCGAGGACTGGATCATCTACCACGCCAATCCAGCTCCCAACTTAGGCTGTAACAATTCCCGCAGCCCCAGAATCCAGAAGTTCACTTGGCGGGCAGACGGAACGCCAGACTTCGGGCAACCGGTAAAGGTGAACACGCCGGTGGCCAGACCGTCTGGCGAAGTGAAATAGCTTTAAGTTTTCAGTGGTTCTGTTTAGGGGCTCTTTTTCTAAAATAAGCCCCTAAACAGAACCACTTTTCTCTACAGAACACTTGTAAGAGCTTACAGAAGTAGTGTCAACTGCACAGATTCATGCCATGAAACTTACTAAACTCTACCTGCTGGCGCTGGCCTGCTGCCTCATTACCCAAAGTTGCTTTAAAAAGGAAGCTGCCAAAGTATCTGAGGTGAAACCCAGAGCTGTTTGGTCAAAAGAAAAAGCCAATGCCTGGTACAGCCAACAACCCTTTCTCATAGGGCCTAATTTCTCGCCCAGCACGGCCATCAATCAATTGGAGATGTGGCAGACCGAAACCTTTGATACCGCTACCATCAACCGGGAATTGGGTTGGGCCGAACAAATTGGGATGAACACTGCCCGCGTATACCTGCATGACTTGCTCTGGCAGCAGGATTCTGCAGGCTTCCTCAAAAGAATAGACACGTTCCTGAACATCGCGCAGCGGCACAACATCAAACCCATGCTGGTCATTTTTGACTCTGTCTGGGACCCGCACCCCAAGTTGGGGAAGCAGCGCGAGCCCCGGCCGCATGTGCATAACTCCGGTTGGGTGCAGAGCCCGGGGTACAATGGTTTGCAGGATTCTACGCAGTACCCGCGGCTGGAAAGGTACGTGAAAGGAGTGATAGCCCGCTTCGCGGATGACCCGCGCGTGTTGGCCTGGGATATCTGGAACGAGCCCTATAACCTTAACCACGGCTCGGCCTACGGGAAGCAGGAGCTACCTAATAAATTAGACTACGTGCTGCCCCTGCTCCGGAAAAGCTTTGTCTGGGCCCGTTCCGTGAACCCGGCGCAGCCAGTGACGGCCGCGGTATGGGCAGGAAACTGGTCGGTGGAAGATTCATTGACGGCCATTCAGAAAGTGATGCTGGCCGAGTCTGACATCATCACGTTCCATAACTATGACGGTCCACAGGAGCTGGAGAAACGCATAAACTGGCTCAAGCGCTACGGCAAACCCATGATCTGCACAGAATACATGGCCCGGCCCAACGGGAGCACGTTCCAGGGGGCTCTGCCAGTGGCCAAGAAACATAATGTGGGCATGATCAACTGGGGCTTCGTGGCCGGGAAAACCCAGACTATTTACCCCTGGGACAGCTGGGACAAGCAGTATACCCGTGAGCCGGAAGTCTGGTTCCATGACATTTTCCGGCCAGACGGTACCCCTTACAGCCAGGAGGAAGTGGATTTTATCAAAAGCATCGCTACCGCAAAGGCCACTTCTGGACAATAAAGCCCTTGCCTCTGCCAGAATTTTCCCAAGCTGCGTTTAGCGCCCGATTTTCGAAAAAGAGCCCCTAAACGTCTTTCTGGGCAAGAAGCAAAATAGAGCAGGCTTCTTCTTTTGTGAGATCCCTGAATTAAATGATGGTGCATAGAATAGATAGAAAAATAATCGCGCTGTTGCTGCTAAGCCAGTTGTGGTTCCTGGGGTGCCAGACCAGTACGGTAGCCCCGGTGGCCGCTGGCAAGAACTCCGGGAAAGCAGACGCCGGGCAGTATTTTACCAATCCCATCGCCGAAGGGGCAGATCCCTGGGTCTTGAAAAAAGGGGAGGTGTACTATTCCTGCGGCTCAGGTAGCGGCGGTATTTATGTGTCTCAGTCTACGAAGCTCACGCAGTTGGGGGAGCGGGTACCGGTGTGGCAGGCCCCTGACTCTGGCTGGAATGCGCACAACATCTGGGCTCCGGAGCTTCATTACCTGCAAGGCAAGTGGTACATCTACTATACCGCCGGCCGAACTCCGGGCGGACCGTTTATTCACCAGCGCTCCGGCGTTCTGGAGTCTTCCTCCGGCAGCCCCTTTGGCCCCTACGTAGACAAAGGCATGCTCTACACCGGCGATGACCTGCAGCATCCAGAATCAGGGAAATGGGCCATAGACCTTACGCCTTTTTACCTGAATGGGCAGCTGTACGCCGCCTGGTCTGGCTGGGAGGAGAACGCGACCACAGACAAAACCAAACAGCACCTGTACCTGGCCAAAATGAGCAACCCCTACACCATCTCTTCCAACCGGGTAAAAATTTCCTCACCCACCCAACCCTGGGAAACAGGCGGTGAACTGGACCTGAACGAAGGGCCGGAACTGCTGAAGAAAAAGGGAAAGGCATTTCTCATCTATTCCACCCGCGAGTCTTGGCTGAAAGAATACCGGTTGGGGCAACTCACGCTGGCAGACACGTTACAGGATCCTATGAAGGCTGACAACTGGGTAAAATCGAGCGGGCCGGTGTTTGAGGGCACGGAGGAGGTGTTGGGCGTAGGCCACTGTAGCTTCACCACCTCGCCAGACAACACCGAAGACTGGATTCTCTACCACGCGAAGAAATCGGCTACGCCGGGCTGGAGCCGAGACATAAGGATGCAGAAGTTCACCTGGACCCAAGATGGGTATCCGGTCTTCGGGAAACCCATTCCGGCCGGGGTGCCTTTGCCGGTGCCTTCCGGGCAGAAGTAACCAGCACAGATTCAGAATACACGTACTCAATCTATACCATGAAAAAACGACACGTACAGCAGACATTCCTCTCAATAGCCCTTTTGGGTTGTATCTCAATGGCTGGCTTGGGCGGTTGTTCGCCTAAAGCGGAAACTGCTGAAAACCAGACTACAGCTACCCCATCCACTGAAGATCAGGCGGCCAAGGGCGAGTCCTTCGGGAAATTGAAAGACGGCACTGAAACCCGCCTCTTCACGCTCACCAATAAAAACAACCTCAAGGCAACCTTCACCAACTACGGAGGCCGTTTGGTTAGCCTGCTGGTGCCAGACAAGAACGGGAAGATGGTAGATGTGGTGGTGGGCATGCCCGATGCCGCCGCCTATGAAAGCGCCACCGAACCTTATTTTGGGGCCACCATTGGTCGGTTCGGTAACCGGATCGCCAAAGGAAAGTTCACCCTGGAGGGCAAAGAGTACTCCCTGCCCATCAACAATGCGCCCAATACGCTGCACGGAGGAACCAAAGGCTTCCAGTACGTGCTCTGGGAGGCCCAACAGCCCAATGACCAGACGCTGGTGCTCACCTATCTGTCCAAAGACATGGAGGAGGGCTTCCCCGGAAATCTGACGACCAAAGTCACCTACACCCTCACCAACGACAATGAACTGAAGATGGAGTACGAGGCCACCACCGATAAAGCCACCGTAGTGAACCTCACCAACCATGCGTTCTTCAACCTGAACGGCGAGGGCAGCGGCGACATCTTGGGCCATGTCTTGCAAGTGAATGCAGATGCGTACACCCCCGTAGACGCCACGCTCATTCCCACCGGTAAGATAGAGCCGGTGGCCAACACGCCTTTTGATTTCAGGAAGCCAACGGCCATTGGGGCCAGAATCAATGCGCAAAATGAGCAGCTCAAAAACGGGAAAGGGTATGACCACAACTTCGTGCTGAACCAAAACCAGGGCACCGGCCTGAACAAAGCGGCAACCGTGGTGGGCGACAAGAGCGGGATTGTGATGGAAGTATCTACCCAGGAACCAGGCTTGCAGTTCTACAGCGGCAATTTCATGCAGAGCAAGAACACCTTTAAAGGCGGAAGCAAAGACGATTTCAGGACTGCTTTCTGCCTGGAGACCCAGTACTTCCCAGATGCACCTAACCAGCCCTCGTTCCCGTCTACCGTGCTAAAGCCCGGCGAAACTTACAAGACCAGCAGCGTGTACAAATTTACTGTGCAGCAATAGTCCATAAACCCAGACTCTTCCCACTATGAAAAAAAGCCTTCTTACCCTCTCTACGGTGGTTCTTAGCCTTTGCACCTTCTCCTGCAAGGTAAATAAAGGCGAGGCCGCGCAAGATACAGCCACTACCCCGGCGGCTCCGCAAACCAACACCGCAACCGTAACCTACACCAACCCGGTGCTGCCCGGTGATTACGCAGACCCGTCTGTGGTGCGGGTAGGCAGTGACTATTGGGCCACGGCCACCTCGTCTGAGTGGGCTCCGCTGTACCCTATTCTGCACTCCAAAAACCTGGTGGACTGGGAAACCGTGGGGCATGTGTTCCCAGACAAGCTGCCAGACTGGGCCGAGGCGCATTTTTGGGCGCCAGAGATTTCTTATGACAAAGGCCGCTACTACATTTACTATACCGCCAAGAAGAAAGGCGGGAACCTCTGCGTGGGCGTGGCCAGTGCCAGCAAAGCTACCGGTCCTTACACAGACCATGGTCCGTTGGTATGCCAGGAAGTAGGTTCTATTGACGGTTTCCCCATTAGGGATGAAAAAGGCGATCTGTTCCTGATCTGGAAGGAAGACGCCAACAGTGTGGGCAAACCCACGCCTATGTGGGGCCAGCGCATGAACGAGGAAAGAACGGCTCTCACCGGCGAGAAATTTGAGCTGTTCCGCAACGAGAAAGGCACCTGGGAAGGTGGCTTGGTGGAAGGTCCGGCCATTGTGAAACGCAACGGCTATTATTACCTTTTCTATGCCGGAGATGCCTGCTGTGGCCGTGAATGCACCTACGGGGTAGGCGTGGCCCGCGCCAAGCAACTGACGGGACCTTGGGAGAAGTTCTCTGGTAACCCCATCATGAAGAAAAACGAAGCCTGGAAATGCCCCGGCCACGGCACCGTGGTCACAGATGAGAAGGGCCGGGATTTCTTCCTGTACCACGCCTACAGCACCAACAGCACCGTGTATGCGGGGCGGCAGGGGCTGCTGGATGAAATCACCTGGGGAAGTGACGGTTGGCCATCGTTCAAAGGCAACTCACCGGTGCTCACGGCCACTGCTCCGTACAACAGCAACCGACCAGAAGTGCTGGATGTGCAGGAGGAATTTACCAACGGCAAACTTCCGCAGTCCTGGCAGTGGTTTGTGGGTAAAACGCCTTCGTACACCATCCAGACCGGCAGCGGCGGAAGGCTGGCTTTGCAGGCATCGCCGGAAAGAATTGGCAATGTGCTGAGCCAGCGTACCCTTGGGAACAATTATACGGTTACCGCAGCCCTGGACGCGAAGTCATTGGGCAAAGGCGTTTCAGCGGGCTTGGCAGCCATTGGTGACCCTGAGAATGCGGTAGGCGTTTCGCTCTCTAACAATGAGATTCAGCTGTGGTCTACCAGACAGAACAAAACCGAGGTGCTTTCCAGGGCCACGGCTCCCGGGCAGGGAATGCTGCAGTTCCGGCTCACCACCACCAAAGGGGATCAACTGCAGTTTGCCTGGAGCGCAGACGGCACTAACTGGACTCCCCTCAACAACGGGCAGGCGGTGAGCGGGGCGTTTCTGCCCCCCTGGGACAGAGGCGTGAGGGTAGGTTTGGTTGCCAAAGGCCCTGCGTCTGCCACCGCCAGCTTTGACTGGTTCAAGCTCCTGAACCAAGCCGATTAATAAACTTCTCTGGAAGCCGTTTAGGGGCTGTTTTTGGAAAAACGGCCCCTAAACGTCAAAGCCTGCGATGCTACTATGCCGCAGGCTTTGACGTTTAAAAGAGGATCAGGTGGCTGGGAGAAGTTATTAGGGAATCAGAAATGTGACCTGCTAGGGAATCAGAAATGTGACCTGCTGTTGTGCCCAAGTTAATCTGGAGCAGTTTGCGTTTAGGGGCTCTTTTTCCAAAAACACTTCCTAAACGCAAACTATTATGCTTCCATTCCGGCCGTGAGGTGGTGGTAATCTTTGATGATGGTTTTCAGGAAATCACGGTCGGTCATGTTGGGTTGAACGCCCATTACCTGTTTGGCGCGCTCCGCAATGCTGTTCAGGAGCACTTCATTCCTGTGCTCCATGGCCTTGGCCAGCAGTTTGCGCAGCAGGGCCATGTCTTTGTCGCTGAGCAGAGCCACTTCTTGGAATACAATCACGTAATCTTCCTCCAGTTTTACCTGAAAAGGGTTCCTTCTCTTCACGGCGGTAGTCTTGATCACGCTGGTACCGGCGGCTAAATCACCTAGGCGCTGGCCTTTGCCCGTGATGGCGATACAGGCAATGGCTACCACGCCGTAAAATGAAATATCAATAATCCGGAACAGCCACCGCAGCAGATAATCGCCTATGCCGGGCGACTGCCCGTTCAGCTTAATCACTTTGATGTCTTTGGCCCGCTTGCCCAGGCTCTGCCCGTTCATGAAAATCTCGCAGAGCAGGTGGTAAAATACAAAAGGGGCCATTGCCATGACCACCACGGCAATGAGGGCTGCTGTGGAAGGGGCGCTGGGCTGGAAAAGGAATGCGAATACCAGAAAGCAGATCACCAGCCAGCCAAATCCTACCACGACGTCAATCAGGTAAGCCAGTATCCTGTCTCCCACGCTGGCGATGGCATATTCCACCTCCACATTCTGGGTGGTTTTGATCTTAATAGTATCCATTTAATTATATAAACTACTTTATTAACTAGCCTAAGTTAGATATATTTGGAAGGAAACAAAAGCAACAGGCATGCGCGAGGCCGCTTTTATCAAACAGAATTCTGCTAAGTGGAAGCGGTATGCCATAGAGCCCACGGCTAACCCAGATGAGCTGGCCAACCGGTTCATTGAGCTCACCGATGACCTCTCGTATGCCCGTACCTTCTACCCAGACTCAGACAACACCGACTACCTGAATTCCCTCACCGGAAAAGTGCACCAGCACATCTACCGGAACAAGAAAGAGAAGAGCAACCGCTTTGTGCTGTTCTGGAAACAAGAGCTCCCCTTGCTGTTTCTGCAATACCACCGGCAACTGCTGTACGCCTTCCTGATTTTCGCGGCGGCCTGTTTCATAGGGGCCATTTCCGCCGCCTATGACGACACCTTTGTGCGCCTCATCCTGGGCGACCAATACGTGAACCAGACGCTGGCCAACATCAGGAAAGGTGACCCTATGGCCGTGTACAAGCAGACAGATGAGGCCAGCATGTTCCTCTTCATTACCTACAACAACATAAAAGTAGCCTTTACTGCTTTTGTCATGGGGGTGCTGCTGTCTGTGGGCACTTTCTGGATTCTGTTGCAGAACGGCATTATGCTGGGAGCTTTCCAGTACTTCTTCTACAAACAGGGCCTGCTGCTTACCTCTGTGCTCACCATCTGGATTCACGGTACCCTAGAGATTTCTGCAATCATCATTGCCGGGTGTGCGGGCTTTGTAATGGGCAATAGCCTGCTGTTTCCCAAAACATTCTCGCGGGCAGAATCTTTCCGGCGGGGCGCCAAGGACGGCCTTAAAATAGTGGTGGGGCTGGTGCCAATCTTCATCACGGCCGGTTTTCTGGAAGGTTTCGTGACCCGGCACACCCAGATGCCCCTTTACGCTAGTTTGTTTATTATTCTGGGATCGGCGGCGTTCATACTGCTCTATTTTATCTTATACCCTTACTGGCTAAAAGCCAAACTATCTCATGAGAGACCAGTTCATTGAGTTGCACCAGGAGCGGGACCTGGGGCAGAAACTGAATGCCACCTTCGCATTTCTCCGCCAGAATTTTAAGCCCCTTTTCCGGTGTGTGTTGCTGTATGTGGTTCCGTTTGCCTTATTGGCGGGTATCTTCTCCGGGGTGTACCAGAGTACCCAACTACGCGAACTATCTGGTGCGGTGCAGTACAGTTCCTGGGGAGAGTTCTCTTATTCCAACAGCGTCAATTCTGTGCACTATTGGGTGAGCCTGTTTTTCACGCTGGTAAGCGGGGTGTTGCTGTGCCTTACCGTCTATGGGTATATGCTGGAGTACAGGCAGAACCAGGGGGAAGTAACACCTGGCGCGGTGTGGGCCAGAGCCAAAAGCAATTTTATCCCTCTGCTGTATTCCTCTGTAGGCGTTGTAGTGCTCTGCGGCTTAGCCACGCTGCTCCTGCTCTTGCCGGGCATTTACGTGACGGTGGCACTGAGCTTGTTTGGCATAGTGATGCTCTATGAAGAAACCGGTTTCCTTGATACTGTGGAGCGTTGCTTTTATCTGGTGAAAGGCCACTGGTGGTCTGCCTTTGGCTTTCTCTTGTTGGTCATGTTGTTGCAGGGAGTGATAGGCTTTATGGGCTCCTTACCGGCCATAGTGGTCTATATTTTCCGGATTTTACAGTTGCCGGGCGGTGACAGTGACATGCTCCTGATTGTGGCTAGCTCTTTCACCACTATTCTGAGTCTGGTGCTCTACGTGATCAGTACTACTGCCGTTGGTTTCCTGTATTTTGACCTGGTGGAGCGAAAAGACGGCGTAGGGCTGTTGGAACAGGTAAACCAGATTGGAACCAAGCCAGAAGTGACTGCTTCTTCCTATTAACTCCTAGAGTCTGCCCGTGCGTCTGCCCCTACTTTTCTTCTTTTTGCTGTTATGGTGCGGTCTCTGGTGTACAGAGGCCAAAGCGGCGGTGCCCGCGCCGGCGGCAGCCCCAGTGCAGCCCTTGGAGGTACGGTATCCCAACCCCCAGAAACTGCAGGAACTCCGCAAAAGCCGCGACTTCCAGTATGCCCAGGACGTAAGGCCCGATATGTCTTTCTGGGAGCGTTTCTGGCGGCGCATAGGCGATTTTATTGCCCAAACCTTAAGTGGTACCTCCTACAGTTCCTTCTGGAAGTACGTTCTCTATGCCATTGCCATTGGTACCACCGTTTTTGTGGTGCTCAAGCTGTTACAGGTAGATTTTGTGAGCTTGTTCAGTAGAAAAACGGCTCCGGCGGCCATTGCCTATGACACGTACCGCGAGAACATCCACGAGATAAACTTCAGTGCCTTGCTGGAAGAGGCCGAAGCACAGCGAGACTTCCGCCGGGCCATCCGGTTGCATTACCTACGCACGCTCAAGAACCTCACCGACCAGGGGCAGATTGACTGGAAACCCGGCAAAACGAACTGGAGCTATGTGCAGGAACTGAATCATTCCCCGCTCAAACCTTCTTTTGGGCGCGTTACTCAATTGTTTGAGTACGTGTGGTACGGTGGAGCTGCTTTAAGCCAAGAAAAGTTTGAGTCTGCGCGGCAGGTGTTTATTGAGTTTAACCAGTCTTTGTCTACCGCAGCATGAGAGGGTATAAAGCATACGCGCTAGGCTTAGGCATCCTTTTTACGCTGTTTGTGGTGGTGGAGTATTACCGCCCCAAGCCCATAGACTGGCGACAGACTTTTTCCAACAAAGACAAAATTCCGTACGGTACCTACGTGTTGTTTGAGCTGCTGCCCGACCTCTTTAAACATGAACCGGTCAGTTCTGTGCGGTTGCCCGTGGTGAACCAAGTGGAAGTCCAGACAGACAGCGCGGCCCAACCGGTAAATTACCTGTTCGTGAATTCCTCCTTTCGGGTAGATTCTTTGGAGTTGGAGGCTCTGCTGGAGTTTGTGCAGAAGGGGAACAATGCCTTCATCAGTGCCCGCCGCTTCCCACGGCTGCTCCAGGATACGTTGGGCTTTGACGTGGGTTACTCCGCCAAACAGCAGCAGGATTCTATTGAACTGCTGTTCACCCACCCCCAATTGCCAAAGCCTGCCCCGTTTAAGTATGCCTGGGAAAAGGCAAGTGAGACCATTGCCCTAGACTCTGCCAACACCAAAGCCATTGTTTTAGGGAAGAACAGTGCCGGCGATACCAATTATGTGCAGATCCCGTTCGGGAAGGGTAATTTTTATTTGAGCTCGGTGCCTCTGGCGTTCACCAATTACCACGTGATCAACCCCAGGCAGGACAAATATGCGGCGCTGGCTCTTTCCCATTTGCCGGTGCAGCCCGTTTGGTGGGATGAATACCAAAAACAAGGTGCGGAGGGAAGTACTTCCGTATTCAGGGTGCTGCTTAGCCATGATGCGCTGGCTTGGGCCTACTACGTGACGCTGGGAAGTCTACTGCTTTTTGTGCTGTTTGAAAGCAAGCGTACCCAACGCATTATCCCGGTTCTAGAGAAGCCCCGGAACACCACCCTGGAATTTGTGCGGGTCATTGGCAACCTCTACTTCAACTCCCGCGACCACCAAAGCATAGCCGAGAAAAAGATCGCTTACTTTCTGGAGTACCTGCGCCTGCACTACCATGAACAGACCAACGTGCTGGATGAAGAGCTGCAACAGAAAATTGCGCGCAAAGCAGGGGTGAAGACCGAAGAGATAAGCCAGCTTTTTCAGCTGATTAACTTCATTAGGGCCACTGATGGGCTGGAGGAGGAAACGCTGTGGCAACTGAACAAACAATTAGAACGCTTTTACCGGCAAACCAGCCGCTAATATAACCAGATGGAACCACTAGAAGATACCGCATTAGGCTTGAAACCGCAGGTAGATTTCTCCGCGCTGCAACAGGCTGTAGGGCAAATCAAAGAAGAGCTTAGAAAAAGAATCATTGGGCAGGAAGCCTTCATTGATCTGCTCTTGATTGCCATTCTCGCCGATGGGCACGTGCTGATTGAGGGCGTGCCAGGCATTGCCAAGACCCTTACCGCCAAGCTGCTGGCCCGTACCATTGACGTAGGCTTTAACCGTATCCAGTTTACGCCAGACCTTATGCCTTCAGATGTGTTGGGTACCTCGGTGTTCCACCCGGGTACGGCCACGTTTCAGTTCAAGCCGGGGCCTATCTTCTCCAACATCGTCCTGATTGACGAGATCAACCGTGCTCCGGCCAAAACCCAGTCTTCGCTGTTTGAGGTAATGGAAGAACAGCAGATCACCCATGACGGCACGCAGCACCTCATGGCCGATCCTTTCATTGTGCTGGCTACCCAGAATCCCATTGAGCAGGAGGGAACCTACCGTCTGCCAGAGGCGCAACTGGACCGCTTCATGTTCAAGATCTTGATACAGTACCCATCTTTGGAAGAAGAGGTGGCCATTCTGGCGATACACCACCAGCGCCCGGCCCTGCAGCGGGAACTGGAAGAAATAAAGCCGGTGCTCGCGGCTGGGCAAATAGCCGCTCTGCGGAAGCAGGTGCAGGCGGTGCACGTAGATGCTAACGTGTTGGAGTACATCGCCCAGTTGGTGGTGCAGACCCGGGCCCATAAATCTTTGTATTTGGGAGCATCGCCTAGGGCCTCGCTGGCCTTGCTCACAAGCGCCAAAGCCCTGGCCGCCCTCCGGAACCGTTCTTTCGTAACCCCCGAAGACGTGCAGGAGCTGGCCCCTACCGTGTTGCGGCACCGGGTGTTGCTCACGCCGGAGCGCGAGATGGAAGGCGCCACGCCAGATGATGTCATTAAACAGATCATTCAACAGACTCAAGTTCCGCGTTAGTGTCACTCATCCGCAGCCTGTATTTCACCAAGTACTTCTTCTACGCGGCCGCTGGGGTAGTGGGCTTGTTTGTGCTGGCGTTCTTTTTTCCGGCGTTTCTGTTCCTGGTCAAGATCCTGTTTGGGGTGTGGGTGCTGTTTGCGTTGGTAGACCTGGTGGCGCTGTACCGGCACCGTGCGGGCATCGGCGCCAGCCGCAGCATGCAGGAGAAGCTTTCCAACGGGAGTGAGAACCCTGTGTTTCTGTACATAGAGAACCGTTATCCCTTTGCCGTGCGGTTGGAGGTGCTGGAGGAGCTGCCGTTCCAGTTTCAGAAGCGTGATGCCAGCTTCAAGGTACAGGTGCCCGCGGCTGAGACGCACGTGATTGAGTACCAGTTGCGGCCGGTGCAGCGGGGTGTCTATTCCTTTGGGGCCACCAACGTGCTGGTGAACGGGCCGCTGCAACTGCTGCGCCGGCGGTACCGGTTTGGACAGGGGCAGGAGGTGCCGGTGTACCCGTCGTTTCTTCAGATGCGGCAGTATGAGCTCCTTGCGGCTACGCAGCACCTGTCGGCTATGGGCATTAAGAAAATGCGGAAGGTGGGGCACAGCGCCGAGTTTGAGCAGATACGGCCTTACGTGGCCGGCGATGACCAGCGCACGCTCAACTGGAAAGCCACGGCGCGCAAGGCCGAACTGATGGTGAACCATTACCAGGAGGAAAAGTCGCAGCAGGTGTATTGCCTCATAGACAAAGGCCGGGTGATGGAAATGCCCTTCAACGGCCTCAGCCTGCTGGATTACGCCATCAATGCCACGTTAGTACTTTCCAATGTGGCCCTCCGGAAGGAAGACAAAGCCGGTGTCATCACTTTTTCAGACCAGATAGGTTCTGTGTTACCCGCGGAGCGGCGGGCCTCGCAGTTGCAGAAAATTCTGGAGTTGCTGTACAACCAAACCACCAAGTTTCAGGAAACCGACTTCCAGCGGCTGTACGTGACCGTGCGGGCCAAGATAAAACAGCGGAGCCTGCTGCTGCTGTTCACCAATTTTGAGACGCTCAACGGGGCCAAACGCCAGTTGCCGTACCTGCGTAGGCTGGCCAAGCACCACCTGGTGCTGGTGGTGTTCTTTGAGAACACAGAAACCCGCGAACTGCTGGAGAAACCAGCCGAGAATATGGAGGGAGTCTATCTCAAAGCCATCGCGGAGAAATTCGCCTATGAGAAAAGGCAGATTGTGAAGGAGTTCACCGCCCACGGCATCCATTCGGTCTTGACACCGCCCGACAAACTCACCGTGAACGCAATCAACAAGTACCTGGAATTTAAAGCCCGCGGGCTATTGTAAGTTCTGCCCGTTCTTTCCGCCTGGAGCAACGGCGTTTAGAGCCTTATTTTGGAAAAACAGCTGCTAAGCGGAAAGTCATACAAAAGCGCGCCTTTGCTGAATGTGAAGTGAAACAAGAAGGGAAATGGATCAGGCATGTTTTGCGTTTAGGGCCCGTTTTTGGAAAAAGAGCCCCTAAACGCGCAGAGGGCTAGATGAGGTCGAAGGCCCGGGCGTACTGCGAGATCTCAAAAGAAGAGTGGATGTTCAGCTTCAGTTTGATGTTGCGGCGGTGGGTGTTCACGGTTTTCTCAGAGATGAATAATTCATCGGCAATTTCCAGGGAGCTTTTGCCCAGGGCCACGTGTTTGAGTACCTCGCGCTCACGGGGGCCCAGCTGGGCGAAGTTCTGGTAGTGCTGCCGCAGGAACGTGTTTTCCTCCATGATGCGGTTCACCTTGGCGGTGATGCTCTGGGTGGGGTCTACGGAGGTGGCAACCGTGATCAGGAGCAAAGGCTGCCCGGCAGGGTCCTGCATGAAAATCTTGCTGGAACTGTGGTGCAGTACCCACTCCTGGCTTTCGGCGAAGAACACCTTCTGGAAGTACGTGATGAGCTCAGTGGGGTCGTTGCGCTGCAACAGACCGCTGAACAGCTTGTCAATGTACTCCGCCGACTCCACCGGATTAAAGAAGCGCATATGAAACTCAAACCCCATTTGCCGCAACTCTTCCAGCGTAGTGCCAATCAACCGCAGCCCCCTGGGTGACATGTATTCCACGGCCACGTTGTTCTGTAGGTTGTGGATGATCACCACGCCCGGCAATTCGTCTGCAATGGCGGCAATGGTCGCTATCTTTTCATCTATCTGTTCCCTGAGGCCTTGAGGCGAAAAGTTTAGCATAGGCTTCTGGTTTGTGTCTTCTGTAAATTTAAAGGATTTAAAGCAGGAACGGTATGTATGGCTATATATTACCTGAAATTAGGTATTTTCATAATAAGTATCAATAGGATGCAATGATCCGGTGCGCAAGGAAAGAATTAGATACCTGATGAATAATGAGTTTTCGTATTCCTTAGCGTTAAATTCAATTGAAGTACAGTAAAATGTAGAAGCAGTAAGAAGGTATCTTCTAATGGGTTATACAAAGTGTAATCTTGAGTAGCAAATTACCAGTTCCGGAAAGGAATTTTTGATATAGTAATATCCTTAGATAAGATGTCAAGCAACTCGCATGCCCTCCGGGCTAATTCCATATGGGGGCCTGGCCCTACTATAATTTTGACCTTATGCAAAGCATCTTTTTTTAAATCCTCTACTATGGGGATCTTGAGGTAGGGTACCAGAAAACTCTTTCCTTCTCTTAGTTCAGGTAGCTCTCTTTTAACTGCAATAATTCGCCATTCCTTCTCTTCAGAGAACTTCTCATGTTTGAATAAAGGAGCATATATTCTGGCCCGTTCAAATATCTCCATGTTATAGTCATACTTGTCTCGTTCACGTTTGTGTTGCGAACTAAGCTCTACCTCCCTTTCTATGTTTATAGCATCAAGAGCTTTTTCTTCGGGCGTGTCACCTCTCGGCTCTCGGCTGGGGCCGATGTGATAACTTGATTTATACTGCTCTGGCGGGATTCCTGCAATATGCTTGTGAATTACATCTCTTTTCTCTTTCTCATCATAAAGGCATTTCCCGATGCGAAGCCCCTGAGACTGCATCATCTGGGTTAATTGGGCAGAGTCGAAGGAAAGGCAATAACCTCCGTTTGGAGTATATCCTCTCCACTGGCTCAATAGGTCCTCTTCTTCTGATAGAGAGAAGGAATAGACATTTCCCTTATCAAGCTCTTGGGTCTCGTAAGTTAGTTGATGTTCTGCGTCTTCTATTCCATAGTCTTCCTTCAAAACTTTGCTAATGAATTCTATTGCATCATCATATTCTGAAGAATCATTCATGTAATGGATATGTGTAAGCCACAAATGCTTGCCTTGTACCATGCCGAGTAGGCCAGCTTGGGAGGTATAGTGATATAACGGAGGGACTTCTTGGGTACTATCAAAGAACAAAGGAAAGGAGAAGTTTGGCCACATGATGTTAGAACTTATAGTGCTATTTATTATAATGATTCAATTTATTGGAAGATAATATAATTGATGGTTCAAATCAATGTTGCGACATGAAGGTATTTAGATTGCTATGTATGATTTTGAGCAGAGCTTGAAGAAATATTTTGAAATATAGGTGATTGATTCTCCACGGTATGTACTACTTAAAATCTTGTCTAGCGATAGACCTCTCTTGCGCAAAATAGAATTCTGTTTCAGTTGATTTGTAAGGCTCAATAGAAGAAAGGATGACTGATTGCAGATATAAGGAGTTGCTGAACTTGGGAGAGAAAGGATATGAGCAAACTGAAAGCCAACAAAAAAGCCACTTACAAGTTTTATCTCGTAAGTGGCTTTTTAGAAGCTCCCCCTCTTGGGCTTGAACCAAGGACCCCATGATTAACAGTCATGTGCTCTAACCAACTGAGCTAAGGAGGAGTTTATCGTTCTTGGCGTGTGGCCTTAAATGATGATGCAAAAGTAGGGGCTGGAATGATTGTGCGCAAGTGTTGCCCAATAAAAATTTTAAACTTTTTAGTAAGTGCCTGAAAATGAAACCGGAAATTTTTCTGTTTAGAGGCTCTTTTTCCAAAAAGAGCCTCTAAACAGAATACAGATAGTTTCCTTTCCTTCTAAACGGCATCAAACTGGCGCAGGAACCGTGCATCGTTCTCTGTGAACAGGCGCAGGTCTTTGATCTGGTACTTGAGCATAGTGATGCGCTCAATCCCCATCCCGAAGGCAAAACCAGAGAACTCCTTGGAGTCAATGCCGCAGTTTTCCAGCACCTGGGGGTCTACCATGCCAGAACCGCCAATCTCCACCCAACCGCTGCCTTTGCAGATGTTGCAGCCCTGGCCCTTGCAGATATGGCAGGTAATGTCAATCTCGGCAGAGGGCTCCGTGAACGGGAAGAACGACGGCCGGAACCGGATCTGCGTGTCTGGCCCAAACAGCTCCTTCACGAAGTAGTACAGTGTATCTTTCAGGTCTTTGAAGCTCACGCCCCGGTCCACGAACAAACCTTCCACTTGGTGGAACACGCAGTGCGCCCGGGCAGAAATAGCTTCGTTGCGGAACACGCGGCCCGGCGAAAGGGTACGGATAGGTGGTTTCTGGTGCTCCATCACGCGTACCTGCACGCTGCTGGTGTGTGTGCGCAACAGCATGTCTGGGTTCTTGCTCAGGAAGAACGTGTCCTGCATGTCTCGGGCGGGGTGGTTCTCCGGGAAGTTGAGCGCCGAGAAGTTATGCCAATCGTCTTCCATCTCGGGGCCTTCCGACACATTGAACCCGATGCGCTCAAAGATCCGGATGATCTGTTCCCGTACCCGGTTCAGCGGATGGCGGCTCCCCAAGGTGTTAGGAACCGGGGGCAACGTGAAATCCAGGCCAGAAAGGGCATCTGGGGTGGCGTTCTGCTCCAGAGCCTCCTGGGCCGCGTCTAGCTTTTGTTGGGCCAGTTGTTTCAGTTGGTTCAGTTCCTGGCCCACTTGTTTGCGCTGTTCAGGGGCAACCGTTTTCATCTCGTCAAACAAGGCAGAAATCTGGCCTTTCCGGCTCACGTAGGTGTTCCGGAACGCTTCCAGTTGCTCCTTGTTCTCTATGGTGTAGGCCTCTACCTCTTGGGTAAGCCTTTTAATGTTCTCCAATAGCATGGCACAAAGATAAAGAAGTAATGCTGAATGCGTAAGCTTTTGTCTGCAAGACCGCCTGTTCTCTTGGGGCAACTACCTGTAGCGGCTCTTCTGCGCCGTAAGCAACGGGCCATGCAAGAAAGTCGCTTGTGTAGCCTCGCCAACGCGCCGGTTTCCTCCTGGACTTAGGCCATCTTGCCGGTTACATAATGAATCTTTCAACACAAACTTTTCGCTTTTTCTGGAGGGGTGTCAGGTGTATGTGTTTGTTTTGCAAGGTGTTGGCTGAGGGTCTTCCTGCTGCTCCCATGTGCTGTAGAAAATATCTAAAGTTTTTTTCGCTGGGGCATAGGGGTAAGGCGGGGTTTGTAGGTCATCAGAATGGACGGGTCCAAGGCGATGGCCAATAGGTGAATGGTTGCCTTGGAGATTGTTTCAGCTCACGCTTTTACCTTAATCCTTGCCCTGTTGGTAATGCCCATGAGGTGCCTGGTCAAGAGATGATCAAAGACCGGGCCCTGCTAAGCGCCACAAAAAAAAGCGTTTGGGTGGGTTTGTTAGAAGATTGAAGGACTTTATTTTTTTACCCATATGATGACCGTAAATACACCCTCTATCGCGCAGGAGGTAGTTAACATTATCAGCAAAACCAAAGAGATTAAGCCGTCGCGGCTCCGCGTGTCGTCAAACCTGAGCAAAGAGTTTGGTTTTGACACCGTAGATGTGGTAGATATCATCCTGGAACTGGAGAAAAACTTCAAAATCATTATTCCTGACGAGGTGCCGCTGAACACGGTAGGTGACTTTGTAGACTATGTGTCTACCCAAGCCATCCGTCAGGCGAGCTAACCCTTTATTTTTTGCTCATTTTTGACTGCGAAAGGCAGGGGGAATTTCCTCCTGCCTTTCTTCCGTTACACCGTTTAGGGGCTCTTTTCCCAAAAAGAGCCCCTAAACGCTTAATAGATGTGGAGGCGGTAGGCTTTGAGCTGTTTGTCAAGGCCGCGGGCATCGCCGCTTATCTGGTCCAGGAGCGCCCAAAAGCGGGGACCGTGGTTCTTTTCTACCGTGTGGGCCAGTTCATGCAGAATCACGTAGTCGCAGAGGTGGGCTGGGAGGCGCATGAGGTGAAGGTTCAGGTTGATGTTGTTGGTGGCCGAGCAGCTTCCCCAGCGGGTTTTGGCGTTCTTGATGGTCACCTGCTGGTAAGAGAACCCAAACTGCCGCGCGAACTGGGCTACCCGCTGGGGCAGGTATTGTTTCGCCTCCAGCCTTAGGGTGTATTCTATGGCTTTAACGATGTAGTCTTGGATGTCTGAGTGCTCATAGCTGATCTGCTCTGGGTACCACACGTACAGCACCCCGTCTTTGAGGCGGCTCTTGCACTGCGGCAAGGGGTGGGGAAGCAGCAGCAACTGGTGGAAACGGGTCCTGAACTCGGTCTCCGGGGTGAAGACGGTTTTCTTGCCCTGCTCCTGCTGTTGGGAGTGCAGGTGCTTCCTGATCCAGGCGGCTTTTTCCTGGACAAAGGCTTCGGCCTGGGCCAAAGAAGCCCGCTTGGGCAACGTAACTTTCACGCCCTGCCCCGGCCTAATGCTGATCCTTACGTATTTGGCTGTGGCACTGGGTACAAACTGTACCTTGCCTATGTTTTCTATCTCCTTCTCCAGAACTCCCTGCTTAGGGGCTGCCGCACGTTTCTTACTCTCCATAGCTAGTACAAAGATACAGCTTGCCCCGCTAAAAAGCAGACCAACGCGGCAGGTGAGGGAAACAAATGAACAATAAAAAAGCGCCTGGCAGAGGCGCTTTTTTATTGTTCATTTTGAGTTGAAAAGGGTACATGCGTGCGGCCGTCTTCGCGTTAGCGTACGTTGCCGCCGTGGTCAGTGTCATAGCTGTTGCTGCTGGGTACGCGGGTGCTATCTGTGGTGGAGGCGCGCACGTTAGGCTCTCCGTAGCCGGTGGGTACGCCATGGTCTGTGGGAGCGGCATCGGCGGTAGCCGTTGGGTCTATTTCCTGGATGGGGGTGCCTTCCACGGTGGTAAAGCTGGTGACAGGAGCGGTGCTGTTCTGGTCTGGGATGATGCCGCCCGTTGAGCCCTGAGAGCCGCTGGAGTCATTTCCCAGTTGCATGTTGCCTTCGCCGTAGGTGGGGTTCTGCTGCTGGGCAGAGGAGCCTACGCCCGAAGTGGAGGGAGCGGTAGGGCGGGTAGAGCCGTATTGGCCGGCGGCTTCGTTTTCGTATTTAGGAGTGTGCGCTGAGGTGTCTACGCTCATAGAGGTAGCCAAGTCGGCGGTGGGGTCTGCGGCCGTGTTCTTCACGGGCTGAGTGGCTTCCCAGGCGTGGAACTTGTCCATCTCTGATTTAATACTGGTCATGAACCAGGCCAGCAGGCTTACGTCGTCCAGAAGACCAATGATAGGCAGCCAGTCGGGTACCAGGTCAATGGGGGAGAGGAAGTAGATGATCACGGCCACGCCCATCACCACGGTGCTGGTGGGAATTCCTTTGTACTCGCCGGAAACCGATGCCCTGATCATTCTGGACAGCGTGGACAGGCTCTCAAACACCTCGCCGGCAATGGTCCCGAAGTCTTTTTTCTCGCTCGCTTTCTGATAGGCGTCATTGAGGAGTTCCTTGATGCGGAGCGGCTGTTTCACGTAATCCTCGGCTTTTTTGAGAAAGCGTTTGAACAGCGACGACTCGTGAATATTCTTGTTATTTTGGTTTTGATTTTCCATAGTCTTTATAGTAGTAGAGATAACAGGTTCAGTGCTGAAATTGTTGCCCGGCGGCGGGCACGAAGTAACGAAAAAATGACAAGCGAAACCGCCTGCACCCCTACAAAACAAACTACCTTCAGGGGGCGGTGCCTGCGCATTTTCTGCCTTTAGACTATACTCTGTTTCGGGGCAAATAGTTAGAAGCCTGCTGGGCAAATTACGGGGGTGCGTTTAGCGGCTCTTTTTTAAAAAACGGCCGCTAAACGCACCCCCGTAAAAGCAAATCGCCCGCTCTCACAGGAGGGCGGGCGATTTGCTTTTACGGGGGCAGGTAGTGTTAAATATCTACCCGGCCAGCGGCGTAAAAATATTTCTTGTAGTAGGCAGACATGAGGGAGTTCACCATAACTCCGCCGTTAGAGGCAGAATGCACAAATTTGCCGTCTTTAAGGTAAATACCTACGTGGTAGATGGGGTGCCCAGGACCGCGGCGGAAGAAAATAAGATCGCCGGTCTCCAGATCTGTTTTGGCCACCCGGCTCACCTCATTGAACATGGAGCGTGAGCTGTGCGTGAGCGTGATGCCGTACACCTGCTTGTAGATTTTGCTTACGAAGCCAGAGCAGTCTGTGCCGCGTTGGGTGCTGCCGCCGGAGCGGTAAGGGGTGCCAATCCAGTCAGAGATGGCTTCCAGCAGTTTGGGGTCTTCTGTATAGTCCAGCTTGAGGCCCAACGACTGGGAGTAGTAGTTGTAGGTAAGAGAGTCTTTGTAGGAAAGGTTTCTCTCTCTGGGGGCGTCGTTGAGAGCGGCCGAGCTGTTATGCTCCAGGGTCCATTCCTGGAATTGTTCAGCTGGGGTGATGTTGTAGGCTTCTTCAGAATACGTGGTGGCCGCCGTGGGCTGAACCTCATAGAAGAAGGATAAGAACGCAGAGCCTAGGGCTAGTGCAGACAAAATGTAACTTTTCATCATCTGTTTTAATGGTGAAACTTCAGGTGGGCCGGCTGCCGCAGACCACCCGTGGCCCTTCCAACAGTAGGCGCTTACCAACGCTTAAAACAGGAAGAAAGCCATTTTACAGAAAGCGTAGATTTTCTACTGTGCTTTCATTAATACAAAGGTAAATATGAAACCTTTGTAAACCAAACACGTAAAAGCGCACTTTTATTGTGCGGCGGCAGAAAATGGTAGAAGAAAAGTGCAGAATGTAGCCTGAGAGGGCCTATTGCCGTATATTGGATAAAAGAAAGAAGATGGATTCCCTTGAAAAAAATCTGAAAATAGTGGAGGGGTCTCCCTTCGCCCGCATTGCCCGCTGGGTCCTCAAGAGTTCCAACGTAGCCATGGTGCTGGGCAAATCTATACACCTTAGCGGAGTTTCCAAAGAAAATTTTCTGCGGGACCGGGCCTGGGTGGCTCATGAGTTAGTGCATGTGCGTCAGTTTCAGGAACATGGCTACGTTAAATTTCTCTGGCTGTACCTGCTGGAATCCATGCGCGTGGGCTATTACAACAACAGATTTGAAGCCGAAGCCCGCCTGGCGGGGGTGAAGGAAAGCCAACTGCTGGCGCAAAACCAAGCCGACTCGCCCAGCAGAAAATCCTGATAGGCTTCATGGGTGTAGGGAAAAACCAGGGAGGCGTTTAGGGGCCGTTTTTCTAAAAACGGCCCCTAAACGCCTCCCTGTTTTTTGATAGACTCTAATTTTAGCTGTTGTTGCGCCACTTAATGGTGCAGCCAATGGCTTTGGTGGTGGGTTGCGGCACGGCTTTGCCGGAGAGAAGGTTATCCAGGGCGGCCTCTGCGTAGCGTTTCTGTACTTTCTCTGGGTCGCCGGAATTGTCATCAATGGCGCCAATGTAGGACACTTTCAGGTCTTGCCCGTTACGGGTAAGGATGTACAGGTGTGGAGTGCGGGTGGCGCCGTAGCGTTTGGCAATTTCCTGAGACTCATCATGCAGGTACACAAACGGGAATTTCTTGCTTTTGGCGCGTTGCTGCATCTCGGCAAAAGAATCGCCGGGGGAGGCGGTGGCGTCATTGGGGTTGATGGCGATGACCGGGTACCCTTTGGGCGCGTACTTCTGGTGCAACTGAATGAGGCGGTCTTCATACAACTTGGCGTAAGGGCAGGTGTTGCAGGTGAAGGTCACAATAAAGCCCTTGGCCTCTTTCTGGTCCTTGAGGCTCACCATTTGCCCGTTCACGTTCTTGAGCTTAAAGTCTGAGGCGGTATCACCTACCTGATAGCCGGTGTCGGCGAAACGGTAGGCGGTGAAGAGCGTGAGCACGCTCAGAACCAGGAGGAAATAGTACGGTTTTCGCATATGGTTAGGGGTTATGGGAGAATTTGGTAGTTAAATGCTCTTGCAGTTGCGCCAGCGTGAGCGGTTTCTCAAGGAAAATCCGCTGTTTGCGGCGGTTGTTCACCAGCAGCGTGGCCGGTATGGCCCCGCTCCATGATGGGTCTACGGTGTCAATCCAGGCGTTTTGGTCCGGCTCGTCCAGCAGAAACGCGGTGCTCTTCAGCTGTCTTCGGGTCACAAACGGGATCACTTTCTTCTCCAGGTCTTTCGCAAAATCCATGCTCACCAGCACTACATGTACCGGTTGCCCGGCGTACTGCTTCTGCACGGCCTCAAAATTGGGTAATTCCTCTATGCAGGGCTTGCACCACGTAGCCCAGAAATTAATGACATAAGTAGTATCTGAGGTAGAGTTGAGGTATTTCTGCAGGTGCGCCAGTTTCACCAGCGGCACTTGCCGGGTTTGGGCGGCGGCAGGTTTATTCAAGGCCAGACCAACCAGTAAAAAGCAGAATAAGAGAATTCTACGGGCAAACATAGAAGCGGAGTATTTCATGCCAATGTAACGATTCTTTTAAGACCAAAGTACAACTGTATACGATTTTCACCATTAGACAACCAAAATACCATGGCACAAAAACTCACTGGCAAGAAAATAGCCATTTTAGTAGAAAAAGGATTTGAGCAAGTAGAACTGGAAAAACCCAAGGCGGCCCTGGAAGAAGCCGGCGCTCAAACCCACGTCATCTCCCCGCAATCTGGCAAAGTGAAAGCCTGGGACATGACCGACTGGGGAAAGGAATTTGACGTAGACCAGGACCTTAAAACAGCCGTGGCCTCAGACTATGACGCGCTGCTGTTGCCCGGCGGGGTCATGAACCCAGATTACCTGCGGGCCAATGAGCAGGCCGTAGCCTTTGTGCGGGCCTTCAATGATGCCGGTAAACCCATTGCCGCCATCTGCCACGGCCCCTGGACCCTCATAGAAGCCCAGGCCGTGAGCGGAAAGAAAATGACCAGCTGGCCTTCCCTCCGCACCGACCTCACCAACGCCGGCGCCAACTGGGTAGACGAAGAAGTAGTCACAGACAATGGCTTGGTCACCAGCCGCAAACCCGATGACATTCCGGCCTTCAACAAAAAGATGATTGAAGAGTTTGCCGAAGGAAAGCACGACCGCGCTTAACTCACCGTTCGTGCAACCAACGCGAATCGCCAACGGGGAGTAACCGTTGGCGATTCGCGTTTAGCGGCCGTTTTTCCAAAAACGGCCGCTAAACGTAAATGGCAAAAAAAGAAGAGGGGGTGCCTGTACAGGCACCCCCTCTTCTTTTTGTTCTGGAATCTGTTTTCGTTAGAAACCTACACCCAGATAAATCTGGAAATTGCCGGCTTTGATGTCATTGAGGGCGCGGTTGGCGTTGGCAGCATCAAACTTGCCCAGATCTGAGAAACTGCGGTAGTAGCGGCCGCCCAGGCGGAAGATGAAGAGCTTGGCCTCCAGACCGGCGGCGGCGCCGTAGTCAAAGGTGTTCAGTCCTTCTTTGTCAATCTCGCGGTCGTCTTCCTTGGCGGTCAGCATGATGCCCACCTGCGGACCCACGTGAAAGCTTAGGTTGTCTGTGAAGTTGACCACGGCCAGCACTGGCACATCAATATAGTCGAAACGGCGGTTGGCGTCATCGGCACGCACTTCCCGGCGGCTGTACAGCGCCTCCGGCTGAATAGAGAACACCCGGCCTAAGCTGAACTGGGAGTAGAAACCGGCGTGCCAGTTGGTGGAGCTTTTGAGGTTATCCAGCATGTCTTTACCATCGCCCTGCAGCGAGCTGAACAGTACCCCGCCCTTCACCCCGAAACCGCTGTTGTCCCGGTCTAAGCCGGCTTCTTCATTATGGTTAATGACACCACGGTTAAGGACGCGTTCCTGCGCTTGGGCCGCCGCAAAAAATAGAGTGCATATCAAGAGTAAAGTGAGTTTTTTCATAGTCTGTCGTACATTTGGTATAGGTAATGGAAAACCCTTTGCAAAGAAATAGGTTGTTTCACTTATACTGTCTCCTGCCTAGAATGTTGCAGGCGGCTCTGTTGTCGTAACCTAAGCCTAATCAGGAATATAAGAGCAAGGCTCTTTGAGTTTTCCTGTACCCAACGCCGCTGTGAAGTATGCTTAAGATCGCCTGGTCACCCGAGTACGCGCACCCCCTCCCCGAGAATCACCGGTTTCCCATGCTCAAATATGAGCTGTTGCCTGAGCAGCTGCTGTATGAGGGCACCGTTACCCAAGACAATTTCTTCCGCCCGGCGGCCTTGCCGGAGGCACGCATTGTGCGGGTGCATGATGAAAATTATTGGCGAAGGCTCCGGGAACTGGAACTTACGCCCTCAGAGATCAGGAAAACAGGTTTTCCGCTGTCTGCGGAATTGGTGATGCGGGAGGTGATCATCATGGGCGGCACCGTGGAGGCGGCCGATTATGCTTTGCAGTACGGCATGGCCATGAACATTGCCGGCGGCACCCACCACGCGTTCACAGACCGCGGCGAAGGTTTCTGCCTGCTCAACGACAACGCGCTGGGCGCGCAATACCTGTTGGACGAAGGGAAAGCCGGCAAAGTGCTCATTGTGGATCTGGACGTGCACCAGGGCAACGGCACCGCCCAGATTTTTGCCCAGGAACCCCGCGTGTTCACCTTCAGTATGCACGGCGGCAACAACTATCCGCTGCACAAAGAAACCTCTGACCTGGACGTGCCCCTGCCCGATGGGATAGGGGACGAAGGCTACCTACAACTTCTGCGCACGCACCTGCCCCGCCTCATGGAGCAAGTAGAACCCGATTTTGTGTTTTATCAGTGCGGGGTAGACGTGCTGGCCTCAGACAAACTAGGCAAGCTGGCGCTCACGCACGCGGGCTGCAAAGAGCGCGACCGCCTGGTGCTGGAGCTGTGCCATACGCACGGCGTGCCGGTTTGCGCCAGCATGGGCGGCGGTTACTCTACCCGCATTGCAGACATAGTGGAGGCGCACGCCAACACCTTCAGGCTGGCCCAGCAGATCTTTTTCTAGTATTAGGTAGCCCGTACCAGGTAGCAAGACTTTCAAAATCCTGATACTTGATACATACTATGTGCTATTAATTTCGGGATTTGAGTTTTGCGTCAGAGCCGCGGAGGAAGGGGAGAGAGCGCTTGAGCAGCAGGTACACCAACGGCACCAGCAGCAGCACCAGCAGCAGGTAGACCATCACCTTCATGATTTCCAGGAACAGGCTGATGACCATGGCTGACAAGAGAACAGACGCTGCCAGAAGCAGCCAGAATTGAAGGGAACGTTTGGAGGAACTTCGGCCCATGATCTAAAATTTGGTGAAACAATAGGCGCTGAACCGGCGCTAAAGCCAGACACAAGGCGCTTTGGACAGAGGCGGAACCAATAAAGTTAACCTCGCGGGGTAAACAGTATAGGCGGTAAATCTGTCTCTGTTCTAGTAAGTTACAATTAATTTTCCGTTTAGCGGCTATTTTTCTGAAATAGGGCCAAAAACAAGTTGCCATCTGAAGGCCCACTTCCAGACAAGTTGGTAGTGCGCAACACCGGCCTGCGCCAGAATACGCTCCCAGTCTGCCCGGCTAAAAGCCCTGAGCACCGACAGCGGGGCATCGTTTTTTACCAGATACGAGCGGGAGAAAATTTGGGTGAGGCATTTAATGGAATAATACGCCAGCGGGTGCCGGTGCAGGTCGTTGACCAAGACGGCCACGCGTACCTGCCGCCGCAGCTGGGCCAGCAGAGAGGCCAGGGCATCGTCTTTGAAGTGGTGCAGGAACAGGCTGCAGATCACCACGTCAAATTGCTCCTGGGCAAACTCGGGGGAGAAAACATCGGCTTGCCGGTAGGTGATCTCTGGGTAGTCCTGGCTCAGGGAGGCGCTATAGCGCAGCATAAAAGCATTGGCGTCAATGCCCACCAGTTCCACGGCTACTTTCTGCTTTCGGGCCCAGCGGGCCACCATCCGCAGGGTGTCGCCGCCGCCGCTGCCCAAGTCTGCTATTTTGAGCCTTTTTTTGGAAAAAGAGCCGCTAAACGGGTGCCGGAGAATCTGGTTTAATCCGTTGCGCACCACGTCATGCCCGCCCAGCCACACGTTAATGAACTCCAATTCCTCCAGGTTGCGGCGCAGGTCATCGCTGGCCAGCGTGAGGTCGTCCATGAGCTCTGGTTGGGTAGAGCGGCGCTTAAACATGGTGTACGGTCAGTAGCATGGATTCCAGCGTAAGCCCCGGCCCGAAGGCGAAACTCAGCACCGGTGCCTCATGCTGCCGGGGCGTGAGTTCCTGCCACAGGGCCTGCAGCACAAACAGCACCGTGGCCGAGGACATGTTCCCGAACTGCCGCAGCACCTGGTACGCGTGCCGGTTGTCCTGCGGCGTAAGGCCCAGCGCCTGCTCAATCACCTCCAGAATCTTGCGCCCGCCCGGATGGATGGCGAACAGCTCCACTTCCTCCAACTTCAGGTTCAGCTTCTTCAGGAGCGACTGCGTGAGCTGCCCAATGCCCTGTTTGATGAGCGCGGGCACGTATGAAGACAACGTCATCTCAAACCCGAAGTCATGGATGTGCCACGCCATCTCTTTCTGCCCAGACGGAGCCAGATCACAGTGAAAAGCGTCTACGCGCAGGGAAAGCTGTGACAGCGGCTGGGGGCTCACCAGCACGGCGGCGGCGCCATCGGCGAAGAGGGCGTTGCTCACCAGGTGGTCGCTCTCGGTCTGCTTCTGGAAATGCAGGGTGCACAGTTCGGTGCAGACAATGAGCACGCGGGCGTGGGCATCGGCGCGGCAAATGGTATCCGCTAGTTTGAGGGCATTGAAGGCCGCGTAACAGCCCATAAAGTACACGCACGTGCGCTGCACCTGGGTATCCAGGCCCAGGGCCTCTACCAGCTCAATGTCCAGCCCGGGAGCATACATGCCTGTGCAGCTTACAGTAATTAAATGGGTGATCTGGCTTACGCCGAAGTGGGGCAGTTGCGCCAGGCAATCCTGCACGGCGGCCACGGAGAGCGGCAGCGCCTCTTTGCGGTACTCGCGCATGCGGTCGCCCACGGTAGGGAACGGCTCCAGCCCCGGGGTATTGGGGTAGAACTCATAATCGCCGTTCTGGCGGCCATAATCGGGCAGGGTGGTGTGGCGCTGGTCAATGCCGGAAACCCGGTACAGCGCCTTTAACTTGCGGGTATTCTGCTCGTCTAACAGAAGGGCCTGGGCCATGAAATCAGCAATTTTCTGCTGAGGAATAGCATACGGGGGATTAGCCGTGCCGATGGCGCAGAGGTAACTCTTCATATTCTAAGTATAAGCAAAAAAGCGGAAAGATGTTTAAAGCGCCTCGTTTGTTCCTCCACGCCTGCCGTTAAAATGCCGCTGTTGCTTCCATACTCCTAAGCGGGAATTCAGGTTTTATCTTTTCATCTAAGGAAGACGCCGCTGGCTAGGACGCCTGAGTTTTTTGCTTTGGGTGTTTGCTGAAGGAGTAGTTGCGTTTTGAGCATGTTTTTTGAAAAAGAGCTGCTAAACGCAATGCTTTTTCCTTCTTTAGTTACTGAAAGCTTTTCCGCTGCGTTCCATATTTGCTGAATGGTTCATTCCAAGAGAACTGTTTCTCCCCGCAGAGTCCCCCTTTGAAGGGGATAGGGGGATGTTTACACCCGCTGATCCCTCTTCTGCTGAATATATCAGCCGCTGCGTTGCTGCCAAGCCTCTTTCTCCTTTCCCCGCCGTTGTTGGTGTTCTCACCGACAACCAAGACTGCCGCACCGGTTTGCTCTATCCGTCTTTACTCTTTACGCCTTTTCCTGCTAAGCTCTTGGCGCGTGATGCGCTCTGCGGACGTTCGTCACTTTTCTCCTTGATGAGAAAAGTAACCAAAAGAATCAAGAAGCTCCGAACTCGCTGACGCTCAGACAGGCGGAGCTTCAATTCGGTACCACTTGGTTAAAGCCTTCTGTTCCATAGGGAGCGTGGGCCGTTGCAGGCTTGAATCGTCCAGGCGTGCTCCCGCTAAGCGCTTTGGGGCGTGCCGCCCCTGCGTTGCCCGCTGCCGCAGGAGGCGCTTATTTATTTTGGTGGATGTTGTGGAAAAGGGGTATTCCGTTTCGGGCACGTTTTTGGGAAAATGCGTCCGAAACGTGCTTAAAACGGCTTGCCGTGGGTACGGCGCATAATGGCTTTCACGGCGGCGGGTATGTGTTTCAATCCGGTTATTACTAAATCAGACAGGAGGGGTTGCCCGAAGAGGCGCTGCACCACGCGGCCGGTCTGCAGTCTGCTGGCAAACTGTTGCTGCCAAAGTTGGGTGTAGTGCGTTTCCAGTTGGGCTCTGTTCTGCTGGCCGTTCAGGAAAAGTAAGATCTGTTCAGAAAGTAGCTTGGCAGAGTGAATCGCCATGGCCATGCCGTTGCCGCAGAGGGGCGTGATCAGGCCGGCTGCATCGCCGCTCATAAGCACGTGTTGTTCCAGGCAGGCCTTAGGGGCGAAGGAAATTTCGTTGATCACCTCGGGCTGGGTGTAGAGAGATTCGCTGTTCGCGAAAAGGTCACGGAGCAGAGGGTTCTTGGAGAGCTCTTCGGCCTCTAGTTGGGCAATGGTACCGTGCTTTTTCAGGTTCTGCCGGGTGGTAAGGTAACAGAAGCAGTAGCGGTCTTCCTCAATAGCAGACACCCCCGCGTAGCCCTGGGAAAAGTTGTGCAAAGCAATGACATGTTTGGGCAACTGCGCGCGCAGGTGGTACTTCACCGCCAGGTACGGCGACCGCTGCTCAAAGAAGGGGCGTTGCAGGCGGCGGTCCAGGGTGCTGCGTTTGCCATAGGCCCCAATGACCACCGGTGCCTGCAGCGTCTGGCCGTTGGAGAGCGTCACGGTAAAGATATCTGCGTCAAAGGAAATGTCTGTGGCACTCACCTGCAACCTGAAATCAACTCCCTGCTGCTGGGCCAGCGCGTATAAATATTGGTCTAACCGGTAGCGGCTTAGTCCAAAACCTCCTAAATCCAGCGGGGTTTGCAGGGTATAGCCAGCGGGTGAGGAAAGCAGGAAATGGGTTAATTGGGCTGGCTGTAGGGCTTCTATCTCTACCCCTAGACTACCCAAATACGGCCGCACTTCATTAGACACATATTCTCCGCAGACTTTATGGAAAGGGTAGCTCTTTTTCTCCACCAAAACTACCTCAACCCCTTTTTGGGAGAGCTGCAAAGCGCTCACTAAGCCGGCTAATCCGCCTCCAATGACAATGACTTGCGGGTTGTTCATGCGGGGTGGGTTAGAATATTGAATTAATTCAATTGATGTAGAGTAAAAACCTTTTTGATGCGTATTTGTTCTTTCAAAATACAAAACTAAGTGTTTTGGATTCCGTACCATTAAGGTACAGATTGCCAGAATGTTTTAGTTGCCAAGAATAAGGAAAACTTATGAAACACTTTTTACTCTTATTAATGATTTGCTTTAGTTTCTATGAGTTGCCTGCCCAGGTGAAAAACCGGCCGCTGCCAACGGAACAGAAAAGTGAGGCAAAAGTTGATGTAGAAGACCAATCTATGTCTGTTTACCCTAATCCCACCAATGGGGTTATCACCATTTCGCTGGAAGGTTTTGAGGGAGAAAAAACAGATCTCCGGATCATGAATGTGATTGGAAATGTGGTGTATCGTGAGGTAATCCAAGACCCCGCCAGCCGTTATATGAAAACCATTGATTTGAATAAGCTCTCCAAAGGATTGTATTACGTGAAACTGGAAACGCCCACCTACAGCGAGGTCAGGAAAGTAATTCTTCGCTAGCTTTAAGCTCCTTATACTGCAAAGGCAAAACAAACCCGTTTTGCCTTTTTTATTGTCTCTGTAGAAGTGGGTTCTTAAATAATTTTCTGCCTCAAATGAAGATTGAGAATTGTCCTTAATGAGCAATTCAACCAAAAAAATAGCAGTGCCTAATTTGAAAACTTTGTCTGCTTAGGGGTAGGTTAACCGCTTCACTTGCTAACAAATGGAGGGAAAAGAGCCGGTGGCTTTTCTTAAACACAAGTACAGAAGGAGGTTTGGCGATACAGCGGTAAGCGTATAGCGTTAATTCTTAGTGCCAAAAGAGAAAAGAAGGTAAGTGGCTCACTATTGAGTGGAAAGATTTTGGCGGTTAAGCCTAAAGTAGAAAAGAACTGCTGAAAAGAGAATGAGAATAACCACCGGCTACCTCAGGTAAAGCAGCCAAGCGCGCTGTTGAGAGACAGGAAAACAGCAGGAATCTTTGGCCAGGAGGAGGGTAGTGTGGCCTCGCCGGGAATCGAACCCAGATCAAACGTTTAGGAAACGTCTATTCTATCCGTTGAACTACGGGGCCAGCAGAGCAAAATGACTTTGTCTGTATACAAAAGTAAATTAAAATAGTATGCGAAGAAATACTGTTGACGCTAATTCACTAGAATTCCTGTAAGCCTCAGGACCTGTCCCAACACAGCTACGGAGAGCAGGCAATAGCGCAAGAAGAGGAAAATCAAAATAAAATCAGCTTTGTAAAGAATTTATGAAATAAAAATTATGGATAATTAACACAAATAGAACCAGTGAAGAAACAAATAAGTGAGCTATTTCCGTAGAGAAAATAAGAGATATAAATTAAAAGTATTTTTTGGGCATTCAACCTAATTGATATATTTGCAAAAGATTTTTTTGAAATAGCATAAATACTATGAGAGAACAACTTAAAAGCAAGCTTGACAAAATGCAGATGGAAGTAATCCGTGACTGCCAAAACGTAGAAGATGTTCAGTTAATGTTAGGGATTTTCAGCCAAATGAACGAGGCTTTGAACCAAATCCCAGATTCTATGAACAAGCCAAAAGGAGCTAAAAGAGGCCGTAAGCCTAAAAACGCTGAAGCGAATTCTTAAGTAGCATTCTCGTTTTTAAAGGGGAGTAAAAGAAACCAAGTTATCGGTTCTTTGCTCCTTTTTTGTTTTTAGGAGAAACGGGAAACAGAAATTCAAAACAATTGCTGTTTCTTTTGCCGTGCCTATAAAATAATGCGTTGCGTTTAGGGGCTATTTTCAGAAAAATAGCCCCTAAACGCAATGCTATGTAACGTATATGCCCATAGATGTGCCGCAGGAGAGAGAATAACTGCCCCAATAGCAGTAGATGGTTTGTCTCCTGATCTTCAGGAAGATACAATTTATAGGCGCTGGTGCGGGTAAGGAAAAGCCTTTTAGGAAATAACCAAGCAAATAGACTACTCTGGTTTCTTTCCGTTACACTGCCTTTACCTAAAAGCGAATGCATTTGCATTATCTATGTGGTTGGGTTTTCCAGTGCCTGAATGCCTTGTTTTTAAAGAAAACCTAGTTTAAAATTTTACAATCTCTGCAAGCAACATTACGTACATATCTCACCATGCTCCCAATGCCGTTGTTCTGTTGCAGGCCTGAAACAGGCATTAGCAGGAAAATTTGAAACAAGTGGGGCAGAAAGGCAAAGAAAGAGGCAGTATTCACGTATATGTGGCGTTGGCAGACAGCCCACAGCCGAAGCCGAAGTGGAGGGACTCAACAGGCAGGCTTCTGATTTAGCATAATTTCCATGGAGTCAACAGTGACCAATATTTCTCTAGCACCCCATGAGGCGGATGATTCGCAGCCGGCGCTGCTTTTTATCCCAGATATTAGCGGATTTACGCGGTTCATGCATGAAAACGGCGTTAGGTACAGCCGTAACCTCATTGCAGACCTGCTGGAAATCATTATTGAGGCCAATATCCTCAACATGGAGGTCTGTGAAATACAGGGAGACGCCATTCTGTTCTATAAAATAGGTGATCCGCCGGCCATTGAGCAGATGGTGAGCCAGTGCAAGCAGATTTTCCTGGACTTCCAGAATTACCTGCGCATTATGGACCGGGATAAGTTTCTGCCCAGCGCCAAACTCTCAGACAACAAACTCACCCTCAAAATAGTGGTGCACTACGGGCGCATCAGTGTTACCCAGATCAGGGACCACATCAAACTGATGGGTACTGATGTGATTTTGGCGCACCGCCTGCTCAAAAACAGCATTGAGGGCTCTGAGTACGTGCTCATGACCGAAGGTTACCTAAAGACCCAGAACCCCGCGGAAGTGGTGCAGAACTTTGAGTGGTCGCAGCTCAAAGACGGCATGAACAGCTATGACCACGTGGGCGACATCCATTACAAATATGCGTTCCTCACGCCGCTGCGCCTCTTGGTCACCGACCCCGAGGTGGAGCATACCCATAAGCAGTACCCTAACACGTTCTCGCTCAAAGACCACATCAAGGCGCCGGTAGATTTGGTGCTACGGGTTATCCAGAACTACCGCCTCAAACCTAAGTGGATGCACCGGGTAAAAGCTGCCCAGTTTGATACCAAGAAGATCAACCGCATTGGCACCAATTACCTATGCGAAATGGAGAAAGGCGGGTCTATAGAAATGCAGACGCTCCAGAGCCGCATTACCCCAGAGAGAATAGAGGTGATTGAGAAAATGGCCAACTTCAAGATGTTCCCCAACTCGCTCATCTTCTACTACCTGCACGAGGAGAAGGAAGGGACCCAGATTACGCTGGAATTCCACTACAGCCGCGTGTCAGTGGGCGATTATTTCTATGACTACTTCGGCCGCAAGCAGATCAAAGGGTTCATGAAAGCGTCTTTGCACCAACTCAAGGTACTGTGTGAGCAGATCCAGCAGAACCGGCAGCAGCGGGCTTCTTCCTGAAGTTTGCGTTTAGCGGCCCTTTTTCCAAAAACAGCCTCAAAACAGATTTCTGCCTTTCAAGGACCAAGTAAATACCGGCCAAAATAAAGCAAGAGGGGCTGCCGTTTTTAGAACGGCAGCCCCTCTTGCTTTAACAATGGTCCACATTAGCGGGCAATGGCAATCACGAAAGATACTACGGTGAGAATAATGCCAATCATGAAGATGGTGTAGGAAATACGTAGCAGCCGGTACTTGTTTTTGAGTACGTCGCCCAGGTAGTAAATGTCAGTGATCATGTTGTTGTATAGGGCGTTCTTGTCGCGCATGATGTCATGCATCCCGTTCTGGAAGTCCTCCAGAGGCACCTTGGTGAAGTTCCCGAAGAACAGCAGGTTAATGCGGCGGCTAGTGAGCTTGTTGGGCCGCAACCGGAAACTGGTCACCTCCGGCTGCGCCGAAATAATGGCCGAGATCACGGAAGCCAGCGTGGTGGCCAACAGAATGCCCACCGGAATCATGAGGATAGGATTGCGGGTGAACTCGGCCCCAATAATGGAAGACTTAGTACCCAGGTAGGTGATAATGATGGACATGATGATGGCGTTGAGGCTGATCATCATGTTGGCTTTATTATCGGCGATAGCGCTAAGGCTGATGTGGGTGTCATAGGTGCTCCGGAACATGGTCTCAATGCCGCGTTTGGGCTGCGCCAGGTTCTCCCGGTTCTTCTTCTCTTTCTTCTTTTTCTTTTTAGAAAGCTCTTGCAGATGGTTGCGCTGGGCCTGTATGTTTTTGCTCAGTTGTTTGGAGAACCGGGCCTGCGCCGGCTGCGTCCGGAAGGAAACCGACAGCAGAAAGTCTAGCTGGTACTGCGCCCACTCCAGGTCTGTGAAGGTACGGCCCAGGTAAATTTCCCACTCCACGCGCAGCAGCTCAGCAGTGGCGAAGAAAGTGTCTTTCCCAATGTTGGCAATGTCTGCGTCTACCAGAATATCTTCCAGGAGGTGGTGCGTGATCTGGCCCTGCTTGGTGGCCATGATGCAGCGGCATACCTGTGTGATTCTCTCTTCGGGGTATTGTTGTTCGCGCAGAAAGGCCGTGGCAATGTCTATGCTCTCGTCTTCATGGTTCTCATAGGTAGAGATGTAGCCGGTGTCATGGAACCAGGCCGCTAAAAGGAGAATTTCCTGCTCGTCCTCGGGCAGCATACAATCATCGGCCAATTGCCTGGCCTCTTTGACCACCTCAAACGTGTGTTTGTAATTGTGGTACACTAATTTTTTAGACAACTTCTCCTTAAAAAGCGTGAATACATAGTTGCCAGCTTTCCGGATGAGATCTTCTTTTTCCATAAAATAGGTGAGAGCGGTACAGCCCGTAGACTTGTCAAAGGAAGCAGCAGAAGGGCTACCTCAGATAAAGTTGAATCCAAAGGTCTACAACGCGAATTTGCCCGTGAAGGTTAGCCGTTTTCTGCCGCAGGGGCTTTCCAGGTTGGGCATTGCTGCCCAAAAAGGGCGTTTAGGGGCTCTTTTTCCAAAAACAAGCCCTAAACAGAAACCGCTAAAATAACGGGGCAGCGGCTTAGAGAGGAAAGAAAGGGCAGTGCTTAAATTTCTTCTAACCCTAAGCGGGCTCTCTACGTCATAGAGCAAATATTCTGAGTAGCTTTTTACTCCCGGCCCTGCGGGATTATCCCAGTAGGGCTTGCTCCGTATAAGTAGCAGCTTTCACGGTTTCGGGTTCGCCTGCCGGCACAGCTGTTCATGTGCGTGCGCAGAGAAAGAAAGCTTAGGTACCAATCGTTCATGAAAAAAAAATACATTCTCCTCTTCTTACCGGTGGTTCTGTTCTGGCTGGTGCAAGGCTGTACTACGTCTAAACCGTACTACGCCCGCACGGTGCAAAATTGGCAGGAAAACACTCCCAAAGACACTTCTGAGATTATCTACAGCGTGTTCCTGATAGGAGACGCCGGTGCGCCGCTCACGGGTAAGCCAGACCCCACGCTCATGCACCTGAAATCACAGATTGACCAGGCGGGCGAAAAAAGCGCCGTGGTTTATCTGGGCGACAACATCTACCACAACGGCTTGCCGGAACCAGATGCCTATGACCGCAAGACTGCCGAAGAACGCATGAAGGCCCAGCTAGACATTCTGAAGGGCTACAAAGGCGAGAAATACATGATCCCGGGCAACCACGACTGGGGCGGCGGCAGCGGCACGCCAGACGGCTGGAACGCCGTGGTGCGCGAAGAGCGCTTTGTGGAAGAATACCTGGCAGATAGCAACATTGTGGTAGGGACCGATTTTTTTGTGCCCGGCAACGGCTGCCCAGGACCTTTTGAGGTGCTCATTGAAGATGAGATTGTGCTCATCGCCCTTGACTCCCACTGGTGGCTGCACCCCTTTGACAAACCCTACGGCGATGAAAGTCCCTGCGGCGTGGTCAATGAGGTAGACATGCTGGTGCAGCTGGAAGACATCATCCAGAAAAACAAGGAGAAGAACATTGTGGTGGTGGCGCACCACCCGCTGTTCAGTAACGGGATACACGGTGGGTACTTCACCCTCACAGACCACTTATTCCCCTTAACCATTTTGCGCAAAGGCTTGGTGCTGCCTCTGCCCGTGATTGGCTCTATTTACCCGCTGGCCCGCAAGTACGGCGGCATTGCCCAAGACATTCCGCACCCCAGCTACCAGGCTTACATCAACGGGCTGCTGGCCATTTTTGAGAAGTATGACAACATTGTCTACGCGGCGGGGCATGAGCACAACATGCAGTATTTCAAGCAGGGCAAGCTGCCCCATATTGTGAGCGGGGCTGGTTGCAAAACTCAGCACGTGAAGAACGGTGGAGATGCCCTTTACGCCGAAAAATCGCAGGGCTACGCCAGAATCAATTATTACCGGAACGGTGAGGCCTGGGTGGAGTTCTGGGCCAAGAACGATGATGACGAACCCGCTAGGCTGTCTTTCCGGATGCCAATGTACGCTAAAACAAAGCCGGAAGCAGAGCAGATTGCCGTTTCTACGGTAGATTACAAAGATAGCACCATTACCCTGGCTGCTAATCCTAACTACGCCGCCGCTGGTTTCAAGAAGAACTTGTTGGGGAACCACTACCGGGCCGAGTGGCAAACGCCGGTGAAAATGCCATTGCTGGACCTGCAACGCGAAAAAGGGGGCTTGATACCTTACCAAAAAGGCGGAGGCAAGCAGACTTCTTCCCTGAAACTGCGCAACGAGGAGGGCCGGGAGTACAGCCTGCGCTCCGTGAACAAAGACCCTACCAATGTGCTCCCGGTGGCCCTGCAGGAAACCTTCGCGCGCGATTTGCTGCAAGACCAGATATCGGCGCAGCACCCTTACGGGGCATTGATGGCCGCTCAATTAGCTGATGCCGTTGGCGTGTACCATACCAACCCCAAACTGGTGTATGTGCCCAGTGATCCGCGCCTACGTCAATACATAGATGAATTCAGCAATACGGTAGCCTTTCTGGAGGAAGACGCCGATGAAGACCATTCAGACGTGGCCAGTCTGGGCAACGCCACCAATCTAGTGGGCACGGAAAAAGTGCTGGAGCGGAAACGCAACGACCATGACAACCGCGTAGACGAGCAGGAATTTGCCAGAGCCCGCCTGCTGGACATGCTCATTGGCGACTGGGACCGGCACGAAGGCCAGTGGCGCTGGGCGGAAACCAGATCTGGCGAAGACAACCGTACCTTCCGGCCCGTTCCCGAAGACCGTGACGTAGCCTTCTTTAAAGCCGATGGTATTATTCCCTGGCTCGTGAGCCGCCGCTGGGCAGTGCGTAACTTCCAGCACTTCGGGAAAGATTTCGGAGACTACAAAGGCCTCAACCTCACCGCCCTCACCGTAGACCGCACGTTCCTGTCCAGCGTTACCCGCGAGCAGTGGATCAGCCTGGCCAATGAGATGAAAGCAACTCTCACCGATGCCGCCATTGAGGAAGCCGTAAAGAAAATGCCACCCGAGGTGTACCCCATCTCCGGGCCAGAAATTGTGGCCAAGCTTAAATCCCGCCGTGATCTTTTGCCCCAGGTGGCGGAGAAGTACTATGTGCACCTGGCCGAGGACGTAGACATTGCCGGTTCAGATAAGCGGGAGAAGTTTGAAGTGCGCCGCCTTTCAGATGATGAAACTGAGGTGGTGATGCGCAAAATCAACAAAGAGGGAAAAGTAAGTAAGGTACTTTACCAGCGCCTGTTCAAAAACAAGGAAACTGAGGAAATCAGGCTCTACGGCTTAGGCGGTGACGACATCTTTGAGATTACCGGCAACGTGAAGAGAAGCCCCATGGTACGCATTATTGGCGGCGAGGGCAATGATTCTATCTCAGACCAGTCGCGGGTGAAAGGTGCGGTGCGCAAGACCAAAGTGTATGACTTCACGGAGGAGAAGAACATCATTAGCCTGGGAACAGAAGCCGAGGATAAAACCGAGAACTTTGAAGACGTAAACCTCTATGACCGCGATAACTACAAACTCGCTTATCTGGGGCCGCGCCTCTCTGTGGAGTACAACGTAGATGACGGTCTTTTCATTGGCGGCGGGCTGCTCTACCGCAACCATAAATTCAGGAAGCAGCCGTATGCCTCTGAGCATTACCTGCGGGCCAATTACGCGTTTGCCACCCGCGCCTATAACATTAGGTATGACGGCGAGTTCAAGCAGGTGTTCAGAGACAACCTAGACCTGGGCGTGAAGGCTGCCATCTACGGGCCGCAGTACCAGATCAACTTCTTTGGGTTGGGCAATGAAACGGTGGAAGACCGCAACATAGATGACTATCACTTAAGAATAGCCCGTATGCTGGTGTCGCCAACCATTAACACCAGCTTCACCCACTTTGTAAAAATGGGCATTGGGCCTTTCTATGATCGCTATGAAGTGCAGCGTGAATCTGGGGCATTTGTGAGAGAAGTGCTTCCAGAAGATGTGTTTGGGGTGGAACAGTTTACGGGGGTAAGGGCTTTCCTGAACCTACAGGCCGTGAGCACACCTGTAAACCCACGCATTGGTCTTAAATGGCTGAATGAATTCACCTATAACCGCCAGTTAGGCGGTGAGGGCCGCAACTTCGGGCGCATTGGCTCTGAGTTCATTTTCTACATTGGCCCGCGTCTGCCGTTCCAGGTAACTTTGGCGGCCAGGTTTGGTGGGGCGCATAACTTCGGCGATTTCGCCTTTTACCAGGCCAATACCCTGGGCGGGCTCACCAACTTACGGGGCTACCGCCGCACCCGCTTTGCCGGGCGCAGTTCCTTGTACCAAAACACGGAGCTACGGGTAGAGCTATTCAAGTTTAACGTGTACCTGTTCCCCGGCAAGTTTGGGGTCATGGGTTTAGTGGACCACGGCCGCGTTTGGACCGATAACGAGAGCTCCAACAAAATACACCGTGGCGTGGGCGGCGGTATCTGGATAGACGTGCTCAAGCAGGCAGTGGTCAATGCCACGTATTCTGTGGGGGAGGAAGACAAGCTGTTCAACCTCAATTTCGGGTTCCTGTTTTAATAGACAATGCGCAAGAAGCTTTCCAATAATAGAAGTAAACGTATGAAACGCATTCTCATCCTATTGGGAGTATTCACCTTTCTAAACCTGACAGAGCAAATATACGCGCAGGGCCTGTTCACTGATTCTGTGAGGGCGGCTAGGGCAGGCACAGACCCGCAGGAGTTGGCTAATCCTTCTGTGCTGGGCATGGGCAAAAGCAAAGGGATCATTATTAGGTATGAGCGCTTACCCCGGTTTGGGATGCACTCCCAGGGGCAGCACAGCAACGTGGAAGATGCCCGCGCCGATGTGCTCAGAAGCAATCGCTTTGAGTTTAAAGCCTATGCACCGTTGGTCAATAATCCGCATTTCAAACTGGTCATTGGCGGAGGGTATTTTCTGGAGGAGTTTAATTACAAAGAGCCGGAGACGCAGCAGTACCCCCTTTACCAACGGCTGGAAGACAAGAACCTCCGCTCTCTGGACGGACAGATTATCATGCTCAGGCCCATCAACCAGAAGAATTACCTGGTCTTCCGGGTGAAGGGCGAACTGAACGGGGACTACGGCAAATACAGTGATATAAGCCTTACCCGCTACCTGAGAACCTCTATGGAAGCCATTTATGGCTGGAAGAAAAGTCCTTATCTGTCGTATGGGATTGGGGTGCAATTAGGGTATGCCTTTGGCCGACAAACCATTTACCCTGCCTTGTTGTACAACCGCACCTTCAATGATAAGTGGGGAGTGGAAGCCATCTTCCCGGCCAATGTCACCGTGCGCCGAAATTTCTCAGAGAAGTCTTTGCTCTACATGGGGTATAAGATTGACGGGGCCACCTATAACATCAACATCAACACGCCTCCCTTTGACCAATACGAAACCGTGGAGCTGCGGAAGTCTGAAATCAAAGGCCGGGTGCGTTGGGACAGGGAAATTTATGACTTCCTCTGGTTTGGGCTGGAAACCGGATACCGCTACAACCACCGCTTCAACGTGTATGACGGCCGTAAAAGAGATGCCAATCCTCTCATTGAGAACCACATCAAAGACGCCGTGTTCTTCAATGTGGAACTGTTCCTGGTGCCTCCCCGCCGATTCCTGAAACAATAGCTTTGCGTTTAGGGGCTGTTTTCAGAAAAAGAGCCCCTAAACGTAAATTCAAAGTAAGAAAGCCGCTGGCCTGTTCCAACCAAGATCGGGCCAGCGGCTTTTTGCGTGAAGGAGGAATTAAGATTGTGCTGTTTCTGAAGAAGTCAGTAACCCTGCCTGTTCGGCTTTCTCTTTCAGGAAATCATAGGTGGCATACTGGGCGTGCATAGACGCTGTACTATCTTCAGATTTCCAGTACTGGTTGTCTGAGGTGCGGGCTTTGTAGTTGTCTTGCCGGTGCAAATCCAGAATGTGCCGTATTTCCTGCCGCAACGCCGGGTTGTAGATAGGAAACCCTACTTCTACCCGACGGCTGAGGTTGCGGTTCATCCAGTCAGCCGAGGCAATGTAGATTTTCTCCTCGCCGCCATTGCCAAACACATAGATGCGGCCGTGCTCCAGGTAGCGGTCTACAATGCTGCGCACGGTAATGTTCTCGCTCAGGCCCGGCACTCCCGGAATTAGGCTACAGATGCCCCGCACCAGCAACTCAACCTTGACGCCCGCCTGGCTGGCCTCATACAGGCGTTTAATCATACGGGAGTCCTGCAAGGCATTCATTTTAGCGATGATATAGGCTGGTTTCCCTTCCTGGGCAAGTTTTATTTCCTGCTCCAGTAACGCTTCCAAGCCGTGCCGCAGGTTAAACGGCGCTACCAGCAAATGTTCAAACGTATGGTCTGTGTTGCCCTCCACCAGAAAGTTGAAGACTTTAGCTATTTCCTGCGTGAGGCGTTCATCTGTGGTGAGCAGTGCGTGGTCTGTGTAAATGAGCGAGGTTTTCTCATTGTAGTTACCGGTGCTCAGATAGGCATACTGCACGGCTCTGCCGTCTTCCTGCCGGGTCACCAAGCCTATTTTGCTGTGTACTTTAAGATCTGGTACCCCGTAGATGACGTTGGCCCCGGCTTTCTCCAGTTTATTGCCCCAGTAGATGTTGGATTCCTCGTCAAAGCGGGCTTTCAGTTCCACTATCACGGTGACCAGCTTCCCGTGTTCGGCGGCCCTGATGAGGGCTTTGGCTACCTTTGATTTGTCTGCCACGCGGTAAAGCGTGACACTGATGCTGGTCACGGCCGGGTCATCGGCGGCTTCTTCAAAAAACCGGAGCACGTAGTCAAATTTCTGGTACGGGTAATGCAGCAGGAACTCCTGTTCTTTCATGGCGGCCAGCAGGCTGGGAGCTTTCTCCAGCACCGGGTGCGGCAACGGGGGCTGCGGCTCATAGTATAAGTTGGGCATCCTGAACTTAGGAAAGCCGAAGAAGTCCCGGAAATTATGGAAACGGCTGCCTACCACCAGTTCATCAGTGGTAATGCCAATGCGGTCCAGGAGAGCGTGCAGCATGGGCTCCGGGGTCTGAGGGTCATAGAGCAGACGGCTGGGGTGCCCTTTCTCACGCTTCTTAAGGCTTTTCTTGATCTTGGCCATCAGGTTGCCAGATACTTCCTCCTCAATGTCCAGCTCCGCGTCACGGGAGAGTTTCACGGCGTAGGCTTCCACTTCGGCGAAGCCGGGGAACAGTTCCGGCAGTCCAATCCTGATCACGTCATCCAGCAGCATTACGTAATGCTCGCCCTGCTCCACGGGCAGCTGCACAAAACGGCTGCCGTGTTTCTGGGTAGGAATCTCCAGGATGGCGTATTGTTCCTGCTCGTTCTGTTGCCCGGGTTTAGGCTTTAGGTGCAGCATCAAGTACACCGTCTGGTCTTTGAGAAACAGCGGGCTGGGGTTACTGCTGAAGATAATTGGCACCAGCAGCGGCTTCACATTGCGCCTGAAATAGTCCAGGGCCATCTTGTACTGCCCGTCTGTGCACTCAGACTCATCTATGAGGTGGATGTGCGCCTTGCGCAGCTCCGGCAACAGGTCATCTCTGAACACCCGCCCAAACTCCTTCTGCTGCCGAGACACTTCGGCAATGATCTCCTCCAGCTCCGGCGAAGGATCGTCTTCCAGCTTCTCGCGGGTTTTCTTCTTCAGTTGTACCAGGCGGCGCATGGTGGCCACCCGTACCTTGAAGTATTCATCCAGGTTGGAAGAGAAGATAGCCAGAAAGTTGAGGCGCTCCAGCAACGGGACCCGTGGGTCTTTGGCCTCCTGCAGTACCCTGTAATTGAACGCCAGCCAGCTCTGTTCCCGGCTGATGAGCGGAGTGTCTTGCTGGAAAGCATTGGTAGGGGACGTGTCAGTGATGTCAGTATTGTTTTGGGCAGCCATTCAGGTGGGGTTATGCGCGGGACTCGCACGCGTTAGCGATAGTTTTTAGGATAGTCAAAGAAAAGTAGCTTGGCATTGTCTGAGGAGACCTGCCCCCAGTAATTGCAGTCAAAGCTGAGGGCCACAATACTGGCCGTGGGCATTTCCACAATGTTTTTCTCCGGCGCCAGCAGATTGGCTACCTCAGAGAAGGTGGGGTTATGGCCTACCAGCATCACGTTGGCGTACTCCTCGGGCAGGGACTGGATGAACATGACCAAGTCATCTGCGGCGATGTGGTAAAGTTCTTCCTGTACCCCAATTTTCTCTGGGTCCAGGCCCAGTTCTTTGGCAATGAGCGAAGCCGTGGTGATAGCCCGCACCGCCGAACTGGAGATGATCAGGTCTACCTTCACTTTCCTTTCCAGTAACTCTTGTCCTATGAGCGGAGCGTCTGCGCGGCCCCGCTTGTTCAGGGGGCGGTCATGGTCGCTGAGCTCCTCGTATTTCCAGCTGGATTTAGCGTGGCGTAACAGATATAGCGTTTTCATTTGGCATCTAGTAAAGATGAAAGCCACAGCTGCAGAAGAGTAGCTGTGGCTTTCATCTTTACTGAATCCGGCGGAAAATAGTTTTGCCAGGGCAGGGGCTTCTGGCTCTGTTTGCAGTACCGGAAACTTGCTCTTCAGCAGTACCCAAACAGAACCACAGGCGTGTGGCCAAGGGGAAGCTAAGAATTTGCGTTTAGGGGCTGTTTTTCCAAAAACAGCCCCTAAACGCATTTAGTATCCTTCTTGCGGCGCGTTGTTGGGGTACCGCTCAAAGTGAATCTTGGAAACCTGCCTTAACAGTTCCTGGCGCAGCTCATCAACGTTGGCCCGGTTGGTGGCCGAAATGAAAATAGCCGGCGCGTGCTCTTTGGCCATGTACGAAGACTTCAGCTCGCTGATGTCTGGGAGCGCCTCCGGGTTGTCTTCTTTCAGTTCCTGCTCCCGCTGTTGCAGGTACAGATCGGTTTTATTGAAGACCAGGATAATAGGCTTGTCTGCCGATTGAATGTCCTTTAAGGTATCATTCACCACCGCAATGTGCTCCTCAAAAGACGGGTGTGAAACATCTACCACGTGCAGGAGCAAATCAGATTCGCGTATCTCGTCCAGGGTGGTCTTGAAGCTCTCAATAAGCTTGGTTGGCAATTTACGGATGAACCCTACCGTGTCTGAGAGCAGGAACGGCACATTGTCAATGACTATTTTGCGCACGGTGGCGTCTACGGTGGCAAAGAGCTTGTTCTCTGCAAACACGTCTGCTTTGGTGAGCAGGTTCATGAGCGTAGACTTGCCCACGTTGGTGTACCCTACCAGTGAAACACGCACAATGCCGGAGCGGGACTTGCGCTGCTCAAAATTCTGCTTTTCAAACTTCTCCAGCTTTTCTTTGAGCAAGGTGATTTTGTCCCGCACAATCCGTCTGTCGGTTTCAATCTCGGTTTCCCCGGGACCGCGCATGGCCACGCCCCCACCTTTCTGGCGGCTCAAGTGGGTCCACATGTTGGTGAGGCGGGGCAGGAGGTAACGGTACTGGGCAAGTTCTACCTGGGCGCGGGCCGTGGCCGTTTGGGCGCGCAGCGCGAAGATGTCCAGAATGAGCAGGCTTCGGTCAATGATCTTCACTTCCAGCTCCCGCTCCAGGTTGCGCACCTGCGAAGGGGAAAGATCATCGTCAAAAATGACCATGTCTACCTTATGCTCTTTCACGTAGGCTACAATCTCCTCCAGTTTGCCTTTGCCCACGTAGGTGCGCATGTCTGGTTTGTCCAGCTTCTGGATAAAGCGTTTCAGGGTTTTGGCGCCTACGGTCTCCGTGAGGAACGCGAGCTCGTCCAGGTACTCTTTGGTTTTTTCATCGGTCTGCCGGTATTCTGGCACCGCCACCAACACGGCGGTTTCCTGTTCTTTGGCAGTTATATGGAGTTGGTTTTTCATGTAGTTCAGTTACTTTTTAAGTAAGGTGGTATAGAGGGCCAGCGCCTGAACCTCCTGCTCAGAGAGCTGCGACCCAAAACCGGGCATCAGGCCCCGGCCATTGGCGATCACCGCCTGGCGTTCGGCCTCGGGTAAAGTGCTTAACTGTAGGTTGGCGGCACCGCCCACTCCTTTCTGGCCGTCATCTCCGTGGCAGGTAGCGCACAGTTGGGTGTAGATGGCCTTGGTATTTTCCAGCTGGGTACCGGCCAACTGGGAAAGGATGGGATGGCTGGCCTTCTCAGGGTCTGGGGAGGCAGTGCCTACTTCCCCGCCGGGAGAAACTGCCACAGCTTCGCCTTTATCAGGACGCATTTTCAGGCTTTTGGTTTCGGCTACGCCGTACACGTACAGGAAGAGCAGTGTTCCCAGAGCCGCCAACGCTTTATTGCTGCGTTTAATGCCCACCATGGATAGCGGGATAGCCGCCAGCACCAAAACCACTTTGGCTATGAGCCAGGCAGGCAGCGGCCCGTTATAGCTGAACGCCAGGTAACCGCCGGTCACCAGAATAAGGGTACCGAAGGCCATGTCCAGCACCTTGGTGGAGGCGCGTACTTTGTGAAGGGTAGCGGTTCTATTGGTAAGCAGCAGGAAGGTCTTCCCCAGAAACAGGAGGAGGAACAGGACTACTACCAGAACGTGGATATGTAAGAATGCGGTGGTCATGGGAAGAATATGGCGGACAAACCTTGGGGTAGTGCCCTGCAAAGTAAACACAATGCCACCGAAAACCGATAAACCGCCGCAGATTCTGTGCGTACAAGCGGGCGCTGCCAATTCAGCTGTTATCTTTGTCTTTATAAAACTACCCTCATGCGCATTGCCATCGTCATCAACAAATCCTGGAACATCTTTAATTTTCGGTTAAGTCTGGTGCGGGCCTTGTTGGCGGCCGGGCATGAGGTAGTGGCCATTGCCCCCGAAGATGCCTATTCCGCCAAATTAGTGGCCGAAGGTTGTAAGTTTGTGCCGCTGCCCATGGAAAGCAAAGGCACCAACCCCATCAAAGACATGCTGCTGATCCGAAAGTTTTTGCAGGCTTACCAAAGCGTGAAACCAGACGTGATCTTGCAGTACACCATTAAACCCAATATTTACGGCTCCATTGCCGCACGTTTGGCGGGCATTCCTACCATCAACAACGTGTCTGGCTTGGGTACGGTGTTTATTGTGGAGAACCTGGTGTCTAAGATCGCGATGGCGCTGTACCGGTTCTCCTTCCGGTTCCCGGCCAAGGTTTTCTTCCAGAACAGCGACGATAAAGCGCTTTTCCTGGAGCGCAAGCTGGTGCGGGAGTCCATTACGGAGGTCATTCCGGGTTCAGGTATTGACACCAAAAAATACCAGCCGGCGGCCCAGTTCAAACGCCAGCACCCGTTTGTGTTCCTGATGGTGTCCCGGGCTTTGTATGAGAAAGGGTTGGTGGAATACGTGGAGGCCAGCAAAATCCTGAAAGCGAAGTCCCCTGAAATAAGGGTGCAGTTGCTGGGCGCCATTGATGAGGAAGGGAATATTGGCATTAAGCGTACTTTGGTGGAACAATGGGCCCAGGAAGGTTGGCTGGAGTATTTGGGCACTTCTGATGACGTGGCCAGTGTCATGCACCAAGCCGACTGTGTGGTGCTTCCGTCTTACCGAGAAGGCACTCCGCGCACCCTGCTGGAGGCCGCTGCCATGGCCAAGCCAATTGTGACCACCAACGTACCCGGCTGTAAAGAAACCGTGGTAGACGGCTATAACGGGTACCTCTGCGAAGTGCGCAACGGCGCAGACCTGGCCGCTAAAATGGAGGCGGTCTATCAGCTGTCAGATGCTGCCTTGCAGGCCATGGGGCAGAACAGCCGCCGTTTGGCAGAGGAGAAGTTTGATGAGAAATTTGTGATTGACCGGTATTTTGCCGCCATTGAGGGTGCCACGGGGAAAGCGGCCAGAAACGTAAGCTAACAGATACAGTATGCAGATAAAGAATTACCCAATAGAGGGCGTAGTGGAAATTACCCCCAGAATCTTTGCCGATGACAGAGGTGCCTTTCTGGAAACCTTCAGCGCCAAATTATTCGCGGAAGCAGGCATCTCTGATACGTTTGTCCAGGACAACCAGTCCATCTCCAAAAAAGGGGTGTTGCGGGGCCTGCACTTTCAGAAACCTCCCTATGCGCAGGCTAAACTGGTAAGTGTGGTGGTGGGCAGAGCCTTAGACGTAGCGGTAGACATCAGGAAAGGTTCTCCTACGTACGGGCAACACGTTACCTGCCTGCTGGAAGCGGATAAGCGGAATTGCTTTTTTATCCCGGTTGGGTTTGCGCACGGCTTTGTTGCGCTGGAGGAAGGCACTGTTTTCCAGTACAAGTGCAGCAATTACTACAACAAGGAATCTGAGGGCGGTCTGCTGTGGAACGACCCGGCTTTGAACATTGACTGGGGCATTGAGCAACCGTTGATCTCAGAGAAAGACGAAATATTACCTACCCTGGAAGGATTTGATTCGCCTTTCTAAGCATTGATTCACAATATGCGAAAAGCCACCGCAATGTTTTTTGCGGTGGCTTTTTTGTTTCCGTTTAGGGGCTGTTTTTCCGGAATTTGGCTAAAACTGAACAGAAGTGCGTTTAGGGGCTGTTTTTTCAAAAACTGCCCCTAAACGCACCTGAACTTTAGAGCAGCGTTACTAAGGTTTCAAGACCAATGCCTCGGGAGCCTTTAATTAACACGTGACTGTCTCTCACCGGATGGTCCGTTAGCCATTGCTCCAGGGCACTTTTCTCCGCGAAGTAGCGGAAATCTGGGTTTACTTCGGCGGCGTAGCGCATTTCTTTTCCGCAAAGGAATACCTCTGAGAATGACTGTTGGTTCAATTGTTCCCCCAAGATACGATGCTCAGACTCGCTTTCCTGACCCAGTTCCAGCATATCGCCCAGAATGACTACTTTCCGGGCGCCGGCCATCTGCGCGAAATTGGAGACAGAAAGGGCCATAGAGCTTGGGTTGGCGTTATAGGCGTCCAGCAGAAGGATGTTGGTGTCTTTCTGCACAATCTGGGAGCGGTTGTTGGTGGGCACGTAATGGGCAATAGCGGCATTGATGGCCTCGTGCGGCACCCCAAAATACTGTCCAATGCACGCGGCGGCGGCCATGTTCTCAAAGTTGTAGGAACCCATGAGGTGGGTGTGCACTTCCTCGCCATTGGCGGCCCGGTAAATCACCTCCGGGGCGGCTTGCAGTAATTCAGCGGAGTAATCGTCCTGGGGTTGGTAATACGTAATTTTGGTGGCGATGCGGCGTACCATACGCATGAGATGTTCGTTGGAAGTATTAACGAACACCGTGCCGTTGGCTTTGTCTAAATGCAGGTACAGCTCGCTCTTGGTGCGGGCCACGCCTTCCAGACTCCCGAAACCTTCCAAATGTGCCTTGCCAATGTTGGTGATGATGCCGTGGGTGGGCAGGGCGTAGGAACAAAGCTCCGCAATGTCGCCGGGGTGATTGGCGCCCATCTCAATAATAGCCAATTCGTGCTCCGGCTGAATGCTGAGCAAGGTGAGGGGCACCCCAATGTGGTTGTTTAAATTGCCTTTGGTGCAGAGCACGTTGAATTTCTGGCTCAGTACCGCATTGATGAGTTCTTTGGTAGTGGTTTTGCCGTTGCTGCCCGTAATACCAATAACCGGAATGGAAAGCTGGAGCCGGTGGTGCAGCGCCAGTGCCTGCAACGCCTTGAGCGAATCTTCCACCTGAATGATATTGGGTCCGCTTACCGTTGGGTCCTGCACTACCGCATAGCGGGCGCCTTTGTCCAGGGCCATCTGAGCGAACTGGCTGCCTTTGAAATTAGGTCCGTCCAGCGCAAAAAAGAGGGTATTATCTTGTTCGGCGCGGGAATCTGTGCTTACTTTCCGGCACTCCAGGTATTTCTGATACAGGTGCTCCACTAGTTCTGCCATAGTATAGTTTTGCTTTTCACGTCTAAGGATACGTATAAATGAATAGAGCATTAAAGGTACTAGCCTTTTTCTTAAGTTGGATGGCCGGGGCGGGGCAATCTGCCTGGGCGCAGAACCCCATACGCCTACAGGAAAGAACTGGCCCGGCGGTACAGAACGCCGCAGGAACGGAGCTGCGCCTGCCCTGGGCGGGTGGGTTCAACAGCCCGCAGTTCTCGGCCATTGACCTAAACCAGGACGGCCAGCAGGACCTGTTCATCTTTGACCGCAGTTCGCAACAGATCGCTACGTTTCTGGCGGTGCAGCAGAACGGCCGCTGGGAGTACCGGCACGCCCCGCAGTACGAGACCTACTTCCCCAAAGGCCTACAGTTTTTCGCCTTACTCAGAGATTTTAACTGTGACGGAGCGCCAGACTTGTTCACCGCCTCTAACCAAGGCATGAAAGTCTACACCAATACCTCCACTACCGGCGGCATTCAGTTCACCCTCACGCACCCTTCGGTCACGTTCAACAGCGGGGCCAATCTGCTGGTGGGTTCAGAGGATTTACCCGCCCTGGCAGACATAGACGGCGACGGTGACCTAGATATACTTTCCTGGGAGTGGTCTGGCGGCGCCACGCTGGAGTACTACCGCAATGAACGGGTAGAGCAGGGCTTGGACTGCAACACCCTCACCTTTACCCGCACCACCACCTGGTGGGGACAGGTAACCCGCTGCCTGGGAACCTGCAACAGCTACCGGTTTAACCAGACGTGCCCGTCTGCGCACCACATAGGCGGTTCCAGCGTGCTGCCCCTGGACCTGAACGCCGACGGAGTGTTAGACCTACTGGCCGGTCATGACGATTGCCCAGATCTGGTGAGCCTCTACAATACCGGCACCAATCTGCAACCTAAAATCACAAGCGCCGCCTACAACCTCCCTCCAGATATCACAGAACCTGAGTTCAGCGTTTTTCCGGCGGCGTATTACCTGGATGTCACCTTTGACGGGGTTCCAGACTTGGTGGTGGCCCCCAATGCTACCTCTAACTCGCACCAGAACGTTGACCTGAAGAAGTCTGTGTGGGTGTATGCCAATACCGGTACCGCCGCCAACCCTAGGTTCCAGAACGCGAAGCAGCCTTTTCTGCAAGACCAGATGCTGGATGTAGGCGAAGGAGCCGCCCCGGCCTTAGGCAATCTGGTAGGCAATGAGGCCCTTGATCTGCTGGTGGGCAATACCGCCGTGCTGGAAAACAAAAAATACACCGCCTCTCTTTCCCTGTACCAGAACATAGGCACTACAGGCCAAGCCGCTTTTAAACTGGTAGATGCCAATTTTCTGGATTTTTCTGCCTTAAACCTGCTTTCGCTAAAACCGCAGCTTCTGGACCTGAACGCCGATGGAAAACCAGACCTTGCCTGGAGCGCCTATAGCCAAACCGCCAACACCATGGAGTTTAAGTATGTGCTCAATCAGGCAGCGGCAGGTCAGCCGGCGCAATTCAATCTCTGGCAGGCCGTGGCGGTGACGGGCATTCCGTTGTTCAGGGGAGACACGCCTTATTTCTATGACCTAGACCGCGACGGGAAAATGGATGTGCTGGTGGGCCGAACCTCTGGCGAACTGAATTATTTCCGGAACTCCGGCACTGCCGCCGCGCCTACCTGGACCTTGGCATCTGAGGCGCTGGGCGGCATAGGTTCCAATCTGGAGCGCAGAAGACTGCAGATTGCCATTGCCGATGTGAACCGTGACGGCCAACCCGACTTGCTCACCTCAGACGACAGCCGCCAGCTACGGGCCTATTCCAATTTTCTGGCCAACCTGAACGGTACTTTCCGGCTGGAGGAAAACATTCTGTGGCAGCCCCTCACGCAGCAGTACGGTTTAGCGGGAATGGGGCCCAACATGATCTTAGCCGTTGGGGATCTGGAACAGGAGGCCACCCCCTTGCCCGAAGTGTTGGTAGGCACCAACACCGGCGGCATCAGGTTCCTGAAGGCCATCACAGAGCCGTTGGGGATTCAGGAGCCGGGCGTGGTGCTTTCGCCGGTGAAAATTTTTCCCAATCCGGCAGACGGCTACACGCAGTTAGTCACCGAGAAAGCGGCCACGTACCACCTACACAACCTAGCGGGGCAATTGCTGCGGAAGGGAAGAACAGTGGCTAGTCAGGTTCATACGCTCTCTACCGCCGCGTTGCCCACCGGGCTTTATTTGCTGCGGGTGCAAACCAATGAGGGCACTGTTTCTACCCACAAACTGGTGGTGGGGCACTAAAACAATACGGTGCGTTTAGGGGCTCTTTTTCCAAAAACAGCCCCTAAACGCACCGTTACACAATAGATTTTCTGCCTACTGCTGCTCCACGTGAAGGGTGAAGGCATCAGCATCCAGGTGCCAGGGGAGCTTCTCGCGGGTTTCTTCCAGATGCTGCCTTGATAAGGTGATGGTGGTTACGGCTTCATCGTGTTCGTTATGCGTCAATTCCTCGCCCAGTAAGTTATAGGCCGCAGAATCGCCGGCGTAGGCCTGGCCTTTGGCATCGGTGCCCACGCGGTTCACGCCCACGCAGTACGCCAGGTTCTCAATGGCCCGGGCCTTCAGGAGCGTTTGCCAGGCCAGGCGGCGGCGGTCTGGCCAGCTGGCAATGTAAATGAGCACGTCATAGGCCACCGGCGTGTTCCTGGCCCAAACCGGAAACCGCAGATCATAGCAAACCATAGGGCAGATGCGCCAGCCGTTCAGTTCCACCACCAGCCGTTGGGTGCCGGGGGTATAAGCCTCGCACTCCCCGGCCATCCGGAAGAGGTGGCGCTTGTCATAATGGGCGTGGGTGCCGTCTGGGCGCATCCAAAGGAGGCGGTTGTAATAATGCCCGTCTTCCTCCATAATCAGGCTGCCCATAACCACCGCGTTGCGTTCCTGGGCCATCTGCCACATCCAGGCTACTGTTTCACCGTCCATTCTCTCGGCCAGCGGGGCCGCCTCCATACTGAAACCGGTGGTGAACATCTCGGGCAGCACAATGAGATCAGTAGGGGGCAGCTGCCTTATTTTCTCCTGGAAATTGGCGCGGTTGGCAGCGGCGTCATGCCACGCCAGGTCAGCTTGAAGAAGGGAAACACGCAGGTCAGACATGTTGTAGAAGTAAGAATCAGAAATTAAGAACGGACAGGTTTTGTCCCGAAGAGGTAACTTACCGGCCCCAATCCCGATAAAGATAGGGACTTTCTCAAACCGATTTTCAACCGCATGGATTACCAGAAGAAAAAGATTGCCATTGACATGGATGAAGTCATGGCCGACCCCATTGACAAGTTCATTGAGCTCTATAACCGCGACTGCGCTCTCAACCTCACCCTTGACCAACTGCACGGCAAGGAGATTTACGAGTGTGTGCCCGAAGAGCACAAAGACAAAGTCTGGGAATACATCAACGCCGAAGGCTTTTTCCGGGACCTGAAGGTGATCCCGGACAGCCAGGAGGTGATCAAAGCCCTCACGGAGAAGTACGAGGTGTTTATTGTGAGCGCGGGCATGGAGTTCCGGAACTCGCTCATTGACAAGTTTGACTGGCTCCAGGACCATTTTCCGTTCATCGGCTGGCGCAACTACGTCCTCTGCGGGGACAAAAGCATCATTGGCGCCGACATCATGATTGATGACCGCCCCAAGAACCTCATCACCTTCTCCGGGGAAAGAAAACTGCTGTTCACCTCGCCGCACAACGTGAACATTCTGGAGTTTGAGCGCGTGAGCACCTGGAAAGAAGTAGCCGAAAAGTTGCTGTAAACTCAATTTCCGTTTAGGGGCTCTTTTTCCAAAAACAGCCCCTAAACGGAAATTGATGAGGACGGATGTTTATACCGTCTCATTCTTGTAGGGGCAATCCCTTGTGGTTGCCCAAACTTGCTGGAAAACGAAAGGGCAACCACAAGGGATTGCCCCTACAGCTGGCACAAGCGCTCGGCGGCCGCCCGCAACGTTTCCTCTTTCTTCGCGAAACAGAACCGGATCACGCCGTGGTCCTGCCCGTCATGGTAAAACACCGAGACCGGAATCACGGCCACGCCGGCTTCTTTGGTGAGCCACTGCGAGAATGCTACGTCTGGCTGGTCAGAGATGTGCCGGTAGCGGGCCAATTGGAAATAGGTGCCGGCGCAGGGGAGCAGCTCAAATTTGGAGGGTTGCAGGAGCGAGGCGAATAAATCCCGTTTCTGTTGGTAAAATTGGGGCAGCGTAAGGTAATGCTCCTGGTGTTCCAGATAGGCGGCAAGGGCGTGCTGGAACGGCGTGGCGGTGCTGAAGGTGAGGTACTGGTGCACTTTCCTGAACTCAACGGTAAGCGGCGCGGGCGCGATGCAGTACCCTACTTTCCAGCCGGTGGTGTGGTACGTCTTCCCGAAGGAGGAAACCACAAACGCGCGCTGGGCCAGCGCCGGAACCGTAAGAATGCTGCGGTGCGGCTGCCCGTCAAAGACCATATGTTCATACACCTCATCACTGAGAATGAGGAAGGGGTATTTTTGGGATAACCGGGTCAATTCTGCCAGATCTTCCTGCTGCCAGACGGCACCGCTGGGGTTGTGCGGTGAGTTCACAATGAGCAGCCGGGTTTTCTCCGTGAGTTTATCCTCTACCTGCTGCCAGTCTACACTATAGTCCGGGAACCGCAGGGGTACAAACACGGGCACCCCACCGCTCAGCTCAATGGCCGGTACATAGGAGTCATAGCAGGGCTCCAGCACCAGCACCTCATCGCCGGGCTGTACCACGGCGGCAATGGCGGCGAACAAAGCCTCGGTGGCCCCGGAGGTGACCGTGATCTCCGTGTCTGGGTGCGCGAAGTGCCCGTTCAGCTCCTGCGTTTTCTGGCTGATCTTCTCCCGCAATGCGGAAATACCGATGCCGGGGGCGTATTGGTTGTGTCCCGCGCGCATGGCCTGGCTTACCAGTTCCACCAGCGCAGGCGGGCAGTCAAAGTCCGGGAACCCCTGCGACAAGTTGATGGCCCCGTGCTGGGCGGCCAACTGACTCATGGTGGAGAAAATGGTGGTGCCTACGTGGGGGAGTTTGCTCTGCAAAAAGATGCTCATGCGTTTAGGGGCTGTTTTTGTAAAAATAGGCCAAAAACGCATTGCACCAACTCAGGCAGACAGAGTGGCCTGCACAATTTCCTGCAACGTAGGAATTACCTCCCGCTCAAACCATGGGTGCCGCTTAAACCAGGCAATGTTCCTGGGCGAAGGGTGCGGCAGGGGCAGGTACTTAGGCAGATATTCTTGCCAAGCCTCCACGGTTTGGGTGAGGGTGGCTTTGGCCTGCGTGCCCAGAAAAGCCCGTTGGGCGTAGGTGCCTATGAGCAGCGTGAGTTGGATGTTGGGCAGCAGCGGCAGCAGTTGCGGGTGCCAGTGCCGGAAACACTCGGGGCGGGGCGGCAGATCACCGGAGGGGCCGGTGCCGGGGTAGCAGAAAGCGGTGGGCACAATGGCTACGTGGGCCTCATTGTAGAATTCATCGGGCGTGAGCCCCAGCCAACTGCGCAGGCGTTTGCCGCTTTGGTCGTCCCAGGGAATGCCGCTGGCATGTACTTTGGTGCCCGGGGCCTGGCCCACAATCATGAGGCGCGCGGTGGCAGAGGCCCGCAGTACTGGTCTGGGACCATGGGGCAAATGGGCGGCGCATAACTGGCAGGCTCTTATCTGGGGCAACAATTCTTCTAACATAGCGGCCAAGGCAATAATGGGAGGAAGGCAAAGTTCGGGAAAAGGGACCAGAAACGTTAAAAAAGCAACAGGCACCTCTCCTGAGAAAGGTGCCTGTTGCTAATGGAAACACGTGGTGGTTAAGCTTCCAGCACGCCGTTGGTAGAGACCTCATCGTCTGGGAAGGCCCGGAGCAGTAAGAACGAGATGGTTACGCTGGTAACCGCAAGGGCAATCATGAGCGCTTTCATTAGTAGTAGCGTCTGTTATTGTTGTGGTTGAAACGGTCTGCGTCATCTCCGGAGTCTGTCTCGTCTGACCAGCGCGGGCCTCTTTCATAGCCTCTATCATTAGATGAACGGTACTCAGAATAGTTGTTGCGCTGGTTGTCCTGGCGGTTATCCGGGTTGTTCCCCTGCTGGTTGCGGTTAAACATACCCTGTACGCCTTGTCTCATGTCATGCCAGGCTTCGCGCAGGCCTTCGCCCATGTCACCTAGGATGCCGCCTCTGTCGCGGTCGGCACTGCGGCCGTCGTTGGCGGTATAGCGGTGCTCGTCATACCAGGTGTGGTTACCGCTGCCGTAGCGGTAGTCATCGTCTTTGTAGCGGCTGCGCCCGCCAGGCCAGTCATTGTAAGGGTTGGAGTCTGGCCGGGGCAGTTCTTGCTGAACCCCGCGCGAGTCCATATACGCGCCCCGGTAGTAGTTTTCGTTTGAATCATCTAAACGACGCTGGGCCGAGAAATTGTGGTCTGGGTGCACGCGGTCATGGCCGTGGCCGTAAGAATCCTGGCGGGCGGAGTAATTGCCGCGCCCGTCTCCGAACGCGCTGTACTGCTGGTTCCCGGAAGGGCGATTGTGCTGCTGCTGGTTATGGGTGCTGTTGCCGCGGCCATCGCCATAGTTGAGGCTGTTGGGATTGCGGTAGCTGCTGTATTCGCGTTCGCCGTAGTGTTTGCTTAGGCTGGCGCCACGGTCTGCGTTGGAGTTGCGCTGGTGCGTGTCTTCTGGGAAGTGGCTGCGTTGTTGGTTACTGTACCCGGTGTGGAAGTTGTTGCCGTTGTTCCAGTCATTGCCTTGGGCCCGTTGGTTATGCTGCTGGTCACGGTTGTACAGTTCACGTCCCTTCTGGTGGTTCTCTGCGTGGCCATCTGCCCCCGGAGAGAAGTAGTTGTTTCTTTGGTTATCCTGCATGGTCTTTTCGTGTTAAAGCTGATGATGTGCCTCTTGACTAGGCAAGGGGTTCTCTTAACTTGTACGGCAGCCTGTGCAGAGGGTTAAGTTGAGCGTTTTACGCGCGGGGGTTTAGGGGCTCTTTTTCCGGAAATGCGTCCAAAACGCAGGTGGGTATAACCTTTCAGGAAGAAAACAGTAAAGTGGTGGGAACAGACATTCTTGACTCTTTCCCTATGAAACGATACTTACCTCTGTTGGGTGTTTTCCTGTTGTTTTTCCTGGTGATTTCCGGGTTTGCGTATGGGCAGCCTAAAGGCTCTGCCCAGGAGTTTAAAGTACCCGCTTCTGTGAATCATGTACACGCAACTAGTGGCGCAGCGGGAGACGTTGCCTGATGAAGATTAGGTGCGCAGCACTTTGAGGCTTGGTACCGCCCCCACATAAAAAGGCCGGCTTTGTTTCTAGCAAAGCCGGCCTTTTTATGTGAAGAGGAGAAGGTTCTACTTAAAGTGTTCTGCCAGTATCTCCCGCACATGGGCTTCTTCCAGAGGTTTGGAGATGTGCTGTTCCACGGCGCTGTATTGCTTCAGTTTCTCCAGGTCATAGAAACTAGCCGAAGACGTAAGCATCATGACCAGAATGCACTTCTGGGCAGTGGGCGGTAATTGGTGGTATTGGTCCAGGAACTCAAACCCATCCATTACGGGCATTTTAATGTCCAGGAACATGAGGTCTGGAAGAGGATTCCCATCGGTGATGGCTTTATTCAGAAATGCGAGGGCTTCTTCTCCATTGGTGACTACCTCAATGCGGTCTGCGATGTCCATGCGGGTAAGCAGCCGCTTGTTCAGGTAATTGGTAGTTTCATCGTCATCAACCAACAAAATCAGATTCAGCCTTTTCATAGAACAAATATAAAGCCTCACAGGCTATTGAGCAGTATTTTTAAAATAAATAGTGAAAGTAGTGCCTTGGTGTAAGGTACTGTCTACTTCAATGTAGCCGCCGTTCTTCTGCACAATGCGGTTGAGAATGTAAAGCCCCAGCCCAGAGCCGTCTACGTGGTTATGGAAGCGCTTGAACATCTGGAACATTTTAGCCCCGTGCTTCTCCAGGTCTATGCCCAAACCATTGTCCTGCACCTTAAGCACCAGGTACTCATTCTGCCGCGCAGTCTGCAAGTGCACGTGAGGAGCCCTATCTGGGCTGCTGTACTTTACCGCGTTGCTGATGAGGTTGTAGAAAATGCTCTTGAGGTTCACGCGGGAGAACGTGAGGCTGGGTGCCTGGGAAAAGTCACAGGTAATGGTGGCTTTGGCGTTTTGCAGCAGGTCCTGGATGCTGTATTGCACCTCATTCACCAGCGTGTCTAGCTGTACCTCTTCCTGGTGGGCATCTATGCTTTTCTGCACTTTCACAATCTCGGCCAGGTCATTGATAGTGCCTTGTATCTGGCGCAAAGACCGGTTGAACATGTTGATCAGGAGATTGGCGTCCGGGTCCTGGAAGGTGGCCGTTTTCATGAGTTCCTGAAAGATGCTGGCCATGTTGATGATGGGCAGCTTGAGGTCATGGGAAGCGGTGTATACAAAGCTGTCCAGGTCTTCGTTAATGCTGCGGAGCTCCCGGTTGGTCTGTTCCATGAGTTCCTCGTTCCGTTTCTGGTCTTCAATCTCTGTGCAGGTGCCAAACCACTTCACAATGTTGCCCTCTGAATCGCGTTGGGGCAGGGCGCGGCCCAGGAACCAGCGCCACTGGCCATCGGCTGCCCGCTTGAATCGGTATTCTACTTCATAAGGTTCTCCGGTGCGCAGGGAATGGCGCCAGCGGGAAAAAGAACGTTCCTGGTCGTCTGGGTGCAGCAGGTTGTTCCACATCTGAGTTCCTTTGCTGGCTTCTACGTCATAGCCGGTGTATTCCACCCATTGTTTGTTGAAGTAGTCATGGTAGCCGTGCGGATCTGTGGTCCAGACTAGTTGGGGCATGCTGTCTGCCAGGAACTGGAAATTTTGGGTGCTTTCCTGCAGGGCCAACAGCATCTGCTTCTGATCCTGGATATCTGTATGCGAACCTACCCACATGGTGATGTGGCCGTTTTCATCACGTACCGCCACGCCACGTACCAGGAACCAGCGGTACTCGTTGCTGTGTTTGGTGCGCCAGCGGTTCTCTATCATGTATGGCTCTCCGGTAGCCAGGGAATGGGCCCATCTGGCATGGGTTACCTGTATATCTTCTGGATGGATGAAGTATTCCCAGCCCCAGCCGTTGAGTTCCTCCTGCGTGGTTTGCAGGTAGTTGTACCACTGCTGGCTGTAGTAGTCTACGTAACCGTCTGGCTGCGCTGTAAAAGTCATGTGGGGCAGGGCATCCAGAATTTTGAGTGTGCGTTCATGGGAGGTTTTCAGCTCCTGCGCCAGTTTGGCCGCCTCTTCCTGCACGCGCACCTGTTCGGTCACCTCCACTATCAGAATCATGACCCCTTCCACTGCGTGCTGCTCATCAAACAAGGGTTGGTACACAAAGTTGAAGTAGCCTAATTCCAGTTCTCCGTTTCCTTTGCGGTCTAGGTGCGCTGGGGTTAGTATGCCTACGTGGGCCTGGCCGGTGGTATAGACCTTCTGTACCAGCTCAAAGAACCCTTGGGGTTCCAGTTCGGGCAGCGCTTCTCTGAACGGTTTACCCAGAATGTTGCGGCCACCCACCAGTTGCCTGAACTGAGGGGTAGCAAAATCTACGAGCCAGTTAGCGCCTTTTAAAACGGCAAACTGCACAGGCGCCTGCGCCAACATGCGTTGTACGTACTCATCGCGCTCCTTCAGTTTCTGCTGGATGTCTTTTTGCTCCTGAATATCAGTGTCTACGCCAATCCAGGCCAGGATTTCGCCCTGGTCATCATGCAAAGGCGTGGCGCGCATGGTAAACCAGTGGTACGCCCCGTCTGCCGCCCGCCTGAGTCTGGCTTCGTTCACGTATTCTTTACCCGTTTGCAGGGCATTGGTCCAGACGGCAATGGTAGACTGGAGATCATCTGGGTGCACCACTTTGTCCCAGCCCTCATCTGGGCTGGTGTTGCCGGTGTAGTCGTACCAGGCTTTGTTGTAGTAATAGATATAGCCATTGGCGCGGGCGACCCATGAAATTTCCGGAATGCCTTCCAGCAGGGCGCGTACGTGCTGCTCACTGGCTTTCAACTGGGCGGCGTACCGGTTCTTTTCTGTGAGGTCCAGCATGGCCCCAATCATCCGGACGGGGTGTCCCTCCTCAGTGCGGGAGATGATGCCACGGTCAAAGATATCGGCGAAGGAGCCGTCTGCTTTCCGGAACCGGTATTCATCGTGCCAGTTGGTGCCGCCGTTGTCAATGACATGATGGATGCCCTCAACCACCCGGGTAGCATCATCTGGGTGAATGCGGCCGTACCATGAGTTGATGTCATGCTCAATTTCTTCCTCCCTGTAGCCGAAGATGGTTTTGAAGCCGTCGTTCCACCAGATGGTGTCATTCTGTAGGTTCCAGTCCCAGATAACATCATTGGTGGCCCGGGCCAGAAGCTGAAAGCGCTCCAGGTTTTCCTGGGCCTGCTTGCTTTGCCTCTCGGTCTCCTTCATGTTTCTCTGCTCCTGGGTTACGTCTACCACAGTGTGGATAAGGCAGGTTACTTCCCCCTGCTGGTTTAAAACGGGTTTGTTGTAGGGCTGCCAGTACTTCTCCTCAAAGCCACCGCCCAGCTCCTGAGGGCGGGTAACGTCATAGCGCTGCAAAGCCATCTCATGCGGCACTTTCTGATCCCGGGCATACTCCAGCGACTGGCGCAAGTTGAGCACCCCATTTGCCTCCGGCACGTCTGGGTTGTCTGGGAAAATATCAAATATATACTTCCCAATGATGGACCGGTCTTTGAAGGTAGCCGCCAGGTACGCGTCTGTAGCCTCTAGAATGATCAGGTCAGGGGAAAGGAAAAGGTGAAGGCCAGGCAGTTCCTGAACAACAGTTTGCAGGTTCAATACCGAGGCGAGAGCTGGGGAAGCGTTCATGCGCAAAAGAATTCTTTTATGTCTGGCAAAGGCGACCTATGGTACCGGTTCCTGCATTATTAGAACAGATGATCATGAGCGGCTATTGCGTTTAGGGGCTGTTTTTCCAAAAAGAGCCCCTAAACGCAATAGCGCTAAGACTGTAGCTCCTCAAAGATAGCCTGCGCCGATTCTAATGTAGAAACATTCTCCACAATGACAATCAGTTTGTCTTTGGCTTCTTTCAGTCTGGAACGTCGTGAGTGTTGCTGCACGTACTGCAAAATGCGGCTGAAGGTTTCGGACTGGAAGTAGCTGTCGTTTTTCTGGCTGGGAATGTACCCCTTGAGCGTCTCTTTCTTGATGGTCAGTTTCTCAAAGCCCAGGCGGCAAGCCTCCCAACGCATTTTTACAATGGCCACCAACTGCCTTACTTCCGGCGGCATAGGTCCGAAACGGTCTACCATGCCCGCCACCAGTTTGTCCAGGGTCTCCAGGTCTTTGACGCTGTCCAGCTTGCTGTACATTTGCAGGCGCTCAGAGATATTGCTAATATAGGAATCTGGAATGAGAATCTCCAGATCTGTTTCCACGGAGCAGTCGCGCACGGGTTCCAGCAGTTTCTCAGCTTCCAGTTCTTTGAAGAACAGGTCTTTGAACTCGGTTTCCTTTAGTTCCTGCACGGCCTCGTCCAGAATCTGGTGGTAAGCCTCAAAGCCCAGGTCAGTGATGAAGCCACTCTGCTCACCGCCCAGCATGTTGCCCGCCCCGCGGATGTCCAGGTCACGCATGGCAATCTTGAAGCCTTCGCCCAAATCAGAAAACTCCTCCAACGTACTCAGTCGCTTGCGGGCATCGGACGGAAGTCCGGAAACCGGCGGCGTTAACAGGTAGCAGTACGCCTTCTTGTTAGACCGGCCCACGCGCCCGCGCATCTGGTGCAGATCACTCAAGCCAAACATGTGGGCGCGGTTAATGATGATGGTGTTGGCATTGGGAATATCCAGCCCGCTTTCAATGATGTTGGTAGAAACCAGCACGTCATACTCGCCCTCCACAAAGCGCATCATGCGTTTCTCCAGTTCCTCGGGGTCCATCTGGCCATGGGCGTAGGTCACTTTGGCATCGGGCACCTGGCGCAAAATGAGATTGGCCATTTCCTCTATGTCTGCAATGCGGTTGTGCACAAAGAAAACCTGTCCCTTGCGCTTCAGTTCATAGGCCACAGCGTCTCTGATGAGCGTGTCTTCAAACACGTGCAGCTCCGTTTGCACCGGCTGGCGGTTGGGTGGCGGCGTGGCAATCACAGAAAGGTCACGGGCGCCCATGAGCGAGAAGTGCAGCGTGCGCGGAATAGGGGTGGCCGTGAGCGTGAGCGTGTCTACGTTCACCTTCATCTCCTTGAGCCGGTCTTTGGTTTTTACGCCAAACTTCTGCTCTTCGTCAATAATGAGCAGCCCAAGGTTCTTGAACTTGACGTCTTTGCTCACAATGCGGTGCGTGCCAATGAGAATATCGGTTTTACCCTCAGCCAGGCGGGCCAGGGTTTCCTTTATCTGCTTGGTGGTCTTGAAGCGGTTGATGTACTCCACGTTCACGGGGAATGCCTCCAACCGGTCCCGGAACGTTTTGTAGTGCTGCATGGCCAGGATGGTGGTAGGTACCAGCACGGCCACCTGTTTGCCGTCACAGGCGGCTTTGAACGCGGCACGGATGGCCACCTCTGTTTTCCCGAAGCCCACGTCTCCGCAGACCAGCCGATCCATGGGGTGCGGCTGCTCCATGTCGTTTTTCACGTCTTCGGTGGCTTTACCCTGGTCTGGGGTGTCTTCATAGATGAACGAAGACTCCAGCTCGGCCTGCAGAAAACCGTCGCGGGAGAACGCGTAGCCCGGGGCCTGCTTGCGCTTGGCGTATAGTTTGATAAGCTCGGCGGCAATGTCTTTGACCTTGCTCTTGACTTTCTTCTTCTTATTCTCCCACTCCGGCGAGCCCAGTTTGCTCATGCTGGGCGGCGTGCCTTCTTTGCCGGTGTATTTGGAGATCTTGTGTAGCGAGTGGATGCTCACGTACAGCAAATCATCGTCACGGTACACCAGCCTGATCGCTTCCTGCAACCGGCCGCCCACTTCCACTTTCTCCAGCCCCGCAAACCGCCCGATGCCGTAGTCCATGTGCGTGACGTAGTCGCCGGGCTTGAGGGTGCGCAGTTCTTTGAGGGTGAGCGCCTTTGATTTGGAATAGCCTTCTTTGGTTTTGTGCTTGTAGTAGCGCTCAAACAGCTGGTGGTCTGTGTAGCACACTAACTTGACCAGATCATCCACGAAGCCTTCGCGCAGCGCCAGCATCATGTGCTGAAATCGTACGTCATGGTCCAGTTCATCAAAGATAGTTCTGAGGCGGTCGGCCTGGCGGGGAGACTCGGCGGCGATGACGTTCACGTAGCCGTTGCTCTGGTTCTCATGCAGGTTGCTCACCAGCCGCTGGAAATCTTTGTTGAACGAGGGCTGCGGGTGCGCCTGAAACTGTATTATTTGGGCGTTCTTGAAGTTGAACCGCTTGCCAAATTCCAGCAGGGTAAACCGGTCCAGCGCTTTTTTAAAGTCTTTGCCGCTTTCAAACAGATCCTGTGGTTTGGAGACAATCTGCATGCCGGCGCTGGCTTCCAGCATCTCCTGAAACGCCTGCTCGGCCTTCTCAAAAGACTCTGACACCACCTCTGCGGTATGGCGGTAATCCTTGAGCCAGATCTTGCTGTCTTCGGGAATGAAGTCCAGGAACGATTCCCGGGTCTCCTGCAACAGCTTGGTCTGCACGTTGGGAATGATGGAAATCTGCTTTTTCTGCTCCACGCTCAGCTGCGTGTTAGGGTCAAACGTCCTGATGCTCTCAATCTCATCCCCGAACAGTTCCAGGCGGTAGGGCAGGTCATTGGCATAGGAGAACACGTCAATAATGCCCCCGCGCACAGCAAACTGACCGGCTTCATACACAAAGTCGGTGCGTTCAAAGTCATAGCTGGCAAGTACTTCGGTGAGGAAGTTCACGTCCAGCTTTTCGCCCACTTTGGCACCCAGTGTATTCGCCACCAATGATTTTTTGTTGATGACTTTCTCAGTGAGGGCCTCGGGGTAGGTCACGATCAACGCACCGGCCCCGGCGCGGTCGTTGAGGCGGTTGAGCACTTCGGCGCGCAGCAGAATGTTGGCGTTCTCGGTGTGGTCAAACTGGTAGGCCCGCTTGTAGGAGCTGGGGAACAGCAGCACTTCCTGGTCGTTTTCCAGCAGGTTGGAGAGATCGCTGTAAAAATAGGCGGCCTCGTCGCGGTCATGCAAAATGAACAGGTGCGTACCGGCTTGCATGGTTTGCAGGGCAGAGGCTACCACGGCATCCAGGCTGCCCACCAGGCCTTTCAGTTGTATATGTTGAGGTTCAGAAGACTGCAGGCGCTGGGCCATGGTTTGCACCACGGGGTCCTGGCGGTACAGCTCTAAAAATTGAGTTGCTTTCAAGGGATAATCTTTCCTTAGATACTAGTGACAAAGCTAACCATTCTTGCCGTTTACTGGAAACGGACTGGATGGGCGTTGGTTGTTCTAAAAACAGCGTAGGCGGGCTGCCCGGTGCGTTTAGGGGCCGCTTTTGGAAAAACGGCCCCTAAACGCAAAAACCTGTAAAGTTGCAAAACCTCACAGGTTTAAGGCTTCAAAACCAGAAAACGTGGAAAATGTTATTCCCCGTCCTTCAGCTTGCCCTGCATCTTCTTCTTGAGCTTTTCCACTTTGGGCGTGGAAACGGCGCGCATGTAGGGGTTGTCTGGGTTGTGGCGGTAGAAATCCTGGTGCTCTTCCTCGGCGGGGTAAAATTCCTTCAGGGGGGCTACTTCCGTCACAATGGGAGCCTGGAAGGCGCGGGCGCTGTTCAGCTGCCGGATGTACGCGTCTATCTGGGCTTTCTCCTGCGGGGTGCGGTAGTAAATGGCGGAGCGGTACTGGGTGCCCACATCGGGGCCCTGGCGGTTAAGCGTGGTGGGGTCATGCGCCGCGAAGAAAGCTTCCAGCAGCGTCTGGTAAGACACTACCTTGGGGTCATAGTAAATCTGGACGGCTTCGGCGTGGCCGGTGAGCCCGCTGCTGACCTGCTCATACGTAGGGTTCTTGGTGGCCCCGCCGGTGTACCCCGAAATGACTTCGTGCACGCCCTTCAGTTTCTCGGCGGCCTCCTCGGTGCACCAGAAGCAGCCCCCGGCAAACGTGGCCACGGCCAGGCTGTCTTTGGAAACGGTTGTCTGGGCAGTGGCCGGGGCAGAAGCCTTGGGAGCTTTTTCCGGGCGGTTCCGGGCGCAGGAACTGAGGATCAGCAGGAATATAAAAGCAAAAAGTAGATGTCTCATGTGGTCTGGAATAACTATAGTAAAACCGTAAAAGTACGGCATAAGTTTCTGGCGTCCCGGGCGGGCGGGAAGGTAACTTTTTAGGGGAAGCAACGTGCAAGAAAGGAGAAACCAACCCAGCATAGAACTATGTCAGAATCAGCGAAAACCACCACCGACCACAACACCATCAGAAAATGGGCCGAGGCCCGCGACGGCAAACCCGCCACCGTGAAAGGCACCGGCCAAGGCGAGGAGGCCGGTCTGTTGCGCATCAACTTCCCCGGCTACGCCGAAGATAACCTGGAGGAAATCAGTTGGGAGGAGTTCTTTGAGAAGTTTGAGGAGAAGAAACTGGCCTTCCTGTACCAGGACGAGAAAGACAGCCGCTTCTCCAAATTGGTGAACCGTGACAGCTAAGCCACAACAGTATGTTTGCGTTTAGGGGCTTTTTTCTGAAAAAGAGCCCCTAAACGCAACTTAAGCGGCATTCTTCGGGAAATGAGAAATATCATCCAGAATTATTTGGACTAATTCTAAACTGCTCTTACTTTTGCATTGTTCCCGTTGAGCAACCAGAAGAAGTACCGTATGCCTACCCCTCCCCAACTGCAAGAGTTATTCCGGACTGTCTATGGCGCTGTTTACCAGTGCAACCGTTACAACTGCTATTTTGTGGAGTTTGCCGGGGGCATCTCGCCGTTCAAAGTAAGGGATTTCCTGGACCTTAAACACCACGTAGACGCCATCAACGTGGAGGCCATGTTAAAAGACCCTTCCCGCGCTTCAGACGTGCACGTGCTCATGCCTTACCGCTCTGAGCGCTGCTTCGTCCTTTCCTTGACAGATGTGCTGCATTTCCAGGAGTTGTTGCAGGGAGCCAAGGCCATGCTTTCTTTGAACAGCATTCTGCATGAATGTCTGTACGCGCCAGTGGCGTATTAATCTTTCCCTTTCTTTTCTGTGGTATCACTGCGTTTTACGCCTGTTTTTAGAAAAACGGCTCCTAAACGCAAAGTCTGTTTCTGTCTGCTGAAGGATTGCCCGTTGCGCTCTATACTTTCTAAACGGTTTATTCCAAGAGAACTGCTTCTCACCGCGCAGAGTCCCCCTTTGAAGGGGGTAGGGGGATGTTTACACAAGTAGGTCTATTTTCTGCCGATCTGTCTGCAAGGGCAACTACCTTTCACTCCCGTTCCTGCCGAACCTCGGGCTATATTACCTTCCTTGCGAACCTCCTGCTGCTTTCGCCGTTGTTGGTGTTCTCACCGACAACCAGGACTGCCCCTCCGGTTAGCTACCCGTCATTGCTTTCTATTGCCGTTCCTGCTAAGCTCTTGGCGGCAGATGCGCTCTGCCGGCGTCTGTCACTTTTCTCCTTGATGAGAAAAGTAACCAAAAGAATCAAGAAGCTCCGGACTCGCTGACGCTCAAACAGGCGGAGCTTCAGTAATGGTACCACCGGGCAGGCGTCTTCTGTTTCATAGGGAGCGTGGGCCACTGCAGGCTTTCAAGGTCCAAGCGTGCTCCCGCTAAGCGCCTCGGGACGTGCCGCCCCTGCGTTGCCCGCTCCCGCAGGCAAGCCTACTGCCTGTGTAACGGCTTTGGTGCCCCATTAGCCTGCGGATGGGCTGGAGTGTGGGGCCGAATGAGTTCAAGGCACTGCGTATTGATCCTAGGTGGCGGGACTCCCCTCCTGGGAGGGGTAGGGGTGGGTTAAGTGCGTTTAGGGGCTCTTTTTCCGGAATTGCGTCAAAACTAGGCGAAGGTATGCTTGGTTACTTGTCTAATCTCTGAATTTAGACTGAATATGTATTACCCAAAATGCGGGAGCCCGAAGAACCAAGACAAGCTTTTACCGGTATATTTGAGTTAAGGCAGTTGCGCACCGCAGAGCCTTTTACCAGATAGAGATTATTACAGACATGAAAGATTTATTGAGACTGCGTACCTCCCTTTCAGAAGAAATAGAGACGCTTTTGAATGAACAGATAAAAGTGGAAGCCCATTCCTCGGCCACATACCTGGCTATGTCCAGCTGGTGCAACCGCCAGGGCTTTGACTACAGCGCAGATTACTTCATGAAGCAGAGCCATGAGGAGCGCGAGCACATGCTCAAGATCTTCAACTTCGTGAGTGATTTGGGCGGGCACGCCGTTTCGCCGGAGGTGGTGAACATTCCGCAGGAGTTTGACTCCTTCCGCGATGTGTTTGAGAAAGCGCTGCAGCAGGAGATTTTCGTGACGCAGCAGTTCAACCGCCTCGCCGACCAGTGCATGAAATCGAAGGACTTTATGACGTTCCAGTTTCTGCAGTGGTTCCTGACCGAGCAGGTGGAAGAGGAGTATGTGGCCCGTCGCGCCCTGGAACTGTTTGACGTGATTGGCGAAGAAGGCACCGGCCGCTACGAGATTGACAAAGCCGTGCGTAAAATCAAGTATGACAACGGCGAAGACTAAGCCCGCGCCAGCAACAGCATAAAAAAAGCCTCAGATGTTTCCATCTGAGGCTTTTTTTATTGGCCCAGCACCTGCTCCCTGAACACCTGCAGAATCTGGGATTCAGACATGTCATGGAGCCAGAGGTTCTGCGGCTGTATACTGAAAATAGGGCCGTGCTTGCAACGGTCGGTGCAGTCGGTTTTAATGATCTCTACCTCGTCTTTGAGGCCGGCGGCTTTGATCTGGTCGCGCATGGCCTTCCGGATTTCCTTTCCGCCGCGCTTTTGGCACTTGCCGCTGCCGCAGGCATAAATGACCTGCCGGGGTGTGGTTGGGTATTTGCTCATAATAATTGGGGCTTCTTCTGGCTTGTACGGGTATGGGCGGTATTGGCTGCGGCTAGACGTTGGAATAAACGGAGAGCTGTTGCTGTTTAGCGCCTGTTTTTAGAAAAACGGCCCCTAAACAGCGCTCGGCTCAGGGCTTAGTCTTCATATTCTTCGCGCTGGCGCTTCAGGCGTACCAATTGCCAGATGTAGAGGGCAATGCCGGCCGCCAGCAGTCCGTAGATGGCGTACGTAATGCCGCCGCTGTTTACCTGGGCCACAATGTCTTTGCCGCTAAAAAAGGTGAGGTTTTTGGCCGGGGCAGACAAACCATATAGCTTTCTGGTGCCGCCAGTCTCCAGCATATCCTCGCGGGTGCTGTACTCCACCCGTACCCGGTCGCCGGGTTTAAGGGCAGCTTTGAAAGCGGTGGTATCAAAGGTGGCTTCCTGGCCAGAGAGCAGTTCAAAGCGCTCAGAGAATTCCTTGAGCCAAATGCCGTAGTCTGGTTCTCCTTCGGGAGTTTTCTTGAATGAATAGTTGGTGAGGGTTCCTTCCCGCGCCGCCAGGTCCTGCTCATGGCGTACTTCCTGGGTCAGGGTCTTGTACATAAGCAGACCTAACCCTAGCACGATGAGAATGATGGCGGGCATGAACCTGCCCGAGATGGGCATGGGGAACGTAGGAACGCCTAAGGTGCGTCTACCGCGTCTGGACATAAATGTGGTTTCGTAAATAAAGTGCTAAAATTATAAAACTATGGCGGGAATGGAAGAGTTCGTTTGCGCGCTGTTCTTCTCAAAGCTCTTTTGCCCAGCTTTCAAAGATGCAGCAGACGTGTTTTTTCCATAGAGCCGGGGAGGTAGCGCAAAAGGCTGCCACATGCGTTTAGGGGCTGTTTTTCTAAAAATAGCCCCTAAACGCATGTGAAGAAAAGCGGTTACAGCCAGCCGGAAAGGCAAAAGAAGACCTATGCACCACAGGTTGGTTACCGAAGTATTTCCACCCAGCCTTTGGCCGAGTTGCCTTCCGTGTCTTTGAGGATGTAGAAATACGTGCCCTCAGAGAGGCTGCCCCCGTCCCACTTCTGGTTGTAGATTTTCTCCTGGTACACTTGCTTGCCCCAGACGTTGTACACAATGATCTCGGTGGGGAAACAGCTGAAAAACTGCACGAAGGTATCGTTCTTGTCGTCGCCGTTGGGGGTGAAGATGTTGGGCACAAACGGCGGTTCCACAATAACATCGCCTACGGGCAAGGTTTCCTGGCAGTTGGCGCCGTAATGGGCCACCAGCGTGACGGAGTATTTACCCGGCTGCTGGTACAGGTGCCGGGGCGTGCGCTCCGTAGACTGGGTACCATCCCCGAAGTGCCAGGTAAAGCCGGTGGCATTGGTGGTGTTGGCGAAGGAAGCGTTGAACGGCGCGTACCCCGAAATCTTAGGGTTGTCTTTGCAGGAGTTATCCAGCCAGGCTTGCATGGTGGGCCGGGGTGGCAGGTTGATCTTCTTAGTGCCGGTAATGGGGCAGGGCAAGGCAGCGGAATAAGTGACTTCCACGGTGCCGGTAAAGCTCACTGGCGGCGAAAAGTAACCTGTGGAGGAGACAAAGTCGCCGCTCCAGGTGCCACCGGGTACACTGGCCCGCAGCTGAAACGGATTCACATTACCGGGGCACAACGTAGTGTCTGGGCCTATGCTCAAGGTAGGCGCTAATACCTCCACTTCCTTGGTTACAAAGCCGCAGAACCCGTTGGAGCCGTCGCTGCGGTAAGTGATGGTGTGTTTGCCCGGCCCGGCCACCGCTGGGTTGAACTTAGAACCTGTCACTCCTTTGCCGGAGAATACGCCCCCCGCCGGTGAACCTGCTATCTGTACCGGAGCAGAGGCGCCTACGCACAAAGGTTCAGCGGGCAGCGTGATACTATGCGCTGCCACCTGCGTCACGTTCATGACCATGGATTTGGAGATGGCGCAGGAGCCGGTGCCCATGACGGTATAGGTGAGAGTGCGCGGTCCGGCCAGGGCGGGGGAAGGAGTGAAGCGGTACACCCCGTTCTCCAGCGTAACCCCATCGCCGGACCAGACACCTCCGGTCGGTGTGCCTTTCAGGACTACGGCGGCCCCGTCTGCGCAGACTTCATCATCGGGGCCCGCATCGGCCCGCAGTTCCTCCGCGAAGTCAAACTTGAAGGCGGCGTTGTTGCAGTTGTCGCTGGGGTTGAGGCGGGAGTAGAAGTTGGCTCCCAACGGAATAGGGAAATTGGACCTTGACTGGCAGCCGCCGCACACGGCCTGGTACACGTACCCTTTCTTGTCAAAGCGGCTGGTGCCGCCGTCTACGTGCTCAAAACCACCACCGCTGGGGCCGTTCTGGTTTGCCCCATAATAAGACGCGTACAGCAGGTCACGGGCATTGGCGCCTAATTGCAGCAGGTAAAAGTCGCCGCCGTCTGTGGTGGCCTGCATTGCATTGGCGGTGATGGGCAGGCCGTTGGTGGTGCCGTTGCCGTAAATGCCGCCGTTGCTGCTGCCGCCCCAGCCAGACACGTAAATGCGTTGGCAATCGTCTACCATGAACGCCGTGGGGGAAAGGTCAATAGAGTTTCGGCCTGAGCCGAACACCGTAGACCACTCGGTGGTAGACAGATCATTGCTGAGCTTGTGCAGGAACTGTTTGCCGTTGGCGTTGCGGTACGTGTTGCCGCTCACCGGATAACTGCCCAGGGTCTGGCCCAAGAGGTACACGTGGTTGCTGGCATCCAATTGCAGGAAGTACGTTTGGTCATACTCTGCCGTGCCCAGAAAAGTAGCCGCCAACACTGCCGTGCCTGCCGCATTGATCTTCAGGACGAAGCCGTCTGTGCCGCCGGCAGAGGCCTGATGGAGCCCCGGAGCGGTACCGGGCAGGGTGGGGCTGGTGGTGCCCCCGCAGATGTAGACTTGCCGGTCCTGGTCCAATTGAATGGAATAGGCCGCGTCTTGCCCGTTGCCGCCCACGTAGCTGGCCCACAGCAGCTGGCTTAAATCAGGAGACAGCTTACAGACAATGGCGTCGTTTCCACCGCCGTGCGGCTGTGACCGGAATCCGTTTCTGGCCGGGAAATCGGTGGAGGCCGTGTTGGAGGCGATGTACACGTTACCGTCTGCGTCTGCGATGATGTCTCCCCTGAACTGATCACCGTAGTTCTGCACCAGGTCATCGTTTAAGACATAGGACAAAAGCCCGTCGTTGCCGCTGCCACCCAGAAAAGTGGAGGCCAGGAGCTTATCTCCATTCTCGCTCAGGCGCGTGATGACAATATCTGACCCATTGTCAAACGTAGGGTTGCCGCCGGAGCCCAAGGGTTCTATGGAGGTGCCGCCGTTAAAACCTCGGCTGAACGCAGTCTCTGTCACCGGATAGTTGCGTGAGCTGGTGGTGCCCAGGATTAGGAGCTCGTCCTGGGGGTTCACTACCAGACTGTGGGGCGTCTCAGATTCAAGGCCGCCCAGGTAGGTGGCGTACAGGCGGGCGGCGGGCCCGGAGACTTTGGTGTTGAACTTCATGATGGCGATGTCCCAGAACCCGTTGAACTCTGTGTCAAAGGCGCCCAGGGAGGCCGGGTAGCCGGTGCCGGCGGCAATGCCCCCAGAGTACATGTTGCCCTTGCTGTCATAGGTGGCGGTAAAGCCCCAGTTGTCGGCCCGGGAACCGGTGTAGGAGGCAAACTCAATGACCGGGTCAATGAGGAGCGGGTGCTGCGGATCATAGCCCTTGGGGAAGTGGAAAGAGAGCGTCTGGCCCTGCAACTGGTACTGACAAGGCACCGCCACTTTCTGGTTCCTGATCCACTGGAAGGCCACGGGCGTGTGTTCTATGATGTTGCCCACAGACGTTTCCACGTGCAGGTTGCCGTTCTGGAGGGAAAGGGAAGTAGCGCCGGTGTATTGCAGCTGTATTTGGGCGGGCGAAGCGCCGGCGGCTAGGTACAGATCATACTTCAGCTGACCATTCTGTTCATACAGCGCCAGGTCTACGCCCTTGTAGAGGTTGGCGTAGCGCAGTTTCCGGAAACCCCTCGCCCCGCTGCCCCAGTTCTTAGGATCTTTGCCCAGATAGTAGTTCCGGATGCCCTGGGTAGCCTCCTGGGCCTGCTGCGGAGGAGCCGCGTTAGCACCCAGAAACGTAACCGCGTACGCATGTTGTTTGACGGCATTGGCCGGAGGAAGAGTACGAGCCGTAGGGGCGGGAGCCGCCGGAGTTTCCCCGTGGGCTGCACCGGAGATTGGTTCATGGAGCACGTATACAAACCCCGTGGCCTGCAGAAACATCTTGCCGCCCGGTAGGTCTGCCGCGTAGGTTACCTGTTGGGGCCACTGGCCTTTGTTCTCTACAAATTCCAGCGTGCGCGCGTATGGAGCCGCAGAAGTGACGGCAGCGGTTTTTAGAGCCGGCGCAACAGGCGCCGGGGGTGTCAGAAAGCTCTGTAACAGAGACCAGAACGCAGAGAGAATGAAGACAGGAACAGACAGGCACATGGTCAGAAGGGGAAATCTCCTGACTAATATAATTTATTTTTTATATAAATAAATTTCTACCAGTACCTAGTTTTTGCCTGATTCTGGAAAAAGAGCCCCTAAACGCTTACCACTCCATTCTTTCCTTGGTAGAAGTGATGTGGCCCACGTGGTGCAGGCCGTGCCAGGCGTACATGCCCACCGCCTGGAACAGGTACACCTCGCCGTGCTGCGGGTGCAGGTAGGTGCGATGCCATTCTTCCATGGTGAGCGAGCGCAGCAGAATAAGCCAGCGTTGGTGTAGGGCGTCCAGCATCTGGAGCGACAACTCAGGATCTGCCCAGCGGGCATCCTGCAGATATGCCCAGGAAGACTCTTCGTAGGCTTTGATGGACGGGCGATCCTCCGTGAGGGCCAGCCGGAAATGGGCGTAGCTGTTCATATGGCTGTCGGCGAGGTGATGAACCACCTGGCGCAAGGTCCAGCCGCCGGGGCGGTACGGGGTGTCCAGTTGCTCCTCTGACAACGGGGATACGGCTGCCCGCAGCAGCCCAGGCAGTTCTTCCAGGGCGGTCAAGGCCTGTTTCACAAAAGCAGAGCGGTACAGGGCCGGTGCTTCATAGCGTCCTATGGGGTAGCGCAGTTTTTCCAGGGGTAGAGTTGACGTTTCCATGCAGATTAAAGAACTGGTCTAAGCAAATCTAACGAAATAGAGATTTCTTTGCTGCGTTTTTGGGGCGCTAATTTTGAAAACTGCGCTAAAGGAGCCGGTTTGGTAGAATTGCCCACAGAGTAGGCCAGAACTATCGCCGCACTGGAAACCATGCCCTGAAATGAAGCCGCCGCGCAACCATGTGCTTCCCCGGGCGGTTTAGAAAAGAGCTGTTTTGCTCCCGATTTTGGAAAAACAGCCCCTAAACGCAAATAACGCCATGCCAGAGCTACCTGAAGTTGAAACCTACCGCCGCTTTATTGAGGAAACCAGCCTGCACCAGACCATCGCGGAGGTGGAGGTCCAGGACCCCAAACGCCAACTGCAGCTGGACCTGGACGACTTTAGGCGCGCCCTGCTCAGAAACCAGTTCACCGGCACTCAACGCATTGGCAAACAGCTTTTCCTGCTCACGGCTCAAGGGCCAATTGTGACCATGCACTTCGGGATGACCGGCGACGTGGCCTATTACCGAGATGCCGCCGATACGCCCCGTTTCGCCCGCGCCATCTTTTTCTTTGAGAATGGCTTTAAGCTGGCCTTCCTTGATTCCCGCAAGTTCGGCCGGATAGGGTTGACCCAAAGTGTGGACGCGTTCCGGCTCCAGAAGAAACTCGGTCCCGATGCCCTCACCCTATCCACCGAAGAACTCACGCAGGGGCTGGCCAAAAAGAAATCGGCGATCAAGCCCCTGCTGCTGGACCAGCGCATTGCCCCCGGCGTAGGGAACTGGATTGCCGATGAGGTCTTATTCCAGGCCCAACTGGAGCCCGAACGCCCCGCCCACACCCTGCAACCCGCCGAGGTTGACCGTTTGGCCTCGGCCATTAGAGAAGTGCTGGCCACCGCCATCGCCGCGGAAGCCGTGTACCGTGATTTCCCCTCGCACTACCTCATCCACGCCCGCGAGTGGGACACCGCCCCAGCTTCGCCTGTCAAAGATGCCCACCTGCACTGCCCCCGCTGCCAGACGCCCATCCAGAAGAAATACGTGGGAGGCCGCGCCACCTACTTCTGCCCCAACTGCCAAGTGTGAATTCCGTTTAGGGCCTGTTTTTGGAAAAAGAGCCCCTAAACGGGAGGCGTTTCCTGAAGTGGTAGCAATCTAGTATATTGGGTAGCGCTACTCCGGATACCGGCTGATTCTTAAGGGATAACCGGATGTTTTACTATAGACATAGCGCTGATAACCGGAATAGGGTGCTCCGTTTATCCAGTAGTTAGTAGCAATTAATAATTATGAGATTTAAGTGAATAAAAAGATTCTTTACCTAATTCTTTGTTTAGCGCCTTTTATCGACTCTTGCGAGAACAGGAACTCAATTAAATTGAAAGATGATGTTGATGCAGTTGAAAAAAGCATAATACAAGTTGAAAGTATCTTCAAAAAGCTGGACGATTCTGTAAACCTTATGTTTGTTGAAAATGACAATCTTTACATAAACCAAACGGACTACGGTAATTTTGATTCAATCACTAAGGAGCATATTCAAGAACTAAAGCAACTGGACACTTCAGATTGGAAACTTTTAAAGAATAACCTGAAGCTGTTGCAAAGGAACAATATAAATGGCTTTAGCCGTACCAGACACGGATTCATCAGATTCATTTATAAAAAAGAATCGGACGAAGCTTATATGCAAAGATACATTGCCTTGGACAGCGGGAATCTCAAACTAGAACATACGGGTTATAAGTTTCTTGACAGAAAGTCTAACTTAGTTTTGCTATCAGGCAGATGAAAAAAAGAATAACAGCTACTAACGGACTAGTATAAACACCAAGCTTCGGCCGACGGCCTTGCTCGTTGTTTATACTAGTCCGTTAGGCTTTATTTTAAATATGAAAAATACATCAAAAATATTATTGAGTAATTGGGTGAATGTTCTTGGATTAGTGATAACTGTTTACCTATTTACTTTTTTGATGATGTTTGTAATTTCTCCTGAGCAAGACAACGACAGAATGAGTATATGGCTTGGAGGTACCTTGATTTTAATTTTTGGGTATGGATTTATAGTTTGGTTAGGATTTTTAACAGCTATTATTTTATTAGATATTTTTTTAATTGTGCCAAGTAGGATAAGATTAAAAGAAAAACTTCTTTTAGAATGGCTTATTATTATACTGCCTTTTATATACTGGGCTTTCGAATATGATTATTGGCTTTGGTTGATGTTAGCTACATCATTTCTAATCACCCAAATTATTAGGAAAAATAAGATTGAAAGTATAATAAAAACGTAGCCCAAATTGTGTAAAAGTCATGCTGCGTCCGATGGCCTCGCCCGTCGCTTACACTAGCTGTTATGGCCAAGCCTAAATATAAATGAGAAAAGTATTCAAGATTCTTATTGCGGTTCTAACAATCTCTTGCTCCAGCCCGAGGCAGGAGAAGGAATTAATTCCACAAGCACAAGAAACTTTGGCAACTCCAACGCCAGACACTATCCTGAGAAAAGAAACCAAGAAGGACATTCTAGAAACTCTAGGTGCAAATGACGCACCCACCGAAGAAGAAGCACCTGAGGAATGTGTATTCGACCAAGAAACGCAGACAGATGAATTTCTTAAGGACGCTAAAGAACTGAAAGGCTATAAGTGGGACTACGGGAAACGGACTGCTACTTTCCTTCTTGAGACTGGCGACACATTACTGATTTACAGGGGCGGGTGCAGCCACTTCGTAGTTGAGGCGGAATTCAGGCTGAGGAACGATAAGACCGACTACTCAAACTGGGGCAATGTGTATAAGAAAGCATTATGGATTGCAAAAGTGCTTGAGAATGAATTTGATTACAAGGCGCTGAAGAAAGACATCGACTCAAAAAAAGTAACTTTCGACAGATACGAAGAAGTAGGAATCGACGTGGTGTATTTCACAAGCGAAGATTTGCGGGATAGGGAATATCAGATTGAGAGGAAACTGGAGCCAAGGTTACAGACTATAACATTGAGCTACTCCATCATCTAAAAAGGCCAGGTCACAACGTCTAGTGTAAACGTCACTACGACCTCGCCTGTAGTTTAGCCTGACTGTAAGCTACCCCTACCTGAATGAAAAACCTGTACATCATCTTTTTACTTCTTACTGGACTATTTATAGGCATCTCCTACAAAATCAAAGATGACTACTTTTACTTACCTTACCCGAATGCCATTGAGTACGTGTTGGTTTTGCTACTACTGCTAGTCACAGCAGTAGTTTTAATTGGAAAAAAGCATAGGCGAAAGAAACTGTTTACAGGCCTGGCAGCAGCAGCCACTTTGCTCATAGTAGTCAATAGTATGAACTACTTCTTTGAATGGCATCCGCTCAATCTTGCACTGCCCTTCACAGATTCACAGTCTTTCGAGGTCAGCCACGAGCCTTACCAATGGCAAAGGGCCACCCCGGAAAGTGCAGGGTATGATCAGGAGGAAATAGAGCAGTATCTCAAGGAGATTGGGGGCTGGGAAAGGCTGAGAGGACTAATAGTAATCAAAGAGGGTAAGGTAATAGTTGAGAAGTATCAGAAAGGCGCTACTAGGTTTAGCGCGTTCAATGTGCATTCTGTCACTAAGAGCATCACATCAGCCCTGACGGGCTTATCCATCCAGAATGGCTATCTTGAATCAGAAAACGCTTACGTGATGCCCTACTTCAGTGAGTACCAGAAGGGTGGACAGAATCTGCAGAAGAAAAAATTAACGGTAGCTCACCTGCTGTCTATGCGGGGTGGGTTTACCGGGTGGGATGGGCCACAGAATGTAGAGCAGGTGATTATGGAGGAAGAAGTCTCTGAGAGTAAACTTGGGCAGGAGTTTAACTACTTCACAGGCTCCCAGATGGTTCTTTCTGCTTTGATCACGAAGGCTTCCAAAACAACTACGAAAGAGTTTGCCCAGGAGAAGCTGTTTAAGCCACTCGGAATCCAATGTGGCTTCTGGCGGAAGGTAGACGGCTACTACGCCGGCGGAGACGAGACGTACTTCACGGCCAGGGACCTCGCCAGATTCGGAGAATTGTACCTTAACAATGGAAAGGTCAATGGAGTACAGCTACTTGATTCTTCATGGGTAAATAAGAGCTTCACTAACTATACCAGTGAAAGCAAAGCTTTCAGAAACTTAGACTGCTATCAGGAGAATGGGTATGGCTATTCATGGTGGCTCCTGAACTATAACGATAAGCCAGTGTACACCGCGAGAGGTAAAGGGGGGCAATACATCCTGATCCTGCCTGAACAAAAAACTGTAGCTGTTATCTTGCAGGAATGGAATCTACAGAAAGACTTTGGAAAGGAAAATGCCTATTTATGCCAACTGCTCTCTATTTTAACTAAAGAAAATAACCAGACTGCCTACAGCACGGCACACAAGTAAAACAGTAGCTACGCTTTGCCCTCCTCGTGTACAAAAACGATATAGCCAATTTGCATAGCACATTTATCATAGCTCACCACCCTTCATTCCGCCACTTCAACCAATCATGAAGCTTAAACTTTTATTGTTCCTATTCCTCTCAGTACTTGCAGGCCAGTTAGCCGCCCAGACAAATTCCATCAACGAGGAGAAATTTATTCCCATAGGTGGCATAGAGCAGTGGGTCACTATCAGCGGGGCAGACAAGACCAAGCCCGTGATCCTGTTTCTGCACGGTGGGCCGGGCAGCACCATGAGCCAGTACGATGACGCGATCTATGGTACCTGGAAGAAAGAGTTCGTGCTGGTGTACTGGGACCAACGGGGAGCAGGTAGAACCTTCGGCCGAAACGCTCCCGAGCCGGTAACCGAGGAGTACTGGATAGAGCACCCGTTAACCGTGGAGCGGATGGTGGCCGACGGGATTGAGCTAACCGAGTATCTGGTCAAACACTTGGGCAAGCAGAAAATTACCTTGGTGGGAACCTCCTGGGGGTCGGTGCTGGGAGCCAGCATGGCCCTGAAACGCCCAGACCTTTTCTCCGCCTACATAGGCCATTCGCAGGTAGTCAACGGAGAGGAAGGATTTCTGCATGCGTTCAATACGGTATCTAAACTAGCCCAGGCCGCCAAAGACGAAGAATCTCTAACTAAGTTAGCTTCCTTGGGCCCTCCACCCTACGGAGATGCCCGGAAGTCGGGGCAACTCATGCGCATCATTAAGAAATATGAGCGGCAGAACGCCACCCCAGCCCCCGCCACCTGGTGGAAGCTGGCCAGCGCCTATGACAACGAGAAAGACGCCCAGCACCGGTATGACGGCGATGACTATTCCTTTCTTTACTTTGCGGGGCATAAGGCGTTGGGGATCACATCTATGGAGGCAGCCGTGAATTTCATGAGGGATGGTTTGCACTATAAAATCCCAGTGTACTTCATTCAGGGCGAGGAAGATATTTTAACCGCCAAAGAACTCACCAAAGCGTATTTTGACAAAGTGAAAGCCCCTAAAAAGGAGTTTGTGCTTGTTCCCAAGGCGGCACACGGGCACAACCAAGCGGTGGTTGAAGCGCAGTATAAAGCCGTGAAGAAGTCTTTAAACCTTCGCTAGCAAACTGTAAAAGTCCGGCAGCCACAAACGTATGGCTAAAAAGTAAGAGGTGGCGTTTAGGGGCTGTTTTTCCAAAAACAGCCCCTAAACGCCACCTCTTACTTCTGAAAAGATGCGCTAGAACGGATAACCAATGGCCAGGTTCAATACTCCCGTCCCGAACAAGCCTGAAGATGGTCTGTCGCCGTTAGGGTAGGTGGGGTCCCGCAGCGGGTAGGCCAAATCTACCCGTATCACAAAGAATTGCACGTCTACGCGTACGCCCGCTCCGGCGCCAATGGCCAGCTGGCTCATGAAATTCCCGCTGAACTTACCGCCCGGTCTGGAGGGGTCTTCGTTCACGAGCCAGATGTTACCGGCATCCACAAACACCGCGCCTTTCAGGTAGGGGTCCAGGAGCGGGAACCGGAACTCGGCGTTTCCTTCAATCCTGATGTCACCGGTCTGGTCAAAATAGGTAAAGCTCTGGGCCACCGGGTTTTCCCCGTTTAAAGATTGGATAGGATTGTACACCCCGGGCCCAATGCTCCGGGCTGGGAATGCCCTAATGCTGTTAGGTCCGCCAATGCCGTACTGTTTAATGTAAGGCAGCACCGTAGAGTTACCGTAGGGCAAGCCATAGCCGCCCAGCAGGCGCGTGGCCAGCACCAACTTATCAGTGATGTTGAAATAGTAGCGGGTTTCCAGGTCCAGCTTCACGTACTGCGAGAGGGTCTGGCCCCGGAACTGGTTCGGGTTTTCCGGGTCTGCCGGTCTTTTGTTTTTAACCCGGTAGAACAAGCCCCATAAGCCGCCGGAGCCGTCAAACCCCGGACTGATGTAGAACTGGTGCTTTCGGCCAGGGATTCCCTGGGTGTTATAGACAAATCGGTAGTTTCCGCCAATGATCAGCTGTTGGTCAAAGGCCCGCGCCAGAAACGGACGATCTTCTAGTTGTTCCAGAAACTCCGGAGTGGCGTTCAGCAGCTTGGAGTATTGCACCTGCACCGGGTTTATGTTGATTTCAGTGGTGGCGCGTTGTCTCCAGGTGTAGCCGTACTCAAAGTTGAACGAGTTCTGCTGAAAGAACTCCCGCCGGTCTATGAACCGGAAGCCCAGCATAAACCGCGTTCTGGGCTGGTACATGCTGTTGGAAATCCGGATGTTGAACGGCGAAATGATGCGGGGAATATGTAACTCGGCATCGGCACCCACTTCATACGAGGTAAGGCCGCTGGTGCGGGTAGAATCACCGCTCACCAAGGTTTCAAAAGAACCCACCAGGTTGAGCATGAGCAGCTCGGCCCCCCTAAACGCATTCCGGTTCCTGAAACTCACCGTAATACCCGGCCCCGTGTACCCATTTGATTTCTGCACCATCTGCACCTCAGCCCTCACCGATTTCTTTTTCGCCTGCGTGAGCAGAATATCGGCGTTTAGCCTGCCGTCCAATCCCGCTGAGTCGCGGGGCGTGAACCGTACCTCGGCAAATTTAAAGGTGCCCAAATCCATGAGGCGGTTCACGGTTTGCAGGTGTCGTTTGCGGCTGTACAAGTCACCGTTTTCAATGAACACGGCATTGAGAATGGTACGGGCCTTAAACGTTTCCTCATCTGGGTAATACTTATAGTCTTTGAACTGCACGGGTGGCTGTGTATCTCCAAGCGTATCATTCAGGGAATAGTCTGTGTACACGCTCACTTGTTGGTAGCGGTAGGGGATGAGGGCCTTGGGGGGCGTGGTGTCTTTTACTCTGATGTAAATGCTGACCTTGTTGTTCTGGGTGCTGTCTACGTGGTACACCAGGTAGTCTTCGTCAAAGAAAAAGAAGCCTTTCTCCTTCAGGATCTCATCTACGCGCAAACGCTCCGCAATCATGGTCTCCAGCTTGTAAGGGTCGTTGACCTTGAGCAGGCTCTGCGGCTCTGTCTCCCTAATGGCGATGGACAGGCTGTCATTGCCCTGCGGAAACTGAATGTGCTGGATGGTGTACTGCTTGCCTACGGTAGCCGTGTAATGCACCCGGGCCATTTTGCGTTTGCTGGTGGTGTCAAGGCTGTGCTCTAGCGTGGGCGAGAAATAGCCGTTGTTGTAAGCCCGGTTAATCATCTGGCCCTGCACGCGGTCTGGGTGCGCCTCGCTCAGGAGCACCGGTGGTTCGCCCAGGCGGGTTTTAATCCAGTTGGCCACACCCTTGCGCTCACGGTTGCCGCCCATGGCGTTGTAAATCCAGAGTTTGGGGCGCATACCCAGGAACGAAATATTGGGCTGAGGCCTAATGGAGGCAGCCAGTTCCGTTTCCAGTGCTTTGGTATCTGTTTCAGGGGCGGTAGAATTCACTTTAATATCGCCCCCAATGTAGAGGTAATCGCCGGGGGGTACGCTTTTGGTACTGCTGCAACCGGCAAGCGTAGCTAAAAGCAAAACCAGAGGCAGAGCCTTTAATAAAGAGCGGCGAAAGGGTGTCACGTATGTAGAAGGCGATGTCATTATTTTGCTTTACCAGTATTTCTGAAAAGATCTGCGAGGCTGTCATACTCGCGCACGAAAAGTAGGGAGACGCCGGTGCGTTGCAGCTGTCCGTCTAAGAAGCCCTCATAGGAATTGTTCCGGAACGCCCGCAAGCGCAGCCTTCCGTCTTTGGTCACGGAGTACTCCACTGAGACATCACCCGCAAAGGCGTTCGCATTGTTGGTGTTGCCGGTGTTGCCCTGGTCACTGCCGCCCAGCGGAATGTCTGTTCCGAAGCGGATGGTGAGGCGTTCATTTAAGAGTTGCCGCTGCATGGCCACATTCAAATCGGTACGGCTTTGGGCTTCGCCCGAGGAATAGTCATCATAGGAGTTGAGGCCCAGTTCCAGCCCCAGTCCACCCAGATATTGGCCGGTCAGTGCGTTGAGCTGGTCAGAGAGCACCTTGCTGGCACTGCCGCGCAGCGCACTGTTGATGCCCCCGCCGCCAGAAGACGCCAAGGGGTCTTGGGCCATGAATCTACCCAGCACCAACAGGGAGAAGACCTGTTTAGTACGCTCAGACTCCTGGGTAGGCTGGCTCAGTTGCTCCAGACGGGCATCTACCTCTCCGTTAAAAGCGCCTTTTGCTTTCTGGTCTAACTCAATGTTGAAGGAGATTTCAGGTTTCATGAGTTCTCCTTTCAGGTTGAGGCGCACATCAAACGGCAGCTTCTGGCGGTACTGGCCGGCGCTTCCGGCATCTACTCCTGCTGTCTGGCTCTGGATCAGTTCCAGCGGTGCGGCATCCACGTTGTAAATAGCCGTGATATTGGCATCTGCGTTGAAGGGGTCGCCGGTCCAGGCCACGTAACTAGCCGGGTCTATCTCAAACTCGCGTTTCACCAGTTCATAAAGGTTCATGGCGTAGCGGCCCTCCGTCACGTCAAACCTTCCCGAGAGGGTGATGTTCTCGGTCACGTCAAACCCTACGTTCAGGTTGGCATCGCCTCTAATGGTGAGGTTGTCGCCGGTTTCAGGGTCCACAATTACCGTGATGGGTGTCTCATCGGTGAGGTTCAGGGTCATGGCCATTTCAATGCCCTGCACCACGGTCTCTACCGTGTCAATTTCCTTTTGGCGGTTAATGCGGCGGTTGCGGGTGCTGTCTACATCCACAAAAACCACAATTCCTTCCCGGTTTGGCGTTACTTCTTCCTGCGGTACTATGTAGGTTAAGTTAGAGTTAGGCGCTACCGTTACGTTGGTGTTGATCACGGGCACGTTTAAGTCTCCGGTAATGCGGGTGTCACTGTTCAGGAACACGGTGCCGTAGTAGAGCGGGTTGTCCTGTACGGTGCTGTTCATGACCATGAAGTTTTCTGTGACGGCACGCAGGTCAAACTGATAGTCTACGAAGTTAGTGGTAAGGATGGCTCCGTTCACCGTAGCCCGGTTGTTTAAGGAGTCTACCAACGTAAATTCATTGAACCTAATGCCTTCATTGGTCACGCTCAGGGTGTTGTTAGGAATGCGGTAAGTAGAGTTCAACATGGCTACGTTGAAGGTCGCATCCTGGAAGCGCAGATCACCCACAATGTCTGGGTCACTGAAATTCCCCCTGATGGCCACTGACCCCAGAATGCCGCCGCCCATGTTCTTCACCATACCCATGGTGAAAGGTTCTAGGCTGGCCAGGTTCAGTTGGTCTAAGTTCAGGTCAAACGACATAGGCTGGCCTTCGGTGGTGAGGTAATAACCCCCTAAGGTTACGTTGTTGCCGTTGCCCGTGAGGCGGGCGGTCATGTCATAGCGGTTGGCGCCGGTGTTGCGGGCCTGTAAGGTGAGGTCTCCTACCGTTTTAGCCTGGTATTGCAGTCCCGCCAGGGTCATGTCTGCCGTAAAGCTCATGTTGCCGGTGAGGTCATTCACGGTGGCCTGCCCGTTTAAGATGCCGCCTACCAAGCTGTCCTGCTCCAAAAACGCCCGCGACAAATACCCAATGTCCAGGTCTGTGATGTTGACGTTGAGCGGCGAATTGGGGTTCTGCGGATTCTGGCTTTGCAGGGCCAAAGACATGCCCCCGTTAGACAGGCGCAGGGCATCAGCCACTACGGCCCCGGAGGTGGTGTAATAGCGCACGTAGTTATTAGGGGCTACCTCCCAACGGTCGCGGTTCAGGAGCAGGTCTGGGTCTAGCCTTACTTCCAGGGCATTCGCCAGCTGCGTGAGACGAACGCCTAATGCCGTTTGGTCTTCCCCGGCTTCGTTCTGGATGGCAGCCCGGGCGGCTACCACGTTGTTCTGCACGTTGCCCCCCAGTACAATGTTCTCAATTTGCAGCGTGTCTTGGCGCGCGCGTTCGGCCCTTACTGCGTAGTTCAATTGCTCAGGGTTGGAGTTCATCTCCAGCACGAGGGAGTCCAGCCTGACGTTGGTGTAGCGCAGGCGCGGCACATTGGCCACCACCTGTAGGTTAGCCGTTTGGCTGTTGTAGCCCCCGTACAGCGTGTCTAGTTTCACCCGGGTAAGGCCGGGGACGAAAGCCTGGAAAACCCGCGGCTTATGCAGGGCCATGGCAAACGTGAACTGGCGCGGATTGGTGCTGGGTTTGTACGGGCCATTGCCCAGGTCATAGTAGCGGCTGATGTGGTTCATCAATTCTGGACCTAAGTCACCCAAGCCCATATTGCCGTTTAGGTTAGCGGTAAGCACGTCTGAGAGCACCCGTACCTCGGTCTGGTTAGGTTGCTGGGTCAGGTACACAGCCAGGGAATCAAACTTGAGCGGACGGTTATTGCTGGTAAGGGCGGTGTTGCGGGCAATCACGGAGCCGTTCAGGCTGTTGGCGTCACTGCCCCGCAGATCAGCCACAATATCGCCGCGCAGGCGCAGGTCTTCTGAGTACAGCTTGAGCGCCTGGAAGTCAATGGCTCTGAGGTTGGCGGTCATGGCAATGGCGGGCTGCGAACCGCGCAGGTTCACTGTGCCGTTCAGGCCGAAGTCCAGGTTAGGGTCCTGGGTGCTGTTGGCTTTAATGGCGTAGCGGTTGCGGTTGGCATCTACGTTAAACCCAATGTTGCGGTAGTTATAGCCACCGTACTCAAAGCTTTGCACCGTGCTGTTGATCTTGGCCACCATGTTCTCCGGGGTAATACCCGTGCCGTTAATGTTGGCTACCAGAGAAGCACGGCCCAAAGCGGGGTTCTGCATCAGTTTGCCCACGTCAAAGCGCAGGAGGCGCACGTTACCGGTAATGCGTTCCTGACCGGCAGCGCGGCCCGGGGTCATGTCTATTTTGGCAATGGCATTCCCGAAGGTGGTACGAATGGTGGCGTCTACGTCAAAAGCGGTCATGGTGCCGCTGAACGTACCTTCCACATCCATAGATGGCGGCAAAGTGATGTTGGCGGGCAGCGTACCGGCGGGTAACAGTGACTTCACGTCGGCGGCGGTGGTATGGAAGCGGTTCAGCTGGATGTTGGCCGCCAGGTTGTCTGGGTTGGGCAGTCCTTTGATTCGTCCGCTCAAAGCTAACTCCGTGTTGCGCCAGCCGCTCACGCGCACGTTGCTCAGCAGGAGGTTGTCCATGCGGCCGTTCACTTGCCCGCTTAGGTAAACCGTTTGGTTTAAATTGCCCGCCAAGGGTGGTTGCGTGACTAGAGAAGGTTGCAGCAGGGCAATGTCTCCGAAGCCAATGTGGGTATCCCGGAAGTCGGCGGAGAGGGTGAGCTTGCTCAGATCATCGGCGGCGGTCTCCAGTGACGGGTAACCCACTTTGATGCGCTGCGCGATGCGGCTGTTGCCGGTTTCCAGCACCAGGTCAGAAAGTTCGGTCTGCACGGAGTCAAACAGGATGCCGGCGGTAAACTGCTTTACTTCAAACCCGCTCTTCTCCTGGAAGGTGAGTTGCTCCAGCTGGGCGGTGGTGCGGTTGGTGCTGTAGTAAAGGTCGTTGAGCTGTAGGTTGAGGTTGCGGGCCTGCAGGTGGTTGTAGTCCATGCCTTTGGCCTGTTTGGGCGCGTCATAGTTGTCAAAGGCAGCATCTACCTCGGTTATGTTCAGTTTGTCTAAGGTAAATACCCAGTTCACCGGTTCGCCGGTGGTTTTGGAAACCGCTTCCTCAATGGCTTCCACGGCCTCGGCCGGATTCACCACGCGGTATTCGGCGGGCATTTCGGCGTTCTGCGAGTAGGCCAGGGTGCTGTTGTGCAGCTCTAGGTTGCTCAGGTCTATGCGCGAGTTGATGAGGTCTATCTTGTCTGAGGCCATTTTGGCCTGCCCCAGGTTCACGTCTATGTACTGTTTGGCCACGCCGTTGCGGTACTTGAGCTGCACGCGGTCCAGAGACACGGTTTTGAGCCCAAACTGCATGGTCATGGGTTCTGACTCGCCTTCCGGCGGAACCTTGGTCTGCACCATGTCTACCCAGGTATCGCGCAGCGCGATGTCTTCTATGCGGTAGATTTCCTTGGTGAGGTCCAGTTCATCCATCTCCACGGTGAGGTTGCCCACCCGGGTGCGCACGTTCTGGCCGTTCACCTCATCGCGGTAGGTGAGGTAGATGTTCTTGAGGCCAATGGTGCCAATGTCATAGACAAACCCGGCGCTGGTGGTGTCTGTGACTGCCGTGGTGTCTGTGGGCGTGGTGAAGGCTTCCAGGATGAAGTCAAAGTTGGAGACGCTGTCTGGCAGGGTGCGGTAGATATGGGCGGTGGCGTTTTCCAGCTCCAGCGACCTGAGCGCCACTTTAGATTGCAGAATGCCTAGAATGTCCAGGTTGGCGGCCAGGCGCTCAGAGTACCAGAGGGTGTCGCCTTTCTGGTCTTCCAGGTATACACCTTCCAGCAGGATGTCCTTGCGAAAATCGCTCCGGAACTTGCCAATGCGCACTTCGGTGCCCAGTTTGTTCTGGAGGTAGCTTTCGGCCTTGCTGGCGGCAAAGTCCTGTACTTTGGGGAACTGCAGCGCTACCAGCAGGAGCACCACCAATCCTAACACAATGCCAATAATCCATAAGAGCACGGCCAGTGTTTTAAGCGTATATTTCTTTATAGTATGCGTAGACAAAATCGTATAAGGTAGCAATTAGAGGAGATGCTACTTGTACTCAAGACATATAGCTGTGGTTACATATTTGCCTGGGAAAGAAGTGGCTATTAAGCAGTTTAGGGGCTATTTTTTCAGAATTAGCGTAAAAATGAATGTCCTTGAGGTGCTATTTGCTGCCTTTGGTTCTATGGAGGCTGGGAACAATGGGCGCCGGCAGAAACTCTTCTCCGCAAGAAGGTTTGCGTTTAGGGGCCGTTTTTCAAAAAAGAGCCCCTAAACGCAACTCCCTATCCGTTGCTTGTGCTGGAGCAAGGCGAGTAGTATACCGTTTAGGGGCTCTTTTTTTGAAATCAAGGCAAAAGGAACTTAACGGTCTGGGCAACGCTGGTCTGCTTTACGAAGCTTGCGGGTATCAAAGCCCAGGCCTTGGGCGTCCTGCACCAGTTGGTCATAGGCAGTTTGGTCTAGGTGGCGGGTGCGGGCCAGAATCCAGAGGTACTGGCGGTCTGGGGCGCCTACCAGCACGTGGGAGTAGTCGGGGGCCAGGCTCAGGATCCAGTAATCGCCTTTGAAGGGCCAGAAGAACTGTACCTTTAATTTAGCGTTGTGGCTGCCCTCCACCGGAAAGGCCTTGCCCACGGTTTCTTTGAGCGGGCCGTTGGGCCCGTTTTTGCGGCAGGAATTGCGCACCTCCACGTAGCCTTCCTTCAGGGTATACTGGGCGGTGGTGCAGTGGCAGCCTTTTTCAAAGCGTTGCGGAAAAGCGGCAATTTCATACCACTTGCCGGCGTAGCGGGCTAAATCAACTGAAGGGACGGTGGGGAGCGGGGCTGGTTTTGGGCGGGTGGCTACATACAGGGCACCAAATCCCAGCGCACCTACGCCAAGCCCAGAGAAAAGCGTTGATTTTTTCATGGCATACGGATAAAAGGAAGTCTCTCCCCGGGGCTGTAAACCAGCCGACCCGGAAACAGAGAATTGCCTTTTATACGGTTCTGCCTAGTAAAGCGGTTTGCGCATCTGGTAGTGCTGCACCTCCCCGAAGAGCAGGTGGGTAGGGTGTTCCTCCGTGAAGCCGTTGCGCTTGTAGAAGTTTTTGGCGTACTCGCGGGCCTGTACAATCAGGTCTTTGGCGCCTAGTTTACGTGCTTCCTCCTCCACGGCCTGCAGCAAACGGCGGCCAACCTGCTTGTTCTGGTATTTGGGTCCCACGGCCAGAAACCGCAGCTGGGCTTCAGTGTCAGATTCCTTGTGCACGCGGCAGCCGCCCATGATCTCGCCGGTTTCTTCGTTAATGGCCATTAAATGGATGGCCTCGTCATCGTCTTCCATGCGCTCACTGCCCACGGGCTGGTGCCAGGGCTTGCGCAACATTTCATAGCGTAAACGGTAATACTGTTCAAACTCGTGAAAGGTAGAGGGCTGAATAATTTGCATGACTGCGTTTTTAAGCTCTTTTCCGTAAAATTCTGCTAAACTAGTAACTTTGTTCGGCTTCCGGCAATAAAAGGCTTTTAAATACCTTTCATTTTACTAATAATCCTACTTATGCCCTCATTTGATATTGTGAGCAAAGTTGATCCGCAGACTTTGGACAACGCCATCAACACCGTGAAAAAGGAAATCCAGACCCGCTATGACTTCCGGGATACCAAAGGCAGCGTGGAACTGGACAAGAAAACCAACCTGGTGCACATCATCACGGAGAACGACATGCGCCTGCGGCAGATTGAGGACATCCTCCTGAGCAAGATTGTGAAGCAGCAGATAGATGCCACCGCCCTTGACTTCAGCAATGAGGCCACGCCCAGCGGACCCATGATCAAGAAAGACGTGAAGGTGCGCGCCGGCATTGACAAGGAAGACGCCAAAAAGATTGTGAAGCTCATCAAAGACAGCAAAATAAAGGTGACGCCCGCCATCATGGACGACCAGGTGCGCGTGACCAGCAAAAAGATTGACGATTTGCAGGAAGTGATTGCCATGCTACGCCGCGCCGAGCTGGGCATTCCGCTGCAGTTTGTGAACATGAAGTCATAGCTCGCTCCCGGGTACGCAAACCCCTACCGGCCACCGTTGTTGGCCGTTATCCGTAGAGTACAGACAAAAAGGTATTTCTCGCACCACCTGACCCAATAAAACTATGTTTGATGTATTTTCGAGCCCAGACGTCTGGCTAAGTTTACTCACCCTAACCTTTATGGAGGTGGTGCTGGGTATAGACAACATTGTCTTCATTTCCATTGTAGTGTCCCGGCTGCCCAAAGACCAGCAGGGCCGGGGCCGCACCATTGGCCTTCTGCTGGCGCTGGTCTTCCGGATCATCCTGCTCATGTTCATCAGTTATATTGTGCACGCCAACCAGCCGCTCTTCACCTGGAACCTGCCGTGGTTGGATGAGCCGTTTAATGTTTCCTGGCGTGATATTATCCTGTTTGGCGGGGGCTTGTTCCTGCTGGCCAAGAGTACCACGGAGATCCACAACAAGCTGGAGGGCGAAGAGGAGCAGCACGGGGCCGGGGGCGGTACCGCCACCATGGGCAAAATCATTGTGCAGATTATTCTGGTGGATATTGTCTTCTCCTTTGACTCCATCCTGACCGCCGTGGGCCTGGTAGACCATGTGAGTGTTATGATTGTGGCCGTGATCATCTCTATGTGCATCATGCTGGCCTTCGCCAAGTACGTGAGTGATTTCGTGAACAACCACCCAACCGTGAAAATGCTGGCCCTGTCTTTCCTTATCCTCATTGGGGTGATGTTAGTAGTGGAGGCCCTGCACGCCCACATCCCTAAAGGCTATATCTATTTTGCCATGTTCTTCTCATTGGTGGTGGAGATGCTCAACATGAAACTCCGCAAAAAGACCCCTCCGGTGCAGCTGCGCCAGAGCGAGATCAAAACCGACGACATCACCGTACAGGGGCGCTAACCGTCCGTAGAAAGTCCATAACAGCAAAAGCGGGAACCGTACAGAACGGTCCCCGCTTTTGTTTTACCGGAAGTCTTATTGCGTTTAGCGGCTCTTTTTCCTGAAACAGGCCCAAAACGTCATCGCCGGGAGCGCCGCCCTCAACATTGTAAACGTCTGCTCTGAGGAAGAAGCGTTTGCACATGTACGCAAAAGTCAGCATCTTACCCTGGTCAAGCAGTGGGCTGTTGCCCAGGCAATGCAGTCTCTGCTGGCTTCCACCAAACCACAACCAAGGCCTGCCCAGAAAGCAGGTGGCACTACCGCACTATGAACAATCAAATCTGGATCATGACCTCAGCGTTTGATCAGCTGAGTTTAGACGATGTCATTGCCAAGGCGAAGGAAGTAGGCGTGCAGGGGCTGGACGTGTGCGTGTTCAGGAAAGACGGCACCCGCGATGACTTCGTAGCCACGCACCTGGACTATGAACACTTCACCCCAGACCACGCCCAGGCACTGCTGGAGAAGTTCAACCAACACCAACTGCGGCTGTCTTTGGGCGCGTTTGACAACCTCATTGGCGGCGACCCCGCGCAACGGGTCAAAAACCAGGACCACCTGCTCCGGCTCATCCGGATGGCGCACCTCCTGGGCGGCGATGCCAATGAGGTGAACGTGGGCACCTTTGTAGGCTATAACCATGAGCTGGGAAACCAGGAGAGCGGCTTCCAGAAAAACCTGGAGGAGTACGCCCGCATTTTCACACCTATTATAAAGTATGCCGAGGACCTGGGGGTAACCGTGCTCTATGAGAACTGCCCCATGGAAGGCTGGCGCTCCGCCGGGCATTCCGGCACGTTCAATAACCTTACGGGGGTGTTGGCGGCCCGCAAGCTCATGTATGAACTCATCCCCAGCCACGCGCACGGCGAGATCTATGACCCTTCGCATGATGTGTGGCAGCACGTAGATCCCAGTGAGGTCATTCTACACACAGACATGTCCCGGTTGCGCCGTATCCACGTCAAAGGCACCCGCAACGGCAACAATGTGTACTGGGGGAACCTGTACGCCATGCAGCAGATAGATGCGGCGTTGGCCCAACGGGCCGGCGTGCCCACCAGTCAGCACGAATGGGACCGGCATAACTATGAGGCCATGTTGCCGGGTTTTGGAGGGTCAGACAGTATGGATTGGCGTGCGTTCGTGAACACACTCCGGCAGCGGGGTTTCCAGGGGTCGTTTGAAATTGAGAACGAGGCCGCCTTGTCTAAAGGAACGGGCAATCTGGGCGCCATCCTGCAAGGGTTCAAAGCCGCTACCTTATGTCTGGCGCCGCTGTTGTGGGAGCTTACGCCAGGCGGTTACCAGTACCCAGCCACCGCGTTCCGGGAACTGGAATCTGCCGCTCCCAAAGACATTCCCGTGGTGACCATGAAAGACCTGGGCGCGCGGTAAGTTTCTTCAGCAAAGTCGGCGCTTCTCCTATTGCGCAATGCCTTCCGTTTAGGGGCCGTTTTTCCAAAAATAGCCCCTAAACGGAAGGCATTGTTTTTAACGGCAACCGCAGAAACATCGCCTTATCCTTCGCAACATCTGTTTGGAGCAGGTCTTCCCCTCCTTGTCTTTTTTTAGTCTGATTGAGGTTATCATTGCTTTTTTAATAATTCCGAAGTGTTTCGTTTGGTTTTTATGTTTTTAAAAATTATTATTAAAACGCGGTTTTGTTAATACATTTCTAAAGAACCATAGTTGTTCTGCAAAGCCCTTGTCATGATTTGAATTCCGCTTACCCTGCTTATAGAAATAGAATTGTGTAATCTCTACAAACATTAAATATATACTCCTGAGTTATGGCCGATAATTATTATGACGCAATTGTGATAGGTTCTGGAATCTCTGGGGGCTGGGCCGCCAAAGAGCTCACCCAAAAAGGACTTAAAACAATTATGCTGGAGCGAGGCAGAAACATTGAACACGTCAAAGACTATGTGAACGCCAATAAGAACCCCTGGGATTTCCCGCACCGGGGCGGCCGAACCCAGGAGATGATTGAGAACTACCCCGTCCTGAAACGGGACTACCCCCTAAACGAAACCAACCTTGACTATTGGGTAAACGAGAAGGAAAGCCCCTACACAGAAAGCAAACGCTTTGACTGGTACCGCGGCTACCATGTGGGCGGTCGTTCCCTTATGTGGGGCCGCCAAAGCTACCGCCTCTCTGACCTTGACTTTGAAGCCAACGCCAAAGACGGCATTGCGGTAGACTGGCCCATCCGGTACAAAGACCTGGAGCACTGGTACGGCTACGTGGAGAAATTCGCGGGCATCAGCGGGGCCAAAGACGGCATTGCGCACCTCCCAGACGGTGATTTCCTGCCCCCCATGGACATGAACTGCGTGGAAAAAGATGTGGCCGCCCGTATCAAGGCGCACTACAAGGGCAACCGGCACATGATCATTGGGCGCACCGCCAACCTCACCGCCGCCCATAATGACCGCGTCAACTGCCAGTACCGCAACAAATGCTGGCTGGGTTGCCCGTTTGGCGCTTACTTCAGTACGCAATCTGCTACGTTGCCAGCGGCCATGGCCACGGGTAACCTCACGCTGCGGCCTTTCTCCATTGTGACCAAGATCCTGTATGACAAAGACACCAAAAAGGCCAAAGGCGTGGAGGTGCTGGATGCGGAGACCAACCAAACCTACGAGTACTTTGCCAAAGTGGTGTTCCTGAACGCCTCCACGCTCAACTCCACCTGGGTCCTGATGAATTCCGCCACCGATGTGTGGGAGGGAGGCCTGGGCAGCAGCAGCGGCCAGCTGGGCCATAACCTCATGGATCACCACTTCAGGGCCGGGGCCAAAGGCGATGTGGAAGGCTATGAAGACAAATATTACTACGGCCGCCGCCCCAACGGTATCTACATTCCGCGCTTCCGCAACGTGAACGGCGACAAGCGCGACTACATCCGGGGTTTTGGGTACCAGGGCAGCGCCAGCCGCTCTGGCTGGGGCCGCGAGATTGCCGAGATGAGCATTGGCGCCGACCTGAAAGACGCCATGTGTGAGCCGGGGCCGTGGCGCATGGGCATCAATGGTTTCGGGGAAACGCTGCCTTACCATGAGAACATGGTGCGGTTAGACAAAAACAAAAAAGACAAGTGGGGCCTCCCGGTTCTTGACATTAGCTGCGAGATAAAGGAAAACGAGCTCAAGATGCGCAAAGACATGAAGGAAGACGCCAAAGAAATGCTGGAGCTGGCGGGCCTCAAAAATGTGGAAACCTATGACTCTGGCTACGCCATGGGGCAGGGTATCCATGAGATGGGCACGGCGCGCATGGGCAGAGATCCTAAGTCTTCGGTCCTGAACCAGCATAACCAGGTATGGGATGCTCCCAACGTGTACGTCACCGATGGGGCCTGCATGACCTCGGCGGGTTGCCAGAATCCGTCCCTTACCTATATGGCGCTTACCGCCCGGGCGGTAGACCATGCGGTAAGCGAGATGAAGAAGCTGAACATCTGATTTTCCCCTTCCCAAACCAGATCCTCTATCCCTCATATCTGACCGTATGGCTCAAGAAGACAAAGACAAATCTGCCCAAGACCACAGCAGAAGACAGTTTCTGAAAACGGGTGCCCTGGCGGCAGCCGGCTTCATGATTGTACCCCGCCACGTGTTGGGCGGTAAGGGCTTTCTGGCCCCCAGCGACCGGCTCGTGATTGCGGCCGTGGGCGTGGGCGGCAAAGGTGAAAGCGACATCAAAAGTTTCCATGAAAGCGGCAAGGCCGAAATTGGGTTTCTCTGCGACGTAGATGATACCCGCGCTGCCAACACCCGGCAACGGTTCCCCAAGGCCAAGTACTACAGAGACTGGCGCGAACTGTTTGACAAAGAGCACAAGAACTTTGATGCCGTCTCTGTGTCTACGCCAGACCATAACCACGCCATTACCACCCTGGCGGCCATGCAATTGGGCAAGCACGTGTACGTGCAGAAACCGCTCACGCATGACATCTATGAAGCCCGCGTACTTACAGATGCCGCCAAACGGTACAAAGTAGTAACCCAAATGGGTAACCAGGGTGCCTCCGGCGATGGCGTGCGCCAGCTGCGCGAGTGGTACGATGCCGGTATCATTGGCCATGTGCACACCATTTACTCCTGGACCAACCGCCCCGTGTGGCCGCAGGGTATTCCGTGGCCAAGCAGTAAGGCCGAAGTACCCAAAGACCTGGACTGGGATCTGTGGCTGGGTACCGCTCCATACAAAGACTACGTGCACAAGCTGGTGCCTTTCAACTGGCGCGGCTGGTGGGATTACGGCACCGGCGCCCTGGGCGACATGGGTTGTCATCTATTAGAAGCTCCGTTCAGTGTGCTTAACTTAAAATATGCCACAGACGTGCAGGCCAGCGTGGGCAGCGTGTACGTAGATGAGTTCAAGCGCGGGTACTTCCCAGAGAGCTGCCCGCCCTCCAGCCACGTGACCTTAAACTTTCCCAAAACCAATAAAACCAAAGGCCCCGTGACCGTGCACTGGATGGACGGTGGCATACAGCCCGTGCGCCCAGATGAACTAGGTCCCAATGAACTGTTCGGGGACGGCGGCAACGGTACCCTGTTTGTGGGCACCAAAGGCAAGATGATGTGCGGTACCTATGGTAAGAATCCGCGCCTGCTGCCCACTTCGCGCACAGAACAGGTAAAAGTGAAGCAAACGCTGGCCCGGGTTCCCGGTAGTGATGCCGGTCATTACGCCCAGTGGGTAGAGGCCTGTATTGCCGGCCACGGTAAAAAAGAAGTAAGCTCGCCGTTTGAGATTGCCGGTCCGCTCACTGAGGCCTTGCTCATGGCTAACCTGGCTATCAGAGGCTATGACATTCAGAAACCCAAGGCCGATGGCAAAGGGTTTGACTACCCCGGCCGCAACATCAAACTAGTCTGGGACAATGCCAACATGCGCGTGACCAATTTTGATGACGTGAACCAGTTTGTGAAACGCGAGTACCGCCAGGGCTGGAAGTTGAGTGTCTGAGAACACACCTCTTTTCGCCTGTGCTCTTTGAGCCCGGAGTAGGTAATCTGCCAAGTAGGCTGAACAATAAAAGACTGTAGTACCCAAGAAGTACATAAACAAATTAAACATGAACAGAAGAGAAGCAGTGGCTGCCATAGGCTGGATCCTGGGCGGTACCATGATTGGCGCAGAGCTGCTGGTGTCCTGCACCTCCAGCACCGCCAGAGTCAACAAACTCTTTGACCAGAACCAGGTAGCTTTTCTGGACGAGGTAGGGGAGACCATTCTTCCGGCCACGTCTACCCCCGGTGCCAAAGCCGCGAAAATAGGCACCTTTATGGCCACCATGGTGCAGGACTGCTACAAGCCCGAAGACCAGAAAGTTTTCCTGAAAGGAATCTCCCAACTGGACGAGGCCTGCCAGAAGAAATTCAACAAGAAATTTATGGAGGCCGCTCCCCGCGAGCGCACCGCCCTGCTTACCCAACTGGATGCCGAGCAGAAGAAGCACCAGGAAAACAAAGAAAAGGACGCGCCCAACCATTACTTCCGGATGATGAAGGAACTCACCATGTTGGGTTTCTTCACCTCAGAAGTGGGGGCCACCCAGGCGTTGCGCTACCTGCCCGTACCCGGCCGTTTCGACGGTTGCACGCCCTACAAAAAAGGCGACCGCGCCTGGGCTACCTAGGCAGTTGCGCCTTCCGCTTCACAGTGTGCTCAGCAGCAGCCTGAACTCCGCTGGAAAAGCACTAGATTGATTCACCGCCTTGGGAGGGATAGATTGCACCATCTTGCCCGCCCCAGGTAACTTATTTTTTGAATAATGAATAGAAAACTGCGAATGGGGATGATTGGGGGCGGGAAAGGAGCCTTCATTGGCGCCATCCACAGAATAGCCGCCACCATGGACGGAGCCATTGAGCTGGTCTGCGGCGCCCTCAGTGCCAACCCAGACAACGCCCGGGAAAGCGGTCGCGCGCTCTTTCTGCCCCAAAGCAGAACCTATACCAGCTATGAAGAGATGCTGGAAAAGGAAAGTACCTTGCCCCCCCAGGAACGCATGGATTTTGTGAGCATCGTCACGCCCAATTTCGCCCATTTGGCTCCGGCGCTCCTGGCGCTGGAGAAAGGCTTCCACGTGGTCATTGAGAAACCCATGACCCTGACACTGGACGAGGCCCGGCAATTGCGGCAGAAGGTGGAGGAAACCGGTTTGCTGCTGTTGCTCACCCACACCTACGCCGGCTACCCCATGGTAAAGCAGGCGCGGCAAATGGTAAAAGACGGGGCGCTGGGCAACATCAGGAAAGTGCTGGTAGAATACACCCAGGGCTGGCTCAGCAGTCTGTCTGAAAAGGAAGGCAACGCCCAGGCGGCCTGGCGCACAGACCCGCAACGTTCCGGTAAAAGCGGCTGCATGGGCGATATAGGAACGCACGCCGCCCACCTGGCGGAGTACATCTCCGGCCTACAGATTGAGCAGGTCTGCGCGCAGCTGAACACTGTGGTGGAAGGCCGGGCGCTGGACGATGACGGCCATGTGCTGTTGCGGTTCAGCCAGGGGGCCAGCGGTATGCTCACTGCCTCGCAGGTAATGGCCGGGGAGGAAAACAACCTCAGAATACGCGTCTACGGCGAGAAAGGCGGGCTGGAGTGGGCGCAGCAGGAACCCAATACGCTGCTGCTGAAGTGGCAGGACCAGCCTGCGCAGGTGCTAAGAACCGGCGGGGCCGGACTTTCCTCTTACGCAACCCATAACACCCGTACGCCCGCCGGGCACCCCGAGGGCTACATTGAAGCCTTCGCCAATCTGTACCGCAATTTCGGGATGGCCTTGGCCGCCCGCCTGGATGGCACCACGCCCCCGGCAGAGGCATTGGACTTCCCATCGGTGCAGGACGGCGTGCGGGGCATGGCTTTCATTGAGACCGTGGTGGCCAGTAGCGCCAGCGCAGAGAAGTGGACCGACTTCTTGGTCAATCCAAACTGAAAACGGCTGGGCCAATCGTTCCGGCTTTGCGTTTAGGGGCTGTTTTTCCAAAAAGAGGCGCTAAACGCAAAGCCGGGGGCAGTAGCCCCTGAATAGCCTGATTGAAGTGAAGAAACAAATACAGAAAAGAGCAAGAACCACTGATAATCAAAAACAAACTGCTAGATTGAGGAGGCATACCCTACTGGGCGTATGCGCTACTTTATTCCGTTTACCTATTTTATTTCTATGAAAAAAACGTTTCTTCTTTTGGCCAGCTGCGCGTTCATGGCAGCCTGCGGCAGCAACTCCTCTTCTTCAGAAAATGGCACGGTAGCCAACGCAGACGCTGACTCCGCCGATGCCGCCGCCATGAGTGCCGCCACCCGGCAGTCTGACGTAGACACCAGCAGCATGAACATAGGCACCGACCGCACCGCCGGAGGGGCCGGTAGCCTGGCGGAGAAAGGAGCCCAGTTGATTGCCCAGTCAGACTGCGCCGCATGCCACCGCATTGACCAGAAAGTAGTAGGGCCGGCCTATGAAGCGGTAGCCCAGAAATACGAAGCCAACCAGAAAGACACTGACTACCTAGCCTCCAAGATTATCCAGGGCGGCAAAGGCGTTTGGGGCGAAGTGCCCATGACCCCGCACCCCAACATCAGCAAAGAAGACGCGCAGGCCATGGCCCAGTACATTTTATCGCTTAAAAAATAAATTCGTATGGCATTCCGGAATCTACTCCCTGTACTTTCCCTGGCGGCACTGGTGGCCTGTCAGACTTCCTCTTCCCCCTCTATGGATTCTACCGCATCATCACTAGCGCCGGCAGGCAAAGAAGGAAAATGGCAAACGCTTTTTGACGGCAAAACCACCCAAGGCTGGCACACCTACGGGAAACAAACCATTGGCAAAGCCTGGAAAGTGGAGGACGGAACGCTGCGGTTAGATGCGGCCGCCAAAAAAGACTGGCAAACCAGTGAGGGCGGAGATATTGTCACGCAGGAGAGCTTCGGTGATTTTCACCTCAAGCTGGACTGGAAAATAGCCGCCAACGGCAACAGTGGCATTATTCTTTTTGTGCAGGAAGATCCAACTAAGTACCAACATACCTGGCATACCGGCCCCGAGATTCAGGTGCTGGACAACGCCGGCCACCCAGATGCCAAAATCCACAAGCACCGCGCCGGCGACCTCTATGACCTCATTGCCAGCAGCCCCGAGACGGTAAAGCCCGCCGGAGAATGGAACCAGGTGGAGATCATTAGCCAGAACGGACGTCTGGAGGTAAAGCAGAATGGGCAGCAAGTCCTTTCCACCACCATGTGGGATGACAACTGGCGCGCGCTCATAGCCGGCAGCAAGTTCGCCAAGATGCCTGGTTTTGGCACCTTCAAATCAGGCAAGATCGCGTTGCAGGACCACGGCGACAACGTGTGGTACCGCAACATCATGATCAAGCGGCTTTAAACTCTAGTTGCGTTTAGGGGCTGTTTTTGGAAAAACGGCCCCTAAACGCAAGACCAGTTTTTGGGCCCGGCATTACCGGCGGCTAAGCTCGTCCTAAAGTTTCCCATTCCCCAACGCTTTACACCAAACCAACGAACCATGAATACCCTTACCCGCATCAAGTTATCTGCCATGATGTTCCTGGAGTTCTTTATCTGGGGCGCCTGGTTTGTCACGCTGGGCACTTTTCTGGGCAATAACCTCAAGGCCTCTGAACTGGAAACGGCCAGTGTTTTCTCCACTCAGTCGTTTGGGGCCATCATTGCGCCTTTCATCATTGGGCTCATCGCAGACAAATACTTCAACGCCGAGCGGATTCTGGGGCTGTTGCACCTGGTGGGCGCGTTCCTGATGTACCAGATGTACCAGTCAGACAGTGTGGGTACCTTTTACCCGTATGTGTTTACGTACATGGTGGCCTATATGCCTACGCTGGCGCTGGCGAATTCGGTGTCTTTCCGGCAGATGAAGAACCCGGAGAAGGAGTTCTCGGTGATCAGGGTGTGGGGGACCATTGGCTGGATTGCCGCGGGCTTGTCCATCAGTTACCTCTTCCACTGGGATTCCGCCCAGAGCATTGGGCAGGGCATGCTTAAAAACACGTTCCTGATGGCGGGGATTGCTTCACTGGTGCTGGGCGTTTACAGCTTCCTGCTGCCCAAGACTCCGCCGGTAAGGCAGGAGAATAAAAGCAACTCCGTGGCAGACATTCTGGGGCTGGACGCGATCAAGCTGTTAAAGAACAGAAACTTCCTTATCTTCTTCCTGGCCTCGGTTTTGATCTGTATTCCGCTGGCATTTTACTACCAGAACGCCAACCCGTTTCTCACGGGCATCGGGTTGGACAATCCCACCGGGAAAATGACCATTGGGCAGATTTCTGAGGTGCTGTTTTTGTTGCTGCTGCCGGTGTTCTTCTCCCGGTACGGGTTCAAGAAAACTATCTTAGTGGGCATGGTGGCGTGGGCGGTTCGGTATCTGCTGTTCGCCTACGGCAACGCGGGGGAGCTGTCGTTTATGCTGATCATCGGCATTGCCCTGCACGGCATCTGCTATGATTTCTTCTTTGTCTCGGGCCAGATCTACACAGACGCCAGGGCCGGGGAACGGTACAAGAGCTCGGCGCAGGGCTTGGTGACCTTGGCTACCTACGGGGTGGGCATGCTCATCGGGTTCTGGGTAGCGGGCTACATAAGTGAGTACTACCGGGGCGCCGATGCCGAGAATTTCTGGCAGAACGTGTGGCTGGTGCCTGCCGGTATTGCGGGCGTAGTGGCTTTGCTTTTCCTGCTCCTGTTCAGAGACCAGCCCGCACCGCCGCAGGAAGTGCCCGTCTTTGAACCCGAAACCGATAAAGCCCCGGCGGTCACCAGTTTACCCTAACCCTCTACAGACATGGCATCACAGAATAAAAGACGCACGGCCATCAAAGGCCTGCTGGCCGGTACCGCCGCACTGTCGGCCACGGGGTCGCTGGCTTGCTTTGCGGCCACTGAGAAAGAAGCGGAACCTCCTTACCAATTGAAAGGAAATATCAATCATTCGGTGTGCCGCTGGTGCCTCAGCAACCTCTCCATGGAGGAACTGTGCGTGGCCGCCAAACAAATGGGCCTGAAAGGGATTGATCTGGTAGGCCCCAAAGACTGGCCCACGCTCCAGAAACACGGCCTGGTCTCTACCATGTGCAACGGCGCAGAAATCAGCCTCACCGAAGGGTTTAACACCAAACAATACCACGCCACGCTCCAGAAGAACTACTCAGACATGATTCCGCTGGTGGCCAAGGCCGGTTACCGGAACCTGATCTGCTTTAGCGGGAACCGCAAAGGCATGGATGATGAAACGGGCCTGAAAAACGCCGAGGAAGGTCTCAAGAAACTGCTGCCCCTGGCCGAAAAGCACCACGTGGTCTTGGTGATGGAACTGCTCAACAGCAAAGTGAACCACCCAGACTACCAGTGCGACCGCACCGCCTGGGGCGTGGAGCTGGCCAAGCGCCTGGGCTCCGAACACTTCAAGCTGCTGTATGACATTTACCACATGCAGGTAGATGAGGGCAACGTGATCCAGACCATCAGAGACAACCACCAGTACATTGCCCATTACCATACCGCCGGGGTGCCCGGCCGGCATGAGATAGATGATACCCAGGAACTCAATTACCCGGCCATTATGCGGGCTATCAAAGATACCGGTTTCAAAGGCTACGTGGCGCAGGAGTTCATTGCCAAGGGCAAAGACAAAGTGGCCTCCATCCGGCAGGCCGTCCAGATCTGCGATGTCTGATCAAACACGCGGCACTGGTACCCACTAAAAAGATTTTTCCCCTGTTTTGCCCAACACCAATTTCATGAGTAAAAGAAGACAGTTTCTACAGCAGTTAGGGTTGCTTTCGGCGGGCCTGGCGCTGTCGCCGTCCTTGCTGGCCTGCGAATCCTCCAGTTCATCACAATCTGCCGCTTCTGCGGGAGCCGCTGTGGCCGGCGGTGCCGCCGCCTCGGGCCGCGGAGTCCTCAAAGAGATAGGCCTCCAACTGTACACCCTGCGCGATTACCTGCCCAAAGACCCCAAAGGCGTGATTGCCAAGGTGGCCCAGGCCGGTTACCAGGATGTGGAAACCTACGGTTATTCGCCAACGGGCGGTTACTGGGGCCTGAGCCCGAAGGAATTCAAAGAGCTCCTGAAGGCCAACAAACTGGTCTCTACCAGCGGGCATTATGAGTTTGGGCAGTACATGAAAGACGGCAACCTGGACATTGTCAAGCGCTACATTGAGGCCGGCACCACCGTGGGGCACCAGTACATCACGGTGCCGTACCTGGACGGTGCCGTGCGCCGCAGCGCCGATGACTACAAGCGTATTGCCGAGAAAACGAACAAAGCCGCCGAACTGTGCAAGACCGCCAACCTCAAGCTGGCCTACCACAACCATGCTTTCGAGTTCGAGGCCTACGGCAACACCACCGGCTATGACATCCTGCTCCAGGAAACCGACCCCGCGCTGGTCAGCTTTGAGGCCGATCTGTACTGGGTGGTGCGGGCCGGCCGCAAACCCGCCGATCTGTTCCGCCAGCACCAGGGCCGCTTTGTGATGTGGCACGTGAAAGACATGGACAAAACCTCGCCCGACCTGAACACTGAGATTGGCACCGGTAGCATCAATTATCAGGAAATCTTCGGACAGGCCAAGCTGGCCGGCGTGCACCGGATCTTTGTGGAGCAGGAGAACTTCGCGGCTTCCAAAGACCCGTTCCAGAGCATCCGGCAAAGCCGCGACTACGTGAAAAACACCCTGCTGTAAAGCGGCCGTTTGGCTCCCGTGCTAAGTTGCGCCTGATATAGAAAGCCTTTCCTGCACACAGGGGAGGCTTTTTGCGTTTAGGGGCTCTTTTTCCAAAAACAGCCCCTAAACGCAAAAAATGCCTGCGTGTGCCCCGATGCCTGTCTATCCAAGAGAACCTCCCGCGCCGCAGAGCAGTAAATAAGAGGGAAACTGTTTCTTCCCATTTTTGCCTAAAACCTATGAAATTAGCTGGAAATACCGTGCTGGTGACCGGAGGAGCCACCGGAATTGGATTGGCCATTGCCGAACGTTTTCTGAACGCCGGCAGCACCGTGATCATCTGCGGCCGCCGCTCAGACAAACTGAACGAGGCCAAAGAAAAGCACCCGGCCCTGCACACTATTGTCTGTGACGTAGCCCAAGAATCTGACCGCATCGCCTTGCTGGAACAAGTTACCGCCGAGTTTCCGCAGCTGAACGTGCTGGTGAACAATGCCGGAATCCAGCGCCGGGTAAACCCGGTGGAGGTGCAGGAGGAGTGGGCGCAGACCCAGCAGGAACTGGTCATTAACGTAGAGGCGCCCATCCATCTGTGCCACCTGTTCATCCCGCACCTCAGAAAACAGGACCGGGCGGCTATTGTCAACGTTACCTCGGGGTTGGCGTTCACGCCGGCCGCTTTTGCCCCAGTGTACTGCGCTACCAAAGCCGCCCTGCATTCCTATACCATGTCGCTGAGGTTCCTGCTGTCCAAAACCAGTGTGGAGGTGCTGGAGATTGTGCCGCCTGCCGTGAACACAGACCTGGGCGGACCGGGACTGCACACCTTCGGGGCACCGCTCCAGGACTTCGCCGATGCCGTGATGCAACGCCTGGACAACGGCGAGCTGGAAGTGGGCTACGGCTCCTCTGAGGAAAGAAGAAAAGCCTCCCGGGAGGAAAACGATGCCTTCGCCGCCCAGATGAACGCCAGAATGCTGGGCTCCTGATCTGGTTCTGGCTTTCTTTGAGGTGACTGCCTGAGTATTCTAATTGTTTTTATCTCATCATGCGTTTAGGGGCTGTTTTTGGAAAAACAGCCCCTAAACGTGTTGGGTGGGTGTGGCCGGTAAGTGGCTGGCTTTTGGGGAATATATTTTGTATCTTCCAGACAGGAAGAAGCTTTTGTATCTGGAGGTGAGGCGCGGGAGTTGTGGTTTGTTGGTGCTTCTTCTTGTTCCCGGCTGGTGTTCCTCTCAAAAAGTTCTGCCAATGAAATGGGTGTATAGCATAAAGCATAAAACCAGGGCGGCCCTGTTGTTGGGCGTGGTGCTGGTGTTGGTGCTGGCCAAAAATCTGCTGGACAGCAGCCACGTGAGCCAGTTGGGGTCTTCGTTCGCGGCGGTCTATGAAGACCGGCTGCTGGTGGAAAGCTACATTTACCAGCTCTCTGAGCATCTGCACGAAAAGAAGATGCTGGTGGAGCAGAGCTACCATACAGGCCAACAGCAACAGCTGCCGCAGGAACTGAAAGCTAAGAACGCCGCCATTTTAACGCTGGTGGAAGCATACGGTAAGACCACCTTAACCCACGAAGAGGCCCAATTCTTTAAGGCGTTTACCCAGGATATTGACGCCATGCAAGCGCTGGAAAACAAATACCTGGCTGCCGCCGGAGCCCAGGAGCAGGTAAAGCTGCTGGTGAAAGAGCAGCTAGATGCCCAGCACCGCCTCACCAAAGGGCACCTCAGTCAATTGTCCCGGATTCAGGTAGCCGAGGGCAAACGCCTGAACGATGAGTCTAAGCAGATCATTGCCGGTTCCAACATCCTCACGCACTTTGAGCTGGCGTTGGTGGTCAGTCTAGGGGTCATGATCCAGATGCTGGTGTTCGCCTCCAAGTCCCAGATCTCCAAATTCCCGCAGAAACCCATGCTGAATTAAGCGGCAACGTTGATCCTCACAAAGCAGAGAGGCCGAGACAGGAAGTCTCGGCCTCTCTGCTTTGTGAGGATTTTTACTTTTTGCGTTTAGGGGCTGTTTTTGGAAAATCAGGCTCTAAACGCAAAAGTGGGCTTACCAGCGGAGCATTTTCTTCAGGAAGGGGGTGAGTTCCTGAGCAATCAGGTCATGGTCTGCCAGGTTGGGGTGGCTGTCGCAGCCGTTGGTGTAGGAGCGGGCAAAGAAGAACGAATGCACTTTTGCATCGCCCGCCCGGCGGGCCGCCTGTACAATGCCGGTGAGGTAGTTTTTCTGGGAAGCGGCCAGTTGGACATCGGCCATGGGGCTGGTGAGGCAGATGATTTCCGCCTGCGGATATTTGCTTCGTACGGTCTGGAGGAACTGGAGGTAGTTTCTGGTGAAGAGCGTGGAGTCCTGGATGCCGTCATTCTGGCCCAGGCAGATGGTGACCGCGTCTGGTACATATTGGCTGAAGTTCCAGGCGATTTCGTTTTCTCGCAGGTTCACTTTGTCAAAAATCTGCGGCATGACCAGTTTCATGTTGCAGCAGCTGCGCATGAGCCCAATGCCGGAGAACGCGGTGAGGTGCCACTGCGCGTTGAGGGCCCGGGCGGTTCTGGGGCCATAGGCCAGATAGGCGTTGTGCTGGTCATGCCACTGGCCCTGGCCGCAGGGCACGGTAGAAGGATCTGCGCCGGAGCCGCAGGTAATGGAGTTGCCAATAAACTCAATCTTGCGGGTGGGTTTGGCGGGTGGCGGTAACAGGGCTTCGGCCTTGATGCCCACTAACTCCAGATAGCCAATGTTGGCCTCGGTGTTTTTGCAGAGGGTGACGGTGTGCTCGCCGGGCGGCAGGTTGTGGGCTACCTGAATGGTGTTGCTCTTGCCGGTGGTCTGGATTCTGTAGGGCGTGCCGTTGTCCACAATCACTTCCAGGTAATTGTGTTTGCCGCCATACTCCTCGTCGTTGAGCAGAATCTGGCAGGAGGTGCCTTTGAACTTGGCGGTGATGTACACGCCCGGCGTCCAGAACCGGGGAGCTTTGGGGTTTGAGAAGTCAATGCGGCCGGTATATTGGATGTAGGGGTGGTCGGCCTCAAAGAGAACCGGCGTTTGGGCGGCAGGGGCGCTGGTTTTGCAGGCCGGCAAAGTCAGGCACACCAGAAACAGAAACGGGAGAAGGCGTTGGAGCATAGTGTCTGAGTTTCCGTTTAGCGCCTGTTTTCAGAAAAAGAGCCGCTAAACGGGAGTAGCAAAAGGTAAAGGTGGTGGAAGAACGCTACCCGCAAAGACAGGTCGTGTTCTGGCCGTAAAGTAACAAACCGCAAACATGAAAAAGAACCAAAGCAGACAGATGGGCGGCTTTGGTTCTGTGAGGGCAAGCGGTTTTACTTCTTCTTTTTCTGGGCCGCTTTTTTGATGGCCTTGGCGTATTTCGCGATTAGGGGCATGGTGCTGTCACTGGCGAAGACGGAGTTAAGGCCCTGTTCTTCCTGCGGAGGATCGCCCATGAGATCATCGCCGGGTTGCCAGAAATGGCGGCTGGGGTTGGGCTGCGCGGTTCCGCTGAAGGCCCAGAAATTGGCCCCGGCCAGTGCGCCTTTCTCCTGCGCGCTGCGGAGTACCCGCTCAAACACGTATTGGTAGTACTTGTCGCGGGCGGTGGTGGGGTCGGTGAGGTTGTACTGGTGGTGGTCGCGCGGCAGGCCGAATTCCTCCATCACAATAGGCATTTGCTGTTGCTGCGCGAACTCCAGGTGGCGGTTCATGTACTGCTCCGTCTTGGCAATAGCCGAATCCAGGGTGCCGCTAATGTTCTTGCTGTCCAGCCAGCCCCAGTTCTTGGGCCAGATGTGCATGGTGAGGTAATCAATGTTTGGGTCTGTGTGCACCTGCTTGAACACCTCCATAGACGCCTCAGACCCGTGCGAACCCTCAGAACCGGTAGAGACCAGCTGGTGAGGGGCCAGCGATTTGAGGAGCGCGGCGGTGCTTTTGATCCAGCGGTCATAGGCGGGTACGTTGGCCATAGAGAACGCGCGCGGCTCATTGGCAATCTGCCAGGACATGATGGTAGGGTCTTGGGTGTATTTCTGCCGGGTGAACTGGTTGGTGCGGCCCAGCAGAAACCTGATGTGGTCTGCAAACTGCTGCTTGCACGGGTCGCACTGGTGGAACTGGCCCACGTAGCGCATAAACCCTGCCCAGTCATTGTTGTTGGCCAGCGCGTACGGAATAGGGCCGTAGCCGTTCCAGTTGAGGTACTGCCCGTAGCCGCCAGACCATTCCCAGCTGTTGTTCAGGTACAGCACCGCCTTCATGTCGCGCTTGGCCATCTCGGCCAGCAGGAAATCAAGCCCCGCCAGCAGCGTGTCATTGTACACCCCCGGCTTCATCATGAGCCCCGGCGAGACGCGGTACGGTTGGTTATTGGGGCCTTCGGCGCCCGCCAAGACCCGCAGGTTGGTCACGCCCGCATTCTTGAGCAGGTCCAGTTCTTTTTTGAGCCGTTCACGGTTGCCGCCCTGGCCGGTGGAGCCCAGCAGCCCGCCGTACCAGTAATTGGTGCCCACGTAGTAGTACGGCTTGCCGTCAAGGGTGAAGGTGTGCCCGTTGGTCTGCACAAAACCTTTGGGCTTCTGGGCCAGCAGCGGCAGCGCCGGGAACATGAACAAGAGCAGAAAATAGCAGATTCTCTTCATAAAGGTTTCTAATTGCGGCTCCGCCGATGCAGCATGGGCAGAGGGTTTGATTCGTCTAGACGAACGACCAATAGGATTGCGTTTAGGGGCTCTTTTTCCAAAACAGCCCCTAAACGCAGAATAGTTATTGATAGGTAATGGTGGTTTTCTGGTCGCCTACCATGAGGTCAAAAGCGCCGGGCTCCGTGACCCACTGGCCTTGCTGGTTCACAAATGCCAGGTCTTTGGCGGTAAGTGTGAACGAGACTTCCCGTTCCTGGCCGGGTTGCAGGTTCACTTTGCTGAAGCCGCGCAGGCGTTTGGCGCTAGGGGTAATGCTGGCGAAGTGGTCGCGGCTGAACAGATCCACGGCTTTGCTGCCGGCACGGCTGCCGGTGTTCTTCACCTTCACGGTAATCTGGAGTTCATCCGTGGCCCCGAAGGTGGTTTTGTTCACCCGCAAATCTGAGAACTGGAAGGTGGTGTAGCTTAGGCCGTGCCCAAATTGCCACTGCGGGTTAAAGCCCACGTTGCCGTACGTGTTGGGCACGTCTTCCCTGATTTCCTCTGAGTTCTTGTGGTCATAGAGCAGCACGTCGCCGGCGTGGCGCGGATAGGTGAACGGCAGCACTCCTTCGGGGTTGTGGTCTCCTACCAGAACATCGGCGATAGCCGCGCCCCCAAACGTAGACGGACGGTAACCCATAAGCACAGCGTCTGCCAGCGGTTCAATGGCGGAAATCACGCGCGGACGGCCTTCCAGCAGCACCAGAATCACGGGTTTGCCGGTTTCCTTGGCGGCTCTGGCCAGGGCCAGTTGGTTCGCGTCCAGGGTGAGGTCGTCAATGACGCCGGGGCTTTCGGCGTAGGCTTTTTCGCCCAGGCACAGCACAATGGCTTTGGCTTGCGCAGCGTCTCTCTTGAGTTGGGCCACGTCATAATTGGCGGGAGCGTTGAAATCAGCGGCGGCGCGGGAGATCACGTTGGCTTTGCCCATCTTGCCTATGAGCGCCTGCAACACCGTCTGGGTTTTCTTAGGGTACTGGCTCTCGTCTGACCCCTGCCAGGTGTACGACCAGCTGCTGTGCAGCGCGCCTAAGTTGTTGGCGGTGGGACCTACTACCAGGATTTTAGAGTTTTTGGCCAGCGGCAGCGTCTGTTTCTCATTCTTGAGCAGTGTGATGCTTTCCAGCGAAGACTGGTAGGCCACTTTGTCAAACTCGGCGGTCTGGATGCGGTTCTTCAGCTCAGGCTTGGGGAAAGCGTTCTCAAACAGGCCCAGCTTTTTCTTGAGCGCCAGAATGCGGCGCACCGATAGGTTGATGCGCTCCTCAGAGATGGTGCCTTCCTTCACCAGGGCAATCAGGTGGTCATAGAACGAGTAGTCATAAGGCACCATGCTCATGTCCAGCCCGGCTTCCACGGCCATGCGCACCGCTTCTTTGGGCGTGGAGGCCACGCGGTGGCGGGTGTGCAGCCTGATCACGTCTTCCCAGTCAGAAACGGCCACTCCCTGGAAACCCAGCTCGTTGCGCAGAATATCAGTGAGGTAGTATTTGCTCGCGTGCACGGGCACCCCGTTAATCTCAGCGGAGTTGATCATGACCGTTGACGCCCCGGCCTCCACCGCGGCCTTGAACGGCGGCAGGAACAGCTCCCGCAGCATCTGCTCCGGAATGTAGGCCGGGGTGCGGTCTTTTCCGCTGGCCGGCAGGGAATAGCCCAGGTAGTGTTTCATGCATGATGCCACCGTGAAATCCTGGCCCTGGCCGTTTTTCTCATAGCCGGTGATGGCGGCGGTGCCCATGGTTTTGGCCATGAACATGTCTTCGCCGTAGGTTTCCTCAAAGCGCGGCCACAGCGGCTGGCGGCCCAAATCCAGCACCGGGTCAAAGTTCCACGGAATGCCCGAAGCCCGCGTCTCAATGGCCGTAATGCGCGCCGACTGGTTCACCAAAGCTGGGTTGCGGGTGGCGGCCATGCCGATGTTGTGCGGGAACAGCGTGGAACCGGCCAGGTAGTTGGCCCCATGGATGGCGTCAATGCCGTAGATCACGGGTATTTTGTGGCGGGTTTCCTTCGTGGCCACGTTCTGGATCTGGGTCAGGATCTGGTGCCACTGGTCAATGGTGTAGGCGTGGTTGCGCACGTTCAGGAGAGACCCGATGTGGTGGTTCACCAGCACGTCGCGCAGTTTGGCGGCGTCTACCACGGTGGTCTCGTTGCCTTTGAGAATCACGTCAATGGTGAGCTGGGTCATCTGGCCTACTTTCTCCTCCACGCTCATCTTGGCCAGCAGGTCTTCTATGAACGGATCGGTGGGCAGGGCGGGCACCGAAAGCGCCGGCGCGGTCTGCGTCACCGGGGCGGTTTGGCTGGGCGACTGCGTAGTGGAGGTAGTAGAGCTGCAGGCGTGCAGACCCATTGCGAGTAATAAGGCTAGTGGGGTATAGTATTTCATTATCTGGTTAAATGATTTAATCGTTTCACAGTTGAATATCTTTTTTGCTGGCGGTGCGTTTAGGGGCTGTTTTTCCAAAAAGAGCCCCTAAACGCACCGGGTGGGCGCTACGGGCGGGGCCAGTCATCGGTGCGGAAGCTGGAGGCGGGCAGGCCGGTTTTGCTGTACAGGTTGGGGACGGCGGTATTGCTCCAGCCCATGCGCACCGCCACCGGTTTCTTCACGTTTTTAGCGCTTACCACTACCGTGTTGCCGTCTATTCGGGCGGTGGCGGGCACAAACTTCCGGTCTTCGCCGGCTATCTCAAAAAGAGTGAGGTCTTTGCCTTTGGCAGTGAGGCCCTGGTCTGCGTGGTCAAAGAAGAGCCTGATTTTGTTTCCCTCCGTTTTCATGCGTTGGTACAGCGGGCCCGAGAAGGGAATGTTTTTCTGCCCGTAGGTTTGGTGCAGGGCCCAGGCGGCCAGGCGCTTGCCCACGTCCAGTTTGTTTCTGGGGTGGATGTCGTCAATGTTGCCTATGTCATTGATCACGGCCATGCCGGTGTTGGGCACGCGCAGGGTTTTCTGTTGGGCTTCGGCTAAGCGCGGATGTTCCTCAGGGCCACCATACTTGTAAGGCGCAATCTGCACGAAGTAGAACGGGAATTCCTGCTGAAAACCGCTGCGCCAGTTCTGGATGAGCGTGGGCAGCAGCTGGGCGTACACGTCAGGGGCATCGGTGTTGGATTCGCCCTGGTACCAGAGGGCCCCGGCCAGGCGGAAGGGCATGAGCGGCGCAATCATGGCGTTGTAGGCTTTGGCGGGCTGCACCGGACCCCATTCCACTTCTTTGCGCTGGGCGGCCGCCTGGGCCAGTACGGGATTGGCCGAGATGGCATTGGCGCTGAGCCAGACCTCAGCGGGAGTGCCGCCCCAGCTGCTGTTAATAAGCCCCACCGGCACTTTCTGGTTCTGATAGATCTCGCGCCCGAAGAAATAGCCCACCGCACTGAAATGTTTCATGGTTTGGGGGGTGCAGACCACCCATTGGCCCTGCACATCCAGCTGCGGGGTATTGGCGGTGCGGTGCGCCACCTGGAAAAACCGGATGGACGGATAAGTAGCCTCGGCAACGTGTTTTTCGGCGTTGTCTATGCCCGAGGCGGCGCTCCACTCCATGTTAGACTGCCCCGAGCAGAGCCACACTTCGCCCAGCAGCACGTCTTGCAGCACCAGCGTATTGTAGCCCTGTACCGTGAGCGTGTGCGGCCCGCCTGCCGCCGGGGTCTGGAGCTGTACCTGCCACTGGGCCTGGTTGTTCACCTTGGTCTTCACAGGTTTATTGTCCCAGCTTCCGGTCACGGTAATGTCTTCGCCGGTTTTGCCCCAGCCCCAGACGGTGACCTGGCTGTTCTGCTGCAACACCATATGATTCCCGAAAATGGCCGGAAGTGTCACGGCTCCCGCCGATGAAACCACGCCGCCCATGAGCAGGAGGAGAAGGAAAGTAAGCTGAAAAGGTAACCGTATACGCATAAAGCCAAGGGTTAAATTCTGATGAGATGATCGGCAAAAATCCTTTTCTGCGTTTAGGGGCTCTTTTTTGAAAAACAGGCCCTAAACGCAGAAAAGGAAGGAAGTTGTTTTAAAGCAATTTCAGGAAAAAGAGCCGCTAAACCCACGCTCCTTCATATCTTTTTACTCCGACAATACCAGTAAAATGGCATCATGGCGGGGCACCGTGGCGGCATAGGCTTTTTTGGTGTTGCCCTGCGCTTTCCTGGCCCACACGTCCCTAATTTTGTAGGTGGTTTTGGCGGCGTTCAGCTCCCGCTTGGAGAGTTCATCTGAGATAGGGGTGTTCTTCCAGTCAAAGTTCACTTTCTGGGGCGTGTTGCTCCTGTTCAGGAAACAGACGGCCCATTTGCCGTTGTCCAGCGGTTTGAGCCAGGTTTCCACGCTGTCTTTCTTCGCGTAGCGGAAGCCCTGGATGCCCAGCTTGTCCTGGTTGATGGCAATGGCTTCTTTGTGGGTGAGGATGGCCAGGGTTTCTTTGCTCATGTTGCGCAGGTCGTTGCCGGCAATAAGCGGGGCGGCAATCATGGCCCACATGGAGAAATGGGCGCGGTCTTCGTGCACGGGCATGCCGTTGCCTACCTCCAGCATGTCTGGGTCGTTCCACTGGCCGGGGCCGGCGTACTGCCGAAGGCCTTCCTGCTTGTCCAGAATCTGCATCACGCCAAATGATTTCCAGGTGCCGTGGTCTTTCACGCAGTCAAAGCAGTTGTAGATGTCGCCGGTGGTGCGCCAGAGGTGCCCCACTTCCGGACCCCATTCCCAGGGTTTGTCATTGCCCCACTCGCAGATGCTCAACACCACCGGCCGACCGGCTTTGCGCAGCGCGGCGGTGATGGTTTTGTAGGCGCCTTCGGCTTTGAGGCCTTCGGTGTTGCACCAATCGTATTTGAGGTAGTCAATGCCCCACTTGGCGTACTGCTGGGCATCCTGGAACTCATAGCCGCGGCTGCCGGGGCGACCGCCGCAGGTCTGGGAACCGGCATCTGAGTAAATGCCCATCTTCAGGCCTTTGGAGTGGATGTAATCGGCCAGAGCTTTCATGCCCGAAGGGAACCGCCTAGGATCTGGATGGATGAAGCCCAGGCTGTCGCGGTCGCCGTGCCAGCAATCGTCTATGTTGATGTAGGTGTACCCGGCGTCTTTCATGCCCGAGCTGACCATGGCATCGGCAATTTCCCTAATCAGTTTCTCGTCTACGTTACAGGCGAACTTGTTCCAGCTGTTCCAGCCCATGGGCGGGGTTTGGGCCAGCCCCTCAAATTTCTTGTAGTTCTGCGCATAGTTATTCCCCTGCCCGAAGCTCGCTGCAGAAAGCGTGAAGAGGGTTAAAAAGAGCAATACGTTTTTCATGTTTGTGCAGTGGTGTGGTGTTAGGTAAGCGGTTTTATTTTTATTGGCTTTGACCGTTTAGGGGCTGTTTTTGGAAAAAGAGCCCCTAAACGCATTGGTTACTGGATCACTATTTTTCTGGAGATCTGGTCATGGCCCTTCCAGATGGATAAAAGGTAGAGCCCGGCCGGGAGGTGCGCCAGCGGCAGCTGCACCAGGTTCTGCCCGCCCTTAAGGGATTGAGCCAGATGCAGCACTTCCGTTCCGGTGGAACTGGTGAGGGTAAAGGTGGCTGCTACTTTGTTTTTCGCCTGGAGCCGGATGTGCAGTTGCCCGTCCACGGCCGGATTGGGATACACTGTGAGCTGACCGATGTTTTCTTCCAGCGCACTGCCGGTCACGCTGCGGTAGGTTCGCCAGTTGGGCAGCTCGTCTAGGGTGATCACGTCTGGATGGTTGAAGACGCTGTGCAACAGGGAAGTGGACTGCTTGCGCAGGTAATCGCTGCCGGTCCAAACCGCGAACCAGGACCACCAGGTGCCATAGGCGGTGATGTAGTCTGGGTTGGGCAGGTTGCCGGTCTCAGAGAGCGTGACCAATTTATTGCCGTTGAACAGGCCCTGTAGTTCGGTCCACTGGTTGCTCAGGGGCGAGGCCAGCGGGGTGTTCTCATAAATGTCAATGCCCACTATGTCTACGTAGGCATCGCCGGGGTACCAGTCTGGTTTGTTGCTTTCGGCGGTGTAGACCCAGATGAGGTGGTGTAGCTGGTGGTGGCGGGTGAACCGGTCATGCATGATCTGCCAAAGCTCTTTGAACGGACCGGCTCCTTTGGCGCCCCACCAGAACCAGCCGCCGGCGGCTTCGTGCAACGGGCGCCACAGCACCGGAATGTCCTGCGTCTGAAACTTCTTCAGTTCTGCGGCAATCACGTCCATGTCGCGGAGCAGGAGCTGGTAATTGGCCCCGTTTTTATCTGCGAGGGCAGCGGCCAGGTCAAAGGTGGTGGCCCGGGTGTAGAATCCGCTCCACCAGAGCTTGTCAGGGGTCTGGTTAATGAGACCGGAAGGCGCGTTCCAGTGCCACATCAGGCTCATGATGCCCCGGCCCTGGTCTTTTTTGGCCCAGGCGATGGCTTTCTCAGAGAATCCGTTGGGCTGGGCGCCGTGCTCTACGCGCGAGGGAGAATACTCTATGAGGTCAAAGGAGCCAACGGCCGGTTCTTTGCCCGTGTGGGTGCGCACGTAGGCAATCTCATCCAGTTTGTCGTTTTCCTGCTGCCCGGCCAATACTTTGGTGCCGTACAGGTCTGTGAGATAGGAGAACAGGTTTTGGGTGGAAGACGTGGCGTTAGGGTCTGTGAGTACCGCAGATGGTTTGGTTGGCGGTGCGATGGTGGCCGGGCTCAGGTTGATGAAATCGATCAGGTAGTACCCCCAGCCTCCGCCAATTTTGAGGGTGTTGCCGCCTGCTTTCAACTGCACCTTGCCCGCCTGTAATGTGGTAAACGTTTTTACCTCTGAGAACATGCCCGCCGACTGCTGCCCGTTCACTTCCAGTACATACCCCTTCTCGCCGGAAGGCGTGGCGTACCTGATGGCAAGGTCGTAGAGCCCCGCAGTAGGGGCATTGACCGTAAAGCTCACGTTCTTCCCGAAGGAGTTGTCAAAGCCCTGCACGTATCCGGTGCCGGAATAGCCCGCCGTTTGGGTGGCGGTGGTAAGGCCGGTAAGGGTAGCCATTTCCGCCTCCAGCTTAATGTCTGCCGCCCTTGCACCAGTTACCCTCAAAAAACCGACCAGCAGCACAAAGCCCGTCCTCAGCAGGAGGCGTAAAGTAGCGGAAGAGAAGCGTACGCATGTTTTCATTCTGAACAAGGTAAATGGGGATGCGGTGCTATGTATCTGGTCAGGTAACAAACTTGACTTTCCGTTTAGGGGCTCTTTTTGGAAAAACGGGCTCTAAACGGAAAGCAGGAGAGCGTCTTATGCTTGGGTTCTCTGGCACCGGTGGATGATCTCCAGACACGCCCGGGCGTTGTGGTAGGGGCACTTCCAGAAGCCTACTTTGTCTTCCTGGGCCATGCGGCTGTAATCATTGTGCACACCCCAGAACCACTCGCCCTGCTCCAGGTCCAGGAGATACTTTTTGGCAAACTGCCAGGCGTTCCAGGAGTGGTGCAGAAAAGTTTGGTCTTGGGTGAATTCATAGGCGTTGAAGAAACCCACCATCGCCTCGGCGCTTACCCACCACTCGCGGTGCTTGTCATGATGGTTTTGGTCGGCGTTGAATTCATGGTACAGGCTGCCGTCTGGTTGCAGGGCGGTGGCAGTGGTTTTGGCCATGGCAAGCGCTACTTTTCTCACTTCCTGGAGCAGGGGCTGGTCTCCCAGGACCTCGGCGGCTTCCTGTAAAAGCCAGGAGGCCTCAATGTCATGTCCGTAGGAAATGAGGTTAGCCATGGACGTCCAGTCGCGGCGGAAGAACAGGTGCAAGTGGCCGCTCTGCGCATCAATGATGCGGTGCAGGAACACCTGGATTAAGCCGGTAAGGCGCTCTTTCAGCAGTGGGTCCGGCCAAATACGATACAGGTTGGCGTACGCTTCCAGAACATGCAGGTGCGTGTTCATGGTCTTAGGGTCATTGCGGTCTTTCTCGCTCAGTCTCAGGTCTTCCAGCAGCTGCCCATCCTGGCTGAACGCTTCCAGATAGCCTTGGTGCTCGGGGTCATGGCTGTACCGCTCAATCCAGTGGAACAGGTTCTGGCTTGCCTCCAGCGCCTGGGGCTCCTGGGTGGATAAGTAGTACTCACTGAGTCCGTAAATGGCGAAGGAAAGGGCGTAGATCTGCTTGCGGGTGTTCAGGGGCTTGCCTTGGGCGTCTACCATCCAGTACAGGCCGCCGTACACGGTGTCCAGAAATGAATTGGTCAGGTACAGGAAAGCCCTTTCCGCCATCTGCCGGTACTCTTCGCGCTGGGTATGCCGGTACGCCGCCGAGAACGTCCAGAGAATGCGGGCGTTCAGGATGCTGCCTTTGGGAGCCTCGGGGTTTGCCTGCCCCGTATGGTCTATCTGGCCCACAAACCCGCCATGGGTAGTGTCCAGTGTGTTCTCTACCCAGAAGGCCAGGATTCTCTCCAGTTCCCTCTCCATTTCCCGCTGGTAAACGGAGAGGGAAACCTGAGCCGCGGTATTGGTGTCAGATGTCATGCTCTTACGCCGTTCAGTTCTGGGGCCAGTGCGTGGGTCTTTGATTCTACATAGGCTTGGTTCCTGTCTACCAGCCGGTTGATCTGCTGTACAGAGGCCGCGGATCGGAAGTCATCTGCGGGGGTGTTGGTCACGTAGTCCAGCAATTGGGCAAGGGTGGAGGTAGCCACGTGCATTCTGGTGTCTGAAGAGGCATAGTAAATGAACACGCGTCCGTCATCGTCCAGAATCCAGCCGTTGGAAAAGGTCACGTTAGACACGTCGCCCACTCTTTCTTCGCCCTCCGGGGCAATGAAGTGCCCACCGGGCTTGGCAATCACCTTGGCCGGATTTTCCAGGTCTGTGAGGAAGAGATAGAGTACGTACCGGAGGCCGGCGGCCGTGTTGCGTACCCCGTGCGCCAGGTGCAGCCAGCCTTTCTCAGTTTTAAGCGGCGTGGGACCCTGGCCATTTTTCACTTCGTACACCGTGTGGTACTGCTTGCCATCAACAATGAATTCTTTCTCCACCACCGCATTCTCCATGGAGTCTGTGTAGCCAAAGCCGATTCCGCCACCGGTACCGGCCTCAATGAAACCATCCTGCGGACGGGTGTACAGCGCGTATTTCCCGTTAATGAACTCTGGGTGCAGCACCACGTTGCGTTGCTGCGGCGAAGGCGATTTGAGGTCGGGCAGGCGTTCCCAGGTAACCATGTCTTTGGTGCGCGCAATCCCGCACTGGGCCACCGCTGAGGACTCATCGCCGGGTTTGGCTTCCGGGTCTTTGCGCTCAGTGCAGAACAGGCCGTAAATCCAGCCGTCTTCGTGCTGGGTCACGCGCATGTCATACACGTTCACGTCTGGTTCATCGGTCTCGGGCATGGTAATAGGTCGTTCCCAGAACACGAAGTTGTCTATCCCGTTGGGGCTTTCGGCCACCGCGAAGAAAGATTTACGGTCGTTGCCCTCTACCCGCACCACCAGCAGATACTTGCCCCTGAGTTTGATGGCTCCCGCGTTGAAGGCGGCGTTGATGCCAATCCGTTCCATGAGGTACGGGTTAGTTTCGGGGTTCAGGTCGTACCGCCAGAAAAGGGGAGCGTGCTGGTTGGTTAAAACCGGGTATTTGTATCTGTCATAGATGCCGTTGCCAAGCGGCTGCTTTTCGTTCTTTCTGGTGAGCAACGCTGCGTGAGACTGCTCCAACGCTTGCTGTCTCTTTTGGAAGGTATTCTCCATGGTAATAGAAATTGGGTGTTATGGAAACGGCAGGGAAAGCCTCCGTCCGCTTATTTGTGAGTAACTAATCTTTGTTTGAGGGCCGCGGCCACAGAGGTGCCGTCTTCCGGTAATTTGTCCCACCAGGTCTTTTTCAGAATGAGGCCGCACACCAGCAGGATGACCGCTACCACCGTTAATTCTGTGTACATGCCCAGCACCAGGTAGATAGGCAACAGCGTGAGGCTCATCTGCGCGGTAACGCCCACCACCACGTTGAACATGTCCAGCCAGAAGTTTTTGTTAGGCACAAAGGAGGGGTCTTCAGCCTGTACCAGTTCGGCCACCGGTCCCCAGAAGCCCCAGGGGCGGATGGTTCTGTAAAAGCTTTTGAGGGTTTCTGCGTCTGTGGGCGGAGCCAGGTAGGTACCTATGATGCTACCCGCCAGAGACACCAGCAGCAGCAGCGGGAAATAGTAGAGGTCTAGGCCATCAAAGAGGTAGGGGAAGATGAGCGCGGGTATAATGCCGGCCAGCATGCCCCAGAAGAAGCCGCTGCCGTTAAAGCGCCACCAGTACCACTTGAGCACGTTGGCCGAGATATACCCGCCGTACAAGCCCGCCACAATCCATTGCAAGAGACTGTTCACGTCTTTGGCGAAGAAGCCCAGTACCATGCTCACCAGTACCACCACAATGCCTGTGGTGTAGTTCATACGAGTCACGGTGGCATTGGAGGCTTTGGGGTTGATATACCGCAGGTACACATCATTGACCAGGTAGGCCTGCGCGGCATTGAGCGTACCCGCGAAAGTGCCAATAAAAGCCGCCAACAAACCCGCTAACAACAAACCCATGAGCCCGCTGGGGGCAAACCGCTGAATGGCCGCCGGCAGAATGCGCTCAAAGTCAATGCCCGTGGGCGACTCCAGATTGAGCTGGTCATAGTTGAGGATGGCGAGCACCGTAAACCCGATGATCATGAGATAGCGCGTAGGAATGAGCACCACCGACACGAACCCGCTCATTTTGGCGGCATCCTGCGGTGAACGCGCCGAAAGCACCTTCTGCATGTCATAGCTTGGGGTAGGGCCGGCTAAACTGGCGAGTACTCCCTTGAAAACCATCAAAGTGAAGAAAATCCCGAAGAGGGAATAGCCGTCAGACTTTATTTTGGCGTTCACATCGTCAATGATGCCGGTCCAATCCATGTCCAGGGTAGCCCCGAAGAAAGGGGTTTTCCAGGCTTCGGGGACGTTGAGCGGCGTGGTCTCCAGATTGTTAATGGCTAATACGGCCACTACAATAGAAGCGGCGGTCATGATGGCGTACTGCAACACATCGGCCCAGACAATGCTGGCCATGCCTCCCAACACAGAGTAGAACACCGCGAAGAGTGTGAAAACCATGCCGTAGAAGTGCGGCACATATTCAGGGGCAACGGTGAAAGGCACGTACGGCTGCACCGCCGACCACGGCACAAAAATTTCCACAAACTTGCCCAAGCCAATGAAACCGTAGGCCAGAAAGCCCAGGCAGCTCAGAAGAGCAAAGGCCACCACAATGCTGTGAGATTTGTTGGAGTCTCTGCCGCGACCAAAGCGGGTGAGCATCCATTCGGCCCCGGTGGTCACGTTAGACTTGCGTAGCCAAGCCGCCAGAAACATCATCAGGAAAATCTGATTGAAAGACGGCCACAGCCACGGAATCCAGATGCTCTTGAGGCCGTACACAAAGCCCAGCATCACCATCCACATGGTGCCGGAAATATCAAACATCCCCGACGCGTTGGAGAGCCCCAGCGCGTACCACGGCAGCGTGTTGCCGCCCAGCATGTAGGCTTCTTTGTTCTCCTTCGCCTTCTTCTGTAGGAATAGCCCAATGGCCGCTACCGCTATCAGGTAGAGGAAAATGATGCTTATGTCAAGCGCCGTTAGTTTCATTTGGGTGGTGGTTTGTGTTTGGCGAGTTAGTATATAAAGAGGCTCTTATTTTTTGGCGGGTGGGGCGTATAATTGCTCCTGCGCCGCCTTGTTTATGAAGAACACTTTGGGGTTGCGGTGGAAGATTTTGAAGTCTGGGACACTTTTCTGCCCGGGGTAGGGGGCGTAGTAATGGTCTGGCCTACCGTTTCGCCACACCATGACGTAAGACAGGCCCGCGTCCTGTACAATAGGAGTGAGCACGTTCGTCCACCAGTCGGCTAAAGGAAGCGTTTCCAGGCCGGTTTCACTCAGGGTCCAGACTTTGTTTTTCTCCTGGCCAATCTGCCGAAGGGTTTCCACCATCTGGCGGGTTTCTTTGATGAAGGTTTGCGTAGCCTGTGCCGTTTGGGTGGTGTCTTGCGGCAGGCGGTGGTAAATGTCAAAGCCCACAATGTCTACATAGTCATCACCGGGGTAGCGCTCCAGGTAATCTTCGCGGGAGGTGAAGCGGTCTGTGGAGTAGGCGAAAAGCAGGTTGTTGGCTTTTTTCTTGCGCAGGTAATCTACCGTGAAGCGCCACATCTGTTTATATTCCTGCGGCGAGCAATGGTTGCGGCCCCACCAGAACCAGCTGCCGGTGTGTTCATGCAGCGGCCGGAATACCACCGGAATCAGTTCACCCTTGGGGCCTTTCAGGCTTTTCATGAATGTAGCCAACCCGTCTAGCCAGGATTCATAGCGTTTCAGGGCCTTGGGATCTTTGAACAGGTGCTGAATGGTGGAGTCCATGGTGTCCCAGCTGGTTTTAGAAGGGTCCAGAGGGTTGTTGAGGTGCCAGCTGAACGTGTTGAGGCCGCCCTTGGCGTAAATTTCCTGCACGAAGGAGCGCATCTGCTCAAAAGGTACCCCATCCAGGTTGGCGGGTTTGCCTAGTTCCAGATGGCCTAAGTCCCAGCCGGCCACCGCCGGATATTCTCCTACCACGTCTTTCACATCTGACCGGCCTGGTTCGTACTTCCAGCCAATGCCATAGGCCAGATCATCCTGGTGCCCAAACATAATGCCTTTCTTGGCCAGGCGTTGCAGGTTGGCGTACAGGTTTTTGGTTTCAGGGGTCGCTTTTCTGTTGATGGGCAGCGCCTGCCCATAGGAAGTAAGGGCAACTGACAAAAACAGAAAACACGCCAGAAAAAGTCTCGTCATGGTTTTGTGGGTAAAGCGAGAGTCTCAGCTAAAAGTTTGTCCTCAGCCTCCAGACGTTCCCGGAGAAAAGGCATGGGCCATGGTTAGGTCGTGCAGCACTAGGAGCCAGGCATGGAGCCGCAAAACTGGCTTGCAGCAACTCGGTCAGGGTCTCTGCTAATCTGGCACAACTTTACTAAGGCCGTTTACAAAACTACATAGTTTTCATGCTGGCTTATAATACTATTTTATCATTTGTTTGATGTGTAGTTGGTGGATGATGGCTAACTAACCGTAATGTGTTCTGTTGGATCTGGAAAGCAGCCTCCAACTATTGTTATCGATAATTTCTGCGGAGTTCATTGTGGCAATGCTGATCGTGTGTAGCTACACGTTTTGCCATTGTATGGGTAGGTTCTCTAAAGCGAGCGGAGAAGAAGCCTGAATACTTTTGGGTCGTAAATAACCGCGATTGGTATTGAGTTTAATAAAGAAAACGTTTGAAGCTGTGGTATTTTTTTAACCTTTTTACGGTATCAATAATGTTGTTCTGTAATTTAGCAGCTTAAATCATTAGCTATGAGTTCAGTTTACCGCGAGATTACCCCCTTAACCCAGAACGATTGCTTCACGCTCTTCTCCAGGGTGAAGGAAGAGTTTAACTTTCCGTTGCACTACCACGAAGACTTTGAGCTCAACTTTGTGTACAACGCGGCCGGAGCCAAACGGGTGGTGGGAGACCATGTGGAGATCATTGATGACTATGACCTGGTGCTGGTGGGCAGCAACCTGCCGCACGGCTGGTTCACGCACCAGTGCAAGACCAGGAACATAGAGGAAATCACCATCCAGTTTCACCGCGACTTGTTAGATGATAAGTTCCTGCGCCGGAACCAGCTCAGTTTCATCAAAGCCCTGCTGGAGCGGGCCGGCCGCGGAATTTCTTTTTCCAGGGAGATTAAGGAGGCGTTCAGGCCCCGGTTGCAGCAGCTTACCCAGAAAGGCGGTTTTGACTCTGTGCTGGAGTTGATCTCTATTCTGCATGATCTGTCCATCTCGCGCAACATGCGCACGCTGTCCAACAGCTCCTTTACCTCTGACCAGTTCAACTACTACAGCCGCCGCATTGAGAAAGCCTTTGAGTACATGCAAACCTACTATGACAAAGAGGTGTCGCTAGCCGATGTGGCCAAAGTAGTGAATATGCCCGAAGTCTCCTTCAGTAGATTCATCAAGAAGCGCACGGGCAAAACCTTTATTGAAAGCCTGAATGAGATACGGCTGGGTCACGCTTCCCGCATGCTGATAGACACCACTGAGACCATCTCTGAGGTTTCCTACAAGTGCGGTTTCAACAACCTCTCTTACTTTAACCGGATCTTTAAACGCAAGAACGGCTGTACCCCCAAAGAATTCCGGCAGAATTACTCGGGCTCACGGGTGTTTATTTAATAGGGTGGGGCTGGAAAATCTGCGTTTAGCGCCCCTTTTTCCTGAAATAGACCTAAACCAGAAAACCCAGATGGTGCGTGACCGCGAACGGATTTTTCAGACAGATTTCCGTTTAGGGGCCGTTTTTGGAAAAAGAGCCGCTAAACGGAAAATCCCTCACCGGCCGCTGCGCACGGCATTGCCGAGATTCTGTTGAAAGTTCATACCTTCACTGTTACCAAAAAGCAAACAAACTATGGCAGGCATTACCAACAGCGCTCCCTCGGCGGCCCCTCCGGCCGCGGGTGTGGGCGCCCCCGGCGGCGGAAGTTATCTGGGGCCGCTCATGACCGTGACAATGCTGTTCTTCATGTGGGGCTTCATCACGTGCATGAACGACATCCTCATCCCCAAGCTGCAGCAGGTCTTCACGCTGCAGAACTGGCAGGCCATGCTCATCCAGACGGCCTTCTTCGGGGCATACTTCATCGTGTCGTTCCTGTATTTCGCGGTATCGGTCACCAAGGGGGACCCTATCCTCAGGATCGGGTACAAGAACGGCATCATTGTGGGGCTGGTGGTGACGGCGCTGGGCTGCCTGCTGTTCCTGCCCGCCGCCGACCTGCACAGCTACGGGCTGTTCCTGGGCGCGCTGTTCGTGCTGGCCTCGGGCATCACGGTGCTCCAGATCACGGCCAACCCGTACGTTTCCATCCTGGGGCCGCCGGAGTCCTCCTCCAGCCGCATGAACCTGACGCAGGCGCTCAACTCCTTCGGGACCACCATCGCGCCCATCATCGGCGGCTACCTCATCTTCGACCAGGTGTCCGGGGCGGGCGAGGTTACCGCCGAATCGGTGAAGGCGCCCTACATCGGCCTGGCCGCTGCGTTGCTGGTCATTGCCGTCATCATCAAGCTGGCCCGCCTGCCGCGCCTCACCGGCGATGACGGGGCCGGCGTGGTGGCGGGTTCCGGCGCTTTGCGGCACCGGCACCTGGTGCTGGGCATCATCTGCATCTTCATGTACGTGGGCGGCGAGGTGGCCGTGGGCAGCATGCTCATCAACTACCTCAAGCTGCCGCAGATCGCGGGGCTGGACGAGTCTGGGGCCAAGCACTTCCTGTCGTTCTACTGGGGCGGGGCCATGATCGGGCGGTTCTTCGGGGCGGTGGCTCTGGCGCAGCTGCGCAGTAATGGCGTCAAATACGGGATCATGGCCGTGATTGCGGCGGTGACGTTTGGGGCCGTTTCCGTCCTCTATGACCTAAACCAGGCGCTGATCATTCTGGGCCTCATTACGGTGAACTTCGGGGTGCTGCTGCTGGGCCGTTTCATCCCCAACCGCACCGTGGGGCTGTACGCCACGGCGGTAATCGTGCTGCTGTTGATCGGGACCTTCGGGCAGGGCGCGGTGGCCATGTGGGCGGTGATCGGGATTGGGTTGTTCAACTCCGTGATGTTCCCTACCATCTTCGACCTGGCCATCAAGGGGCTGGGCGTGCACACGAGCCAGGGTTCCTCGCTGCTGGTGATGGCCATCGTGGGCGGGGCCATCGTGCCGCCGCTGCAGGGCGTGTTCGCCGACGTGACCGGCGACGTGCAGCTCTCCTTCCTGGTGCCCCTGCTCTGCTACCTCTACATCGTCTACTACGGCTTTGTGGGCTACCGCACCAGAGCGCTGAGCTGAACCCTGGGCAATCTCTGAAATCCCGTTTAGGGGCCGTTTTTCCAAAAACAGCCCCTAAACGGGATTTTCGTTTCTATGGAATATGGCAGTAATTCTATATCTTAGGACGAAGGAAAACTTTTGCCATGAATACAAAGTTGATTATGCTTGCCAGTGCCGTTCTCATGGCGGTATTAGGATTTATTGCTTCTTTTCTGCCGCACGAACTTTTGCAGCAACTGGGGGAGGAAACCACGGGAATAATGCCGGTGCTGGTGCAGTTGCTGGGGGCGCTGTACCTGGGGTTTGCGATCCTGAACTGGATGGCGAAAGGAATCCTGATTGGCGGTATTTACGCGCGGCCGGTGGCGCTGGGCAATTTCATGCACTTTCTGGTAGGGGCGCTGGCGCTTCTGAAAGCCGGGCAGCAGCTTAATGGCTATGTGCTGTGGCCGCTGGCGGTGGGCTACGGTGTGTTCGCGTTGCTGTTCGGGCTTATCGCGTTCCGGCATCCGTTGGCAACGAAGGCTCCCGCTGCTTAAGTTTAACCTGGTGACGAACGGGCAACGTGCCTGTTTCGGCGTTTAGGGCCTGTTTTTGGAAAAAGAGCCTCTAAACGCCTTTCTGTTCCTTTCAAAAAAGCTGCTCCGGTGCGTGAACCACGTGCGGCGGCTAGGTCAGGAAAACCAGCAGAAAGGCGGCGTTCTTCAGGAAGATGCGCAGGTGCCGCTGGGCCGCCGTGATCTGGTTTTCCACGCTCCGTTTGGAGATGCCCAGCTGCGAGGCGATGTCGTCGTTGGAGAGGAGCATTTTCCGGCTGAGGTAAAACACTTCCTGGCACCGTTTGGGCAATTTCTCCAGGTGGCTCTCTAATTGGTGCTCCAGCTCCCGGGCGCAGATTTCCTCTTCCCCCTTGTTGGCCTGTGCCGGTTGCGGTAAGGTCTCTACCTGGTCGGTGTACTGCAAAGGAATGACTTTGGCGGTCTTCAGGCGCTTGTACACGTGGTAGCGGGCCGCGGCGGTCAGGTACTGCTGGAAGGAGTCAATCTGGAGTTGGTGGCGCTTGGTCCAGATGTTGAGGAAGATGGAATGCACAATGTCCTCGCAGGCTTCCCGGTCTTTCAGGTGCGAGAAAGCGGTGGTGAACACCCGCGACCAGTACCGCTCAAAAAGAGCGGTAAATGCTTTTGAGTCATCTTGCCGGATGGCTTCCCACAGGGCTGCATCTGATTGGTCACGAAACATAGACGCTTCTATTTAATGATGGAGCTTGGGTGCATTGATTTTTAAGAACCGGCCTGCCCCAGCCGGTAATTGATCGCAAAAAAAAGGGGTAAAAGTAAGGTGAACGTTATGGTTAAGTTACGCTTAGGTTACGTTTTGTTCCGAAGGTGCCTGGCACATAAGCTAGAGCAAGATAATGAAATTTTTTAACAACTCTTTTTGCCTTAATTAAAATTTCAGACCGATTAAGGCAATACCCTTTGCATTTCTGACAAAGGCAAGCTCCGTTGATGGTAAATTATTCCCCTGCTTAATGCGGTGGAAAGCTTAAAGAAGCTGTTTTAAGGCTTCTTTGCTGAAAACTTCCCTAAATCAGTTTCTTGAACATGGAGGAAAAGCACATGGCATCCTTGCCATACGCCGTGGAGAGCAGGCAGTCTTCCCGGGCTTGGTTAAAAGCGCAGCGTTCCCGTTTCAAGGGCTTTTTTCCTAAAACAGGCCCAAAACAGTAGAGCTTGAGGCATTACTGAAAAGGTCTTGCCTTTCTAATGCTTTCTTTTTATTTCATTCAATAGCCGTGCGTTTCTGCGCCATTTTTGGGGCTTATTAGAAAAATTTGAAAAATTTTTACCCAAAGTATGTGTGTGGGGGCGGGAAAAGGTCTCTCTATCTGTACAAGGCCACCACACCCATGACCAGAGAAGAATACGTCATCCTGCACCAGAAATACCTTGACGGTACCTGCACCCCGCAGGAGAAGAAATTGCTGGAAGAGTACCAGGACCAGTTTGAGTTGCTGGATTTACCCTGGGATTCAGAAGCCATGGGGCCCCAGGAGCCCACAAAGGCCGCCATTTTCAACCGGCTCCAGGAAGCAGCGGGGCTACAGGAAGCAGAGAAGCGGCGCAACTATCCTTTCCTGCGTATGGCGGCGGCCATTGCCTTGCTGTTGGTGTCTGTAGGAGTTTATTACCTGTTCCGGACTCAGCCTGCCGGGCAAATAGCCGAGGTGAAGAAAGCCTCAGTGCCGACCACCGCAGAAGTACAGCCCGGGCGCAACAAAGCCTATCTCACCTTAGCCGATGGCACCGTGATTGACCTGGAGGCCACCGCCAACGGCGACCTGTCCCAGCACAGCGGTTTCAAGATCATCAAGCTGGACGGTCAGCTTTCCTATTCGGGGCAGGAACCTACGGCAGGCCAAGCGCAATTCAATACCCTCTCCACCCCGCACGGCGGGCAGTACCAGATTACCCTAGCCGATGGCACCAAGGTGTGGCTCAATGCGGCCTCGTCGCTGCGGTTCCCGGCGGCTTTCGCCGGCAAAGAGCGCATGGTGGAGCTAACGGGCGAAGCCTATTTTGAGGTAGCCAAAAACCCGGCCATGCCTTTCAAGGTGAAATCAAGCGGGATGGAGGTAGAGGTGCTGGGCACCCATTTCAACCTCATGGCCTATGAAGACGAAACTCAGCTGCGCACCACCTTGCTGGAAGGCGCCGTGAAAGTGAGCAATTCTACCGGAGAGGTCACCATTAAACCCAATCAGGAAGCTGTCCTCCAGCTGGCTTCCAATTCCCTGAAAGTAGAGCAGGTAGATGCCCAGGAAAGCATCGCCTGGAAAAACGGTCAGTTCCTGTTCCATGACGAGGACCTGCACAGCGTCATGCGCAAAATAGCCCGCTGGTATGATGTGGAAGTAGTGTACGAGGGCGAGGTTGACCACAAGAGTTTTACGGGCACCGTCTCCCGCTTCGAGGACATCACAGACGTGCTCAACATGCTGGAATTAACAGAAACGGTTCATTTTAAACGGAAAGGAAGGAGGTTAACCGTGATGCCATAGCCCAACAGAATCTCGCCTTGGGCCCAAAAAAGAAACCAGGGGCGCGGCAACGCCCCTGGCTATGGAATGGGTCTGTAAAGGCAATAGACGTGAGTGCACCTATTTCTTAAACCCAAACAAACAAATGTATGAAAATTAATACTCTTCATAAGAGTAGGTTTCTGGTCTGTATACCGCATAAGCTCCTTTTGGGTATGAAACTTACCATGATTTTTATGCTTGCCGCCCTTTTGCAGGTAAGCGCCGCTGGCTACAGCCAGCAGATAAACCTGTCTTACCGGAACGTGCCGCTGGAGAAAGCCTTGCAAGAGGTGAAAAAGCAAAGCGGCTACAATTTCCTGTACAATGTGCAGATGCTCAAAGAAGCCAAACCCGTGAACCTCAGGCTGAAGAACGCTTCTTTGGAAGAGGCGCTGGAGCAGTGCTTTGAGGGGCAGTCCCTTACTTACACCGTAAACCAGAAAACGGTGGTGGTGAAGCGGAAACCAGTGGCCGAAGCGACGGTAGCGGTTCCACCCACCACCATCAGAGGAAAAGTAGTGGATTCCAAAGGCGAAGGCATGCCGGGCGTCACCATCAACCTCAAAGGCACTACCGTGGCTACGGCTTCGGCGGGAGACGGTAGTTTCTCCTTGCAGGTGCCCGAAGGCACTGGAACGCTGGTGTTCACCTTCATCGGTTTCCAGACAAAAGAAATTGCGTTCAACGGCCCCGCCGATTTGAATATCCAGTTACAGGAAGACAACCAGGCCCTCAAAGAAGTAGTGGTGGTAGGCTACGGCCAGCAGGAGCGCGAAGACGTGACCAGCGCCATCAGTTCGTTCAAGCCAGATGAGCAGAATTCGCGCCCGGTCCTGGGGCCCGACCAATTGATCCAGGGCCGTATGCCCGGTGTAAACGTGTCTTCCGGTTCGGGTAGTCCGGGTTCCTCTACCCGCGTGAGCATCCGGGGAATCGGGTCATTGAGCGCCAGCAACGAGCCCCTGTACGTGATTGACGGAATTCCGGTGGTGCCGCACAACGCCGCGCTGTTCAACCTGGGCGAGAACATGAACCCGCTTTCGCAACTCAACCCCAATGACATTGAGTCTATTGAAGTATTGAAAGACGCGGCTTCCTCGGCCATCTACGGTTCCCGCGCCACCAACGGGGTCATCATCATCACCACCAAATCTGGAAAGCAGGGCAAATCCAACCTCAACTTTGACTACTACACAGGCATTCAGGACGTGCCCAACCGCCACAAGATGAAAATGGCGGGTTCAGACCTGTATCTGGAGGTGATCAACGAAGGCATTGACAATTACAACCAGCAGTTTGGCTACAAACTAGGCGATGCCAACTACATGCTGCGCAAGGAGAATCCGTACCCCGGCATGCCCGACACCGATTGGTTTGACCTGGTAACCCGCACCGCCCGCACCTCCAGTTACAACCTCTCTTTCTCTGGGGGCACCGAAAAAACCAAGGTATTTGTCTCCGGTAATTACCTGGACCAGGAAGGAACCATCATCAGCAGTGAATTCAAAAAATACACGGGTAAGGTCAACCTTAGTCATAAGCTGTTTAACTGGCTGGAAGTAGGCACCAACTCTAACCTGAGCTACACCCACAACTCCCGGGTGCCGGGCTCCAACTCCGGGGCTACCGTCATGGCGCGCAGTATTCCGCAGCGTCCGTTTGACCGCCCATATAAACCCAACGGCGAGTATTACGTGGGCGGAACCGAGGATCTGCTGTACCACAACCCGTTGCACATCCTGAACGAGGAAGACGCCGATATTGAGAACTACCGCTACCTGGGCACGTTCTTCGCCAACCTGCACCTGGGCAAAGGTCTTGATTTCAAAACCTCCCTGGGTCTGGACCAGATCTATACCGTAGACAAGGTGTACTACAATGAAGACCACCCTTACGGAACCGGCGTGGGCCGCCTCATTGACAGCCGCCGCATGATCTCCAACCTGCTGGTAGAGAATACCTTGAGCTACAACAAGCAGTTCGGGGAGCTTTCTTTCTCGGCGCTGGCCGGTCAGTCTTACCAGAAGACCTCCAACTCCGGGATCAACATTGACGGTCGTGGGTTCCCTTCCACCTCTTTTGACGTGCTGTCGGTGGCTGCGGAGATTACCGAGGCAGGTACCAGCCTGGCTGAGAGTGCCCTGGCTTCTTACTTTGGTAGAACCAGTTTCTCCTATAAAGACAAATACCTCCTGAGCCTCACCTTCAGGGCAGATGGTTCTTCTAAATTCGCCCCAGAGAATCGGTTCGGGTATTTCCCGTCGGTTTCTGCCGGTTGGCATATCTCCAGAGAAAGCTTCTTCCTCGTGGAGCTGATGGACCTGAAACTGCGCGCCAGCTACGGTTCTACCGGTAACCAGGACGGCATCAGCTCTTACGCCTACCAGGCGCAGATGAGCGGTGGCCGTAACTACGGGTACCAAAGCGGCATTGGCGTGAGCACCAACGGCAACCGCGACCTCACCTGGGAAAGCGCCGACCAATTTGACGTGGGAGTAGATATGGGCTTCCAACGCGGCAAATACACCTTTACGGCAGATTACTTCGTGAAGAACACAAACAACCTGTTGTACAGCCGCCCTACGCAGGCAACCTCTGGGTTTACCAGTATCACCAGCAACATCGGCTCCATGCGTAACTGGGGCTGGGAATTCATGGTGGGCACCAACCAGACCTTCGGGGAGCTGACCTGGAGCTCAGACTTCAACATCTCGTTTATCAAAAACAAGCTGACCTCGCTCTTAGGCGATGAGGCTTTGCTCATTGGCGCCAACCGCACGCTTAAAGTAGGCGAAGAGGTGGGTAGCTTTTACCTGTACAAAATGCTGGGCATCTATCAGACAGATGAAGAGATTCCTGAGAAATTCTACGCCCAGGGCATCCGGGCCGGTGACGTGAAGTACGACGACATAAACAACGATGGCCTCATCAACGCCGATGACCGCCAGATTGTGGGCACCTCTAACCCCAACTTCTTCGGCGGCTGGAACAACACCTTCCAGTACAAGAACTTTGACCTGAGCGTGTTCCTCAACTACAGCCAGGGTGCCGATGTGTACTTCTCGGGCCGCATCACCGTGGAGCGTCTGGCTAACAACTTCTTCGGGATACGGGAAGAGGTGGCCAAAGAGCGCTGGACTGGTCCGGGTACCAGCAACACCACGCCACGCGCCATCTACGGTACTGGCTGGAACACCCAAAACTCCACCCGTTTCCTGGAAGACGGCTCTTTCCTGCGCCTGCGTTCCGTGATTTTGGGTTATACCCTGCCAACCAGCTTTACCTCCAAAATCAAGCTGAGCCGTGTGCGGGTATATGCCCAGGCCGACAACCTGTTCCTGTGGACCAACTACTCCGGTATGGACCCCGAGGTGACCAGCAACTTTGACCCGCAGTTCATGGGCGAAGACAACCTGATTCTGCCGCAGTTGAGAACCGTGAATGTAGGAGTGAACCTCCGTTTTTAACCACGCTTAACCATGAGACATATGCTAAGGCTTAGATATACTTTATTTTTTGCGAGTCTGTTGGCCCTGCCAGCCTGTAACGACCAATTGGATTTCTATCCGCATTCCTCGGTGTCGCCGGACAATACCTCTGAGAAAGACATGGACGCCTTGCTGTACGGCATGTACAACTCGGTACAGAACTCGCCAGGCCGGGAGTCCTACATCTTCTATGACCTCATTGGCGGGGAGTTAATGAACCCCTCTGGCGGAAACCAGCTGGCGTTCATCAACAACTTTCTTCGGCCGGAATACTCGCTCATAGGCAACGCCTGGGACGGCTATTACCGGGCTCTGTACCAGGTGAACAACGTACTAGCCACCATTGCGCCATTCACAGACACGCAGAAAAAAAGAGAGATGGCAGGTACCGCCCACTTCTTTAGGGCTTACCTGTACTACAACCTGGTCACCCGCTGGGGTGGGGTGCCTGTTTTGGAGCAGAACACCAATGAGAAAGTGTCGCGCAACAGTGAGGAAGAAGTGTGGAACTTCATTGAAAGAGAACTGGAGGCCGCTTTGCCAGACGCCCCGGCCTACGTGGTGAACCGGTACTATTACGTGAACAAAGACGCGGTGCAGGCCCTCATGGCCCGCGTAAAACTGGCCCGCGGCAAGAAGCAGGAAGCGGCTGCCCTGGCCGAAGGCCTCATCACGTCTGGCCGGTATAAACTGGATACCTTTGAGAAAATTTTCCGGAAGCAGCAGAACACCGAGGTCATTTTCGCCTTTGAGAACCTCACCGAGGAATCCAGCATCACACTCAGCACCTTGTTCTACACTTACTCCCACACGGTGAAGGGCTCCTACGTCTACAAGCCCACCGACGATGTGATGCAGAACCTGTTTGAGGCCAATGACAAACGGAAGCCCATCTCCATTGACGTGGTACAGGGTTTGAACGTGATCAACAAATACCCCAGCGGCCAGTCCGGCACTGATCCGTTCATTGTCACCCGTCTGGCGGAGATGTACCTCATCAGTGCCGAGGCGCAGGGAATGGCCGGCTTGAACCGCCTCAACGAACTGCGGCAGGCCCGTGGGCTGGTGGCATTGAGCCCCAGCAGCGAAGAATCCTATTTAGATGCCGTTTTGCTAGAAAGACGCCGGGAACTGCTCGCCGAAGGCTTCCGCTGGTATGATCTGGTGAGAACCGGCAAAGCTGTCTCTACGCTGGGCATTGAGCCGCACCGCCAGAAACTGCCGTTGCCGGAGAGCGAGATCATCCTGAACGATCAGCTGGAACAGAACCCCAACTATTAATTCTTTCCCATCTCTTAACCTCTTAGGATATGTTACTCCCTATTAAACGATATATCATTGCCCTTTGCGCGGTGAGCAGCTTGTTTGCCTTCAGCGGTTGCGAGGACGACGATGAGGCCCCCGCGGTAGATTTCAGCCCCACTACCCCGGTGGCGAAGATGCTGGTGGACAATACCTCGCTCATTAGCCGGGTGTTCTCAGACACTACGTTCCAGGTGCACCCCGGCGTAGAGGAAACCGACATCCATTACCTGAGCATGGAAGGCTACACCATGCACGCCTTCGTGCTCAAGGTAGACCTTAAACAGCCGGGTTTGTCGCTGTACCCGGCCACGCCTTTTGGCGGCACCGGTTTTGCCATGCAGACCATCCCAGACATGCTCAAGTACATTGACAAACCGGGACAGCGCGTGATGGCCGCCGTGAACTCAGACTTCTTCAATACCAGCACCGGGGAACCCCGCAGCCTGGTCTACCTCAACGGAAAAGCCGTGAAAACCGCCATTCAGGCCGGTGGCCGCGGATATTTTGGAGTAGACAAGCAGGGCAACCCCTTCATTGGCGATGCCACCGACTACGAGCAGCGCAAAGACAACATCCAGCACGCCCTGGGCGGGTACCACCGCCTCATCAGAGACAACCAGCGCGTGAGCCAGACCGATGTGTCCATTGAACCCAGAACCGCCGTGGGCATCACCCAGGACAAGGTGGTGTACTTTGTGGTGGTAGACGGCCGCCGGTTCGACTATTCCAACGGCATCACGCTGGAAAAACTGGCCACGTTCTTAAGCGCCCTAGGAGCCCGCGAGGCCCTCAATCTAGACGGCGGCGGGTCTTCCACCTTCATGATCAAGCACCCGCTGGCCGATGTATGGCACATGCGCAACTGGTCCTCAGACCGCTTGCCGCGCGCCGTGGCCAACGGGTGGGCGATAGTGGCCAACGTGCCGTAACAGTTTCTCCGCTGGGCAGAAACCGCAGAAGCAGCGTGTCTGTTTAGGGGCCGTTTTTCTAATAAGAGCCTCTAAACAGACGGGCGGGTGCCAGGGCGCAGGCCAGTGGCGCTATTTTCTCCTTTCATTTTTCCAACTGATAACCTTATGTTCCAAAAGATAAATAAGTACCTGTTTTTCCTGATGGCGGTCCTGTGCCTGACTGCCTGCCAAGAAGACGATGACGCCGCCGTGTCCACCGATCCGGTGCTGGTGTCCATCAATCCCGCCAGCGGCACGCCTTCCAGTATTGTGACCATTCTGGGCCGCAACTTCAGCCCGGTGCGGGAGAACAACGTGGTCAAATTCAACGGCCAGACCGCCGTGGTCCTGGAGGCCTCTGAGGGTCAACTGCAGGTGGTAGTGCCCGAGAACGGCAGCTCCGGCAACGTGACCGTGACCGTGAACAACCGCGAACTGCAAGGCCCTACTTTCACCTACGCCGATGCCCCCGAGGAATTCCTGGTGAGCACCTTTGCCGGTGAAGGAGTGATTGGGTTGAAGGACGGAACCCCTGACGTGGCCCAGTTCCGGAACCCCGAGGGCGTGGTGTTCGATGCTCAGGGCAACCTCATTGTGACCGACCGCGCTAACAACGCCATCAGAACCGTAACCCCGGCGGGTTTGGTAAGCACGCTGGTAGGCTTTGGCGGCACTGCCGGCAATGTAGACGGCGCGGTGGCCACGGCCAAGCTGAATTTCCCCTGGAAATCTGCCATAGACGCGCAGGGCAACCTGTACATCGCGGAGCGGGATAACCACAAGATTCGGAAGATTACGCCCGCCGGCGTGGTGAGCACCGTGGCCGGAACCGGAACCGCCGGTTTTGCTGATGGCCCCGTGGCTACCGCTAAGTTCAACCAGCCCATTGACGTGGCCGTGGACCCCGCGGGCAACCTCTACGTAGCCGATAACCTGAACCACCGCATTAGAAAAATTACTCCAGACGGGATCGTGTCCACCATTGCCGGTAACGGGACCGCCGGCTTCGCCGATGGTGATGCCGCGGGGTCTAAAGTGAACAACCCTTCGGGTGTGGAGGTGGACAAAGACGGCAACGTGCTGGTCGCTGACCGCCAGAACCACCGCATCCGGAAAATCACACCCCAAGGTGTGGCCAGCACCATCGCCGGTGAAGGAAGTCTGGGCTCCGTAGACGGTGATGCCGCTACCGCCAAGTTCAACCAGCCCTACGGCGTCACCGTGGACAAAGACGGTACTATGTACGTGGCCGATCTGAACAACCACCGCATCAGAAAAATCACGGCGGCGGGCAAAGTGACCACCATGGCCGGTACCACCTCGGGCTACGCAGACGGCCCCGGCGCCAGCGCCCGCTTCAGCCAACCCACCGATGTGGCGGTAGACAAAGACGGCAACGTGTACGTAGCCGATGTGCAGAACCACCGCGTACGGGTCATCAGAAAACTCTAATCGCAAGAGCTTCTTCCCGTTTAGCGGCTGTTTTAGGTAAAACGGCCGCTAAACGGGAAGAAATTTATTACCCAAAAGGACTTACCTTTCTGGGGAAGAAGGAAGGGCTGAGCAGGAGGGGAGGCCTTCATGGGCGTTTTGCTTTTCAAGAGGCTTTGTTTCCCTTCTCGAGCTGTTTTTCTGAAATCTCTTACCTGAATGAACATGAAAGCATCCTCCAACATCATCGGCTTCCTCTTGGGTGTCTGCCTGCTGGTATGGGCCTGCGCCACCAAGACTCCGCAGCAGGAAGCGGCCCAGCCGCGAAAGGTGGGCTATTCCATCGCCCTCAAAAACATCACGCCAGAGAACATGGCCTACGCCAAATCTGTGGGGATAGACTACATTGAGACCTCGTTCCAAGCCTTCATTGACGACAAACGCCAGTTCAAGCTTCCGGAGGCCGAGATCTTAAAAGCCGTGGCCGAGGCCAAACAGGCCGCCGATAAGGCCGGGATCAAGATCTGGTCCATCCACATGCCGTACAGCAAAACCATTGACCTTTCGCTGGCCAATGAGCAGGAACGGCAAGCGGTGGTGGCGTTGCACAAGCAGGTGCTGACCTATGCGAAAGCGTTGCAGCCCCAGGTCATTCTGTTCCACCCCAGCTATTATTTGGGCCTCAACGAGCGCGAAACCCGCAAAGCGCAGATGATCAAGTCCAGCGGAGAACTGTTGCCGGCCGTGCAGGAACTAAAGGCCACCATGGTCATTGAAAACATGTTGGGTCCCGAGTTGCTCGCTGATGCCAACCGTGAGCGCCCGCTGTGCCGGTCGGTGGAGGAGACGCTGGAGATCATGGGCCGGCTGCCCAAAAACATTTACGCGGCCGTGGACATGAACCACATCAAAAAACCGGAGCGGCTCATCAGGGCGCTGGGCAAACGGCTGAAATCCATTCACGTAGCCGATGGGCACGGGGAGAAGGAGAACCATTTTCTCCCTTGCTCCGGCCAGGGCGGCAATGACTGGTCCGCGATTCTGGCGGCGCTGGACGAGGTGAACTATCAGGGGCCGTTCCTGTTTGAGAGCGCCTTCAAAGACGTGAAAGAACTGAAGGAATGTTACCTGTCTCTGCACTCAGCATACGTGGCGCAGAAGAAACTCGCGAAATCCAATCCCTAATCCTACCGGGGCACGTGCGTTTAGGGGCCGTTTTTCTGAAAATAGCCCCTAAACGCGCCTCTTTTCATTTGTTTATATTCCTCCGCAATGATAAAACCTTTTCTCTCTCTTAGCCCTAAACCCTTACTGGCGGGCGGCTTGGCAATTCTTTCGCTGTTGAGCGCCTGCTCTCCCAAAGCACCGGCCACGGCTTCGGCCACGGGCCAAACTTCCACCCAAACTCTCTTGCAGCAGAAAATTTATCCGCTGCTGGTCACGTTGCAGGAAAGTCCGTACCAAGCCGAACTCCAGAAAAGCGAAACCCTTCGGCAGTTGGCCTCTCAGCGCGCCCAGCGGGTGAAGCAGGCTGTGCAAACCTGTACCGATGTGCCTTGTCTGGCTTCCTCGGTGCAGTGGAGCGCTGCCGAGGTGCAGCAGGTGGGCAACGAGCTGGTGCGCCTGTTCCAAAGCAGCAAGCGGTTCCGAAACGTGGTTCAGCCCCTGAAAGCCAGCGGGAAATACGAACTCTACGCCCCCCAACCCGACACCGCTTTCCTGCGCAGCGCCTGGCAGAACTCGGCGCAAGCCATGAACCACGCCACCGATGTCTATTTCAAAGGCAAGAAACCGCGCTACCCCAAAATTGACGCCATCAGCTTTGAAGTGACTGATCCCGCCTTCCAGCGGCAGGTGCGGCAAACGCTGGAGAATGCGGCCAATACCTCCGGTGACCAACTGTTCTTCCAGATTCCGCTGCAAGCTTCGCTAGAGGCCCTGGTCCTCAACGGGAGGGACGAGGCCGTACGCTATGAGCCGCTGCACCAGGGCCTGAACGCCGGACCTTTCAAGCAGGCGAAATCCACGGACTGGGGCAAATACACCTACAGCCTGATTCTGGTGCCGGGCTTCGGGCCCGAGGAAGAGGGCATTGTGCTGCACGACAAAGCCAAAAGCCGCTGCCGCATGGCGCTGGAGCGGTACCAGAAAGGGTTGGCTCCGTTCATCGTGGTCTCCGGCGGTAACGTGCACCCCAACAAAACGCCGTACAACGAGGCCGTGGAAATGAAAAAGTATATGGTAGACAGCCTGGGCGTGGCCGAGCAGGTGGTCATCATTGAGCCGCACGCCCGCCACACCACCACCAACCTGCGCAACACCAACCGCCTGCTGTACACACTACAGATGCCCCTAGACAGACCCATCTTGATTGTCACCGATGAAAGCCAGAGCAGCTACATCATGCGTTTCGAGAAGAAGGCCAAGGAGGAACTGGGTTACGCGCCGTTCCAGCAGCTGAAGAAACTTTCTGACGTGGAGACGGAATATTCCTCCGTGCCCACTTCGCGGCAGGTAGACCCGCTGGATCATCTAGACCCGTAATTCACTCTGCGTTTAGGGGCTCTTTTTTGAAAAACAGCCCCTAAACGGAATTCTGGTAGCCAACCACAGCGGCGTGTGCTTTTGCTGATTCTATGTTGTTTAGGGGCTGTTTTTCTGAAATTGGCCTTAAAACAACTTGGACAACCCACTCAGCCTCCATTGATTGTCTCGCTATTCTGTAGTACACGCATTCCGTCCCCCTTGGAAGGGGGTAGGGGGATGACAAAGGCGGAGGAAGAACCGGTAGAGTTGGCTATAATGCTAGGGCAACCACAAGGGATTGCCCCTACCATCTTGAACGCCATGTTCAGCACGAGTAATCATCCCCCTACCCCCTTCCAAGGGGGACGGAATGCGTGAAAATCAAATTATCAACCCATATTCTATCTTCATGATGCTTCGTTTCAGCTATTTGTTTTTGATGTTCATGGCCTGTGTGTTGCTGGGCAGCCCCGACGCGGTGGCGCAGGACAGCACCGGGGTCAAGTACACGTATGTGAACGCGCGTGACTTGAGCGTGCTGGGCCAATCCGCTACCGTGCGCGACTCCGGGTTTCACCGCATAGACGCGGCGGAGCGGCCCAAGTTGCCCAACGCGGTGGCGAGGCTGGCGACCAACTCGGCGGGCATCAGTGTCTCGTTCCAGACCAATTCCAAATCTATTAAGCTCAAGTGGCGGCTGGCCAAGTACAATACGCTCTGGAACATGACACCCGCGGCGGTGAACGGCCTGGACCTGTACGCCTGGAACGGCAAAGAATGGCAATACGCGGCCACGGCGCGTCCGGCGAAGGAACAGAACGACGTGCTGGTGCTCAGCAACCTGGATGGCCAGTTGCGGCACTACCGCGTGCACTTGCCCCTGTACGCCGCCGCCGAGGAAGTGCACGTGGGTGTGGAGGCCGGGTCCACGCTCCAGAAAGCCGATGCCCGGTTCCTGCCCACCCAAAAAGTGGTCATCTACGGGTCCAGCATTACGCAGGGCGCCTCGGCCAGCCGCCCCGGTATGGCGTATCCGGCTATCCTGAGTCGGCAGCTGAACCTGGACATCTACAACCTGGGCTTCAGTGGGAGCGGCAAAATGGAAATGGCTTTGGCCGAGGTGCTGGGCCAGATGGACGCCGATGTCTACGTGCTGGACTGCGTGCCCAACCCTTCGCCGGAGCAGATCAGGGAGCGGGCGGTGCCGTTCATCAAGCGTCTGCGCGAACTCAAACCCCACACGCCCATTCTCATGGTGGAAAGTGTTTTCAGGGAAAGCACGCCCTGGGACCAGGAAAAACGGAAGTTCGATAACGGCCAGAACGAGGAATTCAGGAAAGCCTACGAGCAGCTCAAGCAGGAGAAATACAAGAACCTGTACTATCTGTCCGCCAAAGACCTCCCCAGCTATGACCACGAAGGCACCATTGACGGCAGCCACCTCTCAGACCTGGGATTCATGCGCGTAGCCCCGTTTGTAGGCAAGAAGCTGAAGAAGATTCTGCCCAAAAAGTAAACCTTCCAGCTAGAGTTAGAAAATCCGTTTAGGGGCTGTTTTGGGAAAAACGGCCCCTAAACGGATTTTTTTGTGCAGATGAGCGGCGGGTTTTCTACCTTGTCCTTCCTAACACCAGGCGGAAAGCCAGCCCTAAAATTCCCACGCGTATGAACCGAGTAGACCGGCTTTTCGGTATCCTGACCTTGCTGCAGTCCAAGAAGTACGTGACCGCGGAGAAGATCGCCGAGGCCTTTGCCATTAGTGTGCGCACCGTGTACCGCGACGTGAAGGCGCTGGGCGAGCAGGGCGTACCGGTGGGCTTCGAGCCGCACAAAGGCTATTTTGTGGTGCAGGGCTATTTTCTGCCGCCCGTCTCGTTCACGTCTGAGGAAGCCAATGCGCTGCTGCTCATGGAGGCCATGGTCTTCGGGTTCACCGATAAATCCATCCACACGCACTACGCCTCGGCGCTGAGCAAAGTGAAAGCCGTGCTGCGCACCACCCAGAAAGAGAAATTGGATTTCCTGAACAACCACATCAAGCTGCAGATGCCGGCTTGCTTCAACAATGATTATGAGTACCTGGCGCTCATTCAGGAGTCCATCATCAATACTTCCATTCTGGAGATCGGGTACAAAAACAAGAACGAGGAGGTGAGCAAGCGGCAACTGGAACCCATCGGGCTGATTTTCTACGCCTTCAGCTGGCACCTCATCGGCTGGTGCCACCACCGCCAGGACTACCGCGATTTCAAGGTCTCCCGTATCCTCACCATCAAAAACACCGGTCTGCCGTTCCGCAAAACCAATCACATGGCCATCAATGACTACATGCAGCACTTGCCCGTTCCGTATTAAGCGCGGCGTTTAGCAGCCCTTTTTCTAAAAACAGGCCCAAAACGGCTTCGGTAGAAAAATTCCAGAAAAACTTTCAGACCTGAAAAGTGCGCTGCCATAGGGTTGTCAGTGGGTGGGTGTTTCTTTGTGACATCACTAAACCAAAAGAAAACGATGTCAGAAGTACAAACCTTATCCGTGATTGACGTGCTCCAGAAAGAGCTGGAAGCCGAAGGCCAAACCACCCGCAACATGCTGTCGCGCGTCCCCGATGATAAATACGATTGGCAGCCGCACCCCAAAAGCATGACCATTCGGGCGCTGGCTACCCACATCGCTGAAATGCCTTCCTGGATTGGGATGGTGCTGAACTCCCCGGAACTGGATTTCGCCACCGCTCCGTACAGCCCCAAAGAGATCAACAGCACCCAGGAACTGCTGGCGTATTTTGAGCAAACCCTGGCAGAAGGGAAAGCTGAGTTCGCCAAAGCCCAGGAAGAATCCCTGACGGAAGAGTGGACCCTCCGGAATGGCGAGATAGTGTATCTCTCCGGGTCTAAATATGACATGCTCCGCAACACCATGAGCCAGATCATCCACCACCGGGCGCAGCTGGGCGTGTTCCTGCGGCTGCTCAACGTGCCCATCCCTGGCAGCTACGGCCCCAGCGCAGATGAACAATAGTTTTCATACTGTTGCCTGTGAAATGCGTTTAGGGGCTGTTTTTCCAGAAACAGCCCTTAAACGCATCATTCAATTTATGTATAAGAAAGCGGGGAGAATCAGCGGCTGTCTGCGGTAGTTCCCTTGTAGTACTTCCGCCTGAACCAGTACGCCAGGTTCACCAAGGCAATCAAAGCCGGAACTTCAATAAGCGGGCCCACTACCCCGGCAAAGGCCTGTCCTGAATTCAACCCGAACATGCCAATGGCCACCGCAATGGCCAGTTCAAAATTGTTGCCCGTAGCCGTGAACGCCACGGAGGCATTCTGGGCATAGGGAGCCCCCACCGCTTTGCCCAGGTAGATGCTCACTACAAACATGATGGCGAAGTAAAGCACCAGCGGAAGGGCAATGCGCAGCACATCCAGCGGAATGGTTACTATCAGATTTCCCTTCAAGCTAAACATGACCACAATGGTGAACAGCAGGGCAACAAGCGTGAGGGGACTGATGGCGGGGATAAATACCCGCTGGTACCACTCATCGCCTTTGAGGCCGCGCAGGACCACGCTGGACAGGAAACCCAGCAGGAACGGGATGCCCAGGTAGATACCCACGCTTTGGGCAATAGCGCCCATGCCAATGTCCACCACCAAGCCCTCCAATCCAAACCAAGGCGGTAGTACGGTGATGAACACGTACGCGAATAGGCTGTAGAACAAGACCTGGAAGATGCTGTTGAAAGCTACCAGTCCGGCGGCGTATTCGCGGTCACCTTGGGCCAGTTCGTTCCAGACCAATACCATGGCAATGCAGCGGGCCAGCCCGATGAGAATGATGCCTACCATGTACTCAGGGTAGTCCCGCAGGAAGAGGATGGCCAGCAGAAACATGAGCACGGGGCCAATGACCCAGTTGAGGACCAGGGAGAGCGTAATCACTTTCAGGTTCTGGAAAACGCGACCCAGCTGGCGGTATTTCACCTTCGCCAGGGGCGGGTACATCATCAAGATAAGGCCTATGGCAATGGGCACGTTCACGCTGCCGCTCTGGAAGGAGTTGATGAACGTTTGGGTGCCAGGAAAGAGATAGCCCAGCAGCACGCCCAAACCCATGGCCGCAAAAATCCAGACGGTGAGGAAACGGTCTAGGGTAGAAAGCCTTTTCTTGTTGTCTACGTTACATTGACTCATATTATAAAGAGCTGATGGAGGCGGGAAGCCGCCGGGGAGATAGAGATGGGGAAACAGGCTCATTCTTGCGTTTAGGGGCTGTTTTTCCTAAAACAGCCCCTAAACGCAAGAATGAGCCTTCTTAAAGGAGGTGGTTAGTTTTGCAGACGCTCCGCCACAAACTGCTGGCAGAACTGTTTGATCTGCTCCCGCACCTGCCGGAAGGCGGCCTTGATCTTCTCCTCTGAGCCGGTGGCTTTGGCTGGATCTGGAAAGTTCTGGTGAATACGTACTGCGTTGGTAGGGAAGAAGGGGCAGTTTTCCTGCGCATGGTCACACACCGTGATCACATAGTCAAAGGGTACTTGACGGTACTCCTCTATGTGGTTAGACGTGTGCCCGGAGATGTCAATGCCATCCTCAGCCATGGTAGCGATAGCCCTTGGATTCACGCCATGGGTTTCTATGCCGGCACTATAAACGGTGGCTTGCCCTTGGGCGAAGTAGCGGAGGTAGCCTTCGGCCAGTTGGCTGCGGCAGGAATTGCCGGTGCAGAGAACCAATATGTTTTTCATGTTTTTCTGGAGGTGTTTTAGTTGTTTCCAATGAGAGGACTGCGTCGTTCCAGCAGGTACGTGTCCCGCCACACGCCGTGCAGCCGACCGATGCGCTCCCTTCGGCCCACTATCCTGAAACCGAGTTTCTCGTGGAGTTTCACGCTGGCCGTGTTCTCCGTGAAGATGCCGGCCTGGAGGGTCCAGAGATGATGCTGCTCGCTCTCTGAGATGAGGTGCCCTAAAAGTGCTTCCCCAATGCGCTGGCCGCGGTAAGCTTGCCCTATGTACACGCTCACTTCGGCCACGCCGGCATACACGCAACGGCTGGAAACGGGGCTGAGGGCGGCCCAGCCGCAGACATTTCCACCATTCAAAGCAACCAGGCGGCAGAAGGGGAGGTGGCTGCTGTCCCAGTTCTGCCAAGACGGAGCCTCCGTCTCAAACGTAGCCTGGCCCGTGGCAATGCCCTGCTCGTAAATACGTTTCACTTCTTCCCAGTGCGCTGGGAGCAGTTCTGTGATTTCCATAGCAGCGGTGGTGGTTAGCAGCAGCCTGAGCCGGGCGTGCAGCTGTTGCCTGCGAGGGTGGTAAGCTCTACCAGCTGCACTTTCTTTTTCTCCGGAGCCGGGGCGCAGCATTCTTCGCCTTTGTCATTGGTGCCGCAGCTGCCGCCGCGTTCAATGGCTTTGCACTGTACCGCATCTGGGGCCAGGTTCACAAGCAGGTTTTCGCCGGAGGCGATGAATTGGCTGGGGTACATCTGCCGGGTATCAAACTGCGAGTTGCCGAACTCAATTTTCACAATGGCCAGGGGGTTGAGCGGCAGCACCTTTTCCACCACCGCAATGATGGAAAGCGCTTTGCTGGCCTTCATCTCACGGTCGCTGTCGCGTTGCTCGGGCTCCCAGAGCTGCACAATAACCTCGGTCCAGCTGTTCATGACCCCGCCGCAGTCCACTGACACAATGGGGGCCTGTTTGATCTCCGTGATGTGGTAAGAGGCGTCTACCAGTTGCCCCGCGGCGTACTGAAACTGCAAATGGAGGTCTGGGTGTTGCAGCAACTCGTTCTTGAAGTCCTGCCAGGTGAGAAGGTTGGTATGGTTCATATCATTGCAATTTTACGATGAATAACGATAAATTTTTTAACAGCAATTGTCTTGGCACACGATGGGGGCAGAGAATAAATGGAGGAAAATGCCTCTTACTTCTTCCCAAGTATGTTTGTCTATGCAGTAGCAGACGCTGGTACCCTCTACGGTGCCTTTAATGAGCCCCACGGCTTTGAGTTCTTTCAGGTGCTGTGACACGGTGGCCTGCGCCAGTGGCAATTCCCCCACCAGATCACCGCAGATGCAGGTTTGTTTCTGCAGGAGGTACTGCAAGATGGCAATGCGGGCTGGGTGGGCCAGCGCTTTCGCATACGCCGCTACCTTGTTCTGCTCTGTGGTGAAGTTCTCAGATTTAGTAACGCCCATCTTATGATTTAATTGTTTATTGCAATATTACGATTAATCTTGATACGAAGCAAGGTCTTCCATGAAACTAACAAAAGGGCGCAGGGGAAAGGCATTTAAATGAATGGGGAAGGCAATAAAAAAAGCCCCATAACAGCTAGTTACAGGGCTTCCATTCATAGGTTTTGTGGAGATGCAGGGATTCGAACCCTGGTCCAGACAAGGAAACTTGAGCGCTTTCTACATGTTTAGTTTTGATTGGATTGTCGGGTGGTTTCAGGCCCAAAACTCGCCTATGAAAACACCTTAGATGCTTTGGTTTCATGCAGACCCCGCACCTTGGCCTACACTAGATCGGCATTACGATGCCCTGTGACCAACCCCCACCGAACCGAGGAGCTGCAGGACAATGGCAAAATGCTTAGTACCTAGACTAGGCAGCCATGGCGTAGTTAGACTCGCCAGATAATCGTCGGTCAATTCTGATTTACGGGAAAACTGCCAACTCCCGACATGCTTACACCCAGCTTGCTCAAGCTGTCAATTCCGGTCATCCCCAATTGTGAAAGAACTTTACAGGTCTTTTACGGCCTATGCTGCAAAAGTAACCAAATATTAGACAAAACCTACGCCTTGGGAGTTCCCGTTTAGGGCCTGTTTTTGGAAAAAGAGCCGCTAAACTGCTTACAGAAACTCCTTCAGCTGGCTTAGGCAATGGATCTCATAGGTGGGTTTGAGGCGGGGGCGCTTTCGCTCGGGGTTGAAGAGCACCTGGTCAATGCCGGCGTTCATGGCTCCCAGAATGTCGGCGTCCAGGCTGTCGCCAATCATGAGGCTCTCTTGGGCGCTTACGCCCGCCCTTTCCAGCGCGTGCAGAAAGATGCGGCGGTCTGGCTTGGTGCAGTTGGCGCAGTCTGAGGTGATGATCTCTGAGAAGTATGCATCCAGCTTAGACGATCTCAGTTTAATGTACTGCACATCTTTGAACCCGTTGGTAATGATGTGCAGCACGTATTTGCTCTGCAGGTACTGCAACACCTCATGGGTGAAGGGGAAAACCGCCGTTTTGGTGGGGCAGATGCTGGTAAAGGCTTCACTGATACCAGCCGGAACGTCTGTGGCCGCCATGCCCAGCCCCGTGAGGCATTTCACAAAACGGTTCTCGCGGAGCTGTTGCTGCGTGATCTTGCCCTGGTGGTACTGGTCCCAGAGGCGCTGGTTCACAAAGCTGTACTTCCGGTAGAAGGAGTCGCGGGAGAAATTGCCCAGCTGGCCCAGGTTGTAATGATCGTATAGATGGTGCAAGGTTTCCTCAGAGTTCTTCTCAAAGTCCCAGAGCGTGTGGTCCAGGTCAAAGAACAGGTGGCGGTACGTTTTTAAATTTCTCATATGGTACAAGGGGCTGCTGAGGAAGAACGGGTGGGCAAAGCACAAGGTTCTCTTCTTTTACTAACCGTAGGCACTGGTTATTGTTTCGGGAGCCTTTTGGCCGCCAGGCGCAGCACCCCTTTCTGAAGAGGGGCTTCCAGCAGATAATACCCAGCCACGGAAAGGATGGCCAAGAGCAGCAGCACGCCCCCTTTGTTCTTCCAGAGGTGAAAATACAGGATATCGAACCCAAACGTGTAATGCACCAGGTAAAAAAGATAAGAGCCTTTGCCCAAAGCCTGCCCAACCTGTGATCCTAAAAGTGTAGAAAGAACTGTCTGTTCCTTTACCAGCCCCAGCAGGAGCGCGGCAATACAGACAGGCAGCAGGTAATTGTTCAGGCCGTGGAAAGCCATGGTCTGTACATCTGTACCCAATCCTCCAGGTATATCCCGTAAGAAGGAAAGCCCCAGCAGGAAGAGCACAATGCCCAATGCACCGCCATAGGTGAACACGTCTGCCCTAGGTTGCAGCCAGAAGGCCGGAGGCTCCGCAAGGAGCTTCCTGGCCAGCCAGATGCCCACGTAGAACTCAAAGCAGCGGCCAAAGAACGTACTCCTGACCAGAAAGGAAAGGTCTGGGAGGAACCCGAACGGCCAGGGCAACTGCCCCAGCGCCAACAGGACCAGCCCAGCCAGGAGCGTCAGCAGGGTCCAGCGCCAGAGGCCCAGGCGGTCCCAGTAAAGCAGCACCAGCGGGGCAAAGGCATAAAAGGTGAGTTCAACGGTCAAGGACCAGGCAATTCCAATCCCGGAGAAAGTATAGTCTGCAAAAAAGCCCTGTAGCAGGAGCAGGTTAATCACCCAGGATTCGGGCCTGAAGTCTTGCCGGAACCACAGCGCCGCCAAGGTGCAGAGCAGGTAAACCGGGTAGAGGCGCGCGAACCGTTGCAGGAAATAGGAGCGTAGCTCATGGTGGGAGCCCGGTAGAAACGCCTGGTGGTAGCGTATCCCAATTAGAAAGCCGCTTAAGACAAAGAAGATGGAAACCCCGATATGGGCCTCTTGGAACAGTGCCCTAAAGAAGCCTGGGGCCAGCGGTACCTGCGGCAGCGCGTGGTGCGCGTACACCAGGTAAGCCGCCACCGCGCGCAGACCCGTTAGGGCCGGGAAGTAAAGCTTGTCAGAGGTAGTGTGCATGGTGCTACAGACCCGTGAAGTGCCGCTGTTGCAGGCGGTTAACGGCCAGCTCTCGGTTAGAGAACAGCGTCTGGTACACTTCTTGGTCTTTCTGGAGCAGCGGGTCTTTCTCAAGGTAGCTGAACATCTGCTGCAGAAAATCCAGCATTTCGTCTTTGATATAATAAAATGCCCACTGATCCTGTTTACGGAAGGAGACCAGACCCGTGTTCTTGAGGTAGATGAGGTGGCGCGAGGTCTTGGTCTGCGTAAAATCCAGTACCAGCTCCAGATCAGCGATGCAAAGCTCCTTGTTGCGCAGCAGCAGGTTCAGGACCCGTATACGGGAAGTATCGCTCATGGCCTTGAATACTTGTTCCCCAAAACTGACGTTGAAATTTTTGAGCCTCATGGAGTATCTCTTCGTAAAAATTATTTAAGCCCTGCGGCACAAAGTACCATAAAAAGCCTATACTTGTAAACGATCTTATCCATGGCTACTCTATATTTCCCTTTCCCTGCTTTGTCTTCTCGCTTCTGGGGCCTGCTTGGCCGCTTTTTTGTGGCAGTTCTCATCGTTTCAGGCATCAGTCTTTCCTCGGCGCAGGCGCAAGGCGGGCGCAAGATCATCCAGTTAACCGGGGTGGTGACCGCCGGCGACAGTCTTTTGGGTATACCAGGGGCCAGCGTCTACATTCCCAAGGCCGGAAGGGGCACCAACACCAATGAGTATGGCTTTTTCTCTCTGCCGGTCATTGCCGGCGACAGCGTGGTGTTCAGTTCCATAGGCTACGCCAAGCAGTCATTGGTGATCCCGGAGAGCTTTGAGCGCGACAGTTATTCCATCATTATTGAGATGTTGGAAGACCCCACCGTGCTGCCCGAGGTGCGGGTGTTCCCGTACGCCACCTTCCGCGACTTTACCGCCGCCGTTCTGGCCATGAAATCACCCATTGGCGATATTGATCAGGAAAACGCCATGAGCCAGCAGATCCTGGACCAGATGTTCCGGAACACGCCCATGGATGCCGGCTCCAACCAGCGCCATTTGATAAACCTACAGAACCAGCAGCAGCTCCGCCGGGGCGGTTACAACCCTGGGGTGGCCAATCCGTTGCTGGATCCTATCAAGTGGTATAAGGTCATCAGAGCCATTAAGAACGGAGACCTTAAGCGGAAAGACTAATAGAAACTCGCTGATACCTCTGGCTGTGTTCTGGCTGTTTAGCGCCTCTTTTTGGAAAAACCGCCCCTAAACGCAAGTATGCGTTCTTCTCAGAGTAAGTGTAAAGCATTTAGACAGCAAAGCCGGTGAACTGTTGCAGTTCGCCGGCTTTGCTGTTTCTGGCTAGGGAGAGTGACTAGGTGCCTGCCCTTAAAAACCAAAGGCCTCTCCAGTAGCAACTGGAGAGGCCTTTGAGCTAAATGCGTTTAGGGGCGGTTTTTCCAAAAAGAGCCCCTAAACAGGTTATTGGTTGCCTTGCGGCCGAAGGGTGCCCTCGCGCTGCATTTGCTGTTGCAGTGGGTTAGGCGTGATGCCCTGCGGTTGCTGCTTAAACAACTCAAAGCGGTTGGGCTGCTGGCGCTGCGGATACGAGTTGTTGTTCATGTCAATGTCGGCGGTTTCCTGGAAGGGGTCTAGGGTGAAGCTGGCCACCGGTTTCTCGGTCACAAACACTTTGGTCACCTCCTGGTCATTGTAGCGCCAGATCTCGGCGGGGATGCGCACAATCTGGTTGGAACCGTCCTGGAAGTTCATTTGCACCACCACCGGCATCACCAGGCCGCCGTTGTTCTTAATGCCTACCTCATAGAAGTGCAGGCCTTTCTCCAGCAGGGCGCGCTCCTCAGGGGTAAGGCTTTGCTGGTATTTCTGGTACTGCGCCTTGTTGGCTTCGGTCACGGCCAAGGGGTCATAGGTGTTGTAGAAGTCGTTGAGTTCTGGTTTTACCTCTACCAGGGTTTTAGGGATGTCCTGCAGGTTGCGCTGCTGCGAGAGGCTCTTGGGAGCGGCGTTGATCTCCTGGCGGCGCTTGGCGTTCTCCACCTCGGGGTTGCGGGTGTCTACGGTGTACCATTTCACGCCGGTGAGTTCCTGGTCTACGTGGTCTGTGGTGTAGAACCAACCGCGCCAGAACCAGTCCAGGTCAGTACCCGAGGCGTCTTCCATGGTCCGGAAGAAATCAGCGGGCATGGGGTGCTTGAAGGCCCAGCGGCGGCAATATTCCTTGAAGGCGTAGTCAAACAGCTTGCGGCCCAGCACCGTTTCGCGCAGAATGTTCAAGGCCGTGGCCGGTTTGCCGTAGGCGTTGTTGCCCAATTGCGTGATAGACTCTGAATTGGTCATGATGGGCTGTTGCAGGCTCTTGTCCATCTTCATGTAAGACACCATGTTGCGCGGCTCGCCGCGGCTAGAGGGGTAATCGCGCTGCCATTCCTGCTCAGTCAAAAACTGCACAAAGGTGTTTAGGCCTTCGTCCATCCAGGTCCACTGGCGCTCATCTGAGTTGATGATCATGGGGAAGAAGTTGTGGCCCACTTCGTGGATGATCACGGAGATCATGCCGTACTTGGTGCGCTCAGTGTAGGAGCCGTCTTTCTCGGGGCGGCCGCCGTTGAAGGAGATCATGGGATATTCCATGCCGCCCACCGCGCCGTGTACTGAAATGGCCACCGGGTACGGGTAGGCAATGGTGTATTTGGAATAGGTCTTCAGCGTATGTGCCACTACCTCCGTGGAGTATTTGCCCCACAGCGGGTTTCCTTCTTTGGGATAGTAGCTCATGGCCAGAGTGTTCTTGCCCGCCACGTTTACGTTCATGGCATCCCAGATGAACTTGCGGGAGCTGGCCCACGCGAAGTCACGCACGTCTTTGGCCACAAACGTCCAGGTTTTCTTGCCTTTGGCTTTGGTTTTTTCGGCCCGCAGGGCTTCCTCCGGGGTCACAATCAAAACTGGTTTGTTCGCTTTCTGGGCTTGGGCCAGGCGGCTGCGCTGGGCGCTGGTGAGTACGTCTGTGTTCTGCAACTCGCCGGTGGAGGCCACCACGTGGTCTGCGGGCACGGTGAGGCTCACTTTATAATCCCCAAAGGGCAGGGCAAACTCGCCGGTGCCCAGGAATTGCTTGTGCTGCCAGCCGTTCACGTCGTCATACACAGCCATGCGCGGGAACCACTGCGCCATCTGGTATTCATAGTTGCCGTCCTCGGGGAAGAACTCGTAGCCGCCACGGCCGCCCTGCTTTTTCTGGTCGTTGATGTTGTTGAACCAGTCAATGCTGAACTTCACGCTCTGCTTGGGTTTGAGGGGCTGCGGCAGGTCTATGCGCATCATGGTGAAGTTGATGACATAGGGCAAGGGTCTGCCGTTGGCATCTTTCACCGCCTTGATCTTGTAGCCGCCGTCAAACGTCTGCTCGGCCAGGGCCTCGGCTATGCCGAAGGTAGGGCGGTCAGGTACCCGGTTGGTCTGGGTGAGGCTGGTCATGGAGTTCTTCTCAAAGATGTTCTGGTCTAACTGCACCCACAGGTAGGTGAGCACATCTGGCGAGAGATTGGTGTACGTAATGGTTTCTGAGCCGGTAAGGGTCTGGTTGTCGTCGTTCAGCTCGGCTTTGATGGTGTAGTCCGCGCGTTGCTGCCAGTACTCGTGCCCCGGAGCCCCGGAGGCGGTGCGGTACGTGTTGGGTGTGGGAAGCTCCTGGCCCAGTTGCCGGAACTTAGATTTATCAATGTTTTCCTGCGCCAGAACGGGGGCGGCCAAACCCAGGAGTAACCCGCTGGCGAGTAAGAACTGTTTCATTTAGTTAGCTGTGTGATGTGTAGTTGGGAAAGAGCAATTTGGTGATTTTCTAGATCAAAGTAAAAAGAAAAGGGCTATTTCACGGCTGGGACAGGTCCTCCCCAAAGTGCTTTCTAATGTCTTGCCGCAAGTCTCGCATGACTTGTATAATCTTTATACCCATGGGAACCATGAGAATGCCCATCAGGGAAGCTTTGAAGTTGCCTGTAACCAAAAACAGCAAAGGGATGACAATGAACGCCGCACCGGCCATAAGCCCTAAGGTCAAGATGCCATAGCTGCTGTAGCGGGCCAAAGGGTACCACCATTTCAGTTTCATGGCCTGGGTGCGCTGCACGTAGGCGGCGTAGTCTTTCTCTTTCTGCCGCCGGGCCCGCTCCCGCGCTACGGCTGCCCAGGCGTTGTATTCTTTGGGGTCTGCGGGCGGGTCATAGACGTACTGGTATCTTTCCCAGTCTGAAGGTGGTTTGGGCGGCGGGGCCGAGGTGCGGGAAGAGGGGCTGGCATTGAGTTCCTCCTGAAACCGTTGCAGGTACTCATAGGCGGCCTGCACCCGCAGAAATATTTCCTGCGCGCCGGGGGCTTGGTTGCGGTCTGGGTGGTATTGCAGCACCAGTTGGCGGTAAGCGCGTCTTACCTCGGGCATTTGTGCCCCAAACGGTACCTGTAATATTCTGTAAGACTCTGCCAGCATGGAGGAAGGAAACGTATGGGGCTACTCTCTATACGTTCCTGTTTAGGGGCCGTTTTTTAGAAAATAGCCGCAAAATCCTGGTCCAGAACCAGCATGAGCGCGATGGCCCCGGCGGCGGCGCTTACGCCCAGGGCCCAGTCGCGGCGGGCAATCCGGACGCCGCTCACCAGCAAACCGCCTACTATTAGCACCAGCACCACAATGAGCAACTGCCCCAGCTCAATGCCTAGGTTAAAGGCGAACAGTTCCAGCACAATATTCTGCCCTTTGCCCAGCAATGATTTAAGGTAGTTGGAGAAGCCCATGCCGTGGATTAGCCCAAAGGCGGCCGCAAAGAAGTTGCTCAGGTTAAAGAAAGCCGATCCTTTGCGTTTGGTTTTGCCTAGCTGGGTGAAGTTGTACAGGCAGGTGAACAGAATGGTGACCGGGATGAGCAACTCAATGAGCGCCGTGTTGAACCGGATGATGTCCAGGGTGGAAAGGGCCAGGGTAATGGAATGCCCAATGGTAAAGCTGGTGACCAAGGCCAGAATGCGGCGCCACTCATAGCCGGTGTACACGGCGCACATGGCCAGCACAAACACCATGTGGTCATACGCCTGCAGGTTGAAAATATGATGGAAACCTAATTGCAAGTAGGTGAAGAAGACAGAAGACACAGGCCAGAAAAATATTGAGCTTGAAATAGCTGACAATTTTATAAAATGCTGGCACACTTGCAAGAGGCGCCTCCATTGGCTGTTGCTTAAAGGAAAGCCGTTTGCGTTTAGCGCCCGTTTTTCCAAAAACAGCCCCTAAACGCAAACGGCCAAATCTTGTCTGTGCTGGGTGCGTATGGGTACAAAAAAAGGCGCCGGAGAAAATCTCCGACGCCCTCACTTCAATTTAAAACAACGGGTTATCTGTCAATTGGTAAATCTATGTCTACGTTCACGAACCGGATGTTTCCATCTTCCAGCACGGCTTCTACCACGGCGTCTTTTCTAATGTCACCGGCCAGGATGGCTTTAGACAGCTCGTTCAAGACGCGGCGTTGCAGCACACGTTTCAACGGACGGGCCCCGAACTGCGGATCGTAGCCTTCCTGGCCCAGGAAGTCCAGTACCTCGTCGGTGGCTTCCAGACGGATGCCGCTTTCTTCCAGGCGTTCCTGGATGTGACGGAACTGGATGTCCACAATCTTCCGGATCTCTCTTGAGCTCAACGGACGGAACATAATCAGTTCATCTATCCTGTTGAGGAACTCAGGCCGCAAGGTTTTCTTCAGCACCTCAAACACCTCGTCACGAGTCCGGTCAATGGTGGGCTCAGGATTCAGTTCATCCAGATGCTGGAAGTTCTCCTGAATGATGTGCGCCCCAATGTTAGACGTCATGATGATGATGGTGTTCTTGAAGTTGGCCACCCGGCCTTTGTTATCAGTCAATCGACCATCATCCAGCACCTGCAACAGGATGTTGAATACGTCTGGGTGCGCTTTCTCAATCTCGTCCAGCAGAATCACCGAGTACGGCTTCCGGCGAACAGCTTCAGTCAACTGACCACCTTCATCGTACCCCACGTATCCTGGAGGCGCTCCCACCAGACGGCTCACGGCGTGGCGCTCCTGGTACTCACTCATGTCAATGCGCACCATGGCGTTCTCATCGTTGAACAGGAAGTCGGCCAGGGCTTTGGCGAGCTCGGTTTTACCCACCCCGGTGGTTCCCAGGAATATGAAGGAGCCGATGGGGCGTTTAGGGTCTTGCAACCCGGCCCGGCTGCGGCGCACGGCATCAGAAATAGCGGCAATGGCTTCTTCCTGACCAGCTACGCGGCGGCCCAGCTCTTCTTCCAGGTGCAGCAGTTTCTCGCGGTCGCTTTGCAGCATTTTGTTCACCGGCACGCCCGTCCACTTGGCTACCACCTCGGCGATGTCCTCGGAAGTAACTTCCTCCTGCAACATGTGGTCACCATCTTGCTGCTCCTGCACTTGCTGCTGCAGTTCTTTCAGCTTCGCTTCGGCTTCCTGGATTTTACCGTAACGCAGCTCAGCTACTCTGCCATAATCACCGGCGCGCTCAGCCTGCTCGGCTTCCAGTTTGTACTGCTCAATGGCTTCTTTCTGCTTCTGAATACCTTCAATGACCTGTTTCTCGCTCTGCCACTTGGCGCGCAAGGCGTCACGGGTTTCGCTTAAATCGGCAATTTCTTTGGAAAGCAGGTTCTCTTTCTCTTTGTCGTTCTCGCGGCGGATGGCTTCGCGCTCAATCTCCAACTGCATGATTTTACGCTGTACCTCGTCCAGTTCCACGGGCAGAGAGTCAATCTCAATACGCAGCTTGGAAGCGGCCTCGTCTACCAGGTCAATGGCTTTGTCAGGCAAAAACCGATCGGTGATGTAGCGGCTGGAGAGCTCTACGGCCGCAATGATGGCGTCGTCTTTGATGCGTACCCCGTGGTGCAGCTCGTATTTCTCTTTGATACCGCGCAGGATGGAAATGGCATCCGGAATGCTCGGTTCATCTACCGTTACCGACTGGAAGCGGCGCTCCATGGCTTTGTCTTTCTCAAAGTACTTCTGGTATTCTTTGAGGGTGGTCGCACCAATGGCATGTAATTCCCCGCGGGCCAAGGCAGGTTTGAGCAAGTTAGCGGCGTCCATGGCGCTGTCGCCGCCGGCACCGGCTCCAATCAGGGTGTGTATCTCGTCAATGAAGAGCACAATTTCTCCTTCAGAGTCTACCACTTCTTTGATCACGGCTTTCAGACGCTCCTCAAACTCACCTTTGTATTTGGCTCCGGCCACCAGCAGACCCATATCTAAGCTCATGATGGTTTTGGACTTGAGGTTTTCGGGCACGTCGCCAGACACAATGCGCTGGGCCAAACCTTCCACGATGGCAGTTTTCCCCACACCCGGTTCCCCCAACAGAATTGGGTTGTTTTTGGTACGACGGCTCAGAATCTGCAACACCCTGCGGATTTCTTCGTCACGGCCAATCACCGGGTCAATTTTGCCTAAGCGTGCCTGCTCGTTCAGGTCAATAGCATAGCGCTTGAGGGAATTGTATTTGGCCTCGGCGTTCTGGTCGGTTACTTTGGAGTCACCGCGGAGTTCTTTGATGGCCGCTTTTAAGCCTTTCTCAGAGATGCCGCTGTCTTTCAAGAGCGTAGCGGTTTTGTCACGGCCGGCCAGCAAGCCCAGCAATAAGTGCTCAATGGCCACGTACTCATCCCCGAACTCTTTCAGGTAAGAGTTGGCTTTCTGCAAGGCCGCTGCGGCTTCGTTGGCCAGATAAGGACTGCCGCCGCTCACTTTGGGGTAAGCGTTCACAATCTCGTCCAGGCGGGTGTTGAATTGGTTTACGTTCACGCCCAGTTTCTTCAGGTAGAAACCGGTCACGTTCTCGTCGGTCTGCAGGATTCCCTTCAGCAAGTGCCCCGTCTCGATGGCCTGCTGCTGGTTGCCGCCGGCAATCTCGGTTGCCTTCTGCACGGCCTCCTGGCTTTTGATGGTATAATTGTTAAAGTTCATAGCTCTATATCGTCTTTCCGTAGTTTCTGTGTTTTCTACGATGCTACTAGCAAAGGAGGTGCCTAGGCGTTTAGAGGCTGTTTTTCGGAAAATATGGCAGAGCTAGAGCGATACTGTAAAGAAAAAGAAAGACATAATGGCTGAAATTGACCGGACCAGATAAAGGCAAAGGCCCATTTTACCGCTTGATAAACTTTAATGTATGCATGATAACCCACCCCTACCCCTCCAAGGAGGGGAATTGCTGCGAGAGGCGCTGTCGGTGGTGGGTGTTTATTGGCAGAAGCTACCTTTTCTTAATTTTCTAGACTACGCATTCCCGATACTCCCCTCCTCGGAGGGGCAGGGGTGGGTGTCCTCCCCATACCGATTGCTCCGCAGACACAGCTCTCGCAGTTTCTATCCCAGCCGCTGCAGCAACGTGAACAGCATGTGGTATACTTCCTGTAGTTTGGTCATGTCCAGAATGGCTTCGTCTTTGGAGAAAGTAAGGTAAGGGGTGGCATCGGGCTCGTCGCTGTCTACGCTGAGGGTGAATTCGCAATTGGGATGTTGCAAAAGAACCTGCCGGAGGTTTTCGTCTGCCATCAACGCTTTTAAGGCTTCAGGGTGATTGGTTTTTATGATGAACGCGTCATCTAGTTCGGGCCAGCCTAAGCGCACATCTTCCATCCCGAAGAATTTGCCAATCTCACTCATCCAATCCTGCTCGTGCAGGGCAAAGCGTAACTCTACCGGAGTGGGCAAAGGGGCCATGAACGTGGTAGCGGAGGAGCCGCTCTCAAAACCGCCGCCCAGGTCAATGTCCAGATCCAGGAAGATGTCGGTGCCGGCCAGGCTCAATTGGGCCGAGTAGCTGGTGAGGTTTTTGTCGCGGGTAATGTCAATGGCAACCTGGCGCCAGAGTTCTTCTTCTGAGTCACAGGAAAATCTTCGAATCGCTTCCATAGGTATATAAGGCAGATGCTTCAAATGAACCAATGGCTATATATGCCATCGGCCTCACGTTAAAGACGTAAGGCCGATGGTTTGGGTTAAGCAAATGGCAACCGCTACTTCTCCAGGCTTTTGAAAAATACCGGTGAGTTGCCGTACAGCGGGGTAGACCCGTTCCATTTTTCTATGAACTGTTGCTGAATGAGCAGCGGCGTAAGGGTTTGCTGGCGTAGGCGGTTGGCCTCGGCTTCGGCCTGGGCTTCCACAATTTTTTTGCGGGCCTGGGCTTCGGCTACTTTTAGTTCGTTTTCTACCTGCATGGCCTGTTGCACGGCCCGGTTTTTCAGGTTCACGGCCCGCACAATCTCCTCGGGGTAGGAAAGACCGCTGGTCATCTGTTCCAGCTTAAAGCCATCTTTCTGCAAGGCAGAATCCAGGGTAGACTGTACCTCGGCTTCAAACTGTTGGCGTTTGGAGATGATCTCCTCAGTGCTGTATTGGTTTAACCTGATCCGGAAGGCGTCTTTCACATAGTTGAGCAGGGTGGTCTGGGAGATTTCCTCAATGTTCTTGCGGTACTTTTTGAAGATCTGCGGCGAGGCCCCCGCTTTAACGTGGAAAGAAATGGTGGGGTCTACCGTGAACACCGAGCCGTCTTTGGCATTTACCGTGAAGGCCTCATAATCTTTGGTCTGGATGAAGGTAGGGAATTCGTACACTTCCTCGGTGAGCGGGTTAAACCACACCCGACCCGTTACCAGTGAGACATCCTGCACGCCTTTGTCTGTACCGTAGAGCTTAACTAAAATACCCTCATGTCCGGCGTCTACCCGGGTGCAGGACTGGGTGGCGACAATGCACAAAATAAGGAAGAGAATAGTGGAGACAATACTGGTAAGGACTCGGCGGGTCATGGGCGTTTTAATTTGGATAATAGAAATCTGATAATGATAAAGTTGCCAGCCAGCAACACAATGAGGAAAAACACCCCGAAAGCCACAGAACTGTCTGAAGGCTGGCGCAGCAACTCCGTGATTTGGGTGTAGGAAAGAAAATCTACCGGTAGCAGGAGCAGTAGCAGAAGCAGGTGCCGGGGTTTCATGCGGGAGCAGTTCCTCAAGTTTACCGCTCAAGATACGCATTCTAAGTAGATTACAAGCGCACTGCTTCTGGAGTTGGATAGGGCGGCCGTGCGTTTAGGGGCTCTTTTCCCAAAAAGAGCCCCTAAACGCCGTCAGTGGCTTTGCAGGTTGAGGGAGAGATTCTAAGGGATGTTACACTTCTTTCTTGAACACCTCGGCGTAATGATCGGCGAGGCGGGTGGGCTCCGGGAGCTTGTGTTTGACGGCGGTGCCCAGGGCGATGCGGGTGGCGGTTTCCAGATCCATCAGGTGGCCCGGCGAGACGAACACGGGTTTCACTTTGTCTTTGGTCCTGATCACGTTGCCAATATGTTCCTGCCGGTGCAGAAGCGGAGTGATGCTGCCTTTGACGGGAGCGGGTTCTTCGTGCTTGCCGGTCAATACTTTCTTGGCCACGCCCATGGTGGGTTTGTTCAGCAGTACCCCCAGTTGGCTGGCAATGCCCAGGCGGCGCGGGTGCGCAATGCCGTGCCCGTCTACCATGATCAGGTCTGGGGTGTGTTCCAGTTTCTGGTAAGCCTGCACCAGGTTGGGCGCTTCGCGGAAAGCCAGGAAACCCGGTATGTACGGCATCTCCACCGGCCCGTAATGCCACACCTTCTCCACCAGCTCCAGCTCTGGGTACTTGAGCACCACAAACACTGAGAGAATATGCTCGCCCATGAACGAAGAGTCACAGCCGGCCAGCAGCTTCAGGTCAAACGTGGGTTTCTGCAGTACTACCTGTTGGCGCAGTTTCTCTTGCTGCTCTGTGAGCGTGCGCACTAACTGCGGATCTGGGGGTGGAAGGTGGGAAGGCCAGGCCATTTGAGATAGTTGTGAGTCTTGGGTTCTGAGTCTTGAGTGGGTTCCCGTTTAGGGGCTGTTTTTCCAAAAAGAGCCCCTAAACGCAAAACTATTCCTGCTCTTACGGCTGAATTAGGTTCTGGATGTGGCGCAGGTGGCTTAGGCGTTGCAGGGAACCATGAGGTCAATGAACAATATCCGCCATTGCCCGTTCACCTGCCCAAAATGAAACTTAAAACCAGAGGTGGTATGCAGTACTGTTTTGGTCACCAAAGGCAGCGTTCGGGCAATCTTGTCTCGCTCCGTTGAGGATAAGTTGGCGTGCAGGTAAGCTTCACTTTTCCGGAAGGAGGTGGCGTCTGCTACAAAGCAGCCGCGTTGGGCATAGGCATCAGCATCTCCCGCGCAGGTGACCTTGGGTAGTGCGGTAACTTCTTGTAAGGCGCAGTCTCGGAACGTTTCTCTAATGCTGAAGAAGGGTTTCTGCTGAACGGGGCGCCGGTACTGGTTAATGTGGGCCACGTGGGTGAACTGCGGCACTGCCCCCGGCGCATCTATGAGGTAAAGGCCAAGCGCAGGATCTACATAGGTCTGGAAAGTAGCGGTGTCCTGGTTCTCAACAGCGTCTTTGAATCTCTGGAAAACTGTTTCAAAGGTGAGGGCAAGGCCAGGCTTGCGTACGTTTTCCTCCTGCACGGCATTAAGGGTGTCTTTCTCCAGTACGGCTAGTTGCCTTTGTTGCTCTTTAGAAGTGGCCTGGACCCTTTGTCGGGTTTCTGGCTTAGACGAATTAGACTGGCAACCAGCCAGCAGGCAGAGAAGAAAACTGGAAACAAGCAGGACGGTCTTCATGGGAGGAGTATACGCTATTGGCAGGAGCTTTGTCTAAGCCTCTAAACGCAGAACGGATGCCTGCTCCCAAGAGCGGCATCCGTTCACGTATGCTTGTCCTGTTCAGGGGAATACCTTGGGTTGGGGTTACTGTTTGTAGAATTTACTGGTGGTACTGCCTGACCTTACCAGGTAAAGGCCCGAAGGTAAATCCTGCACCGGCACCTGTACAGAGAGTGCCTCTTTAGGTAAGGTAACCTGTTTCACCAGTTTGCCCGCGGCGTTCAGGATATAAAGGGTCTGCTCTGTAGGGGTGGGCGCTTCTGCTTTGATGGTGAGATCAGAATTTGCGGGTACCGGATTAGGAAACGCAGACAAGGCCATTGATGAAGTGCCCGTATATGCGAGGTGCACCATTGCCGAGGTTTCGAATTTGCCGTCATGGTCATACTGGGTGAGGCGGTAATAGTTGATGCCTGCCTTGGGAGATGGGTCAGTGAAGGCGTAGTGTTGCAGAACGGAGCTGTTGCCGTTGCCCTTCACCTCGCCAATGGCGGCAAATGTTTTGCCGTTGGTGCTGCGCTCCACTACAAAACGATCATTGTTTATCTCTGCGGCGGTAGACCACTCCAGTTTTATTCCTGCAGGAGATTTTTTTGCGGTAAAGCCCACTAGCGTAACTGGGAGCGGAGTAGGGTCTCCGTTTCCGCCCGGGGTGCTAGGGGTAGTGTTGTCTACCTTGGGGGTAGGTAGAGAAACAGAACGCCATGATAAGTCAGAGATATAGATGCTTTGGTAGCTCACAATGTCTGACGTGGCGAACGCATCATTGAAATAAAGGATTTCTACCCGGTCTACGGGCTCATGGAAGGTAACCGTTACGTCTCCTTCGTTAGAACTTAAATCTATGTTCTTGCCTCCGTTGGAAAGGTCTTTGCTTTTGAACTGGTGGCCGCCGCCACCCGCAACATAGTTATGGTAGCGGGTTACTTGAGCATGTTGTTTCTTAGGATAAATAGGAGTAGTGCTGCCGTTTCTGTACGCCACTACTTCAACCACATCTACAAACTGCTGTAGGGTTGAGCCGCCGGAATTACCAGTTCTGTCTACATCATAAATGGTGAAGGACAATCCACTCACTGACCGGTTGGTGAAGTAAAGTTTAGTTTTGGTATAGCTATCTGAGGTAGTGGCAAATCTTTGCTCCAGGGCAAGCGCCGGGGTAGTCATGTCTTTAACAGGGTAGAGGGCTCTGGTAAGTACCGTGTTTACCTGGCCGTGTACCTCTCTGTCCCATTGCATCTTCACCTCGTCCTTTTCATAGAAAGTTGTAGTGCCGTATTTAGCGTAGGTCAAGGGCATTTCAGTGGCGGGTCTTGATTTCCAACTGAAGGTGGAGGTGGCGGTAGGAACGTCAGGTCCTCCGTGCGGGATGCCTGTAATGGTGATGTCGTCCAGCTCATAGAAGGAGGAGCCTGTGCCCATATATGTCCACCGGAGTTTCACTTTGCCTTTGTTATAGCAAGCCGGTAAGGAAATGCCATTGCCAGCATTTACTTTAGACCAGGCATAGCCTACGTCTGCCCAGCCGGTTACTTCCACAAATTGGCCGTTGTTAAAGCTGTACTCCAGTTTAATGGTGGGCTCTCCCGTTCTTTTAGCGCCCCAGTTCACGTTGATGCCTTCATAACCAGCGGTAGAAAATTCTACCAATTCCAGTATGTAAGAACCTGGCGCAGTTCCTGTTTTGACATAGCTGCCCAGAGAAGCCTGTCCGTAAGAAACGGTAGACATGAGGTGGTTGGCGCTGGTTTGCCAGGAGTGGGTACCGGTGTTGTAGCTGACATTGGAAACTGTTCCGGAGAAGTTTTCATGGTAGAGGGTGGTTCTTTGGGCGTATGCCTCCCCTTGTAACAAGGCTACTACGCCTACAATGAGCAGTGGTAAGATTAACTTCATACAGATAAACAATTAATAAAGGGTAAGAAGAACAGGTAAAGAGTGGTGATAGGGGTTTTAGTCCTATAATTTATTTAATCAGTTATAAAAGTCCGTGGGGGTAGTGTTTTATTTTGACTCTAAATTATATTTAATTAAACTTTTCTGCAAGAAAGTGCTAAAGATATTTTGCTCAGACGAATTAATGTAGTCCTATTTATTATATAAATAGTTTAATAAAGAAATAGCATAAGACTTACTTTAAGCCTATGTATGTAAAGAAAAATCATATAAAATATTTTTATAATGTAAAAGTATACCTATGCGGTGTCTGTGATGAGGCTGGAGGGAGAGAAGCGCTTATGGAACAGAATTAACGGAATATTAGTAATTGTATATGTTTAGGCGCGGGAGAAAAAGCGAAAGGTATTGGCAGGTATACTGCATGCAGCCAATGACTTTGTAAGGTAAAACAGCGTCTGGGGTGGTAAAAAAGACTTAGATACAAGCGGTGGTGCGAGACAGACTTCGGCTGGAAGAGGCTTGTGTCTTGCGCTGGGGGTAGCCCATATTAAAAAGACGCTTATATTTGCTAGCCTTACTAGCTGTGAAGCGTAGGCAAGGTTAGGGCCTGTTTCGTATAAGAAACGCTCCTGGCAGTATTCCTTAACTTTAAACGAAAGAAATGTCAAACACCACTAAGATCATCTATACCATCACAGATGAGGCGCCGGCTTTGGCCACGCAATCATTCTTACCTATTGTAAAGGCGTTTACCAAAGCCGCCGGTATTGAAGTAGAAACCAGAGACATCTCGTTGGCGGGCCGTATTCTGGCTACCTTCCCAGAGAACCTTACCGCTGAACAGAAACAAGCCGATGACTTGGCCGAGCTAGGCGAACTGGCCAAAACCCCAGAGGCCAACATCATCAAATTGCCTAACATCTCCGCCTCGGTTCCGCAGTTGACCCAAGCGATCAAAGAATTGCAGGGGCAAGGCTATAACATTCCAGATTATCCGGCTACGCCGCAGAATGACGCCGAGCAGGAGATCAAAGCCCGCTACGGCAAAGTATTGGGTAGCGCCGTAAACCCGGTGCTGCGCGAAGGAAACTCAGACCGCCGCGTGGCTGATGCCGTGAAGCAGTACGCCCGCAAGAACCCGCACTCCATGGGTGCGTGGTCTTCTGACTCCAAATCACACGTAGCCCACATGGACGGCGGCGATTTCTACGGCACCGAGCAATCTGTGGTGGTAGACAGTGCTACCAGCGTGAAGATTGAGTTTGTAGGCGCGAACGGCTCTGCCAAAACTCTGAAAGAGAACATCGGCCTTAAAGCGGGCGAGGTGATTGACTCCTCAGTGATGAGCAAGAAGGCGTTACGCGCGTTCTTTGAGAAGGAGATTGCGGAGGCCAAAGCGTCTGGCATTCTGTTGTCTCTGCACCTGAAAGCCACCATGATGAAGGTGTCTGACCCTATCATGTTCGGCCATGCCGTGACGGTGTTCTTCAAAGACGTATTTGAGAAACACGCCGATTCTCTGAAAGAAGCCGGTGTGGACGCGAACAACGGTCTGGGCGATGTGTACAACAAAATCCAGAAACTGTCGGCTGATAAGCGCGAGGCCATTGAAGCTGATTTGAAAGCGGCTATTGAGAACGGACCGGCCCTGGCCATGGTCGATTCTGACAAAGGCATCACCAACCTGCACTTCCCCAATGATGTGATCATTGACGCGTCTATGCCGGCCGCTATTAGAACGTCTGGCAAGATGTGGGGTGCCGATGGCAAGCCACATGACACTAAGTTTATGATTCCGGACCGCTCTTACGCGGGCATCTACAAAGAGGTCATCAATTTCTGCAAAGAGAATGGCGCCTTTGACCCAAAAACCATGGGTACCGTGCCTAACATTGGCTTAATGGCCCAGAAAGCCGAAGAATACGGCTCGCATGACAAAACCTTCCAGATGACTGAGGCTGGTACCGTGCGCGTGGTAGACGCTAACGGCAATGCCCTTATGGAGCAGAAAGTAGAGGAAGGCGATATCTTCCGGATGTGCCAGACCAAAGACCTGCCTATTCAGGACTGGGTGAAGCTGGCCGTGACCCGTGCCCGCATTACCGGTGCCCCGGCCATCTTCTGGTTAGACCCGCAGCGCGCGCATGACGCCAACCTGATTAAGAAAGTAGAGCGTTACCTACAAGACCACGACACCAACGGCCTTGAGGTGAAAATCATGTCTCCGGTAGAAGCCATGCGCTATTCTTGTGAGCGTGCCAAAGCCGGGAAAGACACCATCTCCGTAACTGGTAACGTGCTGCGTGACTACCTCACCGACCTTTTCCCGATTCTGGAGTTAGGTACCAGCGCTAAGATGCTTTCTATTGTTCCTCTGTTAGATGGCGGTGGATTGTTTGAAACCGGTGCCGGTGGATCTGCGCCTAAGCACGTGCAGCAGTTCCAGGAAGAAAACTACCTGCGTTGGGATTCTCTGGGCGAGTTCCTGGCCCTGGCTGTTTCTCTGGAAGACCTGGCCTACAAAACCAAGAACGATAAAGCGGCCGTGCTCGCTGAAGCCCTGAACCAAGCCAACGCCGAGTTCCTGGAGAAAGACAAATCTCCGGCCCGTAAAGTTGGCGGCATTGACAACCGAGGCAGCCACTTCTACCTGGCGCTTTACTGGGCTCAGGCCCTGGCCGAGCAAACCAAGAACGAGGAACTGAAAGCCCGTTTCTCTGACCTGGCCAAAAACTTAACCGAAAACGAGGAAAAGATTGTACAAGAGCAAATTGCCGAGCAAGGCAAGCCGGTTGATATGGGCGGTTACTTCCACCCAGACTTCTCTAAAGTAGCAGAGGCGATGCGGCCAAGTGCTACATTGAATGCGTTTATTGACCGGTTCTAGGAGGAAGGTAAGTTTTTAGAAAAGGAAATGCCGCTTGGGAGAAATCTCAAGCGGCATTTTTGTTAGTTCAAAATGAAGATACTAGTTCACAGATGCTGGTTGTAAAGCCTTAACATCGATATTTGGTTCCCCTTTCACTTTCCCCATCATCATTTCGTAGTGAGATAAGTGATTCATATTTTCAAATATTTCTTTAAATACTTTATAATACCTCTCTACAACAGCTTCTTGATGTTCAATAAACAAATCATCAGGTATACTATGCGAGCCATCGTTAATCCAACAAATTAAAGATCTGCAAACTTCTTGGTCTTGAGGATTATCAAAAGAATTTATTAAATCATCATCACCATATTTACCAAGAATTTTAAAATAATTCTCAATAATCCTTCTCATTGTGTTTTGAATTGATATTCCAGACAAGAGCGCCTTCTCCTTTAACTCTTGCCATAATAACTCATATGAATTGCTTATAGGGTTCTTCATTTCAAATGCTTGGATTGTAGAAGTATTGTTGTTTTTTCTCAAAATCCAAAAATATGTATCTACGTTTTGTGATGTCCTTCCATCTATAAAAGACACTTCTTTATGAAAATATATGTTGTGAGTTAAAAGTATAAGCTGCTTTATACTTCCAACTCCATTCTTAATATTTTTAATTATTTGTTTTAGCAGCGAGCTCACTATAAATAACACATTGCTATCTAAACTTGAAATTGGGTCATCAACAACTAAAACTCTTTCTTCGGAAACATCTGATTCACTATTGCTTCCTTTGCATAATTGCAAATAATATAGAAAAGTAATGAAAGTCACCTCTCCTTCAGATAAAGTTGATTCAGCAATAGTATCATCCTCCCTTAAGCATAAGTATTGGCTTTTTTCTGTTTTTGATGGTTCAATTCTAAAATTTGTAAAACCATAAGATTTTAAGACCCTGTTAATTTCATCTACAGAAGCTTGAACGCTTGTTACATTTTTATTTGCTTCCTTAATTTTGTCATCTAGCGCTTTATACTCCACTAATAGAGCATCCTTTTGTTCCTTTGTCTTCTCAATGCTAATATTAAGACCATTAATCTTTTTGATATGTAGTTCAATTATTGATTTACACTCTTCAACTAAGAACTTCCAAATATCACTTATAAGTTCAGTTTTTACAGCCCCTATATTTTTTGAAATCAAATTATGTTCATTAATTTTTTTATTGGCTTCTAAGATAAAAGAACTTATTATCTCTGCTTGTAATTTTGTAGACAATAATTCAATGCCTCTACTAGGTTCTTTAATTTTCTTTAATAATAATTCTTTGTTTGTTGTAAACTGACTAGTTATAGTTTTACACAAGGATGCAAAGGTATCTGTGTCCAATTTGGTTTTAGAGTTGCCCTTTTCTGTAGATTCAATTCTTTGAGTTGAATTTTCAAAATTCTGCACTAAGAGTAAATACTCCTGTGAAAGAGTCTTTATTCTTTCACTTTCCTCTGCAAACTTTTCATCAAAGTATTCCTCAAGTTGAAGCTTGAAATTATCGGTAATTGTATTTTGCTGGCAAAAGGGACAGGTTTCATTGTTTTGGATATATTCTCTGCCTTCGTTAACCCAGTCGTTTAAATTTAATTTTTGAATTAAATTTCCTATTTCTATATCTGATTTTCCAATTATTTTTTTGTTCCAAATCGGCTCTTCTTCTAACTCAGTTATTCTATTAAAGCTTATAGATGAAATCAATGGAAGCATTTCAGGTGCTTCTCCAAAAACGGTATCTGCTATTTTCTTAAGGTCTTCAACTGTTTTAAGTCCTGACTTGTTCTCTTTATACTCTCTAATTAACCTTTCTTTGAATAGTTCTTTTTGCATTACACCTTTAAAGGCCTCTTTAAAGTGAACTTCATATTTTTTATATATATCAAACCAAACTAAATCTTTAAATTCATTTTCTGCGGTTTGCTTTAAATCTGTCAATTTAGCCAGATTTTCTTTTCTTGTATATCCTTTTGCTTTTATCTCAGAAAGCTCTATTTGCATTTTAGATATTGCTTCAATATCCTCCTTGGTTGCTTGCCCTAAAGTGAAGACGCCATCAATACTGCCTTTTCCAAAGTTTCGCTCTTTAAATTCTTTGTTATATACTAATGTTTTCATTGGCATAGAGCCTTTCCAATGAACCGAACTATCCTTGAATTTTAATTCACTAGGGTTATTTAAGAAATTAGTTAATGTGGTCTTTCCACAACCATTGGCACCATAAATGAAATTGATTTTTCGAAGGTTAGAAATGGTCACGCCTTCATCACAGTAAGAAGCTATTTTTTTGATCTGTAAAGATTCAATCATGTTTTATTTTAATTTTTTTATAGAATTGAGAAAACAAAAAAAATTAATAAACTAAAGCTCAGTTTTATTATCTGAACCCATGAAGGACATTGTTCGATAAATATTCGAAAGTAATATATATAATTTTTAGATATAAATGAATGAATTTTAATAGTAGGTACAGACTTATGCCAACATTTATCTTATGTAATCGGTTAGTCTGAAAACCTAACCCTAACTATGCTCAATCCCATTTCCACCTCACCAACATCCCAACCATTATCCTCGCAGGAGCCACCGGCCACTTAGGAGGCCTTATTGCCGAAGAGTTGCGCAAAAGATGCCCGCACGTGCGGGCCTTGGTGCGGGTGGGAACCGAGGCGGGCAAACGTTCTGCCTTGCTAGCTCTGGGCGCCGAGGTGGTGGAGGTGGATTTTCAAAACGCACCGGCCTTGACCCAGGCCTTGTTGGGGTGGGGCGTGTGGTGAGTGCCTTGTCGGGTTTGCGTGGTGTGATAGTAGACACCCAGACCCAGTTCCTGAACGCGGCGGCAGGCGTGCCTTGGTTTATTCCCTCAACCTTCTCCATTGATCTCACCAGGCCGCCCTACGGCCACAATCGCAACCTGGACTTCAGGAAGGCATTTGCCTAAGTGTTGGCAACAAAGAAATAATAACTTCCATTTTTGGCCTGTTTTTGGGAAAACAGGCCAAAAACGAAAGCAGAAACAGCCTCTGGCTCCCCCTGCAAAAAGGATTGGCGGTAACCAAGCAAGACCTGTTTATTGGCCCGCTTCCAGTAGCTTCAGCTTGTGTCTCGTTTCTGTTTCTTCTTCCAGAGACAGCGCCTTCCCGAAGGCTTCCAGGGTCTTTTAGTTACATGCTACCTTAACCTTGGTGGCGCCCCTGTCGACGGTGCTTTGTCAAGTTCCAGTATTACATCAGTTGCTGGTTCAAAGCTGTTACAGTGACAAGTTTATTTAATCAAGTTCTTAAACGCTGACCCAAAAATGAGATAAGCGGTATTTCCGCCAATGGTACCCTCGTTCTGGCCCCATAGAAACGGCCAGTCGTCGTAGTTCTCAAAGTGGTCGGGTTTTCTGAACAGGATGCCGGGAGCCACGTTGCCCGGAATAAAGGAGAAATCAGCCCGGTTGTTCCCGTAGAAGACTGCTTTGGGGCGGGTGGCGCCCACCGTGGCTACCAATGAATAATTGTGATATGGATGCGCGCCGAACAGATAGTTGGTGGCTTTGAATGCATGCTGGGCCTCAATGATCTCGGGGAAATATTTAGTGGCAAAGCAAACGGTGGTACCAAAGCTCGTCACGTCTCCGCTACCGGCCCAGTTGGTAAGACCAATCGGCACGCCGTAGGGATTGTTCTTTTCAAGGCCGGCAATGTATTCTTTGTACTTCACCACATAGGGGCGCAGCTTTCCTTTGTAGGAGGCATCCAGGTGCGGAATGGCATCCAGGGCCGCCAAGAGGTTGCCGCTCACGTTGCGCTCCAGGGCAGGCCAAAGCAGCAGCTGGAACCTATCCAAATATTGTTTCTCGTTGGTGGCGATGTACAGCTGAAGGTTGGTGGCCATGTTGGCCGCGTTGCCGCGGCCACTGGTATCTTGCTTCTGATTGGCGAGTAAGGCGGTGGCCTCTTTCAAAAGTCTTTTGGACTGTGTCAAGGCTCTCGCCGAAAGGTCATCGTTGTAGCCTTTCAAGGCCCGGCTGGCGGCGGCAAACATGGTGGCGGCCCGGAGGTCTAGTTCGGGTTCGCGGCTGGTAAACGCCCACAGATCATCCTTCACGCCGCTGGAGCGGCCATCCTTGGCTACTTCGTACGGGCCGAGCTTGGGGTTATAAGGAAGGCCGTCTGTTAAGGAGGCGGCGTCCCCCAGGTGGTGGTAATTATCCAGCACGGAGTTGGAGAGTGTTTGGGCCATGTGACCGAGGATCTCGGCTTGGGCTACCAGATTGAGGGTGCCGTGCTCAATGAACTGCAACACATCCGGGATTCCATCGGGGCGGTGAAGGTCTACGTAACGCTGCTTCTGGTCAATAAACGTCTGGTCGCGCTGGGGTTTAAAACTTTCCCAGGTTTTGACAAAGTTCTGCACCACGCTAATGTTAGAGCCGGTCTCGATGTCAAAATCCCCGGCATCAAAAAAGCCGCCTACGTTCAGGCCTGGGATCAATTCCAACGGTTTATACTTGGTATCGGTGGTTGGTCCCTGCGCGTGGAGGTCGAAGTGATCGGTGTTGGGCGGGGCTTGGCGGTACCCTTCCTTGAACGGCTCGCCGTGCCATACCCGGTACGCCTCGTTCACGAACATGTGGTTCATGTGGATGGGAATCCAGATGTCGCTGGTGGCATCGGTGATCTTGCTGTACACCTGCTCCCCGATCAGGAAATTATTGGTCTTGGTGTCTCCGTACTGAATGTAGTAGATGCCGGGCGTCTTCACCGAAGAGAAATCAAACTTCACGTAGTGGTACTTGAAGTAGTCACCCCAAGGGTTGATTTTGTCGGTGAACACTTTAGTGGCTTTGCCGTCATCGCCTACTTTAAAGAGGGAAGCGCTTTTAGCGGGTTTGTCTTTCTTGTCCAGTTCAATAACCGAGACTTTGGGTTGCGCAGGGAGGTAGCCTACCTGGGAGAAACCGATGTTGGGATCTCTTACCCAACCTTTGATGGCATTTGGCTCCACGGTCCAGGTTAAGACCTTGCCTGTTTTTCCGGCCGGAAGCAGGCTGCGCACCACAAACCAGCCGTTCTGGGCCAGCATACGGCCATCAAACAGCATCAAGTCGGTATCTTGAGAGGTAATTTTGACCATCCGTTCCGGGGCATCAGGCGCAAACAGAAAGGTACGGCCGGTTTCCAGCGGAAGGGGATGTATGAATTTGCCGGTCCCCCGGTCATCAGAAGTCACATACCCTTTGAATTGCTTCGGTTTTTGGCTGTTAGGCCGCGTAACGGTGTTACCTACCACATAGCGCGGGAAGAGATTGGGTCGGCCGTCTACCAGGTAGTTCTTGGCCCAATATTGCGAGGGCAGAAACTCCAGGTTAAACCCGGCGCTTCCTTCCAGGGCCTTGGGAACAGGTTTGTCCAGGTAAACGGCTATCTCCACGCCTTTGCCCTTGGCCGTCACCACTATCCGTGAATCAAAATTGTATTCTTTGTACCGTAACGTAGCCTCTACCGTTTTGGCGGCACGATCTACCTTCCGGTTGAGGATGTCAGGAACCAGGTCCCACTGCTCCGGCGTGTTGGAGAGCCGTACCGCGCCGCCTTGCGCGGTTCTCACGCCATGGTGAATGAGTTCAATACCGGCGTTCTTCTCATCGTTGAAACCTCCGGTAAAAAGGTTGTTGTACACCAGCACATTGACGCCTTGCTGCTCAAAATATTCCCGGTCGTTGAGTTTCAGGTCTTGGCCTGTAGCATAGTTGAATGCCGCCAGTAGTAGCATGACGACTGAGTGTAGTTTCCGTTTTTTCATATTCCTTACATCCGTCTTTTTATGTACAAAAAAATAAATGACCCCAAGTAAGTCCTCTTACCGAGGCTAGGCATCATTTGCCGAGGTGGCCTACAACCCCATCAAGCTGTGAAATGCCAACGTTGGCATAATATATAAAATAATATTCACTAGCAGAAATAATCTTTTGTTACTATCAAATCACCTTCAGAATGCTGGCATCGGGGACAACGTGATTCTGAGGTTTGACCGTGATCACTATTCCGGAATTTGTCACCTGAACTCATCTTCGCCGACCTGAACCAGGAGCACGCTGGCCAGGGACCATTACTCGTCTTTGATACCGGAGCCAAGCCCAAGGTGTCATCATGCTGAGGCGTGAAAGCCTATTCACCCTTCTGATGGACTTTCTCGGATTCTCTTTTGAGCCTGTTTCCTTGAAAATAGCCTAAGAACAAAGAAGGAGGAACTGAAAACCCGTTTCATGGTTTTGGACCAAACCCTGACTAAGAATGAAGCCAAGATGGTAGAGGAGCAGACTGCCGGCCAAGGTAAGCCAATAGAACTAGGTGGCTACTTGCACCCAAATACGCAAAAAAAGTCGTTACTGTGTGCTCCGGCCTTATCTTGAATGCTTTAATTGAGTGGTTCTATGAGGAACCGATTTCAGATAGGAAGGCCGACTGAGAGATTCTCCGTCGGCCTTCCCTATAATTTATATTGCTGAGGCTGTCAACGAGGCCTAGCCGAATATAGAGCCTGGGGCGTGTTAGCGGAAGGCATTTTCTTCAACATGGCAACGTCATCTCTGTGCTATGATAGCTTAGTGCAACTGCCTCCTATTACTTTTAAACTGTCACTAAACTGCTTCCAAATTCTGATATAGCGAAACCGCCCCTGTATGGGCTTGCCCAACATTGTTCCTTTTGTATCATAAACAAGAATAGCAATTGCTGTATCATCAACAATTTTCACTTCTTCAACGGTCGGCAGGAGTTGCTCAACTAACATTTCACCTGCCCGGTGAGAGTCAAGGTCCATTTGTTTCGTAACAACCTGTCCATTTGGTGCTATAAATAGCAGATCGTCATGCAGAATGCTGTCTAGAAGCTTAACATCTCTTGATTTTATAGCTTCAACAAGTACGGTTTCTGTGTGCAAAACATCTTCTCTGCTTATTTTCATTTGCTGCTGATTGTTTTCTTTTGATGCTTACTGCTAACAGCCTTAGGCCGACGGTTGGGTGTTGTTAGCCCTAGTTTTTAATCTTTATTTATGTCTTATATGAGGGAATTTATCTCTAACCAAGTTGAGTTCAACCCCAAATTCAAGATAGGCTTTTAATCCATCCAACACAGTTGTAAAACCACTAGTGTTATTTTTGATTGCTTCAATTAGGTCATCACCTGTTTGACTAAAGCCATAATTTTTGATTACAACATAGGTCGTATCTTCTGTTAAAGTTGTGAACTCAAAATCAACCGTTGTTGCAGGGGCGTCCCATTCAATGGTTATTTTCTGGTTTGGTATAATTTCTTTTACTTTTATGTTGTCTGAAACATCATACATTTCCCATCTCCAAGTAATTGTCTTTCCTGCTTCAAGTGGTCCGCTTGATTCGGTAAACCAAAATTTGGTCGTAAAAGCCGGGTCAATAAATGCTTGAAAGACTGTTGCAGCAGGCTTCCTTATCATCATTTGGCATTCTACTGTGGGTGTATTGTTGTTTGTTTCCATTCTTATCTCATTATTTGATTTAAGGGTGGCCGTTCCGTTGCAATGACCGCGAATGCTCTCGTGCATGAGGCGTGCAAGGCAGTCGGCCGATGGCTGGCTTATGCATCTTGTTAGGCGGTGGTGTTTTTATAGTTCACTCCAGTTGTGAAGTTCTAGCTTTTCCCCATCATAGATGTAATCCTCAAGCTCGTCTTCATCTTCTATTAGGAAATAGCCAAGGTAACTAGTGAAGACAATTCTTTTTTTATCATTAAGAATCTCTTTTATAAGCATAACTGCTGTTTCGGCCATTTCTTCTGGAGTTTCAGCCCCATACATACCCATATGTACATGCCACCCAAATTGACTTTGTCCAGCCGAAAAACCGACAGTTAGTTCTTTATTCCTTGTATTTATAAATAACTTTAGCTTTCCACGTTTACTTGAGTATTCAATGTCGGCTGTTTTATCATCTTTTAATTGGATATGTTTATCAAAATCAGAAAAGCTTGAGAGAAGCTTAGAAATGACAAAATCCGTAAATTCTTCCTGCTCCATCTTGAATTTTCTTACTTACACTACCGCCTAACGATTAATATAAAAGACGAGCAAGGCCGTCGGCCAAAGTATGGTGTTTGCACAATGTTGTGGTGCGTTATTTTTTTAATTGCTTCCAGCTTGGCTTTCCTTCTTTCTTATATTTTTCGACCGCTTCATTCCAGAAATCTACCATTCCATTATCTGCGGGTCTTTTTATTCCGCTTCCGTCCCAGTCCATCGGTTCTGAAGCGCTTAGAATGTCGCTTACGTCAAAGGTGTTGTTTGAAAGTTCATAGTGTTCTTGCAGGAAGTACCACATAACCCAAAAAGCGTCCTCAGTCGTTAAATTACCATTTTTGAATTCTGTCATTTTTGCTTTTTTAATCAACAGAAGGGTGTTCTGAGAAATATACGTCCATTCCTATTGTTCCCATAATCTTCATTGATTTTGATTTCAGTACTCCGCCACCTCCTGTAGCATCTTTCCGAATGTCAAAAGCAATATCCGCTACATATTCACTAGATGATAGATTTACCCCTTTTGTATCCAACCATTTTTCAAGAGCATCAATCTGATGAGGTAAATCCCAAATGTCATCACAGAGCCAATCCAATTCTTTGCCTGATTCTTCTATGTAAATTTTTATTGGCATTTATTTTTATTTATAATGCCCCACAAGGACTAAGCTAAACGGCGGGCGAGGCCGTCGGACGAGACTGGCGTTTAGCTGTTGTTGTCCACTGTTTTTTTATTAGCGCTTCTTAAGGGTTAGATAAATAGGAGTGTCGCTAAAATAAACTATCATTCCTGAGTTTGCTTGTTTAGCTGTAAGAACCAGATGATAATAATTATCTTCTTTGGTTCCAATTCTAATCTGGCTTATTGAGTCATTGAATTTCCAAAGCTTATTGTCTAAAAATTTCATCTCTTTCATGAGAGGAGATAAATTTTCCTTGAATTTTATTCTAAATGTTCCATTCTCGTTAAAAGTCCATGTTGACTCTTTAAATCCATCAATCATCAATGTCATCATTTGCTTAACATCCGCTGGTAATCCAGTTGAAGTTATTTTCCCATCAATCGCAGTCCATGTACCTATGATATCTGATTTATTGATTTTTTGGGCATTTACTAAGATTGGCAAGCAGAATAAAAGAACCATTAAAATTTTATTCATAATCTTCAATGTAGTGTTAAATTGTGGGTAACTATAGTGTATATGGAGCTGTTCCGGTTATTGGCGCTTTGGTTGGAGTAAAACCTCCGTTTACACGCCTACCGTTGGTCTGATAAATGGAACTGCACTGCCTAATATACTATATACTACAAATATGATTTAGACCTTTCGGCTTCTTTTCCTAAAACGTACTAAAAACAGAGAATAAGCCATCTGCATCTCCTCTTTAGAATATCGTGTATCCTTATCTAAGCCGCAATGAACACTGCTGAGATTTAGAGAAGAAAGCCAGCCTTGATCCTACAGTAAAGCTCCGCCCGCTGACTACCATGCTCCCCAACCGGGATTCGTAGGTCACCGTTGAGGTGCCGAAGCACTGTTCACTGGCCTTTTTCAAAATTGGCTTCGTCCACCTTCAGGAGCCCACTACAAAAAACGCATCATGGTCAGTGGAGCAGGAGCATGCTAGGCATGGGCAATCAACCATTCTACAGGATTACACGGCTGCCAGGTTTCTCGCTTTTTGTTTATGCGCGGCAATGAGTAAGAGGCAAAATAAAACCCCCATGAAAGCCAGGCCCGCCCCCACGTACTCCGGGGAGGTAAACCCGAAACCCGCTGCAATGGGCAAGCCGCCTAGGAAGGCTCCTAAGGCATTTCCCATGTTAGAGGTAGCCTGCAGGAGGGAGGAAGCCAGCATTTCGGCACCTTTTGCCTGCTGCACCATGAGCATTTGCATGGGCGCAATCACACTAAACCCGATGGCGCCTGTAAGAAAGGTCATCATGATTGCCGTAGGTTTGAACTGAACCAGCATCGTGGTGAGAAGTAAGACCACTACCATACTCAGAAACAAAAGCGTGGTAGTGGTTAAGGGAGAGAATTTGTCGGCGAGGCGGCCACCCATGAAGTTTCCTACGGCCATGCCCAGACCGGCCACCACCATAATCACCGTCATAGAGCCGGGGTTGAAACCGGCTACTTCGGTCATAAGCGGGGCAATGTAACTGATCCAGGCAAACATGCCGCCCGTGCCAATAGCCGAGAGGCCAATGATGAGCCACAGCTCTTTGTGCTTGAAAATGTTGAGGCTTTGCCGGAAACTGGTCTCGGACTCAGATTTCACGCTGGGCATCCAGAGTTTTACCGACAAGGCCGCTCCCAGGGCCACCACCGCGATAAGGGCAAACGAGTAACGCCAGGAAAAATGGTGCCCAATGTACGTTCCCAGCGGCACGCCAATGATGTTGGCCACCGTAAGCCCCGCAAACATGACAGAGACGGCGCTGGCCTCTTTGCCTTTCTGCGCTAGTTTACTGGCCACCACCGCGCCAATGCCAAAGAAAGCCCCGTGCGGAAGCCCCGCCAGCAACCGGGTAGCCATAAGCAAAGGATAGCTGCTCATTAAGCCAAACAGCCCGTTGAATACGCCTACCATGAGCATCAAGCCAATCAGTACTTTTTTAGGCGGAAGATTGGAGGTAAGCCCTACCATGAGCGGCGCACCTATGACCACGCCCAAGGCATAGATGGAAATGAGGTGCCCCGCCTTCGGAATAGAGATATCCAGTGCCTGAGACATATCGGGCAGAATCCCCATCATCAGGAACTCGGTCATGCCAATGCTGAAACCACCCAGTAAAAGCGAAATCAGGCTGAGCTGGAAGAACGGGGAGCGGCTGGTATTTTTCATGTAAGTCTAAGGGAAAAGTAAGGAGGCAAAGGTACACTGCTTGCGTACTTTCTCTACAGTAGAGCAGCAGTAGTGAGTGTGGCAGCGTGCCGCTATCTACAGCCTTTATACCAATGGTGCTGTTTTAGGTTTATCTCAGGCTTCTATATTGCGGTGAAAGGTTGGAAGTTCTTTGCGTTTAGGGGCTCTTTTTCCAAAAACGGCCCCTAAACGCAGAAGGAGCAACCGTTCGGCCGCTCCTTCATGCTCTAGTGTCTAGTAGTTAACAGACTAGTATCCAAACAATTCCTTCAAGGTTAGCTGCTTCACGGTGCCGTATTTGGCCAGTTCCTTGAAGTTGAGCCGGTCTTTGGAGCCGATGACCAGAATGGTCTGGTTCTGGCCCTTCACAAACTGCTGCTGGAACGTCTTGATCTGGTCCAGGGTCATGGCATCCAGGCTCTCGTAGATGTCACGTCTGATGTCATGGTCCACGCCCAGCTTGCGGGCCTGCTCATAGTTCATGAGAATGCCCACTTTGTTGATGCGCTCCGTGGCGATGCTGTTGCGTACCGAGGCTTTGGCGTTGGTGAAATTAGTCTCGGCCAGCGGCAGCTCATTGAGCAGTTCCTGCATGCCCGCCATGGCCTCAGGCAGTTTATCGCTCTGCGTCCCAATGTAGGACATGATGTAGTTGGCGCGGTCTTTCTTGCTGGCGTTGGCAAACCGGGAGCTCGCGCTGTACGCCAGGGCCCTGGATTCCCGAAGCTCCTGAAACACAATGGCCCCCATGCCGCCGTCAAAATACTCATTGTACAACCGGATGGTGGGCACCATTTTGGGGTCAAAGTTCATGGCTTTGGAGAGGAACAGCAGCTCGGCCTGCACCATTTTGTAGTCGGTCCAGTAGACTTGCCGGCCTTTGATGTCCTGCTCCTGGAAAGCTTTCTCGGCGGGTACCGGCTTGAGGGTGGCGGGAACAATGTGGCCGGTGTTCAGCGTGGCGGTAATGGCCTGCAGTTCACGGGGGCCATAGTACAATACCCGGTGCTGGTACGCAGGAATGCTCTTGATGCGCGAAACAAGTTCAGCGGGCTTCACCTTCTTCAGTTCCTGTTCGCTCAGAATGTGGGTGAACGGGTTTTTAGGACCATATTTGGCGTAGTTCACCATGGCCACGCTGTGGATGAGGTTCTTGTTCAGCTTGGCGTCTTTGCGGTCTTTCAGGATACCGGCCACCATGTCATCCAGGGCCTTTTGATCTGCTTTCGGGTTCTGGAGGAGGCTCTCGAAGAGTTGCAGGCCTTGTTCCAGGTTTTCGTCCAGGCCGGTTAAGGAAACGTAGATCTGGTCCTGGCCCGAGGAAACGTCAAAGGAGCAGCCAATCTTGAAGAACTCTTTCTGCAGCTCCTCGGCGGTGTATTTATCGGTGCCCAGGTATTGCAGGTAATCCACGGCCATGCCCAGCTTGAGGTCATGGTTGGTGCCCATGTCCAGGATGTAGTACAGGTTGAACAGCCCGTTCTCCGTGTTTTTGGTGTAGTACACCGGAATGTTGGCCTTGAGCGTGCCCTGCTGGATGTCTTTCTGATAGTCTACAAACTGCGGCTGAAGCTCAGAGGCGGGTCTGGCGGCTACTTGTTTATAATAGTCAGACTGAGCCTCACGGTTGGCGGGTACCGGGGTAATGGTGGGTTTGTCTACTTTCTGAGCCATGGGGTCTTGCCCGGTGCGTTTGTAGATCACCGCGTAGTTGTTGCCGTAGTAGCGGTTGGCTACGTCCATCACGTCTTGCTTGGTGATCTTCTCAAAATTGTCTTCCTGCTTCAGGTAGTCGGCCCAGTCCTGGCGCGCGATGAAGGCATCCACGAAAGCGGTGGCGCGGGCGGCGTTGCTCTCATAGGCTTTCATCTTGCTGATTTTGTTTTTGTTCACAATGGCCGGAATGAGCCAATCTTCAAACTGGCCTTTCTTCACCAGTTCCAGCTGCTGCAACAGTAGGTTTTTCACCTGGTCCAGGGTTTGCCCCTGGCGCGGGGTGGCGGTTAAGAAATGGGCCGAGTAATCATTGTAGACCTCGGCAAAAGAACCGGCGCCCAGGGCCGCCTGCTTCTGGTTGATGTTGAGGTCAATGAGGCCGGCCTGCCCGTTGCTCAGGATCTGGTTGATCATGCGCAGCACCAGCGCGTCTTTGGTCTTGATGCCGGGGAAGCGGTAGGCCATCAGCAGCATTTCGGCCTCTGGCCCCAGCACTTCTTTGACTACCGGCGCGGTAATGGGTTTCTCCTGGGGCGCATTATACACCGGATCTGCTTTCTTCTGCCACCGGCCGAAGTGCTCATTAATGGTCCTGATGGTCTGGTCAAAGTCCAGGTCGCCGCTCATGGCAATGGCCATGTTGTTGGGCACGTAGTAGGTGTCAAAATACTTCTTGATCTCTGTGATAGACGGGTTCTTGAGGTGCTCTACGGTACCAATGGTGGTCTGGGCACCGTACTGGTGGGTAGGGAACAAGGCTGCGAAGGCGGCTTCAAAGGCTTTATTGTTGTCTGAGTCCAGGGAGCGGTTCTTCTCCTCGTACACCGCCTCCAGCTCGGTGTGGAACAACCTCGGGATCATCACACCCAATCGTTCGGCTTCCAGCATGGCCCATTTGTCCAGTTGGTTGCTGGGGATGTCGCCGTAGTAAATGGTCTGCTCTACCCAGGTGCTGGCGTTGGAGTTCTTCATGCCCATGGCCGCTACCAGTTTGTCGTACTCATTGGGCACGGCGTACTTGGCGGCCACACCCGAGATGGAGTCTATCTGATGGTACGTCTTCTTGCGCACCGCCGGGTCTTTCTGCGTGCGGTACAGTTCATATAGCGCCTCAATCTTGGCCAACTCCTCTTTCTCTTTCTCCCAATTGATAGTACCCAGGCGGGTAGAGCCCTTGAAGGCCATGTGCTCCAGATAGTGGGCCAGGCCGGTGGCATCGGCGGGGTCGTTCTTGCTGCCCGCGCGCACCGCAATATAGGTCTGGATGCGCGGCGCGTCTTTGTATTGAGTGAGGTATACCGTTAAGCCGTTGTCCAGTTTGTAGATACGCGCCTGTAGTGGGTCATTGGGAACGGTAGTGTACGGAAACTCTGTCTGAGCGCCTTGTGCCGCCGTGGTTGCCGGGGCAGGGGCGGTGGTTTGCGAAGGCGTACTGGTTTTACATTGCGAAAACAGCGCGGCGCCCAGTAGGGAGAAGGCAATCAATCTATTCTTCACGGCGAGTGGGGTTAGTCTGAAGTGGTCTCAAATATAGGAAAAACCAAGGATTAGCTTGTGTTTAAACAAACGAAAGGGGAGGAGGGGAAAGTGTAAGTTACTTGGCGTTTAGGGGCTCTTTTTCGAAAAAAGGCTTCTAAACGGGTTTTCCTTTTTCAGGGGGGATGCTGAGCTGACGGAAGGGTTCAACGTGAATTTTGAGGCAAGTTGTTGACTGATGCCTTGGCTTTACTGTTTGTCTAGGGCTTTATGGGCTGTGTTGTTCCATCTTTGGCGGTAAGCGCTCACGGCCGCGGGGCCCCGTCTTCCCCTCTCGCACTGCCCTTGCGGCCATGCCGATGTCGTTTTCTCTTAGCTTCTGCCTATCTGTGGCCACAAGCGAGGCGCTCTAGGGAAAGACTGGAAATGGTGCGGGTAGCAAAGGCTGTTGCTGGTTTTGGGTGTAGAAGCTCTTTTAGTGTAAACCCACCCCTACCCCTCCAAGGAGGGGAATTCCAATTCCTTGCGGAGGATGCGGCAATGATGGGAAGTGGTATAAGCGTAGAGGCGGCAGAAGATTTACTGCTTGAACGTACCTCTTAAGCGACTTTCTCACTCGTGCAGATAATTCCCCTCCTCGGAGGGGTGGGGGTGGGTACAAGCCGCCTCCCGCCGCGTTACCGTCTACTCAAAAGACCTCGCAGCGTCCGGAGGACCTGCGAGCGTCTGCGCCAACTCCCGCCTCTGGTCCCTACTTCCTAAGCTAAGCCAGAACCAAACTTAAGACTCAGAACTCAAGACTCAGGACTTATTTTAACCTACAGGCGTCTGCGCCAACTCAAGCGTTTAGCGGCTCTTTTCCCTAAAACAGCCCCTAAACGCTATGCTTGCTCCTCTTGCGGGGGCAGTGTTTTAGTTGGCGGTTTTGTCTTGGATGGGGATGTTCAGTTGCTTGGATAGGAGTTGCAGGGTCTTTAGGGCGTCTTCCCGGCTGTCGGTGCGGAGCTCGTAGTCGGCTTCCTGCTGGCGGGAGTAGAGGCCGATGGTGTACCAGGGAACCAGGGGGGCCGGGTCTTCATGAGAGTGGTCATGGTCATGCTCGTGGTCATGCGCATGGGCCGGGGCCAGATTGGAGGAAAGCTGCACGTACTGAAAAGCCGGGAGCGGCGCCCACTTACCGGTCTTCAGCCCGAACATGCTCAGGTATTCCCGCACGCGGCGGTCCCTGAAATCTATTTGGAAACCGTGGTGCGTGCTTTGGAAAAGAACTCCTAGCAAGAATAATAGCGCGCCTACAGATAGCATTTGAGCCTTGTCAGCGCCGGACCACCATGGGGAGCCGCCCAGTATAATACCCGCCGGCAGAAGTACGTACCCCACATAACGGAGGGAGCCAAAGAAAGAATCGGTTTTGCGGTCGAAGAGGTGCTGGGGCATGGGGTAGGTGAAAGTAAAACGTGTGCCACCTGTCTGGGGGCACACGTTTTAGCATACGTAAGTTTAGAAGTCGGTGTCCAGGCCCAGGCGGGCTTTCAGGTCTTTGAGGGCTGGGTACTGCTCGGCCAGGTAGTTGTACTTGTCCTGTGAGGTGTACAGGTTGCGGCCGCTTTCCTGCTGCACCACGTCTATGTGCACCTGCAGGCGGTTGTGGCCCAGGCCCTGGCGCAGGTACATCAGGAACTCCGGCTTAAAGCTGTTGAACTCGGCCACCTGCACATCATTTTCCACCTGCAGGTGTACCTCGGCCTTCTCGGCGTCAAAGTACCACTCGCGGTTCAGGATGGTGTACTCCAGGGTGCGGTCGGTTTGCTTCACGCGGTCGGTGTACTGTTTCCAGAGCTGTTGCAGCTTGTATTCATTGATGGCGGGCAGTGAGCCGGGCACGTAGGCCTCAGACTCTTCTTCCAGCACTTCCACCATCGGCGCCGCCGATGCCGCCACTTTTTCCTCTATGTTCTTCAGGCTGGGGAGCTTGGAGAGTTTGCGGCTGGCCAGCGGAGATGCCACGGTGCGCATAGGGGCCGCCGGGGCCGGAACGGGAGCCGGGGCAGCGGCAGAAGGTACCGGTGAAGGCGCCTCCTTGGGGTAGGTGTCAAAAACCGGGGCTTCGCCCGAGTCCATGTCTGCCGGAGCGGTGTTGTGGTGTGTTTCGGGGCCGTTTTTCCCAAAACTGCCCGAAACTGGCGCGGGTGCCGGAGCAGGGGCAGGCATTTTCGGCGTAGCCGAAGGAGGCACAGATGAGGTACCCAGGGCAGGAGCCGAACCACTGGCTACCGGTGCGGCTACGCCGGAACTTCCGTCAGTTTTTTTTTTGACGTCTCCGTTCAAAGAGACGTCTGAGGCCAGCTGCAACGCGTGGGGCAGGTGCGCCAGTTTCATGAGCAGCAGCTCTACGTGCAGCCGCTGGTTTTTAGCCGCCTTAAAATTCTGGTCGCAGGTGCCCACCAGGTTTAATCCCGAGAGCAGAAAGCTCAAGGAGGCTTCCTGCGCCTGCTGCGCGTACTGCGCCTTGATGTTCTCAGAGACCTGCAACAGTTGCACCGTCACGGTGTCTTTGCACACCAGAAGGCTCCGGAAGTGCTCGCCAATGCCCAGCACAAAGTTGTGGCTGTCAAATCCGTTTTTCAGGATATCGTCATATAACAGCAGGGCGCCGCTCAGGTTCTGCGTGAGCAGGAACTGGGTGAGCCTGAAGTAATAGTCATAGTCCAGGATGTGCAGGTTCTGCACGGTGGCCTTGTAGGTGAGGTGGTTACCTGAGAAGGTCACCATCTGGTCAAAGATAGACAGAGCGTCGCGCAGGGCACCGTCGGCTTTCTGGGCAATCAGGTGCAGGGCATCGGCATCGGCTTTGATCTCTTCTTTGGTGGCAATGCGGTCCAAGTGCTGCACCATGTCCTCAATCCGGATTCGGTTGAAGTCAAAGATCTGGCACCGTGACAGAATGGTAGGGATGATCTTGTGGCGCTCCGTGGTGGCCAGGATGAAAATGGCGTAGGACGGCGGCTCCTCCAGGGTCTTCAGAAACGCGTTGAAGGCCGAGTTGGAGAGCATGTGCACCTCATCTATGATGTAGATTTTGTACTTGCCCGTCTGCGGGGCGTAGCGCACCTGCTCCACCAGGTTTCTAATGTCGTCTACCGAGTTGTTAGACGCGGCATCCAGCTCATGCACGTTGAAGGAGCTGTTGGTGTTGAAGCTCTTGCAGGAATCGCAGACGTTGCAGGCCTCAATCTCGGGCGTCAGGTTCTGGCAGTTGATGGTCTTGGCCAGAATACGTGCGCAGGTGGTCTTACCCACGCCCCGGGGACCGCAGAACAGAAACGCCTGGGCCAGGTGGTTGCTGCTGATCGCGTTCTTTAAGGTAGTGGTAATATGGTGCTGCCCCACCACGCTGTCAAAGGTGGTAGGACGGTATTTACGGGCCGATACAACAAAATTCTCCATCGCTCTACAAAGTTAATCTATTCTGCTTTGTTTGCGCAACGGAAAGAACGAGGCCGGAACAGGTTCTTGATTTTGTGCAATGACGAGTGCATTTTAGGGTGTATGCTGATTTTTTACTGTAATTTATATACCTTGAGACCTTGTTGAAATAAAAGCTAATCGTCTGAACTTTGCAGGCACAACCTAAATACTAAGCAGAATATAATGGCTACAATTGTAACTGATGTTGCTGGAAAGCTCCGCAATCTAAAGTTGTCACAAAATGATGGAGTTCTTGCTGTATTTGAGGCTACTATGAATGCAATTCATGCTATAGAAGATAGAAAATGCCATAATGGCAAAGTAACTATAACTTTGAAAAGAGCTAAAGAAAAGAGTGTCATTGGAGACAATGGCTTGGTAGCCCCAATTCAGAGTATTGAAATAAAAGACAATGGAATTGGATTCGATGAAAATAACTTTAAGTCATTCTTGAAGTCAGAATCAACTTATAAAGCGGCGAGAGGCGGTAAAGGGGTAGGTCGTTTTACTTGGCTTAAGGTTTTTGACTATGTGATAGTAGAAAGCACCTATCTTGAGCAAATAGGTGAATTTAAGATGAGAATTTTTAGGTTTGAAAATTCAGATAATCCTATTTCTAGTGAAACAATTGAAGATGCTCCTGCTGAGGAAGTAGGGACAATCATAAAGCTATGCGGAATAAATTCTGAATATATAAATTCTTTCCCAATACATCTTGAGAACATTGCTGATCAGGTTATAAGTCATCATCTAGTTTCTTTTGTAGATAAATCATGTCCAGAATTTGTGATCGTTGATGAAGATTTTGATGGAAACTCTATACAATTGAATCTAAATAAACGTTTTCAAAATGATTTTTTAATTGATACTGATGCTGATTCTTTTGTGTTAGAAAATATTGCATTTGAAGTAGCATTTGTAAGGTTAAAGGCCTTGAACCTTACAGCCGATCATAAACTTTTTTTGTGCGCTAATGATCGTGTAGTTACAACTGATGAATTAAAGAAATATTTTCCAGATATGTACAAGCCTGTTTATAATACCGAAAGCGGGTTGTACTATAATTTATATGTACTTGTCAAAAGCGTGTATCTTGATCATAATGTTAATAATGAGCGTACACAATTTATTCTTCCAGAAAAGGAAGGTGCAGCAAAATCTTATTTAATTTCATTAGAAGAGATAAGGAATCTGACCGTTGAGTCAATTTATAACTTTCTTGAGCCTGATATTAATTCCATTAGAAAAGAAAAATTAGATCATATCCAAGATTATGTACTGAGAGAAGCTCCGCAATATCGTTCTTTATTAAAGTTTCAGAAGCACATAGATAAAGTAAAACCAGGACTAAGTTCCGATAAGCTCGATTTAGAACTTCATAAGATTAAAAATAAAATTTCAGAAGAAGCTAAGAAACAATTAAATGGAATCTTGAAAATAGATGAGCCTTTAAGTGACCCAGACAGAATAGAAGAGTATAAGAAGAATTTTAGTGACGTTGTAGCAAAAGTAAATGCAGTAGGGCAAACAGATTTGGCTGATTATGTGATTCATAGAAAATTAATTCTGTCTCTGTTTGAGAAAATATTGTCAAAAAAAGAAAACGGTGAATATGAGTATGAATCTCAAGTGCATAATCTCCTGTTTCCTATGAAAAATGATTCTGAAAGTATTGATTATAATCATCAAAATTTATGGATAATTGATGAGAAGCTTTCTTACCATAAGTTTTTAGCATCAGATTTACCTTTACATGAGAATAAACAGGGAAAGGATGGAAGTAGGCCTGATATATTGGTTGGCTTTGATAAGCCCGTTGCTTACATTGACAAAAAAAGTAGTGTATATTCATCAATGGTTATCGTTGAGTTTAAACGACCTATGAGGAACTACTACTCTGCTAATCAAGATCCTGTTCAACAAGTTATCAATTATGTTGAAGAGATACAAGATGGAAAAGCTTTTGATCCAGCTGGAAGACCTATTAATGTTACAAAAAATTGTAAATTTTTCGCATATATTATTTGTGATATAACAGATAAAATCCAAAGCTCATTGAGGAGATATTCATTTCAGAAGACAGCAGATGAGGCAGGGTATTTCCATTTTAATACTGAGATGAATGTCTATTTTGAAGTTATATCTTATGATAAGATGTTGATGGATTCTCAACAAAGGAATCAAATTTTATTTGATAAGTTAGGTATCAAGTATTCGTAAGGGATTTATTCTTTTATGATTGTCTAACTACCTGAACGGCCACTTCACCAGACTCACCTGCCCCATGGCGTCTTTCTGGTACACGGCCAGGCACTGCGGCTGAAACTGGGCGTCAAAGTTCTTCTCGCCGGGAGTGACGCTCTCCGGAGCCGGTTGGCCTTTCGGGAAAAAGTAGACGGTGGTGGTGCCGTATTTGGTGTGGGGCATGTAGTCGCCGTACTGTTGCATTTGCTCCCAGAGCGTGTCTGCCACGGTCACGGCATAGATGCGCTGGATGGGGCCGGTATTATTCTCGTTGCGGTAGAGGGCTACTTCCTCAAAATCGCCCTGAAGGTCCTGCACGCCGGGTTGGGTGAAGGCGTCTTTCATGAACCAGAACATCAGCACCGCGCACACCGCGATCAAGGCATATTTCAATTTCTTTCCAGACATCTCGTGCTTCTTCTATTGGTGAAACGCCCAAACTTACGCAGCCTAGGCCGAAAGGCAAGAGAAAACAGAGCTTCTGTTTAGGGGCCGTTTTCAGAAAAACAGCCCCTAAACGGAGTTTCCGGCAGTCAATCGCCTTCTTCCAACTGGAAAAGCTCAGTTACCGGTAATTGAAGCGCCGCCGCCAGCTTAAACGCCAGCACCGCCGAGGGCACGAATTTCTTGTTCTCAATGGCGTGGATGGTCTGCCGGGAAACTCCTACTTTCTCCGCCAAATCGCCCTGTGACAGGTTGTGCCGCGCCCGCTCCACTTTCATACAGTTTGTCATGGAGGCCGGACTAATTAGCAGAAGTGATAGACTGCTTCTTGACGTAGTAAATGATCAGGAAAACAATGAGTTGAAGATTGATCAGGTAAGACGGATGTATCCTGAAACCATGGCTGAAGAAATAGCCAATACTCACAATCACTACTGTGAGGAAGAAAGTGATTTCAATAGCCTCCATCCGGAGCCACTGCAAAAGCTCGTCGTGGATCCTGTCTTTGGCCATGGCATACAATACAATGCCCAGAATGGCTATGATTTCCAGAATCCACAGGGTTTGGCTCGGTAGCGGGAGCAACGAGGTGTCACCGCTGGGACTGGCCTGGTGAAAATCATAGTAGCCACTGGTAATGCCCCTTATGAAATCTGGCAGGCTGGCGCCAACAAACAAAATCAGCCCAATCTTCTTAAAATAATGCGGAAGTAAACGAAGCGTCATAGAGGTAAAGTTTAATTATCTAAATGTAATGTAAACTTTACATAAAGCAAGAGTCTCTTTACATTTATTTTCTTCTGTCTTCCCTAATCATTGATAGAAACCGCGGCAGGATCGCAAAGCCGTTTAGGGGCCGTTTTCAGAAAAACAGCCCCTAAACAGGATTTTTCTGCATTCTGATCACGAGCAGCTCATTCTGGATAACATTTTTCCAAGGATTGAGTAAATGCTATACCACTATGTCTTCTAGGGTGCGGCCCTGCGGCGCGCCTGCCACGGTACACGGTGGTGCAACGGTTGTGAACGCAGCCACATCTTCTATTTATCAAGACAACAGACAACTATGGAACTGGATGATATGGCCCCTGAGGTGGCCCAGGAATTTTACCCGCAGGCCCTGCGCATGCTGCATGAAAGCGGCTTGCCTTTCTTGATGGGCGGCGGTTTCGCCCTCAGGCAGTACACGGGCATGCAGCGCGCCATGAAAGACATGGACGTGTTCTGCAAGGCCGGCGACTGCCCACGCCTGCTCAAGATCTTCTCAGATGAAGGCTTCAAGACCGAACTGGTGGACGCCCGCTGGCTGGCCAAAGCCTACAAAGACGGCAAGTACGTAGACTTCATCTTCAACAACCCCGGCAACAACACCCCCGTGAACGATGGCTGGTTCCGGAAAGCGCCCGAAGGCACCGAGTTTGGGGTGCCGGTCAAATACATCTCCGCCGAAGACCTGTTCCGCTGCAAGATTTACGTGCAGAACCGGGAGCGTTATGACGGCTCAGACCTGAACCACCTCATTCTTCGGCACGGCCACCTCATGGATTGGGAACGCATTCTGCAGACCCTGGAGCAGCACTGGCAACTGGTGCTGGCGCAGCTGCTGTCTTTCCAGTTCGTGTACCCAAGCGAGCGAGACATCATTCCGCGCTGGTTGTTTGACGAACTGCTGCTGCGGGCCAAAGAACAGTTTGACATGCCGCCGCCCACAGAGAAAGTATGCCGAGGCCTGCTCATTGACCAAACGCAGTACGCCCCTGCCGTAACGGAGTGGGGCTTCAAAGCCATGACCATCATGACCATTTAGCAGACGCCGGATGTTAGATTCTAGAGGTTTGATCTTCAATAAGAAAGGAGCGAACGAGCATCTGGTTTAAACCAAGGCCCGTTCTTCTCCCGTATGATATGACTCAAACAAGAGGTCTAACCTTTATTGACTAGCGTCTAAACTCTAAACTAGAATGGAACAACAACCGCAACCCTACGTTACGCCACAGCCCGTTCAGCCCATGCAACCTGCCCCACAAGCTACGGAGGCACCAGCGCCCGCAGAAGCGGCGCCCAAGCCCGTCAGGATTGCGGCCGTAGGCGACATTCATGTGCGCGAAACAGACAAAGGCAAGTGGGTTGATTTTTTCAAAGTGGTTTCTGAACAGGCAGACGTGCTGCTGCTCTGCGGCGATCTCACCGACCACGGTTACGCCAAGGAGGCCGAAGTGCTGGCCGAGGAAATGCGGGCCTGCACCATTCCGGTAGTCTGTGTGCTGGGCAACCATGACCATGACAAGCACGAGCACGAGAAAATCAGAGACTGCCTCCTGCGCGACAATGTGCACTTCCTGGACGGGGAGGCTGTAGTGATCAAGAACGTAGGGTTTGCCGGAGTAAAAGGCTTTGGCGGCGGCTTTGACAAATACATGCTCTCCATGTTCGGCGAAGCCAGTAACAAAGCCTTTGTGCAGGAAGCCGTAGACGAAGCCCTTAAGTTGGAGGCCGGTTTGGCGAGGTTAGACACTGAGCACCCCGGCATTAAGAAAATTGCGGTGCTGCACTACGCGCCCATCAAAGCCACGGTAGAGGGTGAGCCAGAAGCCATTCATCCGTTTTTAGGCTGCTCCCGTCTGGCAGAGCCGCTAGACCGGCAAAACGTATTGGCCTGTTTCCATGGCCACGCCCACGTAGGAACGCTGGAAGGGGAAACGCACAACGGGGTGAAAGTCTTCAACGTGGCCAAACCCATCCTCCAAAAAGCCGGCTTTGCCCTACCGTTTTTCCTGTTTGATGTGTAAAAGCCACTTCGGCCATGAACCAATAGAGATCCTTTTGCCGCACTTTCCTGGGGAAGTAGGTAAAAGGATTTCCTGTTTAGGGGCTGTTTTTGGAAAAAGAGCCCCTAAACGCAAATCGGTGCAGACGCCTGTAGATTGAAACAAGTCCTGAGTCTTGAGTTCTGAGTCCAGAGTTTGGTTCTGGCTTGGTTTGGGACGAAGTAGCCATAGAGGGGAAAAGGCGCAGACGCTCGCAGGTCCTCCGGACGCTGCGAGGTCTTTTGAGTAGACAGTAGCGCGGCGGGAGGCGGGTTGGACCCACCCCTACCCCTCCTAGGAGGGGAATTATCTGCTAGATTGGGAAAATTGCTTAAGCAGTCCGTTCAAGAGTAAATCTTCTGCTGCCTCTACGCCCAAATAAACAACAATTCTGTATTGCTTCCGCTATGCAATAAATTCCCCTCCTTGGAGGGGTTGGGGTGGGTTTACATCTGCACCACTTCCGCCTCCAAGCTCCAACAGCCTCTGCTACCCGCACCATTTCCAGTCTTTCCCTAGAGCGCCTCGCTTGTGGCCACAGAAAGGCAATACTAAGAGGAAGCTGCATTCCTTGGCCGCAAGGGCAGTGCGAGAGGGGAAGACGGGGCCCCGCGGCCGTGAGCGCTTACCGCCAAAGATGGAATAGTAAAGTTCATGAACCCACGGGCAAGCGGTTACTCCAAGGCATCAACCAACAACAGCATCAGTCAACAACAGAAACAACCAACAACGTACACAGAAAAGGCTCAAATTGCAGCTCCGCAGCTTCCGCCGGAGGCAATAAAAGAGAGAACAAGGTCATCCTCACCGCGGTTAGCCTTTTCCCTCTCTAAGCCTTACCTTTGCTGCTCAAGTGTTTATTTGTATCCAAACCAACAAAGCATATGTCTAACGGATTTTTCAATGTTCCTATCCCGGTGAACGAGCCTGTGAAGAGCTACGCACCAGGCAGTAAAGAAAGAGAAGAGCTTCAAAAAGCATATAATGAGTTGCGCGAGCAGCAACTGGATATTCCCATGTACATTGGCGGGCAGGAAGTGCGCACTGAGAACAAAGTGCCGTTCACGCCTCCGCATGACCATAAGCGCGTAGTAGCGCATTACAGCTACGGTACCGGCGAGCACGTGCAGCAGGCCATTGACGCCGCACTGGCTGCCCGTGAACAGTGGGCCGCCATGCCCTGGGAAAGCCGCGCCGCCATCTTCCTGAAAGCCGCCGACCTGCTGGCCGGACCATTCCGGGCCCGCATGAACGCCGCTACCATGATTGGGCAGTCCAAGAACGCGTTCCAGGCCGAGATTGACGCCGCCTGCGAGATGATCGACTTCTTCCGGTTCAACGTGAAGTACATGACCGACATCTACAAAATGCAGCCCGAGTCTATGCCCGGCATGTGGAACCGCCTGGAGCACCGTCCGCTGGAAGGGTTTGTGTTTGCCTTAACGCCGTTCAACTTCACTTCCATTGCCGCCAACCTACCCGCCGCCCCGGCCATGATGGGCAACGTGGTGGTATGGAAACCGGCCAACACGCAGATCTACTCTGCCAACGTGATCATGGAGCTGTTCAAGGCGGCGGGTCTGCCAGACGGCGTGATCAACCTGGTGTATGTAGACGGTCCTGAGGCCGGCGATGTGATTTTCCGTCACCGTCAGTTTGCGGGCATCCACTTTACCGGCAGCACCGGCGTGTTCAACCACATCTGGAAAACCATTGGCGAGAACATCAACACGTACCGCGGCTATCCGCGCATTGTGGGTGAGACCGGCGGAAAAGACTTTATTGTGGCCCACAAGTCTTCCAACGCGAAAGAAGTGGCCGTGGCCATTACCCGCGGGGCGTTTGAGTACCAGGGGCAGAAATGCTCGGCGGCCTCGCGCGCATATATTCCCAGCAACCTCTGGGACGATGTGAAGCAGTACGTGGTGGAAGACCTGAAATCCTTCAAAATGGGTGACCCCGAAGATTTCAGCAACTTCATCAATGCCGTGATTGATGAGAAATCCTTTGACAAGCTGGCCAGGTACATTGACGCCGCCAAAAACGATGACTCCGTGGAGATCATCGCCGGAGGCAATTATGACAAGAGCGTGGGCTACTTCATTGAGCCTACCATCATTGTGGCGCAAGACCCGCAGTACGTGACCATGTGCGAAGAGCTCTTCGGGCCGGTGCTCACGCTGCACGTCTATGATGCCGAGAAGTTTGAGGAGACCCTGGAGATGGTGGACAAGACCTCGCCGTACGGCCTCACCGGCGCTATCTTCGCCACAGACCGTTACGCCGTAGAACTGGCCACCAGAAAGCTGAGCCACGCGGCCGGTAACTTCTACATCAATGACAAGCCTACCGGTGCCGTGGTGGGGCAGCAGCCGTTTGGCGGTTCCCGCGCCTCGGGTACCAATGACAAAGCCGGTTCCATGCTCAACCTGCTGCGCTGGACCAGCGCCCGCACCATCAAAGAAACGTTTGTGCCGCCGGTAGATTACCGCTACCCGTTCCTGCAGAGCGACAAATAGTTTTGCCTTGTTTTTAGAAAAAGAGCCCCTAAACCCCACCGTTTAGGGGCTCTTTTTCTGTAAATAGGCCTAACCTAGAGAAGGTTGGTGTTTTAGATGCGAAGCAAAGCCTTTACCTTACCCTAAATAAAAATGACTGCCATGAAAACACCCGTTCCGGTGACGCTGCAAGGGGAGCACGTCATCCTGCGCCCTTTACAGGAAAGTGACATTCCAGCACTGGCTGCCGTGGGGCTGGAGGAGGAGCTCTGGCGTTTGGGCACCACAGTGCTGCGTACCCCGCAAGACATGGCCACCTATGTGCGCGCGGCGCTGAAGCAGCAGGAAGCCGGTGCTGGTTTGCCCTTCGTGCAGGTGCACCCGCAGACCGGGGCGCTCATGGGCAGTACCCGTTTCGGGAATATAGATGTGCCCAATGCCGGGCTGGAGATTGGCTGGACCTGGATTGTTCCCGCCTACCAGCGCACGGCCGTGAACACTGAGGCCAAGTACCTCCTGCTGCGGCACGCCTTTGAGGAGCTGGGCTGCATCAGGGTCACGCTGAAAACCGATGTCCTGAACAAACGCTCTCACCGGGCCATGCTCCGGATTGGGGCCAGAGAGGAAGGCGTGCTGCGCAACCACATCATCACCTCAGAGGGCCGCGTACGCGATTCCGTGATCCTGAGCATCATTGACCGGGAGTGGCCGCAGGTGAAGGAGCGTCTGGAAAACCTGCTGCAGCCAAGGCTCCCTGCATAATCCTGCGGGGGCGGTTCTGCGTATGCCCTAGAAACGTACGCTTCTATGAACCAGAACACATCACCGGTTTCCTCCCTGGATGAACGCCTCAAGTGGGTAGATTCTTTCTCTAAACTGCTGGATAACCAGTTCCTGCTGCCCGGCACCAAGTTCCGGTTCGGGCTGGACCCTATCCTGGGCTTGCTGCCCGTGGTGGGGGACATGACTTCCTTCGCTATGTCGGGGGTGTTGGTTATGACCATGGCCAAACACGGGGCCAGCCGCGCGCTGGTGATTAGGATGCTGTTCAATATTTTCCTGGATGCCGTCATTGGCAGCATTCCGGTGGTAGGCTGGCTGTTTGATTTCGGGTACAAAGCAAACCAGCGCAACGTGGAGCTGCTGCGAAAACATTACCAGGAGGGCAAGTACCAGGGCAAAGGCACCGGTTTTGTGCTGGCGGTGTTGGTGGGTTTTCTGGTGCTCTTCGGGCTGCTCCTGTACGGCCTCTGGAAACTGGCGAACTTCCTGTGGTACTGGGCTTCCTCGGCTTGGTAAAGCTGGTTTGGCGCTAATTTTCAAAAAAGAGGCCCTAAACGTAAATGATAGATGGCTCCGCCGGATGGGGCGCTGCTTGAAATAAAAAACTACTGCTGAACCGCCTCTCCTGTTTAGGGGCTCTTTTTCCAAAAAGAGCCCCTAAACAGGAGAGGCGGTTTTTTGCAGGGTTATTAGCAGGGTGGATAGGTTTGTGTTTAAAAATTTAAAAAGAATAAACACATTTTAATTTTATTTAATAACTACATCTTCTATATTTATCCAGCAATAGGCGGCGTGGGTGCTGCCTTGCCATTCATCCTTTAAAGCCTCTGTCCTTTTTCTATGAAGAAAGTCTCCAAACTGCTTTTCATGTTATGCGTGTCTGGGTATGTGCAGGCCCAGTCTTTAGAACCTAAGTTAAACCAGGCCATCCTGCAAAGCAAGCAAGGGGCGGTGGTGGAGTTGCCGGGCTTCCTGAAGCAGAATTTCCGGTCTATTGAGTACCAGAAAATTGTGCAGCCGGGTCCGCAGTTCCTCATTTCAGATGACCCCGAATACATCAGAGTGCCCGAGGCCATCGCGTTTCAGGAGCCGGTGCAGCCCGGGGCGGTGCGCCTGTACGTCTACAACGTGAACGGCGTGAAAGAGCCGCAGAAGATAGACCGCAAAATCACCACGGTCATCAAAAATACTGGTACCGCAGACATGCACCTGCGCATGCTCAAGTACTCGTCGCAGAAGCCCACCACCAACTACTTCCTGGCCGGCAAGCAGGGCCTCGCCGATTTCTTCGCGGCCCAGCCCGAAAAGAAAATCAGGACCATTAAGCCGGGGCAGGTGGTGGCCATTGACGAGCAGCTGGAGAAAAACGTGGTGAAGTACGATGAGCTGGTGCACGGTTTCTATGAGTTCGTGATTGACCAGCCCGGTCAGGTGAGCGTGATCCAGACCGATCTGAAAACCTCAGGACCGGCCGCGCTGGCCAGAATCAAGGAAATATTGCCGCCCAAAGGCCATAGCGGCGCAGGCCGGGGCGTGTTTGGGGTAAGCAATTACCGCGTCATCACAGAAGGCGTGCTGGATACCAAAAACGGCCCCGCCGAAATCATCATGGCCGATGGCAAGAAAGACCCCTGGGTGAAAGGCCACGAGAGCACCCGCGACCAGGTGGCTACCCTGGCAGGAAACTACGGCGTGATGTACGAGGTGGAAATGAAGTGGAAAAGCTCAGACGGCAAAGGCCTGGCCCTGGTCACCTGGAACTCCCGCGCCGACGACAACCAGTGGTGCGGCGGTATGGCGGCTACCATGGTCATGAGCAAAGGCAAGTTTGACGCCGGTATCATACAACTGCCCAGCGACCGCCTCAACACCAAGAAAGACCCGGAGGCCATTGTGATTCAGGTGTTCCCGCCGGCGGCCAACGGGGAAGAGCAGACCATAAAATTCACGTACTCGCCCCCGGGCGCGTCTTGTCTGCCCACTCCGCTTATTTTTGTACCAGTAGACATGAAATAAGACCGCCGTTTTAGTATGAACAGAAGTATCAAATTTGGCTTCCTGCTGGCGCTGCTCTGCATGGTTTACACCGCGGGGGGCGCTACGGCACCGGGCCAAGAGAAAACCGCGGCTACGCAATGGCACGCCGCGCAGCAGTTTGGCGTGCGGGGCCTGGGTTGGGAAGAACTGGCGCAAACCTTCACCCGCCTTCCGGCAAAAGCCCAGGGAGTTGTCTCTGAGGAAGTCTGGCGGCTGGGGCAGAACTCGGCGGGGCTGCATGTGCGCTTTGTCTCCAATTCCAAGAGCATCAAAGTAAAGTGGAGCGTGCGCGGGAACGTGAGCCTCAACCACATGGCCGCCACGGCCGTGAAAGGCGTGGATCTGTACGCACGCAGCCCTCAGGGGTGGCAGTGGGTAGGCGTGGGCAAACCCTCGGGCAAGAAAAATGAAGCCGAGGTGGTGACCAACATGGCGCCCGGCGAGCGGGAATTTCTGCTCTATCTGCCCTTGTATGACGGCGTAGATTCAGTGGCTATTGGGGTAGAGAACGGCGCCAGCATATCGGCTGCCGCCCCATATGAGAAGAAACCCATCGTGTTCTACGGCACCTCCATTACCCAGGGAGCGTGTGCCACCCGGGCCGGGATGGCGTACCCGTCCATCATCGGGCGCTGCCTGAACCGCGAAACCATTAACCTGGGCTTCTCGGGGAACGGGAAAATGGATCCCGCCATGGCCAATCTGCTGGCTGAACTGGACCCCGCGCTCTACGTCCTGGACTGCCTGCCCAACATGAAACCGGAGGAAGTGCAACCCAGAACCCTGGAGGTGGTGCGGCTGCTCAAAGCCAAAAGGCCAGACACGCCCATTCTGCTGGTGGAGAGCATCACCTACGCCCACGTCTGGATAGACCAGCGCGTAGCCGATGTGGTGCAGAAAAAGAACCAGGCCTTGCGCAAAGCCTATGAGCAACTTGCCGCTGAAGGCGTGAAAAAGCTGTATTACCGCAATACCAAAGATTTGGTGAACCCCAACGGAGAAGGCACGGTAGACGGTATCCACCTCACAGATTTAGGCTTCACGCACTTAGCCAACGCGCTGGTGAAAGAAATCAAAACCATAGACAAGAAAAACAAACTCAAATAATTCTTAGCTTTCCGGTTTGCGTTTAGGGGCTGTTTTTCCAAGAACGGCCCCTAAACGCCTTTACCGTTTCAACTAACTTTATACCATCCTATGATCAGACAATTCTCTTTTGCTGCCGCGCTTCTGTTGTTTTTAAGCGTTTTCTCTTTGCCGGCGCTGGCCCAGAAACCAGATAATCCGGCGGCCTGGGAAAAAGAAATACAGGCCTTTGAAAAGAGTGACAGCGCCAACATGCCCGCCCCAGGCGGAATTGTGTTTACTGGAAGTTCCTCCATCAGGGGCTGGCGCAACTTGCCGCAGGAGTTCCCAGATTATCCCATCATCATGCGCGGCTTCGGGGGCTCCCGCATAGGCGACGCCACCTACTACTTTGACCGTATTGTGAAGAAGTATCAGCCCAAGCAGGTGTTCTTCTACTCCGGCGACAATGACGTAGCCAGCGGCAAAACCGCCGAGATGACCTTTGAGCAGTTCAAGGGCTTTGCGAAGAAAATGAAGAAGGAACTGCCTAGGGCGGAGCTGGTGTACCTGTCTATTAAGCCCAGCATCTCCCGCTGGAATCTGTACCCTACCATGCAGGAGGCCAACAAGAAGATCAAGCGCTACGCTTTCTGGCACCGCAACGTGAAGTTTGTAGACGTGGGAACCGCCATGCTGGGCACCGACGGAAAACCCAAGCCTGAACTCTACATTGGCGACGGCCTGCACATGACCCCGGCCGGTTACGCCATCTGGAATGAAATCATCAAGCCACACCTGAAGAAATAAGCATACGATGAGGATTGGGCAGAGAAGGTCTGGGAGGATGTATGCGCTGCTCCTGCTGCTGGCACTATGGGGTGGCCTGGGCTGCCGGTCTGTTCCCCCACCGCCGCAAAACACAGCTGATCTTGCCGCTGCCGCTCCTGACCTGATCCCGTACCCCCGGCAGTTGCAGCTGGGGCAGGGAGCGTTTCAGCTGAAGGCATCCACGCGTATTCAGGTACAGGTTACCTCTGAGGAAGTGACCCAAACAGCGCAATTCCTGGCGCAGGCCTTGCAAGAATCCTTGGGGCTAGCGCTGAAGGTAGAAAACAAATCAGGGAAAGCGGCTAATGCTATCGTCCTCAGGCTAAACTCAGAATTGCAGACGGGGCCGGAAGGTTACACGCTTTCCGTGACTCCTACTTCAATCATCTGCGAAGCCAAAACGGGGAAAGGCTTGTTTTGGGCGGTGCAAAGCCTGCGGCAAATGTTGGCGGTTAGATTAAATGAGCCCAATGCAGATAACATTTTTGCCGTTCCGGCGATGACTGTCACAGACGAGCCGGCTTTTGCCTGGCGCGGCTTGTTGCTGGACGTGAGCCGGCATTTCATGTCCAAAGATTTCCTCAAACGCTACATAGACCTGCTCTCGTTCTACAAACTGAACACCCTGCACCTGCACCTAACCGATGACCAGGGTTGGCGGCTGGAGATTCCGGGTTACCCCCGTTTAACGCAGGTGGGCGCCTGGCGCCAGGAGCCTGAGGGGACCCGGCACGGCGGCTACTACACCGCCGCCGACATACGGGAGCTGGTGGCGTACGCGCAGGAGCGGCACATTGCCATTGTACCTGAAATAGACGCTCCGGGGCACGTGCAGGCTGCCTTGGCGGCGTATCCGGAGTTTTCCTGCACCGGCGGCCCCTTTGAAGTATCCAATCATGCTGGGGTGCATCCAGATATTCTCTGCGCCGGAAATGAGAAGACCTATGACTTTCTGGAGGCGGTGTTCGCGCAGGTAGCAGGCTTATTTCCGGCAGAATACGTGCACATAGGCGGAGACGAAGCCCCTAAGGCCCGTTGGGAAAAATGCCCTAAATGCCAGGCACGAATGAAGCAGGAAGGCATTGCCCATGAGGAAGAGTTGCAAGGATATTTCACCCGCAGAATGCTGGCTACGCTGCGGAAGCACGGCAAAAAGCCCGTAGCCTGGGATGAAGTCATGAAGGGCGGCATTGGGTCTGAAACGACGGTGCAGGCCTGGCACGGGGTAGGAGCCGTGAAAGAAGCGCTGGGTAAAGGGGCTGCTGTCATTGTTTCGCCGCGCAGCAGCTTTTACTTTGACCTTAACAGCGGCATTACTAATCTCCGGAAAGTGCTGGAAACGCCCATCATTCCCCCAGATGCCCCGGCCGCACAGCAGTCTTTAGTCCTGGGGTCGGAAGCCGCGCTTTGGACGGAGACCGTGCCCCAGGAAAAAGTAGACGCTATGATTTTTCCCCGTCTGTTGGCGTTTTCCCAGAATGTGTGGCAGTCTAAACCAACGGTTCCCTTTGAGGACTTTGCCCGCCGGTTGCCGGCCCATTACGCTTACCTAGACAAAATTGGGGTGCGGTATGGCTTTGAGACTTGGCCGGTAATCCTTCAGCCGCGGTATGATCAGGCGGCCGGAACATTCCAGGTGCAATTACAGCCGGGGCTGGCTAATGTGGCGCTGCATTATACGCTAGATGGTACGGTTCCCACGCTTTCGGCGCCGGTGTACACCGGGCCGCCCGTTCAGTTCTCTACTTCGGCCACGCTCAAAGTAGTGCCTTTCAAAAACGGGGAACCTTGGAATGAGCCCGTGGAGGCTACATTTGTGAAACATCTGGCTTTGTATAAAACACCGGTTTTCACCCACAGCTACCACCCGGCTTATCCCGGGGGAGGCCCCAACGCTCTCACTGACGGCATTCTGGGAGATCAGGATTACCGAAAAGGGTTCTGGCAGGGCTTTGAGCGGAAAGACCTGGAGGCAGTCATTGATCTGGGACAGGAGCAGGTGGTGCAAGAAGTGAGCATCCGGTTTTTGCAGGACGTGAACTCATGGATTTTTCTGCCGACGATGGTAGAGTTTCAGGTGGCGGGAAATGACAAGAAGTTCTCAGTGGCCAAACCCCAGGAGCACACGGTGCCCGTTACATTGGAGAAACCTCTGGTAAAGGAATTCTCCCATCAGGCAGCTTCTAAAAAAACGCGCTACATTAAAATCAGAGCGAAGAACATAGGCGTTTGTCCGCCAGGGCATCCGGGAGCGGGCGGTGGCGCTTACCTCAAGGCCGATGAGATCATGGTCAAGTAAAGCCGTTCTAAGAACTTAACTTCCAGAGGAAGAACTTAGACTTGCCTATTCCTGGTGTAACAGCTAGAAAAGGTACAGGATCTGAAGAGCAGACATTTTCTGCACTCACAAAGACACGTTTACCAAAAGCCGTTTAGGGGCTGTTTTTTGAAAAACGGCCCCTAAACGGCTTTTGTAATGATGGGACGGAAATGTGGTTGGGACTATTCCAGCGCGAGCAGCCGGTGGCGCACCAGCAGGCAGGCGCCAATCACCCCGGCTTGTTCGCCCAGTTTGGAGACTTTCAGCTGCGTGTCATTATTCACCAGGCTAAGCGAGTACTTCTTGATAGCACTCTTGATGGGCAGCAGAATGTAGTCTTCGGTAGAGGAAAGGCTGCCGCCTAAAATCACCAGTTCGGGGTTGAAGAGGTTGATGAGCACCGCTATGCCCTTGCCAATCTTCTCGCCAATTTTGGCAATGAGTTCTATGGCCAGCACATCGTCATTGTGGGCAGCGGCAATAATATCATCTAGCCGAAGGTCTTCGGGCTGCACGTTGTCGCGGAGGGCCAGGGAGGAGGCGCCGTCTCTGAGGCGTTCCTTGAACATTTCCACCAGCGCCCAGCCAGAGGCTTCGGTTTCCAGACAGCCTTTCTTGCCGCAGTTGCAGATGATCTCGTTCTGGAAAAGGGGAATATGGCCAAATTCACCGGAGTACCCAGACTTGCCGTAGTACAGCTGGCCGTTCATCATCATGCCCATCCCTATCCCGTAGTCCAGGTTGAGGAACAGGACGTCTTTCTCATTGTTGACCACACCGGAGCAGAATTCGCCGTAGGCCATGGCGCGGGAGTCGTTCTCCAGAAAGACCTTGATGCCCACAGCATTTTCAATGATCTTGCTCAGCGGGTCTTCATGAAAGTGGAAGAAGCTGTAGCTGTAGCCTTGGGTATAATTGATACGGCCAGATAAGTTGATGCCCATGCCCAAAATTTTCTCTCTGGAGATAGGCAGCTCTTCTATAAACCCATTGATGATCTGGCAAAGCTCGTCCAGAGACTCTCGGGTGTTGACCAGTTTGTACGGGTACTGCTTAAAGTCACTGGCCAGGCTTTTCTGGAAGTTGGTAAGGCCAATATTAATATGGTGCGTTTTTACCTCAATGCCCAGAAAAAACGCTGAGTCCGGAGCCAGGCCATATACGTTGGGCTTTCTTCCGCCGGTAGAATCTACTTTGCCGTGGTCTTGTACCAGTCCGTCCTGGATGAGCTCGTTCAGCAAGCTGGTAACCTTGGGTACGCTCAGGTTCAGTTCTTTGCCCAGTTCTGCAATGGTGGCGTTCCCTGTATTGGCGAAATAAGAAATAACTTTCTTTTTAAGGTTCACATTCTTGAATGCTACCCCGGTTGGACTGTCACTGTTAATTTCCTCAAAGAAAGTTCTCGTCATCTTTTGAATGTTGTATAGTGGATATGAATTCTGCCGCAGCTGCTTTAATAGGTTCAAATGCTCCGGCCAAGTACTATATGTAATATTGAATACTTAGCAATTTAATAAAGCAGAAGTTTATTACGAAGAAGCTCACTTAATAAAAATATTTAATAAGATTTTTTAATTTATTAATTTAAATAATTACCTTGGTAGTAAATATTCTTGCTCATGCTAACTAAACCCAAAGCTTACTCTTTTCTAGCGTTTATCTGCTTTATATTCTGTGCTTGTCTGGTGCAGGCGCAAGTAGTAAAGACCGATTTATTGATCATTGGCGGAGGCGCCAGCGGTACTACCGCTGGGGTGCAGGCTGCCAGAATGGGTACAAAGGTATTGATTGTGGAGGAAACTCCTTGGCTAGGCGGTATGCTTACGGCCGCCGGGGTGGCCGCCATTGACGGAAACCATCAGATGCCGTCTGGTTTGTGGGGAGAGTTCCGGCAGAAGCTGTACAATCACTATGGCGGACCTGCCGCGGTAGAGACGGGCTGGGTAAGCAACACCTTGTTTGAGCCAAGCATTGGCAACAAGCTGCTCAAAGAGCTGGCCAATGAGAAGAACCTGACAGTTTGGTATAACACCACCTGGCAAGAGGTGAAAAAGAACGGCACTGGTTGGCAGGTAACCGTGAAAAACGGAAAGAAAAAACGCACCATTGAGGCCAAACTGGTGATAGACGCCACTGAACTAGGCGATGTGATGGCCAAAACCGGTGCCAAATATGACATTGGTATGGACAGCAAACATGACACCGGTGAGGAGTTTGCCCCAGAGCAGGCCAATGACATCATTCAGGATATGACTTACGTGGTGGTGCTGAAAGACTACGGCAAAGGCGCAAACAAAACCATCAAGAAACCCGCGGGCTACAACCCAAAGGAATTTGACTGTGCCTGTGATGTGTCTGACCCAGCCGCCGATGGAGGACCTAACGAGAACTGCCTCCAGATGATGGGCTACAGCAAGCTCCCCAACAACAAGTACATGATCAACTGGCCTAAGTGCGGCAATGATATTTACCTGAACATTATAGAGAAAACTCCGGCAGAACGCACCGAGGCCCTGAAAGAAGCCAAACTGCATACGCTCCGCTTCCTGTACTACCTGCAAACCGAACTAGGCTTCAAGAACCTGGGAATTGCCGATGATGAATTCCCTACCTCCGATAAAATGCCGATGATTCCGTACCACCGTGAATCAAGAAGGGTAAAGGCATTGGCTCGTTTCGCGTTGCAGCACGTGTCCCAGCCGTTTGACCAGAAAGAAGCCTATTACCGCACCGGGGTAGCCGTGGGCGATTACACCATTGACCACCACCACCTCAAGAACCCCAACGCCCCGGCCATTGACTTTGTGAAAATCAAGGTGCCTTCTTACAACGTGCCGCTGGGGTCCCTGATCCCGCAGGGCGTAGACGGTCTGATTGTAGCCGAAAAAAGTATTGGCGTGACCAATATCGTGAACGGAGCCACCCGTCTGCAGCCGGTAGTATTAGGAATTGGGCAGGCGGCTGGAGCTTTGGCAGCAGTGGCTCTTAAAAACAACGTGCAGCCCCGTGAGGTGAACATCAGAGAAGTGCAGCAGGCTCTGCTGGACTCCAAAGCCTACCTCATGCCTTACATTGACGTGAAGCCGCAAGACCCGCATTTTGCCGCCCTGCAACGCATAGGTGCTACCGGAATTCTGAAAGGAACGGGTCTGCCTTACAAATGGGCGAACCAAACCTGGTTCTATCCAGAGCGCCCTGTGAGCGAATACGAACTGGTATCTGGTCTCAAACCTTACTATGAATCCCTGAAAGCCTTCCAAGCCTCGGGCAGTAATCTTACGCTCAAGTTCCTGGGTGAAATTCTGGCCACGGTGAATACCTCTATTACCTATGAGAAAGTGGCCGCCGAATATGGAGCCCTGAAACTTAATAGAGCTGCCGCGCCAGAGCTGGAGCTAAACCGCCGCGAAGCTGCACTGTTGGTAGATCGTCTCTTAAACCCGTTTGCCCTCAAGATCAATTTTGACGGTCATCTGGCAGGGCAAGGAATATAATCTTTACCTAATAACACCGCTTACTGCACAAATTTCTCACGCCTAATTAAAAAGATAATGGTAAACACTCCAGGAGGAGCAACTTGCAAAAAACTACTGGTTGCCCTCATGCTTCCCATTTTTATGTTACTCTGCGTGTCCTCTGGCGTACTGGCGCAGAGTAGAACCGTCTCCGGAGTAGTGACAGATGCGGCAAAAGAGCCGCTACCAGGAGTATCCGTGATTGTGAAAGGAACCACCAACGGGTCATCTACAGATGTGGAGGGCCGCTTCAGTCTGCAAGTGACAGAAGCCAATCCGGTGCTGGTGGTGAATTATATTGGCTATGAGTCACAGGAAGTGACGGTACAGGGGAACAGCCCGGTGACCATTGTGCTGCAAACTTCTGCCAAGGCCCTGGAAGAAGTGGTGGTGGTAGGGTATGGCACCCAAAAGAAGGTGAACCTGACTGGTTCGGTATCAGTGGTAGATGGAGGGGAGTTGACTAAGCGTCCCGTGGCCTCTACCGGTTTGGCCTTACAGGGTATTGCCCCCGGGGTGAACGTACAGCAGCAATCAGGTTTGCCGGGCGGTGATTCGCCCACCATCCGAATCAGAGGACTAGGTTCTATTGCCGCCGGCAGCAATCCGTTGGTGCTGGTAGACAACGTGGAGATGAGCTTAGATGCCATTGACCCCAACAACATTGAAAGCATTTCTATTCTGAAAGACGCTGCCGCCGCGGCGGTTTACGGTTCAAAAGCAGCGAATGGCGTGGTGCTCATCACTACCAAGCGGGGCAGCGCCAAGGGCATTAACGTGCAGTACAACATGTACGCCGGTTGGCAGAAAGCCACCAACATGCCAGACAAGGTGAATGCCCTGGACCACATGAAGTATTTTGACATTGCGCAGGTGAACGACGGCAACCGGCCTTCTTTCACAGATGCCATCGCCCGGTATGAGGCTACCGGACCAGACAATTTCTCTCTCTTCAATACAGACTGGGTAGATGAAGTGCTGTCTAACAACGGCGCTATGCAGAGCCATAACCTCATCCTCACCGGGGGAACAGACAAAATCAAAACCTTCGCCTCTGGTTCTTATCTTAACCAGAACGGACTTACCCAAAATACTAATTACCAACGGATAGATTTCCGGTTCAATACTGACATGGAACTGGCCAAAGGGTTGACGGCTTCCATGGACTTGGTCATGAACCGTGGTGACAGAACCTGGCCGGGAGATTCGTCTCCAGGGTTCCTCATCCGGCAGGCCATTGGTTTGCCCGCTTACGTGCCCGGCAGATTCAACACCGGTGAGTACGGTGCCGGTTGGGAAAACCGTAACCCCATTGCGCAGGCAGAGGCCTCAGGGTTTAATGACAAGATCACCAATTCCAGGATCATCAGCGGTACTTTGCGTTACACTCCTATTGAGGGCTTAGAATTATTTGCCACTTACAGCATTAACAGAGCCAATGAGCGGAGTACTAACCTTATCAAGCAATATCAGGTGTATGAGCCGGACTTGGTGAACAATGTACTGAAACTAAAAACCCTCTATCCGCCTAATACCTCTATCTCAGACATGTCTACAGATATTGGGCAAGACCTTTTCCGTACCCAGGCTACGTACAACAAGTCTTTCGGGAAACACAATCTTACCCTGCTGGGCGGTTTTAGCACAGAAGACAATATCTATAGTTTCATCAACGGTTCCCGCGCCAATCTGCTGACCCCGGATCTTCCGTTCCTCAGCAGCGGCGACCCTGCCACGCAGATAGCTTTGTCTGGTGCCAGACGCCAGACCATGGTGTCTCTCTACAGCCGCGTAGCCTATAACTATGACGAAAAATACCTGCTGGAACTGAACGGCCGCTGGGATGCCTCTTCCAGATTCCAGGATGGAAACCGTTGGGGCATGTTCCCGTCTATCTCTGCCGGTTGGCGTATTTCCCAGGAAGATTTCTGGGAAGGGATTTCTGGCGTAGTGAACGAGGCTAAAATCAGGGCTTCTTACGGTGCCTTGGGCAACCAGAACCTGGGCAGCAGCACCTTCGGGTTTTACCCAACTTATCCTTCGTATGCTGCCGGTAACGCCTACAATTACTTCTTCAATAACTCCGTTAGCCCAGGCTATGTGCTGTTAGATACCCCAAACCGGGGCATTCTGTGGGAGACCTCCAAAATCTTTGACATTGGGGCTGACTTCGGGTTGCTGAACAACCAACTCTCCATCACCGCCGATTATTTTAGCCGCGATATTGAGGACATGCTTCAGCGCATTCCTATTCCTAACTACGTAGGCGCCGCCGCCCCTTATGTGAATGCAGGTACTATGCGCAACACGGGCTGGGAACTGGGCGTGACCTGGAAAGATGACATCAACGATTTCCACTACCAGATACAGGCCAACCTCTCAGATGTGAAAAACGAGGTGACCAACCTGAATGGCCAGGAGTACGTGACCGGAAACCTGATTGGCCGTGAGGGCTATGCCTACAATTCTTACTATGGCTACATCGCCGAAGGCCTGTTCCAGAGCCAGGATGAAGTAAACGCCTCACCGCGTATTGCTGGCAACAAGCCCGGTGACGTGAAATACCGCGATGTGAGCGGCCCTAACGGAATCCCGGATGGCTTGATTGACACCTATGACCGCGTAGTGTTGGGCAACTCCATGCCACGCTATGAGTACAGTGCCAACTTTGCCGCTCAGTACAAAGGTTTTGACGCCACTATTTTCTTCCAGGGCATAGGCAAGCGTGACAACTACATGTCTGGTACTGGTGTGCAGCCGTTCTACTCCGGTGGTTTCCAGGGTACCATGTATGAGTTCCAGAAAGACTTCTGGACCCCAGAGAACCCAGGGGCTGCTTACCCACAGCTGAGCATCAAGAACGTGTCTGACAATCCTAACTATCGGCCTTCTTCTTACTGGATCAAGTCTGGCGCTTACCTGCGGTTGAAAAACGTGGTATTAGGTTACACCCTGCCCAAAGAATTGACCCAGAAAGTGAAAATCAGCTCCTGGAGATTCTACGCCAGCGCCCAGAACCTCTTCACCTGGGATAACTTCTACCCAGGCTTTGACCCGGAAATCAATGACAACACCGGTGATTTCTACCCTATCATGAAAACATTCACCTTCGGGATGAACATCAAATTCTAAGGACTAAGAAGATGAAGAAAAAGGTTTTATATATAGCGAGTTTGTGCTTGTCCATGTCTTTGCTGCCTGCCTGCGATGATTTTCTGGACCAGGTACCATTAGATACCCCCACCACGGCCACTTTCCTCGCCACTGAGGTAGAGATGAACGCTGGCCTCACCGGCGTGTACAGTTCCATCAGGTGGGAGAGTGCCACCGTTCCGTTCCAGGTATTCTTTGACCACTGGACTGATATTGGGATAGAGCGTAACCAAGGCAATGCCGCCGGAGTGTTTGATGTGAACAACGGTTCGGTTTCCAGCCTTTGGAACTTCGCCTACACGTCCATACAGCGGGCCAACAACCTGCTTGCCGGCATGGAAGCAGGCAAGGGCAATGTGGCGGAAGCTACCTACAACAGAATTCAGGCCGAGGCCCGGGTGCTGAGAGCGTTCGCTTACTACCACCTGGTGTTCATGTACGGTGACGTGCCTTTGATCACCCAACCGCTGCAGCCCGAGGAGTTCTATACCCAAACCCGCACGCCCAAGGCTGAAGTAGTGAGTTTCCTCTACAAAGAACTGGACGAAGCAGCCGCAGCCCTGGACTGGACCGCCAAGGAAAGAGGCCGGCTCAACAAAGCCGTAGCCTATGGTTTAAAAGCCAGAATTGCGCTTTACAACAAAGACTACGAGACGGCTGCCGCCAGTGCCCAGTTGGTGATGGCAAATGCCGGGCTTGATCTGAACCCTAGATTCCAGGACCTGTTTACCCGCGCGGGGCAGAATGCAAACGTGAACAAAGAGATCATGTTTGAGCTCCTGTACTCAGATGCTTACACCAATTCTATTACCTATGTGCCACTTGGCCACGGCTCCAGAAGCTTGGGCGGGCAGTCGGGACGTTTCCCAACCCAGCGGTTGGTAGATATGTTTGAAGGCAAAGACGGCAAACGCATAGACGAGTCTCAGGTGTATAACCCAACTGCTCCGCGCCTCAACCGCGACCAGCGCTTAAAATACACCGTGGTGATGCACGGAGACACCATCACAGAGAACAAGCAGACTGCCGTCTACAACATTTACAGTGACAACACCAAATTCTTTGAGAACGGCAACTGGGTGTCCAGAACCAACGGTGACTTCACTAATGCGTTTGGACCGGTGAAAAACGGGGTGGGCTATCTGTGGGCCAAGTACAGCTTCTCAGATGAAACGCTCTTCACCTCCAAAGTAAGCTGGATTTTTATGCGCTACGCTGAGATTCTGCTCACCTACGCCGAGGCTAAAATTGAACTGGGCCAGATCGATAATACGGTGATTGACGCGCTCAATAAAGTACGTGCCAGAGCCGGTCAGCCGAATGTGGATGGCTCCATTGCGGGCAACCAACGGGAGTTGCAGGAACTGGTGCGCCGGGAGCGTACCGTGGAACTGGCTCTGGAAGGCTTCCGCTGGTTTGACATCCGCCGCTGGCAGATCGCTGAGCTGGTGATGCCGGGTGCCGTGTACGGTGCCGCGCTGAACCCCGCCAACGTGCCGGCCACGCCAAACTTTAAACTCTCTGACAAGCACGACCTGAACAGCATTCCGGACTATACGGCTTCTGCGGCCCTGCGCTTCAAGCGGGACAACCGCCTCTTTGAGGCCAAGCATTACCTGTTGCCTATTCCGCAGCGTGAGCGTGACCTGAGCAAAACCCTTAGCCAGAACGACGGCTGGAACTAATCTGGTTTCCCGTTTAGGGGCTGTTTTTCCAAAAAGAGCCCCTAAACGGGAAATACCACTGAAGCGCTATGGCGGCGCTTTTCTGTAAAATTCTGTTTTAACATTCGCTTACATGAAGAAGATCTTTTTACCGGTGATTGGGGCTGCTTTGATGGCTTCCCTGAGCATGTGCTCTAAACCGCAGGCTGCCTCTACCGCCGCCCCCTCGGCGCAAGCCAATACCAATCCCATGGGCAACACCAAAGGCCGCAACCTGCTGTACTTTGACGCTACCGCCAACTTTAAGCGGTTCTCTTACCAGGATTCCGTGAAGTACTATCTGGCTAAGTCAAAAGATGCGGGCGTGACCGATGTGATTGTGGACGTGAAGCCTATCTCCGGGGAGGTGCTGTACCCCAGCCAGATTGCACCCGTGATGAACGAGTGGGCGGGCTTTACCAAAACTGAGAAATTTGATCTGCTCACTGCTTTCATTGAAGAGGCGCACAAACTGGGCATGACCGTTCATGCCTCCACCAATATTTTCGTGGCGGGCCACAACCACTTCAGCCGCGGACCGGTGTTCACAGACCCGGCCAAGAAAAACTGGCAGTCATTGAATTACACTGCTGAGGGCATGAAACTTATTAGTACCCTCAAGCACAAGTACTCGGCTATGGTGAACCCGGCTTTGCCTGAGGTGCAGAAATACGAGCTTTCCATCCTGAAGGAACTGGTGAGCAAATACCCCAAGCTGGACGGGGTGGTGCTGGACCGCGTGCGCTATGACGGCATTGAGGCCGATTTCTCTGACGCTTCCAGAAAGCTATTTGAGAAATACATCGGCAAAGCCGTAGCCAACTTCCCGGCAGACATTTACACCTACTCCAAAGACGCCAAGACCAAAGACGGCAAGCCCGAACGCGTTCCTGGCCCGCTGTACAAGCAGTGGATTGAGTGGCGCGCCAAGGTCATCCATGATTTTATCTACGAGGCCCGTGCAGAGCTCAAGAAAATTAACCCCAAACTCATCTTCGGGGATTACACCGGCTCCTGGTACCCTACATATTATGAAGTGGGCGTGAACTGGGCCAGCAAGGAGTATGACCCGTCGCAGACCTACAGCTGGGCCACGCCAAACTACAAGAACTTCGGCTACGCCGAGGCGCTGGACCTGTACACCACCGGCAGCTACTACTTTGAGGTAGCCAAGTCTGAAGCCAAGAACATTGACGTGAACACTGTGAACCGCACCGAGGCGGGCCAGGGCAAAGGCAAAGAAGACTGGTACACCGTGGAAGGCTCCGCCGAAATGGCCATGAAGATCACCAAAGGCAAAGTGCCGGTGTACGCCGGTGTGTACGTGGACCAATACATTGGCCACCCGGAGCAATTTGTGAAAGCCCTGAAAATGTGCCGCGCCAAGTCTGATGGGGCCATGGTCTTTGACATTGTGCACGTGATCAATGAAGGCTGGTGGGCTGAGCTGAAACGCGGCCTGACCGAATAAACAAACCAAAAGCTTGAAGCTGCGTTTAGGGGCCGTTTTTGAAAAAAGAGCCCCTAAACGCAAAGCGATTTATCGCATTCCTCGCATTGATTGTCATTCCTGCCACGAAGCTGCTGGTCAACAGCGGGCGCTCTCCACACATGGCGCCATTGTTAGCCAGGGCCGGGCAGGGTGACAATTAGAGGGAATTCAGAAACAGAATAGTAGCCTACCAGACCCAAGCCCCACGCCTTAAACACTGTTCGCTATGGCTCTACTTGCCACTCCAACCCTTAAAACAAAATCATTTGCTGAAGCTCCCGCTGCTGTGGGGAAGCCTGCGGCTGCACGGGCGTTGGGCATAGATGCGCTGCGGGGTTTGGCTATTATTGGCATGGTGTTCTCCGGGGTATTCCCGCATGAGGCCCCGTGGCCGGGCTGGATGTTCCATGCGCAGGTGGGGCCGCCCAATTTCACTTATACCCCAGAGGTGCCCGGCATTACGTGGGTAGACCTGGTGTTCCCGTTTTTCCTGTTCTCCATGGGGGCGGCGTTTCCGCTGGCCATGGGTAAGAAACTGGAGCAGGGGCAATGGTCTGAGGTGCTGCTGAACGTGCTCAAACGCGGGGCGCTGCTGCTGTTCTTTGCTCTGGTAATCCGGCACTTGAGCTGGTTCGGGCTGCAAGGGCCGGGCTGGGTGAACCAACTGACCTCGCTGCTCACCTTCGGGTGTTTTTTCCTGGTGTTCATGCGGTTCCCAAAGTTGGGCAGCGGCCAAGCAACAGGATTGAAAATAGCGGGTTTTGCCCTAATTGCGGCACTGCTGGGCGCGCACCTGATGTTCACCGACTTCACCTTTGACAAAAGCCGCAACGACATCATCATTGTGGTGCTGGCCAACATGGCGGTGTTCGGGTCCATCATCTGGATCTTGACCAGAAACAACCTGCTGCTGCGCATGGGCGCGCTGGCGTTTTTTGCCGCCATTAGGCTCACGCATGACCTGGAAGGCAGCTGGACCAGCGCGATCTGGGACTTTCACCCGTCAGTGAAGTGGATGTACCAGTTCATGTTCCTGAAATACCTCTGCATTGTGCTGCCGGGCTCGGTGCTGGGTGATCTGCTGGTGAAGTACCGTAGCACAGAGCCTTCCGCCGGAGCTGGTGTTTCTAAAGGCTTGCTGAGCTTGGTTTGCTTCGCTTTTATAATAGTAAATCTATACGGCCTCTATACCCGGCAGATTGGGTTAACGCTGGCACTGGACGCGCTCTTAAGTGGGGCGGGGCTGTGGCTTTTGCGCAAACCGGCCACGGTGCAGGAGCAACTGTTCCAGAAACTCTTCGGCTGGGGCGTGTTCTTCCTGTTTTTAGGCCTTGCATTTGAACCGTATGAGGGCGGCATCAAGAAAGACCCGTCTTCTTACAGCTTCTGGTTTCTAACAAGCGGCCTGGCCTTTTTTGCCTACATTCTCTGTGAATTGCTTTCCCAGAAACTTTCCCAGAACCTGCTCTGGAAATCCATCATCCAGTCGGGCCAGAACCCCATGGTGGCGTACGTGGCCGCTGGGTTTCTGGTGTCTCCGCTGCTGGCGCTCACGCACCTTTCTGAGGGGCTAGATTCCCTGCGCGAGGCCAATGTGTATCTGGGCGTGGTCAAGACCTTCGTGATTACCGGTGCCGTGGTGGCCGTGACGGCCTTTACCACCCGCAAAGGCTGGTTCTGGCGCACCTAGCTTCCTTGAAAATTGACAAACCAACAAACAAACCGCCCAATAAATAGAATAGAATGAATTTAAGTGTATTAGATATTGCCATCATCTTTGCCTACATCGTGGGTATCTTGGGCATAGGGTTTTACATCTCCAAGCAAGCCTCTAAAGACATGCAAAGCTACTTTCTGGGCGGCAACACCATGAAGTGGTACTACCTGGGGCTGAGCAACGCGTCGGGTATGTTTGACGTGTCCGGCACCATGTGGACCGTGATGATCTTGTTTGTCTACGGCCTCAAAAGCGCTTGGATTCCTTGGCTCTGGCCAGTCTGGAACCAGGTGTTCGTGTTTGTGTTCCTGGCTATCTGGATGCGCCGCTCCAAAGTAATGACGGGCGCGCAGTGGATTACCTTCCGCTTCGGTGATGGTAAGGGTGCCAAGCTTTCGCACATCATCATTGTGGCTTTTGCTGTGATCAGCGTACTCGGGTTTATCGCTTACTTTTTTGAAGGGATAGGCAAACTGTGCACCACCATTCTGCCCTGGGACATGAGCTTCTACCTGGGCGATTGGTTTGTGTCTTCGGAGCGTTCTTACGCACTCATTATCTGCGCTATTACCACCCTTTACACCGTGAAAGGTGGGATGTACAGCGTGGTGGCCACTGAGATTCTACAGTTCATTATTATGACCATCTCGTGCTTTGTGATTGGGTACGTAGCCTACACCTCAGTGAGCGCGGAGCAAATCAATGCGGCCATCCCAGCGGGCTGGAAAGACCTGACGTTTGGCTGGAACCTGAACCTGGACTGGAGCAATACACCCTTCCCGGCGGTGAACCAGAAACTGGAAACCGACGGGTTTGACCTCTTCGGGCTGCTGTTCATGATGATGCTGTTCAAGGGAATCTTCGCGTCTATTGCTGGTCCGGTGCCGTCTTATGATATGCAGCGCGTGCTCTCGGCGCGTACGCCTTCAGAGGCCGCCAAGATGAGCTTTACTACCATCTGGGTCATGTACATTCCGCGCTATTTGATGGTGGCCGGGTTTGCGGTGCTGGCGCTGGTATACCTGGTGCCCGAACTCAACAGCATGGGCGCCAACATGGACTTTGAAAAAATTCTGCCATTCGCCATCAATAAGTTTGTACCGGACGGCTTCAGGGGCTTGCTGCTGGCCGGTCTGTTGGCGGCGTTCATGGGTACGTTCTCGGCCTTCGTAAACTCGGCCCCGGCCTACATTGTGAATGACATTTACCGCAAATACATCAATGACAAGGCCTCTGATAAGAAATACGTGCGCCTGAGCATCATCTCGTCTATTGTACTGGTGATGGTGGGCATTGTGTTCGGGTTCAACGCGGGTTCTCTGAATAAACTTACGCTTTGGATTACCTCGGCGCTGTACGGCGGTTACGTGGCGGCTAACCTGCTCAAGTGGGTGTGGTGGCGCTTCACCGGCTACGGCTACTTCTACGGCATGCTGTTCGGGTTGATTGCGTCTACCATCAAGCTGTTCGTGTTCCCGGAGATTGTGGATATCTACGTGTTCCCGGTCATTTTGCTGTTCTCTCTGATTGGCTGTCTGGTGGGCACTTATATGTCGCCGCTGCCTAACCGCGAGGCTGTGAAGAACTACTACAAAGAAACCCGTCCGTGGGGTTTCTGGGGACCTATCAAGCGCGAAGTGATGGCTGAAGACCCCACGTTTGTGCCCAACAAAGACGGCGGCCGCGATGCCCTCAACATTGTGGTGGGCATTGTGTGGCAGATGTCACAGGTACTCATTCCTATTTACTTCATGATTAGAGAGAATTACTACGCCGCCGCCTGGACCGTGGTGCTGGTGATCACGAGCGTGATCCTGAAGAAGAACTGGTGGGACAAACTCAAGGAAGCAGATCAGGTTCCGGTAGCGCCGCTGCCCACCCAGGAGAAAATGGTAAAAGTTGGCTAGCCCTATGATTAAATCCATCATGATGGGCCTGCTGCTGGCGGCTTTCCTGGATCCCGGTACTGCCGTGGCGCAGGAAGCCGCCCGCATAGACAGCAGCTACGCCAACTCCCATTACCGCATGCGTCTGGATTTTTTCCGGCAAATGCCGAACAGGAAGAAGGAGATTGTCTTTATGGGCAACTCTATCACGGAGGCGGGCGAGTGGCAGGAGTTGGTGCCGGGCAAAAACGTGGTGAACCGCGGCATCAGCGGAGACGTGACCTGGGGCGTGCTGGCCCGTTTGGACGAAGTGCTTGAATCTAAACCTGCCAAAGTTTTCCTGCTCATTGGCGTGAACGACCTCAAGCGCGGCCTGGACCCGGCAATAATAGCCAACAACCACCGCCGCATCTTGCAGCGCATCAAAGCAGAATCGCCCAAAACCAAGGTGTACCTGCAAAGTGTGCTGCCCGTGAACGAAGGCCTGTTGAGCAGCGCCTACCAACACGTGACGTTGGCGCGAATTTCTGCACTGAATCAGGAACTGAAGTCGCTGGCACAACAGCAGGGCGTCCCGTTCCTAAACCTGCACCCGGCCTTGGCCGATGTCCAGGGACAACTGGACAAAGAACTCACCACCGATGGCATTCACCTCAAGTTAGTGGCCTACATCAAGTGGGTAAATCAACTGAAACAGGCCAAAGTCCTGTAACGCCGTTTAGGGGCCGTTTTTCCAAAAACGGCCCCTAAACGGAATTTGAGTTTTTATCCTCCAACCCGAACATTAGAGACCACAAAGTCTTTAGTAGCCGGGGCGGAGGTTCAAAGGAAAAGACGTTTAGCGCCTGTTTTTGGAAAAAGAGCCGCTAAACGGAAAAGAAAAGAAGATGAGAAAAAACGCTTTGCGGTTTCCGGGTTTGCGGTGGTTAGTGGTGGTTACGCTTTGTACGCTGTTGCCCTTAGGTGCCTTTGCCCAAACCGCCAAGATTGACAGCAACTACGTGAACTCCCACTATGAGCTGCGCATGAAGGAATTTAGTGCGCAGCCCATTCCTAAAAACGCGGTGGTGTTTCTGGGCAACAGCATCACGGCGCGGGGCAAGTGGGCGGAGCTGCTGCCCGGCGTGCCGGTGGCCAACCGCGGCATTGGCGGCGACATCACGCACGGGGTCCTGGCAAGGCTGGATGCCATTTTAGCGGCCAAACCCAAGAAGATTTTCCTGCTCATAGGCATCAATGATTTGTCACGCCGTATTCCGGAGTCCATCATTTTGCAGAACTATGAGCGGCTGGTGCGGCGCGTGAAACAGCAGTCGCCTAAGACCAAGCTGTACGTGCAGAGCGTGCTGCCGCTGCTGGATGACATGCTGAAACCTGATTACCTCAAGAACCTGAATCCAGCGGTGACAAGCCTGAACACGCAGCTCCAGGCCTTCGCCAAAAAGCACAAACTCACTTACATCAATCTGCACCCAGTCTTCGCAGATGCCAGCGGCCAGCTCAAGAAAGAGTACTCACTGGATGGCATCCACGTCACAGACGCGGCCTACCCGGTGTGGGTGCAATATCTGAAAGAGAAGAAATACCTGTAACCATACCCCTGAAAACAAGGAAAGCTGCGCCTGGCAGTTACCCCACTTTGAATAAACACGCATGAAGATTACCGGAACCTTTATAGACGAAATCTCCCACGACATCCCGCACCAGAACTGGGGCCGCGAAGAGTGGGACCGCGATTTCGGGTACATGAAAGCCGTGGGCATTGACACGGTCATCATGATCAGGAGCGGCTACCGCCGATTCATCACCTATCCGTCACAATACCTGCAGCAGAACTTCAGGTGCTATGAGCCGCCGGTAGACCTGGTGCAGATGTATCTGGAGCTGGCCGAGAAACACGGGCTCAAGTTTTACTTCGGGCTGTATGACAGCGGCCATTACTGGGACACCGGTAATCTGCAGTCTGAGATTGACGCCAACCGCTACGTCATTGACGAAGTCTGGAAACAGTATGGCCATTTCAAGAGCTTCGGGGGCTGGTACCTGAGCATGGAAATCAGCCGCAAGACCAAAGGCGCCACCGAGGCTTTCCGGACGCTGGGTCAGCAGTGCAAAGACGTGAGCGGCGGGCTGCCCACGTTCATCTCGCCCTGGATAGACGGCAAGAAAGCCGTGATGGCGGCTACCTCGCAACTCTCCAAAGAAGACGCAGTCTCGCTGCGCCAGCACGAGGAGGAGTGGAGCGAGATTTTCTCGGGCCTGCACGGCTCCGTAGACGCGGTGGCGTTCCAAGACGGGCACATTGACTACCATGAGCTGGAAGACTTCTTCGCCATTAATAAAAAAATGGCCGACCGTTTTGGTCTCCAGTGCTGGACCAACGCCGAGAGCTTTGACCGCGACATGCCCATCAAGTTCCTGCCCATCAAGTTTGAGAAGCTGCGCCTCAAGCTGGAGGCCGCCCGCAAGGCCGGGTATGACAAAGCCATCACGTTTGAGTTTTCACATTTCATGAGTCCGCAGAGCGCCTATTTGCAGGCGGGCCACCTTTACAACAGATACAAAGAGTACTTACAGAGTTTACGATAATCAAAAATTTTATGAACCACTATTCTAAGCTGTACAAGCAGGAGTTACTGGAGAATGTGATTCCCTTCTGGATGAAGCATTCTAAGGATGAGAAGCACGGCGGATTTTTTACCTGCTTAGACCAATTCGGAAACGTATTTGATACAGATAAATTCATCTGGCTGCAGGGCCGCGAAACCTGGATGTTCTCCATGCTCTATGACAAAGTGGAGCAGCGCCCTGAGTGGCTGGACATGGCCGTGCACGGTGCCGAGTTCCTCAAGAAGCATGGTCGTGATGCCGAGGGTAACTTCTATTTCTCCCTGAACCAACAGGGCCAGCCGCTGGTACAGCCGTACAATATCTTCTCAGACTGTTTCTCGGCCATGGGCTTTGGCGGAGCTTACAAAATCACGGGCAACGAAGAGTACGCAGACATTGCCAAGAAAACGTTCCAGAACATCCTCAACCGCCGCCAGAACCCCAAAGGCAAATACAGCAAGGCGTACCCCGGTACCCGGGACCTGCGTAACTTCTCGCTGCCCATGATTTTGAGCAACCTGTCGCTGGAGATAGAGCACCTGCTGGACAAAAGCCTCATTGATAACCTTATGCACGAGATCATCCATGAAGTGATGGAGGTGTTCTACCATAAGGAAAGCGGCCTTATTTTGGAGAACGTGTCGCCAGACGGTTCGTTCGCCGATTGTTTTGAGGGCCGTGTCATCAACCCCGGGCACATCATTGAAGCCATGTGGTTCATCATGGACCTGGCCGTGCGTTTGGGCGACAAAGCTTTGGTGAACCGCACCATTGAGATTGCCCTCAACGCCCTGGACTACGGCTGGGACAAGGAGTTTGGCGGCTTGCTGTACTTCAAAGACATCAAAGGCTACCCGCCGCAGCAGCTGGAGTGGGACCAGAAACTTTGGTGGCCGCACGTAGAGGCCCTGGTGTGCATGGCCAAAGCCTACGCCGCCACCGGCGATGAGCGTTGCCAGAAATGGTTTGATAAACTGCATGACTACACCTGGAACAATTTCAGAGATGAGCAGTACGGCGAGTGGTTCGGCTACCTGAACCGCCGCAATGAAGTATTGTTGCCGCTTAAAGGCGGTAAGTGGAAGGGCTGTTTCCATATTCCGCGCGGCCTGTACCAGGTGTACAAAACGCTGGAGAACGTGTCTGTGGGGCAGCCGGAAGTAAACACGCTTGTCAAGTAATTTTCAAGCAATGGTCAAGGGACCGCTACAGCGGTTGGCCTGCCATTGTTTCTGTACGGACGCTTTTCTCAGTAGGTAGGCGTTTGCCAAGTCTAAATTCCAAAGCAAGTCTGCCGGTGCCGGCATTCTGTCTTCACCCCCAGTTGGGAAGATTGGTCAACGGCAGTAGAAGTTAGTTGCGTTTAGAGGCTGTTTTTCCAAAAATAGCCTCTAAACGCCTTTCCCGCAGTTTTATATGACTGAACCTGATTTTCTGGCGTTATCTCTAAAAACATACCTATGATCTCATTTTTTGTGTCTGTTGTGGCGCTTATTGTAGGCTACTTTGTTTACTCTAAAGTAGTGGAGCGCATCTTTGGGGTAGACCCTAATCGGCCTACGCCGGCAATCACCATGGAAGATGGCGTAGATTATGTGCCCATGCCGCGCTGGAAAATCTTCCTCATTCAGTTCCTGAACATAGCCGGGTTGGGGCCCATCTTCGGGGCGGTGGCCGGGGCCATGTGGGGGCCGTCTGCTTTCCTCTGGATTGTGCTGGGCTCCATCTTCGCCGGAGGTGTGCATGATTATTTCTCCGGAATGCTGTCTCTGCGGCACGGCGGGGAGAGCATCACCGAGACCACCGGCCGATACCTGGGCAATGGCATGAAACAGTTCATGCGCGTGTTCACTATCATTCTCATGATCATGCTGGGCGCGGTGTTCATCATGGGGCCCGCCAAAATCCTGAATGACATCTCGGGCAACGCCGGGGGCGGCGTAACCATGTGGGTCTGGATTATCTTCATCTATTATTTTCTTTCCACCATTCTGCCTATTGACAAGCTCATTGGCAAGATGTACCCGCTGTTTGGGGTGGCCATGCTGTTTATGGCGGTGGGCATCTCCCTGGTCATGTTCAAAGACGGCCTGCACGTGCCTGAGGTAACCTGGGACAGTCTGTACAACCAACACACCAGCCCCGACAAGTTTCCGCTGTTCCCCATGCTGTTTGTGACGGTGGCCTGCGGAGCTATCTCGGGGTTCCATGCGTCACAATCACCCATGATGGCGCGGTGCATGACCAATGAGAAACAGGGCCGCAGTATTTTCTACGGGGCCATGATCACTGAGGGCGTGGTAGCCTTGATTTGGGCGGCCATCAGTATGAGTTTCTTTGGCGGCGTACGTGAATTGAACGAGGTCATGACCCAGCAGAACGGAAACGCGGCCTGGGTGGTGAGCCAAATCTCCAACTCCCTGCTGGGTAAAGTAGGGGGTATTCTGGCCTTATTAGGGGTGGTGGCTGCGCCGATAACCTCCGGCGACACCGCCTTTAGAAGTGCCCGCCTCATTGTGGCAGATTTCCTGAAGTCTGACCAGGGGCCGTTCAAAAACCGAATCTTCATCAGCTTACCCCTTTTTGCCGCCGGTTACGCCCTTACCCTCATTGATTTTGGGGTGGTGTGGCGTTACTTCGCCTGGACAAACCAGTCTCTGGCCACGGTGGTGCTGTGGGTAGTGACGGCGTACCTCATCAGGGAGAAGAAACAGTACTGGATTTCACTGGTGCCGGCGGTGTTCATGACGGCGGTGGCTACGTCCTATATTTTGGTGGCCCCCGAAGGATTCCAGCTGCCAGTGGAGATTTCTTATGCGGTGGGAATTGGTGCGGCGGTGGTGCTGCTAGGGTTCACTTTGCTGCACGTGTCCCGCGTGAAGAACAGTCCACCCACCGTGGAACTGGTGAAATAGCCCCAGTATGACAGGGAGGACAATGTCTGTTTAGCGGCTCTTTTTAGAAAAACGGCCCCTAAACAGACACTTCCTCTCGGCTGAATCTTCCATGGAGTGGCTTGCCGTTTAGCGGCTCCTTTTCTGAAAACAGGCTCGAAACGCATTTTCTATACCTCTGGAGGAAGGAGTTTGCTTCTTCTCAGCTATCTCTTTGCCCAATGATATCCTTTTGCCGCATGTCTAGAATTGGCTTTCTGCTTCTGTTGGTACTGGTCAGCTCCTCTGTTTTCGCCCAAAAAGCCAAGCCCGCCCCCGCCTTGGCCCTGATTCCGGAGCCGGTGCAGGTAGCGCAGACCAAGGGCACGTTTGAACTCACCGCCAAAACCGTTATTGTACTACCGAAGGGGCACGAGGCCCATCTTGGGGTGGCGCAGCTCCTGTCACAGCGTTTGCAGGTGCCCACCGGTTTTGCGCTGCCCGTGAAAGTGGGTGCCCGAAAGAAAAATAGTATTCAGTTCCAGCTGTTCCCGCAGCCGCAGCCAGAATTGGGCTCCGAAGGCTACACGCTGGAAGTAACGCCGCAGGCTATCCTGCTTCAGGCCAACGCCCCGGCCGGGTGGTTCTACGGTATTCAGACACTGCTGCAACTGTTGCCGCCCGCGGTAGAGAGTAAGCAGACGGTAGCTGGCGTGCGCTGGGAGATTGCCGGGGTGAAGATCAAAGATTACCCCCGGTTGGCCTGGCGCGGGCTCATGGTAGACGTGAGCCGCCATTTCTTTCCCAAGGAGGTGATGAAGGCCTACATAGACCAGATGGCCAAATACAAGCTCAACACGTTCCACTGGCACTTAACCGACAACCAGGGCTGGCGCGTGGAAATCAAAAGCCTGCCCAAACTGACCCAGGTAGGTGCCTGGCGCGTGCCCCGCACCGGCTACTGGAAAGGTTTTCAGGCGCCGCAACCCGGTGAGGCGGCCACCGACGGCGGCTTTTACTCCCAGGAAGACATCAAAGAGATTATCCGCTATGCGGAAGAACGTTTTGTGACCATTGTGCCTGAGGTAGACGTACCCGGCCACAGCCTCGCCTTGATCGCGTCTTATCCCAACCTGTCCTGCACCCAGACGCCGCAACAGGTGCTGGCCGGCGATCCCTGGAACCCCCAGCGTACCAACGTGCTGTGCGTAGGCAATGATTCTACCTTCACGGAGCTGGAGAAAGTCTTCTCTGAGCTGGCCCAGCTGTTCCCCGGCGAGTACCTGCACATGGGCGGCGATGAGGTGACCCGTTCTTACTGGGACAAATGCGCCAAGTGCCAGCAACGCATCAAAACCGAAGGTCTCAAAAACTCTGAGGAGCTGCAGACTTATTTCCTGAAACGGCTGGCCCGCATCATCCAAAGCAAAGGCAAGAAACCCATGGGCTGGTACGAGAAACTGGAGGGCCGTTTGGCCCCCAACATGGCGGTCATGAGCTGGAAAGACATGAAAGGCGGTATTGCCGCCTCGCAACAGGGGCATAAAGTAGTCATGACGCCCGCCTTCAACACCTATCTGGATTTTTACCAGGGAGACCCTTACCTGGAGAACGGCCCCTTCACCGTTACCCGCCTCAATGCCACCTACAACTGGAACCCTGTTCCCCTGGAAGCCAATGCCGCCAATATTCTGGGCGGGCAGGGGAGCCTCTGGACCGAACAGGTAGCCCACGAGCGGAAGCTGCAATCTATGACCTGGCCCCGCGCCCTTTCCCTAGCCGAAGTCTTCTGGACGCCCCAACCCAAACGCCAGTGGGAGAACTTCATTCCGCGCCTGGAGGCCCATTTGCCGCGGCTGGACGCAGCGGAGGTGAACTACGCTACCCATTTCTATGAGCCCATTGTCTGGGGGGTGAAAGACAGTTCAGGTGCTCTCCAAGTGGTGCTTTCCTCAGAGATCAGAGACATAGAAATGTACTACACCTTTGATGATTCCAACCCAGACAAGTTCTACCCTAAATACCAAGGCCAACCGCTGGACATCCCCAAGGGGGCGCATCACATCAGGGTGGTGAGTTACCGCCACGGCCAACGGGTGGGCCGCGAGATTAACTTGCCGCTGTCTGAGGTGGAGAAACGGGTAAGGAAGTAACTATTATGTTGCCTGTTTTGGGCCTGTTTTCAGAAAAAGAGCCGCTAAACGGAAAGGGATTTCTGCCCATCAATCATCAGCATCAAACTAATTATATAACCCTTTTACATCCTCAAACTTACCATGCGTATGCGTATTCAACCGCTGAAGAAAGTGGCCCTTGGCCTCCTCTTCGTCTCTGTGCTGGGCTGCAAAAGCACCTCGTCTTCCTCTACGTCTAATGGCGGCGCTCAAGACCAGAAAATTGCCGGCGAAATTCCTCCGGAAGCCTCCATTCCCTGTTTCCCCGGGGCCTATTACCGCAAGGTGGTGAGCAGCTATGACACCTGGACGGGCATTACGGGCGTAGTGGTCCTGGGACACCCCTCCACTGACCCCAATCGCCTGGACAGCCAGCGCAACAACCTGCCACTGGACAATTTCTCTATTTACATGGGCGGCAACGCCGGCGGGCATTATGAGGTGGATGCGGGCATGACCTGGACGTTCTCCGTAGACAAAGCCACCGGCAAAACCAGCGCCCAACGCATTGCCTGGCGGCCGTTCTGGCGCACTAAGGTTTGGAACAACCCGCCCAACGTAGAGCAGTACACCTGGCACCCGGGAGACACCATTCAAATGTCGGTGGTGATGGTGGCGCCCCAGAAACTGCGCATGGTCATTGCCGATGCCGGGAAACACCCCAAGAAACGCTTCGAGGTGGACTTTGACGCCGAAGGCTTCACCCCAGACGTGAAGCGCCAGTTCAAACGCGTGAACGCCATTGATCAGGTGCGCAACGAAGGCAAACCTGCGCAGGCCACCACGGCCAAGGTCATAGGTTCTGAATGGCTCTACACCACCCTGCACCGCGGTGATCTGCAAGTGTCCATGCCCCCCGCCCGCCTCACCGACATGCGCTGCCCAGATGCCCAATACATTGTGGTCACCAAGACGGCTAACATTCAAAAAGGTGGCGAGAGAATTGATATTGTAGGGAAGCAGTAAGCGTACTTCCTGTATCAGTAGAACAGCTTGGCCGGGGCTCCGGTCAAGCTGTTTTTTATAGGAACGGCGAGCTCCTGCCGAGGTGGTTTAGCCTGGTTTTCAGAAAAGGAGCCCCTAAACGCACGGCAGATGCGGTGCTGTTTTCCTGGGTGGGGAAAAATCTGTTCAAAAGAAAGAGGCCGCTCCCCAGATTTTTGCCTGGGAGCGGCCTCTTTCTTGTAAGCCTTCTTAAAAGGAAAATGATGTACTATGGAAGTACCGTAATCTCCAGTTCCTTCACCATGGATTTCTGCCCGTCTATAGTGCCGTTAGTGGCCACAAAAACAACTTTATACGTGCCTGGTTTGCTGTATAAATAAGCATGAGAAGATTTGCGTCTGGAGAACTCTTTGATGGCTACCCCCCGGTCTGGCGTGACTTTGTTGGGGTTGAACGGCTTGGAGATGGCCCATTCCTCTGAGGCGTCAAGGGTAGAGAACGGGTTGAAATACACCAAGGCAGAGGTATATATCCATTTACTGGTTGGGTTGGCGAAATCTACGCTCACCCAGTCGGTCGTGGCAAGCGTAGAAACTAAGGTAGAGTTGCCGTTGGGGAACGAATTGGTTACGTTGAACGCATAAAGTCTCCAGAGCCATTGTGATGTCTTGGTGGTGGTACTGGCCTTCCCAACATATTTGTAGGCAAAGTAGATGGGTTGGCCGTTCGCCAGCAAATCTGTGACATCAACTTTACCAGACATAGTCCTAACCCCAACGGCGCCTGGTGCTGCGGTGGCAAAGGTAAATCTATTGCTGATGTCTACCCAAGTGGCTTTGGTCACTTCCTCAGGAGTGTAAGTGCCACTGAAGTTGGTAGATGCCAGCAAGGAGATGTAATCTGTGTCTCTGCCATATAGGGTTTGCGTCTCAAACTCCAGTTCTAATTTGCCTCCGGTTAATTCTACCCTGTCACGGTTCTGGTATTCTTTCCCAATCTCTCCGGAGTAAAAGGTGAGAAAGTCTGGGTCACCGGTGAAGTTGAACCGAACGGAGTCGCCGAGCTTGTACTGGAGGCTGGTAGGCTTTACGTCAAAGGTGGGGGCTTCCACTTCCGTGTCCTGGCAGGAGTAGAAGCTGAGCGGAAGCAGCAGGTAAAAAAGATATTTGAATTTCATGTTACGGATGTTGCTTGAAGTGGAACGTCAGGAATCTGGCGGCGCTACCAGCCGCTGTTCTGCACAATGGCATTGTTGAGGGTGGTTTCTCCAGTAGGGATGGGCAGCAGCAGGTGCTTCTCGGTCACGTTGGTAGCCGCTCTTCCTGCGTAGACCAAGTTAGAGGGTGCCGAAACCGCTATCTGGCTAGACAAAGCGCGCATCACGTACAGGTACTCGCCCCAGCGGATGAGGTCAAACTTGCGGAGACCTTCAGAGAACAGTTCCTTGGCCCGCTCTTCCTGAATAATGGTGAGCAACTGGTCCTGGTCTACCCCCTCGGATACGTCATCGGGAGTGCCCGCTCCGGGGGTGTTGCGGTCTGGGGTCACGGCGTAGGCGCGGCGTATAACCTGGTTCACGGCATCCTTTGCCAGAGCGGTAGGGCCATTTACGGCGTTTTCAGCCTCCGCCAGCATCAGGAGCACATCGGCGTAGCGCAGGATGGGGAAGTTGGCCGGGGAACTGTTATTGTTCTTAGGCAAGGCCAACTGGTAGATGCGTCTCCACTTGCCGTTTTTACGGTTGTAGATCTGGTCTTTGCTGTAAGCCACGGTGTCTTTACCTGAGTAGTAGAACGGAGCAATGTTCCAGTCGCGGCGGGTGTCACGGGAATCTTCCACTATAATGGTGGCCGGCGTGACATTGGTCCTCACCACGGTCCGGGGGCCGCTAACGGGGTACAGATCATAGTGGCTTTTCAGAATCTGGATAATGCCGTAGCTGTAGCCAATCTCTGGGTCTCCGGTGTTAATACCTCCGGTAACGCCCAAAGAGCCTTCCTCATAACTCAGGCCGGGCCCGGCGCTGGCAAACTCGGCTTCCCACATAGACTCACGGTACTGGAGGTCATAGCGGTCCTGCATGTGGTTGATGAAGATTTGCTTATAGCTGGGGTTGAGGCTATGTAAACCAGACTCTTTTACTTTGGTAGCCCACTTGATCACCTCATTGTAGCGGCTTCGGTCATTGAGGGGAGCGCCGGCCATTTTAAGGTTCACCCGCGCAAGTATACCCTGTACCACAGTGTTGGTTACCCTGCCGGAGTGGTTGTACTTAAAGCTGACGGTAGTGCTATTAGGGCTTTTAGTGCCAGTGACATCTACCATGGCTTCTGCTTCCTCCATTTCCTTCACAATGAAGTCATAGATGGTTCTGGAAGCGGTTTTAGGCACGTTCACTTCCTTCACAGAGGCCGTAGCGTTCAAACGCAAGGGTACATCGCCCCAATTGGTTACCAGCAGAAAATAGTAGTACGCCCGCAGAAACTTCGCCTGCCCCAGCACCTTGGTTTTGGCGTCTTGGGGCATGTCTGCTTTGTCCAGGTTTTCCAGCAACATGTTGGCTCGGTTGATGCCGAGATACAGGGCTTCCCATAGGCCGGCTACTTTGGTGTCTGTGGCGTCATAGTTGTTTAAAGACATGTCCACAATGGCGTTGGAGCGGTTGTCAAAAAACTGGTCGGCTACGTCCAGTTCCCACCACAGGGTGCGGCCGTAGGTTTGGTTACGGCCCAGGATGTCATAGACCCCGGCCAGGGCGGCGTTCACCTCTTCCTCGTTGCGGTAGTAGTTGGCCGGTGTCACAAAATCATCTGGGGTGGTCTCCAGAAAATCCTGGCAGGAGGAGAAGCCCAGGGTTGCCAAAATAGTGGCGGTATAGAAAAATCTTTTCATGGCGATTCTCAGGAATGAATTAGAAAGTAACATCTACCCCAACGGTGGTGGTTCTGGCCCGTGGATAGGCAGAATAGTCAAAGCCTTCGGTCAAGGCACCCGGTCTCACTGATACTTCCGGGTCATAACTGCTGTAGTTTGACCAGGTGTGCAGGTTCTGGGCGGCCACATACAGGCGCAGGCTCTTGATCTTCACGCGGTCCAGCAGGTGCTGCGGAATTCTGTAGCCCAACTGTACCGTTTTAAGCCGTATAAAAGAGCCGTCTTCCACAATGCGGGAGGAGTAGGAACTGTACAACTGACCTTTCGCGCGCGGAATGTTAGAGGTGGGGTTCTCTTCAGACCAACGATCAGCGTAGGTGCCAAACTGGTTCACGTTATAGCGGTAGCCAGACTCCAGGAAGATTCTGTTGGCATTGATGATGTCATTGCCGTAAGACCACTGGAAGAACACACTCAGGTCAAAGCCTTTGTACGCGAAGTTGTTGGAGATGCCGCCAAAGTGTATCGGATTAGGATTCCCGATGATGGTCTTGTCGTATTCGTTGATAATACCATCTCCATTGATGTCACGGTACTTGATATCGCCGGGGCGGATGCTGGTTCTGGGGGTACCGTTGTCGGGCATCAGGTCTTTCAAGGTATACGCCCCGGAAGCGGTTACGTCAAAGTCCTCATAGGTGTACACGCCGTCCCAGATGAGGCCGTACATCTGCGCAATTGGTTTCCCTATCTTGGCAATGTAGGCGGGAATAGCGGTCCAGCCGTAGTCCCAGCCAATGGCGGTGAGCAGAGAGCTTTCGTTCTCGGCCAAGGCCAGCACTTTGTTACGGTTAAAGGAGATGTTGATGTCAGTGGTCCAGGTGAATTCCTTGCCTTGAATAGGGGCTAAGCCCAAAGCCATTTCCAGACCCTGGTTCTGCACTTTCCCTATGTTCTTGAAGCCTCTGCTGTACCCAGTGGAGAGGGGCAGGTTGGCGTTCAGGAGCAGGTCATCGGTGGTTTTGCGGTACACATCAGCGGTAAACGTAACCCGGTGGTTGAACAAGGCCAAGTCTATTCCAAAGTCTACCTGGCGGGTGCTTTCCCATTTCAGGTCAGCGTTGCCCAGATCTGTAGGATAAGCACCTTTAAATGGCTGGTTCCCGAAATAATAGCCCCCGTCTAAGGGCACGGTAATGCGTGGCATGTAGGAGTAATCGCCTACGCGGTTGTTGCCCGTGATTCCCCAGCTGGTTCTCAGTTTGGCGCTGTTCACGAAGGTGAGGTCTTTCATGAACTTCTCTTTGCCCAGTTGCCAGGCCAGTGAGCCGGAAGGGAAGTAGCTCCACTTATTGCCGGTAGCGAATTTGGAGGAACCGTCTGCCCGTACCGAAACCGTGAGCAGGTACTTGGATTTATAGTTGTAATTCACCCGGCTTAGGAAAGAAAGCAGCGCCCAGTCTGAAGAGGCAGCGCTCACGGTGCCTGGGGTTCCCTCATCTAAGCCACTCAGCCCTAAGGTCTCGTTGGGCAGTTGCAGCGCGGTGGCACCATAAGTGGAACCATCGGCCCCTTCGGCACTGAACACTCCTATTACGTTCAGGTTGTGGTGGGTGGCAATCTTCTTGTCAAACGTAAGCGTGTTAATACTCTGCCAACTGGTAGAGGCTATTTGGGTGAACCCGCCGTTCACTCTACTGTTGGTCTGGGCGCTTCTGGACTTGGAGCCGTTGAAGAACTCAGATTTGCGGTTGGTGCGGGTAACGCCTCCGGCTACGCGCAGCTTCAGGCTTTTCAGGATGCTGTACTCTGCAAACGCGTTCCCAATGAGGGTCTCAAAGTTATTTTTCCGAAGTTCATTCTGCACCGTGAGAATAGGGTTGAACCGGAATTCATTGTTGGTTTCAATCTCAGGGTCATCAGTTAGTTCTATCAGGTTGATGCCTTCAGAAGACACAGGCCTATACCCCCAAACGCTGTAGAGTAGGTTATTCTGGCCAGAACCCTGGGCGGCTGAGGGAGGAGTACCAAAGGATTTGTATTGGGAGTAAGAGGCATTCACGTTTACGCGCAGCCTCTCAGACACCTCCTGGGTAAGGGAGAACCTGGTTTGGAAGCGGTCAAAGCCGGAGTTGATGATCACGCCTTCCTGGTCAAAATACGAGGCAGACAGGTTATAGCGGGTTTTCTCACTGCCCCCGGAAAGTGAAAGCTGGTGGCTCTGCATTGGGGCGGTCTGCATGATGGCGTCTTCCCAGTCATAGCCTTGCACGTTGCGGTAGTCTTCCAGGGTTTTTCCTTTCTTCTCCAGGTACAGTTCAGCAGTTTTGATGGGGTCCAGTTCCTGCTGGAGTTTTACAAACTCGTATGGGGTCAGGACAGGCATACGTTTGTTGCTTTCCTGAACCCCGTAGTAGCCGTTATAGGTGATGGCGGGCGTACCGGTTTTACCTTTCTTAGTGGTGATGAGCACAACCCCATTAGCACCCCGAGCCCCATAGATGGCCGTGGCCGAGGCGTCTTTGAGAATGTCAATAGACTCAATCTCATTAGGGTTCAAGGCATTGATGCTGGGGTCTTCAATAGGGAAACCGTCTATCACGTAAAGCGGGGAGTTGCCTTGGGTAATGGAGTTTGCCCCCCTGATCACGATGTTGATGGGCGAGCCGGGCTGTCCTTCTGAGGAGGTGACCTGTACCCCCGCCACACGGCCGGCCAGTGCCTCGTCAAAAGACTTCACCGGGGCCTTGTACAGATCGGCCATGTTCACGGTACCAATGGAACCTGTCAGGTCGGCGCGGCGGGCCTCGCCGTAGCCAATGTTCACCACCTCAATCTCGCGCAAAGACTGCGCGTCGTCCTGCAGTTTTACATTGTACACCGTAGCCTGGGTAATAGGAATTTCCTGGGTGGTATAGCCTATGTAGGTGAACACCAGCGTGCCGCTCTGAGCCGGTACAGACAATGTGTAGACCCCGTTCTCATTGGTGGAGGTGGCTATAGTGGTGCCTTTCAGCACTACCGTAACTCCCGGGAGTGCCTCTCCGGTGGCCGAAGTGACCTTGCCGGTAATTTCAGTAGCGGCAGGAACCGGTAATGGCAACATACGAACCGCAATGGGCGGAGGGGAGGGGACAGGACTCTTAGCGGTAACGGCTTCTTTCCCGTGGGCCACGGAATATCCCAGAGTACAGAAAAGGAGCGTGAGTCTTAGTGAGTAAAGATTGTTTTTCATGCGCAACAAAGAACAAATGCCAAATGAGTCATACAGGTAAACAAGGAAGAAGGGCTCCGGGTCAGAAAGCTTCTCTACAGGAGTTACTGCCCCAGGGGAACACCTTATTTTGGGTTAAAACAATAGTTGCATCGTATGCGAAGCGGCTCTGGCAAGAAAGTGCGCCAGAACCGCAACGGCAGAAAAGCAGCAAAACAGGTGCTGCTTTTTCTGCCGGAGACCTTACCGGTCTGTTTCTTCCAATGGAAGATAATTGGGGGACTTTTTTAATAGAATGGTTAAATATAGGTAACTATATTATTAAAAAAAATTAAAATGTTAAATATGTTGTTAATTTTTGGCTTGTAAGATAATAGGTAAATACCTTTTTATTTAAATAGATAACTATGGCCGCTTTAAAACAAGAAGAAGAAGGACTGTGTCTACAGAAATGGTAAGAAGTTATGAATGAGAAAATGAGAGAGATGCCCAAGAGGAGAGAAAAAGCAAAGGCGGCGTGCAAGCTCCTCTTGTGGTCGTTTAGGGGCTCTTTTTGAAAAAACGGCCGCTAAACGCGCGCGCTCTGCGCCAGACCCCGTACCTTGCTTCTATGAAATCTCTTGCCATCTTTAACTGGAGCGGCGGCAAAGACTCCGCCTTGGCCTTATACAGGGTCCAGCAGCAACCCCAATTTCAGCTTCATGCCCTTTTCACCACGGTAAGCCAAATCCACCAGCGGGTAACCATGCACGGCGTACGGGAGGAACTCATGCAGGCCCAGGCCCAGGCATTGGATTTACCGTGGCAGCCGCTGTATTTACCGGAGAATACCACCATGTCGCAGTACAACCAAGCCATGGCACAGGCGTGGACGGGCTTCAAGGCCGCCGGGGTAACGCATGGAATTTTCGGGGATCTGTATCTGGAGGATTTGCGGGAGTACCGGGAAACGCAACTCAGGAGCGTAGGCATCCAAGCCCATTTTCCGCTTTGGGGCGAACGTCCGGTTGCATTGCTTGAGGAATTCTGGCAAGCGGGTTTTAAGGCCAAGGTGGTGTGCGTAAACGGAAAGCATTTGGATGCCTCCTTTGCCGGGCGGGAACTGGACGAAGCCTTTGTGCGGGATCTGCCCGCCATGGTTGACCCCTGCGGCGAAAACGGCGAATACCACTCCTTCGTCTATGACGGCCCCAACTTCCGGCAGCCGGTGCCGGTGCAAATTGGCGAAGTGGTGTTTAGAAGTTACGCGCCCGCTACCCCAAACCAACAGGATACTTGCTTTCAGGCAGACACCCCCGCCTATGACACCGGCTTCTGGTTCTGTGACCTGTTACTATCTACCGGCAAAGAGCAAGGGTAATAAGCGAATCTACGTTTTGGGCCTGTTTCCGGAAAAACGGCCGCTAAACGCAAAGTTCAGTTTACCGGTAGCCAATTCATTTCCGTTTAGGGGCTGTTTTTCTGAAATCAGCCTGAAAATGCGTAGTTTCCTAACATTAATCCAGAGGCTGTATGCTGTACTTTCTGCTCAAATCACTTTTCCAGATTGCGTTGCGCGTGTTCTTCCGGCGGTTCACGGTCAATAACCGGCACCTGCTCTTCTCTGAGGGACCGCTCATTGTGGTGTCTAACCACCCCAACACGCTCATGGACCCCGTGGTCACGGCCTCGCTCATGAAGCAGAACATCTACTTCCTGGCCAAAAGCAGTTTCTTCAAACCGGGCATTCAGGGCTGGCTCTTCCACAAGCTGTTCATGATTCCGGTGTACCGCCGCGAAGACGTAGGCGATGCCGGCTCGGCGCAGAACGACGCCACCTTTGCCAAATGCTATGAGTTTTTGGGGAAAGGCGGCACGCTCATGGTGTTCCCGGAGGGCAACAGTTTCATGCAGCGCCGCCTGCGGCCTCTGAAAACCGGAACCGCCCGCATTGGCCTGGGGGCTGAGGCTCAGCATGGATTCAACCTGGGTTTGCGCATTGTTCCGGTGGGCGTGAACTACTCAGACCCCTCACGGTTCAGGAGCGATGTCTTTGTGAACGTAGGTGAGCCCATCTACGTCAAAGATTTTGAGGCTGCTTACGCCCAGGACCCTTTCCAGGCCGCCCATGCGCTCACAGACCATCTCAAGGAACGGCTGGAGGCCCTAGTCATCCACACTGAGACCGACGAGGAAGACGCGCTGGCCCGGCAGGTGGAAGCCGTGTACCAAGACATACTGGTGGAAGAACTTGACCTGGACAAATCAGAGACCAAAGAGCGCTTTCTCATCACCAAAGGCATCTTGCAGAGCATCAAATATTTTGAGGCGCGGGAGCCGGAGCGGGTACACCATCTTCGGGCGCAGCTCCAGGATTTTCTGCAGCATCTGGAGAGCGTGGGGCTGGTACCCGAGGCCCTGAAAGGCATTCCCCGTCGGCGCGATGTGGCCTGGGGTACGGTGCAGACCATTCTCTATCTGGCGCTGGGGTTCCCGTTTTACCTCTTTGGGGTAGTCCATAATTACCTGCCGTATTATCTGCCTGCCAAGATAGCCCGCTCGCTCACCAAAGACATAGAGTTCCACGCGCCCATGATGATGACCATTGGCATGTTCACGTTCCCTATTTGCTATGCGCTCATAGGTTGGGCGGTGCATGCCTGGCTGGGGCTGTCCGGTTGGGCGCTGGTAGGGTATCTGGTGGCGCTGCCCGTGACTGGCTTCTTCGTGCTGCACTACTGGCACCGCATTGCAGTGGCCCGCCGGCATTGGATTTTCTTCTCGCTGTTTTACCGCCGGTCTACCGTGTTACAGAGCCTGTTGACCCAAAGAGCTAACCTCATGCAAGCACTGGAACAAGCCCGCGACGAGTTCATGGCCTCTCCGCCGGAAAGCAATTCCAAGACTGAAGTGGCCTAAAATCTTCTGGTTACCGCGGTGGAGAAAAGGTCGCTGGTCACGGCCGCCGTTTGCAACTACAACCGAGGTTCACTTTCAGGGTACTAAAATTTTAGCGGCTGCCTTAATTTGGAACGGTATCTGCATAGGGGCTTTTAACGCGAAAGCGGCAACAAAAACTCTAAAGAAATCCCGTATGAAAATGAAATTGAACGCAGTTGGTGCTTGGTTGGTGGCGGGTATTACGTTGGTGTCGGGTGCCCCGGCGCAAGCACAGCATAAAACGATTGCCTTGAGTAAAACGCCGGTGGCCACCGAGGCCGCCATTGGCAACGGAACGGTGCCGGTACGCCGGGAAACGCTCTCGGGCATTGACCTCTTCCCCGAGAAGAAGAACGCAGATATCTTCCTTCTTTCTTTCCAGCAAGACATGACGGAAGACGGCGTGCTGGAGTTTACCAATGCCTCCGGAAAAGTACTGTACACCAAACCCGTTCCGGCCGGTGACCATACCCTGGCCCCGCCCGTGAACATAGGGAAACTGAAATCTGGGATCTATCTGGTGGAAGTGAAAACCCCTACCACGGTGTATTGGAAGAAAGTTCGGATTAGGATGAGATAAAATTAAGCTTTAATGGAAACGGGCTGCGGGAAGACAAAACCGCAGCCCGTTTCTTTATAAGTCCTGGTCACGAAACTTACCGCTCATCTGTCTGCACCCACCCCTGCCCCTCCCACAAGGAGACTTTCTTATATTAGTTTAGCTTATACTAATTTAGCAGGTGATTCCCCTCTTGGGAGGGGCAGGGGTGGGTTACAAAGTCCTATCAGAAAATATACGGTTACCAGGTAAAGGTAAGGGTGATCAGCTCAGAGGAACCGTCGTCATTGTCGGCAACGGCGACGGCTTGCAGTTCATGGCGGTCTTCCTCCATGATGCACACCGACTCAATCTTGCCTTTATAGGCGCTGCCGTCCTGCTCTTTGATGGGTACCACTACCTCGGGTTTCAAGGCTTGGGGAGACGGGTCTGGATGTGTTTTGAGCCAGCCAATCATGCTGCCGTACACCTCACCGTCTAGCACCGCGTTGGGGGTTTCCTCCGCCGAGGCAGTGAACAGCATGCGTCCGCCCAAGGCCGGGGCCAAGCCCGAGAAACCCGTCTGGATGTTGGCCAGCTGGGGCAGCGCCCAGGCCTGTACCGCCGAAGGTTTGGGAGCCGGTTCGTGTTTCAGGAGGAAGGGTGTGAGCTCAGAGAGGGTATAGGTGATCAGGACGTTGTGCCCGCCGGGCGAAAAACGCTGCAGCAGGTACAGGTACTCCTCATCGGCCGATAGGCCCTCTATATTAAGGGAGGCCTGGCCCGTTATGGCTTTGTTCTGGCGCAATTGGTCATAGAGGCCTTGGAGCGGAATAGCCTGTGGTTGGCCCACCCCATCTCTGGTCACCGCCAGCAGGTAAGCTGTGTTGCGGGCGGGGGTGGAACCGGAACCCGTCACCAGCAGGTACGGCTGTCCGCTCAAAGTAACCATGGTAATGGCTTCCAGGTCTGGTTTCACCGGTTTGGGAATGCGCCCGTTCTGTACTTTGCCAGTATCTAGCAGCGCCACTTTCTGCACTACCTCAAACGCGGCGTTCAGCCGGAACAGGTACGGCGAATCATCCCCGATGACATAGTAGAAATCGCCCACGCGCTCAATACCGGAGGCCGAGGGAACTCCTTCCAGAACCATTTTTTTGGTGACAACCGCCGCGGGCTGCTCCTTGGCAGTCTCCGTGCCCGATTGGCAACCCGTGGAAAAATACGCCATAGACACAAGGGTGCAGGAACAGAAAAAACGTACTAAAACTTTCATAGGGGGAAGTAGCTGCGCCGGTAAGTCCGCTGCCATAGCAGGGCTTTACCGACGGATGATCGTTTTATTTCCTATAGGTACGTAGATTACGCTATTTTCTTTCACTTTTTCTACTCAACAGGATAGTTCTGTGCCGATTTCAGAAAAAGAGGCCCTAAACGCATCACACCAACGCCAGTTCCTGCAACACCTGACGCGCCCTAAGGCAGCTGGCCTCTTTGTCTTTTATTTCCAGCATGATGTCTACGTCCAGCCCATGGAGATGGGTAAGAAACTCTCTAAATAGGTCTATATCCATGCTGGTGATGTGCTTGCCTTTGCGCTCGCCGGGAGATTGGGAACTGTAGTCCATCATGAGCACGCCGTCTGTTTCAGGGTGCCAGGTGCCGGCGGCCAGTTGCAGGGCCTCGGCCATAGGCTCCCCGTGGTTGAGGCACTCGTGGTGGAAGTTGTCAAAGAGGATGGGAATACCCGTTTCGCCGTGCAGTTCAAGGCAGTCTCTGAGGCTGTACAGACGGTCATCATTCTCCACCACCAGGCGGGCTTTCACCTCTTGGGGCAGCAGGGTATGATACGTCTGGATAAAGCGTAGGAGGGCTGCGGGTTTGTCGCCGTACACGCCGCCCGCGTGGATCTGCAATTTGGCCGTGGAGTCCAGCCCCATCAGGTCCATGACGCTGCCTTGGTAAATCAGCTCCGCGATGCTGTTGCGCACAATGCGTTCGTCTGGCGAGTTGAGCACCACAAATTGGTCTGGGTGCATGGAGATGCGCATGTTATGTTTCTTGATGAAATCGCCCAGGCGCTTGAACGTCATCTGGAAGTGCTGCTGCCAATTGTAGGTGCAGACGTCATGCGAGGCAAACGGCACCAACCCAGAGCTCATTCTAAAGAACAGGAAGCCGTGCTCCAGGTTGTACTCCAGAATGCGGCGCAGGCAAGCCAGGTTTTTCTCCACGGTCTGCACCAGCCGCTCCTCACTGTAAGAGGCCAGCCGGAACGTGCCAGACGAGCTGCAGTCCATTGATTCATTCACGCAGGGATATCCTATTTTCATTGTTTACAGGGTTTGGGGCTATGAACCGTTGCCTGGGGCAGATGTTTAAACTTTTGTAAACGGAAGGCGGCTGGGAGTGTTGGGCGGGAGGTGGTAGTTAGAAAAGGAAATACGTTTTTGGGGTGTTTTCAGAAAAACAGGCCAAAAACGGTTTGTCCGGAAAAACCTTGGTGGTTCTGGTGGTTTCCATTTTATGCGGCTAACGCAGTAGGACAACCGCCAGGTATTGCCCCTGCTTGTCTCTTTTCAAGTACATTTCCCAACTGCAAGACTCAGTACTCAAAACTCAGGACTTGTTTCCGTTTTTGGCCTGTTTTCAGAAAAACAGGCCAAAAACGGAAACAGCTATTATTTCACCTCCACCGTTTTCAGCTTTTCCCGCCCGAAGAACGTGGGGAAATACATCAATTCGGCCTTGGCAGGATTCAAGGTGTAGGTGCCTTTATAGCGGGGCAACAGTTTGATGGTGAAGGTGTAACGGCCAGAGGTAAGGTAGTTGGAGAAGATGGAAACCTTGTGCCGAAAGTACTCGCGGTGCGCCTCATTGGAACCCCAGCTGGACTTGGTGTCATAGGAGCAACCGGCGGGTATGGGCACTTCTACCATCACGTAAGACGCGTTGTTTTTCACATATACTTCCACCTCCAGTTCAATGGGTTTCCCGGCGGCCAGCGTGGCTTGGGTGGAGCCGGTGCCGGCGAATCTGGTTTTTACTATAAAGTCTTTCTCTACCCGCTCCGGCTGGGTGACCCATTCATTCTGATAGGCGGTGAGGTACAACGCCATGGCGCCTTCTTTCTGAATAGTGAGCGGTTGGGTTGGCGTAAAAGTGGTGTCTGCCGGGAATTTCTTCAGCGTAGTGTTCACCCCGCCCGAGAGTGTCAATTGGTTTTCAGGCGTCTGGCCTTTCTCTTTTATCAAATCTGGCAACAGCGTCTCCAGAATCCTGGCAGATTCATAGGTGTTGCGCCAGTGGCCGGTGCGGCGTTCATTGAGCAAAAATGCCTGAATCCTGAGCAAATCCCGCTGGTGGCCTCCGGCCGCTTTCAGAATCTCATAGGCCAGCAATGTGTTGGAGATGTGGCTGTCAAATAGGCTGCTGCGCTCGCGGCCCCAGTACATGCCGCCCAGCGCGGTGGTTTGCCGGTAGTGGTTCAACGTATCCAGCGGGGCTTTCATCTGGAGTTTCTGCCGGAGCCGGGTCAGCCTGAATTGGTCTTCCAGAGGCAGGTTTTTCTGTTTTTCCAACTGCGGAATGTAGGCGGCGAAGTCAACCTTGCCGTCTAGCTGTTGCAGTAGCTCCAGGCCTCTGATTTTATCCTGACCGTCTTTTTTCTCCAGTTGGTAGGTGAGGTAGTCAATGAGGGGTTGTTTCTTGAAGTTGGTGGAATATCCTTCAGTTTGGGCCATGACCAGTGCCTCGGTGACGTGGTGGCTAATCCAGAGGTAGGCGGGGCCGTTTTCCCACCAGCTCCAGGTGCCGTCCTGTTTCTGGGTTTTCTCCAGGTGCCTGATGAGGCGGCGCACCATGCGGTCGTGTTCAAACGCTTCGCCCAGCGCGGCTTGTATGCGTTTCTCCCAGAGCAACCCTTTGAGTTTAGAAGCGGCCTGCTCGTTGCACCAGTACTCATATTGGTGCAGGTACTTGATTTCATCTAGCATGACCTGCAACAGGTTGCTTTGGGCGTAGAAATGCACGGGGCCTTTGGCGGGGTCAAACGTGAGGGTGAGTGTGGTGTCTATGGGCAGGGACAGGAAAACGCCTCTTCGCTCTAAAACGCCTTTTTTGTACACGCCTATGTGCCGTCGCTCGCCGTCTGAGAAGCCGTTGCCCTGTTGCAGGGAGTACAACAATTCCACAGAGTCTGGGGCTACGGCGGGTGCTTGCACCATAAAGGTGTCGGTGGCTACGCGGCCCAGTTTCAACTGCTTTTCCCGGAGTAACTTGCCATTCAACTCAAATCTGGTGTTGACGGCGGCAGTATCTGGTAAATAATTCACGGCTTTGCCGATGATTTGGGTTTTATCTCCTTCAATCAGAAACCTAGGGCCGCTGAGCGTGGCCATCATGGCTTTGAAAGAGAGAATCTCCGTAGAAGTTTGGCCGCTGCGTTTGTGGCCGTCCATGGCCAGTACGTGGGTTTTCCAACTGGTCACATCACCGGGGAACGTGACCGGAAAAGTGACTTTCCCTGACTTGTCCGTGACTAGGCGCGGCTGCCAGAAAGCGTAATCTGAGAAGTAGCTTCTGATGGAAGCACCGGCCCCGGCTCCCTCGGGTAACTCCTGGTCAAGACCGGGCACACCGGCTTTGTTGGCCAATATGCGTCCTTTTTTAGTGGTAATGACAATAACCCCATTCGCTCCCCTGGAGCCGTAAATGGCCGTGGCGGCGGCATCTTTCAGAACAGAGGAACTGGCAATGCTTTGCGGGTCAAGGTCTGCCACATTTCCGCTGTACGGAAGGCCATCTAAAATGATGAGCGGCTGGGCGTTACCCTGAGAAGAAACTCCTCTGATACGTATTGACATTCCGCCGCCGGGCTGGCCATTAGAGGCTTGTACACCCGCTGCTTTGCCCTGTAAGGCTCCCTCTATGCCATATGCTGTCACCACTACTTCTTGTAATTGTTTGGCATCACCCTGCATTTTAACATCAATCCTACTGCTGTTCCTAACAGGCACTTCCTGATTTACATAGCCAATAAAGGAGAAAACCAGCACCCCGTTGCCCGGAGCTTGAATGGTGTATCTTCCGTCTATATCTGTTACAGTTGCTATTGTAGTTCCTTTAACTATGATAGATACACCCGGCATTCCCTCCCCAGTATCAGGGTCTATAATTTGGCCTCTTACTTCGCTGGAATAGCCTAAAGAACCGCCGTACACCACAGATGAAGTTGAAGTGTTGGCAGGGGCAGGCGTTAAGAGCGGTACGGTAACGGAGGCCGTGCGTTTAGCGGCTTCTACGCTGTTCTGCAGGTACGTTTCCAGCGCCTTGGTTTCTGCCGTTGGAGCTTTTACTTGAGATAGATTGAAGTGTAAACGCAGTTCCCCGTTGGGTTTTACCGTAACCAATGTACTGATGTGCCGGTGGTCTGGAAATACAAGTACCAGTTTGTATTGCTTTGGGTAAATCTGGTTCAAGTGCCGGGTGCTGCCCCCATACATGGCTATCTGATGGTTGGCGGCGTTGGGTTCATAAAAGAAAACGAATTTGGGGCTTTCCTGGAAGGTAGAATCCAGCTGCCAATGCAGGCGGCCATTGCCGGCCTCGGTGCGGTACTCGGGGCGTTCCAGAATTTTAGAGAGCCAGTAGTTGTATTGGGAGGTTTCCCATTGGGCCCTTAGACCTTCTTCTGTATAAGCGGTTTCTGCCAAAGTGCCAGAAGGAATTTGGTGTGTTTTGTTTCTGGGCGATAAGTGTACTTTCCCGGGGAACGTCTGTTTTTCGCGCATTTTTAGTAAACCAGGCTCAAAACGGTGAACATAGTTGGCTTCTGGCGTGAAAGCTGTTACAAAATTCCCCATGGAATAAAACTCCATGACCCTTGGTCTAAACGGACCTGCTAAGACCACGCGGTCCCAATTTGTACTACGGGTAGTGTACGAGCGGTTGGAGCCGTTGGGCAGATATTGTACCTGTTGGCCTTGTTTTAGATACGTGAGCCCATTGCCGAAATTCTGTTCCACAGGGACCAGGTATGGGGCAAGGGCACCTTGCTCCGTTTTAGAAAGGAACCCCTTTTCGGCTTTGCCGAATAAGAGGGACTTCTTGTTCTGGTCAATGCTCAGCACCAGTTTCTGTCCGTGTTTAAGGTACACGCTATCCAGGTGAATCTCATGGTGGGCGGTGCGCAGTTTGATGAAATGGTAGCCGCTGTCGGCGGGGAAGGAGTACGGGGGAACCACGTCTGTGCCCGAGAAATAAACAGGTACCTGGTCTAGATACACCACATGCACCGGAACCACCCGTCCGGAATCTACCACGAAGGGGGCAAACTGGGTTAGGCTGTCTTTGGTGAGGGCGTAGTGGGTGTAGAGTCCTGTCTGTGGGTAAAGCAATTGGTAGTACGCTAAGCTATCCAGCCCCATGCTTCGGCGCCAATGCTCCCAGTCCATCAGCTGGAAACCCTTCTCTGGCACATCTTTCAGTTTGAAGGTGCGGCGGTCTTTTCTGCTTTTATATTTGGTGAATGTGGGAAGGTCTGGTGGTGAGGCATCTTTGAACTTAGACGTAAGCGCGTAGGATGTGAGGTCAACGTTAGGTACGGGTTTACCTTTGGCATTGGTCACCTGCACCGTGAAACTGGTTTTCTGCCCCGGGTACACCGTGGTGGGCCCTTGTACGGCTATGTCTAAATTGTTCTTCCGGAAGGGGGCATTGTATTCCTCGCTATAGATTTTCCCGGCCCAGAGGTACTGCACAGATACGTAATACGGCTCCTGGTTGCTAGCCTTTCGGTTGTACTGCCACAGTGAAGTGGTATCCTGGCCACGGTCCACCAAGTGGTTGTTCTTATAGACAAAGTACCAAAACGGCACGCGCCTGGGGTTCTGAATGGTGAGGAAGAGCGAGTCTGCGGTACGGTCTGAGTAGAATTGCAGGTTGGCTGGTTCGTCTTGCAGGCGGAGGGTACTCTGTAGTTTGCCCGCATTGATTCTGTATTCTCGGGCATGGGGCTGCAAGGGAAGCAAGGCGGGCAGTTGTACTTGCAGCGTCTGGAGGAGTTCCCCGTCTCCATCTATCATTACTACTTCGGCCTGTTTGGGCAGAGAGGAGGTGCCTTCCAAATAGTCGGCTTTGAGGCTGTCATTAAGGAGGCGCATTTCCAGGCGGCCCTCTTCAAAGGAATACCGCGCCCGTATGGTCTGTTGGGCCCGCTCGTTATTGGAGGTCAGAAAGACGGCGGAAATCTGGTAATCAAGCTTCGCTTTGGGGAAAATGGAGTCAGGGATTTGAATGGTGGTCTCTCCGGAGCTTTCAAGCGGTTGCTGGTGCACCCAAAGCGTGTCTGGGATAAACTGTACCGGGGCGGCGGTCTGCCTAATTTGCGTGGTCAGGACAGTTAATTCTACCCGCGCATCGGTTAAGGTAAGGCCGTTGGCGTCTGCCCCGCGCAGCATGAGGCGGTTGGTGGTGCCGGCAAAATGCTCCAGCTTTTCCAGTCTGGCGGTGTAGGTATTTTCCTTCAGTTCATAGTCTTCATACTTGAACTGGGCCCGTGCCACATTGTCATCGTCCCATCTTTTCTCTTTGATTAAATTGAGATAAACATAGGTGTCTAGCCTGAGCCGGAGGGAATCATGCAGTACAAACGAGCCTTCATACGCCCCTGGGCGGAAGGGGGCAAGCTCACCGAGTTTTTTGGGTTTCCCGCTCCCGTTAATCTCCGCCCGAAGTGTTTTCTTATAAGGGTTCCCGTTTTTCTTCACCAGAAACGCCTTGTACCGCACCGTGTCGCCGGGCATGTACTTGGGCTTGTTCAACACCAGATAGCCGTTGGGCCAATCACTCTCGCGGTAGCCGAAGTCATCAAAAAGATGAATGGCTTTGTAAACGAAACCGGTAGGGCGCAAATGGATTAAAGTAGAGGCGATATCCCGGAAAGGGCTCCAGAGATAGTAAACAGGTTTGCGGTAGATGATTTTCCGCCACAGCGGAGTATTCCATTGGCGGCGGTTCTGCTCTACCGGCACGTAAAAGGTAAAGCCCTCATGGGTCACTGAAAGTAACCCGCTCTTTTTGCTGTTGGCCAACCGGTAGGTTTGGGAAACTTTGTCAAACGGTACTTTTTTGTTTTTGAGCGTTAGTTGCGCGTTTGGAAGAATGGAGCCTAAAGAATCATACAGTACGGCGGCAAAGTCTACGTGATTATTGAGGAGTTGAAGCTGCGCATTGATGCTACACTGTAGCGTATATTCTAAATCCGGCCCGGAGGTGAGCGTGTACAGGTAGTGCCCCTGTGGCAACTGCTTTTGGTAAGGCAAATTAGTAGGAAAGGAGTCTACCCGCGTATGGAAAAAGCTTTGCCTGGCGGCATCCATGCCCTTTTCAAACAACACCTTGGCTTCTGCGTCTGTGATTTTGTAGATGTAGGTGAAATAGCTGGTGGTGCGGCTGTTGGCTAGATTCTGCTGGGCGCGGGCGGTAGAGCAAAGCAACAACAGGGCGGCTAACAGCGGAAGTAAACCGGATAGCAGGGAGGAGAGCAGAGACATAGCCAGGGTGCTTTTTGTTTTAAGATAAGTATTTCAGGGAAATATCTCACGGCAACTATGTTTACTTTCTCCCCGTTTTTGGCCTGTTTTTCTGAAAACAGGCCAAAAACAGAAATGGGAACGCAAAACTTCCTATTACCGCAAAGTAACAGTGTGATCTGTTGCCCAGCGGCTCTGGCATGGAATGAAGAGGCTGCAGAAAAGAGATTCGTCTGATCTAAATGCTGTATTCTTCTTCAGGATTGACTACTTCTACAAGACTTCTGCTATATTAGGTATTGATTGGATAATCTGCTGCAGTATATATAATTGCTTCTCTTCTTTTGGTAAAGGCCATAATAGAGCATCAGCTACAATTACTGCCTCAGAAGTGAGAAGAAGAGAATCAAGCAGAGCTTAACACCAGGCACAACCCCACATGAAATTTAAAGCATTCCTGCTAGTATTTGCCCAAGTGGCTCTGCTGAGTATCGTCTTCCACCGCGCTTGGGCACAAACCCCGGCAAGAGTTTCTATCCAGGGTGAGGTGGCCGGAAAATCAACTGGAGAAGATTCTATCCTGTTGCATAGGGCAGAGATAGATGCCAAATATTTTGAAAATTCCTTTGCGGCAGCAAAAATTGAGAATGGTAAGTTCCTGCTGAAAACTGAGTTGCCCTACCCCAAGATGTACATGACCGTGTTCGCCAGCGACAGGGGTATGTTAGTCTGGCGGCACGGACGCTACTTCATTGACCAAACCACCACGGTCATGCGTGTAGATACTATGATGAATGAGTGCGGGTACGTGAACGGCCAAACTTCAGAGGAGTTCCGCACAAGGTACATTCCGTTCATGCATAAGGCAGAAGCATTTAATTGTAAAGAGGCCAGCCTAGACGCATTGATAATGGATAAGGCAACGGCATATGACACCTTGTTGTACGAGTACGTAAGCAAGTATCCAGACTCTTATGTGGCTCTCTGGGGATTGATTGAGAGGTTTAGTCTATTTGGTCATTCCAACCTTAGAGCAAAGACGCTGCTGCGCTTCTCTGATAAAATCAAGAAAGAGAAACCATGGCTTTTGCTGGAGAATGACCTGCGGGCAATAGGCATTAAGGAGAATGGAAAGTTTCCGCAATTCCCTGTACAGACAGAGCAGCTTACCAACCAACGTCTCGTCCTTCCTAAGGCAAAATACACCCTGGTGGACTTTTGGTTCAGCCGTTGCAAACCCTGCCTTGACGCCTTCCCTACCCTGAAGAGGCTCTACTCAACCTACCATCCCAAAGGCTTTGAAATAATAAGCGTGTCCACAGACCGAACCAAGGATCTGTCTCTGTGGCCCAAAAGAATCCAAGAGTACGGGCTGCCTTGGGCACAGTACTTAGACGAGAACGCCGTAGAATCCATTAAACTTCTCATCCGTAGTTTCCCCTCCACATTCCTGCTCAATGAGAGGGGGGAAATAGTAAAAAGAGACCTTACCCTGCCGGAGTTAGAGGCTTTTCTGGAGGCCAACCTGAAGAGTAGTAAGTAAAGCGGGTGCTGCCGTAGCTTGTAAGGGGATAGAATACATGAGGCGAATGTCAAATCTGCTACGCCCGGAGCCGAGCCTATAGGTAGAGGAGGAAGGAAAGGGGCCGCAGGCGGGCACAAACAACAAAAGGCTATCAGAAGAGGAAGGGGGGATAAAGAGTGAGGCTACGTACTGTATGCGGAGCGCCAGCTGATGCCTAGCTTCAGTGCAAGAGGCATAAAGTCAGTATGCCAACGAGAACGTTTCCCATTCCAGAGCGATACCCTTGGGGCGAAAGCTACATCAGAGGAAGATAAAAGAACAAAACTATGCTAAAACAACTGCTGCTCCTGATGTTGATGGGTGGGTGGTTCCCATCAATGGCCCAAGACACAGATAAAAGGGTAGCTTATATCCAGAAGACTGGGATACTGATCCAGGACATGGAGCCGTCCAATGAGGACTTTACAGATTTGCTTCCCCTGAAAAGCATATTGAAAGATACTGAAATCATAGGCTTGGGAGAGCAAACCCATTATGACGGCAGCACCTTCCAGGCAAAAACTAGGCTAATCAAGTTTCTGCACCAGGAGCTGGGGTATAGTGTCATTGCCTTTGAAGGCGGGTTCTATGACTGCTATAAAGCCTGGCAGGAGACACAAAACGGGAAACCAGCCCTGGATGCCGCCCGCAAAGCCATCTACCCCTTCTGGATATCGGCTGAGACAGAGGAGCTCTTCAGGTACATTGACCGGCAGAAGAACACAGACCACCCGTTACTCATGGCCGGGATAGACTGTAAATTCTCAGGCGTTAACTCCGCAGAAAGCCTGTCCCATGATTTTCAGGAATATCTGGAAAGCATACAGGCCGAAGCGTTAAAGGACTCCCTGCAATGGGTAAAGTTCGATGTGTCTTTGCGTAAGGCCATAAAAATCTCAGATTACCATACAAAGCTAAGTACGCAAGATACATTGCTCCTGCATAAAGCCTTTTCAGGGATCTTGCAGGAAATAACAACCAGAGTGTCACAGGGAACGGGCTCCCCACAGGATCTCTTCTGGCAGCAGTTTTGCCGCAATGCCCTGGTGGAGGTGACCAGAAAATTCTCTTCCGGTCAGGAGCGAGACAGGCAAATGGCCCAAAACCTGAACTTTCTGCAGGGAGAGCTGTACAAGAGCCACAAAACCATAGTATGGGCAGCCTCCTCCCACCTTACGTACGGTGGCGAAAATATTGACAGTGAGTTCTACCGGCGAAACCTAAGACTGGGAGACTATTTGAAAAATACCTACGCAGACCGCTACTACAACATAGGGTTTACAGGCTATGAAGGCAAAATAGGCAAACTGTTGTTCTTTCCCTTGATCAAGGTGAAAAAGCACAAGAAAAACAGCATTGAGTACGCCTTGGGGCAAACCCAGCAGCCTTTCCTGTTTCTGGACCTGAACCGCCAAGACCTGCCAGATTGGATGCAGGCGCAGTTGATTGCCCGCCCCTTTGGGTACAGAGAACTGGGAATGAACCTCCCGAAGGTAATGGACGGCCTGTTTTACACCAGAAAGATATTTGAGAGGCAGGCCCTCAGAACTGCACCAGGTAAGAAGTAAACAGAGCTGTGGGTAATTTTGGTTTTGCCTATATGGGCTGGGGCAAGGCTGGCCGGGCAATGACTTTAAGCCTATTCTTGGTTTGGATGCGCGACAAAAAAGCCTATTTTTGCGTACAGTTTTAACTAGAGCGTACATCTTTCACATAATCCACTACACATGAGTGTTTTAGTAAATAAAGATTCCAAAGTGATTGTGCAGGGCTTCACCGGCTCAGAGGGTTCTTTCCACGCACAGCAAATGATTGAATATGGTACCAATGTGGTAGGGGGCGTAACGCCAGGCAAAGGGGGTTCTACCCACTTAGACCGTCCGGTGTTCAACACCGTGGCCGAGGCCGTGGAGAAAGCCGGTGCCAATGTGTCTATCATCTTCGTGCCGCCGGCGTTTGCCGCCGATGCCATCATGGAAGCCGCCGATGCCGGTATTGAAGTGATTGTGGCCATCACCGAGGGTATTCCGGTGAAAGACATGGTTGCCGCCAAAAACTACATCAAAAACAAAAACGTGACCCTGATCGGGCCGAACTGCCCAGGCGTGATCACGCCCGGCGAGGCGAAAGTAGGCATCATGCCCGGTTTCGTGTTCAAGCCAGGTAGAATCGGGATCGTTTCTAAGTCTGGTACTTTGACCTATGAGGCCGCCGACCAGATTGTGAAAGCCGGTTTGGGTATCTCTACCGCCATCGGGATTGGCGGTGACCCGATCATCGGAACGCCAACTAAAAACGCAGTGGAGCTGTTGATGGAAGACCCGGAGACCGATGCCATTGTGATGATTGGCGAAATTGGCGGTAACTACGAAGCCGTAGCCGCCGAATACATCCGTTCCACCGGTAACAAAAAGCCAGTGGTTGGTTTCATCGCGGGGCAGACTGCTCCGGCTGGTCGTAGGATGGGTCACGCGGGTGCCATCATTGGCGGTGCCGATGACACAGCGGCCGCTAAAATGCGCATCATGCGCGAAAACGGCATCCACGTAGTAGATTCTCCCGCCGAGATTGGCGAGACCATGGTAAGAGTATTGAGAGGCGAGGCTGCCAGCGCATAAGCTTCTTCTTTTTGAAATAAGGAAAGGCTGCTCCAACAGGGGCAGCCTTTTTGTTTGGGTTAACTTTCAGGTAGTGACCATTTGTTTGCCTTGGGGCAGGAAACGGCAACAATGCTGGGGTATCTGCGGCCGCTTTCCTAGTTGCTGGCCGATACAACTGAAAAGCCCGCTTGCGTTTAGGGGCCGTTTTTAGAAAAACGGCCCCTAAACGCAAGCGGGCAGGAATAAACAGGTAGTAAAATAATCAGAGCGGCTGGGCAGGACAATCGGCCCGGTTCTTTTGCGTCTGCTTACTTTCTATAGGGTTACATGCCGCCCGCGGTAGTGAGGGCGGGGGCAGGCTGCTCCCGGAAGTAGGTGGAATAATTCACCTTCAGGTTGTCCAGGCGTTTGAGGTTCTGCTCCAGACGGGAGATGAAATCTGTGTAATCTTTGCTTTCCACCGGAGTCCAGGCTACCTCGGCTAAGGCGCAGGCGCGCGGGAAGGCCATGTGCTCTGCGTGCTCTTTGGTGGGGATGTACTCAGACCAGAGATTGGCCTGTACACCCAGCACGTGTTTAGCTTCTTCAGGGGTGAGGCTCTTGGGCACGGGGTTGTAGGAATACACTTTGTCCAGGGGCAGGAAACCGCCAATGGCCAGCGGCTCATTCTTGATGCCCTGTTTGGTTTGGTAGTGGTCAAAGTACAGGTGGCTGTTGGGCGTCATGATCACGTCGTGGCGTTGTTTGGCGGCGGCAATTCCGCCTTTTTCGCCGCGCCAGGACATAACGGTGGCATTAGGAGCCAGGCCGCCCTCCAGAATCTCGTCCCAGCCAATGATGGCGCGGCCTTTGGCGTTAAGGAATTTCTCCATGCGCTGGATGAAGTAACTCTGCAACTCGTGCTCGTCTTTCAGGCCTTCCCGCTGCATCACTTCCTGCGCGCGCGCAGATTGTTTCCAGACGTCTTTAGGGGCTTCATCGCCGCCAATGTGGATGTACTTGCTGGGAAAAATGGCCATCACCTCGGTGAGCACGTCTTCCAGAAATTTGAAGGTGACTTCATTGGGGCAGTAAATGTCTTTGAAAACTCCCCAGGTACCGGCTACCTGATAGGTGGTGTCTTTGCAGCCCAACTCTGGGTAAGCGGCCAGCGCGGCCATGGAATGGCCCGGCATCTCAATCTCGGGAATCACGGTAATGAACCGGTTCTGGGCGTATTTCACCAGGTCTTTCAGCTCTTCCTGGGTGTAGTAACCGCCGTGGCGTTTGCCGTCATAGCCTTTTTCGGTTTCGCGGCGGTGACCTACTTTGGTTTCATTGCGCCAAGCGGCTATCTCCTGTAATTTGGGGTATTTCTTGATCTCAATGCGCCAGCCCTGATCCTCGGTGAGGTGAAAGTGGAACGTGTTGATCTTGTAGAAGGCCAGCAGGTCTATGTATTTCTTCACGAAATCAATGGGCTGAAAGTGGCGGGCTACGTCCAGCATCATGCCGCGGTAGGCGAAGCGGGGCGCATCTTCAATACTGACGGCCGGTATCTTAAAGCTCTTTTGGCCGGAGTTTTTGGTTTCAATGGTGGTTGGCAGGAGCTGGCGCAGCGTCTGGATGGCCAGAAAAGCGCCTTTAGGGGTTTTAGCGGCCACCGTGATTTTCTTCGTTGTCACTTCCAGCCGGTACCCTTCCTCGTTTGAGATGGTGTTATCTAAGGTAAAGGCGATGGTGTTTTTCTTAGCCTGGGTGCCGTATTCCATCTTGTAGCCGGCGGAGCTCTCCACCAGGTTCACCAAAAAATCAGTGGCGGTTTTAAGCTCAGGCACGGAGCTGCCCAAGATCAGCTTAGTTTTGGAAGTAAGGGTGAATTCACCTTTGGCAGGTGTGAGTTTTACAGGCTTAGGGATGATGGCGTAGCGGCTGGCATCCTGCGCCTGCACGGTCAGGTGGAGGAAGAAGGCTCCTGCCAGCAAAAACAGGAGTTGAAAGGGGAGACGTTTGCGCATAGGTTGGTGAGGTAAGGAGTTTGGGAGAGAGGAAACACACAGGTCTTCTGTGCTTTACCATGTGGTTGGGCTAACTTAATAAATTATAGTAAGATTAAGCGCCTTATTCTAAAAATGAAAAAGCTCTCCTGTTCCTAAGCCAGAGAGGAAACAGGAGAGCTTTTTTCGCGCCATTTTTCTATCGGCAACTCAAACTTCTTGAATTCACTGCGGATAGTTTCTACTCATTGACGTGACGCGGAAGGGCCGCCCAAAAGGACCCTATTTAGGGGCTATTTTTCTAAAAACAGCCCCTAAACAGGAAATAAGGGGAACGCTTATTTCAGGTAATTCCCTTTCTTCAGGACTTCTACCCATTTCTGGTAACCGGCCACGGTGAGGTGCAGGCCGTCATGGGTGTATTCTTTCACCAGCTTCTTGTTGGTGTCCAGAAAGTTGGGGTACAGGTCAATCAACTCGATTTTCTCTTTTTTGGCCAGCTCTTTGAGGGCGTTGTTCACCCACAGAATGTGCTCTTCTTTGTGGTAGTGGTTCTTGAACTTGTCAAAAGCCTCATTGGTGGGCAGCAGGGTTTGGAAGTAAATTTTGGTCTTAGGCGAACCCGCCTTGATGCGTGAGATCATCTTCTGGTAGTTGGCCACAATCAACTGGTCTGGGATGTTGCGCGAAATGTCATTGATCCCGATCAGGATGAACACTTTGGCCGGTTTGCCTTCAATGACCTCGTCCAGACGCTCCAGTACGCCGTAGGTGATGTCGCCGGAGATGCCGCGGTTTTTCACGTTGGGCATGCCCAGGAGCTCGGCCCAGTCAGTGTTGGCGGTGAGGCTGTTGCCCAGGAAAATAATGTCATTGGAAGAGTTGGGGTACGACTTGAACTGGGCTACTTTCAGTTCATACGCCGCGGGCCGGTAGGTGCTGTCATACTTGGCGGGCTGGGTTTGGGCCTGCGCCTGATAGCCCGCGAACAAAGCACAAAGGGCGGCCGCAAAAGCGAATTTCAGTTTCATGATGAGGTTAGTTTGATTGCGATGATAATGAAAACAAAGCCGTCTGTTTAGGGGCTGATTTCAGAAAAAGAGCCCCTAAACAGACCAAGCCATTTATTTCTGCGAAAACAGGTTGGGGTAATCAGAAATGATGCCATCTACGCCCAGGCCTTTGACATACTCTATCTCGTCTTTGGTGTTCACCGTCCAGGGAATGACTTTGATGCCGCGGTTGTGGCACTTCTTCACCAGTTCTGCCGTGACCAGTTTGTAGTTGGGGCTGTACACCGTGGGCTTGAAACCGAGTTCCTGCAGGTTTTCCTCCAACGTCTTCTTGTTGTCCACCAGGAAAGAGCTGCGCACGTGCGGGTATTTCTTGTGCAGCACCTTCAGGGCACGCAGGTCAAACGACTGGATGGTGAGATACGGAACAATGCCTTTGGCTTCCAAAACCGTCATCATGGCGGTCACAAACTGTTCTGGGGCGGGGTGCAGTTCATTGTCGCCGGTGGCTTTGGCTTTCACCTCAATGTTGTAGAACACCTGCGGTTTGCCGGTGGCTTTGAGGTACGCCTGCGCCGAGTCAACCAATTCAGAAAGCAACGGAATGTAGGTTTTCACCTTGGTCTGCTGCGGAAACGCCTTGTACTCTTTGGTACCCATCTCAAACGTGCGCACCTGGTCATACGGCATCTGGTAAATGGCGTATTTCTTGGCATCGGCTTTGGGAATGTCTTTGCCTTCTGGGGTGCGGGCGTACAGGTAATTGATGTGCGGGTCATGCGTCACCACCACCTGGCCGTCTTTGGTGATGTGGCAGTCCATTTCCAGGGTAGTCACGCCCAAGTCAATGGCTTTGCGCATGGCCGGAATGGAGTTTTCGGGCATGAGGCCACGGCCACCTCGATGGCCCTGGGTGTCATATTTAGGTAAATCCGGCAACTTAGAGCTGCTTTGCTGGGAGCTTTTGCAACCCGCAAACAAGACTGTGGAAAGTAAAAGGGCAGAAATGGTTTTGTTCATAGTACTTTGGGTGATAGGCTGTTATTAGGGTTAAGGTTTCTCGGTGATTTCAAACACGGCGCTGGTGAGCGCGGTGGTAGGCGACACGGCAATGCCCACTTTCATGAGGTAGTCGCCGGAATAGGTTTTGCCGTTGGCCGCGTACGCGGATTTGGTCTCAGGCATAAGGTTGGTTTCCTGCACCAGGTACTGCTTCTGCGGATTGAGGCCTTGCAGCCGAACCGGCGTAAAGCGGTCGCGGTGGCGGGTTTGCAGGTTATAGGAGAACAGCACGGCTTTGCTCTGCGCCTCGTTCACGTATAGGAGCACGGCGCGCTTCTCCTCGTACGGCGACACCAAGCGGTACTGGTCGCCAAACCAGATCACGTCACTTAGCCGCTTGTAATTGGCCACGGCCTGCTTGCTGAACTGCAGCTCTTGCTCACTGAACTCGCTCACCTGAATGTCATAGCCCAGTTTGCCCATCATGGCCACATCGGTCCGGAACTTCACAGTCTGCTTGCCCCAGCTGGTCACGTGCCCCGACATAGCCACCGCCGGGAAGAACTGCGAATAGCCCCACTGGATGAAGATGCGCTCCAGACCATCAGTGTTGTCGCTGGGCCAGAACTCCGTGAAGTAGGGGAGGGCACCGTAGTCTACCCGTCCGCCGCCGCCGGAGCAGAGCATGATGGGCAGATGCGGGTGCTTCTGGCGTATTCTGGCCAGCGTCTTATACAGGCTGTTCACGTAGTCAATGGGCAAATGCGACTGTACCTTGAGGTTGGGCGAAAACGCGTTGGTGAACGTGCGGTTGCAGTCCCATTTGATATAGGCCAGCCGCGGATTTTTGGTGAGCAGATCATCTACCAGTTTGAAGATGAAGTCCTGCACTTTGGGGTTGGTGAGGTCCAGAATGAGCTGGTTGCGCTGGTAATGCTCGTCGCGGTTGGGCAGTTTCAGAATCCAGTCGGGGTGCTTCTCGTAGAGTTCGCTTTTGGGGTTCACCATCTCGGGTTCCAGCCAGATGCCAAATTTCACGCCTTTCTTCTCGGCTTCCTCCACCAGATAGCCAATGCCGCTGGGCAGTTTGGTTTTGTTTTCCTGCCAGTCGCCCAGACCGGCGTTGGCGGCGTTTCTTGGGTATTTATTCCCGAACCAGCCATCGTCCAGCAAAAACAAATCCACGCCCAGTTGCGCGGCACCGTCAAAGAGCCCCACCAGTTTCTGCTGATCAAAATCAAAGTAGGTGGCTTCCCAGTTGTTGAGCAGCGTGAGGCGCGGTTTGTTTCCGTCCAGAATGCCATAGTTGCGGGCCCAACGGTGGAAGCTCCGGCTGGCCTCGCCTTTGCCCTGCTGGCTGTAAGTGAAAATGAAGGCGGGCGTCACGAAGGGTTTATTGGCGGGCAAGTGATATTCTGAGGCGTGGGGGTTCATGCCCGCCAGCACGCGCAGGCTGTTCTGCTCATCCAGCTCAAAGGCAAATTGAAAATTCCCCGACCATGCCAGCGTACCGGCAATGACCTCGCCGTGGTTTTCACCGGCTGGTTTGTCTAAAGACAGCAGAAACGTAGGACTCTGGAACTTGTGGGCGCGGGTGCCCAGTTTACTGTCAATGACCTTGATGCCGCTGGTAAGCTGGTGCTCCTGCAACTGCATCTCCCCGGCCCAATCGCCGTGAAACTGCGAGAGCCAGTAGTTGGGCGCGTCAAAGTGCAGCATCGCCGAGGCGAAGTTGCCCAGCACCACCGGCTTCTTCTCTTGGTGCTTGATCTCGGTCCAGGCCTTGATGATGTTTTCCTTCTGGTACGCGCTGAAGTGCAGAATCACCTCCACGGGGTACTTGGGATCTTTCAGGTGAATAGCGGTCTGCGTCACGTTGGCCTCGGGCTGCTGGGCGGTATGTTGCGCGTATTTCAGCTCCAGCGAAGGATTCCCGTCGTTGTGCAGTACCCGGATGGCAGGCTCAAAGAGATTATCGGTGCCCGAAGGCGCGTACGCCTCGTGCTTGGTACCGGAGAGTTGGCCGTTGTCCTGGGCGTTGCTGAGTTTCGGACCCAGATAGCTTTGGTACAGTTTCTGGTTTTTGCCCACGGTAAACGCCAGCGTGACTTTGTCGGTCTGGACCAGAATCTGCTTGGTATTTTGCTGCGCCCGTACCGGCTGCCCGAAGGCGAACAGGACTACCGCAAAGAGAACTAATGTATACTTCATGTTGGGGTGAGACATTGAAATTATTCGCCCACGGGCGAGGCAGACCTACGCGAGAGGGACCTCAAGCTTATTGGTTGTTTCGTTCCGTTTAGGGGCTGTTTTCAGAAAAACGGCCGCTAAACAGGAGAAAAGCCGTTGGACCCACCCCTACGCCTCCCAGGAGGGGAATGCAATCATTTTAAACTTCAGAGATACTACTGGAGTAGAAAACTCCCCTCCTCGGAGGGGTAGGGGTGGGTTTTACACATTCCTGATCTAAGCGTCCGCCTGCTTTCGTAAGGTTCAACAGTTGCGTTTAGGGGCTCTTTTCAGAAAAAGAGCCCCTAAACAGGAGACATTAGGCTGAAGCCGAAACCGCCTCAAACTGATTCCCGAAGCGGTCGGTGGCCACCACTTTCACCTGTTTCACCTCGGGCCCGAAGTGGCTCATGAAGAGGTGCTCGGTTCTGGCGGGTTCGGCGAAGGCGCGGCGGGCAGGCAGTTTGTCGCCTTTCATGGTGCGCACCGCCTCGGGGTCATAGCCTTTGGTGTTTTGCAGCGCGCCCATGGCTTTGCCGTCGGCGTACCACTCCACTTTCCAGGCAGGATCCCAGTTCCAGACGTTGGCGATGAAGCGGTTCTGGCCGGTGAGTTTCTCAATGTCCAGGCTGATCTGGTACGATTTGTCTTTGCCCGTTGATTTGTAGTACCACTGCAATTGGTTGCCGTTGACCTCGTATACGCCGTAGCCGTTGGGTGTACCGTCGGTGCAGATAGAACCAGACCACCAGGCGCCGCACACCGTGCCGTGCACGTGCTCATACACGCCTTCGCGCAGCATGTTGTAGTTGGTGTGCGTGTGGCCGGTCATGATATGCACCTGATAGCCCTTCAGGAGCGCAAACAGGTCTTCCCGGTTCTTCACGGCACTGGAGATGGGAATGTGCGCGCTGATGATCACCAGATGGTCTTTGGGCACGAAGCTCAGGTCCTGCTTGATCCAAGCTAGTTGCTGCTCATTGAGGTGGCCGTCATACTCGCGCTCCTTGCCCAGATACCGCACATCATCCAGCACAATGTAATGGGCTTTGCCGCGGTTGAACGAGTAGTACGTAGGCCCGAAGATCTTCTGGAAGGTGGCGTCTGAGGTTTCATCGCCGCCCAGGCGGTAGTCCATGTCATGGTTGCCCAGGGCCTGGAAGAACGGAACGCCAATGGCGCCCACGGCTTTGCTGTAGTCTGGGAAGAGTTTGTGGTTGTCCCACACCAGATCGCCCACGCCAATGCCGTGCACCAGCGCGTCTTTGCCTAGGCTCTGCACCAGTTTCTGGGCATCGGGCACGGAGTCCTGCATCATGAGGGCTACGTCTTTGGCGTCTTTCACCTGCGGGTCTGCCCACACAATGAACGAGTGCTTGGAATCGTCTTTGCCCAGCGGTTGCAGCTCAAAATCATACTTGTCTTTCTTGCCGTTGCCGATGGGCTGGTAATGGCGGGCCAATCCTTTCTCCTGCGGGAACTCGTAGCCTGCCGGAATGGAGACAAAGACAAACTTGGCCCGATCATTCACCGGCAGTTCAAACTGGCCACGCTTGTTGGTTTGCACCACGGAGAAGCCGTCTGATACCACCACCTTGGCTAATTTCTTGCCTTTGGCTTTCACGGTGCCGCTGAGGGTTTGCGCAGCCTTTTTGCTTCTGGCGAAGACACTGGGGCCAGCTAAGACCAGACCGCCCGAAAATAAAGCAAGGCTCTGGAGAAAGGTTCTTCTTTTCATGAGGTTGTGAAGAGGGAAATATATTCTTTGCTATATATTTTTTGTTTTCTGTTTAGGAGCCGTTTTTCTGAAAACAGCCCCTAAACAGAATATTTGATTTGAGCTTACTGAGGAAGTTTCTGACGTATGAATTGCTTTCCCTGAATAGCTCCCCACCTAGGGAAACCAGGCAGAAAGTGAATGGAACGGCTGCCTTACACGCTCATGCTGATGTCCATGATCTTGCCTTTCTTGCGGCTCTCCTCGGCCATGAAGCCCATGAGGTGCGCCTCGATGGACTCGTCGATGGTGGAGGTGAGCAGCTTGGGGTTCTGCTGGCCCACGGCCTGCACGAAGTCGCGCACCAGGAGCCAGTCTCCGCCGCCGTGGCCGCTGTTCTTGTAGCCGTCCACGTCCTCGGCCTTGGGCACCAGCTTCAGCTCCTTGCGGGTCCGGAAGTCGTTTACCACCAGCTCGGTCATGTCGCCCACCATGTCGCCCATGGTGCCCATGACGCGGGTGCGGCGGCCGTGGTAGGAGGTGAAGGCCTCCATGGAGAAGCTGGCCGTCACGCTGTCGGCGAACTGGATGCTGGCCACGTAGTGGTCGGGCTGGTCGTTCTCCATGCGGTACACGCAGCGGCCGTAGTTGGTGGTTTTGAGCTTCTCCATGATCACCTCGGGGTGCTTGGCCTTGTCGGCGGGCAGGTCCAGCACGGCGGTGCGCTTGCGGCCCTCGTAGTAGTGCTTGATGGCCGAGTACGGGCACTCGCGCTCCACCTTGCAGCCGTCGGTGCAGCGGGCGGTGCTGCCGGCGGGGGCGTTCTCCCTGCGGAACAGTTTCAGGTCGCCCATGGCCGCGATGCGCTGGCTGGGCTTGCCCACCACCCAGCGGAGGATGTCCAGGTCGTGGCAGGACTTGGCCAGGATGATGGGGGTGGTCTCCTTGGAGTTGTGCCAGTTGCCGCGCACGTAGGAGTGGGCCATGTGCAGGTGCTCAATGGGCTCGAAGTGCTGCACGCTCACGATGTCCCCGATGGCGCCCTGCTGGATGAGCTCGCGCATCTTCACGAAGTACGGGGCGTAGCGCAGCACGTGGCACACGGCCACGATGCGGTTGTTCTTCTTGGCCAGCTTGAGAATATCGCGGCACTCCTTCTCGGTGGGCGCGATGGGTTTCTCCAGCAGGATGTCGTAGCCCATGGCCAGGGCCTTCATGCAGGGCGCGTAGTGCAGGTTGTCCGGGGTGGAGATGATGACCGCGTCCGCGAACTTGGGGCGGCTGAACACGTCCTCCCAGGTCTTGAAGCGGTTCTCTGCGGCGATGTTGTGCTGGGTGGCGTACTTCTCGTTCCGGAACGCGTTGGGCTCGGCCACCCCGATGATGTCGAGCTGGTCGGGGAACTTGGCGGCGTAGTTCCCGTAGACCGTGCCCCGGCTGCCCGCCCCTATGGTGATGGCCGTCACGGCTTTGCTGAGCGGCTTGTGCGCCGGGTTGGGCGGGATGGAGTAGGCGTACTTGTTGTCTGCCAGCTTGGCCAGGGCCTCCGTGCTGATCACGGCGGCGCCGATGCTCAGGCCCAGGGATTTGAGGAGTTTGCGGCGGTTCATGGGGTTAAGTTTGTTAATGGGAGATAGATGAAGGAAGTAATTTGTTTAAAAGTTAGCAGCTTTGCGTTTAGGGGCTGTTTTTGGAAAAAGAGCCCCTAAACGCAAGGTTGTGGGTTTATCTGCAGAAGGAGAATCTACCAGTTATTATTAAGATTACTCCTACAGTCGTGCGTACTGGCCTTTTAATACCGTCTGGTATTTCTGGTAAAGCTTTCTGGCTTCTTCAAGAGGATTTCCTTTTGGCTTGTCTGGGTATGACTCATGGCTGTTTACCCACTGCCACTCCCAGTCCTTTATCTTTGCATCAAAATCTTTCTGGCTGAAGTTTTTGCCCTGCGCCATGGCCGCATTTACCTCCTCAATGAATTGGTTCCAGCGTGGCCTGTAGAAACCTGTTAACATCCCTGACCACTGGCGGCAGGAATAATCATGCAGCCGGCTATTCTTATCACCCCAGAGGGTAATGAGGTTGCGGGCATTTTGCTCATAGAGTTTTTGCTCTGCGTCTGTGGTACCCAGGGCCTTGGCAGAGTTCAACCATTTACCCAGCAAAAAGTCCTGATGCGAGGCAAGCAGCCGATCCATGTCCTCTATCACCGTCAGGAACTGTTGGCTACGCTTCTGGAAGGCCGCGGCGTCTTTGTTTTTATAGTCCAAGGCAAACTGCTGTTGAAGAGTGTCTGCGTAGTTCGCCAGAATCTGGCGGGTTACATCTACCAGATCGTACTTGAACCCTTCGCTGTCTTTTAAGTCTTTGGATGCGTGAAGCAGCGCCTCCCAAGCCGGGATCAGATCTGCCGGACGATAGGCTTTCTCGGTATCGGTCCAGCGGTTGGTCTTGTTAAAGGTGGGTCTACCGGTTATGATAGATTCCGGCCCACCCGATTTGATGGCCCCGTCATATACCGTAGTACGTAGAATCTCCCAAGCTTTTTCAGCACTGGAGTTTTTCTGGCCGTAGCGTCTCTGTACATAGTTTGGTAGCCAGGCGTCTAGCTGAATAGGTGTGGTGCGCCATACGTTCTCCAGCATAAGCTCATACATAACGGGGTTTTGCTCAATGGCCTCAGGCGTTAGGCCAATGCCCACCATGCTCCCAGAAGTAGGGTCTTGCAAGGCGTTGGCCGGACCATTGGCTACGCTGTTCATGCGGCCGTACATGCTCACGTTGCCCCCGAAGTTGTGGAGCATGTTCCAAATCCAGGGTTTGCCATAATAAGCATCTGTGCGGTTCCAGACCGGCTTACTTTCGCTGTATAGGTCCAGCACAATCATTTTATCATTTGGCACAGCATTGAGCAAGGCTTGGATCTGGGTAGGTTGCCAGAACTTGGCAGAGTAGGAGAACATCCAGCCTTGCATGATCCAGGTGGCTTTAGGGTCTACGGCGGCCATAGACTGGTACACCTTTTTGCTGATGTCATTCAGATAGGTAGAATCATTGGTAGGGGGCGTATTTTCATTGAAGGTATCTGCCGAGTAAAAATGGTCTGTCCCGAAGGTGTTGATTTCTTCCTGAAGAAATTCTTTCCCTACGGTAGTGAACATAGGATCATCTGGATCAAGGATGTACACCTCTTCAAACCCTTGCCAGCGGGTTTTCTTCAATTTAGCGTTAGGGAACTTGTCTTTAAAAGCAGGGGGGACGTGACCTGTAAAAGCCGGCAGGATAGGAGTCATACCCAAGTCACGCTCTTGCTTCAGGATCTGTTTTTGCAGCTCTTCATGGCGTTTCATGAATGATTGCGGGAGAGGGCCGCCCCAGCCGTCCAGGTTCCCCATCCAGAACCAATTAAAGTAAGCTGGGCCACTATAAAAAGTAGACAGGTCTTTATCAGTAAAGCCCATTTTTTTGTACACTCTATCCCAGATGGAATTCTGCCCAGTAACTGCGAGTGGCATATTGATGCCATTCATAGCCATCCAGTCAATTTCCCACTGCCAGCGCTCCCAATCCCACCAGCTCATAGAGTAGTTGAAGGTGCAGTAATTGAGATAGTAGCGGTATTTGTAAGGGGTAACCTTGCGTTCTTTCTGCGTTACCGCCGGTAGTTTCTTAGGAAGCTTTAGGTTTGAGCCGTTCCAAGAGATATGAGAATTGATGTAGGTTTTCAAGTAGTGATTCAAGGCACTTGCGACAGAAATACCATTGTTGCCACGTAAGATGATTTTACCTTTATTACCCTCTACTTCAAATACATCATTATTGCCCTCTTTTGGAATAAAAGCAATTTCAAACTGATTGGCATGTTTGGGCACCACGCGTTTGATGAGGGCGAGGGTAGCTTTGGTTTGTACTTCTTTATCCGATGCAGTAGGCGAGGTGCCCGCTGCTGAAGCTTGCCAGCCGCATAGGAAGAGGGTGATGATAAAACTTAAAACTCTATGGGAGGATCTCATGAAAGCGTTTTTTAATCAGGTGAAGCGGTGAAAGGATTTGAGTAAACTTTTGGGTATGAGGCTAATGGGCTAAAAATAATCCGGAGCTAATAGTTTTACCTTTGGATACCGGGGAGTTTCTTCATCTCATTATAGTAGCTCATAAAGGAATCAAAGAAGGCGACGTTGTTTTTAAATAAGAGGATTACTTCATTGTTATAGTAAACCGTGTTGCCGGTATAGTTATGCGTGCCTGTTAGCACAAGAGAAGTTTGTGCACCATTTACTTTGCCTTTGATGAGCATGAACTTGGCATGGTTGTTAATTCTGACCTGGTTAGATAGGCTGATGTTGTAAATTTTGACGTAAGCGCCTTTTCTCTTAAGGTTTTCCAAAGCGGACTGTATTTCTGGTGCGGCACTGCTTTTGGCTATTATCTCTACTGTGGCGCCTTGGTCAAGCAAAGTTTCCAGTTTGTTTACCACATTTGTACGAGCCGCACTCCAGTCAGACATGCCTACTCTGATAAGTGCAGTGGAAGGCTCCGTGATTTGGTTAAGGATATCTATTATAGTATCTGTGCCATAATTTTTGCCATCTTTTCTCTTGGGGAAGAAATAAGCTTTGATACCCGCGTTTAGGTCTTCAAACTCGCGATACTCAAAGTTTTTCATGCCGCTGGCCGCTTTGGCCTTCATATCATTCCAATAGTTGAGATAAGCGTTATATAAACCTTTATTAGTAAGAACTGTGGCTTCTTGGATCTTCTTGGTATCGGCTTCAGTAAAGTTGTGGGAGGTTTGGAAAATGACATTCTCTGCCTTGCCATCTTGAGTCTTCAGTTCAGAGAAAATCACAAATTTGTTGTGGTTAATGGAGGAGTTGCCAGCATCACTGGTCACGACCACTACTTCTGAATTGGGCTTCAAGAAGCTTCTCAATTCAGCAATGGTAGGAGGGTTTTCCTCTTGGGTTTCTTCCCGGCTCATGTCTATCATGAGGTGCAGGTTCACGCCGCGGTCACTGGCTTTTTTTAAGGCTTGAATAACCCCCGCATGGGTAAACCCGAAAATACATAGGTGCAATGATGAGTTCTGGGGTGCGGCATTGATCATAGAGACCAACCGGTCCATGATGATGGGAGAGGCTGCACCGCCGCCAACTTTGTCAATATTGGTGAAGAGAAGATCATTTACCGGGGCGGTGTAGGTGGTTGTAAGGTCTTTCTTGGTAGGAGGATCAATCTTAACAGGATCTTCGTCTTTACTACAGGCAGAAAGAATGAAAAAGAGAAAAAAGATGCTTACACTTTTGTACAAGACACCAAAAGGGAGCCAACTGCAAGTAACTCCAGATGACTTTAATTTTTTTTGCTGGGGGAAGGAGATTGGTGCCAGTTGCATTTGCTTAAAGAGTAAGATGACATCATTTCTTCATTTTGAGCTGAAGAAAACCTGTATTGCGGATATAGCGAGTAATATTAATGCGGTAAAATTAGAAGGTAGTATGCTTTACAATCCATAGAAAAAAGAGCCTCATGACAAAATCGCTCCTCTCTACTTTGACATGCTTTCAACAAAAAGGGCCGCTAATAGGTACTTGTTTATACTGGTATATACTAATTGATGCTTCTCTCTGCGAGACATTGCTTATGAAAGTCCCGGTTTTGTTATTGTACATTGTTTCTGCTAAAGACAGAAGTTTTTAGTCTTGCCCAGGCGTATTCATATAACCCGTTTTCTGAGGAAGGTATCACCTAGAGCTTGGCTTGGAAAGGGGGGAGCTACGGTTATGAAACTCCCCCCTCTATGCCCAACTTATTGTTTTATGGTGAGCTTTCTAAGCACGTGGTTTGACAAGTCTGCCACATACACATTGCCTTTGCCGTCAGAGATAGCATCAGTAGGCTGGTTGAACATGGCTTCACTGCCCGGTCCGTTCGCAAAACCTAGAATTCCTTTTCCTGCAATAGTGGTGACGTCTCCAGTAGGGGAGATTTGCCGGATGTTATGGCTGGTAAGGTCTGCCACATACATGTAGCCTCTGGAATCAATGGAGACGCCATATGGGTCTGAGAAACGGGCTGTTAAACCAACCCCGTCTGTTACTCCTTTTACACCACTACCAGCAATAGTTGATACTACCCCGTCTTGGGTGATCTTTCTAATGCGGTGGTTACCACGGTCTGCAACCAACACATTGCCTTGTGGGTCCACAAACACGCCAGAGGGGTTTCTTAATTTAGCGTTAGGCCATACTCCGTCTCCAAACCCGGCACCGTTTCCGGCCAAGGTGGTAACCGTACCATCTGGCGCAATCTTCCGAACAGCGTGGTTGTTATTGTCGGCTACAAAGATGTTTCCCTGTAAATCTGTGGCTACAGCAATAGGGCCATTGAATCTAGCCGCGGTGCCTTTGGCGTTCACATACCCTGAAGTACCACCTGCCACAGTGCTCACAACTCCGTCTGGGGTAATCTTTCTAATGCGGTGGTGCGTGGCATCTGCCACAATGATATTACCTAAGTGGTCAACGGCAACTTTCCAGGGACCATTGAATCTAGCAACATCTACCGGCCCATCTATGGCCCCAGAAGAACCATTACCGGCAATAGTAGTCACTACACCATCTGGCGTCACTTTCTTAATGCTGTGGTTTCCTCTATCTGCGAAGATAATGTTACCGGCAGCGTCAAAGGCCACTCCCTCAGGATTTCTTAAACGGGCTGCGGTACCTGTTCCGTTCACGTTTCCAGCCCCTATGGTGTCTCCGGCTAGACTGTTAACTACGAACTCACCATAAGAAGGACCGTAGGTGTAAACAGGCCCTTTAGAGAATCTGTTGTTAACAGAGATAGTCACTGTGCCAGACCCGCCGTCTTGGGGCGCCTTTACCTGTAGGGTAGTATCTGTGGCACTAATCACCTCTGCGTTGATACCGTCAAACTTGACAATATTCTCTGCTGGTACCTTGCTGAATCTTTTACCAATAAAAGTAACTACAGTGCCCGCCGGGCCGCGGTTAGGACTTAATTGCTCAATAACTGGGTTGCTTGGCGTGGTGTCTTCCTCATCATTGCAAGCAACTGCTAAGATTCCCAAGAATGCGACTAGAACCAGGAAGTTCTTCTTCAAATTAATGCTTTTCATATTCTTTAACTGGTTATTCTACGCTTTCATAGATGGTGAAATCATCAATACTCAATCGGCCGTTCAGAATGTCTTTGTTATCTGTTGTGCCCAAACCCAGTTTATTTATTCTGAAACGAACGGGCCCTTGAATGTTCATAGGAAAAGTAGCCAACTTAGGCACTGAGGCAGCGTTGCTGATATCTGGCCCAATCTGAGTCCAAGTCACCCCGCCGTCCTGTGAATACTCTAACCGAAATGTGCTGCTGGCGTCAGAACCATAAGAACCATAAGAAACCGTTACCATAGATGCTCCGTTTGGTACATCAAAGTTCATTTGGATATATGCATTTTCAGAAAGGTTTTGCTGCACCCGAATAGATTGTAAACCAGATGGGTTAAACCGGTCACTACCAAAAGTAGAAGCCAAAATAGATTGATACAATTTCCAGTTTCCTGAAGCTAGGTCAATATTATTGTCAATCTCAGTCATGTTGTAGTTACCCTTTGCCGTTGCAACCGGAGATTCAAACGTTTCTGGGAAAGCAGCATACTTTGCGCCTACTGGGTCTGTAATATCGACCTCATTGCGTATACGCAACTGCATAGCTGCACCAATGCTGGAATTTCTATCAGTGTTGAAATAAGTAGGTATTCCTATGAAATTAGCGGTAAGCGGTGTCTTCTCGCTTGCAAAAGCAGCAGTTGGCGAAACAGCTAATTGAATGTTACCACCGGTGCCATCATCCAAGGTTTTCTCACCTGCCAAAGGAGTGCCAGCTGTAGCTGCTGGTGTCACGCTTGCGCTGGTTACTTGTACCAATGTGCTTTCATAATTAGCAAAGTTGGTAAAGAGGTTACCCAAGGTAACAGGCTGTACCATGACTTTGGCACCTGGGGCTACTTTTCTAACATCACCGGCATCAATACCGGTGATCTGCAAAGTGCCGGCTACTTTGGTCAAGGTGCCTCCAGTAACATCTACCGTAATAGAGTCACCAATCTTATATTGGTTTGCTACATCTTCTTTAAGGGCAATGGTTAAGCCACGCATATTCCCCTTGTTCATGTTCTGTAGCACCAAGGTATTGCCGGATACGTTTTTACCGGCCGCATCTGAAATAACTATACCAGAGATTAGGTAGGCGTCCATGAGCATTTCTTTCTGCAGGACAATGTCATCTCCGTTGTACAGTTCACGTACATACTTAATGGCAACTACTGGGCTTAAGGTCCCTTCAGCGGGGTTAGGAATTTCTTCCAAACAGCCTGATAGGGTTAAGGCACCTACCACCGAAGCTATATATGTGAAATATTTATTTTTCATTTTCTTATAATAAAGGTTTTGATACAGTACTTGAAATAGTTTCAGCACAATTTGGACGCATTAAGGTTTATTCCACCAAACTTTGGTATTGAGGTCATCACCCCCCATGTCTATTACAGCTTGATTGTAATTAGCCCCATTCAATGACTGCACAATTACTGGGTATTTGAACCTAGATGGCATTACCCCCCCATTCTGTAATCCTTCTCCTTTTGGTAAAACCGGGTGACCGGTACGTCGGTATTCATGCCACTGCTGGAAGTCTGTAAAGAACAAGGCATAGTATTTATGGAGCATGATTGCTTCTAACATCATGAACTTATTCGCGCCAGCGTCCCAAGCCACCATAGGGTTAGTGAGGTAATCCGCGGGCATGGGTACACCCCACATGGTAATACCTGCTTCCACTCCTTTGTCATAGAAAGTTTTAGGGTCTGCGGAAATAAATCCTTCTACTGCCGCTTCTGCCAGAATAAATTGCACCTCTGCATAGTTAATGATGTTACCCAAACGGGCTTCTTCTTTCAATGCCGGCAGATAGCGAGACTTGGCTGGCGGTACTTCCCCTACTTTATACCCACTAGGGATTCCCTGAAAGATACCTTCAGATTTAGTGGCCCAAAGCGGAAGCCTTGGGTCATTCCAGTTATTAAGGTTATCTATAAAGAATTCACTTAAGCTGTTATCACCGTTAAAGTCAAAGTCACGGTAATTAAAGAAGCCTGAAGTATAAGGTGGAGTAGTGGTGAATCTGAACATGGCAGACTCATCATTGTTCTGGAAAATTGGGTACTCTGCCGGTTTAGTATAAATTTCATTAATCTTAGCGGCTGCGTTTACTTCTGGTTTGCCAGAGGCACGCATTAATAATCTAAGGTATAATGAGTTGCCAAACTTTCTCCACTTAGTGATGTCACCATTGTAAATGGGGTCTAGCGGTTTGAAATCTGGCTCAAAAGTCTGGTTAGCTTTAAAGTGCTGGTTAGCTTCTTCCAGTTTTCTGAAAAGGTCAACGTAAATATCTTTCTGAGCATCAAATTTTGGCTGTAAAAGAAATTCACGGCCTCTGTTGGCCTCTGTGTAAGGAACATCTCCAAACATATCGGTCAACTGAGACATGACCCAGACTTCGCCAATGAGGGCAATACCCATAAAGTTTCTGTTCTGTACCGCGCTCACGTTGGTAGAGGCTGCACTTTGGTACATGTCCAGAAAGTTGGTGCGTTGCAAGTACCAACCATTCCACATATAGTCAGACTCACTTGGCCGAATCACATATCTGTGGATCTCATCTGAGTTATTGGTGGTTACGTGTACCTGCATTAACTCATTGGTCAGTCTCAGCGCTCTATTCTGATTACGGGTAACAACATTGTAAAAAGCAGAGGCCAGAAGCGTTTCTGGGGTTGCCGCCTCGCTGGTATTAGGGTTCTGATTGAGTTCCTCAAAGCCATCATTACAAGAACTGGCTATAAGGCTAGCTGCGGTGGCTAAGGTTAAGGTGAATAATCTTATATGTTTCATAAGAGATTTCTGTAAAATGGAAATATTAAATACCAATGCTTAGGTTAAGGCCAAAAGATCTGGTAGAAGGGAACTGACCAACTTCAAAACCTCTCTCAATATCACCGTTACCTAGTGTACCAAATTCTGGGTCAAATCCTGGCCAGTTGGTGAACATGAACAAGTCCCGTCCGTATACCCCAATAGTGGCCCGTTGAAGCTTGAGTTTCTTCAGGTATTTTGAAGGTAAGGTATAATCTAAACGGGCTTCTCTGAATTTGATGAAGTCCGTGCTGTGCATGTTACCCTCCACGTTATCACGTTTAAAGTGCTCAGAATAATAGGCTTGAATGTTGGTGGCAATGATGTCGTTCTTACGGTAGGTGCCATCATCATTTTTAACAACCCCATTACCAATAATACCATTGTAGCGGCCAGGCAGCGTCTTCTTGAGTTTGCCACCGTCTGCAAGCGCAGACTCTGATAATGAGTAAGCAACTGCACCGTATTGGGCATCAAAGAGAACATTAAATTTAAATTGTTTATAGCGCAGTTCAGTTCCTAAGCTCCCTGTAAAGTCTGGGGTGCTATTACCCAAATAAATGGCGGTTTCGCCCAAAATAGGATAACCTAGTTGATTATACACAATCTGGCCATCTGGAGAGCGCTCATAACCTAAACCATACAGGTCACCCATACGTCCGCCTGGTCTGGCTTCCATGGTACCTCTTGGTCCTGTTTGCATGACAAGGGTATTAATGCTATCTGCCAGAGAGACAATGGTGCTACGGTTGGCAGCAAACGTTCCAAAGAGGTTCCAGGTAAAGCCTTTTAGGTTTTTGATGGGCGTACCATTGGCTTGTATCTCAATACCTTTATTTCGTACCAGACCTGAGTTGAGGATAATAGAATTATAACCGGTAGATCTGTCTAGGGGTGCTTGTACAATTTGCTTATCAGTATTATTGTTGTACAAGGTAACGTCTATTCCTAATCTGCTTTTGAATAAACGCAGGTCAAGGCCTACTTCCACGCTAGTTGTTAACAACGCTTGTAAGTCTTGATTAGGAATGACCGTTGGGTTAGCTAAGCCAGAAGGGAAATCTGTGGAGTTATAGCCATACGAAGTATAATACGGAGTAGTACCACCACTACCTACCTGCGCCCAAGAGCCTCTCAATTTTAAGAGAGATACTTGGCTAGGCATATTTGTAATTTCAGAAATAATAGCACTAAGGTTTACTGATGGGTAGAAGAAAGAAGTATTCTTCACAGAAGTCTTAGTGGCCAGAGTACTACTCCAGTCATTACGCCCTGTTAAATCAAGGAACAAATAATCATTGAAGCTGAATTGAGCAAGACCGTATAAACTATTGACTGAAAACCCGCTACGATAAGGGAGGGTAAGAAGCAAGTTCCGGCTGTTGGCAAACGTGAAAATGCCTGGGTACATCAGTTTTTCTGCTCTGACCTCATCTCTATTATATTTATTTTCCATGCGGCTTCCTCCAACTGATGCATTCACCTCAAACTTGTCAGTTAAGGTGCGGCCATAACGCAATAGGAAGTCACTGTTCATTTCCTGAGAGAATATATTCTGGGTACGGTACATCCCGTCTTTGTATTTCTCAGTGTCTTTAGGCCGCTGCTGGGAACGAGCCTCATGAGAAAGGTTCATGGAAGAACGTACCATTAAACTTAAGTCTTTGGTAAAGTTGTAGGTAGCGGTTACGTTTCCTACCAACTCATTGCGGTTAGACTTGTTCAGCATTTCATAGGCCATCAAATAAGGGTTGTCTACCAAAGAGCTGAATGGGCTGATTTGGGTCACACCTTCTTTGCCCGGTACCCAGTAGTTCTTATACCAGTTAATATCAGCGTTTGGTACCATCCCTATCATGAAATACATGATAGTTTGGTTGTTATAGCCTGTAGAAGGCAAATTGTCACTATACTTATTGGTATAGTTAATTTTTGTGGCAATCTGGAGTTTATCTGTGACTTTTTGACTGGCAGATAAAGAAACGGTGTTGCGGTTATAACCAGTATTAGGAATGATCCAGGTATTGGTAAGGTTAGTAAATGAAAGACGAGCTGTAGTTTTGGCGGTGCCACCTTCAACTGATATACTGTTGGTAAAGGTCTTGGCAGTTTCAAAGAAGTCCTTCCTGTTGTTTTTGTAGGGTACCCATGGGGTTCTCTCTAAACCTCTGGTGTTGGTAACAGGGTCATACTGGAAATATTCCTGGCCATCAAACTTGGCACCCCAGGCAGAGCTGGTGCTACGGGTACTGGCTCCGTCCACAGAGGAATTATAAGAGTACCAAGTGTCTTGACCAGCAGCACCTTGGCCGTATTCATACTGATAATCAGGCCATCTTGAGATAGGCGAGATGGTTGTGTTTGAGTTGAAGGAAACCCCAATGCCTTTTTGGGTGGGTTTCCCTGACTTGGTAGTGATGACAATAGCACCGTTAGCCCCACGGTTACCATAAAGGGCGGCGGCACCTGGCCCTTTTAAGACAGAAACACTTTCAATATCGTCTGGGTTGATATCACTTAGACCGTTGCCAAAGTCAACAGGTGAATCATTACTAAGATATGAACCGCTTCCTGTCCCCGTGATTCTGGAACTTACAATCACACCGTCCACTACAATTAGGGCCTCGCCACCTCCATCAAGTTGACTTTGACCTCTTAGAAGCACTTTGTTTGAGCCAGCAGGTCCACCGCCTGACTTGGTCATGTTCAAACCTGCCACTCTTCCTGAAAGGGCATCGGTCCAGTTATTGGACATGGCATTGGTGAGTTCATCTCCTTGTACCGTGGCGGTAGAATAGCCTAAGGCTTTTTCTTCCCGCTCAATACCCAAGGCTGTCACTACTACCTCGTTCAGTTGCTTGGCATCTGAAGTCATGGTAACTGTAAGATTGTCTTCAGCTTTGGTAATAGTGATCTTTTGCTGTAGATAGCCAATAAACGTGAAAGAGAGGACTGAGCCAGTTTCTGCGCTCACCTGAAATGTTCCGTCGGCATTGGACATGCCCATTGCTTGGCCATTGACAAAAACTGTTACTCCTGGCATGACTGAGCCATCTGTTTTGTCAACTATCTTTCCCTTCACGGGCACTTTATTGGCCTGCGGTGTCTGTTGGAAAAAAACAGCCGCTGCGGCAGGCAATGGCAGTAGGGTAGTGCCCATCATGAGTAGGCAGGAGCCAATGAGCAGACCTTTCCTGAGGGTATTCCTGCGGATAGGAGGTTGCTGTAAAAGTGTTGTCATACGATTTTCGTGTTGTTTTCTATGGATACTATTGAGGATATTATTGAAGATTAAGATGCAGTTTCTCCCGTTTCCAAGTAAAAGCAGTGAATAGAATGGAAAGCAGACAGGCGGCTACCAGCATGGTGAATCCTCCATCCCAGCCCCAGTGGTCTACAATGAAACCCATGGCGATATTGGCAAAGAGCGCCCCCCCCAGGTAACCGAACAAGCCTGTGAGTCCGGCCGCAGTACCGGCAGCTTTCTTAGGTACCAGATCCAGCGCCTGTACTCCAATCAGCATCACGGGGCCGTAAATCAGGAAGCCGATAGAGATCAGGGCCACATTGTCGATCCAGAGGTTGCCCGCCGGATTTTTCCAATACACCAGTACCGCAATCAAGACCAGCACCATGTAGATAATGGTAGCCGGGGCGCGGCGACCTCTGAATACCTTGTCACTGATCCAGCCGCAAAGCAGGGTGCCGGGAATACCCGCATATTCATAAGCGAAATAAGCCCAGCCGCTCTCTTTCACCGAGAAACCCTTGGCTTCTTCCAGATAAGTAGGCGCCCAGTCCAGAATGCCGTAGCGCACCAAGTACACAAAAGCATTCGCGAAAGCGATGTACCAGAGTACCCGGTTGTTGAAGACGTACTCAAAGAAAATCTGCTTGGCGGTGAGTTCCTGCTCTTGGGCGGCGGAATAATTGGCTGGATAGTCATTTTTATAAGCCTCAATGGTAGGCAAACCGCAAGACTGAGGCGTATCTCTAACCAGCATATAAGCAATAGCGGCAAACACCAACGCTACCAAGCCTGGGAAATAGAATTTACTTTCCCAGGAACCGAAGATGGCAACCGCCGCAATAGCGATAGGGCCTACTAATCCGCCACCCACATTATGGGCCACGTTCCAGATAGACATTTTGGTGCCTCTTTCCTTCGTGGAGAACCAATGCACCATTACCCGGCCGCAGGGAGGCCAGCCCATTCCCTGAAACCAACCGTTCAGGAACAGCAGAATGAACATGATGGTGATGGAACTGGTGGCAAGCGGGGCAACTCCCATCAAGATCATGGTAAGCGCCGAGAGCAGCAGTCCCACGCTCAGGAAAGTGCGGGCGTTGCTTCGGTCAGAGACATTTCCCATCAGGAACTTGCTCAAACCATAGGCAATGGAAACGCCAGACAATGCAAAGCCTAAATCGGCTTTGGAGTAGCCTTGTTCAATCAAGTCGGGCATCACCAGCGAGAAGTTCTTGCGGACCAGGTAATAGCCTGCATATCCCAGGAAAATGCCCAGGAATACCTGGGTGCGTAATTTTTTATATTCAGGGTCAATCCTCTCAATGGGCAATTGCTCAATGTGAGGGGCAGGCGGGAACAGGCCCTTTTTTGTAGGCGCTGAGGAGGAAATGTTTGTTTTGTTTGAAACTTTCAAAGTTTAAATAGTTCTATCAGGTGAAGCGAAATAGAGCACACTATCCTTGGAAGGCAGTTGATGCATCCTTCAAAATTACTGTGGTTTTCTCTTGAAACATTAAGTTCCGCATAACTTAACAAAAGCTTAATAATCCTGCATTCGGAGCGTGGAGACCAAGAATTATTGTAAAATCATAAACAGAAGCGCTGCAACGGTAGCCCCTGCCAGAGGGCCAAGCACTGGTACCCAGGCATAGCGCCAGTCACTGTGGCATTTGTTCTTGATGGGTATGAGGCTGTGCACGATTCTGGGGCCTAAGTCCCGGGCCGGATTGATGGCATAGCCGGTAGTACCGCCTAAGGATAAGCCAATGGCCCACACCAGGAAAGTAACCGGTAGAGCACCCAGGGATCCCATACCGATAGGAGTCTTCTGTTCGCCCATTTCTGGGGTAGTGATGTACAGGATGACGAAGATCAGCACGAAAGTACCTAGTGCTTCACTGAACAAGTTGGCAAACGGGTGCCGGATGGCAGGCCCGGTGCTAAACACGGCTAGTTGCGCCAGAGAGTCTTCCGTGGTGTCAAAATGAGGCTTATAGATAAGCCAGACAAGTAATGCGCCCAAGATAGCCCCCAACATTTGGGCGGCGATGTAGAGGCTCACCTGATCCCAAGCGAACTTTCCCACAATGGCCAGGGCCAGGGTTACGGCCGGGTTCAGGTGCGCGCCGCTATATGGGCCCGCAATCACCACTCCGGCAAACACAGACAAAGCCCAACCCGTGGTAATCACCATCCAGCCGGCGTTATTGCCTTTGGTGCCTTTTAACACCACATTCGCGACCACGCCGCCTCCCAGAATAATCAGGAACATGGTTCCTATTACTTCGGCTGTAAATGCTGACATGGCTGGCTTAGGTTAAGATAGAAGCTGGTTCTAATTGATCATCCTGGGCCCAGGCCTTCGCGGCTCGTACCGCTCGTAACCATCCGGCAGTAAGCGCTTTGGTATTGTGCGCTTCGCTGCTGGCCTCAAAGTGCTCATGGATATTCCATTGCTCCTGAATTTGGTCTACACTTTCCCAGAAGCCAACCGCTAAACCGGCCAGGTAAGCGGCTCCTATGGCGGTGACTTCGGTAATGGCTGGTTTTACCACGCTTGCCTGCAGAATGTCAGCTTGAAACTGCATGAGCAGGTTGTTGTCTGTTGCGCCGCCATCTACCCGAAGTTCCTTGATTTCTATGCCGGCATCTGCCTCCATGGCTTTCAGGACTTCCATGGTCTGGAAGGCGATGCTTTCCAAACCCGCCCGGGCGATGTGGGCGGAGGTGGTGCCGCGGGTCATGCCCACCAGCGTGCCCCGGGAGTGCTGGTCCCAGTGGGGGGCACCCAAACCAGCGAAGGCGGGAACAAAGTAAACGCCTTCGCTGCTGTCTACTTTCTGAGCCAGAGCCTCTACCTCAGAAGAGGTGGAAATAATTCCCAAGCCGTCCCGTAGCCATTGCACTACCGCGCCGGCAATGAAAATACTGCCTTCCAACGCATAATGCACCTGATTCTTGATCTTCCAGGCCACGGTGGTGACTAACTTATGGGTGGAGAGAATAGGCTTTTCGCCGATGTTCATCAGCATGAAGCAGCCGGTCCCATAGGTGTTTTTGACCATGCCTGGCTTGGTGCACATCTGCCCGAACAGAGCCGCCTGCTGATCGCCAGCAATGCCTGCAATTGGTATGCGGGTGGCAAAAATGGAGGCTGAAGTCTCGCCCACCACTTCACTGGAAGAAGTGACCTGTGGCAGCATGCTGGCCGGTATATCAAACAGTTCCAGCAGTTCAGGGTCCCACGCCAGGGTATGGATGTTGAACAGCAGCGTGCGGGAGGCGTTGGTCACGTCGGTGGCGTGTACTTTACCACCGGTCAGGTTCCAGATAAGCCAGGAGTCTATGGTGCCAAAAGCTAGATGGCCAGCTTCTGCTTTTTCGCGCGCACCAGCTACGGTCTCCAGTATCCATTTCACTTTAGTGGCAGAGAAGTAAGCGTCAATCACCAAGCCGGTTTTCTGCTGGATCATCTCTTCCAGTCCCTGTTCTTTCAGGTGGTCGCAGTAGGCGGCGGTGCGGCGGTCTTGCCAGACGATGGCATTGTGAATGGCGGCCCCGGTTCGGCGGTCCCATACCACGGTGGTTTCCCGTTGGTTCGTGATCCCGATAGCGGCAATGTGCTCAGCCCGTAAACCTGCTTTGGAAATGGCCTCGGCGGCTACACCAATTTGCGTAGACCAGATTTCATTAGGATCATGCTCCACCCAGCCCGGATGCGGATAGAATTGGGTGAACTCCTTCTGGGCCAGGGAGACGATGTTCCCCTGCTGATTAAATACAATGGCACGGGAGCTGGTAGTGCCCTGGTCAAATGAAAGTATATATTCAGCCATAGTCGTTAGTTTTTGTAGCTCAAAGATTGCTTCTGTACAGGATTGGCAACGGAGGGGGTATAGGCTTCCAGCAGGTAATTGGAAGCCAGACTGAAGAAAGCCTGCACTTGCTCTTGCTGCCACTGTTCGTCTAGGCCTAGTTCTTCTGCCATGAGGCTTGCTACCTTGGGAGCCATGTCCATGGCGGCCCGGGCGTTCAGGAACAGAACCCGCATTCTCCTGGCTAAGACATCTTCCACGGTGCGGGCCATTTCATTTCTAACTGCCCAAATGACCTCTGCGCCAATATGGGAGAACTGCTCATGCAGCGGGAGGTTCAACTCTGGGAACTGGTTGGCTAATTCCTGGATGTACCGTTTGTCTGAGCCGTAAATGGAAAGCGGAGCCGCGGTAGCCTGCGGGGCAGAGAATCCGTGGATTTTCAGGGAAGAGGTCACGCAGGGCTTAGCCGGTAAAGCACCTACTTCAATGGCTTTGTCTACCGTATCCTGTGCCATTCTGCGGTACGTAGTCCATTTGCCACCCGTAATGGTGACAAGGCCCGAAGGAGCTACCAACAGTTTATGGCTTCTGGAGATTTCTTTGGTACTGTTCGTGTTCTTGGTAGGGGCAGCCAAGGGACGTAGTCCGGCAAAAACGCTTAATACATCGGCGCGGGTAGGTTTGCGCACCATGTACTGACCGGCCGTTTCCAAGATGAAGTCTATTTCCTTGTCAAGCGCCAGCGGCTCCAGGCTATTCTTGTCCAGAGGCGTGTCAGTGGTGCCTACCAGCAAATGCTTGTGCCACGGCACCGCGAATAAAACGCGTCCGTCTGAGGTTTTAGGAATCATCAGGGCATTGCTTCCCTCCAGGAAGGAGCTGTCCAATACCACGTGTACTCCCTGGCTTGGCCTAACCAGCGGATGTTGCGCGGGAGCGTTCATCTGCAATACTTCGTTCACAAAAACGCCGGTGGCGTTCACTACCGTTTTGGCTTTTAGGTGGTATTCCTGCCCAGACTCAAGATCTTTGGCGGTAACCCCGGCCACTTTGCCTTGGCTGTCTTTAAGGAGATTACTTACCTGCATGTAATTCAACAGCACGCCGCCCTGCTCAGCACAGGTTTGGGCAAGGTTAAGGGCCAGGCGGGCATCGTCAAATTGTCCGTCAAAATACTGCACGCCTCCCTTCAGGCCGCTGGTCCTGATGTTAGGGAGAAGGCGGGCTACTTTTTTGCCAGAAAGCAGGGTAGTTTTGTTGAACCGGTAACGGCCTGCCATTAAGTCATAGACGGTTAAGCCTACGCCGTACATCATTTCGTTCCACCAGGTGTAGTTGGGGATCACAAACGACTGCACGTTTACCAGGTGGGGGGCATTCTGTAATAATAAGCCACGTTCATAGAGTGCTTCGTACACCAGTTTGATGTCTCCCTGGGCTAAATAGCGTACCCCGCCATGGACTAGTTTTGTGCTGCGGCTGGAAGTTCCTTTCGCGAAATCTGCCTGCTCTACCAGTAAAGTCTTAAAACCTCTTGATGCTGCGTCCAAAGCAACTCCTAATCCAGTGGCACCCCCTCCAATTACAATCATATCCCATACAGACGTGTCATCCTGTATCTTCTGTAAGAATAACTCTCTCTTGAAAAACGAAGGGTTAAGTTCTTTTTCTTTCACGTAACTTATTATTGGTGAGTAGATGGTTGCTTTTTGTTTCGTTTTAAAATTATGTTACTGAAATAAGAAAAGCAAAAGAAATTACATAAAAGAATTATCCTGCTGTATAGGTATTTTAGAAATTTAATAAGCAGTGAGGTGCTTTTCTGGTCAATTCGTATAGAATCACTATCTATAGAATAAAATTCATTAGGCTATGGAGGGGAGGAAAGTGAAAGGCTTATTCAAGAAATTTTCTTATATCTTTAAGGAACTGGTCAAGAAGTGAATTTCAGCTTTAGAAGAGTCTCTTTATAGTAAAACCTTGCTTTTCAGACATAAAGAGGTCTTTTAGCAGGTGTCTCCTAAGAGAGGAAGGAGTAGGAACGGGGGAGAGTTGACGGCGAGGATAGTATATTGATATAAAATTTTATATATTTCATTTGATTTCGTTTTAATAGTTGTTCTAATGATTAACATCACCGAAAGGCATCAACATATAATCAATAAACTGCAGCAGAAGGGGCAGGTAGCCGTCTTGGATTTGTGCGATGAACTGAGCGTCTCCTCCGTGACCATCAGAAAAGATCTTAAGCTTCTGGAAGACAAGGGGCTCCTTTTCAGGACGCATGGCGGCGCTACCCAGAACAATCCTTATACCATTGATAGGCCTGTCAATGAGAAAGAGCACATGCAGATCAATGAAAAGCACCGTATTGGGGTGGCGGCGGCCAAATTGATAGAACCCAATGACTCCATTCTGATTGCCTCGGGAACCACTGTCATGGCGTTGGCGAAAAACATTCAGCCGGCGGCGCTCAAGAACCTGACGGTGATTACTTCGGCGCTTAATGTGGCGTTGGAGTTGATCCGGCACCCGGAGATAGAGATTATGCAGTTGGGGGGCTTGTTGCGGCGCAGTTCCTCGTCCGTGACGGGACCTTACTCAGAGAATATCCTCACAGATTTTTCGTGCAGTAAATTGTTTCTGGGCGTAGATGGCATTGACCTGGAGTTCGGGTTTACCACTACCAATGTGATGGAGGCGCACCTGAACCGGCAGATGATCAATATCTCCCAGAAAACCATTGTACTGGCAGATTCCTCCAAGTTTGGCAAGAGGGGTTTCGGCCGGATCTGCGGTTTTGAAGACATTGATCAGATCATCACTGACAAAGGCATTTCTGAGCATACCCATAAGGCCCTGCAGGGGATGGGCGTGAAAGTAACCATCGTTTAAGGCTCGGCTTAAATGCGTTTAGGGGCTGTTTTTCCAAAAACAGCCCCTAAACGCATTTACTTAATCTTGACCACCCGCACCGGGTGGCGTTCCCGCAGACCTTGGGGCAGGTGGGTCACAATCTCATCGCGGAGGGCTTCTATGGTTTTCCTCTTGAGGAAGCTGCGGTGCACTACCAGGCTCACCTCACGCAGCGGCTGGGGCTCCGCGAATGGCCGCACCATGGCTGTCTTATCGGCGGGGAGTTCCTGCACGGACAGTTCCGGCAGCAGGGTCATGCCGCTTTGGGTTTCCACAATCCGTTTCAGGGTTTCCAGTGAGCCGCTCTCATAATCAAGGTGCACATTGCGGGTGTCTTTGGCGCGGTTGCAGAGCTGGAGGACCTGGCTTCTGAAGCAATGGCCGTCGTTGAGGAGCCAGAGCTCGGCGGGGTCAATGGCCTCGGCGGTAATTTCCTTTAGGGAAGACAGCGGGTGTGAGGGGTGCAGGTAGCCTACAAAGGCCTCGTAGAAAAGCGGCACCTCTACAATGGTTTTGTCGTGCAGCGGGGTCACCAGCAGGCCTACATCCAGCAACTCCAGCTTGAGCTTCTCCACTATGGTGTTGGTAACCAATTCCTGGATGGTGATGCGCACCTGCGGGTATTTCTTGATGAAGTCTGTGATGAACAGCGGCACCAGGTAAGGTGCCAGGGTAGGGATAATGCCAATGCGCAACTCCCCGCTGATGCCGTCGCGCTGCACTTTCACTAACTCCTCTATTTTCTTGAATTCGGCCACGGCTACCCGGGCCTGGGCGATCACGTCTTTGCCTAGTTCTGTGGGGCGCACGGGCACGCGGCTACGGTCAAAGACCTGCACGCCCAGTTCCTCTTCCAGTTTCTGCAACTGCATACTCAAGGTGGGCTGCGTGACAAAGCATTTCTCAGCGGCGGTGGCAAAGTGGCGGTACGTGTCCACGGCGAGCAGGTATTCCAGTTGGGTAAGGGTCATGTCAGGAGCGTATGTTGATTCTTCTTTGCGTTTAGCGGCCGTTTTTCCAAAAACAGAGCCAAAACAGCCTTTCAGGAGCAGGGGTAAAGGTAATAGTTTAAATCTATTATTTTATAGTAAGTATCAATTTGAACTATAAAATCGTTTCCGCCACCTTTGCCGTATGGTTAGACAGAGCAATATAAATTTCTAACCTTTCTACACAACTATGGAATCACACAACGAATTAGGATTGGAGCGCAAAGACACTAAAGACCTGGCCATTAAACTGAACGAGCTGCTGGCGAACTACCACGTGTACTACCAGAACCTGCGGGCCTTCCACTGGAACATAAAAGGCGGCAACTTCTTCGCGCTGCACGCCAAATTTGAAGAACTCTATACCGCTGCCTTTGAGACCATTGACGAGATCGCGGAGCGCATCTTAACGCTTCGGCACACGCCCATGCACAGCTTCTCAGACTTCCTGGCTACTTCTACCGTGCAGGAGAGAAAAAATCTTTCTTCTGATGTAGACACCGTGGGAGCCACTGTGGAAAACATTGGGCAGATCATTCAGCTGGAGCGAGATGTGCTGGCCCTGGCCGCCGAGCACGGTGACGAAGGAACCCAAGGCCTCATCTCAGATGACCTGAATACCCTGGAGAAAACGCTCTGGATGCTGAACGCGTTCCAAGCTTCCTAACCCATACCCAAAGCACTACTACAACCCTTTATTACCTTTTAATTTCTACATAATGTCACTTAACCGAGTACTATCTGTTGGGGCAGAATTCCCTGCCTTTTCCAAAAAAGCTGTTGTTTCTTTAGAGAAGGACCAAGAGTTTAGAACCATCACCGAGCAAGAGCACCGCGAGAACGACCAGTGGCTGGTGATGTTCTGGTGGCCCAAAGATTTCACCTTTGTGTGCCCCACTGAGATTGCCGAATTCAACAAAAACTATGACGAGTTCCGTGACCGCGACGCCCAACTGATTGGCGCCTCCACTGACTCTGAGTTTGTGCACGTAGCCTGGCGCCGCGACCATGAAGACCTGCGCGGCCTTCGGTTCCCCATGTTGGCAGATACTTCTAAATCGCTGGCCGAAGATCTGGGTATCCTGAGCGAAGAGGAGAAAGTAGCGTACCGTGTTACCTACATTGTAGACCCGCAAGGCATCATTAGATGGGTGAGCGTGAACGACCTGAACGTTGGGCGTAACGTAGCCGAGGTGCTGCGCGTGCTGGATGCCCTGCAAACCGATGAGCTCTGCCCTTGCAACTGGAAAAAAGGCGAAGCCACTCTCACTGCTTAAGTTTTCATAAAGGGGAGCCTGCGGATGGCCGGGCGGCGGCGGTTGCTGTCCCCGGCCTCCAAAGGCAATCTACTTCTCTGGTCTGAAAGGCAGGCGAGGTTTCTCTGTCTGCCCTTCGGCCCAACCATCTACTCCAACCATGCTTTCTGTAATCCAAGAAACCCAACAAGATTTCCTGAGAGACTTAGGTCTTTCCGGCCAAGCTTTCGCACGCCTGGACCAACTGGTAACCGGCGACTCCAAATATCTGAAAGACCTCCGCATCAACCTCAAAACTTCTCTTCAGTCTGAGAACCTGACGCCCAAGGAGGCCTACCTGATTGCGCTGTCTGCGGCGGTGAACGAAGAGAACAACACGTTGACCGAGGCGTTTAGAACCCTGGCGGCTGCCCAGGGCGCTACTGATGCGGAGCTGGCCGAGGCTGTAGCGGTTACTTCTTTGTTAAGCACCAACAATATTCTGTACCGCTTCAAGCACTTCATGCACACAGACTTCTATGAGTCGGCCCCAGCTAAAGTAAAGATGAACATCATGATGAACCCCGTGACCGGCAAAGAATTCTTTGAGCTGGTGAGTCTGGCAATCTCGGCCATCAATGGCTGTGAGCGTTGCGTGACCTCGCATGAGGAGAGCGTGCGCAAGCTGGGCGCTTCTGAGCAGCGTATATTTGATGCCGTGCGCATTGCCGCCGTGGTGGTGGGGGTGAGCAAGGTCATCCGTTAATATTTTAATTTTTAGGCCATGAGTTTGGCATTGAATCAAGTAATGGTTTCTGTGCAGAATGTAGCGGAAGCGGTTGCTTTCTACAAAGGGCTGGGGTTGCACCTGATTGTGCAGAGCCCCCATTACGCCCGTTTTGTTTGCCCAGACGGGCTCTCTACGTTCTCTGTGCACTTGCGGGAGGACGTGAATTCCACTACTGGCACTACGGTATATTTTGAGTGCGCCCGGCTAGATGGCCAGGTGGCGTCCCTCAAGGAGCAGGGCTATGCCTTTGAGCAGGATCCTAAAGACCAGCCGTGGGGGTGGCGGGAAGCCTATCTGCGGGATTCGTCGGGGAACCGTATCTGTCTGTACCATGCCGGTGAAAGCCGCGTAAATCCAGACTGGCGCCTGGCGGAGAGCAAATACAAGCATTTTCTCACAGAAGTCCGTTTCACCTCTTGGTTAGACGCCGTACAAACGGCTTTAGGAGACAATGATACGGCTTCTCTGCAAGAACTGTTCTCGGCAGACGTGCGGCTGCTGGAATCGCCGTTTGCTGCGCCGGTCTTTGGCCCTGCCAAGGTAAGGCAGCACCTGGAGATAGCGTTAGGCGTTTACGCTAATATCTCCTATTCCTTGGTGGGAGTGCAGGGCAATGTGGGGTACGCCCAGGTAGAAGGTGCCTGGGGTGTCTCAGAAAACGTAGTGTATAGCGCCATGTTAGCTCTGCGGTTCAATCCTGCCGGCCTTTGCACTGAGATAGCGGTCTGGGGCGGGCCAACCCTTTCCAGAGCCGTAATGCTGAAGAGCGTTTCGGGGGTGTTTTCCAAGAATTAGGCTTAAAACAGAAGTATCAGTATAAAGCAAGGGGCTTCTCCAGAAAGAGAAGCCCCTTGCTTTTGTATGTATCCAAAAACACAAAGATGCGTTTAGCGGCTCTTTTTCCAGAATTTGCCTTAAAACAGAAGTGTAAAACCACCACGGGCCTGTACTGAGTTTTCAGGTTGCATCAAGCAGCCGTTGCTCCTCAAGCACGAACGAGTGGCTTCTGTGTTTCCTGCTGGGTACCAATAGCTCTGACTCAGAAGTTAGAATGTGATGCATTGGAACGTTGTGGAAAATGGGAGGCCAACCAATGGTGTGGGAGGGCGCTCTTTAGGAAAAGCTTCCTGCTTTAGAACGGTTTAACTAGTTTACCAGAGAGCTTTCCATTAATTTGCAGCCTGATTTACTTTGTGAATATTACCTTAAATGAAGGAAGAAGTACTCTTCTCATTGGTGATGGCTACCGTGGGAAGAAAAGAGGAGGTCAGGAAGTTCTTGCAGTCAGTGGTTCATCTATCCGGAATAACCTTTGAAGTGATAGTGGTGGACCAAAATGAAGATGACAGGCTTGTTCCTATAATCCATTCTTACTCCAACCGCATCAGGCTCAAGCACCTTAAGATAAAGCAGAAGAATGCCAGTAAAGCCCGCAATGTAGGAGCCAGCCATGCAGCGGGCAGGTGGATTGGTTTCCCAGATGATGATTGTGTCTATACACCTGATACACTGCTTAAAGTGCAGGAAGCATTCGGGCGTTCGGGACCTGAGGTAATCACGGGTACGGTGCTGGATTTTGAGGGAGTTCCTCTCAACAGGTTTTACCAGAAACGATGTAAGGTAAATTTATTCAACCTGATTGGGAAAGTGTCTGAGCCGGCCTTTTTCGTGAAACGGGAGGTTTTTCAAAAGTTGGCTGGCTTCAATGAAGACTTTGGTCCCGGTGGAAAGAATTTCTCTTCTGAATCCTATGAACTAGCCATCCGTGCGTTAAAACAGAACATCACTATCTTGTTTGATGCCGATGTACAGATTCTGCACCCAAGGGTAAATCCTCCTTACTCCGCAGCCTACCTGAGGCGGGAATACGGCTATTCCTATGGATTTGGGAAAGTGATACAGACGCACTTCGGGGTGTGGGCCATCTTTTACCTTACCCGGTACTGGGTAGCCTTCATTTCCAAGTTCTTTCGGTTTTCCGGAACCCGCAGGCAGCATGCTTTACTGACAGGTTTGGGCCTATGTGACGGTTTATGGGGTAATGCAGCAAAGCATGGCTTTCAATTACCCCAGAAGCCGTTTCCAGCGCCAGCCCCCTCTGAATCTTTCTTTGACGAACCTGTCATTCTTAAGTCGAAATCGTGGGACTAATCAGCAATAAGGCGGCCGAACAGCGGCAAGAAGCGTTTCCCGAAGTTCACTATATTGGTTTTAGCGAATCAACCGGATATGGCGTGGCAGCCCATTCAATGGTACAGGCCTTGCGGCGGGCGGGCGTTCCTGTGCATTTTACGGGTATTTTGCCGGGTAAGCCAGAAGAAGGGGGTATCCAGGTCACTTCAGAGCCTGCCCAATCTGCTTCTCCTTCTGAGTTCCACATCATTCACACGGTTCCTGAATATTACCCTTATTGGATTAGGGCTGCCAAGCAGAGAAGCCAACAGGCCAAAGTATGGGGGTATACCACCTGGGAGACAGACCAGCTTCCCGTGCATTGGCCTGCGCTGCTAAATCAACTGGACGGTTTATTTGTCACGAGCCACTGGAACAAAGAAGTCTTTCAGAAAAGCGGAGTTACCGTCCAGATAGAAGTATTGCCACACGTTTCAGAGTTTGAAGGAGTTGCAGAAGGTAAGGCCTCCAGAGCATTGGAACACGTTTTGGAGAAAGTGCAAGATGATTTCCTGTTCTACAGTATTGGGGTATGGAATGAACGGAAAGCTCCCTGGTTATTGATTGAGGCATTCAAGCAGGAATTTTCCAAACACGAGAAAGTGGCTTTACTTGTAAAGACTGGCCGGATAGACTGGACCAGCGCTTACAAAAGAAGATGGAATAAATTGTTCCGGAAAGGTTTTGGAGAAGCCTCCGCCGCCTTCAAGAACCTGGTTTCACCTCAAGGAGCCAAAATCTACCACTTATGTAAAGAATTAACCAGCCAGGAAGTAGCGCTGCTGCATAAGAGAGGAGACTGCTTTATTTCGTTTACCCGTGGCGAGGGCTGGGGAATGGGAGCCTATGAAGCTGCCTGGTTTGGCAAACCGGTAGCCATCACCGCCTATGGAGGGGCTTTAGACTATCTTCCTCCTCATATGTCCTATCTACTAGACTGTAGTTTGGTACCGGTGCAGACTGCGTTTGGGCAGGAGTCTTACAGTTCAAACCAAAAGTGGGCAAACGTGAATCTACCGGCGGCCCGTAAGACCATGCGCCACATCTTTGAGCAGGCAAGTAGCGCCCGGGAACAAGGAAAGCAACTGCGGCAGCATGTTTCTTCCAATTTCAGTGCGGAGGCAATTGCTGCCAGATGTTTGCGGGCACTGGGTGTTGCCGCTCCAGAAAAGAAATCATTTAAACTCTCAGATTAACGGAGAGTTTCTTCCTTTTATGAATAGAGTACCTAACATATATCACTTTGTCTTTGGCTTGCGCCCGCAAACTGAGCCCTTTCATCTGGCTTATTACCTCTGCCTGGCTTCCTGTCTAGAAGTAAATAAACCAGAAGCTATCTATTTTCACTTCAAACACCTGCCTTACGGTGAGTGGTGGGACAGAATCAAGCCTTTCCTGATCCTGAACCCGGTGGAGGAGAGTGATTTTGTGAAACAGTTCTCTTACCAGAACCAGCAAATTGAAAGCTTCAGGTATGCGCATTTAGCAGACATCGTCCGGCTGGAGGTGCTGCTCAAGTATGGCGGTGTTTACGCCGATATTGACTCCCTTTTTGTGAACAGGCTCCCGGAGCATCTTTTCACTAAACCTTGTGTCATGGGAAAGGAGAAAGTAGACTGGGGGCAGGAAGCAGCCGTGAGAGCCGGAGGCTCTCTGTGCAATGCCTGGATTCTGGCCGAAAAAGATTCCGCTTTTATCCGTCTTTGGCTAGACCAAACCCTGAAAGAGTTTGACGGTACCTGGAGCGCCCATTCTACGTTCCTGCCTTATCGGCTGAGCCAGGAGAACGTTAATCTCATACATGTGGAACCTGAACGCTCCTTCTTCTTTTTTGACTGGAGTAAGAAGGGCATCAGAGATCTATTTGTCAATAAGGTAACAGATGTAGAAGGGGTGTACAGCATGCACCTCTGGAACCATCTCTGGTGGAGCCCCAGCCGGACAGACTTTACCTATTTCCACCATCGGCGGCTAACTCCTGAGTATGTAGCCTTCGCAGATACCACGTACGCCCGCATTGCCCGCAAGTTTATGCCTCCAGAGGTGAAGGTTTCATTGGCCGCATACAGAAAAGAATACCTGAAGGGTCAAGTGGAGAAGGTGTGGCTTTACCTGAAATCTAAGTTTTAGCGTACTATGTTTTTCTCATTGAAGCCTTATTTTAATTTGCTGGATAAGCTGGCCACTATCCTCAAGGGCGTTCCTGAGGCGCTGCACGCGAAGCTGTATTGGGCGATTCTCTTTGTAGTGATGATGCCCCTGCTGGATCTGGCATTAGCCTATTGGCTGTTTGTGATGCTAATGGTTTTGCAGGGCGGGACTTCTGCTGTCTTGGGAGTACAACTAGGAGAAGGGAGTCTGGGAATAACCATTGCAGTGTTTGTTTTGCTCACGCTGGCAAGGCAGGGAGTAGAATACCTGTCCATTAAAACTACCCGCACCCTTACCCAAGACATCTTCCAGGCTTTTTCCCTGCGGTTAATTGAAAAGTACCTGTCGTTGCCGTGGCTGGACTATACCAAAGAAACGAAAGCCATACGTATAAAACATTGCACTGCCACGGCCTTGGATGGGGCTTACTCTTTCCAGGTATTGTTTAACCTGATTGGCGCTTTGGTGACATTGATCGTCTTAGGAACGGCTACGGTGGTAAAAGTACCGGTGCTGGCTATTACCGGCGCTGCGCTCATGGTTTTCTTCACCTATACCTCCAAAAGTTATCTTAAACGGAAGTTGCAGACGGCGGTGAAAGGGCATGACTACCATCAGAAGAACTTCTACCAGAAACTATACGAGAGCTTCAGCCTGTCCAGGGAGATGAAGATTTTCCAGGTCAACCCGTATTTCCTGGAAGAGATCAACATGGAGCTGAACCGCCTAAGCAAGGCAAAGGTAGACCTGTCGGTTTTTCCCCAGATACCCAGAATAGTATTGGAATTGATCCTTACTCTGGCCATTGCCCTGGGGCTGCTGGCAACGGTGGTGGTAGGCAACTATACCTCAGATGAACTAATTGCCAATCTGGCTACAGTTGCCATTCTGGCCAGAAGAATAGTGCCGGCCATGGCTATGCTGATGTCTACCTTCACAGAGTTAGATGGCAGCGTAATGAACATTGCCCTTATCCGGAAGGAACTTAACCAGGGAGCGGAAAGGGAAAATTACTACAAACCCGTTTTGCAGCATCCTGAGTTGCTGATGCACCTCAAACAGGTGAGCTTTGGATACCGCCCGGAAGAAATGATTCTGGAGAATGTTTCTTTAGATATTGCCCAGGGAGATCGGATAGCAGTGTTGGGTCCTACCGGTAGGGGGAAAAGTACCCTTTTAATGATGGCGGCTGGGTTTATCCCGCCTACCCAAGGAGAGGTGCTGGTAACTCCTGCACTTGGCAAAGATCAGTTACCTGTGGCCTATGTGCCGCAAGAAGTTACCTTGTTGAGCGGCAGCGTACGGGACAATATCCGGTTTGGGCAGGAGGCATTTGATGAAGCGTTAGCTTGGCAGGTATTAGCCGCTACACAGTTAGATAAATTTGTGGGGGAGCTAACACTGGGTCTGGATACTCCCATTGGGGACAACGGAGTCTTGTTTTCTGGAGGTCAGAGGCAGCGCATCGGAATTGCCAGAGCTCTTTACCGGCAGCCATTCTTATTGTTCCTGGATGAAGCCACCTCTGCTCTGGATGAGAGTACTGAGTTAGCCGTAATGGCTAACATCAATCAAGTCATGGGCCAAGGAGCAGTAATATTCATTACCCATCGTCAGTCTACCGCAGAGCAGCATGCTACTAAATTCTGCCGGTTATAAAGCAGCATATGAAGAAAAAAGGAAAGGTGCTGTTTATTACGCCGGTCTTACCAGACGCGAATGGAGGGGGAAGGGAGAAAAGAGCCCACCAATGGATGACCTTGCTTTCAGAGGAAAATACAGTAGAACTTTTCTTGATCTCTCCTCACCCAGCAGCAGGAGGCAAAGCAGAAAAGCTGGTGTTGCGGTACCGCAAGTGGCAGAGATGGGTGGAATGGGGCAAAGCACTGTTGTCCTTTGTGGTGAGGCCGGTAAAAGGCGCTTTTGTGTTGTTTTGGATGCCTTTGCGTCCAGAGCATAAAGAATTCCTTCAGCGCCGGTTTCAGGATAAAACCTATGACAAGATTTTAGCTTTCAGGTTGTACACCAGTGATTTTGCTCTTTATGTGCAACAGCTTACGCAGACCCGCCTGCTAGAACTGGATCTGGATGATATTGAATCCTCCACGTTTGAGAAAATAGCGCGCGTGCTCTTTGAGGGAGGGCGTTACAAGGAAGCCTTCCAACGGTACATGTCTGCGGTACAGTTCAAATTGATGGAGCAGGAGAGGTTGCCGCAGTGCAAGAGAATCTATATCTGCTCCCGGGAAGACCAACGGCTTGTAAACGAGCGTTTCCCAGGGGCTGAGGTGCAGGTTTTTCCCAACCGGATGTTTGGTGTTATCCAGCCACTGCCCAAAAGCACTGCTAACAAAAAGGTGCTGTTTGTAGGAAGTCTTAACCATTACCCCAATGAAGAAGCCGTGACATGGTTCGTGCAGCAGGTGCTCCGCCCTTTACGCCGCAATGATCCTGATTGGGTTTTTCAGGTGGTGGGGTATGAGGCTTCTGAGCAATTGCAGAGCTTCCTGCGTAGGGAGAAAGGGGTGCAATTTCTAGGAGCTATTCCCTCTCTAGAGGCTGCCTACGCAGAAGCCGGGATGGTAGTGGCCCCCTTACACGCGGGGGGAGGCACTAAATTAAAAGTGATTGAGGCCATGTGGTACGGCCGGCCGGTGATTGCCACATCTGAGTCTGTGTATGGGTTAGAGTTGGTTCCAGAAGTCCATTATTTACCCGCCGAAACAGCGGAGGAGCATATGCAACAATGCGTAAAGTTGGCAACCTCTCCCGCCCTCTACCACAGGCTAGTGGCGCAGGCGGGCGCATTGGTGCAGGAAAAGTTCAGTTACGGGGCACATGCCGCTCCTCAGATTTGGGTGGCAGACAAGAAGACAAACACAGCATGAAGATCTTAGTAGACCCAGAAATATTCTTCTACGGAAGATGCGGAATGGTGCGGTATTACAGCCGCCTGTGTGAGGAACTTGAGAAGAGAGGCCATACCATTGACCTGCCTTTGGTCCGCTCTAACAGTGATTTCATCAGTGGGAAATGGCAGAGGCTGACCGCTTTGTCCAGACTGCCCCTCGGCCGGAAGGTGTTGAATAAGGTAGATGTCTTATCTAAGCGGCAGTATTTTCAGAGAGTGCGCGGAGGGCAATATGATGTGGTGCTGATCACTTCGCCTGTGTTTGAAGATGAGTTCCTAAAGTTCTTACCTACCGGCAAACCCTTTGTAATGGTGGTGCATGACACCATGCGCTGTGTGTTAGGCCCTGATGGATTATTTGACCCGGCAGGCAGTAACGCAGATAGGTTGGCTTACTTGATCAGAAGAGCGGCAAAAGCCATCTGCATTTCAAACGCTACCCAACGGGATGTGCTGCAACTCTCGCTGGTGCCCGAGGGGCAAACTACCGTGATACACACTGGTAATTTGCTGAACGTGTCAGAAGTGTCTACGGCTAGCTTGAAGTTGCCTGAGCGCTATCTGGCTTTTGTGGGAGACCGAACAGGCCGGAAGAACTTTCGTTTCTTTATTCTATCTGTTGCCGAATGGATGCGTGCGCAAAAGGATTTGTTTCTGGTCTGCACCGGCAAGAGCAATGTTTGGGAGGCCGACTTGCTGCATACCTTAGGATTGAAAGATAGAGTCCTGTTTGTAGATGCCCCTGATACCGTTTTAGTGGACCTGTATAAGAATGCCTTGGCCTTGGTGTATCCATCGCTCTATGAAGGATTCGGGTTGCCTGCCTTGGAGGCGATGGCGGTAGGGTGCCCGGTGATTACCTCTGCCTGCGGCGCTCTCCAAGAAGTAGGAGGCGAAGCGGTACAATATGTTGATCCCCATGATCAAAGTTCCATTCTGGCGGGCGTACGGGCGGTAGTGGAAAGTGAGCCATATAGGGAGCAGCTAAGACAGAAAGGGTTTAGCCAGGCATCCCGTTTTACCTTGGCTGCCATGGTGACGGCCTTTGAGGAAACATTCCAGGAGGCAATCAGGCACCAAGAGCACCAGCTTATGGCAAGCGTTTAGCGGCCGTTTTTCTGAAATTAGCCTCAAAACAGGAAGCGCAATAGCTTAGCGACCTATGAAAGCTCTGTGGCGGCTACTGCCGGTCAAGGCTATATTTTCGTTCAAATGAAAACGCCCTCCGCTTCATGAAGCGGAGGGCGTTTTCGACTTAATTCCAGAAAAAGAGCCGCTAAACGCAAACTCTGGAGCTGGACTTACTTGGCGTAGGAAACAGAGCGCATTTCCCGGATAACAGTGATCTTGATTTGTCCTGGATACTGCATTTCTTTCTCAATCTTCTGCGAGATGTCATAAGACAGCTGCGAAGCGCGCTCATCAGTTACGTTGTCAGCGTCTACCATCACGCGGAGCTCACGACCGGCCTGAATGGCGTAGCACTGGTTCACACCTTCAAACGAATGCGCCGTCTCTTCCAGTTCTTTCAGACGTTTGATGTACGACTCCATGATCTCGCGGCGGGCACCAGGGCGGGAGCCGGAGATGGCATCACAAGACTGGATGATGGGAGAGATCATGGCGGTCATCTCAATCTCGTCGTGGTGAGCACCAATGGCGTTGCACACATCTGGGTGCTCCTTGTACTGCTGGGCCAGCTGCATCCCAATGATGGCGTGCGGCAGTTCTGGTTCCTCGGTGGTTACTTTTCCAATATCGTGCAACAGACCGGCACGTTTGGCGTGTTTCACGTTTAGGCCTAGTTCGGCGGCCATGGTGGCGCAGAGGTTGGCTACTTCTCTGGAGTGTTGCAGCAGGTTCTGACCGTATGAAGACCTGAAACGCATGCGGCCCACCATTTTGATCAACTCAGGGTGCAGGCCGTGGATGCCCAGGTCAATGGCGGTGCGCTCACCAATCTCCACAATCTCCTCTTCAATGCTCTTCTTGGTTTTGGCCACCACTTCCTCAATACGGGCCGGGTGAATCCGGCCATCGGCCACCAGGCGGTGCAGGGAAAGACGGGCAATCTCGCGGCGTACAGGGTCAAAACCGGAGATGATGATGGCCTCTGGGGTGTCATCCACGATGATCTCCACGCCAGTGGCGGCTTCCAGCGCCCGGATGTTACGGCCCTCACGACCAATGATCTTGCCTTTGATATCGTCAGACTCAATGTTGAAGATAGACACGCAGTTTTCAATGGCATGCTCAGCGGCGGTACGCTGAATGGTCTCAATCACTACCTTTTTGGCTTCTTTGGTAGCGGTGAGTTTGGCCTCGGCCACAATATCTTTGATGTAGGAAGAGGCGCGGGTAGAGGCTTCAGACTTCAGGCTCTCCACCAGTTGCTCGCGGGCTTCCTCGGCGCTCAGGTTAGCAATGCGCTCCAGACGGCTCAGGATTTCATGGTGATCCTTCTCGGCCTTGGCCATTTTGTCGCGGTACTGGCTTTCCAGATCTTCCTTGCGTTTGTTGAAGCCTTCCAGCTGCTGGTTGAGCTTATCTTTGAGAACGTCGTTTTCCTGCTCTTTCTTCTTCAGGTCTTCCTGTTGCTTGGTTACCAGCTGCTCGCGCTGCTTCACCTTGTTCTCGTTCTGGATGATGATGTTCTTCTTGCGGTTGGCCTCCTCCTCATGCTCTGCCTTGAGCTTCAGGAAGTGCTCCTTGGCCTCCAGCATCTTGTCTTTCTTCTGGGTTTCGGCTTTGGCCTCCGCTTCGCGGATGATGAGGCGGGCACGCTCTTTGGCCTGCTCCTCCTGCTCCTTGAAGAGCTTCAGAAGCAGCACTCTACCAGCGTAGAAGCCTGCGCCTGCGCCAATTAAGGCTGCTAAAATGATATAAATGGTCATGACTATAACTTTAAGGGGTTAAAGTATAGCAATGACACTTAGCCAATTTAGAGCTTGTTTTACCTTTGCCTTTTGAGCTGCAATAAGCTAATCAAAGAACCTGCGTTCGCCTTTTTCTCGTTCCGTAGTACCACTACGAGACTCTAAAAACGCTTCGCAGAACCTTTGCCTAGCCAATTTCGCTTACAAAAGCAAAGCCAAAATAAGCTCAAGAAGCGGAGTGGATTACCCCAGCTGCAGGGAAGAGAGCAATTGGTTTAAGGAAGAGAGTTTCTGCTCCAACGTAAGTTGGGTTTCTACGGCGGCGTCTTCGGTCTTAATTTTATCTGCGGCGGTTTCCAGGGCAATCATGGCCAGCAGATCCTGCTTGTCATGGATGCCAAACTGCTCCCTGAACATTCTCAGGCGCTCATTCAGATATTTCCCGGCTTGCCGTAGCCTTTCTTCCTCGTCCTCGTTTACCCGCATTGGATATTCGCGGTCGGCTATCTTGATGCGTATAGATAACTCACTCATGTCCAAATGCTTTTAAGTGCTGCCGTGGCGCGTTTGTTTGTTAGAAGGTTGCCTTGCGTTGTAGTAAGGTAAAAATATCGCATGTCAAGCCTAAGAGTTCTAAATTGGTATAGCCGCGTGCGGGCACGCGTGTTAAGAGAGAACAAACAACAATCGCATCCAGACAACCCGTTCTACTATTCCCTTAAATAAGCGATGCACTTGTCTATCTCGCGCAGGTACTCGTTTATTTTTAGCTTCAACTCCGTTGAATTGGTAGTGTCTACTGCTATGGTTTGTACAATTTTACTAATATTATCTTGATTCTGAAAATTTTTTATCTCAGCGTCTTTTTCCTGAATCAGTTGCTGTAGGCGCGCAATTTCCTGGTGGGCTTCCTGTAGCCGCTCCTGGCCCGCCTGGTACTGTTGTACCAAGAGGTGCACTTTGCCCTCAATGGCCTGTATCTGCTGAAGGTATGATTGATCTGCCATCTTACTTCCGGATTACGGCTCCTAGCTGGTGCTCAAACTGTTGCATGAGGCGGCTCATGGTAGAATCAATCACTTTGTCGGTAAGTGTCTGGTTCTTGTCCTGTAGGGTGAAGCTGATGGCAATGGCTTTCTTGCCGGCCTCAATCTTGTCGCCTTCATACACGTCAAACACGTTTATGTCCTGCAGAAGTTTCCGCTCCACGCGCTGGGCCACCTGTTTCATCTGGTCAAACGTCACTGCTTTGTCAACCACCAGAGACAGGTCGCGGCGTACTTCCGGGAACTTGGAGAGCTCCTCAAACACCAGTTTGTCTTTGTAGTTGCGCAGTAGGTAATCCCAGTTCAGCTCGGCGTACCACACGGCCTCCTTCACGTCTACCTGTTTGCACACGCTGTCTTTCAGAAGCCCTATGTGGCCTAAAACCACATCTCCTTTCTGATAGGTCACGCCGCCGGCCAGGTAGGGGTGCTCGGTGGGTTTGGTAGTGTAGTTGGGTTGGCGGCAAAGCGTGAGCACCTGCTGCACCTGCCCCGCCAGATCATGGAAGGTGGCTTTGGCGGTGGCCTGCTGCCAGCTCTCGGCGGCTTTGTTGCCGGTCAGGAACAGGGCCAGGTAGTTGTTCTCCTTGTATTTCTCACCGTCTTTGCGGTACACTTTGCCCATCTCAAACACTTTCAGGTCGCGCTGACGGCGGTTGATGTTGTGGCGCAGCACTTCCAGACCGGAGTACACCAGCGTGAGGCGCATGGCATCCAGATCCTCTGAATTGTAGTTCAGGATAGGCACCAGTTCAGCCGGGGTGTTGCCCTCGGCGTCTTTGTAGTAGTTGGAGTTGGTGAGCGAGTTGGTGATGATTTCCAGATACCCGTTAGCGGCCAAGGCATCGGCGATGCGTTTGGTGATCACCTCCGGGTCTGGGTTGGGGAACTGCGCCAGATAGCTGGCAGCTAAGTTTTCGCTCAGCGCAATGTTGTTGTACCCGTAGATGCGCAGGATTTCCTCTACCACATCGGCCTCACGGGTCACGTCTACCTTGAACGGCGGAATAGTCAAGAGCAAGTCTTCTGCGGTTTCCTCGGCTATGGCAATGCCTAAATCAGTCAGGATTTCTTTGATTCTGGCTTCGCCGATGTGCTGACCGATGAGTTGGTGCACGCGGGCGTAACTTACTCTGATCTGGGTAGGCTCCACTGGGGTGGGGTATACATCCACAATCTCAGAGGAAACCACGCCACCGGTCACTTCCTGAATAAGCAAAGCCGCCCGCTTCAGGGCTGTAATAACCATGTTAGGGTCTGTTCCCCGCTCAAACCGGAACGAAGAATCGGTTTTAATCCCGTGCGTCTGGCTAGTTTTCCGGATTCCGGCTGGGGAAAAGTAGGCGCTCTCCAGGAAGATGTTCTGCGTCTCAGCGGTCACCCCAGAGTTCAGCCCCCCGAACACGCCTGCCAGCACCATCGGCTCCTCAGCGTTACTGATGGTCAAGTCTTCGGCGCGAAGCGTGCGCTCTACGCTGTCTAAGGTGGTGAACTTAGCGCCCTCAGAGGCGTTTTTCACGATAATTTTACCGCCTTTGATGGTGGCCGCGTCAAAGGCGTGCAGCGGCTGGCCCAGTTCATGCAGCACATAGTTGGTCACGTCTACCACATTATTGATAGGTGACAAGCCAATGGCTCTTAACCGCTGCTGCAACCACTTAGGCGACTCCTGCACTTTCACCCCAGAGATGGTCACGCCCGCGTACCGGGGGCAAGCCTCTGGGTTCTCAATCTCCACGGAGATGGGCAGGCTGGTATTGGCTACGGAGAAACTGCTCAGGTCTGGCAGTTGGTACGGAGTTTTTAGTAGGGCCTGCAAGTCGCGGGCTACGCCTAAATGTGAGGCGGCATCGGCGCGGTTGGGCGTTAAGCCAATCTCAAACACTTCGTCAGAGGCTAACCCGAAGTACTGGGCCGCCGGCGTGCCGTTGGGCAAGTCAGTGTCCAGTACCATAATGCCGGCGTGGTCGGTGCCCAGGCCAATCTCATCCTCGGCGCAGATCATGCCCTCAGACACGGCGCCTCTTATTTTCGATTTCTTGATCTGGAAGGGCTCGCCGCCGGCAGGATATAAAGTAGCTCCCACGGTAGCGATGACTACTTTCTGGCCCGCCGCCACGTTAGGCGCACCGCAGACAATGTGCTTGGGCTCGGCATCGCCGATGTCTACGGTGGTCACGCTCAGCTTGTCGGCGTCTGGGTGTTTGGCGCAGGTGAGCACTTCCCCAATGACCATGCCCTGCAAACCGCCGGGCACTACGTCAAAGGTTTCAATGCCTTCCACCTCCAGACCGGCATCGGTGAGGAGTTTGCCCACTTCCTGGGCGGGTTTATCTATAGAAATTAAGGTCTTGAGCCAATCAAGTGATATACGCATGGTGTATTTCTCTCAGAGTATGACAGGTGCGGCCGCGCCTCACCCAAAGCCGTTTAGGGGCTACAATTTCCAAAATTACCAAAAACTGGTAAACATGGGTGCTGGTAGCGCTTATTTTGTGCCGAATGCCTTTTCGCCGGCGGGTATTTTCACCTTGAGGCGGTTCTCTGCCGGCGGCATGGGGCAGGCGAACTGGGGGTTATAGGCGCAGAAAGGGTTGTAAGCCTTGTTGAAGTCCAGCACGATGGTCTGGCCGTTGGGGATGGCGTCTAAATAGCGGCCGCCGCCGTAGGTCTCAAAGCCGTTGGTCTGGTCAGTGAAGGGGATGAACAGGGAATCTGAGGTGGCGCCGGCTTTCTGGAACAGCGTGAGGGTGTGGGTCTGGCCCTCCAGTTCAAAAGTTGCCTTGCCTTTCACGTAGTAGGGTTCCTTGGTGCCGGTAGTCATGGGCATGGCCACGGGTTCTGCGCTTTCCTGGGCTTGGAAATCGGCGGAAATCTCAAAGTCGCGGGCAGGGGCGTAGTAATCCAGCTTGTTGAACGCCCGGCGCACCGAGTCTGGCAGGGGAGAACGGGTCACACTCCGGAAGGTGAGGTCTTTGCTTTCCCTGAATTTGAGGACGGCCTGGTTGTAGCTTTCATCGTTGAAAAACAGGTCTTTCACCAGGTAGCCCACAATGAGCAGCACCCCCAGCAGAATAATGTATTTGAATCCTTTCATGGACTAAGGCAGGTTAATGGGGCAAAGGTCGCAAAGAAATTAATATCTCAGCTACTGCTGTTGAAAGTGAAGGGTGGAGATAGGCGTTTAGGGGCTGTTTTTTTGAAATTAGACCTAAAACGGTTTTTTTGGCTGATGCCTTGGGTTTGCGGCTTGTCTGTGGCTTTATGGGCTGAGTTGTTTCATCTTTGGCGGTAAGCGCTCACGGCCGCGGGGCCCCGTCTTCCCCTCTCGCAAGCCCTTGCGGCCAAGGAATGCAGCTTCTTCTTGGTGTACGTCTTTCTTTAGCCACAAGCGAGGCGCTCGAAGGAAAGACTGGAAATGGGATCTTCTAACTTGGAGGCGCTGCTTTGACTTTATTGCTCATACTGCTTTCTAGACTGCAAACAGAAGATGCCTCCTTTGTGGTGATTCCTTACATCTTAAAGCTTCCTTCGTGATCTGCGCGCATTTTGTCCCCCTTTGAAGGGGGTAGGGGGATGACTACTCCTGCTGAACCATCTCCCAGCCGTTATTGGCCTTCTCTACTAAAGAACTTAGACTGCGTCAACTTTTGCCAATGGTGAGTTCCAGAACTGTGCGAGATGCCCAAAGGTTATAGGGAGGCGTTTAGGGGCTATTTTTGGAAAAACAGGCGCTAAACAGAAAAGCAGCCACTTTTCAGGGACTGCTTTTCATCAGACAAACATTAAATAACCAGAGGCTAAAGAAGGTCCTCATCAGCGAAGCTGTAGTAGCTGCTGTCGGTGAAGATGAGGTGGTCCAGGATGGGCAGGTCCAAGACTTTGCCGGCTTCCTGCAGTTTCTTGGTGAGCGAGATGTCGGCGGCGCTGGGTTTCAGCTGGCCCGAGGGGTGGTTGTGCACCAGAATAATGGCGCTGGCCAGGTTCTCCAGGGCGTGCTTGAAGATGAGCTTGGGATCTGCCACGGTGCCGGCCACCCCACCGCTGCTGATCTGGATTTTCTTCATGATGGTGTTGGCGCGGTTGAGCAGAATGATCCAGAACTCCTCGTGGGGCAAATCCAGCAGGTGCGGCCGTATGTAGTCGTAGATATCTGTGGAGCAGGTGATGCGGGTTTTTACGGCGGGGGCGGCCTCTTTGCGTCTTCGGCCCAGTTCCAGGGCGGCCACAATGGAGATGGCCTTGGCTTCGCCGATGCCTTTGTGTTTCTGCAGTTCCTTGACCGTGAGGCGGGCCAGCGCGTTCAGATCATGGTCTACGGCTTTCAGAATGAGTTTGGCCACGTCTACGGCACTGAGGCTGGGCGTGCCGGAACCAATCAGGATGCCAATCAGCTCGGCGTCTGAGAGGGCGGCGCGGCCTTTGAGCAGGAGCTTCTCCCTTGGGCGGTCTTCTTCGGCCCAGGATTTGATGGAAAGCGGGGCGGCGGCGTAAACGGTAGACATGCGTTTAGAGCTTGTTTTCTGGGAATTAGGCTAAAATTGTCTGTACAAGCTTAATCCTGGGTAAATAGTTCATCGGGGTAAGGGAATTTCCCGTACATGACTCGTTGTTGCTACATACATTTGTCGCCTTTGTTCAGCCTTCATAATTCCTGCTCTTTATATGACCCGATTGATCATCACGCTTATATTAGTATTATTAATAGATATCTATGTTTTTCAGGCCGTAAGGACGGTGGCGGCGGCTTGGGCGCCGGGTGCCCGCAAGGCCGCATACGTCGTTTACTGGGGTATTAGTCTTTTCACGCTGGGTACCTTGCTGCTGGCCCTGCTTACCCGCGGCACGGCACCCAACCCGGTGCGCATGCAGGTGGCCAACGTGCTGTTCATTCTGTTTATCTCCAAGCTGGTGGTGGTGCTCTTCCTGTTCCTGGATGACCTGGTGCGGCTCACGCAGTGGCTGTCTAATGCCCTGCGGGGGCCGGAGCAGCCTAAGTTTAACCTCTCGCGTCACAAATTCATGAGCCAACTGGCCCTCTTCATGGGAGCCATTCCGCTGGGGACCTTGATCTGGGGTATGGTGAAGGGAGCCTACTCGTACCAGGTGAAGCGGGTAACGCTGCGGTTTCCTAATCTGCCGGCGGCCTTTGACGGATTCAAGCTGCTGCAGATCACAGACATGCACTCGGGGAGTTTCCATTCGGGGGAGCCGCTGGAGGAAGCTGTGGCGCTCATCAACAAACAGGCCGCCGATGTGGTGGTGTTTACCGGGGACATTGTGAACAATGTGGCTTCAGAGGTGGAGCCGTATGTGCCAACCCTGGCCAAAATAAAGGCCCCCGGCGGGGTGTATTCCATCTTAGGCAACCATGACTACGGCGATTACGTGGAATGGCCCAGCCGTGACGCGAAGATCCACAACCTGAACACCCTCAAAGAACACCACCGCCGCGCCGGCTGGGACCTGCTGCTAAATGAGCACCGGGTCCTGGAGCGGAACGGGCAGCTGATTGCGCTGTTGGGTGTAGAGAACTGGAGCACCCGCATGAACTTTCCGCGGTACGGGAGCCTCTCACGGGCCTATGCAGGTACAGAGGAGTTGCCGTTTAAAGTGCTTCTCTCCCATGATCCCTCGCACTGGGACGGGGAGGTGAATACCCATTACCAAGACATTGACCTTACGCTGTCTGGCCACACGCATGGCATGCAGTTTGGGGTAAACATCCCCGGTTTTAAGTGGAGCCCGGTGCAGTACGTATACAAACAGTGGGCAGGCCTGTACCGGAAAGGACGGCAGTATCTGTACGTGAATGTGGGGCTCGGTTTCTTAGGCTATCATGGCCGGGTGGGGTTCCTGCCAGAAATCACCGTGTTTGAGTTCAGGAGAGGATAACTGCCAGTTGAAATCCGGCCGTCATAAAAAAACATCTCTAAGTATTTTGGGTTAAGTACAAATCCTGTTTAGGGGCTGTTTTTCGAAAAACAGCCCCTAAATAGGATTTTATGCTGGTGAGGTTGTTTTTGTGGCTATTGATGAATTTTGGTTGGTATTAGTTAAATGCAATTGATCTATAACCTGCCTTTTGCGTCTGCGTACAAATGCGGGAACAAGCTGATACTCTTGGCGTCAATGTTCCAACAAAAGAAGAATACTATGAAAAAGCAGATGTTAATGATGATGGCGGCAGGAGCCTTGGCTTTTTCCGCATGTCGTGAAGATGCCGGCACTTCCACTGAAACACAGGAAAACGATAGCAGTACCCCAGATAATGCCGCCGGCGAAACCAGTGACAGCACCACCTCCTTCAACTACGAGGCAGAATCACGCGACAGAGTGAACCGCATGTCTTCCCAGATCTCGCAGGACCTAAGTCTGGATGAGGCCACCCAGGCCCGCATCCGTACGGTGATGTACAACCGCGCCCGCCAGATGGATGAACTGGAAACCCGGTTCAGCAGCACCAACAACAGCGCGGGGATGGCCGCAGACAGTAGCAGCGACATGAGTGAAGACTTGTCTACTGAGGGCGGTTCCATGATGGACAGCGGCGCGGCCATGCAAAGCACCATGCAGGTAACCGGTTACCCCAGTGATTATCCCACCCAGTACTATGAGGAAATGGAGTCCATCAACTCTAACGTAGACACCGAGATCAAAGGATTCCTGACCCCGCAGCAGTTTAAGATGTATGAGGCTAACCGCCAAAAATACTACGGTTCAGAAGCCAAATACAAGGCCCAGGACGGTTCTAAATTAAAAGTAGACGGTGACGAGGCCAAACTGAAAGCTGGTGAAACCAAGGTAAAGAGAGACGGCGATGAGGCGAAACTAAAAGCCGGTGATACCAAAGTGAAGCGCGACGGAGACGAGTCTAAAATCAAGACCGAAGATGCCAAACTGAAACGGGAGAGCAACGAAGTGAAATACAAGTCAGGCGACACTAAAATAAAACTGGAGAACTAACCGTTCTCTAACTATCTTTGAAAGGCTTGCCCGTAAGAAAGGCAAGCCTTTTTCATGGCCTTTTCTGCCCCTTCTGTTTTCTATGAGTAAGCGTTTCTGCTTTATATTCTTTTTGGTAGTTGCTCTGCTGGTTTGGCAAGAGTCTTTGGCGCAGGTAACGGTCCATCACGTATGGGTAAGTGGGCAGGTGCTGCGCGAAGACACTAAAAAACCAATTGCGGGAGTATCGGTTTACCAGAAGAGCACGGGGCAGGGCCTGGCCACAGACGCGCAGGGCAGTTTCAGGATTAAGATGCCGTCTACAGATACGCTGGTGTTCAGGGCGCTGGGGTTTCAGCAGAAATATTACGTGCCTGCCTTGCGCAGTGTCACAGAACTGCGGGTAAACGTGCTGCTCAAAGAAGAGAGCGTGCAACTGCGGGAGGTGAAAGTGTCGCCGGCCTCGCCGGAGAAAGTGGACCGCGTGCTGCGGAACATGAAGCCGCGCCCCGCGCCGCCCAAACCCAGAATGAACGCCACGGTGCCCCGCATTATCATTCCACCCAGCGTACCTAGTCCGCCAGATGTGTTCTCCAGCCCCCTCAGTTTCCTGTATGAGCAGTTCTCCAAAGAAGGGCGGCAGCGCAGCCGTGTGGCAAAGCTCATGGAAGAGCGGGAACGGCAAAAGGCCGCCGAACGGCTCATCATCAGGCAAGACTCCATCCGGCAGGCCCGGCTGCGGTACAACCGCTTCTTCAGAGACACCACCAGTTTCTATGACCCTAGGTGGTAAGCAGATACAGGGGGAATCGGGAGGTCTTAAAATTTTTGGCTACCTTTGTGCCTGATTCTAAGGAGTCAAACACACAAGAGATAACCTATGTATATCAATAATATCATTGAGGCCATTGGCAATACCCCGCTGGTAAAACTCAACCGCGTGACAGATGGCGTAAAAGCCACGGTGCTGGCCAAAGTAGAATACTTTAACCCCGGCAACTCTGTAAAGGACCGGATGGCCCTGCGCATGATTGAAGACGCTGAGAAAGCGGGTATTCTTAAGCCGGGTGGCACCATCATAGAGGGAACGTCCGGTAACACGGGGATGGGATTGGCCCTGGCCGCCATTGCCAAAGGGTACAAGTGCATCTTCACCATGTCTGACAAGCAGAGCAAAGAGAAGATAGACATTCTCAAAGCGGTGGGTGCCGAGGTGATGGTTTGCCCTACCAACGTGGCCCCCGAGCATCCGGATTCCTATTACTCGGTAGCCAAGCGCCTGAACCAGGAAATCCCCAACTCGTTCTACCCCAACCAGTACGACAACCTTTCCAACTCCGCGGCCCACTATGACACCAGCGGACCCGAGATCTGGAAACAGACAGATGGAAAGATTACCTGTTTTGCCGCTGGGGTAGGTACCGGAGGAACCATCTGCGGGATCTCAAAATACCTCAAAGAGCAAAACCCAGACCTCAAGGCAGTAGGCATTGACACCTACGGCTCCGTGTTCAAGAAATACAAGGAGACCGGCATCTTTGACGAAGAGGAAATCTATCCTTACGCCACGGAGGGTATTGGGGAAGACATCTTGCCTAAAAACGTGAATTTCGACCTTATTGATACCTTCATTAAGGTAACTGATAAAGATGGGGCCATCATGACCCGCCGCTTGGCCAAAGAGGAAGGTCTGTTTGTGGGCTGGTCCAGCGGTTCGGCGGTGCACGGCGCCCTGGAGTACGCCAAGGAGCATCTCACGGAGCACGATACCCTAGTGATTGTTCTGCCTGACCACGGCACCCGCTACCTGGCCAAGATCTACAACGATGACTGGATGCGGACCCAAGGTTACCTAGACTAATTTTCTGTTTTTGGCTCGTTTTTGGAAAAACAGCCCCTAAACGGCCACTTGCGCTTAGAGCAGGTGGCCGTTTTAGTTGAATCATCCGTCTGAAGATGAGTTTATTGTGTCTGGAAGGGTTTTGAGGCGGGTAACTTTACAAACCGATGGTCGTTTTAAGCAGATTGAGCGTTACAAGATGATAGTACCACTACTCTTTCAGATTCCTTTCCGTACCTCTGCCGGTGATGCCGGGGAGATTTCTGGGTTGCAGAGCCTGATGCTGGTAGGAGAACTACTGGTGGTCACCGCTTACTTGTTAGGGGCGGGGGCGCTGTTTTATCTGGCCATGAAACGTGATGACAAGGAGCGGAGGCTCATCACCGTTCTGTTGGGGATCATCGCCTTGATGGGAGCAGGCGTGCACCTGCTCAGCTTTTTGGGAGATAACATCTCTGGTGAGTTACAGCTTTTGCTCCGGTTATTTTATGGCGTAGTGGCGCTGGGGGCCGCCATTCTGTTGTTCAAAGCCATACCAGGTTTATTGGCTATTCCCAGCCAACGGCAGCTTGAAATGACAAACGCCCGCTTGCGGGAACAGATAGAGGAAAAAGAGAGAGCCCAGATAGCGCTTCGCGAACACCAGCAGGAGCTGGAGCAGCGGGTGCATGACCGAAGTGCCCAGCTGGTTGCCGCCAACCGCGAACTGGAGCGTGAGGTAGAGAACCGCAAAAGCGCAGAAAAACAGCTGATCTTCAAGAACTACGAGCTCGTCAAGAAAAACGCAGATCTGGATGATTTTGTCTACTACGCTTCCCGCGACCTGAAAGGGCCCGTGCTGAATGTGAGCGGACTGGTAGAGGCCATTAGGGAAGAGCTTCCGCCGCACCACCAAGAACTCAACCACTTATTCGCCCGGTTAGATGATTCTGTGTCCAGTATTCACCGTAAGCTGAACAACCTGGCCGAGGTGAGCCGTATCCAGAAGCCGGTAGACCCCGGGCAGTTGGGAATGATTTCCTTTGCCCAGGTGTTAGAAGAGGTGAAAGGGAGAATGCCGGAGGTGAATTGGGACACAGATGTTTCGCTGGAGACCGATTTCTCGGCTGCGCCGGAAGTTTTCCTTTCCAGGGATAACCTCTATAGCCTGCTCCGCAATCTCATTTCAAATTCAATCAAATACCGTGAGCCTCAGCGGCCGCTGCGCATTTCGCTCTCATCTGAGCTTCAGGCAAAATCCCTTGTTTTGAAAGTGCAGGACAACGGCATAGGCATGGACCTGAGCCAGTACGGGCAGCATTTGTTTTCGCTGTTCCGGCGGTTCCATGACCACGTGGAGGGCAGCGGTGTGGGACTTTATATTATTAAACGCATCATGGACAACAATCGTGGCAAGGTAGAGGTAGAGAGCACCTTAGGGGAAGGCACTACTTTTCTGCTGTACTTTGTGAACCATGATCAAGACACCGGAGAACGGGTATGAAAAAATTAGAGGGCATTTTGCTCATTGACGACGACGATACAAACAATTTTCTCAACAACCGCCTTCTCACCAGAATGCAGGTAACGGAGAAGATCAGAGAGTTCCGGAACGGGAAACAGGCTTTTGACTACCTCTACAGCGTTAGCCAGAACCACTATGACACTAATGCGCCAGAATATTTCAAGCCAGCGCTCATTCTACTGGATATTAACATGCCGGTGATGGATGGATTTGAGTTCCTGGCCTTGTTTGAGAAACTGAACGAAGACTTTCGCAAAGACGTGGTGCTGGCGTTGCTTACCACCTCAGAACACAACCAGGACACCGAGCGCGCCGCCGCCAGCAACATTGCCTACCTCACCAAACCACTCACCACAGAGAAGGTGCAGCAGTTGCTGGATATGTATTTTTAAGCAAACAAGGCTTGTTCTTCCTCCAGAAAGGAGGAGCAAGCTTGATTGAAAAAGATCAGGGGCGTTTAGGGGCTGTTTTTCCAAAAACAGCCCCTAAACGCCCCTGGTCTTTTTACTTGCCAGTGCTATGCGCGATCAGAAGTCGTACTTCAGGAAGATGTGCACCATCACGCTCATGCCCGCCAGCACCAGGCCAATGCCAATCAATCGTTCAGAGGATTGCTGCGTGGCGTTATTGCGGCTTCGGACTGCTTTCCCCAGTAAGGCGCCAATGGCAAAGGCCAGCATAAGCGGCAGGCTCTTGTCCCAGTTGATATGCCCCAGCCAGTAGTGGGAGGAAATTCCGGAAAGGCTCGTGATCACCAGTATGAAGAGCGAAGTGGAGATGGCAATCTGGGACGGAATTCTGAAGGCCCTGATCATGATGGGAGTCTGTAGAAAGCCGCCGCCAATCCCGAACAATCCCGCCATGGTGCCCGTGCACAATCCGAAAAGAGCCATCAGGCCCCCATTCAATCGGTAGGCCAGGTGCTTCGGGTGGTTCTTCCTGATGAAGGAGGTAGGCATCCGGTTGAGGCGGTACATCATGCCCCGCTGGCGTTTTTGCTCCTGTTTATAAGTGCCCAGCATGTAAACTCCCACCGCCAGCACAAACACCGAGAACAGGATCTGCATTTGCAGAACCGGGGTATAGGCTACCAGAAAAGCCCCAATCACGGTTCCTACCATGGCGGGGAACTGCAGGAGGGAAGCCACCACATAATCAATGCTTTTCTCCCTGAAATTAAAAAAGGAGGAGACTAGCGCCGCCGGCAGCAGGGCGGTCATGGCGGTGCCAATGGCCAATTCAATGGGAAACTGAAACAGGATGATCAGGATTGGTACCATGAATACCCCGCCCCCAAAACCGATGAGGGTACCAAAGGTGCTCACCACAATCCCGACTATAAAAAGTAGTATCTCTGTTAGCAAGTTTTCCTGTTGGTATGGGTAGGGCAGAGCCGGTATTGAAGTAAGTAGATTGACAATAAAGTATTTTAAAAGTCTCTCAAAAGGCAAAGTGTGCGCCAGGGGAGAGGCAGGGGCGTCTTAATGCTTACTGTCTTCCACGGGAATAGTTGCTGCGGTTCCTCCTCAATAGGGAAAAGCGGACCTGAGCGAAGGTAGCGTTTGCGTTTAGGGCCTCTTTTTCAAAAAACGGCCGCTAAACGCAAAAGCACAATTGCTGTCCTGAAATTTACAGATGGTTATTTCTCCGCACTGGTGACGTCTGCAAACCGGAAGTGCTGCCCGTCAAACAGACCTTTGTCTGAGAGCTTGAGGGCCGGAATCACCAGCAGCGCCATAAAAGAGAGCGTCATGAAGGGAGAGGTGAGCGTGCTGCCCAATTCTTTAGCGGCGCGGTCTAGCTGGCTGTACTGCTGGGCCACCCAATAGCCATCCTGACCTGACATGATGCCCGCCACGGGTAACGGAAGCACTTCTTCTCGGGCACCGTCTACCGCAGAGATACCGCCCTTGGCGGCAATGAGCAGGTTCACGGCGCGGCACAGGCTTTCATCGTCGCAGCCTACGGCGATGATGTTATGCGAGTCATGCCCCACGCTGGAAGCAATAGCCCCCCGTTTCAGCCCGAAGTTCTTGATGAAGGCAATGGCCGGCTCCGTGTTCTGGTAGCGGTTCACTACCGTCATCTTCAGGACATCCTGCGCCACATCACTGACTAAGTTGCCGTCTTCCACCTTTGGGTCTAGAAACAGCTCGCCGGTAATTAGTTGGCCGTCATAAGGTTCAATCACGCGTATTTTTGTGGCATGCTGGGCCGGTAATTTGAACTGCGCCACGGTCTTAGGCTCCGCCTGGAAATTGTTGATAACGTCACTTGGGGTGAAGGCAATCTTGCTTTGCCCGTTCTCCGCCACCAGTTGCCCGTCAATGTAGGTTCTCAGGACCGTAAAATCTTCCAGATTGTCAACCACGATAAAATCGGCGGGGTCTTTTTCTTGGAGCAGGCCTACTTCCAATCTATAATGCTGCACGGGGTTGACGCAGGCGGCCTGTAGCACGTGGAACAGGTCATGCCCTTTGGCCAGCGCACGTTTCACCAGCTCATTGATGTGACTTTCCACCAGGTTGTCTGGGTGTTTGTCATCTGAGCAGAACATGATCTTGTCGGGGTGCTCGGCCAGTAATTCTATGAGGGCCTCAAAGTTTTTGGCAGCGCTCCCCTCCCGGATCAGGATCTTCATGCAGGCGGCCAGTTTGTCGCGGGCCTCATCGGCGGTGAAACATTCGTGGTCGGTGGTCATGCCGGCGGCGGCGTAAGCCTGGGCTTCCTGGCCGCGGAGGCCGGGGGCGTGGCCGTCTATCTGCTTGTCAAACTTTTGGGCGAGGGTGATTTTGCGCATCACCAGTTCATCCTGGTTCAGGACGCCGGGCCAGTTCATCATCTCGGCCAGGTATTTCACCTCCGGTTTCAGGAACAGCTCCTCAATGTCTTCAGGGGTGATTTCGGCCCCGGCCGTCTCAAAAGGAGTGGCCGGTACGCAGGAAGGGGCCCCGAAGTAGAATTTGAAAGGCACTTTCCGGCCGTTCTCCAGCATATACTCCACACCTTTGAGCCCAAGCACGTTGCCAATCTCGTGCGGGTCTGAGACGGTGGCCACGGTGCCGTGCGGCACGGCCAGGCGGGCAAACTCAGAAGGCACCAGCATGGAGCTTTCCACGTGTACGTGTGCGTCTATGAACCCCGGCAGCAGGTACTGTGTTTCGGCCACAGGCTCCCGCACAACGCGTGAAATATGCCCATCCGCGATTTCCAGGGTGCCTGAGTAGATTTCCTGCCGTAGGACATCTATGATGTTACCGCTCACTTTGAAGAATCTGGGTGTAGCCATGGTGCGTTTCTGAGGTGTTTTTGAAAAAATAGGCCGGAAACAGACGGGTGCGTAAAAACCCGTAGCGGTTCCGGCAGAATACGTGTATCTTTGCCGTCAAAGTTAATGGTTTTGAGAAAGATTTTTTCCCTAGGGTTGCTGTGGTGCTTGCTGCTGGGAGCGGTAAGCCCGGCCTGTACGCGTAAATCCACGTCCTTGAGTAAGAAAACCAAAAGTTTCCAGCGCCAACAGCGCTCGGGCAAGGGAATTCCCTGCCCTACCAAAGATTGCTAATCCAAATTACCCTAAGGCACTGGTATGAAGAAGATTGTTGTAGCCCTTGACGGGCACTCTTCGTGCGGCAAAAGCACCACCGCCAAGCAAGTGGCCCAAGAACTGGGCTACGCGTACATAGACACCGGCGCCATGTACCGGGCCGTTACCCTCTATTTCCTGGAGCATTACGTTGACCTCACCAACCCTAAGAAAGTGCAGGAAGCGTTAGATAACATTGAGGTTACCTTCCATAGAAATCCTAAAACCGGCCGCAATGAAGTGTTCCTGAACGGCCTGAACGTGGAAGACGAAATCAGGAAGATGTACATCTCCGAGAAAGTGAGCGAGGTAAGCGTGCTGGCTCCTGTGCGGCACGCCATGGTGGCCGAGCAGAAGAAAATGGGCAAGCGCCGGGGTATTGTGATGGATGGCCGCGACATTGGCACCGCCGTTTTCCCAGATGCCGAGGTGAAAGTGTTCATGACCGCCGATGTGGAGACCCGCGCCAAACGCCGCCAGGAAGAGTTGCTGGAGAAAGGCCAACTGGTGCCGTATGATGAGATTGTGGAGAACCTGCAGAAGCGGGACCATATTGATTCTACCCGCGCCGAAAGCCCGCTGCGCCGCGCCGAAGACGCCCATCTGCTGGATACGTCCCACATCACCATTGACGAGCAGGTAGATTTCGTGCTGGATTTAGTGGCCTCTGCCTTACTGCAAAAAGAACTCGCTGACTAAACAGATTGTTAAGAAAGAGAGTAAACAGAAACGTCTCCCCATGTGGGGGAGGTGCTCTGTACTTACACTAGAACTCGTGTCTTTTATATGAACGTAACCATAGATAAGAATTCAGGCTATTGTTTTGGAGTGGAGTTTGCCATCCAGATGGCGGAAGATGAGCTGGAGGAAGTACCTGAATTGTATTGCCTGGGAGATATTGTGCACAACAGCATGGAAGTGCAGCGTTTGTATAACAAAGGGTTGCGCATCATTGACCGGGAACAGCTCCAGGAACTGCGTGACTGCAAAGTCCTGATCAGAGCCCACGGGGAGCCCCCTGAAACGTACGAGACGGCCCTCAAAAATAATCTGGAACTGATAGACGCTTCCTGCCCCGTGGTTCTGAAACTGCAGAACCGGGTAAAACACGCCTATGACTCTGCCAAAAGCCACAACGGACAAATTGTGCTGTACGGGCAGCAGGGCCACGCCGAAGTCATTGGCCTGGCCGGGCAAACCGGTAATGAGGCTGTTGTGATTACCACAGAGGAAGACTTGGACCAATTGGACTATACCCGGCCAATCACCCTGTTTAGCCAGACCACCAAGAGCACCAAAGGCTTTTACCGCATGAAAGAGCTTATTGAGGAGCGGGTGGCAGCGGTTAAGGCAAGCGGCATAGAGGTACTGGAACTTGACGCCAATGACAGCATCTGCCGTCAGGTTTCCAACCGCGAGCCGCAGCTAGACAAGTTTGCCCAACAGCATGATGTGGTCATCTTTGTAAGCGGCAAGAAAAGCTCTAACGGAAAAGCCCTGTACGCGGTGTGCCAACGGGTGAACCCACAGAGCTATTTTGTGGAGAACGCCGATGAACTGGACATGGAATGGTTTAAGAACGCCAGTTCTGTAGGCATCTGCGGCGCCACGTCTACCCCCATGTGGCTCATGCAACAGGTGGCGGACGCCATTCAGGCCCAGCACCCGGTAGCGGTGTAATCCTTAAACTAAAACATTAGAAAACCAGTATATTTGAAAGCCCCGGCAACGGGGCTTTCCCATTCTCTGTGTATGAAAAAACTCTTACGCTATTTCCTGAACGGCTTCCTGATTGTAGCTCCCATCAGCCTCACGGTATACATCATTGTGGCCATCATCAATTGGCTGGATGAACTCTTCTGGCTGAAGTACCCCGGGTTAGGGCTGCTACTCATTATCGCTTTGGTCACGCTGGTAGGGTTCATTGGGTCGTCTTTCTTTGTGAAACCGTTTCTGGTGCTTACAGAGCGCATCTTGAGCCGCCTGCCGCTGGTAAACATGATCTATTCTTCACTCAGAGATCTGTTTGATGCCTTTGTGGGCGAGAACCAGAAGTTTAACCAGCCGGTGCTGGTGAAAATGACCCAGTATAATGATACGTACAAGTTGGGCTTCGTGACACAACTTACCATGGAATCGGTGCACCTCCCAGATAAAGTGGCGGTGTATTTTCCGCACTCCTACAACTTCTCCGGGGAGCTTTTTCTGGTGGCCCGCGAGAACGTGACGTATCTGGAGATCCCTAGCAGTGAAGTTATGAAGTTTGTGGTGTCTGGCGGGGTGTCAAAGCTGTAATTCCGGTGGTCTGGGGGTAAGCACCATCAGCTATATTCTAGTTAGAACATGCGAGCCGTTTAGGGGCTGTTTTTCCAAAAACAGCCCCTAAACGGCTCACGTGTTTCAGGTGGCTTTGTCTTTAAACAGGAGATAAAGCGGTTATTAGAACCGGAAAGTCGTGGGGTTGTAATATATTTAGCGCTCAAACTATGTTGTGTGCTGAACAAGAAGCCCTAAGCTGAACAACTGTTGGGCATGGCCCTTCTTGTTTAAAAGAAATGTCCCCTATGAAACACCTCCTTGTTGCTTTCCTTAGTTTCCTTTCCATCTGTTCAACCGCCCAAACCAAAAAAGAGCCAACCAAAGCCGCTGCTGAAAACAGTGCCGATGCCCCCGTAGCCTTAACCTGGGAAGTGGTAGAGGAAAAACACCAGGGCAAGAACCAGACGCTCTCCGTACTTACGTTCAAAAACACGGGAAAATCTCCGTTGCCCGCCACCGGCTGGACCATCTATTTCCACGGCACGCCTTCTTTCAAGCCGAAAGACTCCAATGCCCCTATCCAAATAGAACCTATCAACGGAGATTACCTCAAGCTAATGCCCACCACCGGGTTCAAAGAATTGGCGGCCGGGGAAACGTTAAGAGTGGAGTTGGTGGCTGCCGGACAGATTGTGAATGAATCAAGAGCACCCAGAGGGTTTTACCTGGTCTGGGACAAAGACAAATCCAAGGGCTACACCGTCCAGAACCAAATCATTAAACCCTCCAAGAACATGGTGGGCTGGACTACCCCCCAAGACATTTACGGCCGCAACAGCGGTATAAAAGACGTGCCGGCCAATGAGCTTACCAAAGTGTTTCCTACGCCGGCGCAGTACAAAGAAACCGGACAAGCCTTTGCCCTTACGGAGGCTGTTCCGGTGGTAGCAGATCAGGCATTCCAACGTGAAGCGTCCTTGCTGGCCACCCGCCTGAACACCATTTTTGGGAAAAAGCCGGAAGTGAAAACCTCGGGCGCGGGAAAGGCTATCCGCTTGCAGAAGAAAGAAGGACTCGGGCCCGAGGCCTATGAGTTAACGGTTAGCCCGCAGGAAATTGTGATCTCGGCCTCCGGCCCGGCGGGTGCTTTCTACGGCACGCAGTCTTTACAGTCGCTGCTACCGGCTTCGGCCTTGGCCAGCAAGCAGACTTCCGTGGCGGTACCGGGAGTGCAGGTGAAAGACGAGCCCAGGTTCGGGCACCGGGCGTTCATGATGGATGTGGCCCGCAATTTCCAGAAGAAGGCCCAAGTGCTGAAAGTGCTGGACCTCATGGCGCTCTACAAACTGAACGTGCTGCATTTCCACCTGAACGACGACGAAGGCTGGCGCATTGAGATTCCCGGCTTACCGGAACTGACGCAGGTAGGCGGCCGCAGAGGGCATTCAGAGGGCGAGAAGAACTTCCTGCAACCGTCTTACGGTTCCGGGCCCGAGGTAGACAAGAGCAGCGGCAGCGGCTTTTATACCAAAGCTGATTTTGTGGAGATCCTGAAATACGCCCGCGATCGCCACATCAGAGTAATTCCCGAGGTAGAAACGCCCGGCCACGCCCGCGCCGCCATCAAGTCTATGGATGCCCGCTACGAGCGCCTCATGAAGGAAGGCAAGAAAGCCGAGGCCGAACAGTATCTGCTCCGCGATCTGAACGACCAATCGGTGTACCGCTCTGTGCAGTACTTCAATGACAACGTTATGAACGTGGCGCTGCCGTCTACCTACAACTTCCTGGAAAAAGTGACCGATGAGCTGCTGGCCATGTACAAAGAAGCCGGAGCGCCCATCAGTACCATCCACTTCGGGGGCGATGAAGTGCCCAGAGGGGTCTGGGAAAAATCGCCGGTGGTGCAGCAGTTGATGGCTAAAGATTCTAAGGTGAAAACCATTGATGACCTGTGGTACTATTTCTTCGGGAAATTGAATGACATGCTGAAGGCGCGGAGCCTTTACCTGTCCGGTTGGGAGGAAGTGGGCCTCAGCAAGGTGAGAACGAACGGGAAACTGAGCTACGTGGCCAACCCAGACTTCGTGAAAGAGAATTTCCACGTAGATGTCTGGAACAACCAGGGCGCCAACCTAGATCTGCCGTACCGCATGGCCAACGCTGGGTATAAAGTAGTCTTGACCAATGTGAGCCACTATTACCTGGACCTCGCTTACCAGAAGGAATACGATGAGCCCGGCCTGTACTGGGGCGGCTACACAGACGTAGACAAAGGGTTCTATTTCATTCCTTTTGACTACATGAAGAGCATTAAGGTAAACGATGACAACCAGCCGCTCACCTCTACCGCCGCCTTCTCTGACAAAGAGCAACTCAGACCCGAAGCCCGCGCCAATATTGTAGGTCTGCAAGCCCCACTATGGAGCGAAATGGTCACTACGCCAGAACGGTTTGAGTACATGCTGTTGCCCAAGCTGCTGGGGTTAGCGGAGAGAGCCTGGTCACCGGATCCTGCCTGGGCTTCTAACCCGGAGTCGGCGCAAAGCAAAGCCGCCTACGCGCAAGCCTGGTCTGCTTTTGTGAACGTGCTGGGCAAACGCGAGCTGCCTAGGTTGAACTACTACGCGGGCGGCTTCAACTACCGCATTCCTACGGCAGGGGCCGTGGTGCAGAACGGGGAGGTACTGGCCAATGTGCAGCTGCCGGGCATGACCATCCGGTACACTACCAACGGGGAAGTACCCACGGCCAAAAGCAAAATCTACACAGGCCCCATCGCGCAGAAAGGAACCATTAAACTAGCTGTGTTTGACCCCGCCGGACGCATGAGTAGGGTAACCACGGTGGAGAACAAGTAAGTACTCGCTATCCGTGTTTGCTCCTGGTCTTTAGGAGTGATGAAATCGGCCTGAATAAAATTTATCTACCTAACCGTTTAGGGGCTGTTTTTAGAAAAGCAGCCCCTAAACGGCTTTTCATCTGCAGATAAACGTAAAAGGTAATTTTCCATCTGAAAGCGAAAGAACTGTGCCCACCATCCAGCTGAAATCTTCCAAACTGCATTACCGTGTCATGGGCAACGGGCCTAAGGCGCTGCTGGCGTTTCATGGATACGGGCAGGAGGGGCATTATTATGATGCCATGGCGCGTACCCTGCACCCAGAGTATACCGTTTATGCCGTTGATCTTTTCTTCCATGGGCAAAGCACCTTGAGCAAAGCAGACCTGCCGCTGTCTAAGAAGAAACTGCAGGAGTTTATCCAGGAACTGCTGGCCAGGGAGGAAATAAACCGGTTCTCGGTGATGGCGTTCAGCATGGGCGGTAAGTTCGCGCTTACGGTGCTGGAGAGGTTCCATGCGCAGATGGATGAATTGTACCTGATTGCCCCAGACGGCATCAGAACGCATCTGCTCTACAGCATCGCCACCTACCCAGGCTGGTTGCAGGGGTTGTTCAAACGTATTGTTTTGCGGCCTACCCGCTTTTTCAAGACCCTTAGCTGGCTGGAACGCAGACAGTGGGTCAACTCGGGGTTGGTTAAATTTGCCAACTGGCAGATGGACTCGCCCCAGAAGCGCCTGCGCGTGTACCGCAGCTGGACCGGTTTCAGCAAACTTACCTTTGATACCCGCAGCATAGTGCGGCTCCTGAACCAGAGTAATATCCAGGTTACCATCTTCCTGGGGAAATATGACCAGATCATCTCCCAGAAACGGCTGCAGGTATTCCTGAGCGCTTTAAAACGGCATAAACTGGTGGTGTTGCAGACCGGGCACACCAATTTGCTGTACACGGTAGCTACCTGGCTCCGGAAGCACCGTACTTCCCAGACAGCCAACTGAGTTTCTTTGCGTATACCGCTTAAGGGAGAGTTCCGTTTTAAGCGTAGTTTTGCCAGAACGGGTCAGAGCTAGATGCGCCTAATTGGCGGCGGGAGCTTCTCTGCTACCTAGACACAGTACAATCTAACACTATGAAATTTCCTTTATCTCTAAAAATGGGGGCCAGCCTGCTGGTGCTCTTGGGCCAACTGGCTTGTTCGTCTAACTCTGGTAAACCAGATGCCCAGGAGGAGGGGGAGCGTACCTCCGCCGCCGCCCAAGACACGGTTTCAGAAGAAGTAACCGAGCAGCCTGCCACCGATGCTGACCTGGCCAAGATCACATTACCAGATGGCTTCCAGATCAGCTATTACGCCCGCAACGTGGTAAACGCCCGTTCCATGGCTCTGGGGCCAGACGGTACCCTCTATGTGGGCTCCCGCGATAAGGGCAGCGTGTACGCCTTGCCAGACAAAAACAAAGACGGCAAAGTAGACGAAATCATTACCATTGCCTCCGGCCTTAAAATGCCCAACGGCGTAGCGCTGCGCAACGGGGCGCTGTACGTAGCTGAGATCAGCCGCATTACCCGCTATGACAACATCGCGGAGAACCTGAAGAACCCGCCTGCGCCCAAAGTCATTTATGATAAATTCCCTACCGAAGAACACCACGGCTGGAAATACATCGCCTTTGGGCCAGATGATAAGCTGTATGTGCCGGTGGGGGCGCCTTGTAATATCTGCCTCAGAAAAGAACCGGTGTTTGCAGCCATCAACCGCATGAACCCAGACGGATCTGGCCTGGAGGTGTTTGCCAGCGGCGTGCGCAATACCGTGGGCTTTGACTGGCATCCGCAAACCAAAGAGCTCTGGTTCACCGACAACGGCCGTGACCTCATGGGCGATAACATGCCCCCAGATGAACTGAACCGCGCCCCTAAGAAGGGCATGCACTTCGGGTACCCGTTCTGCCACGCCGGCGAGACTCTAGACCCTGAGTTTGGCAAAGGGAAAAACTGCGCCGACTACACCGCGCCCGTGCAGAAGCTGAACCCACACGGCGGTACCTTGGGCATGGAGTTCTATACCGGCAACATGTTCCCGGAGATGTATAAAAACCAGATCTTCATTGCGGAGCACGGCTCCTGGAACCGTTCAGAGAAAATTGGGTACCGGGTGAGCTTGTTCCGTACCGATGCCCAGGGCAAGTCCAGTTTTGTACCGTTTGCCGCCGGTTGGCTGCAGAATGGCAAGGAATGGGGCCGCCCGGTAGACGTGGAGGTAATGCCAGACGGCTCTCTGCTGGTCTCTGATGACATGAACGATGCCATTTACCGCATTACCTACACCGGCAACAAGTAATTCCGTTTCTGGCTTCTTTTTCACAAATTGGCTCAAAAACAGCTAAGCATTGGCATATGAAGAAAGACCGTGCTGAAAAAAGTATCATTGGGAGAAGGGAGATGGTAGATTTCCCGGAGTTGGAGCTGTATGAGATAGAAGCCAAGGTAGACACCGGGGCCTACACCTCCTCCATCCACTGCAACAACATCCGGGAGGTAGATTTACCCAACGGGCAACGCGCCATCCACTTTGAACTCCTGGACGAGAACCACCCGGCTTACAACCACAAAGCGTTCCAGTTCACAGATTTTGATCTGCGGAGTGTAAAAAGTTCGTTTGGCGATGTACAGGAACGCTACGTTATCCGTACCAAGATTCTTATCCATGGGCAGGAGGTAGAGACAGAGTTCTCCCTCTCAGACCGCAGCGACCTTAAATATCCGGTCCTTTTGGGCCGTACGCTGCTCCGGAAACGTTTCATTGTAGACGTGTCCAGGAAAAACCTGTCGCTCAAGGCCAAAAACAAAACCAGGAAAAAAAGTAATTCACCCAAGAATCCGCCCTTATGAAAATTGCGATCCTTTCTCGCAACCCCAAATTATATTCCACCCGCCGGTTGGTGGAAGCCGCCCAGCAGCGCGGGCACGAGGCCGTGGTGCTTGACCATTTGCGCTGTGACCTGGTCATGGAGAAAGGCGACCCGCATATTCTCTACAAAGGCGAACTGCTTACTGGCATAGATGCCATCATTCCCAGAATTGGGGCTTCGGTTACGTTTTACGGAACGGCCGTGGTGCGCCAGTTTGAGATGATGAAGGTAAAAAGCGTGGTGGCCTCGCAGTCTATTGTGCGGTCCAGAGACAAACTCCGCAGCCTCCAGATCATGGCACGGGCGGGACTGGGCATGCCCAAGACAGCCTTTACCAACTATTCCAAACAAGTCAAAGAACTGATCACGGAAGTGGGCGGTGCCCCGCTGGTAATTAAGTTGCTGGAAGGTACCCAAGGTCTGGGCGTGGTGCTCGCGGAAACCCAGAAAGCCGCTGAGTCTGTGATTGAAGCCTTCCACAACCTCAAGGCCCGTATCATTGTGCAGGAGTTCATTGCCGAAAGCAAGGGCGCCGACATACGTGTGTTTGTGGTGAACGGCGAGGTGGTGGGCGCCATGAAGCGCCAGGGCAAAGAGGGCGAGTTCAGGTCTAACCTGCACCGCGGCGGCAGTGCCAGCCTCATTAAGCTTACCCGCGCAGAGAAAGCCGCCGCGCTCATGGCTGCCAAGTCTCTGGGGCTGGACGTGGCCGGTGTAGACATGCTGCAATCTAAACGCGGGCCGCTTATTCTGGAAGTGAATTCCTCGCCGGGGCTGGAGGGCATTGAGAAAGCTACCCAACAGGACATTGCCGGTAAAATCATTGAGTATACAGAGTTGCTGGTGAACAAAGGCAAGTCTAAGAAAACCAAACAAAACAAGACCCCAGATGGCGGAGATGACCATCAATGACATTCCCATTTATCCTGGGGATAATATTTTAGTTCGGCTTAACATTTCCAGGCTGCCCAGCGGTACCGCCATTGACATTCCTATCCACGTGTTCAGGGCGCAGGAGCCGGGCCCGGTGCTGCTGCTCATGGCGGGTATGCACGGAGACGAGGTCAACGGCGTAGAGACCATCCGGCGCATGATCAGGCGCAATATGCTGCAACCCCTGCGCGGAACGGTGCTGGCCATTCCCATCCTGAACATCTACGGTTTCCTGAACTTCTCCCGCGAGGTACCGGACGGGAAAGACGTGAACCGAAGTTTCCCGGGGAACGCCAAAGGCTCCTTGGCCAGCCGGGTGGCGGCACGCTTCACCTCAGAGATACTGCCGTTGGTAGACTATGGCATTGACTTCCATACTGGCGGCTCCAGCCGATCAAATTTTCCGCAGATACGCTGCGAGCTGGAAGGCGAGGGCAATGAGCCCTTGGCGCAGGCCTTTGGCGCTCCGTTCATCCTGGATTCAAAGCTGCGCCCGGGGTCTCTGCGCAAGGAAGCTTCTAAGTTAGGTAAATCCATCATCGTCTACGAAACCGGTGAGTCGCTCCGGTTTGATGAGGCGGGAATCAATCTGGCCATGGAGGGGGCCGTGCGCGTGATGCACCATCTGGGCATGGTGGAAAACAGCGTTCCGGCGTCTCAGCCCTCGGTGGTATGCCGACATACGTCCTGGATCAGGGCCCGGAGGGCCGGGCTGTTCCGCAGCTTCGTGAAAAATGGGCAGGCCATCAGCCGCGGGCAGCAGGTAGGAGCCGTTTCAGATCCGTACGGCTATGCCACCCATCCCATTGCCTCACATGTAAGCGGGTACGTGATTGGGATCAACAACATGCCGGTGGTAAACCAAGGCGACGCCATCCTGCACATCGGGTATTAGTGGCCAGATCGGCCAACTGCCGAATAGCCTAGCTTCCTGGTGGTTTTGCTACTTTGGGGCAGATTCCGGAAAGAGAGCCCCTAAACGCATTTCAGCTGCGGATGAGTGAAGCTGTAGTAGCATAAAAACGGAAGGCCCCTCTACCAATCAGTAGAGGGGCCTTCCGTTTAGCGGCTCTTTTTCCGGAATCTGCCTTAAACCAGCAATCTTAGAAAATGGCCCGGGCTACCGCCGCGGTGGCCTCAGATTTACTCATGGTGTAGAAATGCAGGCATGGCACGCCAAACTCCACCAACTCTTTGCATTGCTGAATAGTCCACTCAATGCCTACCTGTTTCACCTCGGCCGGGGTTTTGGCGGCCTCCACGGCATTCACCAGATCTTCGGGCAGGTCTATATTAAAGTAGCGGGGCAGTACGTTCAGTTGGCTTTTGGTGGTGAGGGGCTTCAGGCCCGGAATAATGGGAACTTTGATGCCCACGGCGCGGCAGGCTTTCACAAAGTCGCAGAATTTCTCGTTGTCAAAGAACATCTGCGTGATGATGTACTCGGCTCCTAAGTCTATCTTGTGTTTCAGGTACTTGAGGTCGGTGGCCAGGTTGGGTGCCTCTACGTGTTTTTCGGGGTACCCGGCTACGCCAATGCAGAAATCAGTGGGTACGGGGTTTTCCATCTCCTCGTCCAGGTAATGGCCGTGGTTCAACTGCACCACCTGCTGGATCAGATCTGAGGCATGGGCGTGCCCGTCTTTATGCGGACGGAATCCAGGTTCGGTTTTGACGGCATCGCCGCGCAGCAGGAGCACGTTATCAATGCCCAGGAAGTTGAGGTCCATGAGCGCGTTTTCGGTTTCCTCTTTGCTGAAGCCCCCGCATATGATGTGCGGCACCGCATCTACGTGGTACTTGTTCATGATGGCCGAACAGATACCCACCGTGCCGGGCCGCTTCCTAATGGTGATTTTCTCCAGCAAGCCATTCTCGCGCTCCTTGAACACGTATTCCTCGCGGTGATAAGTCACGTTGATGAACGGCGGCTTGAACTCCATAAGCGGGTCAATGCCCTCGTAGATAGACTGGATGCTGGTGCCTTTCACCGGCGGCAGAATCTCAAAGGAGAAAAGGGTTTTGTCTGCGTTCTGTAAGTGCTCAGTAACTTTCATTGACGTAGTGTCGGTGTCTTTTTTGGCCGTTGGCCGATGTTTATTTTTGATTCCGCCAAGGGCGATGCTTCTGTTTCTTTTGCGATTTTCTGGCGCAAGCGTCTGCTTGCGTCCATCGCACGCATTTCTGTTTTTGACCTGTTTTCAGAAAAACAGCCCCTAAACGCCAGCACAAACGGCCGCTTGCGCCATTTTTATTTACATGGATAGAGGCTTCACCTCTATAACTAGTCTCCCTTCTTTTTGTCATCCTGAAAGGATCTTGTGATCGAACGGTAGCAGCGCTTCTTTAATGCTTTTCTAGTTCGCCCACAAGATCTTTCCAAGATGACAGGAGGGGGAGAGGGTAGCAGAGAAAACAGAACCCAAGGTGGATGCCAAGTTCCTCTAGTACCATTCAACTCAACTCATTTCACCTTTCTGTTTCTGGCCTTTTTTTAGAAAAACAGCCCCTAAACGGAAAATCAGTAATTCAAATTCGGCGACAGCCAGCGCTCTACTTCTTCTACCGTCATGCCTTTGCGCTGGGCGTAGTCTACCACCTGGTCTTTCTCAATCTTGCCCAACCCGAAGTACCTTGACTGCCTATGCGCGAAGTACATACCCGATACCGCTGCCGTAGGCCACATGGCCAGACTCTCGGTTAAGGTGATGCCGGTGTGCTGCTCCACGTTCAGGAGCTGGAACAGCGTGGTTTTCTCGGTGTGGTCTGGGCAGGCCGGATAGCCGGGCGCCGGGCGGATGCCCTGGTATTTCTCTTTGATGAGTTCTTCGTTGGTGAAGCTTTCCTCGGGCTCGTAGGCCCAGATTTCCTTGCGCACAATCTCGTGCAGCTTTTCGGCGAAGGCTTCGGCCAGGCGGTCGGCTAAGGCTTTGGCCATGATGGAGTGGTAATCATCGTGGTCGGCTTCAAACTGTTTTACCAGATCGTCCAGGCCAATACCGGCGGTTACGGCAAAGCCTCCCGTGTAATCTGCCAGGCCAGTTTCTTTAGGCGCGACAAAGTCAGCAAGTGCGAGGTTAGGCACGTTGGGCCCTTTCTGGCCTTGCTGGCGCAGGGTACGGAAGTGAGTGAGGACTTGGGTACGCTGCTCATCGGTGTAGATTTCCACATCGTCATGACCCACAGAGTTGGCCGGGAACAAACCGGCCACGCCGTTGGCGGTAAGTAGCTTCTCGTCTACAATGCGTTGGAGCAAAGCCTGAGCATCGGCGTACAGTTTGGTGGCTTCCGCGCCTACAATCGGGTCTTCCAGCAGTTTCGGGAATTTGCCGTGCAGTTCCCAAGCCTGGAAAAAGGGCGTCCAGTCAATGTACGGCACCAGTTCCTCCAGCGGGAAGTTCTGGAACACCTGCACGCCGGTTTTGGCTGGCGTGTACACGTCTTCGGCTTTCCACTCAATGGGCAGCTTGTTCGCGCGGGCCTCGGCAATAGGTAAGTATTTCTTTTCCTTCTGGCGGCTCAGATAGCCTTCGCGCATCTCATCATATTCTTTCCTGATGTCTACCGCAAACTGCTCCTTGTTGTCCGGGCTCAGCAAATTACCAACCACCGGTACGCTGCGCGAAGCATCCAGTACGTGCACGACGGTTCCGTTATAGGCGGGCGCTACTTTCACGGCCGTATGCGCGCGGGACGTGGTGGCCCCGCCAATAAGCAGCGGAATATTGAAGTTCTGCCGCTCCATTTCGCGGGCTACGTGCACCATCTCGTCCAGTGACGGCGTAATCAGACCACTGAGTCCGATCACGTCCACGTTGTGCTCGCGGGCGGCATCCAAGATTTTATCGGCGGGCGTCATCACGCCCAGGTCAATCACCTCGTAGTTGTTGCAGGCCAAGACCACGCCCACAATGTTTTTCCCGATGTCGTGCACATCGCCTTTCACCGTTGCCATCAGGATTTTTCCGTTGGTCTGGCGGGTAGAGGTGTCACCGGAAGCGGCGGCGCGTACTTTCTCTTCCTCAATGAACGGTAACAAGTAGGCCACGGCTTTCTTCATGACGCGGGCGCTTTTCACTACCTGCGGCAGGAACATTTTGCCTTCGCCGAAGAGGTCACCCACTACGTTCATGCCGTCCATGAGCGGACCTTCAATCACTTCCAGCGGTTTGCTGTAGAGGTGGCGGGCTTCCTCCACGTCCTGGTCAATGTATTCTACCAGTCCTTTCACCAGCGCGTGCGTCAAGCGTTTCTGCACCGGTTCCTGGCGCCAAGCCTCGTCACGCACCACTTCTTTGCCTTTGTTTTTCACCGTTTCGGCGAACTCCACCAGACGCTCGGTGGCATCGGGGCGGCGGTTCAGCAGCACATCCTCTACGCGCTCCAGCAGGTCCTTCGGGATTTCCTCGTAGACTTCCAGCATACCCGCGTTCACAATGCCCATATCCAGACCGGCTTTGATGGCGTGGTACAGGAATACAGAGTGCATGGCCTCGCGCACGGGGTCATTGCCCCGGAACGAGAAGGAAATATTACTCACCCCGCCGCTTACTTTGGCACCCGGCAGGTTCTGTTTGATCCAGCGGGTGGCGTTAATGAAGTCGACGGCGTAGTTGTTGTGCTCCTCCATACCGGTGGCCACGGTGAGGATGTTGGGGTCAAAGATGATGTCCTCGGCGGGGAAGCCTACTTCTTTGGTCAGGATGTTATAGGCACGCTCACAGATCTGGATGCGGCGCTCGTAGTTATCGGCCTGGCCTTCTTCGTCAAACGCCATCACTACCACGGCGGCGCCGTAGCTGCGCACTTTGCGGGCGTACTCTTTGAACTTCTCTTCGCCTTCTTTGAGCGAGATAGAGTTCACGATGGCTTTGCCTTGCACGCACTTGAGACCGGCCTCAATCACGCTCCACTTGGAGGAGTCGATCATGATGGGCACCCGCGCGATGTCTGGCTCAGAGGCGATCAGGTTCAGGAACAGGGTCATGGCGGCTTCGGAGTCCAGCATGCCTTCGTCCATGTTCACGTCAATGATCTGGGCGCCGTTCTCCACCTGCTGACGGGCTACGGCCAGGGCTTCTTCGTACTGCTCGTTCAGAATGAGACGGGCGAATTTCTTGGAACCGGTCACGTTGGTACGCTCGCCTATGTTCACGAAGTTAGAGCCTTCGTACACCGTGAGCGGCTCCAGGCCCGAGTAGGTAGGAACGGCCGGTAATTGTGGCAGCGGGCGCGGCGGGTATTCTTTGGCAATCTCAGCGATGACCTTGATGTGCGGCGGCGTAGTTCCGCAGCAGCCCCCCACGATGTTCACGAAGTTGTTCTCCAGGAAATCACGGATGTGCTGGCCCATTTGCTCCGGTGTCTCGTCATACGCTCCGAAGGCGTTGGGCAGACCGGCATTGGGGTAGGCACTGATGTGGAACTTAGACGCCTTGCTTAAGCTCTGCAAGTGCGGACGCAACTGCTTCGCCCCGAGGGCGCAGTTAAAGCCCACGCTCAGCAACGGCATGTGTGAAACCGAGTACAAAAACGCCTCGACGGTCTGGCCGGATAGGGTACGACCGCTGGCATCGGTAATGGTACCGGACACCATGAGCGGCAGGCGCTTGCCCGTCTGCTGGCTGTATTGGTCAATGGCGAACAGTGCCGCCTTGGCATTCAAGGTATCAAAGATGGTTTCCACCAACAGCAAATCCACGCCGCCGTCTACCAGCCCGCGCACCTGCTCGGTGTAGGCTTCTACCAGCTCATCATAGGTAATGGCGCGGTAGCCGGGGTTGTTCACATCTGGCGATAAAGAAGCGGTACGATTGGTAGGCCCGATGGCTCCGGCTACAAAACGCGGTTTGTCTGGCGTTCTGGCAGTCCACTCATCGGCGGCTTCGCGGGCAATGCGCGCCGATTCATAGTTCAGCTCGTACACCAGGTCCTGCATGTCGTAGTCGGCCATGGCGATGGAGGTGCCGCTGAAAGTGTTGGTCTCGGCAATATCGGCGCCCGCCTCAAAGTAGAGGCTGTGGATTTCCTTGATGATGTGGGGTTGGGTGAGGGAAAGCAAATCATTGTTGCCCTTCACGTCCAGGTGGTAGTCTTTGAAACGTTCGCCGCGGTAATCTTCCTCTTGCAGGTTGTACCGCTGGATCATGGTACCCATGGCACCGTCTAAGACTAAAATTCGTTTCTGTACTTCTTCCTCAATGCGGGTCATCTTCTTGTGCAAACCTAAAGGGTTAGTGGCGGCTCAAGAAAGGGTAGGAGGAAGTGGCGGGTAGGCGTGTAGGAATCTCCGTCACTCATCTCCCCCGTTGCAGCAGTGGCAGCGGGTAGGAAGTAGCACCCAACTGAATTGGGTTGCTAAGACATCACAGGGCCTAATCCCTCCGTCTTTCTTGATAAGCATCTGCAAAGGTACGGGCTGGGGTTGGATTCTGCAAGGGGATTGGGCGGGCGATTCAATGGTGGGGATCATTGCGTTTAGGGGCTCTTTTTCCAAAAACAGGCGCTAAACGCAAAACCATGGAAAAAGAAAAAGCCTGCACGAGGCAGGCTTTTCTAGTAGGTTCGGGGAAGCATTAGAATGTATAGCGCACGGTCAGAGCTCCGTCTCCATACAAGAAAATCCCGTCTCGGTTACCCTCGAAAAATGGCTTAAAATCGAGGGACAGAGAAAGCGGAATTTCCGTAATCTGATATTCCAAACCTACAATACCGTCTATCCCCACCGTGGTGAGGGTTCTATTGTAAGAGTCTTCGTAATGTCTGCTAGAACGTTTGTGGTAGTACCGGCCCTTGAAGAAGCCAACGTGGGCACCACCGCCGTAAAACCACCGCAACCCCGGCACGCTGAAGGCATCGGCGTGCTGCTCAATGAGGGCGGTTAATTGGAAGCCTCTTCGGCCAAAGCCGGTGCCCAGAATTCCTTCCAGGGCAAGTGACTCCCGCATGAAGTATTTCCCGGAGATACCGGCGGTATGGCCGCCCACCCTGAGCCCTATGCCTCCCTGCTGTGCCTGGGCACCGGTAAGAGAGCAAAGGGACAGCAGGAGTATCCCGAGCCCAAAAATAAGAGGTTTGTTTTTCATAGTAAAAGATTCTTTGCAAAAAGGCTGGCTTAATGTCTTGCTGTCTTTCTAAAACTGCCCAAAACTAAGGTTTATTTTACCTGTGGATAAAAACTGACACAAGGCTCTGGCCAATTTTGGGCGCGCAAGTTAGCTTTTTTTGTAGGATTGCAGGTACGCCTCGCGGGAGGTGCGCTGGCCCACCAGCCGGAAGAAACTGATTTTGTGCTCGGTATCTTTCTTGAGCGCCCGCGCGAAGGGGTCTTTCTTCTGGCCGTGCTCCTCAAAGTCTTTCACGTACTGTTCCCTTATCAGCTCGGCGGCGGGCAGCAGCTCGGCGGTTCTGATCTGGACCAGGCCGGTTTTCTCCCACAGTTTGCGCCACCAGGCCACCGAATGGATGTAGTACCAGTACGCCTGGAAATCCTCACGCAGGAAATCGGGTACCTGGTCAATGGTCTCAATCTCTTCTTTGAAACAGACGTCCACAATGCCTATGTAGCCATCGGGCTTGAGGAAGTGGCAGATGTAAGGTAGGTACTTGTCGTCGGTGCCGAAGTAGGTGTAGGAGTCAATGACCAGCACTACGTCAAAGAATTCCTCGGGGAAGGGCAGGGAACGGGCATCGGCCTGAAGCGGGAATACTTGGTTTTCCAGGTTCTCGTCCTGCACGCGGCGGTAATTGTCTGTGGCGGAGATGGCTTCGTCCACGGCCCAGACCTGCACCCCAAACTCGTTGGCCAGAAAGATAGAGCTGGCCGCTTTGCCGCAGCCTAAGTCCAGCACTCGCATGCCTTTTTTAAGAGGAATAAGCGAGGTAATGCTCTCCAGGTTGAAAAGCACGTTCTCTCCCATAGAATGCTCCCGCACCCATTGTGGGTCATATTGGGTACTGCGCGGAAAATGATGCTTGATTTGATGCTGGGCAGCGTTGTCCATGGTGTTGGGTTGTTTCTGCTGCCTTTACGCGATGGGTGGCCGGGAAGTTAAGGCATTTGCGTTTAGCGCCTGTTTTTGGAAAAAGAGCCCCTAAACGCAGGCACTGGAATGCTGCTACGCGTATTGCTGCATCTGCTCTGAGGGGTGCACCAGCACGCCGCCGCCGTCCTGTTTGGCGGCTTCCAGCATGGCCTTGGCAACGGTGCGGGCCTCAATGGCGCGGTACTTGTTCAGCGGCCCTTTGAACAGGAAACCGAACCCTTTCATGAACACTTCGGCGGCCTTCTCGCCCAGCCTGAACTCCTGCCGGTCGCCTAACAGCAGCGAGGGCTGGAAAATATGCACGGCCGTAAACGGAAGCGCTTTCACGGCCTGCTCCATCTCGCCTTTCACCTGGTTATAGAAAATGCTGGAACCGCCATCTGCCCCCAACGCCGACACCACCAGAAACTGCGTGGCGAAATGCCCGGAGGTGACTTTGGCCAGGTTCACCACATACTGGTAATCTACCTTCCTGAAATTTTCCTTGGAGCCGGCTTTCTTGATGGTGGTGCCCAGGCAGCAATACACGTCATCGGCGATGAGGCTGTGGCGGTGCTTTTCCAGGTGGTCAAAATCTACGGTGAGCTGCTGTAGTTTGGGATGTTCCACGGGAAGCGTTTTTCGGCCAATGGAGATCACCTTGTTATAGCGGGGGCTTTGCAGCAGCAGTTGAAGACAGTGGCCGCCCACCAATCCGCTGGCGCCAGCAATAAGAGCAGTCTTGGCAGATACCATATCTCCGGTCTATGATTTTAAGGCTTTTCTAAGCACCTGATAATCCAGGTAATATAGAACCTTAACGGAGAAGCTGTTTAATTGTTTGGCCTGTAAGGTATTGCGCAGGTTCAGGAAATAGTCGTTCCGGCTGGGGAAAAGACTGTAGTCAATGGCGTTCTTCCAGACCACGCTCACCTCACTGCCCGGGGCAAACCGCCAGCTGTACACCAGGTCTACGTTGAAGGCGTTGAAGTTGCGGTCATCGGCCCACGGCGAGGTGGGTTTGTAGCCCAGGGGTGCCATGTTCCCGTCTTCCAGCAGCAGATAGTGCTCTTTGTAGGTGGCATTAGACCAATAGTGGCGCATGTTTAGGTTAAGTGCGGTGCGGGCGTTGAAGATGTACGTGCCAGTAAGGGTGTTGCTCACCGTGTACACCGTACGGTTCCCGAAGAAGATGCTGTCCTGCCCGCCGTTGCCCGTGAACCCGAAGTCGCGGAGGGCCTGGTTCAGATCCACGCTGTACACCAGCTGGAGGTTGTCGTTCACGCGCAGGCGGGGACTGAGGCCAACCCACTGGGTAAGGCGGTCATATTCCGCGGAGCGGTAGAGGCCGCCGTTTATGTCCAGCGCGAATTTCTTGCGGTAGTCGCTGGAGATATAGCCACTTATCTCCCAGCCGGACGGGTCGCGCCACCGGCGGTTAGGAGCACGGTTGGCGTCATAAGACCGAGGCTCAAAATAGTCATAGTTGTTCAGCGGAAGCCAGGAGAGGGTGTATCCAAAGGAAAGGAAGTTTCTGGTGGTGGCGTTGGTCTCCAGAAAGTACACCAGCTGCGCCAGCTTGTTGGGTTTGTACAGCATGCGGTGCTCCACGCCTAAGGTGTTGTACATATTGTTCAGCTTCCAGAAGGGCTTGTAGAGGTTGTACCGCACATTGGCCGCGTTCTCCAGGGAGTTGTTGTTCTCCAGATAGCCCAGGTCATTGATTTCATAGGTATGGCTCTCCACGCTGTGGCTCACCGTGAACTGGAAATTACCGCTGGTCTTCCCAAAGCTGGCGGCGTAGGCATGGCCCAGTTCCACTTTGTGGGTGCCTTCTTCTATCTCGCCTTTGTTGTAGCGCTGGCTCAGGTTACCCGATAGGTTGAGGGCGTACGAGTTCTTCTTGTTGGAGAGCCGCGTCATGAGCCCGGTCACGTTGGCATTGTAAAAACCGGCGCTTCGGGTTACGTTGGTGTTGGTGAAGGTGACGTAAGAGCTGTTGGGCAGCGTTTGGTCCAGCACCAGCACGTTGTAGTTGGTGGCCGGGTCTGTCAAGACCTTAAATTCCTCTTCCAGGCGGTTGCTTCTGAGGGTAGCGTAGGTGTTGCGCGTCACGGCGTTGAACAAGCCAATGCCTAGTCCTTTGTTGGTTCTCCCTGATATTTTGGTGGCGTTGAGGAGGCTTGTTTTGTCTGGGTTTTCAACCACCTGCACTTGCGCCGGACCTTCGCCGTAGCGGTTTCTGTCATAGGGCAGGTCATCGTATAACAATGGCGTGGCCCCAATGCGTCTGGAATAGAAAAGTCCGGCTTTGTTGAAAAGCTCGGTCCCTTCCGTGAAGAACTGACGATTTTCATTGAACCTCACCTCAAACGGCGAGAGGTTGAGCACCTGCGCGTCTGACTGCGCCTGCCCGAAGTCCGGCACCAGGGTCATGTCTAAGGTAAAGGCGTCATTGATACCGTATTTAATGTCCATACCACCATTAACCGTGGTTTTAAGGTCTTTCTTGTCCGCTTTGCCGTGCGGGTAATGATCGGCGTAGCCGGAAAGGTACGGCATCAATGACAGCCGCAGCGGCGCTTCCAGCCCCTGCACCCCCTGTAACACGCCAAACTGGTTTGCGAAGCCCTGGATGGAGCTGTCTATGAAATTCCAGAAGGCACTCTCACGGTAGCGGCGGGTAGAACGCCAGAAGTTAATGCCCCAGCTCTGCACGTCCTTCTTTGGAAAACGGAGGGCCGAGTACGGAATCCTGAACTCCACGGACCAGCCCTGCGCATGGCGGGCCACGGTGCTTTCCCAGACGGCGTTCCAGGAGAAGTCATTGCCGTTGCTTGTGGCCCGGAAATCGGTTTGCACGCCCGCGGTGGAAACCTCAAACCCAAAGGCGTTCTGCTTGTCCAGGTACGTGTCTAAGTACACCCCAAACATGTCTGCGTTCACCTGTCCGCCGTCGCGCTGGCTCAGCTGGGTAAGGACAGAGTCTGGGGAGCTGTCATAGAGAATGGCCCCTATGTAAATGGCCTGGTCGTCATAGAGAAGGCGTACCTCCGTGCGCTGGCGCGAAGGGGCCCCGTTCACCGGCTCGTTCTGGATAAAATCTGTGGCCGGAGGGGCCTGTAACCAGACTTCTTCGGTAGGCAGACCATCTAGCTTGGGTGGGGTGGCCGTTCTAACGGCGGTCATCTGTTTTTTGACAGGCACGGGGGTTTGGCCAAAGGCAGCGGTGAAACTGCTTAAGCAAAAGGCCAAAAGGAAAAGGTGTCGCATTAAGGAGACGCTACGGGCCGGGTATTGCTCAGGAAGTAGTAATCAACTGGGTGCCTTGGGGCAGCAACTGCACCGCACCGCGCTTGTATAAATTGCCCAGTGCTTTCTTGAAGGTTTTCTTGCTCATGCCCAGGGTGTCATAGATGAGTTCTGGGGCGCTTTTATCCGTGAGCGGGAGCCAGCCGTTTTCGGCCTGTAGGCGCTGCAAGATGGTTTGGGCGGCTTGTTCCACCTCGTCATAGCCTTGTTTCTGCAGGCTCACATCCAGCTTGTTGTCTTCCCGCACTTTCTTCACGTAGCCCTGGGTGTACTCACCCGGCTGTAGCGGGCGGAACACCTCGTTGCGGTACAGCATACCCAGGTAGCTGTTGTTCACGATTACCTGGTAGCCCAGCGCCTTCTCAGGACCAATGAGGAGCTGTACTTCCTCGCCTTCCTGAAGGGAAATAGGGTCATAGCTCAGGTAAGGAGCCAGTTTGGAAGAACCTACCAGGCGGTCTGAGTTATCGTCTAAATAAATGTATACCAGCGCCCACTGGCCGGGGTATAGGTCATCGTGCTGGTTTTTGTAAGGCACGAACAGGTCTTTTTCCAGGCCCCAGTCCAGAAACGCACCATAGTTGTTCACGTCCCGCACCTGCAGGCAGGCGAACTGGTCTACTTTGGCCTTGGGCTCCAGGGTGGTGGCAATGAGGCGATCTTCAGAATCTCTGTACACAAACACGCTGATCATGTCGCCTACCTGTGCCCCGGCCGGAACGTATTTGCGGGGCAGCAAGACATCACCGTCGTCTGAGCCCAGGTAAAGGCCATGTTCCAGATCACGGAGGATTTCCAGGTAGTTGTAGTCGCCTAGATGCAGCATTGTCTTTGGTGTAAGAGGTTCAGGAACAAAGGTAGAGAATCTGAGCGGCTCGTTTCAAGGGTTGGGGAAGTTTGTGGGCAGAAATCTGTTTTTAGCCTGATTTTGGAAAAAGAGCCGCTAAACGCAGAAGGTTAGAGTAATTGGCTTTCTGTTTAGGGGCTCTTTTTGGAAAAACGGCCCCTAAACGCCCTACCAGTACTGGGACGGCGAGTACACTGAGCGGCGGTTGCGGAGCATGAGGCCCAGCACCAGTTCATGGGAACCGTAGCTTACCTGGTTCAGGCCAGAGGTGGTGAGGTCATAGGCATAGCCCAGGTGGAACTTCTGCTTGTACTGGAAACCGGCGGTAATGACGGCCGCATCCTGCAATCTGTAGGAGCCCCCGGCCCAGAACTGATCGCGCCAGAACACTTTTACATTCAGGTCAACGGAAAGGGGGCTGGGAGCGGCGTATTTCATGACCACGGAAGGCATCACGCTGAAGTCTGGACTCACCAGCATACGGTACCCGCCGTGCACGTAAAGGTGGCGCTGCTGCCTGGCTGGGATTTTGCCCCGCGTCTCCCTGAAGCTGAAGGGCGTAGGCAGCACCTGCGTGACCGATGCGCCGGCAAAGAGGGTGCTGCTGTACAGCAATACCCCCACCCCTACGTTGGGCAGCAGGCGGTTGTACTCATCGGCGTTCATGACCGGGTCGCCGGGACTCCCGAAGGTGAGCATGTCGCGGTTCAGACTGAACTGGGTGAGCCCGGCGGCCACTCCGGCGGCTAGCTTGAGCGAGGGGGTGAGCGGCTGGTGGTAGGCATAAAGTAACTGAATTTCGGTGCGTTTGAGCCCGGCGGCTTTGTCTGCCTGTACCAAGATGCCCACGCCGTGGTGCGGACGGATTTTCTGGGCATTGTTTTGATGTTCGGGGCGCCACCGTACGCGCAGCTTGCCTTTGATGACCGGCTGGGGCTGAAAAGTGGTGGGCGGGCTCAGGTAGTCCAGGCGGGAAAGGGGCATATGGCCGCTCAGGTAATAGGAGGTGGGGGCTCCCGCTAGGCCAGTCCATTGGTTGCGGTAACCGGCGCGTACATCCAGGTAATTGTCTGTGCCGCTGACCGCTGGGTTCATGAGGAGAGGGTTGAGCATGTACTGACTGTAATGCGGCACCTGCTGCGCCAGCCCCCAAAGTGGGAAGCAGAGCAGGAAAAGCAGGAGGCAGCTGTACGACGTTCTCATAAGCGCTGGCTTTAGCGAAGAATGGTAAGCGGTCCAGACTTTTTAGGGAGACCGTTGTGAGGATCAATGATATAATAATAGGCGCCAATGGGCAGGTCAGAGCCGTTGCGTTTCCCGTCCCAGGGCGAAGGGTAGCCCCGGGTGGAGTAGACCAACTGTCCCCAACGGTTATAGATCTCAATGGAGATGAGCGGGTAGTCCTGAATTCCCTCCAAAACCCAGGTGTCATTCGTGCCGTCGGCGTTGGGGGAGAATGCCGTGGGAATCTGCAGCCGTTTCACCACTTTCACTTCCATGCTATCCAGGTTGGTGCAACCGGCCTCAGAGCGGGCATGGAGGTAGTAAGTGGTGGTAGTGGCCGGTGAGGCAACAGGGTTGCTGATGTCAGGGTTGCTCAGGCCGATAGTGGGTGTCCAGGAGAGTTGCCCCTGTCCGCTCCCCTGCAAAGTTATTTTGTCTCCTTCCTCTAATAGGAGATCAGGTCCCGCGTCGGCTGCCGGGGTGGGTTCTATCCTGATCTGCACCTCGTCTGTGGCACTCTTGCAAGGGCTGTTGCTTACCGTCCAGCGCAGCAGATACGTTTGGTGGAAGCTTCCCGAGAAAATTGCGGTGGGACTGTTAGCGTCAGAGAAGGAACCGCCCGTGCCTTGAATCACCGTCCAGACGCCAGTTGCCGGAGCCGGGGCGTTGGCCGATAACCGGGTGGAGGTCTGGCCACAGAGCAACTGGTCTGGCCCCGCTTGCGCTATTGGAGGGGGAGCAATCTGGATGATTTTCTGAACGGTCTGCGAACAACCCAACGCTGACGAAACAGTGAGGCTAACCGTGTAACTGCCGGGACTGGAATAGGTATGGGTTGGCTGCTCTGAGGAAGTTTTGTTCCCATCACCGAAGTCCCAGACCCAGGTAGTCATTTGGCCGCTTGCCAGGCTGCTGCTGTTCTGGAACGTGACCGCGTCTGCCACGCAGCCTACCGTAGGGGAGAAGTCAGCCTTTGGCATAGGATAAATGGTGACAGCGCCTGAGAATGTCTGCTCACAGGTGTTGGCGCCCTGGGCTTTTAACGTGACGGTATAGGTGCCGGGTGCGGTATATAAATGTGTGGGATTGGTGTCTGTGGAGGTGGTGCCATCCCCAAAATCCCAGGTGTACGTGAGGTTGCCGCTGCCCCGGTGCTGGGTGGTATTGGCGAAAATCACAGAATTGCCCTCGCAGACGTTGGGTGCGGTAAAGGAGGCCAGCGGGTTGGGAAGCACGGTAATAGTTTTACTGATAGACTCCATGCACACAATGCCAGACCAAACCCGCAGTGTTACCTGGTAGGTGCCAGGTGTTTTGTATGTATGGGTGGGGTTGGCTTCCTCAGAGAAAGAGCCATCGCCAAAGCTCCATTGCCGCCGCAGAATCTTTCCGAAGGAAATAGTGCTGGCGTCTGAAAAGCTAACTCCCTGCTCCTGGCAGAAAGAAGAGGCGGTAAAGTCTGGTATGGGCTGTGCCCCGTTAATGGTGTACGTTTGGGAGACACTGTCCTGGCATCCTTTGTTGGTAGTAACAACCAGTTTTACCGTATAGGTGCCTGCGGTGGCGTATTGGTGCCGCGGCGAGTTGGCGGTGCTGGTGTTGCCGTCTCCAAACTCCCATCTAAAGCTCATAGTGCCTGCCGGCACGGTAGACAAGTTTTGGAAAATGGCCTCATCCCGCACGCATATATCTGGTAAACGGAACGCTACTGTTGGTTTAGGATTCACCCGTACGGTTTGCTGCGTAGAATCGCGGCAGCCTTGGTCTGAGATAACTTTAAGTTTGACGGTAAAAGTGCCGGCGGTGGAAAATTGATGTTGGGGGTGCTGCTCAGTAGAACGTTCGGTGCCATCGCCAAAATCCCATTCCCACTGCACCACGCGCCCCTGCGGTACACTAGATTGGTCTTGAAAGGCCATAGCTGCTTGCACGCAGGCCTCCTGCGCCTGAAAACGGGCGGCTGGCGGTGCTGCAATTGTTATCTGCTTAGTTAAGGTGCTAATGCACAGGTTCTGATTGGTAACAGAAAGCGTGACGGTATAGCTGCCTTGTTTAGGGAAGCGGTGCGAAGGATTCTGCTCACTGGACGTAGTGCCGTCTCCAAAATTCCAGCGCCAGGCAATGATCTTCTCTCCGGTGGTGAGAGCAGAAGCGTCTGTAAAGCGAGTGCTTTCATTAGAGCAGGCAAGGTCAACCGTGAAATCTACCTTAGGATTGGGATGAACTTCCACCTCTATATAAGTAGAGTCCTGAGAGTTACAGTCATTGCCGTTAGACTTAGTAGTGACCAGTGAAACAGTGTATTTACCCGGGCCTGGGAACAGATGCGAAGGATTTTGAAGGGTAGAGGTAGCGCCGTCTCCAAAGTGCCATTTCCAGGCAAGGGGCTGATACTGGGCAAACCCTTTGAACCGGATGCTGCGCCCATCACAGATGCTGTCAGAGAGAACCGTTATGTTCTGGTTGAGGTTTGTGACGTTTGCCCCCGCTGAATAGGCGTAGGATTCCACGTCGCCAAATCCGTAGGCAATGGCGTTAAAACCGCTATCTGCCGTAAGCGAATGGTTGCCTGAGTTGACTGCGTTCTGGGAGTAAGAATATTCCGGATTGGCCGGTACCGGCTTAAAAGCCACCGCCTGACCGTCAAGCCTAAATGAACCGGTTTCCGCCGTTTTCATGGTGATGTTGATGTACTGACGGGAAATCTGGAAATTAGGGGAGGAATAGAGCGTGATCTCCCGCAGAGTCTGTTCTACCGGATTGATGAGCACCATGTCCGGATCGCTGGGAACGTTATCGCAGGACTGGGATTTGGTGTAGTGTGTTACCTGTACCGGCTCTGAAGCGGTAATGTAATTGGCAATGTCATTTTCAAATTCATAGAACTCCCCCTGGTTTCTACTGACTGAACTTCCGTTGACCCGAATGATAGTGTTGTCTTTAGAAGCCAATACTCGGTAAATATCTCCGGCCCGACGGCTGCTGAACGGGCTTGTCACAAAGTTCTTGCCCCAGGCACTAACGGGGTATAGTTGCTGGTACAGGTTGTCGCCGGAGAGTCTGCTAGGGCAGGTGAAGGGCTCTGGGATTGCCGTGTAAGAGCTCCCTGAGAAAACTGCGATTCTTTTGCAGGTGCCCCCGTCTGCGGCAATGGACTCAATTTTGGTGCCGGTGAGGTCTTGCAGGGATCTAACCTGGTATACTTCCCCTTTCATAAGCGGTCTGGGGGGAGAAAAGGCCTGACCGGTGGGTTGGCCACCCAAAGTGGGGCCGGTGGGGGTAATCTCAATGGTAGTATTGTCTTCCAATGCCACCACCATCACCTGCGAGGCCGCTCTTGCGCCCATGGAATCGGTTTGGGTATAGCTGGAGGCGTAATAAGAGCGCCCCAACGTATTGGCGGGCAACACCAAGGTGGCCCCAGACTTGTTCAAGTGATAGATGTGGGCATATACCACTATGGGGTCATTGGCGGTGACATGAATGGCTTTGCTCTCTATTCTCTCGCTGGAACCTACATAAGCATCTCTGGGGCTAATAGGAATAACCGTGACGGAGTTCGCATTAACCTGGTGCGTTTTGGGAGCGCCTTGCCCAATTGTTACCTGTGCCTGGGTGGTCACCTGGGAGGTGACATACAAATTCATGGCGGAGATACCACCCTGTGTGTTTGGGCCTATCTCATTCTGGATATGCGCCATATAGCCTATCCAGAAGTCACGGCCTCGGTTAGACGTGCTCTGGGCTTGAGTGCTATACTGCCATACTAGCAGAAGGCACAGGCAGGCGCTCCTGAAGATAAGTGGGTAAAACTTCAACGCAATATAGCTTACAGATTTAGATTACAGCATCAGTCCCAGCAGCACAGGTTTAATTGTAAGGCTTCGTAGCAATGACTTTGGGTTACTACCTGTAATATAGCTATTTAGTTGTAGTTTAGGATGGAAATAATAATTAGATAGAACTATTACCTAAATTCTGAAATCAAAGGTTGGGTAAAGCGCATGTCATTGAAGTCATAGTACTGGCGGGTAGTCTGGAAGATCTTGAAATCCTGCTGATGCCCATCTACCTGTGGCAAGCGTGGGTAATATCCTAACAGAATCTGAATGGTGTTGAACGTGAGGTATTCGTTCCGGAACCGTAAGCCCAGGCCAAAACCGGTATAGGGTTTTTCTTTCAGGGGAGATTTGTTTTCTGTACTGGTAAGCCAGGCAGCATCTGCAAAACCAACAATGGCCAGCCTGAACCCAAGGAGCGTGAGCGGCGTGAAAAGGTTGGTTTCATAGTTCAGAACAAATTTACGATAACCCCGCACACTGGAAGATCTGAAACCCCTAATGCCGTCTTCCTGGTCAATGTCTAGCGCAAAGAGGTCTGGCCGACGAATTCCCAGTGCCGTTCTATGCCACAGGAAATGCCGCCAGCGCCAGTTTCTGAGCCGGTACAATGGCGTGAAATACAAGGCCTCAGACATAAAAACTCCTTGTTCCCACGCGCTCTTGTTCCGGTAGCTGCCGTATTCTATGCCTCCGTAGAGATATCCAAAGTCGGGACGGTATTTGGCAAAAGCTCCTTTCAAACCCAGATACATGCGGTTTTTGAAGGCACCATCCTCAAAGCCAGTGGTGACGGCTAAAAGGTTTCCGGCAGGAATATCCTCCGTTCTACCAAAACCGAAGAGATACTGGTCTTTGTAATACTTCCTGAAGCTGTACCCGAAAGCGGAAAGGTAAAGACGGGCGCTTTGCAGCGTAGGGCCTCCTCCCTGGGTGTATTTGATGTTCATGAAGCGCGCGGCGGTTATAAACCTGCCCGGATTCTCCTGCGCCAGATCATAGGATTTAAGCCTGAATGCGCGACCAATCCAAAAGTCCTGGATGTTGTAATCCAGCGGAACATGGACTATCTCTTCGTCGGGGAGTGGAACACCGTCCTGGTAATAGTCGGGCTGCCTTGTCTGGTACCAGGCCGCCTGAGCCCCACCCGCATACTTGGTGTTGGTCGCGAAGAAGTCGCGCCTGAACCCTATGCTCTGCTGTTTGTAGTAATAGGTGTTCTGGTAGATCAGCTCAGCGGAAATGAAGCTGTGCGAAATGTTCTGGATGAAATAGCTCCCCTCAAACTGCCAGGGCTGGGGGTCAGACAAGCCGAAACGGTAGTTGGTCCTGATCTGGTGCCCCACGCCCATGAAGTTGATGTCGCGTAAGGCCAGGCGGGTTCCCGAAGTACTGGCCGAGCCGGAAGCATTAATACTGAACACATCCTTGGTGATGATGACAATGTCTACGCTGTCTTTGGTGGAGGTGGAGTCATTCACAAACACCCGGGCATCTAGCAGGTAGTCTGTTTGGCGGAGCAAACGCTCCGATTCTGATAAATCCAGAGGTTCCAGTAAATCGCCTTCTTTGAACAGGATCTGGTTGCGCAGGAGCCCTTGCTTGGTGCGCATGTGTAGGGCGTTGCCCAGCCTTTCCAGACCGTTATCCGGCACGGCCAGGGTGTCATTGATAGAATAGCCAAAAGCATCTAAGCGCTTGAAGTAAATGCTCCGGACTACTTTATAATTATGTTGCTCATGCGCTGGTGGCAGCAGGGAGTTTTCTGCGGGTTCATTGACGCGCCGGGGCTTGAATACAACCAACGCCTTCACCGCCCTACCCACCAAAGTTTTCCTCTGGCTTATGCGCTTCAATGATTCCAGAAAACGCTGGTGGCTAGCCGTGTCAACAGGCGTTTTAACGGTGTCTCGCGGAGAAACGGGCGGTAGATCCTGGGCTTGGACGCAGAAGCTACTGAGCCAGCAGCTTAGCAGCACTGGCAGAAAAAGTAAGTTCCAACGTGTAAAAAATGCCTGAACCGCCATTATTCGTGATTCTCCATCCTTCAAAATAAGGCAAAATCTCTGTATAACAGTAATAGGAATTATTTTGCTATTTAAATTAGTTTTATCCACAGGGTGTTGAAAAGTTGTGGCTAAAAATATTAGTTAATTAGCAGCAGTGTTTGTAACTTGCTAACGTAATCAGAGAGTTAATACGCGCAGCAGATGCAAATTTCGATCCAAGAAAAACTAAGTATTTTGGCAGATTCGGCTAAATATGATGTTTCCTGTTCTTCCAGCGGCGGTAAACGCAAGAATGAAGGCAAAGGATTAGGAAACGCAGAGGGAATGGGGATTTGCCACAGCTATACCGAAGACGGCAGATGCGTCTCTTTGCTCAAAATCCTGCTTACCAACTTCTGCATCTTTGACTGCGCCTATTGCGTGTCCAGGAAAAGCAATGACGTGAAACGGGCTGCTTTCACGGTGCAGGAAGTAGTAGACCTCACCATCAATTTCTACCGCCGCAACTACATTGAGGGGCTGTTCCTGAGTTCTGGTATTTTCAAGAACGCCGACTATACCATGGAAAGGTTGGTGCGCGTAGCCAAGAAGCTGCGCCAGGAGCATAAGTTCAACGGATACATCCACCTGAAAACCATTCCGGGAGCCAGCGAAGAACTGGTGAAGGAAGCTGGCCTCTACGCCGATAGACTAAGCGTGAACATTGAGTTGCCCACGGAGCAAAGTCTGCAAACGCTGGCGCCGGAGAAGAACTTCACGGAGGTGCTCACGCCCATGGGGCACATCAAGGACCAACTGGTATTGGTGAAGGAAGAAAAGAAACTGTTCAAATCTACGCCCTCTTTCGCGCCCGCCGGGCAAAGCACGCAGTTGATTGTGGGCGCCACGCCCGAGAGTGACCGGCAGATTTTGACCTTAGCCGATGGCCTGTACCAGAATTTCCAGCTGAAGCGCGTCTACTATTCTGGCTACGTGCCCGTGAGTGCAGATAGCCGATTGCCCATTATCAGCACTCCCCCCATCATCCGGGAGAACAGGCTCTACCAAGCCGATTGGCTCGTGCGTCTGTACGGTTTCGGGGTAAATGAGCTGCTGGATGAGCAGAACCCCCAGCTGGACCTGCAGATAGACCCTAAGCTGGCGTGGGCGTTGCGCAACCGGCATTTGTTCCCGCTGGAGATCAACACGGCAGATTATGAAGTCATTGTTCGGGTGCCGGGCATTGGGCTGAAGTCTGCGAAAAAAATAGTGGCAGCCCGCCGCTTCGCCCACCTCACCTGGGAGCATCTGCGGCAGATAGGGGTGGTCATCAAAAGGGCCAAATATTTCATTACCTGCGGAGGGCGCAGTTTGGAGACAAGAGAATGGGACGAGGAAGCCATCCGGAGAAGAATCATGTACGGGGAGAAAGGAAGCCGTGCCCAACTGTGGGGAAGCCAGCTGGATCTGTTTCAGCAAGCCAGCTGAATGTAAGCCAGAGAGCTAATTCCCCTGCACCCATCAAGAGAAAGAGAATTGTATTTGTAAAACCTCATAAAGAAACCAAAGCCATGCCATCTGTAGTAAACCGCCAAACCGTAGCCCCTGTTTCTTTCCGCTGCAAACTGAGCACCTTGGTGCCCTATCTGCGCCAGATTGCCGCCCAGCGCCATGAGAACAACGGCTCCGGCAGACGCACTTCCGTTCGTATCGCTTCCTAAGTTGAGTTCACGCGCCATGCACTTCTATACCTATGATGGTTCCTTTGAAGGCCTCCTGACGGTGGTGTTTGAAGCGTATGAGCGCAAAGCGTGGCCCACGCAGATAGGCAGGGAAGGAGAGGCTCCTCCCGGCATCTTCGCCACGCATCATTTTGTGCCCACAGACCCTGGCAAAGCCAAGCGGGTGTGGGACGGGCTGGGCAAAAAGCTGTCAAAGGCGGCTTGGGAAAACGTGTACAAAGCGTATCTCTGGGAGCAGCCGGGTTTTGAGATGCTTATCTTCCAGTTTGTGCAGTTGGTCTTCAGTAGCGCTGAGGGTGGGGTGGAGGAGAACTTCGCGAACAGAAGCGTGCAGAAAATGGCCGCGGTAGGCAAGCAGATGTTCCGGGAGAAGCACCGCATGGAGGCTTTTATTCGGTTCCAGCGTACGCAAGACGGCCTGTACGTAGCTCCCATCAGTCCAGATTTCAACGTGCTGCCCTTGGTCATCGCGCATTTTGAAAGCCGGTACGCAGACCAGCCGTGGCTCATCTATGACGTGCGGCGGCAGTACGGGGCGTATTATGATGTAGAGCGGGTAACCCTGGTCACCTTGGAGGATGCACCTCCCGGACTGAGGAAAGGGCAGCTTGATCCTGCTGTTCTAACTTCTGCGGAACCCCTTTACCAGGAACTGTGGCAGGCCTATTTTGACCATGTGAACATTCCGGAGCGGAAAAACAAAAAGCTGCACCTGCGCCACATGCCCAAGCGCTACTGGAAATACCTCACGGAGAAGAAGCCCCGGGGGCAGGCGCACAAGCCCATCCAGAACAAACAGGTGCCCACCGGCGTGCCAAGGCTGGGTGCGTAACATTAATTGCGTTTAGGGGCTGTTTTTCCAAAAAGAGGCGCTAAACGCAACTTTCCCCGCCCCTCCCGGGAGGGGAGTCCCGCAACCAAGGATCAACATGCAGTTCCTTAAATTCATGCGCCCCGCCCTCCAGCCACATCCACAGGACGAGGAAGGCATGCAAAAGGCTAGGAAGCGGTCCCTCTAGCAGTTGGCTTGCCTGCGGAAGCGGGCAACGCAGGGGCGGCATGCCCCGAGGCGCTTAGCGGGAGCATGCTTGGCCCTTAAAAGCCTGCAATGGCCCGCGCTCCCTATGGAACAGAGGATGGTTGCCCGGTGGTACCTCAAATGAAGAAAAGACTGTCCGAGCGTCAGCGAGTTTCTTTTCTTCTTGATTCTTTTGGTTACTTTTCTCATCAAGGAGAAAAGTGACAAACGCAGGCAGATCGCATCAGCCGCCATGAGTTTAGCATGAAGGAGGTAAAGAGTAAAGACGGGTAGCTAACCGGAGCGATAGTCCTGGTTGTCGGTGAGAACACCAACAACGGCGAAAGCAGCAGGAGGTTCGGCAAGGGAGGTAATGGGGAGTGTAGCGGCCCTTGCTAACAGATCAGCAAATGATAAATCTGCTTGTGTAAACATCCCCCTACCCCCTTCAAAGGGGGACTCTGCGCTGGCAACCGCAGTCTGCTTGGCTGTTAGTGAGAACACCAACAACGGCAGGAGCGTAAACCAGTCAAAATTCAGCAAAGATATCTGACCGATTCGCTGCCCTCTTTTACCGCTCGAGGAAAAAAACATGGCTGTTCATGAAACTTGCGTTTAGGGGCAGTTTTCAGAAAAAGAGCCCCTAAATGCAAATAGACCGCCGGGGCAGCCGCTAGAGGCAAACGCGGAAGGCCGGGAGAGAAAATTTTAGCTTTTTTTTCTGTTCCCTTAAAAATAGCTTAGAAACACTATCTTTGCTCTTCCATCCGCAGTACAAGCCGTTTTGGGTACCATTTCAGAAAAAAAGAACATCGTCATTTTTGCTTCCGGCTCCGGGAGTAATGCACAGCGTTTGCTGGAGCATTTTGAGCAGCATCCGCAGATACAGGTGGTGGCGCTTTTCTCCAACAACGCAGAGGCGTTCGCCTTGCAGCGGGCCCAGAACTTTGGGGTGCCTGCCCTGGTGTTTGACAGAGCCGCCCTCAAGGCCGGTGAAGTGCAGGCGCAGGTAGAATCTTACTCCCCAGACCTGATTGTGCTGGCCGGTTTCCTGTGGCTGTTGCCTGCTTCTTTTGTGCAGGCGTTCCCCAATAAGATCATCAACATCCATCCGTCTCTGCTGCCCAAGTTTGGGGGCAAGGGTATGCATGGGCAACACGTGCACCAGGCGGTACTGGATGCCCGCGAGGCCCAAACCGGCATTACCATCCACTACGTGAATGAGCACTATGATGAAGGTGCACCCATCTTTCAGGAATTCTGTGAGGTGCAGCCCCAGGATACCTGCGAAACCCTGTCGGCTAGGGTACTTGCCCTGGAGCACCGGCACCTGCCCCGCGTAGTAGAGAAATTGCTCACCACCGGAACGCCCAGCTAACCCGTACCATGATGACGCACCAGGCACGCCTCTTCCAATTGCTCTCTCAGGTAATGGCGTGTCTCTTGCGGACTGCTTCTTACATGTTTTTCCTGGGAAAGCCCCTTGGGGGCATTACCACTGGTTCCGGCGGGAAAAAACCAGTGAACCGGAGAACTGTGCCCGTTGCTTTCCGGCCAGGCAGAGTTTCATCTCACTCGCTTCTTTGTAACTTACCTATATCATCTTTTATATGAATTCCGTGAAAATCAAATCTGCCCTCATCTCTGTGTACTATAAAGATGGTCTGGAACCATTGGTGCGCGAGCTTCAGAAACAAGGGGTAACGTTTTATTCAACCGGCGGCACGCAGACCTTCCTGGAAGGCTTGGGCGCGCAGGTGGTGGCCGTAGACAGCGTGACCGATTATCCTTCTATCTTCGGGGGGCGGGTGAAGACCCTTCATCCTAAAGTCTTCGGGGGAATCCTGCACCGCCGCAACCACCCAACTGACCAGCAGGAAGTGCAGCAGTTCAACATCCCGGCCATTGACCTGGTGATTGTGGACCTGTATCCGTTTGAAGAAACCGTGGCCTCCGGCGCCCCTGAAGAGGATGTGATTGAGAAGATTGACATTGGCGGGATTTCCCTTATTCGGGCGGCGGCCAAGAATTTCCAGGATGTCTTGATCGTTTCTTCCCGGGAGCAGTACGGCGAGGTGGTGGAGCTGCTGCAAGCCAAAGACGGCAGCACAGAATTGGCAGACCGCAAGCGCTTTGCCGCCAAAGCCTTTGACGTGTCCTCGCACTATGACACCCATATTTTCAGCTACCTGAGCCAGGAGCAGGAATTGGCCCCCGCCTTCAAGCAAAGCGAGCGCCAGAGCCAGTCGTTGCGCTACGGCGAGAACCCGCACCAGGCCGGTACCTTCTACGGAAACCTGGATGCCCTCTTTGACAAACTCAACGGCAAAGAGCTTTCTTACAACAACCTGGTAGACGTAGACGCCGCCGTGTTGCTCATGGCCGAATTTGCCGACCAGCCCGCCGTTGCCATTCTGAAACACACCAATGCCTGCGGCGTAGCCGTGGCAGACACGTTGCACCAAGCCTATGTGAACGCCTTGGCCTGCGACCCAGTGTCGGCGTTTGGGGGCGTCATCATCGCGAACAAAACCGTTGATCTGGCTACCGCCGAAGAATTGAACAAACTCTTCTTTGAGGTGCTCATTGCCCCAGAATTTGACCAGGACGCTCTGGAATTGCTCAAGTCAAAGAAAAACCGCATTCTGCTGCGTCAGAAACCAGTTCAGTTGCCTGCCAAGCTGTTCAAAACCTTGCTGAACGGGGTGATTGAGCAAGACAAAGACCTGGCCACTGAAACCGCCGCCGATTTCAGGACCGTAACCAACCGCGCTCCTTCGCAAGAGGAGGTAGAAGGGTTGGAATTCGCGCTTAAAGTCTGCAAACACACCAAATCCAACACCATTGTGCTGTCCCGTGGAAACCAGTTGCTCGCCAGCGGGGTAGGGCAGACCTCACGGGTAGACGCGCTGCGCCAAGCCATTGAGAAAGCCAGAAGCTTCGGGTTTGAGTTGCAAGGTGCCGTGATGGCCTCAGATGCGTTCTTCCCGTTCCCAGACTGCGTAGAGATTGCCGCAGAGGCCGGTATCACTGCCGTAGTGCAACCGGGAGGTTCCATCAAGGACCAAGACTCCGTTGACGCCTGCAACGCCCGCAACATGGCCATGGTCATGACCGGAGTGCGTCACTTCAAACACTAATCTCGCATTATAACATTACACAACATTACACCAGAAGCCCGGCTACTCCCAAAGTGTCCGGGCTTCTGTTTTAGGCCTGATTCCGGAAAAAGAGGCCCTAAACGGACGTTCAGAGTTCTGAGTCTTGAGTCCTGAGTTCAGTTTTGGCCTAGTTTGGGAAAAAGAGGCCCTAAACGGAAGACCCCACCCCTGCCCCTCCCGGGAGGGGAGTCATCTGCACGAGAAAGGAAATAACCTGGAAGGTCAGTTCATGCCGTAAGTTTTCTGCCGCCGCTACGCCTACTCCTGCGCCACTTTCCACCAGTGCCACATCCTGCGCAAAGATCCGTTATTCCCCTCCTTGGAGGGGTAGGGGTGGGTTTACTCCTGCTGAGCTTCTGCCACCAACCAACAATAGCCTCTACTAAACGCACCTATTCCAGTCTTTCCTTCGAGCGCCTCGCTTGTGGCCAAAGAAAAGCAGAAGCGAAGAGGAAGCTGCACCAACCTGGCCGCAAGGGCAGTGCGAGAGGGGAAGACGGGGCCCCGCGGCCGTGAGCGCTTTCCACCAAAGATGGAACAACAAAGCCCACAAGACCATAGAAAGGCAGACAATACCAGCAACTAATTCAGTTCAATCAACGGAACCTGCAACTAAGCCAAAGCGAGACTATTCTCAACCGGCACGTATAAGAGTACCAACTACGGAGGTGCAACCGCCAGCAGCAGGCGCTCATAACGCAATAACGCCTTGTTTTTGCTTGTTTGTCAGGAAAAAAGGCAAAAAATAAACTGTCTTGCCGCCAGGAGAATTATTGGCGGGAAATACGTAATTTTGCGCCAATCTAGTACCTTGTAGAGAAAATACATTTCATATATAGTGTTCTAACAGAGAACGCACCACCGACAAATAATGGGATTATTTAATTTTTTCACTGCCGATATAGCGATTGATTTGGGTACGGCCAATACCCTCATCATCCATAACGATAAGATAGTGGTTGACGAGCCTTCCATCATTGCCATGGATCGGCGTACGAACAAAGTCATTGCTGTAGGCCGCGAGGCGATGCAGATGCACGAGAAAACCCACGAGAACATCAAAACCATCCGTCCGCTCAAAGACGGTGTCATTGCTGACTTTACCGCGGCTGAGATGATGCTCAGGGGCATGATCAAGATGGTGGACAAAGGCAAGAACCGCCTGTTTCAGCCGTCTTACCGTATGGTAATCTGTATTCCCTCTGGCATTACCGAGGTGGAGAAACGCGCCGTGAAAGACTCTGCCGAGCACGCCGATGCCCGTGAGGTCTGGATGATCCAGGAGCCTATGGCCGCCGCTATCGGGATTGGGATTGACGTGGAGCAGCCCGTGGGTACCATGGTGGTAGACATAGGGGGCGGTACCACAGAGATTGCGGTGATCGCCTTGTCTGGTATTGTGTGTGACCAATCTATTCGGGTGGCCGGTGATGTGTTCAACAAAGACATTCTGGACCACATGCGCCGCCAGCACAATCTGCTCATTGGTGAGCGCTCCGCGGAGAAAATCAAGATTGAGGTAGGCGCCGTGCTCACGGAGCTGGAGAACCCACCCGCCGATTTTGAGATCAGAGGTCGCGACTTGATGACCGGTATTCCTAAAGTGATCAAGGTAACGTACCAGGAAATCGCCATCGCATTGGACAAATCCGTGTCTAAGATTGAGGAGGCCGTGCTGAAGGCCCTGGAGATTGCGCCACCAGAACTTTCCGCCGATATCTATGACAACGGGATTCATCTGATTGGCGGGGGAGCCCTTCTGCGTGGCTTGGATAAGCGCCTGGCCGCTAAAACCAAACTGCCTATCCACATTGCCGAAGATCCGTTGCGCGCCGTGGTGCGCGGTACCGGTGCCGCGGTGAAAAACATAGAAGGCTTCCGCAACGTGCTGTTGAGCTAAGTACGCGCGCCCATGCGGAAACTATTCATTTTCATCTTCCGGATTAGGGCTTTCCTGGTATTTCTGCTGTTAGAGGGCTTTTCATTGTACCTGCTGTACCGCAGCAACGCGTACCACAATGCGGCTTTCTACCAGTCTTCCAATTACTATGTGGGGCGCGTACTGGAGATACAGAGCGAAGTAGCCAATTATTTCAACCTCACGGAGGTAAACGAACACCTGGCCCAGGAGAATGCCAGCCTGCGCATGCAGTTGACCCAATTGCAGGAACGGCAGCAGAACGACAGCCTGGGCGGGGTGAAAGATTCGCTCTTTGTCGCGACAGACTCACTGGGACCGGCAGTGTTCACCTATAGGCCTGCCAGGGTAACCAGTAATTCAGTGCGAGGGCTTAACAACCACCTGGCGCTCAATATGGGGTCAGATGCGGGAATTCAGCCGGGTATGGGCGTCTTAACGGCCAACGGGGTAGTAGGTAGGGTAAAGGCGGTGTCTAAACATTATGCCACCGTTACCTCACTGCTGCACTCCCAGACGCTAATCTCCGTGAAGTTGAAACGGAACAAAAGCTTAGGCTCCATCCGCTGGGACACGGAGAACCCTGAAACGGCCAGTCTGCATTACATTCCGTTGAGCGAGAAAGTGTTCAAAGGCGATTCTGTGGTAACCTCAGGGGCCGGTGGTATTTATCCGCCGGGTATTCTGGTAGGGCGCGTAGTCAGTGTTAGAAAAGAACTGGACAAAAGTTTTTACACCATTGTGGTGCGGCTGGGGGTAGATTTTGAGAAGCTGTCTTACGTGTACGTGGTAGAAAATAAACGCAAGCCAGAGCTAGATAGCCTGATGATCAGGTCAGGAATAACCGAAGAGAATGAATAATTTTAGGTTCATACACTTAATCCAGTTTGTGGTATTGATGAGCCTGCAGGTGTTGCTCATGCGCAATCTGGTCATGTTTGAGACCGCGTTTTGCTTTGTGTACATTGGCTTTATCCTGTTTCTGCCCATAGACATGGACAAAGTGCTCTTGCTGCTCCTGGGCTTTATCTGCGGCTTCACCATTGACCTGTTCTATGACACCTCCGGGGTACACTCGGCGGCTACGGTGCTCATGGCGTACCTGCGTCCGTTCATGCTCAAACTGCTCACGCCCAGAGACGGTTATGAAACCTCAGACAATGCCAGTTTGCCCTCCATGGGGTGGCGCTGGTTTCTCACCTATGGGTTTGCGCTTATCTTGGTGCATCACTTTACCCTGTTTTTTCTGGAACTGAACGGATTTAAACTCATTGGTTTTACGTTAGCCAAGATAATTGCCAGTACACTGTTCACCGGAACAGTGCTGGTCATCTTTCAAATGTTATTTTTTGAGCGAAGGGCAAGAGGTTTTAGATGAACTACTTAGAAAGCCGCAAATACGTAATACAAGCAATCTTTATAGCGATAGGGGCGGTTTATCTCATCAAACTTTTCTATATACAGGTACTAGACGACAGTTACAAAACTGCCGCCGAAAGCAATGCTGTCCGTCCGGTGATTCAATACCCGTTCAGGGGGTTGGTGTATGACCGCCACGGTACCTTACTGGTAGAGAACACGCCCGTGTATGATTTAATGGTGGTGCCCAAAGAGGCCAAAGCCATTGATACCCTTAAATTCTGCCAGCTGGTGGGCATTACTCTGCCGGAGTATCGGGAGAAAATCGCAGCCGCCAAGAAGTATTCCTACGTGAAACCGTCGCCGTTTCTGCAGCGTCTTTCCAATACAGAGTTTGCGGCCATACAAGACAATCTGGTAGATTTTCCGGGGTTCTACATTAATGCGCGTACTGTAAGGGGGTATCCGCACCAGAGTCTGGCGCATGCCTTGGGGTACATTGGCGAGATTAGCCCTCTGCAATTGGAAGACACCACCTACCGCGGCTACCGCCAGGGCGACTACCTGGGCATCAGCGGCATTGAGCGGGAGTACGAGAAGTTCCTGATGGGTAAGCGTGGGGTGAAGTACACCATGGTGAACGTGCGGGGCATTGAGAAAGGCTCTTTCAAAGACGGCGCCTATGATACCCTCTCTGAGGCCGGCCAGAACTTAGTGACCACCATTGATCTGAAACTGCAGCAGTATGGGGAACTACTCATGTCTGGCGGAAAGGTAGGCAGCATTGTGGCCATAGAACCTAAAACCGGAGAAATTCTGGCCCTGGTTTCGGCACCGTACTTTGATCCCTCCATGCTGACGGGGAAAGAATTGGGCAACAATTACATGAAGTTGTTGAATGACCCAACGAAGCCTTTGTTTAACCGGCCGCTCATGGCAACGTATCCGCCGGGTTCTATCTTCAAACTGGCGCAGGCTTTGATTGCCATGCAGGAAGGCGTACTGACGCCTAACACGGGGTACCCATGCAACTGGTCTCTGGTGAAGTGTTCGCACCGGCACGAGTATCCGGCTAACCTGAACATTGCCATTGAAAACTCCTGTAACCCTTATTTCTACCAAGTGTTCCGGTCTGTAGTGAACCGGGGCAAGTACCGCAACATCTATGAAGACGCGCGCCAAGGGCTGGATAACTGGAATAGGCACATCAAGAGCTTCGGGTTTGCCAGCCATCTGAACATTGATCTGCCCGGTGAGAAGAAAGGGCTCATGCCAAACTCCCAATTCTATGACCGCATCTACAAGCGCGACGGCTGGAAGTTTCCTACCATTTACTCGGTTAGTATTGGGCAAGGTGAGACAGGGGTGACGCCGCTCCAGATGGCTAATTTTGCCGCTACCATTGCCAACCGGGGCTTTTACTACAAACCGCACATTGTGCGTTCAGTGGGGGAGAAAGGCAAACCACTGCCGGAGTACTCGGTGAAGAACTATACGTCTGTCAACCCCCGCTACTTTCCGCCGGTGATTGAGGGCATGCAGCTGGTGGTGGACAAAGGAACCGGCCGCAACGCCAGCCTGAAACACATCGGGGTGGTGGTCTGCGGTAAAACCGGAACGGTACAGAACCCGCATGGTAAAGACCACTCAGTGTTCATTGCCTTCGCGCCCAAAGATGATCCCAAGATTGCCATTGCGGTGTACGTGGAGAATGCCGGTGGGGGCGCCATTGCCGCCGCACCAATGGCCAGTTTAATGATGGAGAAGTACCTCACAGATACCGTAACCACCGCTTACCGCAAGCGCTGGGAAGCCGATATGATCAGCGGTGGTTTCTACAAGTGGGGGAAATAACGAAAGCAGATGCGCACTTCCTATAAAATATCCCGTAACATTGACTGGGTCACTATTGGGCTCTACGGGCTTATGGTGATGCTGGGCTGGATGAACATTTACGCGGCGGTCTATAACCCAGAGCACGTAACCAGCATCTTTGACTTCACCCTCAACTCCGGGAAGCAGTTGGCCTGGATAGGGACATCGGTGGTCATCATCGTGATGCTGTTCGCTATTGACTACAAGGCCTATGATTCTCTGGCTTATGCCATTTACGGGCTCGTGATTCTGGTGCTGTTGGGGACTTTGCTGCTGGCTTCGCCTATCAAAGGGTCGCGGTCCTGGCTGGTAATCACCGATACGGTGCGGTTGCAGCCCGCCGAGTTTGCCAAGTTTGCCACGGCCCTGGCGGTTTCTAAGTTCATGAGCAGCATAAACCTGCGGCAGCAGAACTGGAAAGATCAGGCGAAATTGGCCGGAATGGCCTTGTTGCCGCCCATCATCATCATTCTTCAGAACGAGACGGGTTCTGCCCTGGTGTTTGGCGCGTTTACCCTAGCATTCTTCCGGGAGGGAATGTCGCCGTTGATTCTCATCATTGGAGCGGTGGCGGTGTTCATCTTCATACTGACCCTGCTTATACCGCAGTGGTATCTGGCCGGGGCGCTGACCGTACTCATGGGAGCCTATCTCTGGCTTAATTTCCACCGCCTTAAGCGCCACCTCGCTATGTACGTGGGTATTTGGGCAGCGGTGCTGATCATGGTGTTCAGCGTGACGTACTTCATTGACAATGTGCTGCAGGAGCACCAGCAGAACCGCATCAAAGTACTGGTAGACCCTGAGGTAGACCCTTTGGGTGTGGGCTGGAACGTAACCCAGTCCAAGATTGCCATCGGCTCGGGCGGGTTTTTCGGGAAGGGTTTTCTGGAGGGGACGCAGACCAAATTTGACTTCGTGCCTGAACAAAGCACCGACTTTATTTTCTGTACCGTGGGCGAAGAGCACGGCTGGATAGGCAGTCTGGTCATCATTGGGCTATTCATTGCCCTGCTCATGCGCATTGTCTTCGTGGCCGAGCGGCAGCGTTCCGTCTTTGGCCGCACCTACGGTTATTGCGTGGCTTCCATCATCTTCTTTCACTTTCTGGTGAACGTGGGCATGACCATAGGCCTGGCGCCGGTGGTGGGCATTCCGCTGCCTTTCTTCAGCTATGGCGGGTCCTCGCTCTGGTCGTTCACCATTCTGCTGTTCATCTTACTGGCCATAGACGCCCACCGTAAACTGGATCTGGGCCGGGGATAAAAGCGAAGGGCACAATGAGAAATCTTTGCGTTTAGAGGCTCTTTTTCCGAAAAAAGCCGCTAAACGCAAAATTCTGCTTTGGACCTGTTTTCCAAAAAACAGCCCCTAAACAGGAGCCAGACTGTCGCTAACCCTTTCCCACTAGTTTGTAGCCCACGCCCCTGATGTTCAAAATTTCTACCGAAGCGTCTTGCCGCAGGTGCTTTCTGAGTTTGGTGATGAAGACATCCATGGTGCGCGCTTGAAAAAAGCCGTCATCGCCCCAGAGTTGCAGGAGTACCGCTTTCCGTTCCAGAACCCGATGCCGGTGCTGCACCAGCAGGAGCAGCAGTTCGTTCTCGCGGTGAGAAAGTTTAGCGTGCAGTTTTTCCTCCAGCCACAGTTCCTGCTTCTGCGGCAGAAAGGTGTAACGGCCCACCAATAGCGTTTGGCTGAGATTTTCCAGAGGCGGTTGCCGCCGAAGCAGTTCCTGGAGCCGCAGCACCAACTCTTCCAGGGTAAACGGTTTTTTGAGGTAATCATTTCCGCCGGAGGCGTAGCCTTGCACCAGGTCCTGGGTTTGGGACTTGGCCGTGAGGAAAAGCACCGGTAGCTGGCTGTTGACCTTTCTGACTTCCCGCACAAAAGAGAATCCGTCCAGTTGCGGCAGCATCACGTCTACCACGCAGATGTCAAATTGGTGCTGCCGGAACAACTCCAATCCTTGCTTGCCGTCTGGGGCATGGGTGACGGTGAAGCCGCGTTTCTGGAGGCTTTCCTGCAGAATCTTGGCCAGCGGCACCTCATCTTCAAGCAACAACAGGTGTGGGGGCTTCATGGGGCGCAAGCGGAATGGAAAGGGTGAAGGTGGTGCCAATACCTAATTGGCTCCGGAGGGTGAGGGTGCCGCCGTGGCGCTCGGCTAAGGCTTGGGCGTAGCTGAGGCCCAGGCCGTAGCCCTTCACGTTGTGCACATCGCCGGAGGGAACCCGGTAGAATTTCTCGAAAACTTTGGCCTGATGCTCAGGGGCTATTCCCAACCCGTTGTCTGAGATTTCCAGCAGTGCATTTCCGGCTTGTCTGTAAAGGGAGAGGCGGAGTTGGAGCTGGTTCTTGCGGTATTTCAGGGCGTTGTCCAGCAGCGTGGCCAGCACGTTGCCCAGGTGCAGTTCATCGGCGGTGACCACCAGACGCTCGGGGGTAAATTGCGTTTCTACGGTGGCGGCCACCAGTTCCAGCTGCGGTTTGTGTTGGGCCAGTACGCTGGTGACTAGCTCCTGCAAACAGATGCTCTTCTTCTCTAAGGCCACGCTTTCCTGCTCCAGGGCCACGCTCTTCAGGATTTGGTCAATGAGCCCGCTGAGGCGCCCGCTCTGCTGCCGGATGATGCCTACATATTCATCGGCGGAAGCCTTGCTTAGGTCAAACTCTTGGATGGCCTCGGCGGCCAGGCTGATGGTGGCCACGGGCGTTTTGAGCTCATGGGTCATGTTGTTCACAAAGTCATTCTTGAGCTCGGCCAGTTTCTTCTGCCGGAACAACGTCTGGAGGGTATAGCCGAAGCAGAAGATAGCCGTGGCAATGAGCAGCAGGGAACTGCCAATGATCCATTTCATGCGTTGCAGAAACACCAGATTGGGGTCTGGGAAGTAGGCCCGCACCAGTTGCTCGGGTTGGCGGAGGCTCACATTGTAGGCGCGGGTGGCGTAGGAGTGGCCAGATTTTCCGTTTAGGGGCTGTTTTTCCAGAATCAGGTCAAAACCAGCGGTAATTTCCCGTTGCTGTAACTGCTGTTGGAACAGTTTTTTCAGCCGCGTGGGGTTCAGGCGGTTCTGAGTGTAGGCTTCCTCCATTTTATCGCCTAGCTGCTTGGTGTAGAAATAAAGGGAGCCCTCCTGCAGGTTTTCCCAGACCAGGTCTTTTGTAAAGTGCTGGATGAAGTAGGCCTTGGCGGCCGGTGTGATTTTTGGCAGTTTCTGGATGAAATGGGCAAACCCAATAGTGAACGGCTCTCGCTTCTCCGGGGCCCAGGGGTGTTTATCGGCTAGGTAGAATTTGGTGTTTTGGTAGATGGGGTCCAGGCGGCAGGTAATCTTCACAAGGTTAGTATCGGCTAGCCAGCCGCGATACTGTTGAAGAATTTCTTTCCGGCGGGCGTCCTGCTCCTGCCGCGTAGCCTCCTGAAGCGCCTCATTTATGTCTCTGGTGAATTCCTGGGAGGCCGTGCGGTAGCTCTGGTAACTCCAGAACAGCTGCAGCCCCACCACGCCCAGCGTGCAGACCACCATCAAGAGCAACACCCATTGAATTCTCCGCTTCATATGACCAAAGATAAGGGTTCCGACTACAAACCGGCCGCGCGTTAACACTAATTAACAGTGCTTAACGCTGGTTAACCTAGTTTCTTCGGCGGCACCGGTAGGTTTGGGGAAATGATTAACGATATGAAAAAGCTCCTTTCTCTCTGCTTCCTGATAGCCGTGCTGCACGGGCAGCTCCTGGCCCAGACCAACATCGGCGAAGCCGCGCCGGCCATCACTTTCCCCACCGTGCTGAACGGAGCCAGCCGCTCCCTGCACCTGGCTGACCTCAAAGGCAAAGCCGTGCTGCTGGAGTTCTGGGCCACCTGGTGCGGTCCCTGCGTACAGGCTATGCCCCATCTGCAGGAACTACAGCAACAGTTCAAAGACCGGCTGCAGGTTATTACCGTCACAGAGGAGACCGAGCAGCGCATCCGGCGGTTTCTGGTCAACCGGCCGTCCCAGCTTCTGTTTGCGGTGGCAGACACGGGCGGGGCCAGAAAGGCCTTTCCCTACCGCATGTTTCCGCATTCGGTGCTGATCAGTCCAGAGGGCAAGGTGGTGGCCATCACGTCTCCCCAGAACATTACTTCCGCCGTAATAGAGAAGGTGCTGGCGGGCGGGCCGGTAGATTTACCTTTAAAGGAAGACAACCTCACGGCTGACCCACTCACGTATTTCACGGTGGCGGCCGACACCCGTGCGCATTTTCTGGTGCAGCCCGAGCTGAAGGGGGTAGGCGGGCTTTCCCATTCGTATTTAAAAGACCCCGTTTTCAAAGGCCGAAGGCTTACCATGATTAACCTGCCGCTGGAAAGTGTGTACCGCCTGGCCTATGAAAGCCTGCCCCACGGCCGAACCCTGGATTTAACCACGGGCGAGAGCGTGGAGGAAAACAAGACCAAGTACTGCTTTGATATTATTGTACCCCAAGGGCAGGAAGCCCAGCTGTTGCCCACCCTCCGGAAGGAACTCCAGAAAATGTTCACGGTGCGGGCGCGACTGGAGAAACGGCTGCGGGCGGTGTATGTGTTGCAGGTGGCAGATGCGGCCAAAGTGAAAAAAAATCCCGTTTCGCAGGCCAAGACCGAGGTTTTTGAGGCCTCGGCGGGCGTTTTTGACGGAGAGCACGTGACCCTGGCCAAAGTAGCCGATTACCTGGAGAGCTTCGGGATGGTGAACCTGCCGGTGGTGGACGAGACCGGGGACAAGACGTTCTATGACCTCTCTTTTGAGTTTGAGCCCGAGAAGAAAGGCGCCGTTCACGAGGCTTTGGCCAACCTGGGCCTGAAGCTGGAGAAAGCCCAGCGGCCCATTGATGTACTGGTGTTTAGGTAACCAGCCTCGCGCTATAAAAACAGAAATCCCTTGCTGACAAATGCGGCAAGGGATTTCTGTTTTGGGCCTGTTTTTCAAAAAAGAGCCGCTAAACGGCTTAGGCAAATTTGCGGTCAATGAGGCGGGTCAGTTTCTGGACGTGTTCGTCTTTCTTGGTCCAGTTATAGCGGCTGCTCACTTCCTGCAACAGAAACTGCTTGGCCTGGTCTGGGTTGCCATACTCATCCAACTGCTTAATCACAGCGTGATAGGCCATGTTGTCGCCCTCAAACAGTTCATTGATGAACGAGAAACGCTGGTTAATGGAGATGGCATCTTTGAGCGAACCTATTTTCTGGTCCTGCTGGCGGTCTGCGAAGGTAGCGGAAACCAGGGGCTGCTTGAGCCGGTCGTTGAGCGTTTGTTTCTGTTCGGTCTGGAACCGCTCATTCAGCTTAGGCTCGGCGTTAAGGGTTGGTCTGAACGCAGGCTGGGCCGGAGCGCTGGGAGTTCCCGCCGCCACACTTTGGGCCGATGCCGGAGCGGACACCACCGGCGGAAGAAGCTCCTCTACCTGCAGCGGCTGTAGTTCATTGAACCGCGCCACCAGCTCGTTCACAGACATGCGTTCCTCTTCGTGCTCGGCCAGGAAACGGTTCAGCTGCTGGGCCACGTGTACCCGGTTGGGCGTAGGCACAGGCAATGTGTCCAGGAACTGGCGGTACAGGTCTTTGTCAATGTCCTGGTACTTGAGGCTTTCCTGCAGTTTGGTCACAGAAAGATCATCCATGCGCAGAAACTTCTCCTCAAACACCGCCACCGGCTCCAGCACCGTGCGCAGGGTATCCTGGATGGCCTTGAGCAGCAACGGCTCAAAGTGCGGACGTTTGATGGAGATTTTGCGCGAAAGCACGTTCATGAACTGTACCAGCGCGTCTTTCACCTCTGGGTGCTCAAAATCAAAGTAAGGGCTGCGCAGGTTGGCCATCTCATGGTTCCAGAGCGTGAGCAGCTCCCTGATCATGAAAAGGTTCACCTGTTTAATAGGAGTAAAGGAAATCAGTTGTTGGGCGGTAACGTTCTCATGTTGAGCAAAATGTTCTTCACTGAGACGTTGGGCAAGGGCCTGGCTGTACTGCGCTAGGCGTATTTGATTATATTTGTCTTTCATGGGCGGAAGCATACGCTCGTAAATATAGCGAAATATGGCCGAATTAACGGTTCAGAATCTGGGCGGAATTGTGGTTAACGTAGCCCAGGGGCAGACGGTTCTGGCTGCCCTGCAAGCCGCCGGATTGGATTGGATGCACGCCTGCGGGGCCAAGGGCCGCTGCACCTCCTGCCGTATGATTGTCCTGGACGGAGCCGAAAACATTGCCCCAGACACCGCCCCTGAGACCCGCTTCCGCAACAATGGCCGCCTCAAACCCAGCGAACGGCTCACCTGCCAGGCCCAGCTTACCGGCCCCGTCACCTGCCGCGTTCCCAACCAGACCAAGCTGCCGCACATGACCTATTCCTCGTGAGCGGAAGAACCTCAGCATTCAAAAAATGATCTACCCCATTCCATGGGTTTTAGTCGCAATTGATTGATTGGTAGTTGATTGGATAACTGTGTGGAAAAATTGTGCATTAGGGGAGGGGTGGCGGCTAGTAACTTCGTGCCGTGATGGAGCCGCTTTCTGCTGCTGCGTCACGCGCTTATTCCTTCAACACAATAGATTATGTTCATAGAACCCCGGGTAGGAAACCGCCAGCAAGGCCAGAGAAGAGGTTGGATAGAAGTGATCTGCGGGTCTATGTTCTCGGGGAAGACCGAGGAGTTAATCCGGCGGCTCAACCGCGCCAAGATTGCCAAGCAGTGCGTGGAGATCTTTAAACCCGCTCTAGACACCCGTTACCATGACGTAGACGTGGTCTCGCACAACGCCACGGCCATCCGTTCCACGCCCATCCAGTTCGCCAATGACATGCTCCTGCTAGGCAGCGGCTGCGACGTGCTGGGCATAGACGAAGCCCAATTCTTTGACGAAGCCATCACCGAAGTCTGCGTGCAACTGGCCAATAACGGTACGCGGGTAATTGTGGCCGGTCTGGACATGGACTACCTAGGCAAACCCTTCGGGCCCATGCCCGCCCTGATGGGGGTAGCCGAATACGTGACCAAGGTCCACGCCATCTGTGTGCAGTGCGGCGACATCGCCTCCTATTCCTTCCGCAACGCGGTCTCCAAAGAGAAAGTCCTGCTAGGCGAAACCGATTCCTACGAGGCCCGCTGCCGCCACTGTTTCCAGGAAGGCATGAAAGGAAAGCTCTAAAGGGAGTTCTGAGTCTATAGTCCTGAGTCCTGAGTCGGGATTAAGTAAGCGGTTAACGTAGAACAGTTTTCTTGTTGATCAATCCCTGATGGGTGCCCTCTCGGCGTTCATTTATCATGCGTACTAAGGACAATCACAAGCAAACGAAGTAATTGCGTCACTGTGTTTTAGGCCTGATTTCAGAAAAAGAGCCCCTAAACGCCACTTTCTGTTTAGGGGCTCTTTTTCTGAAATCAGGTCAAAACTGCCGCAAAGGTTTACCCCCAAACACTTGAAGAAAAGCCGTTGAATGAGTAGCTTTAGTAGTCTATACTAACAAACTACAGCTTACTTATGAAAAAGCGGTTTCTTGCCGTGCTCGCCTTCTGCTGCGCCAGTAGCCTGGGCACCATGGCCCAAACCCAAACCCCGCTCTGGCTCAATACCCCGGCCATTTCACCAGACGGGCAAACCATTGTCTTCAGCTACAAAGGCGATCTCTATAAAGTTGCCGCCGCGGGCGGAAACGCCACCCCGCTCACCATGCACGAAGGCTACGAGCACATGCCCGTATGGTCACCAGACGGCAAGCAAATTGCCTACGCCTCTGACCGTTACGGGAACTTTGACGTGTTTGTGATGCCCGCGCAGGGCGGCGAGAGCAAGCGCTTAACCTTCCATTCGTCCAGTGATCTGCCTTCAGATTTCACTCCAGACGGCAAAAGCGTGATCTTCTCCTCGGCCAGGGTAGACGCGGCGGCCAATACCCTGTTCCCCTCCGGGGCGTTCCCGGAGCTGTACAGCGTGGCCATTGGCGGCGGCCGCAACGCCATGTTGCTCACCACGCCCGCTGAGGCGGCCCGGTACAGCCCAGCTGGCGATGTGCTGGTGTACCATGACAAGAAAAGCCCCGAGAACACCCTCCGCAAGCACCAGACCTCGTCCACGGCCCGTGATGTGTGGGCGTATAACGCCAAAACCAAACAGCACACCAAACTCACCGATAACGTGGGCGAAGACCGCCAGCCGGTTTTTTCGGCTAATGGCCAAGATATTTATTACCTGAGCGAGCAGGTCAACGGTACGTTCAACGTGCACAAGATGAGTTTGCAGAACCCTAAGCAGACGGCGGCAGTCACTAGTTTCACCAAGCACCCGGTGCGGCACCTGAGCGGTTCCCGGGGCGGGATGCTGTCGTTTACCTACAACGGCGAGATTTACACGTTAAAGCCCGGTGCGCAGCCGCAGAAAGTGGCCATCCAGCTGTACTCAGACATCCGCTCCAACCCAGAGACTGTGCTGCCTATTTCCGGCGGCATGACCGAGATGGAGGTATCGCCTAACGGCAAGGAGGTGGTGTTTGTGAACCGGGGCGAGGTGTTCGTTTCCTCAGTGGAAGGAGGCATTACCCGCCGCATCACCAATACCCCGGAGCAGGAGCGCAGCGTGAGCTTCTCGCCAGACGGCCGCAAGATTCTGTACGCCAGCGAGCGCAACGGCAGCTGGAACGTGTATGAAACCAGCCTGGTGCGCAGCAATGAACCTTATTTTTACGCGTCCACGCTACTGAAAGAGGAACCCGTCATTGCCACCCCCGCCGAGGAATTTCAGCCTTCTTACTCCCCTGACGGCAAGGAAGTGGCGTACCTGGAGGAACGCGTGAAACTGAAGGTGGTGAATAAAGCCAGCAAGCAGGTGCGCACCATTCTGGGCAACGCCAACAACTACTCCTACTCAGACGGCGACCAGTATTTCAAATGGTCTCCGGATGGCAAGTGGTTCTTGGTGCAGTACAACCAGCCCAAGCAGTGGCTGGGAGAGGTGGGCTTGATCTCGGCCAGCGGCAAAGGCGAGGTCATCAACCTGAGCCAGAGTGGCTACGCCGAACGCAATCCGCAGTGGATGATGGGCGGCAAAATGATCACCTACTACTCTAACCGCGAGGGCTTGCGCGGCAACGGCAACAATTCCGGCACCGGCGACATCTACGCCCTCTTCACCACCCAAGACGCATTTGACCGTTTCAAGCTGAGCAAAGAAGACTATAACCTGCTGGAAGACCTGGAGAAGCGCGAGACCCAGGCGGGCACGTTGGCCGAGAAAGCCGAAGCCAAAGGGAAAGGCAAAAAGGGCGAAGCTTCCAAAAACGGAGGCCCGGCGGGCATGAACTTGGAGCTGGACAACCTGTCCTACCGCAAAGCCCGCCTCACTGTTAATTCCTCAGACTTGTCAGACGCGGTGGTCACCGAGAAAGGCGACCGCATGTTTTACCTGAGCCGTTTTGAGAAAGGCTATGACCTCTGGGTCACCAATCTGCGCGACAATGACACCAAACTGCTGGCCAAACTAGGTGCCCGTGGGGGGGAGATGGTCATGAGCAAAGACGGCAAAAACCTGTTTGTCTTAACCGAAGGCAAAATCCTGAAGCTGGACACTGACACCGGCAAGCAGGAAACCCTCAAAGTAAACGGCGAGCTGAACCTCAACGCCACCGCCGAGCGTGCTTACATGTATGACCACGTGATCCGGCAGCTGGAGAAGAAATTCTACGTGCAGGACCTGCATAACACAGACTGGAAGTTCTACACAGACAATTACCGCCAGTTTCTGCCCCACATCGCCAATAACTATGACTTCGCTGATGTCCTGAGTGAACTGCTGGGCGAGCTCAATGCGTCGCACACAGGAGGCCGTTACAGCCACCGCCAGGCTAACGCAGACGCTACGGCTTCCCTGGGCCTGTTCTATGATGAGCAGTACACCGGTCCCGGCCTCAAAGTGAAGGAAGTGATTAACATGAGTCCCTTTGACCGCGCCAGCTCCAAGGTGAAACCGGGCGTTATTCTGGAAAAGATAGACGGGCAGGCCATTGAAGACAACACAGACTTTGACCAACTCCTGAACCGCAAAGCGGAGAAATACACGCTGGTTTCATTGTATGACGAGAAAACCAAAAAACGCTGGGAAGAAACCGTGAAACCTATCTCGGGCTCAGACTTGAGCGAGCTGCTCTACCAGCGCTGGGTAGAAGGCCGCCGCAAAGAAGTAGAGCGTTTGTCGGGTGGGAAGTTGGGCTACGTGCACATCAGGGGCATGAATGATGCCAGTTACCGCACGGTGTATGAAGAGGCCCTGGGTAAGAACGCCACCAAGGAAGGGCTGGTGGTAGATACCCGCTCCAACGGTGGCGGCAACCTGCACGATGACCTCATCAGCTTCCTGAACACCAAGCAGTACGCTGAGTTTATTCCCCGCGGACAGCACCTCTCAGACGAGCCCCGCAACAAATGGACGCGTCCGTCGGTGGTGGTCATGAACGAGAGCAACTACTCAGACGCGCACATCTTCCCGGTGCTGTACAAAGAGCTGGGGATTGGCAAAACCGTGGGCATGCCCGTGGCCGGAACCGGTACCTTTGTGTGGTGGGAAACCCTGATTGACCCCACCATGGTCTTCGGGATTCCGCAGGTAGGCTACCGTACTCTGGGCGGCGGCAAATTTCTGGAGAACACCCAGCTGGAGCCCGATTACCTGATAGCCAATGATCCCGCTCTGGTGGCCCAGGGCCGCGACCAGCAGCTGGAGAAAGCCGTGGAAGTGCTCTTGCAGGAACTGCCTAAGAAAAAGTAACCTATTCACTGATTTCAAACGCAAACAGCCCTGCCAAACGGTGGGGCTGTTTGCGTTTAGGGGCTTCTTTTCGAAAAATTGGCTGAAAACACAGAGATATTCCAGGAGGGTAGATAGAAAAAAAATCTGGCGCGAGTCTCCTGACTCGTGACATGGGATGAAGCGAGTCTCCAGACTCGCCGGGAGCCACGAGCCGGTTCTACATATCTGGAGTCTGGAGACTCCGCCCATCCATCGGCACGAGTCTGGAGACTCGCGCCAGTGTATACGAAATCACCCCTTAATAAAACCCCGTAGTGCATACAGCTCCGGTGAGAGGCTCCGTTTTTGCCTTTTTTTGGAAAAAGAGCCCCTAAACGGAACATCATTTTCACGTATAGCTTATAGCACCAATCTTTGCAGGACCATGGCTATTGTACAGAACAACATCACCGTTTTTGGGGAGGAGATTATTGACCAGAGCGCCATTGACCAGCTCAAGCGCTGCGTGAGCGAGGAAGACATTGGCGTGCTCACCGCCGATGCCCACTACGGCTACGCGCACCCCATCGGCGGAGCTGTGGCCTATAAAAACAAAGTTTCCCTCTCTGGGGTGGGCTTTGACATTGGCTGCGGAAACAAGGCCGTTAAAACCGACATCATGGCCGCCGATGTGAACATTGCCAAAGTGATGGACCAGATCGTTCGCTCCATTGGCTTTGGAGTGGGCCGGCCTAATCCCAAACGCATTGACCACCCGGTGCTGGACCACATCAACAAAGCCGAGTTCAAACCGCAGCGCGAGCTCCGCAAACTGGCCGCCGAACAGTTGGGCACCGTGGGTAGCGGCAACCATTTCATTGATCTGTTTGAGGATGAGAAGGGTTTTCTGTGGGTGGGCGTGCACTTCGGGTCCAGGGGTTTCGGGCACAAGACGGCCTCGGGGTTTATCGCGCTCAGCCAGGGGCTCAGCTTCTTTGACAAGGCGCGCGAAGGCTCCATGGATGCCCCACCCATCCTGTTCGACATTGACTCGGCCTTGGGCCAGGACTACATTGCCGCCATGTCTCTGGCCGGAGAATATGCCTACGCGGGCCGCGATGTGGTGGTAGAAAAAGTGCTGGAGATTCTGGGAGGAAAAGCCACCGAACTGGTGCACAACCACCACAACTTCGCGTGGTTTGAGAAGCACCAGGGCGAGAATTACTGGGTGGTGCGCAAGGGCTGCACGCCCGCGTTCCCGGGCCAGAAAGGCTTTATTGGGGCCAACATGTATGACAACTCCGTGATTATTGAAGGCGTGGAGAACGAACTTTCCGTACGGGGTCTGTATTCCACAGTGCACGGAGCTGGCCGACAGTTGAGCCGAAGAGCCGCCGCCGGCAAAACCAAATGGATGCGCGACAAAAACGGCGTGAAACGGAAAACCGTGGTTTCACCGGGGCTGGTAGATTTTGAAGCCGTGCAGCAGCGCATGAAAGCCAAAGGCATTGAACTGCGCGGCGCCGGTGCCGATGAAGCCCCCGAAGCCTACAAGAAACTGGAAGATGTGCTCCAGTACCAGGGTAATACCATCAAGATCCTGCACACCCTCCGCCCCCTCGGCGTAGCCATGGCCGGCGAAGATGTGTACGATCCCTACAAAGACTGATTTTGCGTTTAGGGGCTCTTTTTCCAAAAACAGCCCCTAAACGCAAGTTGGCGCTGACGGAAAATAGTTCTGAGTTTGGAGTTCTGAGTCTACATCTGATAGAAGAAACTGGAGCGAGACTGAAGGTTTGTGACACAGGATGAAGCGAACTCCCTGACTCGCCGGGAACCACCGGCCGGAACATAGGAGTCTGGAGACTCCACTTATCCATCGGCACGAGTCTGGAGACTCGCGCCAGAAGGGGCTATGGTAGGTAAAGATGCTCTGTTTCAACCTGCAAAGCCTTTACTACCCGCACCTATTCCAGTCTTTCCCTAGAGCGCCTCGCTTGTGGCCAAAGAAAAGCGGAAGCTAAGCACAAGCTGTATTCACCTGGCCGCAAGGGCAGTGCGAGAGGGGAAGACGGGGCCCCGCGGCCGTGAGCGCTTACCGGAAAAGATGGAACAACACAGCACCTAAAACCATAGAAAGGCAGACAAGCCCAAGGCATCAGCCGCGTCATTACGCGTCATTATACGCTCGCCTCCTCCATGGGCACAAACGGCAGTTTAGGGTCTTCTCCGGTGCCGGCGGTGCGGGTAACCGGCAGCGCCTCTGGGTAGTGCTGTTGCAGAAACGAGATCATCTTCTCCCGTACCCAGCAACGCAAATCAAAAGCACTGCCAGAATCTGCGGCGCTTACCAGAATGCGGACTTCCATGGTCCGCTCCTTGAAATCAGTGACTTGTAAGATGCCTACCCGGCCGTCCCAGAGGTGATGCTGGGGGAGCAAGCGGGTGAGTTCCTTCCGCATTTCCTCCAGTGGGGCTTTATAGTCCAGGTACATGAAGACGGTGCCCAACAGCTCCACGCTGGTGCGGGTCCAGTTCTGGAAGGGTTTTTCAATGAAGTAGTTGAGCGGCAGGATGAGGCGGCGCTGGTCCCAGATGCGCAGCACCACGTAGGTAAGCGTTATTTCCTCCACCCGGCCCCATTCGTTCTCCACTACCAGCACATCGTCTAGCCTGATGGGCTGCGTGAAGGCAATCTGGAAACCGGCCAGTAAGTTGGCCAGTGAGCGTTGGGCCGCAAACCCCAGAATGACCCCCACAATCCCCGCCGAGGTTACCAGACCGGTCCCAATCTTCCGCACCGTGGGGAAACTCATGAGAATAAGCGAGACGGTGAAAAACACAATCATGATAATGACCATCTTCTTCACAAACTGGAGCTGGGTGAACAGCTTCCGTTCCCTGAAGTTATCGGCTTTGTCTAATTGGTACTTATGGCGGATTCTGTACTGCACCACATACACGCAGCCAATGAGGGTCCAGGCGAAGGCGCTGGTGAGCAGAATCTCCACCACCCGGCGCAGCACCTCAAAGGCATCTGGCCGCAGCGGCACCAGGGGCAGGGACATGGACAAAACCAGCAGCGGCAGGAAATAGAACAGGGGGCGGTCCAGGCATTTGAGCACCCCGGTAACCCAAAGTTTGGGAAAACGCCGGTTGTAAGCTGATAAAAACCTGAAAAGAAACCACTTAAAAAGGCCGCCCAGCAAGAGGCTGCCCGCCATTACACCCAATCCTTCCAGAAGCAGCGGTAGATGGTTCTGGACTAAATGGCTTAAGTCATCTAGCAATTCCATAGAAGCGAAGCAAATGCAAGTTCCTGTTTACCCGTTCCAAGAAAGAATGGTTACCCTTTGCTGTTTCCGGGGTTGGCTTGGCCTGTTCTTTATATAGTACTTTTTAAATGTTTTAGAACCTCCCGGGCAGAATGGGAGTAAATAAATAGCAGTGAGTGGTGGCAGGGCTTCTGCCTGACCTGTCCTTCGCGCCTGCCTCCTGTGTGGGCGCCGCACTCCGCTACAGTTCTTAAAGACTTTCCTTATGCCCAAAACCATCATTATATCTAACCGGCTTCCCATCAAAGTACAGCGCTCAGAAGCCGGTCTAGCATACGAGACAAGTGAAGGAGGCCTGGCTACCGGATTGGGTTCCATTTACAAGCAAGACGACAACATCTGGATTGGCTGGCCCGGCACGTACTTTGAAGACGAGGCCGAGCAGCAGCAGGTAACCCAGGACCTGGCCAAGCAGAGCATGCACCCCGTGTTCCTCACCGAAAGCGAGATCCGGGATTTCTACGAAGGCTTCAGCAACGAGACCCTGTGGCCCACCTTCCACTACTTCAGCCAATACGCCATCTACGACGATAGCTTCTGGAATGCCTACCAACAGGTAAACCAGAAGTTCTGCCAGGCCGTGATGGAGCGGGCAGAACCCGGCGACACCATCTGGGTGCATGACTACCAACTGCTGCTGCTGCCGGCTATGCTCCGGTCTCAGATTGAAGACAGCAGCATCGGGTTTTTCCAGCACATTCCGTTCCCGTCTTATGAGGTGTTCCGGCTGTTGCCCTGGCGGGAGCAGCTCCTGAACGGTATGTTGGGCGCAGACCTGATCGGGTTTCATACTTATGATGATGCCCGCCACTTCCTTTCCTCCGTGAGCCGGATTGTGGGCCTCAACACCTCGCAGGGCCTCATTGACAACGGGTACCGCCACATCATGGTAGATGCTTTTCCCATGGGTATTGATGATGAGAAGTACGCCACGCTGGCCGCTTCCCAGGAGACTAAAGCCAAAATGGATGAATACCGCGAGGCCCTGCAGGAGCAGCGCATTATTCTCTCCATTGACCGACTTGATTACTCCAAGGGCATTCCGCAGCGGTTGCAGGCATTTGAGCTGTTCCTGAAGGAAAACCCGGAGTTCCACGGCAAGGTGACGCTCTTCATGCTGGTGGTGCCGTCAAGAGACCAAGTGGAAATGTACCGCCAGTTAAAGGAAACCATTGATGAGTTGGTGGGCCGTATTAACAGCTCTTACCGCACCATCACCTGGAACCCCATCCAATACTTTTACCGCTCGTTTCCAATGGAGGAACTGTCGGCGTTGTATTCCATCGCAGACATCGCGTTGGTAACCCCCATGCGCGACGGCATGAACCTGGTCTGCAAAGAGTTTATCGCCAGCAAGCTGGATAAGAAAGGCGTACTGATTTTGAGTGAGATGGCCGGTGCCTCCCGTGAACTGGCAGATGCCGTGCTCATCAACCCCAATGACATGGGGCAGATGGTGCAGGCCCTCCAGGATGCGCTCCTGATGCCCGAAGACGAGCAAATGGCCCGCATGGGGCAGATGCAGGACATTGTACGCCGCTACAACATCCACCACTGGGTGGAGATTTTCATGAACCGTCTACAATACATTAAAATGAAGCAGGAAACCATGGCCACTGAAACGCTTTCCAAAGAGGAAAGTGAGCAGCTGGTGAGCACGTTCAAAGAAGCCAGACAACGCATGCTGTTCCTGGATTATGACGGTACCCTTACGTCTTTCACCAAAGATCCTACCAAGGCGCTGCCAGACCAGGAACTGCTTTCTATTCTGGAGTGCCTTACCCAAGAAGAGAAGAACCGGGTGGTTATTGTGAGTGGCCGTGACCGCAACACTCTGCAGAAATGGCTGGGGCACCTGCCCGTAGATTTCATTGCCGAGCACGGGGTCTGGTATAAGGAGCGGACCGGCGAGTGGGAAATGTTCCAAAACCTGTCAGATGCCTGGAAGCAGGAGATCAAGCCCATTCTGGAACTGCACGTGAGCCGCACGCCTGGTTCGTTCATTGAGGAGAAAGACTTTTCCCTGGTGTGGCATTACCGTAAAGTAGACCGCACCCTGGCCGAGCTTAGGGCCCGTGAACTGAGCAATTACCTGCTGTTCATTGCCGCCAACATCAACCTCCAGGTTATGGAGGGCGATAAGATTGTGGAGGTGAAGAACAGCGAGGTGAACAAAGGCGTAGGCAGTACCCGCTGGCTGGAACAGCACGCCCATGATTTCATCCTCTGCATAGGCGATGACCGCACCGATGAAGACATGTTCAAAGTAATGCCCGAAGACGCCTTCACCATCAAAGTAGGCAGTGAGCGTTCCCTTGCCCGCTTCAACTTGGAGAACTCCAAGCAGGTCAGGAAACTGCTCAAGTCTTTGTGCTAAGATTGCCTATTGTTGAACGTAAGTGCCAATAGCGACATTCGCTGGCGCGAGTTTGTAACTTTTGCCAGCGTTGAGGAAAGGTCTAGCTGTTTTTGCCTTAATTTCAGAAAAACAGCCCCTAAACAGAAAAGGCCCGCAACACTGCGGGCCTTTTCTGTTTAGGAAGTAGATGGTGGCTACAGGAACGAAGGCCGGTCCAGGCGTTTGGAGATGCGGTAGGCGGCGTTCAAGAGCCCCACGTGGCTGTAGGCCTGCGGGAAGTTCCCCCACTGGCTGCCGTCGCGGGAGTCTACGTCCTCGCTTAACAGGCCCAGGTGGTTCGTGTACTTCAGGATGCTCTCAAACTCTTTGATGGCATCGTCTACCCGCCCTACGCAGGCCAGGGCTTCAATGTACCAGAACGCGCAGATCAGGAAGGTGCTTTGCGGCACACCAAAGTCATCGGCGTGTTTGTAGCGGTAGAAGAGGCCCTCGGGGGTTTTGAGTTCTTTCTCCATCTCCTCCAGGTGCGTTTTGGCCCGTTCAGAGGCGGGGTCCAGGTAGTGCATCATGATGAGCTGGAGGGTGCTGGCATCCAGGTGGTGTTTGCCAATGGCCTGGGTGTACACGCCCCGCTGCGGGTCAAAGCATTCCTCAATTTTGGCGGCGGCCTGGTTCATGAGGTCATTGGCCAATTGCCCCAGCTGCGCATCTCCCATGTGGCGGGCAGCGCTGCGGGCGGCGGCGGCCCCGGCCCAGTGGAACAGGTACGTATAGCAGTGGTATTGCGCAAAATCCCGGAACTCCCAGAGGCCGGCATCGGGCTCCTCCATGGTCTGCTGAATCTTCTTCAGCGTTTTGTAGATGAGTTTCTGAGACTCTATGCGCTCCTCGTCGTTGAAGCGGCGGTCTATGTAGAGCGGGAGCAGGGCCACCAGAATCTGGCCGTACACGTCGTTCTGTATGTGCGTGTAGGCATCGTTGCCAATGCGCACGGGGCGGTTATTGCCTAAATAGCCTTCCAGGTCCAGCTCAATCTCCGTGAGCTTGCTTTGTCCACTGATGGAGTAGAGCGGTTGGTAGCGTTGCGTGTCTTTGGCCGTGATGTTGGCAATGAAGTGGAAGTAACGCTCCATTTCCTCAAAGTGCCCAATGTTGTTGAACGCGTTGAGGATGTAGTACGTGTCCCGCATCCAGCAGAAGCGGTAGTCCCAGTTGCGGCCGCTGCCGGGGTGTTCGGGCAAACTGGTAGTGGGCGAGGCAATGATGGCGCCGGTGTCTTCGTACTGGTGGATTTTGAGGGCCAGCGCACTCCGGATAACCTGCTCCTGAAAGAAGTTGCTGATGCTGGTGTTCTTGACCCAGTTGCGCCAGTAGCGGCGGGTCTGGCTCATGAAGGCCTCAGCGGTGCTCTCCAGATTGGCTTCCAGCGGCGCGCCGTAGGTAAGCACAAAATACAGGGTCTCGTTGAGCACGAAGTACTGGTCTTCCAGAATATAGCTCAGCGAGGCGTTGGTGGTGAGCCTCACTTCTTCGTCCAGCCCCAGAAACGCGATGTGGTTGCTGCTGCGGCGGCGTTTCAGTTCCAGATCGCCGTATTGGCCCACGGGGCGGCAGGTGGCTTTGATGCGCGGAGATCCCTGGAGCGGCTCCACTTTGCGCACCAGCATGAGCGGCTTGTAATAGCGCTGGTGCTGCCGGAAGCGCGGGGCAAAGTCTGTGACGCGGTAAGAACCCTCCTGGGTGGTGATCTCGGTACACAGAATGTTGGTGTTCTCCATGTAGTACTGGTGCGAGGTGAATTCCTCGGCATCGGGCTTGATGGAGTATTCGCCCCCTTTCTGCCGGTCCATGATGGGCCCGAAAACAAAGCTGCTGTCAAAGCGGGGCCAGCAGAGCCATTCTACATTGGTGTCTTTGTGTATGAGGGCCAAGTAAGCGCAGTTGCCAATCAGCCCCATGTCATAGGTGTGCTTCGCCATACGGTTAGTTCCACGCACCGGGGGTGACTGCCGGTGCTTGAAGTATCATGTACCGTATAAGACGTATAGAGGTTTCTTAATTTTTATCCACGCCCCCAGTAACTTGCGTTTAGCGCCTGTTTTTGGAAAAAGAGCCGCTAAACGCAAACGCTGTTCCGGTAGGGAAGCTACCGCGGTGCGGCTATTCCCCAGCCACGGGAAGCGAGCTCAACAGCTTTTCAATGCTGGCAAAGTCTGGCCTATGCTGTACCTGGGGGTCCAGGCACGCTTCTTTCAGTTGCGCCAGGGCTATGGCCGTTTCTTGGGTTTGGTCTTGGGGGGAAAGGTGGGTGAGCAGATCGTCCAGTAAATAACCGTAGGCGCGCACTTCTATCCGTTCCAGAAGTTCGGCCAGGGCCGCGTCTGAGCGGTCATAGCGGGTGGCGGCCCCGAAATCCCCGAACAGCGGGTGGCCGCTGCCGTTCACCAAGGTATTATGGGCGTAGAGATCGCCGTGCAGGATGCCCCGGCGGTGCAGATGACCGGCCACGGATGCCATGCCTACCGCTATGCGGAGTGCTGCTGCCAAGGGGAAAACGGTGCCGCTGGCGTAGACATCACGGGTGCAGGTGGCAAAGCTGGGTGGCCCGCCCAGGTTGCGGTAATCAGGGGGAATTAGACTTAGTACCAGGCCCTGTTTCCCTTCGGGGTGCTGCTGGAGTTGGCCCAGTACCTGCACCAGGTTAGGGTACTTACCCGCGGCCATACAGGCGCTCATTTCATCCTGGGGCAGGCCGTCGCTGGTGACTTCGCCTTTGAAGACTTTCACCGCCACATGGGTTTCCTGACTGGGCCAGTACGCTTTGGAGATGATGCCGGAGGCGCCTTCGCCTAACTGCTCTTCCAACTCAAGATCAGGCCATGGCACTTCCGGTAAGGAACTCGGGTTGGGAGCAAGGGGCTGGCAGGGATTCCCCGCAAACGCGAGCCAGGACAAACGCGGCAGCGACCACAGCCAGGCCGGAAGCTCCTCCAAGTTGTTTGCTGAGATACGGAGCAGCTCCAGGTGCTGGCAGTGGGCCAATTCCTGAGGAAGCTCTTTCAGGCGGTTGCCCGCCAGCATGAGTTTCTGCAGGCGGGTGCATTGGCCAATAGAAGCGGGCAGTTTCTCCAGGTGGTTGTTGGTCAAGATAAGCCAGCGGGTAGCGGCGGGCAGGGCGCCCTCCGGAATTTCCCTGATCTGGCAGGCCTTGAAGCCAATCATTTCCAGTTTTGGGCACTGGGCCAGCACTTGGGGAAAGACGGTGAAGTCATTGTCTGAGAAAAACGCGATCCGGAGGTTTTGCAGCTGGGCGAAGGCAGGGGGCAGGTGACTGAGCTTGTTGCCCGTTAAATCCAGGATCTCCAGCGTGGGGGCTAAGTCCAGGATTTGGGGCGGGAAAGCGGTAAGTCCGCAGGAAAGCTTCAGCTGTTTGGCACCGGCCAGCGCTCCGCTCCGGAGTTGTTCTAAAGTTTGCATGCACGCAGGGAATAAGCGCCGCGAAGGTAGGCATTTTCAGGTTGGGAGCAGTGAGCAGGTGGTGCGGCTAGGGGGCAGGCTTACTTATAACACTTACTGGTTTGGGGCTAATTCTGGAAAAAGAGCCGCTAAACGGAACGCAGTGGTTTGTGAATACGTTAAAACAACCTAAGTTTCTTTAGCAGAGTCTGAAACAATGAAAGGGTTGTTTAGGTAATTTAAAATCTAAAACTCTACTAAATTGATAGGAAAACTTGATTTATAAAAGTCAGTGCCTATCTTTGCAGCATCTTAACAAACAGCCAGAGAAAAAAGACTATATGGTCTACTCATCTTACATAAAGCGAATGCGCTTCTGCTGTTGCAGCTCCTGCTGCTGTTGTCGCTAGTTTTTAGCAGTCAACAAATCCCTGTGCCCGTGCGCACGCCTCATCAATTCAGTTATTTTCGTTTACGTATTTTCTTGCCATGGCCGCTTCTGCACAAGAGCACGTGTCTCAGCTTATCCTTGAGACAGAAGGCTTCACCATAGACCAAACGTTCGCGCTGCTGGTGAACCATTATCCCAACGCGGTAACGTTCTCCTCCAGCTTCAGCTTTGAAGACCAGGTGATCTCGCATCAGATCCTGGAGAACCACTTCCCCATCAGCATTTTCACGCTAGATACCGGCCGCCTTTTCCCGGAGACCTACAGCGTGTGGAGCAAGACCAATGATGCCTACAAAACCCGCATCAGGGCCTATTACCCCAACAATGAGCTGCTGGAGGAGTTTGTCCATACCCATGGTCCCAACTCTTTCTACGCCTCTACCCAGAACCGCAAAGACTGTTGCTTCATCAGAAAAGTGGAGCCGCTCAAGCGGGCGCTGGCGGGAAACGCCGTCTGGATTACCGGCCTGCGCGCCGAACACTCTGCCGGCCGCAGCGATCTGCCCAAGTTTGAGTGGGACGAGGGCAATCAGCTCCTCAAATTCCACCCGCTGCTGCACTGGAGTACAGAAGAGGTGATGGCCTTCATCAAGCAACACAACATTCCGTACAACCACCTGCATGACAAAGGGTTTGTGAGTATTGGCTGCGCGCCGTGTACCAGAGCCATTCAGCCGGGCGAGGATTTCAGGGCCGGGCGCTGGTGGTGGGAAGACAGCAGCAAAAAAGAGTGTGGGTTACACGTATCAGAATCGCCGGCCCCGGTAGCCCCGGAGCTGGCTAAGTAGAAAGCATAGAAATACCAATCATGGGTTCGTATAAATTAGATTACCTGGATCAGCTAGAATCAGAAGCGATTCACATTTTCAGAGAAGTGGCGGGTCAGTTTGAGCGCCCAGCCCTTCTGTTTTCCGGCGGAAAAGACTCTATTGTGCTGGTGCACCTGGCGCTCAAGGCGTTCAGGCCCGGTAAGTTCCCTTTCCCGCTGGTGCACATTGACACCGGCCACAACTTCCAGGAAGCGCTTGACTTCAGAGACTATTTGGCCCATAAGATTGGCGAGAGACTGATTGTGCGCAACGTGGAAGACACCATCAAAGCCAAAGGTTTAACGGAGCAGAAAGGCAAACTGCCCAGCCGCAACGGTCTGCAAACCTACACGCTGCTGGACACCATTGAGGAGTTTGACTTTGACGCCTGCATTGGCGGCGCCCGCCGCGATGAGGAGAAAGCCCGCGCCAAAGAACGCATCTTCTCCGTGCGCGACGAGTTCGGGTCCTGGGACCCTAAGTTGCAGCGCCCCGAGCTCTGGAATACCTACAACGGCAAAATCAGCAAGGGTGAGAACGTGCGGGTGTTCCCCATCAGTAACTGGACCGAGCTGGACATCTGGAACTACATCCGCCGCGAGAACATTGAGCTGCCCTCTATCTACTTCGCCCATGAGCGCGAGGTGCTGGAGTTTGACGGCCGTTTGGTAGCCACCAACCAGTTCATCCAACTGCATGACAATGACGTGGTGACCCGCAAAACCGTGCGCTACCGCACCGTGGGCGACATGACCTGTACCGCCGCCGTGGAGTCCAGCGCCAGTACCTTGGACGATATCATCAACGAGATCATCGCCACCAACACCAGCGAGCGCGGCCAGACCCGCATAGATGACCGCGTCTCTGAGGCCGCCATGGAAGACCGTAAGAAGAACGGGTATTTCTAGATGCTAGATTTTAGACACAGGATATAAGACGCAAGACGCAGGATTTTCTCTTGCAGGTTTGCTGCCCTGATGCTTCTCTCTTGTCATCCTGAAAGGACCTTGTAGGCAAACTTGAAAGGCAATAGCCAAGCATTGTAGAAAATAGTTTCGGTTCTGCCGATGAAAGAATAAAGAGAGACTGAGAGCTGAGACAAAGCCGTTTAAAGGCCGTTTTTCTGAAAACAGCCCTAAACCAGACCAAGACTCAGAACTCAAGACTCAGAACTCATTTTGAAATGGATATTCTAAGATTTTTAACCGCCGGTAGCGTAGACGATGGCAAAAGCACCCTGATTGGCCGCCTGTTGTATGACAGCAAATCCATCATGGTAGACCAGTTGGAAGCCATTGAGCGCAGCACCAAAAACAAGGCCGAAGGACAGGTGGATTTGGCGTTGCTCACAGACGGTCTCCGGGCCGAGCGGGAGCAGGGCATCACCATTGACGTGGCCTACAAATACTTTAACACACCCAAGCGTAAGTTCATCATCGCAGACACGCCGGGCCACATCCAGTACACCCGCAACATGGTCACGGGCGCGTCTAACTCAGACCTGGCCATTATCCTCATTGATGCGCGCCACGGGGTGGTGGAACAGACCCGCCGGCATTCCATCATTGTGTCCTTGCTCAACCTGCCGCACGTGGTGGTGGCCGTGAACAAGATGGACCTGGTGAACTTCTCGCAGGATGTGTTCAATGACATCGTGATTGATTACGCGCAGGTAGCCAAATCTTTGGGCCTCAAGAACGTGACCTTCATTCCCATCAGCGCGCTCAACGGCGACAACATTGTGGAGAAATCTGCGGCCATGCCGTGGTACGAGGGTAATTCTCTCCTGGGCCTGCTGGAGACCGTGGAAGTGCACGAAGACGTTAACCTCACCCAAGGCCGCTTCCCGGTGCAGTACGTGATCCGTCCGCAGACCGAGGAACTGCACGATTACCGCGGCTACGCCGGAAAAATCATCAGCGGCATTTACCGCAAAGGCGATAAAGTGGTGGTGCAGCCGTCTGGGGTGGAGAGCACCGTCTCGGCGGTGGAAGTTGCCGGTAAGGAAGTGGAAGAAGCGTTTGCGCCGCAGAGCGTGGTGCTGCACCTGGCAGATGACGTGGACATCAGTAGGGGTGACGTGATTGTGAAGCAAGACGCGCCGGTGCAGGTAGCCCAGGAATTTGAGGTGGTGCTGTGCTGGATGAGCAACACACCGCTGGTGCCGCGCAACAAATACCTGCTGCAGATCAACAGCCGCACCGTGCGCTGCGTGGTAAAGGAGCTGGAGTACAAGCTGAACGTGAACACGCTGGAGAAAGAACTTTCGCCGGTGCAGGCGGGGCTCAACGATGTGGTGAAAGCCACCATCAAAACTGCCTCGCCCATTGTGTTTGATGCTTACCAGAACCTGAGAGCCAACGGCGGCGCCATCTTGATTGATGAGACCAGCAACGTGACTGTGGGCGCCTGTATGATCTCCACCCAAGCCAAGCAAGAAGAATTCTGGCCAGAAATCTAAGAGACCAATCTTTCATGAACATCCGCGCCTGCGGGAAGATGCAACTTTCCGTTTAGGGGCTCTTTTTGGAAAAACGGCCCCTAAACGGAAACCCTTCAAACCTATTCTGCTTCTCCTGTTTTGGAGAGGGAGGAGAATCTATAACCAAACAAATGAACTCAGCGCAACAAAGAGGAAAAGTGATTATTGCAGGAGCCGGTCCCGGCGACCCTGACCTGATCACGGTGAAGACGGTAAAGGCGTTGCGCCAGGCCCAGGTAATTCTGGTAGACCGGCTGGTGAGTGAGGAGATCCTGGCAAATTACGCCGCCCCAGACGCCGAGATTGTGTACGTAGGCAAACAATGCCGCAGCCACGGCACCACGCCGCAGGCTACCATTAATGAGCTTTTGGTGGAATATGCGCTGCTGGGGAAAAGAGTACTTCGGCTCAAAGGCGGCGACGTGTCCATTTTCTCCAACGTGCTGGATGAGCTGCAAAGCCTGGTGGCCCATGAGATTGAGTACGAGATTATTCCGGGCATCACGGCCGCCCTGGGGGCCGCGGCTTACGCAGGAATTCCGCTCACGGCCCGGCAGCATTCCACGGCGGTGCGCTTCCTCACCTACTACACCTACAGCAAACTCACCGAAGCATACTGGCACGAACTGGCCCAAACCCAGGACACCCTGGTGTTTTACATGTCCTCAGAAAGACTGTCTGAAGTGGTGGAGAAGCTGACCCGGCACGGCATCTCTGCGGAGAAACAGCTGGCCGTGGTGGAACAGGCCACCACCCCGCTGCAGCACGTGCAGGTGAGCAACCTGTATGACTATGAAAAGAACCTGGGCGGGAAAACGTTTGTCTCGCCCTCGCTCGTGATCATAGGCAAAGTGGTGAACCTGCATGAGGAGTTCAAGTGGTTTACCAACAACCCAACAAGAGAATATTACTTCAAACCGGTGTCTGAACAAGTGGGCCTGGTACTTCAATAATTTACAAAGCTATGTTAGCAGAAGCGAAACTTAAGGCCCTCCAGGAACTGGTGAACCAATCTTCCAGGGATGAAGTGCTCTGGATGAGCGGCTACTTGTCGGGGCTTATTTCAGGCCAGGGAGCTGCGGCGACGGCATCTGGAACGGCGGTGGCCCAGGCTCCCAAGCCGGCGGCGGGTAAGGTAACCATTGCCTACGGCACCGAGACCGGAAACTCCAAACGTGTGGCCACGGAACTGGCGGGTAAAGCCAAAAAGAGCGGGATCAACGCCAAAGTGGTAAGCTTAGACCAGTACCGCCTCACAGATCTGGAAAAGGAAGAATATTTCCTGACCGTGATCAGTACGCAGGGCGAGGGAGATCCGCCCGCCGGTGCGCAGAAGTTCTTTGACTACGTGCACCAAACCGATAAACAACTGCCTAAACTCAAGTACAGTGTGCTGGCCTTAGGCGATACCTCATACCCGCTGTTCTGCAAAGCCGGCGAAGACGTAGACGCGCAGCTGAAGCGCTTGGGCGGCAGCCAGCTGGTGCCCATCCAGAAGTGCGATGTGGACTATGAAGACGAAGCCAATGCCTGGTTCCAGAGCGTGATGCAATCCTTGGCCAGCAATGGTTCTGCCTCTTCTGCCCCTGCGGTAGCTCCTGCCCCTGCCAAAAAAACGGGCAAGAAAATCTACCAGGGTACCCTGCTCACCAACATCATCCTGAACGATGTGGGCTCCAACAAAAAGACGCACCACATTGAGATAGAGGCCGAAGACCTGGCCTATGAGCCCGGCGATGCCTTGGGGGTAGTGCCTAAAAACCGGCCAGCCGCCATTGAGGCCATTTTTAAGATTACCGGCATTGCGCCCACTGAGAAAGTGACCCACCGCAACAGTGAGTCAACTGTTCAGGAACTGTTGCAGGACAAAGTAAACATCACGTACCTGCCTGAGCGGGTGGTAAAGAAATATGCCGAAGTGGTGGAGCAGAACATCCCGGCTACCCGCATTGACCTGCTGGATTTGCTCCGGATTTACCCCGTGAAAGACGCCGAGCAGTTCAAGGAAGTCTTACAGATTCTGGAGCCCATTACGCCGCGGCTGTATTCCATCTCCTCGTCTCTGGAAGCCCATTCTGGTGAGATTCACGTGACCGTGGCCCGGGATGAATTCCGAATCAATGAGGAACTGTTGTGCGGCCACTGCTCAGATTACCTGTCTGGGTTGCCAGAGGGTTCCAGGGTAGAATTCTACATCCACAAAAACAGCCAGTTCAAGTTACCGGCTCCAGACAAAGACGTGATCATGATTGGTCCGGGTACGGGCGTGGCTCCGTTCCGCTCTTTCCTGGCCGAACGCGATGCCGTGGGCGCCGAAGGTCGTAACTGGCTTTTCTTCGGAGACCAGCACTTCGCCACCGATTTTCTGTACCAGACTGAGATCCAGAGTTGGTATGAGACCGGCATCCTGTCCAAGTTCAACGGCGCCTTCTCCCGTGACCAGCAAGAGAAAGTGTACGTGCAGCACAAGATGCTGGAGAACGCCGCTGCCTTCTATGAGTGGCTCAAGGCCGGAGCCTATGTGTACGTGTGCGGGGCCAAGGAGCCCATGAGCGTGGACGTGGAGAACACGCTGCTGCAGATCATAGGCCTGGGCGCCGGTTCAAGCCCCGAAGAAGCCGCCGTCTATCTAGAGCAACTCAAAGAAGAAGGCCGGTATCTGAAAGACGTGTATTAAGCATCTGGTACTTCTTCGTCCCCCTTGGAAGGGGTAAGGGGATGTTGACTCTTGCAGATCAGGCATAGCAGAATTTATGTAGGGGCAATCCCTTGTGGTTGCCCTTGCTTCATAGCGAAAGATGCCTGGTTTTTTAACCGGCCTGTCATCCGCCTACCCCCTTCCAAGGGGGACGAAGAAGAGATTCCATAAAGAACTGTTTAGGGGCTCTTTTTCCAAAAAAAGCCCCTAAACGGAAATAACTACAAGAAGAAACAGGAGCCTTCCTGATCTAATCATAAAGACCAGTTACCATGTCAACTGAGAAAAAGAATCTGTCGCCTATTGAGCGCATCAAAGAAGTAAGTGATGGACTGCGGGGGACACTCAAAGAAAGTCTGAAAGACGAAATCACCGGGGCTATTCGGGAAGATGATACCGCGCTGGTGAAGTTCCACGGCATGTACATGCAGGACGACCGCGACCGCCGCGAGGAACGCGCCGCCAAAAAACTGGAGCGCCTGTATTCGTTCATGATCCGGCTGCGCCTGCCGGGCGGCTTCCTCACGCCGGAGCAGTGGGTGGCCACGCACAACATTGCCGGAGACAACTCTACGGGCGTTATTAAAATCACTACCCGCCAGACCTTGCAGCTGCACGGCATTGTCAAATCAAAGACCAAGCCTACCATCAAGGCTTTCAACCAGGCGGGCCTGGATTCCATTGCCGCCTGCGGCGATGTGAACCGCAACGTGGTGGCCAGCGCTAACCCGCTGGAGTCGCCGCTGCACGAGCGCATCTACCAGTACGCCGACAGGATCAGTGAATACCTGCTGCCCAAAACCCGGTCTTACTATGACATCTGGCTAGACGAGGAAAAGCTGGTGGAGAAGAAAGACGAGGAAGATCCGCTGTACCAGGACCGCTACCTACCCCGTAAGTTCAAGATTGGGCTGGTGATTCCGCCTAACAATGACTCAGACGTGTTTGCGCAGGACCTGGGCCTTATTGCCATCATTGAGAACGATGAGCTGAAAGGCTTCAATCTGGCGGTGGGCGGCGGTTTGTCGTTCACGCACGGCAACCCGGAGACGTATCCAAGGCTGGCTACTGAGATTGGGTTCGTGAGCACGGAGGAGTCTGACGAGAAACTGTTCAAGGCCGTGTACGAAGTCCTGACGGTGCAGCGTGACTTCGGGAACCGCACTGACCGCAAACTGGCCCGCCTGAAATACACGGTAGACCGCATGGGCGTAGACGGTTTTAGGCAGGAGTTGGAAAGCCGCATTGGGTTTGCCTTGGAAGAGGCCCGTCCGTACGTGCTCACCACGCGGCAAGACCATTACGGCTGGCGGCAAAGCAACACCGGGCTGTGGCATTACACGGTGTACGTAGAGAATGGCCGCGTGCTGGACACCGAGCAACTGCCCATGAAAGCGGCTCTCCTGGCAGTGGCGCAAACCGGCAAAGCCAATTTCCGGTTCACCTGTAACCAGAACGTCATCCTCAGTGACATAACTCCCGAAGACAAAGCCGCCATTGAGCAGATTCTGGTGCTGTACAACCTGATTCCGCACACGGAGGCCGCTTCTCTGGTGAGCAAAAACGCCATGGCCTGCGTGGCGCTGCCTACCTGTCCGTTGGCCCTGGCCGAAGCCCAGCGTTACCTGCCTGAGCTCATTACCAAGATTGACGGAGTACTGGCCCAGCACGGGCTTCAGGACGAGGAAATCATCATCCGGATGACGGGTTGCCCCAACGGCTGCGGCCGGTCGGTGCTCTCAGAGATTGGTTTCGTGGGAACCGCCCCCGGCCACTATAACCTCAACCTGGGTGGCGATGAGCAGGGCCAGCGCCTGAACAAACTCTACCGGGAAAACCTGGATGAGGCCGCCATTCTACAGGAACTGGACACGGCTTTCGGGCTTTTCAAGCAGAACAGGCTGGCGGGAGAACGCTTCGGCGATTTTGCCTACCGCACTTTGGTAAACTAGCCCTTGGCAGAGCTTTCCGTTTAGGGGCTGTTTTTCCAAAAAAGGCCCCTAAACGGAAAACTTTTGCGGGAGGTAAAGTAGCTGGTATCTTCTGCGTTACGTTGAAAATATTGGTAGTAATTTGTTGTTTATTAGTAGGTTACTTATATTCATAGTTCCAGATCCATCCTGCCCGCTGAGCTTTTCGGCTCATCTGCCTTTGGTTGCCAGCTTTGCGCTCGTGCCTTGTTTTTATCATTCCCCCACCACTAATCTATTGCCATGACCATCACAGAGATCAAAGAGCAAAATGAACTGTTCCCGGTCTTCCTCAAGCTGGAGCACTTGTGCGTGCTGGTGGTAGGAGGGGGCAACGTGGCCCTGGAAAAACTAACGGCCCTGCTGCAGAACTCCCCCAGAACTACCATCAAAGTGGTGGCCATTGAGTTTAACAAAGCGGTGTTGCAGTTGGCTCAGGAACATCATGCCATTTCCCTGGTGCCCAAAGCCTTCAGCCCGGAAGACCTGGCCGGGGCCGATGTGGTGATTGTGGCCGTGAATGACCGCTCCGCCAGCCGCGAGATCAGCAATGAGGCCAAGCGCCAGGGCAGGCTGGTGAACGTGGCAGATACTCCGGAGCTCTGTGATTTCTACCTCAGCTCCGTGGTGCGCAAAGGCAACCTCAAAATAGCCATCTCCACCAACGGAAAATCGCCTACCATGGCCAAGCGCCTGAAGGAAACATTTAATGAAACGCTGCCCGAGGAACTGGACGAGGTGCTGGACAACATGCAGCAGATCCGGAACCGGCTCAAAGGTGATTTCAGCGCCAAAGTGACCCAACTCAACAACATCACCAAGGTCATGGCCAAGTCGGAAGGGGCGCCCAAAGAACCGGTGGCCGTGCCGTGGTGGAAGAAACTGTTTTTGGGTAGCCTGATTGCCGCTGTGTTTGTGTTGCTGGGTCTCTGGCTGAGTACGTATGCCCCGGTGCAGGCCGCCATGGGGCAGACCAGCGCCTTCGCCCATTCCATTGACCCGCTTTTCTACTGGATGATCTTAGCCGGTTTTGCCGCTCAGATGGTAGACGGCGCCTTGGGCATGGGGTACGGCGTAACCTGTACCACTATTCTTATGTCGTTGGGCGTGAACCTGCCGGCCATTAGCGGGAGCATCCATACCGCCGAGGTTTTCTCCAGCGGGGCTTCTGGGTACAGCCACTACAAGTACGGCAACGTGAACAAGAAACTGTTCAAGGTACTTTTGATTCCGGGGGTGATTGGCGCGGTGGTGGGAGCGTATCTGTTGTCTGTGGTAGGAGAGGAGTACGGCGACTACGTGCGGCCTTTCCTGGCATTTTATACGTTGATTTTAGGTGCCCGAATTATTTATGCCGCCTTCCGGAAGACGAAGCAGCGCAAGAAAATCAAAAAAGCCGGTTGGCTGGCCGGGGCCGGAGGTTTCCTGGATTCCTTTGGCGGCGGCGGTTGGGGACCTCTGGTGACCAGTACCCTCATCTCTAAAGGCCGTACCCCCCGGTTTGTGATTGGCTCGGTGAGCATCACGGAGTTTTTTGTGGCGCTGGCCAGTTCCGTCACTTTTTTTGCCATGCTGGGCATGAGCCACCTGCACATCATTCTGGGTCTGATCCTGGGCGGGCTCATCGCGGCTCCCATTGCGGCTCAGTTAGCAGGTAAACTACCCGTGAAGACCATGTTCATCGCGGTAGGCTCGCTGGTAATTATCTGGAGCCTCAGAATCTTGCTCAAGGCAGTTGGCGTGTTTTAAAACCGCTTCTTCATTAAGATTGCACGTATTTCGTCCCCCTTTGAAGGGGGTAGGGGGATGATTACTCGTGCAGAGGTACGCATTCCCGAGAATCGGCCTCCTATTCACTTATCTGAAGCTGGTGGTTCTTCTGCCGCCCTTGTCATCCCCCTACCCCCTTCAAAGGGGGACTATCTGATAACGTATCTCTTCGCTGGCAGATAAAGGGAAAGCAGTTGGTGCGTTTTTGAGCAGTTTTTCTGAAAATAGGCACAAAACAGACCGAATTTCCTTTAATTTGGAGCAAGCAGTTACTTCATCAAACGCTGCCGGTTCATCTTCCTCCTATGAAAACCTTCTCTTTTTCCAGACTTCCTCTGTTAGTTCTGGCCTTCGGCGTTAGCCTTCTTTCTCATATTTCCCAAGCGCAAACACTGAGTGTAGCTACGTTTAATGTGCGGGTAGACGTGAAAGCTGATTCGCTCAACCCCTGGAAAGACCGGTACCCGCAGGTGGCCAATCTCATCAAGTTTTATGACATGGACGTAGTGGGTACGCAGGAAGGCAAAGCCCACCAAATCCAACATTTGCAGCAGGAGCTTCCGGGGTATGCCTTTGCCGGTGTAGGGCGCGATGATGGGAAAGAAGCCGGGGAATATTCGGCTATTTTCTACCGGAAAGATAAGTTCCAACTGCTGAATTCGGGCACGTTCTGGCTGTCGCCCACGCCGGAGAAGCCCAGCAAAGGGTGGGACGCCGCTTTCCCGCGCATCTGCACGTGGGTGCAGCTCAAAGAGAAAGCCTCTGGGTTTGTGTTCTACGTGTACAACCTGCACTTTGACCACCGCGGCGTAGAAGCCCGCCGTGAAAGCTCCAAGCAGATTCTGGCCAGAATGCAGGCCGTGGCGCCCAATACCCCGGTGGTGCTCCTGGGCGATTTCAACATTGACCAGGACAACGAAAGCTACCAAATCCTGAACACCTCGGGCAAGCTGAAAGACGCGTTTGAGACGGCGCAGTTCAAGCTGGTGCCCAACGGTACGTTCAACGGCTTCAATGTACTGCGGCAAACCGACCGGCGCATTGACCACATCTTCTTGACTCCGCAGTTCCAGGTAAAGAAATACGGCATCCTGACCAACACCTACGGCCCCGGCAAATACCCATCAGACCACTTCCCGGTGATGGTGGAGTTAGCAGTGGCGCAGAAGGGGAAGAAGTAGGGTTTCTGTTTTGGGCCTGTTTTGGGAAAAACAGGCCCAAAACAGGTTGGCAGTTACTCAAAGACCTCGCAGCGTCTTTCATACCTGCGAGTGTCTGTGCCAACTGCTGTGGAATTATCAGGTAAGTTTTTAAACGTACCTGATAGTAGCCACAAGTTACGCTATTGCTAAACTTGCGGCAGAAGTTTATAAAGCTGGCTTACCAATTTTTACAATGGTAACGCTGGGTTTGGAGCCAATTGTTCATCTTCCACCTCAGCCAGCCATGCCACAAAATGTTTAGTGATCTTCTCGCCCTCAATGATGAACCCGTCATGCCCGAAGTTGGAGTCAATCTCCACGTAGGTGGCATTGGGCAGGTGCTGGGCCAGGAACTGCTGCTCCTGCACCGGGCACAGAATATCGCTGCTGATACCGATAATGAGCGCCTTCTGCCTGATTTTCTCCAGCACGGGTTCCAGTTGTCCGCCGCGGCCTCTGGATAGGTTATGGCTGTCTAAGGCTTTGGTCAGGAACCAGTAGCTGTAGGCATTGAAACGGGCCACCAGTTTATCACCTTGGTAATTCAGATAAGAGGAAACACGGTAGTTGTCCAGTTTCTCGGGGTCTGGATCGGTTTGTTTCTGGGCCAGTATCTGGTAGTTGCGGTAGGTGAGCGTGCCCAGGGCGCGGGCCGCTTTAAGGCCTTTGCTGCCGGCGGTGGGACTTGGTTCGCCCCAGGTGCCATCGGCCTCCAGTATGAGGCGTTGCGTGGTGTGAATGCCAATGCCCCAGGTGCTTTCGGCGGCGGAGGTAGCCAGCACGAAAAGGTTCTCTGCCACCTCAGGTTCGGCCACGGCCCATTCTAGAACCTGATAGCCGCCACAGCTGCCACCTGCCAGAATGTGGATTTTGTGTAGCCCCAGGTGTTCGCGCAGCAAAATGTGCGCTTTGACCATGTCTCTGATGGTGACCTGCGGAAACGAAGTGTAATACGGTTCTTGCGTGTCAGGATTCAGGCTCAAGGGGCCGGTGCTGCCGTAGCAGGAACCCAGAATGTTGGCGCAAACGATAAAGTGCCGTTCAGGATCTATGATCTTACTTTCGCCCGCTATACCGTCCCACCAGTCCAGCACGTTGGAATTAGCGGTAAGGGCATGGCAAATCCAGACCACATTGCTTTTATTTGCGTTGAGGGTACCAAAGGTGTGGTAAGCGATGGTGATTTCCGGAAGCGTTTGCCCGCCCTCTAAGGTAAAAGGCTGGTTGTATTGAAAATAATTCATGTAGTACCTTTAGCTTTTACAAAGAAAAGGCCTACAGGTGTAAAACCGTAATAATTATGATAAGAATTGAGATGAACCGCGTGGGCGGCGACTATGGTTTTGAGGCCCGTGACGCCAACGGACACATCATTACCACCGATACCAGCCCCGAGAGCGGCGGAACCAATTTTGGGGTACGCCCCATGCAGATGTTGCTGATGGCCCTGGGCGGTTGCAGCGGCATAGACGTGGTCATGATCCTGAAGAAGCAGCGGCAGGAACTTACCGGGTTCAAGATGGATATTTCTGGGGAGCGCGAGAAAGGCAAAGAACCCGCCCTCTGGACCAAAGTACACGTGGTGTTTGAGCTACAGGGCAATGTAGAACCGGCCAAAGCCGAACGCGCCTGCGAGCTCTCCATGGTGAAATACTGCTCAGTGGCCGAGACCCTGCGAAGGGCAGGCGCCGAGATCACCTGGGAAGTGCGAGTTACTGCGTAACGAGTTCTGAGTCTAGAGTCCTGAGTCCTGAGTTGGGGAAGAGTACCCACCCCTACTCCTCCCAGGAGGGGAATTCCGCAGATGCGTTTAGGGGCTGTTTTCCTGAAAAAAGGCTGAAACCATTCCACACGGCCCTGGCTTTATAGCGTTCTCGCATGCTGTCTTTATGATCGTTTGCTGATACTCCCCTCCCGGGAGGGGTAGGGGTGGGTTCAATCACGTTTGCCACCGCTTTTCCGCCAGTTCAAAAGATCTCGTAGCGTCCAGGGGACCTGCGAGCGTCTGTGCCGGTAACGGTTGCGGCCAATCGGCTTCCGCGAAAGCGGTACGTGATAAGAGCAAGTTCTGTTTTGGGCCTATTTTCACAAAAACAGGCCCAAAAGGTACTATCAGAAATGCGCAGACCATCAGGTGTAAACATCTCCTTCACCCCCTTCAAAGGGGGAGTATCTGCAATAGTTAAAAAGAAAAAAGTACTTATAATGTGAGTGTCAAATATCTTGCTACGTGCTACCTGATACGTGATACCCATTAGCACATGAACCCAATGGAATACCATCCGCTTACCAAAGCCATTAGAATACAGACCGAGCGTACCAATGAGATGGAGCACGCCACGCCCTTGTTCCTGACCAGCAGTTTCCAGTTTGAGAACGCTGAGGACATGCGCGCCGCCTTCGCCGATGAAACCGACGACAACATCTACAGCCGCTTCAGCAACCCCAGCGTACAGGAGTTCACCGATAAGATGTGCGCCTTGGAAGGGGCCGAGGCCGGGTACGCCACCGCCTCGGGCATGAGTGCCATTTTCGCCTCGTTTATGGCGCTTTTAAAGCAAGGCGACCATTTGCTGGTCTGCAACTCCATTTTTGGCAGCACGCATACCATCATCACCAAATATTTGCCCAAGTACGGCATTGAGTACACGTATGTGAGCGCAGACAAGCTTCAGGACTGGGAGGCCGCCATCAGGCCCAACACCAAAATGCTGTACCTGGAAACCCCCACCAACCCCGGGCTAGATATCATTGACCTGGAATTTGCCGGGCAGCTCACCAAGAAGCATAACCTCATCTTCAACGTAGACAACTGCTTCGCCACGCCCGTGAACCAACGCCCCATTGAGTTTGGCGCTGATCTGGTGGTGCACTCGGCCACTAAGTGGATTGACGGGCAGGGGCGCGTGTTGGGCGGCGTCATTGTGGGCAAGAAAGAACTGGTGAAGGAGATATTCCTTTTCTGCCGAAGCTCGGGCCCAGCCTTGTCACCGTTCAACGCGTGGGTGCTGAGCAAAAGCCTGGAGACGCTGGACGTGCGCATGGAGCGCCACGCGGCCAATGCCCTTTCGGTGGCCACTAAACTGCAGGGGCATGAGAAGCTGTCCTGGGTCAAATACCCGTTCCTGCCCACGCACCCCAACTATGAGATTGCCAAAAAACAGATGCAGAACGGCGGCGGGCTTTTCTGCTTTGAGCTGAAAGGCGGCCTGGAGAGCGGGCGCAAATTCCTGGACAGCCTGCAACTCATGTCGCTCACCGCTAACTTAGGCGATACCCGCAGCATTGCCTCGCACCCCGCCAGCACCACCCACGCCAAACTCACCGAAGACGAGCGCCAGGCCGTAGGCATCACGCCGGGTCTCATCAGAATCTCCGTAGGCTTGGAGTACGCCGATGATATTCTGAACGATATTCTACAGGCGCTGGAGAAGTGCTAGTTGCCCTTGTGCCTTTCATCTCCTTTGAAAGGGACGGTTACAAATTAACATTGTTGCCAGCATACAACCGCGCCGCGTTTAGAGCCTGTTTTTTGAAAAACAGGCTCTAAACGCGGCGCGGTTGTATGAGCAGGCTATAAGCTTATTTCACATTCAAATTTCCCTCAATGGAATCATCCAGGGTAACTCCCACAGCTGCACCCACGGCTTGTTTCATAAACGCGATGGCGTTGCCGTGTTTGTTGTCCCAGTAATAACCGCCGGTGGGTACTACCTGTAACACGGTAATGCGCGGGTCATCTTCGCCTTGGGTGAACCAGGTTTTGAGCATGGGGTTCCAGAGTTCCTTGATCTTGGCTTTGTCTTTACTGATCTGCGCGGTGCCGTGTACGGTCAGAAAGTCTGAGTACTTGGAGCCCTGGAAAAACAGCTGCACAAACGGGTCTTGCCGCAGCTCCTCCACTTTGTGTGAGTCATCTGAAGTGAGGAACCAGAAATGACCGGCGTCATCTGCCTTGAGCACCGCCATGGGTCTGGAGGTGATGGGTTGCCCGCTGGTGATATGGGTGCAGAAAAAGCAGCTTTCGGCGTTCTGGGCCAGTTCCTTCATTTTCTGGGCGGCCTCCTGCCCTGCAGGTCCTGGTGGTTTTTCTCGGGTTGGTTTTGGTTGATGCTATCCATGGGTACGTGGTGTCTAGGTGAAACTAGATGTACTGATTTTGGAGAGCTTCGGTTTTTACCAGGCGGTCAACCCATACAATCAGCGTTGCCATTAGCGGCTATTTTATAGAAAACAACCGCTAATGGCAACGCTGGAATCAAACTAGAAGCGGTTGAGTAAAGTCCCTTTGCCTTTAGTGACTCCTGGAAACATCAATCAAGGCAGCTTTCAACCCATTTCTAATTCATAATAGTTGATTTAATTAACGCGCTAATCTTTCCTAGAAAACAAGTAGTCAATCTCCTTTGAACTCAGGGACCTGTTATATATCCTGAGGTTGTCTAGAACTCCGTTAAAGAAATCTTCTTGACGTTCTAGCTCAGGGTTACCGGCATTTATTATCCTATACCCTATTGTGCCGCCGGTTTCTAGGGAAAGGGGTACCTGGGTAGAGGCGATAGATTTGATTTTGACACCATTGGCATACAAGAAGGTTTCTTCATCGCTTTGGCCCATTACCAGATGTACCCATGTACCAGGGGCAGGTGCGCTGATCAGCTGGCTCAAGGGTTTAATCCCGAAACCTTCGCTCATGGGCACATAAAGTCTATTGGCAGACAGCATACCTGCTTCCGTGGCGTTTACATCCATGTTGATGCCTCCCTGGCCAAAGAGAGAAAGCAGGCAAAAGGTCTTGTTTAGTACAAGGGTTGGTTTTGCCCAAAGGGAGATGGTGAAGTGGGTTAACTTGGAGGCTTTTACTAACCCAGGTACATCTAAACCAGCAGTCTGACCATTCAAACTAATGGCCTTGTTTTCCTTTAGGGAATAGTCTTGGGTAAAGGTGGTGTTATGTGCTGTGAGATGGTAGTTGTTCCCGCTTTCATCATGGGTAGAAGCATTGAAGGGATAATAGGCGACAAGCCCACTTTCTAGGTCACTTGGATTAACTTCCTCCTGGTCACACGCACAAAGACAGAGGAAGAGAAGGCACCACCAGGCTGAAGTTCGCATAAGGTTTTCTTTACCGGTTTCTACTAAAGGTTAAAAACTATTCTGAATACTGTTATACAGACCTTTGGTACTCCAGTAGCCGCTGGCAATAATGCGCCTGATGGTGAACAATGGGTCTTGCGGGTCGCGTTTGGTGGCTAAGATATAGGCGGCTTTAAACCCACGTTTCTGTAGTTCCGGAATAGCCTCGGGCCGCCAAAGCCCGAAGGGGTACGCAAAGTATTCCACCGGTTTGCCGGTGATGGCCTCCAGCTGTTTGGTGGGTTTCTCAATCTGGGTGACCCAGTCTTTGGCCTCGTACTTCTTTACGTTGTGGTGGTCATAGGTGTGGGAGCCAATCACGTGGCCTTTGTCAGAGAGTTCCTTGATCTGGGCTTTGGTCATGTAGTTGGGCCTGCCAATGGAAACGGTCATGATGAAGAACACGCCTTTGAAGCCATATTTGTCCAGTTCGGGTTTGGCCACGGTGTACTGGTCCAGTTTGGTGTCATCAAAGGTGAGCATGATGGGGTTGGGGGGCAGGGGCGTGCCTTTGGTGAGGTAGTCCTGGAGCTGGTGGGGCAGGATGGTGTGGTAGCCGCTGTCGGCGAGCATCTTCATCTGCGCCCTGAACTCCTGGGGTTTGACAATATAGTCTTTGCCTACTTTTCCGTCTCTGGGCGTCCATTCCCTAATTTGATGATAGCACAGAATAGGAACCTGTTGGCGGGCCAGAATAGTGGCTGCGCTAGCCGGTGCCGTGTCTGCTGGTGGGGTAGCCAACACGGCCGGAGCATCCAAATCCTGGGTTGTATCTGTTGGTGGGGTTTGTTCCTGGGGGCGCGACTGGGGAGTAGAAGTGATTTCCGCCTTCGGTTCGGCCGGTGAGCAGGCAAACAAATTGAAGCTAAGGGCTGCCAGAAGAAAGTATCTGGCGCTTACTGGGGTGAAAAGCATGTGTCTCAAAAATGAATCTACTGGAGTGATAGGGCAAGAGTTTGGCTGGTTCCGGTTTCCCTGTTCTTCTTGGTGTAATCTACTCAATAGCGCATTTACCCCAAAGGCGTTTAGGGGCTGTTTTTAGAAAAAGAGCCCCTAAACGCTTTCTGGCGCAGATAGGTAGCCTTAGGGTAACAAAAAAGGGTCCTGCTCGTGCAGGACCCTTTCGGAGGACTGATGTATATTAAAACTTACGCAAGTTTCACATTTACAGCGTTCAAACCTTTGCGGCCTTCTTTCAGCTCAAAAGTTACTTCGTCATTTTCTCTGATTTCGTCCACAAGGTTAGACACGTGTACGAAATACTCTTCGTTTGATTCTGCGTCTTTAATGAAACCAAATCCTTTGGAATCGTTAAAGAATTTTACTTTACCGTTTTTCATTAATAGTGATGATAAATACTAAACAAATGTAGAGATTAAAATCAATACTCTGGCCTTTTATACAAAGTATTTTACGTTTCCGGAGAAATGATGGTTTTAATTCTCTGTAAATGAATCAGAAGCAAGGTTGATAAGTGCGGGTGAAATTGGAATATTCCTAAGAGTAAATAGCCAAAGGCAGGAAGCCCCGCAGGTGTACTACGGCTCTATTTGGTTGGTGAATCTATCATATTGCCATTGCCTGCTGCTATTTCTAAATCTGTAGCAGTACCTTAGGAGAATAAAGGAATTCCTCTGGGAGGAATACGCATAAAGGAGTAGTAAACAAAAAAGGAATGGCCACCGAAGAACAGAAAAAGATAAAAGTAGGGCTTATTGGGTTTGGCATGGCCGGGCAGATTTTCCATGCACCTTTCATCCACGTGGTGGAGGGGCTGGAACTGGTCTGCATCAGGGAAACCAAGGAAGAAAAGATTCGGCTCGCCCGCAGCCGGTACCCAGAGGCCAGAATCACCAGCCAAGCAGATGAGCTCATCCATGACCCTGCTATTGACCTGGTGGTAGTGGCTACGCCCAACACCTCACACTTTCCGCTGGCCAAGCAGGCCCTGCTGGCCGGAAAGCACGTGGTAGTGGAAAAGCCCTTTACCGCCACCACCGCTGAGGCCGATGAACTGATCCAATTGGCCCAACAGCAACAGAAACTGCTTACTGTCTACCAGAATCGCCGTTTGGACAGTGATTTTAAAACGGTACGGAAGGTAATCCAAAGTGGGGTGCTCGGGAATCTAGTGGAGTACAAAGCCCATTTTGACCGGTTCAGGCCTCTGCTGAAGGGCAATACCTGGAAAGAGCAGGAGGGACCGGGCGCCGGGATTGTCTATGATCTGGGTTCGCACCTCATTGACCAGGCGCTCGTCTTGTTCGGGCTTCCGAAGGAAATCTCCGCAGAGGTCTGCATCCAGCGGCCCGCCAGCCCCGTGGCCGATAAATTTGAGGCGACACTGTACTATGAGCGCCTGCAAGTGAACCTGTCGGCGGGGTTACTGGTGCGGGAATTGAGCCCCCGCTACACCCTGCACGGTGACCGTGGTTCCTTTCTGAAATACGGACTGGATGTGCAGGAGAAAGCCTTGAATGAGGGAGCGCTTCCGCATCTCACGTCCAACTGGGGCGTGGAGCCCGAGACCATTTGGGGGCACCTGAACACAGAGCATCAGGGATTGCACTTTATGGGGAAGGTAGAAAGTGAAACCGGGCATTACCGCGGTTTCTATGACAACGTGTACGCCGCCATCACCGGACAAGCAGACCTGGAAGTGAAACCAGAACAAGCCCGGGATGTGATCAAAGTGATTGAGTTGATCATGCAGAGCAGCCAGGAGAAACGAAGAGTCAGACTCAGTTAAGGTGCGTTTAGGGCCAGTTTTTGAAAAAAAAGCCCCTAAACGCACCGTTGCAGTTTCATAGTTGTACAACAAAAAGGCCTTGCTGCAGAAACAGCAAGGCCTTTTATTATAGCGGAGAATGTTGCTCCTTAGTTGTTCCCGTAGCGCTTGCGCTCGTTCTCATCTAAGTAGATTTTCCGCATTCTGATGCTCTTAGGAGTAATCTCCAGCAATTCATCTTTCTGGATGTATTCCATGGCCTCTTCCAGAGAGAACTGTTTCTTAGGAACAATCTTCACGTTGTTGTCAGAACCGGAAGCACGCATGTTGGTCAGCTGCTTTCCTTTCTGGATGTTCACAGTAAGGTCATTCTGACGAGAGTGCTCGCCAATCACCATACCCATGTACACATCTTCGCCCGGCTCCACAAAGAACACGCCTCTGTCTTGCAGTTTGTCAATGGAATAAGCAGTGCCTGGACCCGTCTCCATCGCGATCAAAGAACCGTTGATACGACCCGGTATAGCGCCTTTGAAAGGCTCATAGGCCACAAAGCGGTGGTTCATAATGGCTTCACCGGCAGTAGCGGTCAATACGTTGTTACGCAGACCAATCAAACCGCGTGACGGAATGTTGAACTCTAAGTGCTGTAAGTCGCCTTTCGGCTCCATGATCAACAGGTCACCTTTACGCTGGGTTACCAGTTCAATCACTTTACCCGCAGATTCCTCAGGAACGTCTACTACTAAGTGCTCCATCGGCTCCATTTTCTGGCCGTTCTCTTCTTTGAAGATTACCTGCGGCTGACCTACCTGCAACTCATAGCCTTCGCGGCGCATGGTTTCAATCAGGACAGACAAGTGAAGAATACCGCGTCCGTACACTAGGAAGGTGTCTTCTTTGTCGGTTTCGTCTACGCGCAGGGCCAGGTTTTTCTCCATCTCTTTGTACAGACGGTCACGCAGGTGACGAGACGTTACAAACTTGCCCTCTTTCCCGAAGAAAGGAGAGTTGTTGATGGTGAACAACATGTTCATGGTAGGCTCATCAATGGCGATGCGCGCCAACGGCTCTGGGTTCTCGAAGTCAGCGAGGGTATCGCCAATCTCAAAACCTTCAATACCAGTTACCGCACAAATTTCGCCAGCCGATACGGACTCCACTTTCACGCGGCCCAGGCCTTCAAATACCTGAAGTTCTTTGATTTTTACTTTCTTGATAGAACCGTCGCGTTTGCAAAGGCTCATGTTGGCACCTTCCACTAAAGTACCACGCTTCACACGTCCAATGGCGATACGGCCCACGAAAGAAGAGTAGTCCAGAGAAGTGATCTGCATCTGCGGTGTTCCTTCTTCTGAAGGGGCCGGAGGAATCACCTCAATGATCGCATCCAGAAGAGGCGTGATGTTATCGGTTGGTTTCTGCCAGTCGGTGCTCATCCAGCCGTTTTTGCTGGAACCGTAGATAGTCACGAAGTCTAATTGGTCTTCGGTGGCGTCCAGGTTGAACATCAGGTCGAATACCATTTCGTGTACTTCGTCCGGACGGCAGTTTTCCTTGTCTACTTTGTTTACTACCACAATAGGCTTAAGACCTAACGAGATAGCTTTGCCCAACACGAAACGAGTCTGGGGCATAGGGCCTTCAAAGGCGTCTACCAACAAAAGAACGCCGTCGGCCATTTTCAAAACGCGCTCTACCTCACCTCCAAAGTCGGCGTGACCAGGCGTGTCAATGATGTTGATTTTCACATCTTTGTAACGAACCGATACGTTTTTGGAAACGATGGTGATGCCGCGTTCCCGCTCCAGGTCATTATTGTCCAGGATCAGGTCGTCGAACTGTTGGTGTGCGTCAAAAATTTTTGAGGCGTGGATGATCTTGTCTACCAGCGTGGTTTTACCGTGGTCCACGTGGGCAATAATCGCGATGTTGCGGATACTTTGCATTAAGAGGATTTTTACAGGCCGCAAAGGTAAGGTTTTTCTCAGGTTATTTTATGTTTTTTCATAAAAATGCCTTTTGCCCAACCAGTTACGGTTATTTTCTTAGATGAGTAAACAGAAAGCGCATTTACTAAGTTCCGGAACTGACCAGGCAAGAAAGGCCATAGGTTTTGCCAAATGCCCGCACCATGGTCAGAAGAGCGGTTTTATCATCTTTAGGTGATGCATCTGGCTGCTAGGATTGGGTGCCGGAGAGGGCAGTCTTATTTGTGTCATATGTGGTAAAATAATACCAAAACTCTGTAAGGCTTTTTGCGTAATGAGCGGTTCACGACGTATCTTTACCTAAAAGAAATAGGTCTGCGAAGAAGAAGCGTTGGGAGGCTGGCATAAGTGATTCTGCCGCCTGGTGTATCTCTTTCTTTATCTTATTCATACTCTTATGCCTATAACCTCTGAGAAAACTGGATATTTGCCTTCGCTGCACCATATTAACCAAGAAAGAATCAATTGGCTGCAGCGGGAGTTACGGCCCCACCGCGAGGCACTGATGCAGCACCCGCTCTATGAATCTATCTATGACCTGGCCGATCTTCGGGTTTTCATGGAGCACCATATTTTTGCCGTTTGGGATTTCATGAGCCTGCTCAAGAGCCTGCAACGCCACCTTACCTGCGTAGATGTGCCCTGGACTCCGCACGGCAATCCCTCCAGCCGCCGCCTTATCAATGAGATTGTGCTGGAAGAAGAAACAGACGTAGACCCGGAGGGCAACCCCATCAGCCATTTTGAGCTCTATGTGCGGGCTATGGAAGAGTGTGGGGCAGATACCCGTCTCATCCATGAATTTATGGCCGGGCTTCACCAGGGCAAAGCGGTATTCACCCAGCTGGAAAACCTGCCGGTACCCGGGCACACCAAAGACTTTGTGAAGCATACCTTCCAGATTATCCAGAGCGGGCAGGCGCACCGCATTGCCGCCGCCTTCACCTTTGGGCGCGAAGACGTGATCCCAGACATGTTCCGTTGCCTCATTGGCGACATGAACCGCCGCTACCCCGGCACCCTGGACACGTTCCAATTCTACATGGACCGCCACATTCAGTTAGATGATGAGGTGCACTCACCGCTGGCCATGCAAATGGTGTCTGAACTGTGCGGCGATGACCAGCTTAAATGGGCAGAGTGCCTGGAGGAAGCCATTGCTTGCCAGCGCATGCGCCTGCACCTCTGGGACGGCATTTTGGCCCGTATTCAGCGGTATTAAGCGGCTAAATCCTTTGGGAAAGGGTTAACGTACTGTACAGACACAGACCTTAACACATGAACTATGGATTTAGAGAACCTGAGCTCCAACAGCGAGAATATTGAAAACACCGGCTACCTCATATTAAAAGCTTTCAAAGCCAAAGGTATCCAGGCAGAAGAGGTATTGGCCTGGACGGATATTTATCCGTTTCTGCACCAGGAAGATGAGAAGTACCATTATAAAGACGTGCAGAAACGCGCCGAGGAACATTTGCGCAACCAGGGCTATGCCACTCCAGATCCGGCTGGGCTACGCCTGACGCCTGTAGGCTACAAAGCCGTGCAGGAGTTGGAGGACGAAGATCTAAGTCAAAGCAACGCACGTTAATTGGTAGCCATGCAGACGTTTTGGAGGAGTTTTGGGAAAAAGAGGCGCGAAACGTCTTATGCAATCACAATAGCTATCTGCGGGGCAATAGCTGTAAGCTGTACCTCTTCAAGAGATAATCCTGCCCTGGAGTCTCCTGAGCCGGTGCGCACGTACAGAGCTACCCCCACAGTGAGGGACATGAATGAGCAGGCGAGCCAGGTAAACCAGAAGAAAAACATTGAGGACCGAAATCTCAATTCTCCCGGAAACCAGACGCCGGCCGTGCGTAGCCAGAAAATTTTGCCCGGCAGGCAGCCGGTTGCACCAGATACCATTCGGCGGCCCGCCATGCCGCCCAGCATAGGAAACACCACCGGGGGCTGATTACCTGGTTTCGTTCAGTTTTTGGAAAAAGACCCCCTAAACTCCCTTTGTCTACCTGCGGTTTTACAAGCAGGTAGACAAAGGGAGTTTTTGTTATGGTGCCGCCTATTTCTTGTGAGGTAGAAGATGTTAAAAAAAATTATTAATTTATTTTTGTTTAGACTAATTCTAAACAATAGGTTTGTAGCATCAATTAATCTACTTAATAGTGCTGCCTCCTCTCACTGTGTTTCCTCAACGTCACATCTTTTTTATGCTGCTTCTGTTGGTAGGGGGCAGGGTAGTTGGGCAAACCAGAATCAATGGGCTCATTACAAACGCTCAGAAAGAGTCTCTTCCCTTCGCCCGCGTCCACTTGGTAGAACCCCATATTTTTGTGGGTGCCAATGAGAAAGGCGAGTTTAGCCATACGTTTCCCACTGATCAGACCTATACCAAAATTACGGTGGTGGCCAGTTACGTAGGTAAAAAAGAGCAGCGCCAGGTGGTGTCACTGGTGAAAAACCAAACAGCCTCCGTCTTCTTTATTCTGGAGGACAACAACCTGTACCTGAATGAAGTAGAGGTGAACGCACTGCGCCAGCATACAAATAACTCCAACTCTTCCATCGTCATCGGGCAGAACGCCATTGAGCAGATCCAGCCCTACAGTCTCTCTGATATTTTGCTCAATCTGTTACCAGGGCAGACCATTCTCAATCCAGACCTACAGTCGGCTAAGGCTATCAATCTCAGGAGTGTCTCCACGGGGAATCATGCGCTGAACAACCAATTCGGGACCAGTATTGTCTTGGATGGGGAGGCTCTTTCCAACAATGCAAACTTGCAGACTACCTTTAGTGGCCGCAGCGAGACCTTAGATCAACTTAACCCCAGAGGCTACAGCTCGGGAGATTACACTTTTAGTTCAACTGACTTGCGGCAGATTCCAGCCAGCAATATTGAGAAGATTGAGGTGATACAAGGGGTGGCCTCGGCCAAATACGGAGATATGACCTCTGGGGCTATTCTCATTGACCGCAAAGCCGGAATGTCACCCTGGAGTCTCTCGGCCCGCTTTCAGAACGGCACCGATAATTTTTCGTTAGGCAAAGGGTTTAAGATAGGTCCTCGGCTGGGTGCTCTGAACGTCTCACTGGATTACCTCAATGCCACTCCCAGCACTACAGATAAGCTTAAGTCGTACCGTAGAGTTTCTGCCGGAGTCCTCTGGTCTACGCATCTAGACAAAGCCCGCAAAATCAGCAGTAACCTGGGCATAGACTATTCTTCCAGCTTTGATAACTGGAAAACAGACCCTGATGATGCCACGCGCCATGTGAAAACAGAGAACAGTAATGTACGGGTGAATTACCGGGGAAGCTGGCGGGCAGAATTGCCCTTGGTTGATGTGTTGACCTACAGTTTGGCTTACAGCAATGCCCAGCAATACTCCTATGAATCTTGGTACTTAAATCCTGGTACCAAGCCCGTTCCCGTGTCAGCGGAAGTGGGGGTGGTGGAAGGCGGATATTCCTATCCCAACTATAACGCAGAAAGCAGTATTACTGGTAACCCCATGCGCTGGAGCGGAAGTTTGGGTGCGTCTTGGAGATTAACGACTGGTGCTGTGGTGCATACCTTTTCTTATGGGATCAATTACAGCTATGAGACCAACCGGGGAAATGGCTTGGATGTAGACCCTTACCGGCCTTTCCGTACCAGCGACTCCTACATGCGGGACTATGATTTTTACACCACTCCGGCATTGAGCAACCTGGGGGTTTACCTGGAAGACGGGCTCAGTGGGGAGGTAATGGGGAAAAAGTGGCGAGCTTCTGTAGGGGTACGTGGCGACAAGCAGTTTCATTATTTCTCGCTCTCTCCAAGGGTAAACGCCGCTTTAGAACTTAACCCTGCACTCTCCTTGAATGCGGCATACGGGATATCCACCAAATCGCCGGGGATCGTACACGTGCAGGCAAAACCCATCTATTATGACTTCCCGCTCATTAACCACTATACCAATAACTACAGAGAGAACTTGTACCTCCTGTATACCACCAAAGTAGTGCCAGACAATAGCAAGCTCAACCCTATGCGCAGCCGTAGCATAGAAGTGGGCTTGCAGTATCAGCAGCCTAGGTTTCAGGTCTCTGTCACAGCATTTCACCGGCGTACAGACAAAGGCTTTACTCCGCACAAGCGCGTGCAGATTATAGACATACCCCAATACCAGATTCTGGAAGCTAGACCCAATGAGCAACCAGTCTATGAACCTACGGGTGCCTCTACCCCGGGCTATGCTTTTTACTCTCAGTTTGCCAATGCCTTAAATACCAAAGACACCGGTTTGGAATTTATGCTGAGTACGGCTAAGGTGAGGGCACTGCAAACTTCCTTCAACTTCTCTACTACCCTGTATTACTCCAACTACTACAATAGTTTATACCAGGTAGAGCAGCCCACCATCTGGAATTATGAAAAAGAGGCACTTATAGGGGTTTACCAAAGTGGGTTTTCTGAAGGGCTCCGCACGCTTTCCACCCTATCAACCACGCACCATATCTCACGCCTGGGGTTACTGGTGAACCTGCGGGCACAATTCTTCTGGGATGAATGGACTAAGGCAAATCCTAAATCAGTTTATCCGGTGGCCTATTATAACGCCGATGGCCAATTCATTACAATACCAGAGGCGGAGCGCACTTATGACCAATACGCCCATCTATTAAAAGAGGAAACCAGCAAAACCCGTATTTATCAAAACTTGATTTACTCTAATTACCACATTAGCCTGGCCAAGGAAGTGCGGCGCGTGTTCCGGCTTTCTTTCTACGCCAATAACTTCCTCAACTACCGCCCTGAGTATTATGATGCCAAGGCCAAAGAGCGCAAAGTCCTGAATCAAGCCCCATCCTTCGGGATGGAAATAAGATTAACCCTAAAGTAGACAACCATAAAGACACAGACTATGAAGCAACTTAAACTCTTTTTGCTGGCGTTGTTGCCCCTCTTTTTACTTTCTTGTGAGGAAGATGATTCCCCTCTGGTGCAGCCTACTACCTTTGAAGTGGCGGTTAAGTTTGGCAGCGCCTATGCTGGCCAGGTAGCCCCTAACCTTACCGTCAAAGTGACCAATGCAGACAGTAAAATATCAACGGAGGCTACCACCAATTCTCTGGGCATAGCCCGGTTTGAGAACCTACCCGTAGGTATCTATGATATTTCTGTGAGCCGGACCTATACCCCCGCGCAGTTTCTGGAATTTGCCGGGGTTACCGTTGAAAGTGACGTTATTTTTAATGCTTCCCTTACCAACCAAACCATTAACACCAGCAGCAGCAACTTCTTTGCACTAGAGCTGAAATCATCGCCGGTGGGTAGTCTTTTGATTAAGCAGATATATTATGCTGGCTCCAATGCCAAAGACGGGGCGCTTTACCGTGATCAATTCATTGAGATCTACAACAACTCAGACCAGGTGGCATACGCAGATGGCCTCTGCTTTGGGCAAGTGTATGGCTTAGGAGCCAACGCAAAGATAGAGCAGACCTATCTACAACCCAACGGGCAATACAACTGGAATGCGGCGTTAAATATGCCGTCTGGTATTGATGCCAACGGAGAGTATGTCTACATGGAATCTTTCTTTGAACTGCCGGGCACTGGTACACAATACCCAATTGAGCCTGGTAAAAGTATTGTCATCGCCCAGAACGCATTAAATCACAAGGCTCCTTACCAGAACCAAAAAGGGGAAACCATCACGCCCAATGACCCAAGCCTGACGGTAGACTTGAGCGGTGCCGATTTTGAGGCTTTTTACAACCAGGCCTTTAACTCAGATATAGATAATCCTGCCGTTCCTAACATCATCCTGCACCAGACTTATGGCAAAGATATGCTTCTTGACAACCCTGGTAGAGATGCTTATGTTCTTGTGAAGAAACAGGGGCCGCTTAGTTCCTTAAAGCAATATTCTGCCCCCGAAGTAAGAACCATCACGGCAACCACTAAACTGTACTACCAGATACCCAACACTTGGGTCATTGACGCCGTGGAGGCACAACAGAGCCCCGCAAAACTGATTCCTAAGAAACTGACCGATGACCTGGATGCTGGCTATACCTATACGCCCCTAGGTTCTTACTCATCACAGTCGGTAATCCGGAAGGTGGTGAAGAACTTCAACGGGCGCAACATCTTGCAAGACACCAATAATTCCACTAATGACTTCAAAGTGCTGGACAGAGCACAGCCCAGAGGTTTCTAATGCGCATCCTTTTTACCGTTTTCAGTTTATTTCTACCCATGTGGGGGCATGCGCAGCAGAATGATTCTCTCCATGATCAATCTGCTGGTGCGGCCTTTCAGACTGTAGGATTATATCACCAGCGCCTGTACTCTTTATATGAGCAGGTGCCGGGGCAAGTCTTGTTTCATCCCTCGGCAGGGTACAGCCACAGTACGTTAGAGTTTATGAGGGCTAGCGGCAGTTGGCGTACGCCGCAGTTGCCGGAACGCAATACGCAATACAAGATTGCCTCACGCGGAGTAACGCAAGTGAACAAATTCAAGCTCTGGGGAGATTTCCAGTACCGGCGTAATCTGGAAGACAGCATAGGCTGGCGGCTGAAACCAGACCAGGCTGACATAAGCCCGTACTACCTCGCCAACATCCGTCCCGGCAACTGGGACAACCATGAGTATCAACTGAAAGGTACCGGAGGCGTGCCACTTACCCGACGGCTAAGCCTGGTGGCCGGTGCCCAGTTAGAAACGGGCACATACGGGCGGTCTAATGATCCCAGGGCTGACATCACCCGGTACCGGCTCACCGTAGATGGAGGTTTGGGCTACCGTATAGGGCCAGTGACGGCAGTTCTTTCTGGCCGGTATGGGTACGGCGAGGAAGTTGCCTCTGTCTCCTATCAGAACATCATGAACCAGTCAGATGGGCGACCTGAGTATACGACACAGGATGTCATGGGGTATGGCTATTACCGTATTGTGTCCAGCAAACGCAACCTGTATGAGTTTCGCAACCTTAAGGGCGGGAGTCTGGTGCTACAGGCCGGGCAATTTAATGTAGGGTATAGCTACCAATTGGTAGACAGGAGGTACCGCCGTAAAATAGACGCCACCGGAGACATAAGTCCTTACTCGCCTATAGGGGAAGTCACCCAGAAAGAACATAGAGTAGTTTCCAGCTATACGTGGGCGGGAGACCTGGCTCAGCGGCTATGGGGTGGAGAACTCCGCTATACACACGTCAAAGACTTCAACCAGCTCATTATCCAGGGAAATAACTATCTAGGGATAGCCAAAGAAGCTGTTTTTACTTATAATGAGAAACGCCCAGCGTGGGAATTTGGCCTGAAGGGTAGTTACCAGAGCGTGTCAAAAAAGGACGGAACAGCCTCTGTAGATTATCTGGTGCAGACGTTGACGCTAAGTGGGCAGGCGGCCAAAGAGCTTCCCTGGGGCAAAGACTTCGTTCGGCTGAAAGCCCAACTGGGTTACCGAACCGATCTGAACTCGCACCTTACCATTGGGAGCCAGTACAATGCGTTTATGACGGGTGTCATCTTGCCAGACTTTACCTACTACAGCAGTGAGCAGGTAGAAGCTGGCTTACAGGCAGGGTATGGGGTAAAGGTAAAGCAAGTGATGCTCATGCCAGCGGTCCATTATACATGGCAACAGGCGCTTTCGCCACAGTCGCTTCCCCAGACTGCTTTTGCGCCTGGGAACAACTACCAAACCTGGGCTTTGCAACTGAACATCTATCTTTGAGCCAAGTCCTATGCCGTTTTAGGCCTTTTTTTCTGAAATCAGCTTAAAAGCTCTGTTATGGTTTCATTCATTTTCGCTTACTCAAGTTAAGACAAGACTTACCTGTACCTTGCCATGCGTACGAAACTTTATCTGCTAGCCCTCTCCGGGGTGTTCTTCCTAGGGTCGGCGTTTGTTACCCTCACAGACCAACCTTTTACCTTGGAGCAACTGCGTCAGCTCTACAGTCAGCCTACCAGCCAGTGGCCTAAACCAGACGTAGACCCAGACATTAAGAATTTTCAGGAACTAGGCGTTCGGCCCGATCCTAAATTCCCGAAGGACAACCCGTACTCAGAGAAGAAAGCCGAGCTGGGCAAGTTCCTGTTCTTTGACCCCCGCTTGTCTGTGAGCGGGCAGATTGCCTGCGCCTCCTGCCATGAACCGCAGCTGGGCTGGGGCGACGGCAAACAGGTGTCTCTGGGCCATGACCGGCAGCCTGGCAAGCGCAACGCCATGACCCTGCTCAACGTCTGGAACAACGAGCACCTTTTCTGGGACGGCCGCGCTAACAGCCTGGAGCACCAGATGCGGTTCCCGGTGCAGGACAGGGTGGAGATGAACCATGAGCTGACCCAGATGGAGAAGAACCTGAACAAAATCAAAGGCTACCAGGTGCTGTTCAAAGAAGTCTTCGGGAAGGAGAGATTCACCATTCAGGAGATAGCGCAGGCCTTGACCACCTTTGAACGCACCATCGTGAGCCGCAAAAGCCGTTTTGACCGTTTCCTGGAAGGCAAAAAGAATGAACTCACAGATCTGGAAATCAAAGGCCTGCACCTGTTTAGAACCAAGGCCCGCTGCATCAACTGCCACAACGGTCCGCTGTTCACAGACAACCAGTTCCACAACGTGGGGCTTACCTACTACGGCCGCAAATACGAAGACCTGGGCCGCTACCACGTGACCAAACGCGCCGAAGACGTGGGGAAATTCCGGACGCCTTCCCTGCGCGATGTGGTCTACACCGCTCCCTACTTCCACAACGGGCTCTTCCCCACGCTAGACGGCACACTCAACATGTACAACATGGGCATGCCCAACCTGCAACCCACCACTGCGGCCCAGAAAGCAGATACGCTGTTCCCCAAAACCTCCAGCCACCTCAAGCCGCTGGGTTTGTCTGAAGACGAGAAACAAGCCGTGATCGCGTTTCTGGGCGCCATCTCATCGGTGCAGCAGCGCATCAACCAACCGGAGCTTCCGCAGTAATTTTGCAGATGTTCTAACAGGCGTTTAGGGGCTCTTTTTCTTAAAACAGGCTTAAACTGGAACCCAACTTTTGCCCCGGCGCGAGTCTCCAGACTCGTGCCGATAGGTGTGTGGAGTCTCCAGACTCCATTTCCGTACATGCTCGGCTCATGGTTCCCGGCGAGTCTGGAGACTCGCTTCATCCTTTGTCACGAGACAAAAGTCTCGCGCCAGGAAAGTGAAGAAAGGTGTAGGTGTTTTAGCCTTGTTTTCAGAAAAAGAGCCGCTAAACGCTGGGTGTTCACAGAAGAAAAGGTTGCCTGCATTTTCTGTATATTTGCCTTTTCAAAGAAAGAACATGGCTGAAACTACCTATCCCCAACGATATACCTTGACCGCCGCGCTGCCCTACGCCAACGGCCCCGTACATATTGGGCACCTGGCGGGCGTGTACATTCCGGCCGACATTTACGCCCGTTATCTGCGTTCCAGAGGGCGCGATGTGAAGTTTGTCTGCGGGTCAGATGAGCACGGCGTGCCTATTACCATCCGGGCCAAGAAAGAAGGCATCACGCCGCAGCAGGCCGTTGACAAATACCACGAGCTCATCAAGCAGAGCTTCGCTGATTTCAACATCTCGTTTGACATCTATTCCCGCACCTCGTCCAAGACGCACGCCGAGGTTTCCTCGGGTTTCTTCCTGAAGCTCTACAACGAAGGCAAGTTCATAGAGCAGACCACCCAGCAGTACTATGACGAGAAAGCCCAGCAGTTCCTGGCAGACCGTTACATTGTGGGCACCTGCCCCAAGTGCGGCAACGAGAACGCCTACGGCGACCAGTGCGAAAGCTGCGGCACGTCCCTCAACGCCACCGACCTCATCAACCCGAAAAGTACCCTCAGCGGTGAGCCGCCCGTGCTGCGCGAAACCAAACACTGGTACCTGCCTTTAGACCAATATGAAGCCTGGCTGCGCGAATGGATTGTGGAAGGCCACAAGCAAGACTGGAAAACCAACGTCTATGGCCAGTGCAAAAGCTGGATTGACCAAGGCCTGCAGCCCCGCGCAGTGACCCGCGACTTGGACTGGGGCGTGCCCGTGCCCGTAGAAGGCGCCGAAGGGAAAGTGCTCTACGTGTGGTTCGATGCGCCCATCGGCTACATCTCGGCTACCAAAGACTTGACTCCGGATTGGGAACTGTACTGGAAAGACCAGAACACCAAGCTGGTTCACTTTATTGGCAAAGACAACATTGTGTTCCACTGCATCATTTTCCCGGCCATGCTTAAGGCCCACGGCGATTATGTGCTCCCCGACAACGTGCCCGCCAACGAGTTCCTGAACCTGGAAGGCAACAAAATCTCCACCTCGCGCAACTGGGCGGTGTGGCTGCACGAATATTTAGAGGAACTGCCCGGCAAAGCCGATGTGTTGCGCTACGTGCTCTGCGCCAACGCCCCCGAGACCAAAGACAACGACTTCACCTGGAAAGATTTCCAGGCCCGGAACAACAACGAACTGCTGGCCATCTTCGGGAATTTCATTAACCGCGCGGTGGTGCTCACGCATAAATATTACCAGGGCGCCGTTCCGCAACGCGGCGAATTGACGGACTTTGACCAGGAAGTGCTGGCACAACTGGCCGGGTTCCCCGAGAAAATTGCTGCCTCCCTGGAGCAGTACCGTTTCAAGGAAGCCCTGGGCGAACTCATGAACCTGGCCCGCCTGGGCAACAAGTACCTCGCCGATACCGAGCCGTGGAAACTCATCAAAACCGATGCCGCGCGCGTGGAAACCATCCTAAACATCGCGCTGCAGATTTCGGGTAGTCTGGCTATTCTGGCAGAGCCGTTCCTGCCGCAAACCGCTGCTAAACTGGCGGCCATGCTCCACTACACCCCAGGCAAATGGGATGAGGCGGGTTCTACAGACTTGCTTGCGGCCGGGCACACCATCGGCGAAGCCGCGCTGTTGTTTGAGAAGATTGAAGACGCCGTGATTGAGGCCCAGGTGCAGAAACTGCTGGACACCAAGAAAGCCAATGAGATAGCCAACGCTGTGGCGGCCCCGGCCAAAGAGAACATCACCTTTGAGGATTTCTCTAAAATTGACATCCGCATCGGCACTATTCTGGAGGCCGAGAAAGTAGCCAAAACCAAAAAACTCCTCAAACTGAAGGTGGACACCGGCCTTGACCAGCGCACCATTGTGAGCGGCATCGCCGAGCACTTCAACCCCGAGGAAATTATTGGTCAGCAGGTAAGCGTGTTGGTAAACCTCGCGCCGCGCGAAATCAAAGGTATTGTGAGCCAAGGCATGCTGCTCATGGCCGAGAACGCTGATGGCTCTCTGGCCTTTATGCAACCGTCTAAACCGGTGGTGAACGGCGGGGGCGTTTCTTAAGAATTGAGAATTAGAAATTAAGAATTAAAAATGGAATGCTGTTTAGGGGGCGTTTTTCTGAAAACAGCACCTAAACAGAAAACAGAAAAGCCTCACTGGTTTCTTTACCGGTGAGGCTTTTCTGTTTTCTGTTACTGTCATCCTTTCAGGAGGACAAATGGGAGTGGACGGGGCAAGGCGATTTTATTGGGTGGCCAGTGATTTCCAATGAGTCCATTTTATACTAGTAGCACAATCTTCCCAATATGAGCGCTGCTTTCCATCAAGGTATGGGCCTGGGCGGCTTCTTCCAGGGGGAACGTTTGGGATAGCACCGGCTTGAATTTTTTGGCTTCCAGCAAAGGCCAGACGTGCTGCTCTATCTCTGCGGCAAGGGCGGCTTTGAAATTAGCGTCACGGGGGCGGAGGGTGCTGCCGGTAAGGGTGAGGCGCTTCTGCATGACCTGCATCACGTTGAATTCGCCTTTGGCGCCCTGCATGGCGTTGATGAACACCAGGCGGCCGTCTGGCCTGAGCAGGTTCAGGTTCTTGGGGATGTAGTCGCCGCCTACCATGTCCAGAATCACGTCAACGCCCTCGGGTTGCAAGGCTTCCTCAAAATTTTCGGTTTTATAGTTGAGGCACCGCTCAGCGCCCAGTTCCTCGCAGGCCCGGCATTTCTCTGCGCTACCCGCCGTGGCGAAGACGCGAGCTCCCAGGGCCTTGGCCAGTTGAATGGTCGTGATGCCGATGCCGCTGCTTCCGCCGTGCACCAGAAAGTTTTCCCCGGCCTTCAGCTGCCCCCGTTGGAAGACGTTGTGCCAGACCGTGAACACCGTCTCGGGAAGGGACGCGGCCTCTTCAAAACTCCAGCCTTGGGGCAGGGGCAGGCAGTGGCGGGCATCTACCACCACGTATTCGGCGTAGCCGCCGCCGGGCAAGAGCGCACAGACGGCCTCACCCTTCTGCCAGCGCGCCACGTGTGCCCCGCACGCTTCAATGATACCGGCTATCTCCAAACCCGGAATGTCTGCCGGGGCACCCGCTGGGGGCGGATAATTACCTTTGCGCTGGGCCACATCGGGCCGATTGACACCGGCTGCTTTCACCCGCACCAGCACCTGGTGGGCCTCTGGGGTAGGAACAGGACGCTCCTGCACTTGCAGAACTTCCGGCGCGCCGGGAGCTGAAATAACCACTGCTTTCATAGGAACCGAAGGAGTAGGTAGATTTGCGTTTAGGGGCTGTTTTTCTAAAAAAAGCCCGAAAACAGGATTAAGACTTGGGTGTTTCTGGAAAAGCGGGCACCACCTGCACAAACACCGGCGAAGGCAACTCCACTGATTTACCTGTGTAGGTGAGCTTGCCAGTTTGGGTGTCTACTTTGAACGTGGTGATGTTGTTGGAACGCTGGTTGGCCACCAACAGCGTTTTCCCTGAGGGCGAAAACCCGAAATTGCGGGGCCAGTTGCCCTGCACATTCTCATGCTGCACCAAGGTAAGTTTGCCGCTGGTCTGGTCAATACTGAACACCACTATGCTGTTGTGCCCACGGTTAGACCCGTACACAAACCGGCCGTCTTTGGAAACGTGCACATCGGCGCAGAAGCTTTCGCCGGTGAAGCCCGCCGGCAGGGTGGAGACGGTTTCCAGTTCGGTGAACGTGCCCGTGGCGGCGTTATAGATTAGGGCCGTGAGGGTAGAATTCAATTCACTGATCACGTAGGCAAAGCGTTGGTTGGGGTGGAAGGTGAGGTGGCGCGGTCCGGCCCCTGGTTTGGCCGTGAACGCGGGCTGCGCCTGGCGCTCCAGTTTGCCATTGGCTTTGTCCAGTTTGTAGCCGATGATCTGGTCTATGCCCAAATCTACCGCCAGGGCGAAGTCGTTTTTGGGGTCTGGTACAATGCAGTGGGCGTGCGCCGTTTTCTGCTCTTTTCTGGGGCCGCTTCCTTCATGCTGATCAGAATCGGTGGCGGTGCTCAGCTTCCCGTCGGCCTCAATCCTGAACGCCGCTACGTTCCCGCCGGAATAATTAGCCACCAGGGCCACTTTTTCAGATTGATCCAGACTGATATAGCAGGGCGCGCCGCCCAGGGTAGGCTGTTGGTTCAGGAGGGTGAGGTTGCCGGTGCGCTGGTCTATGGAAAACGCACTTACCCCGCCGCCTTTCTGCCCCTGGAACTGGGCGGTCTCGTTCACGGCGTATAAATGTCTGCGGTCTTTGTCCAGGGCCAGGAAAGAAGGATTCTCCACGCCTTTCACACCCAATACCTTAGTGAGTTCACCTGTCTCCTCGTTCAAGCGGTACCCAAAAATACTTTCAGCGTCTGATTTTGCATACGTGCCCACGTAAACCATCATTTCTCGGTTTGATTTGCCTTGTTTAACGAAGGTACAGGCCGCTAGGGTTATGCTGAGCAACAGCAGAAGAGGAAAGGTTCTCATGGAAGATAGAAGTTGTTGTGAATGGAAAGATGCCCAAAAGATACGAAAGCCGGAACTGGAAATGCGTTTAGCGCCTCTTTTTGGAAAAACAGCCCCTAAACGCAAAAGGGCTAAACGGCGGTTTGCTGTAGCCGTCGCACCACCCCGTAGAACCCCACGGCCGCCACCAGACACAAGACGCTACCGCTCCACCACAGGGTGTTAAACCCGTACGCGGCAATGGTGCTGGTGCCAATATACGGACCCAGAATGTGTGCCGCCGAGTAGGAAAGGCTATACAAGCCCATGTAGGCGCCCCGGTTATGCGGGCCGGAGCGTTGCACGGTGAGCGTACTCATGAACGGCATGGCCAGAATCTCAGAGAGGCTCATGAGCAAGACGGAAAGCACCAGCACCCAGAACCCCTGGAACAGGTTCAGGACCACAAAGCCCAACGCCAGCAGCAGCAAGCCCAGCACAATCATTTTCCAGACCGCGTGCCTCTCACCAATGAGGTACACAATGATCATCTCCAGCAGAAACACCACCATTCCGTTAAAGGCCAGCAGGCCGCCAATTTCCAGCTCAGACAATTGGTACACGCGCCTGAAATAGAGGGGCATGGTGGAGAAGAACTGAAAGAAGGCCACCGCAAAAAAGCAGCACAGCACCGTGAAAAGCAGGAACAGTCCATCCCTGTAAGGCGAGCGGGGGACGGGAACCACCTGAGTATCTTGGGGCTGATCTGCCTTGGCCGGGGTGTGGCCCTGCCGGTGCCGGAAGTAGAAAAAGAAAAGCGCCCCCGCCGAAAGGCACGTGATCCCATCTGCCATGAACAGCCACTGGTAAGACACAGACGCCAGCACTCCTCCCAAAGCCGGGCCAATGGAAAACCCCAGGTTAATGGCCATTCGGTTGAGGGAGAAAGCGCGGGTTACGTTCTCGGGGCGGGCGTAGGAACTCACCGAGGAAGCATTGGCCGGGCGCAGACACTCCGTGAGCAAACTGAGCAGGAAAATTCCGCCGGCAAACCACTCAAACTGCTTCAGGGTGAGCATCACGAAGAACCAGCTGCCGCCCAAGACCAGACTCAGGAGCTGTACCTTGAAGTGCCCGATCCGGTCGGTGAGCCAGCCGCCCAGAAAAGTGCCGCACATAGAACCCACCCCGAAAATGCTCAGCAGAAGCCCCACCTGTTGCAGGGTAAAATCCAGGGCCTCGGTGAGATAGACGCTCAGGAAGGGGACTACCATGGCGCCGCTCCGGTTGATGAACATCACGCCCGCCAGGAGCCAGGCTTCTCTGGAGAGCCCGCCAAAAGCGTTTCGGTAGAGGGATAAGATCTGGTGCATGCGCTAGGTTAAGGGGCAAAAGTAGAGAAATGCCGGAAATCTTCACGCGTATAACCGGTAAATACAACCCTCTGGCCAGTAGCAGTGTCCGTTGAACGAGTAACGCCTACAAACCAACCAAGACTACGTATATTGTATATGGATTATAAATACTGTATTTTATTCAATATATAATATGGTCTTACCTAACATTAATGCGCTTGCAGATAGCCCCAGCAGGGAAGCGGCACGGCTACAGGCCCTCCAGCAATACGAACTGCTGGATACTTCCGCCGAGCAGGAACTGGATGAGCTGACCGAACTGGCCTCGCAGCTCTGCGGCGTGCCCATCTCCCTCATCACCCTGGTGGCCGAGAAAAGACAGTGGTTTAAGTCAAAGGTTGGGCTTGATCTCTCTGAAACCCCCAGAACCGTTTCCTTCTGCCACCATGCCATCACAGACAGTCAGGTGTTTGAAGTCATGGACGCCCGCACCGATTACCGCTTTCAGGACAACCCCTTGGTGACGGGTAATCCCAACATTCGGTTCTACGCGGGCATGCCCCTGATCACGCCACAGGGACACGCGCTGGGCACCCTATGCATCATTGACACTGAGCCCCGCATTTTAACCATTGAGCAGCGCCAAGCGCTGGAAGTGTTGGCCAGGCAGGTCATGCTGCATTTTGAGCTTAGGCGGAGTAGGTTGGAGCGGGAAAAGGAAAAACAGAAACTGTACCAGGTGCTGGCGGAGCTACAACAGGTGAAAACCCAGGTGGAGAACCTGCCCGCCGCTGCCGGTACGCAAGACAGGCTTCTGGCTTTGCAGGAAAAACTGGAGAACGTAGTGCAGCGCCTGGAAACTCTGGCTTCGGCGTAGCCGATGAGGGAAAAGATTAAAAACAGGTGGCGTTTAGAGGCCGTTTTTCCAAAAGTAGCCCCTAAACGCAAACCCGTAGCTGTTACCGCAAATGCCTATTTGTTGAAGAAGTTCATGGTGCGCTCCAAGCCAATGGTCCCGAAGGAAAGGCACATGTCGGCGGCTTTCTCAATATAGGTGGCCAGGTCAATCTGCTCGTCTTCTGAGAAAGGGCTCAGTACGTAATCTACCTGGCGGCCTTTGGAGAATTGCGCGTCTACCCCAAACCGCAGGCGCGGGTAGTCATTGCTGCCCAGCGTCTCTTCAATGTGCTTAAGGCCGTTGTGGCCGCCCGCGCTGCCCTTGGCCCGCATCCGCAGCTTACCATATGGCAACGCCAGGTCATCTGTAATCACCAGCATCTGCGAGGCCGGAATCTTGAGCACGCTCAGCCAGTGCGCCACCGCCTTGCCGCTCAGGTTCATGTACGTGGTGGGTTTTACCAGCGTGAAATGCTTGCCCTTGTACTTAAACTCGGTCACGAAGGAGTGGCGGCCTGTGTCAAAAGATACCTCGTGCTTTTTGGCCAGGTAATCCAAGACCATAAACCCGATGTTGTGGCGCGTGTTCGCATATTCTGGGCCAATGTTGCCAAGGCCTACCAGTAAGTATTTCATATCAGTTGGAAGGTCATCTGTTGGTACCGAGGTCTTTTTTCCGCCCAGCCAGTTGACAAAACGTGTAAACATGCCGCAAAGGTAAGGCCTTCTGCGTTTAGAGGCTATTTTTCTGAAAACAGGCTGAAAATAGAAGAGGTTGCGTGCAGACACGTTCCTCTGCTTTGAGCCATCCGTCCGCACTTGTTCGCTCGCTTACCGCTCTAAAGCTGGCCAAACGCTGGCACGGGTTTGCAACTCGTGCCTTTCGGTGGCGGGTAGTCTCCTGACTACCCTCGCTGCGTTGCAGCGACACGGCGTATGGCGGAATCCCCAGCATTTCCGGTTCTTGGTTCACGGCGTGTCTGGAGACTCGCTTCATCCCTGGTCACGAGACGGAAGTCGCGCGCCAGCTGGGGATAAGAAAACGTATTGTTTAGCGGCTGTTTTTGAAAAAACAGCCGCTAAACAGAAAAGATTAAATCGCGGCTAGTGCCTTGTCTAAGTCCGTGATCAACTCATCGGCGTCTTCAATGCCCACCGACAGTCTGATCAGACCTACCGTGATGCCTAGCTTTTCGCGTTGCTCTGGGGTAAGCGCCCGGTGTGAGGTGCCCAAAGGGTAGGAGATAGAGGAAACCACGCCCGCCAAAGACGGCGCGAACGGCATGTGGGTTAAGCCGCGCATGAAGCGGTTCACGGTTTCCGCCTCGTCTGCCAACCTGAAAGAGAGCATTCCCCCAAACAACCCATGGCCTTGCGCGGCCGCCAGCGCGTGCTGCGGATGATCTGGTAAGCCGGGGTAGAACACTTCACTCACCTTGGGGTGCTGTTTCAGGTAGGTAGCCAACGCGAGGGCATTCTCAGAGTGCTGCTTTATGCGCAGTTTCAGGGTTTTCAAGCCTCGGGAAGCCAGCCAGCTCTCAAAAGGGCTTAAGGTGAGCCCCCAGGCCACTACAATCTGTTTGGCCCGTTGGGCATCTGCTGTGTCTTTGGCAATGACTACCCCCGCCGTGACATCACTGTGCCCAGACAGGTACTTGGTCACGCTGTGGATCACCAGATCTGCCCCCAACTGCAATGGTTTGGTAATGACCGGTGAGGCGAAGGTATTGTCTACCACCAGTTTGATGCCCTGCACCTGGCACGCCTGGGCCACTTTGGCTAAGTCCAGTACTGTCATCATGGGGTTGCTGATGGTTTCGGCCAGGATCAGTTTGGTGTTGGGCTGTACGTAGGAGCCAAGGCCATACATCTCGGCCATGGGTACGAAGGTGATTTGGATGCCCATGCGGGTGAGTTCCTGGGTCAGAAGCGCCGCCGATCCCCCGTAAATTTCCTCGGCACACAGCACATGGTCGCCGGCCTGGCAGTAGACCAGCACCGCCGTCAGAATCGCGGACATGCCTGAGGAAGTGGCCACTGCGCCGTTGCCTTTCTCCAGTTGGTTTACTTCCTGGGCTAATTCATCGGTGTTGGGGTTGCCGTTGCGGCTGTACAGATAACTCTGGCCAGGCTGCTCAAAATAGGCTTCCAGGGCGTTCAGGTCCTCAAAGGTGAAAACCGAGGTCTGGTAGATGGGCGTAACTTTAGGGGAGATAGACACGGCGTGTTGCAATTATGAATGATGAATTCAGAAGTAGGAATTAGGAATGGCAGCGGGTAAAACGGGCTAATACAGGTTTACCAAATCAAGGTAGTAAATGAAAGTCGTTACTGTGCATTCGGGCTCCCGGTTTTTCTGTAGATGCTGTCACTTGCTTGAAGTATCTGAGAAGTCTGAGGTATCTGGGGCGGTTAAAGCGTTGCAGGAACGCAGGGTACACATTGAAAAGGATATTCGTGAGCCAGAGCCACTTCGCCTCACGTACAGTTGCAACGGCCATGAGGCTGACCGTGAGCACTATCAGAAATATGAGAAGGTGGCCGGTTTCTGAGACTCTGCTGTTGTATTCAAGCGTACGAAGGGAGGCGACATTTGCTTGTATGGCATTACCCTTGCGCGTGATCTTTTCCCAGCCTGTCCAGACCAGGAGCTTCCGGTAGACGTTGATTCCTGCATATCGGTAGAGTTTCCCTTCCATCTCAAAGGGCTTGGGAAGGAAGAAGGAGGAATCCAGGTTGGGTTTTAGCTGATTGACCAGTAAAGTAAACCACGCCATTAACAGGAAATTCAAGGTCCAGGCGAACCCAAAACTGGCGTAACCGAATAATTGCGCCATTCCGTAACAGACTAAAGCAGTACTTCCGGTGATGAGGAAGGCTGTAAGCCAAATTCTTACCAGTTTCTTGTTCGGCATATATGCAAGGCGGGTTCTTTGATACAACTGGCAAACAATGTAAGCAATATACCCTAACAGTGGCAACCTGTATCTGGCAGTTTCTGAGAGTATGTTCGTCAATTTTCCGTTTCCGGCCTGTTTTTTTCAAAACAACTCTAAAACGCTCTTAAAAGCGAAAGCCCGTCTTCTTGTCAGAAGAACGGGCTTTCATTTAGAAAACAGGAATCTTTAGGCGTTCACAGACTCGGCCAGGACAATGATTTTGTTGTCCAGCACCTCAACCACACCACCATCAATCCGGAACTCAACCTGAGCGCCAGTGGCAGGGGTGATGCGAACCGGTCCGTTAGACAAGGCACTGATGAGGGCTGCGTGGTTGTTCAGCACTTCAAACCCACCGTTGATGCCCGGAAACTTCACAGAAGTCACGTCGCCTTCAAATACTCTTTTATCTGGGGTGATGATCTCTAAATACATCTCTATAAGTTCTGAGTCTTGAGTCTTGAGTTCTGAGTCAAAATCTTTGTACAGACTCAGGACTCAGAACTCAAGACTCAGAACTAATGAATATTATTTCGCTTCGGCCAGCATTTTCTGTCCTTTGGCAACGGCGTCTTCAATGGTACCTACCAAGTTGAAGGCTGCCTCTGGCAGGTTGTCATGCAGGCCGTCCATGATTTCGTTGAAGCCACGGATGGTGTCTTTGATGTCAACCAACACACCTTTCAAGCCGGTGAACTGCTCGGCTACGTGGAATGGCTGAGACAAGAAACGCTGCACACGGCGCGCGCGGTGTACCACCAATTTATCTTCTTCAGACAATTCATCCATACCCAAGATAGCGATGATGTCTTGCAGTTCTTTGTAACGCTGCAGGATCTCTTTCACGCGCTGGGCGGTGTTGTAATGCTCGTCACCTACAATGTCAGCGGTCAAGATACGGGAAGTAGAATCCAGAGGGTCTACCGCAGGGTAGATACCAAGCTCAGAGATTTTACGGGAAAGTACAGTGGTAGCATCCAAGTGAGCAAACGTAGTTGCCGGAGCCGGGTCAGTCAAGTCATCGGCAGGTACGTAAACGGCCTGTACAGAAGTGATGGAACCGCGCTTGGTAGACGTGATACGCTCTTGCATGGCACCCATCTCAGTCGCCAAGGTTGGCTGGTAACCCACCGCAGAAGGCATACGACCTAAAAGGGCCGATACCTCAGAACCTGCCTGCGTGAAACGGAAGATGTTGTCAATGAAGAAAAGGATATCACGACCAGCACCTGAACCGTCACCGTCCCGGAAAGACTCAGCAATGGTCAGACCAGAAAGGGCCACACGGGCACGGGCCCCAGGAGGCTCGTTCATCTGCCCGAATACGAAGGTGGCTTTAGACTCTTTCAACGCCTCGGCGTCTACTTTGGAAAGATCCCATCCGCCGTGCTCCATAGATTCCATGAACTCGTCACCGTATTTCACGATGCCAGACTCAATCATCTCACGCAGCAAGTCGTTTCCTTCACGGGTACGCTCACCCACGCCGGCAAACACAGAAAGACCACCGTGGCCTTTGGCGATGTTGTTGATGAGCTCCTGGATCAATACGGTTTTACCTACCCCGGCACCCCCGAACAAACCGATTTTACCACCTTTGGAGTAAGGCTCAATCAGGTCAATTACTTTGATACCGGTGTATAATACCTCAGTAGAGGTAGAAAGGTCTTCAAATTTAGGCGCATTGCGGTGAATGGGCAGGTCTACTTGGCTGGCAGGCTGCGGAATGCCGTCAATGGCATCGCCGATCACGTTGAACAGACGGCCTAACACGTTGTCGCCGGTAGGCATAGAGATAGGAGCCGCAAGGTCAGTTACTTCCATGCCGCGGGTCAAGCCCTCAGTTGCGTCCATCGCGATGGTACGCACCCGGTCTTCGCCTAAGTGCTGCTGGGTCTCCAGTACCACACGGGTACCGTTCCCCTTCACCACTACCAGGGCATCCATGATGTTGGGCAACTTAGAATTCTCACCCGAGAAGCTAACGTCCACTACCGGACCGATCACCTGGGTAATTCTGCCAATATTCGCCATTTGGTTGGTTTATAAGAATTTAGATAGATACTCACTTCTTTCAGGCTGCAAAAATAGGGCATTCTGTCTTGATTTCCATAGAAGTGGCGAAAAAGTTTTAGGCTCAAATTAGACGGAAGGCCAGATTCTGTTTTCGGCCTGTGTTTGGAAAAAGAGCCTCTAAACGGCAAATGCGTTATTTTCTGGCCGGGTAGTGCAATAATGTGGAAAGCAGTAAGTTTGGTAGGCAGACTCCCTTCTAACCATGCTCACGTTCCAAGGCTTCTCCAAATCATATGCCCAGGCTCCGGTGCTGGAAATCCCGGAACTGACGGTGCCGGCCGGTATTCACTGGATCAAAGGCCGGAACGGTTCTGGCAAGACCACGCTGTTCAAGGTGCTGGCGGGGCTGCTGCCCTATAAAGGTGACATTTTCCTAGATGGAAGGGTGGCTTTGGCACAACAGCCGGTGCTGCATCGGCAAAGTATCAGTTTCGGCGAAGCCGAGCCGTTGTACCCGGCTTTTATTACTGGGCAGGAACTGGTGAATCTGTTTGCCAAAGCCCGGCAGGCTCCTGAAGGGCAAGCCCACCATTTGGCCGAAGCCTTGGGTGCGACCGCTTTCTTACCAAAAGCCACCGGCGCGTATTCTTCCGGCATGCTCAAGAAGCTGTCTTTGGTGCTGGCGTTTTTGGGGGAGCCTTCCCTGATTCTGCTGGATGAGCCGCTCATCACGTTAGACACGGCCACGGTACAAGCCATGTATGGGTTAATACAGGAGCGTCATCGGCAGGGCACCAGTTTCCTGCTCACGTCGCACCAAGACATTGAGATGCCTGATCTGCCTTTAACCGCCACCTGGCTGGTGCAGCACCAAACCCTGTCTTTAGTAACCAGCAGATAGATGAAAGAGCTGGACGTGGTGCTGAGGCGAGTGGTGGTGCAACCGTTCTACAGCCAGAATGCCGGTTTCTTTCTGGTGTCGTTTTTCCTGATGTTTGGGGTACAGCAACCGGCTAGCTTTCTGGTAAGCCCCATGTTCCTGTCTGGGGTGGCGGCCTCACCGGTGTTCACGGGGTTGGTGCTGGGCGTGTTTTTCCTGTACTACCTCAAATGCCTGCATTTCTTGTTCAAGGTCCTGGAGTTACCCCAAAACGAATTCCTCTACCTGAGCCCGTTGCTGCCGGCAAGGCAATTGCGCCTGAGTCTGGCCAAAGCATATATGCTGGTGTTTTTCCCGGCGGTGGTCTATACTGTTTGGCTGGCAATAGTGGGCGTGGCTTCAGGCAATTCCCTGGCCCTGCTGCTGGTGCTGGGGTATCTGGTGGGGCTTTGTCTGGTCACTGTGCTCCTTGTGCAGCGAAAGCTCAGGTCTTACCGTGTGCTCCAAAGAGGAAAAATGTGGAAATGGACTCCGGCCTTGCCGTGGCCTCCCTTTCTTTGGCCGCTCCGGTATTTCCTGCACCAGGAACCAATCATGTTGCTCCTGACCAAACTACTGGCCGTGGCGGTGCTGCTGGGCTTTCTGCAACTATACCCTTACCCAGGCTACGACTTGCGGCCTACACAGGTAGGGTTCTTGATTGCCGTCTCGTTGCAGGCGATGATTGTACAGGGAATACAGAGATTTGAAGAAGTAGACCTGGGGGTGCCGCGAATGCTGCCGATGGGAATGGGCCAACGGGTTTTCCAGAAAGCGGCCCTGTTGGCGGTGTTGCTGTTGCCGGAGATGTTCTTCCTGTTCAGGTTTGCCGGGCACTGGGAAACGGTTTGGCCATTGGTGCAGCTTGCTTCGTTTGGGATTGGGTACCTCTTGTTGCTGCTGGCGCTGTTGTACAGGCCCCGTTTCACGCCGGAGGGCTATCTGCAGCAGGTTTTTTTCCTGTTCATAGGCTTGCTGCTGTTGTTTCTGCTGGCTCCGCCGCTCTGGCTGGTGGCCATTGTGTTCCTGCTGATTTCTTTTCTCCTCTACAGGCGTTGGTACTACCGCTATGAACAGGTCTTACTCCGAAAGGAAAGGGAAGAGGAGAGTTGAGTTAGGCCGCCGTTGAAGCAGAAGTCTTCACTGCTTTGTTTTCGCCCAGCAGGCGCATGACCCGGTCCCATTCAAACTCGCTGCGCAGGTGCACAAACACGTGGCTGCCGTGCCTGATCATGCGCACGTCTTCCAGCAACTGGGCCAGGCGCTCGTCTTGGGGTGGTAACGTGCAGGTGTAGATAGGCGACGCAGATTTAAGGTAGAACCAGAGAGTGGTGGCGTCTTGCATACGATTTAACCGTTTAGGGATAGCTGGAAGATTGACTTGAACCAGGCCCAGCGTAAGCCAGACATAGCGGCCAAGCCAGGTGCGAAAGCTGGTTGTAACGTGTACGTCTCCTGGGGTTGTTGAACGGCGGCAGCGGCCGGAACCCGTTGGGTAGCTTTCTTCCGCAATACTCCCCTGAACCGTAGATGCCGGTTGGTGTGCCCAATGAGGGGGAAAATGCGGCGGGCCTGTCTGAAGTCCTGGGCGTTGGTAAGCCGCAGGCAATAATAGTCACCGCAGGGAATCACCTCCAGGCTGTCTGCCAGCCAGGCCAGATACGCATCCTCAGGGTCTAGTGTAAGGGTGGAGATGGGTTGGGTGGAGTTGTAGTAAACTACCAAGGTAACGGCTTTCTTTTCTGTCTTTCCCATGGCTCAGGGGTTGTTTAGTGTATTGCTTGTGTAAGTCTACGAAGCCTGCCTGAACCAATCCAGAGCGGCCGGTAAGCTTAATCAAAACATAACCGCATGGTCATGAAGGGGTAATGCGTCGGTAACTTTTTCGTTACATTGGCGTGGTTTTCTCCTGTTTTTGGAAAAAGAGCCGCTAAACGCATAAAAAAGAGGGCGTACGCTTCTCAAAGAAATCTTTATTTTTGCCCTGTCTTACCAAACCCATTACCCGTCTTGGAAACCCAGACCCTTACTACCGTAGATACCGCCCAGAAGCTGGGCTTGTTACCAGAAGAGTTTGACCGCATTAAGGAAATCCTGGGCCGCACGCCCAACTTCACAGAGCTGAGTATCTTCTCCGTGATGTGGTCTGAACACTGCTCCTATAAAAACTCCATTGTCTGGCTCAAGACTTTGCCTAAAGATTCGCCGCGCATGCTGGCGAAGGCGGGCGAGGAGAATGCTGGTCTGGTAGACATTGGGGGAGGCTTGGCCTGCTCCTTTAAGATTGAGTCACACAACCACCCGTCGGCGTTGGAGCCGTACCAGGGTGCCGCCACCGGCGTGGGCGGGATCAACCGCGACATCTTCACCATGGGTGCACGCCCCATCGCGCAGCTGAACTCCCTGCGTTTCGGGAACCTGAACTCAGACAAAACCAAGCGACTGTTACGCGGCGTGGTGAAAGGGATTGGCGACTACGGCAATGCGTTCGGTATCCCCACCGTGGGCGGCGAGCTGTTCTTTGACGACTGCTACAACGTAAATCCATTGGTGAACGCTTTCTCTGCGGGCATTGTGGAAGTGGGCAAAACCGCCAGCGCCACCTCGCATGGTGTGGGCAACCCGGTGTTCATCATCGGCTCTGCCACCGGAAAAGACGGAATCCACGGCGCGGCCTTCGCGTCTAAAGACATCACCGAAGATTCCGTGAACGATTTGCCGTCTGTGCAGGTAGGTGACCCCTTCCAGGAGAAGCTTTTGTTAGAGGCCACGCTGGAAATTCTGGCTACCAATAAAGTGATTGGCATGCAGGACATGGGGGCGGCCGGTATCACGTGCTCTACCTCAGAGATGAGCGCCAAAGGCGAAAGCGGCATGGAAATCTGGCTGGACAAAGTACCTACCCGCCAGGCCAACATGCAGCCGTTTGAGATCCTGCTCTCAGAAAGCCAGGAGCGTATGCTGGTGGTGATGGAGAAAGGTTCTGAGGACTTCATTTACCAAATCTGCGATAAGTGGGACATGTCCTGCGCCCAGATTGGCGAAGTAACCGACACCAAGCGCCTGCGCTACTACCAGAACGGCGAATTGGTGGCCGATGTGCCTGCCGAGGACCTGGTGTTGGGTGGCGGAGCCCCCGTATACCACAGAGAATACCGGGAACCGGCTTACTACGCAGAATCCAAGAAATTCAGCATTGACTCTGTGCAGGAGCCAACCAATTATAAAGAAGTAGCCGAGTTCCTGGCCACGCACCCCAATATTGCCTCTAAGCGCTGGGTGTACAAGCAATATGACTCCATGATTGGCGCGTCTACCCTCACCACCAACCGCCCGGCAGATGCTGGTGTTGTGAAGGTGAAAGGTTCTGACAAAGCCATTGCGATCACCGTTGACTGCAACAGCCGCTACGTGAACGCCGATCCTGAGGAAGGTTGCGCCATTGCCGTGGCCGAAGCCGCCCGTAATATTGTGTGCGCCGGCGGTGAGCCCGTAGCCATCACCAACTGCCTCAACTTCGGGAATCCGTACGTGCCGGAGGTGTATTGGCAGTTTGTGGGGGCCATCAAAGGCATGAAGAAAGCCTGTGAGGCGCTGGGTACGCCGGTAACCGGCGGTAACGTGAGCTTCTACAACCAGTCATCGGACGAAGGTCCGGTGTTCCCAACGCCTACTATTGGCATGTTGGGTCTGGTAGACAACAAAGAGACCGTGATGACCCTAGCGTTCCAGAACGAAGGAGACGCTATTTATCTCTTGGGTGACCCTGAGAACGACATCGCCTCCAGCGAGTACCTGTATTCGTACCACAACGTGAAACTGTCTCCGGCGCCGGCTTTTGACATGGAGAAGGAGCTGGTGCTCCAGAAAACGGTGAAGAGCCTGATAGAGGAGAAGCTGATCCAATCGGCCCACGACTGCGCCGACGGTGGTTTGTACATCACGTTGCTGGAGTCTGCCATGCCAAATGAGCTTGGTTTCTCCGTGAGCACAGATGCAGCCTTCCGCAAAGACGCTTATTTGTTTGGCGAGAGCCAGAGCCGCGTGGTGGTGAGCGTGAGCCCAGCGCAGCAGGCGGCCTTTGAAAAACTGGTTTCCGGTAACGGCCTGACTTTCAAAAAAATTGGCGACGTAACCGCCCGTTACTGCGAGGTAGACGGTGAGAATTTCCATGCCATCCAAGTGATCAAAAACAGCTATGACACCGCGCTGGAGCGGATTATGGAATAAATTTTTTAAAAATTTTCTGCCAAGAATTTGCAGTCAATAAATTCTTGTATACCTTTGCATCATCAAACGACAACAACAGGTTGTCAACACAAACTGTCCGATGGTGTAACTGGCAACACGTCTGATTTTGGTTCAGAAGAGTCCAGGTTCGAAACCTGGTCGGACAACTTAAAAAGCCTCTCAGAATATCTGAGAGGCTTTTTTGTTTCCTCTTTTCCCAAACTTTGCCAACCTGTTGTAAAACCTGCAGCGGTATTGAACGAGGTGTTCTGTTTAGGGCCGGTTTTTGGAAAAAGAGCCCCTAAACGGGAGTCCCTTCTCAAGAATGTTTCTCTATGTAGGGTGGTGCAGAAAGGGCCGGTGAATAGATAGGTTGTGCTGGAGGAATAATAAGTAATATTCTGTCTATTAATTCGTTATGGGTGCGGCATGGCTGCTAAGTCAGAAGGCCAACTCCTCGTTATTCTGCCGGCAGAATCTTTAAAAGGTGCTATTTATTTTTTGCATACTTCGTTTGAGCCTAGCAAATTATAGAGTACTTTTGCGACTTCATTCGGCAACCTCTTCACCACATGACGCCTACAGTTAAAATTTTCTCCGGCACCAATTCCAGGTATTTCGCTGAAAAAGTAGCTGACGCTTACGGGTTACCCTTGGGTGACCTAACTGTGCAGCATTTCTCTGACGGAGAGATTTCAGTACACTTCAACGAGTCGGTTCGCGGCTGTGAAGTTTTTTTGATCCAATCCACTTTTCCGCCCGCAGACAACCTTATGGAGCTGATGCTCCTGGTAGACGCTGCCAAAAGAGCCTCGGCGCACAAAGTGATTGTAGTGATGCCTTACTACGGCTACGCCCGCCAGGACCGCAAAGACAAACCCCGGGTTTCCATTGGGGCCAAAGTAATGGCCAACGCCATCCAGTGCGTGGGCGCAGACCGCCTCATGACCTGTGACCTGCACGCCGGACAAATCCAGGGCTTCTTTGACATTCCGGTAGACCACCTGGACGGTTCGGCTATTTTTGTGCCTTACCTGCGCAGCCTGGACTTAGGACAGGATCTGATCTTCGCTTCGCCAGACGTAGGAGGGGTGGTAAGAACCAGAAGCTTTGCGAAAGTATTTGGGGTGGAAATGGTGGTGTGTGATAAGCACCGCAAGCGCGCCAATGAAATTGCCTCTATGCAGGTGATTGGGGATGTGGAAGGTATGGATGTGGTGTTGGTAGATGACTTGGTAGATACTGCCGGAACCATCACTAAAGCTGCTGAGTTGTTGAAAGACAAAGGTGCGAAGAGTGTGCGGGCTATTGCCACCCACGGGGTTTTATCTGGTCCGGCGTACGAGCGCATTGAGAATTCTGTGTTGGAAGAACTGGTGATCTCAGACACCATTCCTTTGAAGCGGGAAAGCCACAAGATCAAAGTGCTTACGTTCTCAGACCTTTTTGCCCGGGCTATCACCAACGTGGTCACCCATGATTCTATCAGCTCACTGTTTATTTAATTGCTGATTGCTGAGGAATTGGAAGTTGTTGGTGATAACCCTAACAACGGCAAGAACTCAAAATGTAGACCTGAAAGCGATTTAAAACAAGGTCAAAGCAGTAGTCCAGAATGCCCCTGTTGGTGGTATCACCAACAAGCAGAAAGGCAGATAAAAGAAATAGAGGTCATGTGTCTTGAATCTTGATACTTGTGTCTCTTGCAAGAGTTTTTTCATTTTTTATTTATAACTATTTTTTATGCAAAGCTTAGAGATTATAGGGTTTAAAAGAGCAAATCTCGGTAAATCCGAAGCTAAGGCGCTTCGTGAGGAAGCTCAAGTTCCATGTGTGTTGTACGGCGGTGCTGAGCAAGTTCACTTCTCTGCCCCAGCAATCCTGTTCCGTGACCTGGTTTACTCTCCAGATGTTTACCAAGTAGACCTGAACGTGGAGGGAACACACTACAAAGCGATCATGCAAGACCTGCAGTTCCACCCAGTAAACGAAATGTTGCTGCACGTGGACTTCCTGTTACTGCAAGACGATAAAGAAGTGAAAGTTGATGTGCCGGTACGTTTCGTGGGTACTTCTCCTGGTGTAATGGCCGGTGGTAAACTGGTGACCAAGCTGCGTAAACTGCGCGTGAGAGCACTTCCGGCTAACTTGCCAGATTCAATTGCGGTAGACATCTCTGAACTGGAGTTAGGTAAGTCTATCAAAGTGAACAGAATCACTCCTGAGAACTACACTATCCTTACCAACCCGCTTTCTCCAGTGGCTACGGTAACCATCCCAAGAGCTCTGAAGAGCGCTCAGACAGAAGAGAAAAAAGGCAAGAAATAATCCCTGCCCTTTTACACTTTACAGAAATCCTGTTCTGCTTCGGCAGGGCAGGATTTTCTGTTTTAGAGGAAGCTGGTTTTGCCCCTATTTTGGAAAATCAGGCGCTAAACGCATCTTTGATGACCTGGGCCACCCGTTCCTGGTCTCCTTGGGTGAGGCTGGAGCCCGAAGGCAGGCACAGGCCGCGGGCAAAGAGATCATCGCTTACGTGCGTGCCAAAGTAGTCATACTTCTGGTAAAGGGGCTGCCGGTGCATGGGTTGCCAGAGCGGCCGGCTCTCTATGTGCTGCGCCAGCAGTTTCAGCTTTAGCTCCTCAGGGCTAACGTTACTGCCTTTTTTGAGGGTAAAACAGCTGAGCCAGCGGTTGGCGTAGAAGCCCTGGGGTTCTGGTTGCCACTCCAGTTCCGTGATGCCTTGTAAGAGCTCCTGGTAGCGTTCAAATACCTGTCTGCGTTGCTGTACCCGTTTCTCCAGTACTTCCAGCTGCCCGCGGCCAATGCCCGCGGAGACATTGCTCAGGCGGTAGTTGTAGCCCATGGTGGTATGGTGGTAATAAGGCAAAGGATCTTTGGCCTGGGTAGCCAACCAACGCGCATGGTTCACAAGGGCAGCATCAGGGGAAACCAAAGCGCCGCCCCCCGAAGTGGTGATGATCTTGTTGCCGTTAAAGGAGAAAACACCAGCTATGCCAAAGGTGCCTAGTAACTGGCCGTGGTAAGTAGAACCCAAAGCCTCGGCGGCATCTTCAATTATGGGTATGCCATAGTGCTGCGTAATCTCCAGAATTTCCCGCATTTGGGAAGGCATGCCGTACAGGTGCACCAATACCAACGCCTTGGGTAGTTTGCCTTTCTTCTGGCGGTCTTGCAAAGCGTTCTCCAGAGCGTTGGGGCAGAGATTCCAGGTGGTGGCTTCGCTGTCCAAGAAGACCGGGGTGGCACCTACATACCGGATAGGGTTGGTGCTGGCCACAAAGGTGAACGAAGAGCAGAAAACCTCGTCTCCCGCACCAACGCCCAAAGCCAGCAGCGCCAGGTGTAACGCGGCAGTGCCAGAGGAAAGGGCGGCGGCGGCCGGTATCTTCAGGTAAAATGCCAGTTCCTGTTCAAAACTGTCTACGTTGGCACCGGCGGTGGTAATCCAGTTTTGGGCAAAAGCCTGCTGCACGTACTCTTGTTCCCGCCCGCCCATGTGCGGGGGCGAAAGGTAAATAAAGTTGGATTGTTGGCTCATGCAGTCTGTTGAATGATACGGGCCGGCACCCCTACGGCGGTGCAGTAGCTGGGCAAATCTTTGTTCACCACCGCGCCCGCGCCAATAATGGTAAAGGCGCCCACTTGCCTGTTTTGCAAAATAGTGCTGTTGGTGCCCCCGTAAACCCCCATACCCAATCTTACGTCGCCGCTCACGGCCACCTGCGGCATGAGGGAGCAGAAATCGCCTAGCACGGTGTCATGGCCTATGGTGCAGGAAAGGTTGAGCAGCACGTGCCGGCCCAGCGTGACATTGGTGGTTAAAATGCAGTTCTGGCAGATAATGGTGCCTTCGCCCAATTTTACGTCCTGCTCTGGGTACACGTGTACCGAGGGGTGCACCAGCACCGGGAAGCAGAGCTGCGGGTTCAGCAGGCGGGATGTGACATCGGTTTTGGCCTGGCAGTTACCAATCGCGATGGCTACGTACAGTTGGCTTTCTACCTCGTTCAGCTGCTCCACGGTGCCCAAATAGGGGTACCCGCAGATTTGCGCTTGGGCGGGTGGGGCATCGTCATAGAACCCTACCATGTCCCACTGGGGCGTTACGTGGTTGATCTGGTGCAGGAGCATGAGCACTTCGCGGCCCAAGCCACCGGCACCAACAATGGCAATTCTTTTTCTTTCTGAGTTCATGGGGAGGTGGGATGAGAGGAACCGGTAAAGCGCTCCATGGTTGCCGAGCCCGGCGCCGAAATCCCGCTGGGTTTTAAGACGTGCCGGAGCGTGCGCCAAAGAATGAGAAGATCTACCCGCAGAGACACATGCTCTACGTACCAGAGGTCAAACAGGAATTTTTGTTCCCAGGAAATAGCGTTTCGGCCGTTGATCTGGGCCCAGCCCGTGATGCCGGGCTTCACGTGGTGGCGGCGCGCCTGCTCTGAAGTGTACAGTGGCAGGTAGTCCATGAGCAGCGGGCGCGGACCCACTATGCTCATTTCGCCGCGCAGCACGTTCAGGAGCTGCGGCAGCTCGTCCAGCGAGGTCTTCCGGATAAACTTCCCCAGCGGGGTGAGCCGTTGGGCATCTGGCAGCAGCTGGCCGTGGAGGTCATGGGCCTGGGTCATGGTCACGAACTTGTAGAACAGAAACGGTTTCCCGTGCAGACCCGGGCGCGGTTGGGTAAACAACACCTTGCCGTCAAACCCCACCCAGAGCACCAACGCCACCAGCACCATCACCGGCCACAGGAGTAGCAGCGCTCCCCCGGCCAGCAGTAGGTCCAGCAAACGTTTCCCGAAGGCGAGGTACATGGTGGTCTGATTTTGGTTTTGGCCCGATTCTGGAAAAACGGCCGCTAAACGAAAGTACGATTCTCTGCGCAGATTCTGTTAATTTGCACGCATGATTCAATTCCCGAACGCGAAGATCAACCTTGGGTTGCAGCTGGTGGAGAAGCGCCCCGATGGGTTCCATAACCTGGTTTCCTGCTTTTACCCCGTTCACTGGACAGACGCACTGGAGATTCTGCCCACCAAAGGGGAGGCAACGTTCACGCTGTCAGGGTTGCCCGTACCCGGGGAGCCCACAGTCAACCTCTGCTGGAAAGCCTACCAGCTGCTGCGCCGGGACTTTGAATTGCCCTCTATCCAGATGCACCTGCACAAGGTCATTCCCATGGGCGCGGGCTTGGGAGGCGGCTCCGCCGATGCCGCTTTCACCCTGAAAATCCTGAACCAACAGTTCCAGCTAGGGCTTTCTGAGGACGCTCTGGAAAACTACGCCCGGCAACTGGGCAGCGACTGCGCCTTTTTCATCCGGAACCGTCCGGTGCTGGCCGTGGAGAAAGGAGATGTGTTTCAGGCGGTGGATCTGAACCTACAGGGCTGGCATGTGCTGTTGGTGTACCCTAATTTGGCTATCAGCACCGCCGAGGCCTACGCCGCAGTTTCGCCCCAATTCCCGAAAAAGAGCCTCGAAACGCTCCTGAGCCAGGAGGTTTCCACCTGGAAAGGGGAAGTGGTGAATGATTTTGAGAAAAGCCTGTTCCCTAAGTACCCGGTGCTGGCGGAGATAAAGCAACAGCTGTATGAGTTGGGCGCCCAGTACGCGTCCATGTCAGGGTCTGGGTCTACCATGTACGGGTTGTTCAGAACCGCCCCGGCCAGTCCCTTGCCTTTCCCGGCCGACTACTCAGTTTGGCAGGGCGTCCTTTAGCTTCCGCTGGCGGCGGGCCAGCACAGATTCCAAAATAGGGTGCAGGAACACGCTGAACAGGATAATGGCCGCCCCATAATAGAACCCCGCCGACATCTGCTCGCCTTCTTTGAAGATAAACCAGGCTAGCAGAATACCATACACCGGCTCCAGGTTCACGGTCAGGTTCATGGTGTAGGCGCTGAACTTCTGCATGAGCCGCACCGCGGCTGTGTAGGCGTACACGGTGCAGACCAAAGCCAGCATGCCAATGCAGAACATATCTACCCCGGTAAGGGCCAGTTGCAGCTCGCCGGTATCGGTCATCCATTGGCGGTAAAACGGCAGGAACAGGAGCGTAGCCACCCAAGCCCCGGCCATCTCATAGCAGGTAATGGTGGTGGCGGCGTGCTGTTTGGTCAGTTTGCTGTTGATGATGGTGAAGCAGGACGCCAGAAACGCTGAGCCCACGGCCATGGAAATACCCACCGCGTGGTCAAACTCAAACCGGAAGATGATGTATAGCCCCACCATGATGAGGAGCGCCAGCGCCACCTCGTGCGGCTTTATTTTCTTTTGGGTGAAGATAGGCTCCAGAATAGAGGTCCAAAGGCTGGCCGTGGCCATGCCCGCCAAACAGATAGACACCGAGGAAACCCGCGCCGAGGCGAAGAACAGAATCCAGTGCGCCGCAATCAGAAACCCTACCCCCAGGATCTTCACAATGTTGCGCCGGCCAATCCGGAAAGACTGCTTCTTAAACTTGATGACCACCGCCAGCGCCACCGCCGCCAGAATGGTGCGGTAGAGCACCAGTTCCACCGCCGGGATGGAGATGAATTTTCCCAGAATGGCCGTGAAGCCCCACAGCAGAATGATGAAATGGAGTTCAAGGTAGTCTTTGAGGCGGGGAGTTTCCAATGAATTGAGAATTTGGAATTAAGAATTGAGAATCTCGGCGGGGCCGACGTTTGGTTTCTGTTTAGAGGCCGTTTTTCTGAAAACAGCCCCTAAACGCACATTTAAATTTGTGTGTGGCAGTCTCTTGCGGAGCGGAAGCTACTCTCGTGGCTTTCCCTTCGGCGCCAGCGGAATCAAGGATCTGCATCTTTCTGTTTTGGAGCCGTTTTGGCAAAAAGAGCCCCTAAACGCAACTAATGCTTAAGCCTGGAGAATTGCGCTGGTGAAAGCACGATAAAGACAAGCAGCAACCAACAATCAACCCTTATCTGGGCACTGTTCGGTAGAGCACAATGCCAATGACGGTGAATACGGCCAGCGGCACAAAGGCGGCCAGCTGCGGCGGAATACCACCCACCGAGGCCAGGCTTCGGCTCATCATCACGAAGATGATGAAGATAAACGCGAGAATAAAGCCCAAGGCAATCTGAAGCCCCACGCCACCGCGCACTTTCCGGGAGCTCAGGATCACGCCAATGATGGTGAGTACCGTAATGGCGAAGGGGTAGCTCATGCGCTCGTACTTCTCGGTCATGTACATCTCCACATCGGTGGCCCCGCGCAGGATTTTCTCGTCAATGAGCTTGTTCAGCTCGGCGTTGGTCAAGGTTTCTTTGAGGCGGTAAGTGCTGGCAAAGTCCTTAGGCAGCAGGTTGAGCGTGGTGTCTACGGCGCTGTGTTGGGTAACGGTTTCCTTGTCGCCGTTGAAGGTCCGGATGGTGTAGGCGTCCATGTGCCATTTCTGCTTGGTGCTGTCCCACCGGATGCTCTCTGAGGAAAGTTTTCTGATCAGTTCCTGCTTCCGGATGGTTTCCAGCGTGAACTTGTACCCTACGTTGGCGTGGTTGTTATAGCTTTCCAGGTACGCGTACGTTTCCGGGCCTATCCGGAAGTGCACGTTGCGGCCTTCATAGGTGTAGGGGTTCTTCACGTACTTGATCTCAAAGGCCACGCGCGTTTTATTGGCGGTAGGAATGACGTAGGAAGCGAAGAAGAAGATGAAAATCCCGATGATGACAGACCCGATGATGTACGGCACCAGCATGCGCTTAAACGAAACCCCGCTGCTCAGAATGGCCACAATCTCTGTGTGCGAAGCCAGCTTGGCCGTCACAAACACCGTGGCAATGAATACCGTGATGGGGCTGAGCATGTTGATGTAGTGCGGGATCATGTTCACGTAATAATCCAGCAAGATCACTTTTGCCGGGAGATTATGCTGGATGAAGTCATCATTCTTCTCCACAAAATCAATCACGCAAATAACCGCAATCAGGATCAAGACCACGAACACAAACGTGGTCAGGAACTTCTTAAGGATGTAATTGTCTAAAAGCTTCAGTTTCACCCGTAGTTTAATTAGGAATTAAGAGTTGAGAATTAGGGATTGTCTTCTGGTAGATAGACAACCAGGCGGCAAGTTCCCCCAATTCTCAACTCTTAATTCTGAATTCTCAATTATAAACGTGTCATCAGTTTCTTCACCATCTGGTCTTTCCAGGGGCGGAAAGTGCCGGCCAGAATCTGCTCCCGGGCTTGTCCCACCAGCCATAGGTAAAAGGTAAGGTTGTGCACGCTGGCAATCTGGGCGCCCAGCATCTCAGTGGCGTGCATGAGGTGGCGCAGATACGCCTTGGAGTAAAACGTGCTCACGTAGCCTCCCAGTTCCGCGTCAATAGGAGAGTAGTCCTCTTTCCAGCGTTCGTTCCTGATGTTAATAATGCCCTGCGTGGTGAACAGCATGCCGTTTCTGGCATTGCGGGTAGGCAATACGCAGTCAAACATGTCTACGCCCAAGGCGATGTTCTCCAGAATGTTGGCCGGCGTGCCCACGCCCATGAGGTAACGCGGTTTATCACTGGGCAGTATGTCGCAGACCAGTTCTGTCATCTCGTACATCATCTCGGCGGGCTCGCCCACAGACAAGCCGCCAATGGCATTACCCGGCCGGTTTTTGGAGGCGATGGTTTCGGCGCTCTGGGTGCGGAGGTCTTTATAGGTGCTGCCCTGCACAATAGGGAAAAGCGTCTGCTCATAGCCGTACTTGCCCTCTGTGCTGTCAAAACGGTCTATGCAGCGCTGGAGCCAGCGGTGGGTGCGCTCCATAGAGTTTTTAGCGTAGTGGTAATCACAGGGGTAAGGGGTGCACTCATCAAAAGCCATGATGATGTCGGCGCCAATGACGCGTTGGGTGTCCATCACGTTCTCCGGGGTGAACAGGTGCCTGGACCCATCAATGTGCGACCGGAACTTCACGCCTTCCTCCACAATCTTGCGCGTGCCCGATAGGGAGAACACCTGATATCCGCCGCTGTCGGTGAGGATGGGGCGGTCCCAGCCGTTGAATTTGTGTAATCCGCCTGCTTTCTCCAGCACGTCCAGGCCGGGCCTCAGGTACAGGTGGTAGGTGTTGCCCAGGATAATCTGGGCTTTGATGTCTTCTTTAAGCTCGCGCTGGTGCACGGCCTTCACGGTGCCGGCGGTGCCCACCGGCATGAAAATAGGGGTTTGTATGGTGCCGTGGGCCGTGGTGAGTACCCCTGCCCGGGCTTTGGAAGCGGGATCTTGCGCTACTAAGTCAAACGTCATGGACAACTGGTAAAGTGCTGGAGAAGCGTTGGTTCAGGGCACGGAGCAGCTATTGTTCCACCCCCTGATTCTCCAATTGGCAAAGATACGAACAACCTTTTGTTCCACCGCCCCGTGCGTAGGAAGCGCAAGAATATTTGTGCTATTTTTGTACTCAGTTTCTTTTGCTTTGGACTACGTATTTCTTCTACACACGCTCCTTCTCTGCCTGCTGGGTGCCAGTGTTCTGGTGCAGCTGTGGTATATGTTTTATTATTTTCTGCCGCTGGCGTTCCACAAAGACCCTGTGGTAGAAAACCCCGCTGGGCTGCCGCCGCTGTCTATTCTGGTCTGTGCACACAATGAGGTGGAGAACTTGCAGGAGCTTCTGCCCTTGCTGTTGCAGCAGGAGTATCCGCAGCCTTTTGAGATCATCCTCATAGATGACCGCTCCTGGGACGGTACCTCGGTGCTGGTGAAAGAATACCAGATGGAGTACCCCAACCTCAAATTGGTGCAGGTGAAAAAAACTCCGGAGTACATGAGCCCCAAGAAATACGCGCTCTTTCTGGGGATCAAAGCCGCTGAGAATGAACATTTACTGTTCACAGACGCAGACTGCAGGCCCGCTTCTACCGCCTGGGCGCAGGGCATGGCCGGCGGCTTTCTGGGCAACAACGACATCGTTTTGGGCGTTTCACCGTATATACAGATATATGGATTCTTAAATCGTTTGATTTCTTATGAAACCTTCTTGACCGCAATGCAGTATCTGTCGTTTGCCAAGAGAGGGCAAGCGTACATGGGGGTGGGCCGAAACCTGGGATACACGAAAGCAACGTTTTTCCGGAACAAGGGCTTCGCCTCGCATATCCGGTCTTTAGGAGGCGACGATGATTTATTTGTGCAGGAAGCTGCCCAACACTCTGCCGTCCAGATTGTCATAGACCAAGGCGCCCAGACAAACAGCACCCCGGAAAACCGATGGCGCGACTGGTGGCGCCAGAAGCGGAGGCATTTGGCGGCAGGGCGGCAGTACCAGCAGAAGAACAAGTTCAGACTCGGACTTTTTGTCCTGTCAAACGTGTTATTTTACGTAATATCACCGGTTCTTTTGAGTATGCAGTACCAACTCTTATGGGTTGGCCTCATTATTGGGGGAAGGTACGCGGCCCTGTACGGCACCTATCTGCCGGTGGCGCGCCGCCTGCAGATACCGCTCCCCTGGTGGCTTTTGCCGCTGCTGGAACTGGGGTATTACCTCAATTACATAGGGATCGGGATCTCTGTTTTAACGACTAAAAAGGTAAGATGGAAGTAAACAAGCAATTCTCCGCGAAAGCGAAACACGATTTTAAACTGATCCAGTCTGCGGTGGAAGATGGCGATGAGAAAGCCTACGCCGAATTGATGCAGATCTACAAAAAGCCGGTTTACCACGTGGTCCTCAAGATGGTGCGCAACGCCGACGATGCCGAGGACCTCACCATTGAAGCCTTCGCCAAAGCGTTCCGGAACCTGCACAAGTTCAACCCGGAGTATGCGTTCAGTACCTGGCTCTTTAGAATTGCCACCAACAACTGCATTGACTTCATCCGGAAGAACAAGATCAAGACCATGAGCATTGACTCTGCCATCAAGATCGACAACGGCGATGAGATCACCATTGATTTCAAAGACAACAACCTGAACCCGCAGGAGTCTGCCATCAAGAACCAGAAGATTGAGATCATGCAGTACATTGTGAGCAAGCTGCCAGACAAGTACCAGCGCCTGGTAACGCTGCGTTACTTTGACGAGCTTTCTTACGAGGAGATTGCCACTGAGCTGAGCGCTCCCCTGGGTACCGTGAAAGCCCAGCTGCACCGCGCCCGCGAGTTGCTGTATGACATGGTGAAGAACAAGAAGCACCTCATCTAAGGGGTTTTTTAAGATAGTATTTTAGCGTTGATGGGAAGCAGCCTTTAGGGGCTGCTTTCTGTTTTTTGCTGCTTTTGCGTTTAGGGGGCGTTTTGGGAAAAAGAGCCCCTAAACAGGATTGTATCTGGCTGATGCCTTGGGTTTGCGGCTTGTCTGTGGCTTTATGGGCTGTGTTGTTTCATCTTTTCTGGTAAGCGCTCACGGCTGCGGGGCCCCGTCTTCCCCTCTCGCACTGCCCTTGCGGCCAGGCTAGTGCAGTTGGCGTTTAGTTTCTTTCTTACTTGGCCACAAGCGAGGCGCTCTAGGGAAAGACTGGAATAGGTGCGTTTAGTAAGGGCTTTTCTAGTTTGAAATTTAATATAGCTGACATTCCATAGTTGTAAACCGCTCAAATAAGGCTGCTGGTGCGAGTCTCCAGACTCGTGCCTTTGGATGAGGGGGGAGTCTCCAGGCTACCCTCGCTGCCGCGCAGCGAAACGACGTTTGCCAGAGACGTGGGTGCAGCGACGCTGTTACGTTTAGGGGCTCTTTTTCCAAAAAGATCCCCTAAACGTAAAGTTGGGGGCCATTGGTTTGCAACTCAGGAGGCAGAACCCACCACTCAGAACTCTTTCAGTCGTATATTTGAGCCTATGAATTCAACTTCTGCCCATATCCTGACCCACTATTTTCCAGAACTCACCGCAGAGCAGCAGCGGCAGTTTGAGCGTCTGGCCGAACTGTATGTTGCGTGGAACACCAAGATCAACGTTATCTCCCGCAAAGACATGGACAACTTGGTGGTGAACCATCTTTTGCATTCATTAGGCATTGCCAAAGTGGTGCAGTTCCCGGCGGGCACCAGCGTCATGGATGTGGGCACGGGCGGCGGTTTGCCGGGTTTGCCCCTGGCCATCCTGTTCCCCGAGGTGAAGTTCCACCTGGTAGATTCTATTGGCAAGAAGATACATGTGGTGCAGGAAATTGCGCAGGAGCTGCGGTTGCACAACGTGAAAGCCTCCCACACCCGCGCCGAGCAGGTGCCTGAGAAATATGATTTCATTGTGAGCCGGGCCGTGGCGCGCTTGGCTACTTTCTACCAGTGGATTCAGTTCAGCTTCAAAAAAGAATCGGTGCCCGGTCAGGGACTGTACTACCTTAAAGGCGGCGACTTATCCGAAGAATTAGCCGAATCTGGTTTAGTCCACGAAGTGTTTGATTTGAATGCCTATTTTCAGGAAGAATTCTTCGAGACGAAGAAAGTGGTATTCGTGCCGCAGCATCCTACGGCATAAAGTGTTTAGCGGCCGTTTTTAGAAAAAGAGCCGCTAAACAGAATATAATAAAAGCCGAAGCCGCTTCATTTGGAGCGGCTTCGGCTTTTATGTATTAGGAGAACGATTAAAAACCAATCTTCTTCTTGGGACTTGCTGTATCAAACGATTTCTCTTCAAAATTAAATATGTCAGCGAGCGACATCTCTGCTTCTTTAGAGCTAAATCCTAGTGCCTGCAGCAGTTTATTTGATTTCTCTGCTGTAAGGGGCTTAAACTCATAGTTGGCAATTAAGCGGCCTTTACGGAGCAAGGCTTTGTCTACTCGTTCTATGTTTGTGTTGAAGGTGCAGATAATCTTGATGTTCAGATAGTCGCTGAAAAGCCCGTCCGTGAGTTGCAGAATAGTAGATGCCACTGAGTTTTCACTGATGCTTTCTCTTGTGGTGATTACTTTTTCGGCATCTTCTATCACCAGAATAGCATTTCGGTTCTTCAATAGGAAAGAGATGAAATCTGGGTTCAGTAAATCCTTGACAAATTCATTCTGCACAAAGATGAAGCTGTTCTCGTGGAACTTGGAGAGAAGGTGTTTTATATAAGAGGTTTTTCCAGTGCCAGGCGCCCCGTGCAGTAAGATCAGCCCTGACTTTTCCTGCCCCAGAGCATTTTCTATGATGGTGTTGATCTCATGAAAGTCATCATTGTAATTATCATTTATGTTGACCTGAAGAAACTCACTTTTGACGTCTTCTGTGTCAAAATATTTAGAGTTGTATGTCAATACTTTAAAGGTGGGAGCCTTGATGGTGCCAAATTCATCACGTAAAGTTTTATTCAAGGAGATTACTTCGCGCTCTAGATTCAAATCAGTTGCATCATACAAAAACTCAACATGCAGTTCATTATTTGACAAGGAAAGCCAAATAAGCAGATCCTTCTCCGTGCTTTTCAACAGATACTGGTAAGGAAAGTCTTTAGAAGAATCTGAGTCTTTGTCATCCTCTGTGTTCCAATGTTTGAATACTTCTGTAAGCTTATGTATTTCAAAATCAAGAGAAGCTATTACCAATCCCATGGATTCTTTGTTCTCTTTAAAGGCTGTCTCAAAACTGATACTGGAAGGTAGCCTATTAAAACAGATGATGTAATATCGGGTTCGGCTGAAGTCATTATAATCATCAAATGCATCTATCAGATGGGGCATCTTAATAATATTTTAAATCAAAAGTTACATTAATTTGAAGATTGACAAGTAGCAGTTATTGAAACTACTTTACTGGCTCGCCCACAAGATTCTTTCAGAATGACAAAGAAGAGAGAAAGTCTTGCTACTTGATATGTGTGTCTTTATACTACTTCACCAACTCCACCTTCTCAATCCTATCCCCAATATTCAACTGATGCGCCACGTCCATGCCTTTCACCACGCGGGCGAAGATGGTGTAGCGGCCGTCCAGGTGCGGGGTGGGGGAGTGGGTGATGAACCATTGGCAACTTTCGGTGTCTTTGCCGGCGCTGGCCAAGCCTACGTAGCCTTCCTGGTAGTTCAGGTCAGCGAACTCTGAGCGGATGGCGTAGTCAGTAGAGCCCCAGCCGTCGCCGCGGGGGCAGCCGCCCTGGGCCACAAAATTGGGCACTACCCTATGGAAGGTCTTGCCGTTGTAAAAGCCTTTCTCCAGCAGCTCCACAAAATTGGCCACCGAACCCGGCGCGTCTTCCACCAGCAATTCAAAAATTATATCGCCTTTGGAGGTTTTCAGCTTTGCCTGTTGGCCCTTCTTCAGCTTGTTCACCAGCGTCCAGTCAATGGGGTGGCTGTAGGGCGTGGGCGGAGTGGGTGCGGCGGTTTTCCCTTCCAGATAATCCAGGGTTTTCTGCAATTCCAGATAGGTCTCCATGTCGCGCGGCAGGGTGAGTTTGTCGCGGGCCTGGGTGAGAAAGGTGCGGTCTAGATAGGTGCTTTTCAGGTTCAGGTCGGGGTTGCGGAGGGCACCGGCGGCAATGCCTACCATGGCCACATCGCCGGAGGCAATGGCCCGCTGGAACAGTTGCTCAAACGCAGGGGCGCTGGCTGCCGCAAAGTCTTTCTGCCCTCTAATGGCTACCAAGGCCTCCAGCCCCGTAGTACTGATGGCGGGGTGCTTGGCTCCAAACGTTTGCTGTTCAATAAACGGGTACTGCGTCTGGTCTTTGCTGAGGGCCGTAAGCAGCGCAGCTTTTTCATAGGGGCTTTTGGCGGCGGTAAACCGTTGCTGTATCTGCTGTCCCACTTCCCGTTTCTGATTGACCGGAGCAGATGCCAGCGCCGCCCCATAAAGGGTGGCCCGTACCCGCCAGTCCGGCTGTTGGGCGGCAGCCTCCGCTAAGCGTCTGGCTTCAGTGGCAGGAGCTTTCGCCGATAAGTACTCCGCGGCGCTGAGGGCCACGTGCGGGTGCTTGTCCTGGAGCGCTTGCCAGGCGGCGGCTTGCACCGCGGAGTAAGGCAGTTGGTACAAGGGTCTTACGGCCGAGAGCCGCACCCGGTAATCAGCATCCTGGAGCAGAGCTTTGGTAATGGCCTGGGCTACTCCGGTAGTGTCTTTCATCTTGCTTACCGCCAAAGCGGCGGCCATGCGCACATGGGCGCTGGGATCTTGGGCCAGTACCTGAAATAGCTGCGCTTTAGCTGGGCTAGGGTCTATTTTGGGTGTTCGGGCCAGAAACTGGGCGGCCCCGGCGCGGGCTTCTTCTGGGCTGGCCTGCAAGAGCGCGGTCGCTTTCTTTATTGCCAAACTGTACTCTAACTTTCGTTGCCCCGCCCGGTACAGCGCCCAGGCCTGCGCGGCCTCAAGCGGAGGTTGTGCGGTATACCTGGACATCATGTCCAGTCCGGTTTGGGTGGCGCACTTGCCCCAGGCTTCCAGGATCTCGGTGCGGGTGGCGGGGTCTTGTTCCCGCTGGAAGGCCTCCATCAAAGCGGGCTCCGCGGCGGCGCTGCCCATTTGGCCCAACGCATAGGCCGTAGCTTTCCTCACCGAAGCCTCTGTGTCTTGCAGCAGCGGGGTTAACTGCGGAAGCGCCAGGGTGTCTTGCACAGAACCGAAGGCCAACGCGGCTTCCTGCCGGTACATGGTCTCGGGGCGTTGCAGGAACGGGAGCAGCTCCTGGGTTTTGCGTTCATCCTGAAGCGTATGGATTTTCCGGAGGGTGACATCCTGGAACTTGTTCACCTGGCCTTGGCGGCTTTGTTGGGGAGCGGGTTGGCAGGAGGTGGCAAGCAGCAACAGGAAAGCTGCGGTTCTGAGGGAGTTCTTCATAAAATGGGTATGAGCAGGGAAGATACAAAAGAGTGTTGAGTGTGCGTAGCCCAGCCGGAAGGAAGCCTACGGAAAATACCGTTTAGCGGCTCTTTTTCTAAAAACAGGGCTAAAACGGCAACCACCTTGCGGGAAATTTACTGACCTTTGCGCCCGTGATGACGACGTCTGCTGCCCCTGTTTACTCTTTCCGCTTCTGGATGCTGTGCCTGAGTTCTTTCCTGTTTTCGGCCAGCTTTAACATGATCATCCCAGAGCTTCCCAATTACCTCACCCACCTGGGCGGCGCTGACTACAAAGGCTACATCATTGGCCTGTTCACGCTCACGGCGGGGCTCTCGCGCCCGTTCAGCGGCAAACTGACCGATACCGTGGGCCGACTGCCGGTCATGTATTTTGGGGTGGCGGTGTGTATTCTCTGTAGTTTGCTGTACCCTTTAATTACCACCGTCTTCGCGTTTCTGCTGCTGCGGCTGGTACACGGGTTCTCCACAGGGTTCACGCCCACGGGCGAGTCGGCGTATATTGCGGATATTGTGCCGCTGGAGCAACGGGGAGCCGCCATCGGGATATTCGGGTTGGCCGGAAGTCTGGGTTTGGCGGCCGGTCCGGCCATTGGCGGGGAGTTCAGCCGGTATTTTTCCCTGAACGCTCTTTTCTACTGTTCTTCGGGCATGGCCCTGCTTTCCATTTTGGTGCTGGTGAACCTGAAGGAAACTCTGGCGCAACCGCAGCGGTTCCGGCTGGGGCTCCTGCGCATCCGGCGCGACGAGATCTTTGAACCCAAGGTGATGCCGCCCTTTCTGGTGATGCTGCTCACGCTGTTCTGTTATGGCGCAGTTCTTACCGTTACGCCAGATTTCAGCCAGCACCTGGGCATCGCCAACAAAGGGCTGTTCTTTACCTTTTACACCGTTGCGTCTATTGGGGTGCGGTTCCTGGCCGGACGGGCCTCTGACCGCTACGGGCGGGTAGCCATGCTCCGGTTCTCTACGTTTACCATGGCCGCCTCCATGCTGCTGCTGGGCCTGGCCGAGACGAAGACGCTATTTCTGGGGGCGGCGGTTCTATACGGCATCGGGACGGGCATGAACTCGCCCACGCTCTACGCCTGGGCCATTGACCTGAGCCACGCTGACCGCCGCGGCCGCGCCATGGCCACCGTCTATATCGCACTGGAGGCGGGGATAGGCATAGGGGCCTTCGCCGCCGGCTGGATCTACGGCAATGACTTCTCTTCAATTCCGTACGTGTTCTGGGGAGCGTCGCTGCTGTGTCTGGTGGCCTTCCTGTACGTGCTGCTGGGCCGGTTCCCCAAGCGGGCCGAGGCATAAACGTTTAGGGCCTGTTTTTCCAAAAACAGGCCCTAAACGGCTAGAGTAATATGCTTCTAAAAGCTGAATAAGTTATCAAAGCTTTTTCTGTTGGATCAGTGCTTTAGTAACAACGGGTGTAAAGGCCATAACTTGGATTGTCACCGTCAAGGGTGAAGGTGGTGCCTATAGGAGTAGATTCATTAATGAGACCTCGTTCACAGTAGTTATTGGAACAACTTGTAACCACGTAGTTGCCATAGGGTACATCTACAGAACCTTGGGTGTCTGGGGCTACTATTTGGTATGTTTGTCCTGTGTCTGTATTTTGAATAGATGCAGTACCTCCCATATAGCCCCAATATTGGACATCAAGGTAAACCACACCGGAGTTGGTCATAGATTCAGTTTTAAAACTGATAAAGGAGGAGCAAACAAACGCTGTGATGCTTACCAATAGGACGGCTAAAAGTACATAATTCTTTTTCATAAGATTATTGGGGGTTAAATAGTTATACAATGATGATAAAATAAAGTAATATATTTTATTATCCTAATTTATAACCCAGCTAAAGCCAGATTACAAATACCCCTTCGCCTGCAAACGGAACAGCTCCGCATACCTTCCGCCTTTGGCGATTAGTTCTTCATGCGAACCCATCTCTACAAATTGCCCGTTCTCGATGACCAAAATCCGGTCGGCCATGCGAACGGTGGAGAAGCGGTGCGAGATGAGCACGGCGGTTTTGCCCTGGGTGAGCTCTGAGAAACGCTGGAAAACCTCGTGCTCGGCGCGGGCGTCCAGGGCGGCGGTGGGCTCATCCAGGATGAGGAGCTGGGCATCGCGCATGTAGGCCCGGCCTAAGGCAATCTTCTGCCACTCGCCTCCTGATAAGTCTACACCTCTGTTGAAGCGCCGGCCAATGACCTGTTCATAGCCCTGCGGAAGTTTGGCAATCACTGTGTCTGCCAAGCTTTGCCGCGCCGAGGTTTCAATGCGGGGTTGGTTTTCTTTCTCTTCAATGCGGCCAATGGCAATGTTGGTGCCCGCGCTCATCTGAAACCGCACAAAATCTTGGAATATGACCCCAATCTCGCGGCGCAGGTCTGCGGGGTCATATTCACGCAGGTCTATGCCGTCCAGGAGGATGCGGCCCTCAGTGGGGTCATAGAGGCGGGAAAGGAGCTTAACCATGGTCGTTTTGCCCGCGCCGTTTTCGCCCACCAAGGCTAATTTCTCCCCGGCCCGTAAGGTGAAACTGAGGTTCCGGATGGCCCATTTCTCCGCGTTGCGGTACTTAAACCCTACATTCTCAAACGTAAAGCCCTCACGGATAGGTTTAGGGAAGGGCGGGGCCGAGGCCAGACGGCGGATATTAGGTTGTAACTCAAAGAAATCGAAGAAGTCCTGGAGGTAGAGCGCCCCTTCGGCCACGCTGGTGAACCGGTTGAGCACGGCTTCCAGCAGCCCGCGCAGGCGCATGAAGGAACCAGAGAGAAAGGTGAGCTGCCCCAAAGACACCTGCCCCTGCACCGTCTGCAAAATGAGGTAGACGTACGCCCCGTAGTACCCAGCGCTGCCCAGAGCGGCAAACACGCTGCCCCAGCCGGCCCGCCGGGTAGCCAGTTTCTTGTTGTCCTGGTAAAACTGGTTAGATAAGGTTCTGAAGCGGTCTATGAGGAAACCAGATAACCCAAAGATCTTCACTTCCTTGGCGGTGTCATCGCTGGCGCCGGTTTGGCGCAGGTAATCCAGTTCGCGGCGTTCGGGAGTCCAACCGTGGACCAGGGAATAGCTGCGTTCATTGAAGTGAGACTCGCCCAGAAACGCGGGCAGCACCGCCACCAATAACAGGAGCAGGAGCCAAGGGTAGAAGGAAACCAAACCCGCCGCCAGAAAGATCATGGAGAGGATGTCCTGCATCTGCCCCAGCACCTGACTCATAAGAACTGTGCGGCTCAGGGTCTGGCGGCGGGCACGCTCCAGTTTGTCATAGAACGTCGAGTCTTCAAACTGGTCCAGGTCCAATTCGGCGGCGTGCTCCATGAGTTTGACGGAGGACTGGTTGGCGAACAGATCGCCCAACAGGCCATCTATGAGCGCGATACCCCGGTTCAGGAAATCAGAGACCACGGCCAAACCGAACTCCAGGGCCACCAGCGTGAACAGGTAATTCAGTTCTTTTTCGTTGCTTTGGGTAAGGCGCACCACCTCGTCAATGATGAGCTGCCCCACGTAGAGCACGGCCACCGGTACCGCCGCCCTGAAAAGGCGCAATACCACGTTCAGGAAAGCCATGCGCGGATTGGTTTGCCATACCATCTTTAGAAACGGGGGCAGGTGTTTCAATGCGCTGACGCGTTGCTGTACAGAAAGCTGCGGCTGCCCCTGCTGGGGCGGCTTCTTACCAAATAAGTTATTCCAAAATGCCATAAGCGGTGAAGTTACACCAAAGCGTTTATTTACGGGTAAAACGGTAAAATGGGGAAGAGCCCCTTTCTATCGGTTCCCGGTATCTACACAGGAATCTTTGGGCCGATCTTGAACTCTCTTGCGTTTAGGGGCTGTTTTTGGAAAAAGAGCCCCTAAACGCACTATACTGTAAGAAACCAGAAGAACTACTACGCTGCGTGAGGGTGCTTTACCTTTGTCTCTAAGAAAGAGGGCGTGAATCTGTTTCCTTCCTCTGTATTATTTCGTAGGCTACATTTATGGAAGAATCTTTTTTACAACGGCTCTGGGGTTTGCACCAGCAGAACCAGTTCCGGATACCCACCAGTTTGCTTTGCCAGTTCCAGAACCGCTTGCTGCAGATGCTTTTCCCGCCTTTGGCCGAGCATCCGTTCCAGACGGCGCAGGAGTTGGCCCAGGAGGCCTCTTTTCTGGAGCAGGAACTGGAGTCTCTCCTGGAAGGGGTGCAGCACATCAGTACCTTTTCGGCGGCGGAGACGGTGGAGCAATTTATGCGGCAACTACCGGCGCTGCATGAACAGCTGTTGGCAGATGCGCAGTTTATTTTACAGGAAGACCCCGCTGCCCGGCACATTGAGGAGGTGATGCGGTCTTACCCTGGGTTCTATGCCATTGCCGTGTACCGCACGGCTCACGTGCTGCACCAGGCGGGAGTTCCGCTGCTGCCCCGCATCCTCACGGAATCGGCGCACAACCGCACCGGCATCGACATCCATCCCGGCGCGCGCATTGACTTCCCGTTCTGCATTGACCACGGTACCGGAATCGTGATTGGGGAGACCACCGTCATAGGCAAACATGTGAAGCTCTACCAGGGCGTAACCCTGGGAGCGCTGAGCGTGGCCAAATACATGACGGATATTAAACGTCACCCCACGCTGGAAGACCACGTGATTATTTACGCCGGGGCTACTATTCTGGGAGGCAGCACGGTTATTGGGTCGCACAGCATTATTGGGGGTAACGTATGGCTCACGGAGAGCGTACCTCCTTACTCCCGGCTTTACCACCGTGCCCAGATTAAAGTGAGCAGGTCTGAAGCGCCCGAAGATATTGTAGACTATTCTATTTAGTCTACTAACTTGATAGGCTTACTAAATTAAGATTACCTTTGCAGAGGCAGCATGGTTTGCCGCAAAGGCTTTTATTCTTTTATATAAGAACTGTAACGCTATGAAAGCAGACAACATTTTACAGACCATTGGTAACACACCGGTGGTACGCATTAATAGATTATACGGGAACGATGCCCAGGTTTGGGTCAAATTAGAGCGGGCCAATCCCGGCGGAAGCATCAAAGACCGCATTGCCCTGGCCATGATTGAAGACGCTGAGAAGCGCGGCCTGCTGAATGAGAACAGCCATATCATTGAACCCACGTCGGGCAACACGGGCGTAGGTCTGGCCATGGTGGCGGCCGTAAAAGGCTACGCCCTCACGTTGGTCATGCCGGAGTCTATGTCTATTGAGCGGCGGCGGCTAATGGCTGCGTATGGAGCCAAGTTGGAGTTGACCCCGCGTGAAAAAGGCATGAAAGGAGCCATTGAACGCGCCAATGAGCTGGCTGCCGAAAACCAGAATGCCTGGATTCCCATGCAGTTTGAAAACGAGGCCAACACGCGCATTCACGTGGAGACCACGGCCCAGGAAGTGCTGCGTGATTTTCCGGATGGCATAGATTACCTGATTACCGGCGTAGGAACCGGTGGGCACATTACCGGCGTTGCCCAAGTACTTAAAGAGAAATTCCCGAACCTGAAGGTGTTTGCCGTGGAGCCTACCCTTTCTCCGGTGCTGAGCGGTGGTGCTCCGGGTCCGCACCCTATCCAAGGCGTAGGCGCGGGGTTCATTCCCAAGATCATGGATATGTCCCTGCTAGATGGCATCATTCAGGTAGCCCCGCAAGATGCCTTTGAGTATACCCGAAGAGCCGCCAGAGAAGAAGGTATCTTCCTGGGGATCTCTTCTGGTGGTTCCCTGGCCGCAGTGGCCCAGAAACTAACCGAAGTAGAAAAAGGCGCCAAGATCCTCACGTTCTGCTATGATACCGGCGAGCGCTACTTATCTGTAGAAGGTTTGTTTGTATAATTTCTTTCTGGCAGTTAATCGCTAAAAACAAGGCCGCCCTTGCCAATGCAGGGGCGGCCTTGTTTTTAGCGATTTTCAGATTTTAAGCCTCTAAACGCATCCCGATAGCTTTAGCCGCATGATGGGTGTATTGAATACTCAATAGGGGCAAAGGTTAATTGAGGAATCGGGCCATGTATTTAAAGCGTCTACAGGCGGCGTAGAGCTGTTCGTTTTGCCCCAACAGGTTGTACAGGTTCTCGTCTTCAAAACCATTGCGCCAGAAGTAGCTACCGTTGGGGCTATACGGGTTGTATACGCAGGTTATTTTCTGTGCCTCATCAACGTAAAGCAGGCCCCAGCGTTCTGGAAGTTCTTCTGGTTGCACCAAGTCCTGAGGCACACATAGAAACCGATACCTCCCCATGTTGTTTTCCGGCTGCAGCCAAAACTGGCTGGCCATGGCTTGGTCAAATTCTGCGCGGGTGGTATTTACTTGAACCAATACGCTTTTCCCGAAGGAGGCAAACCCAATGACAGGGCATTCACCAACATCGGGCTTCATATACTCCCTGAAGGAAGCAGCGCATCCAGCTTCCTTCAGAACCCATCTGTAGGCAATCTCAACTAGGTCTTTCTGCGTCAAGGATACGTGATTATTCATTTACTCTGTACTAGCAGCAAAATAACGGAATTCTGCCTTTACTTACTGACGTAGGGTACTACATTTCCGCTAAAAAAGCCCAAGGGGAGAGCTATGGGAGGGGCGGGCTCGCAAGACGCGGCAGCCTTAAAAGGCTAATGTGAAATAAAAAAGGCTCACCGTTGGGTGAGCCTTTAGTGGAGAATATCGGAGTCGAACCGATGACCTCTTGCATGCCATGCAGGACTGTGTCTTTTTCAATGGTTTTTACCTTTTATCAATAATGCTTGAAAGATGCTTAAAACGCAGAATTAGACTGTTTTAACCTCGCATTATATTTCTTTAACTTTCATGTATTCGCTATATTTGTATGTACTTTGTATGTAATGCTTTTGAAGTACATACACTTTAAGTGAATGCAGTATGTTTGATTTTACCCCAAAAGATGGAGGAGTTAAAATTGTGGCTCTTCTTGACACTAGGAAACCCAATAAGAACGGAACATACCCAATAAGGGTAAGGGTTACGCATCAAAGAGTACAGAAGTACTATTCAACTGGCTCGGCTCTTTCTGTATCTGATTGGGAGCGTCTGCCAACAGCAAAGGTTAAGGAGTTAAAAGATATTAGGCAAACGGTAACGGATGCTGCCATAGTAGTTAAACACCATGTAGAGAAACTTGTAAAGCTTGACCTGTTTTCGTTTGATTCACTTAACAAACGAATGAGCAAAGGCAATTCTGCCGAAGATACAGTACATGCGGCTTTTACAAACAGAATAGCAGACCTAAAAGAAAACGGCAAAGTGAGTACAGCCGATTGGTATAAATACACCTTACGAAGTTTAGACTTGTTTGCAGGTGATAAGATAAAGTTTAGCCAAATAACAGTTGATTGGTTAAAACGCTATGAGCAACATTTGCTATCAGAGCAGAAAAGCTATACTACTATATCTATGTACATGCGAGCATTGCAAGTTGTAGTAAATGAGGCAAAGAGCACGGGCTTAATAAAGCCAACACAGCACCCGTTCGGGAAAGGCAAATACGAGATACCTCAACACGAAGGCCGCAACATAGCCTTAAGCATTAGCGATATTGGTAAGATTGTAAAGTATGATTGTGAAACCCATACTATAGAGATGTGTCGGGATTTGTGGTTTTTCTCCTATTTATGTAACGGAGCCAATATTACAGACCTTTGTAAGTTCAAGTACTCCAACATCCGAAACGGTGAAATTTGCTTTTACCGTCAAAAAACTATTGCAAAGGCCAAAAAGAAAAAACTTATACATGCACCATTGCTGCCCGAAATGGAGGCTATTATAAAGCGCTGGGGCAATATTGAGGAAACTCCTGATACATTCCTATTCCCTATCCTGCAAGGTGGTGAAAGCCCTGAAATGGAGCGTACTAAGATTAAGAATATTACTAAGCTTATGAATACCAAAATGAAAGCTATAGGTAAGAATTTAGGTATACAAAATATAAGCACATACACAGCCCGCCATAGTTACGCTACCGTTTTAAAACGTTCCGGTGCTAATATTGCTTTCATATCCGAAAGTCTAGGCCACAATGACCTTAAAACGACTGAAAACTATCTTGCATCATTTGAGCAGGAAGAGCGGGTAAAAAATGCAATTTTGTTGACTAAGTTTTAATACGCTATTCTATGCTCATACATGATAATTTAATAAAATTTTGTTCAATTTTTCAAGGATTGTCTTTTCCTCAAAATATACCTGAGCAACACAAACATAAATGGGAAAGACAAATAAAGTTACATGAAGAGCTCTTCCAACAACTAGAAGGTGTTTTAATGAAAACAGCTACTAACAATATATTTAATGAGACTATCAGTGAAATAGAAAACAATCTATTTGAACTTGCAGCAGAAGATAGGGAGCTGTACGTACAAAGAATAATTAGAGATTTTAGTAGGGCTATAGGTAAAGGTTCTTTTACCCGAAAGAGGAATGAGAAAATAATAGATAGTTATTGTAAGATAGAAAGTAAATTAGAAAAATTAACTGATTTTAAAAATTATGTAATAAACTGCTTTATTGTAGAAAAGCAGTTTATTACCCTTCTTGATGTTACGTGTGCTTCCTTTAATTTAGATTTCCCTTCAATACAAAATAAAGTTGGTATAAAGTTGCAAGAAAGAAGGGAATGGGAAGTTTTAGATTATTATGGATTTAATCAAGATAAACTTTTTAAGATTGCTTTAACTTGTGCTTCTCAAGAGCTAACTTATCAAGACTTTTTAGAAGGCATTAGAAGTGATGATGTAGAGAATTGTCTTACATCTGATAATAGCCCAAATCATACTTTTGATTCGGATTTTATCTCTTTTAAAAATTACTTAAATGAAGATGGGAAAAAGTTATACCCTCAAATGAAAGTCCATTTTGCCAATGTTAAGCCTCGAAGAATTTTATATCTGTTATACGCACTTATAGACTTAAAACTGGTTGTAGAATCATTAAATCAGAACTCAATTAGTATAAACCAAACTGCCATTTGGAAAGCTTTAACTACTAGTTTTGGGAACATTGGAAAAAGGCAAGCTTTAAACAAGAATATAAATAACAAAGACAAGAAAGGTTTGTCGGCCTCAGAGAGTGCAGAAGTGCAGTCGATAAAAGAACAGCTACAAAAATTTTCCGACAACCTAGAAGTTGCTAATTAGTTGCAGCAACTTCTAAGCAAAAATAGCAACTACTAATCCTCGTAAGTTTGGTCTATACATTAACGTAAAGACCATGATAGATAATCCATTTGCAGTAATTGAAAGACGGTTTAACCGGCAAGAGTTTCTCCTAGAAGAGCTTCTTAAATTATTGAAAAATGATGGTAAGCAAAGCCATCCTGACCGCTGCAACAAAGAGCAGGCTCTAAAATTTCTCAATGACCAGGGTTGCAAAATAAGTGAATCACAGCTATACAAAAAGACAGCTGCTAAAGAGATACCCTTTAAAACATTTGGGAGGCAGCTAATTTTTAGCCGTAAGGAGTTGCTTGTTTGGCTAGATTCCCAAACAGTTGATAAAAGGAATACAGGCGAAATTGAGCTAACCTTAGCCAGAAGTTCAAGACGTAAAAAGAAAGGAGGAGCTAATGCCTAAACATTTAACTCCTCCTAAAGATTCTTTGCAATTTGACAGAAGCAAAGATAATACAGATAAAGGCCAAAAACAACTTAGTTTAATAAGAGCTGCCTTTTATCAAACTCCCGCCACCATGCTAATGATTGCCCATAAGACGGGCATAGAAAGAGCATCAATTTGCCGCTATGTAGCCACTTTACGGAAAGCCGGAGCAATCGCTCTGGTATGGAAAGGCTTTTGTCCTATTACCCATTTCCGAGCCGGATTCTACACCACCAACATGGCAGAAATTGAAAAAGGAGGGTTAGATGAGTGCACCTAAAGATAAAGAGTTTAACCCCCTCGCCATCAATATTCTTAGGTTACAGAATTATACAGACTTTTTTGACCTATCTGAAGTTGTCCTCTTTGAATGGCTTATGGTAAAAGCAAGCTCCTTTAAAAACCTAGTTGAGTTTTACTATTCGATAAGAAGGATTGCTGAAGAAACCAAAATAAGGAAAGCTCAACTATCTACCATCATTAAGAAATTTGAAATGCTTGGAATAATAAAAGTTGAACGTAAAGGTATGCCTAAATGCTCTTACTTCTGTGTTAATAAAGAAAGTGTATTAGCCCTAATTCCTCAGATTTACCAGTTTGCTGAAAACGGAAAACTATTAACTGATAACGGTAAACTATTGTCTTATTTCAGTAAACTTTTACCCGAAATCAGTAAGCATAAAGGAACTTATAAGGAACCTAATAAGGAACCTATAAGCAACTTAAGAAAAGAAAAGAATATGGTAGGTGTTGACACACCTACAGTTAGTTCTTCTTTTTCTTCTGATGGTACTAATGAACCAATAGATACTAAAACACAAAAAGCTAAAGAGGCAGCAGAACGCAAAGCCAAAAGAGAGGCACAAGAAGCTGAGACTGCCAAACTCAATAAGATCAATCGACTGGAGAACTTACTCAATAGGATCTATGCCGAACGGATTGAGATGTACAATAAGAAACAAAAAAAAGGACAGCGTGCAAAGAGTACTTGCAATCTGAGTTTTCTGAAGCGTAACCAAGAGGCACTTTTTGAATTAAGTCAAACTCAAGGGGTTGAGGAAATAGAGAACAGCTTTATTGCCTATGTAGACGACTTTCTGAAAGGTGAAATTACAGTGGGGAAATTGATCCCTTACTTCTTATCAAGGAAACCTGAAACTAAGGACTTTGATACATTCCATACTTATCTGAATCGCTTCATCTCTGATTACTCCTATGAAAAGTAGTAAACGCCCTTTTCAATTTAGAACATCATTCATCTTAACAATAATAATTATGACACATTCAATTATGAGTACCCTGACTCCTGCCAAGCAGCAGCAGGTAGCAATGGAAGTAGTGGAACTACTGAAGGGCAAATACGGCACCTCCTTGAACATTGAAATCACAAAGGAGGACATCATAGCTTTAGCCAGCGTGAGCGAAGCCACACAGGAGGAAATTGACGCAGTAAACCTTTAAACGATTAATAAAATGGAAAACATTATCCAGGCACAGCAGCCCATTCTCATCAGCGAGAAAGAGGGATTATACAACACAATGCTTACCAACGGCAGAAAACTATTCCCGCTCATAAGGAAGGTGAAGGAAGCTTACCTGAACATGAAAATGGGCGAGTTCAGCAATGAGGTGTTCACCGGCCTTATCTCAGGGGGCACAGCCAGCGCGGAGGAGAGGCTTATCACGGACGTGACCGAACGGTACGAAGCCCTGAACCTACGTAGCGAAACCATGAAGAATGAGATACTGGCAGATGCCTACAGGCTCGTGGAGGAGCTTAAACGCGCCGTGGCAGCCCTTCGGACGCAGGCAAACGTTTCCTCAATGGGCGAGCCCCGGTTGCCGCTTTCCTTCATCAGCATCAACGGGGAGGGGGAGCCGGAGATAAAGGAGGAAGCCAAAGAGCGGATAAGGGAGGATTATTGCAGGGTTTACCTACGCACACCCGAAGAGGTGAGCCTGCACGCGAAGTTGCAGGCAGTGGCCGGAACCTGCTCAGACCTGCTGAGGGAGCTGCAAGGCAACCGCTACCCTCTGCCCACTGTCTTAGGCTCTTCCCCGGTCTTTGAGGTGCTGAAGAGCGCGTTACAGGCGAAGGATGGGGAGTTCTCAGTAAATCCTGACTTCGTGGGCTGGGCAGTTCAGGCGCACAAGAGAAAGCTATAGTTGCTGGGGGTGCTACGCCAATAGTGGCACCCCTTAGCTTACTTGATTTGAAAATAACAAATAACTACAAAACATGGGGCTAAAAAAAGGTATGACCAACAACCCGAACGGCAGGAAGCCGGGAGTACCTAATAAGGTGACAACGGGCATGAGGGAGCGCGTTAATGCCTTCCTAGATGAGAACTTTGATATAGTGCAGGAAGACTTCAAAAAGCTTGAGCCGAAGGATAAGCTGCTCTTCTACACAAAGCTTCTTTCATTTGGTTTACCCACTCTTAAAGCGGTAGAGCATACAGGAGAGGTACAGAGCAGGCTGGACGGGTTGACAGAAACGCAGTTGAATGAATTAATAACCAAACTACTTAACGAGTTAGAGCAATGAACAAGCAGGATAAAATAAACGCATTGCGCAAAGTTCTGGAAGGCGAGCCAATTGACAGAGTATTCCCTTCATTGGAGGTATTCATTGTTGAGGGCTACACCGAAAAGCATTCACTGGTAATGGTGAATGAAAAGTACGGGAATGTTCCCAATGACCAGGTAGATACTATAATAAGCAAAGTAAAGGAGCAGCATCCTTTCAAGAGCCTGAAGGTACTACGGATCAGCAAACAGGAGTATGATGAGATAAGCGAAACTTTAGAAAAGGAGTACTAGGTATGCAGGAAAATAAACGGGAAATATTGAAGCAGTTACTTAATGGCAGGTTAAACCCTAAAACAGCTATTTCAGAGCTTCAAAAATCAATAGGCAGTAACAGTATCACTATAGTAATTGAAGGCTCTGACGGTCTGTACAGCATAGGAAAAACGAAGGGATTGGCAGAAGAGAGAATGCAGGCCAAAGTAAATAACAGGGTGCATGTGATACTTGATGAGGAATGCGCATTGCTAGGTGATGCGGAGCCTGCTCCTATGGACGAAACCAATCTAACCGACAACAGCAAATGAAAGACAGCAGATCAATACTGAAGCAAATCCTAAGCGGTGCAATCAACCCGCAGGAGGCAGCCGAAGCCCTACGGGGGGCAAGCCCTCCTATTATTGCCTTCAAAGAGGTAGACGGTACTTACTCAATCGGAGAGGCGGGGAAATTCAAGCTAAATGACATGGAGGAAGGACTTACAGAGGCACAATTTCAGGAAAGGACTAAGTACGGGCAGGTTTATATTATTGAGTGGAAAAATTCTTAATCGACTTGTAGAATAGTTTTTACTTCTTCAACAATTTGGTACCAAAAATCCTCACAACAAAAGCTTTCAGTGAAATTTAAGTTTCTTTCTTTTGTAGGTGTCACTATAAGAGAAGACACAATAGTAGGATGTTGTTTACACGCTAAGCCTTTAAGGTGCTTTTCAATTCTATTAGCCTGAAAGAAGGCAATTTGATTTAAATCGCGTAGTTCAGTATCGGAAATTGATTCGTCTAGTAAGTTCTGATACTGAACTACAAGTCTTTCTTTATAAGGATATTTTAAACCTAACTTTATGTTCCCCTTAATAAAGTTATCTTTGACAAACTGAGGAACTGGGTTTACATTCTGATTATTAAATACCCACTTTTTGAAATTAAGTGGCACATCTTTTACGATGCCTTTGAATTGAAAGCCTTTCTTGCCTTCGAGAAGGGCTTTATTGTATTCTTTGAATTCTGCCATTGAGGGTAAAACTGGCACAATATAACAGCCACACCCATTTCTCCAACTTGAGAACCTGAACCACTTAGGGTAAACTCCTGCAAGTTCTTTACAAATATCTAACTGAAGTTTCGGGGTATTGGAAAGTCTTACTTCATAGCCTAGAACCCATTCTGAGTTCTGCCACCTCTGTATATCATTACTTCTGTAGAGGTTATTTATTTCATCTGGTGACATACTGACTTTTCATTTAAGAATACATCAATATAAGGACTTTAAACTAAGATCCAGTGTAGTTGTATGTACTTTGTATGTAAAACAAAAAAAGCACTTACAGTTTTTACGCTGTAAGTGCTTGATAATCAGTGTGGAGAATATCGGAGTCGAACCGATGACCTCTTGCATGCCATGCAAGCGCTCTAGCCAGCTGAGCTAATCCCCCGTTTTGATGATGCAAAAGTAGTACAGGTTTTGGTAACTGCCAAATTTTTTAGAAGAATATTCTGTAGTTTTCCTCTAGCTTTTTGAGAAAAAAAAGGCCAGAGAAAAACTCTGGCCTTTTTTCAATACTCTAGATTCTCAGGTTAGTTGAAGATGTAGCGTAAGCCAAACTGCATGTAGTAAGTAGAACTGATTGAAATATCATTTCTGAATGTAGTAGTGGCTGGCAAACCTCTGTCAGTATTCAATCTGAAAGTTGGTTTGACGGTGTTGCTTACAGAAGAAGCGTTAGCAGGTGTCAGAATGTTTCTTTGGTTGATATTCTGGAAGATACCCCAATCGCTGTTCAGGAAGTTGCCTACATTGAAGATATCCCAGCTAAACTGGAGCGTATTACGCTTGCCTCCAACATTCACAAAGATATCTTGTAGTAATCTGAAGTCGAATTGGTTTCTCCAAGGTAATAATGCGCCATTACGCTCAGCATATTTACCCTTGTTAGCACGTAAATATTCATCCTGTTCAATGTAACGGAAGAACATGTCACTTTGCTGTTGCGGTGTATAAGTAACGGCGTTTGCGCCTGTACCTACTGTCAATGGAACGAAGGTGATTTCAGAGGCATCTCTTGGGATGTAGATCAAATCGCTATTAACGCCATCTCTGTTGAAGTCAGAAGAGTAAGTATAAGAGAATCTACCACCTCTTGAGCCTTCATAGAACAATGAAACACTAGTGCCAAAGTACTTTAAGTACTCTTTACGATAAGAAAAGGAAGCTACAAATCTGTCTGGAACAACGTAGCTGGCATAGCTTAACTCAGGGGTATTTGGTCCATTTACTGTAGCAGTACCACTCCAGGCAGATCCTGCTTGGTCACCGCTACCGTCAAATAGAGTCTTAGCTTCACTTCTCACGTAGGCCACAGAGGCAGCCAATCCATTGCTAAAGCGTTTGTCCAATTTAGCAGTTACTGACCAATAGTATCCTTTTGAGGCATTGTCAAGAACTACTGGTTGGAAATTGCCTGTAGCGCCACTCTCAATTACAGAGCTTCTATTCAGTGAGTATTGTTGTCTGGCGCCTACTCCGTTTGGATAGAACAATCTTGTGTCTGGGTACAGAACGTCGTTTCCATTAGCGTCTTTAGATACATAGTTCAAAGCTGTTGGTGCTACCAAATTGACATTTCTAAAGATAGCAGTGTTCAGGTCTTTGTTATAGATCCCTTCTAAAGTACCTACAATGCCAAATGGCAATTGCGCATCAACTCCCAGGTTGCTTTTCCAGGTTTGGGGCATTTTGAAATCATTGGCAATAAAGGTCATATTGCTGCCAAGTAAAGTTCCTGCCGCTGGTTGAACTGCTGGGCGGTGGGCATTAGGGTCTGGATCAAAAAGTGGGGCATCAGCACCTTCCAATGTCTGCGTAATTTGCAGCATACCTGCATCACTTGCTTGTGATACAATCCACACAAAAGGTACACGGCCAGTGAAGATACCGCTACCACCACGAACTTGCACGGAACGGTCACCTTTCACATCCCAATTGAATCCAAGTCTAGGAGACCAAAGGAGAGATGACTTTGGTAAAGTAGCAGTACTGAATTTCTCTTCTCCACCAGGAGTAGTACGGTCTGCATCAAATGTGAGATTAGCAATAATTGGGTGCTCAGCTAATTTCTCTGGATAGGTTGGTAAATCTACGCGAAGACCAACGGTCAGTCTCAGGTTATCAGTTAAAGAGATTTCATCCTGAAGATATCCTGAATACTGTCTGAACTTAAAGCTAGGGAATGCCTGGGCAAAACCTGGTGCAAGAGAGTAGGTCAGGGCGTAAACAGATGGTCTGGCTCCATTTACGAAATCATCCCATGAATTGAATTTGTAGTAGCTAGTGCCATAGCGCTGAAAACCATTTTTGGTCTCATGTAGATCTAATTGAAATCCGCCGGTCACAGTATGTTTTCCAGCAAACCAGGTAATATTATCTACAAAAGAGTAAGATTCAACATCTCTTAAGTTGCCATAGGTAAATAGTTCATATCCGAAAGATGTAAAAGGAGTATTGTCTTTCAAGATATCCACGAATGGGAATAAAGAGCTCTGTGATGTCCGTGGGTCATTCTGATTGGTGTAAGATCCACGGAAGGTGTTTGAAAGCTTGCCTCCAAAGAAATTAGAGTTCAACTCTGCTGCTAATGAGTAGAAGTTAGCATCTTGGAAATAGTTAGAGTTGCTGAAGGCTAAAGCATTGATAGTGGTACGGCTGTTAGAGCCATTAAAGTTACCTGCCGCTCCAGGGGCAGATGTGCCGTTGATAAAGCTAGGTGTGCTGCTCTCCAGTTGATTGTAACGTACCGTGAATCTATGGTTGTCTGTGATGTTCCAGTCTAATCTAACCAAGAACTTTTTGCTTTCGCTCTCAAAGTCATACCCTTGGTACGGGCCTGTCTCATAACCATATTTCTCTCTCAGGAAGTTGCTGATGTTGTCCAGCTCAGTAGCAGTAGGACGAGATGCATTAGGGTTAGTTCCAAAAGGAGTATCTAACGTGGAGGCAAAACGTGTTTGACCTGGTCTTATAGTTTTCTCCATCTCTCCATTTAAGAAGAAGAAAAGCTTATTTTTAATGATAGGACCACCAACCCTGAAGCCATATTGCTTATAATCCATGTCTTGCAATATTACTTCATCAGGTCCTACTTTACTTCCTTGCTGGTTCTGGTTCCGGAAGAAAGTATACACTGATCCAGAGAAATCATTAGTACCTGAACGAGTTACAGCGTTAACGGCACTACCAATGAAACCAGATTGGCGAACGTCATATGGCGTTACGTTTACAGAAATTTCTTCAATAGCGTCCAGTGAAATTGGTTGGGCAGAACCACCCGGTAAATTAGTTCCAATACCGAAGTTGTTGTTAAACTCAGAACCGTCAATGGTGATGTTGTTCTGACGATAGTTGCCACCGCCGATAGAAGTGCCATTTGACTGTGGTGTCAAACGAGTGAAGTCATTGATGCTGCGGCTAATTGTAGGGAGTGCCTGAATCTCTTGGTTGCTGATGTTGGTCACAGAACCGCTTCTTTCAGCATTTAACACAGACCTGCTATCCGTACCAGTAACAACTACTTCCTGTAACTCTGTGCCGGATTGGGACAGTTTAGTATTAAATGAAAAAGGCTCGGCAAGTTTTAAAACAATGTTTTCAGTTCTCTGAGTTTGAAAGCCAACATAGCTAACTTCTACGGTGTATGGACCGCCAACGCGCATGTTTGGGATAGTGAACCGACCGTCTACGCCTGTAGCTACAGCATAACGGGTGCCAGTAGGGGTATGCGTAGCCACTACGGTTGCACCAATCAGCCCCTCACTGCTTTGGTCAGTAATTAAGCCATTCATGGAAGATGTAGTGATACCCTGACCCCAACTAAGGTGTACTGGCAAACACATCACCACGATGAGCATCAATCGGGTAAATAGGTTTTTCATAAAGGGTTTTTTTTGAACAAAAAATAAAATAGGTAAATAGAAAAAGCGGTAAGCTATGGTTAAGTTAACATAGAGGATGTTAACAGAGCGGCGAAGGAGAGAAAATGCAGGGTTCCTGTAGTAGGAGGACATTTTTTGCGGTCAGTAAATTGACATGACAAAGATAGAGACTAAAATCTTTTTATTCGCAAGTATTTTATGAACATAATGTTAAGAGTTTAATTTACTTACCTCTCTTAAGTTAATGTTTTGCTAACACTTTTTCGAAGTTTTTAATTAGCACTTATTCTATCTGTGTCTTGGTTATTGTATTGTTAATTTTAACAGTAAGTATTGGCTATTTTTACAATAGATGTCTGTAAACAATAACGCCCCATCAGATGCTGGGGCGTACGGCTTTTACAAATATTTTCTGGTAATACGGCGCAAACAGGTTGTCTTCGGTCACGCCTAATGAGGTAGACGCGTGAATAAACCAAATCTCGTTCTCGCTTTTCACCTCTGTGACCATTCCTACGTGCGTAATATTATACGCGCTGTTGCTTGAGCTGAAGAAAACCAGATCGCCGGCCCTCAGTTGATGAGGGGCTATGGCCGGGCCAAACTGACTTTGCTCCGTGGAGGTACGGGGCAAATTGACGTCAATGGCCTGAAAGGAGGTGCAAAGCAAGCCCGAGCAATCCATGCCCACACGACTGGTGCCGCCAAACTTATAGGGAGTGCCCCGGTAAGAGCGGGCCGTGGAGATGACCGTCTGAATGTCTCTGCTAACGGCTTTGTTGTTGTTGGAGGAGGAAATACGAATGGAACGCGGCGACTTTTTCTTGTCTCTGCTGGATATCCGGATTTCCTTGGGCGAATTGCCCTTAAAGCCGGAGCGCTTTCGCTCCAGTCTTTCTTTCCGTTTCAGCTCGGCTATCTCGCGGGCAGAACGGTACTCTTCGTTAGGCTTGCTGAACGTGGAATAAGAAGACTTTCCGCAGGAACCTAGGAGCACAAGAAGGCTCAGGAGCAACAGACAGGAAGTTTTTGGTAAGTGGTTCAAAGCTATCTCTTAGTGGAGAGTTCTAACAAAGGCAAAGATACGCCATTCCCTAATTCTAATAAAATGATTTTTCCCGCCAACGGCATTTTCTTGGTTGAATACCAGTCAGAAAACGGCGCGCACTCCTTATTAGTATAAGCAGACAGCAACGTGTCGTTTGTGCAAATAAACTCATTCTGGAAAACCGTTTAGGGGCCGTTTTTCTGAAAATAAGGCTAAAACAGGTTAGCCTTGTCCCCGCAGGAAAGTCACCGCCCGGCGCTCAGAATAATAAAGGCCTTTCCGGAAGTTTTCTGAGAAACCCACGTGCCCGCCTTGCCGGGGCATCTCCAGGTAAAAATTGGGGTTTTGGCGAGCTTGTTCCACGGGAAAGCACTCTTTGGAAAGGAACGGGTCATTTTGGGCATTCACCAGCAGGGTAGGAATCTGGATGCGGTGCAGATGACCGACTGAGCTGCAGCGCTCATAGTAGTCATCGGCGTTTTTGAAGCCGTGCATGGGAGCCGTGTAGCGGTCGTCAAACTGCTCAAAGGATGTGATCTGCTGGTAGTCTGTGAGGTCCACCTCAAACCGCTGGGATTTTTCCAGGAGCTTCCGGTGCAGCGATTTCAGGAAACGTTTCATGTAGATGCGGTTGGCGGGTTTGGCCAATTGGGTGCAGGCACTTTTCATGTGGCAGGGCACGGAGAAAACGGCGGCGCGGGCCACTTGCGCGCGCACTTTATCGGCCCACTGGGCCAGATAATTTAAGGTGAGGTTGCCGCCCATACTAAAGCCTACCAGATAAACGGTCTCATATTTACCGGTTTGCAGGGCGTGGCGCACCACCAGGTCCAAGTCTTCCACGGCCCCCATGTGGTAAGAGCGCAGCAGGTGGTTGGGTTCGCCGCTACAGCTTCTGAAGTTCCAGGCAAGGGCATCCCAGCCGGCTTTGTTCATGGCATGGACCATGCCCGTCATATAGGGACGGTTTGTGTCGCCCTCCAACCCATGGGAAAGTACCACCAGCGTCTTAGAGCCCACCACCGACCAGTCTACATCCAGGAAATCTTTGTCTGGGGTCTGGATGCGCTCTCTTTTATAGCTCAACGCCGGTGGGCGCCTCAAGGTGCTAGGGAGAATGGTCTGAAAGTGACCATTCATCATGTAACGCGGCGGCTTGTAATCTGGACTGAGAAGTAAAGGCATTGGGAAGAAGACTTGAGACACCTCAAAATTAACACTTAATAGACAGGAAGGCAAGAATAGAGCCTCTAGGTGCTTGTTTAATTGTACTAAATTAATTCGTCAGGCATTTGGGTAGATTCAGCGGGTGAAGAAGGGGATATGGCTAAAATCCCAATTGCGGATAACAATTGTGTGTAGTTTTGAATCAGAAATCTAATACAAGAAGCTATGCTATACCAGGAAAATACCGAACTAGTACAAGGCGTTGAGGCAGATGTTTTGCAACAGGAAGACGCTTTAAAGATAGATGCAAGCGGATTCATGACAGGCGAGCAGCTTGCCATTTTATCTATGGCCCGTCTTATTGCTTTGAAGGCATTGTACCGCAAGCAGCTGGGCTACGTGTAAATAGAATATAATATAGTTGTATAGTTCTATTTGTAATAGCTTTGCTTTGTATTTAGAAATAATTAGATAAAATCATGTTATAGTCATACGTCTGTCGCTAAAGTATATGGGGCAGATGAAGCAGAGGGGCGTCTCAAGGGGGAGAGACGTCCTTTCTGTTTTTATAGCTAGAGGGCAAATCACTTTGCCAGAGAAGAAATGCGGGGCACAGGCCCATAAACTTTAGGAGTGTTCTTCCGTTTGCGGGCACTTGTAGCCTTGCCCACCCCGCCCCTCTGGTTTTAGCCTGATTTTGGAAAAAGGCCCCCTAAACGCGAACCATAAGTAGGGTAGGAGGCAATGCTGAGAAAAAGCAAAGCCTGAGAAGGCATTCTCAGGCTTTGGAAGATGTACAGGAAAGTAAGCGGGCTTATTCTTCGCCTTTGTCTTTTTTCTTCTTTTTCTGTTTGTGCTTCACCACCTTGGCATCTACATAGAAAACAATTTCTTCGGCTATGTTGGTGGTGTGGTCCCCGATGCGCTCCAACTTCCGGATAATCCCCGATACCTTGAGGCTCTGGTGAATGTTGTGCGGGTGCGTCTGAAAGTACTTGAGCAGCATCTTGTCTGTCTTGCCGTGGATCTTGTTCAGGATCTTGTCGCGCTTGATCACCTGGCGGGCCAGTTCAGTGTTTTCCTCAAAGAATGCCTGCCTAACCTGTTGCAGCATGGTCTGGGTGGCGTCATACATCTCCAGTACCCGGCTCTGGGCCAGCAACGTAGGCTCAATGGGCGGATTGGCTTCTTTGAGCATGTGGGCGATGCTTTCGGCGTAGTCTCCTATGCGTTCCAGGTTGGAGTTAATCTTGAGAATGGCCAGCAACCAGCGCAAATCCACCGCCACCGGGTTGTACAGCGCGAAGATGTTCTCGCACATGCGGTCAATCTTGATGTCATAGGAGTTCACCTTCTTGCCGCTTTTGCTCACCTTCTTGGCCAGTTCCTCATCTGGGGAAACCAAGCCCTCGCGGCCGGCCTGCACCTGGAAATCCACCAGGGTCCACATCTCCTCTACTTTGCTCTTGATCCTGAGAAGTTCTTTATCTAGTTGGTTCATATTATGTTTCTGTTGAAGGCGAAGGCGCTGCCTAAAATCAATAGAGATATGCTGTCTGCCCAAAAGCGCGCAGCCGGAGTTGGCGTTTAGGGGCTGTTTTTCCAAAAAGAGCCCCTAAACGCCAACGGAATCAACCGAAGCGGCCGGTAATGTAGTTCTGGGTGCGCTGGTCTTTGGGGTTGGTGAAAATGGTTTTGGTTTTGCCGTATTCCACCAGCTCGCCCAGGTAAAAGAACGCGGTGTAGTCGCTCACGCGGCCAGCCTGCTGCATGTTGTGCGTCACAATCACAATGGTGTAGTTCTCCTTCAACTCGTGGATGAGCTCTTCGGTTTTGGCCGTGGAAAGCGGGTCCAGGGCCGAGGTGGGTTCATCCATGAGCAAAACAGACGGCTCAATGGCCAGCGCCCGGGCAATGCAGAGGCGCTGCTGCTGCCCGCCAGACAACTCAAAGGCAGATTTCTTCAGCTTATCTTTGACTTCGTCCCAAAGGGCGGCCTGTTTCAAAGAACGCTCCACGCGCTCCTCTATGAATTTCTTGTCTTTGGTGCCGTTCACGCGCAGGCCGTACGCCACGTTCTCAAAAATGGACTTGGGGAAGGGGTTAGGCTTCTGGAACACCATACCCACGTGCTTGCGCAAGTCATCTACCTGTATGTTTTTCTGGTAAATGTCTACGCCGTCAATCATGATTTCGCCCTCAATCTTAACGCCGTCAATGAGGTCGTTCATGCGGTTGAAGCACCGCAGGTACGTAGATTTCCCGCACCCCGAGGGCCCGATGAAGGCTGTCACCTGGTTTTTCTTCATGCCCATGGTAATGCCTTTGAGCGCATGGAAATCGCCGTAATAGAGGTGAAGGTCTTTGGTTTCTACACTATTCATATTCAATGGAAGGAAGGCCTTTGCTGGTTTGTATTGCGTCTAGGGGCTCTTTTTGGAAAAACGGCTCCTAAACGCCAGTTTAGTTCATTTTTACTTTTCTGCTGAAATATCGGCGCAGCCAGTTGGCCAGCAGGTTCACCAGCAGCACAATCATGATCAATACAAAGGCGGTGCCGTAGGCCATAGCCCGCGAGGCTTCAATGTTGGTGCCGCTGGTAGAGATGACGTACAAATGGTAAGGCAGCGCCATGACCTGGTCAAAGATGCTGTTGGGTAGCTTGGGCAGAAAATAAGCGGCCACGGTAAAGAGAATGGGCGCCGTTTCGCCAGAAACCCGGCCTATGGACAGGATAAGCCCGGTAATGATGTTGGGGAACGCCATGGGCAGCACCACCCGGCTGGTAGTCTGCCATTTGGTGGCCCCAAGCGCCAGGCTGCCTATCCTGAAGGAGTTGTCAATGGCTTTGAGCGATTCCTCGGTGGTTCTAATGACCACCGGCAAAGCCAGCAAACCCAAGGTGAGCGAGCCGGCCAGAATGGAATCCCCGAACCCGAACTGGTTCACGAACAAGGCCATCCCAAACAACCCGAACACAATGGACGGAATACCCGCCAGGTTATTGGTCATCATCTTCACGAAACGCTTAAACCAGCTGTCTTTGGCGTACTCATTGATGTAAATGCCCGAGAGAATACCAATGGGGAAAGCGAACAGCATGCTGCCCACCACCAGACACAACGTACCTATAATGGCAGGATAAATGCCGCCGGCGGTCATGCCTTCGCGGGGCATCTGGGTTAAGAATTCCCAGCTGATCACGGAGATGCCCCGCACAATGATAAAGCCCAGAATAATCACCAGGATGGCCACCACCGAGAAGCTCAGCAGCCGGAAGATCCAGAAAGCCACGTTCTGCGACAGCCGTTTGGAGTTCTGGGTAGAAGTGTTGTTTGCAAAAGCCATGGTTTATCTGTTTGCTTTCTTTTTAGCCGAAACCATGTCCACCGTCAGGTTAATGGCCAGCGTCATGAGGAACAAAATGCAACCCAGCGCGAAAAGCGCCTGGTAGTGGATGCCGCCCTGGGGCGCCTCACCCAGCTCGGCGGCAATGGTGGCCGGGATGGTTCTCACCGGCTCCAGGAACGTGCTGGGAATGACAGAGGCGTTTCCGGTCACCATCAGGACAGCCATGGTTTCGCCAATGGCCCGACCGATGCCCAGGATGGCGGCCGTGGAGATGCCTGAGATGGAATACGGGATCATCACTTTGTAAATGGTCTGCCATTTGGAGGCTCCCAAGGCCAGGCTCGCTTCTTTCATGGCCCGGGGCGTAGTGCGCAGCGCGTCTTCTGAAACCGAGATGATGGTGGGTAGTGCCATAATACCCAGAATGATGCTACCGGCTAGCGCTGTCTCACCCACAGGCAAGCCGAAGACATCTTGGATAAGAGGCACCACCACCACCAGCCCGAAGAACCCATAGACTACGGAAGGAATACCTGCCAGCAGTTCTATGACGGGCTTCAGGAAGTTCCGCAGTTTGGGGTTGGCAATTTCTGCCAAATAAATAGACGTGGCCAGACCCAGCGGAAGCGCGATGGCAATGGCCCCCAAGCTCACCCACAACGTGCCCAGGATAAGCGAGAGCACTCCCATCTGCACCGCCGGCTGAATAGTGGGGTACCACTGGCGCCCGCCCAAGAATTGACTTACAGAGATGTTGTCCAGCTCCAGCCGCTTTCCCGCAAAGTCTTTGGCCAGGTATTCGTCTGGGAAGAAGGCGAGAATGTTAGGGTCTTTGCTGACCAGCTCGTTGATGCGCTGGGGCAGGTATTCAAAGTCGGGGCCAATTTGTTCCTCGGTGTAGTAGTCGGTGATGTCATCTACCTCAAAAAGTTTAATGGGAGCATTAGGGCCACCCACTTGGTTCCAGTTGGTGATGTTCTGGTCAAAAATCTCCTTCACCTCGGCGGCCGAAAGTTCTTTTACCGGGTTCTGCGGATGAATGGCAAGTACGGCCCCTTCCGCCACCGGCGTCTGGCTGAACACACCCAGACCTTCTTTGAACAGGTAGAAGACAATCAGGAGCACGGTGATACTGGTCACGGTGCCGCTGATGGTGATCAGGCCTTCAATGATTTTTTCGCCCAGGTTGTGGAAGTACCGTTTCATGGATGTGAGGTTAAATCAGAAACTATTTGCTCAAGGGAATGTAGCCGGTCTCCTGTACTATCTGTTGGCCTTCCTCAGAAAGCACGTAGTCTACAAAAGGCTTCACTTTGGCTTCGGCCGTGGCGTCATGGAAGAAGAACAGCGGGCGCGAAATTGGATAGGTCTTGTCTTTGGCCGCCTCTACGCTAGGGGCAACAAAGGTTTTGCCCTGGTCATAAGACACCGCCAGCGATTTCACGTCTTTGGTTTCATAGGCCAGGCCAATATAGCCAATGGCCCCCGCCGTCTGGCTCACCGACTGTACAATGGAACCGGTGGCGGGCATCATGAGAATTCCGTTGGCGTAGTTCTTTTTGTCCATCACGTGCTCCTTGAAGAACTCATAGGTGCCAGAACTGGTCTCGCGGGAGTAAGCTACAATCTTCACATTGGCGCCGCCCACTTCTTGCCAGTTGGTGATTTTGCCGGTGAAAATGCCCTCCAGCTGCTCACGGGTAAGCTGATTTACTTTGTTGCTGGGGTGTACCACCACAGAAAGGGCATCATAGGCGATGAGTACTTCTGTGACGTTTTTCTTGGCGCCTTTCAGTTTCAGTTTCTCCTCGGTCTTGAGGCCGCGTGAGGCCATGGCAATGTCTGTGGTACCCTCCTGCAAGGCAGACAGACCTACCCCGGTACCCCCGCCTACCACGGTAATGGAAGCGCCGCTGTGCTTAGCCATGAATTTTTCGGCTTCCTGCTGAGCCAGGGGCAGCACCGTGTCACTCCCTTTGATGGTGATGGTGGTAGCTGCGTTGGCAGATTTATCGCCTTCAATGTTCTCTTTCTGGGCATCGCCGCCTTTGCCGCAGGCACCTAGTAATAAAGTGGCTACCAATAAGCTGCTTACCTGTGTCTTGATCAATTTCATGGTATTGGGTTTCATGTTATTAGAGTCTTTCTTTGTCTGGAGAAATTAGAAGTTGAACTGTGCCTGTACCCGCAGAAGCTGGCCGTGTTGCCGGTTGTCAAGGTTTTTGCCGTCTTTGGTGGTGCGGTCTGTGATGGTGTATTGGGTGGCTAACTCAAAGTTGGGGAGGGGTTGCCACTCCACGCCAATCTCGGTTTCATATACTTTGCTGTAGCGGGCGTCTGTCTCGGCTTTCTTGCCTCCTTCGTAGAACTGGGTTTTCACGAAGGGAATGAAGTTCTGGTCCCCAAGTTTGAAGGCGTACATGGCCTGGGCGTAGCCGCCTTTCAAAGACTTGCTCTGGATGGTTTTGGTGGCGGGGTCAAATTCTGGCCCTTTTCCTATATTGTATTCGGCTTGGAAACCAAAGGGTTGCGGGTATACAACCACACTGGCGGCTACGCGTCTGTCTGTGAAATTGCCGCCTTTAATTTCTGTGCTGCTCAATTGGTCTGAGGTAACGGTGTACAGACCGGTATAGGCTTGTAGGCCGGGCTCCACAATTTGCCCGTTTTTAAACGCGAAGGGGTAGGAGAGGCGGGCCACCAGGTGCTGGTTGTTGTTGGCCTCTGGGCGGTTGGCGGTCTGCCCATTGTAGATTCCCAACCCGAACACGCCGTAGTCGCCGGAGCCTTTCAGGCGGGAGTTAGCCAGTTCGCTGAATCTTTTTCTGATGTGCTCCGGAGCCCAGTAGAACATGAGACCCAGGTCGCGTTCGTTGGGCAGGGCGCTGTTCAGGGCATCGTTGCGGTCCAGGGTAAGGCGGTTCTGGCTAGACTGCATGTTCTCAAAGCCGTAGGGTACTTTGCTCTGGCCCACCCGCAGGCGGTATTCCTTTTTCTTGTCTAAGGAAATATCGAAATAAGCATCGCGGAGCTGCACGAAATGCAGGGAAGAGCTGCCGGAAGGAGTAGAGGCCAGGTCTGGCTGGATGTAGATGAAAACCCGGTCATGCACGTTGCCGCTGAACACCAGACGCGCCCGCCTAATAAGGAAGCCACCTTTGTCGCCCACAGACCGGTCGTACTCCGTCTTCAGTTGCGGGTTGGTTTCCAGCAGGCGGTTGTACCGGATTTGCACATATCCGCGCAGCGATATCTTATCATACCAATGAGATTTGGCGGCTTGCGGAGGCTTGGGCTGGGCTATAACAGAATCCTGGGCAGAAGTGACAGTGCCTTGCGCCTGTGCCATGGTAGCGGAAAATAGAAATGCAGCAATAGCACTTAATTGGATCAAAAAAGTTCTTGCTACTCTTTTGTTTATGGGTGAGAACATAAGCCAAAATGAGATGTAGAAAAAGTAAGTAAAGTGGGCGCGGCGGGAGCATTTAGTCAGGATGCCGGTGCTGCGCTTGGTTTTATTTAATGGGTCATAGGTAATGGTGAACATGCAAGAGCAGCTACTTTCCGAACCGTAGTCAGCAGTTCTTAGGCGCTGCTCTTTTTCTAATGCAAAACTAGAGCGGCAGTATTGCCTGAATATTAATGCTGTATTAAGGAATTGTTAATAAAGCAGCGGCGTGTGGTCCCGGAGGTAACTGCGTGAAATACTGAAAGTTTGCTCCTTTTATCCTATAAGCGAGCTGGTTAAACATTTTGGAATGGTAGTTGTTTCAGGTGCGGTATGGAGACTATTAGGGAGTTAGATAAAGTGCTGGCGGCTATCTATAGTCAGGTAGGTGCTCAGGTAGACCCCACAGATCATCCGGTTTCGGTGGCATCTGTGAGTTTGTTCGCCAACCTGCCGTTGGAGGAGGTATTGCAATTGTTACCGCCGTTGCGGGAAGAAGGCTTTGTGCAGTGCAGTTTCATTGGGGAGCCACCCCTGTTGTATCTCACCAGAATGGGGTTGGCCCGCGTGAGGCGCAACAGTCATGCCGCCTGAGCGACTTCTGGTTTTGTCTTCTTTTTGAAAAAAGAGCCGCTAAACGTTTCGGGTGGCGGTGAATTACGCCTAAAGATTTTTCCTGGCTGCCCCTAACCTAACGGCAGCTAGAGGGAGTAGGATAAAAGTTTCCATAAGAGAAGGTAAGCCGTTTAGGGGCTGTTTTCTGAAAAACGCTTCCTAAACGCCTTCCTGTTTGCCCATCCTTTCCGTAGTAAAGAAAGCAAAGTTGCCAGCAGCAGAAACAGAGCAGTAAACATCTCCGGCTGCATCTATTTAGTTAACGGGAAGGAATTCTTACATATAAGTTTCGCTGTTATCAGTCTTCGCCATAGGCAGGAGGAAAAGAAGTGGTCTGGTATCTATGATAATTGCCAGATATATTTGATCTTTTTAATTTTTTCATAAGTACATACATATAAAGCTATGAAATGCTGTTGTATCCCTGTTTATAATACCTAACTTCAATTTCATTTAGTGTTTTTAATTTTCTGATAGGTATAACACCCCCCATGTTAAACCAAATAGATAAACCCCATATGGGTGCAGACAAGAATCAGAATGTCTTTGAGAAATTGGTGAGGCATTCTTCGCTCCTGCACTGCGTGCTGAACCGTTCTGGGATTTTTGAGTATGTAAGCGATGCCTCGGCCTCGCTGTTAGGCTATGCCCCTGAGGAACTCACGGGTCATGCCTTCACCGCTTTTCTCCGGTCTAAAGACGTTGAGCGCACCCAGCGTGCGTTAGAACAGCTGCCCCATGAGCAGCAGGCCACAACCATAGATACTTGTTTTCATCATAAGAGCGGGCATGAAGTACCCATGGCCTGGTCGGTGACCTGGTCTGGCCAAGAAGAGGAATTCTACTGCGTTGGGCGCGACGCCACGGAGAAGTGGGCCGTGCGACGCAAAGTGAAAGAGAAAGAAGAATTGCATGAGGCACTGGTGGAGTACGGGGCAGACATGCTGGCCCTGCTCAATGAGGAAGGTATCTATACCTATGTAGGCGGTTCCACTGAGCGCATTCTGGGGTACACTCCCCCGCAATTGGTAGGCAAACGCGTATTTGACTTCATCCACCCAGATGATAGGCACTTGGTAGAAGGCAGCTTTATAAGCTTGCTCCAGCAGAACGACTACGTGAAGCTGCAGCGGTTCCGGTTCAAAGCCGCCGCCGGCGACTGGCGTTGGGTAGACACGGCCCTCAGCAACCAACTCAAGAACAAGAGCATCCAGTCTTTGGTGGTGAGCTCCCGCGACATGACGGAGCAGATGCAAAGCCGCACCCGCCTGCTGGAAAACGAGCAGCGGTACCGCAACCTGTTTGAGAAGAACCCAGACGCGGTGTTTCTGCAGCACCCAGACGGTACGGTGGCCGAGGTGAATGATGCGTTTAACCAGCTGCTGGGGTTTGGGCAAGACAAGATCATCGGGAAACCCGTCTCGGCGTTTATGTCTGAGGAGAGTGCCGCGCTGTGTTCCAGGTACTTTGAGCAGGCTCTGCTGGGCAGCACCATGCGGTTTGACCTGGAATTGGCTTCGCAAAGCGGCGACCGCAAAATCCTGGACCTCACCATGTATCCGTTAACGGTGCAGGGTTCTGTGATGGGCATAGAAACCATTGCCAAAGACATTACCGCCATTGTGCGCTCCTATGAAACCATTCAGCAGCAGGCACAGAAGCTGAACACCATTTTAGAAAGCATCACCGACGCTTTTTTCACCCTGGACCACAACCTGAGATTCACCTTCCTGAACAGCGAGGCCGAGCGCCTGCTGGACATTGACCGCCACAAGAGTCTGGGCCGCAGCATCTGGGAGGTGTTTCCCGATGAAGTGGGTGGCATGTTCAATGACTACTACCAGCAGGTGCAAGCCACCAAGAAAGCCGCTTCTTTTGAGACGTCTCTCAAAAGGAAGATGATCTGGCTGGGCGTGAAGTTTTACCCGCTGGAAGACGGCCTCTCTGTGTATCTGGTAGACATCACCCAGCGGGTGAAGTACGAGAACGAGCTCAAAATGCTTTCACTGGTAGCCAGTAAAACGACCAACGGCATCGTGATCATGAACGCCCAGGGAGAAATCCAGTGGGTGAACGAAGGCTTCACCAACCTGAACGGCTACACTTTGAACGAAGTGTTCGGGAAGCGTCCCAGTGATTTCCTGCAGGGACCTAAAACCGACAGCGAAGCGGCACAGCGCATCTTTGAGAAGTATGAGGCCGGTGAGCCTTTCTCTGAGGAGGTTCTCAACTATAAGAAAACCGGTGAAATTTTTTGGGTGAGGTTTGAGGTAACCCCGGTGCGGGACAATGACGGCAAAATAGTACGGTTTATCTCAGTGCAGACCGACATCACCGCCCAGAAAGCCGCCGATGAAAGCCAGGCCCAACTCACCCGCGACCTTACCCAGCAAAATCGCGACCTACAGCAGTTTACCTACATTGTCTCGCATAACCTGCGGGCCCCGGTGGCCAACGCCATGGGCCTGGCCCATCTCCTCAACATTCTAGACAGAACCTCGCCCAACTTTGATACCGCGCTCCTGAACCTGGACAAGAGCATGGCCGCGCTGGACACCATCTTAAAGGACCTGAACGCCATTCTATCCATTGGGTTCAACAAAGGCACCCTGAGCCAGGGAAACGTTGATTTTGGGCAGATCTGCCGCGAGGCCGTGGAGAGCCTCCATGAATCCATTGGGGCGAACGGCATTAAGGTAAGGACAGAAATTGCCCCTAATACCTTTGTGTACGGCAACCGGGCGTATCTTTTCAGTATTGTCTATAACCTTATGTCTAACGCCATCAAGTACCGCTCGCCGGAGCGGAGGCCGGAAATCACCGTCAAAACCACCACCAACCAGCAGTGGGTGTCGGTGATTTTCTCAGACAACGGCTTAGGCTTTGACGAGGAGAAGGTGGGCGACAAAATCTTCAGGCTCTACCAGCGTTTCCACCGCGATATTGAAGGTCGTGGGCTGGGGCTGTTCCTGGTGAAAACCCAGATAGACGCCATGGGCGGCGAGATAAAAGTTTCCAGCACCATAGGCGTGGGTACTCAATTCCAGATCCACCTCAGGCCGGGCAACGGGCATGACGGCGAAAGCCATGCGCAAGTAGTAGAGTAATGATACCAAATTGCGTTTAGGGGCTATTTTTTCAAAAATAGCCCCTAAACGCAATTTGAATCTTTATACTTTTAGTGGCTCCTCCCTCGCAGTCAGTATCTGTTCCAAAAGAACTGTCCTACAGACGTTGCTTCGTTTGCTGGTAGCTCTAGTTCAGAAGCCGGATTTACTCCTGCAAATTGTCTTTGCTTACTTTATGGGTGGTCTGGAAATCACCTTTGCGCCATTTGTTATTAGTCATGTCGGTGTTGATGATGTAGGCCCCCGTTTCAACATCCAGCACGATCACCCCGGTTTCACTGGTCTCTGCCTGAAATCTGCCTCCCTGTCCGGTAGTGCTGTTTTTGAAACTGAAAGCCATGATGATCAAGGCCGCGCTTAAAAAGCCAATCAGAAGTGATTTGATGTCTATCTGGTTTTTCATGTTGCAAAGAGTTGGTTGGAGTGATTGTTGAGAGCTGTTTAGGGCTATTCTTGGAAAAGTAGCCCCTAAACATAGTTGATTTAAGGTGAATTCTGGATTGTAAATGATCCCGATCAGGTTGCCCCAGGGATCTTTCACGGTGGAGGTCATTAACTCGCCGCCCACGTTGTAGGGCTTCTCATTTTCCGTGGCCCCTAACTGAATCAGTTCGCCATAGGTGCTTTGGATGTCTTCCACTCCCCAGTAGGTCACCACGCTTTCCGGCTTATCTGTTGTAGGCTTCTCTTCAGGTTACAGGCCAAGTTCATAGCTGGCAGTGTTGAATCCCACATAAAATGGCTGAATACCAGTCTTTAGCCTTCTGCATTTCTCCTGCTTGATAAATGGTGGTTCTTAAACCCAGAAACGTTGACTTCTGCATACTGTTCTATCAATTTGATGTAATTTCTTGTTTGGGGCAACTTTTTGAAAAATCAGCCCCTAAACATATTTCAGTTCTCATGCCGTTCTTCCCTCTGCCATACATGCGAGAAGAAGAATGAAAGAGAATAGAGCTATCCCCAACATCAGCGAGTTATGTGCTTCAGGTATGAGAAATAGCAGAAACTCCAGCCACAGCTATCGGTTATAATAGTGGTGTTCAGCTTACTGCTTGAGAAAAGTCTGAGTTATTTTACTTCTACATTCAGCAAGTACTTCATAAAGGTGAGATATACTTTCGTGAATAATTAAATGCATCATCAGTTCTCCAAAAACCTGTATGTTGGAGAAAGGTATATTGATGATGATACAAAATATACATAAGCAGGAAATTTCTCTATCGATAAGTAGAAATTAGAAAAGTTTTAGAGAACGAAGCCAGAATTAGATCCTCTCCTCAGATTTGTTTTTAGGTTCTCAAGTCATCCAGTTTTATTGCTCGCTAATTTCTAATTGTCTAACTGGGTTAATTTTCTATGATAAGTCTTTTTTAAATGCTTGTTCCATTCAATCCTTTTTAAGAAAATATCTGTCACAGAAGCGGTATAATTGACGGTTGAAGGGGTTAGAGATTTGATCAGTTTCCTTTATAGGAAAATATGCTTGGCTTGCAGTTGGTGCATTTACAATGAGTGCCGGTTCAACAAACTAGATAGTGAGCTATGCGGGGATAAATACGATTTTTATTGTATTTATTAGTTGAATTATAAAATAAGTATTATGACTTTTTAAATAGGTAGATAAATAAAGTATATAGGAGTGAAATCTGATGGTTTAATATCGAAAGGCTTTATGAGTTGTTTTAAGGTAATTTCAGGGCTTTACAAAAAAATAACATTTAAATTCTCATTGCTAAGTACTAAGATCTGCTAAGGTGTGAGGAAAATTAAGGCAATACTTATCGATTCCTGTTTCAGAAAAGAAAAGTTGACCTTAAAATAAGTTTTGATGTGGTGAACAATATGCAGCCGAGCACAAAGCTGTTTATGATCCAAAGTGTGGAGTTATCTGCTTAAAGAGGTTCATTATTTGGTTTAACTTTAACTATAGGAGCTTTCAAGTGGAGTGTCTGTTTGTTGAGGGATTGTATTATTTCATTGTTATTAGGGTGTGTTTGCTAGAGTAGCTTTTGTTTAAATATTTATATAATTATTATATATTGCGAGAGTTTTCAGGATTGCTATAGTGATGATTGCAAAAAATTCTACTAGGTTAAATAACCACCCGCACATTAAGAAACCTTCTTCAAAGTTTAGGTCAGATATCAATGCCTTGAGAGCTTTGGCTATTAGTGGAGTACTCTTCTTTCACTTCAAAGTAGGATGGCTAAAGGGAGGATTTGCCGGAGTAGATGTTTTCTTCGTAATCTCTGGGTATCTGATGAGTAAAATTGTAGTTAGTGCCATCAAACGAGGGGAGTTCTCCTATTGGGACTACCTAAGTAAAAGGATAAAAAGAATTGTCCCTGCGCTGCTGTCGCTTGTGTTAACCGTTTCTTTGGTTGGTTTTTTCTTGTATTTTCCAGAAGACTTCAAGTTAAATCAAAAAAATGCCGCAGCTAGTGTTCTTTTTTTGTCTAATATTCTTTATTGGCAAAATTCAGGTTATTTTGACCCATCCTCAGATACTAATATTTTTCTCCATACTTGGTCTCTTTCTGTTGAGTGGCAGTTTTACCTTCTTTACCCTCTCTTCTTAGTTTTGCTTAACAGGATAGTGAACAAGAAGATATATGTTTTTCATTTTGTAAGTATGACTTTTGTGCTCGTAGTTGGATCTATGATCTTTACTGTGATAGATCCAACTGCCTCTTTCTATCTGTTGCCTACCAGAGCTTGGGAAATGCTTTTCGGCGGGATCGCCTTTTTTTCTGAAGGACTCATCTCAAATGAAAGAGTACGGAAAGTTTTAGCCGCGTTAGGCTACGGCGCCATACTTGGTTGTTTTCTGTTTCTAGACGAAGCACTTCCGTGGCCAGGACCATATACTGCTATTCCAGTTGTTGCCACTTTTTTGGTAATTGTCGCTAACCACGATGGTTTCAAGGCTGTAAACCATTATAGTATACAATTTATAGGGAAGATATCTTATTCTCTTTACCTGTGGCATTGGCCTATCTATGTGGTTGGACAATACTATGGGGTAGGGATAAATATGGGCGCGGTATTGCTCTTCACGCTGACATCCTTCGTAATGGGATATCTTTCTTATTTATATATAGAGAGTGGCAACTTCAGAAGCAGTGGAACCATTGCTGTAGGTGGGGTATCTCTGTTTGTTGCTACGGCCTTCCTTAGTTATATGGATACAAACCATTTCCTGTTCAAGGATACAACATTAGCAATCCAAAATTACAAGAAGACACATAAGAAGGAACAGATAAAACAATTTAACAGAGAAGAATGCCACATCTCTAAGATAGAAGACTTCAATAAAGATCAATGCCTTTGTCTAGTAGAAGGGAAGAAGAACATTTTGATGATTGGCGATAGCCACATGGCTCAGCTGTCTCAGTCCCTAAAGGAGGAGCTGGCAGATGATAATATCAATCTGATGCAAGCCACAGCTTCAGCTACTTTGCCTACCCTGAAGTCTTATGAGGGTAAAAAAATAGAGCTCAGGAAACTGATGGATTATACATTTCTTGATTTCATTCCAAAAAACGCAAAAAAAATAGACGGTGTAATTGTTTCAGCTCATTGGGCTAGGAATAGCAAAACTAATCCTAATAATTTATTACTTGGGCTGGAGGAGATAATGGAATACTTAAAGCAATACGAGGTGAAATATATCATAATTGGGCAAACGGAGAGTTATAGAATGCCATATACTATGATAGCTGCTAGGGATTTTGAGCAAGGTACTCAGCAAGCTCCTAACTATTTAGATAAATATCCTTTTCAAGTGGATGAGTACCTGAGTAAGAACATTGGCCCAAACTACGTAAAAGTCATCAATACTACGCACTTTCCACCCCTATCATCTGCTGGGGTACCATATATGTATGATGAAGACCATGTGACCAAATATGGAGCTGACCTATTGGTAGAAAAAATTATGCAGAATACTGTCGCTCAAGAATTTTTTTATTAAATTTTTTGGTAGTGGTTTAGAAAGTATGATGGGATAAAAGTTGGCAGCAGAGTGTTCAAGATGATGGAATGTTCGAAGTCCTCATCAAAATAAACTGTCCCCACTGCCAGAGCAGTAAGGTAGTAAAAGACGGGAAGGAACGGTGCTCAGAGCCTGCTATTCCACTGCTGCAGGAAGCAGTTCCAGGCCACTTACCAGTACAGAGGCGCTAAACCCGGCCACCAAGCAGCTTATATTGCGGCTTTTGGGGCGGAACAACGGCGTCAGGGACATCGAGACGCCGCTGGGGGTAAGCAGGAAGTGCAGCAGGACAACTTGTGCCGGCAAGGTGGCTAACTTAGCATAGCACCAGCGCGGCGGTACTACAATTCGGTGCAGATAGACGAGGTCTGGAGCTTCTTGGGCAGGCGCAGGAAAGGGAAGTACTGGCTTTTGTATGCCTACTGCTCAGAAAGCTGGAGGGAGTGGAAATCGGAGAGTACTGCGCCGACCATTGGGAAGCCTTCGCCCAGATGATACCAGCAGGGAGGCACAGGGTGTGCAAGGCTTATGCAAAAGATATAGAGGGAGTAAATACCTATTTGAGAGCCAGGAACAGGAGGCTGGTCAGGAAAACAACCTGCTTCTCCAATAAGAAGGAAATCCATGATGCGAGCTCGATCCTAATGTTCAACTATCGGAACAACCAAAAAACAAAGCATCATACATTGTAAACCACTGCCAAAAAAGTTTTAGAAGTGAGGCAAGTTGAGAATCACATCCAGATCCAGCTAAAAAATGAAGCAGATCGATGTATTATATAGAGGATGCCGTGTGTGGTGACGCACAAAGTGTAAAATTAACTACCTGATGTTAAGGTGGTAAGAGTTGGTGTGTGCTTTTTTGTTAAAAATCTTTGCAGAGGTACTTGCGTATAAAGAATGAAGTATCTACCTTTGCAACACTAAATCAAACAACGGTCACGTAGCTCAACTGGATAGAGCATCTGACTACGAATCAGAAGGTTTGGGGTTCGACTCCCTACGCGACCACACAAAACGGCTTCTACAACATGTAGAAGCCGTTTTTGTTTTTAAAGCCAATAGGTGCATCCCTGCCAATCCTGAACAGAAGCAACGCTATTTATTTACTCCTTGATTAAAGGGGATGCTTAAACTGATATCGTCTCTGATTGCCAAAAGCACCGGCAACAACGGTATTTCATGAATATATTTATCTATTATAAGATCAAGTATTCAAGAAGAACCCCATTCTTGGTTCATCAAACGGTAGATTCGTTTGATCTAAACTAAAACCTGAGCGTTAAAGTAAGAAGGGCTATTCTTAAGAGAATAGCCCTTCTTACTTTTTAAAATCAATGAACTGATTTTCCGTTCACTCAAAGTTGTACTTTTAAATCAGATACCCTCTAGCTACTTGCCAGACTTGGGGGTGACAAATTTGTTCACGTTCAACCAGTGCATGAAAGCATCAAACCAACGGTTGCTGGTTCTGTCAGGGTTGCCGAGGCCGAAACCGTGGCCGCCGTTCTGGTAGAGATGAAACTCCACCGGGATACCCGCCTTATACCAGGAATCAATCACTCCAAACTGACCACGGAAGAGAAAGTCATCGGTGGCGATGACGTTGAACATGGGTGGGGCGTTCTTCGGTACTTCCACCGGGCCCATACCTCCATAGATAGGTCCAATAAAAGCCAGTTTCATAGTCTTGGAGTTGAGGGTTGCATGCATGGTCAGGCCTGCTCCAGCCGAGAAACCAATCATGCCTATTCTGCCCGTATCTACTCCCCATTCCTTCGCTCTCTTAAGGATCAGGGCATAAGCAGCCTCTGCATCCTCCAACTGGTTTGAAAGATCCAATTGAGGCGGTCGGGGCGGAGTGGTGCTTTGCGTTGTGTTGGACGAGGCAGCTGGGGAAGTCCGGGGTTGCTCCATCCATGCCTTGAAGTCGTCAAGTGACTCCGGGGTGGGATGGAGGCGGTACTTTAACACAAAAGCGGCGATGCCCTGGTCTGCAAGGGCCTTCGCAACCTCCCAGCCCTCGTTGTCCATGGAGAGCCACCGGAATCCGCCACCCGGCGCCACAATCACGGCAGTGCCATTCGCCTTACCCGGGGCAGGCAAAAAAGGGGTGAGGGTTGCAGAAGAGATATTTCGGGCCATAGGATCACCCCACTGTCGGAACCAGGTTTCCGGGGCCTTCTGGCCATCTACCCCGCCCGTACCAAGAGGAATGGCTTTGGGCTCGGCTGGGGCTTTGAGCGGATAGATGGTGCCATCTTGTGCCAGTACTGGGGCAGCAAAAATAAGGAAGCAGGCAAAAAGCCAGGCTTTAGCTACGTTGATTGGTATATAAGTCATATAAATGATGGATAGGTAAGGGTTAACTATTTAATACATTTATGCAATTTCTGATATGCGAACAAAGGAGTTCCGCCTATATTCCTGACAGCTGACAATTGCCAAGAGCCTTATCACCGTGGAAGTGGTTATAGGAGCCAGTTAGGAGCTTTATTGGGGCAACGCATCGTTTGCCGAAGTGGCGTACAGCCCAATTAAGGTGCCCGTGAAACCTCCTGCTACGTTGGTGGAGAGAATATCTCCCGAAACAGGACCGCCCAGATCTACAAAGTCTTTCCCGTTTGTTGAATAGCTAAACTGGTAGGCATCTCCTTCGGCCTTAACCCGAAGTTGAATTGGCTTCTTAACCTCTACCTTTTGGCTGGCGATCACTTTGGAGGCTCCTTTCTCGGTCTTTTCCAGCACCAGATAGGCATCTTTGCCTTTTAGGGTTAGGCCAAAAACGTAGTTGAATTTCTCGCTTTGTACTAACGTAATACCCGCCAAATCCTTTTCTGATGCCGGCTTGTAATCAAGCGTGGTGGTATAAGAGAAACTGTTGTGCTGCTGACGGAGGAAGAGCGTTGAAGTAGGCTTAAGCTCCTTGATGTTTGCCGGAAACGGATTAATCTGTAAACCTTTCTTGGTTGTAGAAATAAACGCCTCACGCGGGCCTCTTAACCCTACCCACCGGTAGTCAAGCTTTTTAGAAGTAAAGTTATCCCTGAAGGTGAAGTTGCCATTGGGGAAGAAGCCGTCTTTCCCGGTTTTGTTTACCACACCTTTGGGCATTTGCAGCTTCGGCTCCATAGGCACTAGTCCATTAATGAAAATAGGAAACTCACCAGACCAATCAACCGGCAAGATAAAAGTCTCACGCCCAATGTTTACCCTGTTATTTTCATTTGGACGGATGGCTAGGAACACGCCATAGTATTTGTTATCAGGACCTAGCACTAAATCGGCGTGGCCGGCCCAGTCTACTTTGTTTGCCCGGTTGGGGTTCAAACTTCTTTGCGACAGGATAGGGTTATTAGGAGCCGGAGTAAAGGGCCCCATAGGAGAATCGCTTACGAACACTACTTCGCTGTGATTTCCACCCGTGCCACCCTCGGCACACATCAGGTAATAGCGTCCGTTTTTCTTGTAGATATGGGGGGCTTCAATCCAGATAGGTTTTTTCGCGAGGTCCACTCCGCCGTTTACTATAATCTTGTCGGTTCCGGCAATGACCTGGTCCTTGGCAAGATCATATTCCCATACCTTGATCACGCGGTGCCCTTCGTACAGTTCTTTGCCTTTGTCTGGGGCATCGTTGTGGACCACATAGGCTTTCCCGTTATCATCAAAGAACATAGAAGGATCTATTCCGCTGAAATTCAGCTTGTAGGGCTCACTCCAGCCTTTGGCCGGGTCCTTGGATTTCACCACAATGTTCCCTGCTCCTCCGGCAAAGGCCGTCACAATCATGTAGAACGTGTCATTGTTGGGATTGTACTCTATGTCTGGGGCATACACACCGGCGCTGATAGGCGTGTCATGCACATCCAGCTGCGAAACGCGTTCTAACGCGTGCCCAATCTGCGTCCAGTTCACCAAATCTTTAGAATGGAAAACAGGTACCCCAGGGAAAATAGCGAAAGTGGAAGCTACCAGGTAGTAATCATTGCCTTTGCGGGTGATAGCGGGATCTGGATAGGCCCCCTGCAAAATGGGATTATAGAATTCACCCTCCTTTAACGGATGGTCTTTGTACACCTTGTCGCTTCCTTCATAGACAGAATTGGAAAACACTGGCGCGTTTTTAGCACCTTTTTTCAAATTCTGGCTGTTTCCAGTTAGAGTCAAAAATGAAAAAAAGGCCATAAAAACGCTGAGTACTGCCGCCCGCCTGTTTCTCCAGGGAGCAAATCCAAATTTTGATTTCTTCATCTTAAAATATTAGCTGTTTATTTGCTGTTTGAGTCCCGCTACTTCTCCTGAATCAGAAGCGCTGGGAGTTTATTTAGATGCCCTGTTCAATAATGATTATTCTGAAAATCTCCAGTAGTCGAAAAACAGGATGTTGCTGGCTGCTTTTCCTTTGAAGACAAAATAGACATCGTGGACGCCGGTGACTTTTTTAACATCGGTTGATACCAAAGCCCATCTGTCATTCCCGCCGGTGAGCGGCACGTTCAAGGTACCTATCAACTCGCCTTCCACACTTCCCAACCTGATTTCCATGGTCACATTGCCATTGTGGGTGGTACCAAGCCGGGCCGTCAATTTGGAGGCTCCGGTTTTCCTGAAGTCCACGTCTTTTACTTTGGTGTAAGCCCCATTCCGCTGGGCTGTCACGAATACGCCAACCTTTTCATTCTGCCCAGATTTCACCCCTTCAGACCAGGCCATGGTCTCTGCCTCGTTCTTCACAAATGGATTTATTGGGGCTAGACCTTTGGTAATGCCCTTCGTCATTTTCAGGGGTTGTATGGTGCCGTCTTTTTTGAAGGCCACTTCTTCCACCGCAACGGAGCGGGTAAAACCGCCGCCGCCCGGCAAGGCTCCGTTGTGATAGAAGAAATAAGTCTTCCCTTTGAAGTCAATGATGCCCGGGTGATTGGTAAAACTGCCGCCTTCGGTTGGCATTAACACACCCTGGTATTTCCAGGGGCCGGTAGGGCTGGAACTGGTGGAATAGCCAATGTGCTCTGGAATGGGGCCTGCGGCGAATAGCAGATAATACAATCCTTTGCGTTTGTAGAGCCAGGGGCCTTCCTCGTAGGTGGTGGGCCTCTCTGGGTTGCCTTCGCGCTTGCCAAACGATTCTACCGTGTTGGGCACCTTCACGACTTCTCCCTGGTAAGAAATCATGTCCTCGTTCAGTTTGACGTAGTAGCAGTTAGGGTTGCCCCAGTACAGATAGGCCTGCCCATCGTCATCTATGAACACATTAGGGTCAATGTCACCCACACCGCTTTGGACCAAGGGCTTGTCCAAAGGATCTGTAAACGGCCCGTACGGACTGTTGGCAACCGCTACCCCAATGGCTCCTTTGTTATCCTTGGTGGTGACGGGAACATACATGTAGAATTTACCTCCCCGCTCAATGCATTGCGGGGCCCACGCATTTATTTTGGCCCAACTGAAATCTGAGTAGGACAGAATGGTGCCGTGATCAGTCCAGTTCACCATGTCCTCAGTGGTATACAACTTCCAGTCATTCATGGTAAACCAGGTAGACTCGTCTTCATCGTGGCTGGTATACAGGTACAGTTTATCTTTATACACCATAGGTGCCGGGTCAGCGGTGTAGGCGGTCTGGACAATTGGGTTTTGTGCCTGCATTTCTGAAGATGCAAACCACATCAGCAGAAGAAAGCAACCTGTAAACTTGACCATGCGGTTGAATATTTTCATATTATCAGCTTGAAAAATTAATTACCCGGGGCGGTGATTCGGTCCTCTATCCGGAAGTAATCGAAATCTACCTGACCGCCCGGCGTTTTGGTGGCGTAGTTGAACAACCCGAAACGGTAGCCCATAAAGTGCGGGAGGGTATAAACCATTTTCAGCGGTGAGCCGATTTTCTTCCAAGTCTTTCCGTCCAAGCTGTAGAAGAAATTCGCCTCGTCTTTCCGCTCCTTGAAATCACATTCCGCCTTTAAATACACATTGTTTTGTTGCAGAGGAATGCGCCCCACTTCCTCCGGTCTTCCGGATTGAGCATTGACCATGACAATGAATTTGGCCCCGTTTTCAAATTTCACCCCCACTAAACCATACCGTTGCTGCAACAAGGCCAGGCCGGCAAAATCACCGTCCTTCATCCTGGACACATCCAGGAGCGTGGCGCCGGCGCTCTCCGGCCCGATGGTGCGTTGGGTAAGCGTGTTCCGAGCCAGCAGGAAGGATGTATCCACTCTGCCGGTGGTCAGCCGCAGGAAGCCTTTCCGTTCCGTCACAGACCAGAGTTGGTTATCTGGATTATGGTTCCACTGCCACACCAAAGGCAAGGCCGCCTCGCCCTTCTTGCGGGTGAACTCATCTGACGCCACAATACCCGGCATGAGGCCTTTGCTGGCGGGCAGGTTCAGCTTATCGGGCACTTTACCGTCAATCCCTAAAACGGGCCAGCCGTCTTCCCATTTCACCGGCACCAGGTATGGGATGCGCCCAACCGCGCCATAGTCCCGGAACAGGTAGGCGTACCAGTCACCATTGGGAGTGTCAATCAAGCCGCCCTGCGCCACGCCTTTGTCCTGCAAAGCCAAGCGGCCTTCATAGGGACCCGTGATTTTGTCTGCGCGGTTCACAACCACCGTCCGCATGCCGTCTTTGGGCCATGTGATGTTGAAGAGGTAATACTTGCCGTTCACCTTGAAAAGCTGGGAACCCTCGGCTTGCAGGTTGATAGTAGACCCGGCAGGCGCACTCGCGTTCTCAATCAGCACCCGGTCCGTGCCTGGCTTTGGGCCGGAAAGGTCTGTTTGTAATTCCACCATTCTCAACTTGCCGGCACCGTAAATCAGGTACACCCGTCCGTCTTCCTCAAAGAACAAGGTATGGTCATGGTAGGAAGGAGGAAAGGAAATTGCTTTCCAGGGGCCTTTCTCAATGTCTTTGGTGGTGTACACATGCGTTTTGCCAGTGGTTTGTGCAAAGGTGGTCACGTAGAAAGTGCCGTTGTGGTGCCTCAGGCTGCTGGCCCATGAGCCTCTTCCGTAGGTGCTTTTCCCGTTGGTGAACGTTAATTCATCTACATTTGCCAGCGTGTCATAGGCGTAGTTAACCAGCTTCCAGTTTACCAGGTCTTTTGACTTCATGATGGGCACGCCCGGGCTCATGTGCATGGTGGTGCTGCTCATGTAATAGGTGTCACCAACCCGTATGATGGCGATGTCAGGCACATCGGCGTGAATGATGGGGTTCTTGGCCCCTTGGCCGACTGCAGGCAACGCCAGGCAGAGATAAACCAGGGCAAGGAAACCTAGTTGGGAAAGGTTCTTCATCATAAAATCCACGTTCTCTTTTAAGAAGATAGAGCAGCCAGTAGCTTACCCCGTTGGGTGCAGACGCTTCTTCGTTTTTACTAAATCCAGCCGCTATTCTGTTGCTCTGGCATTCGTTATAATAGGGGCTGCTACCTTCCTTTTTAACCGGTTTTGTTATTCAGCCTTGATGTTCTTATAACCCAGCAAAGACAGCATTTTGGCCCCGTATCTCCTTCCCAGCTTTCGGTACCCTTCAGCGGAGAAATGCAGTTGGTCGGCCACGGCCGGGCAACCTTCCGAAGAAATAATATGAGCATTAGGTATTACCTGAGGCAGCTTGGCGATGATGGCGTTCATGCTGGCGCATTTACCTCCTTGCTCCTTACTCACCATTTCGCCGGCCAGCAAGGGCACTTTTTTTGGATTGAGGTTCAGGTCTTTTACCAGGTTGTCGTACACGCCTTTCACTTTGGTAGGCCAGGTTTCATCACCGGTGTTGGACTCGCCTTGGTGCATTAAAATACCTTTGATGACGCCGTCTTTCTGGGCCAGTTTGGCCATTTCCACCAGTCGGCCGTAGGGGTTCTTGTCATAGGGTACCAGCGCCGCCGTCATCCAGTCGGGGGCGCTGGCCACGTAAGACTGATACGTGCCTTTCTCAAACAGCTCAATTTTGCAGCCGCCAACAGCCACATTGATCACACCTACTTTGATTCTGTCTGGCAGGGTGGCCAGCAAGGTGCGACCAAAGTAATCGGCGGGAGTAAGACCGGTGTTGCATCTTGCCAAGGGCGGCGTAGCCGGATACCATTCGCCTTTTTTCCTTCCCAGGTTGGGGCAATCCACCGCTTCCAGGACTTTAAACCGGTTGTTGGCGGTGGTGTCCTGCGGCTCAAATCTGGCATGGCCCTCCATGTTGGATTGCCCGAAGCACAGGAAAATATAGAAATTTGGGTCTTGGGCAAAGGCCGCCGTGTGCAGCCAAAACAAGACAGCTAGGAGGGAAAAACTTCTTTTATAGCTCATATGATTAATGATAAGTTTTCAATCAAATAATGTCTCTCCAAAGTTTGGAATACTGCCTCACAGTAATTTAAAACTTACCCCAAACCTAGTCTGTTTTAAGGCCGTTTTCAGAAAAACAGGCCCTAAACGCAAAGCAAATTTTTCTATTACTTGCCCACTACCACAATGCCTCCCTGCGGCTGAATGGTGACTTTAAGCTCGCCGTTTTTGGCTACTTTCACTTTTTTTGTGTAGCTGCTGCCGTCTTGGTTATCGCCGTAGAAAATGACCTCTTTCCCGGAAAACATAGGCAAACTTAGTTTCAGGTTCACGGGCTCCGCCTGGGCATTGACGCCGGCCACGTACCAGTTGGCTCCGTGCTGCCGGGCCAGTACACTGTACTTGCCGGGATAGCCATCCAGAAAGCGGGTATCGTCCCAGGTAGTGGGTACCTGTTTCATGAAATCAATCGCGAAGGCGGGAGCGTCTTGCAGGTTGTTGGGCGCGAGCGCGAAAAACTGCACCGGGTTCTGGAACAGTACCGAGGTCGCCAATTGGAACGCATCGGTGGTTTTGCGGTAATTTCCGCCATTGTTGGTGCGGTTGTAGCGCTTGTTCAAGACCACGCCGCCAAACTCCATGCTACCCACGGCGTTCCGGATGAAAGGGTGTAAGGTGGCACTGAAGGCCTCCCGGTCGTTAGAATGCTGGCTGAACATCAGGTTCTCAGAAGCCAGTACGGCTTCACTGCCCACGTAATTGGGGAACATGCGCTCCCAGCCTCTGGGCAGCGTGGCCCCGTGGAAAACCACCATCAACCCATAATCATTCGCATCCGAGAGGATGTCTTCATAGAGCCGCATGGTTTCCTGCTTGTCTCCGCCAAAGAAATCGACTTTAATGCCTTTCACCCCGTTCTGTTTCATCCACTGCATTTCCTTTTTGCGGGCAATGGCGGTATTCATTTTGTTCAAGGGCGTCTGGGGGGCGTCATTGACGGTTCCGTTGGAGTTGTACCACAAAAAGACGCCTACATTTTTAGAGGCCGCGTACCTGATAAGCTCCTCCATGCGCGGGTACCCAATATTCTTATCCCAAAGCGCGTCAATGAGAATAAACTGGTAGCCTAGCTGCGCCGCCAGATCAATATACGTGACCTGATCCTCGTATTTCATGCTTTGGTCCTGCCACATGATCCAGCTCCAGGTTCCTTTGCCGTAGGCGTATTTGATGGAAGGTTCATACAGCGGCTCTACTACATCATAAGGGATGGTAGTCTCCACAATGGGCTTCAGGCCCTTGCCTACTGTAATGGTGCGCCACGGCGTTGTGCCCGGCACGCCGATGGCGGCCCCGGTGCTGCCAAATCCGTTGTTCTCCGTGATATCTGGGAACGCGATGGTGTACGTACCGTCTGCCGTGGGATCATTGAGGTGGGAACCGCAGTAAAGGCCTCTCACGCCAGTCTCGGAGATAAGCGCCCAATGCGAGCCAACTCTGAAAAGCCCCGGAAACGTGTACCCCAACCCGTGCGCCGATTTGGCGGCGATGTCCTGCTCTACCTGATAGCCCTCCTCATAGCTGGGTTTGGTTCTGGCAAAACCAACCATGGATTTAGACTGCGGCGTTAAAAAGCCTTTGGCCTGTTGCGGGAAATTGAAACCAGTCATTTCCTGCTCCACCACCAGCGCCCGAGGGTCGCCTTGTTCGGGGAGTTGGTACCGGAAGGCGATGTCATTGTTGCTTACCCTGAACACTACCTGCAGCACCTTTTTGTCTTTGTTCACAAACGTACATTCCAGCTCATTGGCCTGGTAGTGCACCTGCGACCGTTTGATTTTCTCCTGGCTATAGGTCTGGTCAATCTTGCTTTGCTTGCTGCCTTCCAGCGTCAGGTTACTGGAAAAATCAATCAGATTGGTTTTCAAGCCCAGCGGCGAGTTCTCCAGAATGGATTCCCCGGCGTAGCTGACCCGGTACTGCGGTTGGCCGTTCTGCAAAAGTACCTCTACCTGAAGCCGACCGTCTGGACTCTGCACGGTAGTGTTTTGCGCCTGCGTTAAGAAGGGAATGCACATCAATAAATAAAGGAATAGCGGAAATGTACTTTTCATTTTTTTGAAACGCATAAGCTTATTGTTGGGCAGCCTGAATGATGGACTTCACCACGGCCTTGGGCTTGTATTCTCGGTCAAAAAGCAACGGATAATCGGTTCGGCCGCGTACTGGCCAGCCGTTGCGCCAGGAGTCTTTATCGCTCACGCCCCACAAAGTCACGCGGGAAATTTTGTCCTGATGCTTCAAAAAGAGCTTGAAGAAATCTAAGTACCGCACATTGAAAGCCTGGCTCACCGAATCTGGCAACCCGTTCGGGTAAGGGTTCATCTTCTGCTGGTACTCGAAATTAGCCGATACCTCGGCGCCTATGTTTCCGCCGGGCGAAGGCAATACCGTCAGGTCCAGTTCCGTGACCATCACTTTGACGCCCAGACCAGAAAAAGCCAGGATGCTGTTCTCAAAATCTTCTAAGGTGGGGTACGTCAACCCGATGTGGCCCTGCATGCCAATTCCGTCAATCTTAACTCCCTGTTGCTGCAGTTCTTTCACCATTTCCACCACGCCCGCTCTTTTCTTGGGCATGGACATGGAGTAATCATTGTAGTACAACTCTGCCTTGGGGTCAGCCTCGCGCGCAAACTGGAAAGCCAACTTGATGAAATCTTTCCCTATGATTTGGTAGAACTTGCTTTTGCGCCAGGTGCCGTCGTCCAGAATGGCTTCGTTCACCATATCCCAGGTATGCACCCGGCCTTTGTACCGGCCTACCACCGTGTAGATGTGGGTTTTCATGCGCTGGATTAATACCTCCCGCGACACGTCCCTGCCCAGGCTGTCGGTGAAGAACCACCGGGGTGCCTGCGAGTGCCAGATGAGCGTGTGCCCGTTGATGAGCATGTTGTTCTCCTCCCCAAACCTGACGAATTGGTCGGGCAGGTCAAAGTTGAACTGCCCCTCACGGGGCTGGACCAGCCCGCTTTTCATACAATTCTCGGCCACAATGGCGTTGAAGTGCGTTTTCACCACCTGCACCGCCGCCGCATCTTTCCCCGTAATCTGCTGCGCGTTGAGTGCCGTGCCAATATGGAATTTACCTTTGAACGCCTCTTTCAGCGTCAACTCGCTGGTATCGGGTTGGGCAGTTCTACAGGCTGCACTCAAAAGCACAACTCCAAGAAAGGCGCCCCTTACCAAGCTATACATCGGTTTCTTATTCATTTCCTTTGTTAGTTTTATTCAGTTGCTTTGGGCGCTATTATAGCTTGTGTTTAGGGGCTGTTTTTCAGAAAAAGGGCCCTAAACACAGTTCTACATGGAGAGCAATCACCAGATAAAAATCTTTGTCTTAGAGAGGCAAAAAACTTCCACCTGCCTCCTGAAAGGCTGACATTATTTAGTGTTTTTAGCTGCTTTACCGGGTTTGAACAAGAGCTGCGAGAACATGTACAGATCATTTTTCCAGACGTTGAAGTCATGCCCGCCTGGCTCTAGGTAGTACACGTGCGGCACCCCATGCTGCTCCAGATACTCATGGGTGCGTTGGGTGATGTTCAGTAGGTTGTCTTCCACACCGCAGGAAAGCCAAAGCAATTGCAGCTTTCCTTTGTCCTGCGCCGGATGGGGGAACAGTTCCGCTGGCGTTTTCGTGTTGGGGGCCGATGAGAATCCGCCTACCCAGGCAAACGTGTCCAGGTTCTTCAACCCGAAATTCAAAGACTGTCCGCCTCCCATAGATAACCCGGCTAGGGCGCGCCGCTTCCGGTCTTTGTCTACGGCGTAAGATTTCTCCACGAAGGGAATCAGGTTCTCCAGTAAATCTTTCTCAAAGGCCGCGAAGGCCTGCACTTTGAGGCTGTCAAAGATGTTGCCCACGGGCCGGTCGTCTTTCATGGCCCGGCCGTTGGGCAGCACGACAATCATGGGTTCCAGTTTGCCTTCGGCATAGAGATTGTCCAGGATGATGTGGGGTTGGCCGTTGCGCAGCCATTCAAATTCATCGCCGCCAATGCCGTGCAATAGGTACAGGACCGGGTATTTCTTTTTCTTGGTATAGCCTGGAGGCGTGTAAACCAAGGCTTTCCGGATGGTGCCCAGTTGTTTAGCCGTGTAAGCCACCGTGTCTAGCTTCCCATGCGGAATCTCTGGCCGAGGCTTATCAAACCCGGCAGGGGCTACCTGTACCTTTTCCTGCGCCCAGGAAGTGGTAATGAACAGCGATAGGGTGAGGACGGTTACTAAAAGCTTTCTCATACTTTGATCTTAGAACTCACAATACTTGTTACAGGCAAATAATTATGGAAGATGTTACGTGGCCAAGGCCGTGAAATCTGTACTCAAATCATGGTTGCAATGCTGGGTCTACTTCAATTTCTACCCCCTCTAACAAACCGCTGTTATACTCCTGCTACAGGGACTTAGATAAGTGTAAAAATGACTATTATTTTTTCGCAAACAAAATATCACCGCATTAATCACCAAAATTAGCAGACTACTTAGAGGGCCGCCTGTAGAGGTGTTGCGTTAGCCTTTTGTGAATAGAAACAACAAGAAGAACAGGAATTTATGGTTACTAAATCAGCAGAATAGGGGTTCTGCCCCTTGGGTGACCTTACTTTATTTGCTGCGGTGCAAGGCTTTTTTGATGGCGCGGTTCAGGAGTACGTACAGTCCGCCCAGTGAAATCACCACCAAAGCGCCCAAGAGAAGTTTGCCGGAAGTACCCGCGTTAGGGTCTTGCAGAAGTGCCAGCAGATCCTGCGCTTGGGTGCCTACCCCAAAGAAGAAGAGCGTGCGCGGCAGCATGCCCACCATACTGGCAACCAGAAAACGTCCTCGGGGCACCCGCACCAAAGACAGCACGAAGGTCATGAACGCGAAGGGCAGCACCGGTGAGATGCGCGTGAGCACAATCAGGCTCCAACTGTGTTCCCGCAATTCATCTATCACGCCCTCGGCCTTGGGGAACTGGTGCAGGAAGTTGGTCATCTTGCCGTGGTCAATAAGGCGGGCCACCGCGTAGCCAATTAATGCCGCCACCCCGTAAGAAGCCACCACCCCCGGAAAAGCCACCCAACCAAACAGAAAGCCGGTGGCCAGCGCCACAAAGGTGGTGGGCGTGAGCGCGAAGGCCATGGTGAGCGAGACTACCACAAAATACAGCACCATGCCGCCCACCGTGAGCGATTGCAGGAACCCTTGGTTTTGATAGAGCCAGAACGCCAGCCCCGAGCTCGCCAGCACGGGCACCACCACCAGTAAAAGCGAGTATAAAAGCGTTCCGGAGTTCTGTTGCAGCAGTTTTTTCCACATAGCGAGGGGCCAATATCGGGTATTTTTACAGATTTACGGCTAAACGGGCGGAAAGGCTGCCGTTCCGTTGGTTGGAAACTTGAGGCCAATTTCTCTAACTTGCACGCCTACTACCGTATAAGACACTATGAAATTCGGAACCAAAACCATACACGCAGGGGTAGAGCCAGACCCTACCACGGGCGCCATCATGACGCCTATCTACCAGACCTCCACCTATGTGCAGCGCTCGCCCGGCGACCACAAAGGTTATGAATATTCCCGCACCCACAACCCCACCCGCACCGCCTTGCAGAATGCCCTGGCCGCGCTGGAGAACGGGAACCACGGCCTATGCTTCGCCTCCGGCATGGCCGCCACCGACTGCATCATCAAAATGCTGAAGCCCGGCGATGAGGTCATTGCCACCAATGACCTGTACGGCGGCACCTACCGCATCTTCACCAAGGTGTTCCAGAACTACGGCATCAAGTTCCAGTTTGTGCCCATGGGTGATATCAGCAGCATTGAGCAGTATGTGACGGAGAACACCAAAATGGTGTGGGTAGAGACGCCCACCAACCCGCTGCTCAACATCATTGACATCAAAGGCGCCGCCGAGATTTGCAAACGCCGCAACCTGCTGCTGGTGGTGGACAACACCTTCTCCACACCGTATCTGCAGACCCCGCTTGATCTGGGGGCCGATATTGTCATGCACTCGCTCACCAAGTACATGGCCGGTCACTCAGACGTGGTCATGGGTGCCATTGTAGTGAAAGACCAGGAATTGGCCGACCAGCTGGCGTTCCTCCAGAATGCCTGCGGCGGAACCCCGGGTCCGCAGGACTGCTTTCTGGTGCTGCGCGGCATTAAGACCCTGCACATTAGAATGCAGCGCCACTGCGAGAACGGCAAGGCCGTGGCTGAATACCTGCGCCAGCACCCCAAAGTGGAGAAAGTGTTCTGGCCGGGCTTCGAGAGTCATCCCAACCACCAGATCGCCCAAGAGCAGATGCGCGATTTTGGCGGCATGATTTCCTTCGTACTGAAAGGCGACAAGCAGGAAGACGCTATTCAGGTGCTGGAGAAACTGAAGTATTTCGCATTGGCTGAGTCGCTGGGGGGCGTGGAATCCCTCTGCGGACACCCCGCCACCATGACCCACGCCAGCATTCCGCAGGTAGAGCGCTTGAAAGGCGGCCTGTCTGATTCCTTGATCCGTTTGAGTGTGGGCATTGAAGACGTGGAAGACCTCATCGCTGATCTGGAACAAGCGATAGGATAACCTTCGGCTATTGCTAATCACCATTATTCAACTCCCTGCCGGCACCACGCCGGGAGGGAGTTTGCGTTTAGGGGCTGTTTTTCGGGAAACAGCCCCTAAACGCAATTTGGCAATTGCCTTATATGCTGCGGCTACACCTAGAACGGCGGGTAGTCTGGTTTTTTCTGTATTCCGGAAAAAGAGCCGCTAAACGCACGTTGGTGCAAGCGGTCGAAGGTTAAAGCAAGTCCTGAGTCTAGAGTATAGTTTTGGCTTAATTTGGGAAAAAGAGGCCCTAAACAGTAGAACCCACCCCTACCCCTCCAAGGAGGGGAATTATCTGCTAGAGTGGTGGAATTGCTTAAGAAGCCCGTGCAAGCAGTAAATCTTCTGCCGACTCTACGCCTATATCACTTCCCATCATTGCCGCATCCTCCGCGTTTAATCGGAATTCCCCTCCTTGGTGGGGTAGGGGTGGGTTTACTCCTGCTGAACTTCCGGCTCAACCTGCAACTACTTCTATTAAACGCACCTATTCCAGTCTTTCCCTAGAGCGCCTCGCTTGTGGCCAAAGTAAAGCAGTAGCTAAGAGAAAACGGCATCGGCTTGGCCACAAGGGCAGTGCGAGAGGGGAAGACGGGGCCCCGCGGCCGTGAGCGCTTACCAGAAAAGATGGAATAGTAAAGTTTATGAACCACGCGGCAAGCGGTTATTCCAAGGCATCAGCCAAAGGCAAACCTTCTACACTCCGTTTAGCGGCTCTTTTTCCAAAAACTCCTCCAAAACGCATTTCTTATAAGCACCAGATAACCTTCTAAAATACTACTTCGTTTCTATACTTGAAGCAGAGAATGAGTTCTTGCCTTCTCAGAATTCAATCTGTGCCTTGAAGAAATAGCGAATGGAAAGGAGCGAACTGTATTATGGTATTAGCCAATTGCCGTGCCCAATTCACCGCCACCGACTTTGATTTTGTGGCGAACGTACTGTCAAAACAGGCCAACCAGCACATAAGCCTGATAGAGCTGCTCAGTGACCCCGAGTGCCGCGACGAGATGCTGGACCACGAGGCCCTGCCCCAGGCGCTGCTCTCCCGTGAAGGGCAGGTGGCAGTATCGCAGCAGCTTTATTTCTATGTGCTTACCCGTACGGTGCTGCGCCGGCAGGGCATAGAAGACCGCGAGCTAGCCGACTATATAGCCGCCCTGCTCTGGCAATTCTCCACCACCCAGCGCATGCAGTCGCCGCATGAGAAACTGCCGCACCGGTTTCAGTACATCGCAGACATGCTGGCGGCGCTGTCATCGGCCTCGGCCGCGGAGGCTTTCCTCATCAGGGTGCACATTGGCAATTACGCTTTGTTCCTCTCCGGCATGTTCCACGCCTGGATTGAGCGCCGGCAGCAGCGGGGCGCGCCGGATTCTTCGTTCTATGAACAGGTAGGCAAATCCAGCTTCCGGACGGCGGCCACGCACAAGCTGGCTTACCAGTTGGAACTGGCGCAAGTGTACGGTCAATTGGCCGAAGGTTTCCGGGATGCCCGCCTGGCCCTGAACGAGCTGGCCCAAACCGTCTGGAAACCCAATGACGCGCCGCCGTTCTCGCTATAGCCGGTTTGGTTTTGCCTGGATTTCAGAAAAAGAGCCCCTAAACGGGAATGACAGAACGAATAGATGTTTTGGGAAATTCTAGGAAGAAGATTAAGACAGAAACAGTAGATTTAGCAGGAGTAAGTTTCTGCACTAATCTTTAACCTTCATGATGCAACGCCGTTCCTTTTTTATCATTTGCCTGCTCTTGCTAACGCTTACAAGAGGGGTGAACGCCCAAAGCAAACCCGAGGCCCAGGTGGCCGCCGCGGTAGAAACATTTAAGAACGCACTTATCTCCGGTGAGCGGAAAGCGCTGGAAGCCATAGTGGCAGACGGGCTAAGCTATGGGCATTCCAGCGGAAAAGTGGAGGACAAAGCTACGTTCATAAAAACCTTGGTCAGCGGGAAGTCTGATTTTGTGAGCATTGACCTCACGCACCAGACCATACAAGTCACTGGCAAGACCGCCCTCGTGCGGCACCAACTCTCCGGCACCACCAATGACAACGGCAACCCCGGCACAGTGAAACTGGGAATTCTACTGGTGTGGCAGAAACAGCGCGGCCAATGGAAATTACTGGCCCGGCAGGCGTATAAGCTGTAGAATTTAATGAGATGTAAGAAATCGGCCCTAAATACCCACTCAAGCTGCCGGCGTTTAGGGCCGATTTTACCAAAAAGAGCCTCTAAACGCAAGAGGTTGTTTCCCGTTTTTCTAAATAGAAGTAAGGGTGAAAGGCAGCGTTTGCACATCACGTGAATTGCCGCCCACCATCACTTTAAAATCTCCCGGCTCTGCCCCGAAGGTCATGTCCTGGCGCCAGAAAGAAAGATCTTCCTTGTTCAGGGTGAAGGTCACGGTTTTCTTCTCGCCAGGGGCGAAGGAGAGCTTCTGGAACTTCTTGAGTTGTTTCATGGGGCGGGCGGTGCTGCCCACTAAATCCTGGATGTACAGCTGCACCACTTCCTCGCCAGCTACTTTGCCCGTGTTGGTTACTTCTACCGTTACCGTCAGGTTCTCATTGCCCGTGATGTTGCTCTTGTTCAAGGTGGGTTTGCCGTAGGCGAAGGTGGTGTAGCTCAAACCGTAGCCAAAGGGATACAACGCGGTATTGGGCACATCGCGGTACCGCGACTTGTACACGCGCTCGCTGCCCGGTTCAGAATGATCGCCTTCATACATGCGGCCGGTGTTTTTGATGTTGTAATACAGGGGCAGCTGCCCCACGTGGCGCGGGAACGAAAGCGGCAGTTTGCCGGCGGGGTTGTACTCGCCAAACAATACGCTGGCCACGGCGTTGCCCGCCTCAGAACCCAAAGACCAGGTGGCCAGAATAGTGGGGATGTTCTGGTCCAGCCAGGTTAATTCCAAGGCGCGGCCGCTGCTCACTAGGGCTACAATGGGTTTGCCTGTTTTATGGATTTCCTTTACCAGATCCAGCTGCACACCGGGCAGGCCTATGTCGGCGCGGGAGGCGCCTTCCCCGTTCATCACGGCGCTTTCGCCAATGGCCATGATCACCACATCGGCGTTGCGGGCGGCGGCTACGGCCTCCGCGAACAGCGCGGTAGAGTTGCTGTAGAGTTCGCAGCCCTGGGCATAAGTCACCTGGGCGCCTTTGGCGTATTTCTGAATGCCCTCCAGAAAAGACACCGGGTGCTGCTCCTCCCCGAAGAACGACCAGGTACCGTTCATGTCTGCTTTACTGTTGCCCAGCGGACCAATCACAGCAATCTTCTTGGTGCCCGACGTAAGCGGTAACACGTTGCCCTGGTTTTTGAGCAACACAATAGATTTGCGCGCCATGTCAAAGGCGGCGGCCAGGTTCTCTTTGCTTCTGATCTCTTTTTTCTCGCGCTTGGTGTCTGAGTACAGGTACGGGTTGTCAAACAGGCCCAGCTTGAACTTGAGCCACAGCACCCGCCGCACCGATTCATCCAGGATTTTCTGGTCCAGCTTCCCGCTACGCACCAGTTCCGGCACAAATTTGAGGTAAGCCTCGCCCATCATGTCCACATCGGTTCCCGCGCGCAAGGCTTGTTCGGCGGCTTGGGCGTGGTCTTTGGAGTAGCCGTGGTTCACCATCTCGGTGATGTTCTGCCAGTCTGAGATCACGGCCCCGGTAAAGCCCCATTCTTTTCTCAGGATCTGCTGCATGGTGAACATGTTGCCCGTGGCTGGAACGCCGTTCAGTTCATTAAACGCCGACATCAAAGTAGCAGAACCCGCATCTAAGGCTGCTTTGAACGGCGGCAGATAGACATCGCGGAGCAGGTACTCAGACATATCAGTGGTATTGTAATCACGCCCGGCTTCGGCAGCGCCGTAGGCTACAAAGTGCTTTACGCAAGCCGCCATGGTTCTGGGATCAGCTAAGTCTTTGCCCTGAAAACCTTTCACGCGGGCAGCCGCAATCAAAGAACCCAAGTAGGTGTCTTCACCGGCGCCCTCGGCGGTACGGCCCCAGCGCGAATCACGGCTAATATCTACCATGGGCGCGAAGGTAAGGTTGATGCCGCCGGCTGTAGATTCAATGGCCGCCACCCGTGATCCGTTCTCAATAGCCGCCAAGTCCCAGCTGGCAGATTCGCCCAAGGGAATGGGGAACACCGTTTTGAACCCGTGGATGATATCAGCGCCAATCAAGAGCGGAATCCCCAACCTTGACTCTTTCACGGCCAGTCTCTGCAGTTTGCCAATGTACTCGGCCCCGTGGATGTTGAAGATGCCCGTGATCTGGCCTTTCTTGATGCCCTCGTTGAACTTGTCTGACTGCGACGTGCGTACGGTGGGACCGGTGTTGAACAGATCGCCCACCACAAAGTTGAGCTGGCCCACTTTTTCCTCCAGGGTCATTTTGGCCAGCAGGTCTTCAATGCGTTTTTCTATGGGTACTTTCTGGATTGGCTTAGAGGGAGGATTGGTGAAGGAGGTAAAAAAGAAAAGGGTAAACGCAAGTACTGAAAGGGTGACGGTAAATCTTTTCATGAGGTTGACATTTGGTACATAGATGAAAATACTATCCCTGTTTCTCCCGCAAAGGAGAAAGAGTAGGAGAGGGCAAGGGTTCTAGTGACTAAGGGAGGCGTTGCAAGAAGATCCGTTTTACCAGCAGAGCGTCTTCCGTCTGGATGTGGCAAAAGTAAAGCCCTTCCGCTAATGCGACGGCTGGTTGCACTTCAGCGGTGTTCTTTGCCACCTTCTGAAAAGAAACCAGCAGCGGCACTTCCTGCCCGGTTGTACTGAACAGGCGCAGTGATTTTACCTTGTATTGTGCCGGGTAGGAAACGGTGAACTTTTGCTGGGCCGGGTTTGGATACACTAAAAACTGTCGTTCCAGCCATTCTTCCTGCGCTGCGCTCAGAACGCCCGCAACAGTGGCGCTATTGGAGTAGTCAGAAACGCCAGCTGCATTATAGCTCTGCACTTTGTAGAAGCTTTCGCGGGTACCCGCTACATCTGTAAAGGTGATAGCATTGGCTGGTAAAGCAGCGATTTCTACATAGGTGCCCTTGAATTGAGAACTCCGGAAAACTTTAAAGCCTTCTTCATTGCCGGAGCGGTCTTGCCAGTCTATTTTAACGCCAGAAGCCGCCATGGAGGCGGCGGCATGGGAGGCTCTGTTGGGAGTGGCCGGTATGGCCTTGAGTACACTCAGGTGGTCCAGCCAAAGAGAGTCCTGACCCGGTTTCCCAAACAGGCCATAATTGATGAGTATCCTGATCTTATTGATAGATGCCGGGTCTACTTTTCCGGCTCCGGTTCCAAAGGCCTCTTTGAAATCAAAGTAGTAGGTGTAAAACTCCCCATCATCTATTAACGGCGACAGAGTGAACACCTGATTGCCGCCGGTGAGGTTACCGGCGGCATCTAATAGGTCTAATCGTAAGGCTACGGTTTTGCTTCTGTTCAGGGTTTTCACAGCGGCCGCCAACACAGGGTACTCCGTCATGTCCAATGGGTTTTCCAGGGTATAGACAATATTGGGCAAATTGGCAGGGGCTGTGATGTTGTACTTTATTCTAAGTGCATCCTGCGCCTGACTCATGTCAAAGGTGCCGCCAGTGGGGGTGAGACGATCTGCCGGGAACGGGGAAAACCCTTCAATAAGATAAGAAGAGCCAGATGGCACCGCTTTGGTTTTCACCTCCATGGTTTTGCTGTACGTTTGGCCGTTGTGCTGCATCTCTACCTTTACCTGCCCAGAGTTGGAGCCCCAGTTAATGATTACCTCAGGGGAATTATGGCCGTCTACCACGGTAGCGCCCGCTGGTAAGGTCCAGGTGTAGGTGGCGTTGGCCAGGCGGCTGGCTTTAAACGTGAGGTTCTGAGCCAACGGTTTCACCAGCGTGGGGCCTGTGAGCTTCAGGTCCTGGAACTGCTGATACACCCGCACATAGTCTACTTCCATTCGGGTATTGGTAAGCGACGGATCAACCCCGTTCTTCTGGCCATTGGTCTCCAGAGTGGGTTCGCTGCCCATGTTACCCCCCACGGCAATGTTCATGATAAGGAATTGGTCTTCCGTAAAAGGCCAGGTTCTGGCGTCTCTAACGGCTGGGGCGTAAGTGTAGTAAAGCGTGTTGTCTACATAGAACTTAATGTCCTTGTCTGTCCACTCTGCCGCGTACACGTGGAACGCGGTAGTGGCGTCTGGTACCTGGGTGGAACCTACATTCTGGGTGTTCCCATAACTGGAAGGAGTGTGCAGGGCAGCCTGTACCTTACCCGGCAGCCGGTCTATGTATTCCATTACGTCTACTTCGCCGCAGGCAGGCCAGCCTTTGGTGGTGATACTTTCGCCCAGCATCCATAGAGCGGGCCAGGTGCCAACGCCCGGGGCAAGTTTTGCTCTGAACTCTACCCGCCCATAAGTGAAGTTGAATTTGCCCTGTGTTTTCACACGTGCCGAGGTCCAGCTTCCGTTTTGTTTGAGGGCTTCAATGATCAGATTGCCGTTAGATTGGCGCACATTCGCCTGCTGGTTAGTATACGTTTGCAACTCTCTGTTGCCCCAACCATTGTCGCCGGTGCCTAGGTCAAAGCCCCACCACTGTGGGTCAATGGCGCCGTTCCCGTTAAACTCATCGCTCCAGACCAGTTCATTGAACTTGCCATTCTGCGCCAGTGTGCCAAAGGACACTAGAAGGCTAAGGCACATGAATGCCAGATATTTTACTTTTTGCATTTTAAAGGAGATTTAGGAAAAATAGCCCTAAACAGCATGTCTTGGGGCTATTCCCTTTTGAAATATTATGGCTCTAGTCTAAAGTCATCCAAAAAGAAAATGCCGGGGTTCCAGTGTGCTTCCCCACCAAACTGAATGACAATCCGGTCATAATCCTGGCGGGTGGCTGCGGCACCAAAATCAAAGGTAAGCTCTACCCATTCGCCCAACTGAGTAACCTGCTGAATCACTTCTGTTTGGGTGGTATAGGCATTACCTCCCAACTCAGAGTTCTGCAATTTGACAGAGAGCTGTTTCTGTAAGGTCTTTACTGGTGACCAAGATTCTGCTCCGCCCATAGTAGTATAGTCATTATAGCTGGGAACCAAAACTTTTATCTTGAATACATGGCGTTGCGACAAGTCTAGCTTATGGGTATATTGGATGTAAGCATTTCCATACTGATTGGCCTGTCCGCCTTGGCGGGTATACAAGGCCACTTTCTTAGAGGTATTAATGCCTGTTGGAGCCGGGTTGTCATAGCTCTCATTCAATAAAATGTTCTCTAGGTTCCAGGTGACATTGCCGTTGTCATCAAAGTTGTCATTGATATTGACAGACTTGATTGGTTTTGGGGTAACTGGCCGCTGGTAGCCTTTTCTAATGAAACGTTGATACCAAGCATTGGCGGGGGTTGCCGCGTCTAAATGGCGTACGTATAGTTCATCATTGGTAATGCTCAGAATCTCATATGTAGAGGTGCCGGTATAAAAACCCATAAATCCTCCTTTACTGATCACGATCTGGTTCTTAGCCCCTTCTACCAGACTCCAGTTCATATTGGCAGGAGGGGTATAGTCTAAAGTTACGTCATCGCCGGCTGTTCCTCCTAAGCCAGGTGCATTGGCACCGTTAGAGAAGCTTTTCCCATTATTATTGTAGATATAGCTGAAGCCTGCTAGTTTAAAGGTCATTTCATCATCATAAAGACCTTCACTGGCTTTGTCATTGGGAGGCGCTTGCCACCATTCTGGTGTAGTGCCGCCAACTGGGCCAACTCCCATGTGCCCGTAGGTGTTTCTGTCTACTATCCAGGTTTTTCCTTCCAATTGGTTGGGGCCGCCGGTTAACATGGTGTAGATTGGTCCTTCCAGCATAAGCGGGTTGGTAGTGGCAATGGTTACTTTCTGTGATTTAGTAACTACCCCGCCGTTGGTTAGGAGGGTAAGGGTAACGGTGTACTCATTGGCAATAGGGTAGGCGGCCTGAACCTCAGTGCCTTTGCCCTCTGCACCATTGCCAAAGTCCCACATGGCAATACCTGTTGAGGTAGACCTGAAGTGAAGAATATTAGAGTTCTCCGGATCTGGGGTAACTGTGAAATTTATCTGGTCAGCGGTAGGGACAGGATCTAGCTCTGGATCATCCATTTCGCACCCTGCCCAACTAAAGGTAAGCAAACAGAGGGCTGTTATATAGCTTATATATTTTCTCATGGTTAAAGTGTCAGTTAATTGGTGAATTAGTAGCCTGAATTTTGAGTTAATGTACCAGCAGACAAATCAATTTCGCTTTGCGGAATAGGCAGGAATCCTTTCCGGGCAGTGTTGAATTGGATGTTGAAGTCACTGAGAGAACCAACATAGTTAGCAGGTAATGAAGACCTGTTAACAGTAATTGCGGCATTGGCGTCGTTCAAGCCATAGCGGAGCAGATCCCAGTAGCGTATTCCCTCTAGTGCGAGCTCCAGCCTGCGTTCTTGTCTAATGTTCTCCAGAGTGGCGAGCACTGGGTCCAGGTCTACTCTTCTTCTTACCCTGTCAAGGTAATCTTGGCCATCTGTGCCAGTCAGGACACTTAATTCAGCAGCCATGAGCAGTACGTCTGAGAATCGGATAGAACGGTAATTGTTACCCCAGTTTAGTTCTAGCTGGCCATCCTCCCTGAGGTATTCTACAGAAGTAGTATATTTTTTGCTGAAATAGCCGGTGTGTTGGTAGCCTAAATTCAAGTTGCTCCGTCCGCCTACTTCCTCTTCGGTTAAAATAGTGGCTTCGCGTCTTGGGTCATCATTTGAAAAAGCGTTATACAGCTCTTGGGTAGGAGTAGCCGTACTCCAACCTGCCACATAATTTAAACCAGTGGCTTCTCTAATGCGTGGCCCTTGTTGCTGCGGTTGCATGTTACCTTCGCCGCCATGGATATAGCCCCAGTCCCACCAAGGATTTTCGTCTGAATATGAAATTTCCCACACAGACTCAATACTGAACTCATTGGCTCTAGTGAAATTGTCTGCGTAGTTATCCAGCAGGGCATGGCCACTCTGGGTAATAACTTCTTCTAATTGTTGGCGGGCGTACTGAGCGTCTACCGTAACATCACCAGCCTGCATTTCTTGGTTGTAGACACCTTTATAGAAAAGATAGGCTCTTGCTAGCAGAGCTTTCGCGGCCCATCTGGTGGCTCGTCCGCCGCTGGCTCGCAAATTAGAAGAAGGCAGATCTGCCATGGCTTCCACTAAGTCTTTGGCAATCTGGTTATAGACTTCTTTAGGGGTAGCGGCAGGCTGGTTATACTCACTAGGCGCCAGCGGTTCCAGGATCAATGGTACATTTTCATAGAAGCGCACTAAATCTAAATAGAAGTGGGCTCTCAGGAATTTGGCTTCGGCTTTGGTCCTCTTCTTGAAATCTTCTGGGGCTTCAATAGCGTCAATGTTTGAGAGTAGGGCATTTGCCCGGCTAATCCCTACGTAGTGTTTTTTATACAGGCCCCATACTTCACCATTGGTAGTGAGTACCCGGTGGCGGTCCATCTCTAGAAGAGAAGGTTCTGAGCTTGGCTGCCCGCCAGAGTAGGAGTCATCAGATAGAATGTCCAATACCAATGGAGTTGTATGATAGCCGCTCACAGTGTTCCATTGCAGTACATCATATGTACCAATCAATGCTTCTGTGGCCTGGGCCTGTGTTTTGAAGAAGTTATTTTCAGTTAAGTCTGCCAGGGGCTCTTTGTCTAGAAAATCCTCACAGCTCAAGGTGCCGTAGGTGAGCAGCCCCATTAGTAGGAATCTGGAAGTTTTTATGGCTATATTTTTCATGGAATTCACATTAGAAAGTAACATTGAAACCAAATCTGAAGGTTTTAGACTGTGGATACACACCTCTGTCTACACCAATGTCAATTGACCCTCTGGCACCAATCTCCGGATCAAAACCGCTGTAGTTGGTGAAGGTGAGCAAGTTGTCTGCTGATACATATACCCGCAGTTTCTGAATATGCAATTTGGTGAGGACAGAGCTCGGCAGGTTGTAGCCTAATTGCAGGGTTTTCAGCCGTACGAAATCTCCGTCCTCTATGTAAAGATCAGACGGTCTGGTGTAGTTGCCGTTGGTATCGTTTCTTGTAAATCTGGGATATTCATTGGTAGTGCCCTCGCCGGTCCAACGGTTAAGGAATCTGGTTTGCATATTGGCGTCAGGCAGATCATACCGGCGTGTACCGTTAAAAATCTGGTGGCCAAAGGCACCGTAAAAGAAGGCACTCAAGTCAAAGTTTTTAAAATCTAAACCCAGATTGAAGCCACCTACCACTTTAGGAGTTGGGTTTCCTATGCTCGTGCGGTCTTTGTCGTCAATGGTGCCATCATTGTTTAAGTCCACAAATCTGGCATCGCCGGGCTGGGCGAGTGGCTGGATCAAGCTTCCTTCTTTGGCGTGGGCTTCAACCTCTGACTGGTTCTGGAAGATGCCGTCTGTTTTATAGCCATAGAAGTAACCAATTGGGTAACCGGGTTCCGCTCTGGAAATAACTCCGTATGTGGAGTAGCTGCCACCAGTCAGTAGTTGCTCGGCATTGTTGATATAGAGAACCTCATTCTTGTTGAGGCTACCATTTAGCCCAAGTGAATAGCCTAGGCCTCCAACTTTATTTTGGTACGTAAGGGCCAGCTCAAGACCTGAGTTCCTAACGGCACCACCGTTAGCGGCATAAGGATCAAGCCCTACAGAGGCTCTGATGGGTGCGAAAATGAGCAGGTCTTTCGTCGTCTTTACATAATAGTCAGCGGTGAAGGTGAAGGCATTGTTCAGGAAAGAAAGATCAATCCCTACGTTGGTCTGCTCCACCGTTTCCCATCTTAAGTCTGGGTTTTCATTTCTTATCAAGGAAGAACCACTGATGTAGCCGCTACCATTTTCGGTATAGAAGGTATAGCCTCTGCCTACACCAACCGGTGATGACGTAGGATAATCCCCATTGAGCTCTTCATTGCCATTCTGCCCCCAAGATGCTCTGATTTTGAAAAAGTTAATTGAAGCAATTTGTGGGAAGAAAGGTTCTTCAGACAAGATCCAGCCTACTGAAACTGCTGGATAAGTGGTATATGGGTTGTTTTTTCCTACACGTGAAGAACCGTCCCGCCTTAAGCTGGCAGACAATTGGTATTTCTCTTTGAAGGAATAGTTTACCCTTCCAAATACCCCCACCAAAGATCTTTCAGAGGCTCCCCCGGTAGCTCGGGCACTCTCAGTGTCTGTGGCAAGGTTGAGGTAAGCTTTTCGTGGATCTGTGGTTACCAAGCCGGTGTTGGAGCCATACAACCCTTCGTCTCTTCCTTGAAGGAAGGTAGACCCAACGGTTGCTTCTACTTTGTGGTCGCCAAAGGTTTTGTTGTAGCTGAAATAGTTGTCGTTTTGCCAGGTGTAATAGCGATCTGTACTTCTTGAGACGCTGGAGGTAGAATTCTTCTGCGCCTCATTTAAATAGTAGATTGGGCTATAGCCAGTTGTATTCACATAGGCCAGGTCAATAGAGAAACTGGAGCGGAAGCTAAGGCCTTCTATGATTTTTATCTCAGCGTAGCCATTACCCACAAATTTATCTACTGTGGTTACGCCATTCATGAGATGCAGACGGGCCAGCGGGTTCACTACTTCCTGTGCCACATTGCGTGAAATAGCAAAGACACCATTCGCATCCCTCACTACCGGATTAGAAGAGTAGGGGGCATTGTTTAGAATATCGGGATCTGTCTCGTAGATTGGGGTAAGAGGGTCTAGATTGATTGCATTGCTTAAAATGCCCCCAAACTCCTGGTTAGCATCAAACGATCTGCGGTTAATATGAGTGTAAGACAGATTAGTACCCACCTTCAAAAACTCTTTTACTTGGTTGTCAGCATTGATGCGGGCTGTATAGCGTTTAAAATTAGATTTGTCTCCGCCTACAATGCCGTCTTGGTCAAAATAAGAGAAAGCTGCCGCATAGCCAGATTTGGCCGTACCGCCGCTAATAGTGAGTTGGTGGTTAGTGATCAGGGCATTTTTTTCAAAGACGGCATCCTGCCAGTCTGTGCCGCCGCTAAACTGATTGACATCGGGAAATTTTGGGGCTTGGCCGGCATTCATAGCACCCTCGTTCATCATGATGGCGTATTCACGGGCATCTAATAGCTTCAGTTTGCGCCATGGGTTCTGAATTCCCGCATATCCGTCATAGGAGACATGCATATCACCGTCCCGTACCCCTTGCTTAGTTGTAATCATGACCACTCCGTTACCAGCTCTAGCACCGTAGATAGCGGCGGCGGCGGCATCTTTAAGGACATCTATTTTCTCAATGTCGCCAGGGTTGAGGTAATCTATGCCTCCTACAATGAACCCATCTACCACATAAATAGGAGAGGAAATACCTGTAGAGCCAATCCCTCTGATTCTTATGGTAGGGGCATCGCCGGGCTGGCCAGATATGTTAGTGGTTTGTACCCCTGCTACACGTCCCTGCAACGCTTGTTCCACCCTAGTAATAGGAGTTTGGGTAATTTCTTCTGGGGTAACAGAAGAAATAGCTGTGGTTACTTCCCGTCTCAATTGGGTGCCGTAGCCTACTACTACCACCTCTTCCAAAGCTCTGGCATCTTCCTGTAACGAGACATTGACGGTAGTTCTACCATTGATAGGCTCTTCCTTAGAAATGAATCCTATATAAGAGAAAACAAGTGCTGTAGCGGAAGTGGGTGCCTGTATCTGGAAATTTCCGTCCACGTCTGTAGAGGCACCGGCCGTGGTTCCTTTTACCACCACACTCACACCGGGAAGGGGCTCGCCTCCTCTGGCCGAAGTGACACGCCCCCTTATGGTGGTCTGGGCGAGAGCTATCCCACAGAGGTGGAAGAGCAGAAATACTAGTAGATTTTTCTTCATGTGTTAGGTTGGTTATAGGTCATATGGCTTGCGGTGAAGCTGTGCTAAAAGTAGAAGGAAAGTCCCCGTTTCCGCTAATGAGGTACTACATCATTACTACATCAAAGGGCAGTTAACCACTACATCAGCATTACATCAACTGGTGAAAAAGCCGTTTTTGAGAGGGTTTGATAAGTTTTTGAAAATAAACAGCTATAAAATTAACTTTTAGCAATTACATCATTACATTTAGATAGTATTATGTGAATGTCATATTTATTATGCTCAGGGAAAAGGTTCTGATGCGTCTGGTTGTGCTGCTGCTGGGAGTCATTGCCTCTACAGCACAGGCACAACACTACTTCTTCGGGAACCCTATCATCCGGAACTACAAGCCCGAGGAATTCAAGGGAGGTATCCAGAGTTGGGGTATTGTGCAGGATGACCGGGAGATTCTCTACATCGCCAACAACTTCGGGTTGCTGGAGTTTGACGGTGCTACCTGGAATCTATACTCTTCTAAAAAGGGTACGAAAGTGCGCTCTGTCTACGTGGGGGGAGATGGCAGAATCTACATAGGTAGCCAAGCTGATTTTGGGTACTTCGCACCAGATGAACAGGGTACGCTTCAATATTTCTCCCTGGTGGATAGCCTGCCGGAGAAACACCGGAATTTTGACGAAGTATGGCGAATCTATGAACAGGGAGGCCGCATCTATTTCTTCACGTTCAAAAACATTTACTCCTATAAACCGGGCAAACCCATTGAAGTGATTGTGCCGGGTAACCCCTTAGAGTTTTCTTTTCAGGTCAACAAGGAACTATACTCCTTGGTGTGGGGGCAGGGGTTGTCTGTGTTGGAGAACCACCGGCTTAGGCTTTTGCCGGGAGGTGATTTTTTCGCCTATAAGCAGATAGCCTCCATTCTGCCTTTTGACAAGAACCAGAAGATTATCTTTACCATCAATGACGGTGTTTTTCTATATGATGGCCACAGCGTCACTCCCTTCAAGATAGATCAAAGGCAAATCAAGGAGAAGCTGATTATTAACCAGGCGCTGCTGTTAAAAGACGGAAACTATGCGCTGGCTACCCAAAACAAAGGTTTGGTGCTCCTCAACGCAGAAGGGCAACTGCTCCTGAACGCCACATTAGAGGATGGGCTGCTGGACAACACCATTCATACGCTCTATCAAGACACCCAGGAAAATATCTGGCTGGGTCTTAACAACGGTATCTCTATGGTGGAACTGAGCTCACCGTTTAGTCGCATAGATGGTACCATGGGTATATCTGGTACGGGGTACGCGGCCAATCAAAAAGGAAATACGCTTTACCTGGGCACCAACAGCGGCTTGTTCGTCACAGATCTTACGGCGCCAAAGCGGAGATTCTCGCTGGTGCCCAACAGTACCGGGCAAGTGTACCACCTCAACCAATTGGAGGGGCACATCTTCATGGGGCACCACAACGGGCCTTATTTCATCAAAGACGGCAAGGCTGGATTGATGAGCCCTGAGAACGGCGCCTGGGAGTTCGTGCCCGTACCTAACCAGCCCGACAAGGTGATCATGGGAAGCTACAAAGGCATCAGCCTGCTGGCGTCTTCTGAGGACGGACTGCATTTCCTGCACAAATTCAAGGGATTGGAAGAGTCTTCGCGGGTGCTGGAGTTTGACAAAAATGGGGAGCTCTGGATGGCACACGGTTACAAAGGCCTGTTCAGGATTATGTTTGACCCCAAATTGGAGAAAATCACCTCTATTAAATTCTATAATTCTAAACACGGTCTGCCCTCTAACCAACTGGTGAACATGGAGAAGATCAAGGGCGAGTTGATTTTCCCGGCTTTGTACGGCGTATATCGTTTTGATAAAAGCAAAGACAGGTTTATCCAGGACAAGGAATACTCAAAATTGTTTGCCCCAAATGAGCACATCATTGAGATGGAGGAAGATGTGCAGGGTAACATCTACTTCATCTCTGACCAGCGCGTAGGCAGAATCACTGTAGATAGGTTCGGGAAACTCACCCTGCAAGACCATCTGTTCCGGAACCTGCGCGAACAGTTGAACGATGACCTCAGTTTTATTCAAGTGCTGGATGTAAACAATGTGCTGTTTGGGGCTAAGGAAGGATTTATCCATTACAATGCCGCCAGGGCAAAACCTCTGCTGCCGTTCCATACCCGCCTGGCCCAAGTGCTCTCTATCTCCAATGAAGCAGATTCGCTTTTGCTGTCGGGCCGGAAATTAGACAAAGCCACTGGCACAGAGTTGCCTTACGCTTTCAATTCCCTGCGTTTTGTGTACGCTTCTTCTTTCTTTGAAAAACCTGAGAAAACACAGTACCAGTATTTCCTAAAGAACTTTGACACCCGCTGGTCAGACTGGACCACCAAAACCGAGAAGGAATACACCAACCTGCCCGAGGGAACCTATGTGTTCCACGTGCGGGCCCGCAACATTTACGGCACCATCAGCGAAGCCAAGCGCTTTGAGTTTGTAGTGAATCCACCCTTTTACCGCAGTAAGTGGGCATATACCATTTACACGCTGCTAGGCTTTCTACTGCTGGGAGCCGCTTTCTACCAAGTAGACAAGCGGTTTAAAACCGAAAAACGACGCATTCTCTTAGACAAAGAGCGCAAATTAGGGCAGAAGGAGATTGAGATCCGGCAGATCACAAACCAGAGCGAGCAGGAAATTGACCGGTTGCGCGGAGAGAAATTCCAAGCCGAGCTTGACCACAAAAACCGGGAGCTGACGTATTCCACCATTCACCTCATCAACAAAAACGAGCTGCTCAACAACGTAAAGCTGGAACTACAGGAAATCCTGAAAAACGGCGGGAGCATAGCCCCTCAGGAAGAGCTGAAGAAGATCATCAGGAGCATTGACCACAACATTACCAGCGAGGCCGATTGGAAGCAGTTTGAGCTGCATTTTAACCATGTGCATGGTGATTTTATTCACCGGTTACAAGACCGGTTTCCTAACCTCACGCCGCAGGAAATCAAACTCAGTACGTATCTGCGCCTCAACCTCACCACCAAAGACATCGCCCAGTTGCTCAACATCTCCGTGCGCGGGGTGGAGATTAGCCGTTACCGCCTCAGGAAGCGCCTCTGCCTGGACCGCAGCGAAAACCTCACGGATTTTATGCTGAAGTTCTAGTGTGCTTGTTCTAAAACTTTTGCTGATGGATGTGCAACCCATAAAATGCGTTTAGGGGCTCTTTTTAGAAAAAGAGCCCCTAAACGCATTTTATGGGTTGATAAGAGTCCTAAAAATTAGGACCTGAACTTAGCTCGTTCATACTGCACCGGCCACTCTACCTCGTCGTGTAGTTCATGCGCCGCCCGCAACGGGAAATTAGGATCGCGGAGCGACTGCCGGGCGATGAGTACCAGATCGGCTTGGCCAGTAGAAATAATGGTTTCGGCTTCCTGAGGGGTGGTGATGATGCCCACGGCACCCGTCATGATGCCCGCCTGCTTTTTGATGCTTTCCGCGAAGCGCACCTGGTACAGCGGCCCCACCGGAATAGGGGCTTTGGGTACGTTACCGCCGGTGGAACAGTCAATCAAATCTACCCCGTGCTCTTTCAGGAGAGAGGCAAGTTTAATGGAGTCTTCCTCCGTCCAGCCGCCTTCGGTCCAGTCAGTGGCGGAGAGGCGCACGGACAAGGGGTTTTCCGCGGGCCACACTTCCCGCACGGCTTTGGTTACTTCCAACAGCAGCCTTGCTCGGTTCTCGAAGGAGCCGCCGTAGGCATCGGTGCGGTGGTTGCTCAGCGGCGACAGGAACTCGTGGAGCAGATACCCGTGCGCTCCGTGCAGCTCAATCACTTTGAAGCCTACTTCCAGCGCCCGGCGGGCGGCCTCCCTGAAATCAGAGATCACTTTGTCTATGCCAGCTTGGTCCAGGGCCAGGGGCGTGGACTCGCTTTCCAGGAAGGGAACGGCGCTGGGAGCCACGGTTTGCCAACCGCCGTCGGCATCTGGCGGAATGGCGGCTCCGCCTTTCCAGGGGGACTGGTGGCTGGCTTTGCGTCCGGCGTGCGCCAGCTGAATTCCCGCCACTGATCCCTGGCTCTCTATAAACGAGACAATGCGCTGCAGAAACGGCATGTGCTCGTCTTGCCAGAGGCCCAAATCGTCTGGCGTGATACGGCCTTCCGGCGAAACGGCGGTGGCTTCAAAGATGATGAGCCCGGCACCGCCCACCGCCCGGCTCCCCAGATGCACCAAATGCCAGTCATTGGCAAAACCGTCCTGCGCTGAATATTGGCACATAGGTGAAACTACAATCCGGTTTTTCAGCCGGAGGCCCCGGATTTGCAAAGGGGTGAAGAGAGTGCTCATAGTGTTTGCGTTAACCAAAGCTTATCATACTGCCTCCGCTGCGCAATGGTTCTGAAAGGGCCTAACGCAGCACTTCCGTTTAGGGGTCGTTTTTCCAAAAACGGCCCCTAAACGGAAGTGCTGCGTTAGGCTAGAAAATTTTTGCTAGTGTTACCTGCCTAGGGTTAGAAAGCAATTTGTTTCTCTATAATGAATTGTAGAAAACAATGGCTTGGGCTAAGCCAGCGTCTTCTTTCAGATTAATCTTTTTAGAGGAGATATATGTTTCTAACTGTGTCACTTTTGCTTTATCTTGTAAAGCTTCTAACACTGATTTTTTGTCTTTCTTGATTTTAGAAAGTGTGTTGCCGTTGGCTAGGTAATATCTTTGGGTAGACCTGATTTGTTTTGTTTTGTAAGTGTTGCCGTCTGCCCGTTCTTCAACAATAGACTTAGTGGTCCTTTTCAGGAGAGAGACTTTCCCATCAGTGAGAATTTCATAAAACGACTTTTCTGAAGCTCCGTCAACAGGAACGTACCCATTTCTAAAAATCTTTTCATTGATGACCTGTTTATTCCCTGCCTCCCAGATAGAGAATTCTTTCACAGGGTACATAAAAGCTTTAGGGCGTGCATCTTCTAAACTAAAGATTAATTCATCTTTCAGTTGGTCATACTGTAGTTTTAATCCTTCATAGACAGTACCGTTCTCCAGTTTGACTTTCCCATCAGCCCAATTTTCAAAAAGATAAGGAGTGCCCTTTAAGCCATTATAAGTTTTGCCAACATAACGCACATCTTGTAGATCGGTGGATACGGTTACTCCCTGCGCTTTTAATTGGGAATTTAGAGCAAAGGAGAAAAGTAAAATGCCGATTCCCTTATTTATAATAAATTTCATCTGTTAACATGTTTTATAATGTAATTAATATAAACAATATAATACTAATTTACTTCCTTAACAAAGACTATTGATTAAAATGGTACAAGAACGTGATGACCCCAGTGAAGGCCGGCTTTTTGCTGTTCTCAATTTCCATGGTTACTTCCAGGCGGGCTTTGGTCACGCCGCGCAGGTCTTTAGCAGATAGCAGTTTCACGCGCAGGCGCAGCGCAGAGTTGACTGCTACGGCCTGGTTGAACCGCAGACTCTCAATCTCATAGTTTACCTGCATTTTAAGGTTCTCCATGTGGATGATCTGACCCCAAAGATAGGGCAGCAGGGAGACGGTGAGGTAGCCGTGGGCGATGGTGCTCTTGAACGGCGATTCGGTTTGGGCCCGCTCCGCATCCAGGTGGATCCATTGGTGGTCTAAGGTAGCGTCGGCGAATAGGTTGATCTGCTCTTGCGTGACGGTATGGTACTCAGAAACACCTATCTCTTTGCCTTCATATTGTTGCAATTCTTCAAAACTGCGGATAATGGTCTTGCTCATGGGGTAAAGTCCTCTTTAACTGGTAATGATGGGCACCGGGCGTAGATGCTCAACTGCCAAAGTAAAGGCTTGTTTCTGAAAGGTAATGCAGATAGTGCCAGAAAAATAAGCAGGACATCAGAAAAAATCGGCTTTGAGCATGATTATGCGTATCTGATTCTAGAGGTGTACTCGCTAATCCGTTCCGAAACTGCAACCCAGCGCGATAAAAAAACCGCCAGCTGTGTGGCTGGCGGTTTTACTCAGTTTTTGAAAAAACGGCCGCTAAACGGAAAGTTGTTCCTACTGGCCTATAGAGTTAGATTAATTAGCTTCCAGAATCTGGAACAGCTCATCTAATTTAGGCGTGAGGATGATCTCAGTACGGCGGTTTTTCTGGCGGGCCTCGGCGGTTTTGGCAGGATCTAGCGGTACGTTCTGGGCCCGGCCGGAAGGTGTGATTTTAGGCCCGGCTAACCCAGCGTTGGTCAGGATGCGGGTGATTTCGGTGGCACGGAGCACGCTCAGGTCCCAGTTATCTTGCATGCCGGCGGTACCGCGGGCCACGGGCACGTCATCGGTGTGCCCTTCCACCAGCACGTTCACGTCTTGTTGGTCTTTGAGGGCGGTGGCCAGTTTGCGCAGGGCGTCCTGGCCTTTGGCGTCTACCTTGGTAGAACCTGATTTGAAGAGCAGCTGCTCAGAAAGCGATACATACACTTTGCCGTTGCGCACGTCTACAAACAGGTCTTTGCTGTTGAAGCCTAGCAGAGCGTTGCTTACTTTGGCGCGCAGGGCGTTCACGGCTTTGTCTTTCTCCGCTAAGATGCGCTCCAGCTCGTTCAGGCGGGCTTCACGGGCTTTCAGGTCGTTGCTCAGCTGGTCTACCTGGGAGCGGTTCTTGGTGAGGGCCTCGTTGAGTTTGTTCAGTTCGTCATCGCGGCGGGCCAGGTCTTTAGACAGTTTGGAAGACTCCAGCGCGCTGTTGGCCATGAGGCGGTCATGGTTTTTGATGAGCTTGTCATAGGTGGCGCTCAGGTCTGCGTATAGCGCCTGGGTTTTGCGGAGGGTAGAACCCAACAGAGTAGTATCGGCGGCCAGCTGGGAGCGGTACTCAGTGAGGTCGGCTACCTGTTTGGTCAGTTCAGCGGTCTCCTTTCTGTTTTTGGAGAGTGCGCTCTGGCAATCGGCTTTGTCCCGCTCCAGTTTTACTTTCTGGGCCAAGAGGGCGTTGTATTTCTTGGTGGTGGTACAGGAACCCAGCAGGCAAGTGCTTAAAAGTGCTACACCGGCAAGCCGGAAAAAGGGTTGTTTTAACATGGCAGGGCTGCGTAAAATTAAATTATGCTGTTCTAAGGGTTTAGTCTGTTGCAGGTTTGGTTAAGTGCTTCTTACTGTTTAAATGTGTCAGAGACAGAGCCTCTACAGGTACCCAAAGACAGGGCCAGTGGGTGTGTGACTCAAACAAGCCTTTCTGTTTAGGAAGCTTTTTCGCAAAATAAGGCTAAAAACGGAAGAAGCCGGACTAAAAGCCCGGCTTCTTGTATAAATACTAAACTCTGTGAGGCTTGTCCAATGAACTGGCGCCTGGGCAGAGGAAATTAGTTTGTCTGAATCAGCTTCAGGATTTTGTCAAAGTTAGGAGCCAGGATGATCTCTGTGCGGCGGTTGCTCTGGCGAGCTTCCGGCGTACGGGTCATGGCTACCGGCGTGTACTGGCCACGACCGGCCGGCACCACCATTTGCGGAGGCACCCCGTTGTTGATGAGCAAACGGGTAATCTCTGTGGCGCGCAGTACGCTCAGGTCCCAGTTGTCTTTGTAGGTGATGTTGGCCGAAGCCACGGCTACGTCATCGGTGTGGCCTTCAATCACAATTTCCGTGTCGCGCTGCGTTTTGATGGCGTTCGCCAGTTTCCCCAGGGCCGACTGTCCGTTAGGGTTTACTTTGGTGCTGCCGGAGGCAAAAAGAAGTTTCTCTGGCATGGTCACGTACACTTTCCCTTCGCGGATGGATACGGTGAGTCCCTGCTCCTGGAACCCTTTCAGGGCTTCGTTTACAGAGGCTCTCAGCTCATTGAGGATTCTTTCTTTCTGGGCAATCTGTTGTTGGTATTGCGCAAGTTTGGCATCACGGTCACGCAGATCGGCGTTGGCTTGCTCCAGGCTGCGCTGTGCAGCAGTTTTCTCTTGTTCCAGCGCATTTTTGCTTGCTTCCAGTTCTTTGTATTTCTTAGACGAGACACAGGAACCAAGAACGGCTACTCCCAGAATCATAGCGGCGGCGGAAGAGGCGAATCGTGTTTTCTTCATAGGTGGCTTATTTGTTTTTTATTGTTTGTAGAGGCAAAGATAGCAGATCATTTGAGAAGCTTGTCCTTAAAGCGCAAACCTTGCCCTGCAAACGGTACAGGCGGCCCCAGAATTGCCCTGCGCCTTAAAATTAACCCATAAAATTTTTAAACCGTTGATTGTTAGTTGAATGCTTGCTCAGTGGGTATTTATTATAAATGATCGTTTCTTGGCATTGCCTTTTTGCGTTTAGGGGCTCTTTTTTCAAAAACAGGCGCTAAACGTAAAGGGCCGCTGCACCGGGTGAGCCCTCTCCAAAGAAGCCAACAGCCTTGCCTGTGCCACTGAGGAAAGTCTGTAGAACCATTGGCGCGCAAAACCGGTACTAGGCTTTGGCAGGGGGAGAGATTGGGTTTTAGGCGGTAAGCTAGGGCGCTTCCTTTTCTTTTCTATCTTTGCACGTTCAAAAGTAACTGCTTGCGGTTTTCCCGCTGGAGACTTCAATTGTTGAAAAACCTTTAGAGCATCATATGGCTTGGTTTAAAAGAGTAGAAAAAGGGATCGTCACCCCAACGGAGCAGAAAAAAGAAACCCCAGACGGCCTGTGGCACAAGTGCCCGGAGTGTAAAACCGTCATTAGCACGGCAGAACACCGGCAACAGCTGTACACCTGCCCTAAATGCGACCACCATGACCGCATCAACTCTCATGAGTACTTTGAGATCTTGTTTGACGGAAACCAATTCCAGGAACTGGATGAGAACCTCTCGTCTTCAGATCCGCTCCACTTCGTGGATACCAAACCGTACCCAGACCGTATTGTAGCCACGCAGCGCAAAACCAACCTGAAAGACGCCGTACGCACCGCCCACGGCACCATGAACGGGGTAGATCTGGTAGTGGCCTGTATGGACTTCAACTTCATTGGCGGTTCTATGGGTTCTGTGGTAGGCGAGAAGATTGCCCGTGCCATTGACTACAGCCGCGCCCACAAAATCCCGTTCCTGATGATCTCCAAATCTGGGGGAGCGCGCATGATGGAAGCCGGTTACTCTCTAATGCAGATGGCCAAAACCTCTGCCAAGCTGGCCCTGCTGGCCGAGGAGAAAATCCCGTACATCTCTTTGCTCACAGACCCAACCACCGGAGGCGTGACCGCTTCCTTCGCCATGCTGGGCGATTTTAATATTTCTGAACCGGGGGCGCTCATCGGCTTTGCCGGACCGCGCGTGATCAAAGAAACCATTGGCAAAGACCTGCCCAAAGGCTTCCAGAGCGCCGAGTTCGTGCTGGAGCACGGCTTCCTTGATTTCATTGTGCACCGTAAAGAGCTGAAGCAGCGTTTGGCAGATTTGCTCAACCTGCTGCGCCCAGAGGTAACCGTTGCTAATGCCTAGTGCTTAGGAAACCAACCTATAGCTATTGATAAGTAGCGCGAAATAACCGTTAAAGACCTGTTCTCACCCAGAGCAGGTCTTTTAAATTTTGTTCTGGCACGATTATTATTGCAGTAAATATAGATTGAGGACTATGTCTGAACATTTTGCGTATAAATCAGTATGTAACCCCAATTACTAAACCTTTTAAGCACACTTTAACCAAAAAACACAACTATGAAATTTCTAAAAGGAACATTGACAGCCATGTTAGCCGGAAGCTTGCTTTTCTCTTCCTGCCAATCAAGCCAGACGGCCAGCACTAGCGATACAACCCAGAAAAAAGGAATGAGCAAAACAGCCAAAGGCGGTATCTTCGGAGCTGGCGGTGGAGCGGTTTTAGGCGGTATCATTGGCAAAGCCACTGGTAACACTGCCCGCGGCGCTATCATTGGAGCAGCCGTGGGAGGCGCCACCGGTGCGGTGATCGGTCGCCGGATGGACAAGCAGGCCGCTGAGCTGGAGCGTGAAATGAAGAACGCCCAGGTGGAGCGCGTGGGCGAGGGGATCAAAGTAACTTTTGACGCCGGTCTTCTGTTTGCCACCAACTCCGCAGATTTGCAGGCTTCTTCCAGAGCAGATATCCAGAAACTGGCCGAGACGCTGAAGAAATACCCCGGTACCAACGTGCTGGTGGAAGGCCACGCCGATAACACCGGTAACGACGCCATCAACCAGCCCCTTTCTGAGCGCAGAGCCCAGTCTGTGGCCAATTACGCCATCTCTTTAGGAGTAGAGCCTAACCGCATCCAGACCCGTGGTTACGGTTCTACCCAGCCGGTGGCCGACAACTCCACTGCCGCCGGACGTCAGCAGAACCGCCGGGTAGAGGTAGCCATCTTCGCCAGCGAGGAACTGAAGAAAGCCGCTGAGCGTGGTGAACTTTAAGCATTAGAGAGTAGCTTCTCTCCACCAAAAGGCTAGCCGTGAGGCTAGCCTTTTTTTATGTTCAATCTGCTGTGAAAACTGAGGCTGGTTTTGCTCTAATTCTGGAAAAACAGCCCCTAAACGCGCGGTGGTATTAGCAGGAAATTGCAAGGGAAAACGTGCCTGGCACACGGGAAACAAGCACCGGAATTCAACCTCTGGGCGTGGCCTGCGTTTAGGGAAGCTGAATCAACCGTATTACCAAATGCAGAAAATGACAAGAATGCTCTTCGGGCTGATGATAGGGGGAATGGCCCTGGGCAGCTGCGAACGCGTGAAAGATAAAGAAGCCGTTGCCGATTTACCGGAGACATCCGTGGAAGATACCCTTGTGCTCACCCCAGATACCCTAGAACTTGACACCGTGCTCACAGACGCGCAATTAGCCGCCTATGGCAGTGACGAGAACGACGGGGACTATGCGCAACCTCTAGACGGAAGCGAGGCCTCGGGAACCGCTGGAACTAGCGCTGGCGCAGAGAGCCAGGCACAGGAAGTAGACAATTCCCCTATTGCCGCGGCTCCGGCCCCGGCCAAGAAAGTGGCTCCCGCCAAAAAGAAATATGTGCGGCCCACGCAGCGGCAGTTGCAGAGCGCATTGGCACAGGATGCCCGCCGCTCTACCAGAATGGATTTGCCGCAGCTGAAGAACTACTGGCTCAAGCGGCAGCACTATTACCGCCGGGCCACCAAAGAAGTGAAATTTGTCTCCGGAGACACCAAGATCAAGATCTCACCGGAGGAAACCAAGATTGAAACCGCCCGCGGCAAAGTGAAGATTGAGGGCAATGACATCAAAGTGAAATACGATTAAATCTTGCCGCCTCCGTGTGTGCAGCGCGCCCGCTTTCCGTTTAGAGCCTGTTTTCAGAAAAAGAGCCTCTAAACGGGAAGCGGGCGTTTCTCTTTTCTGGTGAGACCCACGGCCAGCATGGTAAGAATGGCGCCCAGCAGGGCGATGGCAATATCTTTCTGCGCATCCCAGACATCGCCTTGTGTGCCCAAGTAGGCCATGCCCTGGGCGGGAAAGAAAACATCGGCTACAGACCATTCCATCAGTTCATAGAACGCGCCCAGGCTTACGGTCAAGTCTACCGGCAGCACATAACTGAAGAAAGGCCGCATGTTGGTGAGGCGCCAGAAAAGCTCGTGCATGGGGTACGCCAGCAGAAACCCGAAGCTGAAATGCACCAGCCGGTCATAGTGGTTGCGCTCCAGGTTGAGCTGGTCCTGCACCCAGAAGCCGAAGGGGTTCTCTGCGTACGTGTACTGGCTGCCGTAGGTGTGCAGCAGCATGAACAGGAACATGCAGGTGTAGCTGAAATCTGAGAACCGGTAATACCGGTAAAACACCACCAGCAGAATAACCGCCGAGAAAGTAAGCGTGTTCTCCAGCCACCAGTTCTTGAGGTCTGGCGTGTGGAAACCGGTATAAGCCCAGAAAGCGGTAAAAATTACGGCATAGGCAATGAGAAGCGGGTTTTGACGGAAATGCTCATGGGTTTTATCTGTTGCGAAAGAAAAGGCCATACACGGGTAGGTCTTAAGGGCTTGGCAAGGGAAAAGGCCTCCTGCTCCCTATGAGGGAGGCACTGCCTGTCTAAAGGATGCCGGTTCAAAATATGGATTTAATGCATGGCCTCCTGCAACAGCGAAGACAGCATGAGTTCCGGCTGGTGGTACACCAACGGGAACGGGTTGTCTGTAGGGCTTTTGGTTGGGTCACAGTGGTAGCCATAAATGTGGTAATCCTGGGCCAGCGGAATCAACTTTTTATAGTAGGTGTGGGCTGTATTCTGCTCGGAGAACGTGATGTCATGGAATACTGTGGTGGCTTTGGGCGGCATGCCGCGCAGGTAAGCGAAGAGCGCCTCGGGTTGGCCAATGTCGCCGGAGTAAACCAGTCGTTCTCCGTGGTCCTCAAAAATGTAGGCGTAGGTTTGCAGACGTTCGGCGTGTAGGCCATACGTATCTAGGGCAGTAATGCCGGGTAGCTCAGAGAGCGGCATGAACTCAGCGTATTTTTCGGGCTTCTGGAGCTGGAGCCGCAGAAACTCGTACAGTTCATCCCGGAAATCATCGTCGGGGTACAGAATGGTGGGCCGGCAGTTGGGGTTGAAGTAGTGGCAATGCAGCAGCACGTTGGCCAGGCTGCCGGTGTGGTCATTGTGCAGGTGCGTGAGCAGGATGTAATCTATGCCGCGGGTAAGCTGGTGCTCCCGCAGGGTAGGGTAAACGGTAAAGCCACAGTCCAGCAGCAGGGTGTGGCCCTTGAATTCTACTAATGCAGCAGAGTTGCCGTAGGCTACGTCAAAGGCTCCGCCAGTCCCTAAAAAGGTGAATTTCATAGCAATGGGGTAAGGCTTATAACCATTCTTAATGCACGAAGATTGAAACAGCGTTCTTGCGTAAACTTTACCAAGGGGGGCGCGTTTAGAGGAAAAATCACAGACTATGGCTGACGCTCAGCAGCAACTTCCTCCGGCAGAAAAAATATGGCAAGTTCATATACGGTTAAATGAAGTTTTCGGTCATCTCTCGGGCCATCCGCGCCGCGACCCCATGCGCGAGCTCATTTCCACCATGCTCTCGCACCGCACCACCCACGCCAACGAGGAGAAGGCGTATTTCCAGATGCTGGAGAAGTTCCCCACCTGGGAAGAAGTGATCAATGCCCCCGTAGACGAACTGACTGAAGCTCTGGCCCCGGCCGAGTTCCCCGGTGCCAAGGCGCTCAACATCCAGAAAGCTTTAAAAATTATTCAGGTCGACCACCCAGATTACAATCTTGATTTTTTGCGGGAGATGGAGGTGGAGACAGCCATGGACTGGCTCATGGCGCTGCCCGGGGTGGGGCTGAAGACTGCCACGCTGGTGCTGCTGTTCAACTTCCATAAACCGGTGTTTCCGGTAGACACGCACGTGCACCGCATTAGTCAGCGGGTGGGGCTCATTGGGGCCAAAGTCACTCATGAGAAAGCCCACCAGATTCTGCTGGACCTGCTGCCCAAAGACGCGCTGGTGCTCTACAACCTGCACCGCCATATGCTCAAACACGGTCAGAAAATCTGCACCTGGCGCGCCCCCAAGTGCGAAGTGTGCGTGCTGCAGAACCTGTGTAATTATTATGCCGAGGTACGCAGCAAGGGGATTGACCAATGAATTCCGTTTAGCGGCCGTTTTTGCGAAAACAGACCTAAAACAGGAGTTGCCTTGGGAGCCGCATTATAGAGGTAGCTGTCATGGTGCTAATTGAATGCGCGCAAACCCACCCCACCCCCTCCCAGGAGGGGAGTTCTCCTGTAATGCGCTTTGAAATGAATGCGGTAAAAACGCCTCTAGATGTAGGATGAAGAAGAAGGTCGTTATACATTACTCGTGCAGGATTCCCCTCCTGGGAGGGGTAGGGGTGGGTTCTACATCAGCAGAGCAGATATGAGCATAAGGGCAGCCGTTTTTGGCGTCCTTTTCAGAATTAACGCCAAAAACGGCAATCATTCTTCCTCGTAAAACAAAACCAGGCGTTGCTGGTTTGCATCCTGAAACGTCAAGACCTTTCTTTACCGTAACATGGCTAAATTTTATACGCTTTTCTACACACTGCTTTTCTTCGTGTCATTTCAGGTGCAGGCCCAGAGCACGGGTAGAATCACGGGTGTAGTGCGCGATAGAAATACCCAGGAACCGGTCATTGGCGCTACTGTGGCGCTGGAGGCTACCACCATTGCCGCCGCTACCGACGCGCAGGGCCGTTACCGGCTGGAGAATGTGCCCACCGGCAGTTACAACATCAGGGCTTCTTTTCTGGGTTACGAGCCGGTGACCCGGTATAATGTGCCGGTGACTTCGGGCAACGCCCTCACCCTGAACCTGGAGCTTACGCCCAGCCAGAACCGGTTGCAGGAAGTGAACATTACCGTAGACCGTTCCATCAGGGCGGCTTCCATTGAAACCCCTTTATCCATTCAAAGTCTGAGCAGCGAGGAAATCAAGAGCAACCCCGGCGGGAATTTTGATATTTCCCGCGTAATTCAGACGTTGCCGGGCGTGGCCGGGGCGGGCAGCACGGGAGCCGGTTTTAGAAACGACATCGTGATCAGGGGCGGCGGGCCCGGCGAGAACGTCTTTTTCCTGGATGGAATTGAGATTCCGGTCATCAACCACTTCTCCACGCAGGGCAGCAGCGGCGGTCCGCAGGGTATCTTGAACGTGTCGTTTATTGAGGACGTGACCCTGAGCACCAGCGCCTTTGATGCCCGCTATGACAATGCCCTCTCCAGCGTGTTCCAGTTTAGGCAGCGTGACGGCAACCCCGACCGCCTGCAGGGCAACGTGCGCCTGAGCGCGACGGAGTTGGCCGCTACGCTGGAAGGTCCGCTCGCGCCTAAGACCACGTTCCTGGCTTCGGCGCGCCGTTCTTATTTGCAGTTGCTGTTCAAAGCCATCGATTTACCCATCAGGCCTAATTACTGGGATTTCCAGTACAAGGTCACGCACCAGTTGGATTCTAAAACCACCCTCACGGCCTTGGGTATTGGCGCTATTGACGATTTCAGTTTCGCGGTGCCCAAAGAGTCTTCGCCGGAGAAAGAATACGCGCTGCGGTCTAACCCGCTCATTAACCAGTGGAATTACACGGTGGGGGCGAGTTTGAAACGCTCTTTGGAGAACGGTTTTGTGCAAGTGTCTCTCAGCCGAAACGTGTTTGAGAACCGCCTGGACCGCTTTGAGGACGCGCAGTACGGGGATGAATCCAGGAGGGTGCTCAAGGCGCGGTCGCAGGAAAAGGAGAACAAGCTGCGGGTAGACGTGAACAAGTTTGTGGGCAGTTGGAAGTTCTCGTACGGTGCCATTGGCCAGTACGTGGGCTATACCAATGACTTCTTCAGCCAGATACGGCAGGAAGTGCGGGACCAGAACGGTGCCGTGGTGCAGCCCCGCGTGGTGCTGGATTTCGACACCGATTTAAATTTCTTCCGCTACGGCGTGTACGGGCAGGCCTCTAGGAGCTTTTGGCAGGACAAGCTGAGCCTTTCCTTGGGCGTGCGCTCCGATATGAACTCGTTCACCACCGATGGCAACAACCCACTGGAGACGCTTTCGCCGCGGGCGTCTGCCTCTTACGCCCTTGCCGAACGCTGGAAACTGAACGCCTCGGTGGGCACGTATTACCGGCTGCCTATTTACACGGTGCTGGGCTACAAAGATGCCGCCGGTGCCTACGCCAATAAAAACAGCGACTACATCAAGTCCACGCACTACGTGGCCGGCGTGGAGTTTTTGCCGTCCATTGCCAACCGCCTCACCGTGGAAGGTTTCTACAAACGCTACGGCAATTACCCGGTTTCTTTGCGTGACGGCGTTTCTCTGGCGAATCAGGGCATTGAGTTCGGGGCGATTGGGAACGAGGCCGTGGCGAGCTTAGGCAAAGGTCGGGCTTACGGGGCCGAATTCTTTTTCCAGCAGAAGCTCACCCGCGGTCTGTATGGGCTGTTCTCCTACACCTTGGTGCGCAGTGAGTTTACCGGCCTGAATAATGACAACTACATCGCCTCGGCGTGGGACAACCGGCATCTGGTGTCGGCGTTGCTGGGCTGGCAGTTCGGTAAAAACTGGGAACTGGGCGGGAAATACCGCTTCGCCGGAGGCTCGCCCTACACGCCGTTTGACCTGGAGGCCTCGCAACAGAACTACGCCTCGCTGGGCACCGGTCTGCTGGACTATGACCGCCTGAACACGCTTCGGCTGCGCTCCTTCCAGCAGCTGGACGTACGCCTGGACAAGAAATGGAACTACAAACGCACCACCCTGGACCTGTATGTAGACATCCAGAACATCTTCCGGTTCAAAGGTCCGTCCTTACCGCAGTACACGTTCAAGCGCACCGCAGATAACACCGGTTTCGCCACTACAGACGGCCAGCCGCTGCAACCCAACGGCAGCAACGCCATTCCATTGATTTTGGACGAGGATGACGTGACGTTTTTGCCTACCATTGGGTTTGTGCTGGAGTTTTAAGTTACCGTTTAGGGGCTGTTTTTCCGAAATCAGCCCCTAAACGCCTTGCTTCGGAGAGGGGATATTCTGCTAATGCGTTTTTAGGCTGGTGTTTTAAAAATAGGTTTAAAACGGAAAACAGATTTCACGCATTCCGTCCCCCTTTGAAGGGGGTAGGGGGATGACTACTCGTGCAGAGTTAAACATTCCCGAGGATCATTTTTTCTATTCCCCTTAGTTGAAGCTGATAGTTGTTCAACCGTCTTTATCATCCCCCTACCCCCTTCAATGGGGGACGCAGAAGCTCCTGCTGGTTTTAACTGTTGAAGGCATTTAGGGGCTATTTTTCTGAAAACAGGCTAAAAACAGGTGCGCTATTATAACAGGTGTACCATCCGCTTCGCCTTAATTCCGTAAGCAATGCGTACCTTGCAGGAGCCGAGGCATTCCGTTTAGAAAATTCGCATGCGCTTAATCCATCATCCCGTTCTGGCCAATTACTACGTGACGTACCGCTGCAACGCAAAATGCTCGTTCTGTGACATTTGGGAGAAGCCATCGCCGTATATTCAGCTGGAAGACGTGCGGCAGAACCTCACGGATTTGCGCAAGCTGGGCGTGAATGTGATTGACTTTACGGGCGGCGAACCCCTGCTGCACCGGCAGATAGACCAGTTTCTGGAAGTGGCGCAGGAATTGGGCTTCATCACCACCCTCACCACCAACGGACTGTTGTACCCCAAGTGGGCCGAGCGGCTGAAGGGCAAGGTAGACATGCTGCACTTCTCGCTGGACTCCGCCGATAAAACTGAGCATGACACCGGCCGGGGTGTGGCCTGCTTTGATTTTGTGCTGCAGTCTATAGAAGTGGCCAAAAGCCTAGGCGAGCGCCCCGATATCCTCTTCACCGTTTTCAAACACAACCTGTCCCAGATAGAGCGGGTGTATGAGGAGATCTGTGTGCCCAACAACCTGATGCTGCTTCTGAACCCTGCCTTTGAGTACAACCAGGTGGAGACCGGCGAGCAGCTTTCAGCGGAAGAACTGGATTATCTTGTCAAGTTCAGCAAACAGAAATTGGTGTACCTAAACGAAGCTTTCATTCAGCTGCGGAAAGACGGCGGCAACCACATAAACAATCCGGTCTGCAAAGCCGCCAGCACCACTCTGGTGATATCCCCGGAGAATGAGTTGGTGCTACCTTGTTACCACTTGGGCGCACAGAAATTCCCGATTAACGGAAAGCTGTACGCGCTGTACAAATCTGAAGAAGTAAAACAACTCATTGCCTTGGAAGGCCGCCTGCCCGCCTGCGAAGGCTGCACCATCAACTGCTACATGCAACCCAGTTTTGCGGTGGAGCTAAATTCTTACTGGTGGAAAGCCCTGCCCAGCACCCTCAAATACAACCTCCGCAAAGGCACCTGGAAGAAGATGCTGTCTTGAGGTCGTATCAGGTAGCGCATATCAAGTATCACGTAGCTCAAATTCAAAAGGCGAAGTTTGCATTTAGAGGGTGTTTTTCTGAAATCAAGCCGAAAACAGAACTTCAGATTTCATTCACTTAACTTTAAGGGGTTTCTATCCGGAAGGAGGGGAGGAATCCTTTCCTGTTTCGGGCCTGTTTTCAGAAAAACAGGCCCGAAACAGGAACCCGGCAAAGACAGCTTTTCCGCCACACTTCCTATCTTTGGTTCATTCCTAATTCCTAATTAAAAAACTATGGCGCTATTACTTCCTGTGAAAGGTATTCACCCCACCATTGGCCAAGATTGTTTTGTGGCGCCCAATGCTACCATTGTGGGTGATGTGGTGCTGGGCGACCAGTGTACTGTGTGGTTCAATGCCGTGATCAGGGGAGATGTGCACCGCATCCGCATCGGGAACAAGACCAATATTCAGGATGGGGCGGTCATTCACTGCACGTACCAGAAAGCACCCACCACCATTGGCAGTAATGTGAGCATTGGGCACAACGCGCTGGTACACGGCTGCACCGTAGAAGACAACGTGCTCATTGGCATGGGTGCCATTGTCATGGACAACGCGGTGGTGCAACAGCATTGCATTGTGGCGGCCGGGGCGGTGGTGCTGGAAAATACCGTCTGCGAGAGCGGCCACATCTACGCGGGTGTGCCTGCCAAGAAAGTAAAAGCCCTCACACCAGAACAAATCGCCGGAATGGCCAAAACCGCCGACAATTACGTGATGTACGCCAGCTGGTTTCAGGAAGGGGAAAAGGAAGAATAGTAATATTTGTAAAAGGAAGGTTCATTGCAGCTACCTTCTTTTTTAAAGCCTCTATTGCGTTTAGGAGCCGTTTTTCTGAAAACAGCCCCAAAACAGTTTTGCCGTTCTTCAGCGTATATGGGTTATGGATTTTGCCGCTTTTCAAAAGAGCATTAACAAGCAGACACTTCCTCAGGAGGCTTCGGTTTATCTGCAGGCTTTGTGGCAGGAGGCCCGGGGGCAATGGGAGAAAGCCCATGAACTTATTCAGGATTTGCCAGATACAAACGCCGCCTGGATTCACGCTTACCTGCACCGCAAAGAAGGCGACCTCTGGAATGCAGATTACTGGTACAGGCGCGCCGGTAAAACCAGACCTTCTGTTTCTTTGCAGGCCGAATGGGAGGAGTTGGTCCATGCTTTTCTGTAACCTTTCCTTCTTCAAGTTTCACCGCCAAGCGTTCAACCACCTACGCCTCAAGGGAGCTTGCTCACGGCCATGGCCAGGTCTGTTGTTACTTCTTTTACCGTAAAGCGGCAGATTGCCTCGGTTGCTTGAGTTTCAAACTGTTCCTGCTGATTCCCTAGCAATGTGTTCCAGGTGGTCACGCGGTAGCGTCCTGCCGCCAGGCCGGGAATCTGTACCTCTACCCAGAGCGGCGAGGCAGCAGGGTTCATGAGCCGTTTCCGCTGGTAAAGCGCATCGGTGCGTAAGAGCCACACCACAGCCTGCTGGTCATCGGCGGAGCCGAAAACCGCGAAAGCCGGTTCAGAGACTTTTATTTCATAGTTCAGGTTTTTACGCCGAAAGTTGGGCCAGTGAATCAATTCCAGAAAGCCTGCCATGTTCTTTTGGGCCATCCGCATGCCGGACGTTAAGGTGTGCGGGTGACGGTTAGGCCATCGCATACCACCGCCGGCCCCGCCGGAGGCCAGGTGCGCCCACTGGATGTGCCTGAAATATTCATCGTCAAACGCTGGGGCCAAGGTGTGCTTTCGGTCTTTGAACAGATGGATGGGGCCATGCTCACTGTCAAAGAAAGGACGGTTCTGGGGGGCGTGTTCCAGTGCTTCCCGTACCAGTTCCCCCACTTTTATGGCCGAGTCAATGGTGTTTTTAGGATAATCAATGGTGGTGGCATCATAGAAGTGCGTACTGGCAAAATCCAGCGACGGATGCCGGAAAATGGTGTCGGCCACGTCTGGGTGCGTGTGCAGGATGGGCCCGAAGATAGACACCGTCTGCGGATGGGAACGCCCGTACAAGCGTAGTTCCAATTCACGCACGTGCTGGCTTAACTCAGTGGCCACTTCAGAGAAACGCACCGAGCTGTTGCCCATGTGGGCGGGGTGCATCTCGTTCCAGAGGTCCCAGGCAAAGAGTACGCCGCTGCCACCCCAACGTTCTACCACAAAGCTGAGCCTCGCTTTAATGGCGGCCATGGTGTCTGGGCAGAGAAGCCACTGGCCGCGCGCGGCACAGGGACCCCCCAGGTTCTTGTTGTAGGGGTGGTGTTTCCAGCGTATCCACATCCAGAACGTGTCAAAGGGCGTGAGTAGGATGCGCAGCCCATGTTTGGCGCAGAGGGCGAAGAGGTCATCCCAGAGCCGTACCATGTTAGGCTGAAACTTTCCTACTGGTTTCTCAAAATACCTATTCTCCACCTGGGCATACTCCAGCATGAGGCGCAGGCAAGTAACCCCATGCTGGGAAAGGTACGCCAGGTATTCTTCTACGGCAGCCAGGTTTTTCCTTCGGAACAAGCCCTCCAGCTCGGGCCAGGTAATGGCGTCATTCTGCCCAACAGGTGTCCAGGGCAGACCATCTTCGGTCATGAAATAAGGAGCATTGGGGGCCACTTGCACCCAGGGGAGCGAGAAAGACATGGTAAATGGAGAAAGGAATTATGTTAAAAGCGTAATACCACTGGCCTGATCTGGAATCAAGGCATTGATGGCGGAGAGGACATGGTTTATTTCTGCCCTATCAGCTGGATTCTGAACGGTGCTGTGTGCATCATCTCTGATTACCTGGACCTGCTGCAGTAAGCTGTTGGTGTGTGCTTTCTGAAGCTGATCTGCATATAACATGTATTGAAGGCTCATGAGCAACTTACGCACTACCATCACGTCTCCTTTGCCATAGGTCCGAATGGGTGTGAGGAACTGGTAGAGCAATTTCGCAAGGGGAGTAGGGCGCTTGATGATTCGCAGTTCCTGTTTTTCGTCTAAGAGACAGCTAGGCGTAATGCTCTTCATGCGCTGGATAAGGAGCAAGGTAAGGAAGTCAAGAGCACCCATGGCGGTGCCAGGATCATTAATGCCGGGACTCAAGGCTTTTATCCCTACCTCGCTTATTTGCCGAAGTCCGTTTTCAAAGTCAGAACTTACCACTTCCTCCAAAGAGAACACAAAACAATCCTGTATTTCGTCCAGCAGTGCCTCTTGGTCCTGTATATCGCGGTTCGAGCGTAAAAACGGAAAACCGGGCACAATGAATTTCCCAATTGTTACCACCACCTCAAAAATAAGGTCTTCTCTCTGCGCCAGTTTGCTCAGGCTTTCCAGTTCTAGCAGGCGCAGATAGCCTCCTTCTTTGCTTTGCACATCAAACCAGCTCTCTGAGCCTTTGAAGTGTTTTAGAGCCTCATTTTCCTGAGTGGCTTTGGTTTCCTTCTCCAAGGCCGCCAGGGTAATGCCGTAAATACGGGTAAGAATAGTATCTGGCTTTATAGCGCGGGAAATGGAATGGATAAAATAGACAAAGAGGCCCACGCATGAAATGGAGAACAATACTCCCAGCAGAATACCTATCATGGGTACGCTGGCGTTATCTTCGCCCGGTTTGAAGCTCAGGAGAAGAATGAGGGTGTACAGAATGGTTCCTATATTCACCCCCAGCACTACCTGGTTCATTTTATCTGAGATAAGACCAGGCACTACCCTGGGGGTGAGGTTTGAGGTGGCTTGGCTTAACACAATCATCACCATTGAAAAACTGAATACCATTAATGTGATGGTGCCAGAGGCAATGGTGGTTAAGACAATACGGGCATTCTCCGGCTCGCTGTTTAACTGGGAAAGGAAGTGCCTCTCCAGGTAAATACCCCATGCGGTGCGCTCAAAATAAAGCGCGAAGAAGCCCAGAGACAGAAACCCTAAAGCAATAACTGAAGGCCAAAGAGCAATGCTGCCGGTAAGGGAAAGGTAGAGCTGGTTGAGCCTCTTATAGATCTTGTTCATGAACCCGGCAGGTAGTGGTTGTCCTGCAAGCCTAAACGTAAAGTATGCGGGCGTGGATGATGAATTAATACTGTAAATCAGGAAAGGCACATAATGGGTATTTTTCACCATTCCGCAAACAATTAGGCACGCCCATACTTGAACGCCCCGTTCAGGTACTGGCGTGCCAATGCTTTTTTGAATAAGAAAGTAGGGTCTAAAAGAAGAGCTGCGTAATCACGAAGGAAATAACGGAGATGATAAAGCCTACCATGAAGAACATGTAGGCAAACCGAAGGCTGGTGTATTTTTTCTGCAGCACCAGGCCCAGGTGGTAATTGTCTTTGATCATGCTCCCATACAAGGTCTTAGAGTCAGACATCAGTTCTGTGATACCGGCTTCATATTCCAGTAGCGTCATGCTATGATAGTCTCCGAAAAACATAAGGTTGAGCTTCTCGGCGGCGGGGTCTTTGCGAACTGGTGGGTTCTTCTTGATGCGCGGCATGGTCACCAGAATGGCCAGTACCATGGTGCTCAGAGAAGTGAACAGAAACAGAATGCTGGGGACCAGTAACTTGGGTTCTGAGTCCAGTTTCCGGAACAGCACAGAAAGCAGAATAGAAACAATGATGGAATTGATGGTAAGCAGAATGTGGGCTTTGTTGTCTGCCATGTCACTGAGCCGCATCTGGTTGGCCGCCGTGATCCTGAACATGGTTTCCACGCCTTTTCTGGACTTGTCAGATTTCTCTTTCTTCTTTATCTCCTCAGGGTATTGCCCTGCGTTCACGTCAGCCATTGCGCTGTTGCATTTAAAAGTAATGGAATGGTAGTGCCTGCGGTTTCTACGGAAGATGAGGAAGCCCGTTTAGCAGTTACCTCTCCTATACTTACTTTTGGCGCCGTGGTTGAGGTCTGGCAGCATTTTCTTTCCAAGAGAACAACTCTCCCTGCCTATGTCTTATTCTCTTAGTTGCTCTGCAGGTGGCGCAAGGCCAGAAAGCACAGTGCCACTGAGCCAGACACACAAATCTCGCCGTTCAGTACACGAGGCAGTACCTGATCCAAAGGAACACGCACCACTTCAATGTCTTCGGTGATGTCTAATACCTGTGCCTGCTCTACCCGCACGTTCTGGGCCAGGAACAGGTGCAGCCGGTTGGTGTCTTTGGCGGGGTTGTCATGCAGTACTCCCAGCGGAATAAGATCTTGGGTAAGCACGGCACCCGTTTCTTCCAGCAGTTCTCTTTGGGCAGCATCTTTGGCTTGTTCCTGGTCTGGGAAAAAGGAGCCGGCCGGTAATTCCAGAAATACATTTTGGGCAGCATGCTTGTACTGGCGCACAAACAGTACTTCGTTCTGCTCTGTGATAGGGAATACCAAAGCCCCGTCTGGCCGCTCACTCACAAAGAAGTCATCCACCTGGTGTCCGTTGGGCAGCTCTACTTCATCGCGGCGCAGCGTGTACCACTTATGTTTGAAGGCAATGTTGGAGCGCACTAAACGCCAGTGACGGGGAGAGGACATGGTTGTAAAAATAGTGTACGGCAAAGATGCTGTTTTTGGCCTGTTTTTGAAAAAACAGCCGCTAAACGGCAGCATCTTTTTTAGGGGAAGGCAGGGCAGGAGAAGTGATTTCTCTCCTGCCCTGCCTCTAAGGCTTACTGGGTAAGGGTCCGGTTTTTATCACTTACTTTGGCCGCCACGGCTTCTTGCCAGGCCTGACCGGTGGCAGACAATAACTCTGACTTGTTCCAAAGGTGGTGGTTGCTTAGATTGCTGGGGTCTGGCTCGCAGAGATAGACTTCATGGCCGGGTTTCTGGGTTACCTTAAGACCGCAGGAGCGCAGCATGGCTTCAATACAGGCATGGTTGGGGGCCCACCAATTGGTGACATCGCCGGCCAGTTTGTTTTCAATAAACGCCATCTTAGGGTAGCCGTTCTCCAGCATGATCTCGCGGCCGTGAAAATGAATGTCTTCGGGTAGCTGGGTTACTTCTTCACCGGGCATGGTCAGGGTCTGGAACACCAGGAGGCGCGTCACTTTCTGTGACAGGATGTCTAGCGACAGCAGCGGGTAACGCAGGTGGTAGAGCACGCCCATGTACCAGATCAGGTCAAACTTCTCCTGTAGGTGCGCCACATCGTAGACCTGTATCTGCCGGAACTCCACTTTGTCTTCCAGCCCGAATTGCTGAGCCACCCACTGGGCCTGCTTCAGGTAATGTGGGTCTACGTCAATGCCCAACACGGTAGCGCCCCGCTTGGCCAGCTCCACGGTATAGAAACCGGCGTTGCACCCCACGTCCAGCACGCGCCAGCCACTTAGATCCTGCGGAATGTAACTTTCTATCTGTTGCCATTTGAAGGCAGGAAAATCACCTAGTGTATGGTTAGGGGCAGTTTGGGTGCCGTCTGGAAGGTGCAGGTTATGAAACCAGGGGCCAAGATTGGCAATTTCCTGTGTTAAGTCCATGTGGTAGCGCTTGTGTTAAGGTTCATGCGCTTGTACGGAAAACAGGATAGGAAAAGTTATATGTTTCTGCGGAAGAGAGAAGGCTTGCCATGCAGCAGATTCAGAAGAAAGAAGAAAGCTCTGACTCGTTCATTGGGCTAAATCAGAACGGTTTTTGTAGAATTTTGGAGTAAGACAAACAATTCCCGAGGTAAAGAGGAGGTTATTGCTTTTTGATTATCCAAATGTCCTGCGGAATGCCTTTGCCTGGTTGAGGAAGTGGCTCCAGGTGTTCCAGTATTTCTGCTGGCGCGAATAACCGGTGCATGAAACCTGCCGGCTGGAACGCCGAAAAGGTTCTGTGCCCTTCCTTTACCTGGCCTCTCACCACCAGCTTCCCCGCCTCAAAGTTGGCTAGTTCAGGTTGGGTAAGTTTGCTTTTGAAGTTATTCCCCTGAGTGGTCAGGAACAGGATACCGCCAGGTTTCAATACGCGATAAAGCTCCGCAAACCATTCGTGGTGCAGGGGCTCAGAGAGGTGCGTGAAAATAGAAATCCCATAGATCACGTCAAAGAAGTGATTCTGGTAAGGCAGTTGAGCCGATAATGAGTTATGATTGAAGTGGATACCGGGCAAATGTCTGGTGCACCATTCAATAGATTTCTTGTTGTAGTCAGTGCCGAAAAATTCACAAATATGGTTCATGATCTCCGGCAAGTGACGGATGATTCTCCCTGGACCGCAGCCCCAGTCTAAAATCTTTTTATCGCTCAGGTCAACATGCCGTTGCAAATGGTCCGTCAACCATTTTGCTGTTTCTTGACCACCAAAATAGTATTTCTGGTAGTCTATCTGAAAGGACTCATAAATCAGGTAGTCGGGCGGAAGGGGTATCTGGGGATATGCCTTTTTGAACTCCTGATTGCTTTTCCGGTTCTGGTATGCCTGCATGTAAAAACGTACCCAATCTGTGAGGTACATTAACCCAAACCGTCGCAATAAATTAGAAATCTGTCCTTTTTTCATGCCGGAGCTGTGTTACAAGTCAATTGCCATTTCATGCCACTAAAACTCCGGAAGCCTGAGATAAACAAGAGGAAGGTTAGTTATGAGCTACCCATGGCAAGAGCTTTTATGCAAGCTAGGCAGTTTTTTAAAGAACCACATACCTGTGATGGTGGCCTTGACTAACTTGGAGGCTTCTGTCTAAATGATGTTAAAAATAGTTACTTTAGTGGAGATTGTACTTAGCAAAAATGCCTGCAAATGCTCCTGAAACGAATACCTGTCCTTTTGCTCTGTTTGTGGAGCTTGTCTTTGTCCGCGCAAGATTGGAATAAAAAGAAATGCGCCGTGGTGTTAACCTATGACGATGCCCTCCATGTGCATTTGAACAACGTGGTGCCCGCGCTGGACTCACTCAAACTGAAGGGAACGTTCTTTCTAACTGCCGCCGCACCGGCTTTTGCCAAACGCCTGCCTGAGTGGAAGAAAGTAGCCGCCAAGCATGAACTGGCCAACCACACGCTGTTCCACCCCTGTGAAGGCAACCGGCCCGGCCGCGAATTTGTGACCGAAGATTACAACCTAGCCACCTATTCTGTGCGCCGCATCATGGACGAGATAAAAATGACCAATACCGCGCTGGAAGCCCTGGACGGAAAGAAGGAGCGTACCTTTGCCTACCCCTGCGGTGATACCAAAGCCGGCGGCGTGTCTTATCTTGAGGGTCTGCAAAATGACTTTGTAGCGGCCCGCGGCGTACAGACCGAGATGGTCTCTCTGCAAACCCCCACTAATCTACACTTAATTGGGTGCTACGGCGTGAACGGCCAAACCGGTGACGAGTTGATTGCCCTGGTAAAACAAGCCATGGAAACCAACCGCATGATCGTGTTTCTGTTTCACGGCGTGGGTGGGGAGCATGGCCTCAATGTTTCGCTGGAGGCCCACCGCCAACTGTTGCAGTACCTGAAGCAGCACGAGAAAGACATCTGGAACCCCACGTTTCTGGAGGCCGCCCAATATGTGAAAGCGAAAGGGACTGCTAAGAAGTAACGCCTGTTTTCAGCGCTTCCGTTTTTGGCCTCTTTTTGGAAAAACAGGCCAAAAACGGAAGTGGTACTATTTCTTATTTGAGCCTATCAGTATCCCAGTTCAGCGGATTGTTTTGGATGTAATCTGCAAGGTGATGGTACTCCTTTTCATCTCTGATGATACGCTCCCAATAATTACGCTGCCATAGTCTCTGGTTGAAAGGAGGCCAATTTTGTGTCGTCACCCCGTGCGTATATTTCAACGTTGAGATAGACTTAAAAGCGCTGATGAGTAGGGGCAACCCTTGTGGTTGCCCTTGCGCTGGCAAACTGTCCTTAGCTTGCTCGTTAGCCGCTGCCATCTCTACCGCGTTTTGGGCAACCACAAGGGTTGCCCCTACAATCTCAATAATGCCATGGAAAAGGTTGGGCATGATGATATAGTCATGTAGCTTAATATTAGGGAAACGCATAGGTAGAGCTATCCATTCTTTTTCCACCATTTTACCTGCTGCATTTAGCACCATTTTGGATTCTATAATTCTCCCAAAGAGATATTCCTTCCCTTGCGTGCAAAGAGTGATGAAATAGAAGCCCGCCTGCCTATAGTCAAAGCCTCTGAGCCTGATGGATCTTCTATGATGTTGTAGCGGATCGTAAGTCATATTCCGGTATAGGGGCAATCCTTGTGGTTGCCCTTTATACGCTTGCTGCCGCCTTAGGCAACCACAAGGGATTGCCCCTACAAATCGTTACGCGTTTCAGAAGTACTTGCTATACTCCTTCGGCATGGCCGAAACGGGTTTGATCATGATGTCTTTGAAGTACGTCTCGGCGGCTTCGCTCTGTATCTGGATTTTGCCTTTGGTAAGAGGCGTGGCTTTGCCGTTCTCCACGTAGCGCGAATTCTGCAGCACCATGACCACGTGGCCGTTCACAATGTGCAGGCTTTTGTCTCCGAACGTGATTAATTCTATTTCTGTCCAGTCGTTGTTTTTGCTTTCACGGTTCTCGGTGCGCAGGCAGAACCCGTCACGGCCCGAGCCGGTGCCAATGGGCAGGAACGGCTGCCCGTGGTCGGCCACGGAGTTCATCATTCCCTCGGGCAGAAACGCCCTGATGTCCATGGCGGCGTTGGCGATGTTCCAGTAGTCTCCCGTGTGGCCTTCCATGATCTGGAACTCCTGCGAGAGCATCCAGGCGCGCCAGTAATCTACGCCCGCCTTGCCTATGCTATGGTACAGCACCCCCGAGTCTTTCAAGAGGTTTTTACGGGGATCAAACTTTTTCTCGCCCCACTTGTATTTGAGTTTGAGGTGGTAGTTCTGGTACTCCTGCTTGGTGAACACACAGCCATAGACCTCGCCGCTCACTTTGAGTATGGGCTCGCCTTTTTCCTCCAGCACCGTGAATACCTGCTGCCCCTTCACGTTGTAGCCCAGTGGCGCTATCTCCTTGCCCTGCGCATCTGTAGGTACCTTCCCGTTGTAACCCACTTGGTGGCGGTAGCTGAGATAGGTTTCCCACTGCGAGAGGTTCTTATCCAGCAGGGGCGTCCATTCTGGTTTGGGGAGGAAGGAGGTGAGGGCGAAGTAAAGGATAGACGTGCAAAAAACAATTATAAGTTTGATTTTCATTTGGAATTAGGTCTAAAGACTTACATTGATAATTGCTCTCTTAGTGCTAAGTGAACTACTATTTGTTTGTCAAAGTCTATTTCAGCTTTTGTGTCTCGATGAGACCAAGTGTAATATTCTTTATTTTTAAAGGAGTTATGCCACTTATTTCCAATGACATTAAATTTGAAGAATGAAATTAATAATTTTTCTAAGTCTATGTTAGGGTAATGCTTTTTTTGCCTTTCGTAATAAGTATTGAGTTCGTCGAAATGGAAAAAGTGTTTATTGAAGTTTTTTAGTAACCTTAGGCCTTGGTCAATTTCTTCTTGTGAAATATGTCCAAGCATTTCATTTCTTATTTCATCATAAAAATATTCTGAATATTTTGCTTTAAGTTCTACAAAACCTTTCCAGCCAAAGTAATTTGAAAAAGGGTATTTTTCTATAATCAAATTTAAAAACGTTATTATATCTCTAGGTCTAAATAGGGTTCTTTCTAAAATGAATCTGTCTGGAGAAACACCTTTGATATTTTGAGGAAATAATGTTTCAAATATTTCTTTGTCAGAAAATTGATTCAAATATTGCGTAGAGCGCTTTGCTTTTTGTACAATTAGATGAATCAATGGAGAGTCTGGGCTAACTTTGTCTCCCCAATTTATTGATACTGTATTAGTGAGTTTAATCTTGTTTAAATCTGTATCATTAAGTATTGAAAATATATCTGAACGAATTAGTAGAATGACTTTTGCTTTGATTCTTTTTTCAAGTATAGCGCAATTTAATGAGTCTGCAGTTTTTATTAGGCTAATTATTGAATTCTTATAAAAACTATCATTTTGGAACCTGTCATCTAATTCGTCATAAATCAGAGTATAGTTACTATTTGAATTGTTTAATAGCTTAATTACGACTTTTTCTAAATCTTCTAGGTAAGTCAAGTAACTACTTTCAGTAAATTTAGTTTGTTTGTTTACTTCAGCACCGACATCTAAAATTTCTTTAAGTATTTTGCCGTTTATTTTTCCTCCCTTAGTTATTTCAATTACCTTTTTTGCGTCTATATCTAAAGAATAGTAATTTTCTCTAAAGAACTTTTCTAATTTCCTTTTGTTTTCAGTATCCTGAATACCATTATCTTCAATAATTAATTTAGCAAAATCTATAAGAACAATCCAACGCCAAATTGAAGTATATTCATTTGGAGATATGTCATTTGTTTTAAAATTTACTAATTCATGAAATCTAAAGTCTTTATAGGATTTTATTTCACAAAACCAAATTGGGTCACTTTCAGATTGTTTCTTTATAAATTCTGCAAGTATTGTCTTTCCAGAGCCTTTTCTTCCTAATATAATGTACTTTTGTGGTTTTAAAATATCAGCATAATTATTGTTGTAATCAACAAAGAACTTCTCAAAGTCGTTTCTGTAAAGAGCTTCTTTCTTTCCATCATTAACTCCTAAATAAATATCGGACAATCTAATTTGTGTCATTTTTTTAATTAATTGTTTTATAGATGAATACTTATTTTGCGAAGCTAGATATTTAAATTAAATATAAAAACTTTAATATAAGTATTTCTTTTAAACGTTTTCGGCCTGTTTTGAGAAAAACAGGCCGAAAACGGAAATCACAAATACGTTCAACTACAATCAACTCCCCAGCTCCACTTCCTCATTGGCACTTAGAACGCTAGACTCAGAACTCAGGACTTCCATTACATAGCTCTCCAGCTCCTGCGCGCGGTGGGCGGCGGTGTGTTGGGTGAGCACTTTCTGGCGGGCGCGTTCCCCAATGGCGAGGCGTTCTTCCTCGGGTAAATCTATCAGGAAGTTCAGGGTGTCCTCAGCCGAGTAGGAGACCAGAATCTCTTTTCCAAACTCAAATATTTCATCCAGCCCGTCCCAGTAGTCGGAGATGATGGGCGTACCGCAGGCGGCGGCTTCAAAGAGGCGCACGCTGGGCGAGTAACCGGCCTTGATCATATCGCCGCGGGTGATGTTCTGTGTGAAACGCTGGCGGTTGTAGAATTGGCGGTGCTCAGCGGGCGGAAGGTGGTGGATGTACTCGCAGTTCTCGGGCCACTGGATGGTGTCTGGGTACTGCGGACCGGCCACTACAAAGCTGCCCAACGGCCATTGGCGCGCGGCATCCAGCATGAGTTCCTCCAGCGGCGGCTGGCGGTCATCTGAGTAGGTGCCCAGGTAGCCTAAGTCCCATAGTTTCTCCTCGTTGGGTTCGGGGAAGTACAGCTCCGGGTCAAAAGAGCAGTACAGTGGCCGCGCCATAGGCGACCCGAATTCCTTCTCCAGTTTCTCCAGCGTAGGGCCGCCCGTGAACGACAGGTATAGGTCATACATCGGGATGAGGCGCGGGTGCAGGTACTCGTAATCTTCACGGGCCAATTTGGCCAGGGTCACCGGCGTGTCAATGTCATAGAAGCCTGTCACGCCCTGCGCGGTATTGATGGCCCACTCACCCACGGCCACGCCCTCGGGCACGTAAGACCCAACCATCACAAAATCCGCGTCGCGCACCTGCTCCGTGAAGCGGGCCTGCAAATCATCTAAGGATTGGTACAGCTCCAGTTGGCAGTATTCAGGATTGGGTAAATCGCGGTTAGAGGCGTACCACGGCACGTCGCGCTCCAGGAACAGGATGTGGTGGCCGCGGTTCCGCAACTCGCGCACCAGCCCTCTAAACGTGGTGGCGTGCCCGTTCCCCCAACTGGAGGTGATGGACAAACCTAGGATGACGATGTTCAATGGTTTTTGAGACATATTTTTAAGACACAAGTATCAAGACGTAAGACACAAGACTTTTCTATTGCTCTCGCTCGCGTCCCGCGAGTGTGGGATACCTTCGGCCTCTGGCCGAGTTAAGGCTACTATTTCCAGCGGCGGGACGCCGCCAGGAACTCACACTCGCGGGACGCGAGCGAGTGATGTTTTCCGTTTAGGGGCTGTTTTCTGAAAAACAGCCCCTAAACGGAAGTAGAAAACTGCTTTTGCTCAATTCACTCTTACTTTTTCCTATAAGATTTACTTCACTCTTTCGGATTTATCAATCCGAAAGTCCTCTGTCGGGGATTTGTAATCCCCGTGCCTGCCAATTCTGCTCGTGGTTCACGGCGGATTGATAAATCCGCGACAAAGTGGTTCGGGATTGCAAATCCCGAACAGCAAAAAAGGACACGAGCTGTATGTTCGCGCCAGCGGTGTGCATCCAAACAGCCTCTGCTAGCGATTCTTTTTCCGTTTAGGGGCTGTTTTTCAAAAAATAGCCCCTAAACGGAAAATACTAGGAAACCACGGCGCCTGCCTCGGCTGCCGATGGAGCAGCAGCGGTGCGCGGAGTGGTCAGGAGCAGTTGCTCCAGTTCATCGGCGCGGTGCCCGTAGGTGTGCTTAGCCAACACTTTTTTGTAAGCGGCTTCGCCGATGGCTTTGGCGCGTTCCGGAGTTAAGCCTTGCAGCAACTTTGCCACTTCTTCGCCGTCTTTGGCTACTAAAATTTCCGTGTCTGGTTCGAAGAAGAAGTCAATGCCCTCCCAGTAATCAGTGATGAGGCAAGCTCCGGCGCCGGCGGCCTCAAACACGCGGGTAGCGGGGGAGAAGCCGTAGCGGGCCATGCTCTCGCGGCTGATGTTTAAAACAGCTTTGGGGGTGCAGTTGAAGGCGTTGTGCTCGTTGGTGTACACGTGCCCGATGTAGTTCACGTTGGCACTCATAGGTTTATCGCCCCAGCCGCTGCCTCCTATGATGAATTTCTGTTCTGGTAATTTGGCGGCCACGTCTAAGAAGAACTGCTCTACGCGGGTTTCACGGTCGGGTAGGCGGTTACCTAAAAACGCGAGGTCACAGGCAAACTTCGCCTCTGGCGCAACGGGGTAATGGGTGGCGGTGTCCAGGGCGTTGTAGATGGGCACACATTTCTTCGCTCCTAGTTTGGTGTAGGCATTTACCACGGGGTCGCCGCCGCCATAGGTCAGGATTAAGTCATACTGCGGAATGCAGGGGCGGAACGGATCGGCGGGGTCGCTTTCCACGCGGTCCAGGGTAGCGGGGGCGTCCACGTCCCAAAAAATCACGAGGCGGTCTTTGCTTTGCAGTTTCAGCACCTCGGCCTCCAGCAGTTCGTCAAACACGCCTACGCCGCTGGCTTTCACTACCACATCGGCGGTAGCCGCGTCTTCCAAGGCATTATAAACTGCTTCCTCGGTGGCTTGGTACACCACTACTTTGGCGTACTCAGGGTCTGGGATGTCGCGGTTTTCCTGGCGCTGGTAGGCATCTGGCTCATAGAAAGTAACCTGGTGGCCGCGGGCATGCAGGGCCCGCACAATACCGCGGTAATAGGTGGCGGCCCCGTTCCAGTACGCTGATACTAAACTTGATCCGAAGAAGGCGATGTTGAGCTTTTTATTCTGCATATGCTACGGGGGAATTAGACGTGGAGGAAATTTTAGTGGGGGCAATGCCCAGTTCTGCGCAGATGGCTTCCAGTTCATTGACCCGGTGGGCGCAGGAATGGCGGCGGTTGATGACGCGCAGGCCGTTGCACATCAAATCCATGGCGCGGCGCTGGTCGGTGAGCACGGTTTGCAGGTGCTGTTTCATTTCTTCGCCGTTGCGGGCCACCAGAAAATCTTTACCCGGGGTGAACAGGTTCTCAGCGTCTTCCCACGGCGCTGAAATAAGCGGAATCCCGCAGGCCATGGCCTCAAACGGACGGATGGTAGGAATGCCGGGCAGCGCCTCTACGTACGGTCTGCGCGGCACGTGCACCGTTACTTTGTACCTGGCAAATACCTCGGGCGCTTTGTAATTGGGCAGCCACTCACCATACTCAATGCCGGCTTCGGCTAAGGATTTAATGGCGTGGTCTGGGTAACGTACGCCATACACTTTGGCCTTCAGGCCGAGTTCTTTCACTGGATTTAAAAGGAATTCGTGCAATTCAGCGGTACGCTCTTCGTCGCCCCAGTTGCCAATCCAGACCAGGTCGCCGTCAAAGGAATCTTTGGTGTGGGGGTAAAAAACGCGGGTATCGGCGGCCTCGTGCCAGGTCCAGGCTTTTTGAGTCCAGCCTTCTTTGAGGTACAGTTCTTTGATAACTTCGCCGAAGGCCAGCACCCCGTCATAATGAGTCAAATCATAGGCGGCCATGCTTTCGCGCTCCGTCACGGCGCGGTGGTGGGTGTCATGGAATAGCAGGCGGTAATTGTTCTGCGTTCTGTGCTCACCCACGCGGCGCACTAGTTCATGGTCGTTCCACTCGTGCATGAGCACCAAATCGGCACCCGCCAGAACTTCGTCTAAATTGAGCGAATCCAGCTCATAAAAATTTGTTTCCAGATCCGGATAATACTGTTGCAGTTCCTCCAGTTTTTGCTCGCCGTATTGGCCAATCAAGTTGCTCAGGCTCCAGCCGTTTTTGGGTTCATAGACCTGCACGTCATGGCCTCTGGATTTCAGTTCCGTCACCACGCCGCGCAGGAAGTGGGCGTTGCCATGGTTCCAGTCTGATAGGAGGGAGTGGTAGAATAAGACAAGTTTCATAGGCATTTTTTGGGACATAAGACTCAAGATGTAAGACTTAAGACTCTTGGTTTCTAATTTTTATTCTGGTTCAAGTCTGGGACTTGGACCTAAAATGGCAGGAAGTTTTCAACTTCCTGAGGCCACAGCCTCAAATTTCTTTTGCTGGTGGTCCCCCTTTGGAGGGGGGTAGGGGGAGGATTACACAGGAGAGCCAGACATTGCTGATTCTTTTTCAATTGTAAACATCCCTCTTTATCTCCCCACAAGGGGAGAATCTGCTTCTTCAAACGTTCACTTACTAAGACGCGGATTTACTTCTGTGCCTTTCTGATACTCCCCCTTTGAAGGGGGCGAAGGGGGATGTTTACACCTGCAGGTCCACGCATTGCTGATGTTTCCCTGTTTTGTTCTTAACAAGAGCTGCTCCTATCAGCATCCGTCTTTATCCTCCCCCTACCCCCTCCAAAGGGGGACGAGATACACGCAGTTCTCTCGTTACAACTTTAAGTCTCCACAGGCTTTGCCTTTTTGGTATTCACGCGTTTGGGCAAATCAGCGTAGGCTTGCAGGTACTCCTGCGCCATGAGGGCGGCGGTGTAATCCTGGGCTTTCTTCACGGCACGGCAGGCCATGATGTTGCGGAGGAATTCATCATCAATCAGTTTCTGCAAAATGGCGGTGAGGCCTTCTACATCGTTTGTTTCCACGAACTCTGCGGAACGGTCCCAGACTTCCTTGAGGCTGTCAATCTTGCCCAGCACCAACGCGCAACCCGAAAACGCGGCCTCCAGAATGGATAATCCGAACGGCTCGTATTTGGCGGGCAGCACATACAAAGAGGCGCGGGAAAGCCAATCAGAAATTTCCCTTTGGGAAAGTTTGCCCAGGAAGTGCACGTTCTTGAAAAGCTTGTTTTCGCCTGTGGCGGGGTGGGTGGCGTCACCGGCAATGTAAATAGGCCAGTCCACGGCATCGGCCACCTGGGTGAGAAGGGCGATGTTCTTGGCCTCGTCCCAGACGCGGCCCATGCTGAAGATGAACGGTTCCTTTCGCCCGAAGCGGAAGGCATGTGGGTCGCGGCCGTTGTTTATGACCTGTTTTTGCGAAAACGTGCCATAAACGGCTTCGGCCTCGGTGAGCATGGCTTGGGTAGGGGCTACTACCACATCGGCGGCATGCAGGCCTTCGCGTACGCGCTCAAAGTAATAGTCTCGGCCTGCGGGGGCTTTCTCGTTTTTCACGGCGCGCCACCAGGTCTGCACGCACGAGTGGATGACCATGAGCACGGGTTTGTTCCAGGGCAGTTGGCCGTGGCAGAAGTTGTTCAGGTGGATGAGGTCTGGATTGAGTTCGCGGCTGAGTTCCAGGAGCCACTCGCCCGCGGCGTCCACATCGTCCCAGGGGTAATCCATCCATTCCAGCTGATATTCACTTTCGTACACCGTCACGTTAGAAAGGGCGGTCAGTTCCTGGCGTTGCTGCAGGGTAATGGCGGCACCCATGGTGGCCAGGTAAAAGTGCACGTGGTGCGGCGCCATAGCCCGGATGAGCTCCAGGCTGTACGTCCAGACGCCGCCCACGGTGTCGGTGGTCATGAGAACGGTTCTGTGCTGCTTATCTACCATAGATGCGGTCTAAAACGGTGGCTACTTTTACAAACTGCTCTGCTTCTTCATTGAATTTCTCACCGTTGGCTACGCGTTGCGCCCACTCTACGGCGGCACGTCCGCCCCAGGTGTCTGGAGGTGAAACCAGCGTTTCGGTCTTGGTGCCCCAGAACCGCTCGGCCACGAAATCATAGAAAGAGCCGTTCACGTTCTTGAATGAGGCACCGCCATTGGTACCGTAGAAGGTGGCACTGATGAGGGCTTCCTGTCCCGCGGGTAGATTCCAGGAACAGCTCAACTGCACGTGCGGACCCGTGGCCAAGTGAATGCTGGCGGTGGCGTAGTCTTCTACCTTGCCATCGGCGGGCGTAACGCGTTTGCCTTTGGAGAAGAGGCTGCTGGTCACGTTTTCCACTTCAGGGAAATCCAATGTCCAGAGGGCTAAATCAACTAAGTGTACACCCAGGTCAATCACGCAGCCGCCGCCCGACAGTTTGGGGTCATAGAACCAGGCCTTGTCGGGGCCATAGGCGTTGTGGAAGACTAGCTCCACGCCGTAGATGTCGCCCAACTCCCCCGATTTTACCAGTTCATAGACTTTGCGCATGGCCACGGTGCTGCGGTAGGAAAGGTCCACGCCCAGTAAGGTATTGGCCTGGCGGGCGGCCTCTACCACGCGCTTGGTTTCCTCGGCGTAGCGGCCCAGCGGCTTCTGGCAGAAAACGGCTTTGCCGCTCTCTAACGCAATGATGGATTGCTCGGCGTGAAAGGCGCTGGGAGTGGCGATGACCACGCCCTCAATGTCTTCCTCTAACAATTCATTGATGGTTTGGCAGACTTTAGTGTTAGGCGCGGTTTTCTGGGCCTCCTCCACGTTTTGCGGTACAGGGTCGGCCACGGCGGTTACTTCGCCCACGCCCGAATTGGCAATGGCTTCCATGCGGTTACGGCCAATCCAGCCAATGCCCAGAAAGCCGAGTTTTAAAGTATCAGTAGGAGCAACGGTAGGGGCCGCTGCGGCTTTGGTAGGTTCTAGTACAGTCTCTTCCGCCATAGTGTAAAGGGTTAAGATGGTATGTTTGGTGCTTCTTGTTGGAAGCTGTTTTTGGCCTGTTTTTCTAAAAACAGGCCAAAAACGGGAGTTATTTTTTCTGTTGCTACTCTACCCGATACTCCCCCTTTGAAGGGGGCGAAGGGGGATGTTTACACAGGAGAGCCACGCATTGCTGAACCTTAATATTGGCCCTCTATGCTGTTCGGGATTTGCAATCCCGAACTTTTGTGGCTGGGGATTTGTAATCCCCTTCTTTTGCTGAATCACTTCTGCCATGCGTGTCGGATTGCAAATCCGACGAGTAATAACTTCTGGATTATAAATCCAGAAGAGCGGTTCTTATGGGAACGCCATGACCTGCTGGTGTAAACATCCCCCTACCCCCTTCAAAGGGGGAGTATCGGGAATTTGTATATTTCTACAAAACGTGACAATTACATCGTCACCAACGCCTTCATGAATCCGTCAGGTCTATTGGTCAAGGCTTGAAACGCCTCTTCCATGTTTTCCAGCGGGAAGGTGTGGGTGTAGAGTAGGTCTGGTTTCAGGCGGCCGCTTTCTAAGGCTTCCACCGCTTCTTGTATGCCGTCAAGGTACATCTGCGGGTCGCGCTCATGGGCGTTGATGACGTCCAGGCCGCGCCAGTTCCAGAGCTGGATGTTTACCTGGCGCATGCCGTCTTGGTGGAAACCGGCAATGATCAATCTGCCGCGCTCTTTACACAATTCACCTGCTAGGTTCAGGGGCCATTCCTTGCCGGTGCACTCAATCGCGCGGTCGCAGAAAACGCCGCCGGTGAGGTCTTTCACCTGCTCAATGATTTGGTAGTGGTCATTCATAGGAATGAGTTCATCGGCTCCGCATTGCTGGGCAATGTCCAGAGAGAACGGACGCTGGGAAATGGCAATAACCCTGGCGCCCGCCTCTTTGGCCAATTGAACCAGTAAAGCGCCCAGAAACCCGATGCCCAAAATGGCCACGGTCTGGCCCGCTTTGATGTCGGAACGTTTGAAGATGTTCATCGCGCAGCCTAGAGGTTCACCTGGGAACGGTTTGCCTGCCAAGGAGGCTGGCAATTTTACCACAGAAGTAGCCTCGGCCACGTCATAGGCGGCGTAAGAGTTGTAAGAAAGAGCCGCCACACGGTCACCTACTTTCAGCTCTTTCACTTCTTCGCCCACGGCATCAATGATTCCCCAGCCTTCGTGGCCCGGGTTTCCGGCGGAAATGGGGTAAGTGAACCAGTCACGGCCTTCCCACACGGGAATGTTGGAGGCGCAGAGGCCACAGCCTTCCAGCTTAATGCGCACTTGCGTGGCGGTAGGCTCGGGCAGGGCTACTTCTTGTATTTCAACTTGCTTGGGCGCAGTCAGCACCGCCGCAGCCATGGAGGTGGCGACGGCGGTGGTTGGGGTGTCTTGGAAAAGATCAGTCTGCATAAAACTAAGCGACGGCTACGTTATCGGTTTCTTGTTCAACGGCGGTGGCAACGGGGGCGGGCAAAGACACTTCAATGCCTCTGGTTTCGCAGAGCCACTGGTACAGTTTGGCCACGCCTTCCTGCACACTATTTTTAGGGTACCAACCGGTAGCCTCGTGGAACTTGCGGATGTCAGACACATAGTAGTGCTGGTCGCCGGGACGCCAATCACCGAAGCTCAGGTTCACTTTCTTGCCGCGGTAGGTGCCAATCAGGTCTAACAGTTCTAATAGGCTGGTGGTGTTTTTTACGCCGCCGCCAATGTTGAACGCCTGCCCCGACAGGTCTTTCATGTTCTCCTGTGCCAGCAAGAACGCATCTACCAGATCTTCCACGAACAGGATGTCGCGGACCTGTTTACCGTCGCCGTAAATGCTGATGGGTTTGTTTTCAATGGCGCGTATGGCGAAGTGGGCTACCCAACCCTGGTCTTCGTTGCCGTACTGGTGCGGACCGTAGATGCAGCTCATTCTGAACACCACGGCAGGAATGCCATAGGTTCTGGCATAATCCACCACGTATTGGTCGGCGGCGCCTTTTGAGCAACCGTAGGGGCTGTGAAAATCCAGCGGACGGGCCTCAGAGATACCGCTGGCCAGAATGTTTTTATCTGACGGGTTATACCGGGTTTTGTCTGGCAGAAACTGTAAATCTTCCAGGCCGCCATATACCTTATTGGTGGAAGTGAACACCAGTGGCGGCGGATTGTCCTGGGCTCTGATGGCTTCTAGCACGTTCACCACGCCGCGGGCGTTGATTTCAAAGTCCTGGATAGGGCCCGTGAGCGAAGTGGTCACGGCAACTTGTGCCGCGAAATGGAACACCTCATTGGCATACTTCATCACCCGCTTCACTGACTGCAAATCACGGATATCGCCTACATAGACTTCCAGCTTGTCGCCGTAGTTTTCGTGCAGCCATTGCAGGTTGCGCTCTACGCCGGTGCGGGAGAGATTGTCAAAAATGAGCACACGCTTGCCTTGCTCCAAGAGGCGCTTAGCCAGGTTAGTGCCCACAAACCCGGCTCCACCGGTTACTACGGAATAGCGCTCCTGGTTGGAGAAATCCGTTTTGCGGCGGATGAAGTTGAATTTGTTTAAGCCTTCCAATCCGTTCTCGGCCCAGAGGCGGTACAGGAGTTTAGGCGAGCCGTCGGTTTGCTTCAGCCCGAAGTAATATTCGCGGTCATCTACGTGAAAGCCGCCCACGGTAGAACGCTCCAGATCAAGGTCATGCAGGCTGTACCAGAATACTTTATTTACCGGTGTCTGGCACACGTTCCGGAACTCCTGCAGTTGCTTGAATTCATCGTGCTGCCAGGTGGAGAAACCAGCCTCGGTAATCCAGAGTTCGGCCTTGCTTCCGTTGCGGTCCAGGACTTCGCGCACGCGGCTGATGTTGGTTTCCCAGCCTTCCCACATCTGATCGAAGACATCGGGGAAGCCATGGATGCCCACGGCATCAATGTATTGCATCACGCCACGATCAAACATGAGTTGCAGCCAGTTAGGGTCTATGGGGCTCATGCCGCCCAGCACGGTTTTCTTGCCACGGTGCTTCGCCCAGTAGGCCGCGCCGCCAATCATCTCCGCAAACTTGTCCCAGCTATGGTCCAGGGTGTAGTCGTATTCTACTTTGTTGTTGGGTTCGTTCCAGAGTTCTACCCACTCAAAGTGCTGGCCCAGGTCGGTGATGATCACGTCCAGGAAATCGGCGAAGGCCTTTAGGTCTCTGGGTGGGGAAGAGGTTTTGGCAACCTCGCCTAGAGATGGTGGCGTGTACAGGAAACATGGCAGCACCTTCACCTGTTGGGCGAGGGTGGGGATTAACCAGGCGTACCAGTCTTTGCCGCTGGGGGTGTAATAGTCAGCCCAGGAGATGCCGGTTCGCAGCTCGGTCACGCCCAGTTCCTTCAGTTCCGCGAGCACTTTCTCCACGCGGGCGTGCTCGTTGGGCTGGAACCATTCAACCAAGCCGATGGTAGGGGCGGCGAGGGGAGTATGTATAGGTTGAGTTTTAGCGATTTTAGTCATAGCGTTTTTAGCTTCTTTTGGGAAAAACAGGTCAGAAACGCAGCGTTAAACGGTTAAGCCTCTGGCCGCCAGTTCGGCGCTGGCCTCATTCACGCGGTCGTACGCAATCTGTCCCTCCAGCCAGTCGGCCAGCTCGGTTAAGCCGCTGTTGAACTCAACCTGCGGGTAGAAACCGAGCACTTTATTGGCCAGGCTGATGTCGGCGTAGCAGTGCCGGATGTCGCCTACGCGGTACTTGCCCGTAATCTCTGGCATCAAGTCTTGCTTGCCCATTACCTCGGCCAGACGCTCGCCAATCTCTCTAATGGTGTAGTTGTTGCCGCTGCCCACGTTGAAGACCTGCCCATTGGCTTCTTCTTTCTCCATGGCCAGACGGCAGGCCAATGCCACATCGCGCACGTGCACGAAGTCGCGCTGCTGGTTTCCGTCCTCAAAAATCATAGGAGCATTGTTGTTGAGGAAGCGCGACGCGAAGATGGCCAGCACGCCCGTGTACGGGTTGGAAAGCGCCTGCCGCGTACCATACACGTTGAAGAAACGCATGGCTACGGTGGGGATGTTATAAGCGCGGCCTACCATGAGGCAAAGGCGCTCCTGGTCATACTTAGACAGCGCGTACACCGACGAAAGTGACGGGATTTTAGACTCTGGCGTAGGTACGGGCTGCAAGGTTCCGCCTTGGCCGTCCTGTAGCTCCCAGTTGCCGGCTTTCAGTTGCTCCAAGCCGCGTTCAACGGCAGTGACGGTCTCGCCGGAAGCTGATTTATATAGGCCCTCACCGTAGATGCTCATGCTGGAGGCCACCACCAGTTTGCTTACGGGTTTCTCAATGAGGCATTCCAACAGAACGGCGGTGCCGATGTTGTTCACGTCTGTGTACTCCTTGATTTCATACATGCTCTGGCCCACACCCACCATGGCCGCGAAGTGGAACACCGCATCTACCCCGTCCAGGGCTTTCATGACGGCGGCTTTGTCGCGCACGTCGCCAATTTGTAGTTCAACGGCCGGATTCAGGTACTCGGGGCGCTCACAGTCTTTGCCGTGCACCTGCTCAGAAAGGTTGTCCAGCGCGCGAACTTCATACCCAAAGTTGATCAGTTCATCTGCCAGGTGCGAGCCAATGAAGCCTGCACCGCCCGTAATCAATACTTTCTTTTTCATCGTCATTCGTGGGTGTTTTTTAGGGGGTTAAAAAGGTTGTGGCGTGGGCCGAAGGGTGAGGTAGTTCAGCGAGACGTGCCGGGGTTGCTGCAACGCAAACAGCACGGTCTCGGCTACCTCCGCAGGGCTCAACGCGCCATACCCGATAGATTCAACAGTGTTATATCCAGAAATGGTGTTTTCAAAGAAGGAGGTATCCGTGACACCCGGGGCGATGGTGGTGACCCGCAGTTTGGGCAGCGTCTCCTGCCGGAGCGTCTCGGCAATGATGTTGAGGGCGCTCTTGCTGGCCGCGTAAATGCCACCGTACGGGTATGCCTGTCCCGCCGAAACGGAACTCATGATGACCACATCGCAGGCTCCTTTCTCCAGCATACCGGGCGTAAAGGCCCTGATGAGCCGCAGCGTACCCATGATGTTCAGGTCCAGCACCTTCTGCCATTTGGCGGGATCGCCCTCCGTAAGTTTCTCATGAATGCCTTGCCCGGCGCAGCATACCAGTACATCTGGGTGACCGTAGGTCTGGGTCACGTGGGCATAGAGCGCGTCAATGTCCTCTGGTTGGGTGACATCACAGGTGACATGATCAACTCTTGTGCCTGTTGGGCCAGCCGCCACATCGGCTGTAATGACGTTCATGCCTGCTGCGGCCAGTTTCTCCGCGATAGCTTTCCCAATTCCAGACGCTCCGCCACTTACCAGGGCAATGGGAGTCTGAGTATGGGAAGGAGGAACAGTCATAGAAGAAGATGCTGATAAATTCCTATATAGTTTTTTTACTTTTTAATGACAGGAAACGGGAAAAAGCCCTTGAAGGTTATGCCACAAGTAATTCTGTAGAGCAGCAGAAAGAGTACCTGTTCATCTTTTCTCTGTCTTTTAAGAGGATGATGAGTAGGATTTTGCTTGAATTGTAGTATTGAGATTTTGGCTGAAGGTGGTTGTTAACTAATTGATGAATTGAATCTTGGTGAAAAGTTTACCCGTGCGTTACAGAAAGGGCTATAGTAAAATAATGGGATGTGTTAAAACACGCCCCAAACCTGCTGAAAGGAAGAAGTCATAGAAGAAGAAGCTCAAAAAAGGCTGAAAAAAAGTAAAAGCCGCTTTCATTGCTTTACGTCCGATTCTGGAAAAAGAGCCTCTAAACGCACTTAATCATGTGGCTAATCTTTCCCTTCCCCTATTATCTCTGCTAGCCGGAGACTCACGCCATGTTTTGCCTCAAGCTGTAACAGCCTTTGCTAGCCGCAACTCTTCCAGTCTTCCCATCGAGCGCCTCGCTAGTGGCCAAAGGATAGCAGAAAATAAAGGCCAACTGCATTGGCTTGGCCGCAAGGGCTTGCGAGAGGGGAAGACGAGGCCCCGCGGCCGTGAGCGCATAGCGGAAACTATGGAACAACAAAGCTTATAAAGCCTAGACAAGCCAGCATTCCAATAGCATTAGCGGAATGCGTGCACAACAAGGCCTCCGGCTGAGATCAAGACCCATATAAAACAATAAAAGCGTTTAGGGGCTGTTTTTCCAAAAACAGCCCTTAAACGCTTAAAGATTTCCTAATCTAAAATGAGGTGTACTACAAGATGTCGTCGCGTTTGTCTTCCGTTACCGTCAACAACACCGATTCTACATTCCGTTCGGTTTTCTCCAGAATCCGGAACTCATAGACGCCGTGCACTACGGTTTCGCCTATCTCCGGAATGCGGCCGTAAATCATGTTGAGGTACCCGCCCACTGTTTCATAGTCCTCGCCCTCGGGGAGCGGATAAGGCAGGTCGTCGTTGGCATCCTGAACGGAGACGGAGGTGTTTACCTTGTACTCAAAATCACCGGTTTTCTCAATGAGCGGTACTTCCTCATCGTACTCGTCCTGGATTTCGCCTACCAGTTCCTCAATGATGTCTTCAATGGTGACAATACCCGAGGTGCCGCCAAATTCATCTGACACTACGGCAATGTGCATGCGGTTGCGCTGGAAATCTTTGAGCAGGCGGCTGATCTTCTTGGTCTCCGGCACAAAGTAGGCTTGGCGCATGAGCTTCTCCAGGTTCACCTGCTCGCCGGCGCGCAGCACCACCAAGAGGTCCTTCACGTACAGGATGCCCACAATGTTGTCAATGGAGTCGCGGTAAACGGGCATGCGGGTGTAGCCTTCGTTGAAAACCACGTCAAAAATTTCCTGCTCGGTAGACTCCAGGTCCAGGGCCACCAATTTGGTGCGGGGCACCATGATCTGCTTGACCATGCGCTCATTGAACTCAAACACGTTCTCAATAAGCTCCTGCTGGCTGCCGCCAATCTCGCCGCTCTCGGCGCTCTGCTCAAACAGAAGGCGGAGCTCCTCGGCGGTGTGCACCTCAGAGCCGTGCATGGGCGTGATGCCTACGCGCTTTAAGATGAAGTTGGAGAAACCGTTCAAAATCCAGATGAACGGCAACAGCACGTAATAAACAATTCTAAGCGGAATGGCCACTGCCAGGGTGGTAGACTCGGGGCGCTGAATGGCCAGGGACTTAGGTGCCAGCTCCCCAAATACAATGTGCAGCACCGTGATCACGGCAAACGAGATGGGCAACGCAATCTGATGGGCCAGCTCCGGATCGGCGGCCACGTTCATGGCGTGCATGATTTCAATGATGATTTCAGAGACCACGCCTTCGCCAATCCAACCCAGGCCCAGAGAAGCCAGGGTAATGCCCAACTGGGTGGCCGAAAGGTAAGCGTCCAGGTGCCCAATCATGTGGTGGGCCACTTTGGCCAGTTGGTTTCCGGCCTGCGCCCGGAGCTCAATCTGGGAGGCCCTTACTTTGACAAGCGCAAATTCAGCGGCTACGAAGAAACCATTAAGTGCTACCAGTAGAATGGTAAATAAGATATTTAGGATCATAGGGTATACCAGCTCTCTAGGTACAAGAGACCAGTTAGAGTCAAATTTAGTGGTTTATTGGCACTATCAAACAGTTCAGGTGCGTTTGGTCTACGAAGATGGCCGTAGAAAGTAAATGCCCAAAGCGCAATCTGCGTCTGGGGCTTTGCTCGTAACTATGCTGCTATGTGGGGTATTTGTAGTAATTTGCCCCTTTATTACAGACAAAAATTTAAGACAAACATGGCAATAAAACGCCTTTGGATACTGCTGCTGCCCCTCTTGCTGCTAGGAACCGTGGGGCAGGCGCAGGTACTGAAACCCGCCTCCTGGAGCTACGACGTCTCCTCCACCGAGGTGAAAGTGGGCGAAGAGGTGGACCTCATCTTTAACGCGAAGATTATCCCAGAGTGGTATTTGTATTCCTCAGACTTTGACCCTGATCTGGGGCCCATTGTCACCACCTTCACCTTCCAGAAGCACCCTTCTTACGCGCTGGTAGGCAAAATAAAACCCGTAAACCCCAAGAAGAAGTATGATGAGATGTGGGGCGGGGAGTACACCTATTTCACTAAAACCGCTCAGTTCAGGCAGCGCGTGAAAGTGTTGCAGCCCACGCTGGTGATCAAAGGAAGCTATGAGTATCAGGTGTGTTCTGAGATTAACGGGCAATGCATCCCTGGTGAAGACGATTTCCAGTTCAACCAAATCAAGGTAGTGCCGGGAGGGGGTGTCCCTGCCGCCACACCTATGCCTGCCACGGGTACCACCGGCGGCAGTGCCAATGACGCACCTTCGGCTACCACCGGCGCCGTGGCCCCTATGTTGGGCACCACGCAGGCCGCCACGGGTTTAACGGGAACCGCCGCAGATACTGCCTTAAGCACAGCCAAGGCCGCGGATGATTCTTCTGCCGCCGCCGGTTTGGCTGCCGGAGACTCTTCTCTGACCACGGCGTCTAATACGGCCACCGTGGCTCCTGCTACTGCCGGCCTAGCGGCGGGCGTACCTACCGAAACCCTCTGGGAATTTATGCTGGGCGCTTTCCTTTCTGGAGTGGTGGCGCTCCTGACCCCCTGCGTGTTTCCCATGGTGCCTATGACGGTGACCTTTTTCACCGGCGGCAGCGCCAGTAGGGCTCAGGGCATCTTCAAGGCCTTGGTGTATGGTTTGTCCATCATTGCTATTTACACGCTGATCGGGACTATTTTTGCGAAGGTATTTGGTCCGGAGGCCGCCAACTTCTTGAGTACGCACTGGGCGCCTAACCTTTTCTTCTTCTTTATTTTTCTGCTGTTCGCCATGTCTTTTCTGGGCATGTTTGAGATCACGCTGCCGCACTGGCTGGTGAACAAAGCCGATGCACAGGCAGACAAAGGCGGCTATTACGGCGTTTTCTTCATGGCTCTTACCCTGGCGCTGGTGTCCTTTTCCTGTACCGGTCCCATTGTAGGATCGCTGCTGGTGATGTCGGCGGGCGGGGAGACGTTGAAACCCATTGCCGGGATGTTCGCCTATTCCCTGGCCTTCGCGCTGCCGTTCACTTTGTTCGCCATTTTCCCCAACTGGCTCAGCAGTTTGCCTAAATCCGGAGGCTGGCTGAACTCGGTGAAGGTGTGTCTGGGGTTTATTGAACTAGCGCTGGCCCTCAAGTTCCTGAGCGTGGCCGACCAAGTGTACCACTGGCGTTTGCTGGACCGGGAGATTTACCTGGCCCTGTGGATCGTGATCTTCGGGCTGATGGGCGTGTACCTGCTGGGGAAGCTCAAATTCTCCCATGACTCAGACCTGCCGTACCTGAGCGTGCCCCGTTTGCTTCTGGCGGTTGCCACGTTTTCATTTGTGGTGTACCTGATACCAGGCATGTTTGGTGCGCCCCTCAAGGCCATGGCCGGTTACCTGCCGCCGCAGTCTACCCATGATTTTGATTTAACGGCCAGCAGAGGTGCCGTGGCATCTGCCCCCAACACCCTTTGTGACACCCCAAAATACAGTGAGTTCCTGCACCTGCCCCACGGGCTGCAAGGGTACTTTGACCTGGAGCAGGCCAAGCGTTGCGCCAAGGAGCAGGGCAAACCCATTTTCATTGACTTTACCGGGCACGGCTGCGTGAACTGCCGCGAGATGGAAGCCAACGTATGGTCCCACCCAGAGGTGCTGAAGCGCCTGAAGGAAAATTTCGTGATTGCCGCCCTCTACGTAGATGACAAAACCGAACTTCCGCAGAGCGAATGGTACACCAGCACCTACGACCAAAAGCAGAAAACCACCTTGGGTAAGAAATACGCCGATTACCAGATCACCAAGTTCAACGTGAACGCCCAACCCTACTATGTGCTCATGGACGAAAACGAGAACTCCTTGGTGACCCCGGTGGCGTATGAGAAAGACGTGCAGAAATTTATTCAGTTCCTGGATGCCGGCGTGGCCGCTTACCAAGCCAGAAAACAAGCGCAATAAAAATAGATACAGTGCACCAAACCAGAGCCTCGGGGAACCGGGGCTTTTTCCGTTTAGGGGCCGTTTTTCCCAAAAGAGCCGCTAAACGCTACTTCTCATAATACTGCTCTTTGAACGCCTGTTTCTGCCTGAGGTACTCCGGGTGATCTTTGGCCCTGAACCAGAACTCCTTGAACACCGCCGCCGCCTGCGCCTTCTCGTTCGTGAGGGCATCGTCTTCCTGCGGGAGAATAGCATTGCCTTTATGGGCGCTGCCCGAGGAATAGGGGTAAGGCTTATCCGCCGAATGGTCTGTGCCTGAGGTTTGGTACTTGCGGCCTCCCTTGTGGTTGGCGTAGCGGCGGGCGCGGGTAAATCCCATCTGCAAAAACTTGCGGCCCATGTCTGCGCCCACAAAATCCTGCTGCGCAAGGTACTCCTCAAACAAGCTGTAGATTTTCTGGGCTGAAGCCAGCGCCACCTCAGCGGTCTTGAAGCGCCAGTGCGGCAGAATCTCACTTTTGTACGGCTCCACCAGCAATACTCCCTGCTCGCCCACGCCTATCCGGTACAGATGGGGCTGTAGCCTGAAATTGGTGGAGGTAAAGTCAAGGGTGTAGTTGAAACCGTTCTTGGTCATAGTTGCGGAGAAATGGTACCCAAGCGGGGCATCTGTACGTATGGGGGGTGTTATCTTTTGTTTATACTATGAAACAAGCACACCTGTTTCCAATTGCCGTTTTGGTTTTGTTCACGGCCATTCTGCTCTGCACGGTTTCCTGTGACACCACTCCCCGGGAGCGGAAAGAGATGGCGGCCAACGAACTGGAGAAACTAGATGAAAAAGCCAGCCAGGCTGCCACCAAGTCTAAGGAAGAACTCAAAGAGGCGGGCCGGGCCTTAGCCAGGCAGCGGGAAGAACGGAAAAAGCGGGAAGCCCGCGGACCAGTTCCCGGCAAGCAGGCCCAAATGGAGAGAGAACTCCTGGGCGATTACCAAAACCTGTCTGACGTGACGGCCCAAAACCTGCGCGATGCCTACGTGCACTTCCTGCAGCAGGTACGTGACCGTAAGAACGTCTGGACCGCCGAAGACTGGGACTACGCCAACGCCATCTACAAACGGCTGAACGAACGCGAGCGAGCCCTGCATGACGACATCATCCTTCGGCACGCCACCAAAATAAAAGCCCTGCAGGCCGAGTACGTAGCCCTAGAGAACCGCGCCGATCTTCAAGATTACCAGCGTATCAAGAAAGGAGAATAGAGTCCGCATGTCCAACGCCGCTGAGGTGCAGTTGGGCATAACGTTTTACCATAGGAAAGCACGGGCGGTGGCCGGTGCTTTTTCCGTTTAGGGGCTCTTTTTCCAGAAACAGGCAAAAACTGGCATGACCTGAAGGGGCTGTAGTGCGGCGGCGGGTCTTTCTGTTTGCGCTTCAACCATCCACATGCCAATTTCAGGGTTTTGAAATTCCAGCTGCGGCGGTGCCGCTCCCAGTCACCTGAATTTTGCTTACATTAGCACATCTTCACACCGCTCAACAAGCACAACACGTCAATGAAAAAGCCGTTTCTTTTCGCCTGGTTCTGCCTTTGCCTAGTGGCCACAGGGTGGGCCCAGCAAGCCAAGCAGGACTTCAGTAAGATTACCCTGGTCATCCATGGCGGGGCAGGTACCATCACCCGCAAAAACATGACCCCAGAGCGGGAGAAAGCCTATCAGGAGGTCCTGAACCAAGCCTTGCAGACGGGTTATGCCATCCTGAAGAAAGGCGGCTCCAGCCTGGATGCCGTGGAGGCTACCGTGCGGGTCATGGAAGATTCGCCGCTGTTCAACGCCGGTAAGGGCGCGGTGTTCACCAATGAAGGCAAGAATGAACTGGATGCCGCCATCATGGACGGGAAAACCCGCAAAGCCGGGGCCATTGCCAGCGTGACCACCATCCGGAATCCCATTTCCACGGCCCGCGCCGTCATGGAAAAGTCTGAACACGTGATGATGATTGGTTCCGGCGCCGAGAAATTCGCGAAAGAGCAGGGTCAGACTATCGTAGATCCGTCTTACTTTCGTACCGAGACCCGTTTCCAGCAGCTCCAGAAAGCCAAAGCCAATGAAAAGGTGCAACTAGACCATACAGACACTACCAGCAGCATCATCAAGAGCGAGAACATCTTCACTGAAGGCCGGAAATTCGGGACTGTGGGCGCCGTAGCCTTGGATGCCAACGGAAACTTGGCCGCCGCTACCTCCACCGGTGGCATGACCAACAAGCGCTACGGCCGCGTGGGCGATGCGCCCATCATTGGTTCCGGCACCTACGCCGACAACGCCACCTGCGCGGTATCGGCTACGGGGCACGGGGAGTTTTTCATCCGCGCGGTGGTAGCCTATGACATTGCCGCCATCATGCGCTACAAAGGTGCCTCTGTGAAAAAAGCCGCCGATGAGGTGGTTATGGACAAACTGGTGAAGTTTGGCGGCGAAGGCGGGGTCATTGCCCTTGACAAAAACGGAAACTTCGCCATGCCTTTCAACTCAGAGGGCATGTACCGCGGCTACATCAACAATAAGAAAAGCGAAGTGCTCATCTACAAAGACTAACGCCAGTTTCCGTTTAGGGGCTGTTTTTTCAAAAAGAGGCCGGAAACGCTCCGGCCTCTTTCTTTTACCGGGTGCTGTCTTTGGGGAGCACGAAGAGCTTCACCTTCCCCCGCCGGGCAAGCAGCCGTGCCGAAGGGAACTGGGGCAGAATGGTTTTCTCTTTCTCGCGGGCCATCAGTTCAGGGTGTTCCAGCACGCCGTTGTTGATGAGCAGAAACACCGTGTCCGTTCTCTGGGCCATGGAGGGCAAGTAAGCCGAATATTTCTGATAGGTATAATTCTGAGGGGTATCAAACCCATAGAAATAGGGGTGCCGCCGCAGCATGATAGAATCGGTTAAGACTATATAATTCCCTGCGGGATGCTTGAGGTGCCGGTCAATGATTTCTTTCTGTTCTGCGTAGTAAGAAACCGTGGGCTTAAAGATGAAATAGACGGGTCTAATGCACAGCACCAGCGCCACCACGGCCAGCCCCAGAGCAAAAGGCACCGGCTTTCTGTAAAGAAACAGCCCCATAAAGAAAACCACCAGCGGCGCATACATAACCGCCAGATTCTTCTCACCCAGCCCGGCACACAAGCCAAACAGCAAGACCAGCACAAGAAAAGCAGCGCGTTGGGGCCAAACTTTTTCCAGCGCCAGTCCGGCGGCTAAGCAGAACGTGGGCAGCAGCGGGTGGAACATGCGGGGCAGCAGGGGCATGGGTTTGTAGAAATCTACCGTGGCCGTCCCGAACCAGATAGGCAAGAGCATGCTCAGCAGCGCCACCAGCCAGAAACTGTGCGACCGGCGCAGGTGCAGCAACGCAGTCCGGCCTGTGCGGAAAAAGGAAAGCGCGGCAAAAGCCAAGGGAATTGCCAAACCAGACCCAATGAAGAAGAGCAGCGGTTTATAGGTGAGGCGTGGCAGCAGCGTAGTTGCCCGGGAGTCTAGGTATTCCTGTTTGGTTTCAAGGGTATTGGTGGCCTTGATGTCATAGAGCCGTTGCAGAGCATCGCCGGAGAAGATTTTGTACAGGAGAAAATAGGCCGCCAGCAGCAAAGCGCCCGCCAGCAGGGCCGCTGCCCAGAACCGCCAATTCTCCCGCCGTTTCAGATGGTACAGAAGCACACACAGGTAAAAAGGCACGGTATAGACAATGGTTTCCTTGGTGAGAAACGCCAGCAGGTTCAGGGCCGCAAAAGTAACTCCCCAGAACACCTCCTGTGTGGAAGACGGAAACGGTTGCCGGGCCTTGTAGAGTACCATGAGGCAGGCCGTAGTGAAGAACAGCACAATGTTGTCTGGGTACAGGTAGTTTGCCGTGTTTAGCTGGAAGTAGTACAGGCCCAGCAGCACCAAAGCCCAGGCCGTAGCTGCGGGGTGCTTCCGGTGCAGCCCCGCGTACAGCAGCAAAAGAGTGCCCAGGGTGCATAGCAGCGGCCATAGGGTAGTGGTATAGATGTTCATGCCCCATAGCCAGTAAAACAGAGACGTGGGCACAAACACCATAAACCGGTGGCAGAAAGAATAATTGTCAAAATGGAAGCCGCCGTGCAGCAATTGGTGGGCGTACAGGCTATAGGAGTAATCGTCTCCGAAGTAAAAGCCTTCATGCTCCGCGAAAAAGTACAGCAAAGTGAAACCACAGACAAATAGAAGCCAGAAAAGCGGGCTTTGGCCGGTGCGGCGAATGTTCTGTAAAAAAGAATGCACAGGATTCTGTTAATTTAAGCGGTAAGTTCAGCAAAAGGCCTGCGCTTTGCAACAAACTCTTCTTTGGAATGCTCTCACTTTCAGCGAACTTTGCATTTGCATACTGGGTTGGGTAGTATCTTCGTTAGAGGAATAATCATAAAAATCAGTGTTTTTCATGAGGTTAGGGAATATTGGACGAATCTGCTTGCTGTTTCTGTTGCTGTGCTCTTTCAACACGCGGGCGCAGGTCATGATAGAAACCCGGCTAGGGTATAATTATCTGGACAAGTTTGAGTTCACAGACGAGTGGCAGTACCTCACCACTGACATGTACCTGTTCAATGCCGGGCAGTTCACCAAAGTGATCAACGAACTGGAGCAGGGCACCACCAAGGCCCGCCGGCGCGATTACATTAACCTGGAGTCTCTGTTTATCTCGGCGCAGCTCAAGAACGCGAAGCTATTTGGGCAGGAACCGGTGGTGTACCCGCTGTATAACTTCGCGCTGGAGCCCGCCAACGACAAGAAAAACTACTCCACCCGCATCTCAGACAACATTGACGCCATCCGGATTATTGACAAACTCCCTCTGGCCGCCGATGAACGCAACATTGACGCTACGGTAGAAGCCAAACTGTTTACCTCAGACAGCCGCGAGCTTTTCTTCAACATCATTGCCAACCAGCTCACCAATATAGCCAAGCAGGTAACTCCGCAGGCGGCCATGCTTTCGCTGGTGGGGGAGTTTGGGAACCTGATCCGGAACAGCGCCCAGCGCAAAGAATACAAATTCAGCTCCACCATCAGGCTGTATGAAGGCCAGAATTTTGATACCCGGCTGCACTCAGTGCGGGTGTATATCTTTGTGCCGTCGTTTGCCAAACTGCCCGCGCTGCGCACGCCCCGGCTCACCGAGTTGCTGAGCAACAGCCCGCAGGGGTTTGAGCGCCAGAAGCTGGAGGCGGCCCTCAACTACAAAGACTACCCGGTACTGGTGGTGGCCAACTACAAGTCACTATACCGCATGGATGCCCTCTCGGGCAGCGACATCACCTCTGAGACCATTGAGCGCCGCCGCATCAGAATTGAGCAGGCGTTCACGGCCGGTCTGGTCACCGAAGATGCCTACAAGCAGGAAAAGCTGTTCATTGAGTTCCTCCGCAACTTCTCTGACCTGAAGCAGAACCTCAACAACTACCGCCTCAACTACAAGAACAACAGCCCCGAGGTAAACGCCAAAACGCTGTTCACCGTCATTCAGGAATACAAACGCTTGCGCGCCCTTGCCGGGCAGCGCGACCGCGAGTTCTCCCGCAATTACACTTACCAACGGGTGTTCAAGAACGAGTACAGCACTATTCTGGCCGCCGCCGACAGCTACCTGGAAACCGATTACAACCTCAAGAACGGAAAAGAGCTGGTGAACACCGTACTGGATCTGGAGCAGGAGCAAACCCGTTCCTATTCTGTGGCCCAACGCGAGCAGTACCTGAGCAAACTCTACGCGGTGGAATTACCTACCCCGGAGTTTTTGGCCAGTACCCTGGAAGGCGAGGGCATCTACCGGCACCTGAACCGGCTGGAGTCTGCCCAGTTCAATGACGTATACGCCAAAGAGGTAACCCGCCTGCGCGATGCCGCCCCCACCGAGGAGAACATCACCTTGCGGAATACCCTTTTGGAGAAAGCAAACTCCACCAAATGCCGCAGTTGCCGCGAAGAGGTGAAGCTAGCCGCCCGTCAGTTCAACCAGCGCCTGGAAGAGCAGCAGTTGGAAAAAGAGAAAGTACGTTTGCAGGAACTCAATCTTCAGGCGGAACGAAAAATCCTAGCCTATCTCAAGCAGGACGACTGCATGGACAATGCCTTTAAAACCCAGTACCCTTCGGAAGCTCTGCCCGAGTACGTGCAGCGCCTTTATGAGAAGAAAGTGGAACTGAAGAAGCACGTGGCCGAACTGGATACCCTGTACAAAACCCCGCCCAAAGAACTGAAACTGGAGACGGTGCGGGAGCACAACCAGCGCCTCAACGGTTTCATGCGCCGCCTGGACCAAGCCTACGCCGATATTTGCACCGCCGAAAAGAACCTCTGCGGGTGTGAGTAGAAGAGTCAGCTTTTTCAACTGGCCCAGTTGCGTTTAGGGGCTGTTTTTCCAAAAACAGCCCCTAAACAGAAAAGCCCCTCCTGAGAAAGGAGGGGCTTTTCTGTTACAGCGGAGCAGCTATGCTTAGGCTAACTGACCGTCTAATTTCTGAGCCAGTACGTTCTTAGGAACGGCGCCCACTTGTTTGTCTACCACCTGTCCGTTTTTGAAAACCAACAGCGTAGGAATGCTGCGGATACCGAATTTGGCAGAAGTCTGCGGATTGGCATCTACGTCTACTTTCCCTACTACCACGCGGCCTTCATAGTCGCCGGCTAGTTCTTCCACTACCGGACCTACCATGCGGCACGGACCGCACCACTCGGCCCAGAAGTCTACAAGAACGGGTTTATCTGAATTGATGATCTCCTCAAAGTTGGCATCGGTGATCTCGATTGCTTTATGTGCCATAATCGTCTGGTTTATATAAGTATCTAATTTGAGTAAAGGCTCTGTTCAAAAATAGAACCAAAGCCAAAGAACAAGTAAAATAACGCTTTTGTGTCAGGTTTGTCAATATCCTTAAGGATACCGTTTAGCGGCCGTTTTTCTGAAACAGGGCCTGAAACGTCAGTATATCTACTGATTTAATTCTAAAAGGTTAGACAGACCAAAGAAGATCACCTATGACAGAATGTCAACTGCTGTGCTCAGGTGATGCCGCTATTGCTCCAGTCCCAGGGAGAGGCTATAAAAAACTTGGCTTTTCTAGTAAAAAGAGGTGGAAGCCAACTTTAAACCGGAAAAGCCAAGAACCCGAAGGTTTGTTACAAAGGTAGGGAAAGTTTGTGGAAGGGCCAAAGGATTGGCGAGACTACGTTGTATAGACTTACTCAACGGGTAAGATTTTTAGCAGCCCTTTGCTGCCCGTATAATCAAGCGCTGAACTGTACAGATAATGTGCTGGTTCCTGTACTAGTTCTGCCCAAACCGGATTCTGGTGAATGTACTCTATTTTCTGTTGTAGAAACTCGTTGGAGTGAATCTCCTTCGCCTCGTTGCCGTCTTGCCAGAATTTATGGTTGGTCACTTTGCTGTGCACGTTGGCCGGGAACCGAAACCGGTGCAACATCCATTCCCTCCGACTTTCATGTTCTTGCTGAATGGCCTCCACTATGCTTCGGCTGGTAAACTTCTTAAAATCCCGCAGAATGTCTGACAAGTGGAATCCTTCTTTGGCCGAAGCAATTAGATGTAGGTGGTTGCTCATGAGGCACCACGCGTACAGTTCTAAGCCTTTCTTTTCCTGGCAAAACTTAAGTGAATCTAGAATGATGTGGCGATACACGGGTCTGGTGAAAACATCAACCCAATCAACCACCGTCAAGGTCAAATAATACAGATAACCTTCATGGATTTTGTTCTTGACGCTCATGCAGAAAAGTACGTCACCTCTGTCATTCCTGTTTCTATTTGGCGTACTAGTTCAGGTGTTGCTATTTGCTGTCAGGGATTTACCAATCCCGAATCACTCTGTCGGGGATTTCCTAATTCCCGTTGCTGACCAATTGAGAAAGTGTGGGCACGGGGATTGATAAATCCCTGACAGAGAACTTCCGGATTAGTAAATCCGGAAGAGCAGAAAGAGCGGGAATAAGTCCGGAAGAGCGGGAAATGGCTGATGTCGTTTTGTCCATTCCGTTTTCAGCCTCTTTTTACAAAAACAGCCCAAAAACAGAAAAGCCCAGCCAAAGAACCAATGTCCTCAGCTGAGCTTTCAGAAGTCTTGCTACTTGATACGTGCTACCTGATACCGCGAAGCTATATCAACTGGCAAGTAGCCACCTCCAAATCCTTCACGTTCTGCAAGAACGCCTTTGGGTCAATGCGGTAACGGCGGGAGAACAGTTCCACCGTTAATCGTTCGCCGGGTTCGGTTAAGACCAGTTCCAGTTTCTTCTGGCCGGGGCTGTTGATGGCGGCTTCCTCCAGGCGGTCAATGAGCAGGGCGTTGATGTTCCGGATGTCAATGTCCATGCGCACGCCTTTGGCCATTTTATCGGCCACGTCACTGAGTAGTTGCATAGAGACAGGCTTCAATTCCCACTGGTCTTCAGACTTATAGCGCAGGGTTACTTTTGCCCGGATGAACAGGTACATGCCTTCTTTGATGTACGGTGAGAACTTCACGAAGTCTTCGCCGAACAGCGCCAAACCCATGGTATTGTCATAGTCTTCAAAAGAGAAGAGCATGAACGGGTTGCCATTTTTACCGGTGCGTACCACCACGTTGCTCACAATGCCGGCCACATTCACATCGCGGTTCTTGAATTCGGCAATGCGGTCCAGACTACAGGTGCAATAAGAGTCAATCTCCAGCTTGAACTGGTCTAGTGGATGTCCGGAGAGGTAGAAACCAATTACTTCCTTCTCGCGGCGCAGCATTTCCGTCAGGGTCCAGGGCTGCACGTCTGGTACTTTGGGCAGCGGCATGTCCACGGCTCCGCCTCCTCCGAAGAGCGACTGCTGGGCAGCATTTTTCTCGGCCTGGAACTGGTTCCCGAAGCGAACGGCCTTTTCAATCAGGTTGATGCTTTCACCTTCTGGGGTTTCCAGATATTGGGCGCGGTGGTAGCGTTCAAACGAATCAAAAGCACCGGCTTGGGCAAGACTTTCAAATGTCTTTTTGTTCACGGCGCGCAGGTTCACGCGCTTCGCGAAGTCAAAAATATCGGTGTACGGGCCGTTCTTTTCGCGTTCCTCAATGATGGCTTCCACGGCGGCTTCACCAGTGCCTTTCACAGCGCCCATCCCGAAACGGATTTGCCCCTGCTGGTTCACGTTGAACTGGTGGATGGATTCGTTCACATCGGGCCCCAATACCTGAATCTGCTGCTTGCGCGCCTCCTCAATAAAGAACGTCACCTTTTTGATGTCGTTCATGTTGTGGGTGAGCACCGCGGCCATGTATTCCGCAGGGTAGTGCGCCTTGAGGTAACCGGTCTGGTAAGCGACTACGGAGTAAGCGGCGGAGTGCGAGCGGTTGAAGCCGTACTGCGCGAACTTCTCCATCACGTCAAACACCTCAGAGGCGTGCTTGGCCGGAATGTTATGAATCTCTTTGGCACCGGCCACGAATTTCTCGCGCTCCTGAGCCATCTTCTTCATGTCCTTCTTACCCATCGCACGGCGCAGCAAGTCGGCACCACCCAGAGAGTAGCCCGCCAGAATTTGGGCCGTTTGCATAATCTGCTCCTGGTACACCATGATTCCGTAGGTATTCTTCAGGATAGGTTCCAGCAGGTCATGCGGGTATTCCACTTCCTCCTTGCCTTGCTTCCGGTTAATGAAGTTCGGGATGAACTGCATCGGGCCCGGACGGTACAAGGCGTTCATGGCAATTAAGTCCTCAATATTGGTGGGTTTCAGGTCTTTGAGGTACATGCGCATGCCCTCAGACTCGAACTGGAACGTCCCGATGGTATCGCCGCGCTGGTAGAGGGCGTAGGTTTTCTCATCGTCCAGCGGAATGTTGTCAATGTCAATCTCCACCCCGTGATTCCGCTTGATGAGGGCCATGGCGTCTTTCAGTATGGAGAGGGTTTTCAGGCCCAAAAAGTCCATCTTCAGCATGCCCGCGCTCTCAATCACCTTCCCGTCAAACTGCGTCACCAACAAGTCAGAGTCCTTGGAGGTAGACACCGGTATGTAGTTGGTGATGTCATCTGGCGCGATGATCACGCCCGCCGCGTGAATACCGGTGTTCCGCACGGAGCCTTCCAGTTTTTCAGCGAGCCGAAGGGTTTCACCTTTCAGGTCGTTCCCTTCTCTAAACGCAGCCAGTTCCGGAGACTCCATAAAGGCCTTGGCTAGCGTAGTGCCCGGTACTTCGGGGACCAGTTTTGCCAGTTCGTTCGCTTCTGACAACGGTAAATCAAGGGCGCGGGCTACGTCTTTGATAGACGATTTGGCAGCCATGGTACCGAAGGTGATGATCTGGGCCACCTGCGTTTTGCCGTACTTGTCTACCACGTAGTCAATCACGCGCTGGCGGTTCACGTCATCAAAGTCAATATCAATATCGGGCATGGATACCCGCTCCGGATTCAGGAAACGCTCGAACAGCAGCGAGTACTTGATGGGGTCAATGTTGGTGATCCCCACGCAGTACGCCACGGCAGAACCCGCCGCCGAACCCCGGCCCGGACCTACGGCCACCCCCATGTCACGGCCTTTGTTGATGAAGTCCTGTACGATCAAGAAATACCCGGCAAAACCCATGGTCTCAATGATGCCCAGCTCGTAGTTCAGGCGTTCCTCTACCTCAGGGGTAATGTCAATGTACCGCTTCTTAGCGCCCTCAAAGGTGAGGTGGCGCAGGAATAAATCGGCGGTAGGGTGCTCCGGAGGGAGCGGGAAGTTGGGCAACAGGATATCGCGCTGCAGCTTGGGTGGCGTGATTTTGTCTACAATCTCGTTGGTGTTGTCTACGGCAAAAGGAACGTCCTTGAACAGCTCGTTCATTTCGGCCTGAGACTTGAAATAGAACTGGTCGTTGGGGAAGCCGAAGCGGTCAGCCGGGCGTGGTTTCTGCAGTTCTTCGTCAATGCGGTAAAGCATGCGGCGCACGTTCTCGTCGTGGCTGTAACTCTGCCGAATATTATCTAAGGTGTCATAAATCACTTCGCCGCGGCCGCTCATCAACCGGAAGTAGTTCGTCCTGAAGTCGCCCACAGGCACGCTCTGCTGCTCACCGGTATTTACGCACAACAGAATATCATGCGCGCTCCAGTCGGTTTGGTCTACGTAGTGCGAGTCATTGGTACAAATGACTTTCACGTTATACTTGATGGCCCACTTGAGCAGCACCTGGTTCACGTCTTCCTGAGACATGCCGGTGCCGTCAATGTTCATGAGGCCGTGGCGCTGAATCTCAATGTAGAAATCGTCGCCGAATAAATCCAGCCACCACTTCAACAGCTTTTCGGCTTCTTCTTCGCCTTTCCACAGAATGGCCTGCGGCAACTCGGCGCCAATGCAGCAACTGGTGGCAATGAGGCCTTTGTGGTATTTCACCAGCAGTTCCTTGTCAATGCGGGGCCATTTGCTGTAGAGGCCGTCAATATAGGAGTAGGAGCAGAGCTTGGCCAGGTTCTGGTAGCCTTCCTGGTCTTTGGCCAAGAGCAACTGGTGGTGGCGTACATCTTTCTGTTCTTTAGAGAAACTCTTCTGGTGCCGGTCTTCCACCAGGTAAAACTCGCAGCCCACAATGGGTTTCACGTTGTACTTGTTGGCCTCGGCCACGAAGTTGAACGCCCCGAACATGTTGCCGTGGTCGGTCATGGCCACGGCTTTCATGCCGTCGGCCTGGGCCTTTTTCATGAGCGCGCCAATGCTGGCGGCCCCGTCTAGCAAGGAGTACTGGGTGTGGGTATGGAGGTGGGAAAAATCTGGCACGGAAGCGGTAATTAAGAATTGAGAATTATGAATGAGGAATGACCAGAAAGCCACCCCAAATTCCCGCCGAAACGGACTACGAAGATACGAAGAAAACACCGGAAGCAGGACTAAAAGTTGCGCCTGTAAAGGGCGTTTAGCGCTTGTTTTCTGTAAATCAGGCCCAAACCAGAAACGCGGGGAAGCATGTGTTAAAATAGGGTTTACACTATGTTAGCAGGTTCTTGCGTTAGAAGGGAAGTAATTTAAGCCGGTGGCGTACCTTTGCATCAGCTAATCAAATTTTTATGAGTTTCCCGTTGAATACTTCCCTGGGCCGCTTCCGGCTCATCGCCTTTATTGAAGGTATTTCCTATCTCATTCTGTTGTTCATTGCCATGCCCATGAAGTACCTGGGAGGTATGGAGAAAGCGGTGCGTTACCCAGGCATGGCCCACGGCGTGTTGTTTGTGCTGTTCGCGTTCCTGTTGCTGCAGGTGTGGGTGGAGTACCGTTGGTCTTTCAAGAAAGCGGCCGCGGCCTTCTTCTGGTCCTTGATCCCTTTCGGGTCGTTCTACTTTGACAAGAAAATAGCCAACGACAAGCCTGCCCGGTAAAATCTGTTTAGGGGCCGTTTTTAGAAAAACAGCCCCTAAACGTCATTCCACAACCAACAACCTTCATCAGTAACTGGTCCGGCAGCGGTACTGCCACTGGCAAGCCGAAAGCTGATTTTATTTTGTCTGCGTACGTACATCAAATTTGCTTTTTGAGGGGTAGAAAGGGACGGGCAAACAAAGGCTGCTTTGGCTTGTTGTTCTTCAGCAACTATTTTTGACACACGGACTAAGCAATTCCTATGGGGCTGAAGATACTTTTGGTGGAAGACGAACCTTCTTTGGCGGCCATGCTGCAGCGCGGCCTGAAGGAAGAAGGTTATCAGGTGAGTGTGGCCATGAGCGGCCCCATGGGGCTGGAGATGGCGCTGGCCTTCGGCTTTGACGTAATCATTCTGGACATCATGCTGCCGGAGATGAGCGGGTTGGAGGTTTGTAAAAAACTGCGGGAACAGGATAGCAAAACCCCCATTCTCATGCTTACGGCGCTGGATTCGCCGGAGAACATAGTGATGGGGCTAGACAGCGGGGCAGACGGTTATCTAAGTAAACCCTTCAATTTCGCTGAACTGAGTGCCCGCATCAGAACGATGGCGCGCAGGCTCCAGAACGTACCAGTTTCCCCCAAACACCTCATTACCATCGCTGATTTGGAAATCAACACCCAGAGCAAGACTGTGACCCGCAGCGGCCAATCCATTACGCTTACCGCCACAGAGTTCAGGCTGTTGGAGTTTTTAGCTCAGCGCACTAACCTGGTGCTTTCCAGAATTGAGATTCTGGAGCATGTCTGGAACATTGACTTCAACATGGGCACCAATGTGGTAGATGTGTACATCAATTATCTACGGAAGAAACTGGACCGTGATTTTCAACCTAAGCTGATCCATACCGTCATTGGCATGGGGTACGTGCTTAAAAATGGGGAGGCCGCATGAAAATCCAGACCAGGGCCACCCTGCTTTTCTCTGCGCTTACCTCACTGGTGATTCTGGTATTCAGTGGTTTTATCTATTTCTTCACCAACCACTACGCCTTTGAAGATTTCTACCAACGGCTGGAGACGCGGGTGAACATTGCTTCTGACCTGCACCTCAATTTTACCCGAGACGCTGCCTTGGTGCGCCAAATGCGGCAGGCCTATCTGGAGAAACTGCCCGCCGAGAGAGAATACCTGCTGGAAGTGCCGGACCAAAGTCGGCAGGAAAAACTGAAAAACAGCCACCTTCCGCAGGCGCTCATCACAGACATCCTTCAAAACGGAAAGGGGCGTTATAGGGAAGACCATACATTCTATGTGGGGCAGTTGCAAAAGGTCAAGGGCAAGGCGTATCTGGTAGTGGTGTCTGCCCAAGACCCATATTGGCTGGATGAATTGAACCGCCTTTCCAAGATTCTTCTCATTGGGTTCATTCTCTCCATTGGCGTTGTCTATGTCATTGGGCTCCGGTTCACGCGACATACGTTCAAACCGGTGCGGGATATGATTAGGGAGGTGCGGGGAATTTCAGTAGAGAACCTGAACCAGAGGCTGCCGCCCCGCAAAGGCAATGATGAGCTGGCTGAGTTAGAACAGACCTTCAACGACATGCTCACGCGTCTGGAGACCGCCTTTGAAACCCAGAACAATTTTGTGAGCAATGCCTCACATGAGCTGCGCACCCCGCTCACCATCATCAAAGGAGAGGCAGAGTTGACCTTAGCCAGCGAAGGCTTGTCGGCTACCCAGCGGAAAGCTTTGGAGGTGATTTTGCATGAGGCCGATGTCCTGAAAGACATCCTGACCAGCCTCCTGGGGATGGCCCAGAGCGGGTTTGATGGCAAAAAGCAGAACTGGGAGGTGGTCCGGATTGATGAGCTTCTGTGGCTGGTAAAGGAATCTACTGATCAGCTGTACCCCGAAAGCAACATCCGGATGGATTTCAGCCAATTGCCCACCGAAGAGGCGCAATTGCAGGTGCTGGGCAATATCAATCTGCTCAAACTGGCCATCAGTAACATTGTCATGAACGCCTGCAAATACTCTAACAACCAGGAAGTGGTGATTGGGTTGCAGAGCGAGAAAGACATGTTGGTGATTGTAGTGCAGGACAAGGGAATCGGGATTCCGGAGCAGGAACTGTCTTACATCTTCGTGCCCTTCTTCAGGGCCTCCAACACTTCAAACTTTGAGGGCCACGGTGTAGGTTTGCCGCTGTCGCTCAATATTATCCGGCTGCACAAAGGAAGCATTGGCATTAATACCCGGGAGGGCGCGGGAACAGAGATACGGGTCCTGCTGCCAACCGCGCAAGCGAGTTTAGTTTGATCGCTCGTTCCAAAGTCTTCCTCCTATAATCCGCCAGGATTAAAAATCTGTCTCAAGACGTAACAATTGTGTGAGTAGGGAAGGGAGAGTTTCCGTTCCAGTTCGTCCTGTTTTAAGGAAGCCGTCCTTAGCTAAGAAGGATAGGTTTTGTTAGAAAAGCCATGATTCCTTTCTCCATTCTCATCTTTAAAAGTATTTTTTGCCATTCGGTTTAACCGTTTTCCTTAAAAGCAGATTAAAACGCAGTTGCTGCTAGGTTTTCTAAGGGGAATTTCGCTCTAATTCAGGGGCAAAAACAATTGTTTTATAAGATAATAAGGTGTTAATTAAATTTAAGTTCTTGATAGTTAGTTAGATAAATATTGTGTTAAAAGCCTGTGATTGATTCTAATTAGATTTTAATTCGGCTCTTAAATGGGCTTAATGGGCGTGGCGTAAGTTTGCTTATATCAGTTGAGTAAATGCTATGACCCATATTTTGATCCCTTCCAATTTCAAAGAAGACACACTGGGCTGCTTGCGCGAAGTAACCCAAACTTTCCCCGGGCTGCAGGTGAACGTGACGCTGTTCCATGCTATGGGGTTGTCTGGTTCCATCACAGACCTACTCATGCTGCCTAGAGAGGGACAGGAGAAGAAGCTGGTGTCCAGGCATTTCTTACAGGAGTGTGCGCAGCTGAAACAGGAGCTGGACGAGATTGCCTCTGTGGAGCACTGTTTCTTTTACGGCACTACCATGGCGGCCTTCCGCAATTTCCTGAAAGCCAATAAGACTGAATTCATTGTGTGGCCCGCCAACTACAAACATGAGGCCATTGATCGCCTGAGCCAGGACCCTTTGCCATTTCTGGAGAAGTGTGGCCTGCCTCTTATTTCTGTCTCACCCCGCGTGCCCCAGCCCCAGCCAGCTATGGCGCAACTGCTGTAGTGGTTCCGGTTCATTTTTTACCCATTATTCTAGAAGGCTATGTTACTGAAGAAGAATATCCCTATCAAATATGTGTTTGGAAAGATCAAAGTAGAGGTGATGCTGGTAGCGGTATACGCTGTGCTGGTGGCGGTGGCCTACGTGAATTTCCATTTCACCAGAATCTCTATTCCTATCGCGGTGCCCGCCATGCTGGGAACTATCTTGTCGTTGTTGCTGGCGTTCAGGTCCAACCAGGCGTATGACCGCTGGTGGGAGGCCCGTACGCTGTGGGGAGCTATTGTGAATGACTCCCGAACCCTGGCCCGCCAGATTCTCAACTTCGTGGAGACGCCCTATAATTCAGTGGAGGCGCTGTACTTTAAAGAAACCTTCGTGAAGCGGCAGATTGCCTGGTGTTACACCTTGGGGCAGTCCCTGCGGGGCGTAGATCCTTGGCAAAACGCTGAGAAACTTATGCCTGGTGAGCAGAAAATGTACCTCATGGAGTACACCAACAAGCCCGTGGGACTTCTGGAATTGCATGGGCAGAGCCTGCGGAAGGCGTACAAAGAAGGCTGGATAAACAAATACCAGCAGGTGGAGATAGACCGTACCCTTACGCGCCTCTGTGACGCCATGGGAGGCTGCGAGCGTATCAAGAACACGGTTTTCCCGGCTACCTACAGCCTTTATACCCACCTGGCCTTAATCCTTTTCATCCTGATGCTGCCATTTGGCGTGATAGATGTGTTTGGAGTGATGATGGTGCCCTTGGTAGTGGCCATTGCGGCGTCTTTCCTGCTTATTGAGAAGATGGCCATTCATCTGCAAGACCCGTTTGAGAACAAACCCACTGACACCCCCGTGACCACCATTGCCCAAACCATTGAGCGCGACCTGAAACAGATGATGCGGGAGTACCCGCAGGAAGTGGAACAACCTAAGCCAGCTGTGCAGAAAGTAGCCAGCTTCTATATTCTCTAACGGTAGGTTTCCCAGAGACGAACTTCCCGTTTAGGGGCTGTTTTTCCAAAAACAGCCCCTAAACGGGAAGTTTATTTTAACTGCAGGCGGGCGTAGGTGGGGATGAGGTATTCGTCTGCGTCGCCTAATAGGTGCACCCGCAGGCCTTTGGTGGTGAACGGCTCACCGTTCTGGATGTCATAGATATTGGTCTCCGTGATGCCCATTCCGTCTACCACGGTAATCAGGCCGCTGCCTACCACTTCCACATTCCCGCCCAGAGTAACTAAAATGGCGGTGTCTTCCTCCAGGCCAATGCCAATACATTCTGGGTTGGTGGCGATGGCCTGCGTCATGCGTACAATGCGGCCGCGGGTAAGGAAATGGGTGTCAATGGCTACGTCTTTCAGAAATTCAAGGCCGGTCGTGATCCGGACATCGCCTTTGATATAGCCGCCCTGTGATTCGCCCTCGTAGATCATGGGGGTAGATAAGGCGGCCGCCCCAGCGCTGGTACCGGCAATGATGATGTCTGAGAACGCGTAACGCTCTTTCATGAGGTTCAGGATCTCCGTGCCCCCAAAGATGGCCGTCAGGCGCAACTGGTCTCCTCCGGTGAACATGATGCCCGCGGCTTGCTTAATGACCTCCAAATGATCTGGTTGCGCGGCGTCCTGACGGTTGCGGATGTCCAGTACCTGAATATTTTTAACTCCCAGCTCAGAGAAGACCTTCACGTAATCTTGGGCAGACAACTCGGGCTCCTGCGAAGCCGTCGGGATCACGGCCACCAGTGGGTTTTCGCCTTTTAGTTCGGCCACAAAGCGCTTCAGAATCTGCTCACTGATGAAATTAATGTTCTTGCCTTTGCCCTCTGATTTATCATCTAGGTCTTTGCTCTCTTTTCCGCCAATAGCCAGCAGTTTTCCCTTGGGGATCATCCTTCCGCCCTTGGGTTGCGGCATCTTCTGTGCTGTTTTCTCGGTCATGTAATGATCTGTAGAGATAAAGTAAGTACGAAATGGAAAGAAATAACCCGTATAAGTACGGAGTGGGGCGCGGAAAGGTGTTACAAAACTAAATATGGTATAATTTATTGATAATAAGATAATTATTTTCAAGCATAATGGCCTAAAGTAGCCTTGAAGGGCAAAGTGGCAGGGCAAGCCGATAGAAAAAGGTGGGGTGGGTAGTGCTGTGCGCGGCTTGGGAGGGAAACCGTCTGCAGAACACAAGGGCAGGAACTCCACGTACACATAATACGCTCAAAAGGGCTTCACCCACATGGAAGAGACTCTCACCACCAATAAACCGTCAAAACTGGGCGGCATGTTTCGGGCCTTGAACTACCGCAATTACCGCCTGTTCTTTATGGGGCAGAGCATTTCGCTCATTGGTACCTGGATGCAGCAGATAGCCATGAGCTGGCTGGTGTACCGCCTCACAGATTCTGTTTTTCTGCTGGGCATGGTCAGCTTCGCGAACCAGATTCCGGCTTTCTTGCTTGGCCCCTTTGCCGGGGTTATCTCAGATAGGTTTAACCGGCACCGCCTGTTGCTGCTTACCCAGTTCCTGTTCTTAATAGAGGCAAGCACGCTGGCCGCGCTGGTGCTCACCAACACCGTCAACATTTACTACATTCTGGGGCTGGGCGTGTTTGCGGGCATCATTAATGCCTTTGACATGAGCGCCCGCCAGTCTTTTGTGGTGCAACTGGTAGAAAAGCGCGAAGACATGAGCAACGCCATCGCGCTCAATTCCTCAATGTTCAATATGGCGCGGCTGGTGGGGCCTTCGGTGGCCGGTGGGCTCATTGCCGCCGTGGGCGAAGGGATTTGTTTCCTGATCAACGCCATCAGTTATTTTGCCGTGCTGGCCTCCCTGTTGCTCATGCGCCTGCCTAAAGTGGAACGGAAAGTGCAGGATACCCAAATCCTGAAATCACTGAGCGAGGGCTTCCGTTATGCCTTTGGGTTTGCGCCCATCCGCGATATTCTGGTGCTCATTGCCACACTCAGCCTCTTCGGGATGCCGTTCACGGTGCTCATGCCCGCCTTCGCCCGCGACGTGCTGGGCGGCGATGCCAGTACCTTGGGTCTGCTCATGGGCGCGTCAGGCGTGGGTGCCTTGCTGGGTGCGCTGTACCTGGCCTCCCGCAAAACGGTCATTGGGCTGGCCCGGGTGATTGTGGTGGCCTCGGTGCTGTTTGGTTTGGGACTTATGGCCTTTTCCTTCGCCCAGACTTTGGTGCTGGCCATGCTGAGTATTTTTGTGGTAGGCTTGGGGATGATTCTGCGCATGGCCTCCAGCAACACCCTCATCCAGACTATTGTAGACGAAGACAAGCGGGGCCGCGTCATGAGCTTTTACTCCATGGCCTTTATGGGTATGGCTCCCATTGGCAGCCTTCTGGCCGGTTGGGTGGCCGAACGGATTGGTGTGGGTTACACCTTGCTGGGCTGCGGGGTGATCTGCCTGCTCAGTATTATCCCGTTCGTGTTGGGCTTGCCCAAGGCCAGGGAGCAGGTGAGGCCCATTTACCAGCGCTTAGGCATTCTACCCGAGATTGCGTCAGGGTTGCAGGTTGCTTCCAATTTAACATCGCCGCCAGAGGGAGGAAAAATGTGAGGGCGTTTAGGGGCTGATTTTAGAAAAAGAGGCTCTAAACGTGATGTTTAGTTGGTTGTTTCCTTGGAGTACCACTTGCCGCGTGGGTTCATAAACTTTACTATTCCATCTTTTCTGGTAAGCGCTCACGGCCGCGGGGCCCCGTCTTCCCCTCTCGCAAGCCCTTGCGGCCAGGTAGCGGTGGTTGGTTCTTAGCTTCTTTCTTACCTGGCCACAAGCGAGGCGCTCTAGGGAAAGACCGGAAATGGTGCGTTTAACATGGGCGGTTCTTATGGGAGACTAATCTAGTTTTCTCATGAAGAGAAACGAATCATTCAAGGCTGGCGCGAGTCTCCAGACTCGTGCCTTTGGATGAGAGGGAAGTCTCCAGACTCTCCTCCCTGCCGTGCAGCGAAACCGGGTAAGTAGAAAACATGAGAAGGAACCTTGTTTCCGTTTAGGGGCTGTTTTTCGGAAAAGGGGCCCTAAACAGCAAAGCCGGCTGTGGGGCCGGCTTTGCTGTTTGTAGTTCCTGGAAAAGGACGTGATTATTGTTTTGGCTTGATCACTAAGCTTTCGCCCACGCGGACACTGGTATCGGTTTTACGGTTCCATTCCATGATCTGCTCAGGGGTAACACCGTATTTGCGGGAGATGGCGTACATGGTTTCGCCGGTAAGCACTGTGTGGGTAAGATCTGCGGCAGTGGTTGGGCTGGCGGCCGGTTGCGCGGCTGGAGCTGCTGCCGGAGCGGCAACAATCAGTTTCTGCCCAATGGAGATGCCCGTGTTTTCTGCCATATTATTCCACTTCTGCAGGTCTGCCAGGGTAACGCCGTATTTGCGGGAGATGGCGTAAAGCGTCTCGCCGGTGGCTACTGTATGCTCAACGGTAGAAGCGGTGGCGGCAGGTGCTGCGGCCGTAACCGGTGCGGGAGCCGCCGTAGTTGCCGGGGCAGCGGCTTGGGTAGAAGCGGAGCCGGAAACTACCAATTCTTTGCCAAGGGAGAGAGGAGCGCCTTCTTCCATGCCGTTCCAGGCCAGCAGATCATTCACGGTGGTGCCGTACTTTTTAGAGATAGAGTACAGGGTCTCGCCTTTCTCCACCACGTGCTTGCCCGTAGCAGATACCGCAGCCGGTTGTGCGGCGGGAGCCGATGCGGTCACCGCAGTGGCAGGCTTGGCGGCAACAGCGGTCGTGTTTTTTACCGGGTAAGAGGCCGAAGGAGCCACTGTCTCTTCTTTCTCTGGGATCTTGCGCACGTACGGGGGAGCGGTGGTGTCTTCTACTTCAACACTGATAGAACCTTGCTTAGGCGCTGCGGTGGGTTTGGCGGCGGCGACTGGCGCCGATGGCTGGGCGGCCGGGGCTGGTTTCTGTGCCAGTATCTCAGTGGCGGCCGGTGCGGTTTCTTCCTCCTCCAATGGTCTGATCTCCACTGGAATGCTGGTGGGTCTGGTTTCCTTCAGCCAAACGACGCGGCCGGGTTGCAGGCTTTCGGTTTTCTCCATGCGGTTCTTGGCCAGGAGCTTGTTCAGCTTAATGGCGTATTGCTGGGAGATGTCATGCATGGTCTCGCCGCGCTGGGCCACGTGGAATTCCTCGGTTTTAGATTTAGCGCGCTTGCCTTGCAGGTAGTACGTTTTACCGGCTACCACCTCCTGGTTGGCTTGCAAATCATTCACGCGGGCGAATTTGCTCGTGGAGATATTTCCTTGCAGGGCCAGCATGTCTTTGGTGTCGCCGGGTTGGGCTACCACAGATGCAGGCTCATAGGTATTGTTCAGTTTAGCCTTGAGCGTGGCGAAGAAGCCTTTGATGCGGCCAATGCTGTCCTGGGGCTTCGCCACCTGGCCTTTAGCGCTGGCAGCGGAAGTTGTTCTGGTAGGGGATCCTGCCTGCGCCAAAACCGGCCGCGACGCGCCAGACACATACGGCACCATCACGGTATATTCCTTGTCTGAGGGAACGGTGGAGGCCATGAGCCATTTGTTATAGCGCTCTACCTCGGCGGCATCGGCTTGGGCGGCCATCGCAATCTCCGTTAAAGACTGCCCTGGGGCCGCTTTTACCGGCTGGAGGGTAATAGTAGGGTTTGGGTTCTTGCCAATGGCGTTTTCATAGGCCACTTTGTGCGCCAGGAACGTGAGCAGGTACTTGTTCGTCTGGCTGGTCACCTCCATTTTCTTAGCCCCAATGTCTGATGTTTTGGTGAGGGCTTTGGTGCCGGTAAGTCCTTGGTAATAGGAAAGCAGCGTATTGAACCAGTTTTTGTAGTAGGCGTTGCTGCGGAGCATGTAACGGGCGGCGCCGCGGCTAGACTCAATAATGTGCTTGCGCTCATCTACCTGGCTGTTCACCTTAATGCCCAGTTCTGTGGCAGAACCTTCTTTGAACTGCCAGAAACCTACGGCATTGGAGGTAGAAACGGCATCAGAAACCAAACCGCTTTCCTGCAGCACCAGGTATTTGAAATCGGTGGGAACGCCTTCTTCTTTAAACGCTTTTTCTATAAACGGGAAATAGGCATCGGCTAACTCTACTTTCTTCTGGAAGTACCCCGGGTGTTTGGTAAGGGCGTCCACCAGTTTCTGGATGTCGGCCCGGGCACCTTCCTGTATCTGCAGGTGGATGTCTGCAAAGTACATGTTGTTGGGAACTACGGGAGTCTGGGCTTGCGCTACCCAGCACAACAGGCTGAGTAACAGGAGCGATAAAGATTTTTTCATCTAATTATCGTGGCAAAGGGTAAAAGAATAGTAAAAAGCCTATGTTCTTGTAACACTGGAATTACCACGCGCTAAATAGCTAATGTGTAAAGAGTTGTACAGAAGGCTTATTTACAAAGTAGGCGATTTTGGGAGGGCAAAGGAAGCAGAGAGGGAGTAAAAATTTTTCCACCCGGTTATCCACGGGCTTATCCACAGAATGTGGATTACTTTTTCCGGGCCACCAGAATCCCGTCCCGGATGGGCAGCAGCAGATTTTCTACCCGCGGGTCTTCGTGCACTTTGCGGTTGAAGTCCAGTACCAGCTCAGTGTCTTTGTCCAGCTTGGGCCGGAATTTCTCCACCACTTTGCCGCTCCAGAGCACGTTGTCGGTGAGGATGAAGCCGCCGGGGCGCACCTGGTCAATGATCAGGTCAAAGTACAGGCCGTTGCTTTTCTTGTCGGCGTCAATGAAGACCAGGTCCCATTGTTCCTCCAGGGTAGGAATCACGTTGGCGGCCTGGCCAATGTGGAGTTGGATTTTCTGTGCTAAACCGGCCTCAGAGATATAGCGGCGCACCATGTCTTCCAGCTCGTCGTTCACGTCAATGGTGTGCAAAACGCCGTCTTCGGTTAAACCCTCGGCCAGGCAAAGCGCCGAGTAGCCGGTGTAGGTGCCAATCTCCAGGACTCGGCGCGGCCGCAGCATCTGGGAAAACATGGCCAGGGTTCGTCCCTGCAAATGCCCCGAGAGCATGCGCGGTTTCATCACGTTCAGGTGCGTCTCGCGGTTGAGGCGGTGCAGGAGCGGCGTTTCGGGCGAGGTGTGTGCCTCTGCGTAGGCATGAAGGTCTGGGTCCAGGAAATCCACGGCGTGAGGGAATTTAGAATTGGTAAAAGAATTAGGAGTTTGTTCCTGCGGCAAAGGTACAGGAGGGACGGGAAGGAAGCGCTGTTTTGACCCTGTTTTTGAAAAAAGAGCCGCTAAACGGGAACCCACCCCTACCCCTCCCAAGAGGGGAGTCCCGCAGTCAAGGGGCAACACGGAGTACCTTGAACTCCTGAGCTCCACTCCAGCCACCTCCGCAGGACGGTGAAGGCATGCAAAAGGCCTCAAAGCAATTCCCCAGGCAGTAGGTTTGCCTGCGGGAGCGGGCAACGCAGGGGCGGTACGCCCCGAGGCGCTTAGCGGGAGCACGCTTAGACCTTAAAAACTCAGCAATGGCCCACGTTCCCTATGGAACAGAGGACGGTGCCCGGTGGTACAGAACCGAAGCTCCGCCTGTCCGAGCGTCAGCGAGTCCGGAGCTTCTTGATTCTTTTGGTTACTTTTCTCATCAAGGAGAAAAGTGACAGATGGTTACTTTTCTCATCAAGGAGAAAAGTGACAGACGTTGACAGAAAGTAAAATGATAAGAGGTTCGGCAGGAACGGCAATGGAAAGCAAAGACGGATAGAGCTAACCGGAGCGGCAGTCTTGGTTGTCGGTGAGAACACCAACAACGGCGAGAGTGACAGACGCGGGCGGAAGGTAATATAGCCCGAGGTTCGGCTAGGAAGGTAATGGAGAGTAGCTGCAAGACATCACCGCTAAGAGCAGAAGATGAATCAGCATGTGTAAATATCCTCCTACCCCCTTCAAAGGGAGAATCTGCGTTGGCAAAGGCAGTATTCCCAGCTACTGGCAATTACAGAAACAGCAGCAGCAGAGATCAAGTATCAACCGCAAGAATGCATGAAAAAAAACAAGCATGCCGCTTCCGCCACAGGCTTGTGCTGGTTTTGGGCAAATTCAGGAAAAAGAGCCCCTAAACGCAGATTCCTTAGAACCGCTTAATCAAGCAGCCGGTAGCTCTGAGCTCAGCCGCTGGCACGGAACGGCCCGCCAGGAGCGCCTCCAGGGCATTGGCCAGGTACCGCTGCTTCACGTAAGCCTCAGCCTGCGGATTATCATCTATGGCGCCTTTGTAGCGGAGGTAGAAGCCGTCGGCAGAGTTCTGGAGCACAAAAACCTCGGGGGCTTTGGTGGCGCCAAACTGTTTGCTCAGTTGCTGGCCCTCGTCAATCAGGAAGGGGAAGTTCTGGGTGCTGGGCCGGTCGGGCTGGGCTTTGGGGGCCTGGCCGCCTTCCTCCAGGCCAATGGCGGTATTCACGTACACAAAGCGCGCACCTTTGCCTGTGTACGTTTGCGCCAGGTCCTGTAAGCGGTTCTCGTAGAGTTTGGCGTAAGGACAGTTCACACTGGTGAACACCACCACCAGTACCTGGGCATCTTTGAAGTTAGCCAGCTCCACAGATTGGTTCTGGCCGTCTTTTAGGGTGAAACTGTTCACTTTGGCGCCAATGCGGTAACCGCTCTGGGCAAAGGCCAGGCTGGAGAAAAGAAGGGCCAGCAGGAGGGTAGTAGCTTGTTTCATAGGTTCTGTGGATAGCGTGAGCGTAGGCTAAGGTTCTAACGTTACCTGAGCCGGTGCCAATACATACGTAAGCACGTACTCAGGGTAATTTTCATAATGGATCTGGTACTGTTGGGCAAAGTCAGGAGTGCTAATCTGGCCCCCAAAAGTGCCCGCCGCTTGTAGGTAGAAGTCTTCCAGCAACAGGTTCTCCCTGAAGAAAAGCTGCCGTTGCCGGTATACTTTATACAGGGTCTCCTTGGCGCTCCAGTACAGATGGAGTTTGTCTGGATGACCGGCCGCCGAGGCCAGTTCATTTTCGTTCAGGAACCGGTGCGCCAGCTTCGGCACCTTTTCTCCTTTTAGTTCAAGATCTATGCCAACCTTGTGCGAACTGGAGACGAGCGCGCCCACCCATGCTCCCGAGTGCGTGAGGGAAACCTGCCAGCGCTGGTCAGAACACACCGGCTCTCCGGTTTCCAGCGTCTCCAGGTTAACGGAAGGAGCTTGCAGTTGGTCCAGCAGGGTGTAGGCCAGCACGCGGGCCGCCAGCCACTCATGGGTGCGCGATTCGGCTTTGAAGGCGGGAATCTGGTGGCCTGGGCGCAGCGATAGTAACTGTGCCTGAAGTTGCTCAACCGTTTCTTCTGCCCGCCAAAGACCTAAAAGTGAACCAGATGGAAGAGGCTTTAGCAGGTGAAGCGGCATACGGCAGAACCTAGGGAAACGGGTTTATGAGCTGTTTTTGGTAAATTTAGGCAAAAATAGGTTCCCACCACTTTTCTATACGCCATGGCCAGCCCGTTTCAGGTTCAGAAAATCACCACGCTCACCGGTCACCGCGACTGCGTTTACACGCTGGAGCGGGCTCCTGAACCCCAGAAGTTCTTCTCGGCCGGGGCCGATGGCCTCGTAGTGCAATGGGATCTGAGCCAACCCGAGAATGGTGAGCTGGTAGCTCGCGTGAGTAGCAGCGTGTACGCGCTCAAATACGTGCCAGAACAGAACTGGCTGCTCATTGGGCACAACCACAACAGTCTGGAGGTATTGGATTTAGCCGCGAAAGCCATTGTGAAAACCATTCCGCTGCCCGCTGCTGCCGCCATTTTTGATATCCATTATTCCTGGGAACGGCGGCAAATCTTTTTAGCGCTAGGTGACGGAACGTTGGCGGTGGTGGGGTTAGAGAAGCTGGACGTGCAGAAAGTGGTGCGGTTCTCTGAGAAAAGCGTCCGTTGCCTGGCGCTGCACCCGTCTGGAAAAGAGATGGCCGTTGGCCTGAGCGACCATAGGATTCTGGTGCTGGACCTGGAGACTCTGGCAGTAAAGCAGACCTTGGCCGGGCACACCGGTTCTGTGTTCACGGTGGCTTACACGCCAGACAGAAACTACCTGCTCAGCGGCAGCCGCGATGCCCATTTACGCGTCTGGGACGTAACCCAACACTACCAAGAGCATACCAGCGTCATTGCCCACCTGTTTACCCTAAACCACATCACGTTCAGCCCCAACGGGCGGCTGTTTGCCACCTGCAGCATGGATAAATCTGTGAAGGTATGGGATGCCCAAACCTTCAAACTCTTAAAAGTGATAGACAAAGCCCGGCACGCGGGGCACGGCACCTCCGTGAACAAATTGTTTTGGTCGGGTCATTGGAATCAGTTAGTTTCGTGTAGTGATGACCGCAGCATTGCGGTTTGGGCGTTAACCTTGAAGGAAATATGAAGATTACACCGTTAGAAATCAGACAGAAAACGTTTGAGAAAGCGTTTAGGGGCTTGGACAAAGATGAGGTACAGGCGTTTCTGCTTACGCTTTCGCAGCAGTGGGAGAAGTTGCAGGACGAGAACAAAGACCTGAAAGTGAAGTTGGAAGTGGCGAACCGCGAAGTCCAAAAACTGCGTGAGGTGGAATCATCGCTCTACAAAACCCTCAAGACCGCCGAAGACACCAGCAACAGCATGGTGGAACAAGCCTCCAAAGCCGCCGATCTGCAGATTAGGGAAGCCCAGCTCAAAGCCGACCAACTGCTGGAAGCCGCCCGCCAGAAAGCCCACGGGGTGCTGGAGAACGCCTATCAGCAGGCCGAGAAAACCGTGTCTGAAATGCATACGGAGGTGAAGAACCTGGAGCAGGATTACCTGCGCCTGGAAGACTACCTGGAGAACATGGTGCGCGACCTGCAGAACCTGGCCTCCGACGCGCTGGACAAGGTGGAGAAAACCAAGGCAAAACCCAAAACCTCCATTGGCAGTATCTTACAGAGGGCCGCACAGGTAAAAGTGCAACGGCCCGACAACGAAAAAGATACGACCATGAACGCATTCACCACAGCACCCATACAACCCGTAACGCCAGCCGCTAAACCGGCCCCTGTTCCGGCTTCGGCGTTGACAGACCAGCCGCAGGCCTACGGCATTGGCGGCGGAGGCAGCCGCGAGTCCATTCCGTCTACCCCGGGCACCATCCCTGAGATCCATACGCCCAATCCGGCCCCGGATGTGCAGCCACGCACCCCAGAAATTGTGCCACCGCACATTCCTACGCCTTCCATTGACCCTCCCAAGAGAGAGGAACCAAAACCAGATATTCCGCCGGCGCCAAGCCCAACCCCTGTAGAGGAACCGGAGCCGGAGCGTGAGCAACCGGTACCTACCACCCCAGAGGTGCAGCCGCCCATGACCACCCAAACCAAACCCGCCCCGGCGGTTGCGGTAAGCGGCGGTTCGTTCTTTGACGAAATCTAAGCGCACTACATGGGACAGATTGCACTGGAGGGCATGGAGTTTTTCGCCTTCCACGGGTTTTATGATGAGGAGCAGAAAATAGGCAATAAGTACGGGGTAGACCTCTACCTCCAGATAGACCTGCAAGATGCCGCCGCCTCAGACAACCTGGACCAGACGGTGAACTATGAAGTGCTCTACAAACTGGTACTGCATGAGATGAGCCAACCGGCCCGCTTACTGGAACACCTGGGGCACCGTATCATTGAAGGCGTGTACCGCGAGTTCCCGTTTGTGGAGCAGGTGAAAGTGAGCGTCTCCAAGTTCAACCCACCGCTGGGCGGCATCTGCCACAAAGCCAAAGTAACGCTGGAGAAAAACAAAGAGTGGTATCAACTGTAATGGCGTTTAGGGGCTCTTTTTCCAAAAACGGCTCCTAAACAGGAAATAAAGAAAAGCCTCACTGGTAATACCGGTGAGGCTTTTTCATTGGTCTTTCCCTTGTAGGGGCAATCCCTTGTGGTTGCCCTTCGCTAGAAGTACGGCAAGTAGTTTTTTGATGAAGTAACCCAAAAAAGGGCAACCACAAGGGATTGCCCCTACACTTGCCAAGGAAGTTCAGCTTCCTCAATCCTCGCCTCTGCGGCCACGCCCTCTGCCTTTATCCTTGTCTTTCTTCTCTTTTTTGTCTTTCCGTTTGAACAGGTCTTTCAGCTTTCTGCCGCCGCGTTTAAAGAAGCGCTCAATACCGCTTTCCGGCCGGAAGGTCTCCACGGGGAGCGGTGGCTGGTACGGCGGGCAGTTGAGATAGCCCTCCAGATACGGCGGCAGCGGCGCGAAGCGGCCCGAGGCGTAGCGGCGGTAATCCCGGTCTTTCTGGAGCCGCTGGAAGAAATTTCCCCAGATGGGCAAGGCCGTGTTGGCCCCACCGCCCTGTTCCAGGTCCCGGAACCGGATGCGCCGGTCTTCGCCCCCTACCCAGGCACCGGCCACCAGATCACGGGTAAACCCGATAAACCAGCCATCGGCCTGCGATTGGGTGGTGCCGGTTTTGCCGGCAATGTCCATAGTGAGGCGGTACTGGTGGCGCAGGCGGCGGCCCGTGCCCTCGTTGATGACATTCTCCAGCATGGGGCGCAGCAAAGACGTAGTTTGGTTAGACAGCACGTGCCGGCCATGGCCGTTGGCGTTGGTTTGGTCCAGCAGCACGTTGCCCTGCCGGTCTGTGATGCGCAACAGATAGCGGGGCGTGATCTGGTACCCGCCGTTGGCCAGAGCGGCGTAGGCGGCCACCATCTCCAGCAAACTGGCATCGGCGGTGCCGAGGGCGAGGGAAGGCGTGGCGGGCAGTTCTCCGGTTACGCCCAGGTCATGGGCCACTTTCACTACGTCAGGAATGCCGGCTTGCAGCGCCACGTTCACGGCTACCGTGTTCACCGAGTGCGTGAGCGCCCCCAGCATGGAGTAAGCCCCGCCGTACTGGTCATCTGCGTTGCGCGGCGACCAGTTGTCGTACTCCGGGAAAACGCGGCGGTCATTGGGGAAGTAGGAGCAGGGGGCAATGCCTTTCTCCAGCGCGGTGGCGTACACCAGGGGCTTGAAGGTGGAGCCCACCTGCCGCCTGGACCGCACATGGTCATACTGGAAGAAGTTGTGGTTAATGCCGCCCACCCAGGCCCGCACGTAGCCGCTGTTGGGCTCTAGGGCAATAAACCCGGCATTGAGGTAGCGCAGGTAGTGCCGCAACGAGTCCATGGGGCTGAGGGTGCGGGTCACTTCGCCGCTCCACCTGAACACCTGCATCTTGCGGGGCGTGTTGAAAATTTCGTCAATCTCTTTGTCTGAGAGGCCGGCGGCTTTGTGGCGTCTGTAGCGGAGGGAGCGTTCTTTGGCGGCTTTGAGCACATCGGGCTGGCCCGCCCACGGCGATTTTTTGCCCCAGTGCTTGTCAAAATCTACCTGGAGGGCGTACATGCGCTGCTTCAGGGCCTGCTCTGCGTAACGCTGCATCTTGCTGTCTAGGGTAGTGTAGATTTTGAGGCCGTCGGTGTAAAGATTATAGGCATCGCCCTCGCGGTTTTTCTGTTTGGCGGCCCATTTCTTGAGTTCCTCCCGCAGGTGTTCCCTGAAATAGGTGGCCAGGCCGCTGTGGTGCGAGTAAGGGTTGTAGTCCAGCTTAAGCGGAAGTTTCTGCAGGGAGTCTTTCTGCGCGGGGGTGAGGTAGCCGTATTTAGCCATCTGGGCCAGCACCACGTTGCGGCGCTGCACCGCGCGCTCGGGGTTCAGTTTGGGGTGGTAATAGGTGGTGCCCTTGAGCAAGCCAATGAGCATGGCGGCTTCCTCGGTTTTCAAAGAATCTGCCGAGGTACTGAAGAAGCGCCGCGCCGCCGATTCTATGCCGTACACGTTGCCGCCCATGGGCACCGTGTTGAGGTACAGCTCCAGAATTTCCTCTTTGGAATAGATCGCCTCAAACCGTTTGGCCAGAATCACTTCGCGCATTTTATTCACGGGCATGGAGAGAAACCCTAAGTCTTTGCGCGGGAACAGGTTCTTGGCCAGCTGCTGGCTGAGGGTGCTGCCCCCGCCGGAGCTTTCGTTCTGCAGCAACAGACTTTTAAAGAACACGCGGGCCACGCTGCGGTAATCTACGCCGCTGTGGTCATAGAAACGGACGTCTTCGGTGGCCACCAGGGCCTGGATGGCGGGCTCGGCAATCTGGTCATAGGCTACGTTGGTGCGGTCCTGGATGAAGTAGCGGCCAATAAGCACGCTGTCGGCGGTGTAGACTTCGGAGGGCATGGAGTTCTGCACTTCCTTGAGCTGCCGTTTGGTGGGCAGCCAGCCGAACAACCCGAAGTACACGGCCAGGTAAAACAGGAAAAACACCATGCCTCCGGCGGCCAGGCCTTTGCCCAGTACCCGTAACCAGCCTCTCCGGTCCAGCGACTTCCAGTAGTGTAGGGTGAGTTTCTGCCCATGCCGCGCCAGCCACCTTTTGCGGCGGGTGTTGAGCCAGACAGAAAATGCACCAAAGTAGGAGTTAAAAAGGGGCATGCGGTGTGATTTTGGTAACCAGCATCAAGCAGCACGTAAGAGGAGATTGTACCTCTTTCCGATCAGCACATGGCGTCTTGCTACCTGATACGTGCTGCTTGATACGAGCATCAGAGGCTATGCTTACCCCAATGATACCGCTAAGGTTACGCCGTTTAGGGGCCGTTTTTCGCAAATTAGCCGTAAACTGGAACCAGCGCGGCAGCTTGCGCCCAATTAACAGTGAGTTGCCAACTCCTTGATGGGCTTCTTCCGGGAGAAATATGGGCGGCAGGTACGTCTGCGGTTTCGGTTACTTGCGGCCGGCTAATCCCTGGCGCAAGTTCCGTATATAGGTTAACAGTGTAGGCGCAAGCAGACATTGCTATCGTGAAAAAGACATCGACCCGATGAGGTTCCCGTTTAGGGCCGATTTTTGGAAAAACAGGCGCTAAACGCAAAAAACACAAAAAACACAAATCTTCACCTCCACCTGAACAGACATGGCAGAAGCAAGAAAGATAAAATTGAGCGTGCTGGACCAATCGCCGGTACGGGAGGGCGGCACCGCCGAACAGGCCCTGCGCGAAACCCTGGAACTGGCCCAACTCTCCGACAGGCTGGGCTACACGCGTTACTGGGTGTCAGAGCACCACAATTCCCTGGGCTTGGCGGGCCCCGCCCCCGAAGTCCTGATTCCGCACCTGGCGGCCCATACCAAACACCTGCGCGTAGGCTCGGGTGGGGTGATGCTGCCGCACTACAGCGCGCTCAAGGTGGCCGAGAACTTCCGCCTGCTGGAAACCCTTTACCCCAACCGCATAGACCTGGGCATTGGCCGCGCCCCCGGCACCGACCGCAAAACCGCTGCTTTGCTCAACCCTTACAACCAGTTCAACGAGCAGGACTTTATTGGGCAGCTCATGGACCTGGACCGTTACCTGCAAGACGGGCTCCAGGGCGCGGAAGCCGCCGGGGTGAAAGTAACGCCCCGTTCGGCCACTACCCCAGAACGCTGGCTGCTCAGCTCCAGCGGGCAGAGCGGGGTGTTTGCGGCCCACTTCGGGATGGGGTTCTCCTTCGCCCACTTCATCAACCCCAACGGCGGGGCCGAGGTCATGCGCGCGTACCAATCCAGGTTCAGCCCTTCGGCGCTGATGAAGGAGCCCGCGGGTAACTTCGGGATCTTTGTGATCTGCGCCGATTCTGAGGAGAAAGCCCAGCAGCTGCAACTTTCCATGGACATGCTCATGCTGCACATACGGCAGGGCAAAGCGGGCGGCGTGCCGTCTTATGAGACAGCCAAAGCCTTCTATGACGATTTAGCCGAGGACGAGCTGGCCCAGGTCCAGTACAACCGCCAGCGCACCGTGGTGGGCACCCCGGCCCAGGTAAAAGCTAGGCTGGACGCTCTGGCCGAGGAATATAATGTAGACGAGATTGTGGTAGTCACCATCACCTATGACTTCCAGGACCGGCTGCGCAGCTATGAATTGTTGGCCGAAGCCTATGGATTAGAGCCGAGAAACTAAAGGTTTACACATGGCCGGAGCCGTTGCGTTTAGGGGCCGTTTTTCCAAAAACGGCCCCTAAACGCAACGGCATTTCTTCTTCTAATCGGCAGACTCAAGACTCAGAATTAAACCTAACCAGTTCCTGCAACCGGATGGCGTTGAAGGCGGCATATCCGTTCTGGTCATTATCGAAGTAGAGATACACATCTTTGCCTTCTGCGGCCCAGGTGCAGCAGGTGTTGGCCCACCATTGCAGGGCGCTTTCTGAGTAACTGCCGGCATATTTCCCCTCGGGGCCGTGCAGCCGGACGTAGACAAAATTGGCGGTGACTTCCAGCGGAGACATGTGCCCGGCCAGCTCATAGATGCAGAAGGCGTGGTTATGGGCGCGTAGCAGGTCATACACCTGCGGGTGGTACCAGCTGGGCTCCCTGAACTCAAATGTGTAGCGGTAATAAGGCGGCAGCGCCCGCAGAAATTCCTCAAAGCGTTCCAGGTTCAGGCGCCAGGCCGGAGGCAGTTGGAACAGGACAGGACCCAGTTTCTCTTCCAGCGCCTGCGCGTTGCCCAGCAGCTGCGCTAAACCCTGTTGTGCGTCTTTCAGCTTTTTCATGTGGGTGATGTACCGGCTGGCCTTCACGGCGAAAAGAAAGTCTTGGGGTACGCTGGCGCGCCAGTTGGCGAACGTCTGGGCGGTTGGGAGGCGGTAGAAGGAATTGTTGATTTCCACTGTCTTGAAATAGCGTAGATAATGTTCTGTGAACTGCGCAGACGTAACGCCCTTGGGGTAGAAATTGCCTTTCCAGTGGTTGTAGTGCCACCCAGAGGTGCCTATGTAGATGCTTCCTAGTTCCTGCATAGCCTCCTTATACCCAGCGGCGCGGAAAGTGGTTAACCCATCCGGCAGGCGTTTTGGCCCCGATTCTGGAAAAAGAGCCCCTAAACGGCTTTGCCTATCTGTTCAGGAAACGGTGAAAAATGCCGCCGCCCAGGGCGTAGCAGAGAACGTCCCAGAGGTCTGCGGTGTACCGGGGCATGAAGGTGGGGAGGAGACACTCAAACACCAGCGAGACGTAGGTCACCACAAACAACACGTGGTAGACCGTGAAACGTACGCGCGGGCCGTACAGCAGGCGCATCAGAAATAAGGTAACGGTAAGGAGAAGCGGCAGGCAGAGGAGGTCATCCAGGTAAAACTGTAGCCAGGAGGGGCGGGGAAAATCCAGCCAAACCGTTGCGCGGTGCCCCAGGTACAGGGTGGCCAGCAGCCAGAACAAGGGCGAGAACGTGGCCCAGTTTACCCGGCTAGCAGCGCGATGAGCCATAAGATAAAGGAAACAATGCCCACAAACGCCAGCTGAAACCCCAGCCCTATGCTTTTGAAGAACTTCACCAGCGCAGAATCATCGGGGTTGATCTGGATGAGGTCCACTGAGAACCGTTTTTCTTCCTCTTCCTTGCGTTCGGCCTGGGCCTGTTGCCGTTCAAAGGCGGCGGGGTCTAGGAGACCTTGGCAGTGGTCGCAGCGGTCAGAGGGGTTGTGGGTCCAGGCCGACCATTGGCCGCAGTGGGGACATTTTTTGCTTGCTTTCATGGCATGTACAACTAAACGGGCTTTTCCAGCAACGTTTCCAGTGGGGGTGAAAGAATAGTGAGCAGCAGCTCCAACAGGTGCGGGTGCGGAAGCGGCTTGTGGTGCAACAGCGATACAATGCCCACCAATTCCCCGCTAGCGCCCAGAATAGGAGCCCCAAAGTAGCTTTCTATCCTGAATACGCGAAGATAGTGGTCTTGGGGGAATTGCTTCTGCACGCCCTCTGCAAAATACAGGATGCCGTGCCGGTTTACGTTGGCGCAAGGGGTGCCTTGCAGCGGGTAATACGCTTGCAACGCCATGGATTCACCTTTGAGCAGGAGGTGGCGCACCTGCATTTCTTTGGGCAGCGTAGTTTTGCGGCAGAGCATGACCACATCTGCCCCAGAGTGTTGGTGCAGGAAAGAGAGCAGGTCGCTAATGTAAGATTCTTGGTTTACCTGCTGGGCTAATAAAACAGCTGCATCCAGAATGAGTTTCTCCTCCGTTGACCATGCTACCTCTATTCTCGGATTCCACGACTTCAGCATTCCTTACCCTTTTGGTGTGTACATGCCGTGCTTTACAAAAGCCGTGCCTATTTCTGGCTTTTTGTGATTATTCAATAAATCTATTGGGCTATAAGAAGAGGAAAGCCAGTTTAAACGGTTTAAAGGCACTGTTTTCCCCAGATAAATTAAGACCATTGCGTTTAGCGGCTCTTTTTTGAAAAACAGCCGCTAAACGCAACTTACCGTGAGATGGAGGATGGGACATGCCAAATTTCACCGGTATCACTTTCTCGTTCTCCTAGGCCGAAGGAGGAAAATGCCAGAGAGCAAACAGTTGCTGTCAATGAGCCGGGTAATAACTGGTAAAGCGCAGTCAGGATGTGCAGGCTGAGGGAAGTCTCTTAAAACCGCAGATAAGTTACTTTGGTCACCCCAGAAGAAGGCTAATTCTTTATCTTTGCCCAAACCTCTTTTGCCGTGTACAAAAACATTATCCGTCCGTTGCTTTTTCAGGTAGATCCTGAAAAGGTGCACCATTTCACCACTTCAGCGCTTAAAACCGGTTTCCAGTTGCCCTTGGCCAAGACCATTAGCCAGAACCTGTTTCAGGTGGCAGACCCACGGCTGGAGCGGAAGGTGTTCGGGCTCACGTTCCCCAATCCGGTGGGGCTGGCCGCAGGCTTTGACAAAGATGCCCGCATGATAGATGAGTTCGCGGAGCTGGGCTTCGGGTTTATTGAGATCGGGACGCTTACGCCTAAACCGCAGGCCGGCAACCCCAAACCGCGGTTGTTCCGGTTACCGCAGGACGGGGCCATCATCAACCGCATGGGCTTTAACAACGAAGGCGTAGACAAAGCCGTAGAGCGTCTGCGCAGCCGCAAGAGCCACGTGATTGTGGGCGGCAACATCGGGAAAAACAAGGTCACGCCCAATGAGCAGGCCCTGCAGGATTATCTCTACTGCTTTGATGCCCTGTATGACGTGGTAGATTACTTTGTGGTGAACGTGAGCTCGCCCAATACCCCAGACCTGCGCGCCCTCCAGGAAAAAGAGCCCCTGCGCGACCTGCTTAGCAATTTGCAGGACCGCAACCACGGCAAAGCCAGGCCCAAGCCCCTGCTCCTGAAGATAGCGCCAGACCTGAACCACGCCCAGCTGGATGATATTGTGGAAATTACCGCCCAGACCAAGTTAGCGGGCGTGATTGGCACCAACACCACCATTAGCCGGGCCGGGCTTAGGACTCCGGTTAAAGCCGTGGAGGAAATGGGAGCCGGTGGATTAAGCGGCAAACCACTCACCAGCGCCTCTACCCAAGTACTCAGGTACCTGCGCCAACAGCTGCCCCAGGAGGTGCGATTGGTAGGCGTGGGCGGAATCATGACCCTCGAAGACGCTTTGGAGAAGCTGGCCGCCGGGGCAGATCTGGTGCAATTATACACCGGCTTCATTTACGAAGGACCGGGATTGATTAAACGGATTAACGAGCGCCTACTCAGTTAATTACTATATAGAATAAACCATATACAGAGAGAATGTGTACGGCTTATTGATTGGAATAGTGTAGATTTGAAGTTTGGAGACAGCATGGCAACGAACACATATAAACGCGATGTAGGGACTGGTCCGCGGCCTAAGAATACGCCCCGGAGCCAAAATGAACCGAAGGGAAAGACAGAGACACGCGCCCCCAAAGAGGCCAAACCCAGAAAGTCTTTCCCCAAACCGCAGATTTCCTTTAATTTTTTGAAAGATAGGCGGCTGCAGCTGTTCATCGGGTTTTTCTTTCTGCTGTCTTCGCTGTACCTCACCATCGCGTTTGTCTCTTTCCTGTTCACGGGCACCGCAGACCAAAGCGTGGTAGAGTCTGTAACGGCGCAGGACGTGAAGGAATCTGGGCTGGAGTCAGAAAACTGGCTGGGCCTGTTTGGGGCCTGGATCTCAGATTACTTCATCAATCAATGGTTTGGGGTGGCCTCCTTCTTTTTTGTGCCGGTGGTGTTCTACATCGGTTACAAGATCGTTTTCCGGCGCACGTCCATCACGCTGTCTTCTGTGGTAACGCTATGTTTGTTCGGGTTGCTGTGGGGCTGCATAACCGCCGGTTACCTGGTGCTGCTGAACCAGGCTACAGATACGTACGGTTTCCTGAGCGGGGCCATCGGGTTTGAGACGGCTCTGTGGCTGCAAAGCTTGCTGGGCTGGGGAACGGGGCTGCTCATGGCGTTCGCGCTGGTGGCCTTTGTCATGTTCTTCTTCAACATCACCACGCTGGGCCGCCCCAGATTTGCCAGGCAGACAGCTCCGGCGGCTCCCGTGGCCGAAAAGCCCGAAGGCAATGTCTACGCTTCGCCCTCAATGGGCATGAACCACTTAACCAATCCATCGGGTACTTTTGAGGAGGAACCTGAGTATCCGGCCCCGTTTGCCTTGCAGGCCCAGCCTGAGGAGGAAGAAGAACCTTATGAGGAAGACCTCTACCACCAGGAAGAGGAACCGGAGCAGGACGATTTCTACGAGGAGGAGCCGGAGGAAGAGGTGCAAACCCGGGAAGAGAACCTGTTTGCTTTTAATGAAGGTCCAGTGACGGCCAAACCTGTGGTGCCCCTGGCAGCCGTGCCTCTGTCTCTGGAAGTGGAGCAGGACGATGACGTACTCATTGAAGAGGAAGAGCCCTCTGCTGAACTGGACCTGGCCATTGAAAAGGTAGCCGCAGAGGAAGAATCTGATGACCTGGTGAGCGAGAATTATGACCCTACCCTTGACCTGCCGCGTTACCAGTATCCGTCACTGGAGCTGCTCATTGACTACGGCGTGGGCAAAGTGCAGGTGAGCAAAGAAGAGCTGGAGGCCAACAAAGACCGCATTGTAGAAACCTTGGGCAATTACAACATAGGCATTGCCAGCATCAAGGCTACCATTGGCCCCACCGTGACCCTCTATGAAATTGTGCCCGATGCCGGGGTACGTATCTCCAAAATCAAGAGCTTGGAAGATGACATCGCGTTGAGTTTGGCAGCCTTGGGCATCCGGATCATTGCGCCCATTCCGGGCAAGGGAACCATCGGGATTGAGGTGCCCAACAAGAAGAAGGAGATGGTGTCCATTAAATCTATCCTGAGCACTGAGAAATTCCTGAAAAGCGAGATGGATCTGCCTATTGCCTTCGGGAAGACCATCACCAATGAAGTCTTCATCGCTGACTTAGCCAAAATGCCGCACTTGCTCATGGCGGGTGCCACGGGCCAGGGGAAATCGGTGGGCTTGAACGCCATCCTCACGTCGTTGCTCTACAAGCGGCACCCGTCGCAGCTCAAGTTTGTGCTGGTAGACCCTAAGAAGGTGGAATTGTCTTTGTTCAACAAGATTGAGCGTCACTTCCTGGCCAAGTTACCTGATACCGATGAGGCCATCATCACCGATACCAAAAAGGTAGTAAACACGCTGAACTCGCTCTGTATGGAGATGGACCAGCGTTATGATTTGCTCAAAGACGCCGGTTGCCGCAACCTGAAGGAGTACAACCTCAAGTTTGTGGAACGCCGGCTGAACCCTAAGAAAGGCCACCGCTTCATGCCGTTCATTGTGCTGGTCATTGACGAGTTAGCCGACTTGATGATGACGGCGGGGAAAGAGGTGGAAACGCCTATTGCGCGTCTGGCGCAGCTGGCCCGGGCCATTGGCATTCACCTGGTGGTGGCTACGCAGCGCCCGTCGGTAAACGTGATCACGGGTATCATCAAAGCCAACTTCCCAGCCCGTATTTCCTTTAAGGTAACGTCTAAGATTGACTCCCGTACCATTCTGGATACCGGCGGCGCCGATCAGTTGATTGGCCAAGGCGATATGCTGTTCTCGTTGGGCTCTGACCTGATCAGGGTGCAGTGCGCGTTTGTGGATACCCCCGAGGTAGACCGCATCTGTGAGTTCATTGGGGAGCAGCAGGGTTACCCAGACGCTTATCTGCTGCCAGAATTTGTGGGCGACGAGAGCGGCAATGACAAAGCAGACTTTGACCCGAGCAACAAAGACGCCATGTTTGAAGAGGCGGCCCGCATTGTGGTCACGCACCAGCAGGGCAGTACCTCTCTGTTGCAACGCCGCCTGAAGCTGGGTTACAACCGCGCCGGTCGCCTCATTGACCAGTTAGAGGCTGCCGGAGTTGTAGGGCCGTTTGAAGGCAGCAAGGCCCGCGAAGTTTTAATTCCAGATGAGTACAGTTTGGAACAGTTATTGAATAGCATGCAGTAGTAAATTTTACACGGCATTTATATTCAACTTAAATAGACACACATGAAACGATTCTTTTCTTTTCTGCTCGCCCTGCTGGCGGTGGTTCAACTAACCCAGGCCCAGAACGTGCAGAAAGACCCACAGGCCGAGAAGATCCTGGATGCGATGAGCAAAAAATACCAGGCCCTCAACGCTTTCAAAGTGAATTTTACCCAAACCCTGGAAAGCCCTTCGGCCAAGGTGAAGGAGTCCATTAGCGGCGATATTACCATTTCCGGTAACAAGTACCGCCTGGCGGTAGCGGGGCAGGAAATCATCAACAACGGCGCCACTATCTGGACCTTCATGAAAAAGGAGAACGAAGTGACAGTCTCAGACAATGACCCAGATGAGCAGGAAATGACGCCAAACCAGATCTACACGCTCTACAAGAAAGGTTACCGGTACGTGTATGGCGGGGAGGAGAAAGAAGGCGGTGAGGCCGTACACGTCATTGACCTAACCCCCAACGACCGCGAAAACCAGATCTTCAAGGTGAGGCTGCACATCAGCAAGAAAGACAACTCCATCAAGTCATGGAAGATGTTCCGGAAGAACGGCAACCGCTACACCTACAAAATCACCAAATTCACTCCTAACCCACCGGTAACGGCTACCACCTTTGCCTTTGACAAGAGCAAGTACAAAGGCGTGAAAGTGGTAGACCTGAGATAGTAGCACGTATCACGTATCAAGATAAATGCTCCCGCTGAATAGCGGGAGCATTTGCGTTTAGGGGCTGTTTTTCCAAAAACAGCCCCTAAACGCAAATGCATGGCCCGATGCCCGGCTCTCGCCAGAAGGTAGCCGGGCTTCTGTTTTAGGCCAGATTCCAGAAAAAGAGCCGCTAAACGCAAATCAGCGCGGACGCCTGTAGGTTGAAACAAGTCCTGAGTCTTGAGTTCTGAGTCTAGAGTTTGGTTTTGGCTTAATTTGGGAAGACAGAGGCGGGAGTTGGCGCAGACGCTCACAGGTCCTCCAGACGCTGCGAGGTCTTTGGTTGATTGTTGATTGCTTACTGCTGATGGTTTGAACAAGTGCTGACGCAAGACTTCTGTCTCGTGCCAAAGGATGGGGCGAGTCTCCAGACTCGCCGGGAACCGCGGGAAGATTAATACGCGTAGAACCCACCCCTACCCCTCCCAGGAGGGGAGTATCTGCACGAGTAAGGAAAGATTACTAATGAAGTCAGCTCACGCAGTCATTCTTCTGCCGTCTCCACGCCTATACCACCTTTCCCATCATTGCCGCCTCATCCTCTTTGAACCGGAACTCCCCTCCTGGGAGGGGTAGGGGTGGGTTTACGTTAGCAGAGTTTCAGCCGCCAAGTTCCAACAGCCTCTACTAAACGCACCTATTCCAGTCTTACCCATCGAGCGCCTCGCTTGTGGCCGAAGGATAGCGGGAGCTAAACACCAACTGCACTAGCTTGGCCGCAAGGGCAGTGCGAGAGGGGAAGAAGGGGGCCCGCGGCCGTGAGCGCTTACCGCCAAAGATGGAATAGTGAAGTTTATGAACCCACGCGGCAAGCGGTTACTCCAAGGCATCAGCTTAAAAGCATTGCGTTTAGCGGCCATTTCAACAAAAAAAGGCAAAAACGGTTTAGCTTTGTGTCCGCTATCAATTAGATCCTTCCATGACCAGACAACAGCTTTTTGAACAGATACAGCGCAAACGGTCTTACCTGTGCATTGGGTTAGACACAGACATCAAGAAAATACCGCCGCACCTGTTGCAGTTGGAAGACCCCCTCTATGAGTTCAACCGGCAGATCATTGAGGCAACGGCAGACCTGTGCGTGGCTTATAAGCCCAACATCGCGTTCTATGAGGCCCACGGCCCCAAAGGCTGGGTAAGTCTGGAGCGGACCCTGAGCGTGATTCCGGAGGAGCTCTTCACCATCGCCGATGCCAAGCGTGGCGACATTGGAAACACCTCGGAGCTGTATGCCCGCGCGTTTTTTGACCAGATGAACTTTGATTCCATCACCGTGGCCCCGTACATGGGCGTCGACTCCGTGTCGCCGTTTCTGCAGTTCCCCAACAAGTGGGTCATCCTGCTGGCGCTCACCTCCAACCCGGGCCACGAAGATTTCCAGCTGCTGAGCGTGGTGTCTGAAGGCAAATCGTATTTCATGTTTGAGAAAGTGATCCATAACAGCCAGACCTGGGGCTCCGCCGAAAACATGATGTACGTGGTAGGCGCCACCCGCCACGACTATGTGGAGCGCATCCGGCAACTGGCCCCCGACCATTTCCTGCTGGTGCCCGGCGTGGGCGCGCAGGGCGGAAGCCTGGAGGAAATCTCCAAGTTCGGGATGAACAAAGAATGCGGGTTGCTGGTGAACTCATCCAGACAGATTATTTACGCCTCGCAGGGCGAAGACTTCGCGGAGAAAGCCCGCGCCGCCGCGCTGGAGGTGCAGCAGCAGATGGACCGTTACCTGAACGAGTACCTGCCGTAATAGCCGTTTAGCGGCTCTTTTTCCAAAAACGGCCCCAAAACGGAAACAGCCTTTCGGGTTCTGCTGCGTATGTGCAGAGTAAACCCGGGAGGCTGTTTTTTTATGAAAGAAGATTTCCTGCACTACCTCTGGCAATACCAGTACTTCCGGAAGGAGGACCTCTGTACCACGCAGGGCGAGGAAGTGGCCGTGCTGCACCCGGGGTTCTACAACCGGTCAGACGCCGGGCCAGATTTTTCCAGCGCCCGCCTGCGCATAGGCGGGAACCTCTGGATTGGCAGTGTGGAGCTGCATCTCAGAGCCTCAGACTGGCGCCGCCACCAGCATCAGCATGACCAGAAATACAACCAGGTGGTGCTGCATGTGGTGTGGGAAAACGACGAAGTGGTCTATCGGGAAGAAGGCACGCCCATGCCCACCCTGGAGCTGAAGGACCGGGTGGCCCTGCCGGTGCAGGCGCAGTACCAGGAACTGCTGTGGAGCCAAACCGCCATTCCGTGCGCCGCCCAGGCCCCGCAGGTAGAGAGCATCTTTAAGTCGGCCATGATGGACAAAACCCTGCTGGAACGGCTCACGCTCAAAGCAGATCTGGTGCTGGAACGTCTGGCGCAGAACCAGCAGGACTGGGAAAGCACCGTTTACCAGAGCATGGCGGCGGGGTTCGGGTTTAAGATTAATCAGGAGGGCTTTCTACGGCTGGCGCAAGTGCTTCCCTATAGCTTAGTGAAACGTTATCGGCAAAGCCCGGGGCAGTTAGAGGCGTTGGTGTTTGGGCAGGCGGGTTTCCTAACCGGGGAAATTGCTCACGATGGCTACGCCGAAGTTCTGGCAAAAGAGTATGCGTTTCTGGCCCATAAACACCAACTGGAGGCTCCGCTGCCTATAAGTGCCTGGAACATGCTGCGGCTGAGACCGGCCAATTTCCCGGGCATACGGCTGGGGCAATGGTACGCGGTGTTGCAGGCCCAGGAGCATTTGTGGTCGGGATTGGTGGCCTGTGAGACCAAGGAAGAGTATTTCGGCTTTTTCCGGCAGACGCCCCCGGTCTATTGGCAAACCCATTACGCGGTGGGGAAACCATCGGCGCAGCCGTTCCCTCAGATGGGGGAGGAAAGCATTGCCGGGCTGTTGATCAATGTGGTGGCTCCCTTGCTGGTGGCCTACAGCCGGCGCATGGATAATGCGGCGTTCCAAGAGAAGGCGGTACGGCTTTTGGAGGAACTGGGCAAGGAGCAGAACAAGATTACGCGTTTGTACCCGCCGCTGGGCTTCCCCAACGCCTCCGCCGCCGATTCGCAGGCGTTGCTGGGACTTTACCACACATACTGCGCACCTAAGAAATGCGTACATTGCGTCATTGGGCACCGCCTGATGAAACAGAACCTCACCCTGGCATGAACCTGCTCTCCTGGCTGCATCTTCCCGCTTTTCTTTTTCTGGTGTACCTGCTATGGCGGACCGTGGGGAAGGGACCGGGCCTGAAACCCGTTTTCTGGACTGCCTTGCTCCTGAAGTTAGGTTGCGGGGTTGCGCTGGGTTGGCTGTACCAACATTACCTGAATATTGGCCCTAACTGGCACCAGATGGGCGATACTTGGTCCTACCACGCCGAGGCGCTGAAAGTGGTAACTGCGGCTAAGGAGAACCCAGCCTGGTACCTCAAGTTTCTGTGGCAGAATGACGTGAGCGAGGTGAAGCTGCTCTGGAAGGTCTATTCAAACTCGTTCTTCTTCCTGAAGCCCTTGAGTGGGTTGTACCTGCTTACGGGCAACTCTTATTGGGGGAGCGGGCTGTACTTGTCTTTGTTCAGTTTCTGGGGGAGCTGGTTTCTGGTGGGTCAGCTAAGAACGTATTTCCCGGCATATGGACTGGCGGCGGCAGTGGCCTTTCTCTTCTTTCCTTCTACTGTTTTCTGGGCCAGCGGTGTGCTCAAAGATGCCTTGTTCATGGGTAGTCTCTGCCTTACGGTAGGCTTATTCCTGAAGCTGTATAAAACGGAAAGTTCTGCCGAGTCCGGAAAATATATCCTGTTCCTGTTGCCCTGCGTCTGGCTGCTCTGGCGCATTAAATTCTTTCTGGCGGCGGTACTAGTGGTGCTGCTGGGGACTTATGTGCTTACCAAATGGCTTGCGGAACGGGTGGAAGGGCTGCGTTCGCGGCATAGGCAGCTGCTGGTGTGGCTAGGACTGCTGGGGGGAGGGGCCTTTGCTGCTTCGTTCGCGCACCCCACGTTCAACCTGGGCTTCTTTGCCCGGCACATCCTCTGGAACTACCGGAACATTCTGGAGAAAACAGATCTTTCCAAGCCCCATTTGTCTTTCCCTGACTTGCAGGCCACCCTCGGTTCCGTACTCCTGCACGCTCCGGAGGCAGTGGGGCAGATGCTCTCCCGTCCGTTTCTCTGGGAAGTGGGGCCTTTGTCTTATCAGGCCATGGGCCTGGAGAACCTGTTGCTCTTCCTGCTGGTACTGCTGTGCCTCTTAGAAAGGATAAAGGAACGGAAACTCCCGCCGCTGCCCTCATTTCTGGCGGTGTTGCTGGTGTTTTTCTGCGTGGCCGGGGTGCTGGTGACCTTGCCCACGCCCAACCTGGGTTCTCTGCACCGGTACCGGGCGCCGCTGCTGCCCTTCTTTCTGACGGTGATTATTGCCTGGGGACCCTTGCCCGCCTGGGGCCGAAAGCTGGCAAACCGCTGGGGCTAAGCTATTCCGTTTTCTTTGCCTATTTTTGCACCGGAATAGTTTTGGCCGTAAATCAGAAAAACGGCCGCTAAACGGAAAGCAGGTCGCCTGAGCCATTCGGGAACGGCGGCCAGTTCCAATACAAACCAGAGAGACCTATGCAGAATCCAGTTATTATATTAGGCGCCCAGGAGTTGGGCGTGTTGGCCTTAGATGCCTTCCAGAGCAACGATGTAATTGTGTATTGCTTCCTGGACGACCAAGTGGCCCTCCAGCAGAAAGAAGTGAACGACATCACCGTGATGGGCAACACCGAGGACGAGAATTTCCTCAAGATGCTGGGCAAGAAATGTGATGTGTTTGTGGCCGCCGAAGACAATGCCACCCGCAAAAGCCTCACCAACATGCTCAAGGAAGATTACAAAGTGGTGCCAGTGAACGCCATCCACAAATTCAGCTACGTGTCTGAGCACGCCTGGCTAGGCCACGGCAACTTTGTGCAGGCTGGGGCCATTGTGAACGCCAACGCCAAAGTGGGGAACGGCTGCATCATTGGTGCCCGCGCCGTGGTAGACACCACCGCCGTGCTGGATGATAACGTGCAGCTAGGGGCCGGCGCCATGGTGAACGCCGGTGTGACCATTGCCGAGGGAGCCTTCATTGGGACCGGGGCCGTGGTGGTAGCCGGCGTCAAAATTGGCAAGAACGCCCGGGTTGGCGCCGGAGCCGTGGTAGTCGCTGATGTGCCCGCCAAGCAAACGGTTTTCGGGAACCCAGCCAAACCTGTTTAACCTCCTTAGTTGCCGCCACTAGGATAACTATTTTCTTAGGAAGAGCCTGTTTATTATTTTCTTCCGGGTAGAAAAGAAACTCTTTCTCTGGCGCAAGCGTCCACTTGTTTTTTAACAGGAGAGACTGTTTCTGTTTTAAGTCTGCTTATATAAAAATCTAAGGTGCGAATTACCATCTTCTAGGAATTTAACCCACCTGACCCTCTTGGGAGGGGTGGGTTACCATATAAATTACAGTGAACATCGCAATTGGCGTTAAATAGCTTTAAAACGGAGGTGAAAGCGGACGCTTAGGTCGTCTAGGTCATTTATGAGAAACCTTTAATAGGCTCTTAGAGTAATTTGCGTTCTTATTACCTTCAGAAAGAAGCTGTTTAAAGTTTTTATCTCATGGCTGGCGCAAGCGTCCGCTTGTGCCTTAGTGGGCAAGGAAGCTTCTGTTTAGAGGCTGTTTTTCTAAAATTTGCCTGAAACCGTGGTTCAAGCGGACGCTTGCGCCAGCCATGCCATTGGCAATAATTGAAAAGGAAAACTCCAAACAGGTTCGAAATATCTTTTTATTATTTATTTTATAGAAACCATTAGAGTCTTCTTCCAAGTTTCCCTTCTTCTTCTTCTAGAATAAGACTATTTCTTTGCTTCTGCAGAAATGCGCGCAAGTAACTTCTTCATATACTGAAATTAAAAAACATAAATTGGCTCTATGTATATGGGTTTATGCGCATATCTTGACCTAAAGGCGTTTTTTCACTCCAAGTAATAGATCAATCCTTCTCCCAGCCACTCTCCTATAACATAAATTTGATCTTTTCAAAGAATTAAATAGGTTGCTGTTAAATAAAATAGTACCTTTACTAATACACCAATCTCTGTGAGGCACTCATAACTCCTTCTGCCTCCCTTTTTTGACATTTCCTTACTGCTTCTGTTTCCTGACACTGGAACACAATTAGTCTATCACACTTATAGGCCTGATACCTTTCGGCCTGCCCTTCATTTTTTTAGCTACACATTTATGAACATCCCCAAATTAGAAACAGGTATTGCGGCTTTTGATCTTATTTCAGAGGGCGGTTTGCCTATTGGCCGAACCACATTATTAGCTGGCAGTTCTGGAAGTGCCAAAACATTGTTTGCTGCTCAGTTCTTGGCCATGGGTATTCTTAAGTTCAACCAAAATGGGGTATTCGTTACCTTTGAAGAACAGGTAGAAGATATCAGAAATGATCTAAAGAGCTTTGGTTGGGACATAGACCAATGGGAATCTGAGGGGAAGTGGACGTTTGTAGACGGCTCAGCCAAAGAAGAAGACGTGATTACCATTGGCGAATTTGACTTAAGCGCTTTCAGGGTTAGGCTGGAGAGATCCATCATCAAAAATAAAGCCCAGCGGGTAGTCATTGATTCTATTGGCAGCATCTTTACCCACTTTCCTGAGCACAATATTATTCGGCAGGAAATGTCTAAGGTGTCTATGACGCTTAGGCGAATGAAAACCACGGCCATTATCACCACAGAGCGTACAGAAGAGTACGGGGCCATTTCAAGGTACGGAGTAGAAGAATTCCTAACCGACAATGTCATGATTCTGCGCAACGTGCTTGTCAACGAAAGACGCCGCCGCACTATTGAAATTCTCAAATTCAGGGGCAGCAACCACGTGAAAGGGGAAAACCCTTTTACCATTGTGCCCATGAAGGCGGTGGTGATTGTTCCTGTCTCTGCCATGAACCTGAACCAGCATTCATCAAGCCAACGCATTACTTCTGGAGTTCAAGAACTAGACCAAATGTGCGGTGGCGGTTTTTTCAAAGGCTCTATTGTCTTAGTCTCCGGAGCTACGGGTGCCGGCAAAACGCTGCTGGCCGCTAACTTCATGAATGGCGGTAAAGATAAAAACGAGCGCTGCCTGCTCTTGGCATTTGAAGAAAGCCGTGAACAGATTTTCAGGAATGCCAAAGGATGGGGCCAGGATCTGGAACAGTTGGAGGCAGATGGCTTCCTGAAGGTGGTATCAAACTACCCAGAGGTCCGCTCGCTTGAAGATCATCTGATCAACATTCAGGACCTTGTTCAGGAATTTAAGCCAGACCGTATTGCCATTGATAGCATTTCGGCCTTGACCCGCAACCCATCTGAGAGAGGGTTCCAGGAATTTGTGGTGGCGCTCACTAATTTTTTGAAGCACGAGGGAATCACCTCTATGTTCTCTGCCACTACGCATATGCTCACTGGAGGCGCCTCTATCACAGAAGGTGACATTGCCACCATTACAGACACCATCATTTTGCTGAGGTATGTTGAGTTGACTGGTGAAATGCAACGCAGTATTACAATGCTTAAAATGCGCGGCTCCAGACATGATGCTTATATCCGCAGAATCTTAATAGATGAGGAAGGAATGCGCATTGGAGCACCCATTACAGGCATAAGCGGCCTGCTCTCTAACAACCCAATTGTTGCCTAGCAAAGAACCTGATAGGCAATGGGGTTGATGAAAGACAAAATGCGAAGCACCTAGAACAAAATACAATGACTAATTATTGGATACAACTATTTATAAATAGAAACAGCACTACATCTGTTGGTGCTGAAGAAAATTTAAATGCTATCCTCAAAAAATACTTCCCTGGTGATTACCAGCTTGAGATAATTGACATTCAGGAACACCCAGACAAAGCCGAAGAAGCCTGCATTCTGGCAATCCCCACCTTGATTAGGAAATGGCCTCAGCCAGAGGTACGTTTAATTGGAGCTTTAACAGTGCAAACGCGCGTATTGGCAGGTTTAGGAATTGCCAATGTTGACCATTTACTTAAACAGAAAGAAAATTAGCAGGGAAATAGAAGTCCTTAGCAGGTTTATTCTGAAAAGGTCATGTGGGCAAGCTAATCGCTCTTTGGTTAGGGCAAGTGCCATTCAACCTGAGAGCTAAGTTAGATTGTGATTATTCAGCATAACAACTAAATAGCTCTAAGATCATGGAATTCAAGTTTAATTCTTGATGAATGCCATTTTTCCGTTTTAGGGCTGTTTTTCCTAAATTTGCCTGAGACCAGCGAAGGAACTTAATAACGAAAGTCTAACGTCTAGAATCTTAATATCCATTTTACACTTAGTCTGAAACTAAGCCGTATGAAAAAGTACAGTATCTTACTCTATTACCACTACACCAAGATTGAAGACCCAGAACTGTTCCGCGAAGAGCACCACCTGCTGTGTCTTAACCTGAACCTGCTGGGCCGCATTATTGTGGCCGCCGAGGGCTTGAACGGAACCATCTCTGGGCTGGTAGAAGACTGCGAAGCCTACATGGCCGCCGTGAAAGCAGATCCCCGTTTTGAAGGCATCGACTTCAAAGTGGACTACGCCGACGAGCACGCCTTCACCAAACTGCACGTGCGCCACAAGCCCGAGATTGTGCACGCGGGCCTGCACAACATAGATCCCACAGAACGTACCGGAGTGCACCTGTCGCCGCAGGAGTTCAAGGAGATGAAAGACCAGGAAGACGTGGTCATTCTGGATGTGCGCTCAGACTATGAGCACAGCATGGGTAAATTCAAGAACGCCGTCACCCTGGATATTGAGAACTTCCGGGAGTTCCCGGAGAAGCTGGACGAGCTCAAAGAAAAGTACGACGGCAAGAAAATCCTGACGTACTGCACCGGCGGCATCAAGTGCGAGAAGGCCAGCGCGTTCCTGCTGGAGAAAGGTTTTGAGAACGTGTACCAGCTGCACGGCGGCATCATCAAATACGGCATGGAAGTCGGCGGCGAAGATTTTGAGGGCAAATGCTACGTCTTTGACAACCGCGTGGCCGTAGACGTGAACAAGGTGAACCCGGTCGTGATTTCAAGGTGCCACGTGTGCAGCACGCCCTCGGCCAGAATGGTGAACTGCGCCAACCCGCACTGCAACCTGCACGTGCCTATCTGCGAAGCCTGCGGTACCAAAATGGACGGCGCCTGCTCCACCACCTGCCAGGAGCACCCAGACAAGCGGCCGTATGACGGTACCGGTTATTACCAGAAAAACACCAACGGCTACAACCCGTACAAAGGCTTGAACCGCCGCAAGACGGAGCAACCCAAGGCCGTATAAATAAAATGATTTTGTGACCAAAGCGCCTGATGTTGCGGAGATACAGCAGCATCAGGCGCTTTTGTTTCCAGCTTGCATCTTCCGCCAACGACGGAAAAAGAAATACACCACCTACTAAAACTATGAACCTATGGCCCGAATTCCGGAATCTGAGTTAATCCTGAACCCCGACGGCAGTATCTACCACCTGAACCTGCTGCCCGAGATGATTTCCGATACCATCATCACCGTGGGCGACCAGGACCGCGTGGCCCGCGTGAGCCGTCATTTTGATTCCATTGAGGTGCAGGTGGCCAAGCGTGAGTTCGTGACCCACACGGGCTATTACAAAGGCAAGCGTATCTCTGTGGTATCTACGGGCATTGGCACCGACAACATCGACATTGTGCTCAATGAGCTGGACGCGCTGGTGAACATAGATTTTGTGAGCCGCGAAGCGCTGGAGCCCGAAGACCGCATCTCCCTTAAAATAGTGCGCATAGGCACCTCCGGGGCTTTGCAGGAAAGTGTGCCGTTGGGCAGTCACCTGGCCACAGAGTACGCGGTGGGGCTGGATACGCTCATGCAGTTTTACCCGCTCATGGAAACCGGCTATGAAACCGAGATCGCTGTGAACCTGCAATTGGCGCTGGGCCTGGGTTTTCTGCCCTACTGCGTGAAAGGCTCAGATTTGCTGCGGGAGCAGATCGCGTATGACATGATTCCGGGGAACACGTTTACCTGCCCCGGTTTCTATGCCCCGCAGGGCCGCTTGCTGCGCCTGCAACCCAAGATTGAAGCCGTCATTGAAAAATTGAGCGCCTTCCGGTTTGAAGATGTTCGGTTCACCAATTTTGAGATGGAAACGGCCGGTATCTACAGCCTGGGCCGCCTGCTGGGGCATGAGGTGCTGTCGCTCAACGCCATTGTGGCCAACCGCATCACCCACCAGTTTGCCCAGAACGCCGATGAGGTGATTGATGACCTTATCCTGAAAGTGCTGGACCGTATCTAGGAGCTAACTTCCTCCAATAAGAAAGGCCTTTGGTTGAGCACCAAAGGCCTTTCTGCTGTATAATTGTAAACATTACGTGATTAGAAAAACTCCACTCCTAAAATGGCGTGCGTGGGCAAGGTAACCCCAGACTTGATGGTGGTAAACTCCTTGTCTACCTGCCAGATGGTAGTCTGTACGCGGAGAATGTCTCCGGTGGCTACCTGAAACGTAAGCTCCACTTTGCCTTGGTACCCATTGCCTAGGCGGCTGGCCCGTTCCAAGTCATGCTGACGTCTCACCTTTAACTCTTTTTCCTGAAGCACATCCTCTTGGCGGAACTGCAGTTGCGGAATAATTTCCTTCTCTATCAGTTGGTGGTGGGGCACAATCTTTTCCATGGTAAGCGTGTTTAATGTTAGTCTGTAGACCAATGAATAAATAACTTATCAAAAATACAAACGGTATTTAGCACAATAAGGCTGGAAAAAATCAGTTGCAAATCTTGAAAAAGCCGTTTAGAGCCTGTTTTTCCAAAATTGGCCCCAAACGGATTTACAACTTTTTCAGGAATTCCATGGTGTCTATGCCGTCTGCATAATCACTGACGGCCGGGCACTGGGCCTGCCCAAACGCGAAGCTGTTTTCCCAGTCTCCTTCTTTGGAAACCACACACTGCAATTTTTCATGCACCGCCTCCAGCTTCTGTGCAAGGTCCTGCTTAGTGGCATAGGTTTCATAGAACAGCACGGAGATGGGGGAGACCAACTGTTTACTCTCGGTCACCATCAGGAAACCGTTGTCCAGGTGCGGTACGCCGTTTACTAGGTAAATTGACTTGTTGTAGTCATAGTTGTTCTGGTACTTGTGGTGGTTCACAACTTCCTTCTTGTATTCAATGGCCTCAAAGAACGGAGTGAAATCATACCCTTCGGGCACGTAGGCCTTGGCCACGTTGCGGCAGCCCAGGCCGTAGTAGCGCAGAATGTCATCGCCTAAGGCGGTAAGTTCTTCCTTGGTTTCTTTGCCGGTGAGCACGGCTACGCTGGTGCGGTTCTTTCTGATGATGTGGGGGCGTTTGGCGAAATAATACTCAAAATAACGGGCGGTGTTGTCTGAGCCGGTGGCAATGATGGCCTCAGAATCTTTCAGCATCTGCACCAGTTGGATCTGCGGCTCAAAACCAGGTTCTATCTCCACCAGTTTGCCCAGCAGGTGGGGCAGCAGGAAAGGATCGTCTGAGCTAGGTTTGGCCTGCAGCACATGGCCGGCCAGCAGAATACAGAGCGCATCATGGAACCCCACCGCTGGGATATTGCCCGCCATCACCACGCCCACTTTCTTGGGGTTCTCATTCACCTGCGGCAAATCATACCGGTTTACCCAAGCCGTGAGTTGCTCTTTTCCCAACATGCCGGCAAGTCCGTCCAGGGCCGCTGAAACATTAGGCAGGTCAAAGAAGTTATTGTGCTGACCCGCCCGGCGGGCCAGGTATTCGCGCTCTTCCTCCGGAAGATTCCGGAGATAATCGCCTAATTTTATGAATGCGGAAATTCTGTTTTCTAAAGTTAACATGAAGGAGTAACAGTGGATGCGTGAGAAACGTTTGATTCAATGCGCGCTAGGTATTACTTTTGCGCGCAGAATGGCGTACCTATAGTGGTGCAAAATTACTAAAAAGAAACAGGAGATACGATTATGGCTATAATGATCACGGATGAGTGTATCAACTGCGGCGCTTGTGAGCCGGAGTGCCCCAACACGGCCATTTATGAAGGTGGCATGCAGTGGACCTGGGGAGACGGTACCTCATTAACCCAAGTGGAGATTGACGGTGGTGCAATTGTGGACGGCAAAGCCCCGCAACCCCCTATTTCTGATGAATTCTACTACATTGTCTCAGACAAATGCACCGAGTGCTGCGGTTTCCATGAGGAGCCCCAGTGCGCTGCCGTTTGCCCCGTAGACTGCTGCGTAGATGACCCAGACTACCGTGAAACCGAGGAAGCCCTTTTGGCCAAGAAAGAATGGCTGCACGCCAGCTAAACTGTTCATAGAAGCTTTTGAGAAGACCCGCCCCGTGCGGGTTTTTCTGTTTTTATCCTGAAGCCATCTTCTCCGCAGCTCCAGAGATAGAACGGCGTTTAGGGGCTCTTTTCCAAAAAACAGGACCTAAACAGAAATGCTCATTTAAGCTTGAGGAAAGAGAAGACGCAGCGGCGGTGATTTCCGTTTAGCGGCTCTTTTTCCGGAATTAGCCCCAAAACAGCAAAGCCTTCGGCGCGGCCGCTAATATCTGGCACCTGAAGTCTTGTAATTTGCTATTTTTGCTTTTCAATTGTGGCGTTGCGTCAGGTGATCTACATTTTCGTGCTACCTGATACGTGCTACCTGATACCAAAACAAGATGTCGATTCCGAAGACCTATAACCCCAAAGAAGTAGAAGACAAGTGGTACGCCACCTGGCTGGAGCGCGGCTTTTTCAAGTCCAAGCCAAACCCTAAGAAGCAGCCCTACACCGTGGTGATTCCGCCGCCCAACGTAACGGGCGTGCTGCACATGGGCCACATGCTCAACAACACCATTCAGGACGTGCTGGTGCGCCGCGCAAGAATGCAGGGCAAAGAAGCGTGCTGGGTGCCCGGCACAGACCATGCCTCCATCGCCACCGAGGCGCGCGTGGTGAACATGCTCAAGGAGAAAGGTATCAATAAAAGTGACCTTACCCGCGAGGAGTTCCTGCAGTACGCCTTTGAGTGGAAAGAGAAATACGGCGGCATCATTCTGGATCAGCTGAAGAAACTGGGCGCCTCCTGCGACTGGGATCGCACCCGCTTCACCATGGAGCCAGACCTGACGCAGGCGGTGATTGACGTGTTCGTGGACCTGTACCGCAAAGGCCAGATCTACCGCGGCGTGCGCATGGTGAACTGGGACCCCCAGGGCCTCACCGCGCTGTCAGATGAGGAGGTGAACTTCAAGCAGGTGAACGGCAAACTGTACTACCTGCGCTACGGCATTGAAGGATCAGACGAAGTGCTCACCGTGGCTACCAAACGCCCCGAGACCATCATGGGCGACGTGGCCATCTGCGTGCACCCCGCAGATGAGCGCTACAAACACCTGGCCGGCAAGAAAGCCATTATTCCGCTGGTGAACCGTGCCATTCCTATCATCTTTGACGAGTACGTAGACATTGAATTCGGGACCGGCGTGCTGAAAGTGACGCCCGCGCATGACATCAATGACTATGAACTGGGCGTGAAACACAACCTGCCTAGCATTGACGTGCTCAACGACAACGGTACCATTCATGAGCGCGCAGGCCTGTACGTGGGCGAAGACCGCTTTGTGGTGCGCAAGAAAATCACCAAGGACCTGGAGGCCGCCGGGCTGCTGGAGAAGGTGGAAGACTCTGTGACTAACGTAGGTTTCTCTGAGCGCACCGATGCCGTGATTGAGCCCAAGCTTTCCATGCAGTGGTGGTGCAAGATGGACCAAATGGCCAAACCGGCCCTGGAGAACGTCATGAACGACACCATCAAACTGCACCCGCCTAAGTTCAAGAACATGTACCGCTCCTGGATGGAGAACGTGCATGACTGGTGTATCTCGCGTCAGCTGTGGTGGGGCCAACAGATTCCGGCCTATTACCTGCCAGACGGCACGTTTGTGGTAGCGCGTACCGCCGAGGAAGCCTTGACCGAAGCCCGCACCAAAACCGGAAACCCAGATCTGCAGCTCTCTGATTTGCGTCAGGATGAAGACGTGCTGGATACCTGGTTCTCTTCCTGGCTGTGGCCTATCTCCGTGTTTGATGGTTTCAAGGACCCAGACAACGAAGAGATTCTGTATTATTATCCCACCAATGACCTGGTAACGGCCCCTGAGATTCTGTTCTTCTGGGTGGCCCGCATGATCATGGCCGGTTATGAGTTCCGCAAGGAGCTTCCGTTCCAGAACGTGTACCTCACCGGTATTGTGCGTGATGCGCAGGGCCGAAAAATGTCCAAATCATTGGGCAACTCGCCAGATCCGTTGGTACTGATGGACCAGTACGGCGCCGATGGCGTGCGTGCCGGTATGCTCTTCAGCTCACCCGCCGGGAATGACCTGCTGTTTGACGAGAAACTCTGCGAGCAGGGCCGTAACTTCAGCAACAAAATCTGGAACGCCTTCCGGCTCATCAACGGCTGGGAAGTAGACGAAACCCTGCCCAACCCCAACGAGAAAGCCATTAAGTGGTTTGATTCCAAGTTCAACGAAGCATTGAATGTGCTGGAAGATCACTTTGACAAGTTCCGGATTTCCGATGCCTTGCTCACGGTCTACAAACTGGTGTGGGATGATTTCTGCTCCAACTACCTGGAGATGATCAAACCAGCCTTCGGGTCACCCATTGATGCGGCTACTTTGCAGGCTACAAATGAGTTCCTGGAGAAGCTTATGAAGGTGTTGCACCCGTTCATGCCGTTCATCACGGAGGAAATCTGGAACACTATGAAAGAACGCGCGCCTAAAGACTGTCTGGTGGTGGCTTCGTGGCCGCAAGCGGGCCGGGTAGACGCCGATCTGCTCAAGCAAACGGAGTACGTGCTCAACGTGGTAGGGCAGGTGAGAAACATGCGTAACAGCAAGAATATCTCTCCGGCCAAAAAGCTGGAACTGCACGTGCGTCTGGTAGAGGGCAAAAACGCCATTGCCGGGTATGAAACGCTGGTGAGCAAACTGGCCAACCTCTCGGAGATTCAGGAGACCGAACAGCAACTGGACAACGCCCTTTCCTTTGTGGTGGACAGCTCCGAGTTCTTCATCCCCATGGAAGGCAACATTGACGCCGCCGCCGAGCGCGAACGCATCCTGAAGGAACTGGACTATACCAAAGGCTTCCTGGCCAGCGTGGAGAAGAAACTGAGCAACGAGCGCTTCGTGGCCGGAGCCCCGGAGGCGGTCATCAACGCCGAACGCAAAAAACGTTCAGACGCCGAAGCCAAAATCGCGGCGCTGGAGCAGAGCCTTGCCGCCTTACCGGCCGAATAACTTAAATAGATACCAAAACAAAATCGGCTGCCCTCAAAGAGAGAGCAGCCGATTTTGTTTTGTAGCTTAGGCAAATTGCGGCGAAGTGCGTTTAGGGGCTCTTTTTCTAAAAAGAGGCGCTAAACGCTACAGGTCAGAAGAATCTAATCTGGTCCAGGAGATGGTGCCGTTGTTAACGGCGTATTTGAGCAGCAGGTAACCGCCGTTGTGCCCGTCTTCATAATAGGCCATGGCGTGGCGGTCGTTGAGGATACGGATGTCTCTAATGGCCATGGTGCCGCCCATAGAACCCGTGGCGGTGAGCAGACTTTTCTGCTTGCGCATGAGGTCGTTCATGAGATCAGCCTCCGGGTTTTTAAGGCCTTTGCGCTTCAGCCGCTGAATGTCTCCCTCCGTCAAGGTGCCAATTTCTTCTTCAAAGGAAGTAGATTCCGGTGGCGTGACGGGTTCTACTTTTTCAGGGGTTTGCAGCGCGGGCTGTTCAGATTGCTTGGGAGGCAAAGAGTCCATAGGGGCCGGTTGCGTGAAGCGCCGTACCTGTTGCTCCAGACTGGTTATTTTCTCGTTGGCGGCCGCTAACTGGCTTTCGGCCTGGCTGTTTCGCCAGTAGAAAAAGATGGCCAGAAACAGTAGAAAAGCAATGATGATCAATAAGAGCGTATTTTTCATAGTTGGCTTAGGTGTAACGGAAGAATGATCTGGTAAGATAAGGCTTTTACTATATTCTGGCAGGGCGGGTTGTGCATTTTCGTTTAGGGGCTCTTTTTCCAAAAACAGCCCCTAAACGGAAGCCATAAAGAAAGCCTCTCCGGCAAAGGAGAGGCTTTCTTATTTAGGAGATGATTCTCAAATCTTAACTTAGATGGCCGTATTGGGGTCAAAGCCTTCCAGATAATCCGCCACGCGGCGTACGAACATGCCACCCAAAGAGCCATCTACCACGCGGTGGTCATAGCTGTGCGACAGGAACATGAACTGACGGATCCCGATCAGGTCGCCTTCCGGAGTCTCAATCACGGCCGGTTTCTTCTTGATGGCACCCACCGCCAGAATAGCTACCTGCGGCTGCATGATGATAGGCGTACCCATCACGTTCCCGAAAGAACCAACGTTAGAAACGGTGTAAGTTGGATCAGCTAAATCAGCCGCAGTCAGTTTATTGATACGGGCGCGGTTGGCCAGGTCATTCAGCTTTTTAGACAGACCGTTGAGGTTCATCTGGTCGGCGTTATGGATAACTGGTACAATCAGGTTTCCGCTTGGCAAGGCCACGGCTACCCCAATGTTGATGTCGCGCTTCTTGATGATTTTGTCACCGTCTACGCTCACGTTGATCATAGGGAAGTCCTTGATGGCTTTCACGATGGCCTCAATGAAGATAGGCGTGAAGGTGAGGTTCTCGCCCTCGCGCTTCTTGTAGGCATCTTTGTGCTTGTTGCGCCAGTTCACAATATTGGTCACATCGGCTTCCACAAACGAAGTCACGTGCGGAGAGATCCGCTTGCTGTCTACCATGCGCTGCGAAATCATCTTGCGCATGCGGTCCATTTCAATGATCTCCACGTTGCCGCTGTAAGACTGAGCCGGAGCGGTGGCTGCCGCCGGAGCTTGTACAGCTGGAGAAGCTTGCTGCGGTGCCGCTGCCTGGGCTTGCGGGGCCAGGGCGGCAGCTGTCTGGCTAGCCGCTGGCTGAGGAGTCTGCGTGCCTCCGCTTTGGCGGTTAGCTACGTACTCCAGAATGTCTTTCTTAGACACGCGGCCCTCTTTTCCGGTACCCGGAATGTATTCCAGCTCTTGCATGGAAATGCCTTCTTCGCGGGCAATGTTCATGACCAGCGGAGAATAGAAACGGCCCGAAGCAGGTTGCTCCAGACGCTGGGAAGTTTGGGCAGTGGCCTGAGGCGCTTCGGCGGCCTGGGCAGCTACCGGAGCTGCGGCAGGCGCAGTTTCCTGGGCCGGAGCGGCAGAAGAGGCCGGTTGGTCATCGTCACCGCCGGTGCTAATGATGGCGATGGGAGCGCCTACCGCTACCACCTGGCCTTCCTGCACCAGTATTTCTTTGAGTACCCCACCTTGTATGGCAGGCACCTCTGTGTCTACTTTGTCAGTGGCTACTTCCAGCACAGACTCGTCTTGTTCAATGGTATCACCTACTTGCTTTAACCATTTAAGCACGGTGCCTTCCATGATACTTTCGCCCATTTTGGGCATCACCATTTCTACAAGAGCCATAGTATGAGTACGTCAGTTTTTGGTTTACAAGGAATAGAATACCCCAGTTAGGGGGAAGAGGTACCTGCAATGATACAGAAAAAACAGGGAATGCTTACTGCTAGCGGGCACCAGTTCAGGAGAACCTAACTGTTGTTAGGCAAATTTATGCTTTTTTGCTTATTCCTCAACCCGCTTCGGCAAACTTTGCCGCACCAGATTTAAGACCTGCAGCACCGTGTACTCAATGTTGAGCAGGCGGGTTTTGTTGTAGCTGAGTTTTTTGGCAATGGTTTGGTGGGCATCTGCGTAGGCGATCCAGATGGTGCCCACCGGTTTTTCAGGGGTGCCGCCGTCTGGTCCGGCAATGCCGCTGGTGGCAATGCCTATATCAGTATTCAGCAGCTGGCGCACGCCCTGGGCCATGGCACGTACGGTTTCCTCACTCACGGCTCCGTGTGTCTCCAAAGTTTGGGCCGATACCCCCAATTGCGCCTGTTTTACCCCGTTGCTGTACGCCACCACGCTGCCCATGAAGTAGGCGGAGCTGCCGGGTACGCTGGTCAGTTTATGGGCCACCAGGCCTCCGGTGCAGCTTTCGGCGGTGGAGATGGTGAGGTTGCGGTCTTTGAGCAACTGGCCAATGGCTTCTTCCAGCGTCACTTCGCCGTAGGCGAAAATATGCTCAGAGATAAGATGGGTGAGTTTGTCCACCTCAAGTTGCAGCTGTGTTTCTAGGTCACTGTTTCCGTCTGACATGCCCGTTAAGCGCAGACGCACGCCGGCCAGGTGGGGCAGGTACGCCAGTTTGAGGTTAGGCGGGAGGTTGTCTTCCCAATCGGCGATGGCTTCGGCCAGAAAAGACTCGCCAATGCCAATGGTCTGCACTACTTTATGGATGATCTGGGGCAGTTGGAAATGCTGTTGCAGGCGGGGCAGGATAGAATCTGTCATCATCTGCTTCATCTCAAATGGCACGCCCGGCATAGACACAATCAAAGCGCCTTGTTCCTTAAACAGCATGCCGGGAGCGGTACCCAGCGCATTGCGGATGGGGGTGCAGGAAGCGGGCAGAAACGCCTGCTGCCGGTTTACCTCCAGCATGGGGCGGTTGTAGCGCTTGAAAATTGCTTCCACATCGTCTAAAGACGGTTGGTGCAACTGCAACTGGGTGTTAAAGTAGCGGGCCAGCGTGTGTTTGGTAAGATCGTCTTTGGTGGGGCCCAATCCGCCCGTAATCAGAATCACCTGTGCGCGCGAGATGGCCTGGGTTAAGGTGGCGCAGATGGCGTCTGGGTTGTCTGAGATGCTGGTGATCTGCTTTACCTTGATGCCTATTTTCCCTAGTTCCTGGCCCATCCAGGCGGAGTTGGTGTCAATCACTTGGCCGTACAGAAGCTCATCGCCAATTGTGATGATTTCTGCTGAGATTTCTTTTTCCATTTATTTGGCTTGATTTATGCGTAAGCCTTTTCACCTTTGTAGAACAAAAGTAATACACATGTACGCACGTATAAAGAAACTAGTCTCGCCGGTATTTGTTTTGGGCACCTTTATTTTGGTTGGCCTTTCTTCCTGCACCACCGCCCAGGTACAGCAGGCATTGGGCGGGGTAATGCAACAGACCGGCCAGACCGGTACCCTTACGCAGTCTGAAGTGGCCTCTGGCCTGAAACAGGCTTTGTCGCAGGGGGTAACCAAGGGCGCAAATGAGGCTTCGCAGACAGATGGTTTCTATAAGAACAGCTTGATCAGAATTCCGTTTCCGCCAGATGTGCAGCGCGTGGAAAGCACGCTCCGTTCCCTTGGCTTGGGCAATGAGGTAGATAAATTTATCCTGAGCCTGAACCGCGGAGCCGAGGACGCCGCCAAAAGCGCTGCCCCTATTTTTCTGAACGCCATTAAACAGCTCACCATTGCCGATGCCTGGAATATCCTGCGCGGGGAGAAAGATGCGGCCACCCAGTTTCTGAAGCGCACCACCACCAGCCAGCTTACGGCAACCTTCAGCCCTATCATGAAGCAGTCTCTGGACAAAGTGAGCGCCACCAAATATTACTCAGAACTGGTAACCCGGTACAACAAGATTCCGCTGGTGAAGAAAGTGAACCCAGACCTGGAATCCTACGCCACCCAGAAAGCCATTGACGGTCTCTTTACCTTGGTAGCCCAGGAGGAAGCCAACATACGGGAGAACCCAGTGGCAAGAACCACGGAGCTTCTGAGACGCGTCTTCGGGTCCAGATAATCTGCTCTATCATTTGCCATTAACAAGGCTGGTACGTTCGCTTCGGCAGAACCTACCAGCCTTTTTTATTTCTGATCTGCCGGAATTTTGAGAAATGAGCCAGCGGTAAATGTTAGACAATCCGCTTACAAAACGAGGAGGAGTCGCTTGGAGGTAAATTCTAGTTTTGACCTTTTTTTGAAAAAATAGGCTTAAAACGGGTAAACCTTCTCAGGCAATGCGGGGTAAAAGGCAGGGAGTTCATTATTGCCTCTTAATTCCATGACTTATTTGAAACTGCCGTACCACCGGCTAGAGAACAAAGCTGATTTAGATGTTCTGCTGGAGGATATCGGGAATGCCCGCATCGTGATGTTAGGCGAAGCCTCGCACGGTACCTCAGAATACTATTCCTGGCGCACCGCCATCTCCAAACGCCTCATTGAGGAAAAGGGCTTCACGTTCATTGCCGTGGAAGGTGACTGGCCAGATTGCTACCAGATAAACAAATTCATTAGAGGATACTGCAAGCCCGGCACCAAGGTGTCTGACGTGCTCAAGCACTTCAACCGCTGGCCCACCTGGATGTGGGGTAACTGGGAAGTGGCTGCCCTGGTGGAATGGCTCAAAGAACACAATGACCGGCCTAATACCAACAAGATAGGCTTCTACGGTTTGGACGTGTACAGCCTCTGGGATTCTCTGCAACGCATCATGAAGTACCTGGAGAAGAAAGACGGGCAGGCTGTGAAAGCGGCCAAAGAAGCGTTCAAATGCTTTGAGCCCTACAGCTCTGATCCGCAGGAATATGCCCGCGCCGTGGCCTACGTGTCTGAAGACTGCGAAGAGGAGGTGATCTCTATGCTGCAGGAGCTGGGGAAACGGGAACAAGGCGATCCTACCAACTCTGAGGCCGTCTTTGATGCCGAGCAGAACGCCTTGGTGGCCGTAAACGCTGAACGCTACTACAAAGCCATGGTGAGAGGCGGTGGCAGCTCCTGGAACGTGCGCGATGAACACATGATGGAAACCCTCAACCGGCTCCTTGAATTCCACGGTCCAGATGCCAAAGCCATTATCTGGGAACACAACACCCACGTTGGCGATGCCCGTTTCACAGACATGGCCCGGGCCGGAATGGTGAACATTGGGCAATTGGCCCGCGAGCAGTACGGCAGAGAGAATGTCTACCTGGCCGGATTTGGGTCTTATGAAGGTTCCGTGATTGCCGGTGAATCCTGGGGCGCGCCCATGAAGAAAATGGAGGTTCCGCCGGCCCGCGAAGGCTCCTGGGAACACTGGTTGCACAGTCTGGGAACTTCAGATAAACTTCTGCTTTCCCGCGAACTTAGGGAGATCAATGAGGTAAGGCAGCAGATCGCGCACCGCGCTATTGGGGTGGTCTATGACCCTAACCGCGAGAAGTACGGTAATTATGTGCCTACCATTATTCCTGAGCGGTATGATGCTTTCCTGTACCTGGATGAGACGGAAGCCCTCAGGCCGTTCATTCTCAAAACAAAGGAGAAAGAACCACCGGAAATGTACCCGGCCAACGAGTAAAACAAAAGAGGTTTTAAACTGTTTTAAAGCAGTAACTGCGCCGTCTTACTACATATATGGGAAAGCCACCTGGCAAGGGTGGCTTTTTTCATCTTCGCTGAGTAGGGGCAATCCTTGTGGTTGCCCTGCACGGTGGTATCGGTAAAAAGGGCAACCACAAGGATTGCCCCTACTTTTACCTTTTGAAAGTTCATGCGAGGATACGTTTCGGAGGTGTTTTTCCAAAAACAGCCCCTAAATGCAAATGCAGGAGTCAGAGGAGAAGCAGGAAAAGCTTCTTCAGCCTACATGGCAGACCGCTGCAGGGTAAAATGTGTAAAGTGGCGAGAAGGCGTTTAGAGCCTGATTTTGGAAAAACAGCCCCTAAACGCTCAGAGACCTGCTGGAGAACGAACAAGAGAAGACAAGCCAGGCTGTGGTTAACTTCTCTTCCGCTCCGGGGCTTTGTAGTGAAACTGATGGATGGGGAGTTGCTCGTCGCAGAAGCTGTACTCATGCGGCACATTGGAGCCAATCAAGACCAAACGCCCTTGACGGTTACGGTCCAGGTGCTCCAGGTACCAGTTTACGCCGGCTTGGTCCAGGTTGGTGGTGGGCTCATCCAGGAGCAGGAGCGGTGTGTCTGAGTAAAGGGCCAGCCCCAGCTTCAGGCGTTGCCGCATGCCCGAGGAGAAATCCCGCACAAGTTTGTGGCGCGCGGGCTGCAGTTGGAGCAAATCTGGGAGTTGTTGCGGGGTAATCCCGCGCAAGGGTTTGAAGCGGGTGTGGAATAAGACCATCTCCTCCAGGGTAAGTTCCTCCAGCAGATCCTGGTAAGGAGCGGCCAGCGCTAGATGGCGGTAGAGTTGGTCTACGGGTACTTCTGAGTTTCCCATAAAGTAGGAGACCGTTCCCTCAGACGGAAGCTGGTACCCGCTGATCAAAGAAAGCAAAGTGGATTTCCCGGACCCATTGTGCCCCAGCACGGCGTAGGCCTTGCCTGAGACAAACTCATAGGACAGATTCCGGAAAATCCACTCGTAATTGAAACGCTTGCCTAAAGAGGAAAGCTTAATCTGCATCTTTCTGGTACCCTTTGATGATGCCTCTACCTGAGTTACGCACAAAGTTCACGATTTCATCGCGCTCTGGGCTAGGCGAAAGGTCTATCTCAATCTTCTCCACCGCTGAGGCCGTGTTCAAGCCACTCATGAACAGGATACGGTAGATTTGCTGAATATCATTGATCTGCTCATTGGTGAACCCTCTTCGGCGCAGGCCAATGGAATTCACGCCGGCGTAGGAAAGCGGCTCGCGCGCAGCCTTAATGAAAGGCGGCACGTCTTTGCGCACCAAAGAACCACCAGACACCATGGCATGGGCACCAATGCTCACAAACTGGTGCACGGCAGAAGTTCCGCCAATGAACACATGGTCATGCACCACAATATGGCCGGCCAACTGCACTCCGTTGGCCACAATCACGTTGTTGCCAATGATACAGTCATGTGCCACGTGCACATATGCCATAATGAGGCAGTTAGAACCAATGGCGGTGGTGTTTTTATCTAGGGCTGTACCACGGTTCAAGGTCACGCATTCTCTGATGATGGTGTTATCCCCAATGGTAACGGTAGAGGGCTCTCCTTTGTACTTAAGGTCCTGCGGCGGGGCCGAAATCACCGCACCCGGGAAGATCTGGCAGTTCTTGCCAATACGGGCGCCTTCCATGATGGTCACGTTGGGGCCAATCCAGGTGCCTTCGCCAATTTCCACGTTCTTAGAGATGGTGGTGAAAGGCTCCACTACTACATTGGTAGCGATTTTAGCTTCTGGGTGAATGTAGGCTAAAGGCTGGTTCATGCGTCTTTTCTTACGATACTTGCTAACATCTCGGCCTCCATCACCAATTGTCCGCCCACATAGGCTTGGCCTTGCATTCTGGCAATGCCCCGTTTAATAGGTGCCAACAGTTCGCATTTGAAAACTATGGTGTCTCCCGGTACAACTTTACGTCTGAAGCGGCATTTGTCAATACCCATAAAGTAGGTCCAGTAATTTTCTGGGTCTGGCACGGTGCTCAATACAAAAATCCCGCCAGTCTGCGCCATGGCCTCAATCTGGATCACGCCCGGCATCACTGGGTTGCCCGGGAAGTGCCCCTGGAAGAAGGACTCATTCATGGTTACGTTTTTCACCCCGGTAACGGTGGTCTCGTCCAAGTGAATGATTTTGTCAATCAATACAAACGGATAGCGGTGCGGCAGGGTCTGCATGATCCGGTTTACGTCCATCACGGGCGTTTTCTTAGGGTCATACACGGGCACGTTCCGCACGGAAGTTTCCTTGATGTACTTCTTGATTTTCTTGGCGAAAGCTACGTTGGAGGCGTGTCCGGGTCTGGCGGCCAGAATCTGTCCTTTGAGTGGGCGGCCCACTAAGGCTAAATCGCCGATGAGGTCAAGAAGTTTATGGCGGGCAGGCTCGTTTTTGTACCGTAGGTCTACGTTATTCAGAATTCCTTCCTTCTTCACTTCCACCTTCGGCTTTTTGAGAAGGTCAGAAAGATAATCCAGCTCGTTTTCCTCTACCACGCGGTCCACCACCACAATGGCGTTGCTCAGGTCACCGCCTTTGATCAGGTTCTGCTTGTAAAGCATTTCCAGCTCATGCAAAAAGCAGAAGGTGCGGCAAGAGGCAATCTCGTCTTTAAACTGGCTAAGATCTGTCAAGGAAGCGTGCTGGCTCCCCAGAACCGGTGAGTGGTAGTCTACCATCACGGTCACGCGGTAATCATCTAGCGGAAGGATGGCGATCTCGGTCTCGCGGGAACCGTCCCGGAACATGATTTCCTCCGGTACTTCAAAGAAATTGCGTAGGGCGTTCTGCTCTTGCAGGCCTACCTCCAGCAAAGGTTTCACGAAGAGGATGGAAGAACCGTCCATAATGGGCGGCTCTGGGCCATCTATCTGGATAAGGACGTTATCTATTTCCAGACCTACCAGTGCGGCCAGCACGTGCTCCACGGTGTTCACGCGGGCACCGTTCTGCTCAATGGTAGTACCGCGGGAAAGGTCTACCACGTTGTCTACATCGGCGTCTACAATTGGTTGGTCAGGTAAATCAATGCGCTGAAATTTATACCCGTGGTTGATAGGAGCGGGCATAAACGTCATGTTTGACACCACCCCCGTATGCAATCCAATCCCAGAGACCGTTACCGGCGCCTTTATGGTATGCTGTTTATCGTTCATGAAGCACTAAATAGGTAAAGCGGGGCTAAAGTTAAAGCTTTTCTCTGAGTTCCTCTATCTGTTTCTGTAACTCGGGCAGTTTCCGGAAAACGGCCATGGCCCTTAGATTCTGTTTATAGTCGAAAGCGGGCGCTCCCTGCACGAAAGTCCCTTCTTCTTTGATGTTTTTGGAAATGCCTGATTTAGCGCCAACAATGGTCCTATCGGCAATGCTGATGTGTCCCACCACGCCTACTTGCCCGGCAATAGTGCAATAATTCCCCACTTTAGACGAACCGGCGAAAGCTGTCTGGGCTGCCACCACAGTGTGCCGTCCGATTTCCACGTTGTGTGCCACCTGCACCAGGTTGTCGATCTTGGTGCCCGTCCGGATGATGGTGGAACCCATGGTGGCGCAGTCCACGGTGGTGTTGGCGCCAATGCTCACATGGTCTTCCAGTACCACGTTCCCAATCTGCGGGATGGCTTTGTACGACCCGTCTTTCTGCGGCGCGAAGCCAAAGCCGTCGCTGCCAATGACGGCGCCTGCATGAATGGTACAAGATTTGCCAATCACCGTGTCTGGATAGATCTTGGCCCCGGCGTAGATGATGGTGTTGTCCCCAATGGTGACGTTGTCTCCTATATAAGCGTGAGGGTAAAGGTGTACCCCGTTGCCAATCTTGCAGTTCTTGCCAATATAAGAGAAAGCCCCGCGGTAATGGCGCTCGCCAATGGTGGAGTTCTGGCCCATGTAGCAGGGTTCTTCCACGCCTTCTCTGGCGGCGGCTACCGCTTGTTGGTACACTTCTAATAATGTGGAGAAGGAAGAATACGGATCATCTACCAGAATGAGGTTAGCCGCAACAGGTTGTTTTATCTCTAGGGTTTTGGACACAATGACCGCCGTTGCCCCTGTGGTGTAGAGGTAGGGTTCATATTTGGCGTTAGACAGGAAAGACAGCGCACCGGGGGTTCCTTCCTCAATTTTAGCTAAGGTATGCACCTTGGCATTTCCGTCTCCCTGCACTTGGCCCTGGAGCAAATCAGCAATCTGTTGTACCGTAAATTCCATAGGGCAAAGTTACAGAAACAATTTTTAAACGATGTCATTTGGGGCGGGAACATAGGCGACTGTGGCTTGGGGCCAAGAGATGTTCCCGCAAGGCATGGGGTGAAAATTTTGCGTTTAGGGGCTGTTTTTCCAAAAACAGCCCCTAAACGCAAAGCGCTTGCTTTGGCAGAAAAGCCATGAAAAAATAGAATGAGAAATTCCCTTACTAGAAATCAAGGTTGTCAAGCCGGGAGAAATGAGTGTTGAAAAAATATCAATGAAAATAATTTATGAAGGCCTGTGGTTGCGATATCTTATAAAATGTTCTAATAATTTGGTAAAAATGTTATCTTGCGTAGAAATTGAGTTGTTTGTGACTTAAAGATTTTCCGGGAGGCGGAGTTCCTTTGCCTTCCGGAAATCTTGCGCCGAGAGTAAAGAATGGGCTGGGTTTGCAGAAGGTCTAAAGTAAAGGAATAGTCATGCGTCTTGTTTTTACTTTTACCCTGATGCTCTTGCATGCGGTCTTTGCCGCAGCATGGGCAAACCTGCCGGAGCAGCACCGGTTCCTGCACCTGGACGTGAACAAAGGCCTGTCCCATAACCAGGTCACTGCTTTCCTGAAAGACCGTCAGGGCTATATCTGGATTGGCACTGCCTCGGGCCTCAACCGTTTTGACGGGTACAGCGTCAAAACTTTCCGGCACAACTCCCGCTCCTCGGCCTCGCTCCTCGACAACAACATCACCAAACTCTTTGAAGACCCTGAAGGCAACATCTGGATCGTTTCCCAGAAAGGGCTCACGGTCTATTACCCGCAGGAAGATCGCTTTGACCGAAACTATGCCCCGCTGCTGCAGAAGTTCAGGCTGCCCCAGGCCCCAGTCAGTGAGATCATTACCGACAAAGCCGGAAACTACTGGTTCCTGCAGAATGGCCAAGGTATTAGCCGCTATACTCCTAAGACTAAAGCAGTCACCCGGTTGAAATGGGCGGCGGCAGACACTGCGGCTATTGCTTCCAATCACGTGAATGCCTTGGCTTTCACCCGGCAGGGCACCATTTGGGTCTTGCATGCCAACGGGGTACTGGAGCAGCTAAACGCAAAGACCCTGAAAGTGGAAGCGCGGGAGACAAGGGTAGCGAAGCAATTCAATTACAAGCCATCGGGGTACGGGATGACCATAGACCGTGACGACGAGCTGTGGCTTTACGCTTCCTATGAGAGCATTGGGGCTTTTCTGTACAAACCCCAACAGCGCGTTTTGAGGCAGTTTTACGAAAATGCGCCCCTAAACAGACTGAACTCTAATCTGGTGCGGGGCATAGTGGAAAATGAAGACGGTACCCTGTGGCTGGCCACTGACCACGGCGGCCTAAACCTCATCAATAAGAAAGACTTTTCGGTGCGATATATCACCAATTGTCCTGAGGTGAAGAACAGCCTCTCGCACAACAGCCTTATCTCCATCTACAAAGACCGTGAAGGCATTATTTGGCTAGGTTCGTATAAAAAAGGCGTCAATTACTACCACCAGAACCTGCTCAGGTTCCAGCACCACCAGCACCAACTCACGGTAAATGGCAGTTTGCCCTATGATGACATCAACCGGTTTGTGGAAGATGCGCAGGGAAACCTCTGGCTGGGCACCAACGGCGGCGGCTTGCTGTACTGGAACAGGACTACCGGCCAGTACACCCGTTTTCAGCACAATCCTAAAGATCCCAAGAGCCTCAGCAGCAACGTAATTGTGAGCCTGCTCTTAGACCACGAGCAAAATCTTTGGATTGGCACCTACCTGGGCGGCCTGAACAAGTACGATGGCCAGAAATTCACCCGTTATCTGCCGGAGCCGAAAGATCCTTTCAGCCTGAGCCATGAAAATGTGTGGGAACTGTTCCAGGACAAGCAGAACCGGCTTTGGGTGGGCACCATGCGCGGCGGGTTGCAGTTGCTGGACCCCAAAACCGGCAAGTTCCATACTTTTAACCGTACCAACCGGCAGAAAGGCCTGGAGACGCAATACGTGGCGGCCATTGCCCAAGACTCCAAGGGAAACCTCTGGGTGGGCGGCGACATTGGGGTGGAGGTGCTGGATGCCAACACCAGAAACGTGACCCGTTACCAGAACGCCCCCCAGAACTCCCGCAGCCTCAGCAGCAACAGTGTGTTGGCCATTTTGCAGGACAGCCGCGGCAATATGTGGATAGGCACCAACGAAGGACTGAACCTGTTCAACCCTCAGACCAACACGTTCCGGCTGTTCACCAAAGAACAAGGCCTACCCGACAACATCATCCTCAACCTGCTGGAGGACCAGCAGCAGAACCTGTGGGTGAGCACGCCCAACGGGATTTCCAAACTGGAAGTGAAAGGGCAGCACCCCGGCAGCATGTACCTGCAAGCCCACAGTTACGATGAATCTGACGGCTTGCAGGGCAAAGCCTTCAATGAGAACGCGGCGTACCTCACCCGCCGGGGCGAGGTAGTGTTTGGAGGGCCCAACGGCTTCAATATTTTTCAGCCGGACCAGTTGCGGTCCAATTCGGTGGCTCCGGCCATGGTGTTCACAGATTTCCAGCTGTTCAGCAAGAGCCTTGGGGTGGGGGAGGCGGTAGACGGCAGTATTATTTTGCCCCAGGCCCTTTCGGCCACTAAGCAGATTACCCTCCAGCATGACCAGAACATGTTCACGGTGGAGTTTGCCGCCCTCAATTTCTTCCATTCAGAGAAAAACCAGTACCAGTACATGCTGGAAGGCTTTGACAAGGAGTGGCACACCACAGACGGGAACAACCGCCGCATCACCTACACCAACCTGGACCCCGGCCAATACCAGCTCAAGGTTAAGGCCGCCAACAATGACGGGGTCTGGAACCAGAAAGGAATTCAGTTGAACATTGAAGTGGAGGTGCCGTTCTGGCGCAGCAACGGGGCGTATGTGACGTACTTTCTACTGGTGCTGGGTGTGCTGTTACTGGTTCGGCGCGTGGAGAAACAGAAAGCCAACGCCAAATTTGCGCTGGAGCGGGAGCGCCGTGAGGTGAGGCACATGCGCGAACTGCACCTCATGAAAATCAAGTTCTTCACCAACATCAGCCATGAGTTCCGGACGCCGCTCACTCTTATTCTGGCCCCGTTGGAAAAATTATTGGCTACCAGTCAGGACGAAGACCAGACAAAGCAGTTCCAGATGATCAACCGCAACGCCAAACGCCTGCTGCATCTGGTAAACCAACTGCTGGACTTCCGCAAGCTGGAGGTGGAGGAGGTGGCCTTTGCGCCTTCGGTGGGCAACATCATCAAGTTCATCAAAGAATCGGTGTACTCGTTCTCAGATTTATCGGAGAAAAACCACGTGAAACTGTCCTTTGAGACCAGTGTGCGGGAGCTGCACGCTTCCTTTGACATGGACAAGCTGGGCAAGATCCTGTTCAACTTGCTCTCCAACGCTTTCAAGTTCACTCCGGAGAACGGCTACATTAAAGTGGAAGTGCGCTGCCACGAGAACGACTCCGCCTCGGCGGGGCTGCACCTGCTGGAGATTAGGGTTTCTGATACGGGCATTGGGATCTCCAGAGAGAATCAGGAAAAAATCTTTGACCGTTTCTTCCGGGAAGACGTGCCCGACAATCTGGTGAACCAGGGCAGCGGCATTGGGTTGTCTATTACCAGAGAGTTCGTGAAGATCCACGGCGGCATGATTCAGGTGCAGAGCGAACTGGGCCAGGGCAGCTGCTTCACCGTTACGCTGCCCATCAAAGTGGCCGGCACCGGACAGGATGTGCCCGAAACCTCTGAACTTTCTGAGACCCTGGTGCCCGTGCCCAAGGTGGCGGGAAAGCCTGTTTTGACGGAAGCAGACCATGCATTAACCGTGCTGCTGGTGGAGGACAGCGAAGATTTCAGGACTTATCTGCGCGAGAGCCTGAGTGCCCACTTTACGGTGGTAGAGGCCAAGAACGGGAAGGAAGGTTGGCAGAAGACCCTTTCCTGTATGCCAGACCTCATTGTGAGCGACCTCATGATGCCCGAGCTGAACGGCATAGAGTTCTGCAAGAAAATTAAAGCCGATGCCCGTACCTCCCATATCCCGTTTGTGCTGCTCACCGCCCAAACCGCCGAGGAACAGAAACTGAAGGGCCTGGGCATTGGCGCCAACGACTATATTACCAAGCCGTTCAACTTTGAGCTGCTCCTTTCCCGCATGACCAACCTCATTGCGCAGTGCCAGTTGTTGCAGAAGGCGTACGGGAAGAAAATCAGTGTGCAGACCAGCGCCGTTGACATTGTCTCCCTGGATGACAAGCTCATCCAGAACGCCATCAAGTTGGTAGAGGAGAACATGGACTGCCCTGAGTTCTCGGTGGAGATGATGAGCAAGGAACTGGGCATGAGCCGCGTGTACCTGTACAAGAAGATTGTGGCGCTCACGGGGCAGTCGCCGGTGGAGTTCATCCGGAAAATCCGTCTGGAGCGTGCGGCGCAGCTGCTGGTGAAAAGCCAGTTAACCGTGGCCGAGGTGGCCTATGCCGTGGGCTTCAACAATCCCAGGTATTTCTCCAAGTACTTCAGGGAGCAGTACGGCGTGCTGCCTTCCGTCTACGCCGAAAGCCGGCAATCACAGCCCACCGTCTGAACCGAGGGCGGTAGAGAATTTCCGTTTAGCGGCTCTTTTTCTGAAAATTAACCCAAAACAGATTTCTTTTGCTGATGCCTTGGCGGTGGCGTTTGTCTATGGCTTTAAGAGCTATGTTGTTTCATCTTTTCCGGTAAGCGCTCACGGCCGCGGGGCCCCGTCTTCCCCTCTCGCACTGCCCTTGCGGCCAAGTAATGCAGTTCATTCTTAGTTTCTGCTATTCTGTGGCCACAAGCGAGGCGCTCGAAGGAAAGACTGGAATAGGTGCGGATGATGGGAGCAGTTGCAGATTCTGGCTGTAGCTCAGCAGATGTAAACCCACCCCTACCCCTCCAGGGAGGGGAATTTGTTGCATAGCGGAAGTAATACAGCATTTCTGCTTATTTGGGCGTAGAGGCGGCCAAAGACTTTCTGTTTGAACAAAGATAATAAGCGACTTTCTTACTCGTGCAGATACTCCCCTCCTCGGAGGGGTTGGGGTGGGTACAATTCGCCTGTTACCGCGTTACCGTCTACTCAAAAGACCTCGTAGCGTCTGGAGGACCTGCGAGGGTCTGCGCCTTTTCCCGTCCCTGGCCTCTTCGCCCATGCTAAATTTTAGACTCAGGATTCAGGATTTCCGTTTAGGGGCTCTTTTTCCAAAAACAGGCTCTAAACAGATTTACTGTTGGGTGTAATTAACATTTTGTGAAAATAAACCTGTGTTAGGAGTCTGTAAATGCGTTTTTTTTCAATTGTTAACCAATGCAGCATACATAGGAAACATTTGATGCATAGCTTCTTTTTGGGGGCTGGTTACCTTCATCCTGTTCTTTTCTGACGGTGGAGGCACGGCTCCTAGTGGCATGGCGTCTGGTCAGGGAAGGCAGAAACGTACACTTACCAGACAGTCTAATGAAGATTAGAAACACGCTTTGTTTAGCCCTTGTGGCCACGCTTTTCTCCTTTAAGGAACCGGCGGTAAAGAATTACCAGAAACTGGACGATGGGGTATTGGTGAAACTGGAGAAAGCCGCCAGCGGAGACCCGCAGATGGTGCAGCTTCGGGTGTTGGCCGACAACATCATTCAGGTGAAAGCTACGCCGGTAGAGCAGTTCTCGCAGGAGCCCAGTCTCATGGTGCTGGAAAACAAAAACGGAAAAACTGACTGGCAATTCCAGGAGAAAGGCAAAACCCTGGTCCTGAACACCAAGGACCTGCGCGTGGAAGTGGCGGCAGACAATGGAGCCGTCACTTTCTATGACAGAAACGGCAACGTGCTGTTACAGGAAAACAACCAGGGCCGGGAGGCATTTGCTCCCGTGAACCTGGGCAAGGAGCAGAGTTACCGCTTGCAGAAAGCGTTTAATGTGGAGCCCAATGAAGCCTTCTATGGGCTGGGACAGCACCAGGCGGGCCTCATGAACTACCGGGGGTGGCAGGTAGACCTCACCCAGTACAATTCAGTGGCGGTGGTGCCGTTTCTGGTGTCCAGCAAAAACTACGGCATTCTGTGGGACAATAACTCTATTACCAAGTTTGGCGATGTGCGCCCGTACCAGCCGCTGTCCAAACTGAAACTCTACGGCAAAGACCAGAAGCCCGGCGGCCTCACCGCCACCTATGCTTTTGATGCAACGTCTGGCCAGAAACCTATTGTGCGGCAGGAGACCGAGATCAACTACGAGTTTCTGCAAGATCAGAAGAGATTTCCGCAGGGTTACAAGCTGGAAGGAGGACTCATGACCTGGGAAGGCTTCATTGAGAGCGACGCCACCGGCGACCACCGCTTTGAGATGCCTTCCAGCGGCTACGTGAAAGTATGGATAGACAACAAGCTGCTGCTGGACCGTTGGCGCGAAGCCTGGAACCCGGGCATGTCGGTTTTCAAAGCGCCGCTCCAGAAAGGGCAGAAGCACGCGTTCAAGATAGAGTGGAACCCAGACGGCGGCGTTTCTTATCTGGCCCTGCGGTACTTAACCCCGCAACCCGCACAAGATCTAAACAAAATCGCCTTTGCCTCAGAGGCCGGTGACAGAATGGACTACTACTTTGTCTACGGCAAGAACTTAGACGGCGTCATTGGCGGCTATCGGCAGCTGACGGGCGCCGCGCAGGTCATGCCCAAGTGGGCCATGGGGTTCTGGCAAAGCCGCGAGCGCTACAAAACGCAGGAGGAGCTGCTGGGCGTGGTGAAGGAATTCCGGAAACGCCAGATTCCGCTGGACAACATCGTGCTGGACTGGTCTTACTGGGAAGAGGACAAATGGGGCAGCCAGGAATTTGACAAAACCCGGTTCCCCAACGCGCAGGCCATGATAGACGAGGTGCACGCCAACAAGGCGCAGATCATGATCTCCACCTGGCCCAAATTCTACGAAGGCATTGAGGCTTACAAACAGTTCGACCAGAAAGGCCTGCTCTACAAAACCAGCATCAATGAACAAATCAGAGACTGGATTGGCAAAGGCTACGTGTCTACGTTCTATGACGCCTTCAACCCAGAGGGGCGCCGCATGTTCTGGAACCTCATCAATGAGAAACTGTACAAAATGGGCATTGACGCCTGGTGGCAGGATGCCTCTGAACCCGATATTCTCTCCAATACCTCTATTGCGCACCGCAAGGCGCTCATGAACCCCACTTACCTCGGCTCCGCCGATAAGTATTTCAACGCGTACGTGCTGCAGCACAACAAAGGGATCTATGAGGGCCAGCGCAGCACCAACCCCAATGACCGGGTGTTCATCCTGACCCGTTCCGCCTTCGGGGGCTTGCAGCGCTACGGAGCCGCCACCTGGAGCGGAGACATTGCCGCCACCTTTGAGGAAATGGGCCGCCAGATTCCGGCCGGGCTCAACTTCTCCCTCTCCGGCCTGCCTTACTGGACCACCGACATTGGCGGTTTTTTCGTGGAGAACAAGTATGACCGTGGTCCCATGACGCCGGCAGCCCAGGAAGAGTGGCGTGAGCTGAACACCCGCTGGTACCAGTACGGCACCTTCACGCCCCTGTACCGCTCGCACGGCCAATATCCGTTCCGGGAGGTGTTCAATATTGCGCCCGAAGACCATAAGGCATATCAGTCCATTGTCTATTACAACAAGCTGCGCTATAGACTAATGCCGTACATCTACTCCCTCACAGGGCAAGTGTACCACCAGCACGGAACCATCATGCGGCCGCTGGTCATGGATTTTGGTGCAGACAAGAACGTGCACAACATAGGGGATCAGTTTATGTTCGGGCCCAGCCTGCTCGTGAATCCGGTGTATGTGAAGGGAGCCACCAAACGAAATCTTTATCTGCCCGCCAACACCGGCTGGTACAACCTCTATGACGGTTCTTACCAGAAAGGCGGCAAACAGATTACCGCCGATGCCCCTTATGAGCGCCTGCCGCTCTTCGTGAAAGAAGGTTCCATTCTGCCGTTTGGCCCCGAACTGCAATACACGGCAGAGAAGCCCGCCGAAACCATCACCCTCTACGTGTACGGCGGCAAAGATGCCTCCTTTGAACTCTACGAAGACGAGAACACTAACTACAACTACGAGAAAGGCAAGTTCGCCACCATTCCTATCACCTATCAGGAGGCCTCTAAAACCCTAACCCTGGGCAAACGCCAGGGCGAGTTCAACGGCATGCTCAGGAACCGCACTTTTCAGGTGGTGTACGTGCAGCCCGGCAAAGCCAAGAAACTACAGTTTGATGCCCAGCCAGATGCCACCATTGCCTATACGGGCAGCGCTAAAGCCGTGAAATTGAAATAGCCCTATTCTTCTATAGATAGACCTGATTCCTACTTTATTCAAACGTGATGAACAATATCCTATGAGAAAATTTCTACTGATTGCCTGGTTGCTCTGTTTGTGCGGAGTAGCCTATGCCCAGCAAACCGTGCGGGGGCGGATTACCTCCCAGGAAGACGGGAGCGGGGTGCCCGGTGCCACCATCAGTGTGAAGGGAAATGCCACCCTGGCCACCGCCACAGACGCTGAAGGTAATTTCCAGCTGAATTTGCCCACAGGGAATGAGACACTGGTGGTGACCTACATAGGCTATCTCACCCAGGAAGTGGCCGTGAACGGCAGAACCCAGCTGAACGTGGCCTTGAGGGCAGACACCAAAGCCTTAGAGGAAGTGGTGGTGATTGGTTACGGCGTGCAGGAGAAAAAACTGGTCACCGGAGCCACCACTCAGGTGAAGGGCGAGGACCTCCAGAAGCAGAATACCATCAATGCCTTGCAGGCCCTACAGGGACAGACGCCTGGGGTGCAGATTGCCTCCTCTTCCGGGCAGCCGGGAGAAGGCATGCGGGTACTAATCAGAGGAGTAGGTACAATCCATGGCACCTCTCCGCTGTACGTGGTAGACGGTGTGATTACCGGTGATATCAGCTACTTGAACCCCGCCGATATTGAATCTATTGACGTGCTGAAGGATGCAGCCTCAGCGGCTATCTATGGTTCCCAGGCGGCGAATGGGGTGGTGCTGGTAACCACCAAACAGGGAAGGTCTAACCAGCCTACCCAAACTACCTTTGACACCTATTACGGAATACAGAATCTGGCTAGAAAAGCCCGGGTACTGGATGCCAAAGAATATGCTTCTATCATGAATGAGGCCGCTATCAATTCAGGTAACCTGCCATGGTTTACCAATGAGGAGATTGCCACCCTGCCGGTAAACACTAACTGGATAGATGAGATGTTTGTCAAAGACGCCGTTACCCAGAATTATTCTTTGGGGGTTTCCGGTGGGTCCCAAAGTTCTATCTTTTCCACGTCTTTGGCTTATACCGGCCAGGAAGGGATTGTAGGCGGAAGAAAGTTATCTAACTATGAGCGCTACAATTTCCGCATCAACACAGAGCATACGCTGCTGAAAGATGTCTTGAAGTTGGGGCAGCACCTGAACTTCGCGTATGTGAACAACAACGGGATTGGGGTGGGAAACCAATACAACAATACACTGCGTGCAGCCTTCAACACCAGTCCTTTTGTACCCATGTATGATGAGGAAGGTAAATTCTTTGACAACAGCGAATCTACCTGGAACTCGGGTGAGGCCAACCCCTACGCCCTCATGGTGTACGGGAACCAGAACAGACGCAACAATCAGCGTCTCATTGGTGATGTGTACCTGGTGCTGGAGCCTATTAAAAACCTGCGGTTCAGGACCAGTCTGGGCATTGATTACTATGCCAATGAAAGCCGCTCCTATTTGCCCATCTATTCATTGTCTGCCTATTCATTCAGTGATTATACCCGGGTAAGCCAGTCCATGAACAAAGGCAGGACACTAATGTTTGACAATCTCCTAAGCTATGGATTTACGGTGGGCGAAAACCACAACCTAGAGGTAATGGCTGGTTCATCAGCCTTCCAAATGCTGGGCTCCGGCATCAACGGCTCTAATCGTAACTTGGTCATAGGTGATTTACGCTATGCCTGGCTATCCAACGCCACCAATACTGAAGGGGTACCCAACATGACCCTTGGTGGAGGACCAACCGACGAAGACAAACGATTATCCTACTTTGGCAGGGTTAGCTACAATTTTAAAGAAACCTATTTGTTGAACGCCACTTTCAGGGCAGACGGTTCTTCCCGCTTCCTGGATCGGTGGGGATATTTCCCTTCAGTATCGGTGGGGTGGGTGCTTACCAATGAACAGTTCCTCTCCGGTACACAGGATTGGCTTTCGTTCTTCAAACTGAGAGCCAGTTGGGGGCAGGTAGGGAACCTCAACGCCGGATTCTTCCAATATTTGGCGCCGGTTACCTTCACCAACACCAATTATGTTTTTGGGCCAGATCCAGCCAATCCCACCTCCGGCGATGTGCTTACTCCCGGCGCTTACACTAGTCGGTTGGGTAATCCTAACCTGAAATGGGAGACCTCAGAACAAACCAATATAGGCTTTGATGCCCGTTTCCTCAACGGTAAGCTTGACTTCAACTTTGACTGGTACACCAAAACGAGCAAAGACTGGCTTATAGAAGCTCCTATTCTGGCAACAGCCGGGGCATTACCTCCTTATATCAATGGGGGGAACGTGCAAAACAGAGGGGTAGAAGTTGCCTTGACCTATAACAGCAACCTGGGCGCCCTTAACTATCGCATTGGTGTAAACGGAGCCTATAATAAAAATGAAGTAGGTGAAATACCCACGGCAGATAAAATTATCCACGGGGCCATTAATCAGCTTTATGACAATGCGCCAGAGTTTTACCGGGCACAGAACGGCTATCCCATTGGGTATTTCTGGGGCTATAAAACAGCCGGGATATTCCAGACAGAGGCAGAAGTGAATGCTTACACCTCCAATGAGGGTACGTTGATCCAGCCTACAGCGCAGCCCGGTGATGTGCGCTATGTAGACGTGAATGGTGACGGGCAAATCAATGAGCAGGATAAAACCATGATAGGGAACCCTAACCCCAAGTTCACCTTTGGGTTCAATATCTCCGCTGATTACAAAGGCTTCGATTTCTCTTTGCAAGCCACAGGCGTAGCCGGAAACCAATTGGTGCAGTCTTACCGCAACCAAGCCAATCCGTTGGCCAATTACACAGCTGCCATTCTGGACCGCTGGCACGGGCCCGGTACATCTAATACTGTTCCGCGGGTAACGCAGGATTCCCGTAACTGGACCAATTTTTCTGATCTCTACATCCAAGATGGCGATTTCCTGAGAATCAGTACCGTGACGGTGGGCTACAACTTAGGTCAGTTGCTCAAACAAAACGCGCGTGCCCGCCAATTCAGAATCTTCGCCTCTGTTCTGAACCTCTACACCTTCACCAATTATGATGGCATGGACCCAGAGATTGGCTACACAGACGGTTTTGCCCAAGGGGTAGATGTGGGGTATTACCCTCGCCCCAGAACCATGATGTTGGGGGCCAACGTGAGATTCTAACCTTTAGCCTTGAAAAACATGAAAAACATAAAAACAATAGCGCTGGCGTTAGGAATGCTCTCATTAAACGCCTGCCAGGATTTTCTGGAGACGGAGCCTATTACGCAGTTAACTGAAACCAATTTTTACCGCACCCCAGATGATGCTTTCAAAGCTCTGGTAGGGTGTTATGACGGCCTACAGCGGGTCTGGGCAGATGGCATCAGTTTGCCCGTGGCCTCAGAAATTATGTCTGACAACAGCTTTGGCGGCACCGGGAACGCCGATGGTTTTAATCATCAGGCCATTGATGAGTTTGACATGAACCGTTCTCCCGCAGACCGTAATCTGTTCGGCCCAAACTGGACGGCTTATTATGCTGCCGTGTACCGGTGCAACGTGCTCATTGGCAAAATGGATCAGATTGAGTGGGGGAACCAAGCAAATCTGCGCAACACCTATGAGGCTGAAGCCCGTTTTCTGCGTGCTTACCTGTACTTTGACATGGTGCGTCTATGGGGAAATATCCCGCTTCTCACTGAGCCCTCTGCGGAGAACTTACCGCAGGCCAATCCAGATGAGGTGTACAAAGTCATTGCTCAGGATCTCAAGTTTGCGGCAAGCAACTTAGCGGCTACACCCTACACGGCACAGAGTACTGCTACTTACGGCCGGGTAACCAAATGGGCGGCCGAGGCTTTACTGGGGCGGGTGTTCCTGTATTACACTGGGTACTACGGTAAAGCTGATCTGGTGGGCGAGGTAGATAAAACGCAGGCACTCGCTTATGTGGAGGACGTGATCACCAACGGTGGTTTTGATTTGGTGGACGATTATGCCAAACTGTGGCCCGCTGCCTCCCTCTCCAATTACGCCGGCGAAGACAACAAAGAAACCGTGTTTGCTATCAAATACAGCCACACCAGCAATTATGACGGCAATACAGACGGTAACCATTGGATGGTAATGACCGGCATGCGTGAGCAGTTCAGCTATCCGTATGGAAACGGCTGGGGCGGGGCCACGGTCAATCCAAAGCTCTGGAACGCGTTCAGTGACAATGACACCCGCAAAGTAGCGTCTATCATTTCCATAGCCGGAGAAAAGATCGATTTTAAGAACAAACCCAAACAACGGGAATACACTGGGTACTACATCAAGAAATACAGCCCTCTGGTAGATGAACAGGGCAACAGCCTGCCGGTGAACATGGGTGCTGTCAATTTCATGATAGGGCAATACCAAGATTACGTCTCTATTCGCTACGCAGATGTATTGTTGATGGCTGCTGAGTTGGGAAGCCCCAACGCCCAGGCTTATTTTGACAAAGTGCGCCGGCGGGCTTACCAGAGCAAATTCACGGCTTTGTCTGTGTCGCAGGCGAATATCATGAATGAACGTCGTCTGGAATTTGCCGGTGAAGGCCACCGCTACTTTGATTTACTGCGCCAGGGTCTCAATGTGGCCGCTGCCGCTATTGCAGAGACCACTACCCTGGAAAACGGGGGCGTACCCACTACCAAAACCATTTCGGCTGAAAAGGTCCTCCAGACGAAGGGCTTGCAGCAGATCCCATACAACCAGGTTACGCTGTCAAATGGGATGCTGAAACAGAATGCGGGCTGGTAAGCAGCTTCAGATTTAATATGAAAGAAGAAGCCTGGGCGGGCAAACCTATAGGAACAGGAGCCCCGGCTTTAGTCTGACCATTAAAAACATACACAGATGAAACGTATAAAGTTATTATTTTACCTCCTGCTGGTGCCCGTGCTGTTTGGCACCTCCTGTCAGGACGATGACCAGGAACTGGGCCGGTTGCTGAACAAGTCTGAGCTCACGTACAGGGTAGAGCAGCCCAAGAACCTTGACGCGGGGGGGAACACGGTCATCCTCATCAATGAAACCCCGGGCACCATTTCCATGTGGGACTATGGCACTGGCCGCTCCACTAAAACGGTTGACACCGTCCGTTTTGCCTTCAAAGGGGAGTATGTGATCAAATTCTCGGCGGTGAGCGGCGGCGGGGTGGTAGAAGCAGATCCCATTACCATTCAGGTGACGGAAGACAACTTCAGTTACGTGAATGATCCGCTCTGGACGTATTTAACCGGCGGGGTGGGGCAGGAGAAAACCTGGATTCTGGACTACGGGAAACACGGGGTGTTTGATGGGCCGCTGTATTACTATGAGCCCCTCACCACCTGGGAGAACATGCAGGATGGAACCGCCAAACTTGGTTGGGCCCCTAGCTATGCAGATAACAGCTGGATTATCCCCGAAGCCGACATGGCCAGCACCATGACCTTCAGCCTGAAGGGTGGACCTTTCTTTTCCACCCATAAAGTATCTGAGGGCAAAGATGAAAAGGGAACGTACGCGTTTGACGCGGTTGGGCACACCATCAGCACCACGGGCGGTACCATTTTGCGCTCGCCCAGCTTTATTGCCAATGCCTCTAACTGGAACTCTAATCTGGTGGTGCTGTCACTCACGGAGAAATCACTGCAGATTGGCGTGAGAAGAACCAACTCTGAAGGTGACTACCTGTACGTCTGGAACTACATCTCCAAAGAATACGCCGACAATTATGTGCCGGAAGCACCCGTGGAAACCGGCCCAGACGAAGGTTTCGACCCCACGTTCCAGCCGGGCGAACTGCTGAACATGATCACGGGCGGATCTTTCTCCGGACGTATGTGGAAGCTGGATGCCGCCGGTAACCCCGTAGACTGGATTGCCAAAGGCAAAGGCTGGACCACCGGCCACGCCGCCTCCCGCGACTGGGGCTGGAACAACACCTGGGATGCCGCCGTGGCCAATTCCTGGATCAGGTTTGACCAATTTGGGGGTCTCAACTACACTCGCTTCCAGAACGGGCAAACCACCACGGGCACCTTCACCATTAATGAGGACACCAATGAGATTGTGCTAAGCGGCAACAATACGCTGCTGCAGAACGCGGGCCACTGGATGAGCCCCTCTACCAACACCATCAAGGTGGTGAAAGCGTTTCCTACGGCTTACCAGTCCAAAGGCATTTGGTTTGGAACCAGTTATGATGCCACCAAAGACGAGTGGCTGGCCTTCCATTATGTGTTGGGTAATTAAGCGTTTTCACCTCCTATCAACGTAAAACTTGCTTTCCGTTTAGGGGCTCTTTTTCCAAAAACAGCCCCTAAACGGAAAGCAAGGATATTTTCCTAAAGATAATTCAACGGTTCTGCTTTGGTTGAACCTTCCTGCTCCCGCAGATCTGTCACAGGTCTCCTTTCGCTATGCAAAAAAAAACACTTCCTTTCTCCCTTTCCCGTCTCATGGGGGCGCTTGCCCTGTTGCTGTTCATCGGTTTTACTGCCTGCAAGTCAGCAGAGGAGGCGCCGGTGCGGCAAAGAATAGACTTCACCAGAAACTGGACCTTCCTCCTGGGTGATAATGCCAAGGCCAAAGATCCAGCTTTTGATGACCGCCAGTGGCGCAAACTTCACCTGCCCCATGACTGGAGTATTGAAGGCCAGTTTGACCAGAAGCACCCGGCCGGAGTAGGCGGGGGCGCTTTGCCCGGCGGTATTGGTTGGTACCGCAAAACCTTCAGGGTGGAAGAGGCAGACAAAAGCAAACTGTTCTTCATTGACTTTGACGGCGTGTACACCAACTCAGAGGTCTGGATCAACGGCCACTATCTGGGCAAGCGGCCCAACGGCTATATCTCGTTCCGGTATGACCTCACGCCGCACCTGCGCTATGGGCAGCAATCCAACGTGCTGGCCGTGCGGGTAGACAATTCGCAGCAACCCAACTCGCGCTGGTACTCCGGTTCGGGCATTTACCGTAACGTGTGGCTCGTGAAAACCAATCCGGTGCACGTGGCGCAGTACGGTACCTTCGTGACCACGCCGCAGGTCTCCAGAGAATCGGCGAAAGTGCGTATCAGCACAAGTCTGGTGAACGCCCGGCAGCAGAAAGGGGAGTTCACGCTGCACACGCGCATCTATGACCAGCACGGCAAGGAGGTAGCCCACGTAGCCACGGAGGAACTGGGCTTGTCTGATTCCCTCACCGAGGTGAAACAGGAACTCACCGTGGCCAATCCCAAACTCTGGTCAACCCAAGAACCGCATCTCTACAAAGTGGTGACCCGGGTGGAGCAAGCTGGAACCGTGGTAGACAACTACGAGACACCGTTGGGCATTCGGACCTTTCACTTTGACGCGCAGAAAGGCTTTTCTCTGAACGGAACCCCCATGAAGATTCTGGGCGTGTGCAACCACCATGACTTGGGTGCCTTGGGCGCGGCCATTAACGTGCGGGCGCTGGAGCGGCAGTTGGAGATCATGCGCGGCATGGGGGTGAACGCCATCCGGACCTCGCACAACCCACCCGCCCCAGAGCTGCTGGACCTCTGCGATAAGATGGGCTTTATTGTCATGGACGAGGCCTTTGATATGTGGAAGAAAGAGAAAAGCAAGTTTGACTACAGCCTGGCCTGGGACCAGTGGCACCGCCGTGATCTGGAGGATTTCATCAAGCGCGACCGCAACCACCCCAGCGTGTTCATCTGGAGCATCGGGAATGAGATACCGGAGCAGTGGGGGCCCGAGGGCAAGGCCATTGCCACTGAGTTGGCCGGCATTGTGAAAAAACTGGATGCCACCCGGCCCATCACGGCAGGCTTGAACGAGCCCTATCCGCACAACAGCATTTACCAATCCGGCGGGCTGGATTTGGTGGGCTTCAATTACCACCACCAGGACTTTGAGAAGTTTCCGCAGAGCTTCCCCAACCAGAAATTCATCGCCACGGAGACTACCTCGGCCCTGGCCACCCGCGGGCACTATGACATGCCCTCAGACAGCATCCGCCGCTGGCCGTACCGCTGGGATTTGCCCTTCACCCAGGGGAACGAAGACCTCACCGTGTCTGCCTATGACAACGTGAGCACGCCCTGGGGCTCCACCCACGAGGAAACCTGGAAGCTCATGAAAAAGCACCCACACCTCTCAGGCATGTTCATCTGGACCGGCTTTGACTATCTGGGTGAACCCACCCCGTACGGCTGGCCCGCCCGCAGTTCCTACTTTGGCGTGGTGGATTTGGCCGGCTTCCCCAAAGACACTTATTATATGTACCAAAGCGAGTGGACAGACAAGCCCGTGCTGCACCTTTTCCCGCACTGGAACTGGCAACCCGGCCAAACCGTGGATGTCTGGGCCTACTACAACCGCGCCGATGAGGTGGAACTGTTCCTGAACGGGAAATCACTGGGCATAAAGAAAAAGCAGGGCGATGATCTGCACGTACAGTGGCGGCTGCCATTCCAGCCTGGAACGCTGCGGGCGGTTTCCAGGGCCAACGGGAAAGAGGTGCTCACCAGGGAAATCAGAACCGCCGGGGTCGCCGCCAAAATAGTGCTGGAAGCCGACCGCACCCAACTTTCGGCCGATGGCCGGGACCTGTCCTTCGTGACGGTGAAAATCCTGGACCAAGACGGCAATCTGGTGCCCCGCGCCAACAACCTGGTACATTTTAAGATAGACGGCAACGCCACCCTGGCGGGGGTAGACAACGGGCACCAGACCAGTCTGGAATCGTTCAAAGCCAATCACCGCAGGGCCTTCAACGGGCTCTGCTTGGCCATTCTACAGGCCCAGGAAAAAGCAGGCACCGTGAAACTCACCGCCACGTCTGAAGGCTTGCAACCGGCCACCGTCATGGTTCAGGTGAAGTAGAAGGGCGCGGCGGCGTTTAGGGGCAGTTTTCGGAAAAAGAGCCGCTAAACGGTCTGGCAGCAGAAAATCTTCGGCCATCTCCGGATGCAGTAAAAATAGAACTGTGTTTAGCGCCTCTTTTTCCGAAATTACGCCTGAACCAGAAACCATTTAAACCATGAACAACCAGATGACCCCATCCTTCCTCCGGGCTTTTGCGGTAGCGGTTTGCCTCCTGATCGGGGTGCAGGCCCAGGCCCAAAACAAGATAAAGGTAGCCTGCGTGGGCAACAGCATCACGGCCGGAACCCGGCTGAAACAGACGTATCCCATGGCCTTGCAGCAGTTGCTGGGCGAATCTTTTGAGGTGCGCAACTACGGGGTAGGCAGCCGCACGCTGCTCAAGAAAGGCGACTTCCCGTACTGGAAAGAGGCTCAATACCAAGATGCTCTGGGCTGGCAGCCCGATATTGTCATCATCAAGCTGGGCACCAATGATTCCAAACCCCAGAACTGGAAATTCAAAGACGAGTTTGTGCCCAACTACGTGGAGTTGGTGAACTCCTTCCAGAACCTGCCGTCCAAACCCAAAGTGTACGTGTGCCTGCCGCTCCCGGCCTTTGAAGACAAGTGGGGCATTACGGGCAGCATCGTGAAAAACGAGATCATTCCGGCGGTGCAGCAGGTGGCGCGGCAGACCAAGGCCCAGACCATTGACCTGTACACGCCTTTCCTGGGTAAAGCCAGCCTCACCTATGACGCCATTCACCCCAACGAAGAAGGGGCGGCGCTGCTGGCGGCCGAGGTACGGAAAGCGCTGCCCAAGAAGATGAAGAAGAAAGCCAAGAGAAGTAAAGCCGTTTAGGGGCTCTTTTTCCAAAAACAGGCGCTAAACGCCAGCTAGCCCGTTGGGCTGGCTACCGATTGTTGCAGAACCTTATTTGATTCCGTCCATGCTCCCACGTTCCGTGCTCTTGCTGCTGTTTGCCCTGGTTTTCAGAACTACTCTGGTGCTGGGGCAGGCAGATCCGTTTCAGGTTCCCAAGAAAGGATTTGCCAGTTGGTTGCCGGCTCCGGCCTGGGAACATGCGCTCCTGAGCGGAAATGGGGCCATGGGCGCCATGGTCATGGGCAACCCGCATGATGAAACCATCATCCTGAACCAGGCCCAGCTCTATCTGCCCGCAACTGAGCCCAAACCACCCATTGACCAGGCCAGCCGCTTAGCCGAGATACGCGCTTTAATCTTGCAGGGCAAGTACGAAGAAGCCGCCAAGATACCGGTGGAGCAGAGCCTGAAGGAAGGCTACGGCGGACATCTGTGGTCTAATCCTTACGTACCGGCCTTTGATGTAAGAATGCGGCTGGAGCCCAGCAACGTGCAGAAATACGCCCGTACGGTAGATTTTGAGACCGGCGAGGCCAAAGTGGTCTGGACCGATCAACACGGAACCTACACCCGCTCCGTCTTCGTGTCCCGCCCCGACAGCGCCGTGGTGATTTCCCTGAAAGGCACCGGCAAGATTAACGGCCGTATTTCCTTCGCGCGGCGGCCGGTGGAGTGGCAGCAGTGGGAGCAGATCAACAAGACCATAGAAAGCGTAGACATTGCCGCCCAAGGCCAATGGCTCACCTACCGGAGCGGCTACAAAAAGCGCTGGACCGGCAGCCTGCAAGGCTATGAGGGCGTAGGCCGGGTAGAGGTGAAGGGCGGCAGCTCGCGTGCGCAGGGAAGCGAAATGGTGGTGCAGAATGCAGACGAGGTGCTGGTTTTTATCAAGATCAACGCCAGTTATGACTACGCCACGTCGCAGGTGGAGCAGCTCAAACAGCATTTATCGGGCTTGCCCGCGGAGTACGCAGCCCTGGTGGCTCGGCACCGCCGGGTGCACGGTGAGCTGTTCAACCGCGTGCAGCTGGACCTGGGCGATAACGGAACGCGGGAACCTCTGTTCAGCGAGACCATGAACCAGGTGGCGCAGCACGGCAAAGTATCTCCGGCCATTATCCAGACGCAGTTTGATGCCGCCCGCTACCACATCATCTCGGCCACGGGCATTAATCCGCCTAATTTGCAGGGCATCTGGGGCGGCACCTGGACTCCGCCGTGGTCGGCAGATTTCACCCATGACGGAAACGTGGAAGTCGCCATCTCGGCGTTGCTCACCAGCCGCACCCCGGAGCTGATGCTCGCCTACTTTGATTACCATGACAAGCGGTTGCCGTTTTACAGAGACAACGCCCGGAAGATGTTCGGGACGCGGGGCATCCATGTGCCGTCGCATACCAGCAGCCACGGCTGGGACAACCACTTTGACCCCGTCTGGTGCCTGAGCCTCTGGACCGGCGGCGCCGGCTGGACGGCCAGTTTCTACCATGACTACTGGCTCCACACCCGTGACCGGAAGTTCCTGCGGGAGCGCGCTTATCCGTTTATGAAAGAGGCCGCGCTGTTCTATGAAGATTTCCTCACCCAAGGCCAAGACGGGAAATACGTGTTCAATCCGTCGTACTCGCCGGAGAACAACCCGGCCAACTCAACCTCGCAGGCCAGCATCAACGCCACCATGGATGTGATGCTGGCCAAACAACTGCTGCGCAACTGCGTGGCGGCGGCGCAGGAACTGAGCACAGACAAAGCACAGGTGCGGAAATGGCGGCAGATGCTCTCCAAAATGCCCCCCTATGAGCTGGACGAGGCTGGTGCGCTGAAGGAATGGCTCTGGCCCGGCCTCCAGAACAACCACCAGCACCGCCACGTCTCGCACCTCTACAGCCTCTATGACCAGCTAGACCCTGATTTTAAAAACAACCCACAGTTGCTGGCCGGGGCCCGCAAGGTGATAGAGGAGAAAATGAAGTTCCGCTACCGCGAGAACGGGGGCGAGATGGTGTTTGGGTTGGCGCAGATGGCGTTTGTGACCGCTAACCTGGAAGACGCCGCCACCACCGCCCAACTCATAGACTGGCTGGCCCGCTACTACTGGACCAACGGCCTGGCCACCTACCACAACCCGGGCAATCTGTTCAACCTGGACCTCAGCGGCGGTTACCCTTCCGTGATCATGCGCGCCTTGGTCTACTCTGAGCCGGATCTGGTGAAACTGCTGCCCGCCAAACCCCAAGCCTGGGAAACCGGCAGCATCTCGGGGCTGCTTCTGCGGGGCGGGGTAACGGTGGAGAATCTGGCCTGGAGCAAAGACGAAGTGACCGCCGTGCTGAAAGCCAGCCAGAAGCAGGAGATCATGGTGCAGGCACCCAAAGGTATGTCCCTCGTTTCCGGCGGAAAAACAGCCGGGCAGAAAGTGAACTTACCCGCGGGCAAGGAAGTGCGTCTGGTGTTCAGGGCGAATCTATGATCTTCCCGGCTTGTATAGATCAGGGAGGCAGCGTTCCGTTTAGGAGCTCTTTTTCAGGAATTTGCCTTAAACCAGAAAACTGCCGCCTAAATCCACCGAAGGAAATGCTGGGTTGCGCCAACTGTGCTTTCCGCAGCGGAAAAGGCGTTTAGCGGCTCTTTTTCCGAAAACGGCCCCTAAACGCCTTTCTGGTTTATTCTGCTTTCAACGGTGCAGGTAACATTTAGCACCGTGATTGGAAACATTTGATACCCCCGCGGCTTGGGTGCTGTCTTTATCTTTACCACTAGGTTATAGGTAGTACAATTCTGTTTAGCGGCTCTTTTTGGAAAAAGAGCCGCTAAACGCACTTTCAGTTCACAGCCCACGCCAGACTCATGCACCCACTTTCCCCGATGACGTTTGCCCCAGCTTTCTTTGCCAAGCGCCTGCGCCGGGTTCTGGTGGTCTTGCTGCTGGTGCTCCTGAATAATGCCCAGAGTATGGCGCAGGCGCAGGAAACCTATACCTGGAAGAACGTGCAGATCAACGGAGGCGGTTTTGTGACGGGCTTGGTGTACCATCCCTCTGAAAGGAACCTGCTCTACGCCCGTACCGATGTAGGCGGAGCCTTCCGCTGGGATGCCGCCGCCGCCACCTGGGTTCCGCTGCTGGACCACCTCACCCGCCAAGATGAAAACCAGATGGGTGTCCTAAGTCTGGCGCTGGACCCAACCAATGCAGATAAACTTTACCTGGCCACGGGCTTGTATTCCCAGTCCTGGGCGGGCATGGGCGCGGTGCTGGCTTCGGGAGACCGGGGCAAAACCTGGCGGCGCACTAACCTGCCCATCCGCCTGGGCGGAAACGAAGACGGACGGTCCACCGGTGAGCGGTTGCAGGTAGACCCTAATTTGGGTAGCCTGCTGTACCTGGGAACCTCTACTGATGGCCTGTGGCGCAGCACAGATGCGGGCGCTGGCTGGAGCAAGGTGAACACTTTTCCGGTCGGTAGCACCGCGGTAGGCAGCGGGGGCATCGGGTTTGTGCTTCTGGATAAAAGCAGCGGCACTGCTGGCACGGCCACACCCACCATCTACGTGAGCGTGCTCAGAACCGGCAGCGCCAACCTGTACCGCACTACCAACGGCGGCACCACCTGGGAAGCCCTGCCCAACCAGAACACAGAGTACATGCCGCACCATGCCCAACTGGCGGCAGATGGAACGCTCTTTGTCACGTACGCCAACGGCCCCGGCCCCAACGGCGTAACCGGCGGAGCCGTGCGCAAATTCAACCCCGCCACCGGCGCCTGGACCCAACTGACGCTGCCCGCCGGGCAAGGCGGCTTCGCCGGATTGAGCCTGGATGCCCAAAACCCCAACACCCTGCTCGTTTCCACCTTAAACCGCTGGTGGCCCAATGATGAAATCTACCACAGTACCGACGGCGGTGCCACCTGGCGCGCTGTGCTGGGTCCCGGAACCCGTGACCATGCCACCGCGCCCTACGCCCAGGCGTCCAACCCGCACTGGATAGGAGATGTGGAGATCAACCCTCTGGACGCGAACCAGGCTTGGTTTATCACCGGCTACGGAGTTTTCCATACTACCAACCTACAGGCAGCAGACCAGAACCAACCCGTCGCCTGGGCGTTCCAAAACAAAGGCTTGGAGGAAACCGTGCCGCTCAAGCTCATCAGTCCGCCAAGCGGGGCGTCTCTGGTCAGCGCCATCGGGGATATAGACGGTTTCCGGCACGATAACCTGGACGCATCTCCGGCTACGGGCCGATTGACTCCCCGCTTCGGCACCAACACCTGGATTGACTACGCCCCCAACCAACCCGAATTCATGGCGCGCGTCCACTACGGCGCCGAGGGGAAATATGGTGCCTACTCCAGAGACGGCGGCACTACCTGGACCTCCTTCGGGAGTTTCCCGGCGGGCACTACGGGCGGCGGCGTGGTGGCAGTTTCCGCCGACGGCAGTACCTTGGTGTGGGCTCCGGGAAACAATGCGGTATCTGTGTATTATTCCCGCAACCGGGGCACTACCTGGACAGCCTCCGCCGGTGTCTCCAGAGCAGGACTCAAACCCATGGCAGATAGAGTTAATCCGCAGAAATTCTATGTATATGATGCTGAGGCCGGGAGGGTGTTGGTAAGTACAGACGGCGGTGCTTCGTTCACCACCGGGGCTTCCAATCTGCCTGCGCTGGCCAGCTGGCAAATGTGGGCCGCCAATGCTGTACCGGCGTACGGCAAGGAAGGCGACCTCTGGCTTACCCATACCACCAACGGCTTGTACCGGTCCACTAACTCAGGAGCCTCTTTTACCCGTCTTGCCCATGTGCAGGAGGCCACTAAAGTAGGGTTCGGGAAGCCGAAGGAGGGCAAGACCTATCCGGCAGTCTATCTGGTTGGGAAAGTAGATAACTTGCTGGGCTTCTTCCGCTCAGACGATGAAGGCACCACCTGGGTCCGTCTCAACGATGACCAACACCACTTTGGCGGCATCAATGACATCACCGGTGACCCGCGGGTGTACGGGCGCGTCTACCTGGCTACGGCTGGGCGCGGAATCATCTACGGGAACAGCAGTGGCATTGTCAACAGTGCATCTGAAGAAGAACGGATAGCGTTACGGTATTGGCCCAATCCATTTCAAAAGAGTATAAAAGTGCAGGCAGCGCACCCGTTCCGGTATGAGATCAGAAACGTGGCGGGGGTATTGCTGGAGGCGGGCACCAGCACCGGTACCAGTGAGGTAGGGGGTAAGCTTCCGGTAGGTTTGTACTTGCTCAAAACTCAGTGGAAAGACAAAGAGAGAACGGTTAAAATCATAAAACAATAAATGCGCAAGAAATTTTGGCGTCCGCTGCTGCTGGGCCTTCTGTTAGGAGGTACGGGGCGAGCGGCAATGGCACAGGCCCCTTCAGAGGAAATCAGGTTAAACCAAGTGGGCTTTTACCCGGCGGCCCCCAAAGTGGCGGTAGTGGTGGGCGAGCTGAAGGAGACCGTGTTTCACGTGAAGACCGCAGACGGGAAGAAAACCGTTTTCAGCGGCAAACTCGCTCCCATGAAACCGGCCGAGTTCTCCAAAAAACCGACGCGGGTCGCTGATTTCAGTTCACTGCGGCAAACTGGAACCTTTGTGCTGGAAATACCCGGCAAGGGAACCTCGTACACATTTGAGGTGAAACCCAAGGTGCATGAGGCGGTGGCGGCGGCTTCCATCAAAGGGTTTTACTACCAGCGTACGTTTTCAGAACTGCCCCAGCAGTATGCAGGCCAGTGGCCCCGGCCCGCCGGGCACCCAGACACGCAGGTGCTCATCCACCCGTCGGCGGCCTCGCCCCAGCGGCCCGCCGGCTCCGTGATTTCCTCGCCCCGGGGTTGGTATGATGCCGGAGATTATAACAAGTACATTGTGAACAGCGGCATCACCATGGGTACTTTGCTGTCGGGGTATGAGGATTTTCCGGAGTACTTCCAGAAGCAGTCTCTGAACATTCCGGAAAGCGGAAACCAGGTGCCCGATCTCCTGGACGAGGTGCTGTGGAACCTCCGCTGGATGCTCACCATGCAGGACCCGCAGGACGGCGGCGTGTACCATAAACTCACCAATCCGGCCTTTGACGGGATCATTATGCCGCACCAGGCCCAGAACCCGCGCTACGTGGTGCAGAAGGGGACCGCCGCCAGCCTGGATTTTGCCGCCGTAATGGCGCAGGCCAGCCGGGTGTACGGGAAGTTCCCCAAAGCATTTCCAGGCCTGGCAGATTCCTGCCTCACCGCCGCCACCAAAGCCTTCGCCTGGGCGCAGCAAAACCCAAAGGTAGAATACAACCAGGAGGCTATTAATAAGGAGTTCCAGCCCCAGATCTCCACGGGTGCCTACGGCGACAAAGACTTCCAGGACGAGTTTATCTGGGCCGCCGCCGAGCTGTACCTCACCACTAAACAGGACCGCTACTACACCGCCGTAAACCTGTTCCCAGACGACAAGATGCCGCTGCCCTCCTGGGGGCAGGTGCGGCTATTGGGGTATTACTCGCTGGCCCGGTTTTCCAAAGAACTGACTCCGGTAGCCAAGAAAGACCTGCCCCTGCTCCAGAAACGTCTGGTGGCTTTCGCCGATGAACTGATGGCCGGTGCCCATGACCGTGCTTACCGCACCGTCATGGGCAAAACTGAAAGGGACTACAACTGGGGGAGTAGTTCCAATGCCGCCAACCAGGGCATTGCGCTGCTGCAGGCATTCAGGATCACCTCAGACAGAAAATACCTGCACGCAGCCCTCTCTAACCTGGATTACCTGCTGGGCAGAAACGCCACTGGCTTCTCCTTTGTCACCGGGTACGGCCAGAAGTCTACCCGGCACCCGCACCACCGTCCGTCCATGGCCGATGGGATTGCCGAGCCGGTGCCGGGCCTGCTGGCAGGCGGACCCAACGGGCAGGCCAACCGGCAGGACAAATGCCCCACCTATACCGCCACCTCGCCAGATGAAATGTACACCGATGATGATTGTTCTTACGCCTCCAACGAAATCGCCATTAACTGGAACGCCCCGCTGGTGTACCTGGCCAATGGCTTGGAAGCTCTGCTGCAAAAGGAATAACACCCCCGCGTTTAGGGGCTCTTTTTCCAAAAACAGCCGCTAAACGCAGGAGTAGAGAGTTAGAGTTAACATTCTGTACCTAAAATAGAACCATTTGGAGCGCCTGCGTCTGGGCTTTTCTGGGGAATTTTGTCTGGCTGCATGAGAAGTTGCGGGCCTCTGGTAAGGCTTGCGTTTAGGGGCCGTTTTCCCAAAAAGAGCCCCTAAACGCAAAATGCCATCATAGCCTTTGGAGCTTCTTGATCAGGTGCGGCGGTATGTTTCCTCTAAAAGAACCTCTATGACCCATCGTTCCTCCTCCTGGAGAAAGCTTGGCTGCCTTGCCTTTGCGGCGCTGCTGGCGGCTTGTTCCTCCACCCAAACCACTAGTACTTCCGGTGCCCCTGCGGCCACTGCTGTGCAAACCAGTCCGGCCCCCGACCCCAACGGCATTTCCATGGCCCATGAGGCCGACATTAATAAGTTGATCTCCCAGATGACGCTGGAGGAGAAGGTGAACATGCTCCACGCCTCTTCATCCTTCACCTCGGGTGGGGTGCCCCGCCTGGGAATCCCGGAACTCACCACCTCAGACGGACCGCACGGCGTTAGGCCAGAGCACGGTCGCGACTGGTCTCTGGACAACGCGGGCAACGATTCCTCTACCTATCTGCCCACGGGCATTGCGTTGGCGGCTACCTGGAACCCGGAGCTGGGTTACGCCTTCGGCGAAGTGCTGGGGCAGGAAGCCAAGGCGCGGGGCAAAGACGTGATCCTGGGGCCGGGTGTCAACATCATGCGTACGCCCCTCAACGGCCGTAACTTTGAGTACCTCAGCGAAGATCCTTACTTAACTTCCCGCATGGCGGTGGGCTATATCAAAGGCGTGCAGGACCAGGGCATTGCCGCCTGTGTGAAGCATTACGCTGCCAACAACCAGGAGATAAAGCGCGCCAAAGTAGACGTGCACATGAGTGAGCGCGCGTTGCGCGAGATTTACCTGCCCGCCTTCAAAGCCGCCATCACCGAAGGCGGTGCCCTCACCATTATGGGTGCCTACAACAAGTTCAGGGGCCAATACTGCACGCATAACCAATACCTCATCAATGACATCCTGAAAGGCGAATGGGGCTTCAAAGGCTTGGTCATGAGCGATTGGGGCGCGGTGCTCAACACCATGGAAGCCCTGCACAACGGCACAGATCTGGAAATGGGTACCGATCTGTTGCAGATGCCCAACATCAACTACCACAAGTTCTACCTGGGTGATACTGTGGTGGCTTTGGTGCGTAGCGGCAAGGTGCCGGAAGCCCTCATAGATGATAAAGTGCGGCGCATTCTGCGGGTAATGTACCACACCAACATGATAGGAGGCCAGCGTACTCCCGGGGCGCTGAGTACCAAAGCCCATCAGCAGACTGCCCAGAAAGTGGCTGAGGAAGCCTTGGTGCTCCTGAAGAACGAAGGCAATCTGCTGCCCCTGTCCAAAGACAAAGTAAAAACTATTGCCGTGATAGGGGCTAACGCCACCCGCAAGCAAGCCATGGGAGGCGGATCATCTCAGGTGCGTCCGCCCTATGAGGTGACGCCCCTGCAGGGAATTCAGCAACTGGTGGGGACTGGGGTGAAAGTGACCTATGCGCCCGGTTTTGAGGTGACCAGAGCCGAGAAAGCCAACCCAAAGCTGATCGCGGAGGCCGTACAGGCCGCCAAAAATGCCGACCGGGTGGTGTACGTAGGCGGTTGGACCCACGGCTACACCGATAATTGGGATGGTGGCGCCTTTGACGCCGAAGGAGCCGACAAGCCCAGCCTGACCATGCCTTTCGCCCAAAATCATCTGCTCACGGCAATTTTGCAGGCCAATCCGAACACCGTGGTGGTGCTCATTGGCGGCGGCCCCGTTGATATGACTCCGTGGATCAACCAGACCAAAGCGGTGGTGCAGGCCTGGTATCCGGGTATGGAAGGAGGAACGGCATTGGCCAAGGTGCTCTTTGGGGAAATCAATCCCTCAGGTAAACTGCCCGTCTCGTTCCCCAAAAGATTGCAGGACTCCCCGGCGCACGCCCTGGGGCAATATCCCGGCGACAAAGACACCATCCGGCTGGAATACCGAGAAGATATATTTGTGGGCTACCGCTACTTTGATACGTACAAGGTGGCGCCGCTCTTCAGTTTCGGGCACGGGTTGTCTTACACCAGTTTCGGATACAGCAATCTAGACGTGCGCCAAGATGGAGATGCCGTGCAGGTGCGCTTACAGGTGCAGAATACGGGTCGGTTGGCTGGGGCCGAGGTGGTGCAGGTGTACGTCAATGACGAGCAGGCCTCAGTAAAACGGCCCGAGAAAGAGCTCAAAGGCTTTCAGAAGGTGTTTTTGCGGCCCAACGAAAGCAAAACCGTGACGCTCACTTTGCCAAAAGATGCGTTTCAGTTCTATGACGAGGCAAAGCGGCAGTGGGTACTGGAACCGGGCAAATTCCAGATACTGGTAGGGAGTTCCTCCAGAGATATTCGGGAGCAGGCGGAGGTGACGCTTTAGTCCTGGTTTACTACCGGCCCGCAACTGAAGCCGCGACTTGAGAAAGTCGCGGCTTCTTCCGTTTAGGGGCTCTTTTCAGAAAAAGAGCCCCTAAACGAACCTTTTGCTATTTCTTGCCCGTCTAACGATTTTCTTTTCATCCTCCTTAGGAGAAGACTTATGACCAGCAGTGGAGATAAGGAGGGAATAGAGAGGGAAAACTTCTTCCTAGATAATTTATTGATTTTTCCCTCCCTAGAGTGACGATTCAACTGTTTGAATGTACTTCAACTGCAGCAGGAGTATCAGGAGTGCGTGTGTTGTTAAAAAAGGACTAGTTAAGGTTGCTTTGTATTATACATTTTTGACTTTTTATCACACAAGTTGTAGCAGATTCAATTTATTTTTCCGAGCTTTAGGAAAGCTTGAAATAAGTGATCTGATTATTTATATTTGATTTAAAGGTATCATAGTTATTAAAAATTTAAAATAAGCTTCAGGAATGGCGGGTTGTTTGGGTATATGTGAATGGAAATAGTGGGAGCCTTTTTATTTTCTGTTTTATGCCATCGTTGGTATAAAATCTGATTAGATTCAGTAAATGATAAAATAGTATTATATGTTTGCAGAGAATATTCTTAGGTTTGTATAGCATCAAAAAACTGCTAGATATTTTTTGTAAGAAACTGATTGTTAATCAGTTTTGAATTTAATTATCGTGTTGGGCCAAGAAATGGCACCCTCTCTTGGGTGTCTAGTGCCAGGTGTGTGCTTGAATGTGTTTCCTTACTCTTATAGCTTATTGGATCTCAATGATGCGTCACTTATGGTTCGGCGTTGCCGGTCATGTATCTGTTTCTAACTCAGTCTACTACTTAACCTAAAATTACCCTATGATTCAAAACTTCTACTCAGACAAAAATTACCAGACAAGTAATTCTGTCTTTAGGCCGAAGGCAGCCTGGGTGGCGATTGCCATTCTGCTGGCAGTGTTCCTGCAGGCTTTTGACGGACTGGCACAGGGTGCCCGTAAAACCATTACTGGTAAAGTGACTTCGGCCAGTGACAACACTGGTATGCCGGGGGTCAGTGTGGTGGTGAAAGGTACCACCAACGGAACTTCTACAGACGGCAACGGTAACTTCACCCTAGATGTGACAAATAATGATGTGTTGGTGCTCACTTTTATTGGTTATATATCACAGGAAGTGCCTGTTGGCGATAGAACTACAGTAAATGTGTCCATGAGAGAAGACGCTACCATGTTAAATGAAGTGGTGGTGACGACTGGATATGGAGAACTAAGAAAGGGGGATATCACAGGTGCTCAGACAACCATTAGCTCTGTTGCAATAGAAAGAACCGTTAACACCACAATTGAGCAAGCTATCCAAGGTAGAGCTCCTGGTGTCTATGTTACTCAAAACACAGGTGCTCCAGGAGGGGGGATCTCTGTGAATATCAGAGGGGTCAACACTATAGGTGGATCAAATGAACCCCTATATGTAATAGATGGGGTGCAGATTCAGCCTGCTAACTCTGCCAGTGGATCTAATCCATTGGCTGGTATCAACCCTTCAGATATTGAGAGTATGGAGGTGCTTCAAGGGCCGTCAGCAACTGCTGTGTATGGGTCCAGGGCTACAAACGGAGTAGTGCTAATTACAACCAAGCGGGGTAAAGCCGGTGAAGTGCGGGTGAATTATGGGTACCTATATAGTGTGCAAACTCCGCCTAAGAGATTGGATGTAATGGATATGCGGCAGTATGCGCAAATGGAAGTTGAATACAAATCTCTTGCGGGCGGTACTGTAAGGGAGGAGTTCAGAGATCCCACATTACTAGGTGAAGGAACGAACTGGCAAAAAGAATTATTCCAGAATGCCCCTATGCAAAAACACCAGTTAAGTGTAAGTGGTGGAAGTGATAAAACAACCTACTACTTATCTGGAGAATACATGGATCAGGAGGGAATAGCGCTAGGGTCAGGATTTAATCGCTATTCTGTACGGTTGAATTTAGAGAACAAAGCCAAAGAATGGCTTAACCTGTCGGGTAATTTCAACTACTCTCAAACTGATGAGCAGTTGTCTTCAACCCAGTCTAATCTAATTGCCACGGCAATACAGTTGGCTCCGCATATTCCTGTAAAGAACATAGATGGCACGTATGGTGGTGGTACTGTAGTAGTTGGAGGTAATACATCTGAGCAGTTTTCACCGCCAAACCCTATTGGATTGGCTGATATCACCACTAATGAAATCACCAGAAGACAGGTTTTAGGCGGTGTCACAGCTGGATTCAAAATTGTTGAGGGCCTAGAGTTCCGGACCTCGGTTAACGGTAACTTCAATTTCTCCAACTCCACATATTTTCTCCCAACATACCAGTTTGGCTATCAGAAAAATGATGAGGCTACTTTGAACAACAGGCACAACTATAGTTCATACTGGAACTGGAATCAGATGCTGCAGTATCAGAAGCAGTTTGGTCAGCATAGCATTAATGTCATGGCTACCCATGAGGCGCAAGAATCTCAGTGGAAGAATCTTTTTGCGGAAAGACGTGGCTTCCAGACTAATGATGTGCTAGATATTAATGCCGGAGACAGATTGAAGAGTGATACCGAAGGCGGGCACGGGGATTGGGCAATGGAGTCTTACTTAGGTCGTATCAATTACAATTTTGCTGACCGTTATATCATCCAGGCAGCCTTTAGAGCAGATGGTTCTGTGTACTTTGGGCCAGAAAATAAATGGGGATACTTTCCTTCAGTGTCGGCTGCGTGGAGAATTTCTAACGAGCCTTTCTTCCAACTGCCCTTTATCAGTGATTTAAGATTGCGCTATGAGATAGGCCTAACTGGAAGCCAAGGTCAGGGGGGCGGTGCCATCTATGGTACTCTTTCTACTGGGCCAACCCCATGGGGTACTGGTTTCTCAGCCTATAGATTCCCGAATCCGGATTTCCAATGGGAAGAGACCAAGACAAATAACTTCGGCATTAACATAGGTTTATTCCAGAACAAAATTCAGATAGAAGCAGATTATTACATTAAGAATACAGATAACCTAATTCTGCAGGCTTCCTTGCCATGGTATTTAGGTACTAGAATAGAAGGAGAAACCGGAGGGAACGGCGGTATTGTTGCTCCAACGGTGAACATTGGTGCTTTGCAGAACAAAGGTTGGTCTATCAACCTGAACACGATCAATATAGATAACGGTACATTTAAGTGGGAGACTAACTTCAACTTATCACACTTTAAAACAGAAGTTAAAAGACTTACTTCTGAAAATGGGTTTGTTCCCCGCAGAACCAGAGAATGGTTGGAATGGACGCAGCGTACTCAGGTTGGATATGCCCCTTGGATGTTCTATGGCTACCTTGAAGATGGGATTTTCCAGAATATGGAAGATCTGCAAAATAGCCCTCGTCCTGCAGATACTAACGGAAACCTTTTCCCTATTGCGCCTAATAGTGTATGGGTTGGTGATGTCAAGTTCAAGGATATTGGTGGTCCTGAAGGTAAACCAGATGGGATCATTAATGGTTATGACCAAACTTTTATTGGAAATCCATGGCCTAAGTACTTTGGCGGCTTTACCAATAATTTCTCTTACAAAGGCTTCAATTTAAGTGTCCTTATTACCGCTACTTTAGGTAATGACATCTATAACTGGATCCGGAATGAAAATACCAACCCCAATAACATCAATCTAGGCCGTAATTTATTCGTTGGAGCATTTAACTATGCCAGGGTAGGTATGGATGATTCTGGTAGCCCTTATTTATTAAACCCAGGAACTAATGTAGCCAGGATTTCCAGTGGTAATAACAATAATAACTTTGAGCGTCATACTGATAAGTATGTAGAAGACGGTTCATTTGTTAGGCTGAAGAATGTAACGCTTACATATAATTTGCCTACTTCACTTATTGGTCGCCAGAAATATATAAAGGCAGTTAGGATAGGTGCTAGTGCACAAAACATTTGGACTATTACGGGATATTCAGGGTTTGACCCCGAAGTGGGTTCACACGTGGGTTCATTGGAGAATCCTAGCAATGCAGCTATTGGGGTAGACTATGGACGTTATCCAATAACCCCAGTGTATTCAGTAAACTTTGGAATTGATTTCTAATATAGCTTATCAAGTATATGAAAAATAGATTTTTATACATAGGTGTTCTCGCAGCTTTGTCAGTTTTTTCAAGTTGTGGGCCAGATTTCTTAGACAGGCCTCCTCAAGATACTTTGGTTGATGCCAATTTTTTCAAAACCAATGATCAGGTGTTGGCCGCCTCAGCTCCGTTATACAGCGCCGTTTGGAAAGATTATGTAGATAAAGCTTCTTGGGCTATTGGTGACCTTAGAGGCGGAACTACATTTCGCGCCTGGGGCTATAGAGATGATGTATTATTCAATACTACAGAAGTTTCAACTTCCAATAATGAAGCTTACCGTGCCTTTTATATTGTAGTGGGCCAGTCTAATGCTCTTATTCAGAATATTAAAGACTATGCTGGTGCAGAGGTAAGTGAAACCGTCAAAAACCATGCTATTGCTGAAGCTAGGTTCATGCGCGCCACAGCTTATATGCACTTGGTTTCAAACTATGGGGCGGTGCCAATCATTGAAAATAATATTGAGTTACTCAATAGTTCTGAGGTAAGCCGCAATACAGTTGAAACAGTTTGGGAGTTTATCACCAGAGATTTTGTATTTGCAGCTGAGAATTTGCCAACCACACCTGTGCAACCAGGGAGAATTACAAGATGGTCTGCAGAGGGTATGCTGGCTAGAACCTATCTCACAAGAGCCGGAGTTGAATCAAGTGGTGGCGTTAGAAAACAAGAGTTCTTGGATAAGGCCAAAGAATATGCTGAACGGGTAATTACCATGAGTGGCAAACAACTACTCAACAACTACGCAGATTTGTTTAGGTACCCCTATGACAACAACAATGAGTCTTTATTTGAGCAGCAATGGGTATTTACAACTAATTATTCTTATGCCAATACCATGGTTTCTCAAATTACCTACAGCAATGACATTGCCAATGGAGATGGTTGGGGAGGTGATTTAGGAGCATCATGGTGGATGCTTAGTCTTTATGAAGGGTTAATTCTGGAAGATGGGGCTAAACCTGGTTTTACACTTGATCAACGGCTTAAAGCCACTTATATGCTTCCTGGTGCTTCATATCCAGAAATCTCAAGAACAGTGGGGATGTCTGGAGGTACAGAAGAGACAGAGCCATTGGTTTTCCCTGCTCCTGCTGCAGATGCAGACCAGAGCTTTGCTAGTATTAAAAAGTATGTGGTGGGGAAAGCGAAAGATGTAGGGGGCAATTCTACTCGGCAAAGATATCCTAACAATACCTATATGCTTCGGCTTGCAGAGATGTATCTTATTTATGCTGAAGCTACTTTGGGTAATGGTGCCTCTACCACAGATGCAAAGGCATTGGAGTACTTCAACAAGGTGCATATGCGTGCTGGTTTGCCAAGATGGGAAAATGCACTTACATGGGATGACATCTTTGAAGAGCGTATCAAGGAGTTCGCCATGGAGGGATTAGCTTGGTATGATTTAGTTAGACTTCATTATTATGATCCACAGAAGGCATACACCATCATTAACAGCCAAGACAGAGGTGGTCTTTATATAATAATACCAGACCGTATGCCTAACCCTACCGCTTGGACTTTTGAGAAAAGAGGTGAGTTGCCAAGGTTTGCAAACGCCAATTCCGGAAACTTTATAATTCCAATTCCGGCAGCTGAATCTAGCCAAGCCCCAAGTCTGAGAAATCCTCCGGTGCCTTATGTCTTCAAAGATTAAGTTTTGGAACCTAAACAGAAAATAACTGAAATATGAAATTTCAATTGAAAACAATATTGTTCCTGTTTATTGCTTTGGCAACAACGGGGATATTTACAGCCTGCTCGGAAGATGATGATCTTCCGAACGGCGGTAAGCCTATGATTAGCTATATAAGAGTTACACGGCCAGCCTCTTCAGATTCTCTGATCACCAAAGCTGGCCAAGGGGCTATGATTGCAATTGTGGGTCAAAATCTACAGAATACCCGCGAAATTTGGTTCAACGATCAGGCCGCTTTCCTTACGCCAACTTTAATTACAAACACAACCATTATTACTCGTGTTCCCAGTAACATTCCTTTAGACATTGCAGATAAGATGAAGATTGTTTTTGCTAATGGGGAAGTATTGGAACATAATTTTGTGGTAGATATAAGTGAGCCTAGAATTGACAGAATGCAAAGCGAATATGTCAATGTAGGTGATGTGGCTACAATTGTGGGAGATTATTTCTATGAACCTCTTACAGTTACATTTGTTGGAGGTGCAGAAGCAGAGATTGTTTCCATTAGTGCTGACTATAAGACCCTTCAGGTAAGGGTGCCTGAAGGAGCACAACCGGGTCCCATCACAGTTTCATCAAACTTTGGAGAGTCTGAATCAAATTTCTGGTTTAGAGATAACAGGAATATCATTGCAAGCTTTGATGTTCCAGGGATAACTGAGTCAACAAGTGGACTATGGCATGGGCCTGCTTTTATCAAAGACAATGACCCGTCCATTACATCTATAGATGGTAAGTACTTGCGGATTATCCAGAATTTAGGCGAATGGGCTTGGTTTGAGACGTATGTTGGTCCAAGCGACAGCAAAGCAGCGGTTGAGACTAAAAACATACCCGCAGATGCCTTTACCAATCCAGGAAAGTATAGTTTGAAATTTGAGATCAATACATTGGCAGATTTGACTGGGGCGCATTACCGGATGCACATGGGACCAAAAATGGCAGATGAGCGGGGCAGTATATTTTACAACTGGCAAGTGAACAATATTAATACAGGTGGTACCTGGCAGACAATTACAATTCCATGGGAGGATTTCTGGAAAGCAAATGGAAGTTTCTCTTATGATGCCAACGGGTATGGTGTTTCATTCCACTTCAGTGGTCCTAATGCTGTGAATGCCAACTTTGCCTTAGATAACATGCGGGTGGTGCCAAATGTAAATCCTTAATCGTCTTTTAAGAATAGATATGAAAAACTTCTATAATATTAAGGTCTTACTACTAGTCTGTTTATTGGTAGTAGTAGGCTTATTAACATCTTGCAGTGATGATGAAGATGATGCCAACACTGGTCAGGTTGAATTGTTAAGTTTTGGACCTACCGGAGCTAAACATGGGCAGACAATAAAAATTGTAGGTCGGAATCTTACGCAAGTGGAGTCTGTCCAAATGGCTGGGGCAACTGTAAACAAATCACAATTCACTTCACAGTCATCTGAAATGATTGAATTAGTGATTCCTGCCTCAGCTGAAAGAGGTAGAATTACTTTAAAAACAGTTGATGGACAAGATATAGTCTCTAAAACTGTGCTGAGTTTTGAGGTGTTGGTAGAAATCAGTTCTGTCACAGAAAGCGCTAAGCCTGGTGCAAACATTACTGTCAAGGGTAACAACCTCAATTGGGTGGATAGTGTCCGTTTTGGTTCTCTGCCAACCACTGTGAAAACCTTCGTAAGTAAGTCAATGACTGAGCTGGTTTTGACAGTTCCACTGGAAGCCAAAACCGGAACCATGATCTTCTATACTGGAGGTACGGAACCATTGGTTATAGAAACAGAGGAAGAGTTGACCTTGACAGTACCATCTATATCTGGCTTTTCACCAAACCCAGTAGAACGAGGATCAAATTTAACCATTACCGGAACGAATTTAGATCTGGTGAAAGGTGTTATGTTTAAAGGTGTTTCAGAACCGGTAACCTCATTTGTAAGTAGATCAGAAACTCAATTGGTTGTTACCGTGCCTAAGGAAGCAAATAAGGGAACTGTTTCCATTATCTCTTACTCGGGCATTGAAGACATTTCGTCCGCTACCATGGAAATAGTAGGTGACCTGCCGCCTTTGGCTGCCCTGCCTTATGTCCTTTATGATGACGCAAGAGGATCTGGATGGGGTGATTGGGGCTGGGGAGGACCATCTGTCTGGAATAGTACCGAAAAAGTACGTGAAGGTACTGTTGCCGCCAAAAAGACCTATGATGGTTCCAATGATGCCATCCGTGTCCATTCAGATACTCCCTTGTCTATGGCTGGGTACACTAAAATAACCTTCTCTGTGTTCGGAGGGGCCGGTACCAATGGAAAGATTATGAAACTTGTGATCAATGAGCAGTGGTCAAGCCCTTACCAATTCCCGATTGTGGAAGGGGAGTGGACTACTTATACCCTTGATCTGTCAGAGATTGGAAGTCCTGCAACCATCAGTGATGTCTTATTCCAATCAGCGGCATGGGCAGGAGTAGTGCATTATGATCATATAGGTTTTAGATAATAATAGACCCTATAAGTGAGGAAGGCCTCTGAGAGATTCTCAGAGGCCTTCCTCACTTATAGGGTCTATAGAACTTGCTTAACTACAGGAAAGCTTTATCAAATATTAAAAAAAGTTTAACAAACTTCACATTCCCGTTTAGGGGCTCTTTTTCCCAAAATAGCCCCTAAACGGGAATGACTTGTTGCTGCCACTAATCAGAGAGTAATGTGCGTAATCTCTTTAGGGTAGCACACATAGTACTTCTCCACTTTCTTGCTCAACGCCTGGATATTGGGTAAGTCTGAGGCTACGGCCACGTCTACCACCGTGCTCTGTTTGGTAAGCACATTAATGTTCTCCCCACCAGATTCATAGGCATTGTTGCTGATTTTTCCTTCCACCACCAGATAGTGCGCCTCTTCGGGAGCAATTCCGAAGTGCTCAATGGCCAGTTCCCGTACCCCAAACAGGAAGTCCATGTCAAAGGGAGTAGGAGAAAGCATGATTTTGAAGAGCTTCCGTTCCAGCATACAGGTAGAGAGGTAACTCAGGATCTTGTCTGGGTGCTCGGCCCACGCTTTAATGCCGCTCCAGATATCATAGTCATCCAGAGAAACAAAGCGCTTTAATATGCTGGGGTCATGCTCGAAGTCCAGAATGGAAAGGCTCTCGCGCAGGAAGAACTGTAGGTTTTTGCTGGCAGGCACCTCTATGCCGCGTTGGGTAAGCTCACGGGCGCGTTGCATAATTTTCATGACCATCTGCTCCGCGCTGGTCACGGTTTTGTGCATGTACACCTGCCAATACATCAGCCTGCGGCTCACCAGAAAACTTTCTATGGAATAGATGCCTTTCTCCTCCACTACCAGCTGGTCTTCATACACGTTCAGCATCTTAAGGAGTCTGTCTGCGCCAATATTGCCCTCAGAAACACCAGTGTAGAAGCTGTCGCGGTTGAGGTAATCCAGGCGGTCTACATCCAGCTGACTGGAAACCAATTGATGGAAGAAGCGCCGGTGGTAGTTGTCGGTGAAAATGTCAATGGCCAATTGCAGCCGCCCGTCAAACTCCCCGTTGAGCAGTTCCATAATGTGCAGAGAGATCTGCTCGTGGGGCACCTGGTCAAAAATAGCTGTTTCCAGGGCATGGGAAAAAGGACCGTGGCCTACGTCATGCAGCAGAATGGCCGCCATGGAAGCCTCGCACTCTTTGTCTGTGATGATATTGTCTTTGCCGCTCAGGCTCTGGATAGCCGTGTTCATGAGGTGCATGGCCCCCAGCGCGTGATGAAAGCGGGTATGCAGCGCACCGGGGTACACAAACTCCGTAAGCCCTAGCTGCTTAATGCGGCGCAGACGCTGGAAGTACGGGTGCTGGATAATGTCAAACAGCAGGTCAGACGGTACCGTGATGAAGCCGTAAACCGGGTCGTTGAAGATTTTTTTCTTATTCAAGATAACTTAGTGCTTCTTGTGTCCGTTGTCGGTTAATGACAAGGCGCGATTTATATAGACTAAACTATATTTACGCAGATTTGTTCTCTATGCGCCCTTGCCAGTACAGCCTAACTATGAAATAATTTAGAGCCATGCAAAGATATACTATTTTGTGGGCGGACGATGAGATTGACCTTCTCAAGCCGCATATTCTCTTTCTGCAGGAAAGAGGTTATGACATTACCCCCGTCAATAGCGGGGCAGATGCCGTGGAGAAGGTGCAGGAACAGACGTTTGATCTTGTATTTTTAGATGAAAACATGCCCGGCCTCAGCGGCCTGGAAGCATTGAGTGAGATAAAAGCCATCAGGCCCACACTACCCGTGGTCATGATCACCAAAAGTGAGGAAGAGCATATCATGGAGGAGGCCATTGGTTCCAAAATAGCCGATTACCTCATCAAGCCCATTAACCCAAACCAGATACTGCTGTCGGCCAAAAAGATTCTGGACAACCGCCGTCTGGTGGAAGAGAAAACCAACAGCTCCTACCAACGCGATTTCCGTACCCTGGGTATGGCTTTTGGGGAGCGCCTGAGTTACCAGGAATGGGCCGATGTGTACAAGAAGCTCGTGTTCTGGGAACTGGAGATAGCCGATACCGAAGGCAAAAGCATGGCTGATGTGATCAACATGCAGAAAGACGAGGCCAACACCAACTTCGCGCGGTTCATAGAGGACAACTATGAAGAATGGGTGAACGATGAGACCGACGAGATTCCGCTCATGAGCCACCGCCTGTTCAAAGACCGGGTGTTCCCTATGATGAAGGAGAGCGATGTGCCGGTGTATTTCGTGCTCATAGACAACCTCCGCTATGACCAGTGGAAGGTGCTGGAGCCTATCATCACAGATTACTTCAATGTGGAGCATGAGGAGATGTATTATTCCATTCTGCCTACCACCACCGCCTACGCCCGCAACGCCATCTTCTCCGGCATGCTGCCCGCCGAAATTGCCAAGCGCTATCCTAACCTCTGGGTGTCTGATGACGAGGAGGAAGGCAAGAACCTGCACGAAGAAGATTTTTTGGAGATTCAGTTCCAGCAGAACAAAGTCAACGATAAGTTCAGCTATAACAAAATCACGAACAACACCGCCGGGAAAGAGTTGCTGGCCAAGTTCAGCAACCTGGACAACAACAAGCTCAACGTCATCGTCTACAACTTCGTGGACATGCTCTCGCACGCCCGTACAGACATGCAGATGATTAGGGAACTGGCCGCCGATGAAGCCGCTTACCGTTCCCTCACGCGCTCCTGGTTCCTGCACTCGCCACTGTTTGACACGCTGAAAGCCATTGCCGACAAAGGCGGAAGGCTCATCATTACCACAGACCACGGCACCGTGCGCGTAAAGAAACCGTTCAAGATTGTGGGCGACCGCAACACCAACACTAACCTGCGCTACAAGCACGGTAAGAACCTGGGCTTTACGGAGAAGGATGTGCTGGTGTGCCGTAAGCCGGAGCGTTTCCACCTGCCAAAGAGCAACGTGTCTACGGCGTTTGTGTTTGCCATGAACGACGATTTCTTCGCCTACCCCAACAACTACAACTACTACGTGAACCACTACAAAGACACTTTCCAGCACGGTGGAGTGTCTCTGGAAGAGTGTATCATTCCATTTATAACGCTTTCGTCTAAAAATGCCTGATCCTGAAGCGCGCCACCATACCATTCACGTCACCTCTAAAGCAGAATTACCGCAAGCCGCCGCTGAATTTTTATCATTTATCGGGCAAAAAAAGATAATTTTGTTTGAGGGGGAGATGGCGGCCGGTAAAACCACCTTTATCAAGGCGATATGTGCCCAGAAAGGGGTGCAGGAGCCGGTAAGCAGCCCCACTTTCTCCCTTGTAAACGAGTACGAGGCAGAAGGCGGGGAACTCATTTACCATTTTGATTTTTATAGGGTAGAAAATCAGGCCGAGGCCCTGGAGATAGGGGCGCTGGAGTACTTTGACTCCGGCAACCTCTGCCTCATTGAATGGCCCTCCAAGGTGGCAGACCTGTTGCCAGACCAAGGCGTAGAGGTGTCTATAGAGCCCGGAGAGGCCGAAGAAGCGCGTATCATTAGTATGAGAGTATATGATGGAGGAATTGACGGAGAAGAGCGGGTTTGACGCCCTGACCAAGGCCACGGCCCGTAGCCTGATGCCCAAAGAATCTATGCTGGCGGTGGAAACCCGCAAGCGTAGTTTGTTCATTGGCATTCCCAAAGAGTCTTCGTTACAGGAAAACCGCATCGGCCTCACCCCCGAGGCGGTAAAACAACTCACCGACCACGGCCACGAAGTCTGGATTGAATCGGGGGCTGGTGCTCCTTCCAAATATTCTGACCACGAGTTCTCAGAGGCCGGCGGCGTGATTGTATACTCCACCAAAGAAGTCTACGAGGCTGATATTCTGCTCAAGATTGCGCCGCCCACCTATGATGAGATGGAGTATCTGAGGCCGGGCCAAACGCTCATCTCGGCGCTTCAGATTGGCTCCCTCACCTCAGATTACATCAACGCGCTGTGCCGTAAGAAAATCAGCGCCATTTCCTTTGAGCTCCTCAAAGACAAATCAGACTCCAAGCCGGTGGTGCGGGCCATGAGCGAGATAGCGGGCAGTACCGTCATGCTCATTGCCGCGGAGTACCTGAGCAGCAGCAACGAGGGCAAAGGCGTCATCCTGGGCGGCATTACCGGGGTGCCACCCTCTAAAGTAGTGATTGTTGGAGCCGGTACCGTGGCTGAGTATGCCACCCGCGCCGCCCTGGGTTTGGGTGCCGAAGTGAAAGTGTTCGACGACCATCTGTACAAACTCCGCCGCCTGAAACAGAACGTGGGTACGCAACTGTTCACCTCTACCTTAGACCACACCATTCTGCACAAGGAAATCCAGGATGCCGACGTGGTCATTGGTGCCGTCACCGCCGACGAGGGCCAGGTGCCCTGCATGATTCCAGAAGACGTGGTGGCCAAGATGAACCCCGGTTCTGTGATCATTGACGTGAGCATTGACGAAGGCGGCTGTTTTGAAACCTCAGAGATAACTTCTCATAAGCGGCCCGTGTACCGCAAATATGACGTGATCCATTACTGTGTGCCCAACATCCCGTCCCGCGTGCCCCGCACGGCCACCAAAGCGCTGAGTAATATCTTTACCCCCATGTTTCTGGAGATCTCCAAATACGGAGGCATCAATGAAGCGCTCTTCACCCATGAGCACTACCGCAGCGGGGTGTACATCTACAAAGGTAGCCTCACCAACGCCGCTATCGCCAAAAAATTCAACATGAGGTACAAAGAGCTGAGTCTCATGATTGCCGTGCGCAACTAGAAGCAGGATTCTCCTGATTCTCATAAAAGCCGTTTAGGGCCTGTTTTTAGAAAAACAGGCCCTAAACGGCTTTTACTTTTATACTGTTGCTGAACCAGTAAAGGCTCCCCAATGCTTGTATCCTTCAGGCAAATGATGGCACTCAGTCTTCTTCAACTCAAATCCTGAAAATTATTTTACTCCTGTAAATACTGCTTCTGCTTTGCTGCGTTTAGGGGCTCTTTTTCCAAAAACAGCCCCTAAACGCAATTCTCTTTTGACAGAGATTTAAGCCAGCAAGGCTTTCCAGGCGTCTGCCACTCTTCCTTCTTCCAGCAATCGCTGGGCCAGCAGATGCGTTTGGCGTTCTTTCTCGGTGGGGTTATCCTGGTGTTTCTGGAGCAAATATTGATAGATAGGTTCCTGCGAAAAAGCCTGAACCTCTGCTTCTGAGGGAATGACCTCGGTATTGCCCAGGCGGGCCAGATTATTCCCGGTTAAAACATTGCTATTTCTGATGTGCTGAGGTAGCTGATCAATGCCTATGCCTTTGTTCCGGACGGGTTTAGGGAGTTCAAACAGAGCATCGCCGGTGGCGCGCAGGTACCAATCGCCGCCCAGGCGGGCCACGGCATCCAGTTTGAACGGATCAATGGTGGTACCGTCTGCCCCGAAGACCTCGTCTTGCACGTGCAGCAGCAGAGCCTCACAGATCACTAGATTGGCGGCCCCGCCCTGGTCACCAATCGGTTTTACTTCCAGCACCCGACACTCAAACGCCGCCGGCGCCTCTTTTACCCGCGGTGGTTTCACCAACGTAGAGGCAACAGGCGTAAGCCCAGCCTTGATGAATTCATTCACGCCTTTGTCATACTCGGTGCTGGCCAATGACATCTGCTCCACAATGGCGTAATTGCCTATATTGATCACCACCTCACCGATCTCCAGCACGTTCTCCAGCGTGTGCTTGCCCGTATTGTCGCGCACGCGGCGGGCGGGCGAAAATACCAGAACCGGCGGATTGGACCCGAAGCAGTTGAAAAAGCTAAACGGGCTCAGGTTCACGTTTCCGTCTTTGTCTACGGTGCTGGCAAAGGCAATGGGCCGGGGCGCGATAGCCCCCAGCATGAGGCTGTGAAACGCGGCAGTGGGTATCTCTTTTGGGTTGAAGGTTCTCATGTAGCTGGAGTGATTACAAAGCGGGCAGAATCTCTGTGCGTACTTCCCCAAAACCAATCCGTACGCCGTTTCTTTCGGCGAAGCCCCGCATAGTCACTACATCGCCGTCATGCAGGAATTTCCGCTGCGAACCATCCGGCAGAGTAAGCGGTTTGGTGCCGCGCCAGGTCAATTCCAGCATGGAGCCGTAGGAGTCGGGCGTGGGGCCGCTGATGGTGCCCGAGGCGTACAGGTCGCCTACTTCAATGTTGCAGCCGTTCACGGTGTGGTGCGCCAGTTGCTGGTTCATGTTCCAGTACATGTATTTGTAGTTGGAGCGGCAGATTACAGTTTCTTCCGCCAGCCCGGGCGCCTGCAAGGCCACTTCCAGCTGAATGTCCAGGTTCTTGTTTCCGCTGAACTCCAGGTAGGGCAGCACTTTAGGTTCCTGTACCGGGCCGGGTACCCTGAAAGGCTCCAGCGCATCTAAGGTCACTACCCACGGCGAAATGGAAGACCCGAAGTTCTTGGCCAGGAACGGCCCCAGCGGCACGTATTCCCAGGCCTGTATGTCGCGGGCGCTCCAGTCATTGAACAGCACCATCCCGAAGATGTATTCTTCGGCCTCCTCTGGCGTGAGCGAAGTACCCAGGGCGGTAGGCTGACCCGTGATGAACGCTACCTCCAACTCAAAATCCAGCTGCTGGGTAGGACCGAAGAGGGGCGTGGCGGCATCGGCGGGTTTGGTTTGGCCTTTGGGCCGGCGCACCGGAACACCCGACGGAACTATGGACGAGGCCCGGCCGTGGTACCCCACCGGCAAATGCCGCCAGTTGGGCAGCAGGGCGTTGGCGGGGTCCCGGAACATGGAGCCTACGTTGGTGGCGTGTTCTATGCTGGAGTAAAAGTCTGTGTAGTTGGGTACCCGCACCGGCATGAGCATCTGCACGTCTTTCTGCTTGAGCAGACACTCGTTCATGAGGGTGCGGTTGTCTCTTATCTCGGGGTTATCATTGCGCAGCAGCTCAGAGATTCGGCCGCGCACCTGCCGCCAGATGGGCCGCCCCAGGGCCATGAAATCATTGAGGTACGGGCGGTGGAACACGGTGGGGTCTTCTATGTCCAGCATGTCAAAGAGGCGGTGCTGGGTGAGCACGTATACATCTAACACATATTCACCAATGGCAACGCCCACGCGCGGGTCACGGTCAGGGGCCTGGAAAATCCCGAAGGGCAGGTTCTGAATCTGGAAGTCACAGTCTGGGGCAATCTGAATCCAGGAGTGCAGCGAAGGATCGTTGGCGGTTAGCATGGCGGTAAAGTAAGGTTCTTAGACAAATATAGGATTGTCCTCTGAAAGTAATGACTGGCTAAAACAAAACCCTCGCTCGCGTCCCGCGAGTGTGAGCTCCTTGCAGCGTCCCGCCGCATTGCAGACATTAAATATACAAAGGCTTGGCCAGAGGCCGCCCATAGCGCACACTCGCGGGACGCGAGCGAGTGGCATCATTACTTTCAAAGGACTATCAAATATAGAAAGTCTGGGAGAAAACGGGAGCGTTTGTTCTTGGTCCGTAAAGCCAGGCGGTGCGTTTAGGGGCTCTTTTCCCAAAAACAGCCCCTAAACAGAAAACCCACCGGCAGCGCAGCCACCGGTGGGTTTCATAAGTATGTACAGGAAGAAGGATTCCTAAACGTCCATAGGCGTCAGGTTCACGGCTTCAATTCCTTTTATCTCTGGTACGGCGCGCATGATGGCCTGCTCAATACCACCCTTGAAGGTCATGGCAGACATGGGGCAGGAGCCGCAGGCACCCATCAGTTCCAGCTGTACCACCCGATCCTCGGTGATTTCCAGCACCTTCACGTCGCCGCCGTCGGTTTTCAGGTACGGGCGGATGGTGTCTAAGGCTTGCTCCACTTGCTGGAGTAAAATCTCATTGAGTGCGTTCTCTGCCATATCTTTACGCTTTAATTTCTACTACTTTGGTTTTGGCCAGGCTGGCGTTTCTCACCGACACCTGGCGGGCCAGTTCCTGGGCCACTGCGTCAAATGCCTGAGAGGCCGGGTTACCTTCCTGCAGAATCTGCGGAGTGCCCTGGTCGCCGTTCTCCCTGATGCTCTGCACCAGCGGAATCTCCCCAATGAAAGGGATTCCGTAGCGCTCGGCTAAATCTCGGCCGCCGCCCTGCCCGAAGATGTAATACTTGTTCTCCGGAAGCTCAGCGGGGGTAAAATAGGCCATATTCTCCACCAAACCTAATATCGGCACGTTGATCTGCGGCTGCCGGAACATCTGCAAACCTTTCACGGCATCGGCAATGGCTACCTTCTGGGGGGTAGTGACAATAACCGCGCCCGTTACCGGTACTGTCTGTACCAACGTTAAGTGGATGTCGCTGGTTCCCGGCGGAAGGTCAATGAGCAAATAATCCAATTCGCCCCAGTCTACCTCCGTGATGAACTGCTTCAGCGCCGAGCTGGCCATAGGGCCGCGCCACACCACTGCGCTCTCGGCGGGAGCCAGGAACCCGATGGACATGAGCTTGATCCCGAACTTCTCAATGGGCTCAATGAGGTTGCGGCCGTCGGGCATGCGGTACACCGCCGGACGGGCATCTTCCACGCCAAACATGGTAGGCACAGACGGGCCAGAGATATCAGCATCTACCAGGCCAACTTTGGCACCCGACTGGGCCAGCGCCACGGCCAGGTTAGCGGTAAGCGTAGATTTGCCCACGCCGCCTTTACCAGAGGCCACCGCAATGATGTTCTTCACGCCTTTGAGCAAGGCCTGGTTGTCCTGGCGGGCCGAGGTCACGCGCGAGGTCATGTTCACCGTCACGTTGGCGTCTTTGTCGACCATGGTATGGATGGCCCTGATGCAGGCGTTCCGGATGAGGTCTTTCAGCGGACAGGCGGGAGTGGTCAGGATGACGGTGAAGGTCACGTCCAGACCGTTTATCTGTACATCCTCCACCATGTTCAGGGTCACCAGGTCTTTGCCCAGGTCTGGTTCCTCTACATAGCTGAGGGCTTTTAATACGTCTTCTTGGGTAATTGCCATAGGTAAAACAGCGTAAAATGCGCTTCTACAAAGGTACAAACTATCTGTTTAACAAGCTATCACTTGGCGTTTAGAGGCTAGTTTCCCCTAAGAAAGGTAAAACCAGAAAATTAATGGATTTGAAGTTCAAATATGCTCTCCGGTTGTACCCGCAACTGCTTTTCCAGACTGTATTAGGCAATGCGTTTAGGGGCTGTTTTTCCAAAAACAGCCCCTAAACGCATTGCCATTTCCAGAGGCGGTCTCAGCCATATGGCATGATCCTATATAGAAAAGAATAGTTATACTAATAGGCGGATTGTATGTGTGCGTGAAACGAATTAACTTTGATTTTTTATATAATATCACATGAAACATTTGCGTACTCTTCTCTTTTCATTATTGGCGCTCCTGTTTGTCTTTTCCTGCGAGGAAGAGGAAGAAGATCCGGCCCCTGAAAATTACTTCGTCACCAAAAAAGACGGTGTTAAGTGGGAAGCCGAGTCAGCGCCGAGTATCAGTATTTATAGTATTAAGGGCTATGAAAACTTAGATTCTTTAACGATAGTTGGGCACAGGGCAGAAGGGAACGTTTCGCTTCAGATTGCTTTCAAGGGCGTGGGTACCTATCCCATTCCAAGTAACGGAACGGCAAAATATGATGATCTGGAAGGTGGTGAGATTACCGTTTCTTACTATGCACATGGAAACAACGGTCAGCAAGGCCAAGTGGTGATCACAGAATGGAACCCAGACACCAAAGCCATTAGAGGTACTTTTCAGTTCACGGCTAAACTAGAGAACTACGGTAACAGACCTCTTGACCCAAATGCTCCTGAAACGTTAAGCTTCACAGAGGGTGAATTTCAGGGAACTTTGAAAAATGTTACATTTGATTAGACTCGTTTAGGAGCCGTTTTCCCAAAAACAGCCCCTAAACGCATTTCCTCTCCAGAACGCCAGCCGCCTCAAGCAGCTGGCGTTTTTGTTTTAGATGTGGCTTTAAGATGAAAGCCACATCTGCTTTGCTTTTTTAGCGGTACACTGTCCCAAGGGTAATAATATTTTCTTCATTCCATTTGAGGTGGTGTCATTGTAAGTTGAATCTTAGACTCACATTTGCGCCTACTGTTGATTTGGTTTTCCTGTAATTAGAGGATTTTAATTGGTGGTGGTAATAGGGAACTAACTGAAAAGCTAGTTTTTTGTAGTGGTACTCTATTCCTGCACCAAAGAATAGGTTATTGAAGGTGACAGGAGAAACTTTCTTATCAAACTGTACATTCTTTTCGTGGTTTGTAGAAACACTCTTGAAACGGACGCGTTGGCTTACAGATAACTCTAAACTAGAACCTGTCACCACCAAAATTGAAAGATTAGGGGTAATAGGCCGATAATAATTTATTCTCAGGGGTAGCCTCACTGTCCTAGTAAAGCGGTTGATGGACTGAACAGAGTCTAATCTTGAGTTGTAGGTACTATCATACCTCACGGTAGTGACAGTGTCATACCTTACTTGGGCATTGCCGTTCTGATCTAGAGAGTCACGTCTAGTGACGGTAAAGGTATTGTACTTGTTAATGACGAGCACATCATGTTTAGAAATGCTACCAGGATATTCGTCTCCAAAGCTTAAGCCTGTTTTCTCATTGAAGTCTGAAATAGTATGGTACCTTTCTTTGTAAGAAGGCGAGAAGTGAATTCCCGCTTCTATACTTACTCTCTTGCCTATAAAATACTCAAAGAAAGGACCGTAGGTTATCTCTTGCCCTTTGGCCTTGTTACTACTTATGCCAAGACGAATAGGGGAAAGTGGTAAAGAGGACGCCTTTTCAGCCGAATCTGACTGAGTGTGTTTCTCGTCAATCACCATGGTAGCCAAGGAGTCCGTTGCCGTTACAAATACAGAATCAAGTTGTGGAACTAGTGCGGCTGAGTCTATCAATTTATCCGCATGTAGACCTATCAACGTATCCTTTCTTGTTTGAGCAGCTGTGGCTTGAATGCCAAAAGTACTTTCTGCCAAAACTTCATTCCTTTTCACATAGAAAGCTGCTGTATTTTCCTGTATTAGCACTGAAGAAGAACAAAGTCTATCCATATGGGTTTTGCCTAGCGGATTTTCAGCATCTAAAGTACCATGAGTGATGTCAGGTAGTGTAGAACGGCGTACTTGGTTATCGCTTTCCTTCTTAATGAATACTTCTCTTATAACATAAAATGTGTCTGGAGCAACTCTAATAGTTGAAGGGTTTGTACTGCTAAATTGAGTGCTTTGGCTTGGTTTAGTTACTGAAACGGAGGGTGACGGGCGCTGCTCACGAATAGAAGAAGCAGTTTGTAAAGCAATGATTTCTTTTTTCAATTGCTTATTCTGGCGGTGTTCTTGGTGGTAAAAGAACAAAGTAATGATAAATGCTATTGTAGCAATTCCACCGAAAAGCAAGCTGCCATACTTCTGCAGGAGCAGCACGTGCCCAGGCTGGGGAAGAAGTGGCTGGAACCTCTGCCAGGCTGCCGGATCATAAGGAGGTTGCACAGATTCCAGCTTCTTTTTTATCTGTTGATCAAAGTGCTTATGAGACATTTGTTTTCTGGAATGCAGGATAATACTTTTTTACCCATTCTTGCAATTTGCCACGGGCTTTTGTCAGATTAGACCTGGAGGTGCTTTCATTGATACCTAACATCTCTGCTATTTCAGCGTGGCTATACCCTTCTACCACAAAAAGAGAAAAGACGGTTCGGTAAGTGGGGGGTAGCTGTTGAACCAGATGTAGAATTTCCTCAGCAGAAATAGTTTCCAAAAGGTTGTCCTCGTACTCCAGTTCTAAAGTGACATCCAGTTCCAAACTGGTGCCCTTGGCTTGGTGCTTGCGGAAATAATCAACGCTGGTCCTCACTACTACAGTTCTAAACCACGCTTCAAAATTCCTAGTCATGTCGTACTGCTCCAGGTTTTCCAGCACTTTAAGGAAACCATCATTCACCATCTCTTCGGCCTGTTGCTGGTTTGCCGCATACCTAAGGCAAATACTTTTAGCGAAGCTATAATAGTGCTCATAGAGTTTCTTCTGCGCGCTTTGCTTTCCCTTGAGGCAGCCTTCCAGCGTATCAGATAAATGGAAAGATTTGCTGTTTTTCCTGAAAAACACGCTATTGGTTAAAAATGGGAAATATAAAAAGCCAAAAGAGGAAAAAAGTAGTGCCTCTTCCTTTTACATATTAGCGATTGCTTTATCTGTAAATACTACAAGTGATGAATCAACTTCTCTCCAGAGAAAGAGGGTTTAATGTTATTTACGAACAGAAGTACAGGATTCGCTGCCTGTAAAATTAATTTATTTTCACAGGCAGCGGTAGCTTGTTCCCAGATCGTAATAGTTGATAAAGACTGCTGCCAAGTCCCTTCAATTTGAGCATTTTAATTTATAACAGTATCTACAGAAATAATTTGAAATATATCTCTTAATCTTAATAACTGCACCAATGAAATATTTAAAGAAAATCCAATTACTGCTGCTTGTTTACGTGTGTATTTCTTGTGACAAAAATGAGATGGAAGAAGCCCTGGAGTTACAAGATCTTCCAGTGGTTTGGGTCTCGGAGAAACCAGCAACATTTACCCTTAATGAGACAGAGGATTCTTTGTATCTAGTAGCATTCAGACAAGGTGGGAAATTAGAGATGAAGGTGAGGTTTAAAGGTCAGGGGAAATACATCTTATCTGAGGTAGGGACAGTAAACTACTATAAGATGGGAGGGGGAGACGAAGACGAAGTTAAAAGTACCTATTCTGTTGATGCGAATGATAGAATTTCTGAGTTGGATATCTCCAAGTGGGATGCAGAGACAAAAGCAATTGAGGGCCTCCTCCAAATACGTTTGAAGAAAGCACCAGCCAGTGGTACAGCATATAAACAGGAAAATATTGATTTCACAGGAGAACTATTAAAAGGCACTGCTGTAGTGAAAAAACCGTCACAGAGTACTGGTTCTAGAAAAACATTCACGTGGAAACCAGCCAAAGCTCCAGAAATAAAGTTGTTGCGACATTCACCACAGGTAGACTCACTTAAATTGTCTCTTTACCATGAAACAGGAACGATACATGTATTAGTAGATTTTAAAGGAACCGGCAAGTACAAGGCGCCTGTAGCTGTAAGCGGTTTTTCCTATGAGTATGAGAACGACAAAATTAGAAAAGTATTTCAGGTCCATAAGGTATCAGAAGTAGAGATAACAGAGTGGGATCAAAATACTAAAATGATAAAAGGAACTTTTGATATTACATTGCAGCGTACCGTAGGCCCAACCGCAGCAGATGTTGAAGTAATTCAATTTAAGGAAGGTGCCTTTGAAGGGGATATAATAATGAAGCATCTGTTTAGGAGCCGTTTTTCCAAAAATAGCCCCTAAACGCATTTCCTCTCCAGAATGCCAGCAAGAACTGCTGGCGTTTTTGTTTTTTCGGCAACCTGAAGGATTGCTTTTCTGAAAGACGGATAGATACCAGACATTCAACAGGCATATTACTTATCTTTGTCTACCGCTTACCTTAGAGTACCATGGCCCTGATAAAGAAAGAAGTTGTTGACCAGATCATCCAGCACGCCGACATTGTGGAGGTGGTGGGTGATTTTGTGGATTTGAAGAAAAAAGGGCAGAATATGTGGGCCTGCTGCCCGTTCCACCATGAGAAGTCGCCCTCGTTCAGCGTAGCGCCCAAGAAAGGCATTTACAAGTGCTTCGGGTGCGGCAAGGCCGGTAACTCCGTGCAGTTCATCATGGACATTGAGGGCACCGGTTACGTGGAGGCGCTCCGGTACCTGGCCAAAAAGTACAACATTGAGATTGAGGAAGACCAGAGCCCCGCGGCGGTACAGGCCCAGAACGAGCGCGACAGCCTCTACATCCTCTCAGATTTCGCCAAACAGTATTTCGTAAACGCCCTCCACAAGAACGATGAGGGGCAGAGCATAGGCGCACCCTACTTCAAACAGCGCGGGCTCTCAGTGGCCACCATCCAGAAGTTTGAGCTAGGCTACAGCCTAGACAGTTGGGATGATTTTACCAAAGCTGCCCTGGAGAAGGGTTTCTCTCTCAAATATCTGGAAGAAACGGGCCTCACCATTGTCAAGAAGGAGGAAGGCAAGCAGTATGACCGGTTCAGGGGGCGGGTCATGTTCCCCATCCAGAACGTAAGTGGCCGTACCATTGGGTTTGGCGCGCGTACGCTCAAGAGCAACGACAAAAAATCGCCTAAGTACGTCAACTCCCCGGAGAGCCCCATCTACCATAAGTCTGATGTGCTCTACGGCATGTTCCAGGCCAAGCAGGCCATCCGGCAGGAAGACGAGTGTTTTCTGGTGGAAGGCTACCTGGATGTGCTTTCGCTGCACCAGGGCGGCATTGAGAACGTGGTGGCTTCTTCGGGCACGTCTCTCACGGAGAACCAGATCAAGCTCATCGGGCGCTACACCAAGAACATCACGGTGCTCTATGACGGCGACCCAGCCGGGATCAAAGCCTCTTTGCGCGGGATAGACCTTATTCTGGAAGGTGGCCTCAACGTGAACGTGGTTTTATTCCCAGACGGCGACGACCCAGACAGCTACATCCGGAAGGTAGGCGACACCAAGTTCAAGGAATACCTCAAGGCCCACAGCCAGGACTTTATCTCGTTCAAGTCTGAGCTCTTCGCGCAGGAGGCTAAGGACAACCCGGTGAAGAAAGCCGAGGCTATCCGGGAAATGGTGGTGTCCATCGCCAAGATTCCGGATGCCATCAAACGCTCCGTTTTCTTGCAGCGGTGCAGCATTCAGTTCGGGATAGACGAGCAGGTGCTGATCTCTGAGTACAACAAAATCCACCTCTCAGAGCAGAAAGCCGCCCGGCAACAACCGTCGGCACCTTCGCCGGCTTCGTACGCGCCCGGCTCTTTTGAGGAAATGGCCGCTGAGGCCGAGGCAGCCGCTGCCGCGGAGGCCGCCATGTACGAGGAGGAAGACCAGCAGGAGGCCGACCAGAGCAATTTGCTCCGCATCAGGGAACGCGAGGTCATCCGCCTCATCCTGAACTACGCCGACAAGGAAGTGGAGGAGGGGCTCACCGCCAGCCAATTCATGCTCAGCGAGCTGGAAGACATTGAGTTCAAAACCCCTATCTACAAACGCCTCTTTGACATGTGCCGCCTCAAGCTGGAGCAGGGTTTTCTGCCCACGGCCTCCGAGTTTATGCAGCACGAGGAAAAGGAGATCCGCAATGAGGTGATTGACCTGGTGAGCGAAAAGTATGAACTGAGCGACGGCTGGGCCAGCCACGAGATCTTCGTGCCGCGTGAGGTTGACCTGGTCACCTATGGCTCTGAGCGCGAAGTGCTGCGGCTTAAATGGCGCAACGTGCAGCTCATGATCAAAGACCAGATGGACACGCTGCCCAAGATCACAGACCCCGCCGAGCTGGACAAAACCCTGCGCACCATCAAAACCCTCAAAGATTTCGAGAAACAGATCGCCGACATGCTGGGCATTGTGGTGAGTAGGTGAGCGCCTTCCGCTGGTTTGCCGTTTAGGGGCCGTTTTTCTGAAAAAGAGCCAAAACCACAGAAGGTCAGTTGCTTAGAGGAAATTGCCCCGGGTGGCTGCTTGCCATGAAAAACCGCTATCTTTGCGGCTCAAAGACAAAGATGCCTCTGTGGTAGAAGAGGCGCTCTGCCCTCACTTTACATATACATCATGTTAGATAAAATAGAAGACGCCATTGAGGACATAAAGGCCGGCAAAGTGATCATTGTGGTAGACGACGATGACCGCGAGAACGAAGGAGACTTTATCTGTGCCGCGGAGAAAATCACGCCCGAGATAGTCAACTTCATGGCTACCCATGGCCGGGGCCTCATCTGCGCCCCGCTTACCGAGGAGCGCTGCGATGAGCTGGGCCTGGAACTGATGGTGGGCCGTAATACCGCGCTGCACGCCACGCCGTTCACTGTGTCAGTGGATTTGCTTGGTCACGGCTGCACCACGGGCATCTCGGCCTCAGACCGCGCCAAAACCATTCTGGCCCTCGCCGATCCTAAGACCGATCCGGCCTCTCTGGGCAAACCTGGGCACATTTTCCCGCTTCGAGCCCGCAAGGAAGGCGTGATCAGGAGAGCCGGCCACACGGAGGCCGCCGTGGACCTGGCCCAACTGGCCGGACTGGCCCCCGCCGGTGTGCTGGTGGAGATCATGAACGAAGACGGCACCATGGCCCGCATGCCAGACCTGGAGAAAGTAGCCGAGAAATTCAACCTCAAGCTCATCTCCATCAAAGACCTCATCACCTACCGCCTGCAAAAGGAAAGCCTCATTGACCGTGAGATTGCCGTAGAACTGCCCACAGACTGGGGAAGTTTTGATCTGTACGCCTACACCCAACGCAGCAATAATGCCAAACACCTGGCGCTGGTAAAAGGTACCTGGGAAGAAGGCGAGCCTATTTTGGTGCGCGTACACTCTTCCTGCGTTACCGGTGATATCTTTGGGTCTTGCCGCTGCGACTGCGGTCCGCAGCTCCACAAAGCCATGGAGATGATTGAGCAGGAAGGCAAAGGCGTAATCGTGTACATGAACCAGGAAGGCCGCGGCATTGGTCTTCTGAACAAGCTCAAGGCCTACAAACTGCAGGAGCAGGGCTTAGACACCGTGGAGGCTAATTTGCAGCTGGGTTTCGGGACAGACGAGCGCGACTATGGGGTGGGCGCGCAGATTCTGCGCGACCTGGGCGTCACCAAAATGCGCTTGCTCTCCAACAATCCGCGCAAGCGCACCGGCCTCATTGGCTACGGGCTGCAGATTGTGGAGCAGGTGCCCATTGAGATTGCCCCCAACGCCCATAACCAACGTTACCTTACCACCAAACGGGATAAACTGGGGCACCAGATCCTGAAAAAATAAAAGCAGAAAGGCGGAAGAACTTCTTCCGCCTTTCTGCTTTTAACACCTCCTGAACCATTGGCAGCCGGCTTCTAAAAACACTATTTTTCTGTACTGTTGGGCCGATGAAAAGAAGAATTGAGTTAAAGCCATAGCGGGCGGGCAGGGGCACAAGAAAAAGTGGTTCCAAACGTTATAAAGTCCTGAAGAATAGACAACCTTCTATGTTTATTTGAAGTATATTTTTTTTAGAAAGTAGTATAAATTTACTCAGGCAACTTTAAGGATGAAGAAGATGGTAAGAAAAGCGATCGGGCTTTTGGTGCTGGGGTTTCTGTGGGCCGCCAACACCATGGCGCAGTCTTCCGGTCTGGTGGACGAATGGCCGGCGGGAAGGGTCTACTTAGCCACCGGCGACTCAGTGAGCGGTAAAATCACCTACCACCGCACAGAGGATTTAATCAGGATCAACAAAGCAGACGGAACCACGGTGGCGTACTCGCCGGTGGCGGTGCGCGGGTTTGAGGCCATTGACAATGATGGGCGTTACCGCCGGGTGTTTGTGACCCAACGCTGGAATTTCGGGAATGACTACAGTGATTTTCTGGCTCCGGCGTTTTTTGAACAGATCGTGATTGGCAAATATGGCCTGCTGAAACGTGAGACCATGACCCGCCGCGACGTGAGCCGTGACCCCATGTACCGGAACAGCTACTACCCGTATGGCTACGGGTACAGAGGCTACCCGGTGGGTGGCCCCATGTACGTAGACCAGCGCCTGGACAGCTTCTTTATTCTTCTGCCCAACGGTAAGGTGAAGGAACTGCGCAACGTGAAGAAAGACATGGAAGTGATCTACGGCAAGAAAGGCAGCGTGATGAAAGAGTACATCAAGCAGAACAAACTCAAGTACACCAGCCTACCGGATTTGGCTAAGATTGTGAGTTACTTCGGGGCTATTTCCCAACCAGAAGTCAAAACCTCCTCCCTGGATATGTAATATATCTACTAACCGCTTGCAATCTAAACGCTTGCAATTCACTATAAAAGCAGAAGGCCGCGCCGCATGTACTTGCGGCGCGGCCTTCTGCTTTTATGTTTTAGAGCCTTTTTTGGAAAAAGAGCCGCTAAACGCCTACAAGTCCCGCATTCTCAATATTTGGTAGCTCAGGAAGCAGAAAAGAGATACATACAAGACTACCGGCACCGTGGCCTGCAAGGGGGTAAGGAAATCTGATGCGCCCAATACCATCTGCTCCAGCTCCTTATGCGGATTTTGCACCAGCGCGCCCATCGCTTTCATAGGAAAATACTTGTCAATGGAATCAGGCATCTGCCATTGGATGAGCCGCTCAATGATCAGGCTGTAGGCCATAAAAGCCAAGATGGCCAGCCCGGTTTTGCGGAGCAGAAACGCCACCAGCATGGCCATAGACATGTAGCCCACCAACTGCACCAGATAATATAAAATACTCTGCGCCTCTGTGAACATACTGCCCCCGCCCGAAGACGGGGAGAAGTACAGCCCGAAGCCCAGGCCCAGCAGCAGCAGGTACAGGCTCAGCAAGACCGCCACCAGCAGCACTACCGCATATTTGCCCTGTACCAGGTTGGCCCGCGAGAACCCGTCAATGACCTGTTGGCGCAGGGTCCGGAAGGTGTATTCATCGGTGACCAGGATGATGATCAGAATAGCCGGAATCAGGTTCAGGAAACTGGAGACGTAGGTGAGGTGCATCCAGAGTTTAGGAAACTGGTACAAGGTAGCGCCGGCCATCTGCCCGTTCACCTGCACGTGGCCCCGGGCGTAGAAAAAGATGAACAGCAGGCTGCACTGGAGCGCCAGCAAGATCCAGAACGTGGAATAGGTCAACAGTTTCCGGAGTTCAATACGAAAGAGGGAGGTCATACTTGGTCTGCTTTAATGATTTCCATGAACTGGCTTTCCAGGCTCTTTTTGCGCACCACCAGCTGCCCCAGCGCGATGCCCTGCGCAAAGAAGGCGCGGTTCACCGCGGAACCGTCTGTGTTGGGGTGGAGGGTGAGCTGTATCTGTTGGTGCACGGCGCGGGCATCGGACACGAAGGGAAGGGTGCGCGCCACCTGGAGCAGTTGTTCCAGAGGAGCCCCACCGTTGATGAACACCAGGTCATTGGTGGCCATGATGGAAGAGACGGGTCCCTGCACTTTGAGTTTGCCGCTGCGCAGAACGGCCATGTGGGTGCAGACTTTCTCCACTTCGTCCAGCAAGTGACTGGCCAGAATAATGGTTTTCCCCTGCGCAGAAATATCCAGGATAAGTTGCCGCACCTCGGCAATGCCCTCGGGGTCCAAGCCGTTGGTGGGCTCATCCAGCACCAGTACCTCGGGGTCGCCCAAGAGGGCGGCGGCAATGGCGAGCCGCTGCTTCATGCCCAAAGAATAGCCTTTGAACTTGCTGTGCTTGCGCCCGGCCAGCCCCACGGTTTCCAGCACCGCCGGAATGCGGCTATGGTCTATTCGTTTCACGTCGGCGGTGATGCGCAGGTTTTCCTCGCCGGTGAGGTACGGGTAGAAGTTGGGCGTTTCCAGGAGCGCGCCAATGCGGCGTTTGGTACTTTTGGACAAAGGCTGCCCAAACCATTGGAACGATCCGCCGGTGGCGTTGAGCACATCCAGCACAATGCCCAGCGTAGTAGTTTTGCCGCTCCCGTTGGGGCCCAATAAGCCGTAAATGCTGCCTTGGGGCACACTAATGCTCAGCTGGTCCAGGGCCTGCACGCTGCCGTAGCGCTTGCTCAAGCCTTGTATGTTTAGAATGTCTGCCAAATCAGTTGTGAATTGAAAAATGGTGTCTTACAAAGCTAGAAGGATTTAGGTGAAATGCTAGAATCTCTTGTGGCTTGGGCAAAAGAAAAGCCTCCTGTAAGGGAGGCTTCTCTTTTGCTGCGTTTAGGGCTGTTTTTGGAAAAAGAGCCTCTAAACAGCTCTTTACTGTACAGGCAGATCTCCACCCTGCCACCGAGCTACTGGGTACCGCATATGGGTATTCTCATAGTGGGGCGTGTTGCGGTAGATGAACGTGAGCTGGGCCTGGGCGCTCTTGGTCAGATTGGGGTCTTTGGCTTTGGCTTCCTCCAGAGCGGCTTTCAGCTTAGGGTCTTTCTTGAGGTATTCGGCGGCCAGGTCTTCAAACACATACGCTGAGAAATATTCTTTCTGCCCAAGAATGGAGTCAAAGAAGTTCCAGGCGAAATACGAATCTGGGGCCTGGGGCTCCAGGGTCTCCACCAGAAAGCGGTTGGCGGTCTGGTTCAGGTACACCACGTAATCGCCGGCAAAGTACCGGATGGGCTGCTGCACTTTCTTCACCTGTACCTCAGAGTGCAGGTAATGCCCCTCGTACGGGCGCGGACTGGTTTTATAGTCGGTGATGTAGTAGGTTTCCGGGGTTAAGACGGTGTCTTTGCTCAGGCGTTTCAGCTCCACCTGGTTTTGTTGCAGCCGCTCAATCACCTCGGTCCAGGCCTGCGGAATAAGATAGGCCACGGGTTTGAAAACGGTAAGCGTGGGGCGGAACGTGTCAAAGAACTTCACGGGGCGGGTGAACGGGGCTTTGCGGTCATAGTACAGGCGCTCCAGGCCGCTCACCTCGCTGGATTTGTATTTGGCTTCGTAGCCCCTGAACTGGATGGTTTCTACCTGCGTGGTGTCAGGCGCCCAGTTCAGCACAAATTCCTGCTGCGTGAGCAGGGCAGCGCGGTCTTTCTGCCGGGCAGCCTGAATGGCTTTCCCGTTTTTGGCAGTGTAGTCCAGGAACTCCAGCATGAGGTCATAGGTAGAGGCCACGCGCTTGTCAAACGGCTTGAGCATGTGGGTCTCCGGGATAAAGCCCAGCGTCTGGAACAGCGTGGTGTAGCCGCTGGCGTAGCGGGGCAAATCACTGAACCCGAAGATGCCGGTCTCCGGGGTTTCGCCGCGCGAGTTCACGTACGGCACCAGCGGCCATTTGCGTTTCTCCATGCCTTTGTACAGCGCCGGAATCATTTGTTGCTTAAGCAGTGTGCCTAATGCGCCGCCCAATTTGTTGTGCTGCGTGGGAATGAGCGTCATGGTGTACTGGTAATCGGCGCCGTTGCTGGTGTGGTTGTCCACGAACACCTCGGGGTCCCAGGTCCGGAAAATGGTGGCGAAGGTTTTGGCGTTCTTGGAGTCTTCCTTGATGAAATCGCGGTTAAGGTCCAGGTGGCGGGCGTTGCCCCTGAAGCCGTAGCTCTCGGGCCCGTTCTGGTTCGTGCGGGTGTGGCTGTTGCGGTTGAGGGCACCACCGATGTTATAGACCGGGATGATGACCAATACCACGTTGTCCAGCTGCTTCTTTAGTTTCTTGTCCTGCATGAGGTTGCGGGTGAGCATCATGGTGGCGTCAATGCCTTCGGGCTCGCCCGGATGGATGCCGTTCTGCACCAGTAGCACGGTTTTCCCTTTCCGGTGGATAGACGCGGGGTCAAAATCACCATCGGTAGACACCACCACGGTGTGCAGGGGTTTGCCTACATCGGTCATGCCAATGGCGGTCATTTTGATCTCGGGATAGGCCTGGTCCAGGCGCTGATAATAGTCTATGCACTCGTAGTACGTGGCGGTTTGGGTGCCTTTGCTTTTTTCATAGGGCGTTTGCCAGTCTGAGGGCGGAGTGGTGGGCCACAGCGCGGCAAGCGTGGTGAGCAGGGTAAGCAGCATGGGGAGGATGGGTGTAAGATTGAGCTTGTAATGTTACTTATTCTGGCGGGAAATGAAAAACAGCGTGGTGGTTGCCGTTGGCTGATGCCTTGGCTTAGCTGTTTGTCTATAGCTTTATGGGCGGTGTGGTTTCATCTTTTCTGGTAAGCGCTCACGGCCGCGGGGCCTCGTCTTCCCCTCTCGTAAGCCCTTGCGGCGATGCTGTGCAGTTGGCGTTTAGTTTCTTTCTTACTTGGCCACAAGCGAGGCGCTCTAGGGAAAGACTGGAATAGGTGCGTTTAGCAGAGGCTGTTGCAGGTTGAGACCGAGCATGGCGCGAGTCTCCGGACTCGTGTCTTTGGATGAAGGGGAGTCTCCAGACTGCCCTCGCTGCCACGCAGCGAAACCGGGGCAGCAGAGAGAATCAGCGGCTAGAAGAGAATGAGCTGGTAAGCAAAATGCGTTTAGGGGCTGTTTTTCTGAAAACAGCCCCTAAACGCATTTAAATTAAAAATGTAAGCGAAGACTAAAGCCGGTTGAAGCTGCGGGACCCGAAGAAGTTGTTGTCCAGGCTGTAGCGGCCGGGGCCTATGAAGAACAAGCTGATAAAAAGAATGGCCGCTTCCAGGGCGTGGGAATAGCCGGCAAAGCCGTCGCCGGAGGTGTAATGCATGTAGGAGGCTACCAGCATGGTGAAGAACATGAGCAAAGTGGCCGGACGGAAGAACAAGCCCAGCAGCAGCAATAAACCGCCCCCTGCCTCCGCGAACGAAGCCATAAAGCCCCAGAAGGTAGCACCGAACGTGATGCCCAGCGTACCCATGGCACCCCCTACTTTCGCCCACATCTCGGGGCCGCCGGTGATCTTGGGCCAGCCGTGCAGAATAAACATAATCCCAATGCCTATGCGCAGAAGCAACAGGCCAGCGTCTTGGTAACGGTACGTGTTTCGGAAGAAGTCCATGGTTGTTCAGTTAGATTGGATGATTGTTATTGAGCCTTTTACGGATGCGGCTCCAAAATAATAGAAACTGGCATAGGTTGGTGCAACCTCTCCTGATTTACCGAGTCTTTCTGACAGAATCTCACCATAGGTCACTTTAATCCTAAACATAAACCTCTAGAAAGATGAAGAACAGAAGCATGCTTTTTCTCCTGCTTTGGCTGCTGCTGCCCGCCCTTGTCTGGGCGCAGACCAATGTGCCCGCCGCTGAGGTGATCGCTAAGATTAACCGGGGCGAGGCCGTTAGTTACCAGAACGTAACCATCACCGGTGATCTGGACCTGACCCAATTGGCCAACAAAACCCTGCAACCAGCTAAAGGCGGCCAGGGCAACTGGGAGAGCAAAGAATACGTGAGCACCGTTACCGCTCCGGTCTCTTTCATTAACTGCACCTTCAAGGGCAACGTGCTGGCCTATTTCAACCCTAACTATGAAGACGGCAAACCCAAAATCTCGCTAAAGTCTGAGCTGAATGAGGTCTACAACACCAACTTTGAGAAAGACGTGCGGTTTGAGGAATGCGTGTTTGAACGGCGCAGCGATTTCAAATACTCGCAGTTCAGAGGTATTGCTTCTTTCGCGGGTAGCACTTTCCAGGAGGAAGCCCTATTCAAGTACAGCAAATTCAGCAACGGGATTGATTTCAGCAAAGCCAGGTTTAGGGAGGAGGCCAATTTCAAATACGTGAAGTTCCCCAGCGCGGTGCAGTTCAAGGGAGCTTCCTTTGAGCGCGAAGCCAACTTCAAATACGCTGCCTTCCCAGAGGGAGCCGATTTCCAGAAAGCCACGTTTCTGGGCCTGGCTAACCTGAAGTACGCCAGACTCGCCGACCCGGTGCAGTGGAAAGGAGCAGTCTTCAAAGGCGGCCAAGACCTGAAATACGCCTCCATGAACAACAGCTCGTTCAGCAACTACGCCTTGCAGGAACTGACTAGATAACACATACCTGTTCTCGCTGGGCGGCAACAGCAAAGGCGTTTAGCGGCTCTTTTTCCTGAATTTGCCCCAAAACAACGCAGCTAAAAGGAGCCGTAACCTCGCTGGCCAAGAACACGCGCTTCTGCTCTATCTTCCCAAAACAACGCAGCTAAATGGAGCCGTAACCCAGCAGCGCCGGCATTTGCCGGCGCTGCTGGGTTAAAGTAGAAGCCAATCAGATTTAGTACACCAGAATCTCTGAGACGGGGGTGTTGTCTGGCACGTCTTTCACCTTCAGGCTGCCCCATTTCCCAGCGGGGATGCTGGTGGCGTTCAGGGCGAAGCTCATCTTGGCCTCCTGGGAAATGGCGTACAGTTTGCCTTCGCCGGCGCTGATGCTGGTAATGGGGAAAGACTTCTTCACATCTGCCAGGGTGCTGCCAATGCCTACGCCGCCCGGGGTTTTGAAGGCTGGGTTGATCACCTTGATCCGGAAGACTCTGCAATTGGTGCCGGTACATTCCTGCTCCACCACCATGTCGGTGCGGCGGCGTTCGCCCAGCACTTCAAAGGCTTTGGTTTCGGTGCCTTCCTGCAAGAGCGTGGTTTCCCTGAACTTGGTGTTGCCGTACTGTTTTCGGGCCTCGTCAATGGGCATTCCCACGCGCACGGCACCTACCTGCCCCGGCCGAAGGGTGAGGTTGAACAATGGATTAGCCGATGACGGCGGGGTAGAGGCGGTAGAAGTGGCGCCCGGCAAAGGCTCTTCGCTCATGGCCTCAGATTGGGAAGTGGACGGAGCGGCGCCATCCGGCGTCTGGGGAGTCTGCGCGTCCAGGGCTTCCTCGTCCATGGCGCCGGCGGCTTCCTCCAGTTGGGCTTCTTTGTTGTCTTGGGCGTCTGAACTGTTCTGCTTACAGGCGGCCAGGGCCAGAAGGCAGGAAAAGAGAAGGACGGTCTTTTTCATGTACGTAATGGTTTACAGGGGCATAGGTAGGAGTTCTTTGCGCATAACGCAACCCATAGGCACAAGTTGCCCTCCACATTTTTGGCGATGGTGCGTATTCAAGGTAATTTGGCAGCGCAAAATAACTTGAACTATGGAGAAGAAGCCCTTAATTTTAGTTTCAAACGATGACGGCATCACGGCCCCCGGTATTCACACGCTGGTGAAGGTGATGCAGCGCATAGGCGAAGTGGTGGTGGTAGCCCCAGACGGACCGCAGTCGGGTATGGGCCACGCCATCACCATCGGGAACACGCTCCGCCTGGACAAATCCCTGGCTTTCTCAGACGTGGAGTCCTATGAGTGCTCCGGCACCCCCGCCGACTGCGTGAAGCTGGCCAAACACCACGTGCTCAGAGACCGCAAACCTGATCTGGTGGTGAGCGGCATCAACCACGGCTCCAACTCCAGCATTAGTGTGCTGTACTCGGGCACCATGTCGGCGGCCATTGAGGCGGCCATTGAGGGCCTGCCCGCCATTGGATTCTCCCTCTGCGACTACGGCCATGACATTGACTTCTCCCACACCGAGGAATATGTGGAACGGATTACCCGTCAGGCGCTCGAATTCGGGATTCCGGCCGGGGTAGCCCTCAACGTCAATTTCCCCAAGAAATCTGAACAGCCCATTGCGGGCATCAAAGTGTGCCGCCAGGCCCGCGCCAAGTGGGAAGAGGAGTTTGACGAGCGCACAGACCCCCGCGGCCGAAGCTATTTCTGGCTCACCGGCAACTTCGTGAACTTTGACAAAGGCGAAGACACCGATGAAGCTGCCCTGGCCCAGAACTATGTGTCTGTGGTACCTTGTCAGTTTGATATGACCGCCAACCACGCCATCAGCCTGCTCAACAATGAGTGGAACCTCAACCCCGCCGCCAAACCCACGCCAGGCTCCAAAACCCCAGAAAGCGGCGCTGCCGAAGGATAAGCTGTTTTTAACCCGTTTTCAGAAAAAGAGCCCGGAAACGCAAAATGTTTCCGGGCTCTTTCATTTGGGGAAATATAAAGGAGAGTGACGGCTTTGGCTGTAGCAGTTTATTTTGACGCAATGGCAGACAATGGAAAGGCGTAGCCCAGGGTGAAACTGAGTACCCGGCTTTTTTGGTCGGCGTCTAGGTGAACGTTTGTGGTAAAGGGTTCTTCCCCCGGAATGTCAATAGAAATAGGGCCATCAAACTCTTTCACAAGGTGCGTTAAACCAAAGAAGTACCGCGCATCCAGAAGCAGAGTGCCGCTGCCCAAGGAGACCCCAAAACCTGCCCCTCCCTGCAAACTCAGCTCCAGACGGTTGCTCTGGCTAAAGTTATAGTCTGATTTTAGGTCCCCTGATTTGGATTTACCTGCCATGGCGTAGCCCAGCGAAGGTCCTGCATTAAGGTAAGTACACCATTTCGTTTTTTGAAGCGTGGCCTTAAGAAGAATGGGTACTTCCAAATAAGACAGCCTTCTCTTCTGCTTCATGAAGGCAACCTCTACCTCAGGCAAGAATGGGAGTGTCTCAAAAGTTTGATACCCATGCCTTTTATGAAGAAAATTGATTTCTGGCTAAACGGACAACCATGGCCATCTGGTGACGGGTATGTTCAGGGCCACGCCCGCCACAACGCCTGGCTCATACGTTTCCTCTACCCGCTGCTCAGGAAAGCGCCCAAATGTATAACTGGTAAATGTGACCCCGGCTTTAGGAAGAAGCGTGATTTGGGCATGAACAGCTCCAAAAGGTAAGAATAGAAAGAAGAAGAGGTACGTAATTTTTTTAATCATAAAAGGTTTAGGATAGAATGTAGAATAACCAAGCGCAAAGTTGGGGAATCTTGGCAAGCAAAACTATTGTATAACAGGCGTTTTGCCGTGTTTTCAGAAAAGGAGCCGCTAAACGCAAGCCCGGCCAGTTAAACGCAACAAGTCCTTCCTGTTTGTGCAGGAAGGACTTGCTGTTGTAAGGAAGAAGGGAGGCCGGAAATTAACCTACTGTCTGAATTTTTGACTTATCCAGATTCTCAATAGGTCCGAAGTGGGCTTTCTTTAGCGTGATGCCCGCCACGCGCAGTTGAACCTCCACCGGAGCCAGTTTTTTGGTGATGTCTGAGGAAATCACTTTGCCGTAAAACTCTTTCGCTTCTTTGGCGGCCCCTTTCTCAAAAGAATGGGTAGAGAGTTTCTTGGTGATAGGCAAACCAGGGATGATTTGGTAAGTGGTGCAAACTACCTGGTAGGATGGCAAGAAGGGCGTGATGGCCTTTTTTAGCAAACGTTTCATGTAAAAGTTATAGTATGGAAGGTCTATTTGGTAGGTTAGACAAATATAAACTATAATTTGTTCTTTTTTACACCAAATTAAATTTTCCTGCAAAACAGAACTTTTCAAATAAGCTTAGCCGTGGTAAAAACTGGATTAGGTGTAGCAGGAAGCCTTTTTTACAGCGGAAAACAATTCTTGCGAAGCCTGAATTGGCTGATATTTCTTTTGCGTTTAGCGGCTCTTTTTCTCAAAACAGGGCTAAAACGGCACCGCCCCTGGAGTTAGACCAGGGGCGGTGCCGTTTAGGAAACGGGAAGGAAACAGGAATTAACTTTTTGCCTTTTTAGCGCTTACCACTTTTTCTGCCAGCACCAAGGCATTGTAGGCATTCACCAGCCCCCCAGTAACCGACAGTTCAGAAAGCTTGATTTTCTTTCTGGCCTCGGGCTTGTCACTAGGGGAGAGGGCGGTTTCCTTGGGGTACGTGTTTACCGATTTCAGGAGGACGTCTTTCAGTTCGGCGGCGGTCAGTTCTGGGTAATGTGACCAAACCAGGGCCGCTACTCCGCTTACTACCGGGGTGGAGAAACTGGTACCGTCCATCTTGTTGTACTGGTTCTGCGGCGCCAAAGACACAATGTCTACGCCGGGCGCAAACAAGTCTACGGTCTGCTTTCCGTAGTTGGAGAAACTGCCCACCAGGTCTTTGCCCAGGGCTTTGGAAGTGGCGCCCACTTCAATCCAGCTTCTGATTTGGGAGCCGTTTTCCAGGGTTCTGGTGGGGTAGTGGGGCACCTCGTCATTGTTGGAGGCTTCGTTGCCGGCGGCGTGCACCAGCAGCACGTTCTTAGACTCGGCATATTTCACGGCTTCGTCCACAAACTGCTTCTGCGGCGAGAACCCCTTCCCGAAACTCATGTTGATGATATGGGCCCCGTTGTCTACCGCGTACCTGATGGCCAGGGCAATGTCTTTGTCCCGCTCATCGCCTTCGGGCACGGCCCGGAGCGCCATGATCTGCACGTCTTCGGCAATGCCGTCTATGCCCAGGTTGTTCCCGCGCACACCGGCAATAAGCCCCGAAACAGGCGTGCCGTGGTTAGGTCTGGGACCCGCCACATCATTGTTGCCGTACTTGCGGTCTGTGATAGACTCAGGATTGTCTGCGATGACCGCGCGGGGGTTGAACTCCAGGTTAAGGTGCTTGTCCAGGAACGTGTCTACGTGTTCTTTGTATTTGTAGAAGGCATCTGGGGTGAGGCCCTGGCTCTGGGTGCCCATCATCCATTGGCGGGCCCGCATCACGTTGGGGTCTTTAGACGAAATGCGCTTCACGTCTTCCAGCGTGAATTCCTTCGTCTTGAGGTGCTCGGCTAACACGGCCTGGACGGCCAGCAGGGACTGCTCAAAATCTGCGAGCGTGGCCCGGGTTTTCTGATAATTGGCCAGCTGTTTCTCGTAGGCCTCTTTGCTGCGCAGGTAGGTTTTATATTCCGGCTGCTGCGCCAGCGGGACTTCTGAGATAGAGCTTACATTTTGGTACGTGGGAGCCAGTTTGCGCAGCAGGCGCACGTATTCATAGGTTTCATAGCGGATGTTCTCGCCTTGGGCGTTTCCCAGAAAGCCCCAGCCGTGCACATCGTCTACGTAACCGTTGTTGTCATCGTCCTGTCCGTTGCCGGCTACCTCTTTGGTGTTGGTCCAGATCTTGCCTTTGAGGTCTTCATGGAAAATGTCTACGCCGCTGTCTATCACGGCCACTACAATGGTTTTCTTCGGTTTTTTATTAACGAGGAGTTCTTTGTAGGCTCTGTTCACGCTGGCACCCTGCACGTTGTCTTGCACGGGATCCAGGTTGTACCAGTTCAACAGGCTCTTGTCAAACGCCGAGACTGAGCTAACCGGGTCGTCCTGCGCCAACGCTGGGTGCAGGGTCACTCCCAGAAGGAGCAGACTCAATGACACCCCTGCTATTTTTTTCTTTGGAGTTTTCATGCTGTAGTTTGTATCAAATACCAAGCCTGTTTTGTGGAGCGGCAGGTTTCTGAGAAGTGGATTTATTCTTTCTGAAAAGGTACAAAGTTTCATAGAAACCCCCTTGTACGCAGGCGCCTTTATTTTAGGCCTGTTTTAGGAAAAAGAGCCGCTAAACGGGAGCAAAGCGGCCCGAAATGGTGTTGTCTGGCTTTCGGGATAGGAAATGTGCTTTTGCGGCGTGGCGGAGCCGCCTTAAACCGGAAATTTATATCGTATCTTTGTGTTCCTATTTTTATAACGCACCATGATTTCAGTTGATTCGGTCTCCGTTGAGTTCAACGGCGCGGCTTTGTTCAGTAACGTCACTTTTAACATCAATGAAACCGACCGTATCGCCCTCATGGGCAAGAACGGCGCCGGTAAATCTACCCTGCTCAAGATCATTGCGGGGGTAAACAAGCCTACCAAAGGCAAAGTGTCGGCGCCCAAAGATGCCGTGATCGCTTACCTGCCCCAGCACCTGCTCACCAAAGACGAGAGCACGGTGTTTGAGGAAGCCTCCAAAGCCTTCGGGAATATTCTGGAGATGAAAACCAGAATGGAGGAGCTCAACACCCAACTGGAAACCCGCACCGACTATGAGTCTGACGACTACATGAAGCTGATTGAGGAGGTTTCTGAACTGAGTGAGAAATACTACTCCATTGAGGAAATCAACTTCGATGCCGAGGTAGAGAAAACCCTCTTGGGCCTGGGCTTCCTGCGCCCCGATTTCACCCGCAACACCAGCGAGTTCAGCGGGGGCTGGCGCATGCGCATTGAGCTGGCCAAAATCCTGCTGCAGAAACCAGATTTGATCCTGCTGGATGAGCCCACCAACCACCTGGACATTGAATCTGTGCAGTGGCTGGAGGATTTCCTCATCAACAACGCCAAAGCCGTGATCGTTATTTCCCATGATAAAACCTTCGTGGACAACATCACCAACCGCACCATTGAGGTAACCATGGGCCGCATCTATGACTACAAGGTGCCGTACACCCAGTATTTACAGTTGCGCAAAGAGCGCCGCGAGCAACAGCAGCGCCAGTATGATGACCAGCAGAAAGAAATTGCCGACATCACGGCGTTTATTGAACGTTTCAAGGGTACGTACTCCAAAACCCTTCAGGTACAGTCCAGGGTGAAGATGCTGGAGAAAATGGAGCTGATTGAGGTAGACGAGGTAGATACCTCGGCGCTGAGCCTCAAATTCCCGCCCGCCCCGCGTTCCGGTAATTACCCGGTCATTGTGGAGGAACTCACCAAGAAATACGGCGACCACACGGTATTCAAAGATGCTTCTCTGACCATTGAGCGCGGCGAGAAAGTGGCCTTTGTGGGCAAGAACGGCGAGGGGAAATCTACGCTCATCAAAGCCATCATGGGCGAAATTGACTACGAAGGCAAGCTGCAACTGGGCCATAACTGCCTGGTGGGTTACTTCGCGCAGAACCAGGCATCCTTGCTGGACGAGGACCTGACCATCTTCCAGACCATTGACCAGATTGCCGTGGGCGAGGTGCGTACCAAGATCAAAGACATTCTGGGAGCCTTCATGTTCAGCGGCGATGCCGTGGAGAAGAAAGTGAAAATGCTGTCTGGCGGGGAGAAAACCCGTCTGGCCATGATCAAACTGCTCCTGCAACCCGTGAACCTCTTGATTCTGGATGAGCCCACCAACCACCTGGACATCAAAACCAAGGACATCCTGAAAGACGCGCTCAAAGCCTTTGACGGCACGTTGATTCTGGTTTCCCACGACCGTGACTTCCTGGACGGCCTGGCCGAAAAAGTATTTGAGTTCGGGAACAAGCGCATACGGGAGCACTTTGAAGACATCAACGGCTTCCTACGCAACAAGAAAATGGAAAATCTTAGAGAGATTGAAAGAAAGACTGTAGCCAGCTAAGCCTGAAACTGATTAGATATGAAAACTCCTCATCTGCCTTTGGCAGGTGAGGAGTTTTATATTTGATACAGTTGCACCGTAACGGCGTGTGTTTATGAAATAGAACCATCCCAACAGTGACTGTAAATTGTGCTTGCCGCATTTCAATTTCTGGCGTCTGTGTTGTAACTCGCGGTTCAGATTCTTACCTCACAACAAACATGCTTTATTCCCTCAGAAAGATCGCCTTGGCGGCGGCCATCAGTTTGCCACTGGCGGCCAGTGCCCAGAACCAGGACTCATTGCACATCCGGAAAATCTATGACATGGCCCTTAGCCAAGGACAGAGCTATGAACAGTTGCGCTACCTCACCAGCCGCATTGGGGCCCGGTTAAGCGGATCGCCGCAGGCTGCGGCCGCCGTGGAATGGGCGCGCCAGGAGATGGGTGAAATGGGGCTAGACCGTGTGTACCTGCAAGAAGTGATGGTGCCGCATTGGGTGCGCGGCGAGAAAGAATACGCGGCCATTGTGAACTCCAGAATTACGCCTACCCGTGAAGTGCAGGTGCTGGCGCTGGGTGGCTCCGTGGCCACGCCTGCCAACGGGCTTACCGCCGAGGTAGTGGAGGTGCAAAGCATAGACGAACTAAAAAAGCTGGGCAAGAAAAAGGTGCAGGGCAAGATTGTGTTCTTCGGGAGGGCCTTTGACCAAACCCATATCAATACCATGGATGCCTACCGCGGTGCCGTAGACCAGCGTTCCAGCGGCCCGTCTGAGGCAGGCCGTTTAGGGGCCGTGGGCGTGGTGGTGCGTTCCATGGCTTCCAATACCGACGATTTTCCGCACACAGGTGGTTTACGGTACGCCGAGGGAGCACCCAGGATTCCGGCCGTGGCCATCAGTCCCAAAGGTGCAGATCTGCTCAGCAAACTGCTCAAGGAAGACGACAAGTTGCAGTTCCATCTGCGCATGAACCCGCAGTGGCTCCCAGACGTGCTCAGCTACAACGTGATTGGCGAAATCAAAGGCACGGAAAAACCAGATGAGATCATTGTGGTAGGCGGCCACCTGGACAGCTGGGACATTGGCGAAGGCGCCCATGACGACGGCACCGGCTGTGTACAATCCATGGAGGTGCTGCGCCTCATGAAGGCCATGGGCTACAAACCCAAGCGCACCATTAGGGCCGTGATGTACATGAACGAGGAAAACGGTCTGCGCGGCGGTACCAAATACGCAGAGATAGCCAAGAAGCAGGGCGAGAAACACATTGCCGCCATTGAGTCAGACGAGGGAGGCTTTACACCGCGCGGGTTCGGGATTTCCGCTCCTACCCAGGCGGCTTTCCAGAAGGCCCTTTCCTGGAAGAATTTGCTGGCTCCCTACGGCCTCCACGACATTGAACCCAACGGCGGCGGTGCCGACATTGGCCCGCTGAAAGATGACCGCGTGGCCCTCATCGGGTTTCTGCCAGATTCCCAACGCTACTTTGACATCCACCACACCGCCAACGACACCTTTGACAAAGTGAACCGCCGCGAACTGGAACTAGGCGGCGCCTCCATGGCCGCGCTGGTTTATTTGATTGATCAATACGGGTTGTAAGTATTTTACCTCCTTAAGAGAAATGCGTTTAGGGGCTATTTTTGGAAAAAGAGCCCCTAAACGCATTTCTATCTTAGAATGGAAGCGTCAGGCGTTGATGGAAGTTGCGCAGAGAGAGACATAAGCCAGCGTAAGCAAATAACCCCAGAAAACCCGTACCTTTGCCCATGGTAAAAACGGAGTTCGCTTGAAAAAAATCCTCATCATCCGGTTCTCGTCCATTGGCGATATTGTGCTCACCACCCCGGTCATCCGGTGCGTGAAGGAGCAGGTGCCGGGCGCCGAAGTGCATTTCTGCACCAAAGCCGCCTTCCGGAATATCATCGCCAGTAATCCGTACGTAGACAAAGTCTTCTGCCTGGAGAAGTCTTTGAAGGACCTGTTGGCGCAACTCAAGGCCGAGAACTATGATCTGGTACTGGATCTGCACAACAACCTGCGCACTCGCATCCTTAAAACCCGTCTGGGCCGCCCCGCCCGCAGTTTTGATAAGCTAAACTACCGCAAGTGGCTGCTGGTGAAGTTCAAAATCAACCGGATGCCAGACGTGCACATTGTGGACCGCTACCTAGCCACCGCGGCTCCGCTGGGCGTGAAAAATGACGGCAAAGGCCTGGATTATTTCATCCCGGAGCAAGACGAAATAGACCTGAACACGCTTCCCCAGACGCACCAGAACGGGTACTACGCCATGGCCATTGGGGCGCAGCACTACACCAAGCGCCTGCCCGTGGACCGACTCATTGAGCTCTGCGCGAAGATCAACGGACCTATTGTGTTGCTGGGCGGAAAGGAAGACCTGGAGGTGGGCAGAATGGTGGAGATGTATTTTTCCTCTGAGCCCTATAGCTCCCAGGCCTCTGAGGGAGGGAAGCAAACCTTCATCTATAACGCCTGCGGGAAATACAACCTCAACGGCTCGGCCTCTTTGGTGCGGCAGGCCCGCGCCGTGTTCAGCCATGACACGGGGCTCATGCACATTGCGGCAGCCTTCCAGAAGAAAATCTACAGCATCTGGGGGAATACCGTTCCGGCCTTCGGGATGTACCCCTACACGCAGGATTATGAGGTGATGGAGGTGAAGAATCTGTATTGCCGGCCATGCTCCAAGATTGGCTATTCCCAATGCCCCCAGCGGCATTTCCGCTGCATGCGCGAGATCAACTTTGACTTTACCTTGCCCGTGCCGGAACAGCAGCGCTAAGTGCAACCTCAGTTCCTGTTTTTTAGCCGGTTCCTCTTTTCGCACGTAAACAAAGGCAGAACAACAGAAACTGCTATGGCTGCCAAACCCATTCTGTACGGAGCCGATTGGTGCAAGAAGACCATCGCCATCCAGGACTACTTCAAAACCCATGACGTGGCCTACGACTACATCAACGTAGAGCAAACCGACGAAGCCATGCAGGCCATCAAAGACATGAACCGCGGCAAAGTCCGGTTCCCCATGGTGGTGGTAGGAGAGCAAGCTCCCCTGAAAAATCCCTCACCCGATGAACTGGACAAAGCCCTAACCACGGAGTAATCACGGCTGAAAATACCAAAGCACGTTTTGGCGCTAATTCAGGAAAAAGAGCCCCTCAACGCTTACTTACTGGCGGAAGCGGCCGCTCGTGTCGCTGTTCTTCATGGTGCTTTACCAAAACAAGCTAATTTAGAAATAGACATAGCCAGGCACAAGCGGTGCATGCACCATATAGAGTAAATCACAAAACGGCTCGCCTATCATGCTTTGAAGCGCGCAGTTTATTTCTGTATTAAAAGAACAGCTTTCTATCACGCTTCTGGGAGTGTTCATTGCGCTGAGTAAAGGTTTGCTGTTGGTGGTACGGCTTTGTCATCCCCCTACCCCCTTCAAAGGGGGACATAATGTGTGCAGGGAATCCGATCAGATCTTAGCGGAGGGAGAAGCGCAATGTTAAGCGACTGCTTATTGTCAATGTGTACACATTCTCTTGGCTGATGTGCGCAGCACGAGTGACTTAGGCTAGCGGAATGGAGATAATTACCTACTAAGCTTCCCACCCATATGAAGCCGCAACAGTAATGAAACCATTCCAGTCTTTCGGCCGAGCGCCTAGCACTCTTGCGGTGCCGCGGCAGCGGCAGGCCCGGAGGGGCCAGCTTGAGGGCACAGCGCGAGGGCGGAAGACGAGGCCCCGCGGCCGTGAGCGCTTACCGCCAAAGATGAAACAATACTGCTAGTAAAACCATAGAAAAGCGGCTCTTCCAAGGCAACAGCAAACTACATGCACAATAACTATCGGGAGACATCAAGACCTCTTCAAAACAAGAAAAGCGTTTAGGGGCTGTTTTTCCAAAAACAGCCCCTAAACGCTTTAGCAGAAGCAGCGGGTAAAAGTTTACTTCGTGATCATCTCAAACCCAGTATAGGCATGCAAGGCCTTCGGCAACTTAATGCCTTCAGGTGTCTGGTTGTTCTCCAGCAAAGCCGCCACAATTCGCGGTAAGGCCAAAGCACTTCCGTTAAGCGTGTGCAGGAGTTGGGGCTTACCACCCTCGGTGCGTTGGCGCAGTTTCAATCTATTGGCTTGGTAGGTTTCAAAGTTAGAGACAGAGCTTACCTCCAGCCATCGGCCTTGGGCCGCAGAATACACTTCCATGTCATAGGTGAGGGCAGAGGTGAAACCCATGTCGCCACCGCAGAGACGGAGCACGCGGTATGGCAGTTCCAGTTTCTGGAGCAGGTTCTGGATGTATTGGCTCATTTCCTCCAGGGCCTCATAAGACTTCTCCGGGGTTTGAATCTGCACAATCTCCACTTTGTCAAACTGGTGCAGGCGGTTGAGGCCGCGCACATCGGCCCCCCAGGAACCGGCCTCTCTTCTAAAACAGGGCGTGTAGCCTACGTTCTTGATGGGCAGTTTGCCTTCAGCGATGATCTCATCGCGGTAAAGGTTCGTGATGGGTACCTCAGCGGTGGGGATGAGGTAGAGGTTGTCGGCGGTGGCATGGTACATCTGGCCTTCCTTGTCGGGGAGCTGGCCGGTGCCGTAGCCAGAGGCTTCGTTCACCATAATGGGCGGCTGCACTTCGGTGTAACCGGCTTTGAGGGCTTCCTCTAAGAAGAAGTTAATGAGCGCGCGCTGTAGACGGGCTCCCTGGCCTTTGTACACCGGAAACCCGGCCCCGGTGATTTTATTGCCCAGGTCAAAGTCTATGATGTCATACTGCTTGATGAGGTCCCAATGCGGGTGGGCGCCTTGCGGCAAAGCAGGGATGGTGCCGTGTTCCAGTACTACCTCGTTGTCTTCAGAAGAGCGGCCGGCGGGTACGCTGCTGTGCGGGATGTTAGGCAGTTTGTAGAGAGCCTGCTGCACGGCCTGTTCCAGGTGCTGTACCTCGTCGTCCAGAGATTTAGTGCGCAGTTTCAGCTCGGCAGTTTCGGCTTTCAGGGCTTCGGCCTGCTCTTTCTGGCCGCTTTTCATGAGGCCGCCTATCTCTTTGGCCAGGGCGTTGGCGCGGCCCAGCAGTTCATCGCGCTCGGTTTGCAATGTGCGGCGCTGTTGGTCCAGGTCTAGCAGAGTTTGTACTTCCTGGGCGGCATTGGGGAAATTCCTTTTCTGTAAGCCGGCAAGGACCAGGTCAGTTTGTTCGCGTAAAACGGGTATCTGTAGCATGGTGCGTCTATTTATGAGTATGCAAAAATAGAATATTTTGAATAGGCTACGCCAAAGGGCACTTTTTTATGGGAATTTGTGTAACATTATATATAAAACTTCTCGTACTGCTTGTAAATTAGAACGAGGCTGTCTAACATTGCAGTACATTTTCTGAACAACCGCCATCCTGGTTCTTCATTATTTCTTACACACCAATTTTTTCCTGTTTATCCGTCTGCCCGTTGCGCTCTGCAACCGCTATGCATTTAAACCGAATAGCTAAATTATTCTATGTACAACATTGACGAGTTGAAAGATTCTCTTCTTTCAGAGCTCAAAGAAATTGCTGAAAACCTCGGCGTCACGAACTTCAAGAAGCTTAGCAAACAAGACCTGATTTATAAAATCCTTGATCAGCAAGCTGTTACTCCGGTTGAAAATCTCCCCAAAAAATATAAAAAAGCTTCTAAGAAAGCAGACGAGCAGGAAAATACTCCTGCCGTGGCGGTAGAGGCACCAGAAGTATCAGATGTACCCGTTGCGGCTCCGGCACCGATGGCAGAAGTCCCCGCGCCAGAAGCCGAGGCCGCCGCACCCGCCAGACCGGCCAGAACCCAGGCAGAGCGTCCCGTTCGCAGCGAGCGCGGTCCGGCTACGGTACGGGAGGAGCGCCCACGGTTAGCAAGAGCGCCGCGGGAAGAAGCGCCCCGTGAGCCCAGAGAGCAGGCACCAGCCCGCCCAGAAGCCCGTGAGCCACGTGAGAACCGGATGGAAGCCTCCCGCGAGAACCGTCCGCAGCAGAACCGGGAGTTCCAGCCCCGTGAACCACGCGAGAATGCCCCCAGGGAAAACCGTGAGCCCAGAGAGCAGCGCGAACCAAGGGAGTTCCAGGCGCGTGAGCCCCGTGAAAACCGCGAGAATAATCCTAATTGGCAGAACCGCCGGGAGCAGAACCAGAATCCTAATCAGAACCGCCCACAGCAGCAGAACAACGCCAATAACCCCAATTTCAGAGAGTTTGACGGCGTGATTGCCAATGAAGGTGTTCTGGAATTGATGCAAGATGGCTACGGTTTCCTGCGCTCTGCCCATTACCACTACCTGGCCAGCCCAGATGATATTTATGTGTCTCCCTCGCAGATTAAGCTGTTCGGCTTAAAAACCGGCGACACGGTGAAAGGAACAGTACGGGCTCCTAAAGAAGGAGAAAAGTACTTTGCCTTGTTAAAAGTGGATTCTGTGAATGGACGTACTACCGAAGAGATTCGGGACCGCATCCCTTTCCAGCACTTGACACCGCTTTTCCCTGAAGAGCGCCTGAAATTAACTACCCGTTCCAGCCAATACTCTACCCGCATCATGGACCTGTTCGCGCCAATAGGGAAAGGACAGCGTGGATTGATTGTGGCCCAGCCGAAGACGGGTAAAACAGTTCTCCTGAAGGAGATCGCAAACGCCATCACGGAGAACCACCCCGAGGTGTACCTCATGATCTTGTTGATTGATGAACGCCCCGAGGAGGTAACGGACATGGCCCGCAGCGTGAAAGCCGAGGTTATTGCCTCTACCTTTGACGAACAGGCCGACCGCCACGTGAAGATCTCCAGCATTGTCCTGGACAAAGCCAAGCGCATGGTAGAGTGCGGCCATGACGTGGTGATCCTCCTGGATTCCATTACCCGTCTGGCCCGGGCCTATAACACCGTGGTGCCGTCTTCCGGTAAAATCCTGTCTGGGGGGGTAGATGCCAACGCGCTGCACAAGCCTAAGCGTTTCTTTGGCGCGGCCCGTAACGTGGAGAACGGCGGTTCATTGACCATCATAGCCACCGCCCTCATTGAGACCGGTTCTAAGATGGATGAGGTGATCTTTGAAGAATTCAAAGGAACCGGTAACATGGAGCTTCAGCTGGACCGTAAACTGGCCAACAAGCGCGTGTACCCAGCCATTGACGTGCCCGCCTCCGGTACCCGCCGCGAAGACCTGCTCATGGACCGCGACGAGCTCAGCCGCGTTTGGATCCTGCGCAAATTCATGTCTGACATGAACTCTGTAGAAGCCATGGAGTTTCTGAAAGACCGTATGAAAGGCACCAAAGACAACGAGGAGTTCCTGATTTCCATGAACGGTTAAGTAACCAGACTATATTTTAGCAAAACGAAGGCCAGCAGAGAAATCTGTTGGCCTTTGCTTTTTAGCTAATCTCCCGTTTAGGGGCTGTTTTTAGAAAAAGAGGCTCTAAACGGAAAGGAACTTCTTTAAGCGGTTAGGATATAGTATCTTACCTCACAGACATGCGTTTATATGCCGCTACAGGATGTAAACTGTATGTTTTGGTATAGATATATTGGGGATAAATGCACTGGTGCATTTATCTAGATGTTAGCGCCAATGTAAAAATGATAGAAAACGATATTCCGTATTTTGAAATTAAGGGCAGCGGCGATTTCATTAGAGTTGAACTAGCTCATCTTTCGCATCCAAATGCTGGACATGAATGGGATAAAAATTGGGTTAAATCCAATGTAACTGTTAAAGCAGGTGGATTCTCTGGGAAATTTACCTGCGACTTAATGACGACCGACTTTGCAAGGTTCCAAGAACAGGTCTCTAGGCTTTACAACGAGTTGGATGGGGCAGCGGTTTTTGACACAATTGAAGAACAGGTAAATATCAAAATAAAAGGGGACGGGTTCGGCCATTTTGAAGCTGATTGTGTTGTGATGGATTTTGCCGGTACTGGCAACACTCTAGAATTCCTTATAAACTTCGACCAAACAATAATTCCACAGGTCGTAAGGCAATTAGCTAACATAGCAAAGGACTTTCCAGTAACGGGGACTTAGAAACTTAATAAGAATAAAAAAACACAGGCGCTAACACTGTATAAAAATCATGCTTCGGCCGACGGCCTCACACGTTTTTTATACTAACCGTTGCCTGTAATTTAAATTATTATAAAGCTCAATTAAAATTCTATATGATTTAATTAATTGAATATGGATTTGTTTGTAATAATTATTGTAATCCTTTTTTTTAATCTTGCCTTCTTAGCGATGCTGTTTAGGTTGTCGACTTGGTATAACATTAGAAAAGAGGGTTACGGTTATCATTTGGTCTGTTTAAATTTTGCGGCCTTGCTAATTTTTATAAATGAACAGATAAGCTTTTTTATTGATTACCCATTCATAATTAAGGTGATTGTTGCTTTGTCCATCCCTTACTTAGCATTAGGTCTTTTCAAGAAAAGATTAACCGACTTTGTAAATAGTTTATTAGGAGACTCAAGAAAGTAAAGAATGAATTTGGCTCGACTATTACAATAAGCTTAAGAGAACTTAAAACGTTTTCGAGCAGATTTTGGGAAAACACGCCGGAAATAAGAAAAAACCGCAATGCTTAAAAGAAAAACAAGAACTAACACTGTATAAACGTTACCTCAGCCGGCGGCCTCGCACGTTGTTTATACTAACCGTTCTAACAAAAATTGGTTTTATTAATTCAAAGCTTCAGGTATGACCAATCATTGCCCTAGTTCGGGTAAGCTTTCCTCAATCCCTGACAAGTCCATTGAACAAATAGAAGTCACTTATAGAGTTATAAAAGACATCGCATACGGTTTAGATAATGACCAAACGATGGATATGTATATCTCCGCAGATGCCAAAAACCTAGGAGGTGAAAATTTTACTGTCGTTTTCCTGCATGGTGGCGCTTTTTATCTCAGTGATAAATCTCTTGAGGAAAAGTACATTCAACCTTATCTCAGCAAAGGGATGCATGTGGTAAATGTGAATTACCGGCTTAAGCAAGGGATACCTAAAGCAACAGAAGATTTAGCAATTGCTCTCAATTTTCTAGAAGCTACTAATGCCAAGAATACTTTAAACTTAAGCAACGTTATTCTGGCAGGCTTTTCAGCGGGAGCACATATTGCCAGCACGGTAGGGCTTTCAGTTAATCATCCTGAGTCTCCTTATAAGTTAAATGAAGGAATCAGGATTGCTGGAATCATTAATTTCTCTGGGTTAGTAGATGGATTAGACCTGGTGGAAAGAAGGTTCATGGACCATGGAGACCAGTGGATGAAAGATATTGGAGAGGCTCTGTTTCCTTTGAGCCACGGATATACCCCTAAAGAGATTATTTCCAGGTATGAGCCTATTACCTACTTTGATCAAGATGACCCGCCCTTCTTTTTGTGGTACGGTGGAAAAGACGACCAAATTCCACCTAGTACGTTTGAGCAATTTGTGCAATTGCTTTATGAGAATAAGGAAAAGAATGTAGTTATGTATTCACCAGAAAGTAGCCACTTCCCCAATGCAACGGAACGGAAAGATATCTACAATAGAATTTTTGATTTTCTGGATAAACTAGGGCAAGCCACCTCCTGATAAGACCATACTTATAAGTGCATCCGTTACGTTTTACAAACCCGGCTAATGCGTGAAGGAATTAGTTTACCATCATCCCCTAAAAATGAGGCTGCGGCCTATCAATAAATTGTTGAGCGCCCACTAAAACATACCTACTCCTTGCATGAGAAAACGTAACACTATTTTACTGGCAGTTTTCGCTGTTGTTTTCTCATCGTGTCAGCAACAGAAGTCCTATTCCTTTAAAGACATTCCTTGTCCTTATGCAGAGACACCAACCTGGAGCGGGGGCAAAATCTCTTCCTTAGATAATCTGGCGGGTAAGGCCAAAGTGAATGCCTTGCGGGAAGAGGAGGTCAGACCGCATCTTCAAGCCCTGCCGACAATACATCTACAGGGCCCTCTTTAAAGCTCCAGACGGCACGCTTCTCTCAGACAGCAGAGTATGGCTGATGGCTACCGGAAGAGCATGGCCTGCCCAACCAGAGGTACAGGATGAGGTTGCGCAACAGTTTGAAGTGCGGGACGAGGAGCTGGTAGAACTTAGAAAGCACTTTGTCAATAGAAAACTTGCTGCGCTTGACGTGATTACTACCCAGGAAACCACCGGTGTTATTGAAAACAGCGAAGAGGTCTGGATGCACCCGTTCAGGTCCAATCAGTTTGATTTCACGGAGGTGGCCGGCTTTCCGGAGGTGCAGTTGCCGCTGGAGATAGGCAAAACCTGGACCAGTTACATCCATCCCGGCAAGGGGTGGGGAGATTGGGAAAATACTACCGTCACCAGTGTCTACCGCGTGAAAAAACAGGAGAAACTTAAAACTGCTTTCAGGGAGTTTGAGAACTGCTGGAAAATAGCCTGTGTAAGCACCGCTCCCTTCGGTGATTCCAAGCATGACTTCTGGTTTGACGCCCACTACGGGTTTGTGCGCATGGAATACACCAACTACCAAGGCCAGACCCTCACGTTTGATCTGGAAGAAGTGATTGAGAAATAGGGTTGCCTGTTGTTGGCTTACTAATCCCTTGTTAAACATTCTCCTTTAGCTTCAATAAAATGGAAAACCGGTTTCAAGAATTCTTGTAAGACCAATTTCCTGACGCTGAGAAGAAGCACAGGATGCACTCGTTTGTGCAGCCAATCCAGCCCCTCGGAAAAATAATCTTCCTCTGCTTGTGATTTTCCCGGAGCTTCAGATACTAATTGGTTGAAGTTCGATTTCTGATGGATATACAAAGCAGATTTACCAAAGTTATCAAAGAGAATGACGGCCTTATTTTCAAAGTCGCCACGCTTTACACCAACAGCCACCAAGACAGAAAAGACCTGTACCAGGAAATTGTCTATCAGCTTTGGAAATCCTTTGGCTCCTTCAACGGACAGGCGAAACTCAGCACCTGGATGTACAGAGTAGCTCTTAACACGGCCATTTATTCCCTAAAGCAAGCCAAAAGGAGAATTGACACCATTCCTTTTGACGTAGAAAAAGATCAGTTTCCTGAGGAACTGGATAAGACCGAGGAGGAACGGATCAAAATGCTTCATGAGCACATCCAACGGCTAAATCTCCTGGAGAGAGGGATTATTCTTCTGTATCTGGAAGGGAAAAGCTATGAAGAGATTGCCACTATTATAGGGATTACCACCAGCAACGTGGGTACCAGAATTTCAAGAATCAAAGAGAAACTAAAATCTAACATTACAAAAAACCAATAGCCATGGAATTAGAAGAAATGGAAAGAGCCTGGGGTGACCTCAGCAAGAGAATAGAAAAACAGGAGCAACGCATAGACAGTGCCGTAAACACGATGATTCAGCAAAAATACCGCTCCAGGTTAGATAAAATAAGGTATGCAGAATCTATAGGCACTTTTATCTGCTATGCAGGAGCAGCCTATGTAAGCCTGAATTTGACCAAGATAGAGGGAGTGATGATGCAATTAGCAGCGGCCCTTTCTATTATGCTGCTGCTGTTGCTTCCGGTTATTTCTCTTCAATCAGTAAGGGCAATCAAGAGTGCAGATATCTTGTCTAAAACGTACCTAGAGGCAATCCAGGATTTTTCCAAGCAGAAGATCAAGTTTCAGCAGCTGCAGAAAATAAACGTCTGCTTAGGTTTGGTGCTCATGCTGCTGGCTTTACCGGTGCTGGCAGCCATTCAGGGGAAGAGCCTCACGCAAATTCCGTACTTTCTGACGCTTATTTTCCCTCTCTTGGTGGTATTCGTGCTGGTCTTTGCCTTTTGGGTATTGAGACACTATAACAAAGTGCTGCGGGAAGCTGAGAGAATGTTAGATGAAACCAATCCTGTCTCATCTTTCTAAGGGGCGCTCCTTCCACCCATCAACCGCCAAAACTCCCGTATCGCACGGCTTTTTTCTGCTCTGGGTCATACACCAGCAGCCGTCCGTCTTCCTTGCCCAGCAGGTACTTGAACCCAACCGCCTTGTGGTTGGCCTGAATCTTTTTCCAAGCGGTTTCGCTTACAAACGAGGTTTGCGCCGGTGTATTGGGCGCTATGGCCGGGGAGATAAAATCCTTAGGCTCCACAAATTCCTCCATGCGCTTCAGGATATAGGCAGCGCGCTGCTCCTGGGTAACGGTTGAGCCCTCCATCTCATATACCAGGCTGGCTTCCAGGTCAGCGGCCGGAAAATGTTCTTCATGGATCAGGCGGCCATCTTGGGTGGTAATGGTGAAGTGCACCTGCCCTTGCGTGATGGAATCTCCGCGCAAAACCAGCCGGAAATAGTCTGGGCTTTGGGGAGAGGAGAAAAGGTGGGTCCGTTGCACAATGTGCTGGATCTGTCTGGGTTGCCCCAATGCCGGTTGTCCTTTCTCCTGGCCTGCGGAAGCGGAAGAGGTGGCCGCGGTTTCTTCCTGCGTAGAAGACTGGCAACTGGCCAAAGCCGCCAATAGTACCACAAAATACGTTTTGCGCATGTTTTTAGAAAAATAGCCTCTAAACGTGTACGTGCGGTGCGCTTAGTGGTTTGTGTAGAGCTGCCACAGCAGGATAAGCCCAAACGCGAAGCTCATGCTCAGGGAAGAGACTTTGTTCATGCGCATGGTATTCTCAAAGTTAGCCTCGCGGGCATTTCGCCGCACCTTCCAGAGCCATTGCCCAAATACCCAAACCACCGGTCCAGTACCCACCAGAAACAGGACACCGTGCAGCAACTCGGCGCGCCGCCAGTAGGTGTAGAAGAGTACTGCGGTGGCCGTGAGCAGGCTGGCCGCCGCAAAGTAAAAAGTCCCCCACAACCCTAAGAGCAAGCTCAGGGTCTGGTCGCCGCGGCGGGCATCTTCCTCGTGCTGGTATACTTGCGTGAGCGGGTAGGAACCGCACAGAAACAGCGAGCTCACCAGCGCCAGCAACAGGTTGTTGGTGTGCAACAGATCTTGTTCGGCGTAGCCGATGCCCACCTGCACCATCAGATACGTGAACGCCCCTTGGAACACCACCACCACCGCCGTGCTTATCAGCGGGTACTTCTTGAGCCGGATGCCTTTGTAACTGTAGGCCTTGGATACGAGCAGGTACAGCAGCACCATGGCGGCAAAAGTCACGGAGAGGAACAGGGAAAACAGCACAGCCAGTCCGTCAAAAAGCAGCACGAGCCAGTACAGGGACTGCGTCACTTTGGGCGGATGCTTGAGGCCGCCAATGCTGCCTTCGTCGCGGTCATAGTAGGAGTTGTAGCCGTTGCTGGCGGGGTACACCAGCAGGTGCAAAATCAGGAACACAGCCAAGGCTTTCCAGAAGGAGATCTCTGGGGCGGCGGCACTCAGCGCGAACCAGTAAATGGGCATCAGGAAGAGCGAGAACGGGATGCGGAGCAAACGCCAGGCATCTGACCAGGATGAATTCATGCCCACAGTTTACGAAGGATAACCTATTAAATACAAGACCCCGGTGCCGCTCCAGTGCCGTGCCCGCCCAATGTGCCAGGTGTAGTTCGGGGCATCTAAGCTGGCAACCATGCGGTGCAGGTGCGCGGGCGTGTACAGGCGCAGCAGGGAAACGGTACCGTCCCAGACGGTGCCCAGCGGAATGAGCGGGACAAGGTACGTGAAGAAAAGCCGGCTCCAGGTAAAGGGCCTGATGAACGGAGTGATGAGCAGAATGAGCCACGGAAACACCAGCCACACCAGCAAGAGCTCGTGCCAACGCTTGCCAGCTCCTTCAAACACACCAATGCCCTGGTTCTGGCGCACGGCATCAGCTAAGATGGCGGTGGCCGTCTGGGGCTGGAAATGGTGGAACGCCGAGAAAACCGTCCGGAAACCGGGCATGTCCGCGGGCACGGCGGTGGCGTCTATAGGCTGTGTTTCAAAAGTGAGCGCCCCTTTGGTTTGCTCCGCCAGAAAACGGTAGGCCTCCAGGTTGGGGTATTTATCGGTGAGGGTGATGCGGTAAGGCTGGCTGCCCTGTTTTTCCAGCTCCTGCCAGATCTGTTTGATGCCGCCGCCCGCGCCGGAGCAAAGATCCACCAACTGGGTTTGTTTGGTTTTCTCCAGAGCCTCGCGCAGCAGCGGCACCACCGGTTTGTAAATGCCCAATGCCGTAATGAGAAACCGGAGCACGTCCATCATGCCCTGGCGCACCGCGTGCGGAAACCAAGCCTGGTCTTCCAGTTCAAACAGCTGCCAACGGATTTTCAAAGTCTTCGGGTAAAGGTGAACGGTGGGTATAGTACGGGTAGTGCCAACTTGCGTTTAGCGCCTGATTTCGGAAAAACGGCCCCTAAACGCACTGGGGCTGTTGGTTTGTCAATGAAGTTTGAAATGATAGATGGGTAAGGTGCTTAAAATCAGACTTTCATAGCGTTTGTCCTAGGAGGCATTCAAGGAGTAAGCTACCCTTAAGAAACAGGAACTACAAGCTTAGAAGACATAAAAAAGCTCACCCAACGTGTATGGGTGAGCTTGTGCGGTCTTGAAACAACTACTCTGCCTTCAAGGTGAGGGTAGAGCCGTCTGGGGCCTGCAGTTTCATGTCATCTTCGCTCAACTCGGCTACCTTGAAGTTCTCGCTCACGTTGTTGTTGGCGTAAGTGAGGCTCAGGTTTTTGTTGGCGGCGTCATACATCCAGGTGCCGTTGGCCGACTGGCTTTCTGAGGTCTGGGTGAAGTTGCCGTTGGCGAAGAACTGGATTTGCTCCTGTTTCTCCTCTGAGGTGAGTTTATCTTTATCGCCGGAGGCGGTGGTTTCTTTGCTGGCTTTCCAGACTTTGCTGTTGGCGCCCGAAATCATCTGGGAGTTGCCGCCTTCAGACTTCTTGCCGCAGCTGCTAAAGGTGAAGGCGCTTAGCCAAACCAGGCACACAAGCGTGAATAGACGGTTGGCCGGAGATGCAATTTTCATTTTCATAGTGGTAGGTGTTAGTACGGTGTAAAGTAGGGTCTATTAGGTGGTAAACCCGTGTTTCATACGTGGCATTTTTTACACAGTTCTATGAAAATAAACAAACTTATGAAAGGGTGCCTCGTAAGAACTAGCTTGTAAACCAGTTGTATACTACAGCTAGGGCACAGACACGAACTTAAAAATACAACTATGGGATTATTTGATTTTTTAAAGAAAGGGGAGGAGAAGCCGGTGCAGAAACCAGTGGCCCAACCGGCCGTGAAAGCGCCGGTAGCCGCCCAGCCCGCCCCGGCGGCGGCACCGCAGCAACCCGCCTATGACACCTACACCGTGAAAAGCGGCGACTCCCTCTCTAAAATAGCGAAGAACTTCTACGGCGATGCCCAGCAGTGGCACAAGATACACCAGGCCAACCTGGACAAGATCAAAGACCCCAACCTTATTGATGTGGGCTGGCAGTTGAAGATCCCAAAAGCATAAATAAAGAATTAGGTTTGTTTGTAGAGAGAAAAGAGTCTGGGCTTGAGCGCAGGCTCTTTTTCTGTTTAGGGGCTCTTTTTCTAAAAACGGCCCCTAAACAGAAAAGGCAGGCGTTGGTGCCTGCCTTTTCTGTTTGTTTCTATGGTGGGTTAAAGCGGGTGTCTTTCCAGGTATCGGGCCACGGCCGGGCAAGAGGCTCTCACCTCCAACCCTTTGGAGGTGGCATAGTCAATGCCGTGCTTGATGAGCTGGTCGGCCAGCCCTTTGCCCCGGTACTCTTCCTCCAGAAACGTGTGCTGGAAGTCAATGGTCTCAGGGTCTGGCAAGGCATAAGCCAACTCCCCAATGTCTTCGTTTTCCATGAGCGCCGTGAACTGCTGCGCTTCCTCGTCGTGGCGAATGTCTAGTTTCATAAGATAAAGGATTCAGATACAAACCAATGGCTCCGGAAAACGAAGCCCTTCCTAATACCTGATCCTGGAGCAAAAGGTTAGCGCCTTCTGCTGGGTTGGTCGTTTTTTACGGTATTCGGCACCGCGCGGGCAGATAAAAAAAGGGAGCCTATAAGGCTCCCTGAATAATCTCATCCACCACCGGTGGGTCTAGCAACGTACTGGTGTCGCCCAGGTTAGAGGTGTCTCCTTCGGCCACTTTACGCAGAATGCGGCGCATGATCTTGCCGGAACGGGTCTTGGGCAGGCCGCTCACAATCTGGATTTTATCTGGCTTCGCGATTTTTCCAATCTGGTCTACCACGGTTTCAATGACTTCGGCCCGCAGGTTCTCCGGGTTTTCGGGGGCTTCCTCGCCGCAGACCACAAAAGCATAGATGCCCTGGCCCTTCACGTCATGCGGATACCCCACCACGGCGCTTTCCACAATGTGGCGGTTCTGGTTAATGGCGTTCTCAATCTCGGCGGTGCCGAAGCGGTGACCAGACACGTTGATCACGTCATCTACGCGGCCAATGATGCGCCACAGGCCGTCTTTGTCGCGCTTGGCACCGTCGCCGGTAAAGTACAGGCCTTTGTAGGAACTGAAATAGCTCTGGCGGCAGCGCTCATGGTCGCCGTAAGTGGTGCGTATGATGCCCGGCCACGGATATTTCACGCACAGGTAGCCTTCCACCTCGTTCTCCGTGATTTCTTTGCCTTCCTGGTCTACCAGCAGGGGCTGGATGCCCGGCAGCGCAAAGCCGGCGTGGCTGGGTTTCATGGGCGTGACACCGGCCAGGGAGCTGAGCATGATGCCCCCGGTTTCAGTTTGCCACCAGGTGTCAACTACCGGACAGCGCTCTTTGCCCACGTGGATGTGGTACCAGTGCCAGGCTTCTTCATTGATGGGCTCCCCTACAGAACCCAGCACTTTGAGCGAGTCCAGGCTGTAAGAAAGCACGTGGTCCAGCCCGGCGCCCATGAGCGACCGGATGGCGGTGGGGGCGGTGTAGAAGATGTTCACCCCAAATTTGTCTACCACTTGCCAGAACCTACCGGCGTCTGGGAAGGTAGGTACGCCCTCAAACATAAGGGTGGTGGCCCCGGAGAGAAGCGGCCCGTAAAGCAGATAAGAGTGACCGGTAATCCAGCCAATGTCGGCGGTGCACCAGTAAATGTCACTTTCCTCGTACTGGAAGACGTTCCGGAAGGTATAGTCTGTGTACACCATGTAGCCGCCGCAGGTATGCACCACGCCCTTGGGTTTGCCGGTAGAGCCCGAGGTGTACAGGATGAAGAGCATGTCTTCAGCGTCCATTTCCTCGGCGGGGCAGTTTTTGTCTACGTGCTCCAGTTCCTCGTGGTACCACACGTCACGGCCTTCCACCATGTTCACGGCCCAGCCTACGCGGTCTACCACAATCACTTTCTCCACGCTGGGGCAGGTTTCTAGGGCTTCGTCTACCACGCGCTTCACCGGAATCTGCTTGGGTCCGCGGTTGAGTCCGTCTGAGGTGATGACTACTTTGGCCTGGGCGTCATTGATTCTATCGGCCATGGCCGTGTGGGAAAACCCGGCGAAGATCACCGAATGCACCGCCCCAATGCGGGCGCAGGCCAGCACACTGAAGGCCAGCTCCGGGATCATGGGCATATAAATACAGACGCGGTCGCCTTTCTTTACGCCATTGCGCTTAAGGATATTGGCCATCTGGCACACTTTCTCGTGCAGTTCACGGTACGTGAACCGGATGAAGCGTTCTTTGGGGTCGTTGGGTTCCCAGATCAGCGCCAGTTTGTTACCCCGTTTCTCCAGGTGGCGGTCCAGGCAGTTCTCCGTGATGTTGAGTTTGCCGTTCACAAACCATTTCACGTTGGGTTCCTCAAAGTTCCAGTCCACTACCTTGTCCCACTTCTTCCGCCAGGTGAAGTTCTCGGCAATACTGCCCCAGAATTCCTCGGGCTGCTCCACACTTCGCTGGTAGGCGTCCTGGTACTCCTCAAAAGATTTTATGCGGTACTCCATTTTGTTTGTTTGGTGGGTTTGAGGGGCTAAATATAGAAGTTCTGCCGGAGGAGGCAAGAAACTGGGGGAAAGAGTGGCGTTTAGGGGCTCTTTTTTGGAAAAATGACACAAAATAGAGTGGTTTTGTGCACTTTTTTGAATCAGAAGGTTGAAGTGGTTTTGGCCTTGGACTTGGCGGTTTGTCTAAGAGTTTACGGGCCGTGTTGTTTCATCTTTGGCGGTAAGCGCTCACGGCCGCGGGGCCCCGTCTTCCCCTCTCGCACTGCCCTTGCGGCCATGTCAAAGCAGCTTATTCTTAGCTTCTGCCTATCTGTGGCCACAAGCGAGGCGCTCTAGGGAAAGACTGGAAAGGGTGCGGGTAGTAAAGGCTGTTGCAGGATGAGGCTGAAGTTCTAAAGGTGTAAACCCACCCCTGCCCCTCCCAGGAGGGGAGTTTTGTCGCATAGCTAAAGCTAAAGGTTAGCACTAAGTTTAGCTTTTGTCTTAACAGCTAGATAAATTACTTCCCACTCTAGCAGATACTCCCCTCCTCGGAGGGGTAGGGGTGGGTTCTTCCGCCTGCCGCCGCTTTACCGTTTGCTCCAAAAGGCCTCGCAGCGTCTGGAGGACCTGCGAGTGTCTGAGTCAATTCCGTTAAGGGGGCTTTTTCCAGAATTAAGCTAAAACCAGAATGCCCGGCTATCCCATGGAGAGAGCCGGGCATTGAGAATGGATTTGCGTTTAGGGGCTGTTTTTGGAAAAACGGCCCCTAAACGCTTTTATGAGTAAGACGATAGCTGTATCTATTCAGCGCCCACACCCAGATAGGTCCGTAGCTTTTCGCTCTCGAATTTGGCGGCGGCCCCTTGTTCCGGTTGCAATAGAGAAACAATGATGCCCATCAGGAAAGCGCCGGACATAGACACCAGAGCCGGGTTTTTAAGCGGGAAGATGGCTTCGGGGTAACCCATGATGTCTACCATGATGGTAGGGCTGAGCACAATCAACACCAATGACAGCAGCGCGCCGGTGGCGATGCTCCAGACCGCTCCTTTGGTGGTGAACCGTTTCCAGATAATGGACATGAGCAGCGCCGGGAAGTTGGCGCTGGCGGCAATAGAAAACGCCAGGCCTACCATGAATGCCACGTTCTGGCCCTTGAACACCAGCCCCAGTAACACAGACAGAATGCCCAGGCCCACCGTGGCGCGTTTGGCCACTTTCATCTCGCCTTTCTCATTGGAAACCCCATTCTTGAACACGTGCACGTAAAGGTCGTGCGAGATGCTGGAAGCCCCAGATAAGGTTAAACCTGCCACCACGGCCAGAATGGTGGCAAAGGCTACCGCGGCAATGAAGCCCAGGAAAGCCGTACCGCCGGTTTGTTCCGCTAACAGCAGTGCCGCCATGTTACCGCCTTTGTCTATGCCTTCAATGGCGGGTTTGCCCACCAGCGCCATTGCCGAAAACCCGATCAGGAAGGTGAGCAGGTAGAAATACCCGATAAAACCGGTAGCCACAAACACAGATTTACGGGCGGCTTTGGCGTCTGGCACGGTGTAGAAGCGCATGAGAATGTGCGGCAGACCGGCTGTGCCCAGCATGAGGGCCAGACCCAATGAAAGCGCATCAAACGGGTTGCTGATGTAACCGCCCGGGGCCAGCATTTCCTGCCCGTAGTTGGTGCTCACAGATTCCAGTAAATTGCCCGGGCTAAAGCCGAATTTCGCCAATGACAGCAGCACCAGCACCGTGGCCCCGCTCAGCAGCAGCACGGCTTTTATAATCTGCACCCAGGTAGTGGCAATCATGCCCCCGAAGAGCACGTACAGCGTCATGACAACGCCCACCACCACTACGGCAATCTCATATTCCAGCCCGAAGAGCGTTTTAATAAGGCCGCCCGCCCCCACCATCTGGGCAATAAGGTAAAAGGCGATGGTCATGAGCGAACCCACCGAAGAAACAATCCGGATGGGGCGCTGCCGTAGCCGGAACGCCACTACATCGGCGAAGGTGTATTTGCCCAGATTACGGAGCGGCTCGGCAATGAGGAACATAATGAGGGGCCAGCCCACCAGAAACCCGATGGAGTAGATAAGGCCGTCATAGCCTTTGGTGGCCACCATGCCCGCAATGCCCAGAAAAGACGCGGCACTCATATAGTCGCCGGCCAGGGCCAGGCCGTTCTGGAAACCGGAGATACTTCGGCCTGCGGCATAGAATTCTGAGCCGGTCTTGGTTTTCTTGGCGGCCCAGTACGTGATGTACAGCGTGACCGCCACAAAAAGGAAGAACATGCCAATAGACACTGGGTTGGCCGTGCCCAGCGTAGAAGCGGTAGGGCTGGCCTGAAGAAGGAGCAAATGCATAAACCTGTACTGTTTGTTAGGAGGGGAGAAGGTTAGGAAAGCTTGTTTTTCAGTTCTTCCACTGATTTGTCATACCGGGAGTTGGCCCAGAAAACATAGATGCCCGTCAGGACCCAGGCAAAGAGAATGATGCCCAATCCTACGGGAATGGCCAGGGTAGTGTAGTCGCCAATCTTGGTGGCCAACGCTTGTTTGTTGAAGGCCACCGTGAGCAGAAACCCGAAATACACCAGCAACATGGTAAACGTGAGCACCAGGGAGACAGACCAGCGCTGTTTCACCAGTTTTTTGAAGGCAGGGCTAGCTAGTAGCTCATGGGGGGAAGAGGAAAGCGGTTTCATCTAGATTTGCTGTTAGTGAAGGTAGAAAGAACAAATGCCCCAAAACAGCTGCTACCACCTGTTTTGTAATATTTTGGCTCCTGAATATAAGAAGATAATCCTGGATGACGCTGCCCGGGAAATAAATTTATGAGCGGCCTCTTCTCCTGTTCCTGCTGGTTTTCTGCTACGGCAGGAAAACAGCAGGAACGGGAGTGTAGATCAGGTACTTTGTTTAAGCTGTTAAAGCAAGAAGTAAAGCAAGACCGTTGGAAGGGGGGAGTAGTTAATTTCAGGAAAAGGAGTACCTTGCTTATGAATTCCTCGGTCAGTTTTATGCTGTATGTCCCATCCCGTTCATAAGAAGTTCCTGGTTTGTCCTAACTGCCGCCATGAACTACAGGAGGCAGATAATTACTGCGCCTCCTGCGGTCAGGAAAACCATGACTATCGGCTGCCTGCCGGTCATCTGTTCCTGGAACTGTTGGAAAACACGCTGCACTTTGATACCAAGTTTTTCAGCACGGTCAACTATCTGCTGCTAAAGCCCGGCAAACTCACCCAGGAATTCATCCTGAACCGGCGCGCTTCCTACGTTCCGCCTTTCCGGCTGTATGTGTTCATCAGTTTCTTTTTCTTCCTGATCTTATCCTTCGCCGTAGGGCACTCAGAAAACAATACTCCCGCCAATCCGTCCGTTTCCTCTGGCCAAACTCTGGATACCAACGGGAAAAAAACGCGCTCCATGTTTTTCGGACTGATCACCTATGACCTGGAGACCCAAAAAGACAGTACCGCTGGCCCTGACAAGCAAGAGTCAAAAAGTAGATATACTCTGTTCATGGAGCGGCAGGAAACCAAGTGGTTACAGAAAAGTGATCACGAGATAGACCAGAAGATATTGAAAACAGTCTCTATGCTCATGTTCTTCCTGATGCCCCTCTTTGCCCTCATCCTCAAAGTGTTTCACCTCCGGCAGAGGCGGTTTTACATAGAGCACCTTATCTTCTCCATCCATTTCCATTGTTTTGTCTTTGTGCTCCTTTCTGTGGTGGCGCTACTGTCTAATGTAGTGCAGGCAGAATGGCTCGTTAAGGGAACATTTGCGGTGGTCTTCATCTACCTGTTTATGGCCCTGCGGCGGGTTTTCCAGGAAAAGGTGTTCACCGCTTTCCTCAAAGATCTGCTCATCCATGCCTCTTATCTGGTGGTGCTGATACTCTTCTTGTTCCTGGCGTTATTTGTGAATTACACCCTCGCCTGATTTGGGGCTAGGAATTTTTAACCCAGTTATAGCACGCCGAGAAAGGGTAAGAAAGAATTATTTCAGTTCTTTGCCTGTTTCAGGACAGGATTAGCTAAATAAGTACCAACATGCTCATTGCAAACCACAGCGGCAACGTACTGGAGGCCGGTCTGGACGAAGCCGGGCGCGGCTGCCTGGCCGGGCCGGTGGTGGCCGGTGCCGTCATCTTACCGCCCGATTATTTTCACCCTTTACTCACAGACTCCAAGCAATTGAGCGCGAAGCAGCGGGAGCAACTGCGCGAGGAAGTTTGCCGCGAGGCCGTCCATTGGGCCGTGGCCGAGGTGAGTCCGGAGGAAATAGACCAGATCAACATCCTCAACGCTTCTTTTCTGGCCATGCACCGGGCACTGGACCAGTTTACGGTAACTCCTGAGTTCCTTTTGGTGGACGGTAACCGGTTCAAAGCGTACAGAGACGTTCCGCACGCCTGCATGGTTAAAGGCGATAGCCGTTTCTACAGCATCGCAGCCGCCTCTATTCTAGCCAAAACCCACCGCGACGACCTCATGACTGCTCTGGGCCAGACCCTCCCACACTATAATTGGCAGCAAAACGCCGGCTACCCCACCAAAGCCCACCGCACCGCCATTGCCCTGCACGGGGTATCACCGCACCACCGGTTAACCTTCCGGCTTCTGCCCGCCGCAGATTCCCTGGTGCTGGAAGGGTAGAACAGTACTAGTCTATACCAGAAAAGCTTGGGGCGTTTAGGGGCCGTTTTTTGGAAAAACGGCCCCTAAACGCCCCAAGGCTTTTTAAATGCGGAAAAGGTTGCCGCAGACTACTGTGGCTTCAGTTTGAGTAGGTCCAGGAAAAGGCTGAAACTGTCCAGGCTGGAGGCTCCGTCATTGAAGGTGTCAAAGGTGAGAGGCTTCACAATATAGCCATTCACGCGCAGGTTCTGGGCGGCGTGGCGGTCAGAGTCTTCGTTGGAGGTAGTCATGATGAAGACATTAAGGTGCGAAAGGAACGGGTCTCGGCGGATTTCTTCCAGAAACTCAATCCCGTTCATCTTAGGCATGTTAATGTCCAGCAGGATAATAGTAGGCAGTGGGTTTAACTTAGGAGTACCAGGCTCCCCGCGTAGCATCGCCAGGGCCTCGCGTCCATTCTTGGCTTTGTGTAGGGGCACCATCACCTTGATTTTTCTTAACTCACGTTCCACGCTCATGGCGTCAAGGTAATCGTCTTCCACTAACAAAATGCTTGGCTGCGAATCACTCATAGTTACTTGTTTTGGTACTGGTAAAGTTCAAAGATAACAGGAAATCAGGCTTTGGGCAATTTTACTTTAGGCCAGGTAAAGGTAAACGTAGAGCCTTTGCCCACAGTAGAAGAGACCCTGATAGTGCCGCCGCGGTGCTCAATGATCTTTTTCACGATAGCCAGCCCCACTCCAGTACTTTCTACCGCATCGCGCTCCTGTAGGGTCTGGAAAAGCACGAAAATGCGATCGTGGTACTCTTTTTCAATGCCCGGGCCGTCATCTATCACGGAGAATTCATGCATCTCGGGCAGTTCCTGGTAGAAGATGGTCACGTTGCCCTTGGTATCATGGTGGTACTTAAGGGCGTTGCTGATGAGGTTGGAGAACACCTGCTGCAACTCTACCCGGGCCGCCTGTAGCACCGGCAACTTGTCTGGTATATGGAATCGGAAGCCGGCCGGCGGGTTGAGCATGTCTACGATCTCATACAGCAGGGTCTGCACGTCTACCATTTCTTCCTGCAAGGCAGAACGCCCAATGCGGGCCAGGGCCAGAATACCGTTAATGAGGTTTTCCATGCGGTGCACGCGTATGCGCATCATCATGAGGTATTCCTGGATGTGCTCCGGCAGCTCCTTGCCCATGTCTTCCTCCACCCAGCGCGAGGCGTTCTCTATGCCGCGCAGGGGGGCTTTGAGGTCATGTGACACCACGTAGGCGAATTGGTCCAGTTCCTTGTTCTTGCTCTCCAGCTCCGTAAAGGTCTTGTCAATGGTGGAAGACATGCGGTTGAGGGAGTCGGTGAGGCGAGTGAGTTCGTCATTGGCATCGTCCTCAATCTGGGTTTTGTATTCGCCGTGGGAAATGCGGTCTGCCAGGTTCACCATTTTCATGATGCGGCGCGAGATGAGGCGGGTAATGTAATAGGCCCAGCCCAACCCCAGCAGCACTGAGATAATAGTTAAGGTGGTGGAAATGCGGCGGGTGTTTTCAATACTTTTCTCCAGGCGGGCTTTTCTTACCTCACGCACCCGGTACTCAATGCTGTTGAAGTCTTTGAAGTAGATGCGCATCTGGTCAGTCATGCGCTTGCCCTCCTCGTTCAGGATCATGATGCCGTGGTCCAGGGAGAGCAGGTTGCGGGTGGTGCTGTCTTTCTCAATAGACTTTTCTTTCTCGGCAATCAGGAGCTCCGCAAACTCATACTGCCACTTCCGGTGCATGTCCTGGATTTCCTTGATTCTCCTGAGCTGGTCAGGCTTTTCCTTCATGTATTCCTTGAGCAGGTTGAACTGGCTGGGCAGAAGCTCGGCCGCCGTGTAATAGGGCTCCAGAAACGTCTTGTTACCCGTGAGCAGATAGCCCCGCATACCGGTTTCCATGTCAATGAGGCTCCTGTGCAGGGTGGCGGAGGTACGGGTGATGTTCTGGGAATCGGTCACGAAGTTGGAGTTCGCGATCACGTCCTCAGACAGGCGGTAATTCACAATGGCCACCGCGGTGAACAGAAACGAGATGAGAACGAAGCCAGCGAAGAGCTTGGTTGAAAGATTCATGTAGGGAGCGCTAGGAACCGCGAAAACCGCCGTTCAAGGTACAAAACAGAGTGCCGGCGCAGGGCCAGCTTCACAAAAATAGCCTTTTTACGGTAGTTCCATAATTTGGCTGCCTGGTTCAGGCAAAGAAGGCAGGGCGGTGGCTAGATTGCGCAGACGCTGCCCTGGGTTTAGAAACCCATCCAAATTTTATACTTTTGCCTATCCTTACACGCTACTTCCTAAATAGAACATACATGGAATTAAAGAAAATAGCCCTCAATGATGTGCACGAGGCGCTGGGCGCTAAAATGGTGCCTTTTGCCGGTTACAACATGCCGGTACGCTACAGCTCAGACCTGGACGAGCACCACACCGTACGCAAGGCGGTGGGCATCTTTGATGTGTCGCACATGGGCGAGTTCCTGGTGTCTGGTCCCAAAGCCCTGGACCTGATCCAGCGCGTGACCACCAATGACGCCTCCAAGCTTACCCCGGGCAAAATCCAGTATTCCTGCCTGCCCAACCAGGAAGGCGGGATTGTGGACGACCTGCTGGTGTACTGTCTGGCCCCCGAAGAATACATGCTGGTGGTAAACGCCTCCAACATTGAGAAAGACTGGAACTGGATCAGTCAGTTTAACACTGAGGGCGCTGAACTGAGAAATATCTCTGATGAGATGTCATTGTTTGCCGTGCAGGGCCCTAAAGCCGCCGAGGCCTTACAGTCTTTGACCCCCGTTGACCTCAAGAACATGGTGTACTACACCTTTGACAAAGGCACTTTTGCCGGTCAGCCAGACGTGATCATCTCCGCTACGGGCTATACCGGTGCGGGCGGCTTTGAGATTTACGTGCCCAACGAGAGCGCCAAAGAGGTGTTTGAGCAAATCATGCAGGCTGGCGCCGAGTTCGGGATTAAGCCTATTGGCCTGGGTGCCCGTGATACCCTGCGTCTGGAGATGGGCTACTGCCTCTACGGCAACGACATCACCGATTCCACTTCTCCATTAGAAGCCGGGCTGGGCTGGATCACCAAGTTCAACAAAGACTTCACCAACGCTGATAACCTCAAAGCCCAGAAAGAGCAGGGGGTAAGCCGCAAGCTTATTGGGTTTGAGATGATGGAGCAGGGCATTCCGCGCAGCCACTATGAGATTGTGAACGCGGAGGGAGCCACTATTGGCGAAGTAACCTCCGGCACCATGTCGCCTTCGTTGGGCAAAGGCGTGGGCTTGGGCTACCTCCAGACGGAGTACACCGCTCCCGGCACCGAGGTTTTCATCAAAGTGCGCAACAAGCAACTCAAAGCCCAGGTGGTGAAACTGCCGTTCTACAAACCAACTGTATAAGTTCTGATTCTTGAGTCCAAAGTCCTGAGTTGAAAACTTTAAGATTCAAGATCCAGAACCATCATTGGCGTTTAGGGGCTGTTTTTCCAAAAACAGCCCCTAAACGCCAACTTTTTTAATCCAACTCAGGACTCAGTACTCAAGACTCAGAACTAAAAGAATGCCTTCCATAGACGTTTGCTTCAGCCCAGAGCTGTTGCCTTTGTATAATTTAACTGGCAAGATTGCCGTGGCGGTAGATGTGCTGCGGGCAACCTCCAGCATGGTCACGGCCCTGGCCAACGGCATCACCCACATTGCCCCGGTAAGCGAGTTGGAAACCTGCTTAGCGTACCGTGAGCAGAATTACCTGGTGGCCGCCGAGCGGGACGGTGTCAAGGCCGAGGGGTTTGATTTGGGTAACTCGCCGTTCCATTACCTGGAGGAAGACCGCACGGGCCGCATGCTGGCCATTACCACCACCAACGGTACCCAGGCCATCCGGCTGTCCCGCGCCGCCGATGAGGTCTTGGTAGGTGCTTTCCTCAACGTGGGCGCCGTGGCCGACTATCTGCGCCGCGCCGGGAAAGACGTGGTGGTGGTGTGCGCCGGCTGGAAAGGCCTGTTCAATCTGGAAGACACGCTCTTTGCCGGCGCCCTGGCCGAGCGGTTGGAAGGAGATTTCACCCTCAACCATGACGCCACCCTGGCCGCGTACCATCTGTACCAAACCGCCAAAGCAGATAAACTGGCCTTCCTCTCCAAGTCTTCGCACGTGCAGCGGCTGGAGCGCCTGCACATCCTTAAAGATATAGAGTTCTGCCTGCAGGAAGACACCTACACCGTAGTTCCTGTCTTGCAGGGCGATTTTCTGGTGGCCGCCCAATAGGGTAACCCCGATGATCTTCTTAAGCAAAAGCCGTTTAGGGGCCGTTTTTCCAAAAACAGCGCCTAAACGGCTTTTGAATTGTAACACGCTTGTAGCCCTCTGGACGAGGAAACGTTACTGGTACCCAGACAAACATTCCTTTACCGCAGCTTGGGGTTGTTCTGGTGGCGGTCTTTGTCGCGGGAGGTGCGTTTTTCCATGCCTTTGGCGAAGGCCTCCGTCAGGTTCACACCGGTCTGGTTCGCCAGCGCGATGAGCACGAACAGCACATCGGCCATCTCGGCGCCCAGGTCCACCTCCTCATCGCTTTTCTTAAACGACTGATCGCCGTAGCGGCGGGAGATGATGCGGGCTACTTCGCCCACTTCCTCGGTGAGAATGGCCAGGTTGGTGAGTTCAGAGAAATACCGCACCCCCACGTCTTTGATCCAGGTGTCTACGGCTTGTTGCGCTTCTTCTAAGGTCATTGCTTTCTTGTTGATTGTCAATTGTTGTTGGGTAGCGGTCAGGACTAAAACAGGTAATGCGGCTGTGGCTGTTTAGAGGCTCTTTTTCTGAAAATAAGCGAAAATCAGAGCAAAAAAAATAATCAACCATCAGCAACCAGCAACCAATTTACTCCCGGTTCTGCGAGTCTATGGTGATAGTGACGGGACCGTCGTTGACCAGCGCCACTTTCATGTCTGCCCCGAAGATACCAGTAGGCACCGGTTGGCCCAGCTCTTTCTCCAGCACCTGGTGGAACTGCTCATACAGCGGAATGGCCACGGCGGGCGGCGCCGCGTTCATGTATGAGGGGCGGTTGCCTTTCTTGGTGAGGGCATACAGCGTGAATTGGCTAATGAGCAGAATGCCGCCGCGCACGTCCTGCACGCTCAGGTTCATCTTGTCTTCGGCATCAGAGAAAATCCGGAGCTGCACCAGCTTTTTGGCGGTCCAGGTTAAGTCTTCGGGCGTGTCTGAGGAGGTGAAGCCCGCCAGCACCAGCAGCCCCTGTTCAATCTGACCATGCACGGCTCCGTCAATGGTCACCGAAGCCGCAGACACCCGCTGTATCACAACGCGCATATAAGTTGAGTTTAAAAGCCTTTGGCCGAGCAGGGGGGAATAATTCAAATAAATATTTCCTTCTTTACACGGCTTAGCCAAGGCTTGTCCTAGAAAAGGCAAGTTAGGAAGAAATGCGGCAGGGAAAGCGCCTGAGCAGACATTCTTCAATTTCTGCGGGCCAAACGCTGAAGCGGTGGTTTTTCCGTTATTTTTGTGATTCCTAACCCTTCAAGGATGCCGAAAAAGACGATTTACTGGCTGTGCGGTGTGGTAGTGCTGTTGGCGCTGGGCTTCTATGGGTTCTCAAAATGGACAGAGGCGCGCGAAAAAGTGAGCCTCTGGACGCTGGTACCCGACAATGCCGTTTTTGTGGCGGAAACCAACAACGCCCCTCGTTTCCTGGACCACCTGCGGGAGACCGATATGTGGGCCACGGTGTCACAGATGCCGTACGTGCTGCGCCTGGACGACCAGATCACCCTCATTGACAGCCTCTCTAACGGGCGCACTCCCTTGCGTAGCTTCCTCACCAACAAAAACGTGCTGATGTCTATGCACGTGATGGGCCGCACGGAGTACGAGATGATTTATTATGTGCCCGTGAGCACGGTGGCCCAGCACCGCTACATCCGGACGCTGGTGGAGAACCTGGGCAAGACCGGTCTTTACCACCAGGAGGTGCGCGATTACCAGGGCTTCCAGATCACCGACATCACCCACCGGGACAACAACGATAATTTCTCCTTTTTCAGTTTCCATAACAACCTGGTCATCAGCCCCAGCCCGGTGCTGGTGGAGGAGATCATAAGGAAGATCAACCGGGGGCAGCTGGAGTCGCCGGCCAAAGATTACAAGAACACCAATTACCTGAGCCAGCCAGAGGTGTATGCCAACGTCTTCATCAATTACCAGCACCTGCCAGACCTGCTGGGCATTTTCCTGAAGAAAGACCTGCATGATGACGTGAACCTGCTCAGCAGTCTCTGCCGAAACAGCATGCTGGAGCTGAAGCTGGAAAAAAACCGCCTGTTCCTGAACGGATTTTCGTACCCAGAAACCCTGGAAGGCTCTCTGTACAGCAGAATAAAAGGACATCCGGCCAAGTCTTTCAACTTGCGCGAGGTGCTGCCGGTACGGGCCGCGGTGGTGTTGCACATGGGCCTGAACCAGATGGGCAGCCTCCGGAAACAGCCCGGCCAACCCGAGGCCACTTATCTGGATTCGCTCTCCGGCTCCTTTGCCGGCGAACTGGGCTTGTGTTACCTGGAGGCTTATGACACCAAAACCAGTCCCGAGAAAATCCTGTTCGCGCAGACCTCCAACCCGGGCTTAACCCAAATGCTGCTCAACCGCCTGCAACCCGGCCGTACTGCGGGCACGGAGGAAAAGCACGGCAAGAACATCATCCGGTTGTTAACCACCAGAGAATTGCCGCAGCAGCTGTTTGGGGAGGTGTTCAAGGGTTTTGAGCAAACTTATTATACCACGCTGGGCAATTACATCCTGTTCACCGATGACGTGGCCACCATCCGGACCCTGCTCTCTGATGTGGAAGCCGGTAAGGTCTGGAGCAAGTCTGAGGCGCTGGAGCCCTTGCTCACGCAGTCGCAGCAGGAAGATAACATAGGTCTGTTCATTAACACCACCCACGCCTGGAACCTGCTATTGCGCGCCATGAGCCCACAGCAACAGGCCAGCCTCATCCGCAACGCCTCCGTCATTAAGAAGTTCAATTACCTGAGCGTGCAGTTCAGCGCGGCCAAAGACCAGTATTATACCAGTTACCTGTTTCGGCACCAGGAAGAATCCTCGGTACGGGCCGTGATCGCCAATGAGGGCATCAGGCAGGAGAGAACCTTTGACTTCAACAGCCGGCTCATTTCTACGCCCTTCCTCACCCAGTTTCCGGTAGACAACAGCCAGGAGGTGGTGGTGCAGGACTCGGCGTTGGTGCTGCACGGGATTGGGACCGAACAGGGCCGCCGCAACTGGACCGATACGCTTTCCTCACGGGTGATGGGGCCGGTGCTGCAATTGCCCTACGGGAGAGACAAGCGCCAGAAATACTTCTTCGCCACGGCCAACAACATCCACTGCATAGACAAGAACGGCAAAGAGGAAGAGAATTTCCCATTCACCTTGGGAGATTCCCTGCGCCTGCAACGCCTCACGGTGTTTGACTATGACAAGACCGGCGCGTATCGGCTGGTAGCCGATGATAATTTAGGCAATATCTTCATGCTGGACATGCAGGGCAATGTGCAGCCGGGGTGGGGGCCAATGCGCTTAGACGGAAGGCTGGCGGCCCCGCCGCAGCACGTGAAGGTGAATGGCCGCAACGTGATTATAGCGGTGCTGGAAAACGGGTTTATCTATGCTTTCAGCGAGCAGGGGGAGCCCTACCCTGGTTTCCCTTTGAACCTGGGGGCCAATTTAAAGTCCGGTCTGTTTCCGCAGGTGGGCATTTCGTTCCGGCGTTCGCTTTTCACTACTGTGACCCAGAGCGGCGAGGTAGTATCCTTTGACCTTACCGGCGAGATTACCCAACGCAAACAACTCCTGCGCCCCGACCGCCGCAGCACCTTCAAACTAGTGCCCGAAGCCACGGGTAAATCCTTCATCATTGCCCGTTCAGACCCGGGACGCGTGGCTTTGTTTGCACAGGACAGCAAACTGCTGCTGGACCGCAGGTTTGTTACATCGTCGGCCAAAGAGGTGCAGTACTTCCATTTTGGGGGAGACCGCAAGCTGTATGTGATCTGGGAAACCGGTCCGCGAAAGGCCTATCTGTTTGACGTGCAGGCGCAGCCGCTGGGGCAGCAGCCTATCAACACCAGCTATCCGGTAAGTGTGCAGTACAATGAGGTGGAGAACCAGTACACGGTCTACTCCTCGTTCAACAAACTGCTGCAAAAGACAGTGGTACAAGGACGTAATTAAGGCCGGGAGCGTTTCCTGCGTTTAGGGGCTGTTTTTCCAAAAACAGCCCCTAAACGCAGGAAACGCTTTTTTGCTGGGTTGCTTCAAAGAGCGGGAGAGAAGCTCATTTTGAGGAGGAGAAAAATTTTATCGCTAACATATGTATATACATTATTTGTTTATACATTTGCATCACTTAACCATAAGTAAAAGCAAAAATGAAACTAAGAAACACTGTCCTGGCAGCGCTGGTAGCGTTGGTGACATTTGCCTTCGCGGGCAAAGGAGTAGACTACAAAGTAGTGAACAATCAGTCTAAGGTGACCTGGAAAGGTACTAAGGTAGCGGGTGAGCACACCGGGCTTATCAGCATTGCTAACGGTAAACTGAACAGCGATGGCAAGAACATCCTGGGCGGCTACTTTGAGATTGACATGAACTCCATTACCTGCACAGACATCACCGATGCTAAATACAACCAGCAGTTGGTGGGCCACCTGAAAAACGATGATTTCTTCGGCACGGACAAATTCCCTAAGTCTACCCTGCAAATCACGAAAGTAACGCCTACTAAAACCAAAGGCCAATACCTGGTGAACGGTGATTTGACCATCAAAGGCATTAAGAAACCAGTACAATTCCCGGCTACCGTTACTTTTGCCGGTAACCAAATCAAAGCCAAAGCCAACATCAAAGTAGACAGAACCAAATATGACATCAAATACGGTTCAGGTTCTTTCTTTGACAACTTAGGCGACAAAGCCATCAGCAACGAGTTTGACCTGAACGTTGATTTAGTCGCTCAGAAATAAGCGTACCTTTTTTTACATGAAAAACCCCTGCAGTGAAGGCGAAAGCTTTCTGCAGGGGTTTTTTCATGTAGAAGCTAAGAGTATCTGTGCCTGATTAAACAGCCCATAGTTGGTGTATTCATGGATTGTCCAGTTTCTGCGTTTAGGGGCTGTTTTCAGAAAAACAGCCCCTAAACGCAGAAATAAGGCTGGTTCTCTTGTGGAACACTTCAATTGGCATAAACCAATGCGCACGTAGTCTCTTGCATACAACCGGATGAACTATAGAAGTGAAAGTAATGTTTATGATAGTATTGCTATTATATGTAATTACATTAGTATATTTGCTGCAAGTATTACGGTAATTGAACTTCATGAGCGCTACTATAAGGATTGAGTTAAACGGGAAGCTCTTCTTGCGGGATCCGGAACAGACGGAACTAGGCAGAACCATTGTGAGAGAGAGCATTAGGTTGATTGATGAACTGGGCTTTGAGCATTTCACCTTCAAAAAGCTGGCGCAGCACATCACGTCCACAGAGGCATCGGTGTACCGGTATTTTGAGAACAAGCACAAACTGCTGCTCTACCTAGTGTCGTGGTACTGGAACTGGCTCGATTACCGGATTAGTTACCACACCCATCATGTGGCCGATGCTGCTGAAAAGCTCAGGACGTTCATCCGGATTCTGGCCGGGAGCCATGGCAGTGAGCCGCTGGAAGCGAATGTAGATGTACAGGCGCTGGGCAGAATAGTGGTGCTTGAGGCCTCTAAAGCCTATCTCACCAAAGAGGTAGACACCGACAACAAAGCCGGTTTGTTCCAGGACTACAAGAACCTTTGCCATAAGATTTCTCTGGTGGTGCTGGAGATAAATCCGGTCTATCCTTTTCCGCATGCGTTGGTGAGCACGCTGTTTGAAGCCGCGCGCAAGCACCTGTTCTTCGCGCAGCACCTGCCTTCCCTCACAGAAGTGAGACTGGAGAGCACCGGTGAGAACACCTTAGTGGGTTTCCTCAATCATCTGGCGTTTAGTTCCCTTTCAAAAGAAGCCTCTACGGTAGGCGCTAGTCTTTAACACACATGGCACAACAAGCATCTGGTAAGCCCAGTCCCTTCAGGAGGTTTGTGGAATTACTGTCCTCTGAGCGGAAAGTGATTGGCTACATCTATCTGTACGCTATTTTTTCAGGCATCGTGAACCTGTCGTTGCCGCTGGGTATTCAGAGCCTCATCGGGTTTGTCTCCGGGGGGCAGTTGGTTACCTCCGTTTCGGTACTTATTTTTTTCATAGTGGTAGGCGTGCTGGTAGTGGGAGGGTTGCAGGTGATGCAGCTTTCGCTGGTGGAGCATATCCAACAGCGCATCTTCGCCACCAAAGCCTTTCAGTTTGCCACGCACCTCACCAAGATCAAGAGCAATCAACTGGGGGCCCACAACCTGCCCGAGATGATGAACCGGTTCTTTGACGTGATCTCGCTCCAGAAAGGGTTGGCCAAGATGCTCACCGATTTCTCGGCGGCCGCCATCCAGATTTTGTTCGGGCTAATCCTGCTTTCCTTCTACCATTCCTACTTTATCTTCTTTGGTCTGGTGCTCATTCTGCTGCTCTTCCTGATCCTGCGGCTCACCAGCCCCAAAGGCATGCGCACCAGTCTGGAGGAATCTAAATACAAGTACCGGCTGGTGCACTGGCTGGAAGAGATGGCCCGTAACATAATGGTGTTCAAATCGGCCTCCAATGAAAAACTGTCGCTGGAAAAGACCGACTATTATACCTCTGGTTACATAAAGGCCAGGGAGGCGCATTTTAAAGTGTTGATTACCCAGTACATTGGGTTTGTAGGCTTTAAAACCGTGATCACGGCTGGTCTGTTGCTCATGGGTAGTTTGCTCCTGGTAAACCAGGAAATTAACCTGGGGCAGTTTGTGGCCTCAGAGATCATCATCATCCTGATCATAAATGCGGTGGAGAAACTGCTGGTGAAACTGGATGTGGTATATGATGTCTTAACCAGCCTGGAAAAACTGGGTGGCGTCACAGACCTGCCCATGGAAGAGAACAAGGGGCTGTCAAGAGAGCTTCCGGCCCAGCACCAGGCAATTTCCGTGCAGCTGAAAGACGTGGCCTTCCGGTACGCCGGCGCTAAGAAACCGGCCTTGCAGGGCGTGAATCTTTCCATCTTGGCCGGCGACAAGATTTGCCTAGCGGGTTCTGAGGAAGCCGGTAGGTCTACCTTGCTCCAGATTATGGCCGGTATCCATACTGAGTTCGAAGGAACGGTAGTATTCAATGGTCTTTCGCTGCGCGATTATGACCCTGAGGTTGTGCATGAGCAGATTGGCTTTTACCTCTTGCCGGGCCGCCTGTTTGAAGGAACTATCCTGGAGAACATCACTATGGGGCAGCCTGACGTGAAACTGGATGATGTGCTGTGGGCGCTGGAGATGGTGGAACTCTCCAATTATATCCAAGCGCAGCCGGAAGGACTTCATACGGTGATCCATAGCTACTCCCCCGGAGTGCCCGAAGGCGTTCTGCAGCGACTGGCCTTGGCCCGCAGCATCGCCCGCAAACCCAAGCTGCTGCTGCTGGACAATTTCCTGTCCTCGGTGAAGAATACCCTCCGGGAACGGATTGCCAAACGTCTGGTCAATTCTGAAATAGCCTGGACCGTGATTCTCATCTCCAATGACCCAAGTATCATGCGTCTCTGCAACTGGGTGGCCCTGTTGCAAGATGGGAGGGTGGTAAAGGAATTAGTAAGTGAAAGAGCAACTCCAGAGGAGCTAAACAATATTGTGTAATGGCAAAGCAAACTTCTAACCATCCGCTCCCGCACACCTGGGAGCAGTTCAACTCCTTCCAATTGGTGAGCAAACCCCGTCTGGCCAAGGTGATGGCCTACTGGAGCGTGGCGTTGTTTGGGTTACTGTTCATCTTCTCCCTGTTCCCCTGGACGCAGAACATCCGTTCCGCAGGGTCGGTCACCACTCTGCAGCCGCAGGACCGTCCGCAGACGGTGCATAGCACCATTGCCGGCCGCATTGAGCAATGGCAGGTGCAGGAAGGCCAGAAAGTGAAGAAAGGCGATACGCTGGTGGTGTTGTCTGAGGTGAAGGAGAAGTACTTTGACCCACAGTTGCTCAACCGGATGCAGGAACAGTTGCAGGCAAAGGGAGGAAGCATGTCGGCCACCCAAGCCAAGGCGGAAGCACTGACCAATCAGATTAAGGCGCTGCAGGAAGGGTTGCAGTTCAGTTTGCAGAAGGCCCGCAACAAAACCCGCCAGGCTTACCTGAAAGTGCAGAGCGACAGCGCTGACCTGGTGGCCATCAACGCCGAGTACGAGGTGGCCCAGGCGCAGTACGCCCGCCAGGAGAAACTCTATGAGCAGGGGCTGAAGTCCTTAACCGAGCTGGAAAGCCGCCGGCTTAAGTTCCAGGAAGTGCAGGCAAAGCGTCTGAGCACGCAGAACAAACTCAACATCAGCCGAAATGAGCAGCAAAACGCCCGTATTGAGCTGTCTTCGCTGGAAGCGGAATACCAGGACAAAATCTCCAAGGCACGCTCAGATCTCAACTCCACGCAGGCCTACATCAATGATACCAAAGGGGAAATCTCCAAGATGGAGAATGAATACGCCAATACCCAGATCCGGAATTCCTTTTACCAAGTAACTGCACCGCAGGACGGGTATGTGGTGCGGGCGCTCAAGGCAGGGATTGGCGAAACCATCAAAGAAGGGGAGGCCATCTGTAGCATTATGCCGGCCAATCCGGAGTTGGCGGTGCAGCTGTACGTAGATCCTATTGACATCCCGCTGCTGGAGGTGGGGCGCAAGGTGCGTCTTCAGTTTGAAGGGTGGCCCGCGCTGGTGTTCTCCGGATGGCCTAATGTGGGCTTCGGGACGTTTGGGGCTAAGGTGGCCGTGATTGACAACATAGACAGCCAGGGCAAATACCGCATTCTGGTAGTGCCGGACCCTAGCAGCAACCCGTGGCCCGAAGCCATTCGGGTAGGTTCGGGGGCCTATGGCTGGGCCATGCTCAATGACGTGCCCATCTGGTATGAACTATGGCGGCAGCTGAACGCCTTCCCGCCAGATTACGTGATGCCCATGAACAGTGAGCCGAAAGAAGGAAGCAAAGACAAAGGAACAGGAGGCGAGAAATGAGACGGAGGCACTTTTGCTACGGGCTGGTGACAGGTTTGCTGCTGTTGCTGGCCGGTAGGGCAACCCAGGCGGCAGACTCCACCGCGGTCTTCACCATCCAGGACCTGATGGGCCAGATGGCGGTGCACCACCCCGTGGCCCGACAGGCGCAGCAACTCTCTGAGCAGGCCTTGCAGGAGATACGCATGGCCCGCGGGGCCTTTGACCCGGTGCTGGCTTCCAAATTCTACAACAAGGAGCTGGGCGGAAAAAATTACTTCACCCTCTGGGATAACGTCCTGAAGGTGCCGCTCTGGGTGGGAGAACTCAAAGCCGGGCATGAGCGCAATGTGGGGGCAAACGTCAATCCGGAGAACGTAACCTCGCGGGACGGCCTAAGTTATGTCGGGATTTCGGTTCCACTGGGGCAGGGCCTCCTGATAGACGAACGACGGGCAACGCTGCAGCAGGCGAGACAGGCCCAGGAACTAGCGGAGGCTGACCGCGTGAAGAGTATCAACAAACTGCTGCTGGAGGCCGCCAAAGCGTACTGGGACTGGGCGTATGCCCACCAGCGATGGCAGTTGCTGGAGCAAGGTTACCAATTGGCCCAGGTGCGGCTGCAGGCGGTGAAAGAGCGGGTGCGCCAAGGCGATCTGGCAGCCATTGACTCCGTGGAAGCCGCCATAGAAGCGCAGAACCGGTTGGCTATGCTGGGGCAGGCCCGCGTGGAGAGCCAAAACTCCGCGCTCATGGTCTCTAATTTCCTGTGGGGGGAAAACAACACGCCTTTGGAAATACCAGCTGGAGTGGCCCCCTCCCTGGCGGGCACCGACCTTGAGCCCATCTCGCCCGGTGAACTGACCGACCTGCTGGCAAACGCTCAGGAACGGCATCCAGAGGTAATCAAGCTACAGGTGAAGTTGAGGCAGTTGGAGGTGGACCGGCGGTTTTCACAGAACAAGTTGCTGCCCAAGCTGAATGTGGAGTATAACTTGATTGGCAAGGGCGGCACGGCAGGTACCCAATGGCTGGAAGGGAGTTATGCCACCAATAACTATAAACTGGGTGCCAGTTTCAGTTTGCCTCTTTTCCTGCGGCAGGAACGGGGGAAACTGCAGGTGACTCGCCTCAAGATCAACGCGGCGCAGATGCAGTTGCAGCAGACGTCGCGGGAGAACCAGAACCAGGTGCAGGCGGCCTATAATGAGCGGCAACAGCTGGAAGAACAGATTGTGCTGCAGGAGCAGATTATTGTTAATAACACCCTCATGCGTAATGGGGAGCAGCAGCGGTTTGAGAACGGGGAGAGTTCCCTCTTCCTGATCAATACCCGGGAGATGAACCTGCTGACCCAACAGATCAAACTCCTGGAGCTCAGAAGCAAGTACGGCAAAGCTAAATACAACCTGCTGTGGGCCGCCGGAAATCTGGCCGCCAGCACTACAGAGGGGGCTTTGTAAACTTTTGCCTTCGGCTTAATAAGTGCACAAAGCACAGTGAGCCTCATTGGCCGCATGAAAGGGGGAAAGGAAAGTAGGCGGGGTTAATCTTTGGAAAGCCAGCCCTTGCGGTAGAAGTAATAAACCATGCCCGCCACCACCAGCGCCATAAAGCCCAGCAGCGTCACGTAACCGTAGGGCTGGTACAGTTCTGGCATGTTCAAGGGATTGAGGCTGCCGTCTGGGTTCTCACGGGAAAAGTTCATGCCGTACAGACCCACAATAAAGCTTAAGGGGATGAACACCGTAGAGATGATGGTCAATACCTTCATGACCTCGTTCATGCGGTTGCTCACGTTGGAAAGGTACAGATCGGTGAGGCTGCTGGTGGTCTCGCGGTAGTTGTCTATGAGGTCTATGAGCTGGATGGCGTGGTCATAAAGATCTTTGAAGTAGATCTTGAGGTCCTGGGGCACCACGCTCTCGTCCAGGCGCAGAATTTCGTTGATCTTGTCGCGCTCGGGCCAGACAATGCGCCTGATCTTGACTACCACGCGCTTCAGGTCCAGAATCTGGCTCAGGAGCTGCTTGCTAGGTTGCTCAAACAGACAGTCTTCCAGTTCCTCGGCGTATTCGCCCAGTTGGGCCATGGCCGGAAAATAGTAGTCCAGGGTAACGTCCAGCATGGCGTAGGCCAGGTACATGACGGGTTTCTTCCTGATGGAGCCTTTGCCCACTCGTATCCGCTCGCGCAGGCTGTCCAGGCAGTCTTCGTAATCGCTTTGGAAAGTGAGCACGTAGTTGTCTCCGGTGAAGATGGAGAGCTGGTCATCGTCCAGGGTATGGTCAGGCAGGAACGCGATCATGCGGGAGACAATGAACAGTCCGTTGGGACCTTCCTCCACCTTGGGCCGCTGGTAATCATTGATCACGTCTTCCATCTGCAGCGGGTGGATCTGGAAATCGGCCATGATGCGTTCCAGCAGGGGCACGTTGCCGTAACCGCGCACGTCTATCCAGTGGCGGGCCTGCGGAGCGCTCCGGAAAGCCTCCATCAACAAATCATAGTCCGTGAACTCCAGCGCCTCATAATAGTCCTGGTCAAAGGAAACAAGGAACAGTCTAGGTGTGAGCGCATCCGCTGACACGGAGAGCGAACCGGGCTTCTGGCCCACGCTTCGGTCTAAGATGCTTTTGGAAGGTAGTTTGGGCGAAGGAGTGAGGCGCATGTAACGGTACGGAGATTGGATGGATTAAACTTGCGGAATGGGCCTATTACGTAAACCGGCCGCTGAACGATGAACTTGTTTTGGCCCTGTTTCCGGAAAAAGAGCCGCTAAACGCACTACGCCTCCAGCGCGGCACCCGCTTTCTGGAACATAACCTCGGCCTGTGGGGCCAGGCTGGTGCGCACCTCCACCGTGAGGCGGCACGCCAGGTTGAAATCCTGCTGGCGCACGGGCAGGTCCAGGTCTTTCACAACTTTCATGACCTCGTTCATCTGCTCGTAGCCGAAGTGCACCGTAAGCAAGGTAGTCTCGTGGCGTTCTTCCACCTGGGCTTGTTCCAGGGCCTCAGTGGTGGCGGTTTTGTAGGCATGGATGAGCCCGCCCACGCCCAGCTTCACGCCCCCGAAGTACCGAATCACCACCACCAGCACGTTGCTGAGGCCCAGGGACCTGATCTGCCCCAGAATAGGATCTCCGGCCGAGTGGTTGGGTTCGCCGTCATCATTGGCTCTATAAGTGGCCCGGTCGGCACCCAGCAGGTAGGCGTAGCAGTGGTGGCGGGCGTCAAAATACTCTTTCCGGAGGGCCTGCAGAATCTCCTTGATCTCCTCCTCAGAGCGTACGGGGTATGCCTTGGAAATGAACTTGCTGCCCTTCTCTTTGTACAACCCCTCCACGGGTGCGGCTATGGTGCGGTAGGTGTCCTCCCTCATGGAAGGCAAAAGTACGAAACTGTTTAGAATAGCCACTGGTGCTGGTTTAAGCCAAATTCCGGAAAAAGAGCCGCTAAACGTACCATCTGCGGAGAAAACGGAATTCACTGCGTTTGCGTACCTTCGCCGGTAATGACGACCCCAGAACCTCAGTTGCTCCCGTTGCGGCACTTGCCCGATGCCGCCGGTACCCTTGTCTCTACCCAAGATACTACGGGGCTGCCGTTTGCCGTGCAGCGGGTTTTCTGGGTTTTTGCCTCTGCCCAGGGGACCCAGCGGGGTGGGCACGCGCACCGCACCACACAGGAGTTGTTGGTGGTGGTACAGGGCACGGTTCGGGTAGAGACGCAAACCGCCCAAGGGCGAAAGACCTTTGAACTGACCGGCCCCACGCAGAGCCTGTACATTCCGCCGCTTTGCTGGATTACGGTCCATCCCTCGGCGAACGCCGTGCTCTGCTGCATGACCTCCACGGTGTTCAATGAAGCCGATTACATCCGGGAGCATGCCGTCTTCCAAAACGAGATAAACTAACAACATGGCGGGTTGGGAAACAGAATCAGGCTATGAGCTACGCTGCCTCACCACCCCGGCGGAGCGGCAGGCCCTGCCGCCTTTCTCCTTTGATGTGTTCCTGTTTCTCCAGCCCGCGCACGTAGCCTTGCAGGCCGGCCCTGATTGGCAGATGTTCGTGCTGGTGAACCGGCGCACTGGTTTGGTAGACGGCGTGGCGCATTTTTTCCAGGAGGAACGTAATGTCTTTTCGCCCTGGCGCGCGCCTTTTGGGGGCGTACAGCTGAACCTCACCGTTCCCGAAGAGGCAGTCCATCACTTTCTCCAGAATCTTCACCAACAGCTGCGGCACAAAGGGCTAAGGGAAGTGAAATGGCTCCAGTGCCCAGATGCGTATGCCCCCCAGACGAACCAATTACTCCGCGCTACGCTGCCTGCCTTCGGGTATACCACGCGGTACGACCAGCGTAACCACCATGTCCCGGTCTCAGCGGTGCCCTTTGCCGCCCAGGCGCATCCTTCTATCAAAAGACGGCTGATGAAATGCCAACAAGCTGGCTTTACCTTCCAGCAGGAAACCCTGGCGGAACTCCCCGAAGCCTATGCATTCCTGAAACAGTGCCGTGAAGAGAAGCAGAAGCCGCTTTCTTTGTCCTTGCCCCAACTGACCCGCTATTTTGAGCTGTTCCCGGAGCGCTATTTCCTGTTCACCGTCCGGAGGGAAGGGGAACTGGCGGCCGTGGGCGTGGCGGTGCTGGTGAGCAACCACATCCTGAACCATCTTTACCCGGCCAGCCCGAGGCGGTTCAATGCCTATAGCCCCAGTGTGTTGCTGAACGCCGGGCTGTACCAGTTTTGCCAGCAGCGCCAGATTCCAATGTTGGATTTGGGGGTGTCGGCGCCGGTGCAGGAGGACGAGGCTGAGTATGCCGGGCTGTTCACGTTCAAGGAGCGCCTGGGCGGGGTAGAATCCCTTAAACCTACCTTTGTGCGTAGTGCCGAAGAAGATGCACCACCGAAGACCACCTCAGTTTAGCGCTGATTTTGAAAAAAGCGCCCCTAAACGCAAATTAGGGTTTAACTTGCTGCTCCGTTATCTGTTGGTTTATGCGTTCAAGGCTTATGCACGTTCCTTTCTTCACATTCAGAGATTTTCCCCTTGGGCTGGAGGCACAGGTAGAGGCAGCGTTGGTGCAGGAATGGCGCAATAAACAGTTCATTCTGGGGCCAACCGTTAGCCGATTTGAACAGGCGTTCGGGCAGTACCTGGGTGGCCCCGAAGTGATTGGCGTAGGCAATGGCTATGATGCGCTGGTGCTCAGCCTGAAGGCCTTGGGCATAGGGCCTGGTCATGAAGTCATTGTGCCGTCCAACGGGTACATTGCCACCATCAACGCGGTGCAGCAGGTAGGCGCGAAACCGGTGTTCGCGGAACCAGACCCGCAGTCCTATAACCTCACTGCCGCCACGGTGGCGCCAAAGCTCACGCCCCAGACCAGAGCCGTGTTGCCCATTCACCTCTACGGCCAAAGCTGTGAGCTGGACCCTTTGCTGCAACTCTGCCAGGAACACGGCCTGCATCTGGTGGAAGACTGCGCCCAGGCCCACGGCGTGCGCTACAAAGATCAATTGGTAGGCACTTTTGGGGCGGCCAACGCCTTCAGTTTTTATCCCACCAAGAACTTAGGAGCCCTTGGCGATGGCGGAGCGGTGGTTACCCAAGATACCGCAGTGGCAACTTGGCTGCGGCAGTACCACAACTACGGGCAGTCCAAACGATACCAATACGCGCAGGTAGGGGTGAACTCCCGCTTAGATTCTATTCAGGCCGCGGTGCTGCACGTGAAGCTCCTTCACCTGGAGACCCTGAACGCTGAGCGGCAGCGGCTGGGCCGACAGTATCATGCGCTTCTGGACGGAGTAGGGGATTTGGTGTTGCCTAAAGTTGCCTCATCGGCCACGGGCCACGTGTACCACCTGTACGTGGTGCGCACGCGGCACCGCGATGCCCTGCAACAGTACCTGGCCCGGCAGAACGTGCAGACGCTGGTGCATTATCCGGTGCCGCCCCATTTCCAACCGGCCTACCAGCACCTGGGCTACCAGAAAGGCGATTTGCCGGTGGCCGAGGCGTTGGCGGCCACCAGCCTCAGCCTGCCTTTGTTCCCCGATCTTACTCAACCCGAGCAGGCGTATGTAGTGGAACAAATCAAAAGGTTCTTCTCCTGAACTCTGCTTGCCCTGCATGCGTTTAGCGGCTCTTTTTCCCGAATTAGGCTCAAAACAGCTTGCGAAAAGAAGCGGGGATACCCCTGCCTAGGGCTCTATTGCAGGATTTTCTTCGTAGTTTGCACCATGGCGCGAAAGCAGCACTTGCGGCAATTTTTGGGTAACTCTCTCTGGTCTGGTCTCTCCACGGTGGCCCGGGCGGTGAGCGGATTGGCGGTGAACAAGCTGTTTGCGGTGTACTACGGGCCGCAGGGCATCACGCTGTTGGCGCATTTCCAGAACCTCATCGCCTTGCTTACCCAGCTTCCCAACGGGGGCGTCAATATAGGGCTTATCAGGCACCTGGCGCAACCTTCCCCCGTGAGCCAGCAATACCGTGCCTACTTCTGGGCGGGCTTTTTCCTCAATGTGCTTACGTTTATAGGCGGCGCGGTGGCCGTGATGCTGTTCCCGGGCTTTTTCTTAGAGCGTTTTGGAGAGATGCTGCTGTTTCAGGGTGGCCCTGTGCGGGTGTGGCTTCTGCTGGGTTTGTTTGTGCTGTTGCTGCTGCATTTGTTCTGGCTCTCTTTGCTGCTGGCGCGGCAGGCCTTAAACTGGTACGTGTGGCTGAGCCTGCTCAGCAGTTTGGTGAGCGTGAGTGCCACCTGGTGGGCGGTAGGCCGATTAGACCTGCCACTGGCGTTGGTGCTGTACCTGACCGGGCAGGCCATTGGCGGTCTGGCCGGACTGGCCGTGGTGCTGTACAAAGGACTGATCCCGACCTGGCGCTTTAAACTACCCGCCACGGTGGTGCACGACCTGGGCAAGTACCTAGTCATGGCCATGGCCACGCTGGTAGGAGCCAAGCTGGTGGATTTTGTGGTGCGTGAGATGGCCATCCGGGAGTTTTCTGTGCTGGAGACGGGGCTGTGGCAGTCAGCAGTGAAGATTTCTGATAGTTATACCATGGTGTACATCTCCGTTTTGGGCATGGTGTATTACCCTAAGATTGCGTCTCTGTTGCCCCAGCCGCAGGCGTTAAGGGAATACGTGCGCAGCATTTTCTTCCTGCTGTCACCGGCGGTGGCTTTGGCGTTGCTGGTGTTCTGGTGGCAGCGCGATTTCTTTATCCAGCTCCTGTTTCACCGCGATTTTCTGGCCGCCCGTGACCTCATGGACTACCAGTTGCTAGGCGATTTCCTGAAGATGACCGCTTGGGTGCTTTCCTATATTGTGACGGTGCAGGCGCGGGTGAAACTCTACATCCTCACGCAGCTTGTCTCTGGTGTTGTGTATGTGGCTCTGGTGGCCTGGCTTATGCCGCTGCTGGGGCTGGATGGATTGCCCATGGCCCATGCGCTGCGGTACGGGCTGTACCTGGTGTTTCACCTGATCTTGTTCCGGTCTTACTTCACTGCCTCATGACCCCACCGCTGGTTTCCATTATCTGCCTCTGTTATAACCACGCGCCATTTCTGCATGAGGCGCTGGATTCTGTGCTGGCGCAAACCTATCCTAATGTGGAGGTGCTGGTGGTGGATGATTGCAGCACAGACCAGAGTGTGTCCATCATAGAAACGTACGTGCAGCGGCATCCGCAGATCAAGTTTATCCGGCACGCCCAAAACCAGGGCAATTGCGCGTCATTCAATGAAGTCCTGCAACTGAGCCAGGGGGAATTCATCATTGATTTCGCCACCGATGACGTGCTGCACCCGGAGCGCGTGACCCGGCAAGTGGAAGCCTTTCTGCAACTGCCTGCTTCCTACGGTGTGGTCTACACCGATGCTGAGCTGATAGACGAACAAGGCGTTTCGCTGGGCTTTTTCTATAAACGGGCTAGTTCTGGAAAACTAAGCCCAAAACCCGCTACCGGCGATGTCTTCGCGGAGGTGCTGGGCCGTTATTTCATTTGTCCGCCTACCATGATGATGCGCCGCCGGGTGCTGGAGGAGTTGCAGGGCTACGATCCAGACTTGGCTTATGAGGACTTCGATTTCTGGGTAAGATCTGCCCGCCATTGGCAGTATCATTTTCTGGACGAAGTGCTTTGCCAACGCCGGATGCACCCACATTCGCTTTCCAGAAAGGTTTACCAGCAAGGCGACAAGCAGCTGGCCTCTACCGTGAAGGTGATTCAGAAAGCCCAAAAGCTGGTGAGGACGCCGCTGGAGAAAGAGGCCCTGAAAGCCAGAATCAGGTACGAGGCGCGGCACGCCTATTTCACCGCTAATTATTCAGAGGCTACGGAGCTTTTGAAGGTGCTGGAGCAGGAGCAGGGTATGACATCGGTTTACCGAATCCTGCAAGTGCTTACCCGCCAGAAGGTGCCGCTGCAGTTTCTGCGCCGGTGGTACCACCGCTGGAAGTACGGGCATATCGCTGCATAAAGTTCTCCAGGATTTTAGTGAACACGTTATCGGTCCCCAGCCCCGAACCGCTCTGGATAGACCCGGTGTTGAGCACTGCGTGCTGCGCAGACAGCTCTGTGAAGGTGATTTCGCCGCCGCCTGCGCCATTCCAGGCTGGGTCATGTTCCGTGTACCTGTCGATAAGATGCTCTGATTTGGCTTTGTTGAGGCCTTTGGCCAGCACCACGGTGTGGGGAGGAGAACTCCAGGTGGTTTTATCGGTTTCGTCGCCGCAGATGGGCAAATTATCCAGGCCGTGCTCCCCAAACATATCATCGGCTTTCAAGCCCGTTCCCGCCAGGAGCCAGTGTTGGGGTATTAGCACTTGATAAGGAGCGTAGGTGTTCATGCCAGCTTCTGAGAACTGAGCGCCCAGCAACTGTGCCTCGGGGTGTGGCGTGTGCCGCCAGAGGCTGCCCCGTTTTGCTTCGTTTTGGAAAAAAGAGCCGCTTTTGCGGCATTCCAGCTGGGTGAAGTTCTGATGCCAGCGCACCTGCCAATACACCTGATTCCCGCCCAAAGCCACCAGTGATTTCTGCTGGTTCCGGACCAGGTCTCGGAGGGCCGTGTACATGCACTCAGAGAAATACTCAGCGTGGTAGGCTAATACGATAACCTGATGCTTCTGGAATATTTCCGGATGAGCTTCCAGATAATAATCGGGGTAGAGGGCTGCCTGGTAGTGCCGCGAAAACCAATGGAAAATGTTGGCCTCAATGCGGAGGTTGTGCTGGAGCGGATGCGTGCAGGAGTACGTGAGGGCGGTGTTCGGCCGAAGGGCAGAGAGAAAGGAAGCCTCGCCTTCGCCCAGTGCGTTGCGGTAGAAAGACTGTCCGGCGTAGGCATTGTAGGCCAGCCAGGTGGTGACGGGGGCCAGTACGGCTACCTGTGAGGTGGGGGAGGAAGCGCCCACCAGGAAATGGATCTCGGCGGCTTTCTCCAGGGCGGGATTGGTCAACAAGGCCCGGTAATAGCCGGGAAGCGCTGTCGTCGGCAAAGGGTACTGCCACCCGATGGTCCAGTGGCAACCTTCCTGTGTTTCGTTTAGCGCCTCTTTTTGCGAAATCGCCCCGAAAACGTATTCCGTGATCTCTTCCCATTCCTGATCGGCCACGCTGCGCTGTAACCGGAGGTGGTTCTGGGGCAATTCTGCTTTGAGGTGGAAAGAAATCGTCTCACCTGGGGTGTAGAAAAGTTTGTCGGTGTATCCTTCCAGGGGCTGGGGGAGCATGTCTGGGGTGACCAGGGCAATTGGAACTGGCTTTTTAGGGAGAAGCAGGCGGAGAAAATGCTTGGTGGGGCCAATGGCTTTCAGCAACAGCGGCCTGAGCTGCTGGAGCAGTCGGGTTCCTCTCCGGTACGTCATGGGTGCAGTTGCCGGAGGTTAGAACGCAGGGAGAGGAAGGCGAGCATTTTCTTGGGCTGGGGCATGTAGGGCAAAGCTTCTGCCCAAAGATAAAGATTGCAGGGTAATTCTCCCCGCCCAGATAAATACTGACACCCTCGCTTGCTTTTTTACGTAGTACCTAGTTGAGAAGTATCCGGGGGAAGGTCTGCGGCGGCTAGTTTTAGAGGAAACGAGCGGGTGCCGGGCTTTCTGTTTTAAATGTGATATATTTGCTCTTCCATATCTAAAAGAACTTATGTTAGAAAAGGCCATAGCCACCCGTACGGAGGTGATGAAATACTTAGAGAACTTCCTGGACACAGCCCTGCCGGAGTTCCTTAAATCTGTGGAGGATAGCTGGCAACCTGCCGACTTTCTGCCAGATGCCCGTTTGGATTCGTTCTTTGATGAGATCCGGGAGCTGAAAGAGCGTGCCCGTGAATTGTCTTATGACCTGTTGGCGGTTCTTATTGGTGACACCATCACCGAGGAGGCCCTGCCTACCTATGAGAGCTGGATCATGAGCATCAAAGATGTGAACCGTAACCCTGATTCTTCCTGGATGAAATGGAACCGCGGCTGGACCTCTGAGGAAAACCGCCACGGCGACCTGCTCAACCGCTATCTGTACCTGACCGGCCGCATTGACATGCGCCAGATGGAAGCTTCCACCCAGTACCTCATCGCCGACGGCATGGACATCCAGACTGATGACGACCCGTACCGTAGCTTCGTGTATACTTCTTTCCAGGAAACGGCTACCAACGTGTCGCACCGCCGTGTGGGCGCTTTGGCCAAGAAAGCCGGAGAGACCACCTTGTCCCGTATCTGTAACTTTATTGCCGCCGATGAAGGACGTCACGCCAAGGCGTACAAAACCTTCGTGAAAAAAATCTTTGAGGTAGACCCCTCTGAGATGATGATCGCCTTTGAAGACATGATGCGCAAGAAGATTGTGATGCCGGCGCACTACCTGCGCGAACTGGGCATTGACCAGGGGCAGACCTTCGGCCACTTCACAGATGCCGCCCAGCGTATTGGTGTCTATACCTCCTCAGATTACGTGGAGATCATGGAAACCCTCATCAGGGAGTGGAAAATCTCCAGCATGACCGGTCTTAATGAAGCCGGCGAGCGCGCCCGCGACTATTTAATGGCCCTGCCCAACCGCCTGCGCCGCGTGGCAGACCGTCTGCGCGTACCAGAACTGCAGTACAAATTCAAGTGGATTGACTCCTAGCACCTAAAGCCGTTTAGCGGCTCTTTTTCCAGGATTAACGCGAAAACGCCCGGCAGATACTTTTGCCGGGCGTTTTACATTCAACGCTAACCTTTTATATGAACTATGGGTAAGTGGCCGTGATGGTCAATCCCTAATTCTTGCCTACTACCTGCACCCCTTTCCAGAAAGCGATAAAACCCTCAATCTCCTTTACTTTTTCCTCCTGGGGCTTGGGGTAAGTCCAGGCGGCGTCCTGGTTTTCGAAATGGCCTACCTGTACTGAGTAATAAGAAGCCTCTCCCTTGCGGGAGCATACGGAGTGTCTGGTACTGGGCTTAAAGAACTCCCAGCGCAGAGAGGAAGGCGGGAAATAATGGTTTCCGTCTACCTCAATGGTAGTATCACTCTCCGCTAGAATCGTATTTTTCCAGATAGCACGCATAAGTAAGATTGGAATGGTATTAAAGTAATAATTTCATTGCATTATTTGCTAGTGTTTACTCATTTTTTACCAGAAGGTTACCTTTCTGAGAACATTTGCGTTAACACGTTGTTAGCTAAAGACACAAGATACAGGACGTAAGACCTCAGATTCTTGAATATCCCTCATTAAGAAAGTTCCATTAGAAGGAGGAGAGGCGGTGTGCAAAAGCATACTACTCTGTGAACTGTCTTGTGTCTTACGTCTTGTATCTTGTGTCTTTTTAAAAACCAGAAACATGGCAGCCGGATATAGATTCACAGATTATGTGCCGGAGGAACCCAAAGACCAGGGATTTGAATCTTTGCTCCAGATTTTCCTCCAATTGATTACCCTCACCGCCGGAGACGTGGCCGAAGCCATGTCCTGGATGAGTGAGTTAGACAAGCGTTACAACCTCACCAATGACTCCTATGGCTTGGGCGATTTCTTTGAAGACCTCAAGAAGAACGGCTACATAGATGACAAAGGCCCAGACGGTAAGTTTAACCTGCAGGCCAAAGGCGAGCAGAAGATCAGGAAAAGCGCGCTGGAAGAAATCTTCGGGAAACTGAAGAAAGGCGGCCGCGGCAACCACACCACGCCCAAAGCCGGTATTGGTGATGAGCCTTCGGCCGATAGGCGGGAGTTCCGTTTTGGTGATGCGCCCGAGCAGATTGAGCTCACGGAGTCCATCCGCAACGCGCAGATCCAGCACGGCATCGCAGATGATTTCTTTCTCACGGAGCAGGACCTGGAGGTAACCGAACGCGAGCACAAGACGCAGACCAGCACCGTGCTCATGATTGACATCTCGCACTCCATGATTCTGTACGGCGAAGACCGCATCACGCCCGCTAAAAAAGTAGCCATGGCCCTGGCCGAACTGGTCAAGATCAAGTACCCCAAAGACAACCTGGACATTATTGTGTTTGGCAACGATGCCTGGCAGATCAGCGTGAAAGACCTGCCCTACCTCATGGTGGGGCCGTACCACACCAACACCGTTGCCGGGCTGGAACTGGCCATGGACCTGCTGCGCCGCCGCAAAACCAGCAACAAGCAGATTTTCATGATCACAGACGGCAAGCCCACCTGCTTAAAAGAGGGCCTCAAGTACTATAAAAACAGTTTCGGGCTGGATAGGAGAGTGGTGAACAAAACCCTGAACCTGGCAGCGCAGTGCCGTAGGCTGGGCATTCCCATCACCACGTTCATGATTGCCTCAGATCCGTACCTGCAGCAGTTTGTGGAAGAATTCACCCAGGTAAACAACGGGCAGGCGTATTACAGCAGCCTCAAAGGTCTGGGTGATCTGGTGTTTAGAGACTACGGCCGTAACCGGAAGAAGAGAATGTGAGGCCATTGCGTTTAGAGGCTCTTTTTCAGAAAACAGCCCCTAAACGCCATTACTCATGCTCTTTCTTTAGGGCCTTCTTCTTGAAAGAGCCGGCCACAAAAGACAAGATAATGCTAATCCCGAAAATGAGATAGAATACTGGCCGCTCAATCACATGCGTCATGCGTAAAGCGGCGGCGGCTACCACAAGAACCGTGGCCAATAGATACAGGAGCGAATAATTCTTCATAGTAGTACAAGATAAGGGCTACAATACAAACTTTTGCGTTTAGGGGCTGTTTTTCCAAAAAGAGGCGCTAAACGCAAAACATCAGGAGAGGAGACGTTTTCTTATCCAGGGAGCCAAGTTCAACAATCCGCCGGTGAAAATAAGGCTTAAGGCAAGGTAGACGTTGTCATCCTTGGTCAGGATCATGAAAAGACCGGCAAACGTGAGCAGACGGGCCAACACCGAAAGTAAAAACGAACGTGACTTGAAGCGCATCATAACCTTGTTGTGCTAGAGTTTTTTCTTCAAGATACGTACTTTAAAAATCAATCAGCAATCAATCAACCAGCAATAGAAAAATGCTTTATTCTGATATACCCGCAGAGCAACTGCAAAAGATCAAGACCCTGGGCCAACTGAAGGCCGCCGGCTATGAGCCCCGGAGCGTGAAAGAAGAACTGCGCGCCAACCTCATTAAAAAACTGAGCAGCGGCGAAGAAGTGTTTCCCGGCATTTATGGTTACGAAGAGACCGTGATCCCAGACCTGCAACGCGCTATCCTGAGCCGCCACCACATTAACCTGCTGGGCTTGCGTGGGCAGGCCAAAACCCGCATTGCGCGCCTCATGGTGCAGCTCCTGGACGAGTACGTGCCCGTGGTGGTTGGTTCTGAGCTGAACGATGACCCCTTTCAGCCGCTTTCGCGCTACGCCGTAGACCAGATCGCCCACCACGGCGATGATACCCCTATTACTTGGCTGCACCGCGACGAGCGCTACACCGAGAAACTCGCCACCCCAGACGTGTCGGTGGCGGACCTCATCGGAGACGCCGACCCCATCAAAGCCGCCACGCTCAAACTGCCGTACTCAGACGAACGGGTCATTCATTTCGGGCTGATCCCAAGGGCGCACCGCGGTATTTTTGTGATCAATGAGTTACCAGATTTGCAGGCGCGTATCCAGGTGTCTCTGTTCAATATCTTGCAGGAAGGCGATATCCAGATCAGGGGTTTCAAGATCAGGCTTCCGCTGGACATCCAGTTTGTGTTTACCGCCAACCCAGAGGACTACACCAACCGCGGTTCTATTGTGACACCGCTCAAAGACCGCATAGACTCACAGATCATCACGCACTATCCTAAGAGCATTGAAGTAGGCAAGCGCATCACCAAGCAGGAAGCCCGCATCACAGAGGCCCAGCAGGAGCGCGTGAAAGGCCATGAGCTTATCCATGACCTGGTGGAACAGATCGCCTTTGAAGCCCGCGAGAGCGAGTACGTAGATGCCAAAAGCGGGGTGTCGGCGCGTCTCACCATCTCGGCGTATGAAAGCGTGATCAGTGCCGCCGAACTGCGGGTGCTCACCAACGCTGAGGCCCAGACCCACGTGCGTGTGTCAGACTTTCTGGCGGCGGTTCCGGCCGTGACCGGCAAGGTGGAGCTGGTGTACGAGGGCGAGCAGGAGGGAGCCGGCGGCGTGGCCTACCGCTTAATGGGCAAAGCCATCAGAACGCAGTTCCTGAACTATTTCCCAGACCCAGACAAATTCAAGAAGCAGAAAGACAAAGACCCATACAAGAAAGTGACCGCCTGGTTCTCAGACGGCCATACCCTTGATCTGTTAACCGATGCCTCAGACGCCGAGTACAAGCGGGTGCTCAACCAGGTGCCGGGCCTTTCAGACGTGGTGGATAAATATCAGCCCAAGGCCAAAGACGAAGCCGAGCACCTCTTCTTCATGGAGTTCTGCCTGCACGGCCTGGCCGAGTACAGCCTCATTTCCCGCAACCGCCTCACCGCCGGGCTTCAGTTCAAAGATTTATTGAGCAGCATGTTCTCCGGCGGCGGCTTCAGCCTGAGTGATGACGAGGACGAAGACGAGGATGATAACGACCGTTTCTAAGCCGTTTTTCTGAAAACAGGCCCAAAACGTATTCCAAAGCCGAAGCCGCACAGCTTCGGCTTTTGTTTTTTTAAGGCTCGTCTGCCACTCCTGTTTTAGCCCCGATTTTAGAAAAACGGCTCTTAAACGGAAACACATCTGCCCGCGGAGATCTTCCGTTCGTTCAGCATTGGGGACGAAGATTATATGTTTCAGAAAAGGCGGTTACCGGCAAAGCTAAAAGTAGATTCAGCTTTGAGAACTGGTCATGAATAGAGGGAAATAGCAGAAATCCTTTTAATATTAGGCCAAATCAAAAATCATGAAGCAAGAGCTGGTAGAAAAGTATATTGAAGCCTATAACGCCTTTGATGTAGACGGAATGGTGTCTGATCTGCACGCGGAGGTACATTTCCAGAACATTGCCGCCGGTGCGGTAAACCTTGAATTGCACGGCGTGCAGGCGTTCAGAGAGCAGGCGGAGAAAGCGAAGGCGCTGTTTATTCAGCGGGAGCAGCGTATTACTAGCCTGAAGGAAACCGCCGCCGATGAAGTAACCGTTGCCATTGACTATACCGGAGTTCTGGCAGTAGATCTTCCCAGCGGGCTTCGGGCGGGGGACAAACTGGAATTGACCGGAACCTCTGTCTTCCGCTTCCAGGACGGGAAAATCATTTCCATCCAGGACATCAGCTGATGTAGTGCCGGAACTGCCTGCAGCAGAAGAATAATCCCCCAGCGTGCAGGGCGCTGGCCCGATAACCTGGCGGGGTAAGAGGCGTAGAAAGCTGAGCCGCTTGCCCCTGGTAAGTGGGCTTTTGTTCACCTGAAGACAGCCATTATGCCAATTTGGTTACAAGCTACCCTCTGGGGATTATTGGGCGGAGCCGCCTTGCTCATTGGTGCAGCCGTGGGGTACTACGCAAAAGTTTCGGCCAAGGTGTCTTCCAGCGTGATGGCGTTTGGGGCGGGGGTATTGATCTCGGCGCTGGCGTTTGAACTCATGGACGAAGCCTACGAACAGGGCGGTTTTGATGCCACGGCTATTGGGTTTCTGGGCGGCGCGGTGGTGTACACAGGGGCCAATTGGCTCCTGAAAAAAAGAGGCGGCCATAACCGCAAACGCTCCGGCGACCAGCAAACCTCTGAGGCCGAGACCGAGGGCAGCGGCTTGGCGCTGGCCATTGGCGCACTCATAGACGGCGTGCCGGAGTCCATCGCCATTGGCATCAGCATGATCTCGGGTAGCAACGTGAGCCTGGCGGTAGTGGCGGCGGTGTTTCTGTCTAACGTACCCGAAGGTTTGTCCAGCGCCGTGGGCATGAAGAAAGCCAACCGCAGCAAAATATATATTTTTGGCGTGTGGGGCGCTATTGCCGTGATTTCTGGGGTGGCGGCGCTGTTGGGGTACACCGTCTTCAGTGGGCTCTCGCCCGATGTGATCGCGGCTACCACGGCGTTGGCGGCGGGTGCCATTCTGGCCATGATCTCAGACACCATGATCCCAGAGGCGTTTGAAGTAACCCATGATTTCACCGGACTCATCACGGTACTGGGTTTTCTCACGGCCTTCCTGCTGAGCCACGCCGGCGGTTGAATTTGCGTTTAGCGGCTCTTTTTCCAAAAACAGACTTAAAACAGAAAAGCCGGAAGAGGTAAATCTTCCGGCTTTCTGATAGTATTGAAGTAAGTTGCGATTTACGCCTCGTTTACTACAATTTTCTCAATTCTGTCGCCCGCTTTGATTTGGTCAATCACGTCCAAACCTTCTACCACTTTCCCGAAGCAGGTGTGGTTGCGGTCTAAGTGCGCGGTGTTGTTGCGGCTGTGGCAGATGAAGAACTGCGAACCGCCGGTGTTGCGGCCTGCGTGCGCCATAGACAACACGCCACGGTCGTGGTACTGGTTGCCGCCGGTTAACTCACAGTCAATTTTATAGCCGGGTCCGCCGGTGCCGGGCATGCCTTTGGCGCCTTCGCGGGTGTTTGGGCAACCGCCCTGGATCACGAAGTCTGGCAGCACGCGGTGAAACGTAAGGCCGTCATAGAAACCTTCTTTGGCCAGTTTAGTGAAGTTGGCAACGGTTTTAGGGGCATCCTGCTCGTAGAACTCTACTTTCATCACGCCCTTAGGGGTATGGATTTCTGCGGTTTTCATAAGAAGTCTATTTCTGTTTTAACTATTCTAATTTGTTGCCGCCGCATAAGCGCAGCAACCTGAACGCAAAGGTACGTATTTTTTACGGCCTGCCGGAAAGCGGGGCGAAGGAACCCTCTGCACACATTGTTTTGCCCCTCTTTTCTGAAAAACAGCCCCTAAACGCAACTTAAAACTCAGTACTCAAGACTCAGAACTCAGGACTATACTTTTACCGGTGCGAATCATCGTTCTGAAGCAGGCTGAGGTAGCTCTCGTAGCGCGGCAGGGCGATTTTGCCTTTCTTCACGGCCTCCTGAATGGCGCAACCCGGTTCATTCACGTGGATGCAGTTGTCAAAACGGCATTTGTTCAGGCGGGCGCGCATCTCCGGGAAATAATGACTGATCTCTTCGCGCTGCATCTCCACCACGCCCAGTTCCTTGATGCCGGGCGTATCAATCAGGAAGGTGTTGGGACCAACCTCAAACATCTCCGCGAAGGTGGTGGTGTGCACGCCTTTGTCTGAGAACGCGGAGATTTCTGAGGTTTTGATGTCCAGATCAGGTACCAGCGTGTTCACCAGCGTACTTTTGCCCACCCCCGAGTGGCCGGTAAACAGGGTTACTTTACCGGCAAGGAGCTCCTGGATTTCCTGAATTCCCTGGCCGGTGTGGGCCGAGCAGGGGTAACACGGGTAGCCAATGTTGCGGTACAGCTGCATCACCTGCTCCAGGTACTGCTGGGCCTCTTGGTCATACAGATCCAGTTTGTTGAACAGCAGCGTGGCCGGAATGTCATAGGCCTCAGCGGTGACCAGGAAACGGTCAATGAACCCAAAAGACGTGCGCGGCGACACCAGCGTGACCACCAGAAAAGCCTGGTCCAGGTTGGAGGCCACAATGTGCGCGTGGTGCGCCTTGTGCGTAGACTTCCGGATGATGTAGTTGCGGCGCGGGGTAATATCTGTGATGACGCCCTGTTTTTCCTCCCCTTCGGGCTCCAGCTTCACCTCATCGCCCACGGCAATGGGGTTGCTTACTTTGAGTCCTTTGTTTTTGAATTTTCCGCGTAGGCGGCATTTGTACAGCTCCCCTTGCGCGTGGGTGCGTACCAAATACCAAGAGCCGGTCGATTTTACTACAGTGCCTGTCATTCCTGCCGCGAAGGTAACCAATATTCCAAAGAAGTTAAGATACGCTCTGTGGCGCCGGCCTGTTTCTCTAAGTAGGCCTGGGTAGCCACCTTTATGTTCTTGCGCCGGGCAGGGTTTTCCTGAAGCGCAGTAAACGCCTTGCTCAGCTCCTGGGTAGACCGCACCGAGAACGCCACGCCCGCCTCAATGAGGTCTATGGCTTCCTGAAACTTGCTGTATTTGGGCCCGAAGAAAATAGGCGGACCAAAAGCGGCGGGCTCCAGCGTGTTGTGCAAGCCCTTCCCGAAGGCTCCGCCCACGTAGGCGTAATCGGCGTACTGGTAGAGGCTGGAGAGCATGCCAATGTTGTCAATGAGCAGAATCCGCGCCGAGGCCACGGAAGCCGCATCGGCGCGGGAAAACCGGATGGCCTGGCCCGGGAACTGCTCTTCTATTTGGGCTAGTTCTTTGTCTTTGATTTCGTGCGGCGCCAGGATGAATTTAAGGGAAGGCAGTTGCTCCTGCATAAAGGGGAGTAGCACTTCTAAGTCCTGGGGCCAGCTGCTGCCAATGACCATGACGGGAGAATCTGCTTTGAAGGCCTGGGCTACCGGAATGGGCGCCGCGTTCTGGGCCGTCTGCAACACCCGGTCTACCCGCGTATCGCCGGCCATGCTCACGTTGCTCAGGTTGAGGCTGGCCAACAACTGCGCCGATTCCTGGTTCTGGGTGAAAATGTACGTGAAACGCTCCAGAATGCGCCGGTAAAAGCCTCCGTTCTTTTTAAAGTAGATCTGGTTGGGCCTGAAAATAGCCGAAATGGAGATGAGCGGCACATGGCGCTTGCGCAGCGCCTTGGTGTAATGGTGCCAGAACTCATACTTCACAAAAACGGCCAGTTTAGGCTTGACCAGGGCAAGGAAGCGCCGGGCGTTTACGGCAGTATCCAGGGGCAGGTAGAAGATGAAATCGGCGTGGGCGTAGTTCTTCCGGACCTCATAGCCCGAGGGGGAGAAAAACGTGAGCACAATCTTGTAGTCTGGGAACTTCTGCCGGAAGGCCTCAATGAGCGGGCGGCCCTGCTCAAACTCGCCCAGGCTGGCGCAGTGGAACCAGGCCACGGGAGCCGTGTTCTGCTGGAGCTTCTGGTGGATCTCGGCAAAAACCTCTTTACGTCCGTTTACCCATTGGGCTGCTTTCTGGTGGAAGGGAGCCGCCAGGCGCACGCCCAGGCCATAGGCCCGTACACCCACTTCATACAGGATCTTTGACATTTCTGACAGGGTTTTTTATCAACAATAGGTTGGGGGACTGTTGCCGGCAAGGTTCTCAAGAGATGCCGTGCCATTTCGGTAAAGATACTGGGTTCTCCTTAGGAAGGTACAGTTGTAGCGCTAAAATACTCCGCTAGGGCATGTGCCAGTCCTTTTCATGGGGCTGCGTTTAGGGCCTCTTTTTTGGAAATTAGCCCCTAAACGCAAAGGATACTAGGGACCGGCCAGATATGCAGGCGGCCTGAAAACAGAAACGCCCCCGTCTGTGGCGGGGGCGTTTCCAGATATTGGAAAGAGTGGGGCTTAGTGGCTGGCCAGGTAGTTGGAAACTCCCTCGTGGGTAGCTTGCATTCCTTCTTTGCCTTCTTCCCAGTTAGCTGGGCAAACTTCGCCTTTTTCTTCAAAGTACTGCAGGGCGTCTACCATTCTGAGCGCCTCGTCAATGCTGCGGCCAAGTGGCATGTCGTTCACCACTTGGTGGCGCACCACACCTTCTTTGTCAATCAGGAACAGACCGCGGTAAGCTACCGGCTCGCCCACGAAGATCATCTCGCCTTGGTCGTTGTAGTCATAGTGACCCGCCAATACGTCATAGTTCGCAGAGATTGTCTTAGTAGCGTCAGCTACCAGCGGATAGGCCACGCCCTGGATACCGCCTTTTTCGCGGGGGGTGTTCAACCAAGCCCAGTGCGACTGGTGCGTGTCTGTAGAGCAACCTACCACCGCAACGTTCTTACGCTTGAACTCTTCCATACGCTCCTGGAAAGCGATGATTTCAGTAGGGCATACAAACGTGAAGTCCATTGGGTAAAAGAAGAATACCACATGTTGTTTGCCTACATATTGGTCAAGAGAGAAATCCTCTTCAAACTCACCGTCTACAACAGCGGTGGCTTTGAAAGAAGGTGCTTTTTTACCTACTAATACTGCCATGATAAGGTTAAATATTTTAGAATTGATGATACAAAACGCCTTGAGGAGAGCTATGGGCCTACCTTGCGCTTTGCGGCCACAAAGGTACGGCACAAGCGTTTACCCTGCAACCCCGGCGTAAAAGAGAGCTTTTGGCCTGTGCCTCTTTTATTCCCTGAGAGGTAAATGTTTGCGTTTAGGGGCTGTTTTTGGAAAAATAGCCCCTAAACGCAAACCAGTGAACACGTTACAGCGGAAATTCTTGGGTAGGGCGGCACACGAACTGGAACGTCTGGCGGCTGCGTTGCTCCAGCAGGATCTCTTTGCCGTGGGTGAGTTTCTCCAGACTGGGCTGGTCATAGTTCTTGATGGTGAACAGGTGCAGCGGCTGGTTGTATAGAATCACAAACTCCTGGGCCAGCTCTGCTTTAAGCGCCTCCACGCGGGTTTCATCTGCGTCTACGCACGTAGAAAAAGAGATAGCCGAATTCTGCATCATGTTGATCTTGAGGCGGTGCTGGCTCAAGGCTTTGAAAATAGTGCTCAGGTGCTGCTCAGAGATAAACCCGAAATCTTTGGTATGGAAAGACAGCAGGCACTGGTTCTGCTTCAGGATAAACGACGGGGCGATGCGCTCGTGCTGGCAGTTCCAGATCACGGTGCCGGGCTCACTTGGGTGCAGAAACGACTTTACGTACAGCGGAATGCAACGCTGGGCCAGAGGCTGCACCGTTTTAGGGTGAATGACCGAAGCCCCGTAATACGCCATCTCAATGGCCTCCTGATAGGCGATTTCCTCATACCTGGTGGTCTCCTTGAACAGTTTAGGGTCAGCGTTCAGCAGTCCGGGTACGTCTTTCCAGATGGTGAGCGACTCTGCCCGCAGGCAATAGGCGAAAATGGCTGCACTGAAGTCTGAGCCTTCCCGGCCCAGCGTGGTGGTTTCGCCGCTGGCGGAGCGGCCAATGAAGCCCTGCGTGATGATAGGCTGTTGTTCCAGGACTGCCGGTAAGTGCTGCCTGATCTGCTTTTCGGTCCAGGTCCAGTCTAGGCGGGCTTCGCGCCAGGTGGCATCGGTGCGCAGGTAGTCGCGGCAGTCAATCCATTGGTTTGGGTAGCCTTGGCTGGCCAGGAAGTGGTGCAGCATGAGGCTAGACAACAGTTCGCCCACACTAATGATCTGGTCATACTGGCGATCAAAATCTACGGGCTGCAGGTGTTCCAGAAGGAGCTCCAGGTAGTTGAATTGCTGCTGAAGGGCGGCATGAATGGGGTGATTGGAGCCGGCAAACAGCTCCTGCGCAATTTGAAGGTGATACTGCCGGGTTTCCTGCAAGGCGGCGGAATAATCAAGTTTCTGAAAAGCCAACCGGTACACCTTCTCCAGCGCATTGGTGGTTTTGCCCATGGCTGAAACCACCACCAATGGTTTTTGCGTATGGTCAAGCCCAGACAGAATCCGGAGTATATTCCTGAAAGCCGCCGCGTCTTTCACAGAGGCGCCTCCAAATTTAAAAACTATCATTCAAAAGTTATTATTGTGTAAAGTTGGCAAACAAGCTTTAGTTTTTGTCTTGTTTATTGTTATTTTTGTAATTATTTAAAAACCTAATCATCTGTTCCGTCCACTTATTTTACCTACTCCTATGACACTAAAAGAAGATTTGGCCCTGCCGGTGGGTACTACCCTAGACCGGTTCATTATGCGGAAACAAGAAGATTTTCCCTACGCTACCGGAGAGCTCTCCCAGCTGCTGCGCGATATTGCGTTGGCCGCAAAAATAGTAAATAGAGCCATCAACCACGCGGGCCTCACCGACATTGGCGGTGCCTATGGCAAGCAGAACGTGCAGGGAGAAGACCAGCAGAAACTGGATGTGGTGGCTAATATCCGTTTCATTCGCGCCCTGCGTAACGGGGGAGAGGTCTGTGCCATTATTTCTGAGGAAGAGGATGAAATGATTTTAACGGGCAACCACAAAGGGAAATACATTGTAGCCATTGACCCCTTAGACGGTTCTTCCAACATTGACGTGAACGTGTCTATTGGTACTATCTTCTCTATTTACCGCCGGGTAACGGAGTTAGGTACAGAGGCAACTTTGGAAGATTGTTTCCAGAAAGGAACGGAACAAGTGGCTGCCGGATACATTATCTACGGGTCTAGCACCATGTTGGTATACACCACCGGTAACGGCGTGAACGGCTTCACCTATGAAACTTCACTAGGTGAGTTCTTCCTGTCGCACCCCAACATCACCATTCCGCGCACCGGCAATATCTACTCAGTAAACGAAGGCGGGTTTAACCACTTCCCGGAAAGAATTAAGCATTACGTAGAACTTTGCCGGGTACGCAACTATGCCGCCCGCTACATAGGCTCCCTGGTGGCAGATTTCCACCGCAACCTGTTGAAAGGAGGAATTTATCTGTACCCTAATACCTTAAAAGCCCCAGGCGGAAAACTAAGACTCCTGTATGAGTGTAACGCACTATCCTTTATAGTGGAGCAGGCCGGTGGGAAAGCCTCAGACGGACGGCAGCGCATTCTGGAAATACAGCCGTCTGATCTGCACCAGCGGTGTACTTTTTACATAGGCTCCACTGAAATGGTGGAAGAGGTGGAATCTTTATTGGTTGCCAGAGAGAGACCGGCAAGAGCTTCTTTGCTGGCTTAAACTTCTTGCTTAACCGGCCTAAACGCACTGCGGCCCCTGCTCAAACAGGGGCCGCAGTGCGTTTAGGCCGGTTCTGGTGCTTATAAGATTACTCGGCAGAGGCAGTGTCTTCTTTCTCTTCAGCAGTGTCAGCGCTAGAAGCAGCAGCTTCTTCTGCGTAAGGCACAAACTGATTTACCAGTTGGTACCACTGCACTAACTTCTTCATGTCTGAAGCATATACCCGGTCCTGGTCATAGTCTGGAAGAACCGACTCCACAAACGCCCCCAGTTCCTGCGTGCTTGATTTTGCGCTTACCGGCAGGTTGTCGCCGTATTGGTTTCTGATCCTGTCAAAGATCTCCGCCAACGGAACTGTATGTTCTTCGTCATTGGTGTACATAGAGATTTCATGCAGGATAGAAACGCGGTTGCGGGCCTGTGCCACACTCCGTACTGGTTTATCGGCGAGGCTTTCTACAATGATTCCATTGCGGGTGGGCGCTATAATCTTGTAAAGGCCGGGCATACCGGAAATAGAAGCGATCTCTCTCAGGTCAAATGGCATAGAGATAATTAAGGTTATATAGGTTGGTTATAATTTGAAGTTCACGGGTACGCTGTACTCCTGGCTGTATCCTGGGGCATTGAATTTAAGCAACTGAACCACCCGCAGGGCCTCCTGTCCGGTGCCGCCGCCTACTTCCTTCAGAATTTTTGCATTGGTGATAGCACCGTCTTCTTTTAAAGTGAAATGGATAATGCAGGTGCCCATCACGCGGTTGCGTTTAGCCATGGCTGGGTACTGGATGCTGCGTTGCAGATGCGCCACCAGAGAGTCTTGGCCACCAGGGTAATGTTCTGCCACCGGCAATTTTCCGGTTTGGGCGGCGGTTGCCTTGGGGGCGGTTTGCGCGGCACAGGTACCTGCGGTAAAGAAGGCCAGGGAGGCTGCTACCAGAACGTGTTTTACTTTCATCTCAGAAATAATAATTAAGCAGTGAATAGATTTTAGGCTTTTCGCTCTTCCTCATACCGTTGGTTTACGTCACTTATGAACTGGAGGATCTCGTCGCGTCCTTCTTTGGTGGCAGACGAACTCTTCATGTACATAGGCAACTCTTCCCAGGTATCTTGCAGCGTTTTAAGATAGAAAGCAATGTTAGCATCAGTTTTCGTGCCAGACTGCTTGTCTGTCTTTGTGAAAATAAGCACAAAGGGAACACCCATGGTTCCCAAAAGCTCCATAAAATCCAAATCTACTTTCTGAGGGGGTAGCCGGGAGTCTATCAATACAAAAACACAGGCCAGGTTGGGGCGGTTTTTGAGGTAATACATAATCATCTTACGCCACTGCTCTCTAGAATCTTTGCTTACCTTGGCCCAACCGTACCCTGGTAAATCTACCAGATACCAGTTGTCATTGATAAGGAAATGGTTGATGAGCTGGGTTTTGCCCGGAAAAGAGGAAGTCTTCGCCAGTTTCAGCCGGTTGGTGAGCATGTTGATGAGCGATGACTTCCCTACGTTAGATCGCCCAATAAACGCATATTCCGGGAGCTCTGTCTGGGGGCACAGATCGGCGCGGGTATTGCTGGTAATAAACTTTGCTTCTTTGATGACCATATTCTCTACACGCGTTTATTGACAAACACAAAGGTACCAAATAAACGGCTAACGCTTAAAAAATCTCTCCTGGGCCTACGGCTTAATATATTCTTTTTATATTTTTAGTAACCATCTGGGTCATTTTGGAGTATCGTAGGGCGAATAAGCGATGCTGGAATTCGTCTCAGATAAGATAGTTTTTCTATATTGCGGCACTTTACTAATATTTACATGGTAATAAATTTGTATAGAGGAGAAGCTATCTTAGATTTTTTGAATATTATTGTAACTTCTCTAAACCGCATCTGCCAAAGAGAACGTAAACCACAGAATTGATACAAATACACTTTTCGCTTAAGCGCCCACTAGTAGCTACTATATCTAAACCTTTACACTATGAATCACTTAGACAAGCGGTTGTTTAGAACATCATTATTATTTCTGACACTGTTTCTCATGGTTTCAACGGCCATGGCCCAGAGTACGCGTAAGCTTATCCGGAGTGGGGACAAACTTTTCAACCAGGCAAATTTCCGGGCGGCCTTGCCTTACTATGAGAGGGCGTTGGAGCGTGATCCTGACAATGCAAAGGCAATGTACCGGGCCGGGATTAGCTTAATCGCCTTTGACAAAGAAAAGGCGAGCGAATACATTTACAAAGCCTACAGAATGAAACCCAAGGTTGGGGATGACGTGCTGTATTGGTTAGGACGGGTTGATCTGGTAAACTACGAGTTTGACAACGCCATCAAAAACGCGCAGGCCTACCAGGCTACACTAGGCAAGCGAGATGATGAAGGCAAAGAACAAGCGGCTCTTTTGTTGCAGCACGCCCGTAACGCGAAGAGAGAGGTTGCCAACCCTAAAGACGTCTTCGTGAAAAACTTGGGGCCAACAGTAAATACGCCTTATTCTGAGCACAGCCCAGTGATTTCCTCCGATAACAACTATCTTTTATTCACCTCGCGTAGTGCCGGGGTTACCGGCGGGAAAGCTGCCGAAGACGGTGAATACTTTGAAGATATCTTTGAAACCCGCCGCCTTGGACCAGATTCATGGGAAACTCCTCGTTCTTTGAGCGGTCGTTTGAACGGTACTGGCCACGATGCCTCCATTCAGTTGTTTGACAACGACACTAAAATGCTGATGTACCGTCAGGATGAAGGTGGAGATATCTTTATGACCAGCCGAGACGGGGGTGATTGGGGGCAGCCGCAGAAGTTAGGCAAAAACATCAACTCAAAAGGTTTTGAAAGCGATGCGTTCATCACCAGAGATGGTTCAACGCTTTACTTCTCTACAAGCCAGTTCTCTCAGAACGGTGACTTAGATATCTATTACTCAAAGCGCCAGCCCAACGGTGAGTGGGGTGCCCCTAAGAACTTCGGTAACGGTGTAAACACTCCTTTTGATGAAGATAGCCCTTATTTTACGGCAGATGGCTTGACCATGTACTTCAGCTCACGTGGCCACAATACCATGGGGGGTTATGATATCTTTGTGACTAGATTTGATACTGTTGCCCGCCGCTGGAGCAGACCTGAGAACATGGGCTATCCTGTGAACACGCCAGACGATGATACATACTACCGTTTAAGCCCAGATGCTTCTTACGCGTACCTGTCTTCTTACCGCATGGGTGGTTACGGTGAAAAAGACATTTACACCATCAACTACATCCGCAATGCCATTGTAAGAGGCCACGTGTACAGCTTGCGTGATAGCACTATTATTCCAGGTGTAGAGTTAGTATTCTCCGGTAAAACTGCCAATAACACGCCGCTTGAGTACCGTGATGTTACCAAGCCAGATTCAGGGAACTACCAGGTATCTGTGCTTTCTGCGCGTCCTTACCAGGTAACCTTGTCTAAAGACGGAAGAACGATTGCCACAGAGCAGTATGAAGTGCCTATGTCTTTGAACGACACTACCGTGTTTGAGAAAGACTTTTACATTGCCTTTGAAGATACTACTGGTATTGGGGTAGGAGCATTCGCCTTCAAGCGCATCTACTATGACACTGACAAATATAACCTGCGTCCTGAGTCTATCTCAGAACTGGATAACATTGCCCGTGTCCTGAAAGCCAACCCAACCCTGCGTATCTCCATTGACGGCCACACCGACTCCCGTGCCTCAGATGCCTACAACATTACCTTAGGTGAGAATCGCGCCATGGCTGCTTACAACTACCTGATTCAGCAAGGTATTCCTAGCAACCGCATGATTACCGTTTCTTATGGTGAGCGTCGTCCGGCTGCACCGAACAACTCTGCTGAGAACATGCAGTTGAACCGCCGTACAGAGTTTAACGTGATCAAAGGGCAAGACCAGAAATAACCGTTTCTGAGGTGTTTCCTAGAAAACACCATAAAGACAAAGCCCCGGCCATTGGCCGGGGCTTTGTCTTTATGGGTAACATGTACACAACATAATGCAGGAAATGTAGTTAAAGCATAGTAGCTTTGCTCTCTTTAATCAAACTGAGTACATGTCCATAGTTCCATACAAAGACCAGGAAGAAGGTAAGAAAACACAGGTGGCAAACATGTTTAACAGCATTGCCAAACGGTATGATTTTCTGAACCACTTCCTTAGTGCAGGAGTAGACATCTACTGGCGCAAAAGAGCAGTAAAACTGCTGGAACAGTCTAAGCCGCAGATGATCCTGGATATTGCCACCGGCACCGGAGATTTTGCCCTGGAGACGCTTCGGCTCAAGCCTAAACAGATCATCGGGATAGACATCTCTGAGGGAATGCTCCAGGTAGGCCGGGAAAAGATTAGCAAGCGTGGCTTAGACCATCTGGTGCAGTTGCAGCTGGGTGACTCTGAGAACATCCAGTTCCCCGACAATTATTTTGATGCCATTACGGTGGCGTTCGGAGTCCGGAATTTTGAGAATCTGGAGAAAGGTTTGTCAGAGATGTTCAGGGTGCTCAAACCGGGTGGCAGGGCCGTGATTCTGGAGTTTTCAAAGCCGCAGCAGTTTCCATTTAAGCAGGGCTATAACTTTTACTTCAAACACATCTTGCCAGTTTTTGGGAAAATGATCTCTAAAGACAATGCTGCGTACACGTACCTGCCAGAGTCTGTGCAGGCGTTCCCAGACGGAAATGATTTTCTGGCAATTTTTAAGAAAATAGGGTATAAGAATACAGAATGGCACTCACTTACCTTCGGCATCAGCTCCATTTACACCGGTACAAAATAATAGCGTCTCTGGTACTGGCGTTGTTGTCCATCAGTCAGCAAAGCCAGGCACAAGGCAACCTGAAAGGGGAGAATCTGCCCGGCTATGAATTCAAGAGACTCCGCTGGGGCTTCTCGTTGGGCGTGAACGGTTCCTGGTACCAACTGGAGCATTCACAGTCCTATGTAGACCAAATTGCTGCGCAGGACCCAGAAGGAAACCGAAACACCACCTTTTCAGTGAATGAGAAGACGAACGTAGGTTTCAACGTCAACTTCATCACCTCCCTGCGCCTGTCGCCCGATTTCGTGCTGAGAGCGCAACCAGGCGTAGGCTATTACAGCAGAGCCATTGAATACAAAGGTGTACCGGCAGACCCTACCAATGGAATTGAGGGCGGTGACATCTTGCAGGAGATCAATACTTTTTCCGGCGAATTGCCTTTGCTGGTGAAATATGAGTCTAAGCGCCGCAAGAACACCCAAATGTATTTCATTGCCGGGGTGAAGCCTTCCTACGTGGTGGGCGGACAGAAAAAAGGCAATGATGTGCTGCAGGTGAGAAACTTTGATTTTGCCATTGAATATGGCGTGGGGCTGGACATGTTCTACCCATTCTTCAAGTTTGCTCCTGAGCTTCGGTTTTCCAGAGGTATCACCAACATTCATGAGCCTGCCAACAGTGTGTTCAACAACAGCATCCAGCAGCTCAACACCAACACCGTCACCCTTTATCTCAACTTTGAATAGCCGCTTTCTATGACGCAGAAAATAGCTTTGGTCACCGGTGCCACATCCGGGATCGGAAAAGCCACCGCCATCGCGTTCGTCCAACAAGGATTCAAGGTAATTATTGCCGGTAGGCGCACCGAGCGTTTGCAGGAACTAATTTCCCAATTTGGAACCGAGCAGATTTATCCGCTGGAATTTGACGTGCGGGACAAGGAAGCGGTGCACAACGCCATTGCCGCACTGCCGGCTGAGTGGCGCGCAGTAGATATCTTGGTGAACAACGCCGGCAATGCCCACGGGCTGGCCCCCATCCAAAGCGGCAACGTAGACGATTGGGACGCTATGCTGGACATCAACGTGAAAGGTCTGTTGTACGTGACCAAAGAGGTGCTGCCCATCATGGTGGAGCGAAAAGCCGGTCATATCATCAACATTGGTTCTATTGCCGGCAAAGAAGCCTATGCCAACGGGAACGTGTACTGCGCCAGCAAATTTGCGGTAGACGCCCTTTCCAAAGCCATGCGCATTGATTTGGTGCATGAAGGAGTGAAGGTGTCTGAGGTAAACCCCGGAGCCGTGGAGACTGAGTTCTCTGAAGTGCGCTTCAAAGGCGATAAAGAACGGGCGGCCAGCGTTTATCAGGGCTTTGAGCCTTTGACCGCCGAAGACATAGCCGATATCATTCTCTTTATGGTTACCCGCCCCAAGCATGTGAACATTGCCGAAGTACTGGTACTGCCCTCGGCGCAGGCTTCAGCTACTGTCATTCATAAACAGTAATTATTTTCCATTGACAATTGAAAGCCTCACCTGTTCTGCCACGGGTGAGGCTTTCTGTTTAGGGGCCGTTTTTTCAGAATCAGGCCTGAAACAAGACATCTATCCTAGGCGCTTTTCCGTTGCAGGAGAGAAAAATGGCGCCCATGACGTTCAGGCAAATAAAAGAGACCTGCCTCTATGTGCAGGATTTAGACCGTACCACTCAATTCTATACCCAGGTATTAGAGCTTGAGGTGATTGGGCAAGTGGCCGACCGGCACGTGTTCTTCAGGGTAGGGAATTCTGTGTTGCTGTGCTTTAACGCGCAGGCTACCAAGGAGAGCAAAGACTTGCCACCGCATTTTGGGCAAGGGCAGCTGCACCTGGCGTTTGAGTGCGAACCTGAAGAATACGAGCCTTGGAAGGACAAACTAAGGCAAGCGGCAATAGCCATAGAGCACGAGCAGCCATGGCCCCACGGCCGAAAGTCCTGCTACTTCCGGGACCCCGACCAGCATTTACTGGAGATTGTGATGCCGGGCATGTGGGACAAATAAGCGTTGCTTTATCTCTGCTGCTGCTTCAGGTGGGTCAACACATCGCGGTTAAGTTCATGTTTTCCAGCAAAGGTCAGGATGGTAGGTTCCAGTCCTGCCTGGCGTACCCGCGCCAACTGTTCCTGTACCTTGTCATCGGCTACAAATGGATCTTGTAATCCGTACACATAGGTAAGACGAGCTTGCGCCAGCGCTTGCCGGGCAGCGGCCATTTCCATGTCTTCGGGGAAGACCCCGGCCCAGAGCACCAGTTCGTGTACCGGCCATTGCGCCTGGGCCAGCCAACGGCAGGCGGTGGCGGCTCCCTGAGAGAAACCCAAAATGTGTAATTGGGCATTAGGAGCCTCCTGTAGAGCTGTTTCCCGTACCAGATTCAAATAGTGGATGTAATCCTGTATCTCATACAGGCGCTGCTCTTTGGTCATCCAGGTGGCGCCAACCCGGCCTGAGAAACCTTCCAGGTAAAAGCGGGAGAGTCCCTCCGGGGCTAGTACGGCTGTCTGGGTATCGGCTAGCGTTTCAAAGTGCCGGATGAAATACTGCGCCAACTGGCCATAGCCGTGCAGGGCAATCCAAACATGGCGGGTTTCTGGGGTAAGGGTGCCCAATTGGTGCAGGTGGGCCGTGCGCGGTACGGCAATGGTTCTGTGTATGGCGGCCAACTTACAGCTGATCTTTGGTAAACATAAACGGCAACAGGTCATTGACAGACTGCAGGCGGGTTACTTTACCGTCTTCGGCCTGTAACAGGAGCCTGATAGGGGAACCTTGACGGTTCTGGTACTCGGCCATTACTTGTCTACAGGCACCGCAGGGACAGGCTTTCAGGAAATGGTCTTCATGTCTGCGCCGTACAGTTACTGCCATCACTTCAATTTTCTCATTTGGGTAGTTGGAGCCCACGCCAAACAGTAGGGTGCGTTCGGCGCAGAGGCCGGAAGGGTACGCCGCGTTTTCCTGGTTGGTGCCCTGGTGGGTGCTGCCGTCTGAAAGCATCAGCGCGGCGCCTACTAAATAGTTGGAGTAAGGAGCGTAGGCATTGCCGGTGGCCAGTTGGGCCAGGTGGAGCACCTGCCTTTCCTGCTCAGTTAATTCTTCAGAAGAAGACACTACCTCATAGGTAATGTGGAGTTGTACTTGTTCAGTCATAAGGTGCGTTTTCCGCACGAGCACGTACGGGAGTCAAAGTTAACAAGTTGCCCTTAAAATGCAAGAAGAGGTTGCCTGTGCCATATAAAATGCCCATTTTAAGGCGACCATCTATACCTCACTATGAAAAAGATCCTGTTGCTGGGGGCCGGCCGCTCTGCCACGGTGCTGATAGACTATCTCCTTGCCCACACTACTTCCCATAACTGGCAGCTTTCCATTGCCGATGTGGCCGTACACCATCTGGAGGAGAAGCTGCGCCCGTTCCCGCAGGCGCGGGCTCTGGTGTTCAACGTGGAGGACGAGGCCCAGCGCAGTTCAGAAATAGACGCCGCCGATGTGGTCATTTCTATGTTACCGGCTCTGTTTCACCCCTTGGTAGCCCAAAGCTGCCTGGCCCTAGGAAAACATCTGGTCACCGCCTCCTATGTGCCGCCCCAGATCAAAACCCTAGATGCTGAGGCAAAAGCCAAAGGATTGACGTTCCTGATGGAGTGCGGCCTTGACCCCGGTATAGACCACATGTCTGCCCTCAAGATCATCCACCAGTTACAGCGGCAAGGCTGTGCCGTGACCTCCTTTAAATCGTTTACCGGCGGGTTGATGGCCCCTGCGTCTGACAATAACCCCTGGCACTACAAATTCACCTGGAACCCGCGTAACGTGGTTCTGGCAGGCCAAGGAACCGCTAAATTCATTGAGCAGGGTACTATTAAGTATATTCCGTACCCGCAGTTGTTCAAACGTACTGAAACGTTCACAGTGGAGGGCTTTGGTGAATTTGATGGGTATGCTAACCGTGATTCGCTCAGTTACCGTGAGCCCTACGGCCTGCAGAACATTCCCACCATGCTGCGCGGCACCCTCCGCCGACCAGGCTACTGCCAGGCGTGGCAAGTACTGGTCCAACTGGGCCTCACCGATGACTCCTATTCCCTGGAAGACGCTACTGAACTGACCTACCGTCAACTGGTGGAAAGCTATTTGCCTGCCGCAGACCCGGGCAAGCCCTTGCGGCAACGGGTGGCGGAGTACGTGGGACTTCCGCCGCAGGCGAAAGAACTGGAGCTGGTGGAATGGACAGGGCTGTTTGACGAGCTGCCCATTGGATTGCCTAACGCCACCCCGGCGCAGGCGCTGGAGAAATTGCTGGTGCAGAAATGGAAACTGAGCCCCTCAGACAAAGACATGATTGTGATGCTGCACCAGTTTGAGTTTGAACGGGAGGGCACACGCCACAAACTCAGTTCCTCGCTAGTGGTCTTGGGCGAAGACGAAGTGCAGACCGCCATGGCAAAAACCGTGGGCCTGCCCGTGGGCATTGCCACCAAACTCTTACTGGAAGGAAAGCTGCAGCGCAGCGGTGTGCTGGTTCCGCTCCAGGAAGACCTTTACCTACCCATTCTGGAAGAGCTGGAACAATACGGAATCCGGTTCGAGGAACGGGAAGTGCAGATGTAGCCAAGTGCCTTTTGCGTTTAGGGGCTCTTTCTCTAAAAACGGCCCCTAAACGCAAAAGGCACCCCCATACACAGAAAAGCCCCGGCTACTGCCGGGGCTTTTCTGTGTATGGCTTTAAGGCAATTACTCGCCCCGTACCAATTTGTAGTTGTATACTTTGGAAGAAGTGATCAGGCGGATGTGGAAGAGGTTGCCGTTCCAGTTGGCGGTGTTGGCTTTGAATTCATACGTCTGTTGGGCGCTCACCTTGCCTTCAAACAGGCGGGTAACTTTGTTGCCGAACAGGTCATACACCTCCAGACTCACTTTCTTCTCGGTCTCCTCTAAACGGAAACTCACGGTCACCTCGCCGGTAAACGGGTTAGGATAGGCTTTCAGGGTAGAGGTTTCCTCGGTGGCCTCTTCGTTCTGGGCTACGGCGGCATTTCCGTTGCAGTTACCCAGCGTGCTGCCTCTTCTCAGGTGAGCAGGCACCGCACTTGGGGCAATGCAAAGAGCATGATAGCCGTTTCCTATTTTCTGGCATACCAACACTTTGTCGTTTTTATTGCCGCAGCGCACATCAATCACTTCCACGGTAACGGTAATACTCTCTGAACAGCCGAATTCATTGGTGGCCACCACGGTGAAGGTATAGGTGCCGGCTGCGGTTGGGGTGAACTCTGTCACGGCAGAAGTGGTGCTGCTTAAGCCAAGGGCCGGGCTCCACTGGTAAGTGGTTTGGCCAGCGGCCGAGGTGCTGTTAGAAGCGGTGAGGGTTAAGGTTTGGGCACCGTATCCTAATGCAATGGTATTGGCTGGTAAACCGGTGTAGGTTTGGTCTGCGCGGCTCAGGCCGATGGCTGGGGCCGGTACTGCGCCCACAATAGTTACCACGGCAGTAGCCGAAGCCTCGTTGCCGCTGTTGTCTCTGGCCGTGAACGTGATCACATTGTCCCCAATATTGGCGCAGGTGAACGTGCTCTGCGACAGCATAAACGACTCTTCTTCTAGCGTGCAGTTGTCATAAGAACCATTGTTCACCTCGGCGGCGGTAATGGTAACGGTGCCGTTTTGTAGGGTGCGGGTAATGTTTTTCACCAATAGCACCGGAGCGGTGGCATCTACGGCATTCAGGGTAAGGTTCTTTTGGATGGTGTTGCCATTGCCGTCCTGGGCGGTCACGGTTACAATGTGTTTCTGGCCGTGGCCGGAGCTGATGACTTCCCCGGCGGCCGGACTCTGGGTAAACGTAACGGTACCGCAGGCATCGGTGCCCGTTAACCCTGAAATCAGATCAGGAACGATGATCTCACAGCCCGCCACCAGATTCACCGACTGCGTAGCGGCCAGCACGAAGGCAGGGGCGGTCACGTCTTTGCCTTCCACCGTGAAAGAGCAGGAAGTGGATTTGCCCGAGGCGTCTGTCACAGTTAACGTCACTACCAATTCCCCAACACCGTTCACGGTGGTACCAGCGGCCGGGCTTTGGGTAAGGGTAAGTGCATCGGCGGTAGAAACATCATCAGAGACGGTGGCCAGGCTGCGGTAATCAGGTAAAGTGGCGGTGCAGTTGGCTTCCAGGTTCAGCACTTGGTTAGGCACGCAGGCCAGGGTAGGGGCGAAATTATCGGTTACGTTAGACGGCGTGCTCTCATTGTGGAAGCGGTCCAGGGCCGTAACCAGATAGTAATAGCTCTTGCCGGGGTCCGGAACTTTGTCTCTGAAGGTAGTGCCGTTAGTAGTGGTAATGGCCAGCAGGTGGCTTACGTCTGTGGTGGAGATAGCCGGTGACTCAGAGCGGTATACGGCGTATTGGCGCACTTTGTCAAATTCATTGGCAGTTGCAGCCGGAGCAGACCACGTGAGGTACACAGAATCTGCGGTGGCTCTGTTGGCCAACAGCTGGGTAGGGGCGGCCGGTGGCGTGTTGTCTATCCAGGGCATGGTGGGTTGCAGGGCCGGTTTCCGGTAGAGGTCTAACCGCAACGAGTCTCTGAAACCCAGTTTGGTGCTGCTGCGCAGACTGCTGGTGTTGTAGATGGCTTGTCCTTTGATATTGGCATGGGCCTCCAGGCGGTTGTAGCGTACCTGGTTAGGGATTTGGGAAGGATTGGCCCAACTGGTTCCCTGGGCCGGATCATTTACCTTGTAACCGGCCATGCCGATGTAGATGTGTCTGCCGGCGGCATTGTTGTTCCACCACGGAATGATGACGCTGTAGTTGGCCGCGCTCTGGCCTATGAACCAGTACACCTGCGGCGCCAGGTAATCAATCCAGCCTTCCTGCAGCCATTTCTTGGAGTCGGCGTAGAGGGAGGTGTAGTGCTCCAGCCCCGACGTTGGCGTACCAATGGCCGGATTGGTGCTGTTGCGGTAAATCCCTGACGGAGACACCCCAAACTTCACCCAGGGCTTCAGGCCCTTCACGGTGGCGTTGGTCTGGGCTATGAGCAGGTTCACGTTGTCGCGGCGCCAGTCGGCCCGGTTGGTGAACCCGCGCGGATCAGCGTTGAAGGTGGCATCGTCATTGAAGGCGGCATTGGGGTAGAAGTAGTCATCGAAATGGATTCCGTCCACATCATAGCGTTGCACTACATCAGAGATCACGCTGTTGATGTAGTCGCGCACTCCCGGAATGCCTGGGTCCAGGGTACGGAGGTTGGCCGTGGCAATGAGCCACTCCGGGTGCTGTCTGGCCACGTGGCTGGGTGCAAAAGTAGACAGCTGGTTTACGTTGGCGATGGCCCGGTACGGGTTCATCCAGGCGTGGAGCTCCATGCCGCGCTTGTGGCATTCCTCAATGGCAAACTGCAACGGGTCCCAGAACGGAGAAGGTGCCTTGCCCTGCGTCGCCGTCAGGTCCGCCGACCACGGATCAATGGTACTCGCGTACAGCGCATCTGACTGGCTTCTGATCTGCAGAAAAATTGCATTGAGGCCCGTGGCTTTGTGATGATCCAGAATAGCGATAAGCGCGTTCTGCTGCTGTTGCGGGGTTTGGTTTCGGTTGGGCCAGTCAATGTTGGCGTACGTGGCAATCCAGGCGCCCCTGAACTCCCGCTTGGGAAGGTTCTGGGCAAACCCGAGGGTGATACACAAGCAGCTGAGGAGAAAGCTGAGTAGATGTTTTTTCATAAGCAATATTTTAGGGGATAATACAGCTAAAATAGAAATAAATTTATAAGAATAGGGCGCTTTGAGGATTAGTTTTTAAGAAAATGGCAAAATTGGGTTGGGTTAATGAAATAATAAGAGGAAGTACAGCCAAAGCTAATGGTGTAGCGGCGGCCCCTGTGCGTTTAGCGGCCGTTTTTTGAAAATTTGCGCCAAACCAGCCGCCTTAGAAAATAAGGTAATAATCCTGGAGCAGGTTCCGGAAGGATAGGGTATAGCTGTTGTCTTTCTCTCTTACCGGTAAGGTTTTCTGTGTGAGGGGCGTTGCCTGCTGGGCATACGTGTGAATGGCGCGCAGCAGTTTACCGCCGGGCGTTGCCTCTAACCACAGAATGTGCTGGGAATGAAAACCATGTGCCTGTGCTTCGGCTTCAAAGACCTTGGCTTCGTGCGGCGGCAGCAGAATGTGGAGTTTGCCTTCTGGAGCCAAAAACTGGTGGGCAAAGGAGATGATCTCAGAAAACGCGAGGGTCTCCGTATGCTTGGCCTGGTTCTTTATGGTATCCGTTGATTTCAGGGATGCCTGGAAGAAAGGCGGATTGCTGATGATCACATCATAGGGCGTGGGCTGGGTAGCGGCAAACTCCTGCAAACTCACCGGAAATAACTTCACCCGGTCGGCCCAGGGGCTTTGGGCGATGTTTTCCTGGGCTTGGGCCGCGGCGGCGGGATCAATCTCCACGGCTTCAATCTGCGCTTCTTCGGCGCGTTGCGCCACCATTAAACTCAGCAGCCCGGTGCCCGCACCAATGTCCAGAATGCGGCGGGCAGAGGCAACATGGGCGTACGCACCCAACACGCAGGAATCTGTGCACACTTTCATGGCGCACTGGTCCTGCTTGATGAGGAACTGCTTAAACCGGAAGTAAGAATTGGCCACGGAAGAGATGTGGAGATGAATGAATTTGGAAATTTAGTGATGCAAATGAGGAGGACTGAAAATGCATGCCAACTTCAAATTTGCGTATTTTCAAATCTTCTCATTAATTACTCGCTTCAAAACCTTTGTCGGGCGGTAGGTTGGGTTGCAGGGCGGCGGCTACGGCCAGTTGGTCGCAGCGCTCGTTTTCTGGGTGACCGTTATGGCCCCGCACCCAGACAAAGCGCACCTGGTGCTGGCGGTAAATCTTGAGGAAACGCTGCCACAGGTCTGGGTTGGCCTTGCCGCTGAAGCCTTTTTTCTCCCAGCCAAACACCCATTTCTTCTCCACGGCGTCTATCACGTACTTAGAGTCTGAGTACACCGTGATGGGAATGCCGGGGCGGGTGATCGACTCCAGCGCCACAATCACGGCCAGTAGTTCCATGCGGTTGTTGGTGGTCTTCCGGAAGCCTTCGCTCAGCTCCTTCACGTGGGGGCCATACCGCAAAATTACGCCGTAGCCGCCCGGGCCCGGATTGCCTCTGGAGGCGCCATCGGTAAAAATCTCAATCAAAACGCGTGGGATTAGTAAGCCGCAAAAATACCCATTACCCCGCTAGCGATTGCGTTACCCCCGCTAATTTTTTAGTTCATGGAGACCAGGCCTGGAAACAAAGGTGCGTTTAGGGGCTCTTTTTCCAAAAAGACCCCCTAAACGCACCGGCGCAAGGAGGTGAGACGTTCCTTACTTTGCATAGCTGACGGTGGCATTGAACCCGATGCCCAAAACTGGGATTTTGGTCCACTCGCCCTGGCTGGCTTTGCGGTAGTAGGAATCACTGTTGAACATGCCGCTGCTGAACCACAGACCGCCTTCGCCCAGGTCCCGCACCAGTTCCAGGGAGAGCAGCGCGTCAGACTCTAGATAGATATTGTGTTTGCGTACGTCCAGGGTAATGCCGTCTGTAATGGCTTCTTTGGTCACGTTGAGGTAGATGGGGGTGCGCAGCAGGTTCTGTTCTGGCCCGTCTTTGCCCATCTGGTAGATGTTCACGCGCAGGAAAAGCGTGTCATACTTGTTGTGGCCAATGTTGAAGGTGACCTGCTCCACAAAAGAAGGTTTCCCAATTTTGAGCAGCGTCCCGATTTCACTGCCCAGGCCGTTGCTCTTAAAACCCACCAGCATGGCTTTGGAGGTAGTTTCATTGCCCACCACTTTGGTCTTGAATTTCTGGGGCCGTACCACCACTTCTTTGAGCGCCACCGCCTGTTCCCTGAGTTGGATCACCGCCTGCTGCCCCGCAAACTGCCGCTTGAAATCTCCTACCTTGTACTGCACCGAGCCGTACCCGATAGCCGAGAAAAGAAGGGTCTGCTGATTGAGGGAATCTGGCAGGGTAAGCGCAAAGGTGCCATTGGCCGTGGAGACCGTGCCCACGTCTTTGCCCGCCACGCCCACATTCACGTAAGGCAGCGGTTGGCCATTTTGGTCTACGATTTTACCCTGAAAGCGCTGCGCCTGCGCATAAACAGAGATCAGCAAAAACAGGAGAAGGAGTGTCTTTTTCATGGAGAGAAGCGGTTACCTAACCGCTTAGATGCAGATGGCAGGGCAAGGGTTGCCTGGTCTCCGGAAAAAGTTCAGGTGCGTTTAGGGGCTGTTTTTCCAAAAAGAGCCCCTAAACAGGATCAGATGCTTACGTGCGTCTTGAACAGCTTAATGGCAATGGCCAGCAGGATAACCCCAAAAACCTTCCGGAGCACCTCCGTGCCGTTCTGGCCCAGCTTGCGCTCCAGCCAGTTAGAGCTCTTGAGCACAATGTACACAAACAGCAGGTTGAGCAGAATGCCCACCAGCACGTTGGGCAGGGCGTAGGCCGCGCGTAGAGAAAGCAGCGTGGTCATGGTGCCGGCGCCCACAATGAGCGGGAAAGCCAGCGGCACAATGGAACCAGTCTTCACCTCGGGGTTGGAGTGGAACAGGTGAATGCCCAGCACCATTTCCATTCCCATCAGGAAAATAATAATGGCCCCCGCAATGGCGAAGGAAGCGAAGTCAATCCCGAAGAGGCGCAGAATCCCGTCGCCCAGGAACAGGAACACAATCATGAGCACCCCGGCCACCAACGTCGCTTTCTCAGACTGGATCACTCCTTCGCGCTGGCGCAGCTGTATGATAATGGGAATGGAGCCCAGAATATCAATGATGGCGAACAGAATCAGGCTAACGGAAACAATCTCTTTGAAGCTGAATTGGAACATAGAACGGCAGTGTCAAAAGCGTGAACGACTATTGCGGCACGAAATTAACGATATTGGGTAGAAATAAAACTCCGCAGCGAAGCGTATTCCTGGTCGGCAATGGCCGGGAAGTTGGCAATGCGATACGTGTTCTTGGCCCAGGCGCCGTAGCCGTTGCCCAGCGTGATGCCCTGCTGCAAGGCCTGTCTCTTGATTTCCTGGATCCAGCGGTCCTGGCCTTTCACGGCAAGAACGGTATGGGAACGCACCTCGGGGTTTTCCACCAGCAGTGGCACGTCAGCGAATTCTTCAAAATAGGCATACAGCTCCTGCGCCCGCTGCACCAGGTGCTGGTCTATGGCTTTGATGAGCGGCCGGTGCTCCAGCACTTTCTTGAGCAGGTACAAACTGAGCACATTGGGCGTGAACGCGGTCTGGTAATTGAGCATTTTCTCGTGCAGAAATACCAGGCTGTTGTAGTGCTTGCGGTCATTGAGGGCTTTGGCCCGCTGAATGGTGCGCGGCGAGCACACCAGAATGCCCATGCCCGCCGGCAACCCGAAGCACTTCTGCACAGAGGCAAACCAGATATCGGCCCGGATGAACTTGAGGTTGAGCCCGGCCATGCTGGAGGTGGCGTCAATGGCCAGCAAGGGGTCTTTGAACTGGTTCTGCAAGCGCAGCAGCGTCTGCATGTTCACCTGGGTGCCGTTGGAGGTCTCGGTCTGGGTCACGCAGATCACATCGGTGTCATCTTCCACCGGAATGTTGGGCACGTCCAGCACGTCTTCCACCTCAAAAGACTGGCCGTAGGAATCTGGGCGCAGGCGCTTGGCGTACTGGCACCACTTCTCCCCGAAGGCCCCGTTGTAGAGGTGCAGGCTCTTGTGCGGCGTGAGGCTCTGGGCAATAATCTCCCAGCACTCGGTGGCCGAGGAGGTGAAGAAAATAAAGTAGTCCTGCGGAATGTTCAGCTTGGTGCGCAGCAACCCCACCAGCTCCCGCATCATCTGCACAAAGCGCTCGCCGCGGTGCGGAATACTGAGGATGCCCTCGTCATAGGCCATGGTCAGATAATCCCTCACCTCAGGATAGACTTTGGAGGGACCAGGATAGAAATTAAACATGGGCGGGAAGGATTGGGGGTGAAACGTAAGGGTGGTCAGCGGCAGAAGTACCGGTTAACACAGGGCAGGCTTCCGTTTAGGGGGTCTTTTTCTGAAATCAGGCCCAAAACGCAGCCGGTAGGATTACCACTGACATGTGCTACACGTGAAAAACGCCCGCTGGTTACGCTTTGGTGTAAGTAAATCCAACCTTATTGGGCTTCTGGCGCTCAAAGTACTGCAAGGCAAGCCGATAACTTTCCAGCCCGAACCCGCTGATGCTGCCCACGCAGCGCCCGCCAATGTAGGTGACGTGCCGGGTGGCCTCGCGCGCGAACACGTTGGAGATGTGCACCTCAATCACGGGTGTCTCAATGGCGGCAATGGCATCTGCCAGCGCCAGGCTGGAGTGGGTATAAGCCCCGGCGTTGAACACAATTCCCTGGTAGTGGAAACCCACTTCGTGCAGTTTGTCAATGAGCACGCCCTCCACGTTAGACTGGAAATACGCCAGCTCCAGGTCTGGGAACGCGGGTACCAGGTCTTTCTCATAGTAATCCTCAAAGGAGCGGGAGCCGTAGATAGACTTCTCGCGGCGGCCCAGCAGGTTCAGGTTGGGGCCGTTCAGAATCAGTATTTTCATAGGGAGCAGGCGTAAAGCAGCATTCTTCAAATTTGTGCGCAGGAAAGGGCACGTCCAAATGTACGGAATAAGTACCTTTGGATGGCTATGCTTTCCGGGGCGTTTTCGGCCGGTGGGCCATAGTTTTCACTTTCTTTTTACTTCATGAACTGGTCAACGGGTCTTACGCAATTCCAAGGTTATCTGCAGCTGGAAAAATCATTGTCTGGCCACTCCGTAGAGGCATACCTGCGCGATGTGCGCAAGCTGGTGCAGTATTTTGAAAGCCTGGGGCAGACTGTGGGGCCGTTGGCCGTGGAGCCGCCGCACCTGCAGGGCTTTCTGGAGTGGATCAATACGTTGGGCATGACCGCCCACTCGCAGGCGCGCACCATCTCGGGCATCAGGGCGTTCTATAAGTTCCTGATCATGGAAGACCTGCTAAACACCGACCCCACCGAGACCATTGAAGGCCCTAAACTGCAACGCAAGCTCCCAGATGTGCTCAGCTATGACGAAATCACCACGCTTTTTGACGCCATTGACGTGAGCACTCCCGAAGGCACCCGCAACAAGGCCATGCTGGAAACCCTCTACAGCTCCGGGCTGCGCGTCACAGAGCTGATTGAGCTCAAGATCAGCAACCTGTATGAAGATCTGGGTTTCCTGCGCATCATGGGCAAAGGCAGCAAGGAACGTTTAGTGCCCATTGGCCGAGATGCGCTCAAGTACATCAGGCTGTACTTAGACGGGGTACGCCGCCACCAGACCATTAAGAAGGGCTTTGAGGATTTTGTGTTCCTGAACCGGCGCGGTGCCAGCCTGAGCCGGGTTATGGTGTTCAACATCATCAAAGACCTGGCGGCCAGAGTGGGCATGCAGAAAAACATCAGCCCGCACACCTTCCGGCACTCCTTCGCCACACATTTGATTGAAGGCGGCGCCGATCTGCGGGCCGTGCAGGAAATGCTGGGCCATGAATCCATCACTACCACTGAGATTTACACCCACCTGGACCGAGACTACCTCAAACAGATCATCCAAGAGTTTCACCCCAGGAGTTAAGCGGGGGCAAATTTCAGCTAGCCTACATCTGTAATTATAGGAATACCAGTATCTCTCGCTCGCATCCCGCGAGTGTGAGATACTGGCGGCGTCGCGCCGCTTCGGGGAATTTTCGTTTCACATTCCACCACTCGGCCAGAGGCCGAAGGGAACCCACACTCGCGGGACGCGAGCGAGAGAAAAAGCGTTTAGCGGCCGTTTTTCCAAAAAGAGCCCCTAAACGCCATCAGGAAATGAGCTGGAAAAGTTCCGCTGAGGCGGCGAAGGGCGATTTTTGGCCCTGCGTGACTTGCCCGGCAATGGTTTGCCACTGGGCTTGAATGAGTGGGTGCTGGTAAAAGCGCTCTTCCAGTTGCTGCCGGATGCTGTGCTTGAGCCAGTGCAGGTTCTGTTCCTGGCGGCGCTGCTGAAAGTAGCCGTTGCCCTGCGTTAACGCCACGTACTCCGACACAGAATCCCAGATGGGTCCCAATCCTGACTTCTCGTAGGCCGAACAAACCGTGACCCGCGGGCTCCACTGCGAAGCGCCCAGCGGGAAAAGGTGCAGCGCGCCCTGGTATTCGGCTTGGGCGCTGGTGGCGGCGTTCAGGTTGGGTCCGTCGGCTTTGGTGATGGCGATGGCATCGGCCATTTCCATGATGCCTTTCTTGATGCCCTGCAGTTCATCGCCGGCGCCGGCCAGCATGAGGAGCAGGAAAAAATCCACCATCTCGTGCACTGCCGTCTCAGACTGGCCCACGCCCACGGTCTCCACAAAGATCACGTCAAACCCGGCGGCTTCGCAGAGCAGAATGCTCTCGCGGGTGCTGCGGGCCACGCCGCCCAGGGTATTGCCCGCCGGCGAAGGCCTAATGTATGCGTTGGGGTTGGCAGAGAGCGTCTCCATGCGGGTTTTGTCGCCTAGAATGCTGCCACCGGTGCGCTGGCTGGTGGGGTCAATGGCCAACACGGCCAGCTTCTTGCCGTGCTGCTCCAGCAGGTAATTCCCGAAGGCCTCAATAAACGTGCTTTTGCCCACGCCCGGCACCCCCGTAATGCCCACCCGCACCGACTTGCCCGCGTGCGGCAACACCTGTTCCATGACCTGGTGGGCCAGCGTCTGGTCAGAGGGCAGGGTGCTTTCTACTAAGGTGATGGCGCGGCTCAGGAGAACCCGGTTCCCGGATAACACTCCGGCGGCGTACTCGTCTGGGGTAAATCGTTTTGGCACTCGGGTAAGGGCTGGTGTCAGTTGAAGTACGCGAAAATTAGGAAATAAGTAGCAAGTACCGGCAACTGGGGCCAGAAATAGCCGTGCGTTTAGGGGCTGTTTTTCGAAAAACAGCCCCTAAACGCACATTAACTTCCCTACAGAGAAAATGCGTCTCTTTGTTTATTGCTTGGAAACGTCTGCGGAGGTGATGGTCTGGGGCAGGTTCTGGAAGTAGAAGCCCGGGAAATTGGGCAAGCCCAGCGTGCTTTTCTGCGTGTCTAGTTTTATGCCGCTGTCTTTGTAGTCACAGGCTATGCCCAGAGCGTTGGGGTTCCTGATCACGCCCAGCCAGTTGCTGCCGTTGCGGGCCACGTAAATACGTCCGTCGGGGCCCAGTTGCAGGGACCCGATCTTGCGGCTCACGCTTTTGGCCACCTGCTTGCCCGAGTGGATGATGGCATCTGGGGTGCCCGCCGCTAGATCAAACTGGAAGATGCGGGCCTCGCCGCCGGCAATGCCGTTTTTGCCTCCGTAGAGCTTGGTGCCGTCCGGGGAGAATTCCACGCCGTAGGCTTCGTCAAATTTGCCTAAATCTACCGCCAGTGCCAGCTTGCCGTTCTCATTGTTGAAATCAAAAACCTCAATCTTGTTCACGGCGGCCCAGGTGGCCACGGCCAGTTTATCGCCGGTAGGCGAGGCCTTCATGTACCCAATGGTAGCGCCGTTGTCGCCGGAATGGATGCTGCCCAGGTGGCTTTCCACGGGTTTGAACGTGATGCCGTCCGGCGAGATGAGGTAGGCGTAAAACGCCGAGCTGTTCCAGCGGTGCGTGATGACCCAGAAGTCGCGGCCGTTGCGGTGGCGGATGGCGGTGAGTTTCTCGGTGACGGGCGCGAAGATGAGATTGTTTTTAGAGACCACTTCGCCCAGGCCGCCGTTGCGGCTCATGTCCACCAGATGGTACTGCAAGCCGTGGCTCTGCCCCTGAAAATCGGTGGTGAAAAGGTAGTAGAGGTGCGGCGAACCAGGCTTGGGCAGAATGAGCGCCGACTGGGTAGACGATTCATGGCCTTTGAGGGAATCTCCGTTGGCCATGATCTTTCGGTTCCGGTTCCAGACTTGCATGCCGTTGGAGTAGAACAGCAGGTTGCCCAGGGCGTCTGACAGCACGGCGCAGCCTTCCTCACTGAACATGCCGCCGTCTTTGAGCGGTACCGGGTTGGCCGGGTCTGCAAAAGACATACCCGCATTCTGCCCGAAATACCAGTGGGTGGTTTCTTTCTGGGCCTGCGCCGCCTGGGAACAAAGGCCCAGAGGCAGCAGGAGCAAAAGTCTGAACAGTGTCTTCATCGCTTCAAATCGTTTCATACCGCGCAGGACGAATACAAAGAGTACGCCAACTCTGAAAACGCGGCCGCGGGCAGAATTCGTCTACGTGCCACGGTCAATTTTTGCGGTGCCTCCTTGGCGGACCACCCGTGCCAAATGCCAGTTTTGAACAGATTCAGGAAAAGCAGCCCCTAAACAGGAAGCATAAAAAAAGCTGCCCCAGATCTGGGGCAGCTTTTCCGGTTGTAAGAAAGGGTGATTAACCTCTGGGGTTAAGGGCTTCATTGATGCGGTCTGCGAGATCCTGCAAGTGGTAGTTGCTCAGGGAATCTGACTGCGACGCGGCCGCCGATTTGATCAGGTTGTTGATGTTGCGCAACTCGGCCTTGGCCACGGAAATCACATCGCTCTGCTGAATGTCCATGGTAGGAGCAGTAGGTCTTCTGGAGGCGCTGGCCGTGGCGCTGCTGGCCGCGGTGGCCGGAGCCGGTTTCACCAGGTCAATCAGCTGTTCCACGTAAATCTTCTGCAGGTTGCGGCGGTACACGTCAATGGCCTGTTTGTTTTTCACTTCCCTGAAGATGGAGTTGTTCAGGTCTGTGAAGAAATCAGTCACTTTGTAGGCCTTGGCGCCGTCCATGGCTTCGCCGGAGATGAGCTTGGTCAACGTGCTGTTGCTGATGAGGCGGTTGAGCACGGTTTGCTGGCTGCGGGAGAGTACAATCATGGGGTTGGAGCCAATGTTGTTCAGTACTGCGGGCGCGAGCATCCAGGTAGGGGTAGTGAACAATTGCTTGTCCAGGAACGCCATGGCTTCTTTCTGGGTAGCCGCCGGCGTGCGCTCATACACCGGGCCTTCCTGCTCTACCGTTTTAGGGTTCTCATAGATACCGCCAATGTTCTTGGCTACGTGGCCCATGTAGCGGTTGAACTGCGTGGTGAGCTGGCCGTACATGTTCTCTAGATTGTCATAACCCTCGTTTTCCTCACGGGTCCACTCCGGCAGTTTGGCCAGAATGCGCTGCAGGTTTTTGATGCCGTACTCAGAGGCTTTCATGGCGTTGTCGCTGAGGTCCTCGTTCTGCGAGTGCGGGTCGTCTGGGTTGGTCTCCGTCCCGAACCAGTGGCGGCGGTTCTTCAGCTTCTCCACGGTCATCTTGTTCAGGGTGGCTACTTCGGCCTGGGCGCTCTTGGCGTTAGGCAACACACGGTAACCCCACTCAATGGCCCATAGGTCATAGTCGCCAATTCTGGGGTAAATGCCCTTGGAGGTGATGTTGTCCTCAGGCTGGGCCACGTAGTTAAAGCGGGCGTAGTCCATGATAGACGGGGTGTGGCCGTTGGCTTCCACCCATTTCTTGTTGCGCAGGTTCTCTACCGGCACCGTTGAGCTGGAACCGTAGTTGTGGCGCAGCCCCAGGGTGTGGCCCACTTCGTGCGAAGACACGAAACGGATCAGGTCGCCCATGAGCTCATCTGAGAATTCCATTTTGCGGGCGCGTGGGTCAATGGCGGCCGCCTGGATGAAGTACCAGTCGCGCACCAGTTTCATCACGTTATGGTACCAGTTAATATGGCTTTCCATGATCTGGCCGCTGCGCGGATCCGCGATGCTGGGACCGCTGGCGTTGGGGATTTCTGAGGGCTTGTACACAATGGCGCTGTGGCGGGCATCGTCTAAGCTCCAGTTGGGGTTTTCCTTGGCGCTTGGCGCTTCTTTGCCTATGATGGCGTTCTTGAAACCGGCTTTCTCAAAGGCTTTCTGCCAGTCGTTTACCCCGGCAATCAGGTACGGCACCCATTTCTTCGGCGTAGCCGGGTCAATGTAGAACACGATGGGCTCTTTGGGCTCCACCAGTTCGCCGCGTTTGTACTTGGCCATGTCTTTCTCCTTGGGCTCCAGTCTCCAGCGTTTCACCATCTGGATTTCCTTTACGCCCTGCGGATTGGCGTCAAAATCTGTGTAGCCAACCGTGAAATATCCCACTCGAGGATCAAAGTAACGGGGCTGCATGGGCTTCTTGGGCAGCACCACCATAGAGGAATTGACCTCAATGGTAGCCGAGCCATTCAAAGACGAAGAACCGCTGCCGCCGCTGCTGGGGGTAGAGCGTCCGCTTTCGCCGCTGGAGGCAGGGGTGAGGGCGTAGGTTTTGACGGTGGTTACCTCCACGTTCTGCGGGAAGCTGCGCACATCCTGGATGTAGCTGCGGTCGCCCACGAAGTTGCCTAGCCGGAAACGGGTTTTGCCGGCCCCGGAGCTGAAGGAGAAAATCTCGTTCTCGCCTTTGAGGTAGTCGGTAAGGTCAATAACGGTGGTTTTGCCGTTGGAGCCATAGGCCGCCACGCTGAAGGAAGCTACAATGGCTTGGATGTTAGACCGCTGCACGGCCTGGTACATAGACTTGGTGCTGTCTGGGCTGTAGGTGGCATAGGAGATCTTGCGCAGGAAAATGCGGTCATCTGGACCTTTCTCAAACATGATCACGGCGCTGCCGATCTGGTCACCGGCGTAGCCCGAGGCGGCCCGCACCTCGGCCCCGGCTTTGGAGATACGGTTCACCACCAGAATCTCGCGGCCCAGCACAGAGTCTGCCAGCTCAAAGAAGTATTTGTCTTCTACTTTGTGGGTCTTGAAAAAACCGGACTTGGAAACGGCTTTGTCTGTGATGACCTGGTTGTACGGCTTGGGTTTGCCTTTCTGCTTGGAATCGCCTTCCAGCCCCGAGGCTCCGGCCACTCGCTTGGTGGAGTCGGCGGGTTGGGTTTTTCCCTGGGCCATGGCTACTCCTCCGGCCACGGAGGACACCAGACCCAGCGTCAATAAGAACTTCTTCATTTAAAGTTTGCTTGGTAGTGTGTAAAGGGAGTATCTGATACCCGCTTTAGACAAAGCCAGAGGGGGAAGGTTTAATGAGGGAGCGGAGAAATTTAGAGAATTTTAGGAAGCGAGTTTTTAGCTAATTTTGAAAATGAGTGGAGAAACATCAGCTGAGATTAGATTCTCTAAACAAAATAGGTTTAACTGTACTATATCAAGGCTTTACTTAATCTTTCTATGAATGTATTAAAGTAGGTGCATTTAGATTTTATTATTTCAATTTTTAAATGAGCAAAAATCTCAGGATTATGAGACTCATTATACTTCTTTCCTTTGGCTTTGTAGGTTGCTGACTTCAAAAATTCTTTTGGTTCACTTATGCTTTGAGGGGCAGTTGTAATAGAAATATTAGTTTTATATATAGAATTAAATGTTTCTATGTCTGCTAATATTAATGCTTCTATCTCATGGATATTTAATAATTTTATAGATTTGCCATCAGATATCCTATTAACTGCGATGAAAAACTCGTTTATTTTTTCTCTCTTATCATTGTCCTGCTCATGACTGTCTAAATCTCTTATGGCAATGACTAAGTCAGGTTTCTCAAATTCGATTTCCTTTCTTAATAAATGTTTTGTTTTCTGATTGTCAAGTTGGCTTCCATTGATTCTTTTTAATAAGGTGATGAATTTTATTTCTTTATGAAACTCAGGTGATAATAAATTAGTGATAGACTGAGTATCGTTCGGATCTTCCCCAATAAGACCAATTGTTATCATATATCCTTTATTCCTCTAATGTAGAATGTTTCCAATAATCGCTTAAGTGCTCATCTTCCATATATAGAGCTGCTTTTTCCTTTTCTCTATCAGTTAAATGTAAGAATTGTGAACCTGTCTCAATATTGTATCGTGAAATAATTATTTTATCAAGTTCGCCTTCTTCTATGAAGTCTAAAATTTGGGGTGCATGTGTAGTTAAAATTATTTGTTTGCTTTCAGCCTGTTCTCTGATAAATAACATCAACTTATGAAGTTGATGGGGATGCACTCCTAATTCTGGCTCTTCCAACAAGATAATTGATGGCTGAGACAAACTTGAGTATGTTCTTCCTCTCGAATAATAAAATGATCCTATTGAATGAATTTCACTAATAATATAGAAAATTCTTTTAGTTCCATCTGATAGTTGAGAAAATGGAAGCCAAGTATTGTTTATTTTAAATTCAATGAAAAGATTGTCAACAATAAGTTCTTCTTGTTCTCCTTTCTTAAATACATTATAGTTGTTGTTAAATCTGATCTCTTGAATAGGAGAGAAACGATTTAGTATATCAGATAAATTTATAAAATGTTTATTAAAAGATCCTATTATAGAATTTAGATTGCTTTCAGAACGGTTTTCAATATCAGTTAAGTTAGTCTCTATAAATAAACGAGTTAATATTGTTTTTAAGAAATGGTTTACTTTGCCTTCATATAAGAAGTGAAATATTTCATTCGATAACCCATCCTCTGCAATGCTAAATGAAAGTGGAGAGGTAATCAGTGGCTGGTCATTTTTTGGAGTTCCGTGTTGTATAAATATACTGCTATATGAAATATTTTTCTTGTCTAATGTTGTAAATATGCTTTCTTCTATTTTTATCTTTTTATTGTTTAGTCTAAGCTCAACTTCGTTTAATTTGTCACTTAATTTATGGTTTAATTTTGTTTGTTTGATAAAATTAATATCTTTTTTTAAACCCTTATAAATAATTTCAAATGTTGCATCTCCTTCTAAAATGAGATGTGCAGAATAGGGTGAATATTTGTCGCTTAATTCTAAAGCTCTGCTCAGAGAATGTAAGAAATTAGTTTTCCCAGACCCATTCTTTCCTATTATAATATTTAATCCAGGCCCAAAATATACATCAATATTTCTTATTGTGCGAAAATCCTCGATTTTTGCATTTTTTAAGAATAACCGATCTATCTTTTTAATAGTTTTTGTCATTGTGCTTAAATTGATGATACAAAAGTATATAAACCATCGTAAAAAGAAGATAAAATTTACCCCTTCATCAACTTCTCCAGAATCTCCTGCGCGGCCACGCTGATCACGGTGCCCGGTCCGAAAACGCCTGATACCCCGGCATCATACAGGAACTGATAATCTTGCGCCGGGATCACACCCCCGGCGATTACCAGAATGTCTTCGCGGCCCAGCTTTTTCAACTCAGTGATCAACGCGGGAATGAGGGTTTTGTGACCGGCGGCGAGGCTGCTCACGCCCACCACATGCACGTCGTTTTCGGCGGCTTGCAGGGCTACTTCTTCCGGGGTTTGGAAAAGCGGGCCCAAGTCCACGTCAAAGCCTAGGTCGGCAAAGGAAGTAGCAATTACTTTAGAGCCGCGGTCGTGGCCGTCCTGGCCCATCTTGGCGACCATAATGCGGGGTCTGCGGCCTTCCTGAAGGGCAAACTGATCGGCGAGCGTCTGGGCCTTGCCGAAGTTCTCATCGTCTGAAATCTCTGAACTGTACACGCCTGATATGGATCTGATGGTGGCCCGGTGACGGCCGAATACTTTTTCTAAGGCATAGGAAATCTCGCCCAAACTGCACCGCACGCGGGCGGCCTGTACGGCCAGTTCCAGCAAGTTGCCTTCGCCGGTCTCGGCGGCGTTGGTTAAAGCGTCCATGGCGGCGAAGACAGCGGCATCATCACGGTCTTCGCGCAGCTGAGCCAAACGTGCTAACTGAGATTCCCGCACAGCCGTGTTGTCAATGTCCAGGATTTCCAGCTGTTCTTCCTGCTCCGGACGGAATTTGTTCACACCCACAATCACATCTTTACCGGCATCAATACGTGCTTGTTTACGGGCGGCGGCTTCCTCAATGCGCATCTTGGGCAGACCGGTTTCGATGGCTTTGGCCATGCCGCCCAGGCGTTCCACTTCCTGAATCAGGTCCCAGGCGCGGTGCGCCAGCTGGTGGGTGAGGGCCTCCACGTAGTAAGATCCGCCCCACGGGTCCACGGTCTTGGTGATGTGCGTTTCCTGTTGCAGGTAAATCTGGGTGTTACGTGCAATGCGCGCCGAGAAATCGGTGGGCAGGGCAATGGCTTCGTCTAGGGCGTTAGTGTGCAAGCTTTGGGTTCCGCCCAGGGCGGCCGCCAAAGCTTCCACGGTAGTGCGGGCGACGTTGTTGAACGGGTCCTGCTCGGTGAGGCTCCAGCCACTGGTTTGACAGTGCGTGCGCAGGGCCAGGGATTTATCGCTCTTGGGGTTGAATTGTTTGATGAGTTTAGCCCAGAGCATCCGGGCGGCGCGCATCTTGGCAATCTCCATGAAGTGGTTCATCCCGATGGCCCAGAAAAACGACAGGCGCGGCGCGAAGGTGTCAATGTCCATGCCCGCCGCTAAGCCGGTGCGCACGTATTCCAAACCATCGGCCAGCGTGTAGGCCAACTCTAGGTCTGCCGTGGCCCCGGCTTCCTGCATGTGGTAACCCGAGATGGAGATGGAGTTGAACTTGGGCATGTGCCGGGAGGTGTACGCGAAGATATCCGCGATGATCTTCATGCTGGGCTCCGGCGGATAGATGTAGGTGTTGCGCACCATGAACTCCTTCAGGATGTCGTTCTGGATGGTGCCGCTCAGCTGCTCCGGTTTCACACCCTGTTCCTCGGCGGCCACAATGTAGAACGCCAGAATGGGCAGCACCGCGCCGTTCATGGTCATGGACACGCTCATCTGGTCCAGCGGAATCTGATCGAACAGAATCTTCATGTCCAGAATGGAGTCGATGGCCACACCGGCCTTGCCCACATCGCCTACCACGCGCGGGTGGTCAGAATCATAGCCCCGGTGCGTGGCCAAATCAAACGCCACCGACAACCCTTTCTGCCCGGCGGCCAGGTTGCGGCGGTAGAACGCGTTGGATTCCTCGGCGGTGCTGAAACCCGCGTACTGCCTAATGGTCCAGGGGTTTTTGACGTACATGGTGCTGTACGGCCCGCGCAGGAACGGCGGCAACCCGGCGGCGAAATCCAGGTGCTCAAAAGCCTGCGTGTCTTCCCGGGTGTAGAAGTTCTGCAGGGGCAGCCGCTCGGCGGTTTTCCAGGTCTTTGGTTCTGTTTTGGGGCCGTTTTTGGAAAAAGAGCCGCTAAACGTAAAAGGTATCTTGGTGAAATCTGGTTTCATGTGTTCGTATCAAGTAGCAGGTATCAAGTAGCAAGACTCCCTGCTGATTTTTCAAATATATGGCCTGCGTTTGCTCCTCAGTTCTAGCGCCTGCCTCTTTGTTCCAGCATCAACCCTTCGTGGCAACTCTTCATTTCCCTTGTTTGTCCTCCTGAAAGGACCTTGTGGGCAAGCTGTAACTCTGTCAGCTAAATGCAAAGCCTCTTTCTTTTCCTTCTGGGTTGTTGCCGATGCGTTTCTCCATCACTGGACACTTTAGAGCAAGGAATGCCTTCTCCTTGTCCCATCGCCCCAACCTTTCTAGTTCGCCCACACGATCTTTTTAGGAGGACAACAAGGGAGTGTGGCGGCTTCTTTCGTTTTTAACCTGTTTTCGGCAAAACAGGCCAAAAACGAAAGAGAGATAATTACAACTCATGACGCACGACTCAAGCCTCAGAACTCAGAACTAGCGCACTTTGTGCGCTTAGGCCCCTAGTCTCTCCTGAATGCGGGCTATGATTTCCTTCGTGTCGCAGCCCTGGAACAGGAACTCGTCAAAGCCGTGGTCGCGGAGTTCGTCTTTCAGGTGCAGCGGATCATCGGCGAGGATAAGGGCCGGACCCTGTTTGTGCTGGGCCCGCATGGCCTTGGCGAATTGCTCGGCAAACTCGTGGAACTGCTGGTCTGGGGCGGCCATCACAATGACCTGCGCCTCTACATCACGCACGGCGCTCTGGGCTTCGTTCACGGTTTTCACGCGCAGCACCTGGGTGGTGAAGCCGGAACAGGTGAAGAACTCCCGCGCGAAAGACGCATGGATGTGCTCCTGAATAGCGTTGCCCATGTGCACCACCACTGCCAACGGACGGCGCTGTTTCTTACGGAAGTGCAGTTCAGTGGCCAGGCGCATCACCTCATAAGGATAGGCGGCCCGGGTATTGTCAAACTCCCGGCTTTGAAGCAATTGCTCCGGGTTGTACTCGTGCTTCTCGTTGGTGTTCGGGAATTTATTGGTGCCCAACACTACTTCCTTGCCGCTGGCGATGTCCTTGAATTTACGTTCGCTGGTTTCTTTGAGCAGGTTCTGGATAAAGCCCGCGTTGGAGGCGGGGATGAAGCCGCCCAAGCCCTCAATCTCCTGGAAAAGAGCCCAGGCTTTCTCCGCGATCTGCTGGGTGAGGGACTCTATATAATAGGAGCCGGCCGCCGGGTCAATGGCTTTGTTCAGGTACGCCTCCTCTTTCAGGATGATGGAGAGGTTGCGGGCAATGCGCTCACTAAAGGGGTTGGCTTCTTTATAGGTGCTGTCAAACGGCTCCGCCTCTACAGAATCTGCGCCGCCAATAATGGCGCTCATGAGCTCTGTGGTGTGGCGCAGCAGGTTCGTGTGCGGGTCTAACGTAGCCTGGTGCCAATGCGAGGTAGAGGCATGGATGCGCAAGGCGCCGGCTGCCTGGGCAGGGGCACCGTAGGCTTCCACTACCTTGGCCCACAGCAGGCGCACCGCCCTAAACTTAGCAATCTCAAAGAAGTAATTGGTGCCCGCCGTGAGGTGGAGCTGCATGTTACGGAAGATGCTCTCCAAAGGCAAGCCAAGCTCAGTGAGCCCGTTGGTATAGCACACGGCAATGGCCAGGCTAATGGCAATTTCCTGCACCAGCGTGGCGCCCTTGTTACTGAAGTGCGAACCGTTGATGGTGAGGGCGTAAAAATTAGGAGCGTCCAGGCTTTGTTCCAGCAGGTGCAGGGCATGTTCCATGTCCAGCTGCTTGTAGCTCTCAGAATAGAGAATGGGCGAGCACTTGAGAAAGCCGCGCAACTGGCTTAACTGAATGTCTTTGCGGTACAGACCGGTGAGCAGGTGGTGCAGGAAATTAGCGGCCTCAGTGGAAACTGTGTAAGAAACCGGTACCTCGGCCACCGCAATGTTCTGCAGCAGGTAGTCAACGTCAAAGTCTACGCCGTGCTCTATAATGAAATGGATGCCGTCGGCTCCCCGGGTAAGGGCGTTGGCGGCTTTGTCAATGGCCTCATGGCCTTTGCCCCGGGCCCTGACCGGTTGTAGGTTAAGCCAGTCGTTCTGCCCGTTGGGGCTGGTACGCAGGGTTGGGTACAGGCTGGGACGAGCCGCCGATGGTAAGTTCTCTTTGGTATAGAAAGGGGCCACGTCAATTCCTTCATAGCTCTGCCAGTGCAGGTCAGCGGGATTGGCGCCTTTTAAGTCTTGTCTGATTTTTTCGTTCCACTGTTCGGGCGTGATGGGGCTGAACTCCGGGAACAAGGCATCAGAAGCGTTAGAATTCGTCATAGAACGAGGGTGTATGATGGGGTAAAGATAGTTTTTTGCCCACACACTTCTACGGCCCCCACCGGAAATCCGCCACCCGTTTTTGCCCTGATTTCAGGAAAAGAGACGCTAGATGGGAGTCCTGAGTTCTAAGTCCAGAGTTCTGAGTTATGGAAGAATAGGTCAGGAACGGGAATCGGCGCAGACGTTAGCAGGTCCTCCAGACGCTGTGAAGTATTTTGGGAGCAGGCGGTAATGCGGCAAGTGTAAACCCACCCCTACCCCTCCTAGGAGGGGTAGGGGTGGGTTTACACTTGCTGGATCACTGCATAAAGCCTCCAACAGCCTCTACTAAACGCACCAATTCCAGTCTTTCCTTCGAGCGCCTCGCTTGTGGCCAACGAAAAGCAGAAACTAAGAAAAAACGGCACTAACCTGGCCGCAAGGGCAGTGCGAGAGGGGAAGACGGGGCCTCGCGGCCGTGAGCGCTTACCGGAAGATATGAAACAACCCAGCACCAAAAGCCCTAGTCAAGCGGCAAAGCCATTGGCATCAGCCAAAGAAGCACTAAAAAGCGTTTAGCGCCTCTTTTTCCAGAATCAGCGCCAAAACAGGTAAAACGGCAGGCGAGCCAAGACATGTGCCCAAAGCATAAAAGTAGAGATCTCATGACTCCTCCGGCAAAGCCGATTACACACAACCCCAAAGCCCATCCTGCGTCTTAAGGCAAAACCCTAGAACATGGACATTGCAGAAAACCAACTCTACATAGGCACCTCCGGCTGGAGCTACGCCTGGCGCGGCATCTTTTACCCCGAGGACCTGAAATCAGTCGAGATGCTGCCGTACTACGCGCAGCATTTCAACTGCACCGAGGTCAACAGCAGCTTTTACCACTTCACCATGGAGAAGACTATTCTCAAGTGGCTGGAGCAAACACCGGTGCACTTTAAGTTCGCGCCGAAGTTGCACCGGAGCATCACGCATGAGAACCGCCTGCAGAACATAGAAGAACCGCTGCGCAAATGGATGGACCGTTTCCTGCTCATGGGCGACCGTCTGGGGCCGGTGCTGGTGCAGTTGCCGGGCAGTTTCCATTTCAATGAACTGGTGGCCAAACATTTCTTCACGCTTCTGCGGGAGCTGTACCCCCACACGGTGTTCGCGCTGGAGGTGCGGCACGCGTCCTGGCATACGGAGGAGGCGCTGGAACTGCTGGAGGAATTCAACATCACGCTGGTGGTGATCAGTGCCGGGAAGAAGTGGCCTGCGCTGGCGGCGTCTACCACCAATACGGTTTATCTGCGGCTGCACGGCCATGAACAGCTGTACCGCGGCGCTTACCCAGAGGAGGAAATGGAACGCTTCGCCTATATGGCGCAGGATTGGCTCCAGGACGGGAAAACCGTTTGGTGCTTCTTCAACAACACCATCGGCGGCAACGCCACGTCAGATGCCCAGCGGCTCAAGCAGGCCATCCTGAATCTGTAAATTTCCAGAATTGTGACAGAACGGAGTCGGCTTGCGTTTAGGGGCTGTTTTCAGAAAAACGGCCCCTAAACGAAAGCCGACTCCGGTAAGAAATAGCTCATTCAATCTTCCCTCTCCGGGAATGTGTACCGCAAGCAGAGAAATTTTACCTGAAGATCTCGGCCAGCATGCAGCGGGCGCTTCCGCCGCCGTGGGCTTCAATGGTGCGCAGGTCTGAACGGACCATTTTGGTGAGTTGGTTCAGTACCTCAAACTGGTCTTTGCGCAGGGCTTTGTAGGCTTTCTCAGACATCACCAGCACGGGCTCCCCAGCCTTGTTGCGCACCTGGAGCATGTTGCCGGCCATTTTCTTCACCTGCGCCAGACTGAGGTCAATGATCTCTTTGCCGCTTTCAATGAGAGCCTCCAGCAGAAAGCCTTGTTCCTCCTCGTCTGGGATAGCCTCCAGGCAAACCAAAGCAAAGTCGGCGCCCAGGCTCAGCATCACGTTGGTGTGGTAAATGGGCAGGCCGTTCTGGTCTACCGCATGGAACACAACCGGACGGTAGTCTAGTTGCCGGCAGAACTCCTGCAAAGGCTCCAGGTGGGTGCGGGCAGAGAGGCAGGCGTACGCGATGCGGTGCTGGCGGTCCAGGACAAGGCTGCCGGTGCCTTCCAGAAACTTGCCCTCGTTCTCAAAATGGGAGAGGTCAATGAGGTGGGTGAACGGCAGTTGGTGTTCCTGCTGCAGTTGGGTTAGCAGGTCTGGGTGGCGCTCCAGGCGGCGGGTGGGGGAGAACATGGGGTACAGCACCACTTTGCCGCCCTCGTGGAACGAAATCCAGTTGTTGGGGAAAATGGCGTCGGGGGTGGCGGGGTCTTCCACATCGTCCAGCACAAGGGCGTCTATGCGGGCGGCCCACAGCCGGAGCAGGAATTGGTTGAACTCGTCCAGCGCCTTCTGCTGCACCTTGGCCTCTGTGCCGGCCGGAACCTCCTGCTGGAAGGGGTTGGAGGCGGCGGTGTCTGGGTTGGCGCCGAAGCGGGCGGGGCGTACCAGTAATACCTGGGTGGCCAGCGGAGCGTTGGGGTGCGTGGGCAGTTTGTTTTCAGATTCCATGTAAGTGCCAGTTTAGTGGGCACCGCAAGATACGGCAAAATCAAGAACCTTACGGAAACGGGGAGAAGGCGTTCTTTGCGTTTAGGGGCCGTTTTTCCAAAAACAGGCCTAAAACAACATCCCCGTTCCTGGTCTGGGGGCAGAGTCAGGAACGGGGATGGCGGTTGAAGTATAGAATCCTGTTCAAGGAAAGCAGGTACAAGAAGGAGTGCTACTTTTTACTGGCTGCCGCGGCCGGACGGTTGCGCCAGAAATACCGGAAACACCGGCCCATAATGCCCCTGAAACGCTTGGGGAACGTGGCCCGGCACCAGCGCTTAAGTTCCCTGATCTCATGGATGAGCAGGAGGCGCAGGCATTTCCTAAATTCCTTTTCAAACAGCAGGGCATCAAAGCTTACTTTCAGGAGAATGAATTTACTGTACTGTAAATAGGATGTGCTCATGTTGTAGATGGTTTGGGGTGAAGTGATGGTGAACGGAACGCTGCTCTGGTAAGCAAGAAGCCTAAAAGCAACGCGAACTACAAGAAAGACCCAGTTTGGGCGGGGGAAATACAAGGTTCGTTGTCTTGGCCCGGCAATACGCGGCATAGATATGCCGGAAAGGGAGAATGCCCTTGAAGCGCTGTGCGGAAGCAGGCCAGGAAACAGGTTGCCTCCGCCGCTTTAACAGGAGGAAAAAGAGCGGGACGTTCTTTGCCATAGTAGCGGTATTACTAAACCTTATGCGACAGGTATAGAACCGATGTGAAACAATGATACATAAAAACTTATTCAATGTCAAGAGGTTAAGAGGCATGCGTAGAAACCGAAGAGACTGTGTTGTAGGCTGTTTTTGCCCTGAAACGAGCTAGATGCGCTGTAAAGGAGGTTGCTTTTATTGGGCCTGCTCCCGTATCTTTGGTAAAATCAGTAGTTAATCATGTCTCTATTTTCTCTCTTCCGGACCCGCGGACTTTCGCTGGGGCTTGGAATAACCTTGGCGCTGGCCGGGTGCCAGAAGGAATTAGTCCCTTCGGTCAGCCTGTCAGTCAACACAGATATTCCCGTCAATACCCAGATTACCCCAGACCCTACCGCTGAAAGCACCATCGCCCCCTTCCGTATCAAGGTAGACCAAACCATGAACGAAGTGATTGGGCAGGCGCCCGTGGCCCTGGAGAAAGGCGAATATGAGTCCTCGCTGGGCAATTTCGTGGCCGACCTGAGCCGTACCCAGGTCATGGCCGTGTATGGCAAACCCGTGGACATGGGAGGCATGACCAACGGCGGCCTGCGCAATCCTATTGACCAGGGTCCCATCACCGTGGGCGATGTCTTTGAACTGATGCCTTTTGAGAACGAGATGATGGTTCTTACCCTCTCTGGCGCCACCGTGCAGGAAATGTTTGACTTCGCGGCCCGCACCAAAATCCTGGTTATCGCCAATGCCGCCTACACCGTGCGCAACGGCAAAGCCGAGGCCATTTCCATTGGGGGGCAGCCCTTAGATATAAATAAGACCTACACGCTGGCTATCTCAGACTATCTGGCCAACGGCGGCGACAACATGGGCTTCCTGAAAAAGGCGCTCAAGTCAGAGAAAGCAGGTTTGTTGGCCCGTGATGCCATCATGAAAGAGATTCAGCAGCACACCGCCCAGGGCAAACCCGTGACCGCCCAGAAAGACGGCCGGGTGAAAGTGATTAAGTAAGTAGCACGAATCGCGTATCAGGTAGCAAGACTTAGCATGCTACAAACTGGTACAATACAGCCTCCTAACCAAAGAATTATTATTCAGACATCGTGCTACTTGCTACACGATACTTGATGCCAGAAAAGATGAATCGTCGCGATTTTATAAAGAATACAGTAGCCGGAGCGGCCGGTTTGGCGGTGTTGGGCTTGCCTACCTTGGGAACTGCCGCGGCGGCCCCTATCAAACTTACCATTCTGCACACCAATGACATGCACTCGCGCATAGATCCTTTCCCCAATGATGGGCGCAAGAACGGGGGCATGGGCGGTATGGCCCGCCGGGCCACGCTGGTAAAGCAGATCAGGGCGCAGGAACCTAATGTGCTGTTGCTGGACGCCGGCGACATCTGGCAGGGAACCCCTTATTTCAACTTCTTCGGGGGAGAGCTGGAGTACAAGCTCATGACCCAGATGGGCTACGATGCCGCCACCCTGGGCAACCACGATTTTGACAACGGGCTGGAAGGTTTGCAGAAACAGTTGCCCCATGCCGGGTTCCCGTTCCTCATTGCCAACTATGACTTCTCCAACACCATTTTAAAAGGAAGATTTGAGCCCTACAAGGTGTTTGTGAAAGAAGGCGTGCGCGTGGGCGTGTTCGGGTTGGGGATTGAACTGGCGGGCCTGGTAGCCGATAACCACTTTGCCGGCACCCAATACCTTGATCCCGTGGCTACCGCCCGGCAAATGGTGAAAACCCTGCGAGAACAGGAAAAAGTAGACCTGGTGATATGCCTTTCGCACCTTGGCTATGACTATAAGTACAACAAAATTGATGACCGGAAACTGGCCCGGCAGGTGAGCGGCATAGACCTCATCATTGGTGGACACACCCATACGTTCCTGGACGAGCCCGAGAAAATTACCCACGCAGACGGGCACGTGACCCTGGTGAATCAGGTGGGTTGGTCGGGGATTAACCTGGGCCGCATAGACTTTACCTTCCAGAGAAAAAACAAGTCAAAAACGGCCGCAACGGCTTCTGTGCTGCCTTTGAATGACCGTGTTATTATTTCGTAATCTTCAAGTTTTTTTCTCAGGAGTTTTTTTCCATTTTTGTAACCCCCTGAAAAATTCTACACTCAAATAAACGCGGGATTGGAAGAAGCGATGTTAATGGTAAAAGACTGTACAACCGTCTGGCATAACTGTTTACAAGTTATCAAAGACAACATTGGCGAGCAGAGCTACAAGACGTGGTTCGAGCCCATCGTGCCGTTGTCTTTGGCTAATAATGTGCTCACCATACAGGTGCCCAGCCAATTCTTCTATGAGTGGCTGGAAGAGCATTATGTAAGCCTCCTGAAGAAAGTGGTGTTCCAGGAACTGGGCTCTGAGGGCCGTTTGGAATACTCTATTATTGTAGACCAAGGCAACGACCACAGCAAGCCCCAGACGGTAAATATCCCCACTAAAAAAGTGCCCAGTGCGGTTGTCAATTCATACAGCCCGGAGCGGAGCTTCCTGAAGAACCCGTTTGAGTCCAAAGCCATTGACCGGCACTTTTTCAACTCCCAGCTAAACCAGAGCTACACCTTTGAGAATTATATTGAAGGAGACTGCAACCGTCTGGCGCGTTCAGCGGGGTATGCCGTGGCCAACAAGCCCGGTACCACTTCCTTTAATCCCTTAATGGTGTATGGCGGCGTAGGTTTGGGCAAGACCCACCTGGTGCAGGCCATTGGCAACCACATCAAAGGCAACAACCCAGACAAGTTTGTGCTGTACGTGTCTTCAGAGAAATTCGTGAACCAGTTCATTGAGTCCCTGAAAACCAATAACGTACAGGATTTCGCCAATTTCTACCTGCTGGTAGATATCCTCATCATTGACGACGTGCAGTTCCTGAGCGGGAAGGAGAAAACCCAGGAGATGTTCTTCCACATCTTTAACCACCTGCACCAGAGCGGCAAGCAGATTGTGATGACCTCAGACTGTCCGCCACGTGACCTCAAAGGTTTGGAAGAGCGTCTGTTATCGCGCTTCAAGTGGGGTCTCACCGCCGATTTGCAGAGCCCCGACTTTGAAACCCGTATGGCCATCATCCAGAAAAAGATGCAGAGTGACGGCATCCACATCCCAGACAACGTGATTGAATACCTGGCCTACAGCGTAGACACCAACGTGCGGGAACTGGAAGGGGTCTTGATTTCGTTGATAGCGCAGTCCTCCTTGAACCGCAAAGAGATTGACCTGGAACTAGCTAAAGCCGCGCTCAAGCACATTATTGAAGATGTGGAGACCGAGGTAAACCTGGATTTCATCCAGAAAACTGTGGCCGAGTATTTTCAGGTGAGTTTGGATTCGCTCAAAGCCAAAACCCGCAAGAAAGAGATTGTGACGGCGCGCCAGGTGGCCATGTATTTCGCGAAGGAATACACCAGCCATTCGCTTAAGTCCATTGGGTACCATTTTGGCGGCCGCGACCATTCCACGGTAATCCACTCAGTACAGACGGTGTCTGACCTGATTGACACCGACAAAAAATTCAAGGCTTCTATCCAGGAGCTGCAGAAGAAGTTCAAGGTGAAGGCGGTTTAACAACGCGTTTTCTCTACACCCTATGATTTCAAAAAAGGCCAAGTACGCGCTCAAAGCACTTCTTTATTTGGCGAAGCAGCATGACCGTGGTCTGGTGCTTATCTCTGAGATTGCCACCGCAGAGCGCATCCCGCGTAAGTTTCTGGAAGCCATTCTGGTAGACCTGAAAGTGCAGCAGATTGTGCAGAGCACCCGCGGCAAGAACGGCGGCTATACGTTGGTGAAAGACCCGGCGCAGATCTCAGTAGGCAACGTGATCAGGATGATTGACGGGCCTTTGGCCCCGGTGCACTGCGTGAGCCACCTGTACTACAAGAAATGTGATGAATGCGTAGACGAGTCTACCTGTGAGATACGCCTGCTCATGAAGCGCGTGCGCGATGCCACCTGTGACATACTGGACACCACCTACCTCGCCGATTTCTCCAAAGTGACCGCGTTGATGGTGGAAGAAGAGGCGAACCAGATTTAATTTTCCTCAACAGACATAATTGAGTTTTCCGTTTAGGGGCCGTTTTTCCAAAAACGGCCCCTAAACGTTTTAGGCACCTACAGGAACTGAGGCACTTTGCCTATTCAATATGCCTGAGTCTCAGGTTTAAATCCGCTCAGGAATGTCAACAGTTCTCTGTTTTTTCTGGCAGTTCCTCAACTTTTGACTTGGTTAGTTGGAATTCTGGCAATTGCTCTCTTTATTTGTCTACTTCATCTATAGAGATTTGAGGTTGGTGGCTTCCTTTGGGGAGATTGACTGACCGCAAGTAGATGAACTTAAACCCGCTCTTTCACCTGAAACTGAAATAAAACCATGGCATTAAGACTTGGCGATATCGCTCCTGATTTTACCGCAGAAACCTCTCAAGGCACCCTCCATTTCCATGAGTGGATTGGCGACGGTTGGGCCGTGCTGTTTTCGCACCCCCGTGATTATACCCCCGTTTGCACCACAGAACTGGGCGCAGTGGCTAAAATCAAAGATGAGTTTGACCGCCGAGGCGTGAAGGTGGCCGCATTGAGCGTAGACCCCATAGACTCACACCACGGCTGGATTGCCGACATCAACGAGACGCAGAACACCACGGTCAACTTCCCCATCATTGCGGACCCAGACCGTAAGGTTTCTGACCTGTATGACATGATTCACCCCAACGCCAGCGATACCTTTACGGTACGCTCTGTGTTCATCATTGGGCCAGACAAGAAAGTAAAACTGATTTTCACCTACCCCGCTTCCACGGGCCGTAACTTCGCTGAGATTCTGCGGGTGATTGATTCCCTGCAACTGACTGCCAATCACAGCGTGGCCACCCCGGCCAACTGGGAAAACGGCCAGGACTGCGTGATTCTGCCATCGGTGAAGCAGGAAGAAGTAGAGGCCAAGTTCCCCAAAGGCCACGTTGTGGTGAAACCGTACCTGCGGTTAACGCCCCAGCCTAACCTGGACTAAATTTCAGCCATAAAAACAGAGGCGGCCATTCTGCAAAGAATGGCCGCCTCTGTTTTAGACGAGTTTCTGGAAAAAGAGCCCCTAAACGGCTTATCTACGGCTGGTGCCAGAATTTTCAGTTACCGGGATGCCGTGCTTTTCCGCTACTTCCAGAATTTTCTCCTTGGCCACCCGCTGCCCTTTACGGGTACTGATGAGCTTGAGGCTCACCTGGCAACGGCTGCCGTCGCGCATGGAGAAGCGGGCCTGAGCGGGAGTTAAGTTTATTTCCGTCACATCCTGCAGGTGAACCGCGATTTTCTTCTTGAAATGTCCGCGTTTCTCCACCACGTAGGCGGGGGTGATCTCAAGGTAAGACTGACGCCCAAACACAGAAGTGTTCTGGGCCAGAATGAACACCAGGTACCCCAAGGCCAGAATCAGGAACACATAATGGATAAAATGCCGGTCATTGGTGGAGTTGCCCGGCTCCGTCATGATGAGGAACAGGCCGTACGCCAACCATAAAACAACCAGTGCCAACTGCACCCCGAAGGAAATTCTGTGGTCGCGTGACGGCCGCAACCCAACCCTAGCCAATGATTTCATGCATTAATTTGTATGGGGCAAAGATAGTGAAAATTCAATACCTGCCGGAGGGCCGGTTGTGGGGTTTACGCGCCCTTCAAGGTGGTCTTGAGCGTGATTTCGGGCACGGAGGCCAACGCGCGTGAAATAGGGCAGCCTTCTTTGGCTTTCTGGGCCAGTTGCTGCAAGTCATCGTTGGAGATGCCGGGCACGTCTGCCTCTGTGGTTAATTCAATCTTACTGATGAAAGGCCCGGTGTCGTCTTTGCCCAAGGTGATCTTGGCCTCGGTTCTCACAGAAGTGGCCGGGGTTCCCGCGTTTTCCAGCAGGCTGCTCAGGAACATGGAGAAACAGCCGGCGTGGGCTGCCCCAATCAATTCTTCGGGGTTGGTGCCGGTGGTGCCTTCCTCAAATCTAGACCCGAAGGAAAAACGTGCGTCTAGGGTGCCACTTTGGGTGGAAACGGTGCCTTTCCCGCTTTTAAGGCCGCCTTCCCAAGTAGCGGTGCCAGTGTTTGTAGCCATAGTTTTGGTTGATTTTAGTTTGTATGAGTATAAGTACTGTAAAATAAGAACTCTGGTTGTACAGGGCAAGGAGGGGCCAATGCTGTTTAGGGCCGTTTTTGGAAAAAGAGGCCCTAAACGCAACGGCCGGGCATGGAAAGGAACCTAAGCAAATTACTATCTTTACCGGCTTGCAGAGGCAGATGTGGCAGTCCAACTGTTGCGGGTGCCCAGCTTCTGCCAGTGACTAACCGTAACTTCAGTACATGGGAATAAAAGCGTTCTTGAGTAAACCATTGGCATCCTGGGTAGTAAGCCGCCAGCAACGCTGGATGGCGCAACCGGCCCAGGCGCAGGAGCAGGTGTTTCAGTCCATCATCAGGAAAGCCGAAAATACCGCCTTTGGGAAAGATCACCATTTCAAGGACATCCAGACCCCGCAGGAGTTCACCCAGGCCGTGCCCGTGCGCGACTATGAGTCGCTCCGGCCATATTTTGACCGGCTCAAGCAAGGGGAGCGCGATGTGCTCTGGCCAGGTTTGCCGCTGTACTTCGCCAAAACCTCAGGTACCACCTCGGGCACCAAGTACATCCCCATTACCCAGGATTCTATCCCCAACCACATCAATGGGGCCAAAAATGCGCTGCTCAATTACATCCATGAAACCGGAAGGGCACAGTTTCTGGACGGGAAGCTGATCTTCCTTAGCGGCAGTCCCGTGCTGGAGCAGATTTCCGGCATTAACACCGGCCGATTGTCTGGTATTGTGAACCACCACGTGCCGGGTTATCTGCGCACAAACCAATTGCCCAGCTACCAGACCAACGTCATTGAAGACTGGGAAACCAAACTGGACGCCATTGTGGGCGAAACCCTGCATCAGCGCATGACGCTCATCTCGGGCATTCCGCCGTGGGTGCAGATGTACTTTGACAAGATCATGGCCCGCACCGGCAAGCAGATCAAAGACGTGTTTCCATACTTCAACCTGTTTGTGTACGGGGGGGTGAACTTTGCGCCGTACCGGGCCAAGCTGCTGGAGAGCATTGGCCGTAAGGTAGATTCTATTGAGACATTCCCGGCTTCAGAGGGCTTTTTCGCGTTCCAGAACCAGCAGCACGACCCCGGGCTGCTCTTGTTAGCCGACAGCGGTATCTTCTTTGAGTTTGTTCCCGCCGAGGAGTTTCACCAGCCCAACCCGCGTCGCCTCACGCTGGCTGAGGTGCAGACCGGCGTGAACTATGCGCTCATTATTAACAGCAACGCCGGGCTCTGGGGCTATTCCATTGGCGACACGGTGAAGTTTACGTCTTTGTACCCGCATAAACTGGTGGTGAGCGGCCGTCTCAAGCATTTTATCTCGGCTTTTGGCGAGCACGTGATTGGCGAGGAAGTGGAGGGCGCCTTGAAAGATGCCATGGCTGAGTTTCCGGAAGTAGCTGTGACCGAGTTCACCGTGGCGCCGTACGTGAGCCAAACCGATGCGCCCTCTTATCATGAGTGGCTCATTGCTTTTGACACGCCGCCCCATGACCCAGCGCAGTTTGCCAAAGCCCTGGACCTGCACCTGCGCCGCCGCAACAGCTATTATGATGATCTCATTGCCGGGAACATTTTGGCTACCTTAAAAGTGACGCTGTTGCCGCCAGACGCTTTTCAGCAGTACATGAAGCGGCAGGGCAAGCTGGGTGGCCAGAACAAAGTGCCCCGCCTGAGCAATGACCGCACCCTAGCAGATGGCCTTTTGGCTATCTTCGGGCGTTGAGGGGGGCGTTTCTTTGAGGTTTAAATACGCAGACAACATACCACCCGTGCCATAAAGCCGTTCCTCTAACTGAAATCTTGTCATGGAACTACTTATTATCATCATCCTCACACTGCTCAACGGGTTCTTCGCCCTGTCAGAAATCTCCATTATCTCAGTGAAGAAAAGCCGGATTGAGCGTAAAGCGCAGGCAGGCAGCAAGGGCGCGAAAAAGGTGCTGCAACTGCTGGCCGAACCCGAAGATTTTCTTTCTGCCGTGCAGGTGGGTATCACGCTCATCGGGATTGTGTCTGGGGCGTACGGGGGAGCCGCTTTCTCAGATGACATGCAGAGCCTGCTGGTGAAGGTTCCGTTTCTTGTTCCTTATTCAGAGGAGCTTTCCATTATCCTGGTCATCGGGTTGATCACGTATTTCTCCATCGTGATTGGCGAGCTTATCCCTAAAACCCTGGCTTTGGGCAACAGCGAGCAGATTGCGCTTACGGTGGCTCCCATCATCAAGGTGTTTACCACGCTCACGTTGCCGCTGGTGAAGTTGCTGTCGGCTTCCACCAATTTGGTGATCAAACTACTGGGCATTAAAGAGCCAGAGGAGGAACAGCTGTCTGAAGAAGAGCTGCGGCAGATCATTAAGACGGCGGGCAAGCAGGGGGTGCTGGACAAAGACGAGAGCGATCTGCACCAGAACATCTTCAACTATTCGGCGCAGCGTGCCAAGAACCTTAAAACCCACCGTATGGACGTGCAGTGGGTGTGCCTGCAAGATTCCCTGGAGACCATTCAGGAGAAATTGCAGCGCAGCGTGCACTCCCGGTTCCCGGTGTACGATACCACCCATGACAACGTGGTGGGCGTGCTCACTTCCCGCGATTTCTATGAGAACCTGTTGGGGAAAAACCTGCCGCTCAGGAGTATTCTGCTGGAGCCTCTTTTCATCCCCGAGACGATGCTTGCCCATGCCGTCTTGAACCTGTTCCGTCTGCGCAAGCAATACATGGGCATTGTGGTGGATGAGTTTGGCTCCGTGGAAGGGATTATCACGCTGCATGACATTCTGGAAGCTATTGTAGGCGACATCCCGGATACCGATGAACTGGCCGAGCCGCTGGTAGTGCGCCGCGACCAGCACTCGTTCCTGGTGAGTGGCTCCGTTCCCGTTCGGGAACTGAACAAAAGCCTGAAAAAGAAATTGCTGGAAGAAAAATCCCCGGACTTTTCCACGCTAGCGGGTTTCGTGATCCATCATCTGGGCCGTCTGCCCGAGGTGGGGGAGAAGTTTGACTACAAAAACTTCAGCTTTGAAGTGGTAGACATGGACGGCATCAAGATAGACAAGCTCATTGTACAGGCTTTGGCCGCGCCGACTGAGCAGCCTTAGCTAGCGGCGGGAAAGATTTACTAGAGGCTTTCCCCTCATTTAGGGAACAGAATTAACGGCACGTAGTTGTGAATAAGACAGTATTCAGGCATTCTATAGGCGTAAATGTGCCATTAGCATAATGTAGCGTTTATTAATCAAGGTTTTCTGCTCAAAATACCTGAAATCGCTTGTCTGGATGGTGCGGAAGTTCTGGACACCCAACAGGTTCTGGCCAGAAAGTTGAAAAGCCCACTTGCTCCTTTCTGGTTTATAGTCTACCGTTACCGCTAGGAAGGAATGCTTGTTGCCAGACAGGTGATAGAAATTGTGGTTTGTGGTGAATACTAGCTTCTCATTAGGCTTAAAGATAATCTCGTTGCTAAGTATATAGTTGTTAACCTGTGAACTAGCCTCGTTGAAAGTGCTACGGTTCTTCTGGTACTCAGCAGAAAATCTAAGATTAGCAGGAAAATTGAAATAGGTGGTTCCTGAAAACCTGGAGGACACGTTATAGTTCTTTGCCTTTTGGAAAGGTCCTAAGTTAATTGACAGATAATTAAGGGTATGGCTGAAGGTGCTTTCCAATTTAAAGCTTGTATAGAGTGGGGCCACGTAAGTAGTGATTTGATTTTGCGCTAAAAGGAGCCTTCCTCCTTTTCCCTCCTCTGTCTCAATTACGGTAAAATCTTCGTTGATAAAATTTTGTGTGATATACCCTTTATCATAGCTGGTGTAAGAGACAATGTTGAAGAGCAAAAAGCCATTGGCCAAATCTTGGTAATTATGGGTGAAGCCCAGTGCATTACTGTTTACCCTAAGTAAGTGGGTTGCTCCCCCCACCAAGGTTCTATAGTCTTTGAGGGCATACCCATTGTAAAACCTACTATAGTCGCTCAATTGTTGCCGGTAGGTATAATTTAGCGCGAATTTGCCTGCCTTTGGCACTGAGAAAAGATAGGTGATTCCGCTCCTCACTAAGTGAAAATCTTCTGCAAGAGCTTTGCCTGTTACCTTATGGGTAAACCCAGCCTCTACCTCTATGCTCTTATTTTGCTGCAAGTAAAAGGTGTAGCTGGCTTGTTCATGAAAGTTGGTGAAGTTCAACTTCCGGCTACTCTGTAAACTATCCTCTATTTTGCTCTCTGAGGAGAAAATATTCGCTTGTAGGTGGTCATTTTCTTTCTCTATGCCTACGGCTAAATGAATGCGTCTCCTGGCATTAGAAAATTTTAGTCTGCTATTCAGGCCTGCATATGTTTTTCGTTCTTTCGAGAATTGTTGTAGATCTGCCTCTTCTAATCTTTGTCTAAAGTTGATGCCCTGTCCAAAAAAGTCTTGGGTTGTTCTGGAATAGGAGAAATAGGCGTAATTTTCTAATAGAAAAGACTCTGAGGCTTGGTACGTGACATATAGATGATTGTTGAAATAGTGTTGTAAAGCCTCAGACGCGCTTTTTATAGCCTTGTCATTTAGCAGTAGCCCCTGATTCCATAGGGGTGACTCTCGTCTATATTCGGCTTCAAAGGTAGTATACCAGTTTTTCTGGTTGTAGTATTTTAATTCCGTATTGAGGTAAAGGTTTCTGTTGACGGGCCTTGCATGAATTTGTTCTGTATAAGTGAGTGGCTGCTCTTCTGTAAGAAACCGTGTATAGGTATTGTTATCAAAGAACAGTTTGTCTTTAGAGAAATAGGTAAGAGACCTAATGCTCAGGTTATTGTTCCACTTGTAGGAAGTAGTAATAGAACCTAGCTCTGATTTGTTGGGTAACGCTTCTTCTGCTTTTAGAAATCCAGGTTGGTTTACTTCATTTTGAACTACGGGTGTAGCGAATGCCTCTTTTTTTGAGTTGTATTCCCATAAATCTTGTAAAGCTAGATTCTTATAAGTGTTCTTAGGGCTAGTTTGGAAGCCATTGTTATTGGCGTCATTAATATTTAAAACTTTGAACTGCTCTTTTAAGAGGCCTAGATTGGATTTTGTGTTGTAACGTTGGTTCGTCCCTGATCCTGCACTTAGTTTACCAAACAGGATGTTCTTCTTGTCTTCCTTTATGGATAGGTTTATGGCCACTTCATCTCCCTCCCCAAACTTCTTGCGCAATGGATTCTCGTCATAGTTGCGGAGCACCTGCACGTTTTTGAGCAGGTCACTGTCCAGGTTCTTACTTAATAGGGTGTACTGGTCATCCACTAAATTGTCCCCGTCTATCAGAATTCTGCTTATCTCCTTATTCCCATATCTAATGGTGCCGTCATCTGCCACAGAAACGCCCGGCAGTTTCTTTAAAACATCTTCAACAGTTTGTTCATTCTTATCTGTATGGAAGTCTAGATTATAGGTGATGGTATCTTGCGTAACCGTAATTGGTCTGGAAGATTCAATAACAACCACTTCATCCAGGTTCTCATTCTTTTGGGTAAGAATACCATCTATGGAGAGAACAGTAGGAGTGGAATTGATAGAAATTTCTTTTCTGAACTCGTTATACCCCAAATAACGAACGGAGAGCCATAAGCTGTCGCCTGCTGTTGCGCTAAATTTCAAAGAGTACTCCCCGCCTTGCTTTGATATAGCATAGGTAATCACCTCTTCTTTGTTAGAGAGAAGAAGTACGTTGGCAAATTCAATAGGCTTTCCTTCTTTGTCTTTGATGAAGCCAGTTATTTGGTAATCCTGAGCATGAAGGGCAAATGCGTTGATGAAGAAGATAAGAAGGAAAATGTGGCGCATCAGTTATTCAAAGATTTCGAAATAGCGCTTTCTATATTCAGTTGTTTTCCCTTCCGTGCTTATAGAACCGGCATATTGCTCAGCAATGGCTCTTTGGTACTTCAGATTATTTTCGTAGTTAAGATCTTGTTCTCTTTTTAATGCAGTCAAATCAGGGAGATTGCCCTTTACCTCGGGGAAAAGTATTTTCCCTTTATAGGGGTAAACTATCTTTTTGAAAATGAAGTGAATCTCTTTATGGTCATCGTGTGCCTCAAGAATCAAACCAGGAAGCCCTTGTAGTTTCCAGGGGCCTAAGGGAACCGCAATTTCTGGAGAAAACCATGCTGTGTAGTTTCTTCCTCTAAATTTAGTAGTGGCTTTGATGGCTTTTATGCCTCCTATTTCTTTTGATTGGTTTGATATTTTCCAACTAATTTCTGGCAGGGCTTCTTGATAAGTGAAATTACTTTTAAAGCGTGCATTGCTAATCAGCTTGCTCTCTTTACGATATGTTATATTAAATAGGCCTTTATCTGTACTGCTGGATTTTATGCCTTTTACAGCCCCGTTCGCATCTGTATACGTTTTAGAAATGTTTTTCTTGCCGTTTTCCAGGGAATCTATTCTTGTTACATAAAGAGCTACTTCTGGAGAGAAATATAATGCCGCGTTAAAAGGCTTCAAATTGGCGCCTGGAGCACCCAGGCTTTCAATGTCTTCATAGTAAACAACTCCGGTGGCTTGCTGTGCAAATGTATAGGAGTGGACTAGTAAAAGAAGTGTTTTTATAAGTAATAATATATGTCTTTTATGCATGTTGAAGCGCGTTTATTTTTTTTGAGATATTAATGATTTTTTATAAATAATTTCAAAGTATATATGCTGCCTTTGCTTCTAGTTTAAATAGGAAAGATGAGAAGAGAATAGTTTGTATGATTATAGATATATTTTTCTATTCCTACATGTAAATTTGTATAGGGATAGACGCCTGTCTAAAATAAGGTAATTTCTGATAGAAGCAAAATCTAAAACGTTTTATCTTATTTAGAGGAGAAGAATGTTTTCAACTGTAACACATGCGTGTAGGATCATGCGATAGAGTTACTTTAACTTGGCAAGGAGTATCTAATAGCATATGGTGATGCATAGTAAAAAGCAGCTTTCTGAGGCATTTGATTTTCCGGCCGTCTTGTAAAAGCAAGGCAAGAGTTTAGAGGGTTAGAAGTTTGCCATGGCAGAAGGGATTGGGGCATAGTAGGCAAACCCACAGTTTTCCCTTAATTTCGCAAAAACGGCCTCTAAACGGCTTCAAGAAGATTACATGAAGAAAAGAATAGCTATTCTTGGCTCTACGGGTTCCATTGGCACGCAGGCGCTGGACGTGATACAGGCACAGGCACAGGCATTTGAGGTGGAGGTGCTTACCGCCCATTCCAACGCAGATTTGCTCATTGCGCAGGCCATGGCCTTTCAGCCTAATGTGGTGGTCATTACCAAGGAGGAACTCTATGAGCAGGTGCGGGCGGCCCTGGAGGCGTATCCAATTAAGGTGTATGCCGGTATGGGCGCCGTGAATAGCGTAGTGCAGATGGACACGGTTGACATTGTACTTACCGCCATGGTGGGGTACGCCGGGTTGCAGCCTACCATCAAAGCCATTGAAGCGGGAAAAACCATTGCCCTGGCCAATAAAGAGACGCTGGTGGTGGCCGGGCAGTTAATTACCCAGTTGGCGCGGGAGAAAGGCGTCAACATTTATCCGGTAGACTCAGAGCACAGTGCTATTTTCCAGTGTCTGGCCGGCGAATTCCATAATCCCATAGAGAAAATCATCCTTACCGCCTCCGGTGGTCCGTTCCGGGGCCAGAGCCGGGAGTTTCTGCAGACCGTGACCAAAGCGCAGGCGCTCAAGCACCCAAACTGGGAGATGGGCGCTAAAATCACCATAGACTCCGCTTCGCTCATGAACAAGGGGCTGGAGGTGATTGAGGCCAAATGGCTGTTCGGGCTGCGGAACGATCAGATAGAAGTGGTGGTGCATCCGCAATCTATTGTGCATTCGCTCGTTCAGTTTGAAGACGGTTCGCTCAAGGCGCAGATGGGCTTGCCCGACATGAAACTGCCCATTCAGTACGCGCTCAATTATCCGCAGCGGCTCAAGGCAGATTTCCCTAGGTTCAACTTCCTGAACTATCCGCAGCTTACCTTTGAGCAGCCCGACCTGAACACGTTCCAGAACCTTGGGTTGGCCTTTGCAGCCATGGAGAAAGGTGGGAATGCGCCCTGTATCCTGAACGCGGCCAATGAAATAGCGGTAGCGGCGTTTCTGCGGGAGGAGATTGGCTTTTTGGAGATGTCTGACCTCATTTCTGACTGTCTCGCTAAAGTTGCGTATATTGCCGAACCTTCTTTGGACGACTATGTGCAAACCGACCAGGAAGCGCGCCGTCTGGCAGAGAGCCTGATGCAGGCGTAAATTTTTTCCAGAACCATCAACTTAAAAACATAAAACGGCGGGGCTTGTTAGTGCAATGCCTTGGCGCAGACCTCATAATTTCTTTCAATGGATGCATTAGTAATGGCCGGCCAGTTAATTCTGGGTTTGACCATCTTGGTAGGGATACATGAATTAGGCCACATGCTCACGGCCAAATGGTTTGGGATGCGGGTGGAGAAATACGCCATCGGGTTTCCGCCCAAACTGGTGAGCAAGCAGGTAGGCGAGACCGAGTATATGATTGGCATGATTCCGCTGGGAGGTTTCGTGAAGATATCGGGCATGGTAGACGAGTCCTTGGACACCGCTTCGCTTTCACAGGAGCCGGAGCCTTGGGAGTTCCGGGCCAAGCCCGCCTGGCAGCGTCTCATTGTCATGATGGGCGGTATCATCTTTAACGTAATTACGGGCATCATCATTTTTGCGGCATTAACCTACATGTATGGCGAGAGCTACCTACTGGCCAAAGACGTGCAGTACGGCATTGAAACCAACGAGATTGGTGAGCAGATTGGTCTCCGCGACGGCGATAAGATTGTGGCCGTGAACGGAAAGCCCTTGGTGGAGTTCCAGGACGTCTACAACCCTGATGTTCTGTTGGGCCAAAACGGTTCCTACACCGTTGAGCGCAACGGGCAGCAGGTGCAGGTTCCGGTCCCATCTGATTTGATCGACAAACTTGCCGACGGTGACAAAGCCGGTTTCATTATGGCCCGTGAGCCGTTCCAGGTAGAGGCGGTAAAAGCCAAAACCCCAGCGGCGGCCGCCGGTCTGCAACCCGGAGACCGAATTACACAGGTAGGCAACCAACCCATTCAGTTTTTCCATGAGTTTCAGCAGGCCCTGCAGGTAAACAAAGGAAAGCCGGTTGCCCTGCAGGTGGAGCGCGGAACGCAGGAACTGACTCTTAAAGCCACTGTGGAGGAAGACGGCACCATTGGTTTTATGCCTAAGTTGTTATTGCCGCGGGCCACCCGCGAGTACGGTTTACTGGCTTCTATTCCAATTGGCGCCGAGAAAGCGTTCTCTGTCATTACCACCAACATCAAAGGGTTCGCGAAGATTTTCAGAGCCGAAGTTTCTCCTTCTAAAGCCTTGAGCGGTCCTATTGGTATTGCCCAGATCTTTGGCGGCAATTTCTCCTGGATCAATTTCTGGGCCATCACGGCTATGTTGTCTATGGTGCTGGCGTTCATGAACTTCCTGCCTATTCCGGCCCTGGACGGCGGGCACGTGATGTTCCTCACCTATGAGATCATCTCGGGCCGCAAGCCTTCAGATAAGTTCCTGGAAAATGCGCAGAAAGTAGGCATGGTGTTGCTGTTGGGCCTCATGGGCTTCGCCATTTTCAATGACTTCTTTAAATTGCTGTTCAATTAGAAGATTCACCCAAGAGGTGTTCTTGATAAAAATTAGAAGAGAAAGACGCAAGCATACTGCGTCTTTCTCTGTTTAAAGGGGAGTAGAATGAGAACAAGAAGGAAGAAAGGGCTGCTAATAGCCATTGGGGGTATTCTGCTGCTGGCTATTTTAGCTCCGTTTACGGGATGGGCGCATGATTTCCATACCAGCATCACAGATGCCCGCTACAACCCAAAGACCCAAACCTATGAGCTTTCGGTGCGGGTGTTCGCCGATGACCTGGAAGAGGCCCTGAGCCGCCGGCATAAAACTACCATCCGGCTAGACCGGTCTGAGCGGGTAAATAAACTGATTGCTGAATATCTACAGACGCACCTGGCCATCTCCACCACCCGTGGTACCCGCGCCGCCCAGAAATTTATAGGGGCTCAGGAAGAGGCAGACGCCATCTGGCTGTACCTGGAGATTCCGGCGGGTAAATTAACCTCAGGCCAGGTGTGGGTGCAGAACGCTCTGCTGGTGGAGATCTTTGACGACCAAACCAACATCCTCAATTTAGAGGTAGCGGGTAAGAAACGCTCCGTTCTCTGCCGTACCGGCGATACCCAGCAGGTTATTCAACTGTAAGACAATTAATTCCCCATCTGAGAATAGGGGTTTCTCCGGCGGAAGGCATCTTCTGAAGGCAGCGCGAACGCAAGAGAGGGAGCGGAGTTCTTTTTCCTGAGTCCTAGAATCCGTACCTTTCCAGACCAGAATCAACGTTAACCGCGGAAGGGTAGAGGCTGCCTGGATGTAGCGTCTTTGCGCGGTTTTGCCTTGGGCAGTGAGTGAAGGATACCAAGTTGCCTTGTGGAAAGAGAGGCGGAAGACACTTGGTACCGATGATTATTTTTACTGTTTTATGAGAAAAAGCTTTCTACGTGTAGTGGGTTTATTGGCGGGAGTGGTAAGTGTAAGCGGCTGCTCCTCTGTGTACATGCCCAACGTGCCCAATACCCCTATGCTCACCTCCAAAGGTGAATTGAGCACCAGCGGACACATTACCCTCAAAGGAAACGCCAGTTTCAACTCTGCCTACGCCGTCACAGACCATGTGGGGGTGCTGCTCAGCGGAGCCATGATGAACAATAACAATGACAAGAAAGACTTCCGGCATAACCTGCTGGAGGCGGGGGGCGGCTACTTTACCACCTTCGGGCCTAACCAGAACCGGGTGCTGGAAGTGTACGCCGGTATTGGCCACGGCAGCAGCGACCGCACCTACAAAGACAAATCCTCCGAAGGACTGATCACCTATGACCGCCAGGAGACTACTTTCAATAAGTATTTTCTACAGGTAAATTATTCCTCCAAGAAAAAACGGCTGTTGAAACTGTTCGGGAATGAGCACACGCTCAATTACGGCACCGCCCTCCGGCTGAGCTACCTCAACATGAGTGAATTCATCCGGAATGATGTGAAGCAGCCCACCGAGGACAACATCTTCTTTGAGCCCATTTTCTACACCCGCATGTCCTTGACGCCATCTATCCAGTTGCAGTACACCAGCGGCAGTAACTTCGGGCTGAAGAACCGTGACTTCATGACGGCCGGTAACTCCGTGTTCAGCATTGGGTTCATTGTGAATGTGGGCGGGCGTAAACTCAAAAAAGACGCTCCCCGGCCAGAAGACAGAACGCCAGCCCTTCCACCTCTTCCTAAATGGAACAAGAAAGGGAATTCCATTAAGCTGTAGAAGCGCAGGCCAAAAAAAGCGTTTAGGGGCTGTTTTTTCAAAAACAGCCCCTAAACGCTTTTTTTGTTTTTATCTGGGTCGCTTGCTTTGGGCCTAATTCCAGAAAAAGAGCCGCTAAACGCACTTAACCCACCCCTACCCCTCCCGGGAGGGGAGTCCCGCAGTCAAGGATCAATACGCAATGCCTTAACTCATGCGCCTCGTACTCCAGCCACATCCTCAGGGCGAGGAAGGCGTTGCAGTGGCTCTAATGGTAGTAGGCTTGCCTGCGGGAGTGGGCAACGCAGGGGCGGCACGCCTCGAGGCGCTTAGCGGGAGCACGCTTAAACTTAACAAACCTGCAACAGCCTTCGCTTCCTACGCAGCAGAGGACGGTTGCCAGGTGGTACCATTACTGAAGCTCCGCCTGTTTGAGCGTCAGCGAGTTCGGAGGTTCTTGATTCTTTTGGTCACTTTTCTCATCAAGGAGAAAAGTGACAGACGCGGGCAGAGCGCATCACGCGCCAAGAGCTTAGCAGGAAAAGACGTGGAAGGCAAAGACGGATAGTTAACCGGAGCGGCAGTCTTGGTTGTCGGTGAGAACACCAACAACGGCGAAAGACGGATAGCTCACCGGAGCGGCAGTCTTGGTTGTCGGTGAGAACACCAACAACGGCGAGGAAGTAAAAAGCAGGAGGTTTGGCAAAAAAGGTAATGGAAATAAGCTGCAAGGCATCGCCACTGAAAGCAGGAGATGAATCAGCGGGTGTAAACATCCCCCTGCCCCCTTCAAAGGGGGAATCTGTGTTGGCAAAGGCAGTCTGCTTGGCAATTGGCGAGAACTTCAACAACGACCCAACGGCGGGAACACCGGCAATGGCGGCGGATAACTTCCTTGAAACTAAGAAAAGTAAAAGTGTTTAGGGGCTATTTTCTGAAAAACGGCCTCTAAACGCATTTACTGCTAATGTGCTACAAGCTTCTTTGTGCTACCAGTCACTGCCGCCGCCGCCGCCAGTTTCATTCTCCTTAGGCCTGATCAGTTTGAACTCCACGCGGCGGTTAATGGCGCGGTCTTCCAGGGTGAGTTCGGGTTTGATGGGCTCTGAACTGCCTTTGCCCACAGCGTCTATGCGGCCGGGGGCCAACTTGCCTTTGTCTTCCAGGTACTTCTGAATGGAGAAGGCGCGCCACTGTGAGAGTTCAATATTAGCATTAGGGTCGCCGCTGCCGTCGGTGTGGCCTTCAATGCTGAGGCGTACGCGCGGGTGGTCTACCAGGAACAGCACAATGCGGTCTAAGGTAGGTTTCATGGCTTCTTTGATCTCGGCCTTGCCCTCGTCAAACTCCAGATTCTTGAAAATAAGCGGAATGCTGTAGTCAATGAGCGTGGTCATGATTTTGAGCACCGTGTCCTGCTCCAGATTGATCTCTTTTTCAATGGAGAAAAAATCAGGGCCCTGAATGAGCATCATGTAGCGGCTGTTGTCAATGAGGTCAAAGTCAAAGGAGCCGTCTTCGCGCAGGTATTTGGAGGCTACCTCAATGCCGTTGTCCAGGTCAATGATGGAAATGATGCCATTGAGGGGTTTATTGGAAATAGAGTCGGTGAGCACGCCCGTCAGCTTGGTCACCGCCAGCGGATGGGCTTCCATGGGCAGCGGAAACGAGTATAAGTCCAGGTTCTTGAGGTCTGTAGGCTCAGAGCGGGCGTAGTACAGGTTGGTGGAGTTGGCGTTGATGGTGAAGTAATACTCGCTGCCTTTGCCGTTCACCAACGGCCCAATATTGCGCGGCTCCTGCCAGTTGCTGTTGATCCTATACGATTTATAGATGTCAAAGTCCCCAAAGTTCAACAGCTGACCGCGCGAACTGAAATACAGCACCTGGTACAGCGGGTGGAAGTAAGGGCTCACCTCGCTCTCGCGGGTGTTAATGATGGGGCCCATGTTCTGCGCCGGCGCCCACTGCCCGCTCTTTAGCTTGTAGGTAAAGTAAATGTCTGACATGCCAAAGCCGCCCAAACGGTCAGAGGCGAAATACAGCGTGTCTTCCTGCGGCGACAGGGTAGGCTGCGAGTCCCAGGACTTGCTGTTCACGCTGGCCCCCAGGTTCTTGATCTGGCCCCAGGAACCGTCAGTGAGTTTGGTGGCCGAGTAGAGGTCGCAGTTGCCTAGGCCATCGGGGCTTTCGCAGCGGGCGAAGTAGAGGGTTTTGCCGTCGCGGCTGAGACAGGCCGAGCCTTCGTTGTAAATGCTGTTGATGGGTTTGCCAAACGACTGGCCTTCCTGCCAGAAACCGTTCTCATACTTAGAGAAATACAAGTCCTCATCAGTACCGGTGGCCTTGATGCCTTTGCGCCGGGAGGTGTAAATGAACAGCTCTTCGTCTGAGTGCACCGCCGGGCCGTAGTCTTCCGCTTTGGAGTTGATGGCATCGCCCATGTTGGTGTACACCCCGCGCGGAGGTTTAAATGTGCTCACAGATTTACGGTACTCCACCAGCTCATAGTAGTACTGCAAGGGCACATACAGTTCCGTGTTTTTCTCCTCCAGGGAGTCATAGTATTGCTTTACCTGGCGCACATCGGTGCGGTGGTGTTTCAGGACCAGGCGGTAATAGGCAATGGCTTTCTCGCGCTGCCCGGTACGCTCATACAATTGGCCCAAACGCCAGAGAAGTTTTGTATCTTTATAAAAATTATCAATCCCGAAGTTGCCCACATATTCCGCCAGCAGCGGAAGTACTTTGTTCCAGTCCTTTTTCTTCTCCAGTTTCTGGATGGTCTGGTACTTTGCCTTGTGGTAGTAATAGGGAATGCGGTTGATGTTGGGGAAATGCAAGACCGGCTCCACTTGAGGGGTTCTCTGGCGGAGAGAATCACTCACGGGCCGCAGTTTCAACCGCAGAGGAGATTTGGTCTGTGCCTGGGCAGAGAAGCCAACCACCCAGAACAGTAGTAAATAAAGATATAAACCAGTACGAGACATAACTGAAAAGAGCCTCCGGAAAATCGGGCTTCCGGTACGCCGAACCAAATGTAGCTTTTTCTGAGGGGAAAATTACTCCCGGTCCCGCAGATTTGCGCTTATATATTGGCACAGCTCTTGACAAGTATATATCTTGAAGACAAACAACCGAACCTACGGGAGGATTGCTGCCAATTTGGCACCCTCTGCTACATTTCGTATGAATTATACCCAAGAGAACCTACTCCAGCAACTCATGTTGTCCGATCTGTCTGACGACGGTAACGGGGAATTGATCTCCATTATTACCTCAGAATTGGATGACTCAGAGGGCGCTGAAAAAAATAACCCGGGCTCTTTGCCGCTATTGCCCATTAGAAACACGGTGCTGTTTCCGGGCGTGGTAATCCCTATTACGGTAAGCCGTAAAAAATCGGTGCGGTTGGTGCGTAAAGCCTACCGCGGCGACAAAACGGTGGGCGTAGTGGCCCAGAAAAACATGAGTGCCGAAGAACCTACCCCAGATGATCTGTTTGAGGTGGGAACCATGGCCAAAATCCTGAAAATGCTGGTGCTGCCAGACGGCAATACCACCATCATCATTCAGGGCCAGAGCCGTTTCAAAATTGAGGAGATTACGCAAGAGGAGCCATTTATGGTGGCCAAAGTGTCTTACTGCCCAGAGACGTTCCCTAAAAAGAACAGCAAGGAGGTAAAGGCGCTGGTAGAGTCTTTGCAGGATGCGGCGGCTAAAATCCTGAAATTGAATCCTGAGATTCCGCAGGAGGCCCAGGTGGCCCTGGATAACATTGACAGCCCCAGCTTCTTAATGCATTTCCTGTCGTCTAACATCAACGCGGAGGTAGGCCAGAAGCAGAAACTGCTGGAGATCAATGATGGCGTGGAGCGCGGCACTACGCTGCTGCAATTGATGATGCGTGAAATCCAGATGCTGGAAATCAAGCAGGAAATCCATAGCAAAGTACACACCGACATTGACGAGCAGCAGCGCGATTATTTCCTGCGCCAGCAAATTAAAGTGTTGCAGGACGAACTGGGCATGGATGGCCCTGAGCAGGAAGTAGAGAAAATGCGCGCGGCCGCGGCCAAGAAAAAATGGCCAGAGGCGGTTGCCAAACATTTCAACAAGGAACTGGATAAACTCAGCCGCCTGAACCCGCAGGCCGCCGAATATCCTATCTCCCTCAATTACTGCGAATTCCTGCTGGATCTACCCTGGAGCGATTTCACCAAAGACAACTTCAACCTGAAGCGCACCAAGAAAATCCTGGACACTGACCATTACGGGTTGGAGAAGGTGAAGGAGCGTATCTTAGAGTACCTGGCGGTGCTCAAGCTGAAAAATGACATGAAGGCGCCCATTCTTTGCCTCTACGGGCCTCCGGGCGTGGGGAAAACCTCACTGGGTCGTTCCGTGGCCAAAGCATTGGGGCGTAAATACGTGCGTATTGCCCTGGGCGGTGTGCGCGATGAGGCTGAGATCAGAGGGCACCGCAAAACTTACGTGGGCGCTATGCCGGGCCGTATCATCAGCCAGATTAAGAAAGTGGGTTCTTCCAACCCGGTCATGATTCTGGACGAGGTAGACAAGCTGAACTCAGATTTCCGCGGAGATCCTTCCAGCGCCTTGCTGGAGGTGCTGGACCCTGAGCAGAACCATACTTTCCAGGATAATTACCTGGAGGTGGAATATGACCTCTCTAAGGTGCTGTTCATTGCCACGGCCAACTCTTTGGATACCATTCATCCGGCCCTGCGCGACCGTATGGAGATCATTGAAGTGACGGGCTACACCATTGAAGAGAAAACTGAAATCGCGAAGCGCCACCTCATTTCCAAACTGAAGGAAGACCATGGCCTGCAACCCAAAGACGTGACGCTGTCAACGGCGGCGGTGCAGAAAGTGATTGAAGACTATACCCGTGAGTCTGGGGTCCGAAACCTGGAACGTAAGCTGGGTGCCGTGATCCGGAACATTGCTAAGTCCAAGGCCATGGAAGAGGAGTTTCCGGCCAAACTGGAGCCGAAGGACGTGGTGCGCATTCTGGGACCGGAGATCTTTGACAAAGAACTGTACCAGGACAATGAAACCGCTGGCGTGGTAACCGGGCTTGCCTGGACCTCCGTGGGCGGCGACATCCTGTTCATTGAATCTCTGTTGAGCCGCGGCAAGGGCAAACTGACCTTATCCGGTCAGTTAGGCGATGTGATGAAAGAATCTGCCATCACGGCGGTTTCTTACCTGCGTGCCCGTGCCGACGAAATGGACATTGATTACCGCCTCTTTGACCAGTACGACCTGCACATTCACTTCCCCGAAGGGGCGGTGCCCAAAGACGGTCCAAGTGCCGGTATCGCTATCTTCACGTCCATCGCCTCTGTGTTTACGCAGCGTAAGGTGCGGTCGCATCTGGCCATGACCGGTGAGATTACCCTGCGCGGCAAGGTGCTGCCGGTGGGTGGCATCAAAGAGAAAATACTGGCGGCCAAGCGGGCGGGTATCAAAGACGTGATTCTGTGCTACAAAAACCGTAAGGACGTAGAGGAGATCTCGGCGCACTATATTGAAGGCCTCAACATCCATTACGTAGACCGCGTGGACGAAGTGCTGGAGATTGCGCTGCTGCCTGAGAAAGTAGCCAAGCCCTTGGACCTGCGGGTGCGCGAGGAGGCTCAGCCCAAGGCAGAAGCATAACATTCCTGGCGCCTTTGGCCGCGAGGTAAAAAGAAACGAAGGTCTGTTTAGGGCCGATTTTTTGAAAAACGATGCAGAAACGCCTTTCCCTTCTGGGGCTGCTGTTGGTAGCCGCGGTGCAACTGACCTCAGCGCAGGTGGGAGGGCGTTCTGTTTTTCGGTTTCTGGATGTGCCCACGCACGCGCGGGTGGCGGCGTTGGGCGGTATCAATATTTCCTCTGGGCTGGAGGATGTGAACGCCGTTTCTTCCAACCCCGCGCTCATGCACGGCAAAACCAACCGGCACCTGGGGCTCACGCACCTGAATTACCTGGCAGATGTAAGCCAGAACAACGCCTACTACACCTTTGAGAGCAACCGGTGGGGGCGCAACGCCATTGGGGTGCAATACTTAGACTACGGGGCTTTTACTCAGACCGATGCCGCGGGGCAGGAGGAGGGAAGTTTCAGGGTGCGGGACTATGCCTTCGCCCTGTCGCATGCCGCTACCATAGAGCCTTTCACCCTGGGCGCTACCGCCAAAGTGGCGGTTTCCAGCATTGCCGGAAATCAGGCAGTGGCGTTTCTGGTAGATCTGGGGGGAACCTTCAAGCATCCGGAGAAGGATTTTGTGGTGGGGCTGGCCATCCGCAACCTGGGCGTCATGCTCAAACCCTATGACAACGGGGAGCGCGAAGACCTTCCGCTGGACATCCAGATTGGCGCCAGCTACAAACCCGAGCATGCTCCTTTCCGCTTGTCGCTCACGGCGCACCAGTTGCAGCGCTTTGACATTGTCTACCTGGACCCCAACCAGAAAGGCACCCTCAATGAGAACAACGAGGAGGTGAAGGAGGAAAAAACCTTCGGGGACAAACTGGCGCGGCATTTTGTGGTAGGGGGGGAGTTCATTCTGGGGCCGGGGTTTCAGCTGCGGGCCGGGTACAACCACCTGCGCCGCAAGGAGCTGGTAGTGGAGAATGTGGGCGGTATGGCGGGTGTTTCCTTGGGTGCATCGGTGAAAGTGCATGCGTTCCGGTTTGAGTACACGTACGCCAGCTACCATGTAGCCGGGGCCAGCAATTACCTCACCCTCAACACAGACCTGAACCGTTTCCTGAAGAAGAAGCTGGACTGAAATGCAGAACCGCCTGTGGCGAAGAAGTACGTTTAGCGGCTCTTTTTCCTAAAACAGGCCCAAAACAGAGAGAAATTTTCATTCACTTTGCCAGTTGTTCAGTAGAATTGCGCGTAAAAACCACTTTCTTAGGGCAGCCGTCCAAAAAGCGGGAACGCAGATAGAGTGATTTCCCAATTGGAAGCGGCAGATGTAAGACCGCTTCTTCAGTAAAAAGATACTAGTTAAGAATGGGTGTGATGTTGCAGAACGGCCCATTCGTTTCATTACTTAATAGCATATGTTAGATCCGAGCAAGTATTTAACCCCCAAACAGATAGTAGCTGAGTTAGATAAATACATTATTGGGCAGCATGAGGCCAAGCGCAATGTGGCCATCGCGCTGCGCAACCGCTGGCGACGCATGCACGCCGACCCCGAGATGCAGAAGGAGATTGTACCCAATAACATTCTCATGATTGGCGCTACCGGCGTGGGGAAAACCGAGATTGCCCGCCGTCTGGCTAGCATCGCGGATGCGCCCTTCACCAAAGTGGAGGCTTCTAAGTTCACGGAGGTAGGCTACGTGGGCCGCGACGTGGAAAGCATGGTGCGTGACCTGGTGGAACAGGCCGTGAACATGGTGAAGACCCGTAAGAAGGAAGAAGTGAAACAGCAGGCCGCCCAGCAGGTAGAGGAAGTGATCCTGGACGCGCTTATTCCGCCCATCAACCAGTCCGGTGGCCGTGAGGCCATGATGGGTTTCGGGAACACCGGCAACGGAAGCACCGACATGCCTGACAGCGATCTGGAACTGAACGAGCGCACCCGCGAACGCTTCCGCGAGAAAATCCGGAACGGGGAACTGGAAGACCGCAAGATTGACATCAAAGTGGCGCAGAATCCGTCTTCAGGGGTGGGCGTGGTGGGCCCGGGCATGGATGAAATGTCCATGATGAACATTCAGGAGATGATTGGGAACATGCTGCCCAAGAAAACCAAGAAGCGTAAGGTGACCATTGCCGAGGCCCGCAAACTCCTCCTGGAAGAGGAAGCCACCAAACTCATTGACATGGATGAGGTGAAGGAGGAAGCCATCCGGAAGGCCGAAAACGCCGGCGTTATCTTCATTGACGAGATTGACAAGGTAGCCAGCGCCAGCGGAAAAGGCAGCGGCGGACCAGACGTGAGCCGCGAAGGCGTGCAGCGTGACCTGCTTCCCATTGTGGAGGGCAGCACCGTGAACACCAAATACGGTGTCATCAAAACCGACCACATCCTGTTTATTGCCGCTGGGGCGTTTCACGTGGCCAAACCTTCTGATCTGATTCCCGAGCTGCAGGGCCGTTTCCCCATCAGGGTGGAACTCCAGAGCCTGAGCAAGGATGATTTCTACCAGATTCTGAAGTACCCTAAAAACGCCCTCACCAAGCAATACGAAGAGTTGCTGAAGGCCGAAGGCGTGGAACTGAGCTTCACCGACGAAGCCCTCCAGAAACTGGCCGAAATCTCTTTTGAGGTGAACGCCGAGGTGGAGAACATCGGCGCCCGCCGCCTGCACACCGTCATGAGCCGCCTGCTCAATGACATCCTGTTCGATGTGCCAGACACCATCCCGGTAAACGCCCACCTCATGATCACCCCAGAACTGGTGGAAGAACGCCTCCGCGACATGGTCAAAAACCGCGACCTGAGCCAGTATATTCTTTAATTAGGAATTAGGAATTAGGAATTAGGAATTAGGAATTAGGAATTAGGAATTAGGAATTAGGAATTAGGAATTAGGAATTAGGAATTAGTTTCCGCTAAACGTCTTTATTCTGTTGGTCACTTCCTCTTTCCTCCCGATTCCCTTTTCCATGTCATCTTGAAAAGATCTTGTGGGCGAGCTAGAAAAGCTGCTACTAAACCATATAGAATCTTTCAGGATGAGAATAATAAGCAAGAGCCGCTGCCAATGAGGGAGCGGCTCTTGCTGTTTTGGGGCAGATTACAGAAAAAGCCCCCCTAAACAGGATCTGGAAGATCTACTCGCCAGCTTTGGCAAAAACTCTTACTTGTTACTTTTGCGTATGCTACACAGGTTTAGGTTCTGCCATTCCTAATTCCTAATTCTCAATTCTTAATTATAACCATGAACCACTACATCATCACGGGAGCCAGCCGGGGCTTGGGAAAAGCATTGGCGGAGGCCTTGCTGGAAGAAGACGAACAGAACTGTGTCATTGGGGTGTCGCGCCACAGCACCATCACGCATGAGCGTTACCGGCACCAGCCGCTGGACTTTTCAGACATAGCCGGGGTAGAGCATAACCTGCACAAAGTGTTCGGGCCCCTGGAAGATGCCCAGAAACTGGTGTTGGTCAACAACGCGGGCGTGATGGGTGAGATTGGCTACATTGGCAACAGCCAGAACGAGCATTATGAGTATGTGTTTGACGTGAACGTGATTGTGCCCGCCATGTTCATGAACCTGTTTCTGCAGAGCTACCAGCACCGCCAGAACTGCCAGAAAATGATTGTGAATATCAGTTCCGGGGCGGGGCAGAAACCCAAGGACGGCTGGGCGGCTTACTGCGCTTCCAAGGCGGCGCTGGACATGCTGTCGCAGACGGCGCAGCTGGAGCAGGAAAAGCTAGGAACAGGGGTGCAGGTGTTTTCTGTGGCCCCCGGCATCATTGACACCGAAATGCAGGAGCAGATACGGGAAGCCAGCGTGGAGCAATTCAGCAGTGTGCAGCAGTTCCGGGATTATAAAACACAGGGAGCGCTGGCCTCGCCCGAAGAGGCGGCCCAGAAGATCATCCGGCTCATGAAAGAACCGCAGATCGCCAGGGGCGTGGTGTGCTCAGTGCGGGATTTCTGATAGGACGTAAATTGCGTTTAGGGGCTGTTTTTGGAAAAACGGCCCCTAAACGCAAGCGCCAGTGCGGGAGCTGCTTTAAAATGCCTAATTTTGCTGCGTTTTTATCATATCCACCAACATCAGGCATGACAGCTTTCAAAAAACTATTCGTCCTCGGGTTTCTTCTCTACCTGCCGTTCCAGTCCATGGCGTGGGGCATGCTGGGGCACCGCATTGTGGGCGAAATCGCCGATAGGCATATCTCCTCCAAAACCAGGAAGAACATCAGGCAGATCTTAGGCAATGAGTCTATTGCCATGGCCAGCAACTGGGCCGATTTCGTGAAGTCAGACCCCGCCTACAATTACCTGGGCAACTGGCACTACGTGAACCTGAAGCAAGGCCTGAGCCAGCCCGAGGTAGAGGCATTCTTCCAGCAAGACACCGCCACAGACGCCTACACCCGCATCCAGTTTCTAGCCGGTGAGCTGAAGAAAAAAGAGGTTTCCCAAACCCAGAAAGTGATGTACCTGCGCCTGCTCATTCACCTGATAGGCGATGTGCACCAGCCCATGCACGTAGGCAGACCCGAAGATCTGGGCGGAAACCGCATCAGGGTGCAGTGGTTCAATCAGCCCTCCAACCTGCACCGCGTTTGGGACGAGCAGCTCATTGAATACCAGCAGTTGAGCTACACAGAATACGCCACGGCCATCAACTTCGCCTCCAAGGATCAGGTAAAGACCTGGCAGCGGCAACTGGCGCCGGTGTGGTTCTTTGAGTCTTACCAAATTGCCGAGAACCTGTACAAAGGCATTTCCAGCCCCGACCAGAAACTGAGCTACCGCTATAACTTTGACTACGTAGACACGCTCAACCAGCAACTCCTGAAAGGTGGCGTGCGCCTGGCGGGGGTGCTGAATGAGATCTTCGGGTAAGTGCGTTTAGCGCCCGTTTTTTGGGAATAAGCATCAAAACGGCGGTCCCTCTGTAGAAAGAGGGACCGCCGTTTTCTTTTATGGGTGCCGGTAAGGCTATGATTTTACGTTGAGGGCCCGGAGTTCATCGTCAATCTTCCGGTTCCAGCGCTCCTGCGCGCTGTGGTTGGTGCCGTGGCCGGTTTCGCGGTCATACTGTTTCTGCAGGCGGTCCATTTCCCAGAGCGCTTCCAGGTACTGGTATTTGATGATGCTCTCATAATCTTCCAACGTCAGTTTCTCTGGTCTGATGCGCTGTTTGTAGTGCTCAGAAACCAGTTTGAGGATGTCAAAGTGGCGCTGCTCGTGGTTGAGCGTGTACTCGGTTTTGGCCGAAGGCAATACTTTGGACAGGTTGCGCAGGACGTACGGTTTGGTGGAGACGCGCACATGGATCACGCCATCCTGCACGGTAGATTCAATGTCATTGGACAAGCCCGGGAAAACGGAAGCCGCAAATCCTCCCGAAACCCGGGCTCCCCCCTGAAAATCGTTCCAGTTGAGCGGACGGGCGGGGTCATAGAACAGCGTGTCATCATTTTGGTGGCGCCGGTAGTCTTCATAGTGGACTTTGATGGTATAGGCCAGTTTCTCATTGTGCGGCGCCTCCTGCTCTACCCAGGTAGTCACGTATTTCAATGAACTGGCCAGTAATCTCCTGAGCAGCGGCTCCACCGTAGGAGCGGGTCCTGCCGCAGCTCGGTTATAGCTGGCCCCGCTGCTGTAGTCAAACAAATGCAGGAGCTTGCCTTCACGCCGTACGGCAAACGCCACGGTTATTTTAGCTTTTCCCGCTACCCGGCTTTTTTCGGCGGCGGTTTCGGTGAGATTGAATTCCTTGAGCCGCATGACCACCGGCCGCAGGTGCTGGTTCTGTTTGAAGCTCTGTTTGATATAGCTTTTGATGGCCGTCACGCTGCCGTTCTGCAAATCTACCGGTTGGGGCGCAGTACCCGCGCCCGACGGCAGGGGCAACAGGAACGCTACCCCTTTTTTGTTGGCCCGCTCATCCACCACATCGGCAATGTGGAACTGCTGGGCGGTAAAAGGCAATTCTTCCTGTTGCAGCAGAATGGGGGAGGGAGAGACAGGCGGTTTGCCCGCACCCGAGAGGAAGAAAAGCGGTAGAAGCAAAAGGACAGTCCACCTGTGAAGGCCAGCGGGCCTGGGTGGGGACTGCTTTTCCTTTCGGTGCTTCCTGTGCCAGCCAAAAGAGAAAAATATCATGTTGTAGGGAAATGCGAAGTTCTAAATGGCCAAGGCCGAACGCCATGTGTTCAGAAAAACAGCCCCTTATGCGCATCAGTTCCTTTGCCCAACCAGATTAAAAGAAGTATCTTGGAGGAAGGTTCCGCAGTATTAGCACGTATTACTCCTACTGGTGTGGGCTGATTGCTATCACCTCTGGTTTTGGCCCAATTCTGGAAAAAGAGCCGCTAAACGCAAAGAAGTTCTGGAATACCGTCCTTGTTCTTCTTTCGTATGAAAGGTAAAATAGCTTTGTTCCTGCCCAAGCTACTACGGTTCAATAAATGAGCATGGAGCGCGTTTTCTAAGGTGTCTGTTCTAAAGTGAATGAAAGATGGAAAAGAAGTTATTTGCTGTCATCGTTTTGGTGTTAACGGTAGGAGCCGCCTTCGCGCAGGCACCTGCAGACAGTACCCAAACCATAGAGGCGCCAAAAGAGAGGCCGCACCTCCGCTACAAAGTGAAGCCCGACCGATGGGCTAATAGACTGGGCAAGTCCAGGAGAGGCGATGTAGTAGAATCTGCTGGGGCCGATGGTGTTCAATCTGAAGACGTCACTACTATTTACAGCAACATGCCCGTAGCCAAAATAGGCGGCGGAAAGCGCGGAATGCCTTCCGCTCCCATAGATTCCACCAAGCACTACCACCTCCGGAAGAAACGGTACAAGGTATTGCCCATTCCTGGCCATAAGGAAGAGGCCGCTGAGCAGGAAGCCAAACGCTAATTCCCTTTAATACGTTTAGCGGCTCTTTTTCTGGAAATAGGCCTAAAACAAAAATCCCCGCCTGACGTGTGCCAGGCGGGGATTTCCGTTCTAGAGGCAGAACGTAGATTAGCTCTGCATCAGGTAAGCTTTGATGTAGTCGTCCAGGTCGCCGTCCAGCACGTTCTGCACGTCGGTGCGTTCTACGCCGGTTCTAATGTCTTTCACCAGCTTGTAGGGGTGCAGCACGTAGTTCCTGATCTGAGACCCGAAATCAATGCGTTTCTTGGTGCTTTCCAGCTTGTCGCGCTCCTCGTTGCGCTTGTTGATCTCAATCTGGTAGAGCTGCGATTTCAGCATTCTGATGGCGTGTTCCTTGTTCATGAGCTGCGAGCGCTCAATCTGGCAGGCAATCACAATACCCGAAGGTTTGTGCTTGAGGCGAACGGCGGTTTCCACCTTGTTCACGTTCTGCCCACCGGCTCCGCCGGACCTGAAAGTATCCCACTCTATGTCGGCGGGGTTTACGTTGATCTCAATGGTATCGTCTACAATGGGGTAGGCAAACACGGAGGCGAAGGACGTGTGGCGGCGTCCGCCGGAGTCAAACGGCGAAATGCGCACCAGACGGTGCACCCCAATCTCGGCTTTCAGATAGCCATACGCGAAATCACCCTCAAACTGCAACGTGGCCGATTTGATGCCCGCTCCCTCGCCGGGCTGAAAGTCAATCTGCTTTACCTGATAGCCTTTGCGCTCGCCCCACATGAGGTACATGCGGTAGAGCATCTCGGCCCAGTCCTGGCTTTCGGTACCGCCCGCGCCGGAGTTTACCTCCAGAATAGCGCCCAATTGGTCTTCCTCGTTGCTGAGCATCCGCTTGAACTCCAGTCCTTCCACGGTTTCCTCAGCGGTTTTATATTCAGCGGCTATGTCTTCCTCAGAAACCTCGCCTTCCTTATAGAAGTCGAAGAGGACTTCCACGTCGTCTACGGCTTTGGAAGTGGTTTCAAAGTCATCGGTCCAGGTCTTCAGGCTCTTGGCTTCCTTCAGTACGGTTTCGGCTTTCTTGGGATCGTCCCAGAAGTCAGGGGCGGTAGACTGGGCCTCTATGGCGGTTACTTGTTCTTTCTTGGTATCGTAGTCAAAGATACCTCCTCAACGCCTCTACACGGCCTTTCAATTCTTTTATCTGGTCTTGGGTCATGGTTCAATGATGCTAGAGCAATAGGGCTTTAGCCGTCTGTACAAAGATAATAGATATAAGGGAAGTTGGAGAAAAGGTTATGCGCCAAGCCTGCTGCATAGGCTAGGTGCCAGAGCAACAATACGGTAACACGGCAACAGGCCAGGCAATGCCGTTTTGCCCCTGATTCAGGAAAAAGAGCCGCTAAACGGAAATCGGCGCAGCCGCTCGCAAGTGAAAACAAGTACTGAGTCAGTTTTGGCTTAATTTGGGAAAAAGAGGCTCTAAACGGAAGAACCCACCCCTACCCCTCCCGGGAGGGGATTCATCTGCTAGAGTAAGGAACTTGCTTGGGAGCTCAATTCATGCTGTAGGTTTTCCGCCGCCGCTACGCCTATACCACACGTCCCATCATTGCCGCCTCATCCGCGTTGAACCGGAATTCCCCTCCTTGGAGGGGTAGGGGTGGGTTTACTCCTGCTGAGCTTCCGGCTCAACCTACGTCAGCCCTTATTACCTGCACCTATTCCAGTCTTCCCATCGAGCACCTCGCTTGTGGCCAAGCAGGAAAGAAGCTAAGAGCCAACTACACTGGCCTGGCCGCAAGGGCAGTGCGAGAGGGGAAGACGGGGCCTCGCGGCCGTGAGCGCTTACCGGATAAGATGAAACAACATAGCTCTTAAAGCCATAGACAAACAGCTATTCCCAAGGCATCAGCCAATCCATTTCCCCCACGCATAAAATCTAAAAAGCGTTTAGGGGCTGTTTTTCCAAAAACAGCCCCTAAACGCTTATACAAAAATCAACGAAAGGTTATTTTACCGGCACTACCCACCCGTGTGGGTCTGGGGCCAATCCGTAACGGATGTTATCCAACTCCGCAGAGATCTTGTTGGAGAAAGTACGCTCGGCTACCGGTGGTAACATCATTTCCTCGCCCCGGAAGGTGATGGACTTGATGTGAGCAATAGTGGCGGCTGTACCGGTCCCGAAGGCGTCTTGTAGTTTGCCGGCTTGGTACGCATCTACAATCTCCTGTACTTTGATGCGGCGTTCCTCCACCGGCATGCCCCAGTCGCGGGCCAGTTGCAGCACGCTGTCGCGGGTGATACCGGCCAGGATGGAGGTGCTCAGGGCTGGGGTGACCAGGGTGCCGTCAATCACGAACATCACGTTCATGGTACCGGATTCTTCCACGTAGTTGTGCTCACGGCCATCGGTCCAGATGATCTGGTGGTAGCCTTCGGCGTGGGCCTGTTGGGCGGGCAGTAAAGAACCTCCGTAGTTCCCGGCGGCCTTCGCAAACCCAAATCCGCCTTCCACGGCCCGGGTATACTGCTCTTCAATCTTCACGCGTACCGGCTCGGCATAATAGCTGCTGGCCGGGCTGCAGAACACAATAAACTTGTACTCCGTGGCCGGACGCACGCCCAGCAATCCTTCAGACCCGAACATAACCGGGCGGATGTACAGTGAGTAACCCGGGCGCTGCGGAACCCAGTCAGCGTCTAAGGCGATCAGTTTCTTGAGGCCTTCCATAAATAGCTCTTCGGGGATCTCCGGCATGCACAGGCGTACCGCCGATTTGTTCAAGCGCGCCCAGTTGTCTTGCGGACGGAACAGCACCACTTCGCCTTCCTGGGTTTTGTAGGCTTTCATTCCTTCAAACAAAGCTTGGCCATAATGGATGGCGGCCATGGCCGGACTCATTTCAATGGGGCCATACGGCAGAATGTGCGGTTCTTGCCAGGCACCGTTCTTATAGTCAATGACCAACATGTGGTCTGCGAACACTTTCCCGAATTGCAGATTATCTAAATCTAAGTCAGCCAGCTGGCTGGCGGTAGTCACAGTGGTATGGATGGGCATGGATTCTGTTTGCATGTATTGGGTATTATAGGTGAGTAGTATACGTATTTCTGGCTCTTCTGAATAAAAAAAGCCTCACATACGAGGCTTCCAAGTTATTTCTTTTACTCCTAATTCAAAACCCAGCGCACGGCTAAGCACGAAGAGAAAGTCTGAAAGGCGGTTTAAGTACTTCACTACCAGATCCTCTACCTCAGATTCTTCCTGCAGGGCAATCACCAGGCGTTCGGCGCGGCGGCACACGCTGCGGGCCACGTGGCAGAAAGAAACAGCTGGGTGACCGCCGGGTAAGATGAAGTGGCGGAGGGGAGGCAGTTTCTCGTCCAGCAGGTCCATCTGTTCCTCCAGAAACTTGATGTCGGTTTCATAGAGGTCAGGGGTCTGCATTTTTACGTTTTTGTCGGGGTCAGTGGCCAGGGTAGAGCCAATGGTAAACAGACGGTCCTGTATCTCAGAGAAAAGCTCCTGACGGTTCTGGTTCACTTCCTGGTCCCGCACCACGCCTATAAAGGAGTTAAGCTCGTCTATGGTGCCGTAGGCTTCAATCCGTAAGCTCGATTTCTTTACGCGGGTGCCGCCAATGAGGGAAGTTTCGCCTTTGTCGCCGGTTTTGGTGTAGATTTTCATTCAGAGGAATTCAAAGCGGCGGCCTGTAGGGCGGGCACCGTAATGTTATCATTCATAATGTCAGACTCAATGAGGCCATCGCGCAGGCGTACAATGCGGTGCGCGTAATGGGCGATGTCGTCTTCGTGGGTTACCATAATGATGGTGTTGCCTTTGGCGTGCAGGTTCTCAAACAGGCCCATGATCTCATAGGAGGTCTTGGTGTCCAGGTTTCCGGTAGGCTCATCGGCTAAGATAATGCTGGGGTCATTCACCAGGGCCCGGGCAATGGCTACCCGTTGGCGCTGCCCGCCAGACAGCTCATTAGGTTTGTGCTGGGCGCGGGTGCCCAGGCCTACGCTGTTAAGGGCTTCCATGGCGCGTTCTTCCCGTTCGGCTTTGCCATACCCGGCATACACGAGCGGCAGGGCCACGTTCTCTAAGGAAGAGGAGCGGGGCAAGAGGTTAAAGGTCTGGAACACGAAGCCAATCTCCTTGTTACGCACCGTAGCCAGTTCATTGTCGGCCATGTTGCTCACGTCATTCCCGTTCAGGATGTAGGTGCCTGAGGTGGGAGTATCCAGACAGCCCACAATGTTCATGAGCGTGGATTTTCCGGACCCAGACGGACCCATGAACGCCACATATTCGCCTTTCTTTATCTCAATGGAAATGGACCGCAGGGCGTGGATGGTTTCGGTACCCATCTGGTAGACCCTGGAGATATTCTCGGTTTTTATGATGGTGCTCATATGGTTTTTGTTATTGCCATTCCTGCTGCAGGGCCTCGCTGGCCTTGAGTTGGGGCTCTATTTCTTGTTTAAAGGTAGCGTATTCCTGAGGACTTACCAAAGGTTCCAGCTGCTCCAGGCCCTGCAAGGCGTAGTCCCGCAGGCCCTGCGCCAGCGCCACTTTAACATAGGCTTTTCTAAGTACCACTGAAGCCGGGTTGTAGCCAATGCCCTCCAGTAACAGGTTGTAAGCCCGCATGGGCTGCTTCAGGTTCACGAAGAAATCGGCGGCAGCCAGATGGCCTTCTTCAGACCCGGGAGCCCGCCGTAACAGCTGGTTGTAAAGATTAGTCGCGGCCTTGGGGTTTTTATTACGCTGCGCGAGCAAAGCCTGGTAATAAAGTGGCACCCCGGCATCTGGCGCCGCAAAATAAAGCTTGGTTATTTGCGCTTGTAGTTCCTGCCAGTTCCCGGTTTGCCGCCACAGCTCCGCCTGCAGTACGTTGGCCTGCGACTTGAGCAGGTTCTTAGGAAAGCTTTCTGGGAAGTGGATGCGGAGTAGATTTTGTGCCGTGGTAACATTTCCTTCCTGTAGGTACCGTTCCACCAAGGGCAACGCCGCCACCGGGGCTAGGGCCGGGGTAGTAATGGTATTGGCTATTTCTTCTACCTGGGCAAGGGGCAGCGCGGCGGCATGTAACTCTAAAAAACGAACTTTAAGCGAATCTGGCGCAGAAACGGCTTGCACGGGAGTTAATTGGGTGGCAATGGCTACCTGCATGGCGGCCTTCTGTTGCCAGGGTTCTGGGAAATTAGTTGTACTAAAAGTAATCTGCTGCGCCTGCGAGAAATTTCCGGCCAAAGCCGAAGCCACCACGGCGTGTAAATGGGCATCTCGGTAACCGGCCTGGCGCGCCTTCTGGAAATATTCAGCGGCCAAGGGGTAAAGTTTGCTTTGGAGCATCCACTGGCCCAGAATGTCATAATAATATCCTGCCGCTCCGCCGCTGTTTGTCGCCAGAAACTCAAGCGTGGTTTTGGCCATTGCCGGTTGAGGGGGAGAAGCCGTGCCTTGCTGCAAGAGTAAGGATTTTATCAAAGTAAGGTCATCCAGAAACGCCTGGTTCTCTTCCTGCCGGAGCAGACTGTTCAGTTGGGAGAAGGTAGCAGTACTGTCTTGCTTGGTTCCAGACAAAAGCTGTCGATTATAGTACTGCGCGAACATCTGCGTGCTGAGGGTGCTATCTGTGGGCAGGGCAGGTAAGTTTGCTGGTGCAGGAGCGCCAAGTGCCAGGGCAATGGCTACCCGGTTGGTGAGTAAGGGCCCGTATGTTCCTGCCTCGTATTTTTGGGCAAATTCCTTGGCCTGTTGGGCAAAACCGTGACTGGCTAAGAAGGATAACTGATTGGCCTGAATCACCTCCGGTTCCTTGCTTTGGGCCAAGGCTGCGTCTAAATAATGTCCTGCTGAGTCAGCAAAGGACGTAGTGCCATACAACAGCCCCAGGTTGTTCAGAAGGGGAGCATGCTCTGGGAACCGTTTCACGCCTTCCTGCAAAATGCGCAGATGGTCAAACAAATCTGAAGACGAAGTGAAGAGGCTAGCCAAGCGCAGATACCCCTCCGGCGAAGGTTTCCTTTCCAGCGCTTCCTGCAGGCGGTTCATCTCCAACGTTCGGCTGCCCCCCAAACGGTACAGATCGGCGAGCGAGAAACTGGAGCGCTGGTTGTTTCTGGACTGGATACTGGCTTCGTTATAAAACTGCTCCGCCAGGAGCGGGCTGTCTTCCGTCTGGCGGTATAGATCCCCTAGGTAGTTGTAGTAACCCGCCTGGTGCTGTAAATAAGCGGCGTAGTTGCTGCGCAAAAGCATGACTACCACCAGCACGGTACCCATGAGGTAGACTGTGAAGTAAGGCAGTTGCCTTGGATCATACACCACTTTATACACCCGCAACTTCTGCTTAATGAGCGGCCCGAAGTTGACCAGCACATAAATAAAGAAGGCCACCCCGTACGCCAGGTGGGTAAGGATGACGCTGCTGCGGTAGGCCTGCACCAAAGGATCATTGGCCAACAGAAAGGCATAGCCCAGGTTCAGGAACGTGAGCAGGGCCAACACCAGGTACAAAGGCGCGGCCTCGGTTTCAAACCTGAAAAAGCGGAGATACTGACCCTGTCGTTGTTTGAGTCCCCATAGGCCCACCAGTGCGGAGCAAAGGAAAACCAGCAGTGCATCAAGCCCCGTGAAATCAAAATCAAGCATGCCCGTTTGGCGCAGGTACAGCAGGAGTAAATTACCCAGGTACAAGACACTGATGAGCACAAACTGCACCAAACCAAACCTTCTCTGTGGCTGTTGGGCCTGCGTATTGAACCACAGCAGGCCGTGCAGGTTCTCATAGGCTACCAACACCATGAACAGCAGAGAGGCCACAAAACTAGCCAGGGTGCTGTAATTAACCACATGAAGGGCTGTGAGCTCAGCCGGCAACGGCGAAAAATAGAACAGCGCTCCGCTGAGAAGCACCAGCAGCACGCCAAAAAACAGAAAGCGCAGCAAAAAAGATACCTGGGTCCAGAAAGCCTGAAACAGAAAACTACCTCCTCCTAAGACTACCAAGGCCACCAGCAGCAACAGGTTGCTGGTCTGGGAGAAGATATCCAGTAAATCCAGGTTGAAGGTGGAGAGCCAGAGCATGCCCAGGAGCACAGCCCCATAGTATGGCATCCGCTTAAGCGTGCTGGCCAGCGTCCAGAAGAAGGTAAGCGCAACCACCAATCCCACAAAATAGGCCCAGGTGGCCCAGAGAGGAAGCTGCATGTCACCTATCACATACCGCTCGGTGACCAGGTAGGCGTTTACTTCTACGCGCAGGGGCGTGAGCAGCGGGGATGAAGGGGAAAGATGGGCCTCGGCGGGGAAAAGCTCGGCTTGTTTCTCCAGCGGGAACACGAGGTCCTGTCCTTTGAAAAAACCGTAAAAGCTTAAGGCCATGGCACCAAGCACCATGGCCGTTAACAGGAAATACAAAAAACGACGGCCAGGCTCCACCGATGGCCAAAACGGGAAAAGCTTCATTCAGGCTTACTCCAGTACTTTAGGAACTCTGAAATAGTCTGAGTCTTTGCGTGGGGCCAGCCGCAGCGCATCTTCATGCCGAACCGTATTTTGCGCCACGTCTTCGCGCATCACGTTCAGTTCCTCTGAGATATGAATGAGCGGTTCCACGTTCTGGGTGTCCAGCTGGCGGAGTTGGTCTACCCAATCCAGGATGTTGTTCAGGTCTTTGAGCATTTCCTGCTCTTTGGTCTCATCAAACTCTAGCCGGGCTAAGTGCGCCAGCTGGCGTAAGGTTTCTATGTTGGTGCTCATTGTTTTTCTGATCTAAAGTCTGTTGAATAAGGGTGAACGTCTGTTCCTTCAGGGTTTCCAAATCCTTCAGGGTTAACCCGATGGTGGAAATAGGCGGATGGATGATCATCTCCAGCGGATGGTACCGGATGATGAGTTTGCCCTTCACGTCTGGCAGGAACAGGTGGTTGTACGGCATGGTAATAGGCACCAGCGGCACCTGTTTCTCAATGGCCAGTTTGAAAGGACCGTCTTTGAACGGTAGCAGATTGCGGCCAGACTCCGGCGAGATTTTCCCCTCGGGAAAAATGACCACGCTGCGGCCGGCATCCAGGCTTTGCTTGGAGGCGATATAGGCTTTGGCGCTGCTGATGGGGCTGTCGCGGTCTACGGAGATGTAGAGGGCATCATAGATTTTCCCCCACAGCGGCACTTTGGTCAAAGACTTCTTGCCCACAAAGTTCAGGAAACCGGGCACGGCGGCCAGAATCATGGGAATGTCTATGTACGAGCTGTGGTTGGGCGCAAAGACGTATTTCTGGGCCGGGTCCAGGTGCTCCATGCCTTTTACCGTGACCGGCATCAGGTACATGCGCAACTGGAACTTAGACCATAAACGGTTTAAGGTATGCGCGTGCTTTAACCGCTTAGGGTTAGAGATGAGTACTCTGAACAGGGGGTAAGAAGTGAGAAACGGTAACACAAACCAGGTGGTACACCACACGGAGTAGATTTTTTTGCCGATTCCTGTTAACCTTTTCATCTTTCCCAAAATTAGTAATTATTAAGAAAAGCGCCATATGCGCGGCTGGCAAAGCTTGTTTTGCCCTGTTTTTGGAAAAACAGCCTCTAAACGGCAACGCTTCCCACCCGCACAAAGTGCCAAAGAAAAGAGTTATTTAGGTCGGCGGGTTAAGAGGATTTTCTCGGCCTTCAGCAGGCCGGCCACGCTAATGGCATCGGTGATCTCGCTGTCCATGACCATGCGCACGGCTTCGGGCAAGGGCAGTTTCCAGATCTTGATGTCCTCCGTCTCCTCAAATTCGGTTTCGCCCGGAGTTAAATCCTCGGCCAGAAAGATGAAGCCTTCCTCGTCGGTCACGGAGTTGGAGGTATGGATGCGACCGATGTTGGTCCACTGGGTGGCGGTGAAACCGGTTTCCTCCTTGAGCTCCCGCTTAGCCGACTCCAGCACGTCCAGTTCCACAGGGCCGCCACCCATGGGAATCTCCCAGGAATATTCGTGAAGGGGGTAGCGGTACTGGCCCACCAGCCAGGTGTTGCCTTCCTCATCTACCGGAATAATTCCAATGGCCTTATTTTTCATAGACACCACCCCGTAAATGCCTTGCCCGCCCCCTGGGTTAATCACCTGGTCTTCGCGCACGCTGATCCAGGGGTTGCTGTAAACAGGTTTAGATTCTAAGGTAGTCCAGGGGTTATCTGTGGAATGCTGTGGTTTCATAGAAATATTGGGTACAGGTTTTATGGTGAGGTACTACCCGTTTAGGGGCTCTTTTCTGAAAAAGAGCCCCTAAACGGGTAGAGTGTTTTTAAGAAGAATTAAGAGCATTAGGTTACACTTGGCTGCGCACTGCGTCGGCGGCCTGCTGGTACACCTGTTCGTAGAGTGGTACAATTTTACCTATCTCAAACTCTTTAGCGCGGGCCAGGGCGTTGGCTTTGAAGGTGGGCAGCTGGTCGTCCTGGAGCAGGAAGAGCGTGTTCTTGACCATGTCTTTCACGTCGCCCACGTTGCTCACAAAACCGGTTACGCCGTGCACGTTGAGCTCTGGCAGACCACCGGCGTTGGAAGAGATCACGGGAACCTCGCAGGCCATGGCTTCCAATGCCGCCAACCCGAAGCTTTCCTTCTCTGAGGGCATCAAAAAGACATCGGCAACGGAGAGGAGTTCTTCCACGGCTTCCAGTTTGCCCAAAAAGCGCACATCCTGGCAGATGCCCAGCTTGCGGCACAGGTTCTCCATTTTGGGGCGCTCCGGCCCATCGCCCACCAGCAACAACTTGGACGGAATCTTCTCCCGCACCTTGGAGAAGATCTTGATGATGTCGCCAATGCGTTTCACGCCCCTGAAGTTGGAGGTATGCACCAGCAGCTTCTCCCCGAAGGGCGCAATGGCAGATTTGAAGTGGTCTTTCCGCTGCTTCTGAAAACGCTCCAGATTGATAAAGTTAGGAATGACCACAATGTCTTTCTCTATAGGGAAATGCTCATAGGTTTCTTTGCGCAGGTCATGGGAAACAGACGTAACGGCATCTGACTGGTTAATGCTGAACGTGACCACCGGTTCATAAGAAGCGTCTTTGCCCACCAGCGTGATGTCTGTGCCGTGCAGCGTGGTGATGACCGGGATCTGAATCCCTTTGCTCTGTAAGATCTGCTTGGCCATAAAGGCCGCCGAGGCATGCGGAATGGCATAGTGCACGTGCAGCACATCTAAATGCTCAAACTGCACAATGTCTACCATTTTACTGGCCAGCGCCAATTCATAGGGCGGGTATTGGAACAGCGGGTAATTGGGGATGTTCACCTCATGGTAGAAGAGGTTCTCATTGAAGTAATCCAGGCGGGCAGGTTGGCTGTACGTGATAAAGTGTATCTTATGCCCCTTCTGTGCCAGAGCCTTGCCTAACTCCGTGGCCACCACTCCGCTACCGCCAAAAGTAGGGTAGCATACAATTCCAATCTTCATGCGTGTATAGGTTTGCCGCTAAGTTACGGTTTAGGCTCTAACGATTGATATACTACGTCGTGTATACGGGTCCGGATGTTGTACTTGAGCAGCTTATCATTCTCTGCGTCAGGATAGACACGGTTAGAAAGAAAGATATAAATAATATTGTTCTCTGGGTCTAACCAGGTGCCGGTACCTGTGAAACCGGTGTGCCCAAAGGTGCTGAGCGGAGCCAGGTCAGAGGTGGGACCGTTGCCTTCGGGTTCCGGTTTGTCCCAACCCAGGCCGCGGCGACTGTCTTTACTGGCATTTTGGGAGAACTCAGTCACCACCGGCGTCTTGAAATACTGCTGCCCGCCGTAGTTCCCGTTCTGTAAATCCATCTGCATGAGAATGGCCAGGTCATTGGCGTTGGAAAACAGACCGGCATGCCCGGCCTTGCCCCCTAAGAGGGCCGCGTTCCCATCATGCACCGTGCCTTGCAGCGGCGTATCTGATTTGTAAGCCGAAGTTGGGGCCGTTGGGGCGATCTGCTCTTTCAGGAACTTGTCCAGCGGGTTAAAGGTAAGTGTGCTGGTGCCCAGCGGGGCGTAGAAGTTTTGCTCCAGGAAGTCGGGGAGGGGCTGGTTGAGCAGGCGCTCCGCTATCCGTTTCATAATGTGCAGGCCCAGGTCTGAGTAGCGGTATTCAAACTTGCCGTTGGCGGTTCTTCTTCCAACCAGCTCAGACGTAACCGTCCATTTCCAGACCGAATCTTCCAGTGATTGGTTACTGTACACGCCGGGAACTACCAGATTTGGGTACTTCACTGACGGGAGGCTGTCATAGTACAAGGGATTGAGCGTGCCGTTGACCATGGTTTGTTTCCAGAAGGGGATGTGGGCGGCCAGACCGGCCTGGTGCAGCAGCACATCGCGCACGGTAAGGCTGGCTTTGTTGGAGCCCTTCAATTCCGGAAGATAGGTTACTAATCTTTCATCCAGCTTCAGACGGCCCTGGTCTTTGAGGAACATGACCGCCTGTAGGGTGGCGGCAACTTTGGTGATGGAGGCCAAATCATAGATGGTTTTCTCCGTAACCGGCTGGTTGCGTTCATACGTGTAGTGACCGTAGGCTTTCTCCATGACCACGGTGCCGTCCTTTACCACCAGCACCTGACAACCCGGAGTAGCCGCATACGCGATGGCCTCTAAGGCAATGTTGTCAATCTGTTTTAGAATGGAAGAATTCATGCCCACACTCTCAGGCATAGAATATTTAAGACGACTCAGGGATGGAGTAGAAATCCCGCTACCGGCCTTAAATTTGGTGGAAGCAGTCACGGGCAGGCGGCCGTTGGCGGGCAAAGCCCCAAACAGCACCTGGGGCACTACCCTACGCGAAACGTCATTGTCTTCGTACCCGCACACCAGCCAATCAATGGATTCAAAGTTCCGGAGGCTGTAGGCGTTGCCCATCACCACCACCACTACTTTTTTGGTGGGGTCACGCTGCAGTTCCCTGATGAACCCTAAAGCGTTGCCAGACAGGTTGAAATTGTTCCCGGGGTTGTTGTTCAGTTTATGGAGCGAAACTACCACTACGTCGGCGTCGGCTATATCTCGCTTGATGCCCGCGTACACGCTGTCTGGGGCAAAGCGGCTGGGAATGGCAAACTTCCTGAAAGGAGCGTATTTCTCCAAGGTTTGGGTAAAGGTGTTGTTCAGGTCAGCGCCTACGGCTACCGTGGCAAATACGGTGGTGTCAAGTACCCGGAAGGGCAACAGGTCATTCTTGTTGGCTACCACCGTTACCGCCTGTTCATACAATTGCTGCTGCAGTACCTGGCTTACGGGACGGCTCAGGTCTTGTGAGAGGTTCTCTACCTCTACCGGGGTGTACTGGTTCAACCCTGCCCAATACTTGGCGTGCAGCATCTTTCTTACCCGCAGTTCTATTTCCTGCTCGGTGATGGTGCTGTCAGCAAGGGCTTGTTTGATGTTGGCAATGGCTTTGGGCACATCCTCAGAAAACAGCAGCACGTCATTGCCTGCTTTGAGGGCCAGGGCGTCTACCTCACCGGGTTTGTGGTATTTGGTCACGCCTTTCATGTTGAGGGCATCCGTGAACACCAAACCCTCATACTGCATTTTGCCTTTGAGCAGGTCATTGACCAGATAAGGAGACAGCGTGGCCGCCCGGTTGGCGATGGAATCTAGCTTGGGTACGTGCAGGTGGGCTACCATCACGCCCATGACACCCGCGTCAAAAGAGCGCCTGAAGGGGTATAACTCTACTTCAGTGAGGCGGGCCATGTCATGGGTAAGCACCGGCAGCGAGAAATGGGAATCGGCGTCGGTGTCACCGTGGCCGGGGAAGTGTTTGGCTACCGCAATAATGCCGTGGTCTTGCAAACCTTTGATGTACGCGATGCCCCGGGCCGTAACCTGCTCTTTGCTTTCGCCGAAGGAGCGGTTGCCAATCACGGGATTCTTGGGGTTGCTGTTCACGTCTACCACCGGCGAGAAATTGACATGGATGCCCAAGCGTTTAAGCTTGAGGGCAATCTCACGGCCCATCAGGTACACGTAGTGGTCATCGGGCAGGGCGCCCAGAGTCATCTGCTTGGCGAAGTGCATGCTGCTGTCCAGGCGCATGTCCAGGCCCCACTCGGCGTCAATGGCCACCAGCAGCGGTACTTTGGAGATACTTTGGTAACGGTTGGTCAGTTTGGCCTGGCGTACCGGGCCACCCTGCATGAACATGACGCCGCCAATGCCATATTGGGTAATCAGGCTTTCCACTTCCCGCACGTGACTCTGGCTTTTGTTGGAGTAGGCGGCCACCATGAAGAGCTGCCCCAGCCGCTGGTCTGGCGTAAGGGATTGGTACACACTGTCAACCCAGCGCTGCTCCTGAACAGAAATGTTGCCCCGGCCCCTGGGCCCGAACCCCGATAGAACCCACCAGGCACCCATTACCACCGTCAACAGCCCCAGGCTATATCGCTTTAGCATTTCGCAACGCGTAATTTAATTTGAATAACTGTTTCATAGGGCTAATTTCGCAGAGAGAAACTAGCCGCGGCTAAGCTGGCGCTGAGGCGTTTTGGGCTCGTTTTGGGAAAAACGGCTCCTAAACGGAAATGTTCAGCGCGAATCCTCCTGCGGTGTCCTCTTCGGCCTCTACCGGCAGTCCGGCACATTGGCCGGGACAGGGGAGGCAAAGCAGTGAACCAACAGAGGGTGAGGGAAGTTAGGCCGCTGTTTAAGCTGGTAATATTACTCAAAATTTTGCTTTTATGCCTTAAAAGTTGGTTGAACCAAGCGGTTGCACGGCTGGTTCACCTACCAAAGGCGCTAAAATTATACTACGCAGGGAAGTTTGTATGACAGATATTATCCGTTTATTGCCCGAGAACCTGGCCAACCAGATCGCCGCCGGCGAGGTGGTGCAGCGCCCGGCCTCCGTGGTGAAGGAGTTGTTGGAAAATAGCGTAGACGCGCAAAGCACCAGTGTGACCTTGATCATTAAAGATGCGGGGAAACAACTGATTCAGGTGGTGGATGATGGCGTGGGCATGACCGAGACCGATGCCCGCATGTGCTTTGAGCGCCACGCCACCTCCAAGATTAAAACCACCGAAGACCTGTTCCGGATCAGGACCATGGGCTTTAGGGGAGAGGCCATGGCGTCTATTGCGGCCGTGGCCCAGGTAGAACTGAAAACCCGGCCCCGGGGAGGCGAACTGGGTACCTGCCTCACCATTGAAGGCAATGAGGTGGTCAAACAGGAGCCGGTGGCCATGGCCGAAGGCACGGTGGTAAGCGTGAAGAACCTGTTTTTCAACGTGCCTGCCCGTCGCAACTTTCTTAAAACCAATCCGGTAGAGATGCGCCATGTTCTGGATGAGTTCCAGCGGGTGGCGCTGGCTAACCCGGAGATTGCGTTTGCCCTGTACCAGAACGAGGTGGAGGTCATTAACCTGCCCGCCGGTAAACTGAGCCAGCGCATTGTGAGTGTCTTTGGCAAAGACTACAAAGAACAGTTGGCCTCCTGCGAAGAAACCACGCCGTTTCTGACCGTGAGGGGGTACATTGGAAAACCTGAGTTTGCGAAGAAAAGCCGGGGCGAGCAGTTCTTTTTCGTGAACAACCGCTTCATCAAGAGCCAGTACCTGAACCACGCGGTGCTCACCGCCTATGAGGGCCTGCTGCCCAAAGACAGCTTCCCGTTCTACGTGCTGTTCCTGGAAATAGCCCCCGAGACCATTGACATCAACGTGCACCCCACCAAAACGGAGATTAAGTTTGAGGACGAGAAAACCGTGTACGCCATTGTGCGCGCGGCGGTGAAACAGAGCCTGGGGCTGCACAACATCACCCCGTCTCTGGATTTTGGGGCCGATGTGAATTATATACCGCTGCAACCCATGAAGTTTCCGGCTTCCATGGACTTTGACACGGCTCCGGCCCAGGCGCCCAGAGCTTCTTCGGCCCCTAGCCAGGCAACCACTTTTACCAGCCGGGCTTCCGGAGGAGGCAGCCAGCCCCGTGAAACGGAAAGAGAATACTTTGGCTCCACACCTACCCGTGAGGTGTCGCGGGCTACTTCTGAAGACAGCAGCCTTTTCCCCGAGGAGGAAGATGCCTTCGCGGCGGCCGGCAGTGTGGCCGGTGGTTCCAAAACCCTGCAGGTGCACCAGAAATACCTCATGGTGCAGGTAAAGTCCGGCTTGATGGTGGTAGACCAGCAGGCGGCGCAGGAACGGATTCTGTACGAGAAATACAGCCAGGCTCTGGGCAAACGCACGGGCGCTTCGCAGCAACTGCTTTTCCCGCAGACCCTGCAACTCTCGCCCGCCGACTTTTCTCTGGTGATGGAGCTCTCTGAGGAATTTACCGCGCTGGGGTTTGTCTTCAATGATTTTGGGAACAACACACTAGTGGTGAACGGGATACCGGCAGAGATTCCGCTGCGCGATGAACGGGAACTCATTGAAGGCCTGCTGGAGCAATACAAAAACAACCAGAGTGCCTTAAAGGTAGACCGGCAGGAGAACCTGGCCCGGGCCATGGCCAAACGGGTTGCCTCCCGCCTCACGGGCCGCCTGAGTGACCAGGAGATGAACGCGCTGGTAGACCGTCTGTTTGGGTGCCAGGTGCCCAATTATACGCCCGGGGGCCAGAAAACGCTGGTGATTCTCAAGACCGAGCAGTTACAGGACCTTTTCCTGAGGAACTGACAGCACGGCCGCCGAGCACGTAGATAAAACGAGGGGTTAAGATAGGCAAAAGGAGGTACCTGTAACGTACGTTTCTGCGTAGAGCGGAGACAGAACCCGTACTTTTGGCCGTTTATGAGGGAGAGAATGGGCGAAGGTTTATACTTTTGCCCAGGTTCTACGTTTCCTATTTACTGTACTTACTAAACCCTTCGCTATGCCACCCATCACGCCCATGGTGCGTAACCTGCTTATCATTAACGTACTTATGTACTTTTTGAGCGATAGGCTTTTCCCTACTGAGCTGTTTGCCCTGCATGATATGCGGTCAGAGTTGTTCCGGCCGCACCAGTTCGTAACGCACATGTTCATGCACGCCAACCTCATGCACCTGTTCGGGAATATGTTCAGTTTATTCATCTTCGGGCCGTTGCTGGAGCGTTATTGGGGCGAGAAGCGTTTCCTCATCTTCTATCTGGTGACCGGATTGGGGGCCAGTTTGCTGTACTCGTCTATCCGGTACTATGAGATCAGCCTGGTGTTGGATGGGGTAACCGCCTACATGCAGAACCCAGACCCTATTGACTTTAAGAACCTCTTGGAGACGGCCGGGATCAACATGCGGAACATGGAGTCTTTTCTGGTGGAGTTCAACCGCAACCCAACCAATGCATCGGCCATCATGCAGTCCAAGGCTTACGCGTCTGGTCTGAGTGAGGTAGTGCTCAACAGCCCTATGCTGGGCGCCTCGGGGGCGGTGTTTGGGATTTTGATGGCGTTTGGCATGCTGTTCCCCAACACAGAACTCATGCTGCTGTTTTTCCCTATTCCCATCAAAGCCAAATATTTCGTGTTTATGTACGGGGCGTTTGAACTGTACTCAGGCGTAAACCGTATGCCCGGCGACAACGTAGCGCACTTCGCCCACCTGGGCGGGATGCTCTTTGCGTTTATTTTGCTCAAACTCTGGGAACGGAGACGCAATAACTTCTACTAACCTATGACAAGTATTTTTGACGATATCAAATCGGCGTTCAGCCGGGGGAACAACTCCCTGCACCAGCTCATCTTAATCAATGTGGTGGTGTTTGCAGTGTTGATTATCCTGCGCACTATTATGACCCTGAGCGGGTCTGGCGGGCTTTTCAGCTACCTGCTTACCTTCTTCGTGATTTCCTCAGACCTCACGCTGTTCGCATACCGGCCCTGGACGCTGTTCACCTATTTCTTCACCCATCTGGAGTTCTTCCACATTCTGTTCAATCTGCTCAACCTGTACTGGTTCGGGATGCTGATTAGAGAATATCTGGGCGACAAGCGTTTGGTGAACCTGTACGTGCTGGGCGGCTTGGCCGGAGGCTTGTTTTACCTGCTCACCTACAATACCATCCCGTACCTGCAACTGCGCGGCGATTCTTTCATGATGGGCGCCTCTGGCAGCGTGATTGCCGTGATGGTGGCGGCGGCCACGCTTTTGCCTAACTATACGTTCAACCTCATTCTGCTGGGCCCTATCCGGATCAAGTATATAGCGGCGGTCATGGTGCTGCTGTCTATCTCCGGAGCCGTGGGAAGTAACGCCGGCGGAAATATCGCCCACTTGGGCGGGGCCATTTTAGGCTTTTTCTACATCAGGCAACTACAGCGCGGGTCAGACTGGGGCCGTCCGGTGCAGGCGGTGCTGGACTTCTTCAGAGGGCTGTTCCAGCGGCGGTCACGGCTGAAGGTTTCCTACAAGAACCCAGACCGCCCGTACGCGGCCACTTCTTCCGCAGCGGGGCCAAGCGGCGGCACCAGTGCCCACGGAACGCCATCGCAGATGGAGATTGACCAGATTCTGGACAAGATTTCGGTCTCAGGGTATGAGAGCCTCACCAAAGAAGAAAAGCAGAAGCTGTTCAAGGCGAGCCAGAAATAACCGTTTCCGTTTAGGGGCTCTTTTTCTGAAATAGGGCTTAAACTGATCTTCCACCTGAACCCCAAAGAAGGCCCCGCAGTACAAACTGCGGGGCCTTCTCTTTTTATTTTGCGTTTAGGGGCTGTTTTTGGAAAAAGAGCCCCTAAAGGGCTTAGCCTTTGCTGCTCTTGAGCATATCGCCTATGGCACCAATGTTGCCCAGGGTTTCCACGGCGGCGCTTGGCATGAAGATTTTGTTGGCCGGCCCCATGGCTAGTTTCTCCAGGGCCTCAAAGGAGCGGTAGGTGAGCACCCGCTCGTCCAGACCGGCTTCCAGCAGCAGCCTGATACGGGCTTTCTCAGCCTCGGCAATCTCCGTGATGGCTTTGGCCTGGCCCAAGGCGTCCAGTTCCACGGCGGCGCGCTCACCTTCGGCCTTCAGGATCTTGCTGGCCCGGTCGCCCTCGGCGCGCAGGATCATGTCCTGTTTGGCGGCTTCGGCTTCCAGAATGGTGGCGCGGCGGTTCCGTTCGGCTTTCATCTGCTTGTCCATAGCCTCCTGGATGTCCAGCGGCGGTTTTATGTCGATGACCTCCACGCGCTCAATGCGCACGCCCCATTTCTCGGTGGCTTCGTCCAGGGCGGTCCTGATCTCGGCCGAAATCCGCTCGCGGCCCGACAGGGTCTCGTCCAGTTCCAGGTTGCCTATGATCTGGCGCATGGTGGCGGTGGTGATGTTGCGCACGCCCAGCACGTAGTCAAAGATGCCGTAGGTGGCCTGCTCAGGGCCCACCACCTGGTAAAACACGATGGTGTCAATGAGCACCTGCACGTTGTCGCGGGTGATCACGCTTTGGGGCGGCACGTTCGTCTGCTGGATACGCAGGTCATGGTAAATGCGAATTCGGTCCACGAAGGGGATGAACAGGTTCAGGCCCGGGTGCATGAGCCGCTGAAACTTGCCCAGACGCTCCACCACACCCACCCGCTGCTGCGGAATAATGCGGATAGAAAGCGCCATGAGCACAATGACGGCGGCCAGAATGATGAGAGAGGTGGTCATAATGAGAAAGGGTGTAGTGGTTATTTTCTTTTGTCACGCAGCTGCTGCTGGTGTTGATTTATTTTTTCCCAAGCTTCCTTGGTGAGGGTGGTCAGTTGGTTTGTTTCGCAGTTCCAGACGGAGACATTTTTAGGAGTGACCACATAATGGTGTTTCCAGGTGGTGAATTTCTGGTACAGAAGCAGCGTGCAAATATCAGTGGCCGTGAAATGATCGCCGGTTTCTGGGAGGTGGGTATGCATGGAGGCAATGGCCGGCTCAGCTTTTCCGTCTTTCACGTTGGGGCTGGTTTGAATGGGAATCAGACTTTTGTGCAACTGCTTGACAGAACTGATTTTATTTGTTTTGTCAAATGTGAGGAGGTAATCGTTTCCGAAGAGGACAACACCCTGCGTGGTTGGCCCGGTGAGAACGTACACTTTTCTCTCTTCCTGCTCAATAAGGGGAATTAGGTTGAGGTTGGCGTTGCTGTAGCTTTTGAACAAGGTGTCACTGTTGATTCTGGCCAGCGCCGCCTTTCTTATGGTAAACAATTCCTGCTCCCGGGCATTGAAAGGGCGGGCCTGCTCTTCCAGGGTAGCCTGCTTCAGGTCAAAAGTGGGTTCAAAGGAAGCCTGCGCAATGACGGAAGGTTGCTCTTCGCGCGTGAAGAAAATGCATTTGACTTTGTCACCGTCTGGATAAGAGAGATAACCGCCCAGCAGGTTCGCCTTGGTTTTGAGTTGGGCCATGAACAGGTCAGAACCATGCCAGGAGGCCATTTCTGATTGGTAGAGGCGGGTGCCTTCCTGTAATAGCGCCTTGTCTTTGTCTGAGGAAGCGTCTTGGGCCCAGGCTGCTTGGCAAAGCAAGAAGGAGAGGACAAGGCTGTAAAGTTTTTTCATATAAAGAAGCTTACTTAATAGGAACTACCTGCAACACCGTGCTGCTCTGCTGCACCACCAGTACCCGCTGGCCCGGCAGCAGTTCTTCCTGGGCGCAGGCAGACCAAACCTCGGTGCCCACGCGCACAATGCCCAATTTACCCGGGGTGATGGGTTCCAGCACTTCGGCGTATTGGTTGGTGAGCAGGTGCACCGGGTCTGTGTAGCCCCGCACCTGGCGCAGGCGGGCGGTTAAGGGTTTAGTGAGGAAGATAAGCGCAACTCCAGAAAGGCTGGCGGCGGCCGGCGGAAGCCAGTACAGCTCCGGGAAAAGGTACGCCAACACCGCGGCCACCAGCGCCGAAACGCCCAGCCACAGCAGGTAAAAGGTGCCCGTCACCATCTCCGCCACCAGCAGCAGGATGCCTGCCAGGAGCCAAAACCACCAAAACTCTAGTTCCATCTTTGTCTGTTTCAGCTTCAAGATAGTAATTTTCAGGAAATAGGCAAGAACACTGAGGTTGGCGTTTAGGGGCTCTTTTTCCAAAAATGGGCCCTAAACGCCATTTCCATGGTCTTCACAAGCCGCCGGATAAACAAAGAAGCCCGACCATGCGGCCGGGCTTCTGCTATAAAAGGTCTTGAAATGTGGTTAGGCGTTGGCGGGCATGTTGTCCAGCACATCCATCACTTCGCGTACGGCTTTCTCTGAGGCTTTGAGCAGGGCCATCTCGTCCTCGTTCAGTTGGAGTTCAATCACGCGTTCCACCCCGTTTTTGCCCAGCACCACCGGTACGCCCAGGTAGGTGCCGTCAATGCCGTATTCGCCTTCCAGTTTGATGCAAACCGGGAACACGCGTTTCTGATCGCGCACAATGGCTTCTACCATCTGGGCGGCCGCAGAGCCTGGCGCATACCAGGCACTGGTGCCCATCAGTTTCACCAGCTCGCCGCCGCCGTTCTTGGTGCGGTCCACAATGGCGTCCAGTTTGGCAGAATCAATCAATTCGGTAACCGGAATGCCGCCCACGGTGGTGTAGCGCGGAAGCGGCACCATAGTATCGCCGTGGCCGCCCATGAGCACCGCCTGGATATCTTTAGGGGAAACGTTCAGTTCTTCGGCCAAGAAAGCGCGGTAGCGGGCGGTGTCCAGAATACCGGCCATGCCCATCACTTTGGTGCGGGGCAGCTTAGAGGTGATGTGTGCCGCGTAGGTCATTACGTCCAGGGGGTTAGACACCACAATGATGATGGCCTCCGGCGAGTGCTTGATCACGTTCTCGGTCACGGAACGAACGATACCGGCGTTGGTGCTGATGAGGTCATCGCGGGTCATGCCGGGCTTGCGGGGCAGTCCAGAGGTAATCACCACCACGTCTGAGTTGGCGGTACGGCTATAATCATTGGTAACGCCCACGGTGCGGGTGTCATACAGGTTAATCGGCGATTTCTGCCAGATATCCAATGCCTTGCCTTCGGCGAAGCCTTCTTTGATATCCACTAACACTACTTCATTGGCAATCTCGCGGTACGCCAAAACGTCGGCACAGGTGGCCCCTACGTTTCCGGCTCCAACTACGGTTACTTTCATTCTGTTTAGGTTTGGTTAGATGATATACTACGCGGTGAAGTTAGAAAAAAGGGCGGCACCTGGAAATTCTGCTCTTGTTTTTAATTGATGATTCTTTATGGCTGATGGCCGTTTAGGGGCCGTTTTTCCCAAAACAGGCCCTAAACGGCTTTCCCTGATTTACTCCGAAGCTACTCAGCTTAAGGTGGTCAATCTCTTTCCTGCAAGAATCGGCAATAGACCAGGAACAACCAACAACCAGCCATCAAGCCCGGGTTACGGTGATCTCCAGTATGTGCTGGGTGTTCTCCGTGACTTTGAAACGGTTGTCCAGCTGCTGCCCAATGACCCATGTCAACGACGCGTCTGATACCAATACCCAAACATCGGGTTTAAGGTTAGCGGGAATTTTGCGGTCAATGAGCAGGTCGCTTACCTTTTTCTTGCCGTTCATGCCCAGCGGGATAAACCAGTCGCCTTGTTTCCAGGGGCGCAGCCGGAGCGGGAACTTGACCAGGTCGGCATCCAGGGCGGCCACGTCTTTGGAGCGGGGCACCTTGTAGCCCTGGGCGGGTTTAGCGGCTATTTTTGCCAAATAAGGGCCAAACCGGAGTTCTGCCACCCCTTCGGGGAGAAGCACGCTCCCAAATTGTTCCAGCGGTTTAGGCGTAATCACCAGGTCCTCGCGGTCCTTGACCAGCACATGGGTGGGGGAGGCGAAGGTTTTACCGGCGAGGCCCTGCCAGGCGGCGGCTATTTCCTGCGCCTGCGCATAGGAGAAGTGGAACGGTTTTAGCAGTTCATGCAGCAGCACTACGGGGGCGGGGCTTTCCTGCAGGGGGGCAATAGAAAGATACACCACGCCGTTCTCCTCGCGTTGCGTTTTGGCCTTGATTTGGGAAAAAGAGGCTCTAAACACGGCCTCGGCGCCTTGCAACCGTTCCAGGGTTTGGGTGAAGGTTTCCTCCAGGTTGGGGTTGAGTTGCTTGAGTACCGGGATCACCTCATGGCGTACCAGGTTGCGGTTGTACTTGCGGCTCTCATTGCTGGAATCTTCACGCCAGATCAGGCGTTTAGTGACCAGCCAGTCATAGAGATCATCTTTGGTGAGGCCCAGCAGCGGCCTGATGAGCTGGCCGTTCCTGGGCAGAATGCCGTGGAGGCCCGCCAGGCCGGTGCCGCGCACCAGGTTGAGGAGTACGGTTTCCAATGCGTCTGACTGGTGGTGGGCCGTGGCGATGACGTCATAGCCCAACTGCTGGCGCATCTGCTCAAACCACTGGTAGCGCAGGGTGCGGGCCGCCATCTGGATGGAGATGCCCTCCTGGTCGGCGAAGGCCTGGGTCTGGAACTGTTCGCTGTAGAAAGGGACATCGTACTGTTTGGCCAGTTTCCGGACGAAGAGTTCATCGGCGTCAGATTCCTCGCCGCGCAGGCCAAAGTTGCAGTGCAAAATGGCGAAGGGCAGTTTGAGGCGGTGCAGCACATCGGCCAGTACCACAGAGTCCAGGCCTCCGCTCACGGCGGCCAGGATTTTCGTTTCAGACGTGGCCAGGGCGTGGCTGTTGATATATTGTAAAACTTTCTGGAGCATCAGCGAAGGAAGGGTATTTTTAGTAATTTTGTCTCTATTACGGTTGTTAATGAAGTTCACAAAGATAGGTTTCATATCTCTTTTCTCCCTGCTTTCTGTGGTGGCGGCCTTCGGGCAGAGTACCCAGCAGGAAAAACCGCGGGTAGAGGCGTCCTCAGATTCCCTCAAAGCCGGTACCTATAACGGCGAGAAAGTCCAGCGCCTTTTAGGGCATGTGGTCATCCGGCAGGGGGCTACCACGGTCACCTCAGACTCGGCCTATCGCTACAGCAGTGACCTCAACAAGATGGAGGTGTTCAGCAATGTGCACATCACCCAGGGCACCATGGACGCCACCAGTTCCACGGCCAGCTATGACGGCACAAGCCGTATTGCCAACATGCGCGGCAATGTGGTGCTGCGCGACGAACAAATGACCCTGACCACCCCCACGCTGCATTATAATCTGGATGCCAAGCACGCGTACTACACAGAGGCCGGGAATATAGTAGGGCCAGATTACACCATCCAGAGCCAGTTTGGGACTTACACCACTGAGAACAAAGTCCTCTCCTTCAAGAAAAACGTGAGATACCTGGGGCAGAACGCCGAGGTGCTGAGCGATACCATGGCCTACAACACCGTGAGCAAGATTGTGGAGTTCTTTGGGCCTACCACCATCAAGTCTCCGGACGGAACGCTTTTCGCCAACCGGGGGACCTACAACACCGTTACCCGCGAGTCCAATTTCAGGGGAAACGCCAGCATCAAAACGCCTGATTATCTGATCAGAGGCAACACACTCACTTATAGCAAGGAGAAAGAATATTACACCGCCACAGGCAACGTGTCCATGACCTCTATCAAAGACACTACCGTGATCACCGGGCAAACCGCGCTGTATTGGCGGGCCAGGGGACGATCCAAGGTGTTTGGGTCTCCGGTCATGCGCAGCATTGTCTCCCGTGACACCATGTACCTTTCGGCAGATACGCTGCTTTCAGTGGAGAACGTAAAGGACAAGACGAAGAAAGGCAAGCTGTACGCCTACCATGATGTGCGTATCTTCAAGTCAGATTTGCAGGGGCTCTGTGACTCGCTCACCTATGACCTCAATGACTCCATTATTTACATGAGCCGCAATCCGAGGCTCTGGGCGAACAAAAACCAGATGACCGCCGACAGCGTGATCATGCAGCTGCGCAACAATACCCTGGACCAGATGCGCATGTACGGGAATTCTTTCGCCATTTCGGTAGACACGCTGGAGAACTACAACCAGGTGAAAGGCCGCCGCATGAATGCGTATTTCGCAGACGGGAAGATCAGGCGCATAGATGTGAACGGGAACGCTGAAAGCCTTTATTTCGCCTTGCAAGGCGATTCTGCCACCATGGGCATGAACCGCGCCTTGTCCAGTGACATGCGCATGATGTTCCAGGACGGGCAGGTGCAGTACATCACGTTTCTGGAGCAGCCAGACGCCAAACTCATTCCGCCGCACGAGCTGGAAGACCCTGATAAACGCCTGAAGGGCTTTGTCTGGCGCAGTGACGAAAAACCGTCCAGAGCCTATGTGCTGGAGAAAAGAACCGGTAAAAAGAAGGCCGCTCCTGCTAAAGCCCCCGCCCCGGTTCCTCCAAAAACAGCTTCAACACCTGCCAAAGCAGCCTCTGGCGGTAAGGCAGCCGCGCCAGCAACCTCTAAGGGAAAACTTAAAGCCAAAGATAGAAGGGCCGCCGGAAGAGTAGAAGCCGTCCAATAATTGAGACGCTATACTGAATGGTTCTGCCATTCGTTCTGTTACATATAAAAAAAATAGTTATTTTTGCGCGCTTATGACCAGACGCATCCTTGCTTATTTGCCCATCTTGCTCACAGTAGTGCTGTTGAGCGCCTGCGGCAAATACAATAAAATCCTGAAAAGTGACGACGTAGACAAGAAATACGCCGCCGCGCTCGCTTACTATGAAAAGGAGGAGTACGACAAAGCCGGTGCTTTGCTGGAAGACCTCATGCCACTCTTAAAAGGCCGCAGCGAGTATGAACAGGCTAACTTTCTGTACGCTAACACCAAGTACCACCAGCAGCTGTTCGTAGAGAGTGCTTTCCACTTCACTTCCTTTGGGCAGACGTTCCCGCGGAGCCAGTATGCCGAGGAGGCCGCTTTCCTCAACGCGAAGTCCTTGACCAATGAGTCGCCGGCGCACAACCTGGACCAGCAGAGCACCGTGCAAGCCATGACCGCCTTACAGGAATTCATGCGCCGCTACCCGCAAAGCAAGTACATGCAGGAGGCCAACACCATTTATGATGAACTTTCGCGCAAGATTGAGTTAAAGGCCTTTGACAACGCCAAGCAGTACTACAAGCTTACCAACTATGACCCGCAGTACTACAAGTCGGCGGTGGTGGCGCTGGAGAACTTCCGGAAGAACTTCCCTTCTTCTGCCTTCAATGAAGAAGCCGCTTACCTGCGCATAGATGCCCAGCACAACTACGCCAAAGAAAGCATAGAGACAAAGCAGAGAGACCGTTACCTGGAAGTAATTACCATGTACCAGGCTTTTGTAGACGCTTATCCAAACAGTAAATATTTACGTACCGCTGAAAGTCTTTATGACTCCAGCCGGCAGGCGTTGGAGAGATTGAGCAAATCTACCAACGCGGCTAACGCCACTGCCACCACCAATTAATCTATTTATAAAACCCAATTCACTAGCTATATGGCCCAAGTACCAGCATCCATTGTAACGCGTAATATCTCAGACCTAGCCGTTGAAACCGGGAACGTATATGAGTCTATCTCCATCATCTCTAAGCGTGCGAACCAAATTGCCGTGAAAGTGAAGGAGGAGTTGAATTCTAAATTAGCCGAGTTCGCCACCACGGTAGACAACCTGGAGGAGGTGTTTGAGAACCGCGAGCAGATTGAGATCTCCAAATACTATGAGCGCCTTCCTAAGCCTACCAATATGGCCATTGAGGAGTTCGTTGAAGGAAAAGTATACTTCAGAAGAACAGAGGACGAAGAGCAGACTTCTTCGGCTTTTTAATTTTAGGTTTCTGAATGCTTCGGCATAAGAAAATAATTCTGGGGGTGTGCGGGAGCATTGCGGCCTATAAAGCGGCACTGCTGGTGCGCCTTCTGGTAAAAGCAGAAGCAGAAGTGCAGGTAATCCTGACCACTTCTGCTTCTGCTTTTATAACCCCGGTTACGCTGGCCACCCTCTCTAAGAGGCCCGTGCTCACCCAATTCGTGCGCGATGACAGCTCCGGCCTATGGCATAACCACGTGGAATTGGGCCTCTGGGCCGATGCGCTGGTGGTAGCGCCTGCCAGTGCCAACACGGTGGGGAAATTTGCCCGTGGTTTGTGTGACAACCTGCTTTCGGCCACGTATCTGTCGGCGCGCTGCCCGGTGTTTGTGGCGCCGGCCATGGATCTGGACATGTACCAGCACCCCGCGGTGCAGGAAAATTTTAGGCTGTTACGTTCCTATGGCAACCACCTCATTGAAGCCGGACACGGAGAATTAGCCAGTGGGTTGGTAGGGCAGGGGCGTTTGGCTGAACCGGAGGAAATTGTACAGGTTTTACAGCAGCATTTTACTTCTCTGAACATTGTTTAACGGTAAGAAAGTCCTGATCACGGCAGGGCCAACGTATGAACCGCTAGACCCGGTACGCTTCATTGGCAACCATTCTACCGGTAAAATGGGCTTTGCTCTGGCCCGTTGCCTGGCTGAGCAAGGGGCGGAGGTCTCACTGGTTTCAGGCCCCACAGCCTTAACCCTGGAGCACCCGCAGGTGCAGGTAATTTCAGTCATGACCGCCGATGAGATGTTTGCCGCCTGTAACAAGATAGCCCCAGGAGCAGATCTTTGGATATTCGCCGCCGCCGTGGCAGATTACAAACCCAAAGACACCGCTGTAAACAAGATAAAAAAAAGTGACGCCTCCTTTACCATTGAGTTGGTGAAGAACGTTGATATAGCGGCTACCTTAGGGAAACAGAAACGCCCCGACCAGTTTGCCGTTGGCTTCGCGCTGGAGACAGATCAGGAACTGGAGAATGCCCGCGGCAAACTCCTTAAGAAGAACCTGAACATGGTGGTGTTGAACTCCCTTCGGGACCCCGGGGCCGGGTTTAAGCATGACACAAACAAAATCACCATTGTGAAACCGGCTTCTGTGGAGGAATACTCCCTGAAGGGAAAAGACGAGGTAGCCCTAGATATTCTGGAATCCATTAACGCTGAATGGGCATGTTTGCAAAAAAAATAGGTTGGCTGGTGGCCGGGCTGCTGTTGCCGTTCTGTTCCCTGGCCCAAGAGTTACGCTGCGAAGTAACCGTGAACAGTGAGCAGGTGCAGGCCACCGACCGGCAGGTGTTTCAGCAGATGCAGAACGCCATTTCAGAGCTCATGAACAATACCCGCTGGACCGGAGACGTGTACCAGAACGAGGAGCGCATCAGGTGCAAGATGTTCATCACGCTGCGGGCCATGCCCCAGATTGGGGTGTATGAAGCCAATACGCAAATTATCTCTAGTAGGCCTACCTACGGCACCGGTTATGAGACCACCGTGCTTTCTTTTGTAGACACCAAGTTTGAGTTTGAGTATAACCCGGCGCAGCCGCTGCAATACGCGCCCAATACCTTTACCACCAATCTTACCGCCATTCTGTCTTTCTACGCCTATACCATTATAGGAATGGACAACGACAGCTTCGCGCGTTTGGGCGGGGCCAATGCCCTCGCTGAGGCCAGCAATATCCTCAATTTAGTGACCTCATCGGGTACTGCCGCCACCGGTTGGAGCGCCACCGCCGATACCCGTAACCGTTACTGGCTCATTAACAACTTGCAAGACCCGCAGTTTGAACCGTTCAGATCGGCGCTCTATCTCTACCACCGCCAGGGGCTGGACCTGATGGGGCAAGACCCTGAGAAGGCCCGGCAGAACATTCTGGAAGCGCTCCGTAATGTGCAGCAGGTGGCTCGCATCAGGCCAGGGGCGGCCGCGTTGCGCTCTTTCTTTGAGGCCAAAGCCACTGAGGTAAGCGCGGCGTTCGCATCGGCTACGCCGGAACAGAAACAGCAAGCCTATGATCTACTTACCCAAGTAGATCCCACCAACCGGGCTAAATACGAAACCATCTTACGTCGCTAAGGCATTTAGGAGCCGTTTTCAGAAAAAGAGCCCCTAAACGTCACGTCATCACATCGCCCTGCCTACGGGGAAAGTTATCTGTTTTCTGTGGTGAATCAGAAACTGCTTATATTGAGGCGGTCTTGCACGGGAAGGAACAGACGGGCAGTCTGATTTTGGGAACAAGCAGGTTGCCCGCATCGTTAGGAGGAAGACCACGTACGGGAAGTTTTGCCGGTAGCTAAGTGCTGCGGAAGCTTCCTATTCTGAAGAGAAAAATTTGGCTACACTTATTAGTTTTGAAACTAAATAAATTAGCATATTTGTCTATTGGAGTACATCGTCACCACCAACCCTGAAAGAGGCCTTCCTACTTTATGCTCGTAGACCTTAAGATCAAAAATTACGCCCTTATTGAGCAGCTGGAGCTGCAACCTTCGCCGCTGCTGAACATTATTACCGGCGAGACCGGTGCCGGTAAGTCCATCATGCTGGGAGCCATTGGCTTGCTGCTGGGAAACCGCGCCGACTCCAAACTGCTGTTCAACCAGAATGAGAAGTGTGTGATTGAAGGCTCCTTTGACATTTCTGAGTACCAGCTGCAATCCTTCTTTCAAACCGAAGATCTGGATTTTGAGCCTATCAGCCTGCTGCGCCGCGAGATTAGCCCCAGCGGTAAGTCACGCGCTTTCGTGAATGATACGCCAGTTACGCTGGAACAGCTGCGCCGCATTGGAGACCAGCTCATGGACATCCACTCACAGCATGACACCCTGCTGTTGGGCGACCCGGCGTACCAGTTGAACATCTTGGACTTATTTGCCCAGAACGAGCCGCTGCGCGAGCAATACGGAGCCGCTTTCAGGACCTATCGCAAACTGGAGCGCGAATACAAAGACCTGGAGGCGCAGCTGGCCCAGTCGCAGAAAGAACTGGACTACAACACCTATCTCCTGAACGAACTGTCAGACGCCAATCTGCAGGCCGAGGAACAGGAAAGTCATGAAACCGAGCTGAAGCAGCTGGAGCACGCCGAGGAAATAAAACTGAAGCTGAGCCAGGCCCTGCAATACATTTCTGAGAGTGAGTACAATGCCGCCGGCGCGCTCAAAGATGCCAGCCACTTGGTGGGGCAGGTAACCGAGTACGGCGACAGCTTCCAGGCCTTGAAGGAACGGTTAGACAGCTGCCTCATTGAATTGAATGACATTGCCGGAGAACTGGAAGACGCCGAGCGCAAGACCGAGGCCGACCCCCAGCGCGCCGAGCAGTTGCAGGAACGTTTAGACCTGATCTACACGCTGCAACGCAAGCACCAGGTGCGCTCTGTGGAGGAATTACTGGCTCTCCAAGCCGAATTGGAAGTGAAAGTAAGCAGTGTGCTCAACCTGGACGCCGCCATTGAGAAAACCAAAAAAGCCCTCACCGCGGCCCTGCAGGAAGTGGAAGCCCGGGCGCAGGAACTTTCCCAAAGCCGTACCAGCGTGTTCACCGTTTTCCAGGAGGAACTGCACAGCCTCCTCTCTGAACTGGGTATGCCCAACGCCCGCGTGGTGATTGAGCACAAAACATCGGCCCCGGCCGCCACTGGTATTGATGTGGTCAACATCCTGTTCAGCGCCAACAAAGGAGCCGCGCCGCAGACCTTGAGCAAAGCCGCCTCGGGAGGTGAATTCTCCAGATTGATGCTCTGCGTGAAATATCTGTTAGCTGATAAGACGGCGCTGCCCACCATTATCTTTGATGAGATTGACACCGGTATCTCCGGCGAGATTGCCGTGAAAGTGGGTAAAATGATGCAGCAGATGTCGCAGAAGCACCAGTTAATCTGTATTTCGCACTTGCCGCAGATGGCCGCGCAGGGAGACACGCACTACTTCGTCTACAAAGAAGACCGCGCCGACCGCACCGTGAGCCGGATCAGGCAACTGAGCCACCAGGAACGGGTGGTGGAAATTGCCCAGATGATTGCAGGGGCCAACCCCTCTGAGAACGCCTTCCAGAGCGCGAAAGAACTTCTGGCCCTGAGCGCATAAGCTTGAAGTAGTATCTTAAAACAGAACGCCCGCTATAGCCTCTCTATAGCGGGCGTTCTGTTTAGGGGCCGTTTTTGGAAAAACAGCCCCTAAACGCAAGCACGGCTTACGCTTCGTCTTCCCGGTTCACGGTGTTGATGTCAAAAGCCGGTACGCAGATAGACCAGTATTCTACTTCCTCGTCAAACGGATTGGCGTACCGGATGCGGGCTCCGGCCTTGATGTGCAGGGTCTGCCCGGCGCTGAGCACCACGGTTTCGCCGTCAATCTCAATCTGTTTCCTTCCCCTGAGCACAATGGTCACCTCATCAAACTCCGGGGTCTGGTGGGGCTCGCTCCAGTGGGGCGGCGCTACCATGTGGGCCACGCTGAACGCCTCGGTGCGGGTGCTGGCCAACCCGAAGTGCTCTTCTATCAGTTTCCCGTCGGTGGTGGGTACCCGGAAGGGAGCGGTTTGCAAGAAGTATTTTTTCTCGCTCATGGCTTAGTTGTTAGTGCCGGAGGTGGCGCATTCTCCTTTGGTATAGGAAGTTACGCCTTTGCTTTCCGCTGAGCAGGCATTGCCGTAGGTTTTGCCGTCGCAGCCGCACACGGGGTCGTACTGCATGGTGCAGGCGCGTTCTTTGTCAATTTTGCTGGGGTCTATGCAGGCCACCGCCTGGGAAGTTTGGTTTGTCTTGCAGCCCAGGGCGCTCCCCAGCAGCAAGGCCAGTACAATAACTTGTTTTTTCATAGTGGTAGTTTTCTGCTGAAATATACGGCGGTTCTAAGCTATTTGTATAGGGGCAAGGGCGTTTAGCGGCTTATTTTCCTAAAACAGGCCAAAACTATAAACCTGCCTCCCATTAATCCGTAAAGGGGATAAATATATATTATAATATATATTTATAGTTTGCATATTGTTGCGGTTCCTGTAGCCGTTGTAGTATTGTTCTCCTTCGCGGAGGCACCTAAAACCCTTATTCTTATTCAAATTATGAAAAACGACAATTCTAAAATCTTGATCGCGGCGGCCGCTGGTGCTGCTGCCGGTGTAGTGGCAGGTATCTTAATGGCCCCTAACAACGGGAAAGTATCCCGTGAGAGCCTCCTGAAAGTAGCGGGCCAACTGGCCGAAAGCGTAAACGGGCAAGTGGGAACCTACCTGGAGAAACTGGGCGGCCTATCTAGCCTGTTGGGCGGTTCTAACGCCGGAGGCGGAGCCACCAACACTTCCAACGCAGACACCAACGCCGGCCAGGGAACCGGTAACCAAGCCTAAGCTACAGCCAGTGGGCCAGAATGAGTAGATTCTTCTGAGATAACCAATTGTTTTGGCTCTCGTTAAGAGGAAACAGATGTTATTAGAACATAACCGAAGCATTTATTCCTATGAAAAAAATAAAGCTCATGAAAGACGATAACGGAAAAATCATTCTGGCCATGCTAGCGGGTGCCAGCGCCGGTTTGGTGGCGGGTATCTTAATGGCTCCAGAAGCCGGTGAAGCTACCCGGGGCAACCTGAAGAAATCGGCCTCTAAGCTGGGGTCTGGCCTGGGGTCTACCTTACAGGGGCTGGGTTCCAGTGCCGGGGCTCTGCTGGGCCGCGTGACGGGCGGCGGTGATCCAGAAGTTGTGAATACCGGTTCCAACACCACACCCACTTCCCACCTGGACAACAACCCTACTGGTGGGAACGTGAGCGGAGCCACTGGCGCCGCCGGTGATGCCACCACCAATGATGTAAGCGGTAGTGCCAATCTGGGAACCGCCGGCGCCGCCGGAGACGTAACCACCGGCACCAACACGGCAGACAATGACACCGCCGGTAACACCCCCACCAAGCCTAAGCGCGCCAGCAGAGCCAAAGGCTCTACCAACAGCGGCGGGTCTGGGGGAGGCTCCAACGCCACGGCCTAAACTTTTCTCAGCGGTGCTGTAACCTTACAGGGGCAGAGCCGTTAAAGAAGGTATAGAATGATTGGTTAAATGATGACAGCGAAACCGATGAAGTAAAGCGAAGCGATAATATTGACGTTGAAACTTAATAATAGAGGTCGATTTAGATTTAGTTTTTAAGGGATACGAGAATAGCCGAGCAAACAGACGAAAGTCACATCTAAAGTAGCAGAAAACGTTATTTAACCAATATAAGAAAGCCTTCCCAAACGGGGAAGGCTTTCTGCATTTACAGACTTGGCGTTTAGCGGCTCTTTTTCCGGAATCGGACCAAAAACAGGAAAGGCCACCCATAAGGTGGCCTTTCCTGTTTTATTTTATACTTCAATTACGTAGCAGCACATTATTCAGCTTGCCGCTCTGGCTTCATTTGTGGGAAGAACAGCACATCCTGGATAGAGTGTGAGTTGGTCATGATCATGCTGAGGCGGTCAATGCCAATGCCCAGACCGGCGGTAGGTGGCATGCCGTATTCCAGGGCACGCAGGAAGTCCTCGTCCAGCACCATGGCCTCAGTGTCGCCGCGCTTGCCCAGTTCCAGCTGCTCCTCAAAGCGGGCGCGTTGGTCTACCGGGTCGTTGAGCTCAGAGAAGGAGTTACAGATTTCCTTGCCGTTGCAGATAGCCTCAAACCGCTCCACCAGACCTTCTTTGCTGCGGTGTTTCTTGGCCAGCGGGCTCATCTCCACCGGATAATCCGTGATGAACGTGGGCTGGATCAATTTACCTTCGCACTTTTCGCCAAAGATTTCGTCAATGATCTTGCCTTTCCCAATGTTCGGGTCCAGTTTGATGCCCAGACTGGCGGCGGTTTCACGCAACTTCGGCTCGTCCATCTCAGAGATGTCAATGCCGGTGAAGTGCTCAATGGCCTCAAACATGGTGAAACGTTTCCAGGGGCGGGCGAAGTTGATCACGTTCTCGCCAACCTGAACTTCAGTGGTGCCGTGCAGGGCAATGGCCACGCGCTCCACCATCTCTTCCACCAGATCCATCATCCAGTAGTAGTCTTTGTAGGCCACGTACAGCTCCACCTGCGTGAACTCCGGGTTGTGGAAACGGCTCATGCCTTCGTTCCGGAAGTCTTTGGAGAATTCGTACACGCCGTCAAAACCGCCCACAATCAGACGCTTCAAGTACAGCTCATTGGCTATGCGCAGGTACAAAGTCATGTCCAGGGTGTTGTGGTGCGTCTTGAACGGACGGGCGGCTGCACCGCCGTACAAGGGCTGCAGGATAGGGGTTTCCACCTCCAGGTAGCCGCGCTCGTTCAGGTACTCGCGCATGGTGTTCACAAGCCTGGTGCGCTTGATGAAGGTATCGCGCACGTCTGGGTTCACCACCAGGTCCACGTAGCGCTGGCGGTAGCGCAGTTCCGGGTCAGAGAAGGCATCGTACACATGTTCCACGCCATTCTCGTCTACCTCGCGCTTTACAATAGGAAGCGGTTTCAGGGATTTAGCCAGCAGTTTCAGCTCGGTCACGTGTACCGATGTTTCGCCTACCTGCGTCTTGAACACGTAGCCCTTAATCCCGATGAAGTCGCCGATGTCCAGCATTTTCTTGAACACCGTGTTGTACAGGTCTTTGTTTTCGCCCGGGGCGATGTCATCGCGGGACACGTAGATCTGGATGCGGCCGGTGCTGTCCATGAGCTCGGCAAACGAGGCCTTGCCCATGATGCGGCGGCTCATCATACGGCCCGCCAGGCTTACCTCCTGAAAGTTGTTCTGCTCAGGATCGTAGTTTTCCTTTATTTCCTTGGCCGTGGCGGTCACGTCAAAAAGTTCGGAAGGGTAGGGGTTGATGCCCATCTTCTGGAGCTCTTCGCGCTCATGGCGCCGGCGTAGTTCCTGTTCGCTTAATTGCATGGAAACGTCTAATTCAGTGAATTCTATAAATCGAACCGCAAATTTCGGAAATTATTCGCAGACCTGAATAGATGGTGGGGTGATTCCTTTCAATAAGGTTGATTTAGGGCGGATTTTGGAAAAAGAGCCGCTAAAGGGGATTTTCTTTGGCTGTCCCCTTGGCTGTGGCGTTTGACGCTGAGTTTTATCTGCTGTATTGTTTCATCATAGCCGATATGCGCTCACGGCCGCGGGGCCCCGTCTTCCCCTCTCGCAAGCCCTTGCGGCCAAGTAATGCAGTCTGTGCTTAGCTTCTTGCTTACTTGGCCACAAGCGAGGCGCTCAAAGGAAAGACTGGAACTGGTGCGTTTAGCTGAGGCTGTTGCAGGTTGGAGCCATGGCTCAGCTGGTAATAACGGAAGTTCAGTAGGTGTAAACCCACCCCTGCCCCTCCCAGGAGGGGAGTTTTGTTGCATAGTCAAAACCAATGGCTAACTCTAAGTTTAGCTTCTACCCAAGCAGCTAGATAAACTGTTTCCCACTTTAGTGGATGCTCCCCTCCTGGGAGGGGTAGGGGTGGGTTCTTCCGTTGCTGGACTCTTCTTCCCAAACTAAGCTAAAACTCAGGACTCAAGACTCAGAACTCAGGACTCCCGTTTAGCGGCTCTTTTTCCAGAATTAGCCTAAAACCAGAATGCCCGGCTAATCCTGAGACAGCCGGGCATTGGGCATGGGATGTACGTTTAGGGGCAGATTTTGGAAAAAGAGCCCCTAAACGCACCATTTTACTTGGGCAGGTCCAGCTTGTTCAGTTCCTCGGTCATGAAGGAGATTTCTTCCTGGCTTAGCTGTACGTCCATGGCTTTGGCATTCTGGATGGTTTGCTCAGCGTTGCGGGCGCCTACCAGGGCAATGGTGATGCCGGGCTGGGCAATGGTCCAGCGCAGCACCAGTTGGCCTAAGGTGGCGTTTTTGTCATCGGCCAGCGGCTTTATCTTGTTCAGGAACGCATTTACCTTTTCCAGGCTCTGCGGTTGGTACACCGGTAACTGGGCGCGGTGGTCGCCTTCGTTGAAATGGTGGCCGGGCTTGATTTTACCGGTGAGCAGGCCGCGTTCCAGGGGGCTGTAGGCCAGAATGGCTTTGTTGTGCTCCAGACAGTAAGGCACCACATCGGCTTCAATGCCGCGGTTCACCATGCTGTAGGGGACCTGGTTAGAGGCTAGGGTCACGTATTTTTCGGCTTCCTGCATCTGGGCTACGTTGTAATTGCTGACCCCGGCCTGGCGGATTTTCCCTTCTTTAAGAAGCTGGGCTACGGCCTCCATCGTCTCCTGAATAGGCGTGGTGCTGTCTGGCCAATGGATCTGGTAGAGGTCAATGTAGTCGGTGCCCAGGCGGCGGAGGCTGTCTTCGCATTCTTTGATGATGCTCTCGCGGCCCGCGTATTTGTACACATCAATGGGGTTGCCTTGGTTATCCTGGCTGTGCATGGCGAAATCGCCTTTGGCCAGGTCCCAGCGCATGCCGTACTTGGTCAGAATCTGCACTTTGTCGCGCGGAATTCCTTTGATGGCTTCGCCCACAATTTCCTCGCTCAGGCCCTGGCCGTAAATGGGCGCGGTGTCAATGGAGGTCATGCCGTGGTCATAAGCGGCTTTGATGGCGTCTACGGCCTCCTGGCGTTCGGTACCGCCCCACATCCAGCCGCCCGCTGCCCAAGCCCCGAAGGTTAACACGGTTACTTCCAGGTCTGAGGCTCCTAATTTTCTGTACTCCATAGTGAATGAATTTATGTCTAGGTTCTGATGAACGACCTCCTTTTTGATAGAAGGTCTGTTTCTCTTACGAAGCCTAAAGAAAATGAATGGAATTTCTTTCTGCACGGGCGCAGTGGTAGTGCTGAGTATACCGGGCTGAGGGTGAGCTGTCTGCCGGAGCAAATCATTCAATGATAGCTGCCGTAAATAAAAGAGAGGGAGGCAGAGGCGCGCGGAGAAAATTCAAAAACACTGGACATGGAAAAAGATGCACAAAGACCATTGGCAGATAAAGTAGTGGTCATTACCGGGGCCTCCAGCGGCATTGGGCGGGCTACCGCCCTTACGTTCGCCCAACAGGGGGCCACCCTCATTTTAGCTGCCCGAAGAAAAGAGATTCTGGAACAGCTGGTGGCAGATTGCATGCAGCGGGGGAGCAAAGCACTGGCGGTGCCCACAGACGTTACTCAGCCGCAGGACTTGCCCGCTCTGGCAGAGGCCGCCTTAGCCTTAGCCGGTAAAATTGATGTGTGGGTGAACAACGCCGGTTCCGGGGCCATAGGCGAATACGAGCAGGTGCCCATGGCGGCGCATGAACAGGTCATCCAGATCAATCTGCTGGGCTACATGCGGGGAGCCCACGCGGTGCTGCCCATCTTTAAGCGGCAGGAATACGGGCTGCTCATCAATACCGTTTCCTTGGGAGCGTTCGCGCCTATGCCGTATGGGGTTTCCTATGCGGCCAGCAAGTATGGCTTACGCGGGTTCTCGGAGGCGCTACGGGCAGAGTTGCTCAAATACCCCAAGATCAGAATCAGCGATGTGTTTCCGGCCTTTATTGATACACCTGGCTTTCAGCATGGCGGAAACTACATTGGCAAAAAGTTGAAACCGGCTCCGCCCGTATATGACGCGCAGTTGGTGGCAGACACCATCGTAGAGTTGGTGCACCATTACAAACCAGGGGTAATGGCCGGTGGGTTTGGCTACGTAGCCAGAATCTCCAATTCCCTTTTTCCGGCGCTCACCAGAAAACTGGCTGCCCGGTTCATGGAGAAGTATTTTGCAGTAGCCGAAGCAGTTCCGGTCACCCATGGGCATCTGTTTGAATCTTCCTGGGTAGGCACCGATGTTTCCGGCGGATGGCAGGAACCTAAGAAGCCCCAGGCTGGTAAAATTGCCTTGGCCGTGGCTGGCGCAGCCGCGCTGCTGTACGTGGTCTCCAGAAACGGGAAAAGCCGGAACGCGTGAGCCTGAAGGTATTGGTATTGGGCTGAATAGGAGTAAGCTAGAGGCTTTCCTAATCCTTCCCCGGCTTTCGCCGTTAAAGTCTAAAACCAATCCCCCACGCTATGAAATGTGAATTAAGCCTCGTTTTTGAGGAGAACGACGGAACCCTCCGCTGGATTTTCAATATCCTCATCTATGCCCACCAGATCAGTGACCCGCAGGTGCGTAAAATGCTGCAACCCACTCTCAAAGAATTCCTGCACAAGCGGAGTTACCAGGAAGTGCTGAGGCTGGCGGACACAGACATTGACGAAGGCGATTTCGTGCGGGATTACTTGAAACAGAACCTCATTAAGTTCAATGCCTCACAGGTGCGGGTGAAAGGGGAGAAAGTGAAAGCCATGTGTTTCACCATAGAACAGGCCGGGCACATGCAGGCCGCCGCCGATCCTGAATCTGTGGCCCCGGAAGTGTTGGCGCTCTTTGAAGGTCATGAACTGAAACTACAGCAGATTAAGCACTGTGCCATTGAAGCCCTGAAAGAAGCTGGCGCGCAGGGCGTGCAGATTGAGAGATTCAGCCATTAATGTTACCATTCCTGCCCTTTTGCGTTTAGGGCTGTTTTTCAAAAAAGAGGCCCTAAACAGCAGTTGACCTATAAAAAAGAAGCACCGTTTTGGCGGTGCTTCTTTGTGTAGTAAAGTAAGTGCTACGCCATAGACAAGTCCATTAAGCCGCCACTGAAAGTTGGTGCGTGGTACCTTCTGTGAACAGAGGCGCCACCTGCTCTTGCAGACGCTTGGAAACAAAGCCTGTACGCAAATGTTCCGGCAATTCCGCCACCACTTTCCGGTACTGCTCCAGCCCAATCGCTTGGGCTACGTAGCTCTCGTGCAGGCCGTTCAGGTAACTCACCAAAGAAAGCAGGCATTCATGGAACAGCTTAAAATCAATTTGCGCCTCCACGAAACGCTCAATCTCCTTCTGCGAAGACGAGATCCTAAGGCGGCTTAGCAGGTCAAAGAGCGTAGTATAGCCCATGCGCCACGTAATCTGCTGCCAGTGTTGTGCCGACCATTTCTCCAGCACCTCGCCGGTCTTACTGCTCCTGATGGCCGTAGCCGGATTTCGCTGTACCTGCTGCCTGATGGCATTGGCGGTAAGTTTTCTGGTGGTGCGCAGGAACTGCCCTATTTGGGCCTGGGCCTCAATCTCTTTACCGGCTATCTGCAAACCTGCTTTATAACCCGCCAAGGGCAAGCGGTGAATGCTGAAGTCATTATATGCCCCGGCGGCATAGTAACCCACCACCCTAGGGTAAGCGTTTTTCACCACCAAACGCCCGGCTTCCCTTCTAATGGCCGCTTCATTGTTGGTCTTTATGCCCAACGTATACAGAAACGCCTGCAGTCCCGCGAAGATGGAGTAATACGCCTGCGGAAACGTCCAGTGCAGAGCATTGCGCAGATACGTCTCATCGCCCAACTCGGCGGTGGCGCGTAGGGCGTACTCGGTGCTCCAGCTGTTGTTCAGGATTCTGGCCAGCGCCTGCACGTCTTTCTCAGAAAGATCCGCCGAATGCTGCCGTAAAAAGACTTGGTTCTTCAGGCCTGCGTCTTCCGGGCTATGGGTGATATGGTAGTTGATGGCGAAAAAGTAGTTCAGGAACACCTGGGCCGGAATAGATTTCCGCCAGGCAGAATCCTGTAGTTTTTGCTCTTCCTGAAAGAGCGGAATCACGTTTTCATCTTGTACCTTCTTCATGTTCTTAGAACACATTTGAAAGGCCGCTAGTTGCAAAATAGGAGATGTTTTTATGTATTTAATATGCTGATCTTTAGTGATTTGCGAAATATTTTATCTGGTTTTCTATAACTACTGGAGAGTTGCTGATTCTTAATTTTAAGAAGGCTGTAAGTGCAAGATTTAGAAGAAGATTCTCGGCTAAAATTAACCCAACCATAACATGGTCTAGAGAATCATTGGTTACTTTTGTATAGGACCTTTAGTGCTCTGTCACTGCTGCTCAGGCAGAGGCGCTTGCAATAATTTTATACTTAATATATCAATTCTTAAAGTTACCTCAATGGTTAAACATTTACGCAAAGTTAGTTTGCTCTTATGGACAGGTTTATGGTTTGGTAGTGATGCTTGGGGGCAAGTTGATATTACACCAGGAGCAAAGATTACCCAAGATTTTTCTTCTATAGGCAGTACTGCCGCCGCAGGCTTACCCGCTGGCTGGAAAGTATCAAAGGATGCGAATGTAAGAACGTTGAGTGCCTATGCTGGAGCCGTAACGGCCACAGAAAGGGAAGGGGGAGACAATTTAAGTTCTTCTGCCTCAAATGGCATCTATAATTTTGGAGCAGGCGCCAATTCTGGAGATAGAGCAATAGGCTTTATTTCCTCGGGGAGCGCTACCAAGAGTGGCAACCTGTATGTCGCCCTGAGAAACACAGGGACTGAAACAATTCCGGCGCTAAAGCTGAACTATAACGTGGAGAAGTACCGGAAGGGTAGCAATAGTGCAGGATTTTCCATTCAGCTCTATTATTCCAAAAATGGGGAGAATTGGGTTTCCGCCGGAGATGATTTCAACGTGAGTTTTGGGGCAGATACAGAAACCGCAGGCTTCAGTCCCGCGCCAGGTGCCACCGTTTCAGTGAAGGATAAAACCCTTTCTCTGGCTTTGGCTGCCGGGGAAACGCGCTATTTGGCTTGGAATTACTCTGTAACCTCTGGTTCAACTACTTCTAATGCTCAGGCGCTTGGCATTGATGATATTGTGATTGAGGCAGACAACACACCTCCCACGTTGGTTTCAAGCATACCTGCATCTGGGGCCACCAATGTAGCCACCAACTTAGATGTAGTATTAACATTTAACGAAGACGTGTTTGCCGGTACCGGAAACTTCACCCTGACTCCTCAGAATGGGAACAGTACGTCAGTGGCTGCAACAGACAGTAGAGTTGTCTTTAGTGGAAGGACGGTGACCATCAGAAATGTAGAGATGGTGGCGAACACCGTCTATGTAGGCACCATTGACAATAACGCGGTGAAAGACGGGGCGGGAAATTTCTTCGCGGGTATTTCCGGAAATACATTAACGTTCACTACGGCTGCCAAGGCCACTCCTCAGATTACGGCCAGCCAATCTTCCATTTCTTTCCCCGCAATTGCCCTTGCAAACAAAGTAAACGCTGTGTATGAACTTTCTGCTGCCAATCTTTCTGGTGAGGTCACGGTTGCCGTAACAGGTCCTTTTGAAATCTCTAAAACCGAAGGAAGCTATGCGACTACCCCTTTGGTATTCACGAAGGAAGAGTTAGCAACTGCCCAAAAAGTGTACGTGCGTTTTTCCCCTGCTGCCTTGGGGGCTACAACCGGTACCATCAGCCATACCTCAGCGGGAGCCGAACCTGTGACTGTCACTCTCACGGGCTTAGCGGTAGACCCGTATAACCAGAACTTTAATGATCCGGCATTCCTGACTACCAGTGGCTGGACGCAGTATAGTGTTACCGGAGCTCAGGTGTGGGCAAGCACCAACTTTGGGCATACTTGCCTTACCGGCTGCAATGCCTCTACTCCAGACAAAGCGGCGCAGATCAGTGGATTTGCCGGTTCAGCCATTCCCAATGAAGATTGGCTTGTCTCGCCGCAGTTGGATCTGACTACATTTACCAATACCCCAGTGCTGGAATTCTGGACAATCTCGGCGTTTGAAGGAAACCAGCTAAAGCTGATGTATTCCACAGATTACACCGGAACCGGAAACCCTAACACCGCTACCTGGACCGAGCTTCCAGGCGGGTTTCCGGCTTCTAACAGCAGTCTTTGGACGCTGTCACAAGGCATTGAGTTGCCTAAGACGGCTAAATATGTAGCCTTTGTGTACACTTCCACAGCAGAGGGAGCTTCCCGCTGGACGGTGGATGATTTCAAAATTCAGGATGCAAGCAGCTACCACAGCATTCCAACGCTTACCTTAAACTTCGGGGAGGTGGCTAGCGGAAGTAAATCCGCGGCGCAGAATTTTACCTTCAAAGCGATTGGGTACGGGGATCTCACGGCTACGGCCCCTGCCGGGTTTGAACTGTCTGCCAACAACGGAAATTCCTTCGCCTCTACCATTACAGTTTCTGCCGCCGAGGCCGCCGCTGGTAAAACGGTACAGGTACGTTTTGCCCCCACTACCAAACAACTGAAAGTAGAAGGCCAGATCGCTATTACCGGTACAGGCTTGCAAACCTCCACAATTGCCGTGTTGGGTTCCTCTTATCTTAGAGCGGAAACCTTTGATGTGGCAACCTATAACATGGAATTCTTCGGGAACGGCACCCAGATCAGCGGCGAGTTTGGTCCCAAAGACCGGACGCAGCAAATCTCCAATGCTACCACGGTTTTGAGCAGACTGAACATGGACATCATCGGGATTGAAGAGATCAGTGATGAAACGGCCGTTGATGCCGTGATCGCCAACCTGCCCGGTACCTACGCTAAGAGTATCTCACAGGTGTATTCGTATTCCATCAAGCCTAATACCTCCACCAATCCTTTCCCGGCCCAGAAGATTGGTTTTATCTATAACACGGCTACGGTAACACCCGTGGGCTTCCGGGTGATGTTCAAAGAGCTGTATGAAAAAGCTGTGGCGGGTACTACCACCGCCATCAGTGACGATTTCTGGTCCTCGGGCCGGTTGCCTTATATGGGTACGTTTGACGTCACGCTCAACGGTATCACTAAGCGCATCAGGGTTATTGATATTCATGCTAAGTCTGGCTCTGCCACCGCTGACTATAACCGCAGGGTAGAGGACCTGGCCGTGTTAAAAGATTCCATTGATACGTATTACGGCGCACACAACGTCATTCTGTTGGGTGACTTCAATGACAACGTCTTCGGTTCTATCAAAGAAGGAGCCGAGTCAAGCTACAATTCCTTTGTGGCAGATGTAGCGGATTATAAGACGTTGACGTATTCCCTGGCCCAGAACGGTGGCTTCTCGTTCCCCAGCTCCAAGAGCTTCCTGGACCACATCATCATCTCCAATGAACTGACCGATGAGTACCTGGACAACTCCATCACCATTGAAGATCCCAGCAGTTATGTGCCCAGTTACGCCAGTACCACCTCAGACCACTTGCCGGTGTATGCCCGTTTTGCCTTCACTACGGCAGATCCGCTGGGAGTGAAAGAAGACATGGCTTCTGCCTTCAGATTGTCGCCTAACCCAACTACGGGTGCGGTAAGCCTCCGTTTGCCTGCGGGCGCGGCCAAAGAAAAGCTCTCGGCCACAGTTTACAGCCTGCGCGGCGAGGTGCTGCTTCAGGTAAGCGGTTCTGAACAGAAACTGAACGAGGCGCTTTCCAAAACGCTTGGCTCTTCGGCGGCGGGCCTGTATCTGGTAAAAGTGCAGGCGGGAAGCCAGGCGTACCAAACCAGAATCATCAAGAAGTAAGTTGCTCCTTCGCCCTTCAGAAGCCTGCCAGATCTTTATATGGCAGGCTTTTTTTATCTTCATATATTTCTTTACTTACCGCCTGTAGGGCTCCTGTTTAGGGGCTCTTTTTCCAGAATCTGCCTTAAACCAGCATGAAAAAATCTACTTTCTACCCGGCCATGTTGCTATGGCTTCTTTGGCAATTGACCTGCTGCAAACCTGCTTCTCCACAGCAAACCACCTCGGCCGGCAGGCCAGAAGTGGGCGCTACGGGAAAGAAAGGAATGGTGGTGAGCGCCCATCCGGAGGCTTCGCGCATTGGGCTGGAGATTCTCCGGAAAGGCGGCAACGCCTATGACGCCGCAGTGGCAACCGGCTTTGCGCTGGCCGTGGCCTATCCCGTGGCCGGGAACATTGGCGGTGGCGGTTTTCTGGTGTACCGCACGCAGAACGGCGAGACCGGCACTTTAGATTACCGCGAGAAAGCTCCGGCTGCCGCCACCCGTAACATGTACCTTGATGACCAAGGAAACGTAGTGGCTGGGGCCAGTACGCTGGGGCACTTGGCGGTAGGCGTACCCGGGGCCGTGGCCGGCATGGTGGCCATGCACCAGAAGTTGGGTCGTTTGCCTTGGGCGCAGGTGGTGCAACCGGCCATTGATCTGGCCCAAAAAGGCGTGGTGCTTACCCAACGTGAAGCCCGTTTATTGAACAATGCGCAGGAGGAACTCATCAAGGCAAACAAGTTTACGCCGCACTTAGTCAAAAGCACTCCTTGGCAGCAGGGAGACATTCTTCCGCTGCAAGAGCTGGCCCGAACGCTGGAGCGCATCAGAGACAAGGGAGAGGCGGGTTTTTATGAGGGCGAAACGGCAGATCTGCTGGTGAGGGAAATGCGCCGGGGTGGGGGAATTATGACCCATCAGGATCTGAAAGAGTACAAAGCCGTCTGGCGGCAGCCCATTACCGGAACCTACCGGGGCTATAAAGTCATCTCCATGCCTCCGCCTTCCAGCGGCGGTGTTGCCTTGCTGCAGTTGCTCAACATGGTGGAACCTTATGACCTGCGGAGCTGGGGCTGGCAAGCGCCTAATACGGTGCACGTAATGGTAGAAGCGCAGCGCCGGGTGTATGCTGACCGCGCCACCTATCTGGGAGACCCTGATTTTTTCAAAGTGCCCGCCTCGGAACTGCTCAAACCAGACTATCTCAAACAGCGCATGGCTTCTATGAAAATGGAACAGGCCACTCCTTCATCGGCGGTATTGGCTGGCGTATTGCTGGCCAAGGAAAGTGACCAAACCACCCACTACTCAGTGGTAGACCAGTGGGGGAATGCCGCCTCTATCACCACCACCCTCAACGGAAACTATGGTTCTGGTGTGGTGGTGGAAGGAGCCGGATTCCTGTTGAACAATGAGATGGATGATTTCAGCGCCAAGCCCGGCGTGCCCAATATGTTCGGCCTTATTGGCGGAGAAGCCAACGCCATTGCTCCCGGCAAACGGATGCTCAGCTCCATGACCCCCACCATTCTGGAAAAAGACGGCCAGCTCTTCATGATCGTGGGCACGCCCGGCGGTTCTACCATTATCACTTCCGTCTTCCAGACCATCCTGAACGTGATAGACCACGGCATGGGCATGCAACAGGCCGTGTCGGCTCCCAGATTCCACCACCAATGGCTGCCAGACAGAATTGAACCCGAGGCAGCGGCGCTGTCTGAGCAAGTACGCTCCGAATTGCAGAGCCGAGGCCATAAACTCCAGAACAGGGGCAACTACGGAGCGGTGGAAGGAATCCTGAAACGGCCGAACGGTACGTGGGAAGGCGGCGCCGACCCCAGAGGGGATGATACTGCTTTAGGGTATTAATTTGAAAAGTAAGTAAAACTGGGGTTGTGTTTAGGGGCTTTTTTTGGAAAAGGAGCCCCTAAACGCAACCCCAGTTTTGTTCTAAGGCTTTGCCTTGACCTTTCCTAGATTCATGAGAACCGCTAAGCGGTATAGCCCTTGCTGTTGAATTAATGCGTTTAGGGGCTCTTTTTAGAAAAAGAGCCCCTAAACGCATTAATTCATTACATAGGAAAAGAACAATTGCGCAATCTTTCTTCTAGGTATGGTTGGATCAAAGAGAATACATTTTTGTAGTGGGCCGATATAGGAAAAAGGTTCTTTCAAAACAATTGTTTTCTGAGGTATTTTTCACTTGTTTTGCTTAATATAGTTCAATATGAAGAGTGATTTTATTTGGTAAAAGACTGATATTTAGGTAATTGCGTAATTATTATACTACACTTATATAGAAGGTTACATTTCTATGAACTTATTTTTGCGTTAGGCAGTTTTGTCAGCATCTGTTTTAATTCATAATCAGCACGAATTATTTGCCTCTCCTGCGGGGAGCTAAGCCCAACTCAATTTTTTATAAATATTCATTACATGAAACTGAAGCAAATTGCTGCTCTTGGCCTTCTCTTATTGTCTGCCAGCTTCGCTAAAGCCCAAGAAACTTCAACTCCACAGCGCATGGCTATTCCACGGCTGTACCATCAGAATTATTTCTACCTGAACCCGGCGTTTGCAGGGGCCGAAGGCAAGAAGGAGTTTGGAGCGAATGTTCATTTGAATGCAATTTCCGGCAATGCCTCCTCGGCGCCGCTGTCAGTGATTGCGCATTACCAAGGTAATATCAATGCCAATAACCCCAATGGGATTGGAGCCGTGGCCGTCTATGATCAATTTGGTCCCTACTGGCTGGGTAAATTAGGTCTTACCTATACCAAACGGTTTCAACTGGGTACTAACAGCAGCCTTGCCTTTGGTGCGCAGCTTGCCGCTGAATACCTGAACGTTGACCTAGCCGAGATGACCCGTGGCGAGGAAAAGAAAATGGTAGGCCATGACAATGACCTGCGCCCAGACATTGATGCCGGGGTATGGCTGAAAATCCATAACTTCTACGCCGGTGGTACGTTCGCCAGTCTTTTGGAGCCTACCTATAACCTGGTGGGCAACGCAGAGCACGTAGGCATCAGAGAATTGTTGGTGACAGCCGGCTATAAATTTGACTTGGCTCCCGAGTTCAGCGTTACGCCTTCGTTCCTGATGAACCAGCCGTTGGAAGGAGGAGACCAGGAGTATCAGTTCGGCGCCTTGGCCAACGTGAAATTCCTGACTGGCGGAGTGATCTATCGGGGTCAGTTTGATAAGTCTGCTCCCTGGAACATAAACGCTGGGGTGAACATCAGAGACAACGTTCAGTTGATTACTTCCTTTGACCTCACTAAAAAAGTAGAAAATACTGTTAAACCAGAGCCGCAGGTAGAAGCAAACCTCAGAATCCGTTTCTAACAGAAAATTTAAAGACATGGAAAAGGCTTGCCCTAAGAAGGCAAGCCTTTTTTTATACCCTTAGGGGAGGGCGTCCCTAAGCAAAACCCTGGAAACGGGGGAGGAGTAGAAGGGAGAAACTGAAATTTGCCTATGGATCTCTCCTACATCCTGAACGAACTTGGTGAAGACCGGGCCGCGTATTTCAATGCGGTGGCTCCGCCCATCATCCAGTCCAGCAACTTCGCCTGTAAAACGGTGGAAGAGATGCGTTACGTGTTGCAGCATTACACAGAAACACATTTCTATTCCCGCGGCAACAACCCCACGGTGAACATGCTAGAGAAGAAAATGGCGGCGCTGGAGGGCACGGAGCAGGCCATTGCTTTTGGGAGTGGAATTGCTGCCATAGCCGCGGCAGTACTTTCTCAGGTAAAAGCGGGAGACCACGTGGTTTGTGTCCGGAAACCGTATGCCTGGACCAGCAAGCTCATGCGCGATTTCCTGCCCCGCTTTGGGGTAGAGGTGAGCATGGTAGACGGTACCAGGGCAGAGAACTATGCACAGGCCACCAAAGAAAACACCGTCCTTTATTACCTGGAGAGCCCTAACTCTTTTACGTTTGAGGTACAGGATATTGAAGCCGTGGCGGCGCTGGCCCAAAAGCGGAACATCTGCACCGTGATTGACAACAGCTTTGCCTCCCCGCTTTTCCAGAACCCGGCGGCCATGGGCATAGACCTGGTGGTGCATTCGGCTACTAAGTACATAGGGGGCCACAGCGATGCCTTGGGGGGAGTGGTCTGCGGTTCCAGAGAAAAAATCAACCGTATCTTCTCCTCTGAATATATGACACTGGGAGCTGTATTGCCCCCGCACGATGCCTGGCTGCTGCTGCGTGGCTTGCGCACGTTGCCCCTCCGCATGGAGCGGGTAGCCCAAACCACACGGCAGATAGTGGCCTTTCTCCAGCAACGTCCGGAGGTTGAGGAAATCATCTGGCCATTTCTGCCATCACACCCACAGCACCAACTGATTAAAAAGCAGATGCGGAACAACACCGGGCAGTTCTCCCTTCGGTTACGTGCAGATTCTCTGGAAGAGGTTGAGCGGTTCTGTGACAGCCTTCAGCATTTTCTCATGGCCGCGTCCTGGGGTGGTTACGAGTCCCTGATTTATCCTGCCGCGGCTTATCACCGGAAAGACGGTCATAAGCCCTCTATGCCGTTCAACCTGATCAGGTTCTATATTGGCTTGGAAGATGCGGAGTACCTGATCAAAGATCTGGAGCAGGCTTTTAGTAAGATGAAAGGGTAATTTGCGTTTAGAGGCTCTTTTTTGGAAAAGGCATAAAAAACGCCGCCTCTGGTTTAGAGACGGCGTTTTTTATGCCTTTAAATAGAAGATGGCTTATAAACCGTCTCTTAGGATAGAAACCGCTTCCTGAATGTACAGGTCTTTCTTCGCGTTGCGGGTGAACGCCTGGAAGCGGGCCGAAGCGGCGGTGTCACCGGCTAACTTGGCCAAATCTGTTTTCAGGGTGCTCAGGTCCAGCTGCGGGATGTTTTTCCGGAGGGTTTCCAGCTTCTTGGATTCAGTCTGAGCGCGGCGCTCTTCGGCCAGGTAAGAACTCAGCTTAAGGGAGCGGGTAGAAGTCTCCGTGCGTTCCTTCAGGCGCAAGGCACTATCATTGATGAGCGAGAAGGTAGGGCTAGCCGCAATTCTCGCCTTGGAAGAAGCCTTGAGTTTCTCAATGGAGAAGTTAGGGCTGTTCCAGGTGTTGAACTTGGCAGGCTGAATCTCATCAAACGGAAGCGCGTACTCCTGTTCTTTCTCGCCGTACTTCAGGTACGTGTAGGTGTCTGGCAGCACAATGTCTGGCGTTACTCCGCGCAACTGTACAGTCTTACCACTTACGCGGTAGTATTTCTGAGTAGTGAGTTTCAGGTGGCCCAACGGCTTCACCGCATCAAAAGAAGCGGGCAAAACCTGGTCCAGATCAAAGAACTGCTGTACGGTTCCTTTTCCGTAGGTAGAGCTTCCCACAATTACGCCCCGTTTGTAATCCTGAATAGCGGCTGCCATGATCTCAGAGGCCGAGGCGCTGTTCTCATTCACCAGCACCACCAAGGGGCCGGAGAAATGAATCTGCGAATCTCTGTCCTCCAGCACGGCGGCGGGGCCGTTGGCCGATTTCACCTGCACCACCGGACCAGACTTGATGAAGAGACCCACCATGTCTACCACGTCTTGCAAAGAACCACCGCCGTTGTTTCTAAGGTCCAGGATGATGCCCTGGGCGTTCTCCCGCTTCAGTTTCTCCACTTCCTCGGCTACGTCTTTACCGCTGTTACGGCCTCCGGCATTTTTGAAGTCGGCGTAGAAGGCGGGGAGGTGAATGTAGCCAATAGGTTTCTGGCCTTTGATCAAAAGCGAGCGGGCGTAGCCTTCTTCCCGTACCACCACATCTCTAATGATGGAGATGACCTTCATAGAGCCGTCTACTTTCTTCACAGTCAGGCGTACCTCGGTTCCTTTTTTACCTCTGATGAGGGAAACCGCTTTGTCCAGGCGCATGCCCTGTATGTCTACCGGCTCCTGAGTTCCCTGCGCTACTTTTAAGATGGCATCGCCAGGTTTGAGTTCTCCCTGTAAGTAGGAAGGGCTGCCGGGGGTAATGTCAGATACTTTGATATTGCCGTCTTTCTCTGTTAACGTAGCACCAATCCCTTCCAAACGGCCAGAGAATTCAAAATCGAAGTCTTCTTTCTCTTTGGGGGCATAATACTCCGTATGCGGGTCATAGATGTTGGCAAAGGAGTTGAGGTAGGAAGAACGGTAGTCTTCGTTTTCCAGCTGACCCATGCGCTTGAACAGGTCCACATAGTTTTCCTTGAGTTTCTTGCGCGCATCGGCCTCAATCTCCACCATGCTTTTCTTCACCTCTTTAGTGCCTGCCGTATCTGCTTTCTCCTGGCTGTCCAAGGCATCGGCTACCCTAATGAGGGCCTGGTATTTCAGGTATTTGCGCCATTCTTCTTTCAGGGCCGCGGGCGAAGTGGCGAATTTCAGTTTCTCCGGTTTCACCTCAATGGTTTCTTCCTGCTCAAAGGAGAAAGGCTTCTCCAGGATTTCTTTCGTGTATCCTTCGGCTTCTTTCAGACGCTTCTGGAAGATGCTCATGGACAGGTCAAAAAACTTGAAGGAGCCGCTCTTGAACTCATCATCCAATTGCGTCTGGTAAGCCATCAGTTGATCTACGTCTGACTGCAACAGAAATTTCTTGTTGTAGTCCAGTCGTTCCAGGTAAAGGTTGAAGGCTTTTTTGGAAAAATTATCATCTAAGCGCTCCGGCGAGTAATGGGCAGAACTGAGCCCCTGCACCAGCACTTTGGTCAGTACTTCGTTTTTCTGGTCCCGTACCGCACCGTCTGTCTCCAGCAGTTTATAGGAGGCAATGCCGAACACCACAGAGGCGGCAGTACCATAAGCGACCAGTTTAGATTTAAATGGAAACATATAAAGTCTCTAAAGTTTTGTCTGTTAGTGTATACACAAAAGTAGTGCCTGATTTTACGTACTGAGAGTAGTTTTACTTAAACGTACGGCGGCTTTACAAAGGTGTATCTTGTATGGTTTTATTTACAAAAGAATTGCAATTAAGCAGAACACGGCAGTAGTTGTTTCTTTTGCGTCTCATTTTTTTAACAAATGAACAGGAGGTTTTGTTTCTGATTGATTTTCAGGAAGTAACTAAGGCGCTGAATGTGAAAATAATTTGGGCCAGTAGCGTGTGGAATCTGGCGGCGGGCGACATCATGGGGGAAAGCACCTATCCATTACCCCAAACCAACAAACGCCATGGAAACCAAAACTACCTACCCCGCCACCCTAGACGACATGATTTTTGAGGGCCGCAACAAAGCCTACGGCGCCTATGTGCTGCGCAAGCTCTATGACCGGCACATCAGCCAAGCCGTCTTGTATGCCATTGCACTTTTCCTCTTCGGGTTTTCTGTTCCCTTTGTGGCCAATCTGCTTGTCGGGCAAGATGTTCAGGCAGCCCACGTTAAACCCAAAACGGAGTCTAAGTGGGTAGAGGTGGTGTTGCCTCAGGAAGAACAGATCAAAGAAGTACCCAAAGCAGAGGAACCCGCCGCGGCCCAACCTGCCGCCCGCACGGTTAAAAATGTCACTGTTAAAGTAGTGCCGGAATCTACACCGGTGGTGGATGAGGTGCCCACGCAGGAGGAGCTTAAAACAGCGAATTCTGGCCTGGTGGCTTCTGAGGGCGACGGTGGCGCCAATTTAAATAGCCCAACTCCCGGCGCTGGTTCTGGATCGGGCACCGGAACAGGAACCGATGGCGGATCTGAGCCCCCGGCGAACAGTATTTTTTACAGCGTGGAGCACATGCCTGAGTTTGAGGGCGGGCTACAGAAACTCATGGACTTTGTAGGCCGAAGCCTCCATTACCCTCGGGCCGCCCAAGCCAATGGCGTGGAGGGAACGGTAGTGGTGAGCTTTGTGGTGGCCGCATCCGGTGACCTCACCGATATTCAGATTCTGAAGGGATTGGGCTTCGGCACCGAGGAGGAAGTGCTGCGGGTCATGAAAAAACTACCCCGCTGGAAACCAGGCAACCAAAACGGCAGAAACGTACCCGTGCGCATGACCCTCCCCATCCGGTTAGAGTTGAAATAAGCACTGAGGAAATCATCTGCTCATTTCCCGTTTAGCGGCCGTTTTTGGAAAAAGAGCCGCTAATCGGAAAAAATAATTAAGGGCTATAAAACAAACGACCCGCTTCTTCACAGAAGCGGGTCGTTTGTTTTGGGAGAAAATCTATTGCTTAACGATAGATGTGCTCACCGCGGTTGGTGCGCCACTCGTTCTCAAAATATTCAGCGTCTTCGTGTGAGCGAGGAGTCACGCCCATCACAATATTGCCTTCCTTGATGCCAGACTCATACACCTGGGCTCTTTCTTCCGGAATACCAGACCCTACCAGGGCTCCCAGTAAACCACCCGTTAAACCACCGGCTCCGGCACCCGCCAAACCAGCCGCTAACGGACCCGCAATCACCAAGCCCAAGCCTGGCAGCGCTACTGACGTACCAATAGCGGCAATAGCCCCTACAATGGCACCCAGTGTACCGCCAATGGCAGAACCAGCGCCGGCACCTTCCAGTGCTTTGCTGCCCAGTTCAGTGTGTTCGCCATCGGCGAAGTGGCGTTTGCGGGCATCGTCGCTCATGATCACGTTGATGTCCTCTTTGCTGTAGCCACGGCTGTGCAAGGCATTGTACGCACGTTCTGCGCTGTCTCTATCTCTGAACATACCCGTCATCATGCGGGAGTTGTAGTTGTTTTCAGGACGATTTTCCATAGTTCGTTGTTTGATATTTAGTAGGTGTAACATAACGGTAATTGCAAGGTCCAACTATACCTAAGAGGTTGGCAAGTAGATTTTATCAAACGGAAGAACTACGTATTAGTTACATGCGCTGGCCGGTCTGTAAAACAGAAACGCCCATGCAAGGCACGGGCGTTTTGGAGCTTATTTTCAAAAAAGAGCCGCTAAACAGGAGGGCTGGGGTTAGTTGTACACTTTTACCATGTACACAAAATCCTGCAGTTTCTTAAGCTGCTGCGGACGCGACGTACCGGCCAAAGCATTCACTTTTGGCAAGGCGATAGGCTGCGGAAGCCGGTGCTCCGGCAGTTGTTCCAGCAGAGAGAGCAGATAGGCAGATTTCACCGCGAAAGCCGCGCCGTCTACACCCAGCATCTTCCCACTGATCACGCCAATCATGTTGCCGCGGTCATCCAGCAGCGGGCCGCCGCTGTTACCGGGGTTCAATGGAATAGAGATTTGGTAAGAGGCGGTGTCACCATACACACCGGAACGGGACGAAAGCGTGCCTTCGCCAAACACTATGTCTTCTCTGGGGTAACCCAGCGTGAACACGCGCTCACCTAAGTCACTTTCTTTCTTCTTAAAGGAGTAAGGCAGTTTCCCGAAGCCTGTGAACGCAGTATCAATTACGCGCAGCAGGGCTAGGTCACGCACCTGGTCAGAGTAAATCTCCTCCACTTTGTACTTGGTGCCCGCCTTGTTCTCAATCATGAGCGAGTCTGCGCCCTCAATCACGTGGTAGCTGGTCACGAAGTAGCCGTCTGAAGTAAGCACGAAGCCGGTGCCCGAAAATTGTCCGGGATTGGTGGCCGATGCTTTTGGCGTGGCAGGGTTAGGATTGAGGATTGCGTTCTGCTTACGCTTGAGGTCGTCTACCTCCCGGCGTAATTCCACGTAACGGGCTGTCTGTTGTTTGGTGGCAGACCGCCACATTTCCATGCCCAGCAAACTGCTGAACACCGTGACAATGGCCACCGTGGCAGCCACGCCCATAGTGGCGGCGTACCGGCGCATAAAGATCTGGATAGGCTTGCGGGGCTTGAGCACCGGGGCCTGCGGCATGGCTTTCTGGTTTTCCAGTTTCCAGGCCAGGTGCTCCTGGTTCAGGCGCTCCCGCAGCGATTTTTGGCGCCCGTGCTGTTGCAGGGTAGAGGTGAACAGCTCCATCTCGCGCACCCGCTGGGCAAAGACCGGGTCGGCGGCCATGCGCTCCTGCAGCATCCGGCGCTCGTCAGAAGTCACCTGGTGCTGGTGGTAGCGTTCAATCAGTTCTAATAATTCTCGGTCACTCATATATGGCTAGCATCCTCTCAGGATGTCTTTTTTACGCATTTTCCCTTCCTTTAGGAGGGGACCTGGTAATCCAGGAAGAACAGTTTCTTCAGGCGCATGAGGCATTTGTATTTCTGGTTCTTGGCCGAGTCTACGTTGTTGTACCCAAACTTCTCCGTGATCTCGGGCATGCCCATGCTCCGGATGTAAAAGTCTTCCAGCAGCGTTTTGCAGGGTTCTCCCAACTGCGCCAGCGCGTTGCCCATGGCCTCAAACTTAAGCTCATTCTGCTCGGCCTGCTCTGCTTCGTCTTCTACCTGCGGGGTCAGCTCAGACTCCGTGTCTTCCACCATGCCATGGCTGAACCGGCTGCTGCGGGAGAGCTTCTTGAGCCAGAGCCGCCGGCAAATGGAATACAGGTACGTCTTGATCTGGCAATGCAACTCCAGTTGGCCGGCCTTCACTTTCTCATAGAAGACAATGACCGCTTCCTGAAAAATGTCTTTGGCGTCATCCTCGGTCCCGCTGTTGCTCTGCACGAAGAACAGCACCATGGGGAAGTGGAGTTTGTATAACCTACTCAGGGCCGTCTCGTCGTCTAGCAGAATTCCTTCTATAATGGCCGCATCGGTCACCAGCGCCTTACTAATCATGCTTGTCAATTAATACAGTTTCAGTCAATTAGTAACCCACAGAAAAAAATAAAAAATTTTTCAAAAAACATGGGTTACCTCCCGGGGGGTAGTGGTATAAAGGTTGAATTTAACGCTAAAACCCTTTAAAACACATTAAAATGAAAAAGGTATTTTCTCTTGCCCTTGTAGCTGGTATGTTCGCTTTCGCTTCTTGCGAGTCTAAGCCTGCTGAAACTACTGACGCTGCTGCTACTGAAGGTGCTGCAACTGAGTCAACTGACGCTACTGCAACTGATGCTGCTGCTACTGACGCTGTTGCTACTGATTCAGCTGCCGCTACTACTACTGATTCAACTGCTGCTACCACTGGTACAACTGCTCAGTAATTAGTGGTGTGCGTCTGCACACTTCCTGATTAGGACAAGAAAGGCGTCTCTTGCGGTTTGCGTAAGAGACGCCTTTGTTTTAAGATAGATTGATTTGTAAGCGTTTAGGGGCTGTTTTTCCAAAAACAGCCCCTAAACGCTTTTTTGTTAGGCGCGCTGCCGCTTGCGGCGCTCCATCTCTTTCTTCACCAGGGAGAACTCCCGGCTGCTCTGGCCGGCAATGGCGGTGTTCTCGTCTGCGCGGCGCAGCAGGTAAGGCATCACGGCCTCTACCGGCCCATAAGGCACATACTTGGCCACGTTGTAACCCGCATGGGACAGGTTGTAGGATAAGTTGTCGCTCATGCCCAGCAATTGCGCGAAATAGATGCGCTCATCTGAAGGCTGCAGGTTGTGCTGGGCCATCAGGTCCATGAGCAGGCGGCTGCTTTGTTCGTTATGGGTACCGGCGCAGATGGCAATGCGGTCCACGTGCTCCACGCAGAACTTCAGGGCCTTGTCATACAACGCATCAGTGGCTTGTTTGGTGGGGTTGATGGGGTTCTGGTAGCCTTGCTGCTGGGCAACCCGGCCTTCTTTCTCCATGTAAGCCCCGCGCACCAGTTTGCCGCCCAGGTAATACCCCAGCTTTTTGGCTCGCTCATAATCCCGCTTGATCACGTCCAGGCGGTCGTGGCGGTAGAGTTGGTAGGTGTTGTAGACAATAGGGCGCTCCTGGTTGTAGAGCTCCATCATTTCATAGCACAGCTGGTCAATGGTTTCCTGCAGCCAGCTTTCTTCGGCGTCAATGAACACGCGCACGCCCCGCTCAAAAGCGCGTTGGCAGATGGCTTTCACCCGGGCCCGCACCCGCCCGAAGGCCGCTTTCTCGTCCTGGGTCAGTTCCTGGGTAGTCTGGGCTTTGGCCAGCAGCGCAGAATCGGCGACGCCGGTCACTTTGAACACGCTGAACGGGATGTGCTTTGAGTTGGCGGCCATCTCAATGGTGGCGATGATTTCCTGCACGGTATGGTCAAAGCTGGCCTCGTTGCTTTCGCCTTCCACGGAGTAATCCAGAATGGTGCCTATGCCAGACCGGCCCAGGCGTTCAATGGTGGGTTTGCATTCCTGGATGGTCTCGCCGCCGCAGAACTGTTCAAAGATGCTTTTCTTGATCAGGAACTTCACCGGCAAATTCCAGCTCAGAGCCTTTTTCATGAGGCCTCCGCCCATTTTCACCATAGATTGGTTATTCATGGCCGCGAAGAGGAGGTAGGTTTTATAGAGTTCGGGATCAGATTTATCTGCGAATGCGATGGCGGTATTCTCAAAGGAAACGGTTGGTGCAGGGTTCATATTTAGTTGCTACAAATACACAGTACAAAGATAACGTAAAAACAGTTGTTAGTTGTTTTAAGGTTGATTTGGAAAAAAGAGCCCCTAAAGGCAACCTTCGGCAACGCCTGCCGCCGCGGCTTACGCACGCATACTCGTTTTACAGACGGCCAAGGGGCTTCTGGTAGGGGCACAATTTCACGTAGGAAAGAACTTCTATGTCCCTTGAAAAAACAACCCGGGAAGATCAACGGGATAACAATGGTTAAGAGATGGCCAATTTTTCTTCGTTTTTTCTTTTGAACTGCCCCCAGCATTCCGTTCTTTAGCGCCTCAACCCGTTTAGGGGCTCTTTTTCCAGAAACAGGTCCTAAACGCCTTAAACGCGAACCAGATTGACTGAACAAATTTTCATAGGCGCCCAAGAGACCGGGCAGTGGCAGCAGTTGCTCCAGAACCGGGCTTTCAGGAAGACGGTGGTGCTGGTAGACGAGAATAGCGCCCGGCACTGTTACCCGCTGCTCAAGCCCTTTTTGCCCCAGCAACACTACGTGGTGCAGATCAAGAGCGGGGAGGAGAACAAGAACCTGGCCACCTGTGAACACGTCTGGCGGGAACTGACGGAGCAGGGGCTGGACCGCTGGAGCCTGCTCGTGAACCTGGGCGGCGGTGTGCTCACTGATTTGGGTGGCTTCTGCGCCAGCCTTTACAAACGCGGCATCACCTTCGTGAATGTGCCTACCACCTTGCTCTCGCAGGTAGATGCCAGCGTGGGCGGCAAGACCGGCATAGACTTTATGGGGTTAAAGAACCATATTGGGGTGTTTCAGGAACCGCTGGCCGTGCTGGTGAACCCAGATTTCCTCCAGACCCTGGACATGCGCCAACTTAAATCCGGCTACGCCGAAATGATCAAGCACTGGCTCATCGCCGATGCCGCCATGTTCCATGAACAAAGATACATTGGTTTGTTCACCGACGATTGGACACCCCTGATCAGGCATTCCATTGAGATAAAGGCCAACGTAGTGACCGCTGATCCTCTGGAGAACGGCTTGCGCAAGATCCTCAACTTCGGGCATACCATAGGGCACGCGGTAGAGAGTTTTTACCTGGAGAAACCGGGGCAGATGCTGCTGCACGGTGAGGCCATTGCCGTGGGAATGATCTGTGAAGCCTGGCTTTCCGCGCAACGGGAGCTGCTGTCACAGGAGGAGCTGAGCCAGATGGAGACGTTTATCTTATCTGTGTACGAGAAAGTGAACCTGCCCGAGGCAGATCTGCAAGCCATTAGCCAACTGTGCCTGCATGATAAAAAGAACAGCGGCGCCACCATCAATTGCACCCTGTTGCAGAAGATCGGCGAAGCCGTGTATGACCAACCCATTACTTTATCTGAGGTGCAAAGCGCCTTGCGTTACTACCAATTACTATGATTTCAGCTGCCGCTGTGCACGTGAAGCACCCAACGGGCGCGCTCCACGGAGAAGTGACTTTACCCGCGTCTAAAAGTGAGGCCAACCGGGCCCTCATCATCCGGGCGTTGTCTGGCAAAGACTACCCTATCCATAACCTTTCAGACGCCAATGATACCCAACTCCTGAACCGTCTGCTCTCCACGCCCGCCGGGGCAGAAGTGAGCGCCGAGGATGCCGGTACCGTCATGCGCTTCCTTACGGCCTATTATGCCGCTACCGGACAGAAACTGGTTTTAACCGGCACGCCGCGCATGTGCCAGCGCCCTATTGGGGTACTGGTAGACGCGCTGCGCCAACTGGGGGCGCAGATTGAGTACCTGGGGCAGGAAGGATATCCACCCCTCCAGATGAACGGCTTTGAGTTCTCCGGCTCCAACCAACTCACGGTGCGCTCAGACATCAGCAGTCAATATATCTCGGCATTGCTCATGATTGGGCCGTTGTTGCCGCAGGGCCTGGAACTGACGCTGGACGGAAAAATCAGCTCCGAACCATACATCCGGATGACCTTGGCGCAGATGGCTTTTTTTGGAGTACAGGCCACGTTTGAAGGCCAGCAGATTTCGGTGCCCCGGCAGGAATATGTGCCCAAAGAATACACGGTGGAGTCTGATTGGTCGGCGGCGAGCTACTGGTACAGCATCACAGCGCTGGCCCAGGAGGCAGATCTGTTTTTGCCGGCTCTCCGCCAAGACTCCCTGCAGGGCGACAGCGTGTTGCCCCAGTTGATGGCCCCGTTCGGGGTGAAGACGGAATTTACTCCGGCCGGGGTGCGGCTCACGAAACAGCCGGTGCAGGAGCCGCTGGACCGCATTGATTTCTACGCTTGCCCAGATCTGGCCCAGACGGTGGCAGCCCTGGCGGCGGGACTGGGAGTTGAGGTGGAAATGACCGGACTGGAAAGCCTGCGCATCAAAGAGACGGACAGGATTGCCGCCCTGCAGTTTGAACTGGTGAAAGTTGGGGCAGAACTGCGGGAAATTGCCCCAGACGTTTTCAAGGTGTTCCTGGCCAAAAAGCCCGAAGACAGCCCTACCATCCATACCTATGAAGACCACCGCATGGCCATGGCCTTCGCGCCGCTGGCAATAAAGCAGCCCCTGGTCATTGAGGAACCGAAGGTGGTGCGTAAATCCTACCCCAGGTACTGGGACGAACTCCAGAAAGCGGGGTTTGAAGTAGCTGCCAGAAAGTAAATCTTTCAAGGCTAAAGTTCCTGCGTTTAGGGGCTGTTTTTCCAAAAACAGCCCCTAAACGCAGGAACCAACTCTTCTTCCTTCTAAGTAGTGCTGGTATCGGCCTCTCGGGCAGATGCACAAATCCTCCATTATTCTACTTCTTACGCCTTCTCTACGCCTGCTAAAACGTACATTAGCAAATAGATGAAAATCTTGCTTTAAAAGCTTTAAACATAACTTTTTTAATCATTAGCGCATCGCTGTGGCGCTGTGGGTAATGATATGATGAACTTTTCCAATATAGGGCTCGTTTTAGTAGGAGATGTGCAGTAGCATCTGAGCAACTACTAAACATACAACTATGAAAAAGCAAAAGGTGTGGATGTTGGCAAGTTTATTCTCCATGGCAAGTTTCGCTATGGTTTCTTGTAACAAAGTAGACAAACAAGCCAACGCAGCAGAAAAGGTAAAAGTAGAGCAGTTCCTGAAACAGGCTGCCACTAATGATAACTTCCAGCTTATGGCCGGTATGATGGCCGAAGACCAAGGTAAAACCGGAAGCGTGGGTGCCTTAGGACAGAAAATTTACCACGTACACTCCAGAACTAATCCAGTTCTCCAGGAAATTGCCAAGAAAAAGGCCGTAGAGTTGCCTGCTGAAATGGGAAGCGCCAAAAAAGCATTAGTTGATACTCTTGAGGCAAAAAAAGGGGAACAGTTTGATGAATCTTTCGCTGAGGTGGAAGTGGCAGCCCACGAGGAAGCCATCGCTTTCTATGAGAAAGCCGACAAAGAAGTAAAAGACCCAGACGTACAGTCTTTCATTGACCAGATTCTGCCGGTGCTGAAAGAGCATTTGTCAGAAGCACAGGCTTTGAGAAGTGAATTGAGTAGCCCAAAATAACGTATTAGCAAAGTCCAAAAAACAAGAAGCCTCTCTGCTCTAATGTGGAGAGGCTTCTTGTTTTTTGGACTTTACTGAAATTTTCCTGCGGAAGTGGACGCTTTAAGGATTGTAAACTAAAAAATAACGATTTTTAGCGCATAGTAATATATAAATAGTAAGATTAGTATTTATACCCGTTTTTACCAATTTAGTAGTTCTTTTATGACTTTCCAGATTTATGCACGTAAAGGCTTTAGAGAAAAATTACAATTAACCTCAACCTAAGAGCATGAAAAAGAAAAGTATCTTAATGTTAGTATGGGTAGCGTTGTTTAGCAGCGTGGCGTTTGTAAGTTGCGACGATGATGATTCAGATGCAGAGCCCTCCGCAGACCAACAGCGCATTTCAGAGTTTATGATGAGAGCCGCGGCTTCAGATATGTTTGAGATCCAGAGCGGTGAACTGGCTAAAACCAAAGGAGCCCAACAGAGCACCAAAGACTTTGGGCAACAGTTAGTCACTGACCATACCAGGAGCTCTAACGAAATGAAAGCCTTAGCCACTAAATTAGGCATCACCCTCCCTACCACGTTGCCCGCCGATAAGCAAGCCATGCTCACAGAACTGAACGGTTTAAGCGGTATGGCCTTTGACAGACGTTTCGCGGCCATGCAGGTGACGGCCCACGAAGAGGCGGTAAATCTCTATGAGACATCAGAAGATAATATTGAGAATGATGAAGTAGAAGCCTTCATCAATAAAACATTACCAGTCCTTCAGATGCACTTAGAACACGCCCGGCAACACAAAACCATGATAGATGGTATGCCTGCCGGAAACTAAAGCAAAAAAAAAGCCGCCAGCCTCCAAACCTGGTGGCTTTTTTGTGTCCTATTATTTGGGGATTCTGTTCGCTGTGGTGATTACTTTTTGCAGGTAACCCACTGAATATAACAAGCGGCTCCCGTACCAACTGAACAGCTCGCCATCCACAATCTCTATGGTTGCCTGGGGGCACATCTCAGAAAACTCAGCTTGGTGTTTCTCTTGGAAAGGGTACGGTTCTGATGACAGTAAAATCAGTTTTGGGGCAGCCTGGGCCAGTTGTTCGGGCGTGACCTCCGGGTAGCGGGGCAAGTGCCCCAACACATTGTGAAAGCCGCAGCGGGTAAGCAAATGGTCAATGAAATTGTTGCTGCCCACACCCATGTAAGGGTTGCGCCAGATAAAGTAAGCAGTAGGAATAGGAGGCACGGCGGGTTCCAAACCAGCAAACTGCTGCTCAATCTGGATGACCAGCTCAGTGGCTTTTTCCTGCGTTCCGGTCAGTTGCCCCACTAAAAGCATCATCTGGAGGGCGTCTTCCAAGGTGTAGATATCACTCATCCAGACAGGGTATTTCTCCTGCAGCTGCTCAATTCCTTCCTGGTAGTTTTCCTCCTTGTTCCCGATGATGAGGTCTGGCTGAAGCGCGTCTATAGCCTGAAAATTGAAGTTCTTGGTGCCGCCTACTTTCTTTTTGTATTTCACCTCTTTCAGGGGATGCACACAGAATTTGGTCACGCCCACTACGCGGTTCCCTAAGCCCAGCTGGAAAAGCAGTTCGGTTTGGGAAGGCACCAGCGACACAATCCGTTGCGGAAGCTGCGGCAAGTGGACCATCCGGTTCATTTGGTCAAAGTAGTGCAAAGCGAGTAAGGTTAGACTGATGGTGACTTAATGTAAAAAGCTATCTGCCTGCGTTTAGGGGCTGTTTTTCCAAAAAGAGCCTCTAAACGCAAGGGAGTAGCGGTTTCAGGCTTTGGAACGTTGCTGCCATTCCCAGTCCAAGATAGCATAGTTGTAGGAATCGCACCATTCGCCTTTGATGAAGATGTTCTCTTTGAAGTGGGCCTCGCGGCGCATGCCCAGTTTCTCCATGACGCGGTAAGAACCGGTGTTCCGCGGGTCACAGTCGGCCCAGATGCGGTGCAGGTGCAGTTCTTCAAACCCATAGTGCAGCATGGCGGCGGCGGCTTCGGTTACGTAGCCTTTGTTCCAGTAAGTCTGGTTTAAGATATACCAGAGCACGGCTTCCTCGGCGTCATAGTCAACCTTCATGCCCACCCGGCCAATGAGCATGTCGGTTGAATGGAGTACAATAGCCAGGTCAAACAGGGTGCGGGGTTCTTCCCGGGCTTCCTCCAGGCAGCGCTGAATGTATTCTAGGCTTTCCTGGCTGGTGCGCACTGCACTGGTCTGGTACCGCATCACCTCCTCGTTGGCTTCATATAGGTGGGTGAAATGCCAGTCTTCTTCCTTGAATTCGCGGAGCAGTAGGCGGGGAGTGGTTAGTTCCATTTCTATGTAATGGGTTGGTTCCGGTAAAGCAAATATGGCAAATAGCCTTCTGAATGGGTGGCCCAGGTGAAGGGGAGTATCCAGAAAGTGCGGTAAAAACAGAAGGCCAGCAGTACGTGAATACTACTGGCCTTCTGTTTCTGGTTTGGGGCTTTTTTTGGAAAAATGGCCCCTAAACGGCTATTTCAGGTAGCGGAAATCATGGCCGCTCTCCAACTGCGTCAGGAACTCATAGTACAGTTTAATGATGCTGTCTACGTCATCTTTGTGCACCGTTTCTACGGTGGTGTGCATGTACTTGAGCGGCAAAGAGATAAGCGCCGAAGCCACGCCCTCAGAAGAATACGCGAAGGCATCGGTGTCTGTGCCGGTGGCGCGGGTGGCGGCGGCGCGTTGGAACGGGATCTCGTTCTTCTCAGCTACATCAATCAGCATGTTGAGCAGGTTGTTTTGCACCGCCGGACCGTAGGTGAGCACGGGGCCTCTGCCGCAATGCAGGTCGCCGTTGGTTTTCTTCTCGTAGCCCTGCGACTGGGTATCATGGGTTACGTCGGTGATCACGGCCACGTCTGGCTTGATGCGGTGGGCAATCATCTCAGCGCCTCTGAGGCCGATTTCCTCCTGTACCGCGTTCACAATGTACAGACCGAAAGGCAGTTTTTTGCCGTTTTCCTTGAGCATCCGGGCAACTTCGGCAATCATGAAACCACCAATTCGGTTGTCCAGTGCGCGGCCTACGTAGAACTTCTCGTTCATTACCCAGAACTCATCGTCAAAGGTAACTACGCAGCCCACGTGGATGCCCATTTCTTCCACCTCTTGTTTGTTGGCGGCGCCGCAGTCCAGGAAAATGGTTTCAACGGTAGGAGCTTTGTCCTGATCTGGTTTGCGCACGTGGATGGCCGGATACCCAAACACTGCTTTCACCGGTCCGTTCTTGGTATGGATATTCACGCGTTTGGAAGGCGCAATGACTGCGTCTGAACCACCGTTACGGCGCACGTAGATGTATCCTTCAGCGGTGATGTAGTTCACGAACCAGGCAATTTCATCGGCGTGGGCCTCAATCACTACTTTGTATTGGGCCTCTGGGTTAATAACGCCCACCACCGTGCCATAGGTGTCTACAAAGTAATCATCAATGTAGGGCTTGATATAATCTAACCACAGTTTCTGCCCCGATGACTCAAAACCTGTGGGGGCAGCGTTGTTCAGATAGGTCTGTAGGAATTTAAAGCTTTCTTCTCTCATAGCTTTCAGAATAAAATGGAGCAAAGCACTCTCCGGCTGTTGTTGGTCTGTTGAAGTAGTTCATGGTTGGGGTGCTTTGTCATCATCAACCATAGTACGTGATAAAATATTGAATGTATGAAAGTCTATTAGACAGGTGCCGTGGCTTCATAGTTTAATGTCTGCCGCAGATCTGTCTCCATCTTTTTATTTACAGCGGAATATTCCCGTGTTTTTTCTTGGGCAGCTGGTCTACTTTGTTTTCCAGCATCTTGAACGCCTTGATCAGCTTAGCCCGGGTTTCTGACGGATAAATCACCTCATCCACAAAGCCACGGTGGGCGGCACGGTAAGGCGTTGCGAATTTCTCCTGGTACTCGGTTACTTTTTCGGCGAGTTTGGCTTCCGGGTCTTCAGCGGCCGCGATCTCGCGCTTGAAAATGATCTCAGCGGCTCCTTTGGCTCCCATCACGGCAATCTCGGCGGTAGGCCAGGCATAATTTAGGTCAGCGCCAATGTGTTTGGAGTTCATTACGTCATAGGCGCCGCCGTAGGCTTTGCGGGTAATCACGGTCACGCGTGGTACAGTGGCCTCGCAGAAGGCGTAGAGCAATTTAGCGCCGTTGGTAATGATACCGCGCCATTCCTGGTCGGTGCCGGGTAAGAAACCGGGCACATCTTCCAGTACCAGCAAGGGAATATTGAAGGAGTCGCAGAACCGTACGAAACGGGCGGCTTTGGTACTGGCGTTGATGTCTAGAACCCCGGCCAGGACGGCGGGCTGGTTTCCTACAATGCCAATGCTGCGGCCGGCTAGGCGGGCAAATCCTACCACAATGTTCTCACCGAAGTTTTTGTGTACCTCCAGGAAAGAGTCTGCGTCAATGATGCCTTCAATTACCTCCCTGATGTCATACGGCTGATTGGAGTGTTGAGCACTTCGCGGGTTTCATCACCGGTAGATTCATACGGCAGGGCAGGAGGGAGTTCCTCGCAGTTCTGCGGCATGTAGCTCAACAATTGTTTGATGTTCTGGATGCACACCACCTCATTGGCGCAGGAGAAATGCGTCACGCCACTCTTGGTGCTGTGGGTGCTGGCCCCGCCCAATTCCTCAGAAGTCACGGTTTCATGGGTCACGGTCTTCACCACGTTAGGACCGGTCACGAACATATAAGACGTGTCTTCCACCATTAAGATAAAGTCTGTGATGGCAGGAGAGTAAACCGCTCCACCGGCGCATGGTCCCATAATGCCAGACAACTGCGGCACTACGCCAGAAGCCAGCGTATTCTTGTAGAAGATATCGGCGTAGCCGCCGAGGGAAACTACCCCTTCCTGAATACGCGCACCCCCAGAGTCATTGAGACCAATCACAGGCGCGCCGTTTTTCATGGCTAAATCCATGATTTTGACAATCTTCTCAGCGTGGGTCTCTGAGAGGGAGCCGCCAAATACGGTGAAATCCTGGGAGAAAACATATACTAAACGGCCGTTCACGGTACCGTAACCGGTCACCACGCCATCGCCTAGGTAGTATTCTTTGTCCAGCCCGAAGTCTTTGGAGCGGTGCATCACAAACTTGCCTATCTCTTCAAAAGAGCCTTCGTCCACAAGTAAGTCTATGCGTTCACGGGCGGTGAGTTTGCCTTTTTTATGTTGGGCATCAATGCGGGCTTGGCCGCCTCCTAAGAGGGCCTCGGCATTTTTGCGGTCTAATATCTCAAATTTGCTATTCAGGGAATTCAGGTCTGACATTGAAGCAGTTTGATGTTGGTACAAGAAACCAAATTTAGGAAAGATTAGGGCAGTGTGAAATTTTTGGTAAGTTTTTCTTATGGAAACTGCTCTGGTACTTTAGAAAGACTAGAGTTGGAGGCGCTTTTACGTTTTGAGCCTGTTTTCTGAAAATTAAGCCGAAAACGCAAAATGTTGCGTCGTTACCCTGTAACGACGTGGCTTCTATGCAACAATACCCTTTCAGTTAAGATAAGAAACGTGTCTTTGCAACTGATACCTTCTATTTTGCCCAAGATTTCAGTTTGGTCTTAGATGAGATTTTTCCGTTTCAGGGACACACGTCATTACAGGGTAACGACGCTACATTTTCTGACTGCGTTTTTGGCGCGTTTTTGAAAAAACAAGCTCTAAACGAAAAAAGGCTGACAGTTTGTCTGTCAGCCTTTCATAATTGAATTCAGCAATTAGTCTTTCTTCTTGCCGTCTGTTGGCGTAGTTTCCTCTTCCTCAGTTGAATCTGAGGCCTCAGGCAAGTCATCAGAAGTGTCTGGGGTGTAGCTCTCGCCCTTGCGGTTAGAGAACGTCAGCTCCTCTTTTCCTTCTTCGTAGTCAATCACGATGGTGTCTCCCTGGGCCAGCTCGGCTTTCAGGATTTCCTCCGCAATTGGGTCTTCCATGTACTTGGTGATGGCACGGTTCAACGGACGGGCACCATATTTAGAGTCATATCCTTTCTCGGCCACAAAGTCTTTGGCTTTGTCAGTGATCTCAATGGTATACCCCAAGGTTTTCACACGGGTCAACAACTTGGCAAGTGAGATATCAATGATTTTATGGATATCTTCTTTGGCCAGTGAGTTGAACACAATCACGTCATCCAAACGGTTCAGGAACTCAGGAGAGAATGTTTTCTTCAAGGCAGAAGCAATGGTGCCTTTCATGATATCATCCATGTTCTCCTGGCGGGTTTTGGTTGCGAAACCTACCCCAGCCCCGAAGTCCTGCAAGTCACGCGCTCCAATGTTGGAGGTCATGATGATGATGGTGTTTCTGAAGTCAACCTTGCGGCCTAAACCATCGGTCAACACACCGTCATCCAGTACTTGCAAGAGAAGGTTGTACACATCTGGGTGCGCTTTCTCAATCTCATCCAGCAATACTACGGAGTATGGCTTGCGGCGGATTTTCTCCGTCAGCTGACCACCTTCTTCGTAGCCCACGTAGCCTGGAGGCGCTCCCACCAAGCGAGATACGCTGAATTTCTCCATGTACTCACTCATGTCAATGCGCACCAGAGAATCTTCTTTGTCGAAGAGGTATGTAGCCAGCACCTTCGCCAGCTCCGTCTTACCAACCCCGGTAGGGCCTAAGAACACGAACGAACCAATGGGGCGTTTTGGATCTTTCAGACCAACGCGGGTTCTTTGGATGGCTTTCACCAACTGCTGAATCGCTTTGTCCTGGCCAATCACTTTACCTTTCAGCTCTTCGCCCATATTCAAAAGCTTGAGGCTTTCTTTCTGCGCGATGCGTTTCACCGGAATACCCGTCATCATGGCGATTACCTCAGCCACGTTTTCTTCTTTCACAGCGTAACGCTTCTTCTTGGTTTCCTCTTCCCAGCTCTTTTTAGCGGCGTCCAGTTGGTCAAGAAGTTTTTTCTCTTTGTCACGCAGTTGAGCAGCCTCTTCGTATTTCTGGCTTTTCACCACGCGGTTTTTCTCGTCTTTGATGTTCTCAATCTGTTGCTCCAGATTAAGGATATCTTCAGGCACCACAATGTTGTTGATGTGCACGCGGGCACCGGCCTCATCCAGAATGTCAATGGCTTTGTCTGGGAGGAAACGGTCGCTCATGTAGCGGTCGCTCAACTTCACACAGGCCTCAATGGCTTTGTCTGAATAGGTCACGTGGTGGTGATCCTGGTATTTATCTTTGATGTTGTGCAGGATCTCAATGGTTTCCTCTGGCGTGGTAGGGTCTACCATCACAATCTGGAACCGGCGAGCCAAGGCACCATCTTTCTCAATGTACTGACGGTACTCGTCTAGCGTGGTAGCGCCAATGCATTGGATTTCGCCACGGGCCAAGGCAGGCTTGAACATGTTGGAGGCATCCAGCGAACCGGAGGCGCCACCAGCACCCACAATAGTGTGCAGCTCATCAATGAACAGGATTACGTCCGGAGATTTCTCCAGCTCATTCATCACGGCTTTCATGCGCTCCTCAAACTGACCACGGTATTTAGTACCGGCTACTAATGAAGCCAGATCTAAGGTTACCACGCGTTTCCCGAACAGCACACGGGATACTTTCTTCTGAATGATGCGCAGAGCCAGACCTTCGGCGATAGCCGTTTTACCAACACCTGGTTCACCAATCAAAATTGGGTTATTTTTCTTGCGGCGGCTCAGTACCTGGGCTACACGCTCAATCTCTTTTTCACGGCCCACAATGGGGTCCAGTTTGCCTTCCTCGGCTAGCTTGGTCAGATCACGGCCGAAGTTGTCCAGCACTGGAGTGCGGGATTTCTCGGCACCCTTCTTGGCGGCAGCGCCAGATCCTCCTTTGGAGGAAGACCCGAAGAGTTTGTCGTTATCGTCGTTATCGTCAGTATCTGAGGAGGCGAGAGGGTTGTTAGCATGGTAGTCTAACGAATCCCGAATGGCTTCATAGTTCACGTTGAATTTGGCTAAGGTTTGCGATGAAATATTATCCTCATCCCGCAAAATAGACAGCAACAGGTGTTCTGTACCTATGATGTCTGACTTGAAGATTTTAGCCTCCAAGTACGTTATTTTCAGGACCTTCTCCGTCTGTTTCGTAAGCGGAATACTACCAGTGATATTGGTGTTTGGGCTGGCGGTGTTTTTGGTGGCTTGCTCAAGCGCGTACTTGAGCTCCTCCATGGGTACCCCCAGCTTCTTAAGCAAAGATATGGCGGTGCCTTCCCCTTCGCGGATCATGCCCAGAAGCAAATGCTCAGTGCCAATATAATCATGGCCCAAACGGATTGCTTCCTCGCGACTGAGAGAGATCACCTCTTTCACTCTATTTGAGAATTTGGCTTCCATGTAGTCTAGTCTAGTAAATTGTTGTAGTGCGTCTGCTGCAACTAGTTGTTGCCTAGGCGTCTGCTATAGTATAAACAAGCTGAGTGGGGCAAATGTTCAACAGAAAGCCGCTGAGTTCTGTAGGTAAATAGATGCCTCTGGGCCAAGGTTAAACAACAAGTCCAGTATACTCAGGTTTGATGCAAATTTGCTGCCAAACACTTGCCGGTAGGGCAGAAGGCGCAAAATGTCAGGTTCCTTCTTGGGGTGGAGCTCTCCGCGCCAATCCTGTACCGGCTCCTCATAGGTTTTTACATACGTCTGAGTGTGGTGTATGGGTTTCTTTAGTTTTAGTAATTTAGTGAAAAGTTTAAATAAATCCAAATTCAGGTCCCAGAGCAGGGCCGGCCGGCGGTCATAGATGTCTTTGAGGTAGTCTGCGTAGAATTCAAAGAATGGGGCATTCCCGTAGGCACTTTGGATGGTGCGCCAGTGAATGTCTGCCCAGCGCTGCTCATAGTCAATCTCCACCTCCCGGATTGGAATTTTACTGTTTCCGTGCTTTACCGGCACAGAGAGCGGCACCACTCCCTGCGCCGTGAGAATGTGGCACCGGTTGCGGTAGCTTTGCTTCTGGTAATGTTCATGGGCCTCCAGCAGCAGTTCTTCTGCCTGGTAGATTTTCTGGAAGTACAGAATGCTGGGGTTATGGTGTAGCTCTGTTAGTAGTTGCATGCCGAAATCTGGTGGAACAGGCGCAAGTAAAAGAAATTTCCGTTTAGCGGCTCTTTTTCCCAAAACTGGACCAAACCAGGAGGTGGTATCTCAGAGGTAACGGGGCTAAAGGCCAGGGACAGAACTTTAGAGGTTTACTTTGCCTTTTAAAAGAGCCTCTCGTAAAGAGAAGGAAAGTCCAATTAGAGAATCATGCCTACAAAAAAGTTATCAGATATATACACCTCGGTGCTGGACCTGGTGCCCATTCTGGAAGGGAAAACCGCCGCCGATGCCTTTAAAAGTACCGTTGACCTGGCCCAACACGCCGAGCAGTGGGGCTATCGTCGCTACTGGATGGCCGAGCACCACAACATGGCAGGCATTGCCAGCTCCGCTACGGTGGTGTTGATTGGTCATGTGGCCGGTGCCACCTCTAAGATAAGAGTAGGGTCTGGCGGAATTATGCTTCCTAACCACGCCCCTCTGGTGGTGGCCGAACAGTTTGGTACTTTGGCTACCCTGTATCCGGGCCGGATTGACCTGGGCTTAGGGCGCGCCCCGGGCACCGACCAGCTGACTGCCCATGCCCTGCGCCGCGACCTGCGCGGATCGGTAGACGAGTTTCCGCAGAACGTGGTGGAGCTCAAAAATTACCTGGGGCCGGTAGATCCCACGGCCAGGGTGCGGGCCGTGCCCGGCGAGGGTGTGTACGTACCCTTCTGGATTTTAGGATCCAGCACCTTTGGGGCGCAGTTGGCCGGTATCTTGGGTATGCCCTACGCCTTCGCCAGTCATTTCGCCCCATCGCACTTGCACGCGGCTTTGCAGGTGTACAAAGACAGTTTCCAGCCGGTGGGCGAGTTAAAGGAGCCTTATGCCATGGCCTGCGTGAACGTGATTGCCGCCGACACTGACGAAGAAGCCAAATACCTGTCCACTACGCTGTACCAGTCTTTCCTGAACGTGGTGCGAGGTACCGGCAAGCCGATGCAGCCGCCCGTGCAGAGCATGGACGGTCTCTGGGATGCCTCTGAGCGTTATGCCGTGCAGCAGATGCTAAGGTACTCCTTCATCGGCAGCGCCGCCACCGTGAAAGAGGAGTTGCAGTCTTTCCTGACGGAGACGGGGGTAGACGAGATCATGATTGGCTGCAACGTCTATGACCACGCTGCCCGCCTGCGCTCCTATGAGTTAGTTTCAGATTTCTTCAAGAAGTCTGAGTAGCGGAGGTTAAGCGTAAGCAGCATACAGGAGGGAAGGTTGCCAGAGGCGGTCTTCCCTCTTTTGTTTCAAACCAGAGCTAAAAGAAGAGGTCAAGGGAAATCATTATTTGCGTGTTACCTTTGCCCCTGCCCAAATCGTTTGTCCTTTGCGGCGTGTTTTCCTGAAGATGCAACAGACAGAATCAACCGCTCCTTTTGCCAGACCGGCCCTTACGCCCGGCCAGCTCCCGCTTTGGTGGCTGCTGAAAGGAATCTCCCTTTTGCCGTTTCCGGTCTTGTATGCTTTCTCTACGTTCCTGTACGTGCTGCTGTATTACGTGGTGGGCTACCGGAAGAAGGTAGTGCGGCAAAACCTGGAGCGTTCGTTCCCTGATAAAAGCGCCGAAGAGCTCAGGAAAATAGAGAAGCAGTTTTTCCTCAACCTGACCGATCTGATTGTGGAATCATTGAAGCTGGTCTCCCTGCCGGTCTCTGAACTGCGGAAAAGAGTTGGCTCCAAGGGGCAGGAGCTGGTGGAACGGCAGTTGGCCAATGGTACGTCGGTCCTGGTTCTGGGGGCCCATCTGGGGAACTGGGAATACATGTCTGCGGCAGGAAACTCTATCTTTTCCTTTCCCATTGATGGGATATACAAGCCCCTGGCGAATCCTTTCTTTGAAGAATTTATGAAGTTTATACGCGGCCGGTTTGGTATACACTTAGTGCGCATGAAAGACACGCTCCGCCACATCATCAGGCATAAGACGGAGAGCAGGGTCATTACCTTACTTACGGACCAGACGCCGCCCTTCGGGGAAATCCAGTATTGGACCTCTTTTCTGCACCAGGAAACCCCCTTCTACGTGGGCGCTGACAAGCTTAGGGCCTCCTTCAAGTTGCCTGCGTTTTTTGTGGGCATGCGGCATGTGAAGCGAGGCTACTATGAGATTGAGTTTCAGGAATTGCTGCCAGCGCCGGTGGTCGGGGAAAAGGAGGAAGATCACCCGCTCACCGAAGCCTTCGCCTGTAAGCTGGAACGATGGATTGAAGAAAACCCTGCCGATTACCTGTGGTCGCACAAGCGCTGGAAGCACAAGCGACCGGTGCGCGCTAGTCCTGAGTCTTGAGTTCTGAGTCTATTGTTGGTTGTTGCGTCAGTGCTGAACTAAACGGAGAAGCCTTGCCAATCACAGGCAAGGTTTCTCCGTTTAGGGGCTGTTTTGGAAAAACGGCCCCTAAACAGACATAGCAGCTTTGAGGCTGAGGGCTCAGAATTTCTCTTAGAGATATTCCTCAATGTCGCCGGCTCCCTGGCGGAGGACTTCAAATTCATCGTTCTCGCAGTTGACCACGGTAGAGGCCACGTTGTTGCCGTAGCCCCCGTCAATGATGAGGTCTACCTGGTTGCGGTATTTCTCATAGATCAGCTCGGGGTCAGTGGTATATTCCACCACTTCGTCTTCGTCATGGATGGAGGTGGAAATGATGGGGTTGCCCAGTTCCTCCACCAGGCACAGTGATATTTTATTGTTGGGGATACGGATGCCCACCGTATCTTTCCGCTTGCCGCCAATTTTGGGTACTTTGTTGCTGGCCTCCAATACAAACGTGAAGGGGCCAGGCAACGCCCGTTTCATGACTTTGTAGGTTTGGGTGGAGATTTTAGCGTAGTCTGAGATGTGGGTGAGGTCATGGCAAATAAAGGAGAGGTGCGCCTTGGCCGGATTGATGCCGCGCAACTGACACAGCCGCTCTACCGCCCGGGCGTTGTGCAGGTCGCAGCCTAAACCATAGATAGTGTCGGTGGGGTAAATCACCAAGCCTCCCTTTCTGAGAATTTCCACTGCCTGCGCAATGTTCTTTTGCTGTGGGTTGTCTGGGTGAATGCGGAGGAACGTTGCCTGTGCCATAGGTGAATGAGTTGTTTGCTAAATAGTTGAACGCCTACAGGTGTGAGCTGTAAGACCTTTGTTTTGCCCAAAGCGGCAGGTATTTGCTTGAAAGAACAAATTTGTAGATTCTTTTCTGCGTTAGGTCATACGCCCAAATCTATTTTTGCGTTTTCGGGCATGCGCGCGGAAGCTTTGGACAGGCGCAGCAACCAATAGCTGCCCCTCTGCCAGGCCTTGATCCATTCACAACTTGGCCAATGGCTCATTCAGTCATTAATTTGTACCTTTGCCTTACTATGTCAGAACAAAACATACCTGTCACGCCCGGCCCCAGAAGGTCGCGCAAGCCCCGGAAGACAAGCAAGTGGACCTATGTCCTGGTGCTGGTCATGTTTCTTTTTGTATGCTTCTCCTATTACGCCTACCAGATTGTTTACACGGCTAACGTAGAAAACAAAGGTGAACCGGTGTATGTGCTTATTCCGCGCGGCGCCACCTATGAGCAGGCCATGGACTCCATAGACGCCAAAAAGGTGATCATAGACCGCCTCTCTTTCCGGTTTATGGCCAAACTCATGGACTACCCAGAGCTGGTAAAACCCGGTAGATATGAGCTTGCCAATGGATTAACCAATTACCAGCTCATCGCCAAATTGCGTTCCGGTGACCAGGACCCGGTGAAGCTCACCTACACCAACGTGCGCCTCAAGAAGGATCTGTCCCAGAAGTTGAGCACCTTCATAGATGCCTCGCCCGCCGAGATCGACTCTCTGCTCAACAGTCCGTCGTTTACCAAAAAGCTGGGCTTTGACACTACCACCATCCTAACCATGTTTATCCCCAACACCTATGAGCTGTACTGGACTACCCCAGCCACAGAGATGATGGAGCGCATGAAAAAGGAGTATGATAACTTCTGGACCAAAGAGCGCGAGGCCAAAGCCAAAGATTTAGGCCTGAGCAAAGTGGAAGTTTCAGTGTTAGCCTCCATTGTGCAGGCGGAGCAGTCTGTGCACGCAGATGAGCGCCCACGTATTGCCGGGGTGTACCTCAACCGCCTCAAGCGTAACATGGCCTTGCAGGCAGACCCTACGGTGGTATTCGCCACCGGCGACTTCACCATTCGCCGCGTGCTTAACACGCACCTGCGCACACCATCTCCGTACAACACGTACCTGAACAAAGGCTTGCCGCCGGGGCCCATCAATTTGCCGTCCATTTCGTCCATCAACGCCGTCCTGAACCACGAGGAGCATGAGTACCTGTACTTCTGCGCCAAAGAGGATTTCTCTGGCTACCACGCGTTTGCTGTGACAGAGGCCGAGCACAAGCGCAACGCGCAGCGGTTCCACGCCGCCATGAACCAGCGGAACATCATGCGGTAATTTTTGCGTTTAGGGGCTGTTTTTGGAAAAAGAGGCCCTAAACGCAAAACAGTTTTCCCTAAAGCGAAGAAACAGTGTTTGAATCAGAAGTACAGATACGGGTGCGTTACGCCGAGACTGACCAAATGGGCTATGTCTATTATGGGAACTACGGCGCCTACTATGAGGTGGCCCGTACCGAAACCTTCCGCCAGTTAGGCATCAACTACAAAGAAATGGAGGCTGAAGGTGTCATGATGCCGGTGCTGGAACTGCGCTGCAAGTACATCAGGCCCGCCCGCTATGATGACCTGCTCACCGTGAAGCTGCTCCTGAAGGAGAAACCCAAGGGCGCCCGCATCAAGTTTGAGTACGAGGTGTACAACCAGGCGCAGGAACTCCTAAACATTGGTGAGACCATAATGGTTTTTGTGGATATGAAAAGCGGGAGGCCCACCGCCATACCGGCGTACATCCATGACAAACTAGACCCGCACTTTGCCGCATGAACCTCTACGAGCGCCTGGCCCAGCAACGGTGGTACCGGAAATTCATCGTCTTCCTGAAGCGCCTGCGTTTTGGGGATGGGCGGGTGTCTGTGTACCATGTGCTCAAAGTCATGCTGGACGAGCTCAAGATGGATTCGCTCACCAAGCGGTCTTCCTACATGGCCTTCAACTTCACGCTGGCCACTTTCCCGTCCATCATCTTCCTGTTCACCCTTATCCCGTACATCCCAATTGGGCACCTGGACCGGGACATAATGGGGCTGCTGAGCGATGTAATGCCCCCTGAAATCTACTTCGCGGCCGCAGACACCATTGAGGACATTGTGAACAAGCCCAGGGGAGGTTTGCTGTCCTTCGGTTTTTTGTTCGCGCTGGTGCTGTCTACCAACGGCATCATGAGCCTCATGGACGCTTTTGACAAAAAGTACAAAACCTTCAGGAAGCGGTCTTACCTGCGCAAACGGGTCATTGCCACGCTGCTCACCATCGCGCTGGCGTTTATCCTGTTTCTGGCCATTGGAGCCATTTTCTTCGGGACGTATATTCTGGATGCGCTGGTGTTCTACGAGATTGTGACCGAGTCTTTCACCTATGGGCTTTTCTTGTCAGTGAAATATGTGGCCGTGGTGCTGCTGTTTTTCCTGGCTACCTCCATGATCTATTATTACGTGCCGGCGGTGCATGACAAGTGGCCCTTTGTAAGTGCGGGTTCGGTGGTGGCCACAGTCCTGATTTTTCTGGTGTCCTGGCTGTTTTCGCTCTATATTGGGAAGTTTGACTCTTATAACAAGTTCTACGGCTCTATTGGCGCCCTGATTGGTTTAATGGTCTGGCTTGATTTCGTGTGCATGAGCCTTATTGTGGGCTTTGAGGTAAACATCAGCATTGATGCAATTACCAAACGGCTTGTGAAAGGGAAGGTGTAGGACGTTTAGCGGCTCTTTTTCCTAAAACTGGCTCAAAACGGAGTAGAGGCCTTGAGAAAGCAAGAAAGGCAAGCCGCACGGAGAAAAAAATAGTCACTTATAGTTTGTTGAATTCCAGTTAGTAACGGAGTTAGATAGACTTTTTTGAAAAAAAATCCGGCACCGGGACTTGACAGATATAACTCCAACTATTACTTTTGTGTCACATTTAGAGAGATGGCAGAGTGGTCGATTGCGGCGGTCTTGAAAACCGTTGACCTTTGCGGGTCCGGGGGTTCGAATCCCTCTCTCTCTGCTTCATGAAAAAACCTGTAGCGTAACCGTTACAGGTTTTTTTATGCCCTTCTTTTTTAGTTGTTGCATCTTCTGCGCCAGTAGATAAACTTAACCAATACTGTTGAATGCACGCCTCCGCTATGAGAAGCGCATGAAGGTGCCTGTGCCTATCATAGTTGGTTAGGGGAGGATTAGACTTTGGGTAAACGGATTAGGAACTGTGTGCCTGCGTTTACCTGACTTGTTACCTCCACAGTTCCGGCCATAGCGTCCAGGTGGCTTTTGATCAGAAACAAACCCATGCCCCGGCCTTCCTGCTCTACATGGAAACGCTTGTACAGTTTGAACACGCTGCCCTTGGCCTTTTCCAGGTCAAAGCCCATGCCGTTATCTGTGAACGAGATAAGTGAAGTGTTCTCCTCCAGATCCTGGCAAGTCACCGTGACCTGGAGCGGACGGTCCTCTGCCCGGTATTTAAGCGCATTGGAGAGCAGGTTGTAAAAAATGCTGTGCAGGTAGGCCTTGTTTGCTTTCACGGTGTCTCCTTCAGTTAAATGGACCACTACTTTACCCCCTAATTGTAACAGCGGCTCCTTAAAGGAAGCCAGGGCCTGCTCAAACACACTCAGTACTTCTACCTGCTCCAGTTCCAGATAGCCTTTGCTTTCCCTAATGCCTAAAAGCGTATTGAGGTCAAGCAAGACAGTGTCTAGTTTGGAAACGCTCTGTTGCAGGAACGTCAATGACTTTTGAAAGCTCTCTGCCTCAGGTTTGATGTTCATGAGCAGATGGGCCAGTCCCAGCAAGTTGGCTACCGGGCCTCTTAAATTGTGTGAAATGATATATGTGAACTCCTGCAGATCGCTGTTTTGTTTGTAGAGGTCACTGGCCAGCTTGGAAAGTTCCAGTTCAGAATTCTTGAGTTTGGTGATGTCTGTGTGTACGCCTATAAATCTGCTGATTTCTCCCTGTTCATTTAGAACGGGGCTAATGTCTATAGACAGCCACACTTCCTCTCCGTTCTTCTTTACGTTAAGGATTTCAAAGGTAATCTGCTCGCCGTTCTGGAGCTTGCCCCAGAGGTTTTCATACGCAGAGCGGTCGGTTTTGGGGCTATGCAGAAACTCTGAGGGGCGCCAACCAATCACTTCTTCGGCGCTGTACCCAAAAAGGCGCACGAACCCCTCGTTCACCCATTCAATGTGCCAGCCTTTGTCTACAATGAGAATACTGTTGTTGGCCTTGCTGGCTACCAAAGAGAGTTTCTCCAGTTCCTGCCTGGACCGCACCTGCTCTGTGATGTCTTCAAAATAAATGGACAAACCTTCCGCCGACGGGAATACCTTTACGTTCAGCCAAGTGTTCACTCCTGTGAATGGCGCGGTGAAATGAGCCGGAATGCCGGTGTCAAAGGCCTGTTTATATTGAGTGTAATATTCTCCGTCTACCGCTTCCGGATATATTTCCCACAAACTTCGACCTATATCTGATTCAGGATTTAGGCCTACCAGTCTCTCGGCCTCACGGTTAATGTAGGTGAGCTTCCAGTTCCTGTCTAAGGTGATGAAAGCATCAGTGATGCTTTCAAAAATGGTATTGAGCTTATTGGTCTGCTGGTGGATGGTCTGGAAAGACCGTACTATGGGAGTAATGTCTTTGGCAATGGTTTGTACCGCCACCACCTCACCGTTGACATAGATGGGATACTTGATGGTGTCATACACCCGCAGCTCATCCCCAACCACAAACTCAATGTCGTTTTTGAGCACATGGCCCTGTAGTACGTAGTGCAGGGAATCTTCCATGACAGAGGCCAGTTCCGGAGGGAAGAGAGAGGTGGTGGGGCGGTTGAGCACTTGGTCTATGCGGTGCCCCCAGACCTCACAGAAACTATTGTTTACTTCTGTGATCAGACCCGCTCGGTTCTCAATGAATACAATGTCTGGGTTGTTGTGGAACAGCGTCTTGTATTTTTGTTCGCTCTCAGACAGTTTCTGCTTGTTGCGTTCCATTTCTGTAATGTCGCGGGCAACGCAGAAATAAGCGCCATCTTCCTCAGACCACACAGATGACCACAGAATAGGTACTGAATAACCATTCTTGTGGATAAGGCAGTTCTGGAAACTCTGCTGCTTTATACCATAATAGACACGGCGGTTTACTTCCAGCGTTCTGGTGATTTCCTCCGGGGGCAGCAACTCAGTGAAATGACGCCCAACGATCTCGCTGCTTGTATAGCCAAGTATGCTCTGGCTGGCCGCACTGACATAGGTATAGACTCCGCTCCTGTTTAAAGTGCAGAACATGTCTAAAGACACTTGCGCCAGTTTCTCCCACGGAATCTCGTTTTCTACTTTCTGCAAAGGCAGATTAAGTTTCTCTGTCACAGGCTCTCTTTAAACGTATAAATATACTTGATAGAACTATTCCGCTTTTTTATTCCTTTGGGGAACGCAAAGTTGCGGGGAAACAACCCAATATTGTAGGCAGGAGGGGGAGGAAAAAGCCTGTTATTGGGTGCCTTAATGAGTTGGCCGCAGGAAGAGATAAGGCCCCCCACCTTTGGTAATACTGGCCTAATATAGGAAAATTTTGTTACAAGGAAGTTTTACGCTGGCGCATATCACTTCAAAGTTCGTGTTGATTACGTAAGAGAAAGAAGAAAGTCTTAGAAGAAGCAGGTGCGAATATTTTTAGCAATATCTCTGAAAAAGATAAAATGAAGAGTAAATTTGCGGCCCTTTCAGTTTCTCATGACAAAGAATTTGGCTTTTGAGGAGGGCGGAGAGGAAACCGGAACAGACGCCCATAGAAAAGCAGTGGAAGGAGCAGAACCAAAAGATTTTTTCAGGCAGAAGCGGACAGCCGCTGAGATCAAAGAAGAGATTCTTACCCGGTTTTTCCCACTGTGGGCAGAAGAGGTATTGGCGGGCCAGGCTGGTGTCCAGGAACCTGCCGCTATCTACACCGACCTGAACGCCGCTGCCGGGGCGCCAGCCGTGCAGAAGATTCTGCGGAACATCTATGCCTCCATTGGTTCCAGACATAACCTGAATGCGACTTTCCAGACGTTCTGGGGAGATGGAAACAAACCGGCTTTAGCGCAGTTGCAGCAAACCATCCAAGCATTGCCCTACTACCAGGAGCTAACTCAGCCCCCAGTTTTCCTCCACAACGCCGAAAGCAAAGGAACATTTGGTGCAGCTTTGCAACAGGAATCACCAACTTTAGCCGTCCTTGACCCATTTAGCTACCGGTATGCCCAGGAGACGTTCCTGCAGGCGTTAGAATCAAAGAATATGCACCTGTTTCTGCTTTTTGAAGGAAGCAAAATGAAAGCTTTGGCGAAGAAGGCTTCGGCAGATGATTTTGCTCAGAGGCTGTTCGGGGCACAATGGCCGGCCGTGCAGGGGTTTAGTGCGCGTTCTGCTTCATCCCATAAAAAGGAGGAGTTTTTGCTGGGCAGCTTGCAGAGCGCCATTAGGGAGAGAGGGTTCAGAGTTCTACAGTTTAGGTTTTACCTGTCCGGCAAAGATCAGCCGCACCAATACCTGCTGTTCGTCTCACGGTCAGAGAGCTCGTGTACCAAGCTGAAAGAAATCCTGCTGGACTACTCAGACCTACAGGAAGACGGCGTGCCCCTCATGAGCGTGAACCAGAAGCCCCTGCGCCTGCTGGTGCCGGAGTATGCCCAATATCTCCAATATTCGCTCCATAAGCTGCCCCAGGAACTGCTGGAGAAGGCCAAAGCCTACAACCGCCTTAGCCTGGAGAAAATCTACGAGAAGCACAACGTGGAAACCAACTACAGCAAGGCTAATTATCTGGCGGCTTTGATCAAACTGAAAGAGCAGGGGAAAATCTTGCTGCTCAACCCTAAAACCGGGCAACAGGTACACAAACTGTCGGTGCAATGCCTGATCAAATTCAACCCCTGAGGCAATTTTCTCCCGGGCCACAATTTGCTTTTGAATGAGCCAAGGGCGTTTAGCGGCTCTTTTTCTTAAAAAAGACCCAAAACAGAAAGCGACGTGTCTGTGGGCCAATCTCTCTGGAAGTGAAAAAAGCGCTTGCGTATTTGTTAGCCTTCCTCTGCTGGCCTTTCTATATTTGTCCGTCAATTATAACGTATGAATTCCGTCCCCTCAATATCTGCCTTCGCTGAGTTGGAAACGTCACTCACCGGAGAACTCTTTTTTGACGATTCCTCTTCCTTGCACCAGGCCCAGAAGATGGTGTACGCCACAGATGCATCAGTGTACCAGGAGAAGCCGGTGGCCGTGGCTATCCCCAAGACCAAGGAAGACCTCAAGACGCTGATCCAGTTTGCGAACCAACACCAGATTACGCTCATCCCCCGGGCCGCCGGTACGTCGCTGGCGGGGCAGGTGGTGGGCAATGGCCTGGTGGTAGACATCTCCAAATATTTCACCCAAATCCTGGAGGTGAACCCGCAGGAGCAGTGGGTGCGCGTGCAGCCGGGTGTCATCCGGGACGACCTGAACGCCACGCTCCGTCCGCACGGACTGCTGTTCGGCCCTGAGACCTCCACGGCCAGCCGTGCCATGGTGGGCGGCATGATTGGGAACAACTCCTGCGGTTTGCACTCCATTGTCTGGGGCGATACCCGCACGCATTTGCTCTCGGCTAAAGTATTGTTGAGCGATGGTTCAGAGGCAGAGTTCAAGCCGCTCACCCATGAAGAACTGCAACAGAAACTGACGCTGCCCAACCTGGAAGGCGAGATTTACCGCAAAACATACGGCCTCATCAGCAGCCCGGCAAACCGCGAGCTCATTCAACAGAATTACCCCAAGAAGACCTTGACCCGCCGCAATACCGGTTATGCCCTGGATTTTCTGGTAGACGAAGGCGCGGGCGAAGAAGGGCAAACCACGCTGGACTTGTGCAAACTATTGGCGGGCTCTGAAGGTACGCTGGCCTTTGTGACCGAAGCCAAACTGAACTTGCTGCCGCTGCCTCCCAAAGAGGAAGGGCTAGTGTGCGTGCATTTTACGTCATTGTTGGAGGCGCTGGAAGCCAACATCATCATTCTCAAGCACCACCCCATGTCGTCTGAGCTGGTGGACAAGTACATCATGGATTTCACCAAGGGCCACCGCACCTATGACGCCAACCGCTTCTTTATTGAAGGCGATCCGGCCGCCCTGCTCATGGTAGAGTTCATGGCCGACAGTCAGGACGAAATCACGGCTAAAGCCGAAGCCATGATTGCCGACCTCAAAGCCGCCGGTCTGGGCTACGCCTACCCCGTGGTGCGCGGCGCGATGACCAAACCCGTGTGGGACGTGCGCAAAGCCGGCCTCGGGCTGATAAGAAACCTCCCCGGCGACACCCAGCCCGTGAACCTCATTGAAGACTGCGCCGTGTCTCCCGAGGATCTACCCGCCTACGTAACCGATGTGCAGCAAGTGCTGGAAAAATACAACCTGCAGGCCTCGTACTACGCCCACGCCGGGGCTGGGGAGCTGCATATTGAACCCATGATCAACCTCAAAACCAATGAAGGCAGGCGGGTTTTCCGGGAAGTGCTCGCTGACACCACGGCCTTGGTCAAGAAATACAACGGTTCTTTGAGCGGTGAGCACGGCGACGGTCGTCTGCGCGGTGAGTTCATTCCGCAGGCCCTGGGGCAGGAGGTCTACGAACTGCTGAAGGAGGTGAAAAACATCTTCGACCCGAAGTATATTTTCAATGCGGGCAAGATTGTAGACACCCCGCCCATGAACGAGTTCCTGCGCTACGAGGAACGCCCCGCCCAGCAGCTCATTCCCGTGGAGACGCTCTTTGACTTCACCCGTCAGGAGGGAATCCTGCGCCTCGCCGAAAAATGCTCCGGCTCCGGCGACTGCCGCAAGACCCACGTGAGCGGCGGCACCATGTGCCCCAGCTACATGGCCACCCGTCAGGAAAAAGACACCACCCGCGCCCGCGCCAACATCCTGCGCCAGTTCCTGACCAATTCCGACAAAGTCAACAAGTTTGACCACCAGGAAATCAAGGAGGTGATGGACCTGTGCCTGAGCTGCAAAGCCTGCAAAAGCGAGTGCCCCAGCAGCGTAGACGTGGCCAAAATGAAAGCCGAGTTCCTGCAGCACTACCATGACGCCAACGGTATTCCGCTGCGCACGCGCATGGTGGGCAACTTTACCAAGATGCAGCAACTGGCCAGCGTGGTGCCCGGCGTCTACAACTTCATGATCAGCAACCCTGTCACCAGCAAGCTGATTAAGAAAACCGTGGGCTTTGCCGTGAACCGTTCCTTGCCCGAAGTTGGGAAAACCACCCTCAAAAGCTGGTTCAGGAAATGGCAGAAAGAGAACGCCATCGCCGCCAAAACCGGTAAGCCTGTCTATCTCTTCTGCGACGAGTTCACCAATTACAACGACGTAGAAATTGGCCAGACCACGGTGAAACTTTTATCTGCGTTGGGCTATTCAGTGCAAATTCCCGAGCATTTGGAAAGCGGACGTACTTACCTGTCCAAAGGCCTGGTGCGTGATGCCAAAGAGATTGCCATCAAAAACGTGCAACTCTTGAGCAAAGCCATGGCCAACGGAACGCCCATCATCGGGATTGAGCCCTCGGCTATCTTAACGCTGCGCGATGAGTACCTGGACTTGGTTCCCGCTGACTTAGTGCCAGCCGCCCAACAGATAGCCGCCAATTCTTACCTTTTAGAGGAGTTCCTGCAAAAAGAGGCCGACAACGGAAACATCACTGCCGCTGCCTTCACGCAGGAGAAGAAGCACATCAAGCTGCACGGCCACTGTTACCAAAAAGCGCTGCAGGTACTCACTCCTACGCAGAAAATCCTCTCGCTGCCCCAGAACTACGAGGTGGAGATGATTCCCTCGGGGTGCTGCGGCATGGCCGGTTCCTTCGGCTATGAGGCCGAGCACTATGACGTCTCCATGCAGATTGGCGAGCTGGTGCTGTTCCCGGCCGTTCGGAACGCCGCCCCAGAAACCCTCATCGCCGCCGCCGGTACCAGCTGCCGCCACCAGATCAAAGACGGCACCGCCAAAAAAGCCCTGCACCCGGCAGAGATTCTGTGGCAGGCATTGAAGAAGTAAGAACATAAATAGATGAACAAAAAAGCCTTTCCGATTGGAGAGGCTTTTCTGTTTAGAGGCTCTTTTTCTGAAAACAGGCTCAAAACAGCAGTTCGCTTTTTCTGGCTTTCCACTGGCGCGAGTCTCCAGACTCGTGCCGATGAGTGGTGGGAGTCTCCAGACTCCCGTTTCTCTGCTCATGTTTCCCGGCGAGTCTGGAGACTCGCAGCACAATATGTCACGAGTTGTAAACTCGCGCCAGTCTTTGCTTTTGTTTTTGCCCGGTTTTCAGAAAAAGAGCCCCTAAACGGAAAACATTAGTTTTTACTCATTATCACTTACATACCACTCCCCGAAGGCATTCTCCGTTTCCCAGAGTTTGAGGCTGTGCAGCTGCACGTGCGCGGGTAAATGGGGCTGGAGCTGATCTTTGATGTAGAGAAGCAGGTTTTCGCAGGTGGGCTGGAAGGCGGTGAGCAGGACCTTGTGGCCTTCTTCCTGCAGCACGTTTAGGAGCGCCGGGGAGCTGTTTTCCCGTAGAACCAGAGCATGGTCCAGTGGCTGTAGCACGTGCGTGTTCACCGTCGTTTTCAGATCCCCGAAGTCCAGCACCATGCCGTCTTTGGGGTGTTGCTCTTCGTTGAGCGGGGTTCCGATGATGGTAACTTCAAGTTTATACGAATGCCCGTGAATGTGGCGGCAGGCGCCGTCATAATGGGTTAAGGCGTGCGCCGCCTCAAAAGTAAAACGGCGCGTTAATCTGATTCTGTTCATGCGGTAAACTATTGGCTCTGGCATCTGCCGGAGCCTTTGCGTTTAGGGGCTCTTTTTCCAAAATCAGGCCCTAAACGCAGGAATTATAAATTGATTCTACCCATCCACCGGCAAGCGTCCGCTTGTGCCCGCTCACATTGCTGTTCTGCAAAGTTGGCGGGGACAAGCGGACACTTTCGCCATGTGAAACGCTAATGAAGCCAAGGGAGGTTAAGCGGCTACAAGTGAATTCGGTTTACGCCTTTACCCGCACCAGGGCAGCGTTGAGCAGCTGGTCTTCGGCTTCCAGGAGTTCTTCCAGCATGATGTATTTCTTCTCCAGTTCCTCTTTAGAGAACAGGGTAGGCAACAATTCTTTGTAGTAGCTGATGCCCGACTGCAGGTTTTGCCAGAAGGTATTCAGGTATTTGGCCTGTTTATCGGTGAGGGTGTCTAATTGCTCGGCCTTCTTGTTTTTCCAGTAGTCTACGTACAGCTTGAGCTCGTTGATGAACACGTGCGGACGGTACGTCTGGTTCAGGGCGTTGAAGCGGCCGTAGATGTGGTCTACCATCTCCTGCAGTTTGAAGATGCCGGAGAAGAACGCCAGGTTGGGTCCGGGGCAGATGGCCACGGGCTTACTCAAGGCTTTTTTGCCCAGATTGTACACCAGTGAGGCCGTATTCGCCAGTCCTTCGCAGAGGCACTCTTTGGCCAATAGCTTCGATTCTTCCGCCTTCAAAACCTCCGGAGACAAATTTTGCTGCTGTAGTTGTTCCAGTTTCCGGCGCTGGAATTTGCGCGAGGCGGTGCAGAGGGGCTCCTGGGTGAACTCGCAATTGGATACCAGGTGTTTCTTTACGCAGGGGCTGCCCGGTTTTCCTTTCTCAATGCGCGCGTGGGTGAGTTGCTCGCTGGTGGTGCCGCGCAGGGCGTTGAACGGAACCCCCAGCGGAGAAATGGGGCTCAGGTACAGATCCTCGGCTTTGGCCTTGGATAATTGGGTTAGCGTATCGGCGTCAACGGTGCTGGCCTCGGGCACCAGCAGGAACGGCGTACCCCAGCCGGTGGCGTCGCAGCCGTAGTGTTCCATCAGGAACGCATGTTCTTCGGCCGTGCCGATGCCGCCTTGCACCGTGAGGCGCTGGGTGGGGGCGTTGGCCGGAACGTCCAGTCCTTTGGCCGTAAGCGCCTGCTGGCACATGGCCCAGAGTTCGGCTTTGAGGGCCGGACGGTTAACTTTGAATTCCTCCAGAATAGGGCCCATGAGCAGACCGTCGGTGGCGAAAGCGTGGCCGCCGCAGTTCAAGCCAGACTCCACCCGGAACTCAGACACCCAGATTCCTTTCTTAGCCAGAATCTTGCCCTGTACCGCTGCTGAGCGGTAGTCGCTCACTTTAATGATGACGGTTTTCTCAAACTCGCCCTGCGCATTGGGTAAAAAACAAGGAAATTGCTCCAGATAACTGTACAGCCGTGGGTTCATGCCCGCCGAAAACACAATAGAAGACCGAACGGTACTGAGGGCAAAACCCCGCAGCGCCGCCAGGGCATCTGAATACTCCGTGGGCAGCGGGCTGCCGTCTGCGGCGTAGTTCGTTTTGTCCAGCTTGGTCATGATGTTGACGTCAATGCTGCCGGGCTGAATGGCCTCCCGCAGTTGCTCCTGCAAGAACAGCTTGTACGGCTCATCCTGGGTGCTGAGCATCTGCTGGTAGAGAATGCGCAGGGCAGAATCATCTGGCAGCATCTCAAAGTATTTGGTGAGTTGGGTGCCGGGGGCGAATTCCTCCTGCCGTACTTTCTCCAACTGCTCTTGCACCAGCTCATCCACCAGATTCAGATAAGCCGTGACCCGCTTAGCCCGGTAGTCTTCCTGCTTCTCTGAAATGGGAACATACGGTTTCTGGTACAAAGAAGCGTAGTAAAGCCGCATCTCCTCCAGCAGTTGGTCATCGGCGAGGGAAAGGACCGAGGATATGCCGTAACGGGCTACTTTAAGCGGAGAATCAATAGAAAAAGAGAGCCCCATAACGGGGATGTGGAATGAGTGGAGGGTGTTGAAAGCCATGACTGTATGAACAAGAGTTGCGTTTGCCTCCAGAGCATGGAAGCAGGGCACAAGGTAGCTGGTTCTGGCAGCCGGCGGGTAGGAGGTAGATCAACGCTGGAGATGATCATGGTCATTGCGTAGGTCCCCGGAAATACTAAGGAAGCCCCTGCTCCGTAATGGGCTATGGCTTTATCATCAGACGGTAGCCAGCATGGTTTCGCCAAACAACAGCAGGCCCGCCAACGCGGCGGCTTGCTGCCTGATCTCGCGCAACGCAGTGGTTTCATAGAGAATTCCTTTGAGGGGTGGTCCTAAGGTGAATAGATTTTCGGTTTGTTCTCCCTGTGCGTTGAGGAGGACCCCGTCTGGCGTGGCGGACAAGCCTAAACGTAAAGGGTCTGGGGCGATAAGGCCCTCCCGGAGTAATTGCTGGATGAGCGGTTCTTTGGCCTTGGCGTAGTTGCATAAGGGGCCGGTACAGTTTACCACCTGGTCTACTTCTAGAGTAGTCTTCTCTCCTTTTTTCCGTTTTCTAATATTCACAAGGGCTTTACTTCCCTGCGTCTGCATGTCCAGGACATCTGCGGGAATGATTTCCAGCTGTCCCTGCCGCTGAAGTTGCGCCAGCAAGGCATGGGAGGTTTGCGGCATGCGGTGGCGGTGTACTTCCCACTGGGGCTTCACGTGCCGAAGAAACTGTTTTTTTTCCCACAGGGTGAAATTCTGCCAAACCGCCGGAAGGTGATCCCGAAGCACATCTAGGACACTGTGCCAGGTAATGCCTGCTAATTGGGCTTGCTGAATCTCTTGCCGCACGTATCTTAATGCCTCCAGCGGTGAAAGATGCTGGTTCAAGGGCAAATGACTTAGCGTGTACGGCTTGGTACCCACCAGATAAGCTTTGGGAACCATGCCATGACGCGAGACCACATAGATTTTCCCCTGGTGTCCTCGGGCCATTAAGCTGCCCACCAAGTCTACCATGGTAAGGCTGGAGCCTATCAGGAGCAGCGAGGCATCTTGGGGCAACGCATTCACCACTTCCGCCGACCAAGGCGAGGGTTTGTAGAAAGGGCTATCATAGAAACTGGTGGTAGGGATAGGCAAATTGGCCGGAGCCAGATTCCCGAAGGCCAGTACCGCTTTCTGCGCCTGCAGCGGCGCGTGGTTCTTTAGGTGCACCGTAAAGGCACCAGTTTCTCCGGCTGGTACCAAAGCAACCGCTTCGTCTCTTACCCTAACCAGCTGTACGCCCGGCTGCGCATGTTGCTCCGCCGCCAAAAGGGAATGTTCCACGTAATCACCGAAGATGTTTCTAGGGATAAAGTCATGGGGAGTGACTGCGGTAGGAAGTTGTTCTGGGTAACGGTGCTGGTTTTCCTGGAGCCATTCTACAAAGTCATGGGGCACATCCAGGAACAGGCTCATGCGGTAGGCAGGCACGTTGAGCGGCTGAAACGGCAGGCTGCTGCTGTAGGCTACCCCTCTGCTCATTTTCTGCGCCTCCTTCTCCAGCAGGTAAATTACCGTGGCTTCGCGGGCTGCCAGTAAAAGATTGATGGCGGTGAGCGTACCGCTTAAACCTCCTCCTACAATAGCAATACGAACCGGTTCCATATGTTCCTTCATTGGGGTGGGTGAGCAGGGTCAGAAAGTGAGGTGATGCTGCCGGAACCTGTGCCTGACTATGACCATGGTTCACCTGTTATACAAATTCGTACATATACGGTCTCATCTGGAAGGAGTTCGGCCGGCTCTTCTAATTTAACAGGAACTTTTGGATTAGCCTAACACTCGCGTTTAGAGCCTTTTTTTAGAAAAAGAGGCTCTAAACGCAAACTGTTTTCCCGTACCTTTAGCACTGGCAATGCACCTTCTCTGCTATGAAATGGATTACCCGCGAACGCCCCAAAATTGACCGTCTGGCTTGCCCGTGGCTCATTAGAAGGTTTATTGATGCCAACGCCGAAATCCTCTACGTACCCGAAAACCAGGTGCTGGACAAAGCCAGGGAATTCAATGCCATTCCGTTCGATATCCCCGGTGTGGAATACAGCCACTACCAGGACCGCTGCACCTTTGACTATTTCCTGGAGAAGCACCAGCTGCAACAAGATGCCGCCCTGCAGACCCTGGCCCTAATTGTGCGCGGCGCCGATACCGATGACCACACGCTGGCAGCGCAATCGGCGGGGTTGTGGGCCATCTCGCACGGCATGGCGTTCAACATCACCAATGACCAGGAATTGCTGGAGAAAGCCATGGTTGTGTATGACGGGTTGTACACCTGGGCCAAACACCTGCAAAAGCAGAAGCACACCACGCACCCCACAGAGCAGCTTTTTCTTCAGGCCTACCACCGGTTTCTGGAAGAGCAAAAAGACGTTCCGCAGAAAGTACCCACTTGGGCGCTGCACCTCAAAGAGATGATCCAGGACCAGATAGACACCAACCTCACCCTTAACCTGAAGGAGATTTCTGAGGCGCTGGCTGTCCATCCCGCTTACGTTTCGCGGGCGTTCTCCAAGTATTTTGACAACCTCTCGTTTGGCGAGTACATCAGGAAGCTGCGCATTGAAAAGGCCTTGGCGCTGTTGCATACCTCAGGCTGTTCACTGGTGGAGGTGGCGTACCTTACCGGCTTCTCTGACCAAAGCCATTTTACCCGCGTCTTTAAGCAACAGATGGGGCAAAGCCCTTCCGCTTACCTAAAAACTTTGCGTAAAAAGTAAAACTGGTACAAAAGGTAAATCCTGTGCTAGCGGGCGTAGGGCCGGTGCCGTATTCTTGCCCTCAAATTGCCTTTGCTATGGAAACCAATATGCTCAACCCTATGCCACCTGCTCAACTCAAAGTCCCAGAGAAACCCTCTTTCAAGGAGGCGTTTCTGTTCTGGCTTAAGCTGGGGTTCATCAGTTTTGGAGGGCCTGCGGGACAGATTGCCATCATGCACACATTCATTGTGGAGCAGAAGCGGTGGGTGTCAGACTCCAGATTTTTGCATGCGCTCAATTACTGCATGCTCCTGCCCGGGCCCGAGGCCCAGCAACTGGCCACCTACTTAGGCTGGCTCATGCACGGGGTGCGCGGCGGACTGGTGGCGGGTATTTTCTTTGTGCTGCCCAGTGTGTTTATCCTGTTGGGGCTGAGCGTGGTGTATGTCAGTTTTGGGACGGTGCCGTGGGTGGCGGCCCTTTTTTATGGCCTTAAGCCGGCCGTAGTGGCCATTGTGGCGTTGGCCTTGTTCAAGATTGCGGGCAAGTCTCTGAAAACGTGGCTGCATTACGTATTGGTGGCCATGAGCTTTTTGTGTCTTTTCGTGTTCAAGGTGCCTTTCCCTCTTATCATTCTGGGGGCAGTAGGAGTGGCACTGGTGCTGCGGAAAGCGTTGCCTGATTTATTTCAGGAGAAGGAGACAACTAAAAAGCAAGCCGATGATGAACAAAGCTATTTCCTCAACGCCCAGAGCGAGGTGGTAGGGGAAGGGGTAAGCCTTGGGCGAAGCCTGTTCCGGTTTGGAATCACTCTGGCCTTGTGGGCTCTTCCTTTGGCTTTGTTTCACCTTTTCACGCACCAGTTTCCGTTCTGGAGCAACCTGATCGGCTTCTTCACCAAAGCTGCATTGGTCACGTTTGGCGGAGCCTATGCTGTGTTGCCGTACGCCGCGCAGGTAACGGTGGAGCAATTCCACTGGCTCTCCAAGTACCAGATGATTGACGGGCTGGCCCTGGGGGAAACCACCCCGGGCCCTCTTATTATGGTGCTCGCTTTTGTGGGGTTTATGGCTGGCTTCAACCACTACGGTGGTTCCCTGGCCATGGGCGCGCTGGGTTTGTTCACCACTACCTTCTACACGTTTCTGCCGTGCTTTTTCTTTATTCTGGCAGGGGCCCCTTTTATTGAGCGCACCAGAGGAAACGTGGCGGTGCAGTCTGTGTTGGGTATGGTGACGGCCGCCGTGGTGGGGGTGGTGCTCAACTTAACCGTTTACTTCGGCGCTGTGGTTTTATTCCCAGGTGGGGTGTCATGGGCCCGAATGGATGGCTTCGCTTTGCTCTGGATTTTAATTTCACTCCTGGCCATGTACCGCTTCAAGGTAGGCATGATCCTCTGGATTATGCTCAGTGCCTTGGCTGGTCTGCTTCATTTTCTTCTTCTCTAGTCACCGTTGCCCAATCGCTGTTTAAACGGTTAAGGTTGGTTGTGTATTGATAATCAATGGGTTTGAGATATAATATTAAAAATTCCTAATAAATTATTTGGAGGTGTGGAAAATAACGTTTCTATTTGTCTACTACTTCTATAGAGATTAAGAGTAATGGAAGCGGGTGCTGCTTGTCTGTTTTGGGTTAGCAGAGAATACCCAGAACCTGCTTCTGCTCTTCTTCTCAGATAGAGGTGTAACCGGTCGTGTGGCTGAGTGGCTAGGCAAAGATCCGAAAGGTCTTTTACGGCGGTTCGAATCCGTCCGTGACCGCTGCATGTAAGAGCGAGGGGAACAGGAGAGAAGGCGTTTAGGGGCTGTTTTTCCAAAAACGGCCCCTAAACAGGGGGGAGGCTCAAACGGCAGATATGGGCGCAATGCGTGTGCAAGAGCTTGTAAAACCCAGCATCACATTACCATCAAACCATCCGCTTTTTTCGGGCGGAGCCAAAGCAACACCTTAATTACTCCATACCCATGAAACCAGATGTTTTAAAAGCAAACCAGAGAAGGAAACGAATGTGTGGCTTGGCCAGACGTCACTGCTGTTGTTGTCGCTAGTCCGCTTCAGACTTCTCTTTAGTTTTTACTTTTTAACATCAAACGCATGAAAATCAGATTTTTACTTTTCTATATTCTGCTCACGCTTCCCGCAACTATTCTAAAAGCCCAGGAAACGAACCTGGTGGAAATCAGCGGGCGGGTCACCGACCAAGCCAACAAAGAGCCGCTGCCCGGGGTGAGCGTATACGTGCGGGGTACCGTGACGGGCACCGCCACCAACGGCAACGGCGAATTCACCCTCAAAACCAAGCTGAGATTTCCGTTTACCCTGGTGGTGTCGCTGGTGGGGTTTCAGCCACAGGAGTTTGAGATCACGGAGCCCGGTTCCCGTTTAGACATTGCTCTGGTCACGCAGACGCTGCTGGGAAAGGAAGTGGTGGTATCGGCCTCCCGGGTAGAGGAGAGCATCCTGAAATCGCCGGTGGCGATTGAGAAATTGGACATCAGGGCCATCAAGGAAACTCCGGCACCCAGCTTCTATGACGCGCTGGAGAACGTGAAAGGCGTGCAGATGACCACCAGCAGCCTCACGTTCAAAGTACCTAACACCCGCGGCTTCAACATTCCCAACAACTTCCGGTTCATGCAGCTGGTAGACGGTGTAGACATGCAGGCCGCCACTCTGGGCGTGCCGCTGGGCAACGCCATTGGGCCCACCGAGCTAGACATTGAAAGCGTGGAAATCACGCCCGGGGCGGCCTCGGCGCTGTACGGCATGAACGCCATCAACGGCATGGCCAATCTCCTCACCAAAAGTCCGTTCCTGTACCAGGGGCTGAGCATTTACCAGAAAACCGGCCTCAACCACGTAGACGGCATTGACGCCGAACCGAGCATCTTGTCTGAGGTGGCCGTGCGCTACGCCAAAGCCTTTCAGGACAAGTGGGCCTTCAAGATCAACGCCAGCTACATGAGCGGCACCGACTGGCGCTCCAACACCACCACTGATCAAAACCCCAATTCGCTCAATACCGCCAACCCCGCCTTCGCGGAGCTGTCTGGAGGCAACAACCCGGCTTATGACGCCTGGAACAAGTACGGCGACGAAAACAACAATGCCGTGACTGTGAGTGGCGTGAACTACCAGGGCAAAAACCAGACGTTTCTGGTGCGGCGCACCGGCTACTGGGAGAAAGATCTGGTGAGTCCGCGGGTAGATAACCTGAAGTTTGACGCCGCCCTGCACTACCGCCTCAGCGACAACGCCGAGCTTGCCTACGGGTATAGGATTGGCAAGATGGACGGCGTGTTCCAGCGCGGGAACAAGATCCAGCTAGACAACGTGGTGGTGCAGAACCATAGGCTGGAACTGAAAGGAGCCAATTACTTTGTGCGGTCCTATGTCTCTCTGGAGAATACCGGCGATTCCTACAACGTGAAGCCCATGGCCGACAACCTGGACATTACCGGCGGCGGCTCCAATAGCGAGTGGGGTGGCAAATTCAAGACGGCGCTGCAAACGCAATTGAACGGCGGCACAGACCTGGCCACCGCCATGCAGTTGGCCCGGCAGGCCGCCGATGCGGGCCGGGCCGAACCAGGTACCCCCCAGTTCCAGAACCTGATGCACACCATCCGGAACATCAACAACTGGGACCACGGCAAAGTGATTTCGGGCGCGCCCGCAACCGGTGGGGCCTGGCTCACGCAGAAAAGCCGCCTGTACCACGCCGATGCCCAGTATGATTTCGTGGATCGCTTGAAATTCGCCAATCTGCTGGTGGGCGCCGATGCCCGGGTGTACGAGGTCATTCCGGACGGAAACAATTTCGTGGATTTCACCCGGCCTATTGAGGAGCGCACTCTGCCCGGCGGAAACAACGTGTACTACAAGAAATTTGGGGCCTTCGCGCAGTTGACCAAGACGCTGTTTGGAGACAGGCTCAAGTTGTTTGGCTCATTGCGGGTAGATTACAATCCTGAGTTCGATCCCAAGCTGAACCCCCGGGTGGCGGCGGTGTACACTTTGTCTGAGCAGCATAACTTTAGGGTGTCTTACCAGAACGGCTTCCGGTTCCCGGCCTTGTTTGAGGCGGTTTCCTATGTGAACAACGGCAACGTGCGGCGCGTAGGCGGTTTGGGCTACATCAATGAAGGATTGGGCTATCTGGACAATTCCTACACCCTCACTTCCGTGAACGATTTCAATGCCGCGGTCAATAAAGACGTAACGGCGGGGCTCACAGCAAACGAGGCAGCCCTCAAGAACCGGGATGTTTTGCAGATCACCCGCCTTTCGGCCACCCGGCCAGAGCAGATCAACTCCTTTGAGGTGGGCTACAAAAGTGTGTTGTTTGACAGCAAACTGGTGATTGACCTAGATGCCTATACCAACGTGTATGATGGTTTTCTGGGGCAGGTGGAAGTGAGCGTGCCTAAAAGCAATACCGTGCCGGTAGGCTCTGATGAGGCCGTGATTGCTATGCTGGCCGCCAACCGCAACGGGCAGCAAACCCGTTACCGCGTGTACACCAACGCTAAGAACAAATACAACAACTACGGTTCCTCGCTGGGCCTCACGTACAATTTCTATGAGAAATTCACCCTCTCCGGGAACGTGAACTACAACGCCATCAAGACCAATGCGGAGAAAGACATCTTCGTGACGGCCTTCAACACCCCCAACTGGATTGCCAATGTCTCCTTCGGGAACCGGGAGGTGGTGAAGAACCTGGGCTTCAACGTGGTGTGGCGCTGGCAGGACTCTTTTCTGTGGGAGAGCCCCCTTGCCAACGGTATTGTGCCCGCGTACAGTACCATAGATGCCCAGGTGACCTACCGCGTGCCCGAGAGTAAGATCACCCTCAAAACTGGTGGCACCAACCTGCTCAATGAGCGCTACATCCAGTATGCGGCGGGACCTACCATTGGCGGTCTGTACTACGTGGCCATTACCTTAGATGGCTTGCTGCTGAAATAAGTTTTGAGCGTTTAGCGGCCGTTTTCCAGAATAAAGGCTAAACCAGCAATTACCAAGTAGGACATTTGTTTGGCCCGTTAACCGAATTAAAATACACTTTCATGCTCCCGAAGAGCCCGGTACCCTTGGTGCTGGGCTCTTTTTTTTGTTGTGTTCGGCTGCCTTGCGTTTAGGGGCTGTTTTTGGAAAAACAGCCCCTAAACGCAAGGTAGGGAGTAGGGGCAAGGGAGGGACAGCCCTCCTTTGTTTGAAATAAACCAATTGGTATATTTGCTCGCATGAAACTTCCGCAGACAAGTAAAGCCGAGCAGACGCGCCACCTCATTGTGGAGCGGGCGGCGGAGCTGTTTAACCGTAAAGGCTTTGCCGGCACATCTTACCAAGATTTGATGGAGGCCACTGGAGTAACCAAGGGCTGTCTGTACGGACACTTCGGCAGCAAAGACGAACTGGCCGTCGCGGCCTTTGAGTTTGCCGCCCAAGCCCTCATTGACCGTGTGGGCGATGCCATGGCCCCTTACCAGAAAGCGGGCGAGAAACTGCGGGCTCTGCTGAATTTTTACCGTACCTATCTCAGCAATCCCATCCTGGCGGGCGGCTGCCCTTTGCTCAATACCGCCGTAGAAGCAGATGATAACCACCCGGCCCTGCATGAGCGGGTGGTCAAGGTCCTGGACCGCCTGCACAAAGGCTTGCGCAAAATCATAGCGCTGGGGCAGGAACAGGGTGAGTTTAATGTAATGGCTAATTCCCAGCAGCTGGCCACGTTTTTTGTGGCCACCGTAGAGGGCGGTATTCTCCTGGGCAAAGCCTACAACAGCTCAGAACCCTTACAGACAGTGCTGAACCAGCTGGAGCGCTGGCTGAGACAGGAACTGGAGGTGCGCTAAAAAATTTCCCTTGTCATAAACCAATCGGTATATTCTCAGAAACTATGAAAGAAGAAACAACAAACCCTAAACCCTCTGTGCTGGAAAGCCAGACCCGCATTCGGTTCGATCACTGCGATCCCTTCGGGCACTTGAACAACAGCGCTTTCCTCAATTATTTCCAGAATGAGCGCGAAGACCAGGTGGAGGCCGCCTATGGGCTGGACATCCATGCCTTCTTCCGGAAAACAGGTCGGGCCTGGGTGGTGGGCCAGAACCAGATTGTGTACCTGAACCCGGCGCTGGTGCGGGAATTGGTGACCATCCAGACCAGCATCCGGCACGTGACCGAAACCAGCATGTTGGTAGAGCACCTCATGTTTGACGCCGAGAAAAAGAAGCTGAAATCTGTGCTCTGGACCAAGTTCGTGTACATTGACGTCCGCAAAAACGAACGCGCCCAGCACGAACCCGAACTCATGGAGTTGTTCCAGGAAGTGGTGGCCAAAGAAGAAACGCCAACCTTGTTTGAAGACCGCGTGAAGCAACTGCGGGCGCAGATGAAAGCAAATAGTGCTTCTTAGAAATAGAGTCTTCCCCAAGCAACAAGCCCTGTCAGAGTCTTTTCTGGCAGGGCTTGTTGCTTGGGAACCAAATGAAAGTTGATGGGTGTGCGGCAATATCAGGAGCTAAAGAGATCAAGGATGGTGGTATCCCTTACTTTGTTGCAGTCTTTGTCATGCAGGTAAAAGTGTTCCATTGATCTCTTCCTGAAAGAATCTGCGTTTCCTCTCCTGATCTTTTCCGCATACTCCTCAAAAGACCGGCAGTAGTAATGGTTAAGCTGAATTTTAGCCACGCTAACCTCTGAAAAAGCGCCTTCTATAGGCGTAAAATTTTCGTTCACGCAGAACGCATTGGGTTTATAGGCAAAGCTATGCGAGTTCAGGATTCCTTGCACAAAAGCAGGTTGCACAATGCTTTTGATGTGGCGGTTATTGTCGTAGCTTTCCTCGGACCTAAGCAGAAAGCTTTCCAACAACGGCCGCTGGGTCCTGTTCCGGTGCCCGCTTGACCCGAAGAACATCCAGTTAACCCCAACGCCTCCATACGGTTCATACACTTTCAGGAACGCCGGTAAATCGCCTTTGGGGGCTTTGGGAACAATGAATTCATCAGCGTCAATGAAACCAATCCAGCGGGAAGTGCCGCCGTACATTTTCAGGCAGTGGAGGTAGGCCTTGTTTTGTTTGGCCCGCCCCACCGTTCTAATGACGGTGGCATGTTTCAGGAGCCCTGCCTTAGCCAAGGTTTCTTTCAGGGGTACTTTGCTGTCATTGTCATAGAGGTAAAAATGCTCCACTCCAACCTTGAGGTGGTAGTTGATCCATTCCTCCAGATACTCATTTTCATCTTTGGCAATGCAGCAAACAGACACGTAAAACCTGGCAGAAGGCTGTGGCGGATTGATGATTTCTGTGAAATCTTTTGAAAACAGGTTCTTAAGGCGGTCAACCAGATGAAGGTGTTTCAGACGAGCCGCTAATTTATTGATCATGGAGGAATGCCTTTAATCCGATGCTGCTGCCAGCACGAATGGAAGTGCTGCCCCTGCTTTTCCAATGGAAAAATTAACGGAAGAGCACCAGTAAAGATAATGAGATAGAGAATCTCTTTTGGCTGTTTAGGGGCTGATTTTCAAAAAACGGCCCCAAAACAGGCGATATGCAAATAGTGAATCCTACTGCTCGCCATCGGCGTTGAGCCAATCCTGGATGAGCCGGTAAGAAATGGAAAGGGCTGGGGGTAATTTGATTTCTCCGGTAGACACCAATTCCTTGAGTTGGGAGCGGGTAAACCAGCGGGCATCCTCAATTTCGGCGGGGTCCAGGTGCAGATGCGTGTTTTCTGCCCGGGCTGTGAACCCCACCATAATGGAAGCCGGAAACGGCCAGGGCTGCGAAGAGTGGTATTCCACCTGCGTCACCTGCAAGCCCACTTCTTCCTGCACTTCCCGGGCCACGGCGTTTTCCAGTGTCTCGCCGGGTTCCAGAAAGCCTGCGATGGTCGCGTATTGTCCCTGGGGCCACGAGGCCTGACGGGCGAGTAGTCCGCTATTTCCGCAGGTGACCATGGCAATGACGGCGGTGTCTGTGCGGGGGAAGTGCGAGGTGTGGCAGGCCGGGTTGGTACACTTCCTGCCATGCCCCGCGTCTTTGGAAACGGCCTGAGCCCCGCAAACATGGCAGAACTGGTGCTGCCGGTTCCAATGGATCATGGCTTTGGCGTAGGCTAGCAGCGAACTCTGGGGCCGGGCCAATGGCAGCGTGGCCTCTCAAAGCTCCTGAAAACTTCCGCCCAGCGGAATAAACCCATGGTCTTCCTGCAAATCTATGGCAAAGTAGGCGCGGTCTTCTTTCAGGCCTAAAAAGATAGGACTAAGGCCAAGGTCCTGCACAGGAAGCTCGTTCACTGACAAAGTCATCAGTTGGTGGGTGTCTGAGAGAAGCGGTTTCAGGTGCAGGAAGGGCAGCAGCACAGTGGCAGGATCTTGCAGCCGTTGGCTGAGCCATGCGGCATCCCGCCTCCGTAAATGAGCCCGGTCCAGGTCAGATGCTCCAAAGTAGTTGAGGGCGGAGTAAGCCAAGTGGTTCGGCATGAAGAAATGTATTAGAGGTAAAAGAAAAAAGCGTTTAGGGGCCGTTTTTCCAAAAACGGCCCCTAAACGCTTCAACACGCAAAAGAGGAATTACAGGTTTAGCGTACCGGCAATCTCCTTCAGCGCAATCTCGCCTAACTTGGCCAGATACTGCGCGTTGCTGTATCTAACGGTGGCATTCACGTAGTTGAGTTGGGCATCTCTCACCTCTACCGTGGTAATGCTACCCAGGCGGTATTTATCCATGGTGATGTCCAGGTTCTGGCGGGCGATGCGCTGGTTGTTCTCCTCCAGTTTCACCAGGCTCAGGTTGGTCAGGTACGTTTGGTACGCCGAGGCCAACTGGGCGTTGATGTTCTGGTTGACCTGTTCATACTGCAGCTGCGCACTGTTGATGAGCACATTGGCATTCTGCTCCAGCCGGCGCTGGTTGAACCCGTTGAAGATGGGCACCGAAGCCGTAACGCCATACGTTAAACCATTTCCAGAAGAAATTGAGGTGAATCCTAATGGTGATAAAGCATTTTGGTTTCTAGAAAAGTTATATCCGGTGCTCACACCAATCACTGGTAAACGATTTGCTCTGACCAGCTTTGCATCTAGCTCAACAATCCTGCGGTTAAGCAAAGCTGCTTTCAAGGAAGGGTTCTGCTGTGCGGCTTGGGTAGAGAGGGTTCCCAGGGTGAGTTGATCGTCAATCAGCAACTGGTCCGGTACACTGAATCTGATATTGACGTCTCTAGCCATCAGTTCATTCAACCTGATCTGGGTGTTGCGGTACAGTTCCTGCTGGCGTAACAGGTTGGTAGTGTCTGTGTTGAAGTCTACCTGCGCGTTAAGTACCTCCAAACGCGCGGCTTTTCCTATTTCAAACCGGTTCTGGGCGGTGGTTACCCGCAGGCGGGAAATGGCAATGGCTGTATCATACGCTTTGAGTTGGTGTTGCTGCTGCACCAGTTCATAAAAGGTGCTCATCACGTCGCCTACACGGGAAAGGATAATTAACTGGAGGTTGGCTTCCCCAAGCTTCTCAAGTTCCTGTAACTGCTCATAACGAGTAAACATAGCAAAGCCATTGAAGATGGTCCAGTTCAAGCCTACACCATAATTTAGGTTTGAGCTTTTCCCCCAACTTACTTCATTTATAGGTCTGCCATCACCGCGATCTTGGGTGCTGTTCTGAATTGAGCCATTATTATTCAGCGTTGCACTAACGGTGGGCAACATGCCGGCGTTGCCTCTGGTTACGTTGTTTTCCGCAATGCGCTCGTCATTGGCAGATAGCTTAATGTCATAGTTCCGTTCCAGTGCTATCCTAACGGCTTCTTCTAAGGTCAGGACCTCCTGCGCCTGGGCCGCTCGTGCGCTAAAAAGCATCATGAGGACCAGCAGGGGCAGGAGACCAAATCTATTTTTTAACATAAAAGGTTTAGTTCAAAGGAATGATTAGTGGGCAACTGCTTTTTCGTACTCTTCAATGTGGTCAAACTCTGGGTGGTGTTTGCGTTCCTTAGACCACATGGAATAAATAGCCGGAATAATGAACAGGGTGAGCACCAGGGAGAAAATAGTACCTCCCACAATCACTATCCCCATGCCCATCCGGCTTTGAGCTGCGGCCCCCAAGGCTAGGGCAATTGGCAAGGCACCCAAGGCAATGGCCAAACTGGTCATCAGGATTGGACGCAGGCGGGCTTCTGAGGCTTCCAGAATGGCGTCCATCTTAGATTTGCCCTCTTCCCGCAGCTGGTTCGCAAACTCCACAATCAGGATACCGTTTTTGGTTACCAGCCCGATGAGCATGATGGTCCCAATCTGGCTGAAGATGTTCCAGGTTTGCCCAAACAACCACAGAGAGAGCATAGCCCCAGCCACCGCCATTGGTACCGTCAAGATGATAATGAACGGATCAATGAAGCTTTCAAACTGCGCCGCCAGAATGAGGTAGATCAGCAGCAAAGCCAACCCGAAGGCGAACATGGTGTTGGAACCGCTTTCCACGAAGTCACGTGATTCCCCGCCTAAGTCAGTGGAGAAAGACTCATCCAGCACCTGCTCTTTGATACGGTCCATGGCTTCAATGCCATCGCCAATACTTTTGCCCGGAGCCAGACCCGCAGATACCGTAGCTGATAAATAACGGTTGTTGTGGTACAGCTGCGGTGGGCTGCTTCGTTCCTCCATCGTAACCACATTGTCCAGCTGAATCAGTTGGCCGTTGGAGCTGCGCACAAACAGGGAGGTTAAATCCATAGGATCGTCGCGGTCTGGGCGGTCAAACTGGCCCATCACCTGATATTGGCGGCCGTTCATGAGGAAGTACCCAAAACGCTGCCCGCTTAATGACAACTGTAAGGTTTGGGCCACGTCAATCACAGATACGCCCAGGCTTTGGGCTTTCTCGCGGTCAATGGTGATGTTAATCTCCGGTTTATTGAATTTGAGGTTCACATCGGGCATCACAAACGTGGGGTCATTGTTCACCGCTTCCATAAACTGCGGAATCTTTTCTTCCAGTTTCTGGAAGTTTGGTGCCTGAATGATGTACTGGATAGGCTGACCACCGCGGCGGTTAACGGAGATAGTAGGTTGCTGAATCACATTGGTACGGGCTTCTGGGTAACGGCGCACCAACTTGGACAGGTGATCTGCCACTTCTTTCTGGGATCGTTCCCGGTCTTCAGGTTGCTTTAACGCCAAACGCATCATCCCGCTGTTCACAGAGCCAGAGCCCCCGAAGCCGGGAGACGTAATAACCAGGTTCACTTGTTTCTCTGGAATGGAGTCATCTACCAATTGGCTCAGTTCAGTCATGAAGCGCTCCATGTATTCATAGGAAGAACCTTCGGGAGCCGTAGACATAACCCGTAGCATGCTGCGGTCATCATACGGGGCGGTTTCTTTCTGTAGCACATTGTAAAACAGCGCAATTAAGCCAAGACAAGCCGCAATGATAGGGAAACTGAGCCATTTCCGTTTCATGAAACCGCTCAGGGCATCGGCGTAGCCTTGGTTCATGTTCTGGAAGAACGGCTCTGTCCACTCATAGAATTTAGAGCGTTTGTGAACGCCGCCTTTCATCAAGTAGGCATTCAGCATGGGGGTTAAGGTCAGGGAGACGAACGCTGAGATCAATACGGCCGCGCCAATCACCACCCCAAACTCACGGAACAATCTTCCCACGAAGCCTTCCAGGAAGATAACTGGTAAGAATACCGCCGCCAGCGTGATGGAGATGGAGATAACCGCCAGAAAAATCTCATTGGAACCTTTGATGGCCGCCTCAATAGGAGACATGCCTTCCTCTACCTTTTTATAGATGTTCTCCGTCACCACAATCCCGTCATCTACCACCAGACCGGTAGCCAGTACAATGGCCAGCAAGGTCAAGACATTGATGGAGAAGCCTGCCAGGTACATGATGAAGAACGTGGCAATCAAAGACACCGGAATGTCGATCAACGGGCGGAACGCGATGCCCCAGTCCCGGAAGAACAGGTAAATAATGACAATTACCAGCACCAGTGAGATAAGGATGGTTTCTGCCACCTCGGTCACCGATTTCTTGATGAACAGGGTGTTGTCCATCACAATATCCAGCTGCAGGTCCTGCGGGAGCTCTGTTTTTAACTTATCAAACTGCTCGTAGAAGTTACCGGCAATGTCCAGGTAGTTTGTGCCCGGCTGCGGAATAATGGCCATCCCCACCATGGGCACGCCAGATTCCGTCATTTTGGTCTCCAGGTTCTCGGGCCCAAGTTCGGCCTGCCCTATGTCACTGAAACGGGTAATGGTCTCTCCCTGAGAAGAGATGATGAGGTCGTTGAACTGTTGCTCGTTAGATAAGTTACCAAGCGTTCTTACCGTCAGTTCCGTGTTGCTGCCGCTTACTTTTCCGGTAGGCAGTTCCACGTTCTGGCGGTTGAGGGCGGTGCGTACGTCGCCTACGGTCAAACCGTAAGAGGCCAGTTTCATAGGGTCTAGCCATAAGCGCATAGCGTAACGTTTCTGCCCCCAAATCTGCACGCTACTTACGCCAGGAATGGTTTGCAGACGTTGGGAAATTACGTTCTCGGCGTAATCTGAGAGTTGCAGAGCGTCACGGGTGGCGCTGCGGACCGTCATGGTGATGATAGGCTCAGAGTCAGCATCGGCTTTGGAAACTACCGGCGGGGCATCAATGTCCTCGGGCAGACTTCTTACCGCCTGCGATACTTTGTCACGCACGTCGTTGGCCGCCTCTTCCAGGTTTTTGTCCAGGTTGAACTCAATGTTGATGTTGCTGGAGCCCTGGTTACTGGTAGAGGAAATGTTCCGGATACCGTCAATGGAGTTGATGGCTTTCTCCAGGGGCTCTGTGATCTGGGACTCAATGATATCAGAGTTGGCCCCGGAGTAGGTGGTCCGTACCGACACGATGGCCGGGTCAATGGACGGATATTCCCGTATGCCCAGGAACGTGTACCCAATCACCCCAAACAGCATGAGGAGCAGGTTGAGCACAATCGTGAAGACCGGGCGTTTTATACTGGTGGTGGATAAACTCATTTTAAATGGATTTAGATTATTGCTTGGCCGGCGCTACGCGCACTGGGCTTCCTGCTTTCAAAGACATCACGCCGGTGGTCAGGATGGTGTCTCCGGCGCTGATGCCCGAGGTTACCAATAGGTCTTTCTCTGTGCGGGTGCTGGTTTCAATCATGACTTCCTTGGCTTTGCCGTTTTCTGCAATGAACACTTTTTTACCGTTCTGTACCGGCACTACCGCCTGGGTAGGAATGAGGAGCGCGTCTGGTATAACCGTTAAAGGTAGTTGAATATTGGCGAAGGAACCCGGCAACAACACACCGTTGGGGTTGTCTGCCCGCGCCCGTAATTGCAGGGTGCGGGTGGCTGCCGCAATGTTAGGCTCAATGGCGTACACCTTGGCGGTGAATTTGTCTGAGGAACCGGCCACCGTGAAGGTAAGCTCCGTGTTTACTTTTACCTGGGAAGCGTATTTTTCCGGAACGGCGAAGGTGATCTTAACCGGGTTGGTGCTCACCAGATTGGTCACCACAGTCTCTGGCGTTAAGAACGCACCCTCAGAAATAGCTCTTAACCCCACCTTGCCAGAAAACGGAGCCACAATAGACGTTTTCGCCAGTTGGGCCTGCACCAGCTGAATCTGCGCCTGGGCAGTTTTGAGCTCGGCGCGGGCTACGTCATACTCTTCACGGCTAATGGCTTCTTTCTGGAGGAGCAAACGGGCGCGGCGCTCGTTCTCGGCCGTCAGGCTTTGGCGGGTTTGGGCCTGCGCCAATTGGGCTCTGAGTTCAGAATCATCAATTTTAGCCAGCACTTGGCCTTTGCGTACGTTGCCGCCTTCGCTAAACGTAATGCTGCGAACTTGCCCTGATACCTGGGCTCTAATCTCTACCTGCTCATTGGCTTCAATGGAACCGGTTACCGATAAGGAGTTGGCGAATTCCTGTGGAGTGGCTACAATACCACTGACGCGCATGGCTGGTGCTCCGCCTCCGGGCCCACCGGGTCCGCCTGGACCTTTACCGCCGCCCGGTCCGCCGGCTCCAGCCTGTTCTTTGTTGCTGGAAATACGGTAATAGACCAAAGCTCCTAAACCAATGATGAGCAGCGCATAGACGATGTGTTTGATTTTCATAGAATGTGGAGGTACTAAACTCTAGTGTTTGTAGTGAATAGGTGGTTTTGTTGATGATAAAGTTTGGTGTGGCTACAGGTGAGGGTAACCCAAAAAAGTAACCCGCAGGTTCCTCTATTCGTGTAAAGGTTGTTTTTACCGCTTAATGGGCCGGTGCAGAATATTTCTGAGGCAAATAAGGAAGCGCTCGCGAAGAAGACGGTGAACCATCTGCCCAGGAGGCGTAATACCCGGCTGGAGGGGACAGCAGCGGACAAAAATGCAGCTTTTTCATTTGATGGGGGTATAAATGACTACAGGCTACCGCAAAGGAGCATGAACTTCCTTTCAGAACGGGAGCAGGTAGGTTTATTGCGTTTTTTAGGTACTTTTAAAATTAGACATAAATAGAGGGCAAAGGTTTAACGGAGCAGAAAAAAAATCAGAATTCCGTGTTTTTTCCACCAAGTGCCTCAAAATGAACTCGTATGCCTGCTGCAACCCCTAACGCCTCAGAGAAGCGCACCAATTTTTTTCAGGATGTGTATGAAGTGGTCAAACTCATTCCGCCGGGGCGGGTCACCTCTTATGGGGCCATTGCCGCGTACCTGGGTGCGAAGGGATCTGCCCGCATGGTGGGGTGGGCCCTCATTGCCTCGCATGCGCAGCAGGGCATCCCGGCCTATAGAGTGGTCAACCGGAACGGCATGCTCACGGGAAAGCAGCATTTTGAGTCCTATGATGCCATGCAGGCCCATCTGGAAAGCGAGGGCATTCAGGTGAAGGATGACAAGGTGGTGGACTTTGAGAAACGGTTCTGGGACCCGGCCAAAGAGCTGCTGTAGAGAAGAGCTTTTGCCGCTGGCGATTTAGGGAGGTGAACTGGCCGTTTTTGCGTTTAGCGCCTCTTTTTCCAGAATTAGCCTAAAACTGAGATTTTCCGTATTGTGCCTGATGATTGCATTGCTACCCTCCCACCTAACCACTAAAGTACAGCCCTTGCTCACGCTTTTCAAAGAGGCTTTTGGCCTGTTCCGGCAGAATGATCCTTTGCGGCTGGCGTCTTCCACGGCGTTTTTCACTTTGTTCGCGCTGCCGCCGGTACTAATTCTGGTTATCTCCCTGCTGGGCATTCTCTTCAATGACGCACTTATTACCGGGGAGCTGTTTGAGAAACTGACGGGGCTGGTGGGGGAGAACGTGGCCAGCCAGGTGGAACTGATCCTGACTAACTTCATGGATCTGCAGGGCCACGGCTGGGCGGCGGCGCTCAGTTTCCTGTTCCTGACCTTTGTGTCTACCACGTTATTCACCGTGATTCAGAATTCCCTGAACCAACTCTGGAGCATCAGGCTGAAGGGCAGGCAGCACCTGCGGGGCGCTTTGCGCAACCGGTTCAGGGCGCTGTTGATCATTCTGTCCAGCGGACTCCTGTTTCTGGGATTCTTGATGGCAGATGCGGTGCTGGCCTTCATCAATGACCATTATACTCTCTGGGACGCGCGTTTCCAATTGCACCTGCTGCACCTGGTGAACCGCATTGTGGGTCTGGCGGTGGAGACTACCTGGTTTGCCATCATCTTCAGCTTTTTGCCTTTTGCGCACGTGCACAAGCGGGCGGTTTGGGTGGGGGCCGCGGTAACTGCGCTGCTTTTCCTCCTGGGTAAAATGGTGCTGGCCCGTCTGTTAGTAAACAGTGATCTGGGGTCTGTGTATGCTACTTCGGGTTCCATTGTGGTGCTGCTGCTCTTCATCTTCTACTCGGCCATGATCTTCTACTTTGGCGCTTGCTTCACGCGTGTTTACGCCCGGTCCATTGACCAGCCCCTGCAACCCAAGTCCTTCGCCACGTTCTATGAGTGGAAAGATACGGAACAGGCGCCGCTGTTCTAATATGTTCCCCGTTGCGTTTAGCGCCTGTTTTTCCAAAAAGAGGCCCTAAACGGGAATGTCCAGTAAGCGTTCCTGATTTTCACCCGAGATACGGAAGAAGAACTCCACATCTTTTAAGTCTTTTCTTGCACAAGAATACGAGCGCTTGTTCGTTTTTCTTGCTTTGTGGGGCGGGTGGATTTATATTGCCCGCTAATCGCCCCGGGTAGGGGTGTCTCATCGTAAATTATTTTATTTAACATGAAGAATACCAAGTTGCTATGGCTGGCCTCTGCCCTGAGCGGGGTAGTGGTGGCGGGTTGTTCCAAGCCTGCCGTGCAGCAAACAACGGCCACCGCAGACACGCCGGCCGTAAGTCAGTCTGAGACGTTGGTGAAGGGCGTGGGGCTGAACATGGAGAACCTGGACCGCAGTGTTTCGCCGTGCGAAGACTTTAACCTGTTCGCGAACGGGGGCTGGCTCAAGAACAACCCCATTCCGGCCTCTGAGAGCCGCTGGGGCAGCTTCAATGAGTTAGCTGACAACAATAACAAGACCCTGAGAGCGGTAGTGGATGCGGCGGTGGCCGTGAACAACGCACCCAAAGGTTCCTCCACGCAGTTGGTAGGTGATTTCTACGCCGCCGGTATGGACTCTGCCGCCATTGAGAAAGCGGGCTTAAAGCCTCTGAAGCCTGAACTGGACCGTATCAACGCCATCAAAGACAGAGCTTCTCTGCTGCAGGCCATGGCCCACCTCAAAACCATTGGCAGAGGGGGCGTGTTTGGGTTCTACGTAGGCCAGGACGATAAAAACAGCACCCAGTACATTGTGAACATCACGCAAAGCGGCTTGGGCCTGCCAGACCGTGACTATTACCTCAAAACCGATGCCCGTTCCCAGAGCATCAGGGAGGAGTACCAGAAGCACATGGCCAACATGTTCCGCCTGCTGGGCGACACCGAGGCCACTGCCAGGAAAAATGCCGCCAAGATCATGGAGCTGGAAACCCGTCTGGCCAAAGCGTCTATGACCCGCGTGGAACAGCGCGATCCGCATGCTACCTACAACAAAATGACGGTGGCCGAGCTGCAGAAACTGTCTCCTAATTTTAACTGGCCTACGCTCCTCAAAAACATGAGCGTGACCGGCGCCAAAGAAGTGATAGTAGCGCAGCCTAAATTCCTGAAAGAAGCCAATACCATGCTAACCGCCGTTCCGGTGTCTGACTGGAAAACGTACCTGCGCTGGCATCTGGCCCGTACCTCGGCGGCGTATCTGCCGCAGGCGTTCGTGCAGGAGAACTTCAACTTCTACAGCAAATTCCTGAGCGGCGCCAAAGAGATGCAGCCCCGCTGGAAGCGCGTGCTGCGCATGACCGACGGCACCATCGGCGAAGCCCTGGGCCAGGAGTACGTAGACAAAGCTTTCTCGCCGGAAGCCAAAGCCAAGGCCTTGGAAATGGTGAACAACCTGCGCAGCGCGTTCCAGGAGCACGTGAAAAACCTGGACTGGATGAGCGAAGCCACCAAGCAGCAGGCCCTGAATAAACTAAATGCCTTCGCGGTGAAAATCGGGTATCCAGATAAATGGGAGACCTATGAGGGGCTAAACGTGAGCCGCACGGCTTTCCTGCAAAATGTACTCAACGCCTCCCGCTGGGGATTCCTGGACAACGTGAACAAGCTGGGCAAACCGGTAGACCGCGCCGAGTGGGGCATGACACCGCCTACCGTGAACGCGTACTACAACCCGTCTATGAACGAGATTGTGTTCCCGGCCGGTATTCTGCAACCTCCGTTCTTTGACCCTAAAGCCGATGACGCCGTGAACTACGGGGGCATGGGCGCGGTGATTGGCCACGAACTGACCCACGGCTTTGACGACCAAGGCAGCCAGTATGACCCCGAAGGCAACCTGCGGGACTGGTGGACCGCCGAGGACAAGGCCAAGTTCAAGCAACGCACTGATCTGGTAGACCGCCAGTACAGCGCCATGCAACCCCTGGACAGCGTTTTTGTAAACGGAAAACTGACCATGGGCGAGAACATAGCCGATATTGGAGGTTTGAACATTGCCTTCACCGCCTTACAGAAAGCCATCGCCAACAAGAACGTAGGCAAGATTGACGGCTTCACGCCAGACCAGCGTTTCTTCCTGGCCTGGGCCCAGATCTGGAGAACCAACGCCACCGAGAACTTCCTGCGCCAGCAAGTGCAGACAGACCCGCACTCTCCGGCCTCTTTCCGGATCAACGGACCCTTGTCTAACATGCCGCAGTTTTACAAAGCCTTCGGCTGTGCCCCAGGCAACAAGATGTACCGCCCAGAAGCTGAGCGCGTGCACATCTGGTAGTTCCGTTTCAGGGCTATTTTTCTGAAAACAAGCCAAAAACGCACCTCAGCAATGAGGTGCGTTTTTCTTTTTGGTGCAATGGATGAAGCGGTATGTAAAGAAGTTGATTACACTTGGGTGAGTAGGTTAGTAGTGGCAAACGGAATGAACCCACCCCAACCCCTCCCGGGAGGGGAGTATCAGGTATGCGTGTGGGCGTATGCCATACGCCCCTACAGAGCAATGCGTGCCCTCCTGTGTAAACATCCCCCTTCGCCCCCTTCAAAGGGGGAGTATCTGCTTGTGTAATTCAAGGCTTGCGCCTTGAATGTGCTGTTGACTTCTCTGCCTTGGCGTCCTAGCTTTTCCGTTTAGAGGTTGTTTTTCAGAAAAGAGCCCCTAAACGCAACCAAATATCCAACTTAGCCAATTAAGTACATTCCCTCTGACTGATGTGCGCAGCACGAGCTCACCATAGGCTAGCGGAATGACAGAATTTACCTGTAAAAAGATTACTACAAGAAAACAGAAGCAGAAATGGAACCAAAACCAGTCGTGGCGGTGAGCGCCTCTGTTACTACGGTGCCGAAGGCAAAACCGAAGGTTTAGTTTTAACAGCAGTGCGAACCGACAGGACGAGGCCCCGCGGCCGTGAGCGCTTACCGGAATCTATGAAACAACACAGTTAGTAAACTAACGCATCAAACGGTAAAGCCAGGGGAATACCGGACTACGCTATTCCAACAATCCATCGGCATAGCCGAGGGAACAACAAACTATAGCCCTTCCTAACAACCCTACTCCCGAACCACCTTCACCTTCATGCCCACATCCTTCACCGGCCACTTCTGCTGGTCTACCGGCATGGCGGCAATGCTGTCTACCACGTCCATGCCTTCCACCACTTCACCAAACACAGTGAAAGTCTGGTCCAGGTTGGGCGCGCCACCCTGGGTGCGGTAAATCTTCTTCTGGGCCGGAGTTAGCTTCAGGTTGAATTCCCTGATGTTGGCTTCCAGCTCGTGCTCCTGCTGCGGGTGGCCCTGCACAATGTAGAAGTCCCGGTTAGAGGACATGCGCTCTGGGTTCTGGTCATCGCCGTAGCGGGCCATGCCCACCGCGCCGCGCTTGTGGAAGTAAGGACGCTTAATCTCCGGCGGAATCTTGTAGGTGCCAATTTTCATGTTAGGCTGGTCTGTGCGGCCGCCCTGGATCATGAAGTCTTTCTCCACCCTGAAAAACACCGTCTTGTCAAAGAAGCCGTAATTGGCCAGCCGCACAAAATTGGCGCGGTGCAGCGGCGTGTCTTTGTACAGCCTGATCTTGATGTCGCCTTTGGGGGTGCTGATGAGTACCAGCGTGTCATGGGGGTGCGCCTGCCCGTAGGCGGTGAGCGAGTCAATGACGGTTTCCTGGGTGAGTTGGGTGGGTTCAAAGGCGGCGGCAGGTGCCGGGGCTGCTGGTGCCGCTGGGGCTTTTTTCTGCTCACAGCCCAAAGCGCCGGCCAGGCCTAGAAGCAGGCAAAAATGACGGATGGAAGTCTGCATGGTCTGATGATAGACGGAGGTAAGGATTCTCTTAAACGCCAATTTCCTGTTTAGGGGCCATTTTTCCAAAAACAGCCCCTAAACAGGAAACGGTTTATTCAGCTTTGGGGTCTTCGCAGTTAATGTCATTGAACACCTGGTTGATGGCGTCCTCGGCGGTGCGAAGTTTCTGCTTGCAGAGTTTGATCAGTTCTGAGGAACGCTGCACTTTCTGGGTAAGTTCGTCCACATCTACGTCATCGTTCTCAATGGCTTTGAGAATGGCTTCCAGTTCCTGGGTGGCTTGTTTATAGGTAATGTTGCTCATGTCTGTGAATTAAAAATTGGGAGTTAGGAAAAGAGGGAGGATGTTGCGTGGGTTTAGGCTTTATAATGGGGCAAACATTTCATGTTGTAGAATGTTTGCAGGCAGAAGTTTTCAATTTCTATTGATAAGCTTTGATCCATTTGAGTCTCTTATAAATATCAAATAATCAAAATCATTGGAAATTTTTGCGTCCCAAAACTCTCGTTTTAAAGCTACAGCTCCTGTGTTCCTAAATTTAACAACCTCATGAACAAGCCAATTAGATAGAGGGTTGTTCTCTCTTTTTATTTCTTTGAGGTCAAGTATGAAGATCGGGATATCCAGTGAATTTAGGAGATACTCTAGTGTGCCTTCACCTGCTTTTTGCGCAATCTGAGGAGTGTTTAAACTTTCTCTCTTCATAGAGTTGTCCAATCCTGTAAACGTTCCTTGGTAAAACCCGAATCCAAAAGTAGTATACTTGTCTTTTAACTCTTTAGATAGATAGCTCCCCATCTCATTGCCCCTGTTATTGATATGCCCATTATGAGCGGAAACAATGATTCTGGAATCTGGGTGCTGGTTGTTTAGCCAAAGGACATTTTCAGCCATGAAATCATCACGGTTGGAGTAGCGTTTCTCCAAGTACTGCTCAATAATCCTGATGTTTTGCAGAAGCCAGCTTTTTTGCTGTTTATCAGATATTTTATCTGATGATTGCTTTGCCTTGTTGAGGAGCACAGTTATTCTTTCCTTTTGCTTTTTTGTTACAATAGTGTGGCCCGACTTCCTTTTTGTAGTTTTCGTTTTAATAGCAAGAAGTAACGCTGAAAGTTCATCAATGTCACTTTTAGGAAACTGATGATCTGATAATGTTTCAATGTTTTTAAGTGCCCCCTCGTAAGATTGCATATCAAATCCTGTGTAGTGGATTTTCCTAGCGTGAGTGTCATTGTAGGTTTTCATCCAATGGATAAGGGATAACATTTCCTCTGTCTGCCAAATCCAGAAATGCATTCCTTTAAGTAAAGCTTTAGGATCTCCCTGTGAATGAAAGGTATATTGATTCATTGCATGCGCTTCTGGCATGGCAGCCTCTAAAGCGAAAATGTCAAAGTGATTGTTTTGGGCTAAATACCTAACAATCCTATCTTTCATTTTATAAATCTCGCTTGACCCATGGGTAACTTCGCCCAAAGCCACCACCTTAGAATCTCCTATCAATTTGTCCAAGACTTTCAAGTCTTCATTACTCTGAAAATCTGGTTCAATGGAAGAAAGTGGATAAATAAAATTTAAAAGATATCTTTTCTCTTCCTCATTTAAATAGCTTTTGGTTTGGGCATCTGAGATAAAAGGTAGTAGGCAAAATATGATCTTGAATATCGTGCGTTTCTGCATGCGTGAAATCTGAATTCTATACAATCGCTGTGAACTATTGTATTAACTAAAAAGGTCTGGTTCGTTTACTTTGGTGACGGTACTGGAGACAGAGCCGGCCAGCAGCCTGGTCTGGAGCTGGTCGCCGCGCTTGAGCTGGTCAAGCGACTTCAGCAACTTGCCGTTCACGTAGGTGAGCGTGTAGCCGCGCATGAGCATGATCTCCGGGTCATGTGATTTCAGGTCCATCTCCACCAACTGCAACTGGTGCCCCTTGATCTTAAGCTGGTCTTTGGCGCCGTACAGCAGCCGCTGCTGGTTTTTCTGGAACGCGAACTGCGCTTTCTGCACTTTCTGCTTGGCGGCTGTTTGTAAACAATGCTCCAGGTGCGTGAGGTGTTTCACGCCTGAGTTCAGTTTCTTCTGGCTGCTGTGCTCCAGTTGCTGCCCATACTGCTGCTGCCGGGTTTCTTTGGCCCTAATGAGTTGCTGCACGCTGTGGCTGAGCCGCATTTCCTCGCACATGACGTGGCGCTGTTCCTGCGTGAGGAACTTCTGGGGCTTATCAGACAGTGTGCGGGTCTGGCATTCCAGTTGGTAGTGTTTCTGGTGGAGGAACGCATTGGTGCGCTGCTGTACCTGGCTGCTGAGCAACGTGATGCGGCGCTCCTGGGCCACGGCCAAAGCCGATGCCGCCTCTCTAACCGCCAGAAACACACTTTCCATGGCCGCTTCAAACTCATTGAGCCGGTCTACCAAGAAAGCAGCCACGGCCGTAGGCGTTTTAAGCGGCGTGTGGGCCACCAGGTCGGTGATGGATTCATCGCGCTCGTGGCCAATGCCGGTGAGTACGGGCAAGGGCATCTGAGCCACGGTGGCGGCCAGCTCGTAATGGTCAAAGCACAGCAGATCGGTTTGGGAGCCCCCGCCCCTGATGATGACTACGGCATCAAACGCCTGTTGCCGCAGCGTTACCCTAGACAAAGCCGCCTTTATGGAAGAAACCGCCTCCGTGCCCTGCACGCTGGCCTCAAATAAGCTGAGCTGGAAAGCATACCCGAAGGGATTGTTCGCCAACTGGCTCACAAAGTCCTGGTAACCGGCGGCGGTAGGCGAGGAGATAACGGCCAGCCGTTGGGGTACCGGGGGCAGCGCCAGCTTCTGGTTCAGATCCAGCAGGCCTTCGGTCTGGAGGCGGGCAATGGTTTCCTGCCGCTGCCGGGCCAGATCGCCTAAGGTATAGGTAGGGTCAATGTCATGGATGTCCAGGCTGAACCCGTACAGCTCATGGAACCGCGGGCTGGCGTTGAACAGAATCTTAAGGCCGCTTTTAAGCGGATGCCCGGTCTGGGCCTCAAAATACTGGGCAATTTCCTGGTATTGGCGTTTCCAGATGGTGCCGCGGGCCTGGGCCATGAGCGTGCTCTTGGAGCCGGGTTCTTTGTCGGTGAGGGTGAGGTAGCAGTGGCCGCTCTGGTGGTGCACCCGGGCCTCCGAGATCTCGGCAATGATCCAGTAGCGGTGCGGCAGGGCGTTCTCTATTTCCTCGCGCAGGCGGCGGTTGAACTCATAGAGCGTGAAGGGCCGGTTGGTGTTTACCGTAAACGATATTTCTTCGCGATAACTCTGAAAATATGTCCCCATTCCGTGCGCTCCTCTTTAACTTCAGTCAGCTAAAATTACGGTTTTTATACATGCCGCCAATACGTTGGCTAAAATTTTAAGCAAACTGCGCAAGGCAAGCCACTAGGCAAAGGACCATGGCAAAGCGTTTTAAGCGTAATTCCGGAAAAAGAGCCGCTAAACGCAAGGGCATAGGTGGGAAGAAAGGGGGATGCTCCTGCTAACGGGAAAGAGAAAAAGGACCGGTAGTATTTGGGCGGGAAAAATAAGATAAGTTTAGGGTAAATTATTTGCAAAGTACAAATCTTTAGGAGCGCTCTTCGCGTTTTAAGAATCATTTATACCTTTGGAAAAACAGGCCATCCCAAAGGACACGCCCAGCAGTAGAAACTCTATGTCAACACTTGTACTTAGCGAAATTTACATATATCCCATTAAATCTCTAGGCGGTATCTCCCTTACCTCTGCCCAGGTGGAAGAACGCGGCCTGCAGTATGACCGCCGCTGGATGCTGATAGACGAAAGCGGGGTGTTCCTGACGCAACGCAAGTTTGCGGAGATGGCGCTATTGCAGGTGAGCCTTGCCCCCGATGGACTTTTGGTGACCCACAAAACCAAAGAAGTAACTCCGCTACTGGTGCCCTACGAGACCGACAGCACCCGCTCCACACTAGTCACCGTCTGGGACGACATCTGCTTCGCCTACATTGTGAGCCCGCAGGCCAACGCCTGGTTTTCTGAGGTGCTGGGGGTGAACTGCCGCCTGGTGTACATGCCCGAGAATTCCATCCGGCTCATTGACCCTAATTACGCCAAGCACAACGAGAAGGTGAGCTTCTCAGACGGCTATCCGTTCCTCATCATTGGGCAGGAATCTCTGAACGACCTCAACAGCCGCCTGGAGGAATCTATTCCCATCAACCGTTTCAGGCCTAATTTTGTGTTCACCGGTGGGTTGCCTTACGCCGAGGAGCAGTGGAAAACCTTCAAAATGGGCGAGGTCCTCTTCTACGGCGCCAAACCCTGCGGCCGCTGCAACGTGACCACCATTGACCAGAACACCGCCCAGGCGGGCCAGGAGCCTCTGAAAACGCTCTCGGAGTACCGCAAGCAGGGCAGCAAAGTTATGTTCGGGATGAATTTGATTGGCCTCTCTACCGGTACGGTGCGGGTAGGCGATAAAATCACGGTCATGGAAGCCGCCACGGGAGGCGGTCAGGGCTAAGGATAAGGCTGCGGGGCTGATGGCGTTTAGGGCCTCTTTTTGGAAAAACGGCCGCTAAACGGGTGGGAGAATCCGCGGTGCGGTTTTCCTTTTTTGCCGCTACAATCCGTACCTTTGGCCTCAGGCGCTACCGGCATCTGGTTCACAGGCAGAAACCTGCGCTAGTGCCACAGGTAGCCGTTCCACTTATTCTTACTTCAGACCATGGCCAACCATACCTTATATTTAGTAACCGCGGCCGGCGGGGAGCAGCTAGACCTCACCCACGCCAAAGAGTTGCGCAGCAATAACCTGTTTCCCTTCGGGCTGCACAATTATGCCCTTTACCGCACCCCTGAGGGCGTGTACGTGAAAGGCTCCAACGCAGATAACCCTAACCTCATGCTAGACCAGTACGAGGTGATTTCAGAAGAAGCCGCGCGCACGTACGTACACCCGCACCAGCGCATTGTAGAGGAAGAATAGCCTTTGCGGCGCTAACTGCGTACAAGAAACCCGGTTCTGCCAGATGGAAACATCTTGGGCAGAATCGGGTTTTCGTTTTAAGGCTATTTAAAATGCAATTGAACATGCGTGGTTCTACTTTATCATTCCGCTTGCGGTGGTTGTTTCTGGTGCTGGTGGCGGGGCAAGTAATTTTTTCGGGCTGTAGTCCGCAGAATACCTTAAAGGGAGTATTCAAAAAGCAATCGCCGTATGAGAAGTACCAGTCTAGCCTGAAGGATGCAAAACTGGACCAGACCGCCTTGGGGCAGCAGTGGTTGACCGCCGGGCAGCAGGCCCTGCGGCAGCCGGTGACCGTGAGCCTGCCGTTCAAGGAAACCGGCTATTTCCCCGCCGACAAACCCTTGGCCGCCGGCTATCAGTTCACCGTGAAGAAGGGGCAGAAAGTGGCGGTGCGCGTGCAAACCCAGGGAAAGGAAGTGCCGCAGGTGTTCCTCAACCTGTTTGAGGCCGATCCTGAGAACCCCGCCCAGCCCAGGCAAGTAGCCTACGCCGACACCACCGCCCAAAGCCTGGAATACGAAATAGACGAGGAACTGCCCCATCTGCTAAGGCTGCAGCCCGAGTTGCTCCGGAGCGGGCAATACACCGTGACCATTGAAACCATGCCCATTCTGGCGTTTCCGGTAAAAGGCAAAGACAGCCGGGCGGTACAGAGCTTCTGGGGCCAGGACCGCGACGCCGGCGCCCGTAGGCACGAAGGCATTGACATTTTCGCGCCGCGAAATACGCCGGTGGTGGCAGCCGTGGAAGGTGTGGTTTCCAGGGTGAACACCACGCCCATAGGCGGAAAAGTGGTCTGGCTCTCAGACACAAAACGGCAGCAGAGCCTGTACTATGCCCATCTAGACAGCCAATTGGTGCAGCCCGGGCAGCGGGTTTCCATTGGCGATACCCTTGGTCTGCTGGGGAACACCGGCAACGCCATCACCACGGCCCCGCATCTGCACTTCGGGATATACCAGTTTGGCCGGGGAGCCGTAGACCCGTACCCCTACGTGCACCAGGACCGCACCAAACCCGCCGACCTGAAAGTAGACGAAAAGAAACTAGGCGACTGGGCCCGCGTGGCCAAAGCGAAAGTAGCCTTGCGGTCGGCCCCCGCGTCATCGGCGCAAGCCTTGCTCACGCTACCCCAGCACGCGCCGCTGCAAGTGTTGGCCGGTTCTGCCACCTGGTACCGCGTGATGCTCCCAGACGGACAGCAGGGCTACATTGCCGCCTCCATGGTGGAAGCCCTGGATAGACCCCTACAGGCCGTGAAACTGCGCAGGGAGGCCCCGCTACTGGATGCATCTACCGAGCTGGCCGCCACCCAGAAAAATCTTCCTCCAGATACTACCGTGCGCGTGCTAGCCAAGCAGGAGGCTTTCTGGCTCGTGAAAGACACCGAAGGCACCACCGGCTGGATTCCGGTGGAAGCCGCGCGTTAATCTGATACTAGCGAATCACACCAAATAAAGAAACCCGTTTAGGGGCTCTTTTTCCAAAAAGAGCCTCTAAACGGGTTTGTGCTTTACGAAAAAGCAACTTTACTTCTAACCGTGAAACTCGCGCTACTTGACCTGTTTATACAAGTTCTTCGCGTCATGGCTGGTCTCCATGGTCAGGTATTCGGCTTGCAGGGCCCTGATCTTGATTTTGTCTTTGGCTGTTACCTGGTTTTCCACCAAGTCTTCCTTCTGGTTGAGTCGCCCGTAGATTTCGTCCACGTAGTCCCAGTCAGAGGCGGTCCAGGAATCGCGGTGCAGGCGCACGTTCTGCACAAACTGGCTGTACACCTGCGCTATCTGATGAGCGGGAATAGTACTGTCCAGAGCCGTGGCCGAACCTAACAGTATCTGGTGGAAGCGGTGCAGGGTCTCCGGGCGCAGGGGCAACTGAGTGCGCTGCGCGTTGCGGGCCTCCCAGTTCTGGTATTTGCGTCTGAGCTCCTTGTATTCTTCTTTGGATTTGGCCGAGAGGCTGTCCAATCTGCTATCCAGTTGGGCGGTGCGCTGTTTGAACTCCTCTTTTACCTGTTCAGAGCGGTCTGGGCCGGTGCTGTCTAGACGTTCGGTTTTCTCGTCCATCCAGGCCCGCAGTTCGGCTAGGTCTTCCTCGGCGCGGGTTCTGGGCTGGTTGTTGGGGTCAGTGTTGGAGGGCGAGGTGCGCTCACAGGCAAAGGCTCCGGTCAAGGCCAGCACCACCGCTCCTATCGTGTTCAGTTTCTTGAATCTGGTAAGCATAGCGCGTTTTTTCTATGCATACGCAATTGCCCCTTCAGAGATATTCCCGCATGGCCCAAACAGGATTGGCAGAAAGGAAGGGCCGAAAAAGAGGGAGGCGTTTAGGGGCCGTTTTTCCAAAAACGGCCCCTAAACGCCTCAGTTATAAAATTACTTCTGCAGTCAGACTAAAACAGCCCGAACAGTTCTATGTTGATGCGGTCAATGATGGTGCCCAGGTCTTCGGGTTTCTCCACGAAGTCCATGTGGTTCACGTCCACTACCAGCAGCTTGCCGTGGTTGTAACCCGCAATCCATTGCTCGTAATGCTCGTTCAGGTGCTTGAGGTAGGAGAGGGAGATGTTGTCTTCGTAGTCCCGGCCCCGTTTCTGAATCTGCCCTATGAGTTTGGGAAGATCGGCCTTGAGGTAGACCAGCAGGTCTGGGGGCTTCACCATCCGGGTCATGGACTGGAACAGGCTGAAATAGTTCTGATAGTCGCGGTCGCTCATCATGCCAGAATGGTGCAGGTTCTTGGCGAAGATGTAGGCGTCTTCATAGATGGTGCGGTCCTGAATCACGCCGCTGGTGCGCTCATTGATCTTCAGGACCTGATTGAAGCGGCTGTTGAGGAAGAAAACCTGTAGGTGGAAGGCCCACCGGGGCATGTCTTCATAGAAATCTTTGAGGTAAGGATTGTCCTCCACTGCCTCCAGGAAAACTTCCCATTTGTAGTGCTGGGCAAGTTTGGTGGCCAGGGTGGTTTTTCCGGCGCCAATGTTGCCTACTATTGCAATGTGCATGTGTTATTTCTGCTGGTGTTAAACGCGGACGGCAAAAGTACGGGTTTAACACCAGACTTTGAGTAGGCTCTTCTGTCTCTGGCGTAAAAATAAGGAAGTTAGGCCACCAGTTCTTGTACCCACTCCACCACGTTCATGAGCGAAATCCTGATTTTGGTGAGCAGCAGGCCATTTTCCTGTAAGTTGCCTTTCTTCCAGGCTTTGAGCTCCTGTTTCAGCTGTTTGTTCTCGGCTTTGGTGCGGGGGGTGGGCAGTAATTTGCTGAGGTCTGGTTTGCCGCCGTCTACCCAGCAGGTGTACCAGAAAGAGGCGGTGGCCTCAGCTGAAGCCTTCATGCGGTCCTGTACCATGTTGCCCAGCGCCTGGTGGTAAGCGGCGGCAAAGGCGTCTGTATAGCTTCGGCGGGTTCTGCCATTGCGCTCGGTCACGGTGTATTTGGTGGCCTCCGTGAACTTCTCGCTGGCCTGTTTCTCCGCAGACAGTACCAACGGCACCAGTTGGTGAGAGGCACGCACCACTTCCCAAATGGCCAGTTCTGGGTTTTTCAGGTACTGGCCATTTGATTGCCGCAGGTGGTAGCCCGCCAGGTGCTGCTCAGGCAGTTTAGACTCCCAGAGGCTGTGGAGGCCGGTTTGGCCGGTCAGTTGCCCGTCATGGTTCAGGCTGGTGTGCAGGGGTACGTGGGCATCCTGGATGTAATGGGCCAGATCTGCGGAGTAGTAGAGAATGCTATCGGCGTTCTTGGTATAGAAGGCGTGGGTGAGGCGTTCTTTGATGCGCATGACCTGCCAGGGCACAATGCCGTATTTCTGGAGCGTGTCTGCACTGTACTTGGCCGCGGCGGCAGACCAGTCTCTGGGCATGTCATGCAGGGCGTGCGGCCCGAAGGCTTCCAGATCTATGTAATGCCGGGGCGCTTCCTGCGGATCTACGGAACGGCGCTCATCTGGCCGCACCGAGGTTTCCACCAGCGTAGCCATGTGGCGGTGATAATACACCTGCATCTGCTTGGGCAAGCCGTAAACCGCCAACTGCTGAATCACCTTGTGGCCGAAGAAACCCCAGCTAAACCCAGAAACGGAGCAGCTCAGCAACAGACAACCGGTTAATAGGACTTTGAAGATTGGTTTTGAAGACACGTTTCCTAAATATTACAATTTTTCTTAAAATAAGAACAGAAGATACCTTCTATTTATTAAGAACTCCTTCTTAGGGGGCGTCTGAGAGTTTCTTGTGCAAAATGTAGTCATTCAGCGTGAATTGACCAAATGGAATATCAATTATTTGTGAAATCTCAAAGCCGTGCTTCTGGTAAAAGTGGAAAGCGGGGTTCTGGCGGTGCACATTTAATTCCAATTTCTCTCCTCCCTGGGTCTTTACACGTTGTGTCACTTCTTCCAGAAGTCTATTCCCAAAACCTCGCCCTTGGAACGAAGGATGTATGTACAGCTTATTCAATTTGTACAGTTTCTGGTCTGGCTGGAGGAGGGAGAACGAGGCAAAGGCCGCAGGTATCTCGCCTTGCCGCAGCAGCAGGAACGTCTGGCCTTCCTCCATCTGCTTCCGGAGCGCCTCCGGCGAATACATCTCCGTGAGCATGAAGTCTATTTGCGCCTGAGAGAGGATTTTCTCATAGGTGGGCTGCCAGGTGGCGTAGGCCAGTTCCTGTATTAGCGCGGTGTCTGTGGTGGACTCTACCGTAACAGGCGGAGTAGGGTGGGTGGGTGCCGTCATACTATGTTATATATAAGGAGAAGGGGGAAAAGTACTTGGAAAGTCGCGCGTGGTCTGTCTGGGTTCCGTGGGTAAGTTGGCGGCGCAAAGATACAGACAAAACAAAAAAACATCGGTTTGGCGGCTCAAACAGTTCCTGCTTCGCCCTGGTGCGACTAGAATAGAAAAAGGCGTTTAGGGGCCGTTTTTGAAAAAACGGCCTCTAAACGCCTCAATCGTTCACCCCGGCAGAATGTTGGCTTCTGCCTGAGGCGGTTTATCTGAACTTATAGCCCAAGGATAACTGAAACACGTTGTTGGAACGGTTGGCGCCGCCGTCTGGGTCATCTCTGGTGTCTGACAGACCCAGGTTCACCCGCGCCGAAACCTGCCACGAGGACACATCATAGCCCAAGCCCAGCGCCACAGCTCCGTCATACCGGTTCTGGCTGTCGGTGATGTCCGTGGAGGTTTTCCCTTTTTCACGTTTAGCCGAGAGCAATACCCCAAACTGGGGGCCTACCTGGGCGTGTAAGCCCCCAGAGATGTAGCCTTTGAAAATCAGCGGAATGTTGAGGTAATGATAGGTAAAGGTAGTGCCTTCGGTCTTTACGCCCTGCTGCGAATACAGGATTTCGGGTTGCAGGGCAAAGGACTTGGAGATGGGCGTAGATGCGAAGAAACCGGCATGCACCCCTATGCGCGGGTCAATATCGGTGCCCGGTATCCGGATGGAGGCCACGTTCAGGCCTGCTTTTACGCCCAGGCTGGTCTGGGCATTGGCCGCCACTACGCTCATGAGCGCGAAAGCCCCGGCAAATAGAAGTTTTTTCATCATGTTGGTAAGCAGTAAAGTAATTGAGTACGGCGTTTGGGTGGGAAGGATTTGGGCTCCCGTGTGCGCCGCCCAGGTTTGCGTTTAGGGGCCGTTTTTGCAAAAACAGCCCCTAAACGCAAACGCCGCAAAGATAGCGGCGTCTGGTAAAAGATTTCTATGGAGACTTAGTTTTCTATCTTCCGGAAGCGCTTGCCAAAGAAGTAGAACACCGGAACGCCCACACCCACCAGAATAAGCCCCGGCCAGGAGTAATTGGGCTTGTAGATGAGCAGGATGATGCAGATGAACGAGGCCATGAGGATGTACAAGGCCGGCAGCACCGGGTACCCTATGGCTTTGTACGGCCGCGGCGCGTCTGGCATAGTGCGGCGCAGAATGAAAATACCGGCAATGGTGAGGATGTAGAACAGCAGCACGGCAAAGATCACATAGTCCAACAGGTCTGAGTACCGGCCCGAAAGGCACAGAATACTGGCCCATACGCACTGGATGGTGAGCGCGGCGCCGGGTACCCCGTTCTTGTTCAGCTTGGCCATGTTGGGGAAGAAAAGCCCGTCTTTGGCCATGGCGTAGTACACGCGCGGCGCAGAGAGAATCACGCCGTTGTTGCAGCCAAAGGTGGAGATCATGATCAGGATAGCGATGGCGATGGTAGCGGGCGCGCCGCCTATGACTTCGGCCACGGCCGTGCCCACGCGGTCATTGCTCGCGAACTGAAGCCCTCGGCTCAGCACATCGGCCCCGGCCGGATCTCCCTGCAAAGGCAGAATGGTGAGGTACACCACATTGATGAGCACGTACAGAATAGTCACCAAGGCGGTACCAATGGCCATGCTGAGCACAATGGTGCGTTTGGGGTTCACAATCTCATCGCCGGAGAAGCCAATGTTGTTCCAGGCGTCTGAGGAGAACAGCGACCCGATCATGGCCGTGCCGATGCCCACCATAAGTGCCCACCCAGACAGCGTGGTGCGGGTAACGGTGCCGGTGGTTTTGTCCAGCACCACGTTCTGCGCATCCCAGAGGTTGGAGAAGTTCAGGTCAATCACGTCTGAGTTAGTGCCCAGCAGCAGCCCGAAACCCAGCAGCGCGAACAAGGCGATGATCTTAGTACTCCCGAAGATGTTCTGGATGATGGTGCCGTTTCTCACGCCCTGCTGGTTCACGAAGGTGAGCAGCACAATAGACGCAATGGCCAGCAGCTGCACCGACGTAAATTGCAGGAAACCCAAGTCTAGGAGCACATTGTCTTCTGAGAACCAGGGCACCAACACCCCGGTAAACCGCGCGAAAGCCACGGCCACCGCCGCAATGGTCCCGCTCTGAATCACCAGGAAGAGGGTCCAGCCGTAGAGGAACGCCACCAGCGGGCCGTAAGACTCGCGCAGGTACACGTACTGGCCGCCGGCGCGGGGCATGAGGCTGGTGAGTTCGCCGTAGCTGAGGGCCCCGGCCAGGGTCATGAGTCCCGTGAGCGCCCACACCAGCAGGAGGTAACCCGCGCTGCCCACAGAGCGGCCAATGTCTGCGCTTACAATAAAAATACCGGACCCAATCATGGAACCGGCCACCAGCATGACGGCATCAAATAACTTGATCTCGCGCTTGAATCCCGTAGAAGTTTCGGACATAGAATCTAGTGAATGTGGAAGTAGTAGGGAATAGGTAAGTAGGAGAAGGGAAAGTAAATAAAAAAGAAAAGGCGAAGACACTGTCTCCGCTCATTTCCAGGATCTTCTTTGCCTCTCAATCCTGACTCAGGACTCAGAACTCAAGACTAGAGATTACACCTTGCGCGGCGGCAGGTCAAAAGCCACGGCGTTGTGCTCAAAATGACCTTTGTGTGATCCGTCACAGAAAGGTTTGTTTTGGGAGAGGCCGCAACGGCACACAGACACTACCTCGCGGCCCTGGAGGTTGTACTCATTGCCCTGCGGGTCTACTATGGTAAACTCGCCTTCAATTTTAAGCGAGCCGTTGTTGTTCACCGTAAGTTTGGTTTTCATGCTGTTTTTAAGAAAAGTGATGATAAAAAGGTAAAAGAAATGGGGGCAAACCAACCCAGAACCGGCTCTGCGGCCCCAGAGGGGATTTACCTCGTTCAAAGATAGTGTTTTTGTCCAATGCGGAGCACGGGCGCTCCATTTTCTGCCCTTAAACCGCAACGGATTTCAAGCCAGTTGGCTGCCATCTTTGGCCAGATCCGGGCAAGTAGATTTGCTTTGTGCGGCTTTTTTTCGGTGTTTTAACCCCGGCAGCAGGCGCTGCGTACATATATACGTTGCTGTTTTTGAGCAGCAACCGCTTAAACCATTTATCAGCTATGAAAAAGAACTATTTGCGCCCCGTTTTACCGGCCGTACTGGCCCTCGGACTCCTGGGTTCCTGCGTGTCTACCAAGAAATATGAAGCGGCCCTGGCCGAAAACCGATCATTGGTGGTCCTCCAGGATGAACTGACCCGCCAGAAAGCCGAACTGGAAAGTGAGCGGGCCCGCCTGCAGCAGGACAAAGAGCGCCTGAACCAGGAGAAATCTGATCTGGCCACCGAGAAAGCCTCCACGGAAGCTTCTTTGCGCACCAACCTCAACACCAAAAACCAGCAAGTAACCAAACTCAGCGCCGATTTGCAGGCCCGGGAAGCCCGCCTAGCCGAAATGCAGCGGATCTTGGATGAGAAAGACAAAGCCGTGAACAGCCTGAGACAAGTGGTGAGCAACGCCCTGCTGGGCTTCAAAGCCTCTGACCTCACCGTAGACGTACGCAACGGCAAGGTGTACGTGTCTTTGTCTAACCAGCTGCTGTTCAAATCTGGCTCCACCAAAGTAGACGCCCAGGGGCAGGAAGCACTCAAGAAATTGGCCACCGTGTTGCAGAACCAACCAGACGTGAACGTGCTGGTGGAAGGCCACACAGATGACGTACCCGTAGCCCGCGGCACCGCCGGCATGCAAGACAACTGGGACCTGAGCGTACTCCGCGCCACAGAGATCACCCGCATTCTCACAGATGCCGGCGTGGCCCCGCAGCGTGTCACGCCATCGGGTCGTTCCAAATACGTGCCCGTAGATGCGGCCACCACGGCTGAGGCCCGCCAGAAAAACCGCCGCACGGAGATCATCCTCACGCCAAAGCTGGACGAACTCTTCCAGATTCTGGAGAAAAACTAATCCTGGCGTAGCCAACGGTTAGAATTCATGCAGCCCGCCCCGGCCAGACACCATGTCTGGCCGGGGCGGGCTGTTTAGGGGCGCTTTTTCAGGAAACAGGGCTAAACCAGAAAGTGAGGCTACTGCATAATGGAAGGGTGTTTTTGGCGTTGTTCTTGCTGTAAACCACCTGGGGCCTTTCGGGAAAAATAGTACCTTTGGAGAGGCAACCATCAACCCTTTACTAAACAAACTATGCGAAAAGGAAACGTTTTGGGGCTCATGCTGGGCCTTTCTGTTTTATGCGCCACCACCGGATGGGCCCAGACGCAGGAGGAAACCAAACCGGCCAAGGAAACCCAGGAATCGGCGGCGGAGCAGGAGCTGCGCTCTTTCAAGGAGTGGATGCGCACCCAGTCTGACAAAATTGCCACTACCACCCGGGCGGAGTGGCCCACCATCAAAAATGATTTTTCCCGGCAGGCCAATAAAATTGAGAACAGTTTCCAGAACCTGTCAGAGAACTCCAAACGCGAGTTTCTGGAGCTGAAGACCCGTTTCCAGGAATTGGAGAGCAAACCCATGGCCGATGAGGTGCCTCTGCAGGCCGAGGAAGTGCGGTTGCGCGAGAAGGAACTGCTGGGCTCATTCTCCAATGTGCAGGGCATCAGCCCCATCCACATGCGGGAAGCGTACATCCGGTTCATGCAGAACGTGCGCGCCAAGCGCCAGAACTGGACCTCCCGCGACTGGGACTACGCCGATTACATCCTCCAGAACCTGGGCAAGCGCAAAGCCACGGTAGAGGAAAAACTTTCCACGCTAGACGAGATCAAGATCAGAACCTTGATTGGGGAATTCCACACGCTCCGCTCCGGGCAGGAGTTCAAAGAAAGCCAGCGCGCCAAGAAGCAGAAGTAACTTTCCTTAGACTACTGTTGAGCCATTACTATGGTTGACTTGACTATTGTGGTTCTGTGGATGGCCTTTGGGATTAGCTTTAATCTGAAAGTATATTACCACTTTCTCCTTTTTAAAAAGAAGAAAAGTTTAAACATCACGCTGTTCGATATTTACTTTAATCCATTTAGCCTTTTGTATAGTAAGCTCTTCATTTTCTTTCCCTTTTATTTATTTAAGTCAGAAGAAGTTGAGATAGAGTATAAGAGACTGAGGAGGTTGATCATCGTTTACTCCTGGATAAGTTTTAGCTGCTTTATTATACTAGCAGGGATTGCATTGTATCTGGAGAACTATGTTTATAATGGTTCACATTGAAAGAGGAGATAAAGGACAAAGTGCCTGTCTTGTACCTAGTAATCTATAGCCAAGCAAATATAAAAGCCGTTTAGGGGCCGTTTTCCCAAAAACGGCCCCTAAACGGCTTTTCAAATTTACCTACTTCCGCAGGGTTACATGCTGTCTTGGAGCACCTGGTTCTGGGTAGTGTTGGAATTGGAGTTGTTCTGCTCACCGCGGGTGTCTGAGTTACCCACGCGGGTCTGGGTTTTCTCGGTGGCGCTGGCTCCGGTGGTGTCATTGGTGGGGGCGTTCACCACGCTGCTGTTGCTGTTGTTTCCGCTGGAATTCTGCTCAGAGTCAGTGCCGGCCGAAGAAGTGGTATTGCCCGTTTGGGCGTCGCAGGCCGCAAAACCGGTAGTGCCGGCAATGGCCAATATCATCATTAGCTTTTTCATGGGTATAGAGATAAGTTAAGCGCTCTGTCAGCTTCTCTTAACTGTGAAACGCCCAAAAAAGTTATACCGGCCCTGCGCAGGGGCCCTGTTTGCGTTTAGCGGCTCTTTTTCTGAAATCTGGCCCTAAACGCGGCGGCTAGGTTCCCTTCAAGATACCACCGTTACCAGAGAAGAACATCGGGGAAGTCCTCTTTTATTGCTGCGAACCGTTCTGCCTTTGGTGTAAAAATCCATAGATTTACCGGATGATGCCTTGGCAGTTTACTGCCGCTGCGTCTCTTCTTTACCTCTGAACTTTCTACCTGATATGACCTCTGTTCGTGCTTTCGTGGCGGGGGCGCTTTTGGTGTGGCTGGCCGCGGCTCCGTTTGCCCAGGCCCAGGCCCCTAAAAAGCCCAACGCCGCCGACATCCGCCTGGCCCTAGAGAAACTGAACGTGCTGGGAAGCGTGCTGTACATGGCCGCCCACCCAGACGACGAGAACACCCGCCTCATTGCCTACCTGGCCAATGAACGCAAACTGCGCACCGGTTACCTGTCCCTCACCCGCGGCGACGGGGGCCAGAACCTGATCGGTCCGGAAATCCGTGAGGAGCTGGGCATTATCAGAACCCAGGAGCTGTTGCAGGCCCGCCGCACCGACGGAGGGGAGCAGTTCTTCAGCCGGGCCAACGACTTCGGGTTCTCCAAAAATCCGGCGGAGACGTTCACCATCTGGAACCGCGAACAGGTCCTGGCAGATGCCGTCTGGGTGATCCGTAACTTCCGGCCCGATGTGATTATTACCCGCTTTTCGCCGGAGCCCGGCGGCACCCACGGCCACCATACCGCCTCGGCCATGATTGCCCTGGAAGCCTTTGAGGCCGCCGCCGATCCCAAACGTTTCCCCGAGCAGCTCAAAACCGTGGCCCCCTGGCAGGTGAAGCGCCTCCTCTGGAACACTTCTTCCTTTTTCTACGGCCAAGGCCGACAGTTTGACCCCACCGGCAAGCTCACGGTAGATGCCGGGATGTACAATGCCCTGCTGGGAAAATCTTACAACGAAATTGCGGCCCTGAGCCGAAGCATGCACAAAAGCCAGGGCTTTGGCAGCAGCGGCACCCGCGGCGAGGCAATTGAGTACTTTGAGTTCCTGAAAGGCGACAAAGCCACCACTGATCTGCTGGAAGGCGTGACCACCACCTGGAGCCGGGTGCCCGGCAGCAACGAAGTTAGCAAACTGGTGCAGGAAACCCTCAGAAATTACAATCCCGCTAATCCGGCGGCCTCGGTGCCCACTCTGCTCAAAACGTACGCCGCCCTGAACAAACTGCCTAACTCTTACTGGAAAACGGTGAAGCAGCAGGAGTTGCAGGACGTCATCAAAGCGTGTCTGGGCTTGTACCTGGAGGCTGCCTCTGTGAATGAGTATGCGGTTTCGCCGGGAGAGCCGGTGACCGTGGCGCTGGAAGCCGTGAACCGCTCGGGCGTGCCGGTCACCTTGAACAAAGTGGAATATCTGTTCGCGGGCAAAGACACTGCCGTGCAGCAGAAACTGGAGCCTAATCAACCTTTCTTTGCCAGAACCACGCTCACGCTGCCGGCGGCCACGCCTTACTCACAGCCGTATTGGTTGCAACTGCCGGGCTCTACCGGCATGTTTAGGGTAGATGCCCCGGCGCTTATTGGGTTACCAGAGAATCCGGCCCCGGCGCAGGTGAGGCTCCAGCTCACGGTGCAGAATCAGCCGTTCACCTTCACGTTGCCCCTTGTCTACAAACGCACCGATCCGGTAGAAGGAGAGCAGTACCGTCCGTTTGAGGTGGCACCGCCCGTTACGGTAAACCTGGCGGAGAAAGTCTACGTGTTTGCAGATGCCCAGCCCAAGCCGGTTACGGTGCGGGTACGCGCGGGCAAAGACCAGGTAGCTGGGCAGGTAAGCCTGCGTCTGCCTGCCGGCTGGCGTGCAGAACCTGCCCAGCAAGCGTTCACGCTGGCCCAGAAAGGAGCGGAGCAGAGCTTCATCTTCCAGGTGTACCCCGGGGCAACCCAAACCGAAAGTACCATCGGCGCCGCCGTGACCGCCAACGGTAGAACCTACACCCAGGGACTGACTTCTATCCAGTACAACCATATTCCCACCCAGACCTTATTCCCCGAAGCCGCCGCCAAAGCCGTGAAACTGGACCTGAAACGCAAAGGCCAGCTCATTGGCTACCTCATGGGCGCCGGTGACGAGATACCGGCTAGTCTGCAACAGATTGGGTACACCGTGGAGCAGCTTCGGGTGGAAGATCTCAACGCCTCTTCACTGCGGAAGTATGATGCCGTGGTCACAGGCGTACGCGCCTACAACACCCTGGAACGCCTTAAATTCCAGCAGCCCCAGCTCATGGAGTATGTGCGCAACGGCGGCACTCTGGTGGTGCAGTACAACGTGAGCAATGGGCTGGTGACCACAGAACTGGGGCCGTACCCCATTAAGTTGTCTAATGACCGGGTTACGGTAGAGGATGCCGAAGTTCGTTTCCTGAAGCCCAATCACCCCGTCCTGAACACGCCCAACAAAATCACGGAGCAGGATTTCAGGGGATGGGTGCAGGAACGCGGCCTGTATTTCCCTAACCAGTGGGCCCCGGAATATGAGGCAGTGATCTCTTCCAACGACCCGGGCGAGAGCCCCAAAGACAGCGGACTGCTGGTGGCCAAATACGGGAAAGGGCATTTTGTGTACACGGGTTACTCCTTCTTCCGGGAGCTTCCGGCCGGGGTGCCGGGTGCCTACCGTCTCTTCGTGAATTTGTTATCTTTGGGTAAATAGCGTTTAGGGGCTCTTTTTGGAAAAAGAGCCCCTAAACGTACTGGCAACCCGCTGCCCACCGTTGTTTTTGTATTGCCTGCCATCACTAGCCTGTATGACCAAAGGAGACATTGATCCGCCGCCGTTCTTTAAAAGCTGGACCGCCATGTACGGGTTGGTGCTGGGCGTATTGGCGGCGCTGATTCTGCTGTTTTACCTCATTACCGTTTCCTATTCATGAGCGGTTTGGATTGGGGAGTGCTCGTAGGCACCATAGCGGTGATTGTGTTGTACGGCATCTGGAAGAGCCGGAAAACCCAGCACATGGCCAGCTACCTGCGCGCCGATAACACCGAGCGGTGGTGGATGATGGGGCTCTCTGTGATGGCTACCCAGGCCAGCGCCATTACGTTCCTGTCCACGCCCGGGCAAGCGTTTGATGATGGCATGCGGTTTATTCAGTTCTACTTCGGGTTGCCGCTGGCCATGGTGGTGCTCTCGGTCACGGCTATTCCTATCTATTACCGGCTCAAGGTCTATACCGCCTATGAGTACCTGGAGAGCCGCTTCAACCTGAAAACCCGCTCTCTGGCCGCCCTGCTTTTCCTGTTGCAGCGCGGCTTGTCTACGGGTATCACCATCTATGCCCCGGCCATTATTCTATCGGCTATTCTGGGCTGGAACCTCACGGGCACCATTCTTTTCATTGGCGTTATTGTCACGTATTATACCGTGGTGGGTGGCACCAAGGCCGTGAGCCAGACGCAGCGCCTGCAAATGGCCGTGATGCTGGGTGGTATGCTGGCGGCGGCCGTGGTGGTGGTGCAGATGCTGCCTGCGGGAGTAGGTTTCTCTGAGGCGATGGCCGTGGCGGGTTCCTCCGGTAAACTGAACCTAGTGGACCTCCGCTTTGACCCCAATGACCGCTACAACCTTTGGTCTGGCCTTATTGGTGGGTTTTTCCTGTCTTTGTCGTACTTCGGCACAGATCAGTCGCAGGTGGGGCGTTACCTGGGCGGCGAGACCATTGCCCAGAGCCGGTTGGGCTTGCTCATGAACGGCCTGGTCAAGATTCCCATGCAGTTTCTGATTTTGCTGGTAGGCGTGCTGGTGTTTGTGTTCTATCAGTTCTATCAGCCGCCGTTGTACTTCAACCAGCAGCAGGCGGCCAACGTGGTGGCCTCAGCAGCGGCACCCGCCTGGCACAAATTAGAAGCCGACGGCGAACAGGCTTTTCTCCGGAAGAAGCAGGCGGCGTTGCAATTGCTGGAAGCCCAGAAAGCAAACGATGAAGTAGCTGAAGCCGAGGCGCAGACCAAAATGCGGCAGGCCGAGGAAACCCGGAAAGCCCTTCGGGCCGAGGCCCAGGAACTGATAAAAACCCATAACCAAGGCACCGACCTCAAAGACACCGATTATGTGTTTCTCACGTTTGTGACTACGCAGTTCCCCAAGGGGTTGGTGGGGCTGCTGCTGGCGGTAGTGCTGTGCGCGGCCATGGGAAGCACGGCCTCGGCGTTTAATTCTTTGGCCTCCACCTCAGTGGTAGATGTCTATAAACGCTCCGTGCGGCCCAACGCCACCGATGAGCATTATGTGCGGGCCTCGCGGTGGTTTACAGTGGGCTGGGGAGCGGTTTCCATTTTCTTCGCCCTGTTTGCCTCGCAGCTGGAGAACCTGATACAGGCGGTGAACATCCTAGGCTCTCTGTTCTACGGAACCATCCTGGGAATCTTCATTGCCGCCTTCTATGTCAGGAAACTCCAGGGCAATGCCGTTTTCTGGGCGGCGGTGCTCACCCAGCTCCTTATTTTCGGGTTGTACCTGTTTACACCCATCGCGTACCTGTGGTATAACTTAATTGGCGTGGTGCTGGTGGTGGGGCTGGCCTTTTTGTTGCAGCCACTGTTGCGCAAGCCTGCGTAAACACCTATTTCTGTTCCTTGCCTTCTTTTGCTTATGAATCAGTTTAGCGTCCTGAGAGACATTATAGAACATAGAAGAACGGTTAAGCCGCCCAAGATGAACGGCAAGCCGATTCCCGATGCCCACATTAATGACCTGCTGGCCCTCGCCGATTGGGCTCCTACCCACGGGCACACGGAGCCGTGGCGTTTCATGGTCTATGGTCCGGGCAAAGTGAAGGATTTCTGCACGGCGCATGCCCAACTCTACCGCGAGCAGACGCCGGGGGAGAAGTTTCTGGAGATGAAGTATGAGAAGCTGCTGCACATGGGAGACCAGGCCTCGCACGTGCTGGTGGCGTACATGCGGCGGGACGATTTGCCCAAAATCCCGGCTCTGGAAGAGATTGCGGCCACTTCCTGCGCCATCCAAAACCTGTTATTAGGCGCTACCGCCTTGGGTATTTCCTCTTACTGGGGCTCGGGCGGAATGGCCTATCACCCTGCCATGAAAGAACTGCTGCAACTGCGGGACGAAGATGTGGTGCTGGGTATTCTGTACCTGGGTTACTCAGACAGCCCGGCAGAAACCGGCAAAAGAGTACTTCCTCTGGCAGACAAGGTGCGCTGGATGTAATTGAAACGGTTTCATCTCTCAATCTTTATGGCACAAGCGTCGGTTGGTGCTCACGTTTAGGGGCTCTTTTTTCAAAAACAGGCCTTAAACAGCAAATAGGGAGGTACCAGCGGATGCCTGGGCAACATCAGATTGCATTCTTGTAAGCAGAATAGGAAACAATAAAAAAACAGATGCCGCTGAGATTTCCCAGCGGCATCTGTTTTAGGCCTAATTTGAGAAAAAGCGCCCCTAAACGCTATTTCTTGTTTTTGATCTCGGCCAGGAGCTTCTCGTTGAGGGCTACATAGTCGGCGTTGCTTTCTCTCTTGGCCAGTTCAATTGATTTCTGGGCAGTAGCGGTGGCGCCTTTGTAATCCTTCAGTTTGGCCTGGATTTTGGCTTGCTGGTGCAATGTCCAGAACTTAGGGTCTTTCTCGTTGGCTTGTTTCATCCAGGTAAGCGCCTGTTTCAGGTCTTTGTTGTTGTCTGCATAGTAAGAAGCGGCGGCGGCGTAAAGCGCTGGGGTTACGTTATTCCCGTTCACTACCTTCTCCTGTATCTGCGACATCACTTTGCTGTCTACGTCTGAGGTGATTTTCACGGGCACTAAGGTATTTTCCCACATGATCTGCATCACGGCGCCGTTGCTGGTAAGGTCACTGAACCCAATGGTGAACGTCTCTACTTTGTCGGCGGTTTTCTTAGGTGATACCTTAAAGCGCACTAAGTCTTCTTCGGGCTTATAGTCTTTGCCGCCGTCTCCCCAGTGTTTGGTGTTCTTGTGGATGATGACCGTCCAATCCTTTTCCCCCGGAATGGTGTACAGCGCGTACTGTCCGGCGGGTACTTTGTTTCCTTCCAGCATTACTTCCTCAGAGAAGGTGAGTTTGGTGGAGGCGTTGGCGCCGGTACGCCACACTTTTCCGTAGGGAGCCAGGTCCCCGAAGATTTTCCGTCCTTTTGTGCTCGGTCTGGAATACTCAACGGTCACATCACCTAAGCCAATGCTTTGTTTCACGGTAGCGGCCGGGCTGGCGGCGGGCATTTTAATCTGGGCAGCGGCATTGCCCGCCATCAGGAACAAGGCAAAAGCCAGCACCCACACTGTTTTCAAAGACACAATCTTATTCATAGAAATCAGGATTTAGTTTCAACTGTAATATTACTCAAAAGCAAGGAGCCAGACCATAGGATGTCTTCTGCATTATGCAATTTTAGCCGTCTCTTCTTCCTTTGACACTTCAGTTATTCAAAGCCTTTTTTCATTTAAATACTTTATCTAAAGATTAAGTCCTTTCTATATACTTCCTGTGTAATAGAACGTATAACATAAAAAATTGCACCTAGTAAAGTTAAGTTCTGTGTTACCAGTGAAGAAATAAATCCTTTATTAATTAACTCTAACCCTTCTAGTGCATGAAAAGACTGATACTTCTATTCGCTGTTTTGCTGAGCGTACTGCATTATACTGCACAAGCCCAAAACAGAATCATCTCCGGTAGGGTGACCTCTGCCACAGATGGAACTCCCTTACCTGGTGTAAGTGTGGTGGTCAAAGGTACTACCACCGGAACCAGCACTGATGCCAACGGTCGGTATGAGTTAAGTGTCCCTACCCCAGCTACCCTCACCTTCACTTACCTAGGGTTTGATACCCGTGAAGCAACAGTAGGCACCAATACTACGGTTGATGTCCAATTAGCAGAGTCCACTAGAAGCTTGGGAGAGGTAGTGGTAGTAGGGTATGGTACCCAGGAAAGGCGAGAAGTGACCGGTGCCACAGCCAAGGTGACCGCTGAAGCCATTGAGAATGTACCCGTGGTAGGGGTGGACCAAGCCTTACAGGGGCGTGCCGCCGGTGTCCAGATTTCTCAGAACTCTGGTACGCCAGGTGGGGGAGTGTCTGTGAGAATTAGGGGAGCCAGCTCCATTTCGGCCAGTAACCAGCCTTTGTACGTGGTAGACGGGGTGCCACTCACTACCGGCGATTTTTCGCAGATAGATTTTGGTGGGCAGGGTGTGAACGCCCTCTCAGACTTGAACCCCGCCGATATAGAATCAATGGACATTCTGAAAGACGCCTCTGCGGCGGCCATCTATGGTTCGCGGGCTGCCAACGGAGTTGTCTTAATCACTACTAAACGGGGGAGAGCCAATAAAACGACCGCTAACATCAATGCTTATTACGGCATTCAAAATATGTGGCGGAAGCCCGATTACCTAAACGCCGATGAATACGCCGAGATCATGACCGAAGCGTATGTCAATGACGGGCGGCTTGATCCTGGAGCCACCTTTGAAGATTTTCTGGATTACTATTATGGCGGTGTGGATTTTGAACCTACCAATACAGATTGGATAGATCAAGTAACCCGGGACAACGCAGCCATCAGCAGTTATGAACTGTCGGTGAGCGGCGGTGATCTGAAAACCCGGTATTATCTCTCGGGCAATTACTTTGACCAGCAGGGAATCATCATCGGAAGCAGGTACCAGCGGTATTCAGGCCGATTGAATCTGGACCATACGTACAATGAAAAGTTGTCTTTCAGTGCGGGTTTGCAGATAAGCCGTGCCGAAAACAACCGGATAGTGGGAGACAACACGGTGGTAGGCCCCTTTGCCAATGCACAGGCGTCTTCGCCCATCTGGCCGGTGTATTATGAAGATGGCACCTATACCCAACCCAACTATTACTACACCAACCCGGTGGCAGAAGGCAGAGAGAATGATGCGGTAAACACCAACTTCCGGACGTTGGCCAACGCGACCGCCACCTATAAAATCCTGCCCAAGTTGACGTTGAATCTTAGGGGAGGGGTAGATGTGCTCAACTTAGGAGAGCGGGTCTACACGGCCAATAATTATCCAGGCAGTGCAGCCCAATCCGCTGAAGGCTCAGCCACCAGAACCTCTTCTTCCATCACCAAACGGCTACTAGAAGCTACCCTTGATTATAGGTTAGACTTTGGCACTACCAGTAACTTGAGTTTACTCGTAGGTGCCTCTACAGAGAAAAACACCCGTGATGTGACCACGGTAACCGGAGAAGGTTACCCAGGAGGGAGCTTCCGGTTTATAGGCAGTGCTACCAGAATCAATGCGGGCAGCAACCTTTTGGTTCCGGCCTCCCTTGTTTCAGCGTTTGGTAGGGCAAACCTTAATTTACTGGATAGATATCTTATTGGGGTGAATTTTAGGGCAGACGGATCCAGCCGCTTTGGACCTGATAACCGGTACGGATTCTTTCCCTCTGTCTCGGCGGGGTGGCGTGTGCTGGAAGAACCATTCATGCCAGAAATACCAGCCCTGAGCGAACTGAAACTGCGGGCCAGCTATGGCATTACCGGAAACCAGGAGATTGGGGATTTTGCATATCTGAATCTAGTGACTGCCGCCCCTTACGCAGACAGACCCGGTTTTGCCTTCACGCAACTAGGTAACCCAGAACTGAAATGGGAGGAAACCAGACAGTTCAATGCAGGGGTAGATCTGGGGCTGTTCAGTAACCGGGTTAATTTGGCCCTAGACTATTACATCAAGAATACAGAAGACCTATTGTTCGCCCGGCCGGTACCCACCCAAAGCGGCTTCGGGGCTTATTTTTCCAACATTGGCAGTGTCAAGAACCAAGGGTTTGAAGTCTCTTTGAACACAGTCAATTTCACCTCAGAGAACAAAGGCTTTACCTGGTCAACAGACTTCAATATTTCCTTTAACCGCAATGAGGTAAAGGAGTTGTACCAAGGCCAGGACATTTTCTACGGGTTTGGCGGCAATTCTCTGGTATTGCGGGAGGGAGAGCCCATTGGTACATTCTATGGCTTTAAAACTGATGGTATCTTTTCCACCAATGCAGATGTGCCGGCCTCCAGAGCCGTGGACGCCAACAGAAACGGCATCATAGACACCCAGGCTGGAGATGTCAATTTCCGGGATATAAGCGGGGACGGCAGAATCACGGATGATGATTTGACCATTATTGGCAACGCCCAACCAGATTTTGTTGGGGGGCTTACCAACAATTTCTCCTTCAGAGGATTTGACCTCATGGCTTTTTTCCAATTCTCAGTGGGCAATGAAATCGCAAACCCTGCTATGCAGTACCAGCAACATTTGGGAGCCAATTTCTTGGATGACAATATGCTCGCTTTGGTGAAGAACCGCTGGCAGCAGGAGGGAGATGTCACAGACGTACCCCGGGCCATTGTGCGCGATGAGAATGACAATAACCGCAGCAACCAGGACCGTTTTATTTATGATGGCTCCTATGTCAGGCTGAAGAACCTGATGCTGGGGTACACGTTGCCTACCACTTTGATCTCGCCTTTGAAACTGAGGAGCGTGCGCCTGTACGTGCAGGCCCAGAACCTGGTCACCTGGACCGATTATCCTGGGTTTGACCCGGAGGTCAATTTCTCCGGTACCTCAAATACTACGCTGGGAGTAGATTTCTACACCTTCCCGCAGGCAAGAACCATCACATTTGGTGTTAACATTGGATTATAGCAGACCTATGAAAAAGTATCTATACATGATTTGCCTTGCCGTGGGAATGAATGTGTTCTCTACAGGGTGTGACAATATCTTAGATGTTGAGCCCAACAACGGCATTGAGATGAATGAGGCCATCACAGACGCCAACTCAGCCGCACGAGCGGTCCAGGGAATCTACAGCGCCTTCCAATCAAGCGACTACTATGGCCTGGCATATTTGTTCTACCAGGACTTGTACGCCGATAACCTCTACTTTGACGGTACCTTCACCACCCACGCTGAGATTGGGAACCGCCGGATAAACCCCAGTAACTTACAGATTGCAGATACATGGGGAAGTATCTATACCGCCATAGGAAGAGCCAACTGGGTTATTCAATCTGTAGAAGCCTTAGAGAGCCTATCCCCAGAAGAGAAAGCCGCCTTTACAGGAGAAGCCAAATTTCTGAGAGCATTAGCCTATTTTGATCTGGTGAAGGTGTTTGGGGGAGTACCAATTATAACACGGGTACCTACCAATCCTGATGAGGTGCAGAGTGAGGGAAGAAGTACGGAGGCCGAAGTTTATGCCCTGATTGAGCAAGACCTCAGAGAGGCAGAAACAAGCCTTGCCGGAACAGAAAATCCACAGCAACCTTATGCTGCTTCGGGTTTGGCCGCCACCGCACTCCTAGCTAGGGTTTACCTGCAACAGGGCAAATGGGGCCAGGCCGCAGACAGGGCAAATCTTGTGATCAACAACGGGCCATATCGTCTCGCCAACAACTTCAGGGACATTTTCTCCACCACGGGCAACACCCAGGATGCCAGTACAGAAGAAGTGATCTTTGAATTAGCTTTCAGCCGAGATGATCAAAATGCGCTGGCATCTTCTTCGGCGGCTCCCGGCTCCTTGGGACAACGCTTTTACGTTGACTTTGATTTCTATGATGAACTGGTGGCCTCGGCCGATGAAGGAGATACCCGCCTGGAGTCAAGTGTTATTTTTGATCCTCAGTACGAGGTGGTCAAAATCAGGAAGTACAATGATGTGATCAACAACGGCGACAACGTGCCCATAATTCGGCTGGCCGAAATGTATTTAATCCGTGCGGAGGCCAATGCCCGTATGGCCGCTGCCGGGGCAGCTCCGTCTAGGGCAGTCATTGATGACATCAATGCTATCCGTAACCGCGCAGGTTTATCAGAGGCAGCGCCTTCCACCAATGAAGATGCGCTTCAGGAAATTCTAACCCAGCGCAGGTATGAATTCGCGTTTGAGGGAATGCGCTTCATGGATCTAAAACGCTATAACCTTACCTGTGAAGTATTAGATTTCTGTCCTGCTTCAGGCACTGATCTTGACAATACTTTCCGGGATCTATGGCCAATTCCGCTGCAACAGATAGAAACCAATCCAAATCTTGCCCCTCAGAATAGGGGGTATTGATAGAGTTCCCTAGAAACAGAAACGGGAGGCAGATCTGCCTCCCGTTTCTGTTTCTAGGGGTTGAGTATGTGTATTTAATGTGAGGTCACGGCAGCAGAAGTGAACTGTCTCCGTAGCTCAAAAAACGGTAGTTGTTGGCCAGGGCGTGTTTGTACACCTTTTGCCAGGTAGAACCAATCAAAGCGGAAACCAGCAGCAGCAGGGTGCTCTGGGGCTGGTGGAAGTTGGTGACCAGCCCGTTGCAGATCTTAAACTGATAGCCGGGGGCAATGAGGATGCGGGTAGTAGCCTGTAGGTGCGTGAGGCGCTGTGTGTCCAGGTACTGTAGCAGGGCTTCTATGGCTTCCTGTACAGAGAGCGTGGTACGCACGTCATACGGAAACCACTGGGGAACGGTGAGTTCTTCGCCTTCCTGCGGAAGCAGCCCTAAAGAGAGGCCGGTTCCCAGCCAGTAGAGGCTTTCCAGGGTACGCATGGAGGTGGTGCCTACCGCAATCACTGGTTTAGTTCCGTGGTGCAACAGCTGCTCCAGGAAAGCCCTGCTCACCGAAAGCTGTTCCCCGTGCATGTAGTGGTACTCCATCAAGTCAGACTTAACGGGTTTGAAGGTGCCGGCTCCCACGTGCAAGGTGACAAAGCCCTGCTGGTGCCCCTGGGCGGAGAGTTGTTGCAGGACCGAAGGGGTGAAGTGCAGCCCGGCAGTGGGGGCGGCCACTGCGCCGGCCTCTGAGGCGTACACCGTCTGGTATCGTTCCTGGTCAGACTCCTGGACGTCACGGTTCATGTACGGAGGCAGCGGGAGCATACCGGCCAGTTCCAGAATCTCGGCGAATGTCTTATTCCCCGGCGACCAGGTGAAGTGGATGGCAAAACCTTCCTCGGCGGGAGCCAGGCGCTCAGCCCACAAGGAACCGTCTGAAGGGTATGGCCCCAAAGGCATCTCCAAACGGCCTTCGCGCCAGCGCTTGTTGTTGCCCACCAGACACTTCCAGATAACGGAATAGGTCTGTTGCATGGCCTGCTGTACCTCCCTCACGGGGTCTAGCGGCTCCAGGCAGAAAAGCTCAATTACGCCGCCCGTGGGTTTCTGGAACCGGAGGCGGGCCTGTACTACTTTGGTGTCATTGAACACCAGCAAAGACTGCGGGGGCAGCAAAGAAGGAAGCTCTTTGAACTGTGCGTCTGAAATGCGTCCGTTCTTGTAGAGCAAAAGTTTAGACTGGTCTCTGTTCTCCAGCGGATATTGGGCAATCTTTTCCTCCGGCAAAGAATAGGTGAAGTCTGCTATAGAAATCTGACGCGGGTTAGTAGTAGGCATGAAGGTTTCTTCTCAATAAAAAAGCAAAGGTATAAAGAGGAACCCAGCAACAATAGTTCTTCCGGTGGTAATCGTGTAAATAGGGTAATTTTCTGATATTGGGCCGGTTCTGGGCAGGGCCCGAAAGTGTAAGAGAAAGCTGATTTAGACTCCGTAGAAACTGAAAAGGAACCTCTCCATCCTGTGGGAACCCGCCGGTTCGTTTAGGGGCTGTTTTTGGAAAAAGAGCCCCTAAACGCACCGGCGGGTTCTATGATACTTTAAGAGGAGGCACGCGTGGGCGATGCATCTTCTTTGTGCTCCAGATCGCTTAGCTCCAGTTCCAGCGCCCTCACCGAAATCTGGATCTCCCACAAAGAGAGCGCCATGGACACCATGAGCAACACCAGCCCCGCCCCAAACACAATCTTACCGGCCGTCTGCCAGCCCGCGTACACCATGAACATGCACAGCACGCAGGAAAACATGCTGGCAATGCCCACCGCCTGCATGTTTCTAATAAGGATGAGCCGGGTGCGCAGGTTCTGGATTTGACCGTAAATGAGGTGACTCTGGTTGGTCTTGTAGATGTGTTTCAGGTCACGGATGAGCTTGGCCAGGGACATGAACCGGTTGGTGAAGGCCAGCAGCAGCAGGGAGAGCGCCGGAAACAGCAGGGCAGGGGTAGTGAGCGTGATCTCCATTGCGGCAGGTGTCAAAAGCAGCGCAGGCGCTTATTCCTCGGGCCCATCCTCGGCATCGCCGGGGTGGAACTCCAGGTCTTCGGCCAGGCTGAGGGCGCGGTCAATGAGCTCATCGGTTTCCTCTTTGCTGGAGGCGTTGAGGGTTTCCTCAAACAAAGCCAGCACCAGCTCCGCGTCAGTATTCACGTACAGATCAGTGAAGAGGTCTTCAAACACATAGCCTTTCTTCTGGATGGCCTGGTCTATGGCCTTCACAGACGGAGCCTGAAGCGCCTCCTGCAGCAGTTCGCGTACCTGCAGACTTTCCTCATCGCCGCCCAGATCTGTGAGCAGTTGCAGCAAACTGATGCCCAAGCCCAGGCGCAGGCGCTCAAACCGGTAGCTTACCTCCTCCTGGCTTTTGCGGCCGGGGCGGGCTTCGCGCAGGACATTTTCCAGTTCGCGGTACAGCGGGGCCAGTTCGGTGCTGATGTCGGTCTCCTCCGGGCCAAACACCTGTTCTATCAATTGTTGGTAAAGTGAGTCGTTCATGGAATGACAATAAAAGTAAAACGGGGCGGTACGGACGGTGTCTGCCTTGTCCGCCGTCCCGGGGCAAGTTAGGAAAAAGAAATAATGCGTTTAGCGCCTGTTTTCTGAAAAAAAGCCGCTAAACGCAAAACGGCTACCATAGGCAAAGGTGAGGCCCGGCGCCGGAAAGCCCTCTTGAGAGATTTTTAGCCGATTTTTTCGCCGGAAAAGCTGGCTGCGTGCGTGCAAAAACGCTGGAAAGGTCTGTTGAGGGGCCTCTTTACTTTTCCTGAATAATTTCCTAACTTACTCAGACAGAGTCAACAGTCATGGGAAAACTTCAGCTAAAGCGGTTTTTAACGAAGTTGTTCTTTTTGCTGGGCTTGCTGTTGCCCTTTGGGGCCTTTGCGCAGGAAACGGGGCGGGTGCTGCCAATAGAGGAAGACGGGCTCAAGTTTAAGTTCGGGCGCAAGAAAGTGGCCATCCCGTTCCAGTTGGTGCACAACCTGGTCATCATTCCGGTGCAGATCAACAACTCCAAATCCCTCAATTTTGTGGTTGACACCGGAGTAGACCGCACGCTTCTCATGGAACTGGGGCTGTTTGACACTATTGCCCTCAACAACATTGAGCGCCTGTACCTGCGGGGGCTGGGCAAGGGGGCGGGCATCCAGGCCATGCTGTCGTCGGGGAACAGGATGAGTTTTGCGGGGGTGGAGGCCACCAACCAGAAAGTGTTGGTACTGGAGGAGAACATCTTCAACCTTTCCACCCGGCTGGGCATTGAGGTGAACGGCATCATCGGGTACCCGCTTTTCAATGCCTTTGTGGTGGAGATTGACTACGCCCGCAAAGTCCTTACGCTGTATAAACCAGATAAATACCCCGCCAAAAAAGCCAAGAAATGCACCGTAATACCGCTGACCATAGAAGATGCCAAGCCCTACGTGCAGGTGCAGGTCGCATTCCCAGACCAGCGCAAGTACCCCCTCCGGCTCATTGTGGACAGCGGCATGAGCACGTCCATGCTATTGTACCCGCCCACGCTGCCCCAAGCCAAGTTGCCCGAGCGGCGCATTGAAGCCTTTTTAGGGCGTGGCCTGAACGGCGACATTCACGGCGAAATCGGGCGTTTGGAGGCGCTGCATCTGGGAGAATACATTCTTGAAAAGCCGCCCACTTCCTTCCCAGACAGCATGTCTATCCGGTACGCGCTGGGGCTGAACAACCGCAACGGAAACTTAGGCGCCGATGTGCTGCAACGTTTCAGGGTGGTGTTTGATTACCACAATGGCCGCATGCTGCTCAGGCCCAACCACAAGTTCAAAAAGCCATTCTATTACAACCTGAGCGGGTTGGAGCTCATCAGCCCAATACCAGGGTTCAATTTCTACACCATTTCGCACGTGCTGCCCAACTCCCCGGCCGAGCGCGCGGGCCTGGCGGCCGGCGATGCCCTCCTGAGCATCAATGGGGTGAGGTGCATGGAGAAGACGCTGGTAGAGGTGCTGGACCAGTTCCAGAATGCGCCGGGGCGGCGATTAGTACTTAAGGTGAGCCGCAATTATAAGTCCTTTGAAACCACGCTGCACCTACAGGATTTGATCTGATTTCCGTTTAGGGGCTCTTTTTCCAAAAACAGCCCCTAAACGGAAAGATTTACTTAGTGGGGTTGATGAAGTCATATACCGCCGAGAAATCCTGTTCGCCCAGTCCGGCTTGTTTGGCCATGGCAAAGACTTCTTTCACGGTATGCAGGGTTGGTAACGCAATGCCTTGCTCATAGGCGGTAACCCCGGCCAGATGCAGGTCTTTGTGCAGCCACTCCAGCGGGAACTCGGGGGAGAAGTCGCGGGTAAGGAGTTTTTCCTGTTTGAGTTTGAGGAAAGGCGCGCCGCCGGGGCCGTTGAGCAAAGTCTGGCACAGCGTTTCCTCGGTAATACCCAGAGAAGTGCCCAGTTTCAGCGCTTCGGCGAAAGCCCCCATGATCTGCCCAAAGAGCATGTTGTTCACTATTTTCATGCTTGAGCCCTGCCCGTGGTCACCAATGTGGAGCACGTCTTTGCCCATGGCATCCAGCAACGGGCGCACTTCCTGCAGGTCTTGGGCAGCGCCGCCCACCAGAAACACCAGTTGGCCCGTCTCGGCGGGTTTCAGTGAGCCCGACACGGGCGCGTCCAGGAACCGATGGCCCATTTTCTGGGCGGCCTTGGCCATGCGCACGCTAAAGGAGGGATTCACGGTGCTGGAATCAATCCAGAGGGAATTGCCGGGCATTTCCTTCAGGAAACCGTGCTGGCCCAGGGCGGCTTCCTCCACGGCGTCTGGGGTGGCCAGCATGGTGAAGATGACACGGCACTGTTTGCCCACTTCCTCTGGGGTTGAAGCCAGGGTAGCGCCCTTGGCGACCAATGCCTCGGCTTTTTGGGCGGTGCGGTTGTAGACCACCAGGTTATGCCCCGCTTTTTGCAGGTTGGCGGCCATGCGGCTGCCCATAATGCCCAATCCTATAAATCCTATGTTCATGTGGTTCAAGTTTAGTGAAGACCCAAAGTAAGGAGATACGCACGGGGCGCACAAGTGGTGCCGGGCAATTGCGTTTAGGGGCTCTTTTTTGAAAAACAGCCCCTAAACGCAAAACCTTAGGCCGGGAACCTGAACCGGAACGTGCTGCCCTGCCCCAGCACCGATTCTACGCTCAGGTCAATCTGGTGGAAGGTGGCAATGGTTTTCACAATGGTGAGGCCCAGGCCGTGGCTCTCGCCGTCTGGGGCGTGCAACCGCTTGAACCGGCTGAAGATGTGCGGCAGGTTCTCGGCGGGTATGCCCACGCCCGTATCGGTGACGCAGAGCTCGTAGCCGGTGGGCAGGGAGCGCCCCGTCAGGGTGATTGTGCCTTCGGGTTTGTTGTACTTGATGGCGTTGTTCACCACGTTGAAGAACATGGTGAAGAGCAAAGACTGGTTGGCTTTGCCGAGGGTGAAATCGCCTTTCAAGTCTACTTCCAGGCTTACCTCGCGGGCCTCGGCGCGTTCCTTTATCTCCTCGGCCACTTCCTGGGCCAACTGCGGAATGTCTACACTTTCATTACGCAGGTACTGTTCGTTCTCAATGCGGGAGACGAGCAGCAGCGCCTGAATGATGTTCTTGAGCCGGTGCAGGGTGCGCAGGTTGTCTACCAGTTTCTCCAGCTGCGATTCGGGCGTTTCCGGGTCGGCGAGGAGGTTCTCCAGCCGGTTTTGCAGAATAGAGACCGGTGTGAGCAGCTCATGCGACACATTCCCGATAAACTCTTTCTCTTTCTGGAACGCCTCCTGTATCTGCCCCATCATGGAGTTGATGGTGTCATTGAGGTAGAGGAAGTCCTGGGTGGTGGTGTTGAGTTTCTTGGGCGTGAAGGAACTGGGATGCTCCACGCGCTGCAGGCGTTTCATAATGAGATTGAGCGGGCGCAGCAGAATCTTGCTGAAGGCAAGGTCTGTGAAAACCGTGAGCAGCACCACCGCCGCCAGCACGTAGAGCGCGTATTTTTGCAGGGTTTTGCTGTTGTTCTCAATGGTAGCCAGGGAACGGCCAATCTCCAAGAGGTACCGCTTGCCGCCCAGGTCAAAGGTGGAGGACAATACCCGATACCGCACCACCTCATTCTCCACTTTGCGCAGGCTGTTCTCAATGCTGTTCACCACCTTGCCAGAGTTGATTTCCTCCAGGGAGATGAACTCCTCCCTGAACAGGTTGTAGCTGCCGTAGGCGTTGCCGTCTTCCTCCGTGATGAAGGATTCTATGCCCTGGTCTTCAATGATCTGGTACATCTTCTCCTCCTTGAGCTGGAGGCGGGCGTCTGCGTTGTGCAGGGCCACGGTGTTCACCAGTTTGGGCAAACCCAGAATGAGCAGGAGCAGAACGATGACCTTAGAGGCCGCGCTGAACAGCGCCAGTTTGGTTTGGAGCCGCATGTTAGATCGCTATTCTATAGCCTACGCCGCGCACGGTTTCCAGCCAGTCAGTGGAGGCGTAGGTAGAGAGTTTCTTGCGCAGGTTTTTGATGTGCACGTCTATGTAGTTGGAGTCATAGTCATCTTCCAGAATATTGCCCCAGATGTGCTCCGTGAGTTGCAGGCGGGTTAAGATGCGGTTCTTGTGCAGGAGCAGGTAGTGCAGAATGTCAAACTCCTTTTTGGTGAGCACAATCTCATGGTGGCCGTGCATCACGCGCCGGGAGCTGCTGTCCATCTCAAAGCCGTGGAACATGACGGAGGAAGACTGCAATTTGAATTTGCGGCGCAGCACCGCCTGCATGCGGGCCTGCAACTCCAGGAGGGAGAACGGTTTGGGGAGGTAATCATCGGCCCCCAGGCCCAGTCCTTTGATGCGGTCTTCCAGGGCACCCCGCGCCGTGAGAATGATGATGGCGGGGTCATAGTCAGTGCTTTTTATTTCTTTGAGCAGGTCCAGGCCGTCATAGTCGGGCAGGCCCAGGTCCAGCAGGATAAAGTCATAGCGGTTTACGGCAACCTTCTCTGAGGCTTCGCGGCCGTTGGAGGCCCAGTCACAGACATAATGCTCCTGCGCCAGAAAGTGCATGAGTTCCGTGGCCAGACCAGTTTCGTCTTCTACAATGAGAATGTGCATGGGAGAGGAGGAGTAACGTTAGAACGTATAGCTTAGATTTAAGGAAACAAAAGATTGGGCCTCAGACTCATCGCCTTCCAGCTTGTTCACCGGAACCGAGAATCTGTAGGCAGGTTCAATGTCAATGTTGTACAGGCTGAAGACCAGCGGCACCGTGATGGAGTAATTGAGCACCCTGAACCGCTTGGTGGTGTTGGTGGTAGTAGTGGTGGTGGTTTGGCCGTTCCCGTTTCCCTTGCCATTTCCTTTGCCGTTACCGTTCTTCCAGGGGTCTAGCAGTAACTCCAGCAGCCGCTTGCGGTTCTGCACCACCACGGTATGGGTCTCGGCGAACTCCTGGGTACCGGCAATAATGCTGAACTTGGGATCAATGCCCACCGGGTTTTTCCCTTTCCAGAGTTTCTGGAGCGGAATGTAGCGGGAGTTGTCCAGGACGGTGAACAAGTCACTGCTGCCCCCAAAGATATAGCTCACCGTAAGCCCAGTGAACAGGTAATTCCAGTCATAGTTACCGGAGGCGCTGACCGCGTTGGAGGTCACGGACTTTACCAGCGGCGTGTTGGCCCCGAAGAAAAAGTGCGAATAGCTCACCTGCCCGTCAAACTTCTCGCCAAGGGTATAGCTGTAGCCAATAGACACATCAGTCTCGTCAATGAAGTCCTCGGTGTCAAAAAGCTGGTAAGACATAGCCGAGACAAACAGCCCCGACACGTGGGTATAGGTAAGAGAAGCCGCCACATATGGGTACTGCTCATACGTGTTGCGCCCGAAGAACGAGGCGTTGTTAGCGGTTTCCAGGCCCACCGTTAACCAGGCTTTCCGTTTTTCGGGGTCTTTGCCCGGGGCGGTGATAGGAGTGGGCTTTCCCTTGGGGGCGGCGGCCGCCGAAAAAGCCAGGGAGAAGGCCAATAAAGAACAGAATCCAAACAATTTTTTCATCTGAGCAAGTATAGGTGTGTCATAGGCCAGTGTGTAGTGACGCGGGAAATATGGGTTTATCTGCTCCGCGGGGCAAGCCAGCAGAGGCGATCAATGTTTGCCTACTTTGAAAGGCCGCAATCCTCCGCCCACTTTTACGGGCCGTGCGGCTTTGTTTCCTTTCCCTGCGTTAGCGGGCAATTTGATGCTGCTTCTGCCGGCGCCTCTGCCCGGCCGGGCCGCACTCTGGGGACGGCCCGCCCCGAAGATCTTCTGGGGCTTCACCTGCCGTTTGGCCGGCGCCACCTTCTTTACTTCCTGCCGCTGCGGTTTCACGGTCTGCCGGGCAGCCTGTCGGCTGGCTCTCTGCGGCCGCACCTGGAAGGAGAATTTCCTGGCTTCCGCCGAGGCTTCCCCTACCGCCGTGTGCACCTCCGCCGCCCTCTCCAGACTACTGGCGAGCAAAGGCTGCGTGAACACCGGCGCGACCACCAAAGCCAAGGCGGCCCATAAATAAGATATCTTCATATTGCGTAGACGCATTCCTGTTGTGACACTTAAAACTATTCTAGAAGAGAAAGCGGTTCCAGTTGGTTCACTTCCTGTTCTACTTAATCTTCTCCGGTAGCCCTGCGCCCTGGTTTTTGGCTGTTTTACGAAAAATAGCCCCTAAACGATAATTGGGTGCCGGGCCCGCAGGAAGATCAGGTTCTTAAGGGGTGGTAAAGGTACAAAATTGAAGCTTACGCTCCGGGGTGCCGTACGCCGGGGCAGAGGTAGCCAAGAGCCAGTTGAAAACAAAACAAATGCTGATGACAAATTTCATGGTATGTGCGTGTGTGTTAGGTGAGGGATGGATTCCGTGGCTCCGGCCCATGCCGGGGCCACGGAAGTAGACAGACTATTTTCTAAGGGCTTTGGCGGCTGCGTTGGGGTTCACTTTCACCGGTCGGGGAGCTTTGGGATGAGCTTTGGCGCGGTTTTCTTTCGCTACCCTTACTTTGGCGGCAGCACCGGTTTCCACTCTTCCGGCGCGGGTCTGGCGTTTGGCCGAGGCAGTTTCTTTCACCAACTGCCCTTTGTCTCTGCCCGCCGCGGCGGTCTCACGGCTGAGGTCGCTCACTTGGGTTCCGTGGTTGGTTTTCAGATCCTCTTTGGTTTTCTGTTTCAGCGCTTCCCGTTCCTGGGCGGCGGCTTCTTTTCTGGCTTGGCGACGGGCTTTGGCTTCCTCTGTTGGGGCGTGCTGGCCTGTCCGGCGTTCGGGTTTGGTTCTGGCTGCTTCACGGACTACCTCACCTTTGCCATCGGCTGTGGTTTCCGCTTGGGCGGAAGCGCTAACGGTAGTGCCGTGGGTAGTTTTGGCCGAGTTTTCAGGGTTGGTTGCCACCGTAGTAGACTGCGCAAAGGCAGGCGCCGCAACTAGAAGGGCAAAAACTGCAATGAGACTTTTCTTCATAATGATAGGCGGGTTCTGTTGATTACTGCGCCAAAACTATTTTGTCAAGATGAAGAGAAGATGAAGAACCGCTTCATGAAGAAATTTTTTTAATTTTTTTTTCATGAGGTTGAATGATGCGTTTAGGGGCCGTTTTTCCTAAAATGGCCCCTAAATAGAAGGTTGTTAGGTTTGTATCTCTTCTGAATTTTAGGGTACTTGGAACACGAAAAACATTTCCCCCTTTCTCCTAACATGAAGAAAAATCTGTTGTTGAATTACTGGCAGGTACTGCTGTGTACGCTGGCACTGTCGGGCTGCGGCCAGAAAGAAGAGGATCCCTCGCCTGATGCTGCGCTGCTCAATGGCACATGGAAAGTGGCTGTACACGAAGGAATGTTGCGTTTCCCTTCCGGTAAACCAGACTTGAGCGGACAATCCTACTACCCACCTTATAGAATAGAAGGCGGAGACACGTTATTTTGGCAGTTCCAGCAAGAGAAGCTGTTGACCCTCAAAGACCCGTACCTGCCGGCTCAAATCTTGCGCGATGGGATGGAGGAACCGGAAGACAGTGCCTCCGCCGCTTTGCCTTTGGATATGATCGAGCGCACATTCCAATGGGCCTTAAAAGACGATTTTCTGGAATTTATGGAGGTATCGTCCCGGCCGCGGTATTTGTTCGGGCATCGTTATAAGATTGAGAAATTAACTTCTGATTCATTGGTGCTGCAATTCCATTCCTTCCCGCTGCAGCCGGAAACAGGAGTAATAACTCCTGATAACCCTGAGTCGGTTTCCAGCTTTGTGAGGAAGGTACGCTTGGCTAGGGCGAAGTAACTCGCTGTTTAGAGGCCGTTTTTTGAAAAACAGCCCCTAAACGCAAAAGCCGCTCTTTACAGAAAGAGCGGCTTTTGCGTTTAGGGAAGAAGAAAGCTTATATTACAGCACTTTCACCTTTAGGTAAGAAGGCTGCTGCGCGTTGTGGTACACGCGGTGGGTGGCCTTCTGGAAATCCTCAGCTTTGGCTTCATAAATGTTGGGCACATATTTCTGCGGATTGCGGTCTACCAGCGGGAACCACGTGCTCTGCACCTGCACCATAATGCGGTGGCCTTTCTTGAAGGTATGGAGCACATCCTGTAAGGGTACATTCACAGGGGTAACTTGGTTAGGCGTGAAGGCTTCCGGTTTCTCATAACTGTTTCTGAAGCGGCCGCGCAACACCTCGCTGCGCACCATCTGCTGGTAACCGCCCATTTTCACGTTGGCCGGGTTGTGGGCATTCTGGCGGGCAGAGTCGGGGTACACGTCAATCAGTTTTACTACCCAGTCAGCGTCTGAGCCGGTGGTGGAGACTTGTAGCGCCGATAAGATGTCCCCGGCCAGGGTGATGTCCTCCGTCAGGACCTCGGTTTGGTACACCAACACGTCTGGGCGGCGGCCGGCAAAGCGCTGGTCATCGGTCATGTACTCGCGGGTCATGCCCACGGTGGTTTCCTCAGAGAACGGCACGGGTTTGTTGGGGTCGCTGATGAACTCGTCAAAGCCTGCGCCTGTGGCAGCAGGTTTTTCAAAGCTGAGCGTTCCGTTCGCCCCAAAATAGAGCATGCGTTCCTGGGTGTTTTTGGGGGGCCACACGGCAAACTCGCGCCACTGGTTGGCACCGGTGTTGAACATATAGGCTTCGGGCAGGCCCGGGGTGCCTTTACCGTTTCCTTTGAGGTAGTGCCGGAAGAACTTGGCTTCTATGTTAGGGCGGTAGAACTCAGAGGTGTTCTGCCGGAAAGACACCTTGCCCAGGTTTTCGCCGGTAGAGCGCGACCAGCCGCCGTGGTACCAGGGGCCCATCACAATGGTGTTGTACGCTTTGGGGTTGTTCTTCTCAATGGTTTTATACGTTTCCAGTGCCCCGAAGAGGTTTTCAGCGTCAAACCAGCCGCCTACCACCATCACGGCCGGCTTCACGTTTTTCAGGTGCGGCCGTATGTTCATGGCCTGCCAGAACGCGTCATAGTTGGGGTGCTGCATGAGGTCGTTCCAGAAAGAGACGTTGTTTTTGAGGTAAAGGGCGTTGGCGTTGCTCAAAGGCCCCATCCGCAGAAAGAAATCATAGCCGTCTGGCGTGCCGTGGTTGAAGCGGGGCGCGCCGGTGGGCGAAGGCTGAGGGCGCGGCTGCCCGAAGCTGGACAGGAAGTTAAAAGCGTGCGGCAAAAAGAACGCGCCGTGGTGGTGGAAATCGTCCCAGAACCAGTCCGTGACTGGGGCTTGGGGCGAGGATGCCTTAAGCGCGGGGTGGCTGCCCACCAAACCCACGGTGGTGTAATAGCCGGGGTACGAGATGCCCCACTGGCCCACGCGGCCGTTGTTGTTGGGCACGTTCTTCACCAGCCAGGCAATGGCGTCATAGGTATCAGTGCTTTCGTCAATGTCCTTTTTGCCTTTCCTGGTTTTCAGGGGCGCCATGTTCACAAACTCGCCTTCGCTCATGAACTTGCCGCGCACGTCCTGGTAGGCGAAGATGTAACCTTCGCGGAGCATGTCTGAAGACGGCCCCATGCTGGTTTTGTACTTCCCTTCGCCGTAGGGGCCAATAGAATAAGGCGTACGGTTGAGCATGATGGGGTATTTCTGGCCTTTGTCTTTGGGCGCATACACAATGGTGTACAGCTTGGTGCCGTCGCGCATGGCAATCTGGTGCTCGGTCTTCACGTAGTTCTGCCGGATGTACGCCGAGTCTGATAGCGTCTGCGCAGAGGCCGCCAGCGTGGGCCAGAGCAGGACCAGCAGAAGCCATAGCCAAAAGTTTGGTTTCATAAATTTTGTTTGAGTAGGTTGGAGCGGGAAATTAGAGAATCTGCGGGCAGGAGACAACTTCTATTTTGGGGCTGTTTCCAGAAAAGGAGCCGCTAAACGCCAAACCACGCATCAACAGAAAAGCCCGGGTCAACCGGGCTTTTCTGTTGATGCGTGGTTTGGGCTATTTACAACTGTAGTCAAAAGTGACTTGGCTCTTGCTGCCGTTCTGGTCTGTTCTTTCCACTTTGGTAGGGTAGCCGCTCCCGTTGTAGGTATAGGCGTTGGTGTAGGAAGCTTCCTTCACTATGTTGCCGTTCTCGTCTTTCTCCACTTGGGTGCGGGGATTGTTAAGGCTTGCCGGCCCCAACAAGGATTCCAGAACAGCCCCCGGATTTACGCGGTCATCGTAGTCAGATTTCTCCGTGGTGGAGAGCAGGCTGTTCTGGGAGGTGTATTCCTTCACCGTTAAAATATTCCCTTTGGCGTCATACGTGTAGGCTGTGTACCCCCTGGGCAGCGGGATGGTGGAAGGCCCCGAAGTTGGCCGGAAGGTTCTGCTGTAACTGGCTTTCGTGATCTGATTATTGGTGTATTCATACTGCGTGGTGAGGACGCTGGTTCCACCTTCCACCTGCTCTGCTTCGTTCATGAACGTAAGTTTGCCCTGAGCATCATAGGTATAGGAAATTTCATCATTGCTGCCGGAGTACGTTACCTTACTGGGTTTACCAGCCGTGTTGTAGTCAATGGTGGCGGTTTGGGTGCCTATGGTAAAGCTGGAGAGTTTATCATTGGTGTACGTGAGCGTGGTAATCTGCTGCCCTTCGGTGGCTTTGGTGAGGGAACAGGTCTGGGCCTCCGGCGTGGGCATGGTGCTTTCGTCATCATCTTCACAGGAGGTGAGCAGGAAGGAGGCACTTGCGATTAAAAAGAGAAAGGTTCTATGGATTCTCATCTGGTGTGTAGGTAATAATAAAAAGGAAATCTTGAGTCATGTGCTTTAAAGTATGTTCTTAGGGGTTGCTGAGCTGTACCCTGTTTTGGAGGTGTTTTCAGAAAAAGAGCCCCTAAACGGGAAGCGGGCTAAGAACAGAAAACCTTTGGGTGAGCGGGCTTTCTGTTCTTAGCGCTGGTGCTTCATCAATTGCAGCTATAGTCTATGTTGGTAACCGTAACCTCCCCGTTTTGGGTGGTGGAGGTGATTTTGGTGGCGTAACCGCTGGAGTTGAAGACGTAGGCATTGGAGTAGGAATTGTCTTTGTCTACCGTGTTGCCCTCTTTGTAGATTGCCGTTAAGATGTTGTTGCCCGATGCCGGGTTCATACCAGGTAAACCCACCATAAATGCCTCTATGCCGGCGCTTGGGTTAGATTTGGTATCATAGGTGTACTCAATGGTATGGTCAGGGGTCTCAGAATCTGCGTCATAATCGGTTGCTTTCAGGACATTGCCCTGGCTGTCATAGGTATAGGTAGTGTAGCCCATAGAAATCATGAACGGACCTTCTCCCTCGTCTTCAGACGGAAACACCATGGTGCGGGTAATTTTGGAGATGCGGCCGTTGGTGTAGGTGAACTCGGCTACCTGTCCAGCTCCTCCCAAATCTAGGATGGTTAAAAACGTCCCTATCAGCAGGCCTTGGTCGTCGTACTCATATTCCAGGGTTCCCTTGCCTTGCTCTCCGCCGGAGAAAGCCATTGAGGCCACTTTGCCGGCTAGGTTACCAGCCGAGTGGTAGGAGACTGTTGCGTTCCCGTAGCCCTCCGTGGAGAAGTTGGTGATTTTATCATTGGTATACGTGATGTTGGAGACAAGTCCTTCACTGGTCACTTTCACGGGTCTACAGGTCTGTTGTCCGGGCACGGGGGTACTTTCATCGTCTTCGCTGCAAGAGCCTAACACCAACAAAGAGAATGCAAAAAGCAGAGATAATACTTTGGGTAATTTCATGGTAACGTTCAATAAATAGATAAAAGATGAAGTAGGTTGGAAAGAATGCCAAGCGCTTTATGCATTTTCAAAATTACAGACACCCATAAACATAACTACCCCTAGTCTAAGTAAAACTTTTTTTAATGATATTAATCTGGGGCTACATCCAAGCAAAGGCCGAAAGGCCCTCCGCTGCTCGGTTTCCTGTAGGAAAAAGCACGTGTTGGGATAGTGCTAAAACAAGAGGCGGGAACGGCATGGCAGGAAGTAAAAGATTGGGGTTTAGCTCTCTGCGGGGCCCGTGCGTTTAGGGGCGCTTTTTCGAAAAAGAGCCCCTAAACGCACGGGAGTGTCCTTCATCTTTGCGTAAATTTTTTAAACTTTGGAAATCGCCTGCCACCTGTGGGCAGGCTCACGCAAGCCAACCCTTATGTTTAAAAAAATCTCGAAGCTAGTGCTCTGTGGGGCGCTGCTTTTTTGCGGTACAGCGGGCGGTTACGCCCAAAGTACGCTGCAAACGCCTCAGCAATTCCTGGGGTACAAACTAGGCGAGCAGTTCACCTACCACGCCCGGTTGGTGGACTACGTACGCTACCTCGCCGACCAAAACCCTTCCAGAATGAAGGTGCAGACCTACGGCCATACCTATGAGAAGCGCCCGTTGCTGTTGGCTACCATCTCCTCGCCGGCCAATATGCAGCGCCTGGAGGAAATCAGGACGAATAACCTCAAGAACGCCGGGCTCCTGAGCGGCCAACCTACGGGCGGCAAGCAGCCGGCCATTGTGTGGCTCAGCTACAACATCCACGGAAACGAGTCGGTGAGTTCTGAGGCGGTGTTGCAGGTATTATATGACCTCCTGGACCCCAACAACGCACAGACCCAGAAATGGCTGGAGAACACGGTGGTACTCCTGGACCCCTGCGTAAACCCCGACGGCCGCGAGCGCTACACCCAGTGGTACAACCGCGCCCGCAACCAACAGCCCAATGCCTCGCCGTGGGCCTGGGAGCACAACGAACCCTGGCCCGGCGGGCGCCCCAACCACTATTATTTTGACCTGAACCGCGACTGGGCCTGGCAAACCCAGATTGAGTCCCAGCAACGGGCGGTGGTCTACAACCAGTGGATGCCCCAACTGCACGCCGATTTCCATGAGCAGGCCGTGGATAACCCGTACTACTTCGCGCCCTCGGCGAAGCCCTACCATGATGCCATCACGCGCTGGCAGCGGCAGGCCCAGAACTTCATGGGTGAGTACAACCGCAAGTACTTTGACAAAAACAACTGGCTCTATTTCACCCGCGAGAGCTTTGACCTGTTTTACCCCAGCTACGGCGACACCTGGCCCACTTACCAGGGCGCTATTGCCATGACCTATGAGCAGGGCGGCTCGGGCAGAGCGGGCGTGGTCATCCAGAAATCGGACGGAGACAGCCTTACCTTAAGCCAGCGCATTGCCCACCACCACGCCGCCAGTTTGGCCACCGTGGAGGCCATGTCAGACAAAATGGACCAGGTAGTGCAGGAGTTTAAGAAGTTTTACGCCCAGGCCCAGCGCGAGCCCTTTGGGAAGTACCGCAGCTACGTGTTCAAGGTGAAAGGCGAGGAAGGCCGCATCAAAGATCTCACTCAGTACTTGGACCGTCAGCAGATCCGGTACGGGTACGCCAAAGGAGCCGGAAGCAGCAAAGGCTTCAACTACCAGAACGGAAAAACCGAATCGGTGCGGTATGAGAAAGGCGATTTGGTGATCAGTGCCTATCAGCCTAAGTCTACCTTGCTGAACGTGCTGTTTGAGCCCTCGGCCAGACTGGAAGACTCCGTGACCTATGACATCACCGCGTGGTCCTTGCCATACGCCTATGGTCTTAAGGGAGCTGCTTTCACCAACCGGATAGACGCCGGAGAGGCTCAGCCAGCCGCCGCAACTGCCAATACGGTGGTGCCTGCGGCCTACGCGTACATCGCGCGCTGGAACGGGATTCAGGACCTGCGGTTTTTGGCGGCCCTGCTCAAAGCCAAGGTGCGGGTGCGCTATTCTGAGGTACCATTTGAGCAGAACAAAGTGAAATACGCTCCTGGCACCCTCATCATCACCCGCACCGGCAATGAGAACCTGGATGCCAAGTTTGACCAAATGGTGACCAAAGCCGCCGATTCCCTGGGAATTGAGTTGGCTTCCTCCGCTACCGGGTTTGTGACCAATGGGGCAGACTTTGGGTCCAGGAGCGTGCGTTACGTGAAGGCGCCGCGCGTGGCGTTGCTTACGGGAGAGGGCGTATCGGCCTACGGTTTTGGCGAGGTGTGGCATTATTTTGAACAGCAGATAGGCTATCCGGTCACGGTGCTGGGCGCCAATTACTTTGGCAGTGTTCCGTTGCAGGAATTTGACGTGCTTATCCTGCCCACTGGCTCCTACGGCGGAATCCTGGACGAGAAAACCTTGAACAAAGTGAAGGACTGGGTGCGCGCCGGCGGAAAACTCATTGCCATGGAGGGGGCCGTGAATTTCCTTTCTGACAAACCAGACTTCGCGGTGAAGAAAAAGACCACCGATACCACCAACGCTAAGAAAGCCGCGCCCGCCGCCGAGGACCTCAAAAAGTACGCCAACCGCGAGCGCGAGTCTATCTCTGAAGAAGTACAGGGCAGCGTGTTCAGAATCAACCTGGATAATACCCATCCGCTGGCTTTCGGGTACGGAGCCACTTATCCGGCACTCATCAAAACCAGCAGCTTGCCGCAGTTCATGCGGGACGGCTGGAACGTGGGGGTGGTAAAGGAGGAAGCGCCTGCCACCGGTTTTGTAGGCTCCAAAGTGAGCAGCAACTTGCAGAACGGCCTGGTGCTGGGCGTGCAGGAGATGGGCCGGGGCCAGGTGGTGTATCTGGTGGATAATCCGCTGTTCAGGGCGTTCTGGCAGGGCGGCAAGCTCCTGTTCGGGAACGCAGTTTTCCTGGTAGGGGAATAAGCGACGTGTCAATTTCCTTTCTACAACAGAAATGCCCGCAGCAGCGGGCATTTCTGTTTAGCGGCCGTTTTTCCAGAATTAGCGCCAAAACAGAAAAGAAAAATGCGGGGGAAGCGAATCTGTGTTAATTTAACGGAAGTATCTGTAGAAACCGATAATCACTCTTGCCATGCGTTCTTCCCTTCTTCTTGCGTCTGTTGTAGGTTTAGGCCTCTGGGGCGGCATTGCCTGCACCAAAACCACCTCCTCCGGTTCCAGCAAGGCCTCGGGCACCGGGGCACAGCTGCTCTCGGCGACAGAGGCGGCTGAGGCCCGTACCAACTATGTCAATTACTGCGGGGGCTGCCATGGCCGCGACCTGGAGACATTTGTGAACCGCAAGTGGAAGCACGGCGAATCGCCGGAGGTGCTGTTCAAGGGCATCAAACACGGGTATCCGGAGGAAGGTATGCCCGCCTTCGCGGCCACGTTCACAGACCAGCAGATCACGCAGTTGGTCAGCTACATCAGAGGGGGCATTACGCGGCAAGCCGATGCGGGAGCACAAGAAACGCAGGGCACCGTGCACCGATCTGAGAAACTGAACTTCCGGCTAGACACGGTGGCCACGGGGCTGGACGTGCCCTGGTCCATGGCATTTCTGCCGAACAGCGATATGCTGATCACCGAGCGCTCTGGCACGCTTTACCGTCTTACCCAGAACCGGCAGTTGCAGAAGATTGATGGCGCTCCGGAAGTGCTGGCGCAGGGCCAGGGCGGCCTGCTGGACGTGAAACTCCACCCAGACTTTTCTAAAAACAACGTGCTGTTCCTGTCCTATTCGGCGGTGAAGAAGGAGGGCGGGCAGACGCTTTCCACTACCGCCATCATGCGAGCCCGTCTGGACGGCAATAGCCTGCGGGAGCAGAAAGTGATTTTTGAGGCGCAGCCGTACGCCAGAACCCGCCACCACTACGGCAGCCGCCTAGAGTTTGGGCCAGACGGTTACCTGTATTTCACCATGGGCGACAGGGGCGGCACCAAAGTGAATCCGCAGAATCTGGGCGTGCACGCGGGCAAAACGCATCGCATCAAAGAAGACGGCTCTATTCCCGCCGATAATCCCTTCGTAGGCCGCGCAGACGCTATGCCGTCAATCTACACCTTCGGGAACCGGAACGCCCAAGGGATGGCCTTAAACCCGGCTACCAAAGAACTGTGGCTGCACGAACACGGTCCCAAAGGCGGCGATGAGGTGAATATTGTGAAGAAAGGCCACAACTACGGCTGGGCCGATGTGACCTACGGCATTGACTACAACGGCTCCAAAATCTCAGACCTCAAGCAGAAGTCCGGCATCACAGACCCTATCCACGTGTGGGTGCCGTCTATTGCGCCCTCGGGCATGGCCTTTGTCACCGGCGACCGCTATCCCGGCTGGAAAGGTAGCCTGCTGGTAGGGGCGCTCAGCTTCAAACTGCTGGCCCGCCTGGAACTGAACGGCGACAAGGTGGTGCGCGAGGAGCGGCTTCTGCAAGATGTGGGCCGCATACGGGATGTGCGCATGAGCCCAGACGGCTACGTGTACATTGCCGTGGAGAACCCCGGAATTATCTATCGGTTGGTGCCGGTGAAGTAACCAGGAAGTGTAGCGGCGTTTAGGGGCTCTTTTTCCAGAATTAGGCTTAAAACAGAAAAATTAAGGCATCTGAACGTACACCCCGTCTTCGCGCACCTCCAGCGGGTACCGCACCAGCGGGCGGGTACGGCCTTTGCATTCCTCGCCAGAGATAAGATGGAAACGATAACTGTGCCAGGGGCAGATGATCTCGTTGAGGTAATTGGTGGTGCCGCGGCTGAGGGCATCGCCTAAGTGCGGGCACAGGTTCTCCACTGCAAACAAGCCTGATGGAGTGTGGGCCACGCAGATTTCCTGCCCGGCGGCCAGCACCGCTTTAGAACGGGTAACCGGAATCTGGTCTTTGGCCTGGGCCTCGCTGTCAAATAGTTTGATCCACTGCATACGCCAAGGTACGCAGAAAAAAGAATAGCTGTTTAAGCGTTAATTCCAGAAAAAGAGCCGCTAAACGCCACGAAGGGTAGGAAAGGCTATAAAATGAAAAAGCCCGGAAAAACCGGGCCCCTTACACCAAACTAACAAACAAAACTTTTAAACCTAAATGAAGTCTAAACGCTTCCGTGGGAAATAAGCCGCAGTGGGAAAAACCGTGGCTCCGGTGCCGTTTAGTGATACAAAGATGCAGTGACTTTGCTCCTTGGGCAACGGAAAGAAGAAGAAGCGGCCTTTTTCCTGTCTGAAGCGAGAAAAAGGCGGAGTGAACCGGATTTCCCCTGCCTGAACCCTTCAAAATCTCTCCTGAACCGGGAAGGTAAAAATTCGGACTTTTGCTAAAAAGCACCCGTTTTTTCTCGGTAGCACGAAGTTTTTTCTTCGTTTCCCCCGAAGTCCTCCCAAAAATCTGTCAGATCACCGCTGAACTAGCAACTTCTATTCTCTTCTCTAAATTTTGAAGTAGTCAGAAAACGAAAATAATGGGGCCAGATAGGCTCTTGCGTTTAGCGGCCGTTTTTCCCAAAACAGGACGAAACCAGTAAAAATGAAAAAGCCCGGAAAGACCGGGCCCCTTACACCAAACTAACAAACAAAACCTAAATTCAATTAAAATGCCAAGCGGAGTTGGCGGGGCAACAAGTCCATTTTAAGAAGCCTGCTCGCATGAGCATCAGGGGCTTTGGCCTTGTTGACGATACAAATATGCAGGGTCTTTCTGCGCTTGCCAATGCAATAAAGAAGAAGCAGGCCTTTTTCTGTCTGAAGCCCGCTAAAGTGGGAGTGAACCGGAGTTTACACTTCTGAAACGGATAAAATACGGACTGAATTAACCGCAGCGGCAAGAGTGGGGCAGAGAGGATGCCTTTGCGCATAACTGGGAAAAAGGCAAAAAAAATGCTTAAAAGTAGTCTATCACCAGAGCGCAAGCGGATAGCAGAAGACTACTTTTAAGCTGAAATAGAGTGTGAATGTATCAGTTTTTACGGGGCTAAAACCTTAAGGTTTAACAGCGTATGAAAAAATTTCTGATTTTTTTTCGAAAAGGGGCATAGGCTGCTCCAGGAGCACTATTTTCAAAGGCTTCTTGCCTGTGTTCCAATTTTTGTATTGGGTCAGATCCATCCAGAGGCGGTCGCCGGGTTTTACCTTGATGGTTTTTACCTCCCCGTCTGGGCTCACTATCTTAAGGGTTCCTTCAGAGGCGGCGTAGGCGGCCTGGTCTGGCGTAGCGTGGAAATCCAGGAACTCGCCGGGGGCCAGTTCCAAAGACATGATGCGGAGGTTGTCGGTTTTCAGGACCTGCTGAAATACCTTGGTAGCACGGCTGGCCGGCCCCGAAGCGGGGCTGTTACCGGCAAAGGCGGGAGCCAGGTGAAATAAGAAACAAACTGATAAAATGGCGGAGGTAAGATGCTTTTTCATAATTTTTTATGGTTAAATTTTTTAAACTTTTTTTAGAAGGGTTTGACCATTTCTGGAGGAGCCCTTTTGATTATATAGATGCAAATTTGAGCAAAACGTTGCTTGGGTGTATGTTAATCATTTGTTAAAAGCCTTAAAATGAGGATGAACCCGCTGAAAGATGAGCTGAGGCAGAACTTTTTGAGGATGAAGGAGACAAGTGGTTTTGCCCTGTTTTCAGAAAAAGAGCCGCTAAACGGGAAACAGGCTATGGTGAAGCAAAGCAACGAGGGTTTTAAATACCTCAAGAACCTAAGGTGAAAGACCAAGGGGAGAACAGGAGGCAAGGAAAAAGCAGCGGTGCGTTTAGGGGCGTTTATTTGAAAAAACGCCCCTAAACGCACCGCTGCTAAAGTAGGAATACAGGAGTTGCTAAGAAGGGTCTACGTCTATGGCTACCCGTAATTGTTTAAAGTCTTTGTTCTGGAGCAGCAGATGCACCGCTTCCTGGATATGCGCCTTAGATTCGCGCAGGTGTCCGCTGTCCCGGTCCAGTTTCACGTGAATTTCCTGCAGGAACTGATTCCTGATCTTGAACACATGCGGGGCTTCGGGACCCAGCACGCCCGTTCTGCCCAGACGGTCCACCAAGTCCTTGGCCAGCGTGATGGCGGCAGCTTCGCAGGGCTTGGCCTCCGGATGTTTCACGGTGACTTTGATCATGCGCACAAACGGCGGATAACGGAACTTCTGCCGCTCGGCAATCTCCTGCTCGTACAGACCCAGGTAATCGTTCTCAATCACCCGCTGGAAAATGGCCTGGTTGGGGTTGGCCGTCTGGATCAAGACCTTGCCTTTGTTGCCTTTTCGGCCGGCGCGGCCACTTACCTGCACAAACAACTGGTACGCCCGCTCATGGGCCCTGAAATCGGGGAAATGGATGAGGCTGTCGGCGCTCAAGATGCCCACCAGGCTTACGTGCTCAAAATCCAGCCCTTTGGTCACCATCTGGGTGCCTACCAGAATATTGGTACGCTGTTGCTCAAAGTCTTCAATGATCTGCTGATGACTGTTTTTGCGTTTGGTAGTGTCCAGGTCCATGCGCTGGATCTGGGCCTCCGGCAGAATCAGTTTCAGGTCATCCTCAATCTTCTCCGTCCCGAACCCCACTGTTTTGAGCATGGTGGAGCCGCAGGCGGGGCAATCATTGGGTTTGCGTTCGGTGTAGCCGCAGTAATGGCAGCGGAGCTCGTTGGAAAACTTGTGGTAAGACAAACTCACGGCGCAATGGCGGCACTTGGGAATCCAGGCGCAGTCATTGCAGTCAATGAAGGGGGCGTACCCGCGGCGGTTCTGGAACAGGATCACCTGCTCATGGCGGTGCAGCGTGTCTTCAATGTCATGGATGAGGCGCTGGGAGAAATGGCTCATCATGTTCTTGCGGAGGCTCTCCTGGCGCGTGTCTACCAGCTCTACCTGCGGCAACGTGGCCTCTCCGTAGCGCTCATGCAGGTTCACCAGCCCCCAGCGGCCTGTCTGGCAGTGGTAATACGTTTCCACCGACGGCGTGGCCGATCCCAATAAAGTCTTGGCCCCCTGGAACTGCGCCATCATGAAGGCTACCTCGCGGGCATTGTAGCGGGGGGCAGGCTCGTGCTGCTTGTAGGAAGGTTCGTGCTCTTCGTCTACAATGATGAGCGAGAGCGAGTGGAACGGCAGAAACACCGAGGACCGCACGCCCACCACTACCTGAAACCTGCCGGACAAGATGCCGTTCCAGACCTCTACGCGTTCATTATCTGAAAACTTGGAGTGGTACACGCCCAGTCGGTCCCCGAACACGCGCTTCAGCCTGACCACAATCTGGGCGGTAAGGGCAATCTCAGGGAGCAGGTACAGGACCTGGCCACCGGCTTCCACCGCCTTCTGGATCAGGTCAATATACACTTCGGTTTTACCGCTACCTGTAATGCCGTGCAGCAGCACCGTGCTTTTGTCACCGAACTGTTCCAGAATCTGGTCCCGGGCGGTTGCCTGGGCCGGAGAAAGCTCAGAAGTAAGATACGGCCCTCGGCCCTCGGCCATAGGGAAGCGGTTCACCACCACGTCAAACTGCTCCAGTACCCCATTCTTGAGCAAGGTGTTGATGGCTGAGAGTGACAGGTGCGGATTGGAGGTGAGCAGGTTTTTCTCGATACCCTCGTGGTTCAGGAGCAGATTGTGCAGAATGGGCGTGAGCTGCACGTATTTGAGCAGCACATCCAGTTGCTTGGGTTTGGCGGCCAGTTGGTTGAAGAGTTCTTCCAGGGTTTCCTCATCAGTGACAAACTGGGGGGCCAGCCGCACCTTTTTTACCACTTTGGGGGCGTATTTCTCCGCTATTTCCTCATAGATGATGATGATCTCTTTGAGGAGCAGTGATTTGATGATTTTATGGAAGCTGGTGAGCTGCAGCAGCTGGCCTACCTCTGTAAACGTGAGGTGCTGTTTCTGGCGCAGCCCGAAGATAATCTTCTCTTCATGGCTGGTGAGCGGCCACTCATTGGTCTCTTCATTGAACTGCGGGTGCAGCTGAATCTTAGACTCACTGCTGAGTTTCAAGGCCGAAGGTAGGGCCGCGTTGATGACTTCGCCCAGCGTGCAAAGGTAGTATTCAGCCATCCAGAGGAAGAGGCGCAGCTGCGGGCCGGTTACTACGGGTTTTTCGTCGATGACTTCCAGCAGGTACTTCGCCTGGTATTCTTTGGGCGGCTGGTCATGCACCCGCGCCACCACACAGCTCAATACTTTCTTGGAGCCGAACTGCACCAGTACGCGCGCCCCCACCAGCACCTCGTCGCTCATCTGGTAAGGCACCCGGTAGGTGTAGAGTTTGGGCAGGGGCAAAGGTAAAATGACGTCCGCGAACAGGGTTACCCGTTCAGGGACGTCATCAGAAGGAGTATGAAATTCTAATTCAGGTGTCAAAGCGGCCAATTTAGCCCAAAGTTCGGAAAAACAGGCCGGAAACGGAAAGCTTTCCTTACTGTACCTGAAAGTCTTCCACCAAAAGAACTACCTGCTGTTCTTCTGGGTCTTTGTCTTGTAAGACGGTGGCGTAGAGAAGCACGGGCTCGTCTTTGCGCAATTCAATCTCCAGTTGGCCCACTACGTCAGATTTCACGGGTAACCACACCTGTTTGTCGGCGGCGGTGAAGAGCACTTCTTTCCGGAACTGACGGATGTTGCTGGGCTTAAACCCTTTTGCTTTCATGAGCTGGATGTTCTCCAGGGAAATATTCCGGACTTCGCCTTCGTAGACTAAGGGTAAACGGCAGGCGTCAAGCGAAGCCTGGGCTGAGGGAGCTTGAGATACTGCCGGTTGTTGCAGCGCTTCAAAGGTTGTCTCTGGGTGCGATTTCTGTAGTTTTTTCCAGTAACCGTCTCCATTTCTTTGAGAGTAAGCAGAAGCTGCACAGGCAAGCCATAGCCCACCTATTAAAAGTACTTTTTTCACAGATGTCAAAGGTTTATTTGATGGGGCAACAGTCATCAATGTCAGTCAGTTCTATAGAGGTTAGAAAAAAGTGATTTTATGAGTAATGCTTAACCTTTACTTGTTAAAGTTATAAACTTTTCTGCAAACGCCTTTCTATTGGAATAGTAAGCTTACGAAATTACTATTTAGGAATGAAATTAAATCTGCCAAATTTGTTCCAGCGCCTCCGCTACGGACTGTACCGGCAACTGACAGGCCTTGTTGTAGCATACATATAAGGTGGTTTTTCCATTTTGCACAATACGGTCTTCCAGCAGCGGCAAATCAGAAGTATTTTCTTCCTTGCTCCCTACCAGTAAAGCATTAGGCAGGAAGTGCTGCTGGAGCAGGCCTCTGAATGGATGTGCCTCAGGTCCTATGATGGCAATCTCAGCGGTGGGTTTTAATTGCAGATAGAAAAGCGATGCCCAATTAGCCAGATGCGTAGGTTCTTTCACTACCAGGTCCCGTACTTTAGAGAGCATTTTCTGCGATAGGCGGGTGTAGCGTTCCTTGTCATAGAAAAGCCCCAGGAAATGCAGGTTCATAGCCATGACGGAATTGGACGCAGGCACCACATTGTCAAAAATCTCCTTCTTGCGGGCGATCAACTGTTCCCCGGCAGAGCCAGTGAAGTAGAATAATTCCTCTTCTTGGTCAAAGAAGTTATTGAGCGTGTACTCCGTTAATCTTTTCGCTTCCTGGAGCCAGTGTTCTTCAAAAGTAACCTGGTACAGGCCAATCAAGGCTTGTATGAGCAGGGCGTAATCTTCCAGAAAACCGTCTATGGTAGCTTTGCCTTCTTTGTAATTGTGGTATAACTGGTTGCCTTGCTTGAGTTTGCTCAGGAGAAAATGAGCGTTGGTGCAGGCGAGTTCCAGAATTTTGGGTTCTCCCAAAGCTTTGTAGGCATCTACCAGCCCAGTGAGCATGAGGGCGTTCCAGGAAGTGAGGATTTTGTCATCCAGCCCCGGGCGTACGCGCTGGCTGCGGGCTTTGAGGAGAGTGTCTTTCCAGAGCTGGATGCGCTCCTGCAGTTCTTCCAGACTCAAGCCCTGGTCAGCGGCGAAGGCCTCATCGGTTTGGCGACGGTGCAGAATGTTCAGGCCGTGTTCCCAGTTTCCTTCTGGAGTAATTTGGTAGTATTGGCTGGCCAATTCAGCTTCTTCGCCTAAAAACTCCTGTACTTCAGATTGGGTAAAGACATAGAATTTGCCTTCCACTCCCTCGCTGTCGGCGTCTAGGGAGGAGTAAAAGCCGCCTTCCGGGCTGGTGAGTTCCCGTTCCACAAATGAGATGGTTTCCTGCAGCACCTGCTTATAAAGCTCATTGCGGGTAACCTGATAGGCCTCGGCGTAAAGACTCAGGAGTTGGCCGTTGTCATAGAGCATTTTCTCAAAGTGGGGCACCAGCCAGGCATCGTCTACCGAGTAGCGGGCAAAGCCGCCACCCACCTGGTCATAGATGCCCCCAAAAGCCATTTCTTCCAGCGTGAGGTTCACTTGTTCCAGAGCGGCTGGGTTCTGGCTGTGCTGGTAATAGCGCAACAGAAAGCGCCAGATGCTGGGCATGGGAAATTTAGGAGCGCCGCTGGTGCCGCCCCGTTTCAGGTCAAAGCTGGCTTTCAGGTTTGCAAACATCTGCTCAAAGGCCTCCTGGCTGAAATCCTGGTTCCCGATTTGGAGACCATATTTAGCGAGCTCACTTTGGTTCAGGTGCAGCACAAACTGATCGGCGGATTTGTCTAATTCAGCGCGGCTTTTGGAATATGCTTCGGCAATGCTCTGTAACAGCTGTACCCAGTTCTGGGGCGGGAAATAAGTGCCTCCGTAAAATGGTTTGGCGTCTGAATTCAGGAACACGTTGAGCGGCCAGCCGCCCTGCAAGCCCATGGCATGCAAGGCATCCATGTACACCTGGTCCACATCGGGACGCTCTTCACGATCAACCTTGATGCAGACGAAGTCCTTGTTCATTACCTCGGCAATCTGCCCGTTCTCAAAGGACTCATGTTCCATCACATGGCACCAGTGGCAGGCGGCGTATCCTATGCTCACCAGAATGGGCTTCTGTTCGGCTTTGGCTTTCTCTAGGGCTTCGGGGCCCCAGGGATACCAGTCTACTGGGTTATAGGCGTGCTGCAACAGATACGGGCTTGATTCCTGGGCCAGGCGGTTGGGCTTCTTTTCCATAGTTGTATTGATAGGTAACGGTGCGTTTAGCGGCTCTTTTTCTGAAAAATGACCTAAAACGTATTTATGACATACGCAGCTGGCGCTGTACTGTCTCTATTTCTGCTTGCACATCGGCGATGGGAGCAAGCAACTGTAGTTTCTGGAGGAGCTTCTGCAGGAATTTGTGGTGCGCGGGGCTTTGGGGATGAAACGGTTTATGCGCCAAATCCCGCTGTATTTCTGCCCATTGTTGAATGAAAGCGGTGAAGTCCTGATCTGCGTATGCCTGTGTGAATTTCTCCCAGATGTACTGTTCGGCCATGGCCGATGGGTGGAGCAAATCCTCTGCGAAGAACCGGTAGTCCCGGAGATCGTCCAGAAGCAGTTCATACGCCGGAAAGTAGGTTGTTTGATGGTGCTCCTCCGTAGCTGTGTGCGTCGCCACCCGCAATAGGCTTTTGCTCACACTGTTGAGCGGCAGCGTGTCTTTAAGATGACGAACGGGGCTTACAGTGAGAATTACCCGTTGATTAGGGCAGTGAGTATGGAGCAACTCCAGGGTTTGGCGGGTATCCTGTTCCAGTTCAGACAGGGAGAGCAGCCGTTTGGAGAATTCCCGTTGCGGAATTTTATGGCAGTTGGCTACCAGGGCTCCATTGTCTCGCCGCTCGTACACAAAAGCTGTTCCCCAGGTCAGCAATACTGTTTCAGCCTGTAAAAGGAAGTGGTGCGCCCGTAGAATTTGCTCCGTGAGTTGTTTTAGCAGCTCTTCGCGCTGCGGATGCGAGAAAGAAGAGTGGAAGTCATAGTGGTGCCAGATGCCGTTCTGTTCCACCAATCCTTCCTCCAGCCAGGCAACGTCTTGTTGAAGACTTGCCCTCAGGAGCTTATGCATGGAGAGCGGGTTAAAGATGGTCCCGAATGGGTTCACCAAGACGTTCGCTTTAACTTCCTGCAATTTTCTGCCTATTACCTCGGCAAAGCAGGAACCTATGGTGAAGATGCCTTTGGGGCGGGAGATAAAAGAGGGAGCGGGAGGTACAATGATTTCTGTGCGGAACTGCATGAGAAAAAGCGAATTTGAAACTATGCCCTGGGTTACTTATTTAGTTTGCGCGAGCGGAGTAAGCACTGGATACAGTTGTTCCAGAGCGTGAATGGTGAAGACGGGGTTTGCCGCTAAGCATCGTTCTTTGTTGCCGTAGCCATAAGCAGCCCAGCAAGACGTAAGACCGGCATTGTTGGCGAAAAGAAGATCGGCGTGGGTGTCGCCTACCATCAATATCTGGGAAGGGGAAAGGTGCGGGTAAGTGGGTCTGATTACCTGTTCATATGCCATTGAATTCGGTTTTTTCTTCAGTGGCCGCTGCGGGTCATCGCCTATGACTAAGTCAAAGTAGTGGCGGAGGTTAAACCTTTCCAACGCATCTTCAATGGCTCTTTGCCCTTTGTTGCTAATCACCCCGCAGCAGATGCCCCATTCTTTGAGCTTCACGAAAAGCTGTTCTGCTCCCTGGAAGAGGGTGGTGAGGCGGCCGCCGTCAGTATCATAGATATGGCGGTATTGAAGAACCCATTCCTGCAAGGCCTGCTCCTCTTGTTGCAGGGAGGGGTGCAGCAAAGGCAAGAGCTCAGATAGGTTTCCTCCCGTGGCAATGGCTTCTATGATGGTAGCTGGGGCCGGAGGCGTAACATTCATTTGCTCAAAGGTTTTCTTGAAGCTGTAGAGAATGGCCTCTTGGGTAGCGCAGAGGGTTCCATCAAAATCAAAGATGACAACAGAATATGGTAGCATAGGAAGAATGACAGGGAGTAGCCCAAATGTATTACCTTTTACCTACCGGAGAAATAATGGTTTGCAGGTTTAACTGTGTTAAACCTGCGGTTTAGGCAAGATTCAGGAAAAACGGCCGCTAAACGCAATGATCAATAGAGAAGGGAAGTAGGGAAGGGTACAAAACAAGACAACCTGCCGGGTTACGGCAGGTTGTCTCAATAGGATGCGTAAGAGGCTACTTAGGCAGCAACTACGTTGAAGCGGATTTGGTGCTTCACTTCTTTGTGCAGGTTAAGCGTAGCGGTGTACTCGCCCAAAGATTTTACTTCCTGGTCAAAGTCAATACGCTTACGATCTACATCATAACCTAATGATTTCAGAGCTTCAGAGATTTGTAAGGTTGTCACTGCACCGAAGATTTTACCGGTTTCACCTGCTTTGGCAGGAATTTCCAGGGTAGTTTCTCCAATACGGTTTGCCAGTTCCTGAGCGTCTTTTTGGATTTTCTCAGCTTTGTGAGAAGCTTGGCGAATGTTCTCAGCCACTACTTTACGGGCAGAAGGAGTAGCCATTTCAGCTAATCCTTGAGGGATAAGGTAGTTACGGCCGAAGCCTGGCTTTACGGTAACGATATCGTTTTTGTAGCCAACGCCTTTCACGTCATCTTTCAGAATAACTTCCATCTTGTTTTACCTCCTTATTTTAAAGAATCCGTTACGTAAGGCAAAATTGCCAAGTGGCGCGCTCTGGCAACAGCCTGAGATACGCGGCGCTGGAACTTCAAGCTGGTTCCGGTTAAACGGCGTGGCAACAGTTTGCCTTGCTCGTTTACAAACTTCAATAAGAAGTTACCGTCTTTGTAGTCAATGTACTGGATTCCGTTTTTCTTGAAACGGCAGTATTTCTTGCGTGTGTCTTGCTTGTGGATTTTTTCGTTTACTAAACTCATGACGCTTGGGCCTCCTTCTCTTTTTTAGATGATTTGAATTCTCCGTTTCTGCGACGCTCATTGTAAGCAACAGCGTGCTTATCTAGGGCAGTAGTAAGGAAGCGGATGATTTTCTCATCACGACGGAAAGCAAGCTCCAGGGCATCTACCACAGTAGAGGGACCTTGGAACTCAATGAGGTGATAGAAACCAGTGTTTTTTTTCTGGATTGGGTAAGCCAGTTTTTTCAAGCCCCAGTTCTCCTCATGGATAATGTCGGCGCTATTTTCCTTAAGCACCTGTCTGAACTTCTCGACCGTCTCCTGCATCTGAGCCTCGTTCAGCAACGGGGTCATGATGAAAAGAACTTCGTAATTTTTTAAAGTCATTTGTAAAAATGATTTTGGTTCGAAGGGGCAAAGGTAGAATTATTTTAGCCATTCTCCAAAATAACTTTTGATAAAGCCCACAAGCAGAGGAGCTAAAAAAAATGCTGCCCTTGAATTGGTTTTTGCATAGACGAAAGATCTGTGCCGACCTACTGGATCTGTTCTAAAAAGAAATATAAGTAGAGGAGCAGGAGCCGGAAGAGAATGGAATAGAAGAAGAGAACAAGTCTGAGTTAGCGGGTTAAAAAAGTCTTACCTACTTATATAAGGAGTAGAGACTGGTGAGTAGTGATTTGAACTGTTAGTTAAGGGCCGCATAAAAATGTTTTCAGGGTGACTGTACTTTGAAAATATAATTATAGGATTAGAATAAGTACGAAGAAGTGTGGAATAAATACTAGTTTGTGTTTAAGTAATTATTTTTATGAAATAATTTATCTTGTATGTGGGCTAGTTCAATCTTCAAAGAAGGGAGAAATAGAGAGAAAACGAGAGGTGAGAGATATGTATTCAATTTTCCTATATAATTTATAAGGATTCTAAATAGTGCCTAAACAGGCTGCTTTAAAGGGTTTAGGGGGTTAAAGCAGGTGGTAATGAGGGAAATATCAAAGGGGAAAAATAAGGGATATTGTGTTTGAATAATGGTGTGCGGGTAGTAGATTTGTGGCCGTAATGTACTTTCACTATTCTTAACACTACAATTAAGCTATGATTAGCTGTAAAAAGAGAGCAAAATATACCTTCCTACTCCCTTTTCTCTTGTTGTTCTTTGTTGTTTCGTCTGCGTTCGCGCAAGCGCCAGAACAAAGCCAGACAGGGACGGCTGGTGTAACCCCAGGAGCTGAGGCCCCGGCAGCCGGAGGTGGAGGCGGTGCTGACGCAGCCCTTATTGAAAATGGTCAGACCCTGTTTAAAAACAACTGTACCCAGTGTCACTCAGTGGGTACAGATGTGGTGGTTGGGCCCGGTTTGCGCGATGTGCACAAGAGAAGATCTGAGGCTTGGTTGATAAAATGGATCAAGAACTCCAGTGCTCTAATTCAAAGCGGAGACAAAGATGCGGTAGCGGTCTTTAATGAGTACTCCAAGCAGCAAATGCCTTCTTTCGCCTTCTCTGATGACGAACTGAAGTCAATCATCGCTTATATTGAGAGTGCGAGCGCTGCGCCAGAGAATGTGCAGAGTGCGCCATCTGCGGGTCCGGAAGGAGCTAAGGCTGGTGAAAATGTAGGTACTGATGCTCTTGGAAGTGTGGGTGGTTATGTAGACTTGCTGCTGGTGGTACTGGTAGTGGTTCTTATTGTCCTGGTGATCACACTCCTGATTATAGCGTCAGTTCTTAAGAACTATCTGAAAGGCAAAGAAGACCTGACTGGTGCTGAGCAGGAAATGCTGGAGCGCAGAACCAATTTTGCGAATATCTACAAATCAAAAGCCGTAAGAGTGATTGTAGGTCTAATTGTAGTGGTTGTTTTAGTTGATATCTCCATTGATAAAGTAATGGGTGTGGGTATTCAGCAAGGATACGCTCCAAGACAGCCAATCGCTTTCTCTCACAAGTTGCACGCCGGTGATCACCAGATCAACTGTAACTACTGCCATACCTCTGTATATAAGAGTGCTAGTGCAAACATTCCTTCCGCTAACATCTGTATGAACTGCCATAGCCAGATCAAGAAGGAGTCTGCTGAAATTCAGAAAATCTACCGTGCCATTGAAAATAACAAGCCAATTGAGTGGGTACGTGTTCACAACCTACCAGACCTGGCTTACTTCAATCACTCACAGCACACAAAGGTAGGCGGTGTTGAATGCCAGACATGCCATGGCCCTATTGAGACAATGGAAGTGGTAGGCCAATACTCACCTCTGACTATGGGCTGGTGTATTGATTGCCATAGAAATACCCCTCTTAACACTGAAGGCAACGCCTATTATGACAACTTAGTGAAGTTGCATGAGAAGCAATCTAAAGGCGCGTTTGTGGTTGCGTCTCAAGGTGGAACAGAATGTTCTAAATGCCACTACTAATCAATTCCATATCCTGAATTTGAGTTTTTGAGATATATGCAAGAAACAATTAAATACTGGAGAGGGGTAGAGGAGTTAAACAATACTCCGGAATTCCAGAAGCATGCTCATAATGAGTTTCCTGAGTTCCTGCCAGTAAGTGAGGCTAATGGAGGAGAAGCCTCTTCCTCTTCTGTAGCTCCAAGACGTGATTTCTTAAAGCTGTTGGGCTTTGGGGTAGCGGCGGCAACGCTTGCCTCCTGTGAAGCTCCGGTGCGGAAAGCAATCCCTTACCTGCACAAACCTGAGGAAGTAGAGCCCGGTACACCTAACTGGTATGCCTCTACTTATTTCATGGGTGATATTTATAACTCCATATTGGTGAAGACCCGTGAAGGTCGTCCAATCAAAGTGGAAGGAAACAACCTTTCTCCTATCACCCAAGGTGCTACGCATGCTCGGTCTCAGGCTTCTTTGCTGACCCTGTATGATAACAACCGTCTTAAAGGTCCGGTAGCAAAAGGCAAGAGTGCTTCATGGGAGCAGATTGACCAAGAGATCCGTACTCGCCTGACAGGTGTGCAAGGAAGAGTGGTGTTAGTTTCTAATACCATTATCAGCCCAAGCACAAAGGCGGTGATCAGAGACTTTGGTGCTCAATTCCCTTCTTTTGAGCACGTTACCTATGATGCAAAATCTGCATCAGCCTTATTGCGGGCTAACGGCGGATTAGTGCCTGGCTATGACTTCAGCAAAGCGAACGTGATTGTATCTGTTGGTGCTGACTTCCTAGGTACTTGGATTTCTCCAGTAGAATACTCAAAGCAATATATTGTTAACCGTAAAGTAACTGCTGACAGACCTGTCATGTCTCGCCACTATCAGTTTGAGAGCTTTTTGTCTCTAACTGGTGCTAACGCAGACGTACGCGTACCTGTTAAACCATCTGAGTATGGTGCTGTAGTTGCTGCACTATATAACAGAATTGCAGGTGGAACCGGAGGAGCAGCCATACAGGCACCTTCTACTCCTTATGCAAAACAAGTAGATGCCGCCGCCAAAGAATTGTTGGCCAGCAGAGGTGCAGCATTAGTAGTATCTGACTCTAATGATCCGGCCGTTCAAACTCTGGTGACCGCTATCAATGCCGCTTTAGGCGCAAATGGCTCTACCATCAATACTGCTGTTCCTTCCTATGTCCGTCAGGGTGACGATGCGCGTATGCTGCGTCTAATCAATGACATGAACAATGGCGCAGTAGGTGCTGTGATTTTCTATGGTGTAAACCCTGTTTATGATCACCCACTTAGCCAGCAGGTAGCGAGCGGAATCAAAAAAGTAGGAGTGAAGATTTCTTTCGCAGACAGAGAAGACGAGACTGCTACATTAGTAGACTATATCTGCCCAGATAGCCATTTCCTGGAATCTTGGAACGATTATGAGCCAAAGAGAGGCTTCTTAAGCTTGGCTCAACCTACCATCACTACCATCTTCAATACCAGACAAGCTCAGGATTCTTTACTGAAATGGACAGGATCTACTTCTGACTTTTACACAGTTATCCAAAGAACTTGGTCTAGCATCGTAGGCGGTGCTGCTGCTTGGGATAAAGCCGTACATGATGGTGTTGCCACTGGAACAACAGGCGCGAATGAGCCAACTGCACCGGCTGCTCCTATGACGCTTGCCGCTGCTGCTGTAAGCATCAACAGAGCTGGTCGCGGGGGCAAAGGCATTGAGCTTGAAATTTACGAAAAAGTAGCTATTGGAGCCGGCCAACACACTAACAACCCTTGGTTGCAGGAAATGTCTGATCCTACTACCAAAGCTACTTGGGATAACTATGTCACTATCTCCAGCACAATGGCCAAAGACCTTGGCGTTGAGCAAAATGATATTTTAAGAGTAACAGCTAAAGGGAAGTCTATTGAGCTGCCAGCGCTTATTCAACCAGGACAAGCACCTGGAACAGTAGGTGTCGCGATTGGTTATGGACGTACTCATGCTGGACAAGCTGGTAACAATGTAGGAGCTAATGTTTATCCACTAGTATCTGTAGCCGGCGACTCTTTGATTTATTCCAACACCGTGGAAATTGCGAAAGCAGGAGGTGATAAGCCAATTGCCCAAACGCAAACGCACCACACAGTGATGGGACGTATTGTAGTGCAGGAGAATACCCTTGCTAATTACAAGAAAGATCCTAAGAGTGTAACTGAATACATTAAAATTGCTACTCCGGACGGCCCTCAGAAGCCTCAGAAAATCTCCCTGTGGCAGGACTATGAGTATAAGAACCACCACTGGGGTATGGTCATTGACCTTAACTCATGTATTGGTTGCGGTACTTGTACCATCAGCTGCCAGGTAGAGAACAACGTGCCGGTAGTAGGGAAGCAAGAGGTGTTGAATCGCCGTGAAATGCACTGGCTGCGTATTGACCGCTACTATAGCAGCGATGCCACCCGTGAAGACGGAGGTTTTGAGAAGATGGAGAATCCATCAGAGAACCCTTCCGTTATCTTCCAGCCAATGCTTTGCCAGCACTGTAACCATGCTCCTTGTGAAACAGTGTGTCCTGTGGCTGCAACCATGCACAGCACCGAAGGTATAAACCAAATGGTGTATAACCGTTGTGTAGGTACCCGTTACTGCGCTAACAACTGTCCGTACAAAGTTCGTCGCTTCAACTGGTTCAACTACGCCAACAACGAGAAGTTCGATTACCAGATGAATAACGATCTTGGTAAGATGGTATTGAACCCAGATGTAACTGTTCGTTCACGTGGGGTAATGGAGAAATGCTCTTTCTGCGTTCAGCGTATTCAGTATGGTAAACTAGAGGCTAAGAAAGATGGCCGTCGCCCTAAAGATGGAGAAATTGTTACAGCATGTGCTCAGTCCTGCCCAACCAATGCCATCATCTTCGGTGATATGCTCGATCCAAACAGCCAGGTTTCTCAAATCCTGAAGCGTGAGCAAGGAGAGCGTGCTTTCCACGTATTGGAAGAGTTGAACACTCAGCCAAACGTTACCTACTTAACCAAAATCAGAAATCAAGCTTAATTTAACACAGAAAGATATATGCAGCACGTATCTCCTATAAGAGAGCCCCTAGTAACCGGGGGTAAAACTTATGCAGACATCACGGAGGATGTATGCCGGCAGGTGGAAGCCAAGCCGAACGTCCGCTGGATGATGGCCCTGGGAGTTTCTCTGGTTTTTCTCGGTATCTTTATCTACTCTGTATACCGAACCCTATGGTTCGGTATAGGGGAGTGGGGGCTTAACAAAACCGTAGGTTGGGCATGGGATATTACCAACTTCGTGTGGTGGGTAGGTATCGGTCACGCCGGTACACTTATCTCTGCGATCTTGTTGTTATTCCGTCAGAAATGGAGAACCTCCATCAACCGTGCGGCTGAGGCGATGACCATTTTTGCGGTAATCTGTGCGGCTATGTTCCCTGTACTTCACATGGGACGTCCGTGGTTGGCTTACTGGGTATTGCCTCTCCCTAACACTTTCGGATCGCTGTGGGTGAACTTTAACTCCCCACTGCTTTGGGACGTATTCGCGATTTCAACTTATTTCTCTGTATCGCTTGTTTTCTGGTACATTGGGCTTATCCCAGACTTCGCTACCATTCGTGATAGAGCTACTGGTCCAATTGCACGTAGAGCTTACGCTTTATTGAGCATGAACTGGACAGGTTCTGCCAAACACTGGTCACGTTATGAAACTGTTTCCCTGATTCTTGCCGGTTTAGCAACTCCACTGGTACTTTCGGTACACACTATCGTATCCATGGACTTTGCAACCTCAGTTATCCCAGGATGGCACACCACCATCTTCCCTCCATACTTCGTGGCAGGTGCGATCTTCTCAGGTTTTGCGATGGTATTGACCTTGATGATTATCACGCGTAAAACCTTTGGTCTTGAGGATTATATCACTCTTGAGCACGTAGAATCCATGAACAAGGTAATTACCTTAACTGGTTCTATTGTAGGGGTAGCGTATATCACTGAGTTCTTCATTGCTTGGTATTCAGGAGTAGAATACGAGCAGTATGCCTTCATCAACCGTGCTACGGGTCCTTACTGGTGGGCATACTGGTCCATGATGACATGTAACGTAATCACTCCTCAGCTATTCTGGTTCCGTTCCATCCGCCGTAGCTTAACTGCTACTTTCATCATCTCCATCTTCGTAAACATTGGGATGTGGTTTGAGCGCTTCGTGATCATTGTAACTTCTCTGCACCGTGACTTCCTTCCATCTAGCTGGGTTATGTTCTCTCCAACTAGCATTGACATTGGAGTATATGTAGGAACCATGGGCTTGTTCTTCACCCTATTCCTACTGTTCGCTAAGTTCTTCCCAGTGGTGAACATGGCAGAAGTGAAATCAATTTTGAAGTCGTCTTCCGGCGTGAATCATACTCACAATCCAGACGCATCTATGCACGGTACAGCTCCTAAATCTCACAAGCATGACTAGTAAAAAATATATACTCGGTGTATTTGAAGATGAGGATGTCCTGCTGAGCGCAATTGAGAAAACTCGTGCGGCAGGAACAAAGATCTATGATGTCTTCTCTCCGTACCCTATCCACGGAATTGACGATGTGTTGGGAATCCAACGTTCGCGGTTGCCTATTGTAGCTTTCTTCTGTGGCTTATGTGGTACTTCGTTTGCTCTTTGGATGCAAATCTACATGTTAGGCTTTGATTGGCCTATGATCATTGGTGGTAAGCCTCACGTGTCGTTGCCAAGCTTTATTCCGGTAACGTTTGAGTTAACGGTGTTATTTGCAGCCTTTGGTATGGTTATCACGTTCTTTATCATCAGTGGCTTACGCCCAACATTGAAAGTACCTGTCATGGATGTACGCTCAACAGATGATAAATATATCATGGCCATTGAATTGAAAGAAGGTACTGATATTTCTAAACTGAATGATCTTCTCCGCTCAAACGGGGCAATTGAAGTAAACGAGAAGGAGGTAGTTAAATAATGAACAATTTCTTCAGAACAGGGGCAAAAGCCTCCTTGATTCTTTTCTCTTCCGTTCTTCTTGCGTCATGTGGAAAGGATGACCAAGATCCAGGATCAGAATATGCGCCAGACATGTATTATCCGGTATCTTATGAGCCGCTCAAGCAACTGGCCGATAATAAAAACGCAATCAACCCAGGTGGTTTGAACATGCGTGTTCCTGCCGAGCACACCATTGCCAGAGGTAAATTAGGGTTCTATACCCATATCTCTAAAGACAGTGCCGAAATTGCAGGCCGTGAGTTGGTGAATCCTGTAGCAAGGACTACTCAGAACCTGGAAGAGGGCAAGGTACTTTACTTACGCTTTTGCTCTCCTTGCCATGGAGAGACTGGCCAGGGAGATGGTTTGGTAGGCGCTAAATTTAAGGGGGTGCCAAACTATACGCAAGGACGCTATGCGACACTCCCTGTAGGTCACATTTATCACGTTATTGTAAATGGACGTGGTCGTATGATGCCTCACGGAACGCAGGTGAATCCGCAGGAACGCTGGAAGATCTCCATGTATGTGCAGCAACTGCAAAAAGGAATTACTGATGCCAGTGGTGCTGAAACCGCTGATACAGGTTCAACCTCTACAGATGCCCCACAGGGAGCCAGTACAACCGAAAATACTAATCCAGTAACAGGTACCACTGCCGATCCTACCAAGGATACGCGCAACTAACCTAAAAGGTAAATTTGAAATGATAACTGAAGAAAGACTAAGTATCCCACAAAGAGCCACTAAACGGTTCTTCTTCATGATTGGTATCGGGTTGGTACTTTTGGTTGCGGGACTTCTTATTGCTGCAAATTCCGGTGGTGGTCATGGTGAAGGAGCACACGGTGCTGCTGAGGCAGGTCATCATGCTGCCGGATGGGGTCAGCGCTTATTGGCTAACCTGTGGTTAAACAACGTTTATTTAACTGGTATTGCTGTAGTTGGTATCTTGTTCGTTGCAATCCAGTATGTGGCCTATGCCGGATGGTCTGTATTGATCAAGAGAGTACCAGAAGCCTTAGGTAGCTATCTACCTATTGGTGGTATCATCATGCTGTTGGTGTTTTTGTTACCAATCATTTTTACTGGTCACAATACATTATTGCACTGGACTGATCACTCTCTACATGAGGTGGGTAATCCTAATTATGACCCAATTATAGCTGGTAAATCTGGCTACCTGAACATCACTTTTTATACCATTAGAATGGTAGCGTACTTTGTGTTATGGTTCCTGTTCTTTAAATGGTTGAGAAGAGAGTCACTTGCTGAAGATTTGAATGGTGGTTTAAACCACTATAACAAAAGCATCAGATTAGGGGCTACTTTCTTGGTTGTATTTGGGGTTACTTCCTCTATGTCTGCTTGGGACTGGGTTCTGTCAATTGACACACACTGGTTTAGTACAATGTTTGGTTGGTATGTATTTGCTAGCTGGTGGGTATCTGGTTTAGCTGCCACTACTTTAACAATTGTATTCCTAAAGCAGATGGGTTACATGAAAATGGTGAACTCTAATCACTTACATGATTTAGGTAAATTCCTGTTTGGATTTAGCATTTTCTGGACCTATATCTGGTTCTCTCAGTTTATGCTTTACTGGTATGCTAACATTCCTGAAGAGGCTATCTACTTTATGGAACGTTTAGGTGGTAACAATAACCATTATACCTGGATCTTCTTCTTTAACTTAATTATCAACTTCGCTTTCCCTTTCCTTGTACTTATGACAAGAGATGCGAAGAGACAAATGCTTATGTTGAAGATTGTGTGTATCGCAATCCTGATCGGTCACTGGTTTGACTTCTATATGATGATCATGCCAGGTACTATGAGAGGAGAGAGTGGTTTTGGCTTGATTGAAATTGGTACAGCTTTAACCTTCCTAGGAACTTTCTTGTTAGTATTCACAAAAGAATTAAGCAAGGCTTCTTTGGTTCCTGTGAATCACCCATTCCTGGAAGAAAGTATTCACCATCACGTTTAAGACTAATAATTAAAAACACGGATAATGATAACGATTGCTGTAGCACTATCAATCATCCTTTTACTGGTCATCCTGTATCTTCTCTTCAAGATTCAGGTACTGGCTTCTATCTTCACTGGAAGTTACAGACGTGACGTTGGTAAGAGTAATAAAGTAAATGCCGCTCTATTAATTGTCTTCTTCTTAGTAATGGGAGGCCTCTTCATCTGGTCTTTTGTTTCTTCGAAGGATGAAATGATCCTGCCAATTGCATCAGAACATGGTATTGCTATAGATAGCATGTTCTGGCTAACCATGGCCGTCATTGGTTTTGTATTTGTTCTTACCCACATCTTGTTGTTTGTGTACTCTTACAAGTACCAGCACCAAGACGGTAAAAGAGCTTACTACTATCCACATAACAATAAAATTGAAATTATTTGGACAGTTATCCCGGCAGTAGTAATGGCATTGCTGGTATTCTCAGGTTGGAAAACTTGGGCAAAAATTACCAGTCCGGCCCCAGATAATGCTGTTGTGGTAGAGGTAATGGGAAAACAGTTTAACTGGTTGATTCGCTACCCAGGTGCCGATAATAAGTTGGGTCTCGTTAAAACTACCTTGATTGATGCTACTAATGAGTTTGGTATTGATCTGAATGATAAAAATGCTCAGGATGATTTCGCAGGTGAGCCAAGCGCATTCCACGTTCCAAAGGGACAGCCTGTCATGCTGAAGATCAGATCAAGAGACGTAATTCACAGTGTGTTCCTCCCTCACTTTAGAGTGAAAATGGACGCGGTACCTGGTATGCCAACAACTTTCTGGTTTATTCCTACTAAGACAACTGCTGAGATGCAGACTGAAACAGGAAACCCAAATTTCCAATATGAATTGGCTTGTACAGAGGTTTGCGGCCGTGGTCACTTTGCCATGAAGATGACCATGATTGTAGATGAGCCAGAAGACTATCAAAAGTGGGTGGCTACACAACAGCAGAAAACATTTGCTTCTCAGTTACAACAAGGAGCTCCTGCTGACAGCACTGCTGCTGTTGCCCAAAATACAGCTGATGCCGCAGGTGCTGTTGCCCTTGCCTCAAAACAATAGTTATAATCTTTTAACAGTATTGTATGTCTAGCACAGATATTTCATTACATAAAGATGTGCATGTAGGGCACGATGATCATCATGACGACCATCATGATCAAAGTTTCATAGAGAAGTACATCTTTAGCCAAGACCATAAAGTTATCGCGAAACAGTTCCTGTTCGCGGGTATGTTCTGGGCAATCATTGGAGGAACATTTTCCAGCCTTTTCAGACTTCAATTAGGTTTCCCTGAAGCTACTTTTACCTTCCTTGAGCCTCTTTTAGGGAAATGGGTAGATGGAGGAAAACTAAATCCAGAGTTTTACTTGGCGTTAGTAACCATGCACGGAACCATCATGGTATTCTTCGTGCTTACAGCCGGTTTGAGTGGTACTTTCAGTAACTTCTTGATTCCGCTGCAGATTGGTGCCCGTGATATGGCCTCTGGCTTTATGAACATGTTGTCTTTCTGGTTCTTCTTCTTAGCCAGTGTGATTATGTTCTACTCCATCTTTCTGGAGACAGGTCCTGCGGCAGGGGGATGGACCATTTATCCTCCGCTAAGTGCCCTTCCGCAAGCAATTGCTGGTTCTGGTACGGGTATGACTATGTGGTTGATTAGTATGGCGTTGTTCATTGTTTCCCAGTTGCTGGGTGGTGTGAACTATATTTCTACTGTGATCAACATGCGTACACGTGGCTTATCCATGGCTAAGCTTCCTTTGACTATCTGGGCATTCTTCCTGACGGCTATTCTTGGTCTTTTGGCTTTCCCGGTTTTATTGTCAGCCGCTTTGTTGTTGATCTTTGACCGCTCTTTCGGTACCAGCTTCTTCCTTTCAGACATCTATGTAGCTGGAGAGGCTTTATCCCATACCGGTGGTAGCCCAGTTTTATTCCAGCACTTGTTCTGGTTCCTGGGTCACCCAGAAGTATATATTGTGATCCTACCTACTTTTGGTATTGTATCTGAAATTATTGCTACCAATTCGCGTAAGCCTATCTTCGGTTATCGTGCGATGATTGGTTCAATGTTGGGCATCTCTCTGCTTTCTTTCATTGTATGGGCGCACCACATGTTCGTGTCTGGGATGAATCCTTTCTTAGGATCAGTGTTCATGTTCCTAACGTTGATTATCGCGGTTCCTTCGGCGGTTAAAGTATTCAACTGGATTGCAACCATCTGGAGAGGTAATATCAACTTTACTCCAGCCATGCTTTTCTCCATTGCTTTCGTGTCATTATTTATCTCTGGAGGGGTAACGGGTATCATCTTAGGTAACTCGGCTCTAGATATCCAATTACATGATACTTATTTCGTAGTGGCTCACTTCCACTTAGTAATGGGTAGTGCAGCTTTCTTTGGAATGTTCGCTGGAGTTTACCACTGGTTCCCAAAGATGTTCGGGCGCATGATGGATGATAAGTTAGGCTACCTGCACTTCTGGATTACCTTTGCGGGTGTTTACCTGATCTTTATGCCAATGCACTATATTGGTATAGCAGGTTTCCCTAGGAGATACTATACATGGACTGGATTTGACACTTTCAACAAATTCATGGACATGAATACCTTCATCACTGTAGCGGCTATTGTTGCATTTTTTGCTCAATTCTTCTTCCTGTTCAACTTCATCTATAGCATTTTCAGAGGTAGAAGAGCTACTGAGAACCCTTGGAAGTCTAACACATTGGAGTGGACTACTCCAGTGAATCCAGGTCACGGAAACTGGCCAGGTCCGCTTCCTGTGGTTTACAGATGGCCGTATGACTATAGCAAGCCAGGTGCTCCACAAGATTTTATTCCGCAAAACGTACCATTCTCTCAGACGCAGTCTTCCAACCTGCCTCATGAAAGAGATTTTGAATAAAGAATGAGAGATAAATCTTTTAGTAGTAAAAGGTTTAGGAGTATAGGAGTACTTACCATTGCTTCTGTATACATTTTAATCTTAGTAGGGGGGATCGTCCGTAGTACTGGTTCCGGAATGGGTTGTCCAGACTGGCCTAAGTGCTTTGGTTCGTGGGTCCCCCCCACTAGTTTAGAGGAGTTGCCAATAAACTATCTGGAAGTTTACAAAGAGAAACGTATTCAGAAGAATGAGCGAGTTGGGAAAGTTCTTCAAAGTATTGGCTTTACGAAAGTCGCTCAGGAGATTTTTGCTCATCCGTCTCAGTACATAGAAACGGAATTCAATGTGACAAAGACCTGGATTGAATATGTGAATAGATTGGTAGGAGTAGTGATCGGGTTTTTGATCTTCTTAACAGTTATTTACTCATTTCCTTTCTTCAAGTCAGATCCAAAAGTTTTCTGGGGAGCGGTTGCTTCTTTTATTGTGGTCGCTTTCCAAGGATGGTTGGGTTCTTTGGTTGTTTCAACCAATTTACTTCCTGAGATGGTGACCCTGCATATGGCTTTGGCCTTGGTGTTATTGGCCCTCCTGATTTACATTGTTGTTAGGGTGCAAAGGGGACTTTTCTACCAAGATCAATCACAGCCATCTGCTAAAGTAAAAGTTCTGCTTGTTACTGTTCTTGTTTTCACTTTTGTGCAGGTGATACTTGGTACGCAAGTGAGAGAACAAGTAGACCTAGTTGCCTCCTCTTTAAACAATACAGGAAGAGAAACTTGGATTGAACAGTTAGGATCTTCCTTTTTGGTACATCGCTCTTTCTCTATTCTGTTGGTGCTGTTGCACATTGGGTTATACTTTGTAATCAGAAGACTAGGCAATTCATACTTAATTAAAGTGGTTGTGGCTATTCTATTGGTGATGTTTGCTGAGATAGTACTAGGTATGATCTTAGCTTATTTTGCCTTGCCAGCTTTTGCGCAACCACTTCATTTGTTACTCGGGACACTTATGTTCGGGCTGCAGTTCTTGCTGCTCATTCGTTATATTTACACACAGAAACCTACTTATCCTTCACCCGAATTGGTGGCATAATCACGTTTATGTACGTACAAGACGTAACATCAAGTGCCCAGACATCATCGGCCATGAGTAAAGCATCCGCGTATTTTCAACTTTTAAAATTCAGGCTTTCGGCCACGGTAGCTTTCTCTAGTGCGATTGGTTATTTACTAGGTCGTCCTGATGCAGACTGGCTCAATACCACTTTGGTTATTCTGGGCGGTTTGTTGGTAACAGGTTCCGCCAATATCATCAATCAGATTCTTGAAAAGGACCTCGATAAGATGATGAAACGAACCGCTAAACGTCCGTTACCTACCGGAGTTATTTCTGTTAAGGAAGCTGCTGTTTATTCCATTGTTCTTTGTATTGCTGGTGTAAGCTTACTAGGCTTCTACTTTAACTGGCTAGCTGCGGCTTTGTCATTTCTGTCTCTGCTCCTGTATGGGTTCTTTTATACTCCTTTAAAGAGGTTGTCGCCTATATGTGTGTTTGTAGGAGCTATTCCAGGGGCCTTACCGCCTTTGATTGGCTGGGTTGCCGGAACCGGATATCTGGGAGTGGAAGGATGGATTCTTTTCGGGATTCAATTTATTTGGCAGTTCCCTCACTTTTGGGCCATTGCCTGGGTATTGGATGATGACTACAAGAAAGCTGGGTTCAAGATGCTACCTATGGCGGGAGGTAAAAATCTGAAGACAGCTATTCAGATAATGATCTATACGTTACTGCTGATTCCGTTGGGGCTTTTGCCTTTGCAATTTGGGATGGCTGGGAAAACCTCTGCTTTTATTGCAGTGGTATGTGGGGTTTTATTTTTAATGCAGACGTTCTATCTCATGCTTACTTGCTCTAAGAGAGCCGCCATGAACATTATGTTTGGCTCTTTTCTGTACTTGCCAATTGTGCAGATAGCTTTTGTGGTAGATAAGCTTTAAAGGAGTAACTATACAATGAATACTGAAATTCAAATTGAGCAACGGCGGGTAAATCCGTTAAAGTTTATGCTCTGGCTTTTGATTGTGAGCATCATCATGATGTTTGCTGCCTTTACCAGTGCTTACATAGTACGGCGGGAAGAAGGGAACTGGCTTGAGTTTGATCTCCCTTCCATCTTGATTATCAACACGCTTGTGTTGGTGCTGAGCAGTATATTTATGCAGTGGGCCTATGTTTCTGCCAAAAAAGATAACCTCAAGAACCTGAAACTTGCTTTAGCCTTAACCATTGTGGCTGGTGTGGCTTTCTTAATTGGGCAATGGCAAGGTTGGGTAGAGTTGGTGAAAAATAACGTTTTCTTTGGGGGGAGCACCGCTAATCCATCTGGCTCATTTCTGTACGTCTTAACCGGTGTACACGCATTTCACCTGGTTACGGGGTTAGTTTTTCTAATTATTGTAGTAATTTCGGCGCTTAAGTATAAAGTACATTCCAGAAACCTGAACCGCATTGAGCTGTGCACCATTTACTGGCACTTCCTGGGCGCCCTTTGGATTTACTTATACGTATTTCTAGTTTTGAACCATTAATAATTCTCTAACACATATGTCGCAAACAACAACCTTTGAGCAGCCTAATACTGGCACTTGGGATGGAGGAAACGAGCCATTCAAGGCGAGTTATGGCAAACTGATGATGTGGTTTTTCCTTTTGTCAGATGCCTTCACCTTTGGTGCTTTCCTGACAACGTATGGTCTGGCTCGTCATCGTCATCAAGCTTATGAAGGTACTCCAGAAGCGTTTACTTTCTCTACTGAATGGTGGCCCATTCCTGAGAAAGTGTTCAATGCTTTCCCTTTCTTCCATGGTGTAGACTGGCCGCTCGCGTTTGTGGCCTTGATGACTATGATTCTCATCCTTTCATCAGTTACCATGGTTTTGGCGGTAGAAGCTGGACATAGAATGGATAAAAATGATGTTCAGAAGTGGTTGTTGTGGACCATCCTTTTCGGGGGAATGTTCTTGGGTTGCCAGGCATGGGAGTGGACTCACTTTATCGCTGGGACGGATGAAGGCATGAAATTGGCCGACGGAAGTGTTATCCATGGAGCTAACCTGATCGTGAACCAGTACGGGCCGCCTTTGTTTGCTGACCTGTTCTTCTTCATTACCGGTTTCCACGGTACCCACGTACTCAGTGGTGTGGTTTTGCTGATCATGATCTTCATTAACACCGTAAATGGAGTTTACCACAGAAGAGGACACTATGAGATGGTAGAAAAAGTAGGTTTGTACTGGCACTTTGTAGACTTGGTGTGGGTATTTGTGTTTACCTTCTTCTATCTGGTGTAATTGTTGAATTGATAAAACTGTATAGATATGGCATCGCATTCACATCATGCTGACGAGTTTGAGCAAACAGGGAACATCCCTAAAGCACAGACTAAAGTAATCTGGAAAACATTCTTTATCCTCTGCGCCCTTACCGCTGTTGAATTTGCGTTCGCATTCATGATGGACGCGGGCACTCTGCGGAACGCGATCTTCATTGGATTGACGTTGGTTAAAGCGTTCTACATTGTAGGTGAATTCATGCACTTGAAGCATGAGACCAAAGGCCTTATCTGGGCTGTATTGGTTCCTACTGTATTATTGGTTTGGTTACTGGTAGCCTTGCTGGTAGAAGGTACTTTCTACGGAGAGTCTGTATTCAATTACTTTAACTAATGAATCCAAAAAAAGCTCTGGTACTGGGTACTCTCTTGTTAGTACCCGTACTAGTGTTTTTATTCTTAAAAATGTTCGGAGTGAATAAATTTTCACTCCGAACTTATTTTCCGGCTACTGTAGATTCTACCATGGTAGACGGTCAATGGCGTTATGATACTGTTTATCATAAAGTCCCCGACTTTCAGTTAACCTCCCTGAAGAACCCTTCCTTCTCCCAGAAGGATCTGCAAGGCAAAATCTACATTGCCAGTTTCTCTGACTCTTCCTGCCAGAATACCTGCAAACAGGTAAACATTCAACTAGGAAGAGTACAGGACGCGTTCAGGCTGCAGCCAGACGTGTATATTCTATCTTTTCTTGCTTCTTCAGATGCTGACAATGTTTCTTTTCTGAAACAATACGCGAAAGGTACACGCGCCAATCCTGCTAAATGGTTTTTTCTAACCGGTTCTTCGGCTCAGATTCTACAGATTGCTGAGCAAGATTATCTGCTGTCTTCAAAAGAAAGTGCTCTACCTAATGCCTCGGCGCCATTAAACAGCGGCCGTTTGATATTGGTAGATCAACTAAAACAGGTAAGGGGTATCTATGACGGTACAGATGCCGCTGATGTTGACCGTATGATTACCGAGATTAATGTTCTTCTCTCTGAGTCTACCATCCCAAATGGAAAGTAATAAACTGAGTAACCCAAACGATACCCGTTATCTAATCCTGATCGCCATTCTTTCTGTGGTTGTGCCGCTGGTAGTGGCACTTCTTTTATTTATGCCACAGACAGGAAAATTAGGCGATTTAGATGTTTCTTTTTTGCCCAAGCTGCATGCGGTGCTTAATTCGTTAACCGCTATAGCGTTAGTGATTGGCTATTATCAGATAAAACGGCAGAACCGTAGATTGCATCGTTTTGCCATGGTAACGGCGTTTGTTTTATCGTCCTTCTTCTTGATTTCTTATGTTACCTACCACTACCAGGCGGCGCCCACTGCCTTTGGTGGAGAGGGGGCAATCAAGACACTGTACTACTTTATCCTAATCACACATATCATTCTGGCGGCAGCTATCGTTCCGTTAGTACTGTTGTCTGTGTACTTTGCCATTTCTGAGCAATACGTACGCCACCGCAGAATCTCCAGATGGACGTTTCCGCTTTGGTTGTATGTGGCGGTAACTGGTGTAGTGGTATATTTAATGATTTCACCGTACTACTCTTGAAACTTTGCCCCTGAGTAAATGTTCAAAGAAGAGATAAAAGAGGGTAAGTGATATGAAAAGCAAAATTTCTTTTTGGGTAAGCGGTTTGTTCTTAGTGTTTTGTTTAACGCTACAGAGCCCATCTGCGCAGGCGCAGTGCGCCATGTGTACTGCTTCTGTTGAATCCTCTAGCAACCAGGATGGAGACAGTATAGCCAATGGCTTAAACAAAGGAATTTTATACCTAATGGCTATCCCGTACGTGATTGCCGGTTGCGTGGGCTTCTTCTGGTATAAATACAGCAAGCGCAAATAGTGGGTGCCTGGGAGCATGTGAAAGCCGGACTTGCTTTAAAGTGTCCGCGTTGTCATCAAGGACCAATGTTTACCCATTCTGCGTTCAATCTGCGTAAGTTTGACCAGATGCCAGAGAAATGTCCGGTTTGCGGCTTCAGGTATGAGCTTGAGCTTGGTTTCTACTGGGGGGCTATGTACATGAGCTACGGTTTGTCTGTGGTGATTGTCTTTCTAGTAGGCATTTCGCTTTATTTTCTGGCCAATGATCCGCCCACCTGGGTGTACCTTACAACGGTGGCTGCTACCATTGTCTTGTGTACACCTGCCCTTTTCAGGTATGCCCGGGTATTAATGCTTTATCTCTTTGGGAGCGTCTCCTTTGACCCTACGTTTAACAGGAAGTAAGACTTCAATGCAGAAGCAGATTCTGTTAAAGTCAATTGATTTGACGGGAATACATGTATTACGTTTAGCGCCCGTTTTTTCAAAAATAAGCCTAAACTAGGCCGCAGTGTCAAATCTTTTACTTTTTAGGGCACCTATGGGCAATTTGCCCGTATTATGGCTAAATTCGGGAAAAAGCAGATTTGAAGTTCAGGTACACCTTTCCTTTCCTATTCCTGTTACTGGCGCTCTTCTTTGGAGGGCTGGGCTTGTTTTTGCAGGTAAGTGTACACAAAGACTTACTGGAAGCCCCTGAGAAGCAGATAGCCCAGGAGGTGCAACAGCGCCTGCAGGAGAAGATATTGCAGGCCGAACAGGAACTGCTAAGTGTTAGCGAAGGCTTGGAGCCCGAATCGGGGCTGTTTTCCAGGAATCTGCCCAAAACAAGCTTCCCTCTCTTTCTTTACAAGCAAAATCAGCTTGTCTTCTGGTCAGACCATTCGCTTCGGCCGGAAATAGATCCCAGAGTTATCCAGAAAAACCAGCAGGTGGTTGAGAATCGGTTTGGCCGGTTTCTGGTGCTCAGGTACCAGCCCAACCCAGTCTATACCTTGCTGGCCGTCATTCCGCTGGAAATACGGTACGGGATCAGTAATGTCTACCTGCGGAGCGGGCTTTCAGCTGAGATCTTTGAAGACCGGACAGCCTCTATCCAATTGGAGCGCAGCGCCAAAGCCATTCCAATTCATGGTCCGCGGGGCGTCTATCTCTTTTCTATGTGGGTGCAGGATACGGGCCAGTGGCTTAACGCCGGAGTCCTGACCATGGCGCTTTATCTCCTGGCGGTAGTGGCGGCGGGGCTGTTCCTGTTTACTTTCTACAGAAGACTGCAAGGCACCGGGCACCGCGTAGCTGCTTTATGGACCGTGTTGCTGGGGTTGCCGCTGCTTCGGCTTATCATGTTGCTCACGCAGTTCCCCAACGCCATACAGGAATTGGAATTATTCAGCCCAAGGGTATACGCTGCCGCGTGGTGGTCGCCGTCGTTAGGCGATTTGCTGTTGAACGAAATCTGCTTTATGCTGATGGCTTTGCAGGTGTACCGCCTGGCTAGGTCTTTCCGTTTAGAGCACCTTTTTTTCAAAACGCCCCAAAAACAGCATTGGGCTTGTGTCGTGATTGGCGCTTTTATTACCGTGCTTATCATTGGCTGGTATGAGATGTACCGCAGCCTGGTGGTGAATTCCCAGCCCAACCTGGACATCACGCAGAGCATCCAATTCGGCTTGCCCAAACTGCTGCTGTATCTGGTAGTGGTACTGCACACCCTTGCCCTCAGTTGGATTTTACGGTTGCTGCTGAATTGCCTGCCGTTAACTGCCAATGGGAAGGTGCCCTTTGCCTACGCCTGGATTATAGTGCTGGTGGTAGCGTTAGGCTGGGCTTTCTGGCGAGATGCTCCCAGCGGCAACTGGATAGTGCTGTTTGCCAGCGCCACTTTGATAGGGTGGGAGCAGATTCATCGCAGGCTTGGCTACAGGGCCGGAGTCTACTCTAGTATTTTTCTGCTCAACATAGTAAGCGCCAGTTTGGGAGCAGCGGCCTTGTATGATCTGTATTCGGTTCAGCTACGCGCCGATAAGCAACGCGTAGCCGCCCAACTGCTGAAAGACCGTGATGATTTAACTGAATATCTCTTGGCCCAGGCCGCCGAAGGCATCAGCCAAGATCCTCTGGTACAGCATGAATTGAGCTCGCCTTGGGTGAATCTGAATCTGGTGAAACAGAAAATACGTCGGCACCATTTGCGGAACATCACGGAGAATTATGCCGTGACCGTACGCTTGTTTGATGTAAATGGAGTAAGCTTTCAAAGACAGGACAGCCTTCCTAATCTAGAAATTTATGCTCAGGCCTGGGCTCCCAAGGCAAAATCCACTAACCAGAAAGGGCAGTTGCTGGTGCACACAGAGACAGATCCCAGCAAGTTCACCTATCTGCAGGAAATCAAAGTACCGGTAGATTTTCTGCAGTGGGTAACGGTAGTGCTGGAGGTAAGTCCTAAAATAACGGCTCCTAACAGCGTGTTGCCAGAATTATTGGTAGAAAGGAAGGCTTCCCAAGCTAACACCATTCCTGCCAGCAGCTACGCCCTCTGGCGCGAAAACCGCTGGCTCAAAACTGAAGGCTACTTTGAGTACAGCCAACTCTTTTCCCCTCAATTGTTTGAGGCACCGCTGCTGTATACCCAGGGCCTGTCCTTGGCCAATTATCATCATTTAGGAGCCCGTTCGGCCAACGGAACCATTGCCTTGGTGAGTACCCGGGCCTATGGGGCAAACTCTTGGCTTTCCAACTTCTCATTTCTGTTTTTACTGCACACCGTAGTGCTTTTCTCGCTGCTGGTGCTGGTCATGCTGTCTAAAGGGAAGTTGATACGGGCCATCACGTCCACATTCAGCACCAAAATTCAGTTGTTCCTGAACCTGGGTGTTTTGGTGCCCTTGGTGTTGGTCAGTCTTACCATAGGGAGTCTGGTGACCAATTCGTACCGGCAAGACTTGATCAGGGGCTATACAGACCAAGGCGATTTTGTACGGCAGAGCATTCTTACCAGTAACTGGGGCGATGAACTTTTCAAGGGTAGGGCAGATTCCTTGTCGCGGCGCATTAACAGGCTGGCCATGGTGGCGCAGGCAGAACTGAACATCTACAGTGCCAATGGAGAGCTCCGCATTTCCAGCCAGCCTACTTTGTTTGAGGCGGGGGTATTGTCTACAAGACTGAATCCGGAGGCGTATGGTCTCCTGAAAGAACAGGGGCTCAACCGGGTGCTGTTGGAGGAAAAAGCCGGCACCTTGCCCTATAGCACCATCTATCTTCCGTTGCGGGCCAGCCCGGCGCAGGAGCCCAACGGGTATCTGGCCATTCCTTTCTTTGATTCTGAGAAAGAACTCAACAACAAGCTCATTCAGCTCATTACCACTATCCTCAACATCTTCACGGTGCTGTTCCTGCTGTTCGTGCTCATGAGCTACATGGCTACCAGGGCACTTACCGTACCGTTGCAGTTGCTCACGGAGCGCCTGAAACGCATGTCCTTAACCGGCACCAACGAGAAACTGGTGTACAAATCCCGCGATGAAATTGGGCTCCTGGTGCATGAGTACAATCAGATGCTACAGAAATTGGAGGAAAGCAAGCAGGATCTGGCGCTCAAGGAGAAAGAAGCCGCCTGGAAAGAAATGGCCCGGCAGGTGGCCCATGAGATCAAGAACCCGCTTACGCCCATGAAGCTTTCGTTGCAGTACCTGCGCAAAGCCATGCAGGAAGGCCGCGGGAATTTGCAGGAGCTGATAGAGAAGATCTCCAATACCATGATCACCCAGATTGACGTACTAAGTGATATTGCCACGTCGTTCTCCAGTTTCACGGCCATGCCTGATCTTAAGCTGGAAGTGCTGGAGTTGAATACCTTGATTCATAAAGCCACCGACCTGCACCTGAACCCGCAACAGCAGGAGCAAGTGAACGTGCAGCTGACGGAAGGTTCTGTGTATGTGCGCGCCGATGAGAACCAACTGATCCGGATCTTCAACAATTTGCTGCTGAACGCCCTACAGGCCATTCCTTCTTCCAGAACGCCCCACATTCAGGTTACCCAGGAGTTGGTGAGCGCGCAGTGGGTGCTGGTGGCGGTAAAAGACAACGGAACCGGCATTCCGGAAGAGGTGCAGCCCAAAATCTTCATCCCCAATTTCAGTACCAAGTACTCCGGTTCCGGTATTGGGTTGGCCGTGGTGAAGAAGGGGGTGGAAGCCATTGGCGGATCCATTTGGTTTGAAACCCAGGAAAATGAAGGCACTACCTTTTTCCTGAAATTGCCGGTGGTGCAGCCATGAGCCGCTGGGGCATTATCGTGGTTTTCTTTCTCTCCCTGCTGTGGGCTGGGCAGGTGCAGGGCCAGGAGCTATCTAACCGCCGGTGCAAATGGGTGAGGCTACAGCCGGGCACGTTCCAACTGGACTCCCTTACCGTGGCGGAGCATTCCATTGAGATTCTGGACCGCCGACAACTGCGCACACCCCTGGGTTTCCACTATGACCCCGCCACCAACCAGTTTCAATTTGTGGGCACTTTGTTTCCTGAACCTGCTCCAGCCATGCGGCCAGACAGTATTGCCAGAGACAGCGCCGGTGCGTTTAGCGCCCGTTTTTCCAGAATTGAGCCAAAACCAGATTCGGTGCTGGTGTGTTACCGGGTGTTGCCGCTCAACGTGGCCGCTCCGGCGTTCAAACGCGACATCCGTACCTGGGACTCCACTTCTTTTGAGCGGCCTTACGTGTTCAACCAAGCGGCCACCAAGGAAGAGCTTTTTAAAACTCCCGGCCTCAATAAAACAGGTAGTATTTCCAGGGGCGTGTCCATTGGGAATACCCAGAACGTGTTTGTGAACTCGGCTTTGAACCTACAGCTGGAAGGAAAGCTGACCGATGAAATCAGCATCACGGCTTCCATCACCGACCAAAATATTCCGTTTCAGCCCGAGGGAAATACCCAGCAGTTGCAGGAGTTTGACCGCGTGTTCATTACGTTGCAGCACCGGCTATGGACTTTGACCGGCGGCGATGTGATCTTGCGGAACCGGCCCGCTTCCTACTTTCTGCGGTTCTACAAAAACGTGCAGGGGGGAGCCCTGGAGGTGAACCGCGGCAAACCGGGCTGGGAAAGTTCTACCTCGGTGGCGGCTTCGGTGGCCAAGGGGAAATTTGCCTCTGAGAACATCACGCCCATTGAAAGTGTGCAGGGGCCTTACCGTTTGCGCGGCCCCAACGGGGAGCGGTTCATTATTGTGCTGGCCAATTCTGAGCGCGTGTATTTAGACGGCAAGCTGCTGCAACGCGGGTTTGACTATGACTATGTCATTGACTACAACCAAGCCGAAATCACGTTCACACCCAAATGGATCATTACCCGCAACTCCCGCATACGGGTAGACTTTGAGTACTCAGACCTTAACTATACCCGCAGCGTGGTGCACGCCAGCCATTACCAGAAAATGGGCAAGTTCAACGTGTACGGCAACTACTACAATGAGGCGGACAACCCCAACAACCCGCTCACCCTTAACCTAAGCACGGAGGAAAAACGCCTGCTCTCCCAGATCGGTGATCGGCAGGATTTGGCGGTAGCTCCGGGGGGAGACTCCGTCCGGTTTGATAGAAACCAGGTCCTTTATCTCCGGAAAGATACCGTAGCCGCCAGCGGAACCTACCAGATCTTTGAATATTCCACAGATTCTACCAGGGCGTATTATGCGGTGAGTTTTACGGAAATGGCCAACGGCGGAAACTACGTGTTGCAGAACACCACCGTGAACGGACGGGTTTTCCAGTGGGTGGAACCGGTGAATGGCGTGCCGCAGGGCCGCTATGAGCCCGTGCGAATTTTGCCCACACCCGTGCAGAAGCAGATGATCACCTTGGGCGGCAGCTGGAATCTGGACGACAAAACCAATGTATTCCTGGAGGTGGCCGGTTCTAAGAATGACCTTAACCGGTACTCTAACATTGATTCAGGAGATGACCAGGGCAAGGCCATCAAAATTGGCTATCAGCTGAATGACCGGAATGTTAAGTTTTTGGGTGCTTACAAACTGCGCAGCGCCATGACCTATGAGTACACAGACCCTAACTTCGTGCCCATAGACCGCTACCGCGATGTGGAGTTTGACCGTGACTGGAGCAATCCCACCAACACCACCCAAGCCCGGCAGCCCAGGATTGAGGACCATATTTTTACGTTTGCGGTAGGAGGGGTGCGCGATGCCCAGCGGTTCATCAATTACCGCATCAGTAGGCGGTACCGTCCCACCGAGGTAGACGGAACCCAGCATTTACTGGAGTTGGGCCAGAAGATCAAAGGTCTGGAGCTGCGCGCCAACCTGTTTCTCCTCAACAATGAGCAGCCCGAAAGTATTTCTGAATGGGTACGCGGCGAAATCAATGTGCAGTATCCTACCCGCTTCTTCACGCCCGGCTACGTGTACCGCTTTGATAAAAACCGCATCACCTCCAAGCTCAATGAAGCGTTGGTAGGCTCCGCCAATTATTTTGATGACCACCTGTTTTACATCCAGAGTCGCGACACCGCCACCACGTTTAAATACCGGGCGGAGTACAGCCGCCGCGTAGATTACAGACCGGAGAACGGGGAGTTGGGCAACAAACAGACTGCCAATACTTTCAACGTGAGCACCAGCACCGTCATCAAAAACAACCACCAGCTCACGGCGCTCATTACGCTAAGAAACATCCAGGCCCGGGATAGTCTGCGAGAAACCACCATTCTCTCCAAAATTGACTGGACCGGCGATTTCCTGGACCGGCATCTTCGTTCTGAATTGTCGTACGCTATTGGCACCGGCCGGGAACTGAAGCGGGAATACCAGTTTGTGGAAACTATTCCGGGGCAGGGAACGCACTTTTTTGAGGACCTCAACCGCGATGGTCGGCAGGACCTGAACGAGTTTTTTGAATCGCAGCCCATAGACCCGCCTTACCGCCGCAATTTCATTAAGCTCTTCATTCCCACAGATGAGTACGTGCTTGCCTACACCAACACGTTCACTTACCGCCTCAACAGCAGTCTGCCGCGGGCCTGGCAGAACTCAGAAGCCCGCTGGAAACGGATTGCGGCTAAATTCTCGGCCCTGTCTTACGTTACCGTTGACAAACGCATCACAGATGATGATCTACGCAGCCGGTTCAATCCTTTCAGCCTCAATTTTGAAGATTCCACCCTGCTTTCGCTCACGCGCTCCTATAGAAACACGCTCTACTTTAACCGGAGCAACCCCAAGTACGGGGTGGAGTGGACTTTTCAGCAGGGTTTGCAGAAAACGCTGCTCACCAACGGGACCGATGTGCGCAACAACACGATCCAGCAGGTGCTGGTGCGCGTGAACCTAACGGAGGTTTTCTCCAGCCGCCTGAACGTGACACGCGCTAAGCGTGAAAGTGCTTCCAACTACCTTTCCACCAAGAACTTCCTCATCAGGTCTTGGGAGGCTACCCCGGAGCTCTCGTATCAGCCTAACCCTACCATCCGGTTCACTGGTACCTACCAATGGATGGACAAAGACAACGAGCTGGGCGACCAGGAGCACGCCAAATTCCATGAACTGGGCACCGAGACACGCCTGAGCCAAGTGGGCAAGCGTACGATAACCGGTGTAGTGAAGTACATTAAAATCAAGTACACAGGTTTAGACAACTCGCCGGTGGCGTTTGAGATGCTCAACGGGTTCAGGCCCGGCAATAACCTCACCTGGAACCTGGCCCTGCAACAGCGCCTCAGCAACGGCCTTAACATTACGGTAGACTATGACGGCCGTAAACCCCAAGGCATCCGGACCATCCATACCGGCCGCATGCAAGTCTCCATCCTTTTTTAATTAGGAATTAGGAATTAGTTTTTTGCTAGACGTAGAGCTTCTTTGCGTTTAGGGGCCGTTTTTGGAAAAAAAGCCCCTAAACGCAAAAATGAATTCCCCATTCCTAATTCCCAATTCTCAATTAATTACGTGGTGGTGTAGTGGCGTTTGAGCCAGGCGCTGATGCCGCTGAGGCCGGGGAAAAGGACCCGTTCCGTGATGTTGGCCTGGTCCAGTTTGTCTCTGATTTCCCATTTCAGTTTGGCCGGAATGATGAGCCGGAAATACAGGTCTGGGTGTTCTGTTAGCCATTCGCACAGCATGGCTTCCGGGGTAGACATCATGGAGAACAGCGCGTACTGGTGCACAATGCGCTCATCTAGGGACGGTGGTTCCATGAACAGCACAAACGGTTTTTCCTGGAACTCGCTCAGGCTGCTGAGTGAAGTAGCCACCGGCTCCAGCACCTCGGGGGTGAACACATTAGAGCCCTCCTTCTTGATCACGGTCTGGAGTTTCTTGGGCAGGTGCTCGGTAGACTTTACGTAGTTCACGCACCAGATCACGCCGTCTTCATGGAAATTGCTGAGGTCTGCGGTGGCAAAGTGCAGCGCCACGTAGGGCGAGTAGGTCCAGTCCATGAGGCGGGTGGGCAGGCCGTGGTGCTGGGCTACCGCCAGCCAGTTCCAGATAGATTCGCCCACTTCGGTGGAGCCGCGGGAGTACTTCCTGAAGTTGCGGAGCAGGTGGGGTTCCAGCTTGGGGAAATCGCCGCCAATGCGCATGAGGCTGGTCTTGAGGTTATACCCCTTGTTCCATAACCCCCTGAAGACGTAGGGCGAGCGGTAACGGTTCAGTTTATCGTCCCAGGAATCCCGGAAGAGTTCGCGCTGCAGTTCTTCCCAGGTTGCAATGTGTATGTCATTGGGCATGGCCAAAGAATCAGATGACGCTGCTGCACTCATGTCGTTGTCTACGATGTTGTAGGGCATAGGAGTTCTGGAGGCTAAACAGATTACGGGTTAATTCTGAAGTTTACGTAGTAATACGAAAGCAGGCGCGCTGGTGGTTGTACCGGTACAGATGGGACCTGTTTAGCGGCTCTTTTTTCAAAATCAGCCTTAAAACAGCAGAGCCGGCGCTAAGGCCGGCTCTGCTGTTTTAAGATTAGTAATACGCTCCGCGCATGAGGTAATTCTGCACGTAGTCCTGTATGCCTTCTTCCAAGGTATGGAAGGGTTTGTCATACCCAATGCCGCGCAGTTTGGCCATATTGGCCTGGGTGTAGTACTGGTATTTATCCCTGATGTCTTCTGGGGTGTCTTTGAAATCAATGTTGATGTCATGGCCCATGGCGGTGAAGGTATTGAACGCCAGGTCCAGGAAAGTTCGGGCCTCGCCGCTGCCCAGGTTGTAAATGCCCGAGTCCTTGCGGTGGTGCATGAGCCAGAACAGCACTTCCACCACGTCTTTCACATACACGAAATCGCGCATCTGTTTGCCGTCTTCGTAGTCTGGGTTGTGCGAGCGGAACAGCGTGAGGCGGCCTGTGTCCTGGATGGAGTTGAAGGCGTGCATCACCACGGAGGCCATTCTGCCTTTGTGGTACTCATTGGGCCCGTACACGTTGAAGAACTTAAGCCCCACCCAGAAGAAGGGCTTGGCGGTCTGCTCCAGCGCCCACTGGTCAAATTCGTTTTTAGAATCGCCGTAGGCGTTCAACGGCCGCAGCAGATGGATGAGCGATTCGTCATCGTCATAGCCCAAAGTGCCTGATCCGTACGTGGCGGCAGACGAGGCATACACCAGCGGAATCTGATACTCGCAGCAGGCGTTCCAGACGTTTTTGGAGTAGTCCAGGTTGAGCAGGTTGAGTACCTCACGGTTGGTTTCGGTGGTATCGGTGCGGGCTCCCAGGTGGAAGATGAATTCCACCTCTTCGTAATTCTTGTCCAGCCACGTGAAGAAGTCATGGCGGTCTACAAACTCTTTTATCTTTTTGCCTTCTATGTTGGGCAGTTTTTTAGACACGGAGAAATTGTCTACCACCACTATGTCATTGAAATTGGCAGCGTTGAGCCGGGAAACAAGGCAACTGGCAATAAAGCCGGCCGCTCCGGTTACTACTATCATACAAATCTGGTTTAAGTTCTGGGCACTGGTCTCCAAAGGTACGAAAGTTTTGCAGAGACGGCTTCGCCGATGACCGTCCCGCCGCCCTGAGCCGGTTTTCTGGTTTGGCGCTGATTTCAGAAAAAGAGCCGCTAAACCCAAAGCGGGGCAGAGTAGGTTTCTGTTTAGCGGCTCTTTTTCCTAAAACTGGCCTAAACCAGCGCAGGAGGGGAGGGCGTTCGCTTCGGGCAAATCCCGTATCTTTGGCGTACGCTATGAATAAAGCCTTTGCTGTGAAATTTTACGGTCTTCTTTCCCTGTGGCGCCTGCTGCTCGTTTTGTGTGTGCCCTTGTTGCTCTTCGGCTGCGAGGCCAAAAAAACGGCTGTCCCGGCGACTGATGCCGCTGTCCATACCGTTACCGATGATCTGGGCCGAAAGGTGACCCTGCCCGTGCAGCCCACGCGCATTATGGGACTGGACGCCTCCATGACCGAAATGCTCTACGCCGTGGCAGACACCGGCACCATTGTGGGACGTACCCAGCACTGTGATTACCCTAATGCCGTGCTCTCCAAACCGGTGGTGAACAACTACCCCATGGACTATGAGCGCCTGCTGTTTCTTAAGCCTCAGGTAGTGTTTGCCACCGAAGGCATCATCTCCGCTGAGGTGGCCGCCCAGGTGCAGAAAATGGGTATCCCCGTCTATTTCCAGGCCTATGACAGCGTTTCTGATGTGCTTCGTGGTCTCCGTGACCTGGGCAAACTGCTCAAGCGCGAAGAGCAGGCCCGCAACCTGGTAGATTCCTTAACCCAAAAGCTCCAGGCACTTTCTTCTGACACCGCCCAGCAGCGGGAGCGCCCTAAAGTGTTGGCCATTATTTGGAAAGACCCTATCTACGTGTTTGGCCGCAACACCATCTTCACAGATAAGCTGCGCTACATTGGCGCAGACAATGCCGTGCCCGAAGTGTTTGCCCAGCAGTCTCCCGCCCTCACCCGTGAATACATTCTAAAGATAAACCCAGATGTGCTGGTAGGCGGTACCTTTGAGGAGTTTGAGAAAACGTTCTTCACCCTTTACCCTGAGCTTAGGCGCATCAAAGCCTACCAACAGAAACGAATCTATTCGGTCACCGATAACCTGATGTCCCGTACCAGCCCGCGGGTGGTGGAAAGCGTAGCCGAACTTAAAGCCCTGCTCAGGTGAGAAAGAGCTGGTTAGTTTTACTGTTGCTGCTGGTGCTCCTGGCTCTGTTCTTTCTGCTGGGGCTGCGCGTGGGGAGCCTGAATACGTCCTATGAGACTGTAGGGGAGGCGCTTTTCGCCTATGATCCTGCCAATCCCGCGCATTATAGCATTCTGCACCTGCGGCTGCCCCGGCTGTTGCTCGCGTTTTTGACCGGTGCCTCGCTGGCGTTCTCCGGGTACCTCATGCAGGCGCTGGTGAACAACGCTCTGGCAGATCCTTATCTGTTAGGTACTGCCTCAGGAGCCTCTCTGGGGGCTTCCACCAGTTTTTTCCTTTTCGCGGACCTTACGTTCATGGGCTTGTACCTGCCTCCGTTCTTCGCGCTGGTGGGTTCTTTTGTGGTCACGCTGGTAGTGGTGCTGTTGGGCTCTCGCCGCGGGCAGTTGATTCCCAGCCAGATGCTGTTAGCCGGTGTGGCGCTTAGTTCTTTGCTCACGGCGCTGGTAAGCCTCATCATGTTTCTGTCAGAGTCAGACAGCCAACTGAAGTCAGTGGTGTTCTGGAGCATGGGTGGCTTTGAGAAGGCAGATTGGGCAACGCTGGGTTATCCGGCCACGGCTTTGGGGGTGGGGCTCTTCCTCTTTTTCTTTCTGCAACGGCATTTGAGCGTGTTGCTGCTGGGTCCTGAACGGGCCGGTACTTTAGGAGTGAATGTAGGAAAGTTGCGTTGGGGCATGCTGGTGGCGGTGTCTTTGGTCACGGGTTTTGCGGTGGCGTTCTCAGGCCCGGTGGGGTTTGTGGGGTTAATGGTGCCGCACATCACGCGAGCGCTTTTAGGCGCCACCAACCGGTTTAACCTGTTGGCCTGCGCCCTCACCGGCGGGCTGTTCCTGGTGGTTTGCGATTTGATTTCCAGACTCATTTATCCGCCCGCCGGTCTGCCAATAGGTGTAGTAACATCGTTCTTTGGTGTGCCTTTCTTCGTATATTTGCTGCGAAGAAAGAATTACCGATTCAGTTAATGGTATACGTAAGCAGATTAGAGCATTTCAATGCGGCCCACAAGCTGCATAACCCCAATTGGTCGCTGTCGAAGAACAAGGAAGTCTTCGGGCCATGCGCCAACACCAATTGGCATGGGCACAACTATGAACTGATAGTAACGGTGAAGGGAAAGCCAGATCCTGAAACAGGATTCGTGATTGATTTAAAGAAGCTGAGCACGCTCATTCGGGAGCACATCATCAATAAGGTAGACCACAAGAACCTCAACCTGGATGTTCCCTTTATGGAAGGGAAACTGGCCAGCACAGAAAACCTGGTCATGGAGTTTTGGAACATCCTGGCCCCCCAGATTCCTCGTATATCCAGTGCGCAACTACACAGCCTGAAGCTGTACGAGACTCCCCGTAACTTTGTGGAATATTTTGGCGAATAGCACACCTCAACCCTTAAAAGGATAGGATCACAGGAAATAATTTAGTTAAGTAAGGCAATATCAGTGAATTATATTCGTTCTGGCACAAACATTGTTGGAGTGAATACTGATTGGCTTTCATTGTCAGAGCCCTGTACCTATTCAGATCCATTCAATGAAGTATTACATTATTGCCGGAGAACGATCCGGAGATCTGCACGCCTCTAACCTGATCAAGCAACTGCATGTGCAGGACCCTGAGGCCCAAATCCGCTGCTGGGGTGGCGACATGATGGAAGCGGCGGGAGCAGAGCTGGTGAAGCACTATCAGGAAATGGCCTTTATGGGGTTTCTGGAGGCGGCCAAGAATCTCTTCAAAATAAAACGCTTTCTGAACGAGTGCCAGACAGACCTTATGGCTTTCAAACCAGATGTGGTCATTCTGGTAGACTATGCCGGTTTTAACCTGCGTATTGCCAAGTTTGCCAAAGCCAACGGTTTAAAAGTCTTCTATTACATTTCGCCAAAGATCTGGGCCTGGAACCAGGGCCGGGTGCACACTATCAAACAGTTGGTAGACAAGATGTTCGTCATCATGCCGTTTGAGAAAGACTTTTACCAGAAATTTGATTACAAGACCGACTACGTGGGCAACCCGGTGTCAGATGCGGTGGCGGCGCACGTTTCCAACCCAAATTTCAGGGAAGACAATGAACTGGATGACCGGCCCATTATTGCCGTATTACCGGGCAGCCGCCAGCAGGAAATAGAGAACATTCTCTACATCATGCTCAGTATTTTGCCGCCTTTCCAGGATTACCAGTTTGTGGTGGCCGCGGTGAGCAATTTCTCCAGAGAGTACTATGAGCATTTCAACCGCAAGCCGTTCATCAAGATTGTCTACGACCAAACGTATGATATTCTGGCCAACGCCGATGCCGCTTTGGTGACTTCTGGTACCGCTACCTTGGAGACAGCCATGTTCAATGTACCGCAGGTGGTTTGCTACAGAACCAGCGCCGTTTCTTACTGGATTGGCCGCGCCGTGATCAAAGTGCCGTTTATTTCCCTGGTAAACCTGATTGCCGGCAAAAAAGTAGTACCGGAATTGATCCAAGGCGATATGAACGCGCAGAATCTGGTGAAAGAGCTGAAGAACATTTTACAGAACCCAGCAGGGCGCACCGCCCAACTGGATGGGTACAAACGGGTACGCGAACTGATTGGGGATTTCAACACGTCTGAGACCGCCGCCAAACTGATGGTGCAGTACCTGCGGGAAGAAAAAGCCGCACCTGCCACCAGCCAATCATTACAGAAAGCAGTTTAGCACTTATTTTGAAAAAATAGCCGCTAAACGGAAAGTTCCTAAAAGCAGAAGGCCTCCCTTACTAAGTGTAAGGGAGGCCTTCTGCTTTTAGTTTATCCTGGAAAATTAGCTAAGCTACTTTCAATTTCTTGATGGAAGACTTCTCAAATTTCTCCCGGGCGTAATCCAGAGTAATCACCAGATCAGTAGAACCTTCCTGCTCATCTGATGGTAAGTCAAACATGGCGTCTGTCATGATGCCTTCGCAGATAGAACGGAGGCCTCGGGCGCCCAGTTTGTATTCGGCGGCTTTCTCCACGATGTACTCCAGGGTGTCGTCGGCAAATTCCAGGTTGATGTTTTCCATCTCAAACAGGCGCTTGTACTGTTTTACCAAAGAGTTTTTCGGCTCCGTGAGAATCAGGCGGAGAGTTTCATTGTCCAGTGGGTTCAGGTGCGTCACCACGGGCAGACGGCCAATCAACTCAGGGATCAGGCCAAAGGATTTTAGATCTTGCGACGTGATGTAGCGCAGGAAATTATCTGTATCTAATTTTTCTTCCAGGTTGGTAGAGGAGAAGCCAATGGGCTTGGTGTTCAGGCGGCTCTTAATCAGGCGGTCAATGCCCACAAAGGCGCCTCCGCAGATGAAAAGAATGTTCTCGGTGTTCACCGAAATCATTTTCTGCTCCGGGTGCTTGCGTCCGCCTTGCGGGGGCACGTTCACTGACGTTCCTTCCAAAAGTTTCAGCAACGCCTGCTGCACGCCTTCGCCGCTCACGTCACGGGTGATGGAAGGGTTGTCGCTTTTGCGGGCTATTTTGTCAATCTCGTCAATATACACGATGCCGCGCTCAGCCGCTTCCACGTTGTAGTCGGCGGCTTGCAGCAGGCGGGTCAAAATACTTTCCACGTCTTCGCCCACGTAACCAGCTTCCGTCAAAACAGTAGCATCGGCTATACAGAAAGGCACTTGCAAGACACCGGCCAGCATACGGGCCAAAAAGGTTTTTCCGGTACCGGTTTCGCCCACCATGATGATGTTGGATTTCTCAATCACCACGTCATCGGTTTTAGGCTTTTGCATGAGACGCTTGTAATGGTTGTACACCGCCACAGACATCACCTTCTTCGCTTCGTCCTGACCCACCACAAACTGATCTAGGTAGGTTTTCATCTCCCGCGGTTTGATCAGATTGAATTTAGGTGCACGGTTGGTGGCACGTAACCTATTCTCCTCATTTAAAATCTGTTGCGCCTGCCCAATGCAGCGCTCACAAATGTGCGCATTGATGCCTGAGATCATCACAGACACCTCTTTTTTGTTTTTTCCGCAAAAGGAGCACGTAATTTCTGCCATAAACCGAGAGTGGGAATATACTTGTTGGCCTCTAAGTTGAAGCCGCTACGGCAAAGTTACAAAATTGGTTAGCCACTACGCCAAAATATTTTTTCGCCAACCATGGCAGAGACTCTAGGAACTGTCTGTTTACGAGTGGATTATAAAATATAGAGGATATTGTATCTGCTTGAGATAGAACACGCTGCAAATGCATCTGCCAGGAGATGTCCTTAAACTTCTGCCGGAAAAAAAATTAGAGAGAAGCCCAGTAAAGGCGGCATAGCTTCCCTAAGGTGGCAACCTGGAACCATCTTGTGGTGAAGAAGATGCCAGGAGGAGCAGTCCAGGAGAAAAGGGGTTAAATTGTTGTACAGGTAGATAGGGGAAGGTATGTTTGGGGTAACAGATTCTTACCCCAAATCTTTCCGCGCTATGAAAAAATGCCAGCCTTATTTGTTCCTCTCCTTATTATGGCTGTTTGCCTTCCAATTACAGGCCCAACCCGCTACCCCGGCCTGGATCAGAATCAACCAGATGGGGTACGCGCCCGCCGGCGTGAAAGTGGCCGTGTGGGCTACCAAAAACGCAGATTTGAAGATCAACCGCTTTGAATTGGTAGAGGCCAAAAGCGGGAAAGCAGTTTTGAAAAAGAAAGCTGGCAAAAGCTTTGGCGCCTACGGGCCGTTCACGCAAACCTACCGGCTAGATTTTTCAGATTTCTCCACTCCGGGTAACTATTATCTACGGGTAGGGCAGGTGCGCTCCCCTGAATTCAGGATCTCAACGGAAGCCTATAAAGGAGCCGCTGATTTTGCGTTACGCTACCTGCGGCAACAGCGGAGCAACTTCAACCCGTACCTCAAAGACTCCTGCCACACCCATGACGGATATACGGTGTACGGACCCATGCCCCAGCACACGCGGCTAGATGTATCGGGTGGTTGGCATGACGCCAGCGATTACCTGCAATATTCCACCACCTCGGCAAATGCTACCTATCATCTATTGGCCGCTTACCGGGATTTCTCTAAGGTATTCACTGATCAACATGCGGCCAACGGCCTGGCAGGGCAGAACGGCGTGGCCGATGTGCTGGACGAAGCCAAATGGGGGTTGGATTGGCTCCTGAAGATGCACCCGCGCGCCGACTGGATGTTCAACCAAATAGCCGATGACCGCGACCATGCCGGTTACCGCTTGCCCACCAAAGATTCCGTGGATTACGGTTTCGGGAAAGGCACGGGCCGGCCCGTCTATTTCTTAACAGGAGAACCCCAGGGGTTAGGCAAATACAAAAACAAAGCCACTGGTACCGCTTCAACGGCCGGAAAGTTTGCGAGCGCGTTTGCCCTGGCTGCCCAGATATACCAACCCGTAGATGCCGCCTTGGCTCAAACGTTCCGTACCCGTTCCCTCTCGGCGTATGCCTATGGGTTGGCCAAACCGGGAGTGGGGCAGACGGCATCAGTGAAAGCACCTTACATCTACGCCGAAGGCAACTGGGTGGATGACATGCAATTAGGCGCCGCGGCTTTGTACCAACTCACCAATGACCCGAAATACTTTGAACAGGCTTTTCAGTACGGGCAGCAGGAGAAAGTGACGCCTTGGCTGGGCGCCGATACCGCCAATCATTATGAGTGGTATCCTTTCCACAATTTCGGGCATTATGAGCTGGCCCAGAAAGCCGATGCCCCTTCAAAAGCCGCTCTCATCAGTTATTACAAAGAAGGCATAGACCGGGTTTGGCAGAAATCCAAAGGAAACGCATTTTACCACGGCATTCCGTTTATCTGGTGCTCCAATAACCTGACCACCTCCTTCGCCATCCAGTGCTACCTGTACCGCCAGCTCAGCGGCGACCAGTCCTACGCCCCGCTGGAGCAGGCGTGTTTTGACTGGCTGTTCGGGCTTAATCCCTGGGGCACCAGCATGGTGTATGGGTTGCCCGCCCACGGTGACACCCCGGTAGATCCGCATTCCTCCCTCACGGTGCTGCACAATTACCCGCTAGACGGCGGGTTAGTGGACGGACCCGTGTACGGAAGCATCTTCGGGAGCTTGATTGGGTTGAGCTTGCGGGAAACCGATGAATACGCCGAGTTCCAGTCGCGCCTGGCCGTGTACCATGACGATGCCTCTGACTACAGCACCAATGAGCCCACCATGGATGGTACCGCTTCTTTGGTCTATCTCCTGGCCGCGAAAGAGCATGAATCGGCGCAGCCGGTAAAGGCAAAGAAAAAATAGGAGCGAGGAAGGCCTACCTCAGAAGAAACGGGTTTCTGTTTAGGGGCTCTTTTTCTGAAAATAAGGCTAAAACAGGTATCTTCAGGGAAAAAGAAAAAACATGGCAGGAACCACGTTGGCGGTGAACCCAGCCGTAGGGGAACAGGCAGAGGCATCTGCATTAGGACCTGCGCGGCAAATCTCCATTGATGCCTTCAGGGCGGTGATCATGGTGCTCATGATTTTCTGCAATGACCTGGGCACGCTGATTGATATTCCGGAGTGGCTCCTGCACACCCAGGCGCAGGAAGACGGCATGGGCTTTTCCGATGTCATTTTCCCAGCCTTTCTTTTTATTGTGGGGCTTTCCATCCCGTTGGCCATCCAGGGTAGACGGCGCAAAGGCGATTCTTCGGCAACCATTGCCGGGCATATTGCGCTGCGGTCGTTGGCTTTGCTGGTGATGGGGCTTTTCCACGTGAACCTGGGCAATTACAGCTCGGAGGCGCTGCTGCCCCGGCCGGTCTGGACCATTCTCATTACGGTAGCTTTTTTTCTGATCTGGCTGGACTATCCCAAAGATCCTTCCCGGAAATACCCGGCGGTGCTCAAAACCATGGGGGGGCTCTTGTTACTGCTGATGGCCGCTCTGTACAAAGGCACCTCCGCTGACGGCACCGTCTGGATGCGCCCGCAGTGGTGGGGCATTCTGGGTATGATTGGCTGGGCTTACCTGCTCTCCAGTTTGGTGTGCCTGTTCTCGGATGGAAAGATAGGAGCCTTGGTGGGCGGAATGCTGTTTTTTTTGGCGCTTAACTGCGCCGCGCACCTGGGTTGGTTAGAGCCACTGGAAGAGGTCAAAGAGTACATCTGGATTGTGGGCGATGGGTGCATGCCCACGCTTACCATGGCCGGTGCCGTAACCACCTGGTTTTACCAGCGGAGGTCCCTCCACCAAAGTACCTTCTGGGTTTATGCGCTGGTAGCAGCGGCGGTGCTGCTGGCCTTCGGGTTTATGACGCGCCCCATCTGGGAAATCTCGAAAATCAGGGCTACTCCTTCCTGGACGGCCATCTGCGCCGCGATAAGCTTACTTTGGTTTGCCGCGATGGTATACCTGACTGATGTGAAAGGCATCAAGAAATGGTATACGATCATTAAACCCGCCGGCACCAGTACCCTCACCTGCTATTTGATTCCGTACCTGCACCTGGGCCTGGTGTCTTACCTGGCGTTTCAACTGCCAGAGGTCCTGAGAACCGGAGTGGTGGGACTGATGAAGTCATTAGGCTTTGCGCTGCTGGTGGTGTTTATTGTGTGGTTACTGGGCAAACGCGGCATCAGGCTGAAGCTGTAGTTTCCTGTTTAGGGGCCGTTTTTCTGAAAAGAGGCCCAAAACAGCATTCCCTATCAACAAGAAAGCCCGCTCATGAGCGGGCTTTCTTGTTGATAGGGAATGCAAATTATGCTTTATGACGCGTCAGAACTTCGTCAATCAGACCATATTCTTTGGCTTCCTGCGCGATCATCCAGTAGTCACGGTCAGAGTCTTTGTCAACCTGCTCCACTGATTTGCCGCTGTGGCTGGAGATGATCTCATACAGCTCTTTCTTCAGCTTCAGGATTTCACGCGCGGTGATCTCAATGTCTGAGGCCTGTCCCTGGGTACCACCCATAGGCTGGTGAATCATAACCCGAGCGTGTGGCAGGGCAGAGCGCTTGTCTTTGGCACCACCGCACAACAATACCGCTCCCATAGAAGCCGCCAAACCAGTACAGATGGTAGCTACGTCGGGCTGCACGTACTGCATGGTGTCATAGATACCCAAACCGGCATATACCGAGCCTCCCGGGCTGTTGATGTACAGCAGGATGTCTTTCTTAGCGTCTACGCTTTCCAGGAACAGCAACTGCGCCGTGATGATGTTAGCGATATAATCATCTACCTGGGTGCCCAGGAAAATGATGCGGTCTACCATTAACCGGGAAAAAACGTCAATCTCGCGGAAGTTGGTAGGTCTTTCCTCAATCACGGAACGCGTCATGCTGGTAGGGTTCATGCGCGTGGTGCTCTCCAGATGGGTGAGGTATTGATCAACGCCCAGGCCACTCATGCCTAGGCCCTGTACGGCAAATTTTCTGAATTCGTCTTTAGTGTACATAAGGGTTCTGTTTAGATGCCTTAACTTAAAAAGAAACGCGTTGGTTACAAGAATAACCAGAAGGGCAAACGGTGTTCACCTGTTTCTGGGGTGTTTTTCTAAAATCAGGCCAAAAACGCAAAATAGAAATTTACTGCCATTATGGCCGAGAAAGGTAGCAAGTATCGTGTATCAGGTCTCAAGATAGGAGATATTTTGTATCGCCCGCTAGGTTTTCGGGAAAACTGCGGGAAGCAAACTTTTGAAAGTCTTGCTACCTGCTACCCACTACGTGATACCCGCCAGAAATGGTTATAAATGAAAAAGCCCTTAGCATCTGCTAAGGGCTTTTTCATTTATAACCATTTCTGGCGATTAAGCACCTACTTTGTTACGGAATTCTTCAGCGGAGATGGTGTTTTCTGTGATGGTGATTTTCTCTTTCACAAACTCAAGCACTTTCTCGGCTACCAAGGCCTCGTACTCATTCACGAAGTTGCGGCCGTTGTTTTGCTTCAAGTGGTTGTCCAGGAAGTTATTGAAGGTCTCTTCCATTTCTTCCGGCACTTCTGGCATGTTGAACTGGGCCATCATTTTCTGGCGGGCGCTGTTCACTACATCTTGGTTGCTCACTTTGATGTCGTTCTCTTCTACCACCTTGTTGCGGATCATAGACCACTTCAGTTCTTTCACATATTGATCATAGAACTCATCAATTTGCTCCGGGGTGATTTTTCCTTCGTTGGTCACGGTTAACCAACGCTTGAAGAACTCATTAGGGATCTCAATGGAAGATTTCTCCACCAATTGGTCAATCACGTCGCGGTCCAGTACGTTTACGGACTCACGGTCATAGTTCTCTTTGATCACCTCGCGTACTTTGGCGTCAAACTCTTCCTGGGTAGTCACGTTGCCTTGTCCAAAGATTTTGTCAAAGAACTCCTGGTTCATCTCGGCGTTCTCAGTGCGGTTAATTTTCTCTACCGTGAACGTGAATTGGCCATTCAGGTCTTTGGTTACTTCTTTGCTCAGGCCGGTTACGTGCGCCAAAGCGGCATCGTCGCCAAATGCTTCGCGGATGTCAAAGGTGATGGTGTCACCTGGTTTCACGCCCACAAACTTGTCTGCGCCGGCTACCACTTTGTTCAACGGAAGCAGGGTTTTGGTTTCAAACTCGCCTTCCACTTGTTTCAGGTCGCCGTACAGGTAGTCGTTGGCCTCAGAAACCTCTGGGTTGGTGGTAGTGCCAAACTGTTTCTGCATCTGCTCATAGGCGTCATCAACGGTGGTTTGGTCTACTTCAATGTCATACTTCTGCACAGACACCTCGTTCAAAGGCAGCTCAAACTCTGGCAGTAAGCCCAGTGAGTAGCTGAACTCAAACTCTTTCTGGGTATCCCAGTCAATGGAATTCTCATCCTGGCGGTCTGGAAGCGGCTCGCCCAGAATGCGCAGTTTGTTGTCTTTGATGTAGTTGTTCACAGATTCCTGCAGAATCTGGTTGATAGATTCTACCAGAATGCCTTTACCGTACATTTTACGGATCAAACCAGCCGGAACCTTACCAGGGCGGAAACCTTTGATATTGGCTTTCTTGCTGTATTCTTTGATTTGCTCGTCTACACGGGCAGCGTAGTCGGCCTCTTGCAGGCTAACTTTTAGGCTGGCATTTTGGCCATCGGTTTGATTCAGGGTGATATTCAAAGCTATCAGGTTTTAATTGTGCTACGGTTTAATTGAAAAAACCCCCAACCCCGGTTGGGATTGAGGGTTTGACTTTTGTGCGGATGGAGGGACTCGAACCCCCATGCCTCGCAGCGCTAGATCCTAAGTCTAGTGCGTCTACCAATTTCGCCACATCCGCATCAATGTGTTTTTGTATTTGGTGATGCAAATGTAGCAAACACTTTTTTGTTTATGCAACTCTCTTTCGTTTTTTTTGTTGAAATTTATAAAAAATCTTCCGAAAACGGCTCGGAGCTTGCCCTATCCCGTTTTTTGATGTACTTACCTGCATGATTGACCACGAAGCTGAACGGAAAGAGATACTGCGCCACTACAGAAAACTGCTGCGCCACGCCAAGCCTTTTCTGAAAGACAATGACGCCAAGATTATAAAGAAGGCTTTCAATACTTCCCTGGAAGCCCACAAAGACATGCGCCGCAAGTCCGGCGAACCTTACATTCTGCACCCGCTGGCAGTGGCCCAGATTGCCGTGGAGGAAATAGGCTTGGGTACTACTTCTATTGTAGCCGCGCTGCTGCATGATGTGGTGGAAGACACAGACCTGGAGATTGCCGATATTGAGCGTGACTTCGGGCCACGGGTGGCCAAGATTATTGAGGGGCTTACCAAAATCTCCGGCGTTTTTGAGTATGGTACAAGCCAACAGGCCGAGAACTTCCGGAAAATGCTGCTCACGCTCTCAGATGACGTGCGCGTAATCCTGATCAAGCTGGCCGACCGGTTGCACAACATGCGGACCCTGGGCAGCATGGCCCGCGACAAACAGCTCAAGATCGCCTCTGAGACTATGTACCTGTACGCGCCACTAGCCCACCGTTTGGGTTTGTACGCCATCAAATCTGAGCTGGAAGACCTGCACCTGAAATACACAGACACCGAGACCTATAAATTCATCTCCAATAAAATAAGGCAGACCAAGAGCGCCCGCAACAAGTTTATCTCTGATTTTATTGGCCCTATTGAGGAAGAGCTGCGCCGGCAGGGCTTCACTGATTTTGAGGTGAAAGGACGGCCTAAGTCCATCTACTCTATCCTCAAGAAGATGAAGAAGCAAAACGTCACGTTTGAGGAGATTTATGACCTGTTCGCCATCAGGGTGATTCTGAACGTACCGTACGAGCAGGAAAAACCGGCCTGCTGGCGGGTCTACTCCATTGTGACGGATTTCTACCAGCCCAACCCAGATAGGCTGCGCGATTGGGTCAGTACCCCCAAGGCCAACGGCTATGAGGCGCTGCATACCACCGTAATGAGTAAGACCGGGCAGTGGGTGGAAGTGCAGATCCGCACCAAGCGCATGGATGACATTGCCGAACGCGGTTACGCCGCCCACTGGAAGTATAAAACCGGGAACACGGCGCCGTCAGAATCTGGATTGGACAACTGGATCAACAAAGTGCGCGACATGCTGGATGTGAACAACACCAACGCCATTGAGTTTCTGGACGAGTTCAGGACCAACCTGTTTGTGGAGGAGGTGTTTGTCTTTACCCCCAAAGGAGAATTGATCATTCTCCCAGACCGTGCCACTGCCCTGGATTTCGCTTTTGAGATCCATACCCAGATTGGATACCAATGCCTGGGAGCCAAGGTGAACCAGAAACTGGTGCCGCTCAGCTTCAGGCTGCACAACGGCGACCAGGTGGAAATTCTCACATCGCAGAAGCAAAAACCAACCGGTGAGTGGCTCAAGTTTGTGACCACCTCCAAGGCCCGTTCTAAAATAAAGGACTTTCTGCGGGAGGAACGCAAAAGCAAGGCCGAGGAAGGTAGGGAGCTGGTGGAAGAGCGCCTGAAGCAATTGTCCATAGAAGCTTCGCCGGCTAACCTCAACCGTTTGGCGGCCTACTTCAACGCTCCTTCTTTGCAGGACTTCTATTATAAGCTGGCGGTGAATCTGCTGGATGTGAAAGAAATCAAGGAGTATATCTTCAATCCGCAGAGCGAAAAATACCGCCCGGCATCGTTGTTGGGGGGCTCTTCCTTTGACAAGGAGCTGGAGAAGATACGCGGTGTGAACTCGCAACTGCTGGTAATAGGCGGAAGCACCGATAAAATTGACTATGAACTGGCCAATTGCTGCAACCCTATCCCCGGCGATGATGTGTTCGGGTTCCAGACCGAGGACCATGGTATTACCATTCACCGCACCACTTGCCCCAAAGCGGTGGAACTGATGTCTAACTACGGGCACCGCATTGTAAAGGCCAAATGGACCGGGCAGCAGGAGCTTTCTTTCCTGGCGGGTATCGCCATTAAGGGGACCGACCGCGTAGGATTGGTGAACGACGTAACCAAGGTGATTTCCACCTCGCTTAAAGTAAACATGCGTTCCATCACCATTGACTCCCATGACGGCGTGTTTGAAGGCCATCTGATGGTTTTCGTGAACGACACTGCCCAGCTGGAAAAACTGATTCAGCGGTTATTGAGAGTGAACGGCGTATTGAGCGTAGACAGGTTTGATTCCTAGTCTTCCCAGAGAACTGTCAACACAGGAGCGCCCGGCCAATGTTGGTCGGGCGCTCCTGTTTTAGTTTGAGATGTTTACAGATATGTTTTCTGTTTAGGGGCTCTTTTTCCAAAAACAGCCCCTAAACGCGAAATGCTTAATCTAGAATCTGGTGCTTAAACCCAAGGACAAATGGGACATGGGCCCAGTTTCCAACTCTATAAAACCACCAAATTGCTCAGTGAAGAAGTAACGCGCACCCACCAGGAACCCTACCTTCACTTCGCCTTCGCTGGCATCGTAATCGCCCAGCATAGTGTCCTCGTCCCACTTAACGCTGGTTCTGGCGTACCCAAGGGTTAAGCCACCGTAGGTGTCAATCTGGTCGTTTTGGAGCAGGTCATAGTGGTAGGTTCCTTTGGCGGCGAAATACATAAAGGAAACTTTCAGGTCATCGTCCCACTTGCGGTGCGCGTAGGATATGAGTCCGCCTACTCCTATGGTTCCGGGGCCAACTTCTGCCGTGAGACCTCTATCATAAGAAATAGTGATTGGTTTTAAGGTGCTTCCTCCGCTTCCATAGCCAAAATCAAGATTGTCTAGCAAACCTATTCCCAGATTCACCACGTTGGTTCCGCCTTCAAAAGCGGCCGAAGTTTTTCTTTTTGTTGCCGTTGGAGCCACGGGGGTTACTGTAGGTGTTTCAAGGGTACTCTCTGTGGCAGATATCACTGGGGAGACAGAGGCGAGTGAAGACTGAGCGCTTGTTTTCTGACTTACTGCCGGTTTTGCTTTGGCAGGCGGAGTTTTGGCAGCAACTGTTGAGGCAGGTTTGGCGGCAGTTACTGCTTTTGCCGCGGGTTTACCGGTCTGTGCAGTGGCGCTTTGTGAGGTTAAGCTAATAAATGCGATAAAAGTAAGCGCACAGATGTCCTTCAAAAGGGGTGACTTTTTCATAATCAATGGTTCGAAATGGATTTGATAAATTAAAAGGAATGGCTCTCTGTAGAGGTACGCCTTTGCTATTAATGAAAGTGCGTTAACTCTCTGGAGAGAATGTTGAATGTCTGAAAGGCCTTTCTGAACGATTCTTTACTGTATTCCTGCTTCCTTAGACAAGCATTTTTAGGTGTACCCCTATTTATGTTATAGAAAATCGTAGATAAATTAAAATATGTTGAATAGAAAATGATAAACTGTTTATGCGCAGAAGCTTAATTGACTATTGCTGTATTATATCAAAAAACATGCAACAAAGTGGCCGGGAGAGTTAGGTCATCTACGTTTAGCGGCTCTTTTTCCTAAAACTGGCTTAAAACAGCCTTATATAAAATCAAGAGGTCTGTTTTGTGTGCAGCTGTGAATGTTGTTGATCAGATTTCCCTTTATTGGTTTGGGTGCTCCTGCGGTTAGATTAAGTAGGGAAATGGAACCTTAGAAGCTCGCATGTTCTTGCGTTGAACTCTTCGGGAGTTGGTAAGAGTTTTAGCATTACAGTTTAAAACTGTTAAGTTTGCAACAGAAGAAGGCGTATGGCACTAGATGAAGTAAAATTTTTGGAGGTGAAGAAGATTTTCACCGCCTACCTGGAAAGCAAAGGTCTCCGGAAGACCCCGGAACGCTATGCTATCTTAGAAGAGATTTATTCCCGCACCGGCCATTTTGATGTAGAGTCTCTTTACATCAGCATGAAGAATAAAAACTATCAGGTAAGCCGGGCCACCGTTTATAATACCTTAGACCTGCTGGTTGAGAATGATTTGGTGAGCAAACACCAGTTTGGCCGCAACCTTGCCCAGTACGAGAAATCATACGGCCGCCGCCAGCATGACCACGTGATCTGCACAGAATGTCATAAGGTGGTGGAGTTCTGCGACCCCCGGGTCCACAACATCCAAACTATGGTAGGAGAGTTGCTTAATTTTAATATTCTGCACCACTCCTTAAATTTGTACGGCATCTGTGGCGATTGCCAAGCTAAGTTAAACGCACCAATCCATGAAAATTGATCATACCATAGAGAATAACATTCTGATCATTAGGTTGGAAGGTGACATGATTGGCGGCCCTGAAACGCAGCGTCTCATGGATCTGGCCAACAGCACTATTGATGAGTCTATGCTACTTTCAGCGGTTGACCTTTCCAATGTGCGGTTCATTAACAGTACCGGCATAGGTATTCTGGTTTCGCTCTTAACCAAATTCAGAAACAGGGGAGGCGAGCTCGTCTTGATCAATCCTTCTGAGCATATCCGTAAATTATTAATCATTACAAAACTGAACGCCATTTTCACCATAGCGGAAGATGATGCCAATGCTGTTCAGCTTCTTAAAGAATCATTGTAAATGCCAGTTGACATTCTAGTAGGCCTCCAGTGGGGCGATGAAGGAAAAGGAAAGATCGTAGACGTTCTTGCTCCTCAGTATGACGTAGTAGCCCGTTTCCAGGGTGGTCCCAATGCCGGGCACACCTTAGAATTTGAAGGAACCAAGCACGTGCTCCATCAGATTCCCTCTGGTATCTTCCATGAACATATCACCAATATTATTGGTAATGGCGTAGTGCTGGACCCAATTGTGTTCTGTACAGAAGTTGAGAAATTGGCCGCCAGGGGAGTAGAGGTAACGCGTAACTTGTTCATCTCCAAAAAGGCTCAGTTAATTCTTCCATCCCACAAAAGCCTGGACAGAATCTCAGAGGAAGCCTTAGGTACTTCAAAGATTGGCTCTACTCAGAAAGGGATAGGCCCCGCTTACCAAGATAAAATTGGCCGCAGCGGTTTACGTGTAGGAGATACTTTGCTGCCTGACTTCAAAGAAAAATATGAGGCTATTGTAGAGAAGCACCAGAAAATTGCCTCGTTTTACCAGAAGTCTCTAGAGATAGAAGCACTGGAAGAAGACTTTTTCAATGCAGTAGAGTTCTTGCGGTCCTTTACCTTGGTAGACTCTGAGTACATGATCAACCAAGCGATCAAAGACGGAAAGAAAATTTTAGCAGAAGGTGCTCAAGGCTCTTTATTAGATATAGACTTTGGAACATACCCATTTGTGACTTCTTCTAATACATTAGTGGCAGGCGCTTGTACCGGTCTTGGTATTGCGCCCCGTCATATTGGAGAAGTATACGGTATCTTCAAAGCTTATTGTACCCGAGTGGGTAGCGGGCCATTCCCAACTGAGCTACATGATGAGGTAGGAGAGAAGATCCGTCAGGCAGGTAGAGAGTTCGGATCCACTACTGGTCGCCCCCGTCGCTGCGGCTGGATAGACTTACCTACCCTTAAATATGCCATCATGCTGAATGGTGTTACCCAGTTGAACATGATGAAAGCAGATGTGTTAGATGGTTTTGACGAGATCCAGATCTGTACGCACTATCAATTACCAGATGGTTCTATAACAGATCAACTGCCTCATGATATGGAAAAAACTGAAATAACTCCTATATATAAGAGCATGAAAGGTTGGGGTGAAGAGTTAAGAAGCTATGAAAGCTATCAGGAATTACCTTCCACGGTTCTTGAATATGTTGCTTACCTAGAACAAGAGCTGGGCGTGGGAGTAAACATCATAAGCGTAGGACCAGATAGAAAGAGTACATTGACTAAATAGATCAATACAGATTAGAAAGAGGCTTATACCAGTAAGCCTCTTTTTTTTTGTCTTTATTCAGATGCTGTGATGACAGTAGGAATCTAAAATAACTAAAATTTTCAGGAGGCTTCGGGAACCACTTCGTCCTCTATATGGTTCTCTTTCAGGCTGCTGCGGACTAGGGCCATCTCTGGTGGCGGGGCCAAGGGGAAATCTCCCACCCGGCCGCTTGTTTTCCGGAGAAAGTTTTCTACCTTTGCGTCCCGCTCGGCAGGAGGGGGATGAACCTAGTGTAGACGGCAGATAAGGAAAAAAGTTTCGCCTGCCCCTTGCGGGAAGGGAAAAGTTTCCTACCTTTGCACTCCCTTCCAGAGAGGGCCTGACGCGCCGACCGGGTGCTAAGGGAAAAGAAAAAAAAAAGTTTTGCCGAGCGCTTGCGGAGAGGGGAAAACTTCCTACCTTTGCAGCCCGCTTCGGGATGAAGGCCTTCGGGCTTGGGAA